>NZ_CP077072.1:1270000-4961663 GCF_023699965.1 Luteibacter anthropi
GGCGCCGCCACCAAGGCCGGCATGAGCACGGCGATGGTGCTGAAGCTGGCCGAGGTGTTCAAGTTCGACATCGACTTCGTGCAGGACCTGCGCGTCGGCGACAACTTCACCGTCATCTACGACGATGTCTACAGCGACGGCGCCTTCCTGCGCGAAGGCGACATCGTGGCCGCCGAGTTCGTGAACCAGGGCAAGCGCTACACCGCCTACCGCTTCAAGAACACCGACGGCAAGGTGAGCTACTTCAGCGAGGAAGGCCGTCCGCTCACCGGCTCCTTCCTGCGCATCCCGGTCGACTTCACCCGTATCTCCTCGCAGTTCAGCGCCGGCCGCATGCACCCGATCCTGGGCAAGATGCGCGCGCACAAGGGCGTGGACTACGCCGCCCCCTCCGGCACGCCCATCCATGCGGCGGGTGACGGCGTGGTCAAGTTCCGCGGCTGGATGAATGGCTATGGCAACTTCGTGGTCATCCAGCACAACGCCACCATCAGCACCGCCTACGGCCACATGTCGCGCTTCGCCAACCTGCGCGTCGGCCAGCGCGTGAGCCAGGGCAGCACGATCGGCTTCGTCGGTATGACCGGCCTCGCCACCGGTCCGCACCTGCACTACGAATTCCGTGTCAACAACGTCCAGCGCGACCCGCAGACGGTCACCCTTCCCAAGCCCGAGCCGCTGCCGGCCGCGCAGCTGGCGAAGTTCAAGAAGGAGGTCGTGGCACCGCAGCTTGCGCGTCTCAACCGCGTCGACAGCAACGTCAAGCTCGCCAGCGCCGACACCAAGCCGGGCAACGATAAAGCCAAGAGCAACGACTGACCGTGGCACTACACGACGGCCTCTACGTAGGCCTCATATCGGGCACCAGCGCGGATGGCATCGATGCCGCGCTGGTCCGCTTCCGCAACGAAAGGCCCGCGCTTGTCGCGGGCCTCACGCATCCATGGGACGAAAACCTGCGCCGGCGCATCCTTGCCGTGGCCCAGGATGAGGAACGCCTCGACCTGGATGCCTACGGCCGGCTCGACGTCGCCGTAGCGCGCGCCTTCGCCGAGGCCACGCATGCCGTGCTGGCGAAAGCCGACGTTGCTGCGAGCGAGGTCGCGGCCATCGGCTCGCACGGCCAGACGATCCGTCACCGCCCAGACGGCGACCTGCCCTTCACGCTGCAGATCGGCGATCCCTCGGTGATCGCGGAAAACACCGGCATCGACACCATCGGCGACTTCCGCAGGCCCGATGTGGCCGCCGGCGGCCAGGGCGCCCCACTCGTTCCCGCGTTCCACGCCACGGTGCTGCGCCCGCGCGAAGGCGCCCGCGTGGTGCTCAACCTGGGCGGCATCGCGAACGTTACCCGGCTCACTTCCGACGGGGGCGTCACCGGTTTCGATACCGGCCCGGCCAATGGCCTCATGGATGCCTGGTGCCTGCGCCACCGTGGCGAAGCCTACGATCGCGACGGCCGTTTCGCCCTGTCCGGCACGGTCGACCCCGACCTGCTCGCCGAACTGCTGGACGATGCCTACTTCGTACTGCCGCCGCCCAAGAGCACGGGCCGCGAGCATTTCCACCTGGGCTGGCTCGACCGGCATCCGCGCGTGGCGGAACTGGCACCGGAAGACGTACAGGCCACCCTGCTCTCCCTCAGCGCCGTCTCCATCACCGATGCCATCCGCGAGCACGCCGGAGATGCGCTTGACGTCGTGGCCTGCGGCGGCGGCGTGCACAACCTCGCCTTGATGCAGGCCATCGCGATGCGCCTGGAAGACAAGGCCCTGGTGGTGAGCGCCGATTTCGATATCGACCCGGATCTGATGGAGGCCATGGGCTTTGCCTGGCTGGCCTACCGCCGCCTGCGTGGCGAACCCGGCAACCTGCCGGCCGTTACCGGCGCAAGGGGCCCCCGCCTGCTGGGCGCGCTGTACGCCGCACCCTGACCGGCTTCAAAGGGATTCGTCGGTCGCCTTGCCAGCCGGCTTCACCAGGCGGTCGGGCGAGGCCTGGGCCAGGGCAGACAGCGCCTCCTGGAAAGCGGCCTGTTCGCTGGCATCCCAGGTGCCGTGAAGATGGGCGATATCGCCCGGATCGAGCAGCAGTTCGCCGAATGCGTCGCTCGGGCCAAGGCCGAGGCCATGGCGCAACGCATGCAGGATCACCTCATTGATCGACCAGCGGCGTTCGCGGGCAAGTGTCTTGATCCGCTCGGCCATCTGGTCGTCGATATGTCGCACTACGATATCCGGCACGTGCGTGACCTCCTCGCGCATGCCCCCTGTGCTGCCGATCTTACACAGGTTTGCCGTCAGGGCGCATTGACCGGAACCGGCTTCGACAGGCCCGGAATACGCGGCCACAGCCACGCCAGCACGAGCAGCGTGGGCACGATCGACACCGTGCTGATGATGAACAGCGCCGGGTAGCCCGCGCCCTTCACGAGGAAGCCCGAAAAGCCGCCGATCAGCTTGCCGGGCAGGTTGGCCAGCGAGCTGAGCAGGGCGTACTGGGTGGCGGTAAAGCTGCGATTGACCAGCGATGACATGAAGGCCACCAGCACCGGCCCGGCGAAGCCCTGGGCGAGGTTGTCGCCCGACAGCGTCGCCACGAAGGCCCAGGTCTGGCCGGGGTTCTGCGCCATCAGCAGGTAGAGCATGTTGGACAGCGCCACGCCGATCGCGGAGATCACCAGCAGGCGCCGCATCTCGAACCGGGTGACCGCCCAGCCGCCCGCCAGGGCGCCCACGATGCCGATGATCAGGCCATAGACCTTGGATACCTCGGCGATCTGCGTCTTGCTGAAGCCGGCGTCCAGGTAGAACGGATAAGCCATTGCCCCCAGCATCTGGTCCGGCAGGCGGAACAGGGCCACGAAAACCAGCAGGCCCGCCGCCAGCACGAGTCCGAAGCGCGAATAGAAGTCGCGGAATGGCCCGATGAAGCTTTCTTCCACCGCCTGGCGCAACGGCACCCGCTCGCGTACACGGTGTTCGGGCTCGCGGGCGGCAAAGACCGCCGCCACCGGAATCAGGATGAGGGCGCAGATCACCACGTAGCCGCGCTGCCAGCCCACCATGTCGGCCACGATGAGGATGCCAGCGCCGCCCGCGATGAGACCCAGCCGGTATCCCAGCGTATAGGTGGCTGCGAGTGCCCCCTGTGCCTCGATGGGCGCAATCTCCACGCGGTAGGCATCCACCACGATGTCGATGGTGGCGCCCGCGATGGCCGCCAGCAGGGTCATGCCCATGAACACCTGCAGGGAAAGCGTCGGCGGCATCGCCGCCATGCCCAGCAGCCCCGCCGCCAGCAGCAGCAGGGCAAACAACAGCCAGCCACGTCGCTGCCCCAGCCGGCAGAACAGCGGCAGGCGGAACTTGTCCACGACCGGCGCCCAGACGAACTTGAAGTTGTAGGCGAAGGTCACGAAGCTGGCGATGCCGATGGCACCGTAATCCACCCCCGACTCCTTCAGCCATGCGGACAGCGTATTGCCGACCAGCAGGAACGGCAGGCCCGAACCGATGCCGAACAGCAGCATGGTGATGGCACCCGGCTGGGCAAAGGCCGCAAGGACACCCCGCAGCCCCTTGTAGCGGACCGTTCCCGACGCTTCGCTCACTCGGCGTAATCCACGGTGTAGGGCGCGTGGTCGGAGAAACGCTCGTCACGATAGATCGAACAACCGCGCAGGCGATCGCGCAGGCCCTGGGTGACGATCTGGTAGTCGATGCGCCAACCCACGTTGTTGGCCCGTGCCTGGCCACGGTTGGACCACCAGGTGTATTCCACGGCATCGGGTTTCAGTGCGCGGAAGCTGTCGACCCAGCCCAGCTCGTTGAACAGCAGGTCGAGCCATGCGCGTTCTTCGGGCAGGCAGCCGGAGTTCTTCTGGTTGGAGGTCCAGTTCTTGATGTCGTTCTTCGTGTGCACGATGTTCCAGTCGCCGCACAGCACGTAGTCGCGGCCGCTGGCGGCCCACTCGCGCAGGATCGGGGTGAGCCATTCCATCACGCGGAACTTGTACTGCTGGCGTTCGTCACCCGAGGAACCCGACGGGATGTAGAACGACACCACGCTGAGATTGCCATAGCGGGCTTCGATGTAGCGGCCTTCGCAGTCGAAATCTTCGCGGCCCAGCGAAGTACGCACTTCATCGGGTTCACGACGCGAATAAATGGCCACGCCGCTGTAGCCCTTCTTGCTGCGGGCGTCGTGATAGAAGCAATGATGGCCATCGGGCCGGAACATCGCATCGGTGAGCTGCGATTCCTGGGCCTTGGTTTCCTGCAGGCAGACCACGTCGGCGTCCTGCTGGCGAAGCCAGTCGAACACGCCCTTGGTGGCGGCGGAACGGATGCCGTTGGCGTTCAGCGAGATGATGCGCATGGGATCTTCTTTGCGACGTCGAGGACCGCATGATAGCGGCTTGCGCCGACGGCCTCCTGTTAGGATGTAACAATGATGCCGAACATCGAAGTGCGCCCCGTCGACGACAGCCTGCGTGCCGAGGTCAGCGCGCTCGCCGTCCACCCGGCGCAAACCATGTTCGTAGGCCAGGTATCCGACTCCTTAGCCGATGTCGCCGTATGTCCCGGCAGCGAGGCGCTGGCCCTGCTGGAAGACGGTGCGGTGGTGGGTTATGTGCGCATCGATCGCACGGCGGCGGCGCTGGGTGATTCGCCATTCGTCGCCGGCGCAGTGGCGCTGCGCAGCTTCCTCATCGATGCTCATCGACAGGGCCGGGGCCTGGGTACCCGTGCGCTCGCAGCCATCGCCGCATACGTCGCCGGACGGCACCCGGACCGCCAGCGCATCCTGCTTACCGTGAACGTGCGCAACGAAGGCGCCGTCCGCGCCTATGCCCGGGCCGGCTATGTCGACAGCGGCACGCTGTACCATGGCGGGTCGGCGGGCCCGCAACATGTGATGTGGGCGTCGCTGCCCCCATCGAACCCAGCAGAGACTTCCTGACGTGCACGATTACCAGCGCGAATTCATCGAACTGACCCTTTCCCGCGACGTCCTGCGTTTCGGCGAGTTCACGCTGAAATCCGGCCGCAGCAGCCCGTACTTCTTCAATATGGGCCGCATCGACTCCGGTGCCGCACTGGCCCGCCTGGGTCGTTCCTACGCCGCAGCGGCCACCCGCTCCGGCGTGGCCTTCGACATGCTGTTCGGTCCGGCCTACAAGGGCATCGCCCTGGCCGCCGCCACGGCCATTGCCCTGGCGGATACCCAGGACCGGGACATTCCCTGGGCCTACAATCGCAAGGAAGCCAAGGACCACGGCGAGGGCGGCACGCTGGTCGGCGCCCCGTTGAAGGGCAAGGTGCTGATCGTCGACGACGTGATGACCGCCGGCACCGCCGTGCGTGAATCCCTTGAACTCATCCGCGCGCAGGGTGCCGAACCGGCTGGCGTGCTGATCGCACTCGATCGCCAGGAACGCGGCCAGGGCGAGCTGTCGGCCGCCCAGGAAGTATCGAAGCACTTCGGCATCCCCGTGATCGCCATCGCCAGCCTCGCCGACGTGCTCGCCTATGCGGGCGAGCGTCCGGAACTGGCCGCCGAGCACGCGCGCCTGGTGGCGTATCGCGAGCAGTACGGCGTCAAGGCCTGACAAAAGCGCGACTGCGTCACGCGGACGGTCGCGATAGCGGCCTGCGCATGGTTCCCCTCCGATGGCTGGCTATACTCCGGCTTCAGGAGGGAACACCATGCGAGCTGTACGTTACATCCTGGCGGGAGCCGCGCTGTGCCTTGGCACGGCGGCACTCGCCCAGAGCAACACGTCCAACAACAACGGCGTCCGCTACAAATGGAAGGACGCCTCGGGCGCCTCCATCTTCAGCGACACGCTCACACCCGATGCCCTCAAGTCGGGCTATGACGTGGTGAACAGCCAGGGCATGACGGTACGCCATGTCGACAGGGCGCTCACCGCCGACGAACGCGCCGCAGCCCGCAAGCTTGCCGACCAGAAAGCGGCACAAGACCAGGCGCAGGAGCAACGCCGGCGCGAAGACGCGCAGATGCTCAATGCCTATCCGGACGAAACCTCGTTCATGGCGGCGAAAAACGCCGAGGTCGATAATTTCGAGCAGGCAGCCCGTACCACGCGCCTCAGCTTGCAGGGACAGGAGAAGGCCCTTGCCGACCTGCTCAACCGTGCCGCGGATCTTGAGCGCGCCAAGCAGCCCGTGCCGCCGTATCTCAAGGATCGCATTGCCGCCCAGCGCGATACCGTGACCAACCTGCGCACCACGCTCCAGCGCCAGCAGGCGGCCAAGGACACCGCAAAGGCCGGGCTGGACGCACAGCTGAAGCATTACCGCGACGTCAAAGCCGCCGCGCAGGCCCCCGCCGGCCAGTAGGCCGGCTCAGAACGGCAGCGAAATCCCGCTGTCCACGGCATGGATGTGCTGCCGGAATGCGTCCCTGATCCGCTCGAATGCCTTGCCGTCGTTCGCTTCGAAACGGAATACGAGCGCTTCCTCGGTATGCGAGGCGCGCACCAGGCCCCAGCCATCCGCCCAGTCGACGCGAACGCCATCAAGCGTGGTCACTCGCGCATCGTCGAACGGTATGTCGCGGAACGCCGCCATGAAGCGAGCCGACGCGCCCTCCTCCATCGCCAGGCGTAGCTCCGGCGTGGACATGCCATGTGGAAACTCGGCGACCAGCGCGGACAGACCACGCTCTTCCGGATCGCCCGCGAGGATTTCGAGCAGCCGTGCCGCCGCATACACGCCATCGTCGAAGCCGTACCAGCGATTGCCGTCGGCAAAGAAGAAATGGCCACTCATTTCGCCACCCAGCGCGGCGCCAGTCTCGCGCATCTTCGCCTTGATCATCGAGTGTCCCGTACGCCACATCAGGGGCACGCCTGCCGCCTCCTGGATGACCGGGCGCAGGTGCGCGCTGCACTTCACATCGTAGACGACCGTGGCCCCCGGATTGCGCAGCAGGACGTCTTGCGCAAACAGCATCAGCAGCCGGTCCGCCGGTACGATCTCGCCCTCGTGCGTGACGACACCCAGGCGGTCGCCATCGCCGTCGAACGCGATGCCGAGATCGGCGCCCGTGGTGCGCACGGCGGCGATCAGGTCGGCAAGGTTATGTGCATCGGACGGATCGGGATGATGGTTCGGGAAGGTGCCGTCCACGTCACAGTAAAGCGGCATCACCTCGCAGCCGATGTCTTCCAGCACGCGCGGCGCCACGGCGCCTGCAATGCCGTTACCGGCATCCACCACCACCTTCAGCCGGCGCCCGGCGGAAACATCGCCGACGACACGGGAAACGTAGGCATCGGTTGCGGATACCTCCCGCAGGCTGCCATGCCCATCGACAGGAAGCTGGCCTTCTTCGATACGCCGGCGCAGGTCGGTGATGGCGTCGCCGGAGAGGGTTTCACCGCCGACCACGATCTTGAAACCATTGTGACTGGCGGGGTTGTGGCTACCCGTCACGGCCACCGCGCAGCCCGTGCCAAAGTGAAAGGCCGCGAAATAGACCACCGGCGTGGGCGCGGCACCGATGTCGATCACGTCGATGCCCGCTGATCGCAAGCCGTCGGACAGTGCATGCGCAAGCTCCGGCCCCGACGTACGACCGTCGCGACCGATCACGATCTCATGCAGGCCATGCTCACGCATGAGGCTGCCGATGGCACCGCCGATCTGGCGGGCGGTGTCCGTGCCCAGGGAGCGTCCCACGACACCACGTATGTCGTATGCACGAAAGATCGAGGCGTCCACTGGACTCGCCGTGAGTTTCGGGATATCGGACACCACCTCGTCCGCGGCATGCGCGAGGGCTGGCGCCGCTGCGGGAGGCAGGCGTGGTTTGCGCACCACATCGGCAACAAGGATGTCCGGTTTCGGCTCGTCATCCACGGGCGGCGGAAGATGATTTCGTCGCCAGGCGAGAAAACCACCGCCACCCAGGCAGAGCAACGTCAGCACGCCAGCGACCACGACCGAATCGGGCAGCACGATGAAGGCGCGGGGCATGGCTGCCATGACGGAGAACATCGTTCCCGGCACCGGCATCCCGGTCGCTTCCAGTTCCGCCGCACGGGAACCGCGGGTCAGCAAGGGAGCGGCATTGTCGCCCTGGTGCAGTTCAAGGCGGCCGCCTGCGGGGGATACGGCCTCGAAGTGCTGGGTGATTGCGTCGAACGGAAATTCCAGCCAGATCCAGGCGCGTGGATCCCGGATATCACCGATGGGCTCCACAAGGGACATTCGCCGCTGGCCATTCACCAGCAACGTGGACGCAGGGACAGCCGTTTCCGTGCCCAGCGCACTCATCAACTGTGCGGCCTTGGCATACCCGAAGGTGCGATAGTCGGCATGCACCACTTCATCGAGGCCGCTGCTGTAGACGTCCACAGCCCGCGCATCCGGCATGGCAAGGCGAAGGCGGGCGGCCACGGCCGGATGGTCGTCAAGGATGACGGCGAGCGCCGGGTCACCGATGGCCTTGCGAAAGGCGCCCTGGTATCCGTTCACGACGCCCGCAATGGCCTGTACGGCCTCCCGCTGGGCAGCGTGCGTACGCTCGGCCGCGCTCTCCTTGTCGGCGATGAGCCAGGTCTGCCACGCGCAGAAAAACCCCAGCACGATGAACAGCGTCGCTCCCGCCAGCGGCAGCGTGCGACGCAGATCGATACGGAGTCTCCGCCCCACCCCTCCCGTTATCCGAGCCATGCCGCCCCTTGTCGTCGTGTCAGCCCACGCCGGTGGAACCGAATCCGCCTTCGCCCCGCTGCGACGGCTGGAATTCGTTTACCACGCGCAAACGCGCGCGGCCTACCGGCACGAGCAATAGTTGCGCAATCCGGTCGCCCGGCGCGATGGTCACCGTCGCATTTCCGCGATTCCAGCAGGAAATCATCAACGGGCCCTGGTAGTCGGCATCGATGACGCCCACCAGGTTGCCCATCACCAGGCCCTGCTTGTGGCCCAGGCCCGAGCGCGGAACGATCAGCGCGCACCAGGCCGGATCGCCGATGTGGATGGCCATGCCGGTGGGCACCAGCAGGCTTTCGCCCGGAGCCAGGGTCACGGGTGCCTCTGTAGCCGCGCGCAGGTCCATGCCTGCGCTGCCTGCCGTCGCCGGTTCGGGCAGCGGGATGCTGTCGCCCAGGCGCGGGTCGAGGATTTTCAGTTCGATGTCGATCAAGGTGTCGGTCCGTGGCCGGAAAGGAAGCGTTCGGCGATGTGCTCGATGAGCTGTCGCGCCAGTTCGGTCTTGGGCCGGGTGGGGAGTACGAGATCGCCACCCGGCCAGTACAGGTGCAGTGCGTTCTCGGCCACTTCGAAGCCCTTGCCCGCGCCCACTTCGTTGGCGGCGATCATGTCCAGGCCCTTGCGACGCAGCTTGTCCTGCGCGTAGCTGGCCAGCTCGTGCGTTTCGGCGGCGAAGCCCACCAGGAAGGGATGTCCGGGTTGCGCCGCGAGGGCCGCAATGATGTCCGGGTTTTCGGTGAGCTCCAGGTGCAGCGGGGACCCGTCGACCTTCTTCAGTTTGTGGTCGGCCGTGCCTGCCGGGCGGTAATCACCCACGGCGGCCGCTCCCACGTAGATATCGCTGCGCTGGCAGGCCGCGAGCACGGCGTCGTGCATCTGCCGCGCGCTGCGCACATCGATGCGCGTGACACCTGGCGGTGTCGGCAGGGATACCGGACCGGCCACCAGCGTGACCTCCGCACCGGCATCGCGGGCCGCGGCGGCCACGGCGAAACCCATGCGACCGGAACTGCGGTTGCCGATGAAGCGCACCGGATCGATGTCTTCGTAGGTGGGGCCCGCGCTCACGACCACATGTCGGCCGTGCAAGGCCTGGCTACCAAACGAGGCCACCAGGCGGTCACGCAGGTCGTGCGGTTCGAGCATGCGACCGGAACCGATGTCACCGCAGGCCTGGTCGCCATCGGCCGGCCCCAGGATGCCCACGCCACGCACGCGCAGCGTGCCGATATTGGCCTGCACCGCCGGATGGGCCCACATCTGCTGGTTCATCGCCGGCGCCACGTACACGGGTGCCGCGGTGGCGAGCACGACGGTGCTGAGCAGGTCGTTGGCAAAACCATGCGCCAGACGGGCAATGGTATCGGCGCTGGCGGGGGCGATGAGCACGCGCTCGGCCCATTTGGCCAGCTCGATATGGCCCATGGCGGCTTCGCCCTGCTCATCCCACAGGCTCACCCGCACCGGCTGTCCGGACAGCGCCTGGAAGGTGGTGGGCGTGACGAAGTGGGTGGCGCCCTCGGTCATCACCACACGGACCTCGGCTTCGAGATCACGCAGGCGACGGACGAGCTCGCAGACCTTGTAGGCGGCGATGCCGCCGGTGACGCCGATCAGGATGCGACGCTGACGAAGACTCATGGCGAAACAGCGTTTGCTCTAAAGGCTGGTTAGCTTAGCGGATTTCGCGCCTACCTCCGTCGCGGGCGACGAGCGGCGCTTTTTCAGAATCCTTCCATCGCGGCTTGCCGGTCATCCGCCTACCGTGGGCCGTCGCCGACACCGGAACACGAAGATGAAACAGGATACCCACGCGCAAGGGGTGGGGGATGCCCGCACGCCTCGCTACACCGCCGGAACCATCCCGCAATGGCCCGAAAGCGAACGCCCTCGCGAACGGCTGCTGCGCCATGGTGCCGTGGCGCTTTCCGATGCCGAACTCATTGCCGTCCTGCTGGGTAGCGGCAGTGCCGGCCGCGATGCCGTCGCCACGGGCCGGGCGCTGCTCGGCGAGGCGGGCAGCCTGGGGCGCCTGCTCGCCGACCCGGACCACATGCCCCGGGTGCACGGCGTGGGCCCCGCGAAGCGGGCGCGCATCGTCGCCGCGCTGGAGCTGGCCCGGCGTTCACTCGCCGAAGGCCTGGCAGACCTGCCTGCGCTCCGCTCGCCCGCCGACAGCACCGCCTATCTCGAATCACGGTTGCGGCACCTGGCCCACGAGGTGTTCGCCTGCCTCTTCCTGGACACCCGCCATCGCGTACTGGGCTATGAAGAATTGTTCCGCGGCACCATCGATGGCACCAGCGTCTATCCAAGGGAGGTCGTGCGAGCGTGCCTGCGCCATCAGGCGAGCGCGGTGATCTTCGCCCACAACCATCCGTCGGGCATCGCCGAACCCAGCACGGCGGATCTGGACATCACCCGCCGGCTCACCGAAGCGCTGGCGCTGATCGATATCCGCGTGCTCGACCACATCGTGGTCGGCCATGGCGAAACGGTGTCCATGGCCTCACGGGGGCTTATCTGACGATCCGTCAGGGCTGCTTCAACGGACCATAGGTCGCCGCATAGCTGCGCGGGGTGATGAACGGCATCAGCAGGCTGCGCAGCGCATGTGGCAGGCGGGCTGCCTTGGAGAGCTTGTCGGTCATCGCCTGCACGTGTTCGACGCGGGAACGGCGTGCTGCCTCGAAACGCTGCCCCACCGCCGGGCCCGCGCCCTCCTTCGCGACGATATCCGCCAGCACCAGGGCGTCTTCCATCGCCAGCGCGGCGCCCTCGGCCCAGACCGGGGCCGTGGCGTGCGCGGCGTCACCGATCAGGAGGATGCGGTCGCGACTCCAGGAGGTGAGGCGCACCTCTTCGATGGGCGAGTGATACACCGACCCGGGATAGGCCAGCACGGCGTCCATCGTCTCGCGCACCCGCGCGGGGAAGTCGCGCACTACATCACGCAGCAGCGACAGGTCGCTGTCGGCGGCGCCGGCCGACGTGGCCGCGGCCCAGCCGTAGACCGTGCGCTCATCCACGGGCAGCAAGAGCACCATGCCGCGCTCGCCGGTCCACAGGGTCCAGCAATCGAGGCCGGGGTTCGGGCCCATGAAACGCCAGCTTGCCGCGGCAAGCCGCGCGCTGGAGGCTCCGGCCGTGCCGGCCACGCTGGGCCGGATCGTCGAGCGCACGCCATCGGCGCCGACGAGCAGGTCCGAGATCCACTCCTGGCCGTCGGCCAGGCGGGTGCGGACGCCCGTGGCGTCCTGCGATACCGAGGCCACGCCGGTTCCGCGCAGGATGTGGGAGGCATCCTGGCCGCTGGCGAGCATGTTCATCAGGTCCGAGCGACGCACCGCACGCGGCCGCATCGCCTCTCCCCAGAAAGCGTCCTCATCGATCGACGCGAGGATCCGGTCCTTCCGCGTGCGGTACTCGCGACGCTTCACCGGATACCCCAGGCGCTCGATCGCCTCGCCCAGCCCCAGCCGGTGCAGGGCAGCCACGGCATTACCGGGCAGGTTGATGGCCAGACCGGCGTCGGCGGCCTGGAGGCTGCGCTCGACGATGGTGGCCGGCACCCCCTTCTGGGCCAGGGCCCGCAAGGTGGCGAGGCCGGCGATGCCGCCTCCGGCAATGAGGACACGCTGATTCTGGGGTTGATCCATCCGCTGGGCTTCCGGGTGTCGAAGAGCCGACATCTTCCCGGATCGGGCATGGGGTGTCCGGTACGAAACCATCAAATCGGGCGAGTGACCCGTTTCCAGACCACCTGGCCCGGCTTCTGTAGGAGCGCGCCTTGCGCGCGACCGGGGGGCCATCGCAAACGGCTGTCGCGCGCAAGGCGCGCTCCTACAAGGGCGCTGCGTTCGTCGGATGGTCTGGCATCCGGCGAATCGCAAAAATAAAGGCGCGAGTGCCGCTCGCGCCTTCGTGGGTCATCTATCGAGGGAGGGGCGTCGATAACCCGTCGTGCCATGGCGGGGAGACACCGGGCACGGATGAAAGTGTGACAGTGACCCGTGACAGACCCGTGACGTGCCGAAAATCCCCTGAAGAGGACGGCCGCCGCGGGACTTATGCACATTTGCGATCTTTCCCACTTGCCGGTCACAGCTGCTGTCCTTGCGCAGGTCAGGCACTTAACTTGCTGATCTTAAATACCTTTACTTGTGACGCAACGATGTCAAGAGGGGCTGGGGGGCTTCGAAGGCACTTGACGGGAGCTTTGTTCACAGAGTTATCCACAGGCAGCAAGGGATCTGTGGACAGACCCGAAGGGCGGGTTTTGCCTTTCTGATAGGATTGCGGGTTCCATCTCCGCGTCGCACATCCCGTGAAACATCCGCTGAAACAACTTGTCCTTCAGGCGATTGGCGCCCTGCGGGAGTCCGGCAAGCTGCCTTCCGACTTCGTCGCCCCCGCGTTCGTCATCGAGCGCACGCGCAGTCGCGAGCACGGCGATTTCGCGACCAATGCCGCCATGATGATGGCCAAGGCTGCCGGCCGTAAGCCGCGCGACATCGCCACCGACCTGGTGGAAGCCCTTCCGGTTTCCCCGCTCGTGGGCAAGGTCGAGATTGCCGGCCCCGGCTTCATCAACTTCTTCCTGGCCCCGGCCGCGTTCCACGCCGAAATCCGCCAGTCCCTCGCGCTGGGCGACAGCTACGGCCACAACCAGGACGGTGGCGGCCGCACGGCCGGCGTCGAGTTCGTCTCGGCCAATCCCACCGGTCCGCTGCATGTCGGCCACGGCCGCGCGGCGGTCATCGGCGACAGCATCAGCCGCCTGCTGCACGCGGCCGGCTACAAGGTGTTCCGCGAGTTCTACTACAACGACGCCGGCGTGCAGATCGCCAACCTGGCTCTCTCCACCCAGTGCCGCGCCAGGGGCATCGGCCCGGACGACGCGGGCTGGCCCGAGTCGGGTTATCGCGGTGACTACATCGCCGACGTGGCCCGCGCCTTCCTGGCGAAGGAATCGGTGGAAGCCGATGGCGAGGTCGTCACCGGTAGCGGCGACGTCGACAACCTCGACGATATCCGCCGCTTCGCCGTGGCCTGCCTGCGCCACGAGCAGGATCTCGACCTGAAGGCCTTCGGCGTCGGCTTCGACGTGTACTACCTCGAATCCTCCCTCTATACCGGGGGCAAGGTGGACGAGACCGTGCGCGAGCTGGTCGCACATGGGCACACCTACGAGGAAGGCGGCGCGCTGTGGCTGCGTACCACCGATTTCGGTGACGACAAGGACCGCGTCATGCGCAAGTCCGACGGCACTTACACCTACTTCCTGCCCGACGTGGCCTACCACCGCACCAAGTGGCAGCGTGGCTACGAGCGTGCCATCACCGAGCTGGGCTCCGATCATCACGGCTCCCTGGCCCGCGTGAAGGCCGGCCTGCAGGCGCTGGACGCCGGCATTCCGAAGAACTGGCCCGAGTACGTGCTGCACCAGATGGTGACGGTGATGAAGGGCGGCGAAGAGGTGAAGATCTCCAAGCGCGCCGGTTCGTACGTCACCCTGCGCGATCTGATCGACGAAGTGGGCCGCGACGCCACGCGTTACTTCCTGATCGCCCGCAAGGCCGACTCGCAGCTGGTGTTCGACATCGACCTGGCCCGTTCGCAGAGCACCGACAACCCGGTCTATTACATCCAGTACGCGCATGCGCGCGCCTGCCGCGTCTTCCGTGAACTGGCCGATCGTGGCCTGGCGACGGATCGCGCCAACGGCCTGGCGAAGCTCGACCTGCTCGACAACGAGCACGAGCAGGTGCTGATGGTGGAGCTGTCGCGTTATCCGGAAGTGGTGGAGGCCGCCGCAGCCAATCTGGAACCGCACCTGATCGCGCAATACTTGCAAGAGCTTGCGCGCGCGCTCCATAGCTACTATCACGAGCACAAGTGGATCGTCGACGACGCCGATCTGCGCGACGCCCGCCTCGCCATGGTGGCCGCCACGCAGCAGGTGCTCCGCAACGGTCTGGATCTGCTGGGCATTTCCGCCCCGGAGAGCATGTAAATGGCAACACGCAAGAAGGGCAAGGGCCGCCAGGCCGTTCGCAACAGCTCCGGTGGCATGCCGGGCTGGGGCTGGGCGCTGATCGGTATCCTCGCCGGCGCCGTGCTGATGGCCGTCGCGATGCGCGGCAGCATCATCCCCATCAAGAAAGACGGCCCGGAACCGAACCCGCAGGCCACCGCACAGAAGGGCAGCGACCCGGGCGTGGCGGACCAGGCCGAGCCCGAGAAGCCGAAGAAGCCGTCGTACGACTTCTATTCGGTGCTTTCGGAGAAGGAAGTCCGCATCCCCGATGCCGAGATCCGCGCGCAGGCCAGTGCCGAAGCGCAGCAAAAGCAGCAACAGCAAGCGGCCCAGCAACAGGCCGCACAGCAGGCCGCCGCACAGCAGCAGGCACAGCAGCCTCCGCAGCAGACCGCCGTCGTCGCCGCGAACCTGCCGAAGGCCACCACGCAGACTGTGACCGCCACGCCCTCGCAGCCGGCCCAGCCTGCCGCGCAATCGGCGGGTTCGGGTTACCTGCTGCAGGTAGGTGCGTTCCCGAGCGCATCGGATGCCGAAGCGCTGAAGGCCAAGCTGGCCTTGCAGGGTTTCGTGGCGAACGTGCAATCGGTGAAGGTAGGCGCGCAGACGTACAACCGTGTGCGCCTGGGGCCGTTCAAGTCGGCTACCGACCTGGAAAGCACGAAGCAGCGCTTGCAGTCGGCGGGGATCAGTGCCATTGCCTTGAAGGAAGGCAGCTGAGTCTTTGGCACCTCGCATAAAAAAGCCCGCTTCGGCGGGCTTTTTTATGGCTGGAGTTTCGGCCTGATCCGGTCGCGCGCAAGGCGCGCTCCTACATGGATTGGGGCTGTCGCGCGCGGGCGCGCTTCTGCACGAGCCGCCCTGTAGGAGCGCGCCTGCGCGCGACCGCTACGAAGCGCCCCTCAGCTCTTCCGCTTCAACCGGATCAACGCGGAAATATCGTCATCACCATACCCCTGCGACATCAGCTCGGCATAGTTCGCCAGCGACTGCTCGATGATGGTCCGATCCGTGCCCGCGTCCTGCGCGATACCACGCACGATGCCGAGATCCTTGTGCAGCAGGCTCAGCTTGAAGCCCACCGAGAACTCGTTGCGCAGCATCGTGGCGCCACGCTTTTCGAGAAACCAGTTGCCCGCCGCGCCCGCACCCAGCGTGGGAATCAGGCGATCCGCCTCCAGCCCCAGCGCCTCGCCCAGGGCCAGGCCTTCTGTCACCGCCTGGGCGATACCGGCCACCAGCACCTGGTTCACGGCCTTCGTCGCCTGGCCGCCACCCACCGGCCCCATGTGGGTAATACGCGCACCATAAGCCTCAAGCACCGGCCGCGCGCGTTCGAGCACGTCCGCCTCGCCGCCGACCATCACCGACAGCTTGCCGTTCTTCGCGCCTTCCACACCGCCGGACACCGGCGCATCGAGGAAATGCGCACCGACCTCGGCAAGGATGCGCGCGGCACGCTGCGCCGTGGCGGGCGCCACCGTGGAATGATCGATCACGATGTCGCCCCTGGACAGCGATGGCGCCAGCGCCTCCACCACGCCGATCACATCGGCATCCGCGCTGACGCACAGCGCGATCACATCACACGATGCGGCGATGCCCGCCGTATCCGGTGCCTGCACGCCCAGTTCCTTCGCCAGTTCGTCCGCGCGCGCCTGCGTGCGGTTGCCAACGGCGGCAAGCAATCCCTTGTCGTGGAGGTGCCGGGCCATGGGGGCGCCCATGGCACCCAGTCCGATGAATGCTGCCTTGATCGTCATTGCGTTATCCGTCGTCGTACGTGCAAAAAAAACGCGGCGCATGAAGCGCCGCGTCCGGTTCAACGCCCCGCGGTCTCCGCGAGGTAGGTGTAGCCTGTAAGGCCTTTCTCCAGCGCCTCGGTGAGCGTCGTCGCCTCGTCGTCGCCGATGCCCGCTGCCGCGATGCGGTCCGCGTAGGACTGGCGCAGCGCCTTCAGGTCATAGCCCACATAGTCGAGCATCAGGTCGGTGGTGTCACCACGACGGATGTGCGCGAACTCGTAGCCGCCGGCCGTGGCGCGGACATTCACGGCATCGGTGTCGCCGAACAGGTTGTGGATATCGCCCAGGGTCTCCTGGTAGGCGCCCACCATGAAGATGCCCAGGCGATACGACTCGTCGTCCTTCAGCGCGTGCAGCGGCAGGCTGACGTCCACGCCCTCGGCATCCACGTAGTGGTCGATGCGGCCATCGGAGTCGCAGGTGAGGTCGGCGATGACGCCACGACGGGTCGGCTCTTCGTCCAGGCGCGAGATCGGCACGATCGGGAAGATCTGGTCGATGGCCCAGATGTCCGGCACCGACTCAAACACCGAGAAGTTCACGAAGTACTTGTCGACCAGCTTCTCGTCGAGGTCGTCCAGCGCCTGGCGATGGGCGCGCTCGGCCGGCAGCAGGCGCGTACGCACCGCATTGGCGATGGCATAGAACAGCTCGTCGAGACGGGCACGATCGCGCAGGTCGAGCTGACCCAGTGCATACAGGGCCTGGCCTTCGGCGAAATGGTGCTGGGCCTCGTGGAACAGCTCAAGCGGCGGACGCTGGTCCAGCTCGGCGTGAGTCTCGCGCAGGTGGCGCAGCACCGTCGGCTCGCCGTCGCGCTCGGCCGGAATCGTACCCTCGGGCACTTCTTCCACTTCGCTGACGTTTACCACCATCACGGCGTGGTGCGCGGTCATCGCGCGGCCGGACTCGGTGAAGATCGTGGGCGCCGGCATGCCGTACTCGGCTACGGCCTCGGCCAGCGGCTGTACCACGCTGGCGGCGTACTGGCCCATGCTGTAGTTGATGGAGTTGAAGCTGCGCGAGCGGGTGCCTTCGTAATCCACGCCCAGGCCGCCACCCACGTCCACGATGTCGATGGGCACGCCCAGGCGATGCAGTTCGACGAAGTAACGCACCGCTTCGCGCATGCCGGCGGCGATATCGCGGACGTTCGAGATCTGCGAGCCCATGTGGAAGTGCTGCAGGCGCAGGGTGTGCTTCAGGCCGGCGGCATCCAGGCGGTCGATCAGCTCCAGCACCTGGCCCGGGCTGAGGCCGAACTTGCCCTTGTCGCCACCGGTGTTCTGCCACTTGCCCGCGCCGATGGAGGCCAGGCGCACACGTACGCCCAGCAGCGGCTCGACGTCGAGCACCTTGGCCTCGGCGAGCACGTGGTCCAGCTCCGAGAGCTTCTCGATCACGATGTGCACGCGCAGGCCGAGCTTGCGGCCGATCAGCGCCAGGCGCACGTACTCGCGATCCTTGTAACCGTTGCAGACCACCATGCTGCCCGGACGGGCATGCGCCAGCACGGCCATCAGCTCGGGCTTGGAGCCGGCTTCGAGGCCGAAACCGTGCTCGCCGGCGGCGACCAGCTCGCCGACCACGCCGCGCTGCTGGTTCACCTTGATGGGGTAGATAGCCGTGTACGAGCCGGCATAGTCCGCATCGTCGATGGCCTTGGCGAAGGCCTCCTGCAGGCGGGAAAGGCGGTCGGCCAGGATGTCGGGGAAGCGCACGAGCAGGGGCAGGCGCAGCCCTTCGCGCGTGGCCTGCTCCACGATGGCCGGCAGGTCGAGGGTGGGGCCTTCATCGCCGCGGGGGCGGATGTTGAGGTGGCCGTTGCCCGCTACGTCGACGTAGCCGTTGCTCCAGTGCGGGATCGCGTAGGTCAGCTTCGCGCGATCGATGGTCCAGTTCGCCATGGCAAACGTTTCTCCAGGTGAGTGTGTCGAGCCCTTTCCGGGGGCGCGGAACAGTCGCAGCGGCGAACCTTGACTCAAACGGGCCTGGCGGCCGGGAGCCTCGCACGCCGCGGGGCCGACCAGGCTGGGCCCACCACCCCTTGGAGGCGGGCAGACCTCGTATTGTAGCGGGCACCCATGACATCCGTGTATCCATCCGGCCAGGATCCGCGGGGACGGCCTTGGCCGCTTTTTCATCAGGAGCCGGTACAATCCCCTGTTCAGACCCCTTACCGTTTCCAGGAACAAGCGTCATGTCGCAGCAGCAGCTCAGCTGGTTTACCGAAGCCCACCAGGCCTCGGGTTCATCCATCGGTTACCGCGTCGAGCGCCTGTTGCACGCCGAGAAGACGCCGTTCCAGACCATCGAGATCTACCAGACCACCGACTGGGGCAACCTCATGGTGATCGACGGCTGCGTGATGCTCACCAGCCGCGACAACTTCCTCTACCACGAGATGATGACCCACCCGGCGCTGTTCACCCACGCCCGCGCCAAGCGCGTCGTCATCATCGGCGGCGGCGACTGCGGCACGCTGCGCGAGGTGCTCAAGCACGAGGAAGTAGAGAAGGCCACCCAGGTCGAGATCGACGAGCGCGTCACCCGCCTCGCCGAGCAGTACTTCCCGGAACTGTGCGACGCCAACAACGACCCGCGCGCCGAGCTGCTGTTCATCGACGGCATCAAGTACATGGCCGAGGCCGAGCCGGAATCCATCGACCTCATCATCGTCGACTCCACCGACCCGGTCGGCCCGGCCGAAGGCCTGTTCAACGCCGCCTTCTACGCCAGCTGCTACAAGGCCCTGCGCCACGGCGGCATCCTGGTGCAGCAGTCGGAATCGCCGATGGCCCACATCGAGCTGATCAAGGCCATGCGCTCGGCCATGCGCACCACGGGCTTCAAGGCCGTGCGCACCCTGCCCTTCCCGCAGCCGTGCTACCCCACCGGCTGGTGGAGCTGCACCATGGCCCGCAAGGACGGCGATCTCTCGGGCTTCCGCGAGCGCGGCGCCCTCAGCAAGAACTTCGCCACGAAGTACTACAACGCCGACATCCACAAGGGCGCCCTGGCCCAGCCGGAATTCATGCGCGAGGCGCTGGGCGAGTAAGCATTCGGATCACTGCTGCATGCGAAAAAAGGCGCCCGATGGGCGCCTTTTTTCATCCCGCCAGACCTCGCGGATTCACCCGCTTGTGTAGGAGCGCGCCTCGCGCGCGACCCCTCACCCTTTCCTGTAAAACGATGAGGCCTTGCGATGATCGGGCCGGCGGTTAACCGCTCGCACGACCATTGCAAGGCCTCGTTCGCCATAGCCGTTCTGAGGGGTTGCGCGCGAGGCGCGCTCCTACAGGGTCAGCGGGTGCGGGTTGGTCACTTGGCGCTTTCGAGCTTGCCCGGCTCCCAGCCGGGGGGCGCTTCGGCCTTGATGCCGTAGGCGTTGAGCGCGGCCAGCACCACGCTCATTTCGGTGCCGCCACTGCGAGCCAGGGAGAGCAGCTTCTGGGCCTTCGAGCGGTCGCCGAGGCCTTCCATGTGCAGGCGGGCGAACTGCTGCATCTGCCAGACGAGGTTGAGCCGGGCATTCTTTGCCGAGAGCTGGTCGGCGGCTTCCGGCGCCAGGGTCTCGCGCAGGTGCAGGCCGAGCGAGCGGCCCAGCGGGCTGCTGCCCCATTCGAGTACCTTGGCGAGCTTCAGGCAGTCGGTCACCACGCTTTGGTCATCCTTGTGGCCTTCGCAGTACTGCGCGGCGGCCGGGAACATCGGCAACGGCTGGGTCGCGGCCAGACCGAAGACGATTTCCAGCTGCACACCGGCCGCACCGGCGCCCTGCAACGGATCGAACGTATCCGGCGGCGGGGGAAGCTGGCTGACCGACATGGCCAGCGCCTTCATGCTGGCGCCGAGGTAGTCGTCATAGGACTTCGCGCTGGCGGCCTTGGCCAGATCCTCGCGGGCCTGCTTGTCGTTGCCCTGCGGCATGTCCATGCCGAGCTTGAGCAGCCACACTGCCGCGTTGTCGGGGGCCTGGTTCACCAGGCTGGCCACCGCGTCGGCATTGGGGCAGCTGCCGGCCTTGGCATCGCAATCGGCCAGCTGGCCCCAGGCCACGCGCGGACCAGCGTCGGCATTGCGCGCGGCGCGCTCCAGCAGGGCGTGGTAGGTGAGCACCTCGGGCGGATTGACCAGCGGACGCGCCAGCAGGGCGGCACCCAGCAGGGGCTCGGCCTCGGTGCTCAGCGCGACGACGCTGGCCAGGTCCTTCTGGAACTGCAACAGGGCCTTGGTGCGGTTCTTCTGCGCGGCAACAGGCCCCTTGGCCGGCGCCTTGGCGGCCTGGTAAGGCGTGGCGGCGAAAGCAGACAGCGAAAGCAGACCCGAAAGGGCAAAAGCTACGGCGCGACGTCCCCGCATGGGCCATCTCCATGACATAAAAAGGGAAGGATACCGCCCCACCATGAACGGAAGCTGCCGGGTACGCTTTCACAAACGAAAGACATTGCTACCATCGGAAGCTTGCGCGGGGGGACCACCGGCAGGGGGCCGGCACGACCGCTGCATCAATCCTGCGACAGAACAGGAACCTACAATGGATCAATTTGCCATCCTTGCCAGCGAACGTGCTGGTTTCTTCGTCGGCTGGGGCACGCTGGCGCTCATCAATGCCGGCCTCGCCCAGGGCAAGAACCGCGGCGGCCTCGCCTGGTGGGCCCTCTCGCTGATCCTTGGCCCCATCGCCACCCTCATCCTCGTACTGTTACCGAAAGTGCGGACCAAGATCTTTTGACCCGGGCGCCAGCCTGTGTAGGCTAGAGCCCTCCCCATCGCAGGTGCGCGCGGATGCTTACGACGCTCGTGGCAAGCAGCAAGGGTGGTTGCGGGAAGACGACGCTGGTCACCCAGCTGGCCACGCACTGGGCGCAGGCCGGCAAGCACACGGCCATCATCGACGCCGACCGCCAGCACTCCAGCCTGCGCTGGGTGGGCAGACGCCCGGAGAATGCCCCTGCGGTGACCGCCATCGAAGGCAGCCGCAAGGCCTTCGACCGGCTGTCCGACGATATCCAGCGGGTGATCGTCGACACCCCCGCGGGTGTCGACGAGAAAGACCTCGAACCGTATCTGGAAAAAGCCGACGTCATCCTCGTGCCGGTGCTGCCTTCGCAGTTCGACCTGGATGCCACGCTCGACTTCCTCGGCACCTTGCAGGGCATCGGCCGGGTCAAGCGCGGCAAGCTGCCCGTAGGGCTGGTCGCCAACCGCCTGAAGCCATGGACCAATGCCAGCCAGGCCGCGCTCGCGGAGCTGGCCGGACGTGCGCCGTTTCCCGTGGTCGGGGAACTTCGCGACTCGCAGGCGTACGTTTTGCTCACCGCCCTCGGTAAGGGCATCTTCGATTACCACTCGGAAAACGTGCGCGGGCACCAGGAGGACTGGGCCAGGGTGTTGCGCTGGATCAAGCGCAACAGCTGACGCACCGACCACCACGCCACGTCATGTGGCTCTAGCGGAGGGAGACATCCATGCGAGAACTCATCCTGTTACGCCATGCCGAAGCGACGCCGCACGGCAAGGAAGGCAAGGACGACCGCGAGCGAAAACTCACCGAACACGGAAAGAACGAAGCCCGCGCAGCCGGACAATGGCTCGCCGAGCACAAGATCACCTACGACCGCGTCCTCTGCTCGCCATCCGAGCGCACCCGTGAAACCGCGGCGCTGGCCCTGGGCCAGATCGAACCTTCCTACGAAGACAGCATCTACGACGCCACTGTCGGCGACCTCTACGACCTGCTGGATCAACAAGCCGACGCCGAGCGCGTGGTCCTGGTTGGTCACAATCCCGGCATAGAGCAACTGGTAGCCTTCCTCACCGAAGGTCGTTCCGAGGACTATCGCGGCATGCCGCCCGCCGGCATGGCCCGTCTGGTCTTCGATGGCCCCCTGCAACCCGGCACGGCGAAACTCGAAACCTTCTGGTCGCCACCCAACTGAGCCACCGAATGCGTTTCCTGCTGCCGGCGATCGCCCTGCTCCTGACGACGACGCCTCTTGCCGCCGCCGACCTGCACATCGATCCGCTCCGCTCGCGCGCCGAGTTCAGCGTTCGCCTGCTCTGGGTCAGCACGGTCTCCGGCAGCTTCGACGGCATTCGCGGTGAAGTCTCCATCGACCGCCAGGCCCGCACGGCCGTGGTCAAGGCCGACATCGACACCGAAAGCATCCGCATGGAATCTGCGCGCCTGCGTCGCTGGGTGCTGGCGCCGGAGTTCTTCGATGCCGAGCACCATCCGCAGATCCACTTCGTGTCACTGCCGGTGTCCCTGCATACGCTCAGCGGAGGCAGCGACATCGAGGGTAGCCTCACCCTGCGCGGCATCACCCGTCCGGTGACCTTCCACCTGGAACCCAACCATTGCCCGGCCGATGCCATGGCCGGCTGCGTCCTCCAGCTGGAAGGCAGCATCGACCGCACCGACTTCGACATGCGCGGCCATCGCGGCGCCCTGTCCGACCGGGTCACCCTCGGCATGGCCATCGTGCTGTCCGCTCCCTGAGCCGGCGGCCATCCATGGACGAACTCACGTGGCGTTGCTCCGCGTCGCCTAGAATCCGCGCCATGCGTCATGTCCTTATGTTCGTCATCCTCGCCGCCTCGCTCGCCACCGGCGGCTGCACGGTGTCGCGTGCGCGCATCCAGCGCGCCGACGCCGTGGTCAGCCTGACGGTGGACCGGCAGAGCACCTGCGACAGCGCGGACCACTGCGCCATCCCCTCGCCGCTGATGGAAGCGGCCAGCGAAGCCGATGCCGCGTCCACGGCCAAGGCGCCGGTGCATGTGGCCACCTTGCTGGAAGATGGCGAATCAGCTCTCGCGGCCCGCATCAACCTGATCCGTGCCGCCACCCGCAGCATCGACGTGCAAACCTACATCTGGGAGCAGGACGACTCCGGCAAGCTCGTGCTCGACGAACTCATCCATGCCGCCCGGCGCGGCGTGCGTGTGCGCATCCTGGCCGACCAGCTGTTCTCCTTCCGCGACCCGGGCCTGCTTGCCGGCCTCGCACGGGCCAGCGATCACCTGGAGATCCGCCTCTACAACCCGACCTTCCACAGTGCCCGCACGCCACCGCTGGAATTCGCGGCCGGCATCGTCTGCTGCTTCTTCAAGTTCAACCAGCGCATGCACAACAAGCTGCTGGTGGTGGACGACCTCATCGGCATCACGGGCGGAAGGAATTACGAGGACCGCTATTTCGACTGGGACGATGCCTTCGACTACGTCGACCGCGATGTCATGGTCGGCGGCCCCGTGGCGCGCACGATGGGCAAGAGCTTCGAGCAGTTCTGGGTGCACAAGCGCGCCGTACCGCTCACCCATCTTCGCGACGTCAACCGTGAGCTGGTCAACGACACCGACGATACCAAGCGCTGGAAGGAGCCGGCCTACGAGCATCCCGAGCGCGTGGCCCAGCTGCTCGCCAATGCAGAAGACGCCGGCTGGCTCGGCAGCCACATCCAGGCGACCTCGCTGCGCCTGAATCGCGTGGAGTACTTCTCCGACCTGCCTGGCAAGACCGACGAACCCAAGCGTCGCGAGGCGCGCACCCTCACCCGTCACATCATGGGCATGGTGCGCAACGCGAAAAGCGAGATCGTGCTGCAGACCCCTTACCTGGTGATGAGCCGGCCGGCCAAGAAGATCTTCGAGCGCCTGCGCAAGCAGCCCGACCCGCCCCGCATCATCGTGTCGACCAATTCGCTGGCATCCACCGACGCGTTCGCGGTGTATGCGCTCTCGTACAAGCACCGCAAGCGCTATCTCACCGACTACGGCTTCGAGATCTACGAGATGAAGCCGCATCCAACCGATGTCGATCGCGATGCGCTGGAGGGCCGCTACCACGCGCTCTACACGCCGCCGGTCGACACCACCGACGAGGACGATACAGCGACGCTGACCGGCAGCCGCGGACGCAGGCAGGCGCGGGCCGAAGCCGAGCGCGCCGCGGGACCGCCGTCGGAGTCGTCAGGCTACCTGTCGGCGGCCATGCGCTCCCGCCGCGGCCCACGCCATCGCCCTGCGCCGCTGCTCACCAGCGGCATCCGCTTCGGATTGCATGCGAAATCCATCGTGGTGGACGACACCTTCGCCATGGTGGGCACGCACAATTTCGATCCGCGCTCGGACCACTACAACACCGAGGCGGGTGTCATCGTCTACGACAAGCGCTTTGCCGACCGCCTGCGTGGTTCGATCCTGCAGGACACTCTGCCGGGCAACGCGTGGGTGATCGGACCGAGGCAGAAGTCGATTCCCGTGCTGTCGTCGGTGAACGAGTTCATCGGCGATGTGTCGGAGAGGCTGCCATTTTTCGACCTGTGGCCGTTTCGCTATGCCACCAGCTATGAGCTGAAGCCGGGGTGCATTCCGATGCGCTGGAACGACCCGCGGTTCTTCGAGTGCTATCAGGCCGTGGGCGACTTCCCGGAGGTGGATGTGTCGCTGAAGCTTATCTACACGCGGATGATCACAGCCTTCGGTTCATCGGCGGCGGGGATTCTGTAGGTTTGCGTTCTTCCGGTCGCGCGCAAGGCGCGCTCCTACAAATGCGGCAGGGCTACCGAACCGGACCGGCTGTTGTAGGAGCGCGCCTGCGCGCGACCGGGTCAGGCGATACATCCGGCATCCCGAACCCGCCCCTGTAGGAGCGCGCCTGCGCGCGACCGGACCGAATAACAGGAACGCCTCGCTGGCGCCCCCTCAAAACGGCCGCGTCAGCTCGAACCGCACCGGAAGCTCGGCAGTGAAATGCGCCGGACGATCAGCCGCCGCAAAGCGCCAGCGGCGGATGGCATCTTCCGCCGCACGATCCAGGTCGAAGTCACCGCTGGAACGCCCCACGGCCACACCCATCACGTCGCCTTCGGGCGTCACCGTCACGTTGAGCACCACCTGGCCCTCTCGACGGGCGCGCAAGGCGGAGATCGGATAACGCGGCGACGGCATGTACACGGCACGCAACGGCTCCGGCTTCGCTGCCTCGGCCACCATGGGCGACGACTCAGGTCGTGACCGGTTCACCACGCGCGGCGGCGGCTCGTCGCGCAAGATGCCCGCCGGGGCCGGCGCCGTGCCGGAACGCGATGCAGGCTTCGGCATAACCACCTCGGCCAGCGGCCGGGAGGCAGGTGCGCGTTCATAGGTAAGCGCGGTAAGCCAGCTCGTGCCGGCAATACCGAGGACAAGGCCCAGGGCGCTCAAAGAAGTGCTGGTACGTAATGCGAGCATGCAGATGTTGCCCGGCCGGCACCCCTTCGATGCCGGCCGTTCTTCCTTATTGTCAGGGGCGTTCGAGGATCGCCGTGACGCCCATGCCGCCTGCGGTGCAGATGGAGATCAGGCCGCGGCCCGAGCCCTTCTGCTCGAGCATCTTCGCCAGCGTGGCGACGATGCGCGCACCCGTCGCCGCGAAGGGGTGACCCGCCGCGAGACTGGAGCCGTTGACGTTGAGCTTCGACGGATCGATCGATCCCAGCGGGCCGTCGAGGCCCAGCCGGTTGCGGCAATAGTCGTCGTTCTCCCATGCACGCAACGTGCAGAGCACCTGGGCGGCGAAGGCCTCGTGGATTTCGTAGAAGTCGAAATCCCCCAGGGTGAGCCCGGCCTGCTTCAGCATGCGGGGCACGGCCACGGTAGGTGCCATGAGCAGGCCCTCGCCATGGACGAAGTCCACCGCCGAGACCTGGGCATGGGTGAGGTAGGCCTGGATGGACAGGCCACGCGAGGCCGCCCATTCGTCGCTGGCCAGCAGCACCGCTGCCGCGCCATCGGAGAGACCCGTGGAATTGCCGGCGGTGAGCGTGCCCTGGCCCGAGGTCTTGTCGAAGGCCGGCTTCAGCGAGCCCAGCTTCTCCAGGGTGGAATCCGGCCGCAGGAAGCCGTCGCGCTTCAGGCCACGGAACGGCACCACGAGGTCGTCGAAGAAACCGGCATCGTAGGCGGCGCCGAGCTTCAGGTGACTGGCAAGGGCCAGTTCGTCCTGCTCGGTGCGGCCGATCTTCCACTCCCTGGCCATCAGCTCGCAGTGATCGCCCATGGACTTGCCGGTGCGCGGTTCTGCCACACCCGGGAACGAGGGCTTGAGCTCCTTCAACGAGAAGCCACGGGTGGCAACCTGGAGCTTTTCCTTGAGAGTCTTCGCACGATTGAGCGCCAGCAGGCGCTTGCGGAACTTCTGCCCGTAGACGATGGGCACGTCGCTGGTGGTGTCCGAGCCGCCCGCGATACCCGCGTCGATCTGGCCGGTGGCGATCTTGTTGGCGATGAGGATGGCGTTGTCCAGCGAGGTGCCGCAGGCGCGCGCCGTGGTGATGCCCGGCGTGGTGGGCGCCAGGCCCGAGGACAGCAGCGCTTCGCGGGCCAGGTTCCAGTCCGACGAGTGGCGGATCACCGCCCCCATCGCCACTTCGCCCAGCTCCACGCCATGCAGGCCGTACTTCTCGACCAGCGCGCCGAGAACCTTGACCGACATGCCGAAGTTGCCGACGTCGGCATACGCGGTGTTGTTGCGGCAGAAGGGAATGCGGACGCCGCCGACCACACCCACGCGCTTTTGCGTCTTATCCATGCTGTTGTGAGGAACTATCCGGAACCGAAGGGGAGTGCCCGAGCGGGCGAACCCGTTCGAAGGCGAAGATGCCGTGGACGCCGACGATCGCCGACGAACGCGTATCGGCAAGGCTAACCCGCATCCCTCCCCGGCGAAAGCCCGAAGAGCCCGGATGGTAGAATGGCGTTCCTTTGCCGTTGTGGAAAACCCGCCGTGTCCGAGTCGCCCCTGATCGCCTGCCCCGCCGTGCTGGCGCTGGAACTGGCCGGGGGCGACAGCCCCGACCGGCTCGAACTCACCCGCGACGAAGCCCAGGAACTGGCCGCCCTGGTGGCAGAAGACCTGCGCGCCCTGGTGCCCGGCGTGGAAGCCGCCCGCTTCGCGCTGGCCGGTGCCCTGTTCGACGGCGTGGAGATTCTTCGCCCCGGTTACCCGGTGTTCGCCACCCTTGAGGAACTGGCCCGGCGCATCCCGCGCGTGACCACGGCCGGTGGCGTGGTGGCTTTCGGCACGCACGAGGGCCACATGCCGGCCCAGCCGCTGGTGCCCGATACGCGCTACGCCGGTGGCCCGATGCGACTCATCCCGTGGATGCTGCTGGTGCCGGCCGACCAGGCGGACGACATCACCGCCGCGATGGAAGTAGAGCTGGTGGGCCGTGGCGAAGCCGGCGCGCGCACGGCGGATTTCCTCATGCGCACGCTTGGCGTCCGCCTGGAACACGCGCGCTACCTCAGCCGCAACGACCTGCTGGCCCTCACCTGCGTGCAGTACGAACACGTGAACCTGGCGCCCCTGTGGACCATGCTCGAAACCGCCCTGCTCACGCCCTACCAGCAGGAGACGGCGCTGGGCTCGCGCGGCCTGCCGCTGCGCTATGCCGACGGGCAGGTGAGCATTCCCGGCATCGCCGGCTGGTTCACCCGGGACGGCGAGCACCGCGACAGCGCCGCCCACGAATTCGCCGGCACGCTGTTCGAACTTCGCCAGTACGCTGCCCTGCTCGACGCCCACCACGTGCCCCTGCGCATGGACGGCGACGCCGCCCGCAGCGAGCCGTATTTCATCGAGCATGTGGCCGACGCCGATCCGGCCCTGCCGCCGCCCGAGCTCTACGCCCATGAAGCCGCCGGCCTGGGCATGGCCGCCATCACCGTGGCGCAGCCGTCGGCCGGCAAGGCCCGCATTCTCGGCCACGGTTATCCGCTGGCGCCGAACGTGCTGGGCCTCCTGCTGGAAAACCTCGCCGACCGCTACGCCGCCACGCCGAATGTGCACGCACTCGGCAAGATCCTGCTGGATGCGAATGGTGCGCTCGACGCGCCTGCTCCGGCCCTTCACTAAGGTCTTCACGAACGATATACGCCGGCCGCGAAGGGCGGGTAGAGTGACGGCATTCCGCAGCCGGCGCCTCCATGCAACCCACGGTTCCACCACCGACCGCATCTCCGGCCGACTGGCCGGCCTATCTGCTGGATCGCGCGCCGGCGATGATCGCGTACGTGGACGCGGACACCCGCTATCGCTATGCCAGCCCCTCTTACCTGACATGGATGGGCATCGAGGGCAGCGTGGTCGGCCGACACATGGAAGAAGTGATTCCCGTCTCGCTCTACAAGCGCATCATCCCCGGCTTCGAGGCCGCCCTCAGCGGTGACCAGACGGTGGCCGACCGCGAGATCCGCGACGACGATGGCCGTCACTTCGCGCAGGCCACCTTCTCACCGGACATCGACGAATCAGGAGGCGTGCGTGGTGTCTTCATCATGCTGGCCGACGTCTCGGTACGCCGCGAACTGGAAGCCCGCCTGCGCGAGAGCGAACGCCGCTTCGCGCTGGCCTTCCGCCATGCCGCCATCGGCATGGCCCTGGTACGGCCGGACGGGCGCTGGCTGCAGGTGAACGAAGCCATCTGCGACATCCTCGGCTATACGGAAGACGAACTGCTCACCTCGGTGTTCCAGGACATCACCCATCCGGACGACCTGGCGGCCGACCTCGCCCTCACCGAGCGCGTGCTCAACGGCGACCGGCAGTCGTTCCACATGGAAAAGCGCTATATCCACGCCGAAGGCCACATCGTGCACGCGCTCATCAGCGTTTCGCTGGTACGCGACGAACGCGGTGAACCGCTGTACTTCATCTCGCAGATCCAGGACATCAGCGAGCGCAAGGCCTTCGAAGATGCGTTGTTCCGCGAGCGCGAGCTGGCCGAGGTCACGCTGAAGTCCATCGGCGATGCCGTGATCACCACCGACACCCACCTGGTGGTGACCTCGCTCAACCCCATCGCCGAAGCGATGACCGGCTGGAGCAGTCACGAAGCCGTGGGCCGTCCCATGGACGACATCTTTCGCCTGCGCGATCCGCTGACCCGCCAGCCCATCCCCAATCCGCTGCATGCAGCAGTCACCCGCAACACCATCGTGGGCCTCACCACCGACGCCATCCTCCTGCATCGCAACGGCTTCGACAGCCCCATCGAGGATTCGGCCGCACCTATCCACGATTACGCCGGCAACGTGGTCGGCGGCGTGGTGGTGTTCCACGACGTAAGCGAGACACGCGCGCTGGCCCTGAAGATGGCCCACCTCGCGCACCACGACACGCTCACCGGCCTGCCCAACCGCACCCTGCTGCAATCGCGGATGGACTTCGCCGTGACCGTGGCCGCCCGGCGCGGCCAGCGCGCCGCCGTGCTGTTCGTGGACATCGATCACTTCAAGCAGATCAACGACACCATGGGCCATGCGGCGGGCGACTCCCTGCTACAGGAAGTGGCCCGGCGCATCCGCTCGGCCGTGCGTCCCGACGACACCGTGAGCCGCCTGGGCGGCGATGAATTCGTGGTGCTGCTGCCGCACGTGGAATCCGCTTCCGACGCCTCCATCGTGGCCGAGAACGTGCTGCAGGCCTGCGGCGAGGCGATCGGCATGGGCGCGGGTGCCGCCGCCCTGGCGATCAGTTTCAGCATCGGCATCAGCCTGTTTCCCGACGATGCGCGCGACGCGGAATCCCTGCTGCGCAATGCCGACACCGCCATGTACGAGGCGAAGATGCAGGGGCGCAACGGCTACCGCTTCTTCAACGCCAGCATGAACGAGCGCAACAGCGCCCGCGTGCGCATCGAGATGGAACTGCGCCGCGCGCTGGCCCGCAACGAGCTGACCCTGCACTACCAGCCGAAGGTGGATGTCGAGCTGGGCACCATCGTCGGCGCCGAGGCATTGCTTCGCTGGCAGGTGGATGGCGAGGATGTCTATACGCCCGAGCAGTTCATTCCCGTGGCTGAAGACTGCGGCCTCATCGTGCCCATCGGCGACTGGGCCTTGCGCGAAGCCTGCCGCCAGGCCGAGGTCTGGGCGCGCACCTATCGTCCGCTGTCGGTTTCGGTGAATGTCTCCGCGCTGCAATTCCAGCACACGCGCTTCTTCGAATCCCTGCACAGCGTGCTGGAAGACACCCGCCTGCATCCCACCCTGCTCGAACTGGAACTGACCGAACGCACGGTGATGGAAGGCGGCGACCACATCGCCCACCTGCTGCGCCAGATCAAGCAACTGGGCGTTACGCTGAGCCTCGACGATTTCGGTACGGGCTATTGCAGCCTGTCGTACCTGAAGCACTTCCCCGTGGATACGCTGAAGATCGATCGCGCCTTCATCCGCGACGCCGCCTGGGACAGCGACAGCGCCGCCATCGTGCGCGCAATCATCACCATGGGCAAAGGCATGCACAAGCATGTGCTTGCCGAAGGCGTGGAAAGCCAGGAGCAGGCTGACTTCCTGCGCGCATCGGGCTGCACGCAGATGCAGGGCTTCCTTTATGGTCGCGGTGTCAGCGCTCGCGAATTCGAAGCCCGCATCGCGGAAGTGGACACGGGCCTGCCCGGCGCGCGCTGACTCAGCGCGCCAGCATCGCCTCGTACATGTAGTAGTGGCAGCGCTCCATGCCCAGGCCGGAGTATGTGGCCTGGGCGCGCTCGTTCTCCGTCTCCACGTAGAGACGGATGCCCACGGCACCCGCTTCGTCGGCCAGGCCTTTCACGTGCGCATACAGCGCGCGGAATACCCCGGCACGACGGGCCTCCGGCGGCACGTAGACGCTCTGGATCCACCAGAAATCACCGCAGCGCCAGTCGCTCCATTCGTAAGTGATCATCAGGCACCCGGCCGGCATGCCATCGAGCATCGCCACGAGATAGAAGCCGCGACGCGGCTCATCGAAGACGGCGCGCACGCCACGACCGATGATGTCGGGATCGAGTCGCTTCTGCTCGGTCTCCCAGGCCATGGCGCTGTTCCAGTGGGCGATCGTGTCGGCATCCGCGACCGTCGCCCGGCGAATCTCCAGGGTCATCGTTTCATCCATTGTTGGGCCGGCGCTTGCGCGAGGCGCCGAGTTTTCGGGTCAGGGTGTTGCGGCCGACGCCAAGCGCCGCCGCGGCCTGCTGCCGGTGGCCGTCGTTGGCCACCAGCGCGACCTGGAGCAGGGTGCGGTCCAGCGCCTCGCGGGCGCGCGCATGGATATCCGCCTCTCCCTGTGCCAGGGCATCCTGCGCCCACAGGCGCAACGCGTCCGTCCATTCACCCGACTTCGTCTCGCGACCGGGAAGCGCGCCGAGATCCGATGCAAGGATTTCACTGCCGGGAGCAACCACGGCAAGACGGCGACAGAGGTTTTCCAGTTCGCGGACGTTGCCCGGGTAATCACGTTGCTCGATCAGCTTCATCGCGGCGCGCGAGAAGCGCTTCGGCGGCAGGTTGAGTTCCGTGGCCGCGCGGGCGAGGAAATGCTTTGCCAGCAACGACACATCGCTGCCTCGCTCGCGCAGCGAAGGCAGCGCGATGCGCACGACATCCAGCCGATGCTTCAGGTCGGCGCGAAACAAGCCAGCCGCCACGCGTGCATCCAGGTCCTGGTGCGTGGCCGCCACGATGCGCACGTTGCCGCGCAGGGATTCGCGGCCACCCACGCGATAGTACTCGCCACCGGAGAGCACGCGCAGCAGGCGTGTCTGCAAGCCCACCGGCATGTCGCCGATCTCGTCGAGAAACAGCGTGCCGCCGTCGGCCTGCTCGAAGCGGCCGATATGCCGACGCGCGGCGCCGGTAAAGGCACCGGCCTCGTGGCCGAACAATTCACTCTCCAGCAGTTCGGCGGGAATGGCTGCCGTATTGAGGGCGACATAGGGTTTGCCGCTGCGCGCGCTTTCCTCATGCAGTGCGCGAGCCACCAGCTCCTTGCCCGTACCCGTTTCGCCGGTCACCAGGACGTTGAGATCGCTGGCAGCCACGCGACCGATCAGCCGGAATACCTCGCGCATGGCTGCGCTTTCGCCCAGCAGGGCGTGCGGGTCCTGGCGCAGTTCGGGCACCACCACGTCTTCATGCGACGCCGCGATGGCGCGTTCCACCGCCGCCACCGCCTGGTCAAGGTCGAACGGTTTGGCGATGTAATCCACGGCGCCTGCGCGATACGCGGCAGCGGTGGTCGCCACATCGGTGAAGGCGCTCATGACAATCACCGGGCCGATATTGCGCCGGGTAAGGTCTTCAAGCAGGCGCAGGCCATCTTCACCCGGCATGCGCACATCGGTGACCAGCAAGGCCGGCCGCGCATCGTCGAGCGCCGTGCGCACCGCGTCGCCCGCGCTGAATTCACGCACTGAGTGCCCGGCATCGCGCAATGCCTCGGCCAGCACGAAGCGCACGCCGCGATCGTCGTCGGCGATCCAGATGTCAGTCATGCGCACGCTCCATCGGAAGGTAGAGGGAGAACGTCGTCTCGCCCGGGCGGCTCACATAGCGCAGGTCACCGCCGTGTTCCTGCGCGATCTCGCGCGACAGCGCCAGGCCCAGCCCCGTCCCGTCGGGACGGCCGGAGACCAGTGGCTGGAACAGGCTGTCACGCAGCGCATCGGGCACGCCGGGACCATCGTCGATCACATCGATGCGCAGTGCCGACCGTACCGACCGTTCGCCAAGGCGCACGCCGTGCTCCACGCGCGTACGCAGCACGAGCAGGCCCGCCCCTGCCTCACGTGCATTTCGAGCCAGGTTGAGCAGCACCTGCAAGAGCCGGTCGCCGTCACCAAGGCTGTCCGGCAGGCTGGGATCGTAGTCGTGACGCACGCCAGGTGCCCCCGGCTCGGCGCCGATGATGTGTTCCAGTCGCTCCAGCAGCTCGTGCACATTCACCGGCGCGATCCGCGCCGCACCGCCATGCCGGAGCAAGCCATCGGCCAGCGCAGCCAGCCGGTCGGCTTCGCCGATCACCATCCCGGCCAGCTGCCGCAAATCGTCATCCTGCACCCGGCGCTGTAACAGCTGTGCGGCACCACGCAGGCCGGCCAGCGGGTTCTTTACCTCATGCGCGAAGCCGCGCAGGGTGGCCGACAACGGCGTCGTCGTGCCGCCCTGCTCGCTCACCAGCGGATGCACCTCGACCAGCACCCGCTCGTCGTCCACCGGCTGCACCATCAGGTCGGCCGTCACCTCCCGACCGCGCGCCACCCCGAAGGTGACTGCCCGCAGATGAAACGCCCGCCGCTCCCGCTGCGCCCGCACCAGGTGCGAGACGAGACCCGGCTCCCGCATCAGCTGCGGCAACCGCTGCCCCACCGCCGTCCGCGGCCCCACCCCCAGCACCTCGCCCAGGGCGGGGTTGATCCACAACACGGCGCCTCCTGCCCCGACGAGGGCAAGGCCGGTACCCAGCAGGGTCAACAGGTCGTTCGTATCCGGTGCATGCATTGCACCAATGTAGGGAGGTTGGATAACGGTGGCAATCGGGGGGAACGCGATGGCCAATGGAAATGCCGGCATAGTACGCGCAGGTGCCGGCCGGCCATCGCGAACCACTGACCGGTGCATGGCGGCTCGCGGTAGGTCACAAGTACGGAGGCCGACCGGCACGTACGCCTGGGCCTGGCCCTCCATAGGATGCATCCATTCATTCACCGGAGCAGGGGCCGCCATGGCAAAGCATATCGCGGGTCTGTTGATGGCCCTGGTCCTGTCGCAGGCGCCGCTCGCGCACGCGGAAACCTCCATGGCGGTCCAGGTGGACGACGTCGTGGCCAAGGATATGGCGGCTCGCCATACGCCTGGTGCATCCGTCGCCGTGATCAAAGACGGCAAGGTGGTGCTCGAGAAGAGCTATGGGCTCGCCAGCGTCGAACTGAACGTGCCAGCGACGAACGCGACACTGTATCCGCTCGCTTCCACGACCAAGGAATTCACTGCCGTAGCGATCATGACACTGGTCGAGCAAGGCAAGCTCGCGCTCGACGATCCGGTCAGGAAGTATCTTCCGGAACTCCCCGCCTCATGGATGCCCGTCACGATCCGCCATTGCCTTTCCCACACATCCGGCCTTCCCGACAATGTGCAGGACGATACCGTCAACGTGCTGCCATTGGCGGGTACGCGTGCGGACCTGATGGCCTTGCTTGCCAGCAAGCCGGTCAAGGCGCCAGGCACGTCGATGGCTTACAACCAAACCGGCTACATGTTGCTCGGCGACATCATCGCGCGTGTCAGTGGCATGCCTTACCAGCAATATATCGACGACCGCTTGCTGAAGCCGCTGGGCATCACCGGCTTACGGTGGGGTGATACGTGGACGCTCGTGCCGGGTCGTGCTTCGCTGTATACCGCCCTGCAGCCGACGGCCGATCACTCGAAGCTCCAGCTCGATGCGAAAGGTGCACCCGTACTTTCCACCGACGGCATCCACCCATTCGGATCGAAGATAGCGACGGAATGGTTGCTGCCCGCCGCAGGACTGAGCGGCAATATCGAGGCGATGGCCACCTGGGAGAACGCGCTATGGAGCGGCAGGATCATCAAGCCGGAAAGCCTCGCGCTGATGGCGAAACCCTACGTGATGACGGACGGCAAAACCGGCGACTTCGGCCTGGCGCTCATGCACGACAGCCAGCAGGGGCATGTAACGATACACACCGGGGGTGGCGCGGCCGTCTGGATCACCACGATCCCCGATCGACACCTGACGGTGATCGTTCTGACGAATCTCCAGGCATCGCAGCCTTATAAGCTGGTCGCAGGCATCCTCGATGTGTACCTGGATAGCCCGCACTGAGATTGTCCCTGACAAACTTAAGAAATTCATGCACCCAGCGTTGTTTCATTTCCGAGTGACTTTCTCAGGCTGATCAGATGAATTTTACAGCGTCTATTCCATACCTGAAAACAGAACGCCTGATACTTCGGGAGTACAGGCCTGGCGATTTTGAAGCTTTTGCTGCGCACCTTGCGGACCCCGATTGCATGCCGCCTCCGTACCTGTCTGACCGGAAAACCGCGTGGCGTATATTCGGATCTCATACCGGCCTATGGATCCTGGGTGGCGCAGGTTGGTGGGCTATCGAACACCGGGACACCGGTGAGCTGGTCGGCAATGTCGGAGCTTTCTTCCGCGACCGGGATCCGGTGCTTGAGCTTGGCTGGAATACATACAAGCCGTTCTGGGGGCAAGGCATAGCCGGGGAAGCCGCGACGGCCGTGCTACAGCACGCTTTCGATGTCCAGTGTAGATCACAAGTGCAAGCGCTTATCGGCGCTGGCAACAGAAGATCAATCCAGGTGGCGGAACGCCTAGGGTTTCGTTATGCCAACGACACCGGCCTCGACGGCCACATCATGCGGAGATATATGCTCGAACGAGTATGAGGACACCCATGAATGTGAAGCCACGGAGCATGCCAAGTTGGTATGCGAATGGTCCCGAATGTATTGATCGCCCGGTCAAGGCAGGGCAGCTTGCCGCTGCACTCCTACCAACGATGTACCTGTTCTATCGCCACCGGGTCATGGATATCGCGGATACGCTGCCAAAGTATCTCGACGGATGGGATGGACCGACGATCTGACAGACCACTTTCAATGGCGACGGCGTGTCCCCATTGGATGGCGGGGTCACCCACCGACCATTCGCCGAGACCACTCATGCCACGAGCCACCATTTCATGACCACCGGATTCCAGGAACTCCGCCGTTACGATTTCAGGGATACGAAGACGCTGGTCTTCGCCGGTGGCGGTAACCGCTGCTGGTGGCAATCCGGGGCACTGCGCCATCTACTCGATGCCGGGATGTCGCTACCAGGACAACTCGTGGGAACGAGTGCGGGAGCCGCCGTCGCTGCATCGTTTCTGACGAAAAGTGACGGCGAGGCATTGAAAGCCTGCCTGCGACTCTATGCAGGGACACCGAAGATCTTCGACTGGTCTGGCATCGCGAAGCTCAAGTTCCGCTTCGCCCACCAGCGCGTCTATCCGGCCTGGGTCGATGCGTTCCTCAATGCCGGCACGCTCGACACCTTGCGCCAGTCGTCGTCACGGCTCACGGTGGGCCTGACACGAACGGCACGCTTCCTCGGCATGCGTGGTTCCGTGGCGGCAGGCACGTTCGCCTACCTCATCGACAAGTACGTGTGGAACAGCATCCATCCGCGCCTCCCGTCGCTGATGGGCCTGCGCCAGGATTTCATGGTGCTCAACGACTGCACCGACATCCAGTCGGCGCAGGACCTGCTGATCGCGGCTGCATCCGCACCGCCCATCATGTCCGCACGCCCTGTCGGCGGCGCGCATGCCATCGATGGGGGCTATACGGACAACGCACCCATTCCTCCCCAGGCCGATGCCGAACGGGCGGGCACGCTCGTGCTGCTGACCCGGCACTACCCGAAGCTGCCGCCGCTGTTCCGCTGGGCCGGTCGCACGTACTGGCAGCCGAGCAAGCGCATTCCCGTCTCCACCTGGGATTGCACGCCCCGCGCGACGGTTCGTGAAGCCTACGAACTGGGCAGGCAGGATGCGGTGGAAGCCCTGCGCAGCCATCGCGTGTTCTGAGGCGGTTATATGTCACGCGAGGGGTATTACGAGAAGGGCGCCATGGTCTGCACGAGTAACGCCAACGGCAGTCAGGATCGGTCTGACTCAGCTTCGTGCCAGACCGAGGAAAATCCGGGCCTTGCTCCAGCGAGTGACAAGTAGCCGCTCCAGCATAAGAACCACCAGCAAGGTTCCGCCAAAGAGCGGCAGGCATATCCCCAGAAGGACAATGACCGCTATCAACGCGCCAGCCACGCGAGCACTTCCGTGCGCAGGTGGTGCCCCCAGCAAGCCGGATGGTCGGCGACGCCACCACAGCACCGTGGCGCTGACGGACATCAGCAAAAGGCCGAGTGCCGTGGCTACGCCGAGCACCTGATTCAGTGGTGCGAACAACTGGCCTTCGTGGAGGGCCACCCCATAGCCGATAAGCCGGTCGAGGAACGGACGATCCTTGAATCGCGTCACATCGATGATCTTTCCCGTGGACGGATCGATGCGCGCGTCGATCCGCCGAGGACGGTCCTGGACATCGGAGTGAGCCGACCAGAAAGGCGAACGCTTCGAAGGTGGGCTGATCAATACCGGCGCGGGCCAGTGCTGGCTGGCCATGCCGGGAACGATACGGTCGATCGGTGAATAGTCCGGTGCCACGACAGGCATTGAAGCCGTCTTGTCATCCATGGCCATGCCGGGCATCGACATCCCGGCCATGCCTGCGTGTTCATCCGTGACAGGTGCATTGGCTTCGCGGTTGATCCTTCGCTGGTCAGCGCTACCTGTGGTCCAGTCCTGGGCAACCACCATGTGGGAATAAGCCTGCCTTGCATCTTTCAGCAAGCCACCCCATGACTTCGCCCACGGAAGACCTGACAAAAGCAGCACGAGCGCCATCGCGGAAATCCATACGCCGGTCACCGCATGCAGGTCGCGCCAGAAGATGCGGGATCCTTGTCCCAGCCGGGGAAGTAGCACGCCGCGCAAACGCGTGCCACGCGGCCACCAGAGATAAAGACCCGTCAACAACATCACGATGGTCCACGACGCCGCCAGCTCCACGAGCATGGAGCCCGGCGTACCGGCCAGCAGTTCACCGTGCAGATAGAAGATCACCCGCATGAAGCGATCCTCGTCGTTCACGATGTGAAGCACCCGTGCGGTTGAAGGATCGACGAAGACACGGATGACTTGCGGGCCCTTGCCCACGAGAACCCGCGTGGCCTGCTCCGTGGTGACGGGAAGTTCGTAGGCGTTGAGGACGCTGCCGGGTACGGCGGCCAGCGCCGCAGACACCTGCGCCGAGGGTGGTAGCGTCGGGCCATGGGCCACATGCGCGTAGCCGCGTTCCAGCCACGGCTCGATCTGTGGCTTGAACAGGTAGACCATGCCCGTCGTCGCCAGCCAGACAATGAAGGGAAGGCAGAACAGCCCGGCATAGAAGTGCCACCGCCAGATCATGCGGTAGCGCGCGCCTCGCGATGGCGTCACCGCCGCAGGCGATAGCTCCGGGAAACGGTTTGCATCTGCGTTCACGCCGCACCTGGAGTAGGGACCAGGGTTGGGATGGTGACATACGAACCGGTGACCGGCGGCACCACCGTGGCAACGTGTCGCGGTGGCCTGCGCGATGTCCGTCCATCCTTGCGACAAGGCTTCTGGACGTTTCTATCCCACGCCTGAAGGCATGAAGTTACGTCCAATAAAACCGCCACGACTGGACTAGAATCGAAGCACCCGCACCACCGCCGGAGTCGCCATGAACACGCGTAGCCGCTTCCTGCTGCTGGCACTGGGAGCCAGCGTCGTGATGCCCGCCTGGGCCGCCAAGGACGATCCGGCCGCCCAGCTGGCGAAGCTCACCGAAGGCCGCATCGCGGGCAAGCCCCAGCGCTGCATCGACCTCAGCCAGGCCTATGACAGCCAGGTGATCGACAAGACCACCATCGCCTACCGCGTGGGCAGCACCTGGTACGTAAACCAGCTGCGCTCGGGCGGTGAATTCCTCGATTCGCGCGATGTGCTGGTCACCCGCACCTTCGGCTCGCAGTTATGAGAACTCGACAGCGTGCGTCTTGTGGAGCGCTATACCGGCGTACCCGGTGGCTTCGTGGTGCTCGGACAGTTCGTACCCTACCGGCTCCCGCCGAAGGATCACTGAGTATTTTTGTCGTGGCCCGATGGCTACGGTTTACATGAGTACACGGCGGGTTACCTCTTCAGGAAGCAACCCGCCGTGCATCGATCAGGCTCAGCCGAGTGACGGATAGTCCGTATAGCCGTGCTCGTCGCCACCGTAATAGGTGTTCGGATCGCTCGGGGCGATCGGGGCACCGGATTTCAGGCGCTCGACGAGATCGGGATTGCTGATGAACGGACGCCCCATGGCGATCACGTCCGCGCGACCTTCGCGCAACGCGGCATCGGCCAGCGCAAAGTCGTAACCGTTGTTGCCCATGTACTTGCCGTGGAAGGCCTTCTTCAGGGCCCCGAAATCGTAGCCCGGCACGTAGTCGCGCGAGCCGCCGGTGGCGCCTTCCACGATATGCAGGTACGCCGGGTTGAAGCGGTTGAGCCCTTCCACCGCATGCAGGTAGAGCGGCACGGGGTTGCTGTCGCTGGAATCGTTGACGGGCGATACCGGCGAAAGACGCACGCCGGTGCGACCGCCACCGATGGCGTCGGACACCGCGCCCATCACCTCGAAGAGGAAGCGCGTGCGGTTCTCGATGCTGCCACCGTACTGGTCATGGCGCTTGTTGGAGCCATCGCGCAGGAACTGGTCGATGAGGTAACCATGGGCGGCATGCACTTCCACGCCGTCGAAGCCGGCCTTGCGGGCCATCGTGGCGGCATGGGCGAAGTCGGCGACGATCTGGCGGATCTCGTCCACTTCCAGCGCACGCGGCTCCTCATGCGGCTGGAAGCCACTCTCGGTGAATGCATTGCCTTCGGGCTTCACGGCGGACGGTCCCACCGGCTTCACGCCCTGCGGTTGCAGCGACGGATGCGAGATGCGGCCCACGTGCCAGATCTGCACCACGATGGAGCCTCCCTTCGCATGCACGGCATCGGTCACGTTCTTCCAGCTGGCAACCTGCGCATCCGTATACACCCCCGGCGTGAACGCATAGCCCTTGGCGCTGTCGTCGACCTGCGTGGCCTCGGTGATGATGAGGCCGGCCGAGGCACGCTGGCTGTAGTACTCGACGGCGGACGGACGCGGCACGTCGCCCTTCAGCGCACGGCTGCGCGTGAGCGGTGCCATGGCGATGCGATTCCTGAGATCGAGGTCACCGAGGCGGATGGGCTGGAACAACGGGCTTGCGCTGCGATTTTCTGACATGAATATGGTCACCGGTATAGTAAATGTGGGCCGTTATTAGGACGGAACGGACAAAATAAGCTGCCCGTCTTCCTGCGGGCAGGTGACCCCACATTCAATCCCCGGTGACGGGATCAGGCGCGCGCCAGCATGCCCTTGCGAAACTGGTCTGGTGTGCAGCAGGCCTGGCGCTTGAACATCTCGATGAACGACGACGCGGTGGCGTAGCCGAGTTCGCGGGCGATCGTCTCTACCGACTGCTGCTTCGCCAGCAACTCCACGCCCAGCGTGAATCTCAGGCGCTGACGCCATTCACCGAAGCCGATGCCAAGCTCGCTCTGCGCCAGGCGCTCCAGCGTGCGTACGCTCATATGCTGCGACCGGGCGATGTCCCGCACCGAATCGCCACGCGCAATGTATGTTCTTGCGAATGCCATGGCGGCGACGAGGTGCGGCTCTTCGCTGGATGGCAAGAAGTTGGCCACCGGTCTTGCGGCGAGGATCTGGTCGATGACCACGCGCGACATGCGGACGTGCGCGGGCTCGCGCGGCGTGATGATGTCCAGCCGTGCAAACTCGTCCAGCAGCACTTTCAATACCTCGCTGATGGATAGCGCACAGGCTTCGGCCGGCATCTTCGCTGCAATGGCGAGGGAGACATACACCGCGCGAAATTCCAGCGCATTGCGATTGACCGCACCATGGGAAACGCCCGGCGGAATCCAGATACCGTACTGCGGCGGTGACACCATGCGTCGCGAGTCGACGGTCAGCTCCATCAGGCCTTGCGATACGTAGTTGAGCATGCCCCACGGATGCACATGCGACTCGAACACCGAGGGCGGCATCGTGCCGTGGCGGAAATAGATGGGGCCGGGCAATTGCTTGAAGGTAGGGATCGGACGCATTGGCGATCTCCCTTGCTGTCGCAGAACCGGGAGGCATTGTCGCATTTCAGGGATGCCCGGCAAATGCGTCACTGCTACGCTTTACCTGCCGTATCCCCTCCCCTGTACGACCCCATGAATTACCTCTTCCCCGTTATCGCCGCCCTCCTGTGGGGCGTGAACACGCTCGTCACCAAACTGGCCTCCGGCACCGTCGGTGCCGTGGACATCAGCCTGCTGCGCTGGTTTTTCGCGGCAGTGGTGGTGTCGCCCTGGGCGATACCACGATTGCGTCGCAACATGGCCGTCATCCGTCCCAACCTCGGCCGGTTCTTCCTGCTTGGCCTGCTGGGCAGCGTCGTCTACCAGTGTGCAGCCTATTACGCCGCCCATTTCACCTCGGCGACCAATATGGGCGTGATCCAGTCGCTCATTCCTCTGATCACCCTGATGCTCTCGGCGATCTTCCTGCGCCACCGGGTCACGGCGCTGGTCGTGGCCGGTGCCCTCGTTTCCGCGTTTGGTGTCGTCATGGTGATTTCGCACGGCGATCCGCGCCAGCTCACCGTGCAGGGGCTCAACCGTGGCGATGGCCTGATCGTGCTGGGTGCCACGGCGTTCGCGCTCTACAACCTGCTCATGCACAAGTGGAAGCTGAAGGTCTCGCTGGTGGAGTCGCTGTTCATGCAGGCCTCTACGGCCACCATCATGCTCGTACCGCTATGGCTGGCCTTCGGCGAAGGCGTGCACGGAGCGGCGGCATGGGGATGCATTGCCTTTGCCGGCATCGGTGCCTCGGTGATGGCCCCGCTTTGCTGGATGGCCGGCATCAGCCGCCTGGGTGCGGCCCGCGTCACGGGATTCTTCAACCTCGTGCCTATCGTGACGGCCGTGCTGGCGGTGTTCGCCCTGGGCGAAAAACTGACCGTGACCACGGCCTGCGGCGGCCTGCTGACGATTCTCGGCGTGATCGTCGCGGAGTACGCCGGGCGGCGCACGTCGCAGCCTGCGAAGGAAGCGCTGGCCTGAGGCGTGCTCGCGGCGGCACCCCCGCATGCGCCGAATCCTGCCTATAATCGGCTCACAATCTGAGCCGAATAAGTCCTGGATTCGGCTCATCGCCCCGGAGCAGGCCCATGAGTACCCTTCGCTGGATCTGGCAGGCACCGGACTGGCCCCGATTCACCTGGCAGGCTGATGCCCTGGCCCCTCTGCTGCGCGAATGCCAGCTGGCGCAAGGCCAGTTGCTGGGCATGGCCGGCACGGCGGGCGTGGAAGTCCAGGCGGAGGATGCCCTGGATACGCTGCTGTCCAACATCGTCACCTCTTCCGCCATCGAAGGGGAACGCCTCAATGTCGAATCGGTCCGGTCATCGCTGGCCCGGCGACTGGGGCTGGCGGAACACCCGCCCCGTCCATCCACGCCCCGGAGCGAAGGGCTTGCCGACCTGATGCTGGATGCCACCCGCGACATCGATGCGCCGCTCGACAGGGCGCGCCTCTTTCGCTGGCACCAGTGGCTCTTCGTGAATCACGACGCGTTGCTGCCTTCGCGCATCCGCGTGGGTGGCTTGCGTGGCGACGAACCCATGCAGGTCGTATCCGGTCGTATCGACCGGCCCGTGGTTCATTTCGAAGCACCGCCACGCGATGGACTGGAAAAACAGCTCGATGGATTCCTCGCATGGTTCGACGCATCACGACGCGATGCGACGCTCGATCCGCTGCTGCGTGCAGGCATCGCCCACTTCTGGTTTGTCACCCTGCATCCTTTCGATGACGGCAACGGCCGCATCACGCGCGCCCTCACCGATCTCTCGCTTGCCCAGTCCCAACCCCAGGCCATCCGCTTCCATGCCATGTCGGCAAGCATCCTTGCCGACCGCACGGGCTATTACACGATCCTCGAATCCAGCCAGAAAGCAGGGCTGGATATCACGGCATGGCTGAAATGGTTCCTGCGCACGCTGCTGGATAGTCTCCTCCACGCACAGCAACGTATCGATAGCGTCCTGTCCAAAGCCCGGTTCTGGCAGGCTCATCGACACCGTGGCCTGTCGGAAGATCAGGTCAAGGTCCTCAATCGATTACTGGACGGCGGTGACCGGGGCTTCCTGCAAGGTATCAGCGCCTCGCAGTACCAGGCCGTGGCAAAGGTATCCAAGGCCACGGCGACCCGACACCTCGCCGACCTGGTCGAAAAAGGCTGCCTGCGACGTCTGCCGGGCGGGGGCAGGAACACGCGTTACGAGCTCGACGTGTGACGGAAAGGCCCGGTCACTCTTTCTCAAACCGGGCAATCTCTTCCAGCATCGCCTCGGTGCGAACGACGGAGCGGCCGGCGTGGCTGTCTTCCAGCCACTTCGTGCGGCCCAGGCGGCGCACGAGGAGATAGCTCAGGGCCACCACGGCCAGGGATATCGCCGCGCTCGACAGCAGCCATGCCACGACACCCGGTGACCAGGTCCACGACGTCGTGCCGCGGGCGTCCATGCCGTACTGGCCCAACATCAGGAGCACGGGTATCCAGATGACGCTGCCCAGTACGGCGAACACCGGGGCTTCCACCTTCGTTCGCCATGTGCGCAGGCGGGCGACGCGGCGCTGGATATCCAGTACCGGAGCCGCATAGTCGATGGCGCGTACCATCCCCATGACCCTCGCCGTGAAGATGATGGCCAGCGTGCCGAAGACCTGCAACGCGATGCCGCTGGCCAGGGCGGGCCAGATACCCAGGTGGGTGGACCAAAAGCAGATGCCCCATAGCGCCAGCACCACGCCGATAGCCATCTGCGCCAGCTGCCCGATCATCAGCGGCCGCAGCCCCCGGCGCAGGCGGTCAGACTGGCCCTGGCGGAAGATCTGCCAGTTCAGCGCTTCCTGTTTTTCCAGGCGCCGGTCGAGCGCCTGCCAGGCGAGCTTCATGTCGTCGAGTTCCATGGTCATGCTCCGGTGGATGCCGCGCCTGTCATCTGCCCGCGCAGCTTCTGCTTGATGCGACCGATCTTGGTCGCGACGTTGGTTTCGCTGATGCCGAGGACCTGGGCCATCTCGGCGTGGGAACGGTCTTCGAGGTAAAGCAGGATCAGCGCCCGGTCGAAGGCCCCGAGGCGGCCGATAAAGGCATAAAGCGCTACCAGCCGCTCGTCGGCGTCGGGCGGCGTCGCGTCGCCGACACTTTCGAGGTGATGCCAGTCCAACGGCTCCAGCCGGTCATCCTGCACGCTGCCGCGCTTGCGCAGCTGGGAAATGGCGACGTTGAGCGCCACGCGGTACAGCCACGTCGAGAACTTCGCCTTGCCGGGATCGAAACGGCCGAAGGAACGCCAGGCCTGAAGGCCGATCTCCTGCACCAGGTCGCGGCGATCCTCGGCCTGCCGGGCGTACAGCGACGCCACCTTGAGCACGATCCGCTCGTGCTCGCGCAGCAGGCTCTGGAAGCGTTGTGGGTCGGCGTGGACGGTCATCGTGCGGATCGTTCCCCTGGGTACGGAACATGATTCGCACGGGGCGGAGAAAAATCACAGCCCGGCAGACGCCTCCCGGCCGAAGTGCCCTTCCTTCAGGAGCCGAGCGCCTGCCGCCCGAGCGCCACCAGGACGGAATCGGACTGCGGGCCGTGCACGCGCCCACAAAGCGAATCGCGAAAATGACGTTCCAGCGGATGATGACGGTCCAGGCCATGATTGCCCGATACGGACAAGGCCTTTTCCAGCGCCGTCACGGCGTTCTCGGTAACACGCATCTTCACGAACTGCGCATGCAGGCCAGGCAGTCCTTCATCGCTGTCGGCACGTCGTGCGGCGTCGTCGATGAGTACGCGATTTACTGCGAGCAGGTTTTCGATCTCGCCTACGACGGACTGAATGCGCGGCACCGTCGCGAGGGCGGCACCCAGGCTGCTCGGCGTGCGTTCGTTGAGAAAACGCAGCAGCCAGTCACGACCTGCGCGCGCAATCCCGTCGTAGAGCGCCGCAAGCAGGATGCCGTTCCAGATCTGGATCAGCGCCGACTGTTTCTGAAGACCATCGCTGCCCGGCTCATAGAGACTGAGGCAGGCATCGGCTGCCACGACGACGTCCTCCAGGTAAACCGAATGACTGGCCGAGGCACGCAAACCCGCGTGATTCCAGGTGGGTTCGACGCGCAGGCCCGGGGCATCCGCCGGCACGAGCCACATACCCACGCGCGGCCGCTCATCGTCGGTGCGTGCCAGCACCAGCCATGCACCGACCACGCCGCTGCCGGTAGCCCAGGCCTTGGCGCCGTCGATGCGCCAGCCACCGTCCGCGCCGACCCTGGCGATGGTTCCCGGCATCCCACCGCGCATGGCCGAACCCATATCGGGTTCGGCCTGCAAGGCATTGAGCACCGTATGGTTGACCACGGTATCCCTGGCCACATCGGAATAGACCGGCGGCCGGATGACACGCAGCACACCGTGCATCAGGTAGTGCATGGCAAGCAACAGGCCGGTAGCCGCTTCGCCGCCGCCGACAGCCCCGACGATTCGCGCGGCATCGGAGAGACCACCACCCTGCCCGCCGTGGATCGTCGGCACCGTAAGAGCAAGCAGGCCCAGGTCACGCAGATGCGCGATATGGGCGCGAGGGAACGACGCCGTCTCGTCGCATGAAGCGGCATCCTCGGCCATGACACGGCGAAGCTGGCGAAGGCTTTCGTCATTCGTATCGAACGGGGTATGAAGTCGGTTATTCATGGGATGACGGACGAAGGGGGGCCGGGCGATCCGGCAACGGCTTCCCGGCAAGATCACGGATGAAAGGCAGGGGAACGAGCGAAATCAGTCCGCAGCCCACGAGATACCAGGCCGGTGCCAGCTGGCTGCCGCTGATCTGGATAAGGCCAATGGCGAAGAACTGCGCGAAACCGCCAAAGACAGAGACTGCCAGGCAATAGACGATCGACATGCCCGAGGCACGGATATGCGCAGGAAACAGTTCGGCCAGCATCACGATGGTGGGTGCCGTGGTGAACGCCACCAGCATAGCAAGTACCGCGGACACAGCCAGCATGACGGACATCTCGGGGATGGCACGCATCAGCACGAACGACGGATAGATCGCAGCGACCAGGATGACCCGCGATACGCCGATCACCGCGCGCCTTCCCACACGATCGGAGAGGTATCCTGCCACCGGCGAGAAGATCGCCGCGGTACCTGCCGCCACCACGGGAAGCCATAACGAACTGCTCATGGCGATATGCAGGTACTTGTCCGTATAGCTGGCCAGGTAGAACAGCACGATATAGGTCGCGGCCGATGCCCCGAGCATCGCGAGCACGCCTTGCACGATGACCACCGCATGCCCGCGCAATGCAACGAACAGTGGCTCCCGCGATGCATGGTCGGGATGCCAGGTTTCCACCAGATGGCGCCGGATGTAGATGCCAACGGGGCCAATAGCCAGCCCGATCACGAAGGGTATGCGCCAGCCCCAGGCCTCCAGTGATTCACGGTCAAGGGATGATGTCAGGGTAAGCCCGATCACCGAAGCAACCAGTGTGTTTGCCGCCTGGCTCGTGAACTGCCAGCTGCCGTGATAGCCACGCCGGCCGGGCGTGCTGTGCTCCACCAGCCATGCCGTGGAAACACCGATCTCACCGCCCAGCGCAAAGCCCTGCACCAGTCGTGAAGCGACGATAAGCAGGGGTGCCAGCACTCCCGCACTCGCGAAGGTCGGTGCGAAGGCGATCATCGCCGAGCCCGCCATCATCAGCCACATCGTCAGCATCATGCCGGCGCGACGTCCCTTGCGGTCCGCATAGGCGCCCAGGGCAATGGCGCCGACCGGACGCATGAAGAAACCGACACCGAAGGTGCCCACGGCCAGCAGCAGCGAGATGAGGCTGTCGCCGGCTGGAAAATAGAGCCTGGCAATGACCGGGGCGAAAAAGCTGTAGATGGTGAAGTCGAAGAACTCCAGGCCGTTGGCAAAGCTGATCGCCACCAGTTCCTTGCGCGGCAACGCATCACTGCCGTGGAGAGAGCGGGAGGTCATGTCAGGTTCCCGGATGCATGTGTGGATTCAGTTGCCCCCATCCGCTGGCCCGGGCCAACGCTTCCAGATGTCCGGTCAGGCTGTTGCGGCGAAAGGTAAGCCTCGGCATGCCCGCCAGCTCGATAGCCTTGACCACGCGCCCGTCGGCCAAGGTCACAGGCAGGCCGGCCGTGACGTAGCAACCGGCTTCGATGACGCAATCGTCGCCCAGGGAAATACCCGTGCCGGCATTGGCGCTGATGAGGCAGCGCTCGCCGATGGTCACCATGTGCTGGTTGCCGCCGGAGACCCGGCCCATCAATGACGCCCCCCCGCCGATATGCGTCCCGGCGTGGACCACCACGCCTGCGCTGACACGTCCCTCGATCATGCACGCGCCCAACGTGCCGGCGTTGAAGCCACAGAAGCCATCAGGGGTGACGGTGGTACCCGGCGCGAGGTAAGCCCCCAGCAGTACGCGTGTGGCGTCGGCAATGCGAACCTCACCCGGGGTCACGTAATCAAGCATGGCAGGCACGGCAAAAACGCTGCGTACCAGCAGGTGCTGCCCCGCCAGTCGCGCACGCAGGCGCACGCTTTCCAGTGCCGACGCCACGCAAGGGCCCAGCGACGTCCAGGCCACATCATGGTTGAGCAGGCCGATGAGGCCCACGACATTGGCCTCGCGCGGCTTAACCAGTCGATGACTGAGCAGGTGCAGGCGCAGCCAGACATCAAAGAAATCGCGTGGCGGCGTATGGATGTCGATCGTCACGCGCATCACCTGCCGTCGGACGTCGCACACGGGGTCGGAGACCGCCAGTGGACGAAGCAGGTCCACCATCGCATCGCCGCGCTCTTCGTCACCCACGACGACACTTTCGCAGGGCCGGTCCGATGGCTCACGACCAGGCGCAGGAAACCAGATGTCCAGGGGAACACCCGCGGCACCGGTCGTCGCAAGGCCCACTGCGCTGATGCGTCGTGCCAAGGTCATCGTCAGGCTCCCTGGAAGTCGTTGTCATTCGCCGCGACAGGCCTGTCGATCCTGCACAGCCATGAAAGCAGGTAAAGCACGGCGAAGGCGGCAACCACATAGGCAAACACCGGGCGGAATGCCGCGTCCGTGGCAAGAATGCTCGTCACGGCCACGAAGAACAGCAATACCAGCAGATTGCTCGCGGGAAACCACGGTGCCATGTAGACAAGCTGATGCCCGGACGACTTGCTCGTGCGAAAACGCAGGTGTGCGACGACGAACAACGCCCAGATCGCCACCACGCCCATCGCGGTGCCGTTCATCAGCAAGCCGAAGACCTGGCCTGGCATCACGTAGTTCAGACCGATTGCCATCGAAACGAAACCAAAGCCCGTGGCCACGGCATACTCTGGTACGTCGTTGTCGTTGAGCCTGCCCAGGGCCGCCGGTGCACAGCCTGCGGCCGCCAGGGCGCGCAGCACGCGCGCCATGCCGAAGAGGAAGGAATTGCAGGACGACAGCAGCACCAGCACGAGGATCAGGCTCATGGCCTCGCCTGTGCCGGGCAGGCCGATGTGGTCGAAGATGATGACAATCGGGCTGGCATTCACGGGGACATCCTTCCACGGCACGAGCAGCACGATCATGGTCGTCGTCCCTACGTAGAACAGCAACAGGCGGCCGAGCAGGCCCTTGATCGCCCTGGGCAGCGCACGTTCCGGCCGGATCGTTTCCGCCGCGGCAAGGCAGATCAGCTCCGTACCTCCGAAGGCAAACGCAGCCACCGGCAATACCGACAGGAAACCCGTGGCACCGGTGGGAAAGAACCCGCCGTGCCGCCAGAGGTTTGCCACGGAAGCATCCGGCAGGCCTGCACTGCCATGCGCAAGCAGCAGGAACACACCCATGACGAGGAAGATCGACAGCGCGATGATCTTCACCAGGGTCATGACAAATTCGGTTTCGCCGAAGATGCGTACGCGCAGCGTATTCACCAGCGAAAGTACCAGCAGCCCGCCCAACGCTGCCGACCATTGCGGCACGGACGGCAGCCACGTATGGACAAGCATGCCCACGGCGCTCAGCTCGGCCATGCATACCATGGCCCCACACAGCCAGTAGGCCCATCCATGGACGAAAGCAAGACGAGGCCCGAGGTAACGCATCGTGTAGCCGACGAAGCTTGTTCCCTGCTCGTCGTTCAGCGCCATTTCGCCGAGGCAGCGTGCCACGATGTACATCACCAGGCCGGCCAGCACATAGGCCAGCAGGAGCGACGGGCCTCCGGCGTGGATACCCTGCCCGACTCCCATGAAAATGCCCGAGCCCAGCGCGCCTCCCAGCGCGAAGAATTCGACCTGCCGGCTATTCAAGCCGCGCGTATCGCCTTTCACCATCCACCTCGATCGTTCGTCTGCCCTGCCTGTCGGCAACGCGAAAATTATCGACAGATCAAGGCCACAAAGGCATGCCGCTGGCGGAACATGCACTGTGTAACCACGGTAGATAAAGCGATATCAGGCGTAGAAAGAGGCAAGCCGCGCGGCAATCGCATCCAGGAACACGCGGATCTTCGGCGTCAGGTGTCGGCGGGTGGGCAGCAGGGCGCAGATCGGTGCTTCCTCGGCCCAGTCGGGGAGCACCTGCACCAGCTTGCCGGCCGCCAGGTCGTCGGCCAGGTCGATGCTGGACTTGAACATGATCCCGCGGCCTTCCAGGCACCAGCCATGGATGACGTCCCCGTGGTTGGAGCGCAGGCGTGACGGTGCCACCAGTTCCATGTATTGCCCATCCGGCCCGGTGAGCTTCCACGGCATGCGGCCGTCGAACCAGCGCAGGCAGGCGTGCCGGAGCAGGTCGTCGGGCACCTGTGGCGTGCCATGGGCGGCAAGATAGGCCGGCGAGGCGACCAGGATGCGCCGGTTGTCCACCAGCTTGCGGGCCACGTAGTTATTGTCCGGGATGCGTCCCAGGTAGATGGCCACATCCAGCTGGCAGGAGATCGGGTCCTGCGGCCAGTCCTCCATCACCAGTTCGATCTGCAAGGACGGATGCATTTCGACGAGAGTGGCGATCACCGGGGCCACGTGTGCGGTACCGAGGCTGATGGTGCAGCCCACGCGGAGAATGCCCGTCGGTGCATCCTTGCCCCCTGCCAAATATGACTCGGCGGCATCCAGTTCGGCCAGTACCCGGTCCACGTGTTCCAGCAGGGCCAGCCCTTCATCGGTGGGAACCAGGCGGCGGGTGGTGCGATGGATCAGCCGGTGGCCCACCCTGCGCTCCAGTGTGGCAAGACGCTTGCTGACCACACCCAGGCCCACGTCGAGCGTGCGTGCGGCACCGGAGAGGCTGCCATGGGAGAGGATCAGCTGGAAGGTACGCAGCTCGTTCAGGTCGTCGAGCATGCCCGACGTGCGGTTCACCTTCGGCATGGCGTGGTTGTCGGAAGCGCCTTCGTTGCGGTCCTCGCGCTGGATCGTCCGCCGTGCCATCGGAATACGCCACCTTCGTGAAATCGCGTCATTGTCCGGCTATCTCGGGCCGAGAAATAGCACACCTCTCCCTCCCGTGGCGGCAAAACCCGACCGGCGTTGACAAAACGGTGCCGCGTTATCGCAGAATGGGGGCCCTGCCGGCGCATGCCGGCCTTCCTGGCGTGATTTCCCCGGTGAACACTGTGGACCTCGACACGACGAACGACACCACCCTCTTCACGGCACTGCCGTGTCGCGCGGGCGGCCGTTCGTGTTGTCGTCCCTGTTGAGCGTCTCCCGGACACACGCTGCCTGCGCCTGAGCGCCGGCCACCCCCTCCCCCCGAACACCACGCCCTCCGGCATCCCGCCGGATGGCATGCAGCGTCGTCGACGCGCACCGAACCGCAGGAACTTCCGATGGCTTATCTCCACGATCACGGCACCGATCCCGGCGAGCGCATGAGCGCCGAACAATGGCGTGCCGCCACCCGCTTCGACGGCACCGACGTGGGCTGGGTGATGATGAGCATCGGCATGGCCATCGGCGCGGGCATCGTCTTCCTGCCCGTGCAGGTGGGCCTGATGGGCATCTGGGTCTTCCTGCTGTCGGCCGTGATCGGCTACCCGGGCATGTACCTGTTCCAGCGGCTGTTCATCAACACGCTGGCCGATGCGAAACAAAGCCAGGATTACCCGAGCATGATCGCCGGGTATCTCGGTCGTGGCTGGGGCGTGGCGCTGGGTCTGCTGTACTTCGTGATGCTGACGATCTGGATGTTCGTCTATGCCACCGCCATCACGCGGGACAGCGCGTCCTACCTGCAGAGCTTTGGTATCACGCAGCACCTGCTTTCGGACAGTCCGTGGTATGGCCTCATCCTCATGATCGTGCTCGTGGCCCTGGCATCCCGTGGCGAGCGGGCCTTGTTCCGCCTGTCGTCACTGCTGGTGCTGACCAAGCTGCTCATCGTGGCGGCGCTAGGCTTCCTGATGATCTCGCGCTGGAACCTCGGCAATCTTGGCACGCCACCCGCCCCGGGCACGCTGGTGAAGAACGCCGTGGTCACCCTGCCCTTCACGCTTACCTCGATCCTGTTCATCCAGACGCTGAGCCCGATGGTGATTTCCTATCGTGCGCGCGAAACCTCCATCGCCGTCGCGCGGCACAAGGCGCTGCGCGCCATGAACATCGCCTTCGGCATCCTCTTCGCCACGGTGTTCTTCTACGCGGTGTCCTTCACCCTTGCCATGGGTCACGACGATGCGGTGAAGGCCTATGAGCAGAACGTGTCGGCACTGGCCATCAGTGCGCAGATCTTTCCCGGCAGCTGGGCCAGCCTGGTCGGCGTGGTGCTGAACATCTTCGCGGTGATGACGGCATTCTTCGGCGTGTACCTGGGTTTCCGCGAAGCCTGCCAGGGCATGCTGGTGACCCTGCTCGGGCGGTGGTTGCCGCAGGAACGCATCCCGCGCCACTGGGTGGCGCGCGGCGTCATGGTATTCGCCGTACTGCTCGCATGGGGCGCCATCGTGGGCAATCTCCCCGTACTGCCCTTCACGACCCTGAGCAGCCCGATCTTCGGCGTGCTGGGCTGCCTGATTCCCGCCTGGCTGGTCTACAAGGTCCCGGCATTGTCCCGTTACAAGGGTGCCGGTCTCGCCTTCATCGTGCTGATCGGCCTGCTGCTGTGCGTGTCGCCGTTGCTGGCGTGGCTCTGATAGTCACGACAAATGCCACCGAACTGGGTACATATATCGTGCTCAAGGGGACGCCGCGCGTCGAGCCGGTGAAGTGACGCAAGGCTCTGCGTTTCGCTATCGTGAGTGTCCTCACAAAGGAGAGACGCAGTGAACCTAGACATCATCGAGGAACCCACGCCCGAGGACCGCGCCGCCATCGTCGCCCCCCTGGTGGCCTATAACGAAGCGCACGGCCCGGCAGCCGTAATCAGGCCCGTGGCCATTCTGCTCAGGGACGATGCGGGAGACGCCATCGGCGGTCTGTGGGGCAAGACCATGTTCGACTGGCTGTATGTGGAATTGCTCGCCGTGCCCGAATCGCTGCGCGGCCAGGGCGCGGGAGCTGCGCTGATCCGCGCAGCGGAAGATCTCGCCATCGCGCGCGGATGCATCGGCTCCTGGCTGGATACGTTCGCTTTCCAGGCACGTCCGTTCTACGAAAAGCTGGATTATTCGGTGTTCGGCCAGATCGACGACCATCCGAGGAACAGCGCCCGCTACTTCCTCATGAAGCGCTTTGCGAACCGCCTGTAACGCGTTACACCATGCGACGCAGCGCTTCATGAACCTGCGGAAGCGCCGTGAACCCATCCTCCGCCATGAAGTGGCCGCCGCCGTTCACCACCTGGAGGTCGCTGCCGAGCGACTCGGCCAAGGCGTGTGAATGCCTGGTATCCACGATGACGTCGTTGTCCGAAACGATCGACACGATATGCGCGGCACGCTTGCGGACTACGTCGTGATCCAGGGGTGGCGAGGTAAATGCTGCCAGCGTGGGAATGGTATCCAGCGGGCAATCGAAGCCGGAAACCAGCACGATACCTGCTGCGCGCGTGCCAGTGGGCAGCGATTGCAGATGCCGCAACGCCGTCACGCAGCCCAGGCTGTGGCCGATGATGAAGGTGCGGTCATTCACCACCGGCAGCGCCTCCTTCAGTGTTCTGGCCCACGCATCGACCTGCGGTTCATTCGATTCGGGCAGCGCCACGACATCGACCTGCGCACCTTCGACTTCCAGCGAGCGTTTCAGGGCAGGAAACCAGTGGTCCGTCGGCGAGGCCATATAGCCGTGAACGATGACGACACGTTTGTTCGCGAAGGGGCGACTCGACGACATGGCACGTCCTTTGACCAATGTGGAGCCCCCTATCCTACGATACCTTCCACCGGCCACGTCGGGCGGAGCGAAAAGTAGCGCCTTACGGCCCACGTTCTACCGCACATCCCGCACGTACCGTCGATGGGGGCTGGCCCGCCGGCAGCCCTTGCGCTGGAATGTTCGCAGGACCCATGGACGGCCCCTGCCAATGTAGCTCCGGAAGGGTAGGATGCGGTCAGGGAGCCCGCAGCTTCCTTGCCGAGTCCCCCTACCATCGCAGGCCGCCATGCCGTTTCCTGTTCCGCCACGACAGCGCGTGCCCTTCCTGCTGCCCATCGCGGCCGGATCGCCCATCGTGGCCTGCATGGCCGTGGTCGGGCTGGCCGAGTTCGGCTACGAGCACGCCATCGCGGTGCGCATCTTCCTCGCCAGCGCGTTCGTACTGTGGAGCATCCCGCTCACGGTGTTGCAGCGTGCTTTATGGCGACGCATCCCCATGTGGATGCTGGTCGTGGCCATGCTCGCCGCCGGCTATGTCATGTCCGTGCTCAACAATGCGGTGCTCCAGCTGCTGGCGATCCACTGGGGGCGCGTACCGAGTTTCAGCTGGTTCCGTACGCTTGCCGGACTGGACGGTTGCTGGCTGGCGTATATCGCGTTCTGCGCCATCCATGCCATCGTGGCCCATGCGTACGAACTGAGGACGGCGCGCGAACGGTTGCATGAGGCCGAGGCGCTGGCCCGTGAAGCCGAGTTGCGTGCATTGCGCTACCAGATCAATCCGCATTTCCTCTTCAACACGCTCAATGCCATCTCGGCGCTCGTGACCGAACGGCGCAACGACGATGCCACCCGCATGCTTTCGACATTGGGCGATCTGCTGCGCACCACGCTCGAAGGTGATCACGCGCATGAAGTGACGCTGGCCGAGGAACTGTCCACGACCGGCCTTTATCTCGACATAGAGAAAGCCCGCCTGGGCGAACGACTCATCGTCGATGTCCGCGCCGGACCGGATGTGCTTCGCGCCCGGGTGCCGGGCCTGTTGATACAGCCGCTGGCGGAGAACGCGATCCGGCATGGCATTACTCGCCTGCGGACACCCGGCCGCCTCGACCTGCGGGTCGCACGCGAAGACGGGAACCTGCGCATTACGCTCCATAACGATGGGCCCGTGGCGGAATCCAACGATATCGTGCGGCCCGGGGCCATCGGTCTGGCCAATGTTCGCGAGCGGCTTGAGCGCCTGTATGGCGAAGCGCAGCAGGTGGCCGTGATCATGCCCGACGACGGCGGCTGTCAGGTCGACATCCTCCTGCCGTTCCGCCTGCATGCCCCGCCGGAGGTGGCCTGATGCGCGTACTGATCGTCGACGATGAGCCCTTGTCGCGACGCGGCGTGCTACTGCGCCTGGCGCGGCATGCCGATGTGCTTGCCACCGACGAATGTGCCGATGGCGAAACGGCCGTCGCCATGCTGAAAGAACAGCGCTTCGATGTTGCCTTTCTCGATGTGCGCATGCCGGGAATCAGCGGCTTCGATGTACTGGAGGCACTGCCGAAGGAACGCCGGCCGCTGCCGATCATGCTGACCGCCTACGACCAGTACGCCTTGCGTGCCTTTGAGGCCGCTGCGCTGGACTATCTGTTGAAGCCCATCGACGACACGCGTTTTGATGAAGCGCTGTCCCGGGCAAGGCAACACCTCGGGACCCGGGAACCGGCGCCCCAGGGTCATTCGCCTCACGCACGCTGCTTTACGGCACGCCTGGGCCATCGCGATGTCGTGGTAAGAACAGACGATGTCGAGTGGATCGAGGCCAGCGGCGACTACGTGGGCCTGCACGTCGGCGAACGCTGTCACCTGGTGCGGGAGACCATGCAGCAGGTGGAGCGCATGCTCGACCCGTCGTGTTTCATCCGCATCCACCGTTCCACCATCGTGCGCGTGGACTGCGTGGCCGAGCTGGAAGCGCTATCGAACCGGGATTGCCTGGTGCGCCTTCGCGACGGCACCCTCGTGCGCGCAAGCCGGTCCTATGTGGATGGCTTGCGACGCGCACTGGGGCTCTGAGAGAGGGCCACCCAAGCGCCGCCAGGCGAGGGTCCGGGGGTCGGGGCGCGCGGCACCGGGTGGCCCGCGACGAGCATGGGCCGTGAGTGTGGAGATTGGTTCCAGATTCGATGGAGATCGGATCGAGCCGCTGCTCAGGCCGCAGGCGAACCCAAGCGGCGCAGTTCCACTGGCGTGAGGCCCGTCAGCTGACGCAGCGTGCGGGTCAGGTGGCTGTGATCGGAGAAGCCGCAGCGATGCGCCACATCCGTTACCGAGTGTCCCGTGCGAAGCAACTGGCATACAGCCTGTTCGGTCTTGAGCAGGCGCACGTATTCCAGCTGTGTGTAACCGAAGTGGATCGGGAAATACCGGGCGATGGTCACCGGGTGACACTCGGCGATTTCGCCCAGCAGTTTCAGCGGGCAGCGCTCGTTCCAGTGTTCGGCGAGAAAACCGCGCAGGCGTGCGGCCCAGTGCGTGCGCGACTGCGCGGCGATCCGCTGCGACGACGCCAGCCACTGCGCCAGCATGGCGCGGGCTTCCCAAGGCAGCTGTTGCACGTTGGTGCGCGACTCGCGGAACAGGCGCAGCAGCACGAGACTGGCACCCGGTGAGTTGGTGAGAGCCAGTGCGATATCGTCTTCGCTGAGCCCGAGGTCGCGCAGGTAAGCCGGCTGCACGTCGAGGTTGATTACATGACCGGACAGCGAATCGGCATGCACGCGGTAGGTCTCGCAGCGACGTACCAGCAGCACCTCACCGGGCGAGGCCTGCTGGCGGCCCGAGCGATGATCCATCAGCAGGCGGCCGGAAGCCATGAGCGTGATGCGAGTGGATGCCAGGGCGATGCGTCCGGCATATCGCGGCACTTCCAGCCACGCCCGCGAGGCCAGCAGACCGTCCAGTGGCCGGCCCACGTCGTCGCCGGCCACCGTATCGGTGCGCTGGGAGCGCTGGACAGCCCAGTCCGGTCCCGGCTCGCAGGCGGCATCGAAGTGCGGCGGATGGATGGACGCAGGCATGCGGGGAAGCGAGGTCGGCTTGCGGAAGATGACGCATCTTCCATGGTTCTACCTTTCGCGACAATTACTTGCGAGCGCCCGGTCGATGAGGCGTTCAGACGTCCCAGGCGGGTGCCAGGCCTTCGGGGCTCACTTCGCGGCCGCCCCGCTCCAGCGCTGCGATGGCTGCCATGTCGTCGTCGCCCAGATGCAGGTCGCGGGCCAGCAGGTTGCTGGCCAGGTTCTCGCGCCTGGTGGACGACGGAATCACCGCGTAACCCTGCCGGAGAGCCCAGGCGAGCGCCACCTGCGCCACCGTCGCCTGGTAGCGATCGGCGATGCGGGTCAGCACGGGATCGGCCAGCACCTTGCCGTAGGCCAGGGTCATGTACGAGGTCACGGTGATGTCCTGCGATGCAAGGAATGCCGTGAGCGAGCGGTTCTGCAGGTAGGGGCTCAGCTCGATCTGGTTGGTGGCGATCTCGCCCGCACCCAGCACGTCGATGGCCTCGCGGGTCAGGGCGATGTTGAAGTTGGAGATACCGATGGCACGGGTCAGGCCACGTGCCTTCACCGCGGCCAGGGCTTCCAGCGTTTCGGCCAGCGGCACGCCGTTGCCGGGGGCCGGCCAGTGGATGAGGGTGAGGTCCACCCGGTCCGTGCGCAGCTTTGCGAGGCTTTCTTCCAGGCTGGAAGCCAGCTTGGCGCGCGAGTGGTTCTCCACCCAGATCTTCGTGGTGAGGTAAAGGTCGTCGCGGGATACGCCGGACTCGGCTACCGCGTGGCCGACCTCGGCTTCGTTGCCGTAGATCTGTGCGGTGTCGATGGCGCGGTAACCGAGATCCAGCGCATGACGGACGGAATCGACGACGGTCTGGCCGGTCAGGCGAAACGTGCCCAGGCCGAAAGTGGGGATGCCCATGGCATGCTCCGGGGAAGTGAGGGAGGCGCGCATTCTCGGCCTCTTACCTTTGTCGAAAAAGCCGCGTATAAGCGAAATACACTTGAGCCGAACGCAACGATGAACATCACCCTCGACGAGATCCAGAACTTCATCACCGTCGTCGACACCGGCTCGATCACCAGCGCGGCGCAGCAACTCGACCAGACCGTCTCCGCCGCCAGCCGCACGCTGGGCCGGCTCGAACAGAAGCTCAAGACCACCCTGCTGCGCCGTACCACGCGACGCATCGAACTCACCGACGAAGGCCAGGCCTTCCTCGAACGCGCGCGCGAGATCGTCTCTGCCGTGGAAAGCGCCGAAGAGCAGATGGCCTCGCGACGCAGCCGGCCCGCGGGACGGCTACGCGTCGATGCCGCCTCGCCCTTCATGCTGCATGTCGTGGTCCCGCTCATCGCGGGCTATCGAGAACGCTTCCCCGAAGTGGACCTGGAACTGCACAGCAGCGAAGGCTTCATCGACCTGCTGGAACGACGCACCGATGTGGCCCTGCGCATCGGCCGGCTGCGCGATTCCACCCTGCATGCGCGCTCCATCGGCAGCAGTCGCCTGCGCTGCCTCGCCAGCCCGGCCTACCTCGAACGGTACGGCACGCCACGCAAGGTGGCCGATCTCGAAAAGCACATGCTGCTGGGCTTCACCGAACTGGACATGCTCAACGAATGGCCTTTGCTCGATGCCAAGCGCCAGCCCGTGCACATCAAGCCGGCCATCGGTTCGTCCAGCGGTGAAACGCTGCGCTATCTGGCCCTCGAAGGTAACGGCATCGTCTGTCTGTCGGACTTCATGACGCGGACCGACCGCGAAGCCGGCACACTGGTCGAGGTGTTGCCGAAAATGACTATCGAGCAACGCCAGCCGATCAACGCCGTGTACTACCGCAATACCGCGATCTCCGCGCGCATCGCCTCCTTCGTGAACTATCTGGCCGAAACCATCGGTGACCACGGCTTCGAACACTGAGGCGAAACGCCCGAAGTGCGAGGCAGGTCGCACTTCCCTGCCCGCGTTGTCCCCAATCCGTCATCGCTTGCGGCAAGAATGACCGCCTCGCGAACGGGGGATCCGTCGCCTTCTTGGGGAACAACTCATGCTCAATCGTCATGCGCGCGCGTTCTGCGTGGTTTTCGTCCTGTTTGTCGGCGGCGCGGTCCACGCGTCGGACACCCAGTGTCCCCAGCTCTTCCAGGGTGGTCAGGCTCCCGACCTGACCGATACCTCGCTGGCCGAACGCACCACGCCGCTGTGCTTCGATGCCTACTCCCTGCTTGCCTCCGGTGTCACCAAGGGCCCGCTGTGGTCCGCGGAGCACCTCACCGCGCAGCAGATCGCCGATGCGCAGAACACGCCGCGCAAGGATGCCTTTCACGCCGAGACCGCCATCCCCGTGGCGGATCGCGCCCAGTTGGCCGACTACAAGGGCAGTGGTTACGACCGCGGCCACATGACGCCGTCGGGTGACGAGCCGAATTCCAGCGCGCAGTACCAGAGCTTCTCGCTGGCGAACATGATCCCGCAGAGCCACACGCTGAACACCGGCAAGTGGGAGCGCATCGAAACCAGCGTGCGCACCATGGCCACCAACGACGGCGAAGTCTTCGTAGTGACCGGCCCGGCCTTCGACGGCCCGACGCCAGACACGATCGGTGCCGATGCCGTGATCGTGCCGAACTACACCTGGAAGGCCATCTACGATCCCAAGGTCGGCGCCAGCGCCTGGCGTTGCTCGAACATCGACACGCCGGTCTGCTCGGTGGTGTCGATCAACGCGATCATCACCGAGACGGGCATCGATCCGTTCCCGTCGCTGTCGGCCACGCTGAAGTCGCGCACGATCTCGCTGCCGCTGCCGAAGTGATGTGACGCCGGTCCGCCGGGCTCGTATGCCCGGCGGACCGGTGGCATCGGCAGCGCTCGACGGCGTGTGCGTCCAGGCTGGACAGAAAGTCTCGCCGAACCCATGATCGTCGCATGACCGATGTCCTTGCCACCTTCATTCCCGTTGCCGATGCCATTGCTGCCGTGCTGAAGCCGCATGCCGAAGTCGTGATCCATGATCTCGGCAACGGCCGTATCCGGCATATCGCCAATCGCATGTCACGCCGTGCACCGGGCGATGCATCGCTTACCGATATCGCGGATATCGAATCACTCGACGATGCGGTGATCGGACCCTATCCGAAGACCCATGCCGACGGACGCTCGATGAAGTCGGTGACTGCCGTGCTGCGCGACGGGCGGCGCAAGGCGGTGGGGCTGCTTTGCATCAACATCGATGTGAGCATGTTCGAGGCAATGCATGCGATGTCGAAGGAATTCCTGCGTTTTGCAGAGGCCGCACCGCGACCGGATGCCTTGTTTCGTGAGGACTGGCGGGAGGAAATCAACGATCTGGTGGGTGCGTTCCTTGGTGAGCGTGGCACGAGTCTGGCCGGTTTGGATGTAACCGAGCGTGAGGCACTGGTGGCGCAGCTGGATGAACGTGGGTTGTTCGATATCCGCCACGCAGCGAACTACATCGCCAAGGTGCTCGGTGTATCACGGGCGACGCTCTACAAGTCGCTGAAGCGCGTCAGGCAAGACGACCTGTAGGAGCGCGCCTTGCGCGCGACCGGGTTGTCTCGATCACCCGGTCGCGCGCAAGGCGCGCTCCTACACCGGCATTCATCGCGATCACCCGTTCGCGCGCAGGTCCGTCCCTACGTGAGTTCGAAGTAAGCCACTTCGCGACGGAGGATTTCCGCGCTCTCGCGCATGGCGCGGCTTGCGGCGGCGGCCTGCTCCACCATTGCGGCATTCTCGCGCGTGGTTTCGTCGATGCCGCGGATCGCGCCGTTCACCCGGGCGATGCCGTCGTTCTGTCCGCGAGTGGCTTCCATCACCGAACCCACCAGACCCGCAAGGGACGTTACCCGCTCCCCGATGCCTGTCAGTACCGCACCGGCCCGATCCACCGACGTCACGCCCGCCTGCACGGCTTCGTCGCTGGCACCGATCAGGCCGCGGATGTCGCGTGCCGCCTGCGCGCAGCGCTGGGCCAGTTCGCGCACCTCGGAGGCGACCACGGCGAAGCCACGGCCGTGCTCACCGGCGCGGGCGGCTTCCACGGCGGCATTGAGCGCCAGCAGATTGGTCTGGAACGCTACCTGGTCCACCAGATCGAGCACCTCATTCATGCGCTCGGTGGTGCGCAGGATCGTCCGCATGTTGTCGATGGCGGCCATCGCTACGCGGTGGCCTTCGTCGGTCATGTCGCGCGCCTCGTTCACGGCCGAATGCGCTGCGCTGGCATGGCCCAGGCCACCCGATACGGCACGTGCCATGTCTTCCATCGACGCGGAAGTATGCCGCAGGTGCTGTGCCTGGGTGCGCGTGCGATCGTTGAGTGCGTCGTTGCCGTGCGCAATGCCGCTGGCGGCATGCGCCACCAGGTCTGCGCGATCGCGTACCTGGGTCACCACATGACCCAGTTGCGCGTCCATGGCGGTGAGCGAGGTCAGCAAAGCACCGATCTCGTCGTTACGGCCCACGTCGATGCGCGCGCCCAGGGTGCCGCTTGCGATGGCCGATGCGACGTCGGTCGCCTGGCGCAACCGCCGGCCAAGCGAACGGATGATCGCCAGATCCATGGCGCTGGCAGCCAGCAACGCGATGGCGAGCAGCACGGCCGACACCGCCGCGCCGCGCTGGATATCCGCGTGCTGCGCTTCGGCCTGCGCCTTGCCGCCCGCGAGCGCCAGGGCGAAGAGGTTGGAGAAGTCGCTCTTCAGCGGTACGACGGCCGACTGCACGTCATTGGACAACTGAAGCTGTGCCAGGTCGAACTGTTCGGCCTTGAGCAGTTCCACGACATCGTCGATGGCCTTGTCAGCGGCCTTGCGGTGTTCGGCAGCCAGCGAGACCAGTTTTTTCTGCGCCACGCCTAGCCCGCTGGCTTCGAGCGACTTCCACTGTTTGTCGATGTCGTGTCGATCCGCACCGATGGCGGTCACCGCATCGTCCACGGCCGAGGGCAGGCGCATCAGCGTGGCATGCACGAGCGCATCGAGCAGGTCGTTGTAATCGTTCTGGATGTGGCCGACGTCCGCCACGGGTGCCAGCGTGTCGCCGACGACGGACTGCAGGCGCTCGTTGGCGGTTCGCAACTGCACGCCACCCACGATCCACAGGGCGAGCAGCAGGCAGATGGTACCGGCAAGGCGCAGGAGCAGGCGCGCGCGCAACGTCAGCTCAGGTAACGGAAGGCGGGAGAATCGCATGGCGCACTCACGGGGGACGGGGATGCCTTCGTGTCGGCCGGAGTTTCTGCAACTTTAGCGATTTTTGGCAAATTATACTTTTGTTTCAGTTAGTTGAAGATGTCATGACAACGCATTCACCGGGCGTCCGTCGAAGTGCACCACGTGCAGTCCGATGCCCGAATGCTTCGCCACGCGCTTGGCCGAAGCGGCAAGGCTAGCCACGGTCTCCGCATCGCGCGGAAAGGCTTCCGTGAAGCAGGCCACGCCCACGGCGACCGTGGTGATCGGAAAGAAACGCTGGTGACCGTGGCGGTCTTCGCTGTCGATGCCGCCGCGTGCACGATCCACGTCATCGAACAGGTTGCCGGCCATCGCATTGAAGCGCACGCGCATCTCCTCGCATCGCGACGTCCAGTCACTGCCCTGGAACACCACGAGGAAATCGTCGCCACCGATATGACCGACGAAGTCCGCATCCTGGCGAAGATCGCCGGTCAGCGTGCTCGCCAGCAATCGGATCATCTCGTCACCACGGAAATAGCCGTACTGGTCGTTGAACGGCTTGAAGTTGTCGAGATCGAAATAGGCGGCGGCGAACGCGCCACCGGATTGCAGCAGGCGCTCGATATGTTCGGTCACCGGCAGGTTGCCCGGCAGAAAGGTCAGCGGGTTGGCGTAGCGCGCTGCTTCCACGCGGATTTCCGTCACCCGTCGCACGAGGGCTTCGCCCGTTCCCAGCCCGAGGTAGCGACCCCGCGAGGTAATGACGAAACCGTCGCTCAGATAGCGCTGGTCTTCGCCGCGCAGGATGTCGGCCATGTTCTGCAAGGGCATGTGCTCGTCGCAGAGCAACGGTTCGGCGTGCATGAAAGTCGTGCAGGGTTTGCGGCCGAACAGCTCGCGGGCGAACGGCTGCGCCATGCGTTCGGTGAAGACACGCCGGTTGACGATGCCCAGGGGACGGCCATCGTCGACGATGGCCACCGCATGCAGGCGCGGTTCGGCGGCAAACAAGTCCACGATGTCTTCGTTGAGCTGCACGGATGACAGGCAGGGCGCCTCGATGAGCATATGGCCTGCCGTGAAGCGGCTGCCCGATACGGGGCCACGCGGACGCGGTGGTACGGGTACATGGCCCAGTGACAATGCGGCGACGACACGGCGTGGCGGCTCGCTCAGGGACTCCGCGCTGGGACGGGCAATCAGGAAACCCTGCGCGTACGGAATGCCCAGTTCGCGAAGCATCAGCAGGTCGGCTTCTTCCTCCACGCCTTCACCGACCAGCTCGGCACCGAGGGTTTCGGCGACGGAACACAGCGCGCGCACGATGGCGAGGCGTTCGGCGCTGTGCGCCAGGCCATTGATGAGGTAACGATCGATCTTGACGATCTCCGGGTGCACCTCGTTCCACATCTCGAAATTCGAATGCCCGTTGCCGAAGTCGTCGAGGGCCACGCGGATGCCACGCGCACGCAGGAATCCCAGCGCGTGGGCCAGTCGTGCCGGGTTGTCGACGATGTCGCGCTCGGTGATCTCGATGGTCACGCGGCTCACGTCGAGACCGTGCACCGACAAGGCCTCGATCACCTCCTCGGCCCGCACGCCTTCCTGCACCAGCGCCTGCGCGCTGAGGTTCACCAGCAGGCGCCCCGACAGGCCGCTTTCGACAAAGCGCTCCGCGATGCGGCGCACCGCCGCCAGTTCGAAGACACCAAGACGTCCACGCGCCCGGGCCAGATCCAGCAGGTCCGGTGGCGTCAGGTCGAACTGCGGCAAGGCCGACCGGATCAGGCCCTCATGCGCCACCACCTGTCCGGTGTCGATGCGGATCACCGGCTGGAAGACGGCGGTGAGGGATGTTCCGGCGAGGGCCTGCTCGATCAACGACGGTTCGCGACCGCCGGCTGGGCTGTTCATGGGCATCGTCGTGGCAAGGCCGGGGAACTGCCCCGTTAATCGGCCACCGAAGCGAATGCTTTAGTAAAAACCCTTCGAAATCAATTATTTCTGATTTGTGACATCGGCCATGACGCTCAAGCGTCAGCCAGTTCCAGTGCGCTCAGGTTCCAGCGGTCGAAGGTGAAACGGCCCTCGCGCAGCGCCAGCGGCGTGTAGGCGCAGTTGCCGTGGTGGTAATTCGCCGTGTTGCCATCGCCCAGGGCGCCCAGCACCGCACGCAGGCAATGACCGTGCGACAGCACGGCCACGCGCCGGTAAGGCAGAGCGCGCGCGGCTTCCAGCGCCGGCAGCATGCGCGCCGCCACGTCGTGCAGGGACTCTCCGCCACGGGCCGCCGCGCCCGGCTCGGTACCGCGCAGCACCTCGATCCATCGCGGGTTCTCGGCCATGGCCTCGGCGACCAGACGGCCCTCCAGTTCGCCAAAGCTGCGCTCCACCAGGCGCTCGTCGAGGCTTACCGTGCCACCGATGGCGCGCGCGGCGATCTCGGCCGTGCGACGCGCGCGCAGCAAGGGAGAACTGATGATGTGCCCGACGCCCAGGCTGGCGAGGCGACGCCCCAGCGCTTCGGCCTGTTCAAGGCCGGCGGTGGTGAGCGGACTGTCCTCCCTGCCCTGCGCGCGGCCGGCGACGTTCCATTCCGTCTCGCCGTGGCGGGCGAGAATCACTTGTTCGAGCATGGGGATGCCTGGGGAGAGAGTTCGCTCATTGTAACGGCGCGCTTCAACGCAGCTGGCTGTCCTTGCTTCCGCGCCGGTTGTAGCCGCTGAAAGCCGCTTCCTCGTGATCGGCCGCTTCCTGGCAGGCCACGCACAGCCGCACGCCCGGCACGGCCTTGCGGCGCGCCTCGGGAATCGGCTTGTCGCATTCCTCGCAGTGCTCCAGTCCGGGGCCATGGGCCAGCCGGCTGCGCACCCGCTTCACCGCGTCGTCCACGGTGGCATCGATCTGGTCCTGTACGGCGGTATCGCCCGCCCATCCGGTCGCCATGGGGCACCTCCACGCCATGCGGTCCCAAGTAACTGATTTATGGGCGGACGCGCCGTTTCAAAGGTCAGCTCGCAGCGGCCTTCAGCTTCGAGATATCGATCTTCGTCATCTGCATCAGGGCGCCCATGGAGCCCGCATTGCCGGCCAGATCGGCGATATCCCCCGGCACCACCTGCCAGGACAGGCCATAACGGTCTTTCAGCCAGCCACAGGCCGACGGACTGCCGCCATCGGTGAGCGCATCCCAGTAATGATCGATCTCCCGCTGGTCGTGACAATGCACCACCAGCGACAAGGCCTCGTTGAACCGGAACACCGGTCCACCGTTCAAGGCCGTCACCGGCTGGCCATCGAGCTCGAAGGACACCGTCATCACCGAGCCCTCCGCACGTCCGGAGGCGGCGGAGGCTTCCTTCGGGTAGCGGGTGATCGAGAGGATCCGGGAGTTGGGGAAAATCCCGGTGTAGAACGTCGCGGCCTCCTCGGCCTGCGTGTCGAACCAGAGGAACGGGGTGATGCGCCGGAAAGCGGACATGCGGTTCTCCCAGGACAGGCCACGGCATGGCCCTTCATACGGTACGTCGAACGGCGGCAGGCTATCTCGACATCATGGGGCAGCGGCCAGCCCCACGCAGAAATCCACGAAGGCCCGCACCTTGGGCGGCGCGTTGCGGCGCGAGGGGTAGAAGGCATAAAGCGGGAAGGTCTCTTCGGCCCAGTCGGGGAACAGCTCCACGATGCGGCCATCGGCCAGCGCGTCACGCATGCTCAGCTCAAGTATCTGGGCGATGCCCACGCCGGACACGCACAGGGCGTACATGGTGCCGGAGTCGGTCGCCAGCACCGGACCGGTGGTCTCCACCGTCACGATCTTGCCCTTGCGATGAAATTCCCATTCGAACGGGCGCCGGGTCACGGGGTCACGGAACTGGATGCAGTGATGGCCGATCAGATCCTTCGGCGTGGCGGGCCGGCCGTGGCTGGCGAGATAGCCTGGCGTCGCCACGGTAAGCACGCGGGTATCGAGCAGCTTGCGGCCCACCAGCGACGACGACGGCGGCACGCCGAAGCGCACCGCCACGTCGATGCCGTCGGAGATCAGGTCGCCCAGCTCGTCACGGGTGACGATTTCCAGTTCCAGGTGCGGGTGCTGGTCGAGAAAGCTGCGCAGGCGGGGCGCCAGGATCTGGGCCGAGAACATCGGATCGACGCTCACCCGCAGGCGGCCGCGCACTGTCTGGCCGTCGCCCGCGGCCGAAAAGGCCGCATCCTCGATGCCGGACAACAGGGGACCCACCTGGGCATAAAGGCGCTGGCCCTCGTCGGTCAGCGTCACCGAGCGGGTCGTCCGGTGGAGCAGGCGCACGCCCAGGCGTGCTTCGAGGCGGCCGACGGCGCGACTGACACCCGAGGGTGACAGTCCCAGCGCATCTGCGGCGCGGGCAAAATTGCCGGTCTCCACGACGGAGACCAGCACGCTCAGGTTACCCAGCAGGCGGCCATCGGCAGGCATGGCAAAGACTCGTGATCAGGAGTCATGAAAGATCCTCGTCGCCCGGCGTAGCGTCAATAGTGCTGTCCCCGCTCACGGAACGGGGCCACGGACCAAGTAAACTGAACCTTCATCGATTTCAGCCAATCCCATGCTCGCCTCGCTCCCTGCCGTCCTGCGCATCCCCCTCGCCTGCCTGCTGCTGTTCGTCAGCACGGTGCTGCATGTGGTGCCGCTGTTCGTCCTGACCGCCGTGCGCCTGCTGGTCCCGCTACCGGCCGTGCGCCGCCTCTGCGCCGCCGTGCTGGTGGGCATCGCCGAGAGCTGGCTTGGCTTCAACAGCTGGATGTTCGGTGCCTTCACGCGGACCCGCTGGATCGTGGAAGGCACGGAAGGCCTTGGGCCTCGTGAGAATTTTCTCGTGGTTTGCAATCACCAGAGCTGGGTGGATATCCCCGCCCTGCAAAACGTGTTCAACCGTCGTATTCCGTTCATGCGCTTCTTCCTGAAGAGCGAGCTGATCTGGGTTCCCCTGCTGGGGCCGGCATGGTGGGCGCTGGATTTTCCGTTCATGAAGCGCCATTCGCGCCAGCAGCTGGAAGCCCGGCCGGAGCTGCGCGGCAAGGACCGCGAGGCCACCCGTAAAGCCTGCGAGAAGTTCAGGCAGGTGCCGGTGGCGATCATGAATTTCACCGAAGGCACCCGTTTCACTCCCGCCAAGCATGACGCACAGCAATCGCCATACCGCTACCTGCTGCGCCCCAAGGCAGGCGGCGTTGCCTTCGTCATCGATGCCATGGGCGAGGCTATCCGCGACATCCTCGACGTCACCATCGTGTATCCCGATGGCCCGAGCACGATGATGGACATGATTGCCGGCCGTATCCGCGAGGTGCGCATCCACGCGCGTCGCCTACCCATTCCGGCCGCGATGCGTGGCGATTACGAGAACGACACGGCCTTCCGCGAGCGTTTCCAGGCGTGGATCAACGATCTGTGGGCCGAGAAGGATGCACGGATCGCGGCGATGCTGGCGAAGTAGGCGCCCTTGCTGCCAGTTGTCCCGGCGTTACCCCAAGGGCCTTGCGGAACATTGCGATGAAATTGCTGGGCGACGCATAGCCCATCGCATCGGCCACGACAGCCACGGCGTCGCCCTGCGCAAGGCGGTCCAGCGCATGCAGCAGCTGCGCCTGCTGGCGCCACTGTGCGAAACCCAGGCCGGTTTCCGCCCGCATGGCACGACGCAATGACCGTTCGGACATGGTCGCCAGCGCGGCCCACTCGTCGAGCACTCGCTCGCGGCCCGGCTCTTCGAGTATGGCGTGTGCCACACGCAGCAGGCGCGCATCGCGTGGCATGGGCAGGTTGAGCGATTCGTGCGGCGCGCGGCCGATCTCGTCGCAGATGACCTGTGCGATGTGTTTTTCATCTGCCGCCAGCGACCGGGCTTTCTCCCAGCTCGCCGCGCGATGGGCCAGGACAGCCAGCACCTCGCTGATACCGATCACACACGGTGCCACGGGCAGGCTCGCACAGGCGGCCGGGGCCACGAAGATCGTCCATCCGCTCAGGGCGCCCGTAACGCGAACCTGATGGCGCACACCAGGAGGAATCCAGCCAGCACGATGCGGTGGAAGCAACCATGTGCCCTCTTCCGCCTGCACATGGATCAGCCCGGTCTCGACGCAGAGCAGCTGGCCGCGGTGATGGGCATGCCAGTCGTATTCGCGCGTACCCAGGCGATATTCGTTGTCCGCCGACGCATCGCCTGCGATGACGATCAGCGAAGGACCATCGACACGTTCACTGTGATCCGTCATCGGGCACCCTGGCCGGTTTCCAACAGTTGTCGTCCGCGCTTCGTTACCGCCGCCCGCGACTGCCATGTCACCGTTCACGCCTCACTTCACGGAACCGCTGTGCATGAACGATGCATTTCACGTTGCCATCGTGGGCGCCGGACCTGGCGGGCTTTGCCTCGCCCAGGCGCTGACCCGGACAGGTATCCGCTGCGATGTCTACGAGCGTGATGGTTCGGCGAACGAACGGACGCAAGGATATCGCATCAGGATCGATGCAGCGGGGCAGCGTGCGCTGGCGAAGGCCCTGACACCTGCCATGGACCAAGCGCTTCGCCTCACCGCATCGCTGGCCACGTCGCCGGGGCAGATACTGGACACGCACTTACAGCCCATAAGTGCGCAGCGGCCGGATAGCTGGCAGGACGACGAGGAACAAAGCGATCTCGGTATCCACCGGCAGAGCCTGCGCGAGGTGCTCATGACCGGCATCCGCGACAGGGTGCATTTCGGACACGCTTTCGCTGGATACGACACGCTGGATGATGGGCGTGTGCGTGTCGCCTTTGACAACACCACGAGCGTGACGACCGATGTACTCGTCGGCGCCGACGGCGTGCATTCGCGTGTGCGGACGATGCTCGCCCCTGAGGCAACGCCAACGCTTACGGATGCCGTCTGTCTCTACGGCAGATCCACCCCCCATGCGCACGAGGCCCTCATGGATGGCACTCGCATCATCCTCGCCCAGGATTGCGCGGCGATCATCGAAGCCATGCGCTTTCGCCATGACCTGCCCGATACCGTGTCGCCGGTGGACGATTATCTCTACTGGGCCTTGCTCACCACGCGCGAACGCCTGGACCTGTCCGCCGCACTGGCAGGCGACGTACCAGCGGCCATCGAACGAATCACGCATGCATGGCATCCCACCCTCCGCAGCGTGATGTGCGGTAGCGGGCCGTCGGATATCGCCATCGCACCGGTACGCACGGGCCGTACCGACGTCCGCTGGAAACGGGGGCGGGCAACCCTGCTCGGCGATGCCATCCACGCCATGAGCCCTGCGGGCGGACGGGGCGCGAACATGGCGCTGGAAGATGCAGTCGCCCTGGCCGCATGCCTTGCCGGTGCACCGGCGAACCCTTATGGGCTTACCCATGCCCTGGATCGCTACGAGGCGGAGATGAGGCGCAGGGCGGATGAGGCGATCGCTGTGTCGGTGGCCGGCATGGACAGGCTGCTGGGCAAGACCACCTGATCGCGCGACACCGTGCCGCAGCGGCCCGGATGCCGTTCGTGCCATCATCCCTTGACCCATGTCCAGGGTTTTACAAAGGGGCGCCCGGGTGCGTCGTGGCATGACAGGCAAACGCGGCTGGCTTTGGATGGCGCTCGTCGCCGTCTGGCTGACCGTGCTCGCCCCGACGGTCTCGCGGACCGCCGCAGCGGCGTTTGCCCTGCCCGACCTGGGTGCCTGGTGCGAGCCGGTGGGCCACCACCACGAGGATGGTGCTTCCGCGCATACGGACGAAGACGCCGCCTGCGGTTACTGCACCCTGTTTGCCAGCACACCGACGCTGGGCGGCGGCGCGTTCGTCGCCGGGGTGCCCTTCATCGCCGGCCCGGTGAAAACCGCCGGCCCTCCGTTGCCACGCGCCGCCACCGCCAGCTTCTTTCCGACCCATCCCCGGGGACCGCCCGTCGTCGTGACTGCCTGATCGCTACCGATCCGCCGCCCGACCACTTCCCGGACTCCCGTCATGACCATCCTCGCCCACGATGGCCGCGCGCTTGCGCGCGCCATTGCCTGCGCCCTTTGCACCACGACGTTTGCACTTCATGCGGCAGATGCGCCCGATACACCCCAGAACGCGACGAACCTGCACGAGGTGAGGGTTTCCGCCGCCAGGCAGGACCATGCCATCGATCCGGACATGCCTGCCGCCGTTGAAACCATCACGGCCGACAAGCTCGACCGGCTCAATGCCGTGAACGCCGAAGACGCATTGAAATACCTACCGGCCTTCGGCATCCGCAAGCGCTTCATCGGTGACGAGAACGCCACGTTCTCCGTACGCGGCACCAGCAACCAGCAAAGCGCGCGCGGCCTGGTGTATCTCGATGGCCTGCTGCTCTCCAACCTGCTGGGCAACAGCTGGTCGAATCCGCCGCGCTGGTCGATGACCTTTCCGGACAACCTGGCTCGCGTGGACGTGATCTACGGCGCCTATTCCGCGCTGTATCCAGGTAATTCCATCGGCGCCACGGTGGTGATGAGCACCCGCATGCCCGACACGCTGGAAGCCACGGGCGAGGTGCAGGCCTTTACGCAGCACGTGGACAGCTACGGGCTGAACCGTAACTACGGAGGCAGCCGGCAGAGTGCAACCTTCGGTGACCGCGTGGGACGCGTTGCCTTCCTCATCGGCGTATCGCACCTGCAATCGAACGGACAACCGCTGGTCTACGCCACGCAAAACCTCTCGACGCGTCAAGGGACGCTGACTCCCGTCACCGGCGCCATCGGCGACACGGGCGCGAACGGCTTGCCGCGCCAGGTCGTGGGGATCAACAGCGAAGGGCAGGAAGCCACCAGCCAGGACGAAGCCCACCTGCGCCTGACCTACGATTTCACGCCGGAACTGACCGGTGGCGTGACCGCCGGATACTGGAGCCAGGATCTCTCGCACCGTACTGACACCTTCCTTCGCGATGCCGCCGGACAACCCGTATGGTCCGGCCCGGTAAGCATCGGCGGCCGCACGTATACGCTGCCTGCCAACTTCTTTGCACCGAGCACGCGCCAGAGCCGCAATTATCTCTATGGGGTGTCACTGGGCACGCATCGCGATACCGGCTGGAATATCGAGGGCAATGCCTCCTACTTCGACATGGACCGCAACCGCGACCGTGTCGCCTCGGCATTCACCGACAACGGCCCCGGCCTGCTCACCGCGGGCGACGGCAGCCGCTGGCGCACGTTCGACCTGCGGGCGAGCCACACGCCCGATACGCAGGGGCCGAACACGCATACGGTGAGTTTCGGCTACCACTACGACGGCTATCTTCTGCGCACCGGTAACTACGCGCTGGCGCAGTGGCGCGATGGCGGCAGCGGCGCCTTCACGGGAGGTAATGGTGGCAGCACACAGACACAGGCGATGTACCTGCAGGATGCCTGGCAACTGGACGAGCGCTGGCGGCTGGTGGCCGGGGCCCGCTACGAACAATGGCGTGCCTTCGGGGGCACGCGTTCCACCGCCACTGCCAGCACGGGTTATCCGGAGCGCAAGGAATCGCATACCTCGCCCAAGCTATCGCTGAGTTACGCCGCTACCGATTCGCTGACCCTTCGTCTGTCCGGCGCGCGGGCCTATCGCTTCCCCACGGTGAGTGAGTTGTTCCAGGGAACGTTCAACGGTATCTCGCTTATCAACAACAACCCCTACCTGAAGCCCGAGAACGACCTGTCCCGCGAATTCTCTGCACAGTGGTATCGAGGCAATAGCGTGACGCGCTTCACCCTGTTCCGCAGCGATACCCGCAATACACTGTTCAGCCAGACCGATACCACCGTCTTCCCCAACGTGACCAACGTGCAGAACGTTTCGCTGGTGCGCACCCGGGGCGCGGAAGCCAGCTACGATGGCACGGGTGTGTTCTGGCCGTGGCTCGATCTGACGGCGAATGCCGCCTATACGCAGGCCACCACGGTGCGCAATCCGCAGAACCCGGCCTCGATAGGCAAGCAGTTCTATCGTATCCCCCGCTGGCGCGCGAACATCGTGGCCACCTGGCATGCCAGTGAGCGAGTCGGCCTCACGCTGGCCGGACGCTACTCCGGCAGGCAGTACAACACGCTGGACCACAGTGATATCAACCCGGATACCTTCGGAGGCGCCAGTGATTTCCTCACCTTCGATGCCAAGCTGAACTGGAAGATCAGCGAGCACGTCGAACTGGGTGCCGGTGTCGACAACCTCACTAACCGCCGTTATTACGTCTATTACCCGTATCCATCGCGGACTTACCTGATGGAAGCGAAGTTCCGGCTCTAGGCGGCTGCCAGCCTGCGGGCACCGGCCATGGCCGGCAGGTGCTCGTCGAGCATGAACGATGCAAGGCCACCATGCCTGAAGCGATGGAAGAATTTCGCCACGCCCGCACTGCCCGTGGCGAAATCGCAGCTGAGCCGCAGCAGGCGCGCGCCCGGGACAGCCAGCCCGTCAGGCCTGCGCACGAGGAACGGCTCGATGCCATTGGCGAGCTTGCGGGCTTCACGCAGATAGATATCCGAACGCTCGGGGAAGAAGGCCGCCAGGTCCAGAAGGGTTTCACCGATACCGGCGAGCCCCTCGAAAAGGCCGGGATGGATGGCGTGGTGCCGGAACAGGTCCGCTTCCGCCGTGAGCACCATGTCCTGATAGCACTGCTCGCCCGTGACCGCGTACATGCGAGCCAGGACGGCAACGATGCCAGCGGTACCATGCGCAAGATAGGGCTGGGTTACCGGGCGCCCCAGGGCCACGGGCCAGGTAGGGTCGCCGTCGGGATTCAGGCGACGCTGGGCGAAGTCGAAAGCAACCGCCGCCCGTGCTGCCGTCATGAATTCCTGATCACCGGTTGCGACATGCAGATGCATGAGGAACAAGGCGATTCCCGAGGCCCCACGTGCCAGTCCCACCGGCTGCTGCTCACCCGCAGGCCAGTACATGCCCTGTTCGTTCCTTATTGCCGCTTGCAGTAACGCGCTTCCAGCTTGCCTTGCCTCGTCAAGGAAGGCAGCGTGCGAAGTCGCATGCCAGGCCTTGATGCGACCCAACCCCCATCCCGCAAGCCCGTCGTGCAACCCATAATCGCCCCATGAGGCAGGCGCTCGCGTCGACATGCTATCCATCAAGGTGTCGGCGAGTGCCCGTTCACCCAGCTCATACAGGACCCAGGCAATACCCGTGTCGCCGGCCATCAGGCTGGCGCCACGATCGCGAGCCTGCGAAGCCCCATCGATCAGGTAGTTCTGCCACTGCGCCGGCGTGTTTCCTGAAATCTCCCGACAGGCATGAATCACACCCGCCGCTCCATGAGCGATGCCCCAGGGATGGGTCTCGAAAACGCCGATGTCGGCGGGCACGAATCGATCAGGCCGGGCTTCGGCGGCGCGTGCGCCGATGAAACGAAGCAGTTCGGATGTCGGATCGCAAACCGGAGGATACTCAACGCTGCGGTGAGGTACTGGCAGGTTACCATCGTCCATCTGCAGGACGGCCTCCCGCAAACGAACCATGGCATCTTGCGGGCGTGGCCGCCTCGTTGCGTTCACGGCGGTCAGATCGGCCACAAGATCGACGAGTGCGGCGGGATATCCCATGTCACGCACCATCATCACCACGAAGCGCGATGCTGCGCCGGTATCCAGGTACATCATGGCGTTTACCGGAATCACCGCGGCCAGGAGGTTGGCGCCGAATGCATAGTAGTCTTCGGACATCGCTGACGCGAGGTCCGTGCGCTGCGGTGACACCGACGCAAAGCCGGGCGTGCGCAAATCGACCGGCTCGTCCATGCCGTGTTCGATCGACGCTTCAAGATCAATGAATCGTACCCCGCCTCCTGCGTCGACGATGCAGTTTTCAGAGGACAGGTCGCCGATGGAAATACCCTCGGCGTGTACCTTCGCCATCGCTTCTGCCAGATGAGTGAACACCTTGCAGATCTCGTGCAGGTACATGGTGACGTCGGCGCGGGTTGCACGGCATTTCAGCCATGGATACCTCTGCACCAGCCAGCTACGCAGGGTGTTACCCTCCAGGTAGTCCTCCACCAGAAAAGTGTGCTCCCAGTCCCGGAAATGGGCGTAGGGTTGCGGTGCCACATCCAGGGAAGCCAGACGGCGGAGCAACCGGAACTCCTTGCGTAGGGTTGCCGTCGCACCTGTGCCTTCACCAACGTAAGGCCGCGCCTCCTTGACGACCACGCGCTTGCCGCTGTGCAGATCGTCCGCAAGGTAAACACCGCCGGCGGCAGAAAAGGCCAATGCCTTGTGAACGCGGAATCGACCGCCGCCAATGGCAATCTCAGCGGTCGAGGCTCCCGAAGGGTCTTCGCCAAAGGGGTCTTTCAGCCAGTCCGGTAGCCAGTAACAGGGGGCCCGCGCGTCGAGCAATTTACTACCGTCGGGTGCCGTGAGCAGCCACTCCCGGCGCGCGTCAGCGCGAATGCGAAAGTCCGAGCGAATGCCGCCATAGCGATAATGCAGTACACGCGAATCCCGATACCCTCGATCCGTGAGCACGCAAGGGCCTACGTAACCCGATAGTGACGAGTACAGGTCTTCCATGACGCTACGAAATTCGTGCACGTCGCAGGGATAGATCGTGATGAACTTGCCCGAGGCCGAGCGCGAGCAGCGCTTGCCGTTGATGACCCGCAGGAAACGCAGGTCCGCAGCGAACTTGAAGGCAACGCCACGCTCCACGAGCAGGGCGGTCACGATGGACAGGACAATCCGGGAGGTGGCCTCTACCGAGGACACGTGGATTTTCCATCCTTGTGCAGGAAGGACGATGCCCTCGGGCCGGCAATGCATCCAGATACCGGAACGTTCAAGCTCCCAGCGCCGGACGCGCATCACGGGAACAGTGCGACGGCGACGGCGGGCGATCTGCGCGCGTACCGGATCGATAAAGTCCTCGTCCTGTGCCCCCCGGTATCCCGGCGCGTCGAAATATTCCCTGTCGACACCTATAAAGGGTGAAAAATCGATGCGCTGCTCCATGACTATCCATTTCCGTTTACCCCAACACTACCGGCACGTGGAAGAAAGGCCGGACCCCTTCCTCCACGTGCCGCCTTCCCGGACTCAGACGATATCGATCGACATGACGCTCGCTGATCCCGGCCTTCCATCACCTGCCCATTCCCTGGACGGGCGCGTTCAGCATCCCGCGGTGCTGGACGTGCTTCCGATGTTGCTGGTATCGGTGATGAACGCTTGCTGGGACTCTGGTTCCTTGAGCATCTGCAGTCCCTTCACCAGATCTTCCAATAACTGATTCATGTCCTATGTCCTCCATGTCGATATCGTCCCGTACGCCCCGTGGGAAGACCGGGGCGTGGGGGAAATGTACGTATCGGCGACGTGTAGCGGCAACGCCTGGGAGGCGAAAATCAGCGGCTTTCGGCCCTTGCGCGTGACTTTCTTCGGCGCCTGGCCGGAAGCGGTCACGGCGCATGTCCGCGAATGGACACTTCCGTCCGCAAGCGGACGCTCAGGAGGCCATGCCGTAGGGCAGGCGGATCAGCGCCTGCGCACCGGGTGCCCCATGCCTGGGGCGTAGTTCCACCGTACCCCCGTGGGCTTCGATGATCAGGCGGCTCAGGCTCAGGCCAATACCCGATCCCTCGGGCTTCGTGGTGAAGAAGGGAACGAAAAGGCAGTCGCTGGCCGGCAAACCCACGCCCTCGTCGTCTATCGTCACCAGTACATCGTCCACATCCACCTGCCAGTCCACCCACACACGGCCTTCGGCAACCCTGGCCAGCGTTGCCTCGACCGCATTGCGTAACAGGTTCACAAAAACCTGGCCGAGCTGATCTTCGTCGCCCTCGATGGTCACCGGGCGCGATCCGGCGATGTCGATGGTCAGCCGGTGCTCGAGTCTTACAACCCGATGAAGCAGTTCGTCGAGCCTGAATCGCGTGCGCTGCTGGGGAGGCAGGCGTGCAAGCCGGCCGTATCCCGAAAGAAATCTCGCCAGGGCCGCAGCGCGGCGCCCTATGGCGTCCAGGCCATCGAGCAGGGGCTGCCGTGCCATCTCCGCCGACTCCTTTTCCAGCAGCACGGCCAGGCTGCCGGCCAGCGAGCCGATCGGCGTCAGTGAATTGTTCAGTTCGTGACTCAGTACCCGGATCAGGCGCTGCCAGGCGCGACGCTCCTCCTCGCTCAGTGCCGCGCTCAGGTCGTGGAGCATGACCAGGGTGTGTCCTCTTCCATCGCTGTACCAGGATGCACGACGAACGGCCCAGCGCCCCTTTCCCGCGGGGAACTGGTGATTGACGATCGTGTCATCAGCTGCTGCCAACACAGGACCCAGCCCGAGTTCAGCGGCATCGCGCCCCACCACTGCCGTGCGCTCTGCGCGCAGCAGACGCCGGGCCGCAGGATTGATCAGGCGCAACGCGCCTGCGTCGTCGATAACAAACACGGCACTATTGAGGGCCACGAGAGTCTTGCCGAGAAATCGCGAGGCTTCCGTTCGTTTTCGGCGACCCTGACGCAGCTCGTCCGACAGCGCGTTGATGTCAGCAACCAGTACCTGGAGCGGGTCACGCCGCCATCGGACATGCCCGCGCAAGCCGTAATCACCTTCCCTTAATGACGCCAGGAGATCGAAAGCCGTCGCCAGCGAGGAGAGCAATCGTCCACCGAGCAGGCGGCCCACCAGCAGGGATCCGGACAACCCCGTGATGAGAAGGCCCAGCCGTGTCGCAAACGACAGCTCGTCGCACAGCGCAAGCAGAAACCCTGTCACGGCCAGCGGAGCCGCGAAACAACCTGCCCAGACCATGGCCCGGCGGCGAAGCAGGCGAGGATGCATCGCGGATGCCGTGGCTACTACCGTGGAATCAGGCATGTGGCGTCCGTTACCCGGTCTGCTCGAAGTGGCCCCTGGACTTCATCTTGTCGATGCGACGATACAAGGCCTGCCGGGAAATGCCCAAGGCGTCGGCTGCGCGCTGGAGATTATGATCGTTGCGCTCCAGTGCATTACGAATGAGCATCTCTTCCGCTTCGGGAAGGGTGAGCCTGTCGAGCAGGAGTGGCGACTCATTGGGTGGCGTGGTAAGCGAAAGTACGGTGGAATCGATTTCGTCATGACTGGCCAGTAGTACGGCACGCTCGATGGAGTGTTCGAGCTCGCGCACATTTCCCGGCCAGTGATAGCCGCGCATCAGGCGTTCCGCCGACGGTGTGAAGATCATCGCGCATCGTCCCAGGCGGCGGCATTCACGTAGCAGAAAATGCCGGGCCAGTGGTATCACATCCTCGACGCGTTCTCGCAGAGGAGGCAACCTCACCTGCATGGCATTCAGGCGGTAGAGCAGGTCACGGCGGAAGCGGTTCGCGCGAATCGCCGCCTCGAGGTCCGCATTACTTGTGGATACGACACGGACATCCACCTTGCGCGTGCGGGCCGACCCCTCGCGCTCCAGCTCGCCTTCTTCCAGGACACGAAGAAGTTTCACCTGGTGAAATATGGGAATGTTCCCCACCTCCTCCATGATGAGCGTACCCTGATGTGCCAGCTCGAATCGCCCCGGCCGCGACATGGGCTTGTCTTCGCCGAACATGTCTTCATTGAAGCGTGATTCGGGAAGGCTCCCCATATCGGTGCGTATGACCGCCTGCTCGGCACGCGGCGACAGGGAATGAATTTCCCTGGCGAATACCGATTTTCCCGTGCCATTCTCACCTAGCAGAAGTACGTTCGAGTGCGTAGTGGCGACCTTGTATATCAGGTCGACCACTCGTCGCATCGACGACGATTCACAAACTCGCAGGACATCATTGTCCTGCCTCGACAGGGCGGCTTCGCTCCTGAGCCTCTGGTTTTCGTCCCGCATCTGCCCCAGCGCGATCTGGTTCCTTACCGATTGCAGCATCCGCATGTTGTTCCACGGCTTTTCGATGAAATCCGCCGCGCCGAGCTGCATCGCCTTTACGGCGATATCCACGCTTCCCCATGCTGTCATGACCAGCAAGGGCAGCTCCGGATAGGTTTCGCGCAGCTTCGCAACCAGTGCGAGGCCATCATGACCGGACGTGGTATCGGCGCCGTAGTTGAGGTCAAGCACGGCACAGGAAAATGCGGAGCAAGCCACGGCGGCCAGGGCAGCGGCAGGGGACTCGACCTGGACGGACGGGATGTTTTCCGTGCGCAGGAGGATATGCATCGCCAGTCGCACATCGGAATGGTCATCCACGACAAGGACAGGCAGGCTGTGATCCGGACCAGTCATTCGCATACTCCTGTCTCTTGGCTTTTGGCTTTTGGTTGGCAGGAGGTTTGTCAGCGGATTACATGAAGCGGATCAATCCGGGCAGCCCTCATCGCCGGGATTCCGCATGCAGCGAGTGTCAGCAAAACCATGACCAGGCTTACAAAGGTCACGACGGTCGTATCCACGATCTTCCAGCTCGTCAGTCGATCCATCCATCCCCTTCCGGACAACCAGGCGGCGATGGCAAGCCCGATGGCTACACCGGCGAACGCAGGTCCGCAGCCCCGGGAAAGCACCCTGCCCAGCAGATCGCCTGGCGTGGCTCCCATGGCTCCCATCATGGCAAACTCCCCACGCCGCATCGCAACGTCCACCGACTGGCTCGAATAGAGGCCGATGCATGCCAGTATCACGGCCACCATCGCAAAGGCGGTGGACAGCACCGCGTCACGGCGTGACGGATCCAGTACCGCATTGATGTCGCTTTGCAATGCACGCACATCGGAAACCGCCAATGCAGGCGCCACGGAGTGGACGACGGATGCAATCGTCGTCGCATCGAGTGTCACCGCTCCCGGGCCACGCATGATGACGTGCATCGCCATGAACCGGCGGGCAAAGGTAAACGTAGAGGGCGGCACCTGCGCCAGCGGAAGGAATACCGTGGGCTCAGGGTCCCTGTCGGGTCCAGCATGCCGCGTATCGGCAACCACGCCCACGATATGCAGGGGGTCGATCGTGTCGCCGGGCAAGGCAGGCCTCACCACGTCATCGGACCCGAATGCCCGCAGATACGCCTCGTTCACCAGGGCCACAGGCAAGGTATCCGGCGTATCTCCTTCTTCCAGCTGCCGTCCGCGCAGTATCTCCATGCCCATGGCCTCCATCGCGCCAGGGGTGATCACGGCATACTGAATGTGCTGGACCCTGCCATCGGTTGCCTTGAAGGGCATGATGAAACGCCCCGTTATGGGCAGGTGGTTGGATAAGCCCACGCTATCGATCCCCGGCAGGGCCGCCAGGCGATGGCGAAGACGTTCGGCCAGGGTTACGACATCATTCAATGATGGGTACTGAACCTCATCGGGCGATACCTCGAAGAGCAAGGCCTGATCTGCACGGAATCCCAGTGGCACCTGGTCCAGGTTCCACCAGCGAACGATCATGCCCACGCTCAGCACGAGCAGGATCGTGGCCAGTGCCGTCTGCGCGGTACCGACGATGCGTCGCGCATGGACAACAACTGCGCCGCTACGCGGAGCACCGTCATGGTGGCGCCTGGATATCCCCTCTGGTCGTCGATAGAGCGGCCTTCCCGAGGTTGCGATGGCCAACACGATCATTGCCACGACGACGGCAAACAGTCGAACACGCCAGTCGATCCTGACCAGGGCGTCCGGTGCAAACCAGGCGCCCGGCAGAAACCGGGTGAACATGTGTGCCAGAAAGCCGCCCAGTTGCAGCCCCATGGTGACGGCCAATGTGCCGATCAGCGTTGCTTCTGCGGCAAGTGGCAGCCACAGGCGGTAGCCACGAGCTCCCAGCGCCACCTGCAGTTCCACTTCGCGCGACTTGGCCATCGCGCGTACAAGCATGAGGCTGGACAGATTGAGGCCTGCAATAAGCAGCACGAGCGCACCGCATCCGAGGAATAGCAGCAGCGTCGGACGCGAGGATGCCGTTACCTGTGCAGCAAGTGATGTCGCGCCATAGCCACCAAGCTGATCCTTTGGAATGCCCAGTTCTCCGGCATGGCGCGTGGCCACCTGGTTGACCTGTCTTGCGAAAGAGTCGATGGATGTGCCCGGTGCAAGCCATGCCACGGCCATCAGATTGGAAGCGTGGTCCGCAACGTCGCCCTCATTGCCAAGGGGCAGCAGGACGTCCACGTCCTCAAAAAGCCGGTAGCTTGGCGGCAGCACGCCACGGACACGGAAGGGCCGTCCATTGATGAGGATCGTGCTACCGATGGCATGCGCATCGGCTTCCAGCCAGGTTCGCCAGAAATCCCACGAAACCATGGTTTCATCTGTATCACCAGAAAACGGATGACCTATCTCGGGCATCACGCCAAGGGTCGGGAGAAAACCCATGTTCACCCGTTGCCCACGCAGCAGAAGTATATGTTCGCCCACGCTGACATTGATCGCTTCGGATACACGCGCCACGCCGGTTGAACGTACACCCTCAGGCGTGGCCAGCAGGTTGTACAACCGTGGTGATATCGACCGATATTCTGCTCCCCTGCCGTAGAAAGCCACGTGTTCGTGATTCGGAAACGGCGGCGGCCTCAGAAGCAAGCCGTTGACAGGTACAAAAGCGCTCACCATGGCGGCGACGCCGAGCGCCAGCGTAAGCGACGCCATGGCCAGATAGCCGGGGTGACGGAAAAGACCGCGCAAGCGGCCGATCAGATCGGGCAGGCGGCTCGTCACAGAAACGACTCTGCTGCCCGACGTTCGTCTAGGCCGCATTCGGCCTCCCGCCGCAACTGCTGGAACGTGCTTTCATCGACGACGCGCCCATCCAGCAGGCGTACGACCCGGTCGGCCATGAAACCGAAGCGCTCGTCGTGCGTCACCATGCAGATGGTGCGCCCCGCCGCATGCAGGCGGGCCAGCAGGACCATCACGTTCTCGCCGTTGCGCAGGTCGAGGTTTCCCGTCGGCTCGTCTGCAAGAAGGATGGCCGGATCCCCCGCCAGCGCACGTGCCACCGCGACACGTTGCTGCTGACCTCCCGACAACTGGGCCGGGAAGTGACTTATGCGATGGGCCATGCCCACGCTCGCCAATGCCTCGGCCGCCCGTTCCATGCGCTCACGTCGGCCCACGCCCGGCCGGAAGGTCAAGGGAAGCTCCACATTCTCCGCAATGGTCAGGTCAGGCAGCAGGTTGAACGACTGGAAGACGAAGCCGATGTAGGCGTTGCGCAGCGCCGCACGGGCATGCCTGCCGAGCCCGGCGACATCGTGCCCGACGACCTGCAGTTCGCCATGGGTCGGCGTATCCAGGAGCCCCATCAGCGACAGCAACGTCGTCTTGCCACAGCCGGAAGGGCCGGCAATGGAAACGAACTCGCCACGACGGATATCCAGATGGATATCCGTCAGCACGTGGTTTTCCATCGCACCGGCATAGAACACCTTACCGATGCCGCGCATCTCGACGACGGAGGGGACGGTTTCCGCCAACACGGCATGACCTCGCTGGTGAGGCAAGTACGGGAGAGCCTACGCCCGGATCATGTCGGTTGTCGCGGTACCGCGAAGACTGCGTCAAAGCAGTTTTTGCTTATATGCCGAATACGCTTAGTGAATGCGCCGAACCGGCACAGACAACGTCAGGACTTAACCATTTTCTTACAAAGGAAACCTAAAGGATGATCTAAGCAAAAACTAAGCTTAGAATAGGCTTACGGGGTTGGGACGTGATCGCAGGGTCACGGTGTTTCTTGGCGCGCAGGCAGGCCACGCGGGTGACCGTGCAGGCAGCCTGTGTACGGAGAGCCCCGCATGGTGCAGAAATTCTCGTTGGGCGGTCGCACCGCCTGGTTGAAACGCTACGACCCGGACAACTGGCTGAGACCTGCCATGGTACGTCTCTGGAACGGTCTGGCCTCACGCCTGGAGCTGGCCGCGCTACGCTCTCCACCTCGCTATGCCGGCGAGCAGGCCAAGGAAATCGAACTTCGCCGCCTCGAAGCGCTGCGGGCCTGTGGCGCTCCGGTGCCGCGCATTCTTGGCGAGGGCCCTCGCAGCCTCATCCTGAGCGACATGGGCCCTACCCTTGCCCATCGACTGAAGCGCCTCAAGAGCGCCAACGACGCGGACATCCTCGTGCGCCAGACGGTGCATGCCATCGGTGAGCTGCATCGCCACGGCGGTTACCTGGGACAGGCCTTCGCCCGGAACATCACCGTCGGCGACACCGGCGTCGGCTTCATCGACTTCGAGGAAGACCCCAGCGAGATCATGAGCCTCGCCCAGGCCCAGGCGCGGGACTGGGTGCTCTTTACCACCGGGGTAGGCCCCTATTTCACGGGTCGCATGGATGTCCTGAGTGAACTGATCCGCGAGCAGGCAAGCCAGGCCGAGCCACAGGTCGCCCGGGAGGTCCATCGCATCGCCAGCAGGTTGGGCTTCCTGGAACGTACAGGGCGTTTCCTGGGTCGCAAGGCGTCGGCGATGGGCGCCGCCATTGGTGCCATCCGCAAGGGCTTTGCCACGCTGGCGCTCGCCGCCATCCTCGTGGACGTTCTCAGTGATGGCGACTGCGACATGTGGCTGGCCCTGGTCGACGTCGTACGCCATAGCGCTATCTGACTCCGTCGCGCGCTACCATCGCGGGTCAACCGTGTGACCCGCACAGGCCCGCCGCATGTCTTCCCTGCCGACCGACTATCCCTGGTTCCTGCCTGCCGATCGCGAACTGGGGCGTCTGATTCGCGAGCAGGACTGGACACACACCTCGCTGGGCCCGCTGGATAGCTGGCCCGATGCCTTGTGCCACACCCTGGCGTCGATGCTCCGCACCGAAGCCCCCATGGCGCTGTTCCACGGCACCGAAGGCGTGCTGTTCTACAACGATGCCTACCGTTCCATCGCAGGGCTGCGACATCCCTCCGTGCTGGGCCAGCCCGTCACCATCGGCTGGCCGGAGGTGGCGCCGTTCAACCGGCGTGTGCTCGACACGGTGCTGGCGGGTGGCACGCTCTCCTATCGCGACCAGCACGTGGTGCTCAACCGCACCGGCGAGCCCGAGGACGTCTGGCTGCACCTGGATTACAGTCCTATCGTTGGTGCCGATGGCGTCATTGCCTGCGTACTCGTACAGATCAAGGAAACCACCCATCGGGTAGAGGTGGAGCAACGCCTGCGTATCGCCCAGCAGGCCGGCGGTGTAGGCACCTTCGAGTGGTTTCCCGAAACCGGGCGCCTGGAAGTGTCCGACGAGTACCGGCAGATCTGGGGACTGCCCGAGCATGGACCCGTCACCGACACCATGCTCTACATGCTCCTGCACCCCGATGATCGCACCGTGGCCGCCATGCATCGCCTGGAGCAAGGCAATCCGCTCGACTACATCGAATACCGCCGCGTCGATCCCGTCACCGGCGAGATCCGCTGGATTGCAAGACGGGGCGAGGTAGTGCGCCATGAGGGTCGGGCACGCCGCCGCTATATCGGCATCGCCATGGATATCACCGAACGCAAGCGGGCCGAGGCTGAGCTGGCCGATCTCGCCGCCACCTTGCAGGAGCGCGTGACCCAGCGCAGCGCCGAACTGCTGCGCACGCAGGATGCCCTGCGCCAGAGCCAGAAGATGGAAGCCATCGGCAATCTCACCGGCGGCGTGGCGCACGATTTCAATAATCTGCTGCAGGTCATCAGCGGCAATCTGCAATTGCTTGCCGACGACGTAGGTGACAACGAGCGTGCCGCCCGTCGTGTATCCAATGCGCTGGCAGGCGTGGCACGCGGCTCCAAGCTGGCCTCGCAGTTGCTGGCCTTCGGCCGGCGGCAACCGCTCGCACCGAAAGTGGTGAACATAGGCCGCTTCATCCGTGACATGGACGACCTGCTCCGGCGCACGCTGGGCGAGGCCATCGAGATCGAGACCATCATCGCCGGCGGCCTGTGGAACACGCTTATCGACCCCGGCAACATCGAGAACGCGTTGCTCAACCTCGCCATCAACGCACGCGATGCGATGGACGGCCAGGGGCGCCTGACTATCGAGGCTGGCAATGCCTATCTCGATGCCAACTATGTCGATGCACTCGACGACGTGAACGCAGGACAGTACGTGCTGCTGGCCGTCACCGACACAGGACACGGCATCGAGGCAGGCATTGTCGACAAGGTATTCGATCCCTTCTTCACGACCAAGCCGGAAGGCCGGGGCACCGGCCTTGGGCTTTCGATGGTCTACGGCTTCGTGAAACAGTCCGGCGGCCATATCCGCATCTATAGCGAGCCGGGCCACGGCACGACAGTGAAGCTCTATATGCCGCGCACGACCCAGTCGGAAGATGTGATCGTCGACATCGATGCGGGCCCGGTGACCGGCGGCAACGAAACCATCCTGGTGGCCGAAGACGACGATGCCGTACGCGATACGGTCGTCGCCATGCTCGTCGACCTGGGTTATCGCGTACTGAAATCGCGTGATGCATCCAGCGCGTTGTCTATCGTGGACAGCGGCATTCCCATCGATCTGCTTTTCACCGATGTCGTGATGCCTGGCCCACTCAAAAGCACCGAGCTGGCCCGCAAGGCCTGCGAGCGACTTCCCGGCATGGCCGTGCTTTTCACGTCAGGCTATACGGAAAACTCGATCGTGCATGGCGGACGCCTCGACGAAGGCGTGGAATTGCTGAGCAAGCCCTATACACGCGAAACCCTCGCCAGGAAACTTCGCCAGGTATTTGTCGCACAAGCCCAGCGCAACGCGGCACGGCCCGCCCACGCGTTCACCATGATCCATTCGCCGCCAAGGGTGCGCATCCTTGTCGTGGAAGACGACTGGCTGGTGCGCACGACGGTGGTCGAAATGCTGCAGCTACGCGGGCACGATGTGTGCGAGGCCGGCGATGCCGCCCATGCCATTGACCTGCTTGCCAGCCAGGGCATCGACCTGCTGATCGCCGATGTGGGTCTTCCTGGCATGTCGGGCATCGAGCTTGCGGCCCGTGCGAGGGATATCCAGCCGGAACTGGCCGTCATCTTCGCCACAGGGCATGCGCATGCGGCCGGTGCCACGGCAGATGCGCGCACCGTGATCCTCGGTAAGCCTTATGGTTCGGATGGCCTTGCCGGTGCCATCGCCCGCCTTTTCCCATCCCGGCCGGCAGCCTGAGAAGCCTCGTGCCTTCACCTCGGTGAAGGTCTTGGCGCCCAACGACGTAATCGTTTACATGTAACGTCATTTACGTGCCCACTGCACGGATCGATGCCGGTATCCTAGCCCGCTTCCGGCCACGGCCGACGCTTTGCAGAACGCACCGACATGACTCGTGACTCCCGCATCGAAGACCTCATCACCCGCATGACCGTGGAGGAAAAGGTCGGCCAGCTCGGCATCTTCGCCGATGCCGTGCGCCCCTTCGCCCCGGACATCAACCCCGAGGTCAACGCGCGTGGCGCGGCCGAAGTGCTGGAGCAGATCCGTGCAGGCACGGTCGGTGCACTGTTCAATGGCGTGGGTGCCACGGAAGGTCGCGAAGCCCAGCGCGTCGCCATCGAGGAGAGCCGCCTGGGGATTCCCCTGATTTTTGGCTCCGACGTCATCCACGGCATGCGCACGGTGTTTCCTATTCCGCTGGGCGAAGCCGCCAGCTTCGAACCGGATCTTGCCGAGCGCACGGCGCGCGTCACCGCCGTCGAGGCCACGGCAGCCGGCGTGCACTGGACATTCGCTCCGGCGGTGGATATTTCGCGCGACCAGCGCTGGGGACGTGTCGCGGAAGGCTCCGGCGAGGATGTCGTGCTGGGTTCGGCCTTTGCTGCTGCGCGTGTACGTGGCTTCCAGGGCACGGACCTGACGGCCCCGGATTCGCTGCTCGCCACGCCCAAGCACTTTGCCGCCTATGGTGCGGTTGCCGGCGGCATGGAATACAACACCGTGGACATCGCACCGCAAACCCTGCGCGACGTGCACCTGCCGCCGTTCAAGGCGGCGCTCGATGCCGGTGCCATCACCATCATGAGCGCATTCAACGACATCAACGGCGTACCCGCCTCGGCCAATCGCGAGCTGATGACGGGCGTTCTTCGTGACGAGTGGGGCTTCGGCGGGTTTGTGGTGTCCGACTACACCGCGGACATGGAACTGATCGCGCATGGCTATGCCGCCGACGAGCGAGACGCCGCGCGCCTCGCTTTTCTTGCTGGCGTCGACATGAGCATGCAGAGCGGATACTACGCAGAGCACCTGGCCGATCTTGTTGCGAGCGGTGATGTTCCGATGGACGTACTCGACGAAGGCGTGCGGCGCGTATTGCGGGTGAAGGAAACCATCGGCCTGTTCGATAATCCGTATCGTTCGCTTGACCCCGATGTGGAAGCCGATACCTCGAAGCTCGCTGGGCACGACGCCCTGGCGCGCGATGCGTCCCGTCGTTCCATCGTGATGCTGAAGAACGATGGCGTGCTTCCCCTGCGCAAGTCCGGTACGCGGATCGCGCTGATCGGCCCGTTCGCCGAAGACCGCGACCACATCGAAGGATGCTGGACGCTCTTCGGCGACAAGACGCGTTATGTCGACATCGCCAGCGGCATCCGCGATGCACTTCAGGGCAGTGAACTGGACATCGTGGCCGGCAGCGGCATCGAGGAAGCCATCGATGGCGGCATCGAAGCCGCCGTCGCCGCCGCCCGGCGCGCCGACGTGGTGCTGCTGGCCATCGGCGAGCCGCAGAACTATTCCGGTGAAGCCCAGTCCCGCACGCAGATCGTGGTGCCCGCTGCCCAACAGGCGCTCGCCGAAGCCGTAGCCGCCACCGGTACGCCCGTGGTCGTGCTGCTGAAGAACGGTCGCGCCCTCGCCCTGTCGGGGGCGGTTCGCGATGCGAACGCCATCCTCGTCACCTGGTTCCTCGGCACCCAGGCAGGTCACGCTATCGGTGACGTTGTTTTCGGTGACTACAACCCGTCCGCCCGCCTGCCCGTCAGCTTCCCGCAGGACTCGGGCCAGCAGCCCTTCTTCTACAACCATGCGCGCACGGGCCGTCCCGAACTGACAGACCAGCCGCCGGCCTTCAAGGCACGTTATCGCGAAGCCACCTTCGAGGCGCTGTATCCCTTCGGGCACGGCCTCAGCTACACGCGCTTCAGCTATACACCGCCATCGGTAAAGACCACGGCAGCCTGGGACGACACCATCGTCATCACCGCCACGGTCACCAATACCGGCGAGGTCACCGGCGAGGAAGTGGTGCAGCTGTATATCCACGATCGTGTCGCCAGCCGCGTGAGGCCCGTGCGTGAGTTGAAGGCCTTCCGCAAGATCCTCCTTGCACCGGGCGCATCGGAAGAGCTGTCGTTCGAACTGACCCGCCGCGACCTGGCTTTCACCCACGTCGACGGACGCACCTTCGAGGCGGAACCCGGATTGTTCGACGTGTGGATCAGTGGTTCGTCCACCACGGGTGACATGGCGTCGTTCACGCTGACGAAACCCTGATACGACATGGTCTAAGCTTCGTCCTGTCCCCTGACGGAGCCACACCATGCACGATCTGGAAGGCAAGGTTGCCCTTGTCACCGGCGCGGCCAGCGGTATCGGCCGCGCCATTGCCGAAGCCTATGCAAAGGCCGGCGCACGCGTCGTCATCGCCGACATCGACCACGACAAGGCCAGCGAAGCCGCACGCGCGATAGGAAACGGTGCCATGGGCATCGCCATGGATGTCACCGACGAAGCACAGGTCGACGACGGTTTCGCGCGCACGCAACGTGAGCTTGGGCCAGTGGACATCCTGGTCAGCAATGCCGGCGTGCAGATCGTCGCCCCCCTTGTTGATTTCCGTTTCGCCGACTGGAAGCGCATGCTGGCCATCCATCTTGATGGCGCCTTCCTTACCTCACGTGCGGCGATGCGGCAGATGAAGGAAAAAGGCCACGGTGGGGCGATCATCCTCATGGGTTCGGCCCACTCCCATGTCGCCTCGAAACTGAAGGCGCCCTACGTCACCGCCAAGCACGGCCTGCTGGGACTGGCACGCACCATCGCAAAGGAGGGAGCCACGGATGGCATCCGCGCGAATGTGCTGTGCCCCGGCTTCGTGCGGACGCCGCTGGTGGACAGGCAGATCCCTGAGCAGGCCAGGGAACTGGGTATCGACGAGGACGCCGTGATTCGCGATGTCATGCTTCGTGACACGGTGGATGGCGAATTTACCACCCTTGGTGATATCGCCGATACGGCGCTGTTTCTTGCCGGTTTCCGCTCGAACGCGCTTACAGGCCAATCGATCGTGGTAAGCCATGGCTGGTACATGCAGTAGATACCGCCCACGTGGCAGGCAGCTCCTGGTACCAGCCGACCGGGACTGCCTCCTGTAGAAGACACGCTTTGTCCTCCGTAGCCTGATGGGCCGCTAACGGAAAGAAGGATGGCCATGAAGGCCCCTTCATCAGGAGGATGAAGCTTGTCACGACGACACCCCGCGAAACCCGCATACCTCTTCGCCCTGATGGGTGCCCTGGCATCGCCCTCGATGGCTACGCCCAGCGTGGCATGGGAACGCTGCCCTGCCAGCTATTTCTTCCACCCTGGTGAAGGCAGCGACTCCCGCCTGCAATGCGCCGAGCTCGATGTTCCCCTTAGCTATCGCAACGACGACGGCCGGACTACCCGGGTCAAGGTCATGCGCGTGCATGGCGGTCCGGATGCGCTGATCAGGCCCGCCATCTCGGTGAACCTCGGCGGTCCGGGATCGGACAACCGCCAGGCATTCGCCAACCTGGCAAGCGTCTGGCTGTCTATCCCCGCACATGACGTCGAGCTGGGATCCTTTCGCCGCATCATGGATACCTATGACCTGACCTTCGTGCTTCCACGCGGCCTGGATCCCGATCGCCCCATGCAGTGCGATGCGCTGGACACCAGGGTCTGGGAGTCTTTCCTTGAGCACCCCGTCGACCTTCGCTGGAATGCCCTGGTCCGCGAGGCGAGTCGTTTTGCGATGGCTTGTGGCCGACAGGCCATGAATGCCCAGGTCGACACGGATACGCATGCACGCGATATCGATCGCCTGCGTTCTGCCATGGCGCTGGATCGCATTCACCTGTTCGGCCAGTCGTACGGAAGCTGGGTGGCGCTCTGGTATGCCTCGCTCTTCCCACACCAGGCAGGCAGGACGGTCCTGGACGGTGCCATGGATATCGGACGCCGTCTCGACAAGGCCGTCATCGACGACCTGGAAGAAAAGGATCGCCTGCTGGTGGTCTCCGCCCTGCAGCCCATGGCGGATGCCCCGGCGACCTATGGCCTTGGCGACAATACGGTTTCCATCGCGGGACAGTTGTTGCGCATGGATCGCTCGCTCCGGGTAGGCTTTGCCTCCCTGTTCTACGGGGCACCGAGCGTTCTTGCCGCGATCCGTCTTGCCGGATGGGTCGATCGCTTTGACGCTACCCAAGTCTCCCGCCTGGTGGAGACCTATCGCTTCAGTCCCTCCGCCGAGGTCGACCGCCGTGCACGGAGCAGCGCCCGCGCATACCTCGAACGCATGGGGGTCGCCGCCCTGCATAGCGCACAGCCCTTCGATGCGGCCGAAGGCATGGACATTGCGGTGAACTACGCTGTGCATTGCAATGACACACCATGGGACCGTTCGCTGGACAACTGGAAGCGCTTCGCCACCCATAGCCTGGACTGGACGGTCAGCGCGCGTACCGTCGACATGCTGGTGCCGCTTATCTGTGCGCTATGGCCGCGCCAGGACATACCTGCACCGCCCATCGACAACATCGCGAAGCTGTCGTCACTGCTTATCGTCAACAGCGAGTACGACCGCGTCACGCCGTGGGCGTCGGTACAGCGTCTGCTCGACCGCTACCCGCGTGCCCGTGCGGTGAAGCTCCGCGGCTCGGCCATGCACGGCCTGGTAGGACTGAGGGAGGCGCCATGCGTAGAGCATGACGTTGGCCGTTACCTGCTCGATGACCGCCTGCCTCCACTGCGCACGACCGAGTGCGAGCTGGAGACGGACAACCGCACGACGACCATGCCTGCCGTCGGTCGTGATGAACTGCGCTGAGGAAAGGACATGTTACATACCCGCCTGCGACTCATGGCCGTTGCCCTCGCCTTCGCTTTCAGCGGCAACACGCAAGCAACGCAACTCCTCTGGGGCCCGTGCCCCTGGTCGTCACCCTCGGATACTTCACGCGTGACGTGCAGCCGCCTGCGGGTGCCTGTCGACCACGATGTACCCACTGGCCCGGCCATGGACATCGGGATCATGCGCATCCCCGCGATGCGTTCCGATGTACGTGAAGGAGCGATCTTCTTTCACTTCGGTGGTCCCGGCCTGCATCCCCGTGATTTCCTGCCTTCGATGATCGCGCGCTGGGAAAACTACGACGCCACCGATCCACTGCATGGCGACAAGCGCCGGCTCGCTGAACGCTACGATGCCATCGCCGTCATCCCGCGAGGCCTGCCAGGTGGCACCCGTGTCAGTTGCGAGGCACTGGCGCAGGACGAACCGCGGCGACCATCGCGTCCGCCGGATGATGCCCAATGGCAGGAGATGCTCGGCTACACCCGGGCCGTGGTCGATGCATGCCAGAACGAATCCCTGGCACCCTTTATCGACACGTATCAACACATAGGCGATACGGAAGCTGTACGCGTGGCGCTCGGAGAACCTTACGTCAACTACTTCGGAACCTCCTATGGCACCCGGGTTGCGATGGCCTACGCTTCACGGTATCCCGGATCGGTCCGCCGACTCCTGCTGGATTCCTCGATCGATCCCACCGTGAGCGTCGCGACGCTTCTGGACCAGGGCGTGGAAGAGCGTGACCGCATCGTGTCGCGGCAGGCCATCGGGCTGGCAGCGAATGATCCTTCACGCTGGCAGCTTGGCGCGGATCGCGAGGCGATACGCCTGCGCGTGAAGCAGATGCAGGGCGACCTTCGGGGTAACGTCGTGCCATGGCTGGACGGACCGGAAACACTGGCTGCCGCCCTCACGCTATCGGACTGGATGGCCGGCGCGGCCCATGCAACTGCCGATGATCTCAGGAAGCGCGTGGCGGAACACCGGTTTCACGTTGACGACGACACCCATCAGTTGATCCGCTCACGGGCCGAATGGCTGGTGGAAATGCATGCCGGCGAACGGCCTGATATCGATGCGGACGAGCTCTCGGCGTTGTCCGTCAACCTCATGACCCTCTGCAACGACGAGCGCTGGGTGACATCCACCGATGAGATCCGTGACATGACGTCCATGCTGGCCCAGCGACACATCACGTGGGACGGGCGCGAAGCGGCCCAGAAGCTCGTTTGTGCCCACTGGCCGCATCGCCTCCAGCGTCCGGCCGCACCCGTGCCGGTCATGCCGCCCCGACCCTTTCTCATGATTCAGGCCGAGTACGATGCCTACACACCACTGCGGGGCGCTGCCCGCATGGCCGACCGGATGGAAGGTGCCCACCTCGTGGTCGGCCGCGGCCTGCAAGGCCATTACCTTTTCGACCGCACCGATACACCGTGCATCGAACAGGCAGCCAGCCGCTATCTGCTCAGTGGCGAGCTGCCAACGCTGAAACATACGTCGTGCCCGGGCCAATCGCGAAAGACATCACCGTAGAAGCCACCGACATCCGCGGCCGACATGCATTTCCTTCAGACATGGAATTGACTTGCCTACGCTGAGCGTAGGCAAGATCCCACAGGCTTGCGTCCTTCTACTGGCTAGTCTGGCCACCCTCCGCCAAAAAGATCGCGGGCGGCCATGTCGCGTCAAAAGGAGTTCGTCATGAGGAATGCGCTGCTGCTCCTGCTTACCCTTATCATCACCTCCGGTGCCTGCGCATCCGTCACCACTCCTGAGAGCGGTGACGGCTTTGTGCCGGTCACCTGTGATCGCGCCATCGCCAGCTCGCTCCTGATGGCCTATCGCATCACATGCCATGTCTTGTCCGTCCCGCTCGATCACTCCAATCCCTCGAATCCGGCGCGCATCCGGCTTGCCGTTTACAGGATCGCAGCACGCCTTCCTCAGTCGCGCATAGGAACACTTCTCGTACAGCCTGATGGCTTCAGCCAGAACCCCCTGGCATCTCTCACGAAAGTTGCGGAGCATAGGTTTCAACGCCCGGGACCATCGGAACTCGAATCACTGTTGACGCTGGCCGATCATTTCGACCTCGTGGCCCTTCAACCGCGAGGCACGGGTGACACGCAACTCCGGTGCACGCAGATGTCGGCAGGCGCTGCCAGTCGCTACCTGCTCGATCCGTCTGATGACGCGGCATGGCATCAGTGGGTGGCAGAAGCTCGCGCTTTTGCCATGTCATGTGGCCCCAATGCAGCGTTCCTTGGGACCACGCAGGCCGTCAATGATATCGATGCACTGCGTACCATGCTCGGCGAGCCGTCCCTTTACTTCTATGCACAGGGGCGCGGAGCCTGGATAACGACCTGGTATGCCGCCGCACATCCCGACACGACAGCACGAATGCTGCTCGATGGTGCGATATCGTTTCATCTGCGCCGCTTTCCCTGGCAGACCAACGTCCATCAGGTGTACCGTGAGCGCATGCTGCGTGAAAGCCTTGTGCGTCCCGCCATCGACCTTGCTACTGGCGACGTCCCGGAGCAGACGACCGCCAGCATCATGCATCGCCTCCGGCACATGCCACTTGTACTTCGGCGCGCCTGGCACGCCCGGTTGAATCAACCCACCGATATCATGGCTGCGCTTGCCGTGGCGGACCGATGGCCCCTCCTTCTTTCCGGCGAGCGTATCCGGGAAATGAATCGTCACCGCTTTCATCCAGACCCAGCGCTCAATGCAAGGATTCGGCATGCTGCCGGCGATCTCCTTGAGGCCATACCCACCGACCACACCGCATGGGATCGCCAGGGGATCGATGGCGCGACACTTGCGACGCTATGCAACGATTCACCTCACCAGACGGATGTTGATGCATTGCGTGCCGACGAATCCTTTCATCGTGATGTCTTCTCGTTACCCGATACGGATGCCATCGTGCATGGAGTGGCGTGTCATGCATGGCCCTTCGGATCATCGAATCGTCCGCTTCCGCAGACAAGCTCAAAGGCTCCATCCATCATGATGATTCACGCCGGTGTCGATCATATGGCGCCACCGGGCGGAGTAGAAGGTGTGGCACACGATTACCCCAATGCCTATCTTGTAGTTGAGTCGTCATTGGCAGCTCGCCCCGTGTTCGGACACCCCGCAAGCCCGTGTGCAACGCGCATGGCTCTCGATTACCTCATGACAGGCCGGTTGCCCGCCACCCATATCACCCGCTGTTAACCGGACGTCTCCGCACGAGGGCCTGACGATGCCCGTCCATTCCATGGAGAGGGATGGCATATCGTCCGGATGCCGCGCGTTCGCGGTCACCCGGCATCCGTTTCCCGACCGCGATCACAAGGAAGATATCGCATGCAAGGACTTGCTCTACGTACGTTACCCCTTCTTCTCATGGGGTGTTTTTCTGCACATGCCTCACATTCCGCCACCATCGCATGGCGAACCTGCGATGGCATCGTCGATCATCAGGACATCGAAGCGCTGGGCCCGCGATTGAAATGCGGGAAGCTGGAGGTTCCGTTCGACCATGCCCGCCCCGGCGATAGTCGCACCCTCGCACTGGATGTCGTTCTTGCCACGGCAGGCGCACCTTCTGCTACGCAGCGCACACTGCTTCTCGAAGGCAGTGAAAAGCACGCGAACCTCCCGGCCAGGGCGGTACAAGCATGGGATGCTGCCATGTCCGGCGCCAGCAACGGGGCACTGGGCGACCTCGCAGATGCCTTCGACATCGTGGCGCTGGCCAATCGCCATGACATCTGGAAGCCTTCCGCCGGTTGCGCCACGCTTGATCTCACGGCACTTGAACGTGTTTCGACCGATCCGGAAGACAACCAGGCATGGGATTATTTCAAAGACTATGCGGGCCGATGTGCGGATGAAGCGCAGCACCTTGGCACGTCGCAGCGTGCGGCCGACGTTGAGTGGCTTCGCCGGGCGCTGGGTATCGACAAGCTGGATATTCTCGCCGGTGGCCACGGCGCCGGGCTCGTGACCTCCTACGCAACGCAATATCCGCAGTCCACAGGTCGCGTGCTCATCGACAACGGTATCAACCTGGATCACGGCTGGGACCGCTACTTCGTCGGATCCGCCGAATCGCTGGAGCGTGAACGCCATCGGCAGGCCTATGTGCCCGCCGCCATGGAACCCCGCCGCTGGGAGCTGGGTGACTCGGCCCAGGAAGTACGGGATAACGTCTTCGGCCGGGTTCCTATGCTCTTTCGTACGCGCTGGGCAGGGCTTCTGTGGGAACCGGCCGATCTTCGCGCTGCCGTGGAGGTCGCACGTCTCTATCTCAACGCCGGCGATGTAGCGCGCAAGGACATGCTCTCACAGGTGGAGCATCATCGATTCATGATCGATGATGCCGATGACGCTCGTGTGCGTCGCACGGCACGAGCCATGGTCGCCGCATTTCCGGAGCAAGGCATCTGGCGTCTGGGCACATTCCGTGCGTCGTTCCTTCCGGCGCTATGCAACGATCTTTCGCTCCGGCGCGATGAAGAGGGCGTGCGCCAGTGGCTGCGTAGTGCCCAGGACCAATGGCTTCACTGGGATCAGCGGATGATTGCCGCGATGGTCGTGTGCAGCCAGTGGAAGGAAAGCAGCCAGCCGAAAGCCACCCTCGATGCACTGTCGAAACTGCCACCTTTCGTATGGCTGCATTACGGCGAGCACCGGACCTACCCCCTTGCGGCGGTACAGCCCTATCTGGACGAGCTGCCCAATGTTAGGCAGGTGGTGATCGGCGGCCCGCAGGCGGTGGTGAACGGCAGGCCGAACCTGTATGCGCTCGGCCCGGCCCAGCCGTGTGCGAGCCAGATCGGTGCGCATTATCTTCTCACGGGCGAAACCCCATCCCAGAGTGTTACCGCCTGCCCGGCGCAAGGCACACCATAAACAAAAAAAGGAGGCGCTTTCGCGCCTCCTTTTTATTTACCCACCGACGCGATCAGATCGCGTAGTACATCTGGAACTCAAGCGGGTGGGTGCTGGCACGGTAACGGGTGACTTCCTGCATCTTCAGCGCGATGTAGCCGTCGATGAAGTCGTCGGTGAACACGCCACCGGCCTTCAGGAACTCACGGTCCTTGTCGAGGGCGACCAGCGCCTCGTCGAGGCTCGCGCAGACTTGCGGGATGTTCTTCTCTTCTTCCGGCGGCAGGTCGTAGAGATCCTTGTCAGCCGGCGCACCCGGGTCGATCTTGTTCAGGATGCCGTCGAGGCCGGCCATCATCAGCACGGCGAAGGTGAGGTAACCCGACTGCATCGGATCCGGAAAGCGGATTTCGATGCGGCGGCCCTTGGGGCTCGACACGTACGGAATACGGCACGAGGCCGAGCGGTTGCGGGCCGAATAGGCGAGCATCACCGGCGCTTCGTAACCCGGCACCAGGCGCTTGTAGCTGTTGGTGGTGGAGTTGGCGAACGCGTTGATGGCCTTGGCATGCTTGAAGATGCCACCGATGTACCACAGCGCCGTCTGCGACAGGCCGCCGTAGAGGTCGCCCGCGAAGAGGTTCTCGCCGTTCTTCGACAGCGACTGGTGCACGTGCATGCCCGAGCCGTTGTCGCCGACGATCGGCTTCGGCATGAAGGTGACCGTCTTGCCCTGCTGGTGGGCGACGTTCTTGATGACGTACTTCATGGTCATCAGTTCGTCGGCCTTCTTCACCAGGGTGTTGAAGCGGGTGCCGATCTCGCACTGGCCGGCGTTGGCCACTTCGTGGTGGTGCACTTCGACCACCTGGCCCAGCGACTCCAGCACCTTGCACATGTCGGCGCGCAGGTCGCCCAGACTGTCGACCGGGCTGACCGGGAAATAGCCGCCCTTCACGCCCGGACGATGGCCCGTGTTCGTGCCGTCGTACTTGTAGCGCGACGACCAGGCGGCCTCTTCGGAGTTGATCTCGTAGAACACGCGGCCCATGTCGTTCTGCCAGCGGATCGAGTCGAAGATGAAGAACTCGGGCTCCGGACCGAAGAAGGCGGTGTCGGCGATGCCGGTGGACTTCAGGTACGACTCGGCGCGCTTGGCGATGGAGCGCGGGTCGCGGCCGTAGGCCTGCATGGTGCTCGGTTCCAGCACGTCGCAATGCAGGATCAGCTGCTTGTGGGCGCTGAACGGATCCAGATGCGCCGTTTCCGGGTCGGGCATCAGCACCATGTCGGATTCGTTGATGCCCTTCCAGCCGGCGATCGACGAGCCGTCGAACATCTTGCCGTCTTCAAAGGTGCCTTCATCGATGGCATGGGCCGGGAAGGTCACATGGTGGTGCTTGCCGAGCATATCGGCGAAGCGCAGGTCGACGAACTCGATGTTCTCGTCCTGGATCAGGTTCAGCACTTTGGAAGCGGCGGACATACAAACCTCGGATAGGTATGGGGCGGAATGCGTAAAGCAATCGCTATGCCAGCGGCGGTGCCTGCGACGGACCGGCCTGGATCAAGCCGGGGCATCATAGAACGGGTATGCGACGGCTGCATGATTGCACCAATATGGTGCTTTATGGGCTGCCGTGCACCATTCCGGATGCAGCCAGCCGTGCAGAATTGCCCTTCATCACTCACGCAATGGCATCGTGGCGATGTGGATGGATGCGGCATGACCCCGAAGCCCCTTTCGTTTACCCTGCCCGGTCTATCGTGAACCCATGCATGGATGGATGCGGACACTCACGGTCCCCCACCACCTCGGCAGACAGATAGATCATGAGCAAACCCGAAGACGACAAGCCCGATGCCGGGCGTCGCCGCCTCCTTGGCGGCATGGCCACCACGGGCGCGCTGATCGCGCTGGGTGGCGGCAGCGATGTCATCGCCGCCGGCAAGGCTGTTGCGGCCACGCCCACCCCGACCGAACTCGATGCCTTGCTGGACAAGCACATCCAGAACGTGGTCGTGATCTATGCGGAAAATCGCAGCTTCAACAATCTGTTCGGCAATTTCCCGGGCGTAAAGGAGCCCCTGTCGGCCGTGCCGAAGGAACGCTACGTGCAGCGCGATCGCGACGGCAAACCCTTCGCGAAGCTGCCGCCGATCTGGGGCGGCATGGTGCCGGAGTCGCAGACGGTCAACCACCGCGTCTACAAGGTCGCGGAAAAGGACCTCACCGACCTGCCGAACGCCCCGTGGGCCCTGCGCATGCCTGATGGCGAGCCCCTCCCCCATGGCGTGGTCACCCGCGACCTGGTCCATGCCTTCTACAACAACCAGTTGCAGATCAACGGCGGCAAGAACGATGGCTTCGTGGCCTGGGGCGACAACGGCGCGCTGACCATGGGGCACTACGACGAAGCACCGGTGCACCTGCGCCTGTGGCGCCTGGCCGAGCAGTTCACGCTCTGCGACAACTTCTTCATGGGCGCCTTCGGCGGTTCGTTCCTCAACCACCAGTATCTCGTGGCCGCCCAGCCGCCGTTCTACCCGAACGCCGACAAGAGCCCGGCCCAGTTCGGCATCGCGGTGACGCAGAGCGGCTCGGCCACCGATTACCGCCTGAAGTTGGCGGACGACTCCCCGGCCAGCGCCACGCAGGGCAAGCCGAAGTTCGCCCATCACAACCAGCTCACCCCGGACTTCTACGCGGTGAACACCATGGGTCCGCCGTATTCGCCGGGCTTCAACGTAGACCAAAAGAACCCGGCGCTCGCCGACGCCAGCAGCCCGAACACCCTGGTGCCGCAGACGCACAAGCACATCGGCGACATGCTTTCGGCGAAGAACATCGACTGGGCCTGGTACGGCGGTGCCTTCCAGGCCGCACTGGATGGCAAGGGCGACAGCGAGAACGGCACCTTCCCTTCCACGCCCAACTTCCAGGCGCACCACCAGCCGCTCAACTATTTCGTGAGCCTCGCCCCGGGAACCGACGCACGCAAGAAGCACCTGCTGGACGGCGGCCTGGGCGAAACGGCGAAGACCAACCGTTTCCTCGCCGATGCAAAAGCCGGCAAGCTGCCGCCGGTAGCCTTCTACAAGCCGCAGGGCGATCTGAACATGCACGCCGGCTATTCCGACGTGGAAGCCGGTGACCGCCATATCGGCGCCATCATCCACGAGCTGCGCCAGAGCAAGCAGTGGAAGAACATGCTGGTGGTCATCACCTTCGACGAGAACGGCGGCTGGTGGGATCACGTGGCACCCCCAAAGGGCGACCGCTGGGGACCGGGCACACGCATTCCCGCGCTGGTGGTGTCGCCGTTCGCGAAGAAGGGCCATGTCGAGCACACCATCTACGACACCGGCTCCATCGCGCGCTTCATCACGCGCCGGTTCAAGCTGGAAAAACTGCCGGGCCTGAAGATGCGCGAAGACGCCATGACGGCCGCCGGTGGCCCGCCCCCCGGCGACCTGACCGAAACCCTCCAGTTCACCTGATCGTAACCATGTAGGAGCGTGCCTCGCGCGCGACCGGCCCGGAGCCATGCAGTCATCGCTTCCGAACGGTCGCGCGCAAGGCGCGCTCCTACAGTTCGCTTCGTAGCCATCGCATCCGCGATCCGGCGGCAGCCGGCCTGGATACAAAGGCTCAATGTGCCAGCGTGCCACCCGAAGCAAACGGCGGCTTCGCAAACCAGATCGCGATCATCGCCAGGCCGAACATCAGGCCGAAGAGCCAGAACACATCGTTTACCGCCAGCGTCGCGGCCTGCATGTCCACGATGCGATTGAGCGCCGCGTTGGCCGTGGGGCCCTGCACGCCGAAGGTCTGGAAACGGTCGAGGTATTCCATCGTTGTACGATCGCCCGAGCCGATGTGTTCCGCCAGCGTCGCATGGTGATACGTGGTGCGATGCGAGTACATCGTCGTACTGACCGCCGTGGCGATACTCCCTGCCAGCGTGCGGAAGAAGTTCGACAGACCCGATGCACTGGCCACCTGCTCGTCGGGAATGCCAGACAGGATGATCTGGTTCACCGGCACGAAGAACAGTGCCACGCCCGCACCCATCATCAAGCGCGGCAATGCCAGCTCCGCATAAGGCGCCGTCGTATTCAACGTCGCCATCCAGAATGAAGCACCGGCAAAGATCGCAAAACCCAGCGTATTCAGCAGGCGCAGGTCGAACTTGTTCTGGAACGCGCCGACCAGTGGCGACATGAAGATGGCAAGTATGCCGATGGGTGCCACGACGAAACCGGCCCAGGTGGCGGTATAGCCCATCACCTCCTGCACCCACATGGGCATCACCACGGTGCCGCCGAAGAACGCGAACATGCCCAGCGACAGGCACAGCACGCCGATGAAGAAGTTGCGCTTGCCCAGCAGGCGCAGCTCCACCACGGGGTTCTTGTGCATCAGCTCCCATGCCACGAGGAAGGTCAGGCAGACCAGCGCCACGATCGCCAGCACCGTGATGGTCTTTGAGGTGAACCAGTCATCATCGTTGCCGTTGTCCAGCATGAATTGCAGGCAGCCCACGCCAACCGCCAGAAGGAAGAGGCCAATGGCGTCCACCGGCATCTTCACCACCTTCGATTCCCGGCCGCGCAGCAGGGTGATGGTGATGATCAGGGCGAACAGACCCACGGGAATATTGATGAAGAAGATCCACGACCAGTGATAGTTGTCGGTGATCCAGCCCCCCAGAATCGGGCCGAAGACGGGAGCCACCACGACCGTCATCGCCCATAGCGCCAGCGCGATGGGGCGCTTGGCCGGCGGATAGTTGTTAAGCAGCAGGGTCTGCGACAACGGCACCATCGGCCCCGACACGGCACCCTGCAACAGGCGGAACACGATGAGCATCGGCATGCTCTGCGCCAGGCCGCACAGCGCCGAAAACACTACGAACAGCAGCACAGAGACGCTGAACGTCCGCACCTCGCCGAAACGCTTCGCCACCCATCCGGTCAGCGGCTGCATGACCGCACTGGCCATGGAATAGGCACTGATCGCCATCGTGCCTTCGTTGCTGCTGACGCCGAGATTGCCCGCGATGGTGCGCACGGAGACGTTCACGATGGAGATATCGAGCACCTCCATGAACGTCGCCAGTGCGACGCCCGCCGTGAGCAAGGCCAGTTGGCCGCCTCGCAGCGGCGCCAGTGAAGTGCTGCCGCCTGCCATGGCTTAGCTGCGCTTCGCCGGCACGGGCGCGGGCACCTGCACGGTGTTCGCGCGGATGATCTCCAGTGCGTGCTGATCGGCCTCGCCCATTTCCTGCTCGTAGACGTTGGTGGTCATCAGCGGCTTGCTGCGCGGTGTCTCGGACAGCACGCGACCACCGCGATCATGCGTATCGACGGTCACATCCGCGGACAGGCCCACGCGCAACGGATGCTTGCGAAGGTCTTCCGCATCCAGCGACACGCGTACCGGCAGGCGCTGCACGACCTTGATCCAGTTGCCCGTGGCATTCTCGGCCGGCAGCAGCGAGAACGCGCTACCCGTGCCCGCATTCAAGCCGATGACCTTGCCGTGGTATTCCACGCCTGAGTACATATCGGTAGTAACTTTCACCGGCTGGCCGATACGGATGTGCTGGAGCTGGGTTTCCTTGAAGTTGGCATCGACCCACAGATCGGACAACGGCACGATCGTGAGCAGGTCCTGCCCCGGCTGTATGCGCTGGCCTACCTGTACCTGACGACGCGCTGCGTACCCCTCGATGGGCGAGACGATGGCGTTGCGGCCGTTGTTGACCCAGGCGTTACGGAACTGGGCCCGGGCCTGGACCACCGCGGGGAAATTCTCCACGGTGGTGCCATCCACCTGTGCGTGGGCCGCGGCGGCCTCGCGTTCGGCGGCCTGCAAGGCAGCCTGTGCCTGCTGCATCTGCCGTTTGCCCGTATCGACTTCCTCGGCCGATACCGCACGACGCTCCAGCAGCGGATGGCGACGGTTGTACTCGTCGCGCGCCTGTTCGTACTGCGCACGTCGCTGCGGAATGGCCGCATCGGCCTGGTTGGCCTGCTGCATCTTCGCCTGTGCCTCGCGCACGGCCTGCGCCAGCTGGCCTTCGGCGTTCATGAGCGACACCCGTGCATCCACCGGATCGAGGCGGATCAGCACCTGCCCGGCATGGACGCGATCGGTTTCCTCCGCAGCCACCTCGACGACGGTGCCCGCCACACGGGACGAGACCGTCACCATGTCGCCCTTGATATAGGCATCGTCGGTGGTTTCGCGCAGGGAAAATACGAAGAGGTAGAGCAACAGCCAGGTAATGCCCGCCAGGATGAAGACGGCGGCGATGATCGAAAGAATCAGCACCTTCTTCCGCTTCGCCTTCGGATCATCTTCTTTCTTCTTGTTCTCGTCTTTTTCCTTGTCGCCACCCTCGCCCTTGTCCTTGTCATCGCCAGCGGCGTGATCCTTGTCGTCCGCCTTGCTGCCGTCATCGGCATGCCTGTCGTCGCCCTTTTCCTCCGGCGACGATTCATCACCGTACTTGTGCAGGTACTTGTAGCGATACTTGTAGGGCAGCGGTTCGCTCGCGCCTTCGTCGCGCGGATCGTCGTTTTCGGGAGTCATCGCGTGGATTCCTTGCCGGCGGCGGTGGCCGGTAGATCGGGCAGGTCGTCGGCGTGGTAGCCACCACCCAGCGCATGAATGAGTGAGAGGTTCGCGGAAATCATCTGGCCGGTGAGTTGCAGTCGGGCATCGCGTTGCTGGTCGACCTGCATGTCGGCGTTGAGCCAGTTGCGGTCGTCGATCAGTCCCTTCGAGCGACGGTCACCCGCCTTGCGCTGCTGTGCCTGCGCGGCATCGAACTGGCGGTCCTGCTGCTGCTTCTGGGCGTCGAGCATGCGCAGCCGCGCCACACCCTGGGCGATATCGCCGGCGGCCTGCACCACGGCACCGTCGTATTGCGCCACGGCCGTATCGAGCTGCGCCTGGGCGCTCTCGAACTGCGCTTTCAGCCTGCCTCCGCTGAAAATGGGCAACTGCACCGATGGACCGATGTTGCCGAGGGTCAGGTCCGTGCGAGTGCCGGAGCCGAGGTCCGGATAGGTGCGCAGGAATGCACCCAGGGCCATCAGGCTCACGTCCGGGTAATAGGCCTTGCGTGCCTGGTCGATCTGCCGCGACGAGGCCTCGATCTGCCAGCGCGCGGCAGCAATGTCAGGACGACGGGCCAGCAGGCCCAGGCGTGCGTCGGGCGGCAGTTCGGTATCGGGCGTGGGCAACGGCACGGACGACAACGTACCCAGTGCCGTCGGCGACACACCGGCCAGCGCGGCGAGCTGGGCCAGGTCCAGCGCTGACGCGCCCTCCAGCTGCGCTACGGCGCCGCGTTGCTGCGCCAGCTGGCCATCGGCCTGGTCGAGCGTGGTCGGATCGTCCAGCCCGCCGTGCACGCGAAGCTCGACCAGTTCCCGGTATTGCGCGGCGCTGTCCGCTGCATGCTTAGCCACCGCAAGGCGCGCCTGCTGTGCCTGCCAGTCGAAATACGTGTTCACGACGTTGTATTGCAGGGATGCGGCGGCCGACGCCCGCTCGGCCTCGGCCGCCCGGGCCTGGCCCACGGCGGCGGCCACGGCATCCTTCTGCTTGCCCCACAGGTCGATGTCCCAGGTGGCCAGCGCGCCAGCCACGCCGCTGTTGCTCCAGCTATGTCCGGGGCTCAGCTGGAAGCCCTGTGCATTGCCGGTGGCACCGGGCGCCTCGCCACGCAGCGTGACGTCACTGTAGCCATGCGAGCCGCCCAGCAGCCCGCGCACCTGCGGATTCAGCTCGGCGCGGGCCGAATCCACGGCACGCGATGCCGCGCGGTAACGGGCCTCGGCCTGCTCCAGGTTGGGCGAGCCGCGCATGGCGAGATCGACGATCCGGTCCAGCTGGGCATCGCCATAGCGATGCCACCAGTCGGGCTCGGGCCAGCCGGCCTTGCCCGTCGGCAGGCCGGCCAGGGGCACCTCGTCACGAGGGACGAAGCTGGGTGGCCGGACCGGCGGCGCGCAGGCGCCGAGGGTCAGGGTCGCCGCCAGGATGGCGACGCGTATCCGGAAAGTGGGAGGCGCCATGGGCAGGTCCGTATGCGAATTCTTGCGAATGGACGACCGCCGGGGCCGTCCATGCGTCGGGCGAAAGTAACAGTGCCCCGCGTGGGCACGATGTGACGGTGCAGGCCGCTCAGCGGCTAAGCTATGGCGCCGCCCCAACGAGAAAGCGAGTCACGTGAACGACCTCATCAGCGCCATCCTGCTCGGCATCGTCGAGGGAATCACCGAATTCCTGCCCGTCTCCAGCACGGGTCACCTGCTGATCGCCGAACGCTGGCTCGGTGCACGCTCCGACCTGTTCAACGTGGCCATCCAGGCCGGCGCGATCCTCGCCGTCACCTTCATCTACTGGCGCACGCTGTGGAGCTTCGTGCTGAACTGGCGGCGCCCGGAAACCCGCGCCTACATCGCGAAGCTCGCCGTGGCCTTTCTCATCACCGCGGTGCTCGGCCTTATCGTGACCAAGCTGGGCTTCAAGCTGCCCGAGAACATCACGCCGATCGCATGGGCGCTCATCATCGGTGGCATCTGGATGATCGTGGCCGAACGCCTCGCCGCGAAGCAGCCCGATCGCACGACGGTAACCTGGAAGGTAGCGATCCTCGTCGGCTTCGCACAGATCGTTGCCGGCGTGTTCCCGGGTACGTCGCGCTCGGCGGCCACCATCTTCGTCGCCATGCTGGCCGGTACGAGCAATCGCGCCGCCGCCACGGAATTCGCCTTCCTCGTCGGCATCCCGACGATGTACGCCGCTACGGGCTACGAGCTGCTGAAGACCTTCCACAATGGCGGAGCCGCCGGTGAGGACTGGACCGGCCTGGCCGTGGCCTTCGTCGTCTCGACCATCGTCGCCTTCGCGGCCGTGAAGTGGCTGCTCGGCTACATCCGCTCGCATCGCTTCACGGCCTTCGCGGTGTATCGCATCGCCCTGGGTGCTGCGCTGCTGTTGTTCCTGCCCTCGGGCGTGTGAGCGCAAAGCTCGCGCACCGGAATGCCTATGCACGGTGCGCGACCCGCGACAGGTCGGTGTCGTCCGGCAACGCTGGGCCAGCAATGGCTCACTGCGGCGGATGACACGCACATCAAGGATTTCATGACAGCGTTGTCGCCCCTTGGCCGGTCGCGTCCCTCCATGCGCCTATAGGCCATGCAACACCCATGTCCTACGTTCGGACGCACCACCGGATACGCCACATCGCGCACCGATGGTTCCAGCAACGAACAAGGACATTTCATGCAGGAACGCAAACCCCGCTCCACACGTCATCCGCTGGCCATGGGCATCCTGGCTGCCTGTCTTCTTCATGCAGGCGATACGCTGGCCTCCACGGCCGATCTCGACTGGGATACCTGCGAGCGCTCCAATCCGTATATCGGCGAGGAACATCCGGGCACCAGCGTGCTGTGTGCCAGTCTCCGCGTGCCCCTGGACTACCGCAACCCCACCGGGAAGACGACCGAGGTGCAGGTCATGCGCGTACGTCATGGCCACATCGACACGCCACGCAAGGCCATCTTCTTCAACTTCGGTGGCCCCGGCCACGACCCGCGCGAAACGCTTGAGCGAACCGCCGTGAACTGGGTCGACGTCGCGCCGGATGACGAAGTGTTCGGCGAATTCAACAAGGTCGCCGGGCAGTTCGATCTCATCACGCTCGTGCCCCGTGGCATGAACCCCGATAACCGCCTGGAGTGCGACTATGATCGCGAACTGCCCCTGCATGAGCTGTACGAAAACCGTGACAGCAACCGCGCGTGGCGCGGACTCCTGGAGCTGACACGAAACTATGCGAGAAACTGTGGCCCCGCATCGCAAGCACTGGGTGTGGACACCGATACCTATGTGAAAGACATCGAATCCCTTCGCATGGCCAGCGGTTACGACAAATTATCGTTCTACGGAGCATCTTATGGTTCGCTGACCGCGCTCTGGTACGGCGCCAGCTATCCGGACAGGGTAAGCCACATGGTGCTGGACGGTGTCATGGACGTCACCAGGACATGGAACGACATCGTCAAGACGGACCTCGCGCGCCGCGACCAGGCCCTCATCGACGCAGCAGTGCAGCCTACCGCCAACGATGCTCAGGCCTACGGGCTGGGGATGCAGGCCGGCAGCGTGCTGGTGAAGCTCATGCGCATGCCGCTGTCGCTGCGGATGGCATGGCAGGCCGACATCGAAACGCCCGAAGACGTGCTGGCTGCCGTCACGCTGTCGAACTGGCTGACGAACGGGATGACGCTACGCCAGGTGCGCGCAGCCCTCGACACCCACGACTTCAGCAAGGACACGCAGGTCAACCATGCCACCATCGTGGCAGCCGCGCATCTGTACGCGGCTATTCCGCGTCCGCCCATGCTTCATCGCACGAGCAACGACGAATCCGATATCTCTACCGGCACCAACCTTGCCGTGCAATGCAACGATGCACCCTGGGAACGGAACATCGATACCTGGCGGCGGTTCCTGCTCAACAGTATCGGCTGGTCGTTCAGTCTGGGCGAAGGCGATATCGTGACCTCGCTGGTGTGCGCTCAATGGCCACGCACGCAGAATCGTTTCCCTGATGTCAGCAAGCTGGCGAAACTGCCTCCGGCACTCATCCTCAACGGCGAATACGACCGCACCACGACCTGGGAGGGTGCCCGTGCCACCATGGCACTGATGCCCCGCGCACGGGCCGTGCTCGCACGCGACACCAGCGATCATGGCGTGCTCGGCAAGAGCTTCTCACCGTGCATCGAGCGAACCGCCGCCCGTTACCTGCTGACCGGCGCACTGCCGGCCAGCACCGTCACCAAGTGCCACTACGAGCCCATGCCCGACAAGCGCTGAACGCCTTCCCATCGACGTTGCTGACCTGGCTTCCTTGCCGGAGGACTACGCAAGCGTCCTCCGGTACCTCTATCCGATGGCGGGCGCCAACCCTAGTGTCATGGGTTTGAATGGACAAGGACGCCCCCATGGATCGCATCGTGCCTTCCGTTTTTCGCCACGCCTGGCTGCCGCTGCTTGCTCTGGCGGCCAGCCAGGACGCTGGTGCCACACCTGTCGCCTGGACCCCTTCGATCACGCCGGGCGTTGAATGCGCCGGCCTCGCCGTTCCGCTCGATTACCACGGCGATACGGCGGAAACCCGCCAGATCGAGGTCTGCCGGATGCGCCCGGCGGAACCGGCACACCGACGTGGCGTCATGCTGCTGGTTCCAGGGGAGAGCGACCTGACACCTGCCCAGGCGCTTAGCCAGCAGGTCGAGCGTTGGAGGCAGAGCACGCTCGACGACTGGAAGGCGCTGGCACGCACCTTCGATGTGGTCACCGTCGCCCCTCGCGGACTGACATCCGGCACCGACAATGCCTGCCTGTCGGCAGCCGACGAGGGCGGCCTCGCTACCTACCGCCGCTTCGGCATCGATACCTCAGCGGCCAATCTCGATGCGGCGGCCAATCGTGCCGTCCTGCTGGCCTTCACGTGTTCCGGTGACTCCATGGCGCCCTACGCAGGCATCCGCCAGCGCCTGGGTGACATCGAGAGTCTGCGCAGCCGGCTGGGTGAAGACTTCAGCGCCATCTACGCCACGGGGCAAGGCGCCTGGGTCGTCGCCCGGTATCTCGCCATCCATCCTGGCGCCATGTCTCCCGTGGTCCTGGACAGCCCCGTGGATTTCACCGCCACCCGCTGGGGGGCCACGCAATCGGGCCTGATGGCGCGCGGCGCGCTCTACCGGAATGCATTATCTCTCGTCGATGCATCCATCGATGCGACGGCGGCGTTTGCACGACTTCCCGCCTGGTTCCGCGTACTGGTGGACGACCATATCGCCGAACCCCGCGTCCTGAAGAACGCACTGGAGGTCGGCCGCTGCATGGCATCGGCATCGCCCGAGCTGCGGCCCTACTGTGCAAAAGGCTACGGCCCGGTGGGGGCGGACTTCCTTCCGGACGCCACCTTCCGCCTGATTGCGTCGGACTCACCTTCCGACCAGGAGAACCTGTCCGGTAGCGGGCGCAAACCCGCCTCGCAGGCCCATACGCGTGACGTCATCGCTCGCGCATGCGTGGATGACGATTCCTATCGCGCTCCCCTTGGCCTATGGAAGCAACGCATCGTCGGGCTGGATCGTGAGGCACCGCTGGCGCAATACGGCGAAGGCTTCGTCGGCATGGTCTGCTCGCACTGGCCGCGCAACGTGGCGCCGACGCCGGTACATCCGGATGCCGGCAATACGCCGGTGCTGGCATTGCGCAAGGAAGGCGATACCGCGGCGATGCATACCGATATCGTCAAGGCGATGGCATCGACACGCCATGGCACGCTGGTCATGAGCAAGGACCCCGTCATGCATGACGCCTGCGCGGCGCACCTTGCCCGGGCGTTCCTCATCGACGGGCATCGCCCGGCGACGCCCCTCGTGAACTGCGCCGCCGAGTGACCTGACCGCCGGCGGTCAGGCGACCTTCGCCACCGCCGGCATCGCCATCTTCTGCATCTTCATGAGTTCGGCCTGCTGCTGTTCCACGATCTTGCACTGCGGTTCGCTGGTGCGCTGGAACAACTCGCTGGTCCACTCGATAAAGGCCTGCACGCGCGCCGAAAGGTGGCGCTTCTGCGGGTAGACGATCCACAGGTTGGAGCCGGTGGAAATCGTGTCGGTCATGATGATTTCCAGCATGCCCTTCTCCAGTGCGCATGCGGCAAGGCAATGCGGCGCCTGGATGATGCCCAGGCCCGCGATGGCGGCCTGGATCACCGACTCGCCGTCATTGATCAGCATATGTGCGTCCACGTCCACCGACACGCGACCGCCCGGAGTGTCGAATTGCCACTGCGACGGCTTGCCCGTGCTGGGGTGCACGAAGTTCACCGTCTTGTGCTGGCGCAACTCCTCGATGGTCGAGGGCGTGCCGTGACGGCCGAGGTAGCCTGGCGAGGCGCACAGCACGTTGCTGAAGTGGCCGATCTTGCGCGCGATGAGGCTCGAATCGGCCAGTTCGCCCATGCGGATGGCGCAGTCGAAGCCTTCCTCGTTCAGGTCGAACGGGAAATCGCACATGGTCATTTCGAGGCGGATATCGGGGAAACGGCGCTCGAATTCCGCAAGATTAGGAATGAGCGCGGCACGCCCCACGGCCGATGACGCGGCCACCTTCAGCTTGCCCGCCGGCTTGGTCCTGGCGTAGCCCAGGGCCTCGGTCGCCTCGGTGAGGTCTGCAAGGATCTCCTTGCATCGTGCGTAGAACGCGGAGCCATCGTCGGTCAACCGCAGCGAACGTGTCGAGCGGAAGAATAGGCGCGCCCCGAGGTTTTCTTCCAGGCGGGAAATGGCCCGGCTCACCCCCGAGGGGGTCATCTCCAGATGCTGCGCCGCGGCGGAAAAACTCTTCGCCTCGACCACCCGGACAAACACGCTGATAGCGGAAAAGTCTTCCATCGCCGACTCCCCAAAGGATGCATTCGTGACTGGCCGTCACAGGCGAGGTGATTGTAGACCCATTTTTCGCTTGACGGGCAAGACCTAGATTTCGCCACCTGAAGCGGACCGCCTTGACCTCAACTTAAGTTGAGGCTCGATCATGCGGCACCGCAACGCCATTCCGATCAGCTCCCAGGACTACCATGAAGAAGAAAATCCTGTTCGGTTCGTCCGCCCTGGCGGTTGCGATTGCGTCGGCCCTCTGGTTGAGCGCGGGTGGTCCCAGCCACGCCGCCGAGCCGGCGGCCGCCATGCCAGCCCCCGAAGTCACCGTCGCCCAGGTCCTCCTGCGCCCGGTCGCCGACACTGCCGCCTTCACCGGCCGCATCCAGTCGGTGGACACCATCCAGATCAAGCCCCGCGTCAGCGGCTACATCGACTCGGCTCACTTCCGCGAAGGCGCCTCGGTGAAGAAGGGCGACCTGCTCTTCACCATCGACCCGCGCCCGTACAAGGCCGAAGTGGACCGCCTGGCCGCCAACCTGATCCAGGCCAAGGCCCAGGCGAAGCTCGCCGATGCCAACGCCGCCCGCGGCACGAAGCTGGTGGAACAGCACGCCGTGTCGCGTGAAGAGGCCGACAGCCTCGACACCGCCTCGGCCAGCGCCCGCGCCCAGGTCGCTTCGACCCAGGCTGCGCTCGACGCCGCCCAGCTCAACCTCTCGTTCACCCAGGTGCGCGCACCGGTCGACGGCAAGGTCAGCAATCAGCTGATCACCCCGGGCAACCTCGTCACCCCGAACGACACGCTGACCAGCGTGGTGAGCGTGGACCCGATGTACGTCTACTTCGACGTGGACGAGCAGAGCTTCCTGAAGCTCGATCGCCTGCGCCGCCAGAACGGCCGCGCGCCGGAAGTGGAAATGGGCCTGGCTGACGAAGACGGCTACCCGCACAAGGGCAAGATCGATTTCGTCGACAACCAGATTCGCAGCGGCGCCGGCACGATCCGCCTGCGCGCGGTGTTCCCGAATGCCGATGGTGCCTACACCGCCGGTCTGTTCGCACGCGTCGAACTGCAAAGCGGCGACACCCAGCCGCGCGCCCTCATCGACGACAAGGCCGTGGGCACCGATCTCGGCAACAAGTTCGTCTACGTGCTCGGCAAGGACAAGAAGGTGGAATACCGCCGCGTGTCCACCGGTGCGCTCGTCGATGGCCTGCGTGTCGTCGAGGGCGTGAATGCCGAAGACGTGGTGGTGGTGAACGGTCTGCAGCACGTGCGTCCCGGCGTCGAAGTAAATGCCAAGCGCGTCGCCATGACCTCGCTCACGCCAGACAACGGACGCAGCGTCGCGTCACGCCGGGCAGGCGTGGACAGCGTCGCCCAGAACCAGGACTGATCCTTCCATGAAAATCGCCCAATTCTTCGTCGAACGGCCGATCCTCGCGGGCGTGCTGTCGGTGCTGTTCCTGATCGCGGGCGGTATCGCCGTGTTCAAGCTGCCGATCAGCGAATACCCGGAAGTGGTGCCGCCCACGGTGGTGGTGAAAGCCACCTACCCTGGCGCCAACCCCAAGGTGATCGCCGAAACCGTCGCCACGCCGCTCGAAGAGCAGATCAACGGCGTGGAAGGCATGCTCTACACCTCGTCGCAGTCCACCAGCGACGGCGCGATGACCCTCACCGTGACCTTCGCCCTCGGCACCGACCTGGACAACGCCCAGGTGCAGGTGCAGAACCGCGTGTCGCAGGCGCTGCCGCGCCTGCCCGAGGAAGTGCAGCGCCTCGGCGTCACCACCAACAAGAGCTCGCCCGACCTGACGATGGTGGTTCACCTCACCTCGCCGGATCACCGTTACGACATGCTCTACCTGTCGAACTACGCCCGCACGCACATCAAGGACCAGCTCGCCCGCCTGGACGGCGTGGGTGACGTGCAGCTGTTCGGCGCCGGCGAATACAGCATGCGCATCTGGATGAACCCGGAGAAGCTCGCCATCCGCAACCTCACCACGGGCGACGTGGTGAAGGCGATCCGCGAGCAGAACATCGAGGTGGCCGCCGGTGCACTGAACGCGCCCCCGGGCCCGAACAGCAATGCCTTCCAGGTCAACATCAACACGCGCGGCCGTCTCATTACCGAGGACGACTTCCTCAACATCATCGTCCGCAGCGATGCCAGCGGTTCGGTCACCCACCTGCGCGACGTCGCACGCGTGGAACTGGGCTCGAACAACTACGCGCTGCGCAGCCTGCTGAACAACCGCGAGGCGGTGGCGATTCCCATCTTCCAGCGCCCGGGCTCGAACGCGATCGCGATCTCCGACGAAGTGCGCAAGGAGATGGCCGAGCTGAAGAAGGATTTCCCCCAGGGCGTGGACTTCTCCATCGTCTACGACCCGACGGTGTTCGTGCGCGGCTCCATCGACGCCGTGGTGCACACGCTGTTCGAGGCCATCGTGCTCGTGGTGCTGGTGGTGATCCTGTTCCTGCAGACCTGGCGCGCCTCGATCATCCCGCTGGTGGCCGTGCCCGTCTCGCTGATCGGCACCTTCGCGATCATGTACATCGCGGGCTTCTCGCTCAACGCGCTGTCGCTGTTCGGCCTGGTGCTCGCCATCGGTATCGTGGTGGACGACGCCATCGTGGTGGTGGAAAACGTGGAGCGCCATATCGAGCATGGCCTCGATCCGAAGATGGCCACGCGCCAGGCCATGACCGAAGTGACCGGCCCCATCGTCGCCACGGCCCTCGTACTGTGCGCCGTGTTCGTGCCAGCCGCCTTCATCAGCGGCCTCACCGGCCAGTTCTATCGCCAGTTCGCGCTGACCATCGCCATCTCGACGGTGATCTCGGCCTTCAACTCGCTGACCCTGAGCCCGGCGCTGTCGGCCATCCTGCTCAAGGGCCATAACGAGCCGAAGGACAAGCTCACGATCTGGATGGACAAGAGCCTCGGCTGGCTGTTCCGTCCGTTCAACCGCACCTTCGAACGCGCAGCCAATGGCTATGTGAGCGGCGTGCAGAAGATCCTGCGCTTCTCGGCCATCGTGCTGGTGATCTACGCGGGCCTCGTCGGCCTCGCTTTCCTCGGCTTCTCCAAGACGCCGACTGGCTTCGTGCCCCCGCAGGACAAGCAGTACCTGGTGTCGTTTGCGCAGCTACCCGATGCCGCCTCGCTCGATCGTACCGAAAACGTGATCCGCCGCATGGGCGATATCGCGCTGGCACAGCCTGGCGTGGAAAGCGCCGTGCAGTTCCCGGGCCTGTCGATCAACGGCTTCACCAACAGCACCAACGCCGGCATCGTGTTCGTCACGCTGAAGCCGTTCGAGGAGCGTCGTTCGGCCGACCTCTCGGCCAATGCCATCGCCGCTGCCCTGAATGCCAAGTTCGCGTCGGTGCAGGATGCGTACATCGCGATCTTCCCGCCACCGCCGGTGAACGGCCTCGGCACGATCGGCGGTTTCCGCATGCAGATCGAAGACCGCGCCGACCTGGGCTTCGAGGAGCTGTTCAAGCAGACCCAGGGTGTGATCGCCGCCAGCCACAAGACGCCCGAGCTTGCCGGCCTGTTCACCAGCTACCAGGTGAGCGTGCCGCAGTTCGACGCCGACGTGGATCGCGAGAAGGCCAAGTCCGAAGGCATCGACCTGGGCGACGTGTTCCAGACCATGCAGGCCTACCTCGGCTCGCTCTACGTCAACGACTTCAACCGCTTCGGCCGCACCTACCAGGTGAACGTGTCCGCGGAGCCGTCGTTCCGTCATGAGCCCTCGGACATCGTGGGCCTGAAGACGCGCAACGCCAACGGCGATCTGATTCCGCTGGGTTCGTTCCTCACCGTGCGCCAGACCAACGGCCCGGATCGCGTGCAGCACTACAACGGCTTCCCCACCGCCGAAATCAACGGCGGCCCGGCCCCGGGTTACAGCACGGGCCAGGCGCAGGATGCGATGGAAGCGCTGGTGAAGGCCAACCTGCCCAACGGCATGACCTTCGAGTGGACCGAACTGACGTATCAGCAGATCCTCGCCGGCAACACCGCGGTGCTGGTGTTCCCGCTGTCGGTGCTGCTCGTGTTCCTGGTGCTGGCTTCGCTGTACGAAAGCCTCAGCCTGCCGCTGGCCGTAATCCTGATCGTGCCGATGGTGCTGCTGTCCGCCATCTTCGGTGTGCTCATCACCGGTGGCGACAACAACATCTTCACCCAGATCGGCCTGATCGTTCTGGTGGGCCTGGCGTGCAAGAACGCGATCCTGATCGTGGAATTCGCCCGCGAAGCCGAAATCGAAGGCATGAACCGCGTGGATGCCGTGCTCGAAGCGGCCCGACTGCGACTGCGCCCGATCCTGATGACGTCCTTCGCGTTCATCATGGGCGTGGTGCCGCTGGTCACCTCGCACGGTGCCGGTGCGGAAATGCGTCACGCCATGGGTGTGGCCGTGTTCTCCGGCATGCTCGGCGTCACCTTCTTCGGCCTGATCTTCACCCCGCTCTTCTATGTGCTGATCCGCGCGTGGAACGAGCGCACCGAGGCCCGTCGCGCCATCCGCCGCGAACGCCGCCTCACCGCCCATGCAGCACGGGAGTCGTAAGTCATGAAAACGCTGTTCCGCAGCACTGCCCTGTTCACCGCCCTCGTGCTCGCCGGTTGCGCGAGCGTGGGGCCGGACTACCACGCACCGAAAGAAAGCCCGGTAACCCTGCAGGGCGTCGATCCGTCGCAGCAGCAGGCCACCGACTTCCAGGCGCAATGGTGGAAGCAGTTCGGTGATCCCACCCTCGATTCGCTGATCGGGCGCGCCGCGAAGAACGCGCCTGACCTGCGCATCGCGGTGGCTCGCCTGAAGCAGGCGCGTGCGGCACTGGGCAGCGAAGAGTCACGGCAGATTCCGGATGTCGAAACCGGCGTGTCCTACTCACGGGCACGCCAGCAGCAGCCTGGCTTCAGCGACCAGCGTTCGACTGTCACCAGCTATCAGGCCGGCTTCGACGCCTCGTGGGAACTCGACCTGTTCGGCGGCATCCGCCGTTCGGTCGAGGCTGCCCGCGCCGATGCGGACGGCAGCATGGCCGCCTTGCAGAATGCGCAGGTGAGCCTGTTCGCCGAAGTGGCGCGCAACTACTTCGACCTGCGCGGCACCCAGCTGCGCATCGACGTGGCCAAGCGCGACATCACCAATCAGCAGGATTCGCTGAAGGTGATCGCCGCCCGTGTCGAGATCGGCACAGGCGCCGAGCAGGATCTGGCCAGCGCCAAGGCACGTCTTGCCGCCGTGGAGGCACAGCTTCCGGTACTGGAAAGCCAGGCCAAGGCCGATCAGTTCCGTATCGCGGTGCTGCTCGGCGAACGCCCGGGCGAACTGGACGTCGATCTGTCGCCGGCCACGTTCAAGCCCATCGACGTCAGCCTCGCCATCGGTGGTGCCGACGAAGTGCTTTCGCGTCGTCCGGACATCCGCATCGCAGAGCGTCAGCTGGCTGCGGCCAATGCCCGCATCGGCGTCGCCAAAGCCGACTGGTTCCCGCACATCTCGCTGGGTGGTTTCGTCGGTTTCCTTGCCGGTCGCAGCAACGACTTCGGCGGTGCGCAATCGCGTGCGTGGTCCATCGCTCCGAGCATCTCGTGGGCCGGCCTCAACGTGCAGCGCGTCAACGCCGGTGTGAAGGGCGCCAAGGCGCAAGCCGAAGAAGCCCGCGCCAACTACGACCGCACGGTGCTCTCCGCACTGGAAGACGTGGACAACTCGCTGGTGGGCTTCAACCTCCAGCGTGAACGCGTGCAGAAGCTGATCGTGCAGGCCGACGAAAGCCGCAAGGCCGCGCAGCTGGCGAAGCTGCGTTACGACGCCGGCCGCACCGACTACCTCGAACTGCTCGATGCCGAACGTACGCAGCTCTCGGCCGAAGACCAGCTCGCCGAGGCCGAAGCCGCCATCAACACCCGTGCCGTGCAGCTGTACAAGGCACTGGGCGGCGGCTGGCAGGCTTGCGGCGACACCACCTGCTCCCAGGTGGCGGCTGCCCCATGAACGTAGCGAAGGTCCACCGCCTGCCGGTCACCGGCAAGCGGGCCCTTCCGACCGCCGTCGAACCCCCGCTCACCCAGCGCATCGCGCTGGTGACGGGGGCCAATCGCGGCATCGGTCTGGAAGTGGCCAAGCAGCTCGCCTCGCTCGGCGTCACCGTCTTCATGGGCATGCGCGAGCCAGGCAAGAACGACAAGGCCGTGAAAGCGGTTCGCGAACTCGGTGGCGATGCCTACGCACTGAAACTGGATGTCACCAAGGCTGCCGACGTCGAAGCCGCCATCGCCACCATTGACGGCAAGTACGGCCGCCTCGACATCCTGGTGAACAACGCCGGCGGTTACTTCGACCACGACGCCCGCGCCGAACGCCCCGACATCGACGCGATCCGCGGCGCCCTTGACGTCAACCTGCTCGGCGTATGGATGCTGACGGCAGAAGCACTCCCCCTGATGCGTCGCCACGGCTACGGTCGCATCGTCAACGTATCAAGCGAATGCGCCACCGTCGCGATGTGCGGCGACAAGGCACCCGCCTATCGCGTATCGAAAGCCGCACTCAACGCCTACACGCAGGTCATCGCACGCGAAATGAGCGGCAGCGGCATCCTCATCAACGCCGTCTCCCCCGGCTGGACCGCAACGACGATGGGCGGCAAAGGCGGCCGCCCCGTAGCCGAGGGTGCGGAAGGCATCGTATGGGCTGCCCTACTCCCCGAACGCGACTCCGGCAACGGCCAGTTCTACCGCGACCGCATGAAAATCGGCTGGTAACTCCCCTGTAGGAGCGCGCCTCGCGCGCGACCGGTTGAAACGGCGCGCTCCGTAGCAACGCCAAGCTCCCTACCGAAGGGGTGGGAGCCAATCGCATCGGCGATGCTTTTACGCTCCGTAGTAAAGCAGCCTTTGGAAGCCTCGCTCCTTAGGAAGGGCTCGCCTTGCGGCCTCGCTACTCGGCGCTCGAACGTGGCTAAGAACGAGCCGGCGGGGGCGGCCCTTGTCGCGCCGGCCTGCGGTGTCCCTCGGGAAAGGAGAGCCGCTGCGCGGCTAGTGTCTTATGGCTTGCGCCCCTTCGGGCCCGGTGAGCGTGCGGGGTTTTTCGACTCGGCTCCTGCCTCGGCGAAAAATGCCGGTCATCCTGACCGGCACCCTACGGGCCTTATCCGCCCACTCCCCTCACCTCCATCAAGTCGCGCCAAGGGCCACCCCCGCCGGCTCTCCACACGTTGCGGCAACTTGTTTGCTCTGCCTACGTTACGGCAGCCTGCTTGCTCTCCCCACGCCGCCGCAATCTGCTTGCTAGCCAAACGCTGCGACAACCTGCTTTTGCTCCCCACGTTGCGACCACCTGCTTGTGTAGGAGCGTGCTTGCGCGCGACCGGTTGTCGCGAATGACATGATGGTTTCGCCCTGACCGGTCGCGCGCAAGGCGCGCTCCTACACAAGCAGGTGATCGCGAGGTTGATCGCCGATGCGATCGGCTACCACCACACCGTAGAGAGGTTGCTACCGAAGGGGTGGGAGCGGATCGCATCCGCGATAGGCGCTCTCGATACGCCTACCGTGGCCCCGGCGCCAACCACCCCAACCACAACGCCGCCATCGTCGACCCAAACAACGTCGCTCCGGCGATATCCAACGTCCACGTCCACACCGGCTCAATCACCGTACACGACTCCGACGCAAACACCGCCACGGCCAACGCGCCGACCACGAATGCACTAAACGCCAACGCCACATTCCACTTCGCCCCCTTCGATAGCGGATCGCCATCCTCGCGCTTCCCCATCAAGACGGCGATGTTGATGCCCAGCAACACCACCCCACACATGGCCTTGGCAATCTCGACACGCTGTGCCATCACTTCGCCCCTCCCAACGCGCGCACCTCATCCCACATGCGCCGCACATTCGCTTGCTTGGTGCATTGCAGACCCATGCGATAAAGCACGTTCACACCGGACATGGCTCTGGCGACACACCGCTGATTCGGCAATTCGGTTTCCGCCATGTACTCGGTAAGCACCGACTGCATCGCCTCGGCATACGCCTGCCACGCCGTCGCATCATTCATCAACGTATCCATACTGGCCTCGGTATTGAGGCCAAAGCTCCCCTCGCCGAGGACGCTATCGTCTTTCGGTTCATTCATTTGCTGGTTTTCCCCTGGCATCGCTCTCCGAGCGGGGCACGCCAAAGGCCGTGCCCCTCATCAACTCGGGTGCGAGATCTCACCTATCCCACGTTTTGTCCGGATTTCTCATGCCCACGGCACTACGCGCCGGATACGACGGCAGGGCCAAAAAGCCAGAGGAATCAGGACCGACGCGGGCGCTAGCCGCGTCCTGACAGGGCGTCAGGACGTCCCTGGACCGTCCGGAACAGACGGTGGGCGTGAGAATGCCTTAGTATTTGGCATAGCCATATCAACTCCTATGAGGTTGGTTTGGTTAGCGGGTCAGGGGTGGTGCAAACACCTCTGGCTCGCGACTTTCTCGACACATCGAGCGATGGTTGCCCACCACGACATGACACGGACGCGTGGGCAACGCACACACCGTACCAAATTGCGGCCGCGTTTGGATATGGAAGGATTCTGAAAAATCGCGTTGATGTGTTTGCCAACGCGACATCCTTTACACGATCACCGCCCCCTGTAGGAGCGTGCTTGCGCGCGACCGGTCAGCACGAAACCATCGAATCATTCGCGACAACCGGTCGCGCGCAAGCACGCTCCTACAAAAGCGGATTGTCGCGATGTAGGGCGCATCTGTCGTGTTCGCGATTTCATCCGCACGTCTACCGCACCGTTTGGGAGAGCCGGCGGGGGCGGCCCTTGGCGCGACCTGATGGAGGTGAGGGGAGTGGGCGGAAAAGGCCCGTAGGGTGCCGGTCAGGATGACCGGCATTTTTCGCCGAGGCAGGAGCCGAGTCGAAAAACCCCGCACGCTCACCGGGCCCGAAGGGGCGCAAGCCATTAAAACACTAGCCGCGCAGCGGCTCCCCTTTCCCGAGGGACACCGCAGGCCGGCGCGACAAGGGCCGCTCCCGCCGGCTCATTCTAGGCCACGTTCGAGCGCCGAGCAGCGAGGCCGTAAGGCGAGCCCACCCTACGGAGCGAAGCCTCCAAAGGCTGCTTTCCTACGGAGCGTTAATCGCCGATGCGATTGGCTCCCACCCCTTCGGTAGGGAGCTTGGCGTTGCTACGGAGCGCGCCGTTTCAACCAGTCGCGCGCGAGGCGCGCTCCTACAGGGGTGGGGCGGGGTTAGCGGGAGATCATGTGTGCGAACCATTGCCAGCCGCGGAGTTTGGCAGTGATGAGTTTGACGCAGGTGAGCATCGGGACCGCGAGGATCGCGCCGGGGATGCCCCAGAGCCAGCCCCAGACGAGGAGCCAGAGCAGGATGGCGACGGGGCTCAGGCGTGAGCGGCGGCCTTGCAGCATCGGGGTGAGCAGGTTGCCTTCCACTGCCGTGATACCGGCGAAGGTTGCTGCGGGAAGCAATGCCGTGCCGAGGTCCTGGAAGTGGAGTGCGCCGACGATGGCCAGTACCGTTGTCGTCGTGATGGCGCCGACGTAAGGAATGAAGTTGGCGATGGTGGCGAAGCTGCCCCATAGCAGGGGGTCGGGCACGCCGTAGAGATACAGCATGCCCGATGTGACCAGGCCGAGCGTGACGTTGATCGCCGCTGTGAGCAGCAGGTAGCTCGATACTTCGATCTGGATGCTGCGTACGATGCTTACCGTGTGGCGCTTGTAGGCGAACGTCGGGGAGATTTCCACAGCGCGGCGCAGGATTTCATCGCCGTATACGAGGAAGAAGAACACCAGCAGGGCGACGGTGAGCACGCTTGCCACCACCTTCGGCGTACCGGCCATCACATCCCATGCGGTGAATGCGATGTCGCTGTTTGCCTGCGGCTGGTTGCGCGCGGCGCTGCCGCCCACGAGCGTCTGCGTGGCACGACTCGCGGCTTCGATCTGTTGCGTCATCGGCTTGATGCGCGGTGCGATCGAGCGCATGGCCGTGGGTGCCTGGTGCAGCCAGTTGAGTGCGGGTTGCGACAGCGTGGCGGCACCGGCGACCAGGCCGGTGCCCAGCAGGAACATCACGGTGACGGCGGCGAACCAGCGTGGAATGCGCCAGCGTGCGGCCCACGCGACGATGGGATTGAGCGCCAGGCCGATAAAACCCGCCAGCACCAGGGGCACCAGCAACGACTTGCCGATGGCGACGGTATAGACCAGCGCCAGCAGGATCATGCCGGTGAGTGAAATGCGGATCGACTTCAGGTGCCGGGATACGCGCCGCGTGCTGCGGCCGGCATTCGATCTGCGACGTGGACGGGTGGCGAGCGTCGAGACGGCAACGCCGGGCGCCGCGGCTGAGGCAAGCGGCAGGTGGGTACTGAGCGGGTCGTTCACGGCGGGTCGGTGGCGGTGTCGGCCGGATCGCCGGCGAAGTCGCCAAGGATACCGCCGGCTGCCATGGAAATAATCTTACCGATGAGGTCTGCGCTGCCGCCCGCCACGAGGCTGCTCACCCCGGGTACGGCCAGCGGATTCACGTTGACGTTGCTGAGCAGAAAACCCGAGCCGGCCGCGAGGCCGAGCACGGTGAGCGGGTATTCGTAGCCCCGCGCGATGAGCGCAGCGGCCGGAGCCACGGTCTCCTCGCGGGCAATGGCAACCTTTGCCCGTGCCTCGGTCACCCTGGCCATGCTGCTGAAAATACCCATCGCTTAGCCCTCGCCTTCGGCGCGTTCGCCTTCCGCCTTGCCCCGCTTGACGGCTTCCTTCGCCAGCAGGGCAAACTCGGCCCGGGTGGCGGGAAGGGTCAGCCAGTGCATGCCGCGGCGGAATACCAGGATCGACAGCACCAGCAACAGCAACTGGATACCGGCCAGGGCGGTGAGTGCCCAGGCCCAGGACCCGAACCACTGTGCCAATCCCCAGCCGGCCAGTGCCAGCAAGGTAAAGCCCAGTGCCACGGCAAATACGATGGCAGCCAGGCCCATGAACAGCATCATGACGATGCCGCTTCGCGCCAGGCCGATCTCCGCCAGCGCCAGCTTCAGCTGGGCACCGAACAGGTTCTTCAGGCCAGTGCCGAGACGGCGTACATCGTCGATCCAGTCCGGCATCGACAGCTTCGGACGGGCGGCGCGTTCTGCGCCGCCGCCGATGGGTTCCTCGCTTTCGCTACGCCCCGAGGGATCGTTTTCCAGCATGCCTCACCCCCGGGTGGATGGAATCAACGACGGAGGATGCGGCCCGCCAGCCAGCCAGCCGCCACGGCCAGCGCGATCGACTGTACCGGCTTTTCGCGCACGTAATCACGGGCCACGTCGAGCCAGTCGTTGGCCTTGTCGAGGGCGTCATCATAGGCCTCCTTGCCGCGCAGCTTGGCTTCCTCGGCCTTCTCGGCCGCGCGGGTGGCGCCATGGGCAGCCTTGTCGGTCGCCGAGTGCAGGGTGCTCTCGACCTTGTCCGCGGCACGATCGACCGCCTCACGGGTGCGGTCCACGGCGTCGGTGGTCGCCTGCTTCACCTTTTCGGCGCGATCCTCGATGCGCTCGGCGGCCGAGACGGTGTTGGCCGCAGCGGTGGCTGCGTTGGCGACATGGTCGGCGGACTTGGTCATGACAGGTTTCTCCGTCGAAAACTGGGCAAATCAGGTTAGGGGAGGATAAGTGACGCGGAAGTCATCGTCGCGGACCCACGGCTACACACTGCGGCCGCGGAAGAACGAGATGATCGCAAGGATCAGGAAGATCACGAACAGGACCTTCGCGATACCCGCTGCCGTACCGGCGATACCGGCAAACCCGAAGATGGCGGCGATGATCGCGATGACCAGGAAGACAAGGGCGTAGTGCAGCATGGCGGGTTCTCCGGTGGGTTGGCGCGGAACCATTTAGTCCCGCGCCCCGCGCATGCCATGTGAATCTGCCCGACGCCGCTCGCGCAGCGTTCAGGCTTCGGCTTCACGTACCGATCACGCCCTCGCCTTCGGGTTGAGGGTGTAGGTGCCGGTAAGCACGGCCTCGTCCACCACATGCCCCTTGATGACATCACGCAGCTCGGCCAGGGTGAAGCCGTTCTCCAGTGCCACGTGCTCTACATCCAGTGCATAGACATGGAAGTGGTAGTGGTGGATGCGGGTGTCGTTCCACGGGGGGCACGGGCCGTCGTAGCCGTGGTAATGGCCGTCCATGTCCTTGTCGCCCTTGAACCAGCCGGTGTAGTCGTTGAGACCCTGCACGGCGTTGCCCGGGCCCGTCAGATCATCCTTCAGCTTTCCGTTGCCCTTGCCGCGCGGCACGATGCCTTCGCCACAGGCACCTTCGCCCAGCTCACGACACTCCAGCGGAATGTTGGCCATCAGCCAGTGCACGAATTCCACGCGCGGCAGGTCGTAGCGCACTTCGCGGCCTTCGACGTTCACGTCGTCGGGTTTCGACGGCACGTCGGTGTCGATCACGGCGATGGCGAACGACTTCGTGGTGGTGGGGACTTCGGTCCACACCAAGTGCGGTGTCTTGTTGGCGGCGAGCTTTGCCGGCTCGCCGATCTCCATGAAGGCGTTGTCGGCCGGGATCGGCTTGCCGTGTTCGAAGTTGTCGCTCTTGAGGCGCATGCTTGTCTCCTTCTTATTTCTTGTAGGTCACGCGGTAGATCGCGCCGTTGAGATCGTCGCTGACGAGCAGGCTGCCATCGGGCAGCGTCTGTACATCGGCGGGGCGACCCAGCGCCTTTTCGTCGGCAAGGAAGCCCTCCACCAGTGGCTCGTAACTGGCAACCTTGTTGCCGTTCAAGCGCACGGTCATCACGCGATAGCCGGATTTCTTCGTGCGGTTCCACGAGCCATGTTCCGCAACGATGATCGCTCCACGGTAGCTGGCCGGGAACTGCGTGCCTTGATAGAAGCGCATGCCAAGAGCAGCCACATGCGCTCCGAGCTTCAGCACGGGCGGGGTGTAATCCTTGCAGCTCTTGCCCTTGCCGAAGTCCGGGTCGAGCGTGTCGCCCTGGTGGCAGTACGGGTAGCCGAAATGTTCCTTCGGCCTGGTGACATGGTTGAGCTCGTCGCTGGGCAGGTCGTCGCCCAGCATGTCGCGACCGTTGTCGGTGAACCACAGCGTCTTGTCGGTGGGGCGCCAGTCGAAGCCCACCGTATTGCGCACGCCGCGCGCCACCACTTCCGAACCGCTGCCATCGGGATTCATGCGCGTGATCTGCGCAAAGCCTTCGCTATCGCGATCACAGATGTTGCACGGTGCACCGATGGGTACGTAGAGCTTGCCATCGGGACCGAAGGCGATGAACTTCCATCCGTGATGGGTCTCGGTCGGTAGTTTGTCGGTGATGACCTCGGGCTTCGGCGGTGCATCGAGATGGTTCTCGATGTCGCGCAGCACGTAGATCTTGCTTACCGCCGACACGTAGAGGTCGCCATGGCGGAACGCCACGCCCACGGGAAGCTCCAGACCGGTGGCGATGCTGCGCACCCTGGTGACCTTGCCGTCGTCGCCGTAGGTCACGGCATAGACCTTGCCGGCGTCGTTGGAGCCGACGAAGACGGTGTTCTTCGTACCCAGCGCCATCTCGCGCGCATTGGGTACCTGGTCACTCCACAGGGAGATGGAAAAACCTGCCGGAAGCTTCAGCGCTTCCATCGGCGGTGGCGCGGCGAGTGCCGAACCGGTGAATAACAGGGAAAGACCGAGGACGAGGGCACTGCGCATGTGACGAACTCCCGGATGGATGGATCACGATGGACCCTATCGTGCGAACGCGGCGTCAGCGCTGGATCGCGTCGAATCGGGCGGCGATGTAATCGTCGGTGAAGCTGGTCATGCCGTAGTCGCGGATGAAACCGCAATGGCCGCCATAGGCGGCGATGTCCAGCTCGATGTTCGGCGGCAGGTCGAGCTGGTCGAACGCGCCGACCGGAATCACGGGATCATCGCGTGCCGTGAGGATCGTTGCCGGAAGGTGCAGGTCTTTCAGGCGGTTGCCCGCCACCGAGTAGCCGTCGAGATAGGCTTCGAGGGATTCGAAATCGGTATGGCGCAGCACCAGCGAGCGCGTGAGGTCACGCATGTTCTGCTTCAGCTCGGCCAGCTCGAAGTACGTCTGCTGCGGAAAGGCTTCCTGCTTCAGGCGCAGCGAGCGGCGCCATTTCTGCATGAAGTAGGCCTGGTAGAACCAGGGCGCATCCTTCTCCAGCGAGAACAGGCCCTCGGACGGGTCGATGATGGGACACACCGCCAGCACGTAGTCGAGCGCCACGCCCAGCGAAGGCGCCAGCATGGCGGCGCGCAGCGCGAAGTTGCCCCCCAGCGAGAAACCGGCGAGGCCGATCGCGCGGGAGGGGAACATCTTCACGATCTCGCCGAGGGCGACCACCACCTCGTCGATGCGACAGGAGTGGAACAGCGCCTCGTTGAGGCCGTGGCTGTCGCCATGGTCGCGGAAGTTCAGGCGGAAGATGTCCCAGCCGTCTTCCAGCAGGCGGCTGCCGGTCTGCAGTACATAGGTGGAATCGACGCTGCCTTCCCAGCCGTGGAACAGGATGGCCAGGCCACGCGACTCACGGCCCGTGGTCTGCGCGGTGTAGCGCCCGCTCAGGCGGTCGCCGTTGCCCACGTCGATCAATACATCCCGGGCGTTTTCCTGCACGCGCTGCGCGCGGCGCGGCAGCAGGCGCCGGCGGATGCCGCTGGACGAGAGCATGGTCTGGATGTGGCCGCTACGCAGCGGCCAGGGCGGCTGGAAGTCCGAGCCCCTCGGCAGGCTCATGCGCGCGGGCCGCTATCCAGTGCGGCGGCGATGCGTTCACGGGCCGTCTCGGCCATGCGGCGTCGGGCGTCGGGCGAGAGCGGCACGGGTTCGAGGAAGTGCACCTCGACATCGAGCGGCGGCTCGCCCAGCAGGCGGATGAAGTTGCCCAGGAAGCTTTCGCCGTCGCGGAACCCCGCGTCGATCAGGCGCTGGCCGTTGCGGGTGAAGCGCAGGGCCACCGGCTGCACCGGCACCTCGGCGTCGAGTGCCGCCTGGAAGATGCGGGCATGGAACACGCGCAGCACGCCGTTGTGGCCGGTGCCGCCTTCGGGGAACACGGCGACCGAACGGCCTTCGCGCAGGCGCTCCACCATCACCGCCATGACCGAGGCCAGGGAGTGGTTGTTGCCACGGCGGTGGAAGATCGTGCCCCCGCGCGCGGCCATCCAGCCCACCAGCGGCCAGCGGGCAATCTCGGCCTTGGCCACGAAGCAGGCGGCGCGCTGGGAATGCAGCAGTTCGATGTCCAGCCACGAGGTGTGGTTGGCCACGAAGAGCACGGGATCGGGCAATGGCGTGCCGAAGCGGCGGCTGCGAAAGCCGAACACCCCAAGGAGCATGGTCGACCACAGCCGGATGGTGCGGTGGGCGAGCGGCTCCCGGCCGTTCTTCATCACCCCGCCGGCCCAGCTCAGGATGAGCGTGCAGACCAGGATGCCGAACAGCACATGCAGCAACAGCAACGGCACCCGCCACACATAGCGCAGCGGACGCAGACGGTCACGTGGGGTCGGGTTGGCGGTGGCGGCTTCCATCGAGCGCACAAGATTAACGAGGGGCGGTCCCGCCCGCTAGGGGAAATAGCTATTGTCTTTATCTATAAGGCAGTTGCGTACCCCTACCCGGCAACGTTGCCCAGCGGCAGGGCCGCCGAGGCCTTCACCGTGCGCAGGACGAAGCTCGTATTGACGTCGGCCACCCCGGCGGCGTTGAGCAGCCGGTCGAGCAGGAAGCGGGAGAAGTCGTCCAGGTCGGCCACGTAGACCTGGAGCAGGTAGTCCATGTCGCCGGTGAGGGCGTAGCAGGCCACCACCTCTTCCCAGGCGCCCACGTGCTCGCGAAAGGCATCAATGGCTTCGGATTCGTGCTGGCGCAACTGCACGCGGACGAAGGCCTGCAGGCCCAGGCCCAGGGTGCGTGGCTCCAGCCGGGCGCCATAGCCGGCGATGACCCCTTCGGCTTCCAGCCGCTGGACCCGGCGCAGGCAGGCCGACGGCGAGAGGTTCACCTCGGTGGCCAGCTCGGCGTTGGTGATGCGGCCGTTGGCCTGGAGGGTGGTGAGGATGCGCAGGTCGGTGCGGTCGAGGTTCGTTTGCACGATTATTTCCTCAGATCGATTCAGATCGGTGGATCATTGCATATCAGGCTCTCGGTCATGCAACAAAACAAGCTCATTGCGTGCCTTACTCGCTAAGCTGTTGTTCCATCACCAGCAAACAGCCCCAAGGAGGCCCGCCATGGACACCACTCCCCGTCGCGTCGAGCATCAGCAGACCGATCGTGGATATGTGCCCGTCTACGCGACCGGCACGGTGGAGCAGCCCTGGGCGAGCTATTCGAGCACCGACCACGAGGTATGGGACACCCTGTACCGCCGTCAGAAGGCATTGCTGCCGGCCTACGCCTGCAAAGAGTTCCTGGAGGGCGTGGAGCGCTTCGGCTTTGGCGAAGGCGGCATTCCCCGCTTCGACGACCTGAACGAGGTGCTGGGCAAGGCCACCGGCTGGAAGATCGTCGCCGTGGAAGGCCTGCTGCCCGACGAGGTGTTCTTCGACCACCTGGCCAACCGCCGTTTCCCGGTGAGCTGGTGGATCCGCAAGCCGGACCAGCTGGACTACCTCTCCGAGCCCGACCTGTTCCACGACCTGTTCGGCCACGTGCCCCTGCTGCTGAACCCGGTGTTCGCCGACTACATGCAGGCCTACGGCAAGGGCGGCATGAAGGCGCATGCGATCGGTCCGGAGGCGTTGATGAACCTCACGCGCCTGTACTGGTACACGGTGGAGTTCGGCCTGATCCGCACCGACGAGGGCCTGCGCATCTACGGCGCCGGCATCGTCAGCTCGAAGGGCGAGTCCATCTATTCCATCGATTCGACGGCGCCCAACCGCATCGGCTTCGACCTGGAGCGGGTGATGAACACGAAGTACCGCATCGACACCTTCCAGCAGACGTACTTCGTGATCGACGACTTCGAGCAGCTGTTCGATGCCACCGGACCGGATTTCACGCCGATCTACGCGAAACTGGCCACGGGCGAGGCGACGTCGGCCGCCGAAGTGCTGGATACCGACAAGGTGTACCAGCGCGGCACGCGTGAAGGCTTTGCCACCAGCGGCGACAACTGAAACTCAACGGCGGCCTAACAAGCCGCCGTCTACGATGCACCTACGTTGCACAAAACAGGGTGGATCAACCGTGGTCGTCTTCGATATCCCTTTCGACTCCGTCGCGCCGGGGCTGTGGCTCCTTCAGAAGAACGAGACCGAATACGCCGAGTTCTGCTCGCGCGACGACGCGCTCGCCCACGCCCTGAACGAGGGCCGCCGCATCGAGGCCAGCCGTTGTGCGCGGGTGGTGCTGAACATCGAGGGCAATGACGGTCATTGGCGGGCGTTCGATACGTCGATCAAGCCTTACGTGAACTGACCCGGCATCACCGGGTAACACACGCTGCCCATCGTCGTTCCAGCGAAAGCTGGAACCTAGCGCGGTGCGGTGGGTTGTCGCGAGGGAATCTCCTACGCTGAAGCCGATGCAGCGCCCTCGCCCTGCTGGCGAACCGGGGCGCTGGGTTCCTGTTTTCACAGGAACGACGAGCTAAGGGCAACCGTCACCCCACCTACCGTCGTTCCAGCGAACGCTGGAACCCAGCGCGGTGCAGCGGGTTGTCGCGAGGGAATCTCCTACGCCAAAGCCGGTGCAGCGCCCTCGCCGTGCTGGCGAACCGGGGCGCTGGGTTCCTGTTTTCACAGGAACGACGAGCTAAAGGCAACCGTCCCCCACCTACCGTCGTTCCAGCGAACGCTGGAACCCAGCGCGGTGCAGCGGGTTGTCGCGAGAGAGTCGCCTACGCCAAAGCCGATGCAGCGCCCTCGCCGTGCTGGCGAACCGCGGCGCTGGGTTCCTGTTTTCACAGGAACGACGAGGGTTGGCTCGGGACCTCGTCGGATTTCGGGCAAAATAAAACCCCGGCAGCCAGGGGAGGAGCTACCGGGGTCGCGTCGGGTCCAGGCTATCAGGGGAAATAGCGGGACCCGGGACAATCGTCGAATATCCGTTCGATTGCCAACGGGTCGCCTCTCGGCGATCGAATACTTAGATAGGGGCGAAGCCGTGAAGTTCCCGTATCACTTCATGGTCGCGTTCGGGTTCTGTTTAACTTCGGCAGCCGTCGCGTGCTCCGCCAGCCACGGGCGCACCTGCGCAATCCACAGCGCGTAGCCGTTCGGCTTCATGTGCAGGCCGTCCTCCTTGAACAATTCCGGCCTGGGTTGGCCGTTTTTATCGAGCATCGCCGGCGCCACGTCGAGAAACGCCACGCCCTTCTGCTGCATCGACCAGTCGCGCACCAGCTTGTTCGCTTCGGCGATCTGCGCCAGCAGGTTTTCGCGGGCCACGCTCGGCTTGATCGAGATGAAGGCGATGGGCACCTCGGGCTGATCCTGGCGTACCTTCGCCACGAAGGCCGCGAAGTCGTCGCGGACCTGGGCCGGCGTATCGCCGCCCTGGAGATCGTTGTCGCCCGCGTAGAGCACGATGGCCACCGGGTGGTACGGCTTCACGATGCGGTCGGCGAAAGCCGTGGAGTCGTCCAGGTCGGAGCCGCCGAAGCCGCGGTTGATCACGCGGTACCCGGGGAAGTCGCTCGCCAGGCTGGTCCACATGCGGATCGACGAGCTGCCGATGAAGAGCACGGCGTGGGCCGGCGGCGGGTTGTTCTTGTCCGAGGCCTCGAACGCCTGGATATCGGGTTCCCACTTGGCGTGGTCGGCATCCTTCGCAAGCGCGCCGAGGGACAGGAACAACAGGGTAAGGAGGATCGTCAGGCGTTTCATACGGACGACCGTAAACGCTTACGTCCTTCCGGGCAAATTCTCACGCTCCACGGCAGTCACTTTCAGCACCGCTTCGATGCGCGTTCCGTTCCAGCGATAGATGTAGTGCGCGGCCTGCACGCAGGGCGCCACGAGGTCGGGATAGAACACGGCCACGCACTCGCCACCCGCGTGCCGGGCGCTGTCGTAGACGATGCCGTTGGAACCCGTCTCGCGAAGTGCCCTGGCCAGCTTCACGCTGGCAGCGTAGGAATCCGGATCGTGTTCGGCGGACCAGCCGCCACGGATGTCGTGGAACGATCCGGCGATGGCGGTCTTGTAGCAGCGCACCTGCACGTCGGTGGGCGGTTCATGGGTAGCGGCGAGGAACGCCTCGCGGTGGAACACCGTTTCCTCGATGGCCGTGGGGATGCTGTGGGCGGCGTAGAACACGCCCCAGTGGCCGTCGGAAAAGCGACTGCCTTCGGGCGGGATGTGCGCGAATGCCGCCATGACAGGGGTGGTGCCGGGGCCCACGATACGGCGTTCCGGAGGCACCAGACTCAGCGCGCCGATTTCGTCGCGCAGGCGGGGATTGGTGAGGGATTCGATCGCCATGACGGCGTCGATGTCCTTCGCATCGGCGATGCGGTCGAACAGGCCCACGGGTGGAAACCGGCTGGGGACGATGCGGTAGGCCTGGGTCCAGCGGATGCGCCTGACGGGCGGCAGCGGGTTCATCCGTTCCAGCCGCGCTGGGCGTCCAGGTATTGCCGGACGACGTAGAGATCGGCCACGTTGCCCGAGAGCATGCGCTCCAGGGCCGAGCGGCCGCCGAACAGGGGGGCCGTGTTGGGCTTGCGGACCCAGGCATCGGCCTGGGCCGGGTCGGGGAAGAGGATCTGGAGGTCTTTCCAGATGCCCAGCAGGTAGCTGATGCGCTCGATCACGTCGCGCGAGGGAGCGCCGTCCTGCTGTTTCTTCCACTTGAAGTAGGTGGACTCCGGCGGATCGCCGAGCAGTGTGCGTTGCTCGGCGGCCTTGAGTTTCCAGTGGTCGGCCAGCGCGAAGAAGGCCCGGAGGGCGGGGCCGCCCAGGTCACCGGCATGGATCGGTTCGGCATGGCGTGCGGGCTGCATCACGGCTTCACCTGTGGAGTTGTGATGGAGTATACGCCACAGGTGGAGTTTTTGCGATTCGTGGGGTGTTTTCGGTGGGTGGGACGTGTCGTCTGGCCCGGTCGCGCGCAAGGCGCGCTCCTACACAAGCCGCGTTGTAGGAGCGCGCCTCGCGCGCGACCGGTACGAAGCGATGCCAAGTCCAGACATCCCATGTAGGAGCGCGCCTTGCGCGCGACCGTTACGAAGCGATGCCCTGGAAGCTCGCCTGCGCGCGACCACCAAGGCAAGCCGCCTCACTGCCGCGACTTGATCCACCCGTCGATGCGCTCCTCCAGCACCGGCAACGGCACCGAACCCAGCGCCAGGATCGTGTCGTGGAACGCCCGCAGGTCGAACTTCTCGCCCAGCTGCTTCTCCGCACGCGCACGCAGCTCGCGGATCTTCAGGTAACCCAGCTCATACGACAGCGCCTGTCCCGGCCAGCTGATGTAGCGGTCCACCTCGTTGGCGATCTCGCGCTGGCTGAGGGCGGTGTTCTGGGTGAGGTAATCGATGGCCTGCTGGCGCGTCCACCCAAGGTGATGGATGCCGGTATCCACCACGAGGCGGCACGCGCGCCACATCTGGTAGGTGAGATAACCGAAGTGCTCGTACGGCGTGTGATAGATGCCCATCTCCTCGCCCAGGTACTCCGAGTACAACGCCCAGCCCTCGCCATAGGCCGAGATATAACCGTCACGCCGGAACGGCGGCAGGCCCTGCTGCTCGTCCGACAGCGACAGCTGCAAGGCGTGCCCCGGCATCGACTCATGCAAGGTCAGCGCCGGCATGTTGAACAGCGGTCGCGACGGCAGATCGTAGGTATTCACCAGATAGGTATCCGGACCACCACGGCCGGAGGTGTAGTACGGCGCGATATCCGCCGGCACCGGCTTGATGGCGAAGCGCTGGCGCGGCAGCAGGCCGAAGTACTTGTCGAGCTTGCCGTCCACCTGCTTGGCAACCCACGCCGTGCGCATCAGCAGTTCGTCGGGCGTCTTGGCGTAGAACTGCGGATCGGTGCGCAGGAATTGCAGGAAGGCCGGGAAATCGCCCTTGAAGCCGGTCTGCTTCATCGTGTCGAGCATCTCGGCATGGATCTTCGCCACCTCGCGCAAGCCGATGGCGTGGATGTCGTCGGGCGAAAGATCCAGCGTGGTGTATTCGCGGATCTGCTGGCGGTAATAGTCCTTGCCATCGGGCAGCGCTTCGGCGGCCAGCGTGGGCCGTGCCTTTGGCACGTATTCGTCGCGGAAGAAATGCAGCAGCTTCGCGTAGGCCGGGATCACATCATCGGCGATGGCCTTGCGCGCCTCGGCCTGCAACGCAGCGGCATCGGCGGCCGGCATGGTGGCCGGCATCGAGGCGAACGGCTTGTACAGCTCGCTGTCCTCGGGCTTCTTCAGCTCCGCCACGGCGGCGATGGACACGTCGCGCCCCTTCAGCACTTCACGCGGCACGGTGAAACCGCGCGCCAGGCCCAGGCGCATGTTCGCGATTTCCTGGTCCATCCACAGCGGTATTTCCTTCAGGCGTGCGATGTAGTTTCGATAGTCCTCGCGGGTGTGCAGATCGTTGCCGCGCAGCACGTAGCCGATATCGGACCAGAACGCGGAGTCGCTGTTGAACGGCATTTCCCACTGGTGGAACCGCTGGGCCGCAGCAAGGTTATGGATCTGCTCGTGGTAGATCTCGTAGTTCACGCGCTCCGCATCGCTCAGCGTCTTCGGGTCGATGCGGTCGAGCTGGGCGAGCACGTCGTTCCAGTAGGCCAGGCGCTTGCCCTGGCTGGCAGCATCCACGGTATTGAGCTGGCCACTGCCCGGCTGCGCCTCGCCCGAGGTGAGGATGCCGGCCTGGCCGTTGCGCCAGGCCCATTCCTTCTCATAGATGGAACGGAAGGTGTCGTCAGGCGAGGCGGCGTGGGCGGCACCGGCGAAGAGGCCGGCAAAGGCAATGGCGCGGATCCAGGGAGACATGCGGGTTCCGGGTGGCGGCGGGGAAACCCCGATGATGGCACCGCCCCGTGCCCTGCTCCACCGCCAAGGGTCATGCCCAGCTCCTGTAGGAGCGCGCCTGCGCGCGACCCTACGCCAGCGCATATCCGGGAAGGCCCGGCAACACCTGACGGAGTGGCATGACCGGTCGCGCGCGAGGCGCGCTCCTACAGGGGTATCTGGCGCCGCGATATCTACATGGCGTAGTAGTCGCGCATGGTGTCGAGGTAGGCCTTGAGGTTGCGGTCGGCTGCGTCGACGAACACCTCGCCCGAATGGCGGCAGTCTTCGATGCGGTCGGGGCGGAAGTTACGGAAGGCCTGCCGGTGCCGGCACCAGGTGCCCAGCGTCCACGAGCCGCCCCAGAACGACAGGCAAAGTGGCTCCACCTCGCGCGTGCTGGCGCGGCCTTCCACGTCGCGATACTCCAGGCAAAGCACGAAGCGATTCAGCACGGCCTCGTGCAGGCGGTCGAGCATCATCGCGATGCGGTTCTGCGCCGGATCGCGCCAGATCGGCGCGAAGATCTTCGCCTGCGCAGAACGCTCGCGCAGTTCCGGGGGCAACACCGCCTCGATCTTGATCAGCGCGGACTGCGCCTCGCGCGCCAGCCGCTCGCCGGCAAATGCGCGGACGAAGCGCGTGCCGGCCACCAGGGCTTCGAGTTCGTCGGCGGAGAACATCAGCGGCGGGATGTCGGAGCCCTTGCGCAGGACATAGCCGACACCGGCTTCGCCCTCGATGGGCACACCGGAAAGCTGGAGATCCGCCACGTCGCGATAGACCGTGCGTGGCGAGACCTCGAGCATGTCGGCGAGCTGTCGCGCGGGCAGTGCCGTGCGACGCCCGCGCAGGGCGTTGATGATGAGGAAAAGGCGATCGGCGCGACGCATCGGCACATCATCGCCCTGACAGCGACGTGCGGAAAGCGATGAAGGTCACGACCGCGCATCGTCCCGGCCTCACGCGGCCGCCAGCATCTGCGAACGGGCCAGGGCGGTATCCTGGTCGGCGGCACGCCGGATCGCCGGGCGGGCCATCAGACGCTCGACGTAGGTCTCGAACACCTCCTGACGCGCCACGATACCGGTGCCCATGGCCCAGGCCAGTGCATGCCCCCACAGGACATCCACGGCACTGAAACGCTCGCCGAGCAACCACGCCCCCTTCGACAGCTGGGTCGCCACCGTCTGCATGGTCGTATCGTAGTCCCCGTAGGGGCACTGGCTTACCGGCGAGGCCGGCCGCTTCAGCAGATGATCGATCAGCGCCGGTTCGAAACAGGTGCCATAGAAGGCCAGCCAGCGCAGGTATGGACCACGCAGCGGATCGCTCAGGCCGGGCGCCAGGCCCGCTTCGGGAAAGATGTCGGCCAGGTAGGCGAAGATCGCCGGTCGTTCCGTCACCAGGCCGCCCCGGTGCTCGATGGCCGGCACCTTGCCCATCGGATTGACCTTCAGATAGGCCGGCCGGCGGTTCTCGCCCGCGGCCAGATTCATCACGTGCATGTCGTACTGCGCGCCCAGCTCTTCCAGCAGCATCAGGGTGCTGGTCGAACGGCTGTTCGGGGCATGGTGAAAAACGATGCGATGCGTGGTGTTCATGCCTGCAATTCCTTCAAGCGATGGATCGTGGTCCTGGCGGCAGGCCGCGGCCGGGTGGCCTTCTGGCCCCCGGGGCGGTCGGGTGCGAAACGGAATCGGCCGTCCATCAGCCGTCCGCGATGGCCCATGGGGGCAAAGGCAGCAGCAAGGCGTTCGAGAATGCGGTTCATGCAGGTCCCCTCCCGTGGCTCGATGGAAGGAAGTCTGCCGGGGGGCTACTGACAACGTTCTGTCAGCAGCCCTCTGGCGCCGTTCACCCGGCACCCGGACAATGCAGGCTTTCGCGCCAGAGTCCGTCCCGATGTCGAAACCGATTTCACTGATCCAGTTCCTGATCGAAGAGAAACGCGCCGGCCATGTGTACGGCGAGCTGAGCCTGCTCATCGAAGTGGTGGCCCGCGCCTGCAAGCGCATCTCCGTCGCCACCGGCAAGGGTGCGCTGGGCGGCGTGCTCGGCAACGCCGGCTCGGACAACGTGCAGGGCGAGGCCCAGAAGAAGCTCGACGTCATCTCCAACGAGATCCTGCTCGAAGCCAACGCCTGGGGCGGCCATCTCGCCGCCTGTGCCTCGGAGGAAATGGAAGACCCGCAGCCGATTCCCGACGCTTACCCGAAGGGCCACCACCTGCTGCTGTTCGATCCGCTGGACGGCTCCTCGAACATCGACGTGAACGTGTCGGTGGGCACCATCTTCTCGGTGCTGCGCTGCCCCGATGGCGTCACCGAGCCCACCACGGAGGATTTCCTCCAGCCGGGCACGGAGCAGGTGGCCGCCGGTTATGTCGTTTACGGCCCCAGCACCCTGCTGGTGCTGACGTTCGGCCACGGCGTGCACGAGTTCACGCTCGACCGCGAGCACGGCAGCTTCGTGCTGACCAAGCGCGGCATCACCATTCCTGCCGACACCAGCGAGTTCGCCATCAACATGTCGAACCAGCGCCACTGGGAAGCCCCGATGCAGCGTTACATCGGCGAGCTGCTGGCCGGCACCACCGGCCCGCGTGGCCGCGACTTCAACATGCGCTGGGTGGCCTCCATGGTGGCCGACGTGCACCGCATCATCACCCGCGGTGGCGTGTTCTTCTATCCGCTGGACGCCAAGATCACCGCCAAGGGTGGCACCGGCAAGCTCCGCCTGATGTATGAAGCCAACCCGATGGCCTTCATCGTGGAACAGGCCGGCGGCGCCGCCACCACCGGTCGCGAGCGCCTCATGGACATCCAGCCCAGCGGCCTGCACCAGCGCGTTCCGGTGTTCCTCGGCTCGAAGAACGAAGTGGAAGTCGCCACGCGCTACCACCTCGAAGCCGACCAGACCCGCGTCTGAGCCGGCCCGGTCCGGGGCGGCACGCGTCGCCCCGGATCCGCCATTCCCCGGCCACCGGCCTGCCGCCGCGTGGCCCGATCATCCGCCAGCCCCCTTCCCGGTCATCACCATGTCCCTGCGTCGCGCCCGCACCTGGCTTCCGCTGTTTCTGACGGCCCTGCTTTCGGGCTGCCTCGGCGGCCACAAGACCGATACCCGCCTGGACACGGCCGTGCCCGTGCTGGCGGCGAAGCCGCGCATCGGCCTGGCACTGGGCGGTGGTGCGGCGAAGGGCTTCGCGCATATCGGCGTGATCAAGATGCTGGAAGCCAGCGGCATCCATGCCGACGTGGTGTCCGGCACCAGCGCCGGCAGTGTCGTGGGCGTGCTGTACGCCAGCGGCATGGACGCCTTCGCGTTGCAGCAGGAAGCCTTCTCGCTGGACGAGGGCAAGATCCGCGACGTGCGTATCTTTTCCGGTGGCCTCGTGCAGGGCCAGAAACTCCAGGACTACGTGAACCAGCTGGTGAAGCAGCAGCCCATCGAAAAGCTGCGCATTCCCTTCGCCGCCGTGGCCACGGAGCTGGAAAACGGCGAGCGCGCCATCTTCATCAAGGGCAATGCCGGCCAGGCCGTGCGCGCATCGAGCAGCATCCCGGGCGTGTTCGAGCCGGTGGAAATCAACGGCAGGCATTTCGTCGACGGCGGCGTGGTAAGCCCCGTGCCCGTGGACGCCGCGCGCCAGCTCGGCGCCGACATCGTCATCGCCGTGGATATCTCGGCTCGCCCCGATGGCAGCAACCCGGGCAACATGGTCGGCATCGTGGGCCAGTCGATCACGATCATGGGTCGCAAGCTGGCCGAGCAGGAACTGACTCGTGCGGACATCGTGATCCGTCCGAAGGTAGGCCAGATCGGTCCCACCGACTTCGACCAGAAGAACGTCGCGATCCTGGAAGGCGAACGTGCCGCCCTGGCGGCCATTCCCGCCATCCGCGCGAAGATCGCCGAGAAGACGGCTGCCATGGGCAAGCCGCCTGTCCCGGCGCACTGATCAGGCGGTTTCCACCAGTTCCATCGCGGACTGACGCCCAAGCGAGAGGATTTCATCGGACAGCGTGGTGTCGTCCACCGCACGCGCCAGCGAGAGGCTGCCGACGAGCGAGGAAAACACCGACATCGCCAGCGTGCGACGGCGCTTGCCGCGTACGGCGTCAGGCAGTGTCGATACGATCAGTTCCACCATGCCGCCGTAGCCTTCGGTGAAGGCAGCGCGCGTCTCGCTGGGACGACGTGCGACTTCGGCGGAGAGCGTCGCGGCGACACAACCGGTTTCCGGATGATCGCGGTGATCGCTCGACAGATAATTGTTGACCAGCGCGCGGTAGCTGTCGCCACGTGAAGCGGCCACTTTCGCGGCCATGCGCTCGGCCGCGGTGCTGGCACCGGTGGCGACGCATTCGCGCACAAGGTCTTCCTTCGAACCGAAGTGGTTGTAGAAACCACCCTGCGTGAGACCCACGTCGTTCATCAGGCTGACGACGCCGACGGCATCGATGCCATCGGAGCGGAACCGCTCGGAAGCCGCCTCGATGATCTTCTGGCGGGTCTGCTCCTTATGGCCTTTCTCGTAACGCATGCTGTTGCTCCTAGGGTTCGTTCCCCGGCCCTCTTTCGATTGTAGCTGGTCCTTGCGCATTGAAATGATGGGCGGCATGGCCCTTGTGCGACATACCTTTTTGTGTTCGACATTTTTCATTTCACACATCCAAGGACAGTACCCGCGCGTGTGAAAACATGCTGTTTCATTGCGCAAATAACTATGCGGCAACGATTTGTTTCGCACGAAAACGACGCGAAACCTTGCCGGAAACGTGATGATCTGCTTGCCCACTTTTTGGATGATGACCACCTTTCACGCAATGCGCCGCGCCCACGCGCGCGATGCATTGCCTACATCCCAAGGAGGTTCACTTGAAGCGCACGATGCACCGCAGCAAATGTTTCGCGTTCGCCTGCATGACCCTGGCTGTCGCTCCGTTCGCCATGGCACAGGATGCGCAAGGCCTGCAGGCCGCCCAGCGCACCGTCCTGCTCAGCAAGCTCCTGGCCGACGAGGCCGCGCAGACGAAAGCACCTTTCATGCAGTCGGTGAAATCCTCCGTGCGCACGCTCGACAACGCCTCCGTCGAAGCCGTGTCGCCGAAGCGCGCGCAGAACCCGGCCAACGTGCGCCGCGTGGAATCCATCGTGGACGAAGCCACGTTCAACTACATCTTTCCGCTGCGCCGGCCGGAATACACGTATCGGGGATTTCTCCAGGCCGTGGCGAAGTTCCCTGCGGTATGCGGCAGCTACACCGATGGCCGCAATGCGGATGCCCTCTGTCGCAAGACGCTTGCCACCATGTTCGCCCACTTCGCCCAGGAAACGGGCGGCCACGAAGACTGGCGGCCGGAGGAAGGCTATCGCCAGGGCCTCATGTACGTGCGCGAGGCCGGCTTTACCGAGCAATCCAACGGATACAACGGCGAATGCGCGGCGGATACCTGGATGACGCGCACGTGGCCCTGTGGCCGCTGGCCGGATGGCCGCTTCAAGAGCTACTTCGGCCGTGGCGCGAAGCAGCTGTCGTATCACTACAACTATGGTCCGTTCTCCGACGCCATGTATGGCGATGTGCATGTCCTGCTCGATGCGCCAGAACGCGTGGCGGATACGTGGCTCAACCTCGCCAGCGCCACCTTCTTCCTCGTCTATCCGCAGCCGCCGAAACCTTCGATGCTGCTCGCCGTCGACGGCACGTGGGTACCGAATGCCGCGGATCGTGCAGCGGGACGCGTACCCGGCTTCGGTATCACCACCATGATCATGAATGGCGGTATCGAATGCGGTGGCACCGGCCCGGAGCACCCGGCATCGGCCAACCGCATCACGTACTATCGCGCATTCGCCGCCAAGCTCGGCGTGCCCATCGATCCAAGCGAAAAACTCGGCTGCCGCAACATGCAGCAGTTCACGGCCGACAGCGCGGGTGCGCTGCCGATCTACTGGGAAAACAACTGGACCGAAAACCCCGGCTGCAAGCTAGTGAACTACCAGACGCCGAACTCGGCGCTGAAGCCCGGCGACTACGTGAAATGTGTACGCGCCTCATTCCCTGACGTGCAAATCGTGGACGATACCAAGAGCTGAACATGTAGGAGCGCGCCTCGCGCGCGACCATTCCGGCGATATCGCATCACCGGTCGCGCGCAAGGCGCGCTCCTACAATGGGTTTGTCAGAAACGGTAGCGAGCCATGCCCATGATGCTGCGGCGGGGGCCGTAGAAGCAGTCGCCGCGTGCCAGGCAGCTGGCGTTGTAGATCTGGTTGGTGAGGTTCGCCGCGTTCACGGAGAAGCGCCACGGCCCCTGCGTATACGCCACCATCGCGTCGAACAGCACCTTCTTCGGCACGCGGATGGTGTGCGTCTCGTCGTAGTTCACGCCGATATAGCGCGCACCCGCGCCGAAGCTCAGGCCGTCGCCGTCGGCATCGTTGACGTGGTACACGCCCCAGGCCGAGGCCTGGTTCTCCGGTAGCCCGGCGATGGTGGAACCGTCACTCGGCCGTGCATGCGTCCAGGTATAGGTGCCGATCAGGTCCACGTGTCGCGCGATGCGGGTGGAGGCTTCCAGTTCCACGCCGCGCGTACGCGCACGGCCCGCCTGGATCTGGTTCAGCGGATTGACCGGGTCCGGCGCCAGACGGTTTTCCTCGCGCAGGTCGAAGTACGTCGCCGTGACCAGCGTGGGGCTACCCACCGGCTGGTACTTCACGCCTGCCTCGTACTGCTTGCCGCGCAGCGGCTGGTACGGACGGTTGTAGACATCCAGCTGCCCCAGCGGCTGGAACGACTCCGTATAGCTCACGTACGGCACGATACCGTTGTCGAAGCGATACATCAGGCCGTAGCGCGCGGTGGTGGCGTTATCCACCAGGCGCTGGTTGCCCGTGGTCTGCGTGGCGCGGTCATGCCGGAAGCCGATGGTGCCGATCAGGTGCTCGCCCCAGTTCACCTGGTCCTGCACGTAGGCACCCGTCTGGCGCGAGCGCGACGAAGGCGACTTCGCCACCTCCGGCGCCACGAAACCGTTGTGGTACACGGGTGCGTACAGGTCGAACGGCGTCAGGTCCACGCCGCTGCCCTGCTTCGCATCGCTGTGCGAGTAGCCCAGGTCGAGACCGACGATTACCTTGTGATGGGTCGGGCCCAGGTCGAAGTCGGCTTCGCCGTGGGTATCGGAAGTGAAGCGGCGATAACGGGTCAGCGCCACCCACGAATACCGCGATACCGTACGCTCGTCCGCATCCAGGAACGGGTCGGCCGGCTTGCCGTACACGTTGGGATAAGCCGAGCGGTAGTCCACGTTGTCGTGCGAGAAGCGCGTGTTCTGCACGATCTTCCACGTGTCGTTGAAGCGATGCTCGAAGAACGACGAGATCGAACGCTGGTTCGTATCGTAGCGGTCGAAACCCGGCTCGCTGACGAAACGGTTCGTACGAATGCGTCCGTTGGGATTCGGGTAGATGGTGCCCGCGTGCGGCAGGAAGTTGAGCGTGCTGCCGTTGTGGTCGAACTGGAGATTCGCCAGCAACGTCCAGCGCGTGTTCTCGTCCGGCATCCAGGTGATGGCCGGCGAGATCGCCTTGCGGTCGTCGGGCACATGGTCGATCTGGGAATCGGAATCCCGGTACACACCGATGAGGCGATACGCCCAGTGGCCTGCCGTATCCAGCGGCCCGGTGAAGTCAAAGGCCAGCTGCTTGCGGGCATGGTTGCCCAGCTGCGCCACCACCTCGTGCGAGGCGGTGAACTGGGGACGCTTGGAGGTCAGTGCGATAAGACCGCCCGTGGTGCCCTGCCCGTACAGCACCGACGACGGTCCACGCACGATTTCCAGGTGATCCACGAAGTACGGCTCGGTGCGCGCATATGCACCACCGAAAGACTGCCGCAGGCCGTCGAGGTACTGCACGAACGACGTACCGCGCAGCATGGCGTCATCGCCACGGCTGTCCACGCCATAGGAATCCGCACGCACACCGGCCGAGTAACGCAGCGCGTCCTGCACGGTGAGTACGCCCTGGTCGAGCATCTGGGCCGCCGAGACGACGGAAATCGCCTGCGCCGTCTCGATGAGCGGCGTGTCGGTCTTGGTGGCGCTGGAGGCGTTCGAGCTGGCATAGCCCTCGGCCAGGCGCGTGCTGCTGACCGCGACCGGGGCCAGTTGCACGGCCTTGTCGTCGGTCTTCGTGGTCGCGCCGTCCGGGGCGGTCTGTGCCTGCAAGGCAAAAGGAAGCAGTGCCCCCGCAATCAGCAGGGACAGCGAATTTTTACGCAGAATCATGGACTTTCCCGGAACGGGCCGCGGAACCCTTCTCCCCGCGACCGGCAGTTATTGCGAATGAATCGCATTACATGATGCCGGATACGCGTGATTCGTGCAATATTGCGAACGAATCGCATTCGCGTACACTTCGGCGTTTGCCGATATCGCCGCGCGCCATCCCCTCGTCCGGGTAGCTATCCGCGCCAGCACCGGGGCCCTCTGATCGCGAGCTATGAGCAAGCGCAACCACACCGCTTTTGATGTCCGTTACGCCATGCAGGTGGCGTCACGCGCCATTGCCGCCCTTTTTGGCGGTTATGTGCTGGCGGCCATGACCACGGCCGGCCTCTCCCGCTGGCTGCCGCTACCCCGCGTGGAAGCGGTCATGACCGGAATGCTGTCGTCCTTCGCCATCTATGCCACGGTGGCCATCGTGGCCTTCGCCGTGAACCGGGCGTGGCGCATCTGGCTGTATCTCGCCATTGCCGGTGTGCCGCTGGCCATTGCCCTGGCCTGCACCGGACCGGGGATGACGCCATGAAGGGTGGACTGCGCCAGTCGATGGCCTGGCTGCATACCTGGACCGGCCTGCTGGTGGGATGGTTGCTGCTGGCGATCTTCATGACCGGCACCAGCGCTTATTTCCAGGACGAGATCACCCGCTGGATGCAGCCGGAGATCCATGGTGAGCGCGATCCCGTCGCAGCAGCCGAAGGCGTCGTCGGCTGGCTGGGCGAACACGCACCGGATGCTGCAAGCTGGTCGATGATGCTGCCCGGACACCGGGCGATCGCCACCACGGCGTACTGGGAAGACGCCGATGCGCGCCGCGGCGGCTGGCGCGACAACAGCTTCATCGTGGACGGTGCGGGCCATCGCGTGGACGCGCGCGAGACGCTGGGCGGTTTCTTTCTCTACCGCATGCATTTCGACCTGCATTACCTGCCGGTGATCTGGGCACGGTGGATCGTCGGCTTCTGCGCCATGTTCATGCTGGTGGCGATCATCAGCGGAGTGATCACGCACAAGAAGATCTTCATGGACTTCTTCACCCTGCGCTTCGGCAAGGGGCAACGCTCGTGGCTGGATGCGCACAATCTTTCCGCCGTGCTCGCCCTGCCCTTCCACCTCATGATTACCTACACGGGCCTGGTCACCCTGGCTTCGATGTATATGCCCTGGGGCGTCTCCGCTGTTTACAAGGACCGCGCCGAATACTTCGCGGACGCGTTCGGCATCGAGGCAACACCGGAGCGATCCGGAAAACACGCGCCCATGGCTCCCATCGCCGACATGATCCGCCAGGCGCGCCAGCAATGGCACGGTGCCGATCCGGGTTATATCGATATCTCCCTACCCGGCGACGCGAACGGTACCGTCCGCATGATGCGCGGCGGTGGCGAGGCGATGGGTGTACGTGGACAGACCCTGGTCTTCGATGCCGCGACGGGCCATATGCACACGCCACCGTCGCTCAAAGGCCCTGCGTTTGAAACCGAGAGCGTGATGATCGGCCTGCATGCGGGACGTTATGCTCCCATCGTGCTGCGCTGGCTGTATTTTCTCTGCGGTCTGGGTGGCACCGCGATGGTCGCGACCGGACTGGTGCTGTGGACCTCGAAGCGCCGGCTGCAACTGCCCGATCCGGAACGCCCACACCTTGGCTTTCGCCTCGTCGAGCGGCTGAACATCGCCACGATTGCCGGGCTGCCTTTTGGTATCGCCGTGTACTTCCTCGCCAACCGGCTTCTGCCGATCCACATGGCCGGACGTGCGGATTGGGAAGTGCACTGCCTGTTCATCGCCTGGGGACTGACGCTTATTTATGCCTGCGCGCGCAACACGCGAAGGGCCTGGATAGAGACGATATCGGCAGGTGCACTGGCGTTTTTCGCCGTACCCGTCGTCAATGCACTCACGACGGATCGCGGACTGTGGAATAGCCTGCGCCATGGCGACATGGTTTTCATCGGCTTCGATCTGGCCATGATCGTGCTGGCGGCAACGTTCGGATTCATGGCATGGAAGCTGTACACGCGTCCGGCACAGGCCATACGCAAATCCCGCGCGGCACGGGAGGTGACGGCATGATCCTGGTCTCGCTGGCGTGCGCGCTGGCAGGCTTTCTTTGCCTGTGCCTGGCCATGGCGCGTCACCAGCGCGACGTGCTGGGCCGCATGCTCCCGGCACGCCTGTCACGTGTGCTTTCAACGTGCGGATGGCTCGCACTGGGCGCGACGCTGGCCGTTGCCATGGAAGTGGAAGGCGCCGCCCTCGGCGCGGTTTATGCCGTGGGCATCTATACGCTATGTGCTATCACGGTTTCAGTGAGCGTGACTTATCTGTCGCGTCGCTGAGAACATATCGTCGTCGCGAGCTTTTCTCCAGCGCCCTTCATCTTCGAACTTCCGTGTATTTCTACCTGTGAGCGGCTCAGTGCCGGAAAGAACCGATAGGCAGATCCAGAAAGCTTCCAGGCAACCAGTTGATTTTCAAGGGCTCCCCGGCGTCGGCCGCCGTCTCGGCGCTCACGTCGTTCCCCGTACCCATGTTGATCTGCTGCCCCGCGCCCTTCACCACGGCCACCGTCACCACGAGACGGCTGCCGGGTTCGAAACGGCGGCTGGTGGTACGGCTGTTGGTGAAGTCCAGTGCGATCGGCTTGCCTGGCGTGAGCAGCTTGCGCACCGACCGGTCGGCAGCGTAGCTGGCACGCGTTTCGTACCAGGACAGCTGAAAATAGCTTCCGTCGGCCTTCTTTTCATACAGCGTGATCATCAGGTCGAAGTCGTGCTTGTTCGTCACCAGGTCGAGGTGGCCTGAGAACAGGCCGCTCAGTTCCGTTCCGTCGGGCAACGGCTCGCTCGTGAACACCAGCGCGTTGCGATCGTCCAGCTCCGGAGATTTCGCGTCCGGTGCCGGCAGGTCGTCACGCTTGCCCAGATCAACCGTGAGTGTGGCTGGCGTGGTGCCCTTGCCATCCGCCAGCGTCAGTGCCTTTCCATCGTTGGCGAGATACAGGCGACGATGACCCGGCGCCATGGCCGCCAGGGTCGGTGCATGTTTCCAGGTGTTTGCGCCCATCACCTCATAGTTGATCCGGTCAGCCAGCAACGCGGGTCTGGGTGCTCCACGGAAGACGTAGTCGAACCACTGGTAGCGCAAGACCTTGCCTATGTCCTGCTTTGCCACCGCATCGATGGCATAGCCGTCTACCACCGGGCGGGCGCTGCGCTGTGCGCCGATATGGTCCCAGGGGCCGAGCAGCAGGTAGTGATCCGCCTTCGGGTTGTAGCGGTAGTGCTGGGTCAGGTAGTACAGGGCGCCGATCTGTGCACCGTCGAAGTAGCCGGTCGTGGTGAGCACCGGGATGTCGATGTTCGCGAATTCCTCCTTGTACGGAATCATCGCCTGCCAATAGGCATCGTAGGACGGGTGATCAAGCCAGCGGCGGAAGACCGGATTGGGCTTTCCGTCGAGTACGTCCAGATCGCGATACGCGTTGCCACTCTCGTACCAACGCCGGTACAGGCCCTGCCAATGTGCGTTGTCGTCGTAGGCGGCCTGATCCAGGGCCTTGCCTTCGGTGACATAGGGCACCCACGAATACACGAAGCTCAGGAACACATTGCCTTCCATGGGCACGTCGATACCCGGTGCCGCCGTCACCGAAGGCATGAGGGCACGCAATGCCTTCGGCCGGTGCTTGGCCGCCGCCCACTGGGTGAAGCCGTTGTAGCTGCCACCGTACATGCCTACCCGGCCGTCGCTCCATGGCTGTTTCGCGATCCATTCGATGACTGCGTCGGCATCGGCGCCATCGTGCTCGTAAGGCACGGCCTGATCCGGGCTGATGCCCTTGCCGCGTGTATAACCCACGACCGCCGCGTAGCCGTGCGCCGCGGTGAGGCGCAGTTCCAGTTCGGACCACACCGGGTTGGCGTATACCGTGAAGCCGAGCAAGGCAGGCAACGGCTTGTCGTGTTTCTTCGGCAGCATCACCAGTGCCGTGACCTGCGCGCCATCGGGCGTGCGCACCAGCACGGGCGCGTGCACGTCATAACGGCGCGCGTCGTCTTCGGCGACCAGCTTGTCCGTATAGGGACGGAAAGCGGTGTAGGCCTCGGCCATCAGATGCGCCTTGACCAGGGCCACCGCGTTGTCCTGGGCGATGCTGTCCTTGCCCACCTGCGCCTTCAGCAACGTGCCGAAGTCGCGGCGCAGTTCCACCGGCTGCACATTGTACGGGTCGTCGTCGGAACCGAAGCTGGCCATGACCTGGGAGGACAGCACATTCTCCAGGGGTGGAACGATCTCGTGGAACGCATTCGCATATGCGTCGCCAAAGGCGGTGCCCTCCTTCGCCTCGATCTGGCGTGCCCGCGCGTAGATCTGCCAGCGGACGGTGCCCGCCGCATCCAGGGGGCGGACGCTGTCGCGACGCAGCGGCAGAAGTTCGGCGAGGGTCTTCAGGGCGTCGTCATAGCGACCGGCGGCTATCTGCAACTGAGCGCGCGTGTCGAGCAGGATGACGGGATCGGGCGAGTTGTAGCGCGGAATCAGGCCCGCGGCGAGCTGGCGCAGCGCCTCGCCGTTGTCCGTGCCATGGGGCACGCTCCAGGCGATGGGCGTATCGTCCGCCGCCCATGCGGGAATCCCCCATGCCAATCCCAGCGATACTGCCCAGCACAGCATTCCCTTCCGCATGGCTCGTTTCCGACGGGTATGAGGAAGGCCGATGCTGCCAGCGCCCGATTGCCCGACGCCAGTGCCCTTAGTCGCGAACCAGCAGGTCTTCGTAGAAGGCGCCGATGGCGCGTTCGGGATGGGCGATCTGGATCTCCAGGATCCATAGTCCCGACACCGGCACGGCGTCATGATTGCCCAGCGAACCGGCCTTGTGTACGGCATGCGGGAAGTCGCCCACCCGGTGTCCCTTGGTCTCGTGGTTCAGGCGCCAGCCCATGGCCTCGGCTTCCTTCCCGGCATAGGCGTAGAGCGCGATGCCATCCAGCCCCTCGTGCCAGCGCGCGGCAGTGCGCCGGAACAATTCGCGGGCGGCTTCCGCACAGGCGTGCATGACGGGGTCGCCACCGACCACGAAGGTGTCGCCAACGTCGCCTTCGTGACCATCGAAGACAGGGCCCAGGTCGACGAAGAAGATATCGTCCTGCCCCAGCACCGTGTCCGGCTCGGAGCGCTGGCGGAAGGTCTTCAGGGTGTTGGCACCGAAACGGATGATGCTCGGATGCCAGATGCGCTGCATGCCGGCGGCATGCAGGCGCTCACCGGCCATCGTCGCGGCATCGGCTTCCGCCATGCCCGGCACGATACGCGATGCGATGTCCCGCAGGGCAAGCCAGGCCTGCTCGCGGGCATGCAGCATGTGCTCATGGGAAAATGAGGAGCCTACGTTCTCGGCGGTGGCGACGGGCATGGGGACATCCTGCTCTGGCGGAGCGGGACATTATCCGCCGAGTGCCGTTCCGGTGCATGGGTAGCGCCCCTGCCATACACAACGAAGGGCAAGCGGACTTGTGAACCAAGCCACGTCAGCGAATGCCGCAGATGGAATTAGGACAACACCGCATATCGGGATGGGCGCCTCACAGCGAGAATCGCGCCACCATTCGGTTTTCCGTCTCATCAAAGGAGTGAAGAGTGAATACATCCGTTCCGCTGCCGTCGCGTGCGCGCGTTCCCCTGAAAGTCGGCCTGGCATCCGTCATCGTGGGCCTGTGCGCCCAGTGGGCGCCGTCCGCCGTCGATGCCCATGGCATGGCCTCGCGTCCCATCGCCCGGCAGTACCAGTGCAAGAAGGACGAGGGTTACTGGGGTGCCGTTGACGGTTCGAAGATTCCCAATGCGGGCTGCCGTGCGGCGTATCTCGCCGTAGCCGCCACCGAAGGCCAGCAGGCCGGCATCTATCCGTTCCAGCAGTACAACGAGGTAGCTGCCAATCCCCCTCGCTACGAGGACATGGCATCGATCATGGCCACGGTTCCCAATGGCCTGCTGTGCGCAGGCGGCGATCCGCGCAAGCGCGGTCTCGATGTCCCGCAGTCGAAGGGTTGGGCAAAGTCGGTGCTGCGCCCGGCAGGCGGTTTCGTCGACATGGCATGGGAAGCTACGGCGGCACATAACCCGTCCTTCCTCATGGTGTTCCTGACGAAGCCGGGCTGGTCGCCGGGCAGCGAGCTGCACTGGGAAGATCTAGATCTCATCTACAAGGGCGAATCGCCGGAGCCGGATCGCAGCGTATACCCGAACGTGTACCGCTACCGCGTGCCGTTTCCGGCAGGCCGGCATGGCGATGCGATGGTGTACAGCGTCTGGCAGCGCCGCGATCCGGGTAACGAGGGTTTTTTCAACTGCAGCGATGTCACCATCCAGGATGCAGGCATTCCTGATTTTCCGTGGGTGGAAGAGAAGCCGTTCGTCGTCGAATCGATGAAGCCTGTACCGGGCGAGCAGGTGCAGTTTCGCGTGCTCGGTGGCGATGCATCCGGCAGGGAAGTGGTCGATGTGAAGCTGGCCATTACCGATGGCAACAAGCATCCCGCGCCGTGGGTTGCCGAGCTGGCTTCCGCACTGAACCTTTCGCACGCAGCGCATGTGCAGGTGGGCGTTCGTGACGGCGATGCCGTGCGCTTCGATGGCGCCAGCATTTATGCGAACAAGGTGTGGCTGCGTGATGAGGGTTCAAGCAGCGCCATGCGCATCATCCCGGCCGATGGCCCGGGACCTGGCCCGGGTGATCATCCTGCATGGCCCGAGGGGCTGGGTGCTTACAAGGCGGGCGATGTCGTGAAGGGCATCGATGGCAACCTGTGGCGTTGCAAGGGCCACCCTCACGGCGCCTGGTGCAATATCAAGCCGAACACGGCACCGGAGTCGTGGCCTTATGCGCCGGGTAGCGCGGCCATGCCCGCCGATGAGGATCAGCATGCCTGGGTGAGGGCTGGTTGAACGCTGGTTCGTAGGGGAGGTAGTCGCTAAAACCGGCTGCCTCGCGCTGGGTTCCTGTTTTCACAGGAACGACGGGTAGGGAGGTGGCGGTAACTCTACCGAAGTCGCCGGTTGGGAGATGGAGGTAACCTCCCTACCCGTCGTTCCAGCGAAAGCTGGAACCCAGCGCCCCGGTTCGCCAGCACGGCGAGAACATCACATCGGCTTCTGAACAAGGCGTGGAATAACGCGCCACCTTAAAGACGCAGGATACGAACCGCCTCATCCAGCATGCGCCTGGCAATGACACTGGCCGATTCCTCCCGCGCAAAAACCCCGGCCTGTCCCGACCACAACGGCTGGAAATCTCCCTTGCCCCGAGGCTCCGTCGCCGCACGCAGCGGTGCAAGCGGTCCGCCCGCCAGGGGAAACGGTAGCGCATCGTCCGACAATGGCCCCACTTCACTCATGACCCGGTTGATCACACCACGCGCAGGACGCCCGGTGAGCACGTTCGTCACCGCCGTATTGTCATCCCTGGCAGCACGCAGCGCAGCCTTGTGTACCGTAGCGCTGGTGGACTGATCGGACAGCAGGAATGCCGTACCCACCTGCACCGCCGCCGCACCCAGGCAAAGTGCAGCGGCCATGCCGCGACCATCACCGATACCGCCGGCCGCGATCACAGGCACGTCCAGCGCATCGACCATCTGTGGAACAAGCGCCAGCGTGGTCGGCTGGGTCGCCATGTCGTCGGTGAGAAAATTGCCACGGTGCCCGCCGGCCTCGTATCCCTGCGCGATCACCGCATCGCAACCATGCTCCTGAAGATAGCGGCCTTCCTGCACGGTCGTCGCGCAACCGATCACCTTTGCACCGGTCGCCTTCACGCGCTTCAGCAGCGCCGTATCCGGCAGGCCGAAGTGAAAACTGACCACTTCCGGCCGCATTCGCTCCACCATCGCGCACATGGTGTCGTCGAACGGAGCACGGCCCCCCGCGGCGGCGATGGCCGATGTATCGACAGCGAATTCCTTGAAGTAAGGTTCAAGACGCGACAACCAGCGCTGCATGTCCTCATCGGTAGGGGCGATGGGCGTATGCGCGAAGAAGTTGAGGTTGACCGGTGCGTCTATCGCTGCACGAAAGCGTTCCACTTCCGCCGTGACTTTTTCGACGCTGATGGACGAACACGGTATCGCACCAAGTCCGCCGGCTTTCGCCACCGCAATGGCGAGATCGGCAAGGCCGGAACCGGCCATGGGTGCCAGCAGCAAGGGCTGCGACACATGGAGGAGATCGAGGACGCGGCGGTCCGTCCAGACGGTCATGACGACTCCTTTACATGATTGGCAGGCGCGTGAAGGGGAGCGTCACGCATCCGCCCGAGTATACGCCTCTTGATCCACACGGACCGCGCTCCCATGTCACCGCATTGAAGCGTGCAGCTGGCAGGGCAGGACGATGGTGCAAGGCATACCAGCGGATATCTGGTGGAACGACGAAGGTGAACTGGTTGAGCCTGCGAATCAAGGTCGTGGCGGCATCAGCTGGGTGAAACGACGCACCATTCACGGTGCCGGTACGTTCTACGTGAAACGCCAGCGTGGATACCTTTATCGCAGCCCTCGCCATCCATTCGGAAGGCCCACCGCGTTACGCGAGATGCTTGCCATGCGTGCTTTGCGCAAGCTGGGCATCGCAACACCTGAAGTGGCATATTTCGACATGCGCCACCGCGATGGCGCGTGGGAAGCCATACTCGTCACGCATGCACTCGAAGGTTACGTCAGCCTGCAGGATGGCCTGCTTTCTGCACGCTGGCGGCATGCACAGAAGGAGGCCATCCTTCGCCTGCTCACCGATGCCACGGTGATACTGCACCGTGCACGACGCCGGCATGGCCACCTCTATCCCAAGGAAATCTTCGTTGATGATCGCGGCACGCAACCACGACTGTGCTTTCTCGATCTTGAGCTGAGCCGTCGCCAGTTTCGCGTGCGCGATGCTGCCGAATCCGATCTTCGTCATCTGCTGCCATCGCTGCGCAACCTGGGTGTGGAGGCTTCCCTGTGCCAGGCCATCGTGGATCGCTATAGACGCAATGGCATCGCTTTGCGCGACGAGCGCATCGCACCACGCGCAAGGCAACGCGCTTATTGAAGACGGGCCTATTCGCGCCATGTCCTCCCGGTGAGGCATCTCGGCCGACATGGGTAGGTCACCGCCAGTAAGGTCTTGCGCCAGCTCGAAATATTCCATCACGGAATTGACACTTAAATGATAACCGTTATCATTCAAGCGTCCTTTCTCTACCGGTTCGTCCATGCCTTTCCTGCCTGCGCGGCGCCCGCTTGCGGCCGCCCTTTCGTGCCTGTCGCTCTGCTCCGTGGCCCTTGCCGACGATGCGCCCACCGACACCCGCCCCACCGCGCTCAAGGAAGTCAGCGTCACTGCCACCCGTACGGAGGGCTTTGCGGCCCGCCGGGTCGAGGTGGGGCCCTTCCAGGGGCAGGACATCCTGGATATTCCCGCCACGGTGAACGTGGTGACCCGCGACCTGCTCGACCTGCAGCAGCCGTCCGGCCTGTACGACGCGCTGCGCAACGTGGCCGGCGTGACCCGGCTCCAGCTCAACGGCCTGGCGTACGACAACCTGTCGCTGCGCGGCATCGCGCTGGACAACCGCTCCAGCTATTACTTCAACGGCGTGTTGCCGTTCGACAACAATATTGCGATTCCCATGGAGGACAAGCAGGGCTTCGAAGTACTCAAGGGTGCATCGGCGCTCTACTACGGCTTCGCCGTGCCCGCCGGCATCGTCAACATGACCACGAAACGCGCTGGCGATACGCCAGTAACCCAGATCGGTACGTCGGTGGACAACAACGGCTCGGTCAAGGGCACGATCGATGTCGCCCGCCGCTTCGGCGACCACCAGCAGTTCGGTGTACGCGTCAACGCCGCCACGCAGAGCATCCACGCGCCCATCGACGACGCGCACGGCAATCGCCACATGGCGAGCCTCGCCGCCGACTGGAAGGTCTCCGATAGCGTGCTGCTGAAGTACGACTACGAGCACGTGGAGCAGGACCTGCCCGAGCAGGCCGGCATCACGCCGCTGCCTGCCGTAAAGGGCCAGGTGACACTGCCGAGGCTTCCCGACCCCGGCCAGTTGCTGTCTTCCAGCCAGCACAACACGCGCGCGCGTGCCGACACGCACCTGCTGCGCGCCGACTTTGCCCTGAGCGAAAACTGGGCAGGCATGGTGTCGATCGGCCGCTCCACCACCGAGCGCGACCGCTGGGCCTGGATCTTCCGCAACTATAGCCTCGTCACCGGCAAGGGCCAGCTCCAGGCCAGCCAGCAGAACGGCCAGCGCTACCAGAACACCAATGGTCGCGCGGAGATCAATGGCGCCTTCGATACCGGCCCGGTCACCCACAACGTCACCATCGGCTTCTCGCGCAATCGTCTTTTCCAGCCCGACTTCACCACGAATTTCTTCGTCGCCAGCCAGTCTCTCTATGACCCGACGCAGAACCTGGTGCTGAAGTCATCCGGCGCACCCAAGCCCTTCTATGCGCAGACGGTGTGGAACACGGGCACCTACGTATTCGACCGTGTCTCGCTGGGCGAAAGCTGGGAAGTCACCGGCGGCATGCGTCGCTCCACCTACGAAAGCCAGCAGTTCGGCACGCCTTCCACGGATATCACCAAGAACACACCATCGGCCAGCGTGGTCTATCGCCTCGACAGCCAGAGCAGCCTGTATGCCAGCTACATCGAAGGCCTGGAGTCCGCCGGCAGCGCACCAGGTACGGCGGAAAACCCCTACCAGGTACTGCCCGCCGCCGTGAGCCGGCAAAGTGAGATCGGCTACCGGCACCGCTTCGACAACGAGATGCTGGTGTCGGTGGGTGCGTTCGACATCCGCCAGCCATCGGCCGGCGTGGACGCCAACAACGTGTATGCGCTGAACGGCCGTGCCCGCTATCGCGGCATGGAATTCTCGGCACAAGGACATGTCACCACCCAGCTGTCGGTGGCGGCCTCTGCCATGTGGCTGCATGCGCGCCAGGTGGCTTCGACCGATCCCACCATCGAGGGCAAGACACCGGAAAACACGCCCCGCACCAGCGCCAGTCTGTTTCTCGCCTACGATATCGCGTCGCTCCCCGGGCTCGATGTCAACGCGGGTGCGTTCTACACCGCAAGCCGGCCGATCAACGACCAGGACCAGGCATGGATCGGCGGCTATACGCTGTTCTCCGCCGGCTCCCGTTACCGCACGGTGCTCTCTGGCAAGCCCGCCACCTTCCAGCTGAACCTGGAAAACCTCGGCAACAAGCGCTACTGGAGTGCAGCGGGTTCCAACCTGCTGTCCGTGGGCCTGGGCCGTACGGCGATGGTCAGCGCCACACTGGATCTGTAATCCGTGGCCCTGCAGGAGCGCGCCTTGCGCGCGACCGGTGAGGCGGGAGGGTATGGGTGATTTGAAGGTATCGCCTTGTGGCGGTCGCGCGCAGGCGCGCTCCTACAGACGCAAGGGGCCGGATCAGCGTCCGGCCCCTCTTTTTTTACCAGTTGACGCGCACGCCGACCGTGCCGTTCACCGCCTGGATACCACTGCCGAAGGCCTTCTGGTAACCCAGGTTGGCGTAGATCGACGTCAGGCGACTCACCTGTGCGCTGACACCCGCCGTCACTTCGTACCAGGTGCCGCGCAGGTTCGAATGGAACGGCACGAAGCCATCTTCGGAGGAAATCTCCGTGCGCGGATTCGCCGAGAACTCCTTCCATACGTTGCCGCGCAACCACGTCGTGAGCAGGCGTGGCTGCATGCCGTCGTCGAGTGCCCAGGTACGCGCCAGTCGTGCACCCGCGCGGCCAGCCAGTGAATTGGCGGTACCGAAGCGCACGGTAGCCACGGGGTCGGAGGCCTCATCGGCAGTGACGCCCTGGTAAACCAGCTGTGCCTGCGGCTCGATGATCCAGTGATCCCGCAGCTGGATCGGGTAACCGGCTTCCAGTGAGGCGGCAAAACCGAAGGCATCGGTTTTCAGGTCGGCAAGCTGGCCCGAACCCGAGCGCGCGGTGTACCAGGTGCCCTGCATCACGGCATCCAGGTACCAGTTCTTCGCGCCATAGTGCGTCCAGTAGCCACCGAAGGTGTAGGCATCGAACTTGTTCGTGCCCGCACGGCTTCCGTCGTAGTGGGTGACGCTGCCGTTGCTGTGGCCGATGGTGGCATACAGGCCGGCACGATTGCGCGAGCCGTCGGCGAAACGCTCGTGGACGAGATCGCCGCCTGCCTGCAAGGCCACGAAGTTGTCGTCGAACGACGGCCCTTCGTTGAACAAGCCCCCGCGGCGCGCATTCCACTTGCCATCCTGGCCGATCACGCGGGCCCAGACACCATTGCTCTGGTCGGCCGTGAGGTCGGCCTGCTCGCCCATGCGCTCATGCAAGGTGCCCAGCGTGGCGCGGCCATAGTTCACCATCATCGACGACAGCGCGGTGTAGTCGGAGATTTCGCGACGGTAGTCCGGACGTGGATCGGGACCGGGACCCGGGCCCGTATCCGGATCACCGCCATTGTCGCCCTCTCCGCCATCGATGCCATTGGTATCCGGACCGTTGTACTGCGAACGCAGGTACCACGCTTCCGGCGTGGCACCGTCGCGGCCGCCACGATACAGCGCGTACTCGTAAGGACCGGCAATTGCGCGGCCACCAAGCGCGAAGGCATCGGCCGTGGTCGTCGCGCCGCGCTGGGCGTCGACAAGCAGGATGCCGTTGCCCGGCGTGGCCTGCCCCAGGCCGCCGACATTTGTCACGTTCAATGTCGAGCGGCCGCTCGCCTGGCCGCCGTTGATCACGATGCGATCGGTCGGCGAATTGTCGCCGCCCAGCACCGTGTTCATGTTGACGACCGCGTTCTGGCCCACGTAATTCGTCGTCGTCAGCGTATTGCCGGTTCCCGTGCCGGCAAGGTTGAGCGCACCGGCATTGACCAGCGTGCCGTTTACCGTGAAGTTGCCCTTTGCCTGCCCTGCGAACAGGGGCATGGCGTCGGCTACCGCGACGGTACCAAGGTTGTTTACCGTGCCGGACACGGCGCCATAGCCACCCAGCGTGGTGCCGGCGGCCACCTGCACGCCGCCATTGCCGGAGATCGTGGCCTGCGCGTTCCGTGCATCACCGACGACGAGGTTGCCCCTGGCGATCGTCGTCAGGCCGGTATACGTGTTCGCGCCATTGAGCACCGTCGTTCCGGCTCCTGCCTGGGTCAGCGTGCCGCTGCCCGAGATGGTTCCACCCATGGACAGCGTATCGCTACGGTTCACGACCAGTGCACCGTTATCCACGACATTGCCAAGGATGCTGCCGCTGGTGCCACCCGTGCCGAGCTGCAAGGTGCCGCCACTGATCGTGGTGCCGCCGGTATACGTGTTGGCGGCGGTCAGTACGGTGGTGCCACCTTCGCTCTTGGTCAATGCACCGTTGCCGCCGATGGCACTGTTCACCGTGAAGGTGGTGCCGGCTGCCGTGGCGAGCGTGCCACCGCCGTCATGCAGGGTGAGTGTACGGTTCGTACCGAAATTCGTCGTGGTACGCAGGGTGCCCTGGTCGAAGTCGACACCCGTATTCACGGCACCCAGGTTGGTGTCCTTCGAGACCTGCACCGTGCCACCGTCGATGGCTGTGCCGCCCGTATAGGTATTGTCGGCTCCGAGCACGAGCGTGCCCAGGTCGGACTTGCGCAGTGCGGTCTGTCCCGCCAGTACGCTGTTGATGGTGGCTGTATAGCCCGCACCGAGGGCGCTGCCGTCGCCGACGCGGATGGTCGACTGGCCGGGATCGGCTGCCGTGCCGACCATGGTGATGGGATCACCGGTGACGACATAGCCATCGCTGGCGAACTGCATGCCGGCGACATTGACGTTGCCCAGGCTGTTGTCCACCGTGACCGTCCCCGGGGCGGCCGAGAAGATGGCGAAGGCGCGATCCGAGAACGGCGCGTTGACGGCGCCACTGGCATCGGTCCAGTTATCGTTTCCGTTGAAGTTCTGCCAGGTGCCGTCGCCACCGTCGATGTGGCCGTCGTTTTTGGGGCCTGCCGCGCCATCCCAGTAATTGAGGGTGAGGCCGTTGGTGTTGACCAGGTTGACCTGCTTGTCCACCGAGGTCTGCACGAAGAAATCCGGCGAGGGAATGGTGCCGATGTCCAGTCCGTTGTTGGTCAATGATCCGGTGTAATCGATCACCCGGTACAGACCGGTGTCGAAGGTGCCGCCCTGCGCCACCGATACGTTCAGCGTGCCATCCAGCACGAGGTCGCCACCCACGCGCGTGAGATCGTTGAACGGACCGCCTGCCACGTTGGCCTGCCCGAAGCTGTAGTCGAGGATGGAGCCGCTGCCCAGGTTGAGGTTACGGCCGATGGTGAGCGTACCGGGCGCGATGCTGTTGTCGCCCGGCGACAGGGTGGCGCCATCGGCGACAATCACCGATCCGCCGATCGTGCCACGGCCGCCCAGCGTCGCACCGCTGGCGACGTTCGTATCACCCGTGGCGGCGGACTGATTGCCGTTGACATAGAGCGCACCGCTATCAACGTCCGTGGTGCCGGCATAACTATTGTCTGCGGTGAGCACGGTGGTGCCCGTGCCTGCCTGGCGAACGGCACCTGCTCCTGAAATCGTGTTGCCCAGGGCCACCGTATCGGCGCGATCAAGCCACAGCTGCGCGTTGTTGATGATATTGCCCTGCACGCTGCCACTGGTGCCGCCATCACCCAATTGCAGCACACCGCCGGTCACGGCGGTGCCGCCGGTATAGGCATGGGTGCCGGTTAGGATCAGCGTGCCATCGCCTGTCTTGCCGAGCTGGCCTGCGCCGGTCACCGGCTGGGAGAGCGTCGTCGTCACCCCCGCGGCGGTATCGATGGCACCGTTGTTTGCCGTCACCGAGACGGCGCGCTGTGCGCCGAGATCGAAGCTGTTGATGAAACTCAGCGCACCGCCATCGAGCGTGATCGCACTGCCGCCCGCGCCGATCTGGTTGTCGGCACCGATGGCAATGGCACCGCCCTGGATCGTGGTTCCGCCGGTGTAACCATTGATGCCGGTCAGCGTAAGGATGCCCGCCTGGGTCTTCTCCACGGCACCGCTGCCACTGATGACACCGGTATAGGTGCCGTCATCAGGCTGCGTGAAACGCACCAGGCCACCATTGGCGATGGCCTCGGGCAGGCTTTGTGCACGCGCCTCAAGAATGCCGGCGGCATCCACCTGCACGCTGCCATTAAAGTTCGTATTGTTGCCGGTCAGGGCCAGGGTGCCCTGCTGCACGTTGACCGCCAGCGGGCTGCCACCCGCATTGCCGATGGAGCCATAGAGCGTCCAGATGCCGTCACCGGTCTTGGTCAGCGTCTGGAAGTTGCTGATATTGCCCGCCAGCGAGTCGCTGGATCCGGAGGCACCCGCCAGGGTCAGCGTGTTGGTCCCGCCGCCACCATCGAAGCTGCCGGTAATAACCGAATTCGCTTCCAGCGTCAGGTTGTCGTTGCCCCCCGCGAAGGACAGGCTGCCCTCCACGCGGGCGCCACTGCGATTGATGAAGGTGACATTGCCGCTGCCGCTATTGCCGATGACATTGGCATTGGCCGAGGCGCTGCTGCGGATGATGCCGTAGTTGTCCACTACGTTCGATGCGCCCGTCGAGCGATCCTCGAACCAGATGGCCGCGGCGTTCTGTGCGGCGATGAGGCCGTTGTTGACGATGCGGTTGCCCGACCCCATGACGTTGATCGCTTCGGCATTGGTTTGCGTACCGGTAGCGATGACCTGCGCACCCTGCGCGATATTGATCGTGCCGTTGGAACCGAACTCGATCGTGTTCTTGCCCGCGTTCCACAGGCCCGCACCGGAACTGGCATTGTTCTGCACGCTCGAACCCTGGTTCAGCGTGATCGCCACGTTGTCACCGAGGCTGATGGCGCTGGTGTTGCCCACGGTGAGCTGCGCGTTGGGCGACATCGTTACGGTAGAGCCCGAAGCCGTATTGGGGCCGTTACCGATGATCGACGTATAGGGATTGGGGGCGTTGGCATCGCATGTCGTGGCATTGCCATTGGTGACACAGGTGGCCCTTCCCGGCTCCGCATAGAGCACACCGAAAGCAAGCAGGCCCACGAGCAGGGACGACGTAAGAGCGCCATGCGCATCGCGCGGCGACGGACTGAGCAACATGATTTCCTCCTTCTGGACAGGCGCAACAGCCCGTGCCCGTGCAAAGGCACGGACAGCGATTCGCTGTGTTGTTGGGGAGCGGGGGCCAGGGCGCGCTTGAAGCGCTAGCGCCTAATCAAAAATGTGACCCAGATCACAATATTACCATTGCGTTGCCGAATCAGCGGGTGTGATGAGTGCCTGGCACCTCCTTTTCCTGGAAGCATTCAGCGTTGCCGCGACGCCGTGTCTGCGTCATATGCCGGCGTCCATATGCACGGCAGGCGCATGGCGCACCCTTGAATGCCTTGATACATCTGGTTTTCCGCTGGCGACGCCCGCGCCTTCATTTACCGGGAATTTTCATCGGATCACTCTGAATTACGAAACGTCTCATTATTTGAAAGCGCTTCGTTATTCAGGAGATGCATTATCTTTATTCACGTCACGTGCACGAATGTGTATGACTTCGCACACGTTAGATGCTTGATGCCCTTCGGAACTCATGGTGTCCCCACTTCGTGCCGGCGATACCTGCATTACCGGCAATAAGGCGCATGGACATGCGGTATTTGCCAATTAAGCATGGGCCGTCCATGCACACTTCGCCTCTGTAGGAGCGCGCCTTGCGCGCGACCGATGCGAGGCGAAGCGACTAGAACGTATGCCACCTTCAACGAAACCTGTCGCGCGCAAGGCGCGCTCCTACAGGGGTTTCGCGATCAGCTGGATTTGCGGAGCCAGCCGCCGCCGTAGCGACGTATCCAGTCGGGTGTTTGTGCGGGCAACGGATTGCTGTCCAGGCAGATAAAGCCCCTTCGCCGCTCGATGCAGGCGATATCGTCGAAGGCCACCACCATCGCATCGCCCGTCTCGATCAACGTCAGTCTGCGCTGGGACCAGTCCACGTCGTGGAGCATGCCGCGACATTTCCGTGTGCTGTTTCTCCGGTGGCGGAGAAATGACGCCACCACGTGGTGACCGATGCAAAGCCGGGTCAGGCGAGCTTCAAGCGCTGCCACTGCGGTGCTGGAGAAATGGCGGATAGCCAGCACGCCATCGAAAGGCACCTCGGTCTGCCGGTGCTCATTCATGCCATGGGAAGGCAACGGGTTGGGATAGTCGAACCGCAGGACGCGGCTTCGCGCGTCAACCGCGTCGACCATCCCCAGGACATGTGTTCCGCCAGTGCACCACAGTTTGACATGGTGGCCTCTTTCGATACCTCGAAAAGGCGTGTCTTCGTCCATCGTATGGTGCATGCGGCGTTCCCGGCAAAAGGCGAACTGTCGGCAGGAGGCCAGCATGTGTCTGTCGGATACATCGCCAAAATTGGTTTTTCGGACTAGTCCTATGGTTGTTTTGTGACGGGAGTCGCGGACACCGGATTTATGGCTTATTTGTCTGTCGGTACCTTGTACGTTGCTTTGCTGGCCTGGTCGCGCGCGAGGCGCGCTCCTACACACGCCGCTCTATAGGAGCGCGCCTCGCGCGCGACCGGTTCTCACCGTATATATCGATCAGGCGTCGACGGAGAGAACCTCAACCACGTAATGATCCCGGCCGTCCTCGTCCACCTCGACGATAAGGCCATGCACGTCGGATTCGAAGCCTGGGAACTGCTGGTTCTGCTCGCGCGCGAGCTGAAGCGATTCAAGGATGGCGTGGTTCGTACCGCCATAACGCTCGCCAGGCATGATCGTGGGGATACCGGGCGGATAAGGCACGATCATCGTGGCCGCAATGCGGCCGTCGAGTGCATCGATATCCACGCGCTCAACCTTGCCCTGGACAAGACGATCATAGGCTTCCGCCGGCGTAACGACGGGCTCAGGAAGTTCGGTGTACATCTCGCTCATGATCCGGGCGACATCATGGGTGACGTTGAAGCGGTGCAACGCATCGCAAAGATCACGCAGGCCGACGTCCTCGTACACTTCCGGATAAGCATCCACCAGCGACGGCAAGGCATTACGCAATGATTCATTGCGATCGTAAAGACCCTTGAACGACAACAGTTCGGTGGCCAGCGTGCTCCACTTGCCCTTGGTGACGCCCATGGAGAACAGGCACAGGAAGGAATAGAGATTGGTCTTCTCGACGGTGATGCCGCGCTCCCACAGGAACTTGGTCACCACGGCGGCGGGGATGCCGCCCTCTTCGGTCGACTTGCCATGCATGTCCAGGCCAGGCGTCAGCACGGTGACCTTGATCGGGTCGATCATCACGTAGTCGTTCGGCAGGTCACCGAAACCGTGCCAGGCCGCACCGGATGCCAGCGACCAGTCTTTCTGCGCCGTGGTCACCGGGCCGATGGTGTCGAGGTCCTTTTCCAGCTGGCTGCGCAATGCATCCGGCTGCCATACCTGGAACCACCACTCCTCGCGCGACAGCTCGCGCTCGATATGCAGCATGGCCCGACGGAAGGCGATGGCCTCGTCATGGGTTTCCTGTACCAGCGAACGACCCGCCTTGCCTTCCATCATCTTCGAGGCGATGTCGCAGGAAGCGATGATGCCGTAGTGCGGCGACGTGGACGTATGCATCATGAACGCTTCGTTGAAGCGCTCGGCATCAAGGCTGTGCTCGCGGCCATCGCGCGCGTGGATCATCGATGCCTGCGAAAACGCCGCCAGCAGCTTGTGCGTGGACTGCGTGGCGAACATCACGGCGTCCTGCGTCCGCTCCTTGCCCTTGCCCATCGCATAGTGGTTCTCATACAGCTCGTGGAACGCTGCATAGCCATACCAGGCTTCGTCGAAATGCAGGTAATCCACGGCGGAGCCGATGCGCTCGGCAATGGACTCGGCGTTGTAGCACAGGCCATCGTAGGTAGAGTTTGTGACCGTGGCGATGCGCACCTTCGCACCGTCCATATGGGCCTTGCTCGCCAAAGGGTGTGCTGCGACACGTGCGGCCATATCGGCCGGGTCGAACTGGTCGAGGCTGATCGGGCCGATGATGCCGTGGGCATTCCGGCTCGGACGGAAGTAAACCGGGACGCCGCCGGTCATGATGATCGAGTGCAGCAGCGACTTGTGGCAGTTCCGGTCCACGAATACCACGTCGCCGCGGGCCACGACGCCATGCCATACGATCTTGTTCGACGTGGATGTTCCGTTGGTGACGAAAAAAGTATGGTCGGCGCCGAAGTTGCGGGCGGCTTCCTGCTCCGCCGTCTTGATGGGGCCGCTGTGGTCCAGCAATGAGCCCAGCTCCGGTACGGAAATGGAAAGATCGCTGCGCAAGGTGTTCTCGCCGAAGAACTGGTGAAGCGCACGACCCACCGCCGACTTGGTGAAGGCGATGCCGCCGGCATGACCCGGCGTATGCCAGCTGTAGTTCGAGCGCGAGGAATGGATCAGAAGCCCCTTGAAGAAAGGCGGAAGCAGACGCTCCATGTAATCGTCGGCGGCGCGCATGATCTGTCGCGCAATAAACGCCTTGGTATCTTCGTAAAGATAGATGAACCCGTGCACACGCCCAAGCAGCTTGGTCGGCACCTGTTCGATGGTGCGCCGTTCACCGTAGAGGAACACCGGAAGGTCGCCACGACGGGCATCCTGCTCGTCCAGGAACTGGTACAGGTCGTCGAACTGGGACGGCCCCTCTTCCGTGCCGTCGATGGAGATCAACACGGCCGACGCGGCCGTGTAGGTACGACCGGCTGCATGCGCATCGGCCATGTTAAGGCCCGTGAGCACACGCTGGTTATGCGTGGCGATCTCTTCGGCCAGCGCGCGGATCAGGATGCCGTTGATACGCGGCGAGTTGAAGTCGTCGTCGATGATGACGATCGGGTAATCCAGCGAATTGAAATACATGGCTCAGCTCCGGGGGGACGGGGATGCGATCTTCTGGGAGAGCGTCTTCTTGCGCCGTTCCTCGCTGAAGAACGGGTAGAACACGGTGATGAAGAGCATGAACAGGAAGGCCCAGGTAACAAGCTGGCCTTCGGTGCCGAAGATGGCCCACAGGCAGTAGCAGACCACGATACTGGTCAGCACCCAGTACACGCCCACATGCACCGTGCTATGGCTCTGCTCCACGACGAAGTAGCAGGCCACGCAGGAATAGATATACGGCAGCAGGGTCAGCACCACGGCCGCCGACGTCACCAGGCCGAACTGCGCCGATGCCGACGGCGAGGTGGCCGTGGCCAGTACCACGAGCGACATCAGCACGCCCACGATGATCAGGCCCTTCACGGGCGTGCCGTCCTTGTTGGTGCGACTGAACACGGCCGGGAACAGGCCGTCGTCACCCGCCGCCTTGGCCGACAGCGCCGTCAGCAGGATCCAGCCGCCCAGCGAACCGGCCGCGCCCAGCGTGGCGCACAGGCTGACGATGCCGCCACCGACCTGGCCGATGGCGACCTGCGCCGCCAGGGCAAACGGCGCATCGGCCACCTGGAGCTGGTCGTTGGGCACCATGCCCATGATCACCGCCGAGCTGGCGATATATACGACGGCAGCAAGCGCCACGCCCGCGAGCGTCGCGATGGCGACATTCTTTTCGGGATTACGTACCACACCGGCGGACACCGATGCCGACTCCACGCCGATGAATGCCCAAAGTGTCAACGATGCCGAACTGGAGATGGCCTGGAAATCGCTCTTGCCAGAGACGTTGTAGGCTGCCGTGAATACGTCGGACTTGAACCAGAACCAGCCCAGCAATGCCACGCCGAAAAGCGGTATCAGCGCAAACGACGTGGTGATCGACTGGATGCGCGTCACCACATGCGCACCGGCGATGTTCGCAAACGTGAACAGCCAGATCAGGCCCACCACCGCCAGGGTACGTATCCAGGGATTGGCCAATGCGGGAATGAAGTAGCTGAAATACCCCACGGCCGCGATGGGAAGCGCCACGTTGCCTATCCAGTTCGCAAACCAGTAGATGGTATTGGTCTGAAAACCCATGTAAGGCCCGAAGGCATCACGTGCGTAGGCATAAGGGCCACCTTCCTTCGGCGCCAGCTTGCCGAGCTTGGCGAAAACAAACGCCAGCAACAGGGAACCCAGCGTGGTCACCGTCCAGCCCCACATCGATACCGAACCCAGCTTGGCCAGGTTGCCGGGCAGCAGGAACGCTCCCGACCCCATCATGTTGCCTGCCACGAGAAACGTGGCTGCCACCACGCCTATCTTTTTGTCGCCAGCCGCCATGGGATGCTCCTGTTATTTGATGAAGCTGTACTGCACCGATCCTTGCAGCCGGGTATCGTTGGCCCGGCTGCCATTGCGTTGCTCAAGCGTGCCGTGGAGCAGTTCCATACCCATCGTCCAGGTGGGTGTCGGGCTCCAGATCATGTTCAATGCCGCGTAGTCGGTCATGGCGAACGCGGTATCGTCGTTGAGGTGATTGGACGGTACGCGCGCCTGCCCGTAGACCAGGTTCGAGCGCCACTGCTGCGACCAGTAATGGGTGTATGCGCCATACCAGCCCCAGGCCTTGCGGGCATGCAGGCGCCCGGCATCGTCCACCGTGGCATCGAGCCGGCTGCCGCTGGTGTCGGAGAGATAGCGGGCGATGCCCTTGCCATAGACGCCGCTGATCATCAGCATGTCCTTGTCGATCAGGGCAAAGGTGCCGCTGAGGGCCACGCCCCAGCCCGTGGCGTAACCATCGGACTTGCCGTCCGTATAACCCAGCCTGCGCAACAGCATGCCGGCCTGCACATGGCCCCAGTCGCGCTCGCGGCGCAGGGCGACCACCAGGTCCGGCACCCGCGTCGCCCCCTTCATGTCCGCCCGCGTTACCGTGGACGCCACCTCGGACTGCGGCCGCTCGCCCGAGATCGTGAGGCTGTTGCCCTCTCCAAACGGAAACGCCTGGTGGATGCCCGGCTGCAGAACAAACATCTGCCCGCCCGGACCCGCGAAGTCGAGCGTATCCGGCAGCGCATCCGCATCCATGAAGGCGGAATAACCGTAGCCCGCATAGGTATTGCCGATCTGCCCATACGCGTGACGCAGGTGGAACTGGTAGCTGTTGGCATCGCCACCGTAGAAGTCGTTTTCGAGATAGAAGCGCAGGCTGCCGTATTCCGTGGGCCGGCGCGCTTCGAAGGTGAAGCGGGTCTGACGCGCGTGCATGTTGAAATGCTCGTGGTCGCGCGAGGTGCTTCCTGCGGGAAACGCCCCGGGGATGAACTGCTCGTCGTTGCCGGCATCGTGGTTGTCGGCAATGGCATCCAGTTTCGCGTACCCGCCGATGCGGATTTTCGTTTCGGTACCCGGCACGTCGAAAAACCCCTTGAGCTCGGGGTCCGTGGGCGGGGGGGCATTATTGACACGCGAGGCACCGGCGCCCTGGTCAGCGACCGAGTTCTGTGAGGGAAGACGTGACGCGGGCACACCGACCGCCGTCGCCGTGGATACCTTTTCGGCCGGGGTCGTCGCCACGATGGGCTGACTGCCGGGAACAGCCCCGGCTGGAGGAACCGGGGCCGGTGGCGCCTTCTGCACCTGCGCGGTCTCTACCGCGTCCAGCCGTTCACCCATGCGCTTGACCACGTCACGCAAGGCATCTACCTCGGCGCGCAGCTGTGCGTTCTCTTTGCGCAGCTGCGCCTCACCGCTGTCCTGCGCCTGGGCCCCCATGGCGAAACACGCCATGCCCGCCGCGAGGGCAAGCCATCGAATCCGTTTCATGTACCGGATGCCTCCTTTCCCACCCATGGAAATACGCCGCCCGTGTATAAGAACGCGGTGCCTGCCTCGACGAAATATAGGAGCCTTCAGCCCACCCTACCCGCTCATTTGCGGCAAGGTTGTGACAGCTCTCACAGTAGCCTGGCCGTCGCACGGCGATGGTAGTGGTGCAACCGCAAGGCCCTTCCTTTTGTCCGGGCGGTGCGACACCGGACCGCAAGCAATCGCCTCCTCTGTAGGAGCGCGCCTGCGCGCGACCGGTGATATCGCAAACACCGGTCGCGCGCAGGCGCGCTCCTACAGAAAACAAAAAGGGCGGTGGATTGCTCCACCGCCCTTTTCTTTACAGCATGCCCTGCAACGGCTTACCAGCCGATGCTGAGCTCCAGGTGCTCGGGCTGCGTGCTCTGCAGCGACGAGCTGTGGTTGGCCACGTCATCGTAGGAGAAGCCGTAGGCATTCCCACCGATGTTGTGCTTGTGCCAGAACTTGGCGTAGTAGTTCGTCGGCGCCTGCAGGTAGTACTGCGTGTCGTCGTTCCACTTCGTTACGTCTTCCATCACGTGGCGGTTGAACGCACCCGCCATCTGGGCTTCCAGCTGCTCCACGATGCCCCACGGATCGGTACCGTCGGCGAGATGGCCTTCGCCGCCGAACACGTCCACGGAGGCAGGCTTCTTGATCTGGTAGAGCCTGCCCTGCTCCTCGCCCGGCTGCTGGGTATCGGCCCAGTTGGTGTGGGTCAGGGTCAGCACGCCGTCGATCACCTTGCCATCGAACTGCATGGCACCCATGGTCATGTGCAGGTTGTTGGTCGTGTAGTACTGCCACACTTCGTCGATGTACGGATCGAAGTAGTGGGCCTGCGAACCACTGGCCTGGAATGCATCGTCGTTCGGGGCCGGGATGCGCAGCGAGCTGTCGCCGAGGTTCGGAATCTGGAATTCAGGGCCGACTTCCTGATTGTACTCGGTGAAGATCTGCGAACGCGTCTCCGTGATGCCTGCGGTCTGGTGCGTGGTCTTGTTGTCGCCGTACAGATCGACCACCAACGGGAACGAGAACTGGTCGACCTGGGTGGTGTTGATCCACATGCCGTTGTCGGCCCAGGTGTACTCGTACCAGTCGTAGTAGGTGTTGATGTTCGGATCGGTGGCGTTGGTCAGGCTCGGACCCGCAAAGCCGACGGTTCCATCCGCCGCGACGTTGTTGGCCATGTACAGCGGTTCGCCGAACGAGATGAAGATACGGCCCGCGAACGACTTCGGCAGCTTGAGCAGCTTGGTCTGCGCCAGCGTGAACGCATAGTTCGGGTACGGATTTCCATTCTTGGTCAGGTGGCCCGTGGCGGTGTTGTCGGCCACGGTGATCGGCGCGATGTCACCGTTGGGATCGATCCAGGCGTACTGCTGGGTTGCCGGGTCCTTCGCGATCACTTCGACGTAGATCTGGTCGTCGCTCCACTTGCCATTGGTCGTGTTGCGCAGCTGCACGCCGACGAAACCCGGATAGATGTCGTAGTTGAAACCTTCCGGCGGATCATTGTTCGCACTGCTGCCACCGTTGCCGGTGCTGCTGGTACCCGTGCCGCCCGTGCCCGTACCGGTGCCCTGGTTGCCCGAGCCCTGTGCGGCCGCGACGGTGAGCACCGCCGGGTTGCTGGTCACGCTCTGGCCGAGGCCATTGGTCACCACCACGTCGTAGTTGCCCGCGTCCGTCGTGGCCACCACCTTGGTGTAGGTGGCCTGGGTCGCACCCGGGATGTTCACGCCGTTGAAGCGCCACTGGTAGGTGGGCTGGCCGGAGGCCTTGACGCTGACCGTGAAGGTCGCCGTCTGGCCGGCCGTGAGGGCCTGTGCGGAAGGCTGCGACACGAACTGCGGAGTCACCGGCTGGTACACCTCGAATTCCCACAGCGATACACCGTAGCCCACCGTATTCTTCGCCAGGCTGTGCATGCGCACGTAACGTGCGGTCTGCGCCGGGAAATCCACGCGTTCCACGCCGCCCTGGCCGGTGAACGGCTGGGCCGTCACAGGCTGCCAGTCGGTGCCGTTGCCAGTGTTGGACACCTCGATGTTGTGCGACGTCGAGTAGGCATTCTCCCAGCGCAGGATCACGTGGTCGAAGGTCTGCTGCGAACCTAGGTCGAGTGCAATCCAGGCTTCCGGATCGAACGACGAACCCCAGCGGGTGGTGAAGTCGCCATCGACCGCATTGCCCGGGCCGAGGTAGGTGTCGTTCTCGTTCTTCAGCGAGGTAGCCGACGCATGCAGCGCAACGTTGACGCCGTTCTGGCCGTCACCCGGCGTACCCGGATTGTCCGAGTTGCCACCGTTGTTGCCCTGGTTGCCACCGGTGTTCTGCGGAGGGGTTTCCCACGGCGGCAGGTCGAAGCCGCTGGTGGAGTTGTCCACCGTCAGCTGTACGACGTTGCTCAGCGTGGCGATGCCCTGTGCGTTGGTGACCTTCACCTGGTACTGCGCCGTGTTGTCGGCCGCGGTCAGGGCCGGCGTCGCGTAGGTGCCGTCATAGGTCACCGACACGGAGTCGCCGTTCTTGAACCACTCATAGGTCATCTGACCGGTGCCGGTGGCCGCCACGGCGAAGTGCGCCGAACGACCCACGCCGGCGGTCTGGGCCACGAGCGGTGTCGAGATCAGCGGTGCCGGAAGTGCCGTCGCCGAACCCGAGACGCAGATGGCGCTACCGGGATAGTTTTCGGCAAGCTGCGGCGTGACATCACCGGATCGACTCACCATCAGTGCCTTGTCGGCATCGCCCGGATCATTGTCGGTGGTCCAGGTAGACCAGTCCTGCGGGAAGGCATTGGTGGACAGGTTCTTGCCGCTGATGGCCAGTGCTTCGGCGGCGGATGGCAGGCGTGCATTGACCTGGGCGCAGTCGTCGGCCGCCTTGGAACGCTTGTACTGCGCACCTTCGTCGGCGAGGCTGCGTTCGTGACGCTCCCAGGTCAGGCCGCTGAGCGTGTCGGTGACGTGGTTATCGTCCTGGACGATGTATCTTGACGGCGCATCGCAGCAACTGGGCGTGTTGAACACCTCGAACTCATACATCGAGTAGCCGTAGTTGGTACCACGCTTCACGCCCTGCATGCGGACATAACGACCGCTGACCGGGTGGGGAAAGCTCAGGTCATCCGTGCCGCCCGTACCCGTCGAGTTCTCCAGTACATCGGTGAAACCCGTGTCCTTGTCGTTCGACACCTGGATCTTGTAGTCGGCGCCATAAGCCGCTTCCCACTTGATCACCACGTGATCGAATGTCTGCACGGCACCCAGGTCCACTTCGAACCATGCGGCATCCGTCTTGGCCGGATCGGAATCCTGCTCCGATGCCCAGCGCGTGGTGTCATCGCCATCGACGGCATAGGAGGACGGCGTACCGTTCGCATCCTGCACGCCACTGGCATAGGTCACCTTCTCACGCGCCAGATTGGCGCCCGGGGGAGCCAGGGTCAGCTGTGCCGTATTACTGGTGGCAGCCGAAGCACTACCCAGGATATTGGTCACGATGACCTGGTAGCCGCCCACGTCGGTCTGGCTGACGGCGGGAATGGTGAGCGTCGGCGAATCCGTACCGACAGCCAGGGTCCCGTGCATCCACTGGTAGTGGAACGGCGAGGAGCCGGCCACGTTTGCGGTGAACGAGGCAGACTGGCCGAGGTTCGCGCGGACATCACCCAGCGAGGCGGTGAAAACCGGCGGACGAGCCGCATTCACGGTCAGCGCCACCGGGCCCGACGTAGCGGGAGCCACCGGGTTGTCCACTTCGACCGAGAAATTGCCTGCATCCGATGCCTGCACCGCCGCGATGTCGTACGACGGACCATCTGCACCGACGATCTGCGTTCCGTTGTGGAACCACTTGTAACTCAGCTTCGGCGACCCACCGGCAGCCACCTGGAAGTGCGCGGGCTGACCGGCATCCACCGTCACGGCCTGCAACGGCTGGGTGATGGTCACGGCCTGCGCCGCGAACACGTGCAGCGTGGCAGGTGCCGAGTCCGGCGTGTCGCCCAGGCTGTTGTGCGCGGACACCGTATAGGTCGAACCATCGTCACCCTGTACGGTAGCCGGCGTGTCGTAGGCCGACGTGGTTGCACCATCGATCACCACACCGTTCTTCTTCCAAGTGAAGGTCATCGGCTGGGCACCGGAGACGGCGGCTTCGAAATGCCCACTGCTGCCCACGGTGACCGAATCATCCTGTGGAGTGGCGATCAGCGAAGGCGGCCCCAGCGGCGTCGACGGCTGCTGCACCGGCGAAATCTGGAACGTCGCCGAGCCGGCCGTCATGCCCGTCGCAGTGGCGGTGACCGTCACCTGGCCTGGCGTGAACTTCGTGCGCAGCGCGATCTTCTGCAGGCCGCCCTCGAACTTAAGTTCATGATCGCCTGGCGAGTGGTAACCGTGGATCGGTTCCTGCGAACCATCGAAGTTCGTGGTCGAACCGGCGGACCAGTCCACCAGCTGCTGCGTACCGCCCTGGTAGGTCACCAGCGAGTCACCGCTGGTGACGGTAAAGGTCACGTTGACGTCACCCTCGACCGGCACGAGCACGTTGTTGGCATCGAGCACGCGGGCTTCGATGAACGCGGCGTCGGAGCCGTTCGCGGTCACGGCGAAGGAGCTGCCATCCGGCTTCGTCAGTGCTACGTCGGGCACCACGGTGAGCAGGATGTGGTCCGGCTTGCCGGCCGTATTCAGCACGTCCTCTACCGGCTGGTTATTGGCGTCCTGCACCACGTTGCCGTCGGTGCCGATGCACTGCAGCTTGGCGGTACCGGACTGCCAGGTCACGTCCCAGTGCACCTGCTGGGGCAGCTTGGTGGTGGCGGCGGCCTGGGCCACGTTCTGCATCTTGCCCGTGGTCTCGCTGGGACCGTTCGGATCGCCCGCATTACCGTTGACGAGGTTATAAGAAGCCTGGTCGATGCTGGTCCAGTCGTTCGGCTGCTGGTCGGTGCCCTGCTGCACATCGTTGATGAGCAGGCGGGCGGCCGGGCAGTTGGTGAAGCCGCTGACGCGGATGTCACCCGACCGGTTCCAGGTGTTGGCGAGCTTCACGACCGGCTGCAGCTGGAACGGAGTCCAGAGGGCATCGTATGCGTAGTAGATCAGCTTCGGGAAACGATTCTGGTCGACCATGGAATCGCCCAGCGAACGCACGTTGTGGGCGAAGTTCTTGATCTGCGTGCCATCGGGATACTGCGCGATAGGCTGGTTCGGATCGCCGTTCACATGCTGGTAGGTCCAGTGCGTCGAGTCTTCCGTGCCTTCGTCGAAATTGCCGGTTTCACCCGGGGTATCCGCGAAGTACCACTGGGACATGCCGAAGGTACCTACGCTTCGCGCCTGCGAGTACGGCACCATGTAGTTCAGCAACATCGCCAGCTGCGCGTCGTAGGCCTGGCGCTGGGAACCGATACCCCAGTACTCGGCGCCCCAGACGGGCAGGTTCTTGAAGGCACCAGCCTTCATGGAGGTCTCGCAGCCGGCCTTGCTGCAACTGAACAGGTCACCGTTGATGATGGGCTGGCCCGTCGTGGGATCGGTTGCTCCGCTACGATCCGACGCTGCCCTGGGAGCGATGTTGTCCCACTTCGCGGCCAGGGCACGCAGCTCCAGCGCGAACGAGTTCAGGATCGCACCGTTGTCGGTTTCCCATGCAAGGATCGATGGGTGGCTGCGATCGCGGATCACCATGTCGCGATGCACTTCGCGCTTGACGTTGCGCATGTACAGGCACTGCGACACGGCGGTGGCGTCGCCCTTGGACGCGCACTCCTTGTCGAAGCCGCCTTCGCCGTCACCGCTGGGCTGGATGATGAACACACCCAGGGCATCGGCCGCCTCGACGAACTCGGGGCTCGACGACGAATGGCCAGGCCGCCACATGTCACCGCCACCGGCGGCGAACAGCTGCAGGTCGCGCCATTGTTGTTCTTCCGGCACGGACGAGCCGAGCGCCGGGTAATCGTAGCGGCCCGAAGCGCCATCGGCGCGGAAGCGCTCGCCGTTGACGTAGGGATAGCTCTTGTCCCAGGTGATCATGCGGATGCCCAGAGGGCTCTGCTTGGCATCCACGATGGCGCCGTCGATGCTGACGGTGTGGAACACCTTGTACATGTACGGACGCGGACGGCCGGTGTCGCCAGGCCGCGCCACGTTGTGCAGGCTGCCGTTCGGCCACCACAGGTGCAGGTCGGCGCCCGACACCGTCAGGTGCTGGTCGAACACCGGCGCGACGTCATTTGGTGCCTGGTGCGGAGCCAGCTCCTGCTGTTGCTGGTCGCTGGCCACCACCTTGCCGTTCTCGTCCACGATCTGCGTGGTGAGCGTGACGGTCTTCGGTACGTCCGTGTCGTTGACGACGTTGGTCTGTACGTCGATCACGGCCGACTGGTTGTTCGCACCCAGGCTCTGGGTGCCGACGTAGGTACCCCAGGTGTTCTGGCCTTCGTACACGTTCTCCGGAATGTGCACGAGGTTGGTCACGTGCAGCTTCACCGGACGGAAGATACCCGCCTCGGACTGGCCGAAGCGGAAGGCACCGCCGAAGCCCGGGTCCTGGAAGATGTCGCCACCATCGCGCTCGACCTTGACCGCGATGACGTCCGTGCCGTCGTAACGCAGATATGGGGTCAGGTCCACGATGTGCGGAATGAATCCGTATACATGGGTGGCGTTGGCATTGGGCTGGTTCGGCTGGTTGAGCGTGCCGGTACCCGGGATGAACTGCCCGTTGACGTAGACACGGTCGCCCGTGTGCGCGCCTTCGAACTCGATCATCACTTTCTTGCCACGGTAAGACGCCGAGTCGGTCAGCACCTTGCGGTACCAGCTCAGGCTACCGTCGAGGCTGCCCTGGCCGCCACCGGATTCCTGGTTGATGAAGGTGGTGAAGTCGTTGGCCGCATGCGGCAGGCCCACCACTTCCCACTGGGAATCGTCATAGGACGGATTCGCGCCGTCGTCGCCGTTCGGCACGGCGGCATGACCCGACTGGTTGATGTACTGCTTGATGTACTTCCACGGCGTGGCGCCGATGTTGATGTCCTGGCGATCCGAAGGCGCGAGTGTCACGGCATGGGCCGTGACCGTCGCACCAAGGAGCGCCATGGCGATGAAGGCGGATAGCCTTCCTCGCCCCGGGCTGCCCGGTGGTGACGCGGGGTGACTCTTCATGGGGTGTACGTTCCCTGGTTGAAGTCGCGGTGAGGACAACTCCCGCCCCAGGTCCGGGCATGGCCGGAGGCCGTTGCAATCACCGTCGATGTCGCCGACGGTGCACAGCGGTAATTCCCCTGTTTGCGCGTCGAAGCACTCCCACCGTGTCGGGTGGACGAGGGCATCGGGACGATGTCGCGGGGGAGCGTATGGATGCGTTCATCCACCGGCATACCCTATTCAGGGGTGTACGCCCTTGATCGCCTGCTCCACGATTCCGTTCCATGAACCGGCCCGCACAACGCGTGGTGCCGACAGGTTTATCCAAGACGACCGGACCACCTGCCACGATATTTCGAGCGCTGGACTAACCCTCAGGAACTTGCATGGGCGCACAAGTGCGTATCGCCGCCAGTGACTGGCGCTGCTGACCGTCGCGGTCGAAATTCCTCTCGGACAGCCATTGGACGAATCCATCGCGCAACGCAGGCCATTCGCCGTCGATCACCGAAAACCACGCGGTGTCCCTGCTGCGTCCCTTGTAGACGCTCGCTTGCCGGAAGATGCCCTCGAACGCAAAGCCAAGTCGTAACGCTGCCTCGCGCGAGGGCGCGTTGAGGCTGTCGCACTTCCATTCGTAACGTCGATATCCCAGCTCGTCGAACACGTAGCTCATGAGCAGGTACTGCGCTTCGGTGGATATGGGCGTGCGCTTCAGCCGGGGCGAGAACACCACGTGACCTACTTCGATCACACCATTGCCCGGATCGATGCGCATCAGTGACATCGTGCCTACGGCTGCCCCCGTGCGCTGGTCCACCACGGCGTAATGCAACGGATCGCTGCTGGCTGCCGCATCGCGCACGTAGCCTGCGAAGGCGGCTTCGCTGGTAAACGGCCCCACCGGCAGATAGGTCCAGCCCGAGGCATCCGGTGCCATCGCGTGGGCATTCCACAGCTCGGAAGCGTGGCGCTCCGCCTCCAGGGGCTCCAGCCGGCAGAAGCGCCCTTCCAGGCTGACGCGGGCGGGCCGGGGACGCGGGCGCCAGTCCGGCAGGGCGATGCCAACCGGTTGGCCGAGGGAATTAAGGGTGTCTGCCATGTCGTTCTCCGGAGAAGGGCTCGACAGCAAGGCTAGGCTTTCGTGGCTCTTCCGATAGTGCCACATGCTGGCACTATGATGGAGCCACACCGCAGGATCGCCATGCCCATGCCACCCCATGCCGACGACGCCGCCTGGTCCGACTTCCTCGCCGGGTCGCCACCCCTGCGCCGCGATGGTGCATCCCTGCAAGGTCAGCTGCTGCGCCACTTGCGTGCGGGCATCCTCGACGGGCGGCTGCCTGCGGGCAGCCGGCTGCCCGGCTCGCGTGCACTGGCGGATGCCGTAGGCGTGTCGCGCAATACCGTCACGGCCGTCTACGAACTGCTGGGAGCCGAAGGGTTCATCGCTGCCGGCCGCCAGGGCACCCGCGTCGCCGCCCTGCCCCGTTTGCGAACGTCACCTGCCGACGTTCGCGTGGCGCGGGCGCCAGTGCTGTCGGAGCGCGCCATGCGCATCCCTCGTCGTGCCGCTGCGGCAGACGATACGCTGGCCTTCCGGCCAGGCGTACCTGCCCTGGATCACTTTCCGGCAGGAGCCTGGAAGCGTTGCATGGACAAGGCCATGGCAGCCCATGGCGACACATTGCTGGGCCACGGCGATCCTTTCGGCGAACCGGCGCTTCGTGCCGCCGTGTTGCGGCATCTCACCCTCTCGCGTGGCATACGGGCGACACCGGAGCAGGTCGTCATCACCACTGGCGCGCAGGAGGCCCTTGGCCTTTGCGTGCGCCTGCTGGCCGATGCCGGAGATGCGGGGTGGATCGAGGACCCGGGTTATCGCGGTGCGCAGCAGGCCTTCGCCGCGGGTGCACTAGACGTCACGGCCTGTCCGGTGGACGACGCAGGCATCGTCATCGCAGACGAAGCATGGCAGGCACGTTCGCCGAAGCTGGTCTACACCACGCCATCGCACCAGTATCCGTTGGGTTCGGTGCTTTCCGCGGCACGTCGGCTGGCCTTGATAGAGAAGGCCACCTCGCACGGCACATGGATCATCGAGGATGACTACGACAGCGAGTTCCGCCGCTCGGGCGAATCCATCGGTGCCATGCAGGGCATGCTCCCGGACGCGCCGGTGCTCTATGTCGGCACCTTCAGCAAGACACTGTTTCCCGCATTGCGGATGGGTTTCATGATACTGCCCGAGGCCTTGCGCCCCGTGATGGCACCTGTGCTGGCCGAGCTGTTACGTGGGGGGCGACGCGTGGAACAGCTGGCCCTGGCAGACTTCATCCACGGCGGCGGCTTCGGTCGCCACCTCTCCGCCATGCGCCGGCTCTACCGTCAGCGCCGGGATGCATTGCAGGAGGCCCTGGCGACGCAGCTGTCCGTGCCACACCGGATCACCGGTGGCGACAGCGGCATGCACCTGAGCCTTCACCTGCCGGCTCATGTCCCCGACCGCCGGCTGGCCTTCATGGCGCGGGAACACGGCATGGCGCCCGAGCCCTTGTCCGCCTTCGCATCCTCAGGGCATCCCACATGCAACGGACTCGTACTCGGCTATGGAAATACCGATGCCTCACGGATGAAAGCACTGGTGCGCAGCCTTGCAACGCTCATCGAACGAGCGGTCACGCGCTAGGGAGGCAGCGCTTATCGCGCTGCCTCCCTAGCGATGTCGTCAGGCCTTCGACTTGCCACCGAAGTGATAGTCGAACTGGATCCACCATTGCCGCCCGTAGATGTCGTAGATGCTGGACGGATAGTTGGGCCATCCCTGCGTGCGATCCACCGGCATGCGATTGGCGACGTTATTGATGACAAGGGATACGGATGCCTCCTTGTTCAACTGATAGGCCACGCTCGTATTGAACAACGTGTACGGCGCCCGGTAACCCAGCTGGTTTCCGTACGGGATTCGTCCGTAACGGATGCCGTTGACCGTGGCCGACCAGTCGTTGCGATGCCAGCTCAGTGCCGCATTGACCTTGCTGCGCCATTCGGTCTGGTAGGCGGGGCTCAGGTAGTCCTGTATCGCATCGCCACCGAACTGCTCGTACTTGTGGCTGAACACCGTCGTGTAATCGAGCTTCAGGGCGAACAGGCCGAAGCGGTCACCGCCCCAGCGGATGTTCGAACTTGCATCCAGGCCGCTTGTGTGTTCGTTGGAAGCGTTGATCGGATTGACGTCCACGCTCGTCACGCCATTGGCATTCACCAGTGCATTGGCTGCAACACGGTGGACACGGGCAATGGCATCACTGCAAAGCGAGGACTGCGGGTCCACCGGTGTACCCGACAGGGTCTGGCCGGCGAGGCAGTCGGCATCGGTTCGCAGCAGCTGGTCCATGCTGAGGTTCGTCACCTCGTCGGTGATGGCGATATGGTAGTAATCGACCGACAGATCGAAGTTCCTGCTGGGCGACCACACTACGCCATAAGTGAAGGAACGGGCCGTCTCCGGCTTCAGTTTGCTGTTGCCGCTCTGGGTGTAGTTGATGTTGTATGTCTGGTCGCAGCTTCCGTACGGCTGGTTGCCGAGGCGGCACAGGTAATAATCGGTCTGCCCGGGGTTATAGCCCAGCGTGGCATTGGAGAAGATGTAGTTCATGTCCGGCGCACGGAAGCTGGTGGCGTAGTTGCCACGAATCAGCAGGCTTTCCACGGGTCGGTATTCCAGGCCCACGTTGAAGGTCGGCTTGCTGATCCTGTTGCCGGCGAAGTGGAAGACGTCGTAGCGCGCGGCACCCGACACCGTCAGTGAGGACAGCACGGGCGCATTGAATTCCACGCCTACGGCCTGGTTGCGCCGGGTGCCCCCGGACGAATCGGCGGTACCCGTGTTCCAGAAGTAGCCCTGGTCGATGCGTGGATCCGGGTGCTGGTGGTAGCCCTGGTCGCCCAGCTCCGCAATCGCCGCCACGCCAAAATCACCGCCGGGCAGTGTGAATGGGGTGCCGTTTACCGCGAGGCTGGCGGTCTGCGTCCATGAACTGTTCTTGCTCGTGCTGGATGCCGCGAGGCTTTCGTACTGCGCTGCTGACAACGGACTGTAGAAGTTGGCCAGGTTCGGCGCATAGGCGGGAAACGTCGTGCCATCGACAACGTGGCTGCCTACCTGCTGGCCGAGAAAGTACGTATCCACGCTATTGAGGAAGCGTTGCCGCGTCTGGTCGCTGCTGTAATGGGAGTATGTGTAGTTCGCATCGTAGTGCCAGTCGCTGCTGCCGAAGTCACCCCGGGCACCCACCGACGCCGTGAACGAGCGCTCCAGATAGGTGCGGTCGTATCCTTGCAGGCCGATGCCTTCGTCCGGGGCAAGGACGCGCGTGAGGTTTTCCAGGCGCTGGGTCTGGGTATCCCAGAACGGACCTGCGACGGACGAACTGGACCAGCTGGGCGGCCCGATCAGGTGGCTGGTGACACGGGTGTCGTCGGCCAGGAAGTCGCCATAGAGCGAGGTGTGGTCATTGATCTTGTACTGCAGGCTGGCAAAACCGGAGGCCTGCTTCTTGGCCGCTCCCAGCGTGCCGACGTTGTAGTACCGGTCGCTCCCGCAGTACGTGCCAGGGCGCTTCGGATTATTGCTGGTATCCAGGCCGACGCTGCCGCCCATCAGGCCGCCGAGGCCCTGGCATGCGCCATCGGGTGGCGCGAGATAACGCCCGGATATCGGATCGCGAATGGTCGCCACGCCCGGTACGGAGGTGGTGGGGTCGATCGCATTACGCGTGTAGGACGAACTCAGGTGCCGGTCGCCGAACTCCAGCGGCTGGGTATTGTTCAATTCAAGCCCGGCAACACCGGTCAGCTTGCCCGCATCGATACCCTGGGTGAGCTGGAGGCGCTGGTTGGCGCCACCGCCACCTTGTGTTCCGCCCGCACGTACCTTGATGTCGGTGCCGTCGTAGTGCTGCTTCAGGATCACGTTGACGACGCCGGCGATGGCGTCCGAACCATAGATTGCCGACGCGCCCGCATCGGTCACTTCGATGCGCTCGATGGATTCGGAGGGAATATTGGCGAGGTTGACCGCATTGACGCGGCCATCGTAAGCCACCGGATACTCCGCCAGGCGATGACCGTTGACCAGCACCAGGGTGTGGTTGGCACCAAGGTTGCGCAGGTTGAGGAAGTTGCCCGCCGGCGTGAAGGTGCTGCCGAAATCCTGACCCTGCACCTGTCCGGTGTTCTGCGTGAGCTGCGACAGGGCATCGAAGGCATTGCGATAACCACGGGCGTCGATTTCATCGGCCGTGATGGTGGTCACGGGCGATGCGCCTTCCAGTTCGGTGCGCGGGATGCGCGAACCGGTAACCACCACTTCCTGCAACTGCCGCGGCGAATCCTTGTCATCGCCGGGCGCTGACGAAGGTGCGGCGTCGGACGTCGGTACCGTCGCCGTCTGTGCCCATGCCGGCATCGCCAGCATGATGCCGACGGCGAGGGCCGTTCGTTGGAAAACCCGGGTAGCGCGAGTGGAAGTAAAGCCTGGACTGGACATGGGAGGGCAAATCCTGGGTTCGGCAACCCGTCCCGGCATCAGGGCCAGGTTTTCAGGGTGCAAGGTGATCGACAGCGTGCGCTGTCAGTGGGCATGGGAGGTGGAGCAGGAATCAGGCTGTGGGGACAGCCGTACGTAACGACCCGATCAACAACAGTGCGCGACGCCACGACAACAAGCGTCGCAGGTAGCGATTTTCAGGCACTGGATGTTCATAGCCATTCGTGGTCGTGAAGAGGTGGGGGGAACAGGCACGGATCATCATTCATGACGTCCGGCACGATCATTCTCTTCATCTATTTTTCATGGTGTCAATAAAGTTCCGCAGCGCACTTGCGGAACATGGACCACCGTGGCGGCCCGGAGCAGGAAATCACGAAAGTCGCGCCGCAGGACGGAGGCGGCCGCGTTTCCAGAAATCACCGGCAAAACCATGGACATGGATTGAGGTGACCGCTACGTGCACAGGATCTGGAGCGACCCGTCTTATAACCGATGGTTATAAGTACATAAGAAATGACCATATAGAAAAGGGCCGGTGACTGCCGCCATCCAGCCCTTGAAACGCGCACTCGACCGTGGATACGACCGACACCTGACAGGGTACGGCGACCTATGAACGAGCCATCGCGCGGATCGTTTACTGGCGTCCGGCGGTGACGCCACCGTCCACCGGAAGCACCGTACCCGTAATCCAGCCAGCCTGTTCGGAGGCAAGGAACAGGATGGCTTCGGCCACATCGCCGGGCTGGCCGTTGCGGCCCAGCGGGTGGAAGGCATCGAACGTGGGCAGCACTTCCTTCACCTGCGCGTCGCTCATGAAGGTGTTGTACACCGGTGTCTCGACCACGGCAGGTGCCACCGCGTTGATGCGGATGTGATGTGGTGCCAGTTCGATGGCCAGGTTGCGCACCATAGCGTGGACGCCGGCATTCGCCGCGGAATACGCCGCCGACGGCGTGGCGCCGATGGCCTGGATCGCCCACATCGAACCGGTCTGCACGATGGCACCGCCGCCAGAATCCTTCATGGCACGCGCCGCGGCCTGTGCCGTGAAGAACTTGCCCTTGAGGATCGTGTCCAGGTACCAGTCGTAGTCGGCTTCGGTGAGGTCGAGGAAGGGCTTCGGATTGAACACACCTGCATTGTTCACCAGCACGTCGAGACGACCGAAGCGACGCACGGCGGTGTCCACGAGCTCCTGCCCCGTGCGCGGATCGGCGATGTCACCGTCGGTGACGATCACGTGGCTGCCCGACGGGTTGATATCCTTCGCCGCCGCGACAAGCTTCTGGCGGTCGCGACCATTGATGACCACCTTCGCGCCTTCGGCGACGAAGCGCCGTGCGGTTTCCTTGCCGATGCCCGAACCGCCACCCGTGATGGCGATGACCTTGTTTTTGAAACGCATGTCGTTGTGTCCTGTTGTCTTTAAAAGGAGATCAGATCTGGGCAAAGCCGCCGTCGACGGCAATCTCTGCGCCCAGCATGTAGCGGGAGTCGTCACTGGCGAGGAAAAGCGCGGCCTGCGCGATGTCGTCGGCCAAACCAAGCCTTCCAAGCGGTACGCGTTGCGCAATGCGGGTCTTCGCAGCGGCGACATCCGCATCGGATGCGCTGCCGTGAATGGGCGTGTCGATGGCGCCAGGGCTGACGGCATTGACCCGGATGCGCCGCGCCAGCAGCTCTGCTGACCATGTGCGCGCCAGCGAACGCACGGCTGCCTTGGATGCCGACAGCATCGACAGGCCGGGCGTGCCCACTTCGTTGAGCCATGAGGTGTTGAGGATCACCGAGGCTCCCTCGCGCAACAGCGGCGACACCGCCTGCATGGAAAAGAAGACGCCCTTGACGTTGATATCCATCAACTCGTCGTAACGAGCTTCCGTGGTGGATTCCAGCGGTGTGCCAAAGGCCACGCCGGCATTGGCGAAGAACACATCGAGTCCACCGATCCGATCGCGCAGCACGTGTTGCATGCGTTTGAGGTCGTCGTGCGAACACACGTCAGCGACGATGGGTATCACGGCATCGCCAAGCGTCACTGCCACCTCATCCAGCCGTGCCGCATCGCGCCCGGTGATCGCGACACGTGCGCCTTCGCGGGCGAACAATGCTGCCGTCGCCAGCCCGATACCACTGCTGCCGCCCGTGACGAGCGCTGTCTTGCCTTCGAGTTTCATGGATTCATTCCTGCTATGGGGATGCCAGCGAGCGCGACGTCGACACCATGGTCCGCCGCCTCTATAGCACCGGCGATGTAGCCGGGCATCGAGGGCGACCACTCGCTGGCAATGCCGGCCATGACGGCATGCCAGGGCGCGTCGACACGCGAGATGGATACCGCTGGTTCGTGATGACCCGTGGCCATCTGGTCGTCTTCCGTAGCCGTCAGGGCATCGCATGCCCAGTCTTTCAGGTATTCGGCACGCGGCTTGGCCGCCTGCTCGCCGAACAGCCTTGCCAGCTCCGCCCTGCATTGCATGCGCAGGTCTTCATCCGAAAGGCGACGCCGCATCGTGGCCGGTATGCCGATGAAGCCGAACAAGGCGCCGCTGCCATCGCGAGGCGACGCATCGTGTATTTCGACGAGCGGCCCCGTGTTGCTACGCGCATGGCCCGACAGGCCTTGTTCGCGCCAGAAGGGCTCGTCGTATACGGCCACGTACTTTGCGTGGGGCGCCATCCAGGTGCCCGTCGATCGCCACTGCCGCATCACGCTGGCTGGCAGCGCGGGAACCAGATCAAGCGTGGCTGCCGCCAGACGTGGAGGAAGCGCCAGCAACACATGGGCTGCCTGCCATGAAACCGAAGCTCCATCGCCACGCACTGCATGCACGTCCACCGTTTTTCCATCGGTGGCGATACGTGTTACGCGGTGCTCCAGCCACAGGCACTCATCGGGTATGCGCCGCGCCAGTGCTTCGGCCAGGGCCACCATGCCACCTTCCAGCCGCAACGACGAAGGCGCAGAGATAAAGCCGGAGAAACGATCCGGCGCGCGACCGATGCTGCGTTCGACCAGCATGTCCCCCGCCTCGTGCTGACCGGTAGTGATCAGGCCAAGGCGGGAAACCAGTTCGTGCAGCTCGTGTTGCATGCCGGGCCAGTACCAGGTGGCACCGAGGTCATAGCGGTTTCCATGATCGCCTTCGGGAAGCGACAGCAGTCGTCCGCCGATGCGCTGCCGCGCTTCAAGCAGCACGACCTCGCGATGACCACGCTCCAGCAGCCGCGCAGCGGCATACAGGCCGGCTACGCCAGCACCAATGATGACGATGCGACGGTTCAGCACGGCAGGTGTCCCGTCTTCAGGTAGACCGTGACGCCTTCGCTGCCCGCCACGAATTGCACGGGACACCCAGAAGGAAACCGCAGCCAGCTACCTTGTGGATAAGCTGTGGTTTCGCCGTACAGTTCACCGCTGACGACGAATATCTCCAGGTTATCCACAGGTTCGTCGAACAGCGTGTGCCCCGCATCCAGCCGATGTATGGCGACGCTTTCATCCGCATACGTGTGCAGAACGCACACCATCCCGCCGGGCCGTGGCGCCCATTGCGATGGATCGCTCGTGTCCACGCGGACATCGCGCGTATCGCCTTCATCCATCTGGCGAAGCTTCACGAAGATCGTCGTGCCGTGCGTGCTGGATGGTGCGTGCGACGACCCTGAAGGATGACGCAGGTAGCAACCCGCTGGGTGGTCACCGCCGTCATCGCGGAAGATGCCTTCGAGCACCAGGATCTCTTCGCCGCCCGGGTGGACGTGGCTAGGAAACGACGTACCGCGCTCATAGCGGACCAGGCTGGTAGCGCGTGCACATTCCTCGCCGATGCGGTCGAGCATCATGCGGTTGACCCCCTGCTGCGGCGAATCCACCCAGCGATAGTCGCCTGGTGTAACGATCGCCGGCTGAGAGAGATCGGCGTGGACACGCATGACCGCCTCAGGCTGCCGGCAATGCGTCGAACGCGTCCAGCGTACGCGCCGTATAGGTCAGGGCAGCGCCGGCATTGAGGGCGATGGCCGTACCCAGTGCCTCGGCGATTTCCTCGCGCGTCGCTCCGTGTTCGGCCGCCATCTTCACATGCGTGGCAATGCAGCCGTCGCAACGGGTCGTGATGGCGACCGCCAGGGCGATCAGCTCATGGACCTTCGCACTGAGGTGGTTGCCCTGCTCGCCGCTGGACATCATCGACAGCCCGCGCATCACGGGCGGGTTGAGCCTGGTGAAGTCGCCGACGGTGCGATGCAGCTCGTCGCGGTAGGTATTCCAGTCATACAGCATGGCGTTGCTTCCCATGGGTGATCGAGGTAGAAAAACTATTCACGCCCCGGCAAGGCGATGTGCTCGGTTCGCTTTATGGGAAGCATGGTGATCCCCGGCTTGCGGGCTCACAAACGGTATATTCTTGGGCTCATATAAAGAATTTCTTTATCGCCATGAAATCACCCGTGTTCCTCAACGCCCTGCGTGCCTTCGAGGCCAGCGCGCGGCACCAGAGCTTCTCGGCCGCCGCGGCCGAGTTGAGCGTCACCCCCGCGGCCGTGGGACAGCTGGTGCGCAGCCTGGAGGACTGGCTCGGCACCCCGCTGTTCCATCGCAGTACCAGCGGCAAGGCCCGCCTGGTGCCCACCGAAGCGGCGGAACGGGCTTTGCCCGACATCCGTGCGGGATTCGACCGCCTTACGCTGGGCCTCAGCCGCCTGCGTGAGTCGTCAGCCAGCGGTGTCCTTACCGTGACCGTAAGCCCGGCATTCGCGGCCAAATGGCTGCTGCCCCGCCTGGAACATTTCCAGGCCGAGTACCCGGATACGGACGTACGCCTCGATACCAGCCTGAAGCTGATGGACTTCACGGCCCAGGGCATCGATATCGGCGTGCGCTATGGGCGTGGCGAATGGCCAGGCCTCGTGGCCGAGAAGCTGATGGACGAACAACTCTTTCCCGTATGCTCGCCGCAATGGCTTCGGCATCACCCGGACGTCAGCGAGCCATCCTCGCTGTCGGCACGCATGCTGATACACGATCAGTCCGTGGATACGCATATCGGTTTTGCATCCTGGCCCACATGGCTTGCCCACGCGGGTACGCCGGAGGTGGATACCACGCGTGGCCTGCGCATCAACAACTCGGCCGCCGTGCTCCAGGCGGCCATCGACGGCCATGGTGTCGCGCTTGCCCGCAGTGTCATGGTGAGGGACGACCTGGCCAGCGGCAGGCTCGTGCGATTGTTTCCCCATATCGGGCAGGCTTCCGAACTGGCCTACTTCGTGGTCTATCGTGCCGAATGCGCCTCGCTGCCGAAGCTGCTGGCGTTTCGCGACTGGCTCATGCACGAGGCACGTGCCGCCTGAACGTCAAGGCGTCCTCACAAACAACGCACGGGTCGTTCAAGGTCCACTAGTGAGGCTGGAATCTCTTTCCAGGAGTCCTGTCATGGCCAACGAGAAAAACCGTCCGCCGCAACATCCCGGCCAGAATGATCCGCCGGAACATCCGCGCAACCCCACGCGCCAGCGCGAAACCAACGATTCGGGTGACCCGAAGGACGATTCGGGCGAAGACAACCAGCAGCAGAAATAACCTGTCCTGCACCTTCGAGGAGAACGCCGATGCTCCAGCTCAACCCGCCGCTGCCAATGAACACCCCGAAGGGCGAAGGTTTTGCCCATATCCTGATCGACTATGGCCCGGAGTCCGATCTGTACTGGACGGTGCTCATCACGGCGACCGGGGAGATCTGGACCTTCTCCAATCGTGAGGTGCGCGCGTCGAAGAACATCACGCTGGGCCGCACCTCCCCTTCGGCGCCACGCGCGGTACGGCGCGCGGAAGCAGGTGACGGCGCCGTCGTGGCACTGGGATCGAAAGACGCCCTGTAGGAGCGCGCCTTGCGCGCGACCCAACGGTACGGCTATGCCCGATGATTAAAAACGGTCGCGCGCGAGGCGCGCTCCTACAGGGGTGGCGGTGGTGTGCGGGGCATCTCGCTGGCTTCACCTGGTGGGGCACACGCTGCCAACGCCCAACCTTCCACACCGGGCGAAGGAACCTGCGAAATCCATGTCCCGCTCCGAAGCCGTCTCTCCCGACCGTCGCGAACCCCACCTCACGGCCCTGCGCAATCTCAAGATGGCGCGCTCTGCGCATGCCTTCGTGCGAGGGAACACCCTGCAGTTCTACGAGTGGCTGGAAGGTGCGGATCGCACCCTGCCCAAGGGACCCGATATCTGGATCTGTGGCGATTGCCATGTCAGCAATATCGGCCCGGTGGCCGACCGCGAGGGCGGGCTCGATATCCAGATCCGTGACCTCGACCAGGCTGTAATCGGCAACCCCGCGCACGACATCGTGCGGCTGGCGGTGTCTCTCGCTACCGCGGCACGCGGCTCCGACCTGCCCGGCGTGATCACCACCCGCATGGTGGAGCAGCTGATCGCGGGATACGAGCGCGGCATGGCTGGCGGTCGCAAGGAGTACCGCGTGGTGGCGCGTCCGGACACCATCCGGCTGGTGATGAAGGCGGCACTCAAGCGCCGCTGGAAACATCTGGCACGGGAACGCATGAAAGGCGTGCGCCCCGATATTCCCGAGGGTAAACGCTTCTGGCCCGTGACCGACGAAGAGCGGGCGCAACTGGAGAGCCTTGCCGCCACCGATGGCATGCGTGCGCTGGTGACCCAGCTGGTTCACCGCGACGACGATGCCACGATCGAACTGCTGGATGCGAAGTACTGGGTGAAGGGTTGCAGCTCGCTCGGGCGCCTGCGTTATGCCCTGCTCGTGCGATTGGCCGCCAAGGGTTCGCCGGACGAGTTGTGTCTGGTCGACGTCAAGGAAGCCCTGAAGGCTGCCGCGCCTCGCAGTGCCAATGCGGGCATGCCACGCGATAACGCCGAACGCGTGAAGCAGGGTGCGTTGCACCTGGCCCCCAACCTCGGCGAACGCATGATGACCGGACGCATCCAGGGCCGCACGGTGTTCGTGCGCGAGCTGCGCCCGCAGGACCTAAAGATCGACCTGGAGCGCCTGGCCGATACCGAAGCCATGGACGTCGCCCATTATCTCGGCAATGTGGTGGGCCGTGCACATGCGAGCCAGCTCTCATGGCCCGAGCGCAAGAGCTGGCTGGGCGAGCTGGCGCGTAACCGGCCCAGGAGTATCGATGCCCCCTCATGGCTGTGGCGCAGCGTCGTCGAGCTGGTCCAGGCGCACGAGGGTGGTTACCTGGAACATTGCCGGCGCTTCGCCAACGAACTGCGTTGAGGCGAGTGCGCCTGCCGGCGCCTTGTGGATAACCCGGTAGATATCCACAGACATACCGACAAGCGCGCTTGTGCTGCTACGCATGGCTTGTGGATAACAAAGCACATATCCACAGGTTGATCCCCTGCTCGAAAAGAGCCTTACCTCGAAAGGGGTAAGGCCATGCCCGCCACGACGTCCTCGAACGAACGATGGCCCCGCACGTGCTCGGCCCCCTCGTGATCGAACGCGATATGGCCGCTGTTGAGCGCCTGGTTCATTTCGACGAAGCCCCTGATCGCAGTTCGTGAGAACGGGTTCTGCGCCAATACGCCTTCCCATGCGTTTTCATCGAGTGCCACGGCCGTTACCGTCCGGCCCAGCGCGTGGCCCAATGCCCTGGCAATCTCATCCGGAGAGCGGGCTTGCGGACCTTCCAGGTTGATGATGCGAAGTCCTTCCCACGACTGCCGCAGCATGTCGCCGGCCACATCACCGATATCGGCCGTAGCAACCATGGGAAGCGCTTTATCCACAGGCGCCAGCAGACTGGGCAGCACACCCTCGCTGGCCGCCACGGCAAAGACCCGCTCCCAGTTCTCCATGAAGTAGGCGGCGCGCAGGAAGGCCACGGGGATGCCGAGCGTCGCCATGCCTTGCTCGGCCATGCGGTTGGTGGCGATCACGCCGACACCATCGCGATCCGCACCAATCGACGAAAGCAGGACGAGCTTCGGCAGACCAGCCCGACGGATCGCTTCCGTTACGGCATCCGTCGTCCTCTGCGCATGCTCGAAGAGGTCTTCGCGGTCGTAGCCCGGCGGCTTGACGAGGTACGCTGCGGTGGCTCCCGCAAAGGCAGCCGCCATGCCCTCCACGTCGGAGAAGTCGGTCACGACGACCTCCGCGCCGCGCTCCTGCCATTGCGCAGCCTTGCTGATATCCCTCAACACCACGCGTACCGGCTCGCCTTCTGCAAGAAGACGCAAGGCCACGACGCGGCCGGTACGACCGGTGACACCTGTGACGACGTACATGATTCACCTGACATGCATGCCCGGACCGGGCGACCCGCCTAGAATGGTGATCGCACACCCCCTCCCCAAATGCAGCAAAGACATAGCCGACATGCATCCGGTGGATATTGCTTCGCTCGATCTCAACCTGCTGAAGGTGCTGGACGCCTTGCTGAAGGAAGGCAGCGTCACGCGTGCCGGTGTACGACTGGGCCTCAGCCAGCCCGCCACCAGCCGTGCCCTGGCGCGGTTGCGCAAACTGCTCGGGGATCCCCTGCTGGTGCGCACACCGCAGGGACAGGAACTGACCCCATGCGCACTGTCACTCGCGGAGCCGCTGGAACGCTTGCTGGTAGAAGTCCGGCAGATCGTTGCGCCGGTACGCTTCGAGCCATGGACACTGGTAGGCCGCTTCACCATCGCCAGCATGGATCACCTGACGACGCTGGTCGTACCTGGCCTTTCGGCGCGCCTGCAAGAGCTTGCACCCAACGTGGATGTCGCCGTGCTTCCTGCCCGGGGCGACAACGTGGACCTCGTTACGCGCGGCGATGCCGATGTCGCCATAGGTCGTTTCGACGTCGATGCGCTACCCGCCAACATGCACTCGAAGCAGCTGTACGACGAACGGCTGGTGTGCGTGATCCGGCGTGATCATCCGATTCGTCAGGCACCATGGAATCTCCCGGCCTTCCTGTCGCTGGCTCATGTCGTGACGACCATCACGGGCGATGGCCCGGGCCTCGTCGATTCGGCGCTCGCATCGATGGGGCATTCCCGCCGTATCGCATTGCGTCTTCCCCAGTTCCTTACGGCCCCCCTGGTGGTGGCACAGGGCGACATGGTTGCGGTGATTCCCGAACGCCTGGCGTTGTACCTGTCGCGCCAGTTGCCGCTGGCCCTGCTTGAACTGCCCTTCGCACTGGCGCCTTTCCCGTTGTCCATGATCTGGCATGCGAGGACCCATCGCGACCCGCGGTCCGCGTGGTTACGCCAGCAGCTGATGGCCGTCGTAGCGGCGGTTCCGGTCGCGGAAACCCGAGGTATCGAACCGGACTGAATGTACGTCGTTGTGGATAACTGCATACCTATCCACAGGGAAGTCCACATGCATCGGCGTCGCGATGCACAGATGATTCTCAAACCTTGAGACTTACTTCCTGACCATGTAGCCGAAGCCACGAACGGTGCCGATGGCCTCTTGCCCGAGCTTGCGACGTAACGAGTGCACCAGCACTTCCAGCGCGTTGGAGCCCACGTCGGAATCGCAGCCATAGACCGAGCGTTCGATGACGTCGCGCTGCACGATGCGACCTGGCCGGCACATCAGCGCGCGCAATACGGCGAATTCCCTGCGGGTAAGCTCCACACGGCGCCCCTCCAGCGAGACTTCGAGCCGGCCGATATCCATGTGGATGGGGCCTGCCTGCATGCCGTTGTCGGCTTGTCCTTCGTGGCGTCGTGCAAGACAGCGGGCCCGTGCCGTGAGTTCGTCAAGGTCGAAGGGTGTGGCAAGGCAGTCGTCGGCACCGGCATCCAGGGCGTCGATACGCGCCCTGGCGCTGTCGCAGGCCACGATGACGAGGATCGGCGTGCGTACTCCGGCGCGCTTTGCATCACGCAGCAACCCGGTATCCACGGGCTCGGGCAACGCAATTACCACGAGATCCGCATCGGGCTGGCGCAGCGCTTCCAACGGACTGTTGCCCGCGTTGATCCACAGGACCGTACAGGCCATCTGTTCGAAGGCGCGCTTCATCGCCATGCCCTGGCGTGGATCTTCTTCGACGATGATGACGTACATGTGGCAACCGGCCCCTTTGGAGAACCCGATTGTGCCGTGAATCACGCCACTTCCGTTACACGACTTCGGCCAGCCCACTTATCCACAGGACCTACGAAGCCCCTGTAGGAGCGAACCTTGTCCGCGACCGCACAAGCGAAGGCAAACCAGGTAAAACACCCGATCCGACGAAGCGAGCGATCACCGCCCGCTCCATCAGCACAACGCTTCCTCCGCCATAGCCATCATGACGAGGTCACGCGCAGAGCGCGCTCCTGCCGTTACTTCGGGCCCAGGATGCTTTCGAGGCCGCCCGAGCGCGGCATGCCGCCGAACTTCGACAGCTTGCCGTCCGCACCCTGCTGCACGATGCCCGGCGTACCCTGGATATCCAGCGACATCATCAGCGCCAGGTTGCCGTCGAGCTGCTTCTGCACCTCGGGCGAAATGGTCTTCTCCGCCGCAATGCCGCCCTTGGAGAACGCTTTTTCGTTGCGGGTAAGGGCTTCGGCCGGATCCTTCGCACCGAGGATGGCCGCCGCCTTGGCCGGGCTGTCCTCGCGGATGATGCCCACGACCAGATAACGGATCTGCACCTTTCCGCTTTCCACCCACGGCCGCGCCGCTTCCCAGAACGCATGGCAGTAGGGGCAGTTCGGATCGGTGAAGACATAGACCACGCGCGGCGCGCTGGGCTTGCCGTCCAGCACCCACTTCGACTCGGACAGCTGCTTCATGATCTTCGCCGCACGCGGCTTGATCACCAGTTCGTCCATTTTCTTCGCATCGATCCGGCTGCCCTGGGCATCGACGCGCGTGCCGACGATGGCATTGCCGTCAGGCGTGACATAGACCGACATGGGCTCGTCGCCGACGATGCCTGCAAAACCCCGTACGCTGCTGCCCGCGTCGAACTCCTGGACGTCGGTGAGGCCTTGCGCCTGCAAGGCCTTGAGCACGGGTGGCGGGGTCTTGCCATCGGCCGCATGGGCTCCGGTCGAGACCATGATGGCCATGGCGAGGACGGCGCGGGGCCACAGGGGCAAACGGATCATGGGCATTCCTTCATCGGTTGTTCTTCAGGGACAGACCGATGTTCGCCGGTTTTCCTTACATGCGAAACCCATGGGGCGCCGAATCAGCTTTTGGCTGAGGGCCTAGCGCAGCCGCAGGCTGTAACGAACGAAGTCATCGGCGCTGACGAATTCGTCGTAAAGACGCCTTGCCGGATTGTCCTGGCGCGTGTGCCAGTAGAGGCGCGACCAGCCCTGTGACTTGCCTGACGTTACGAGGTCTTCGATGAGCTTTCGCCCGATGCCCTTGCCACGGCAGGACGGATCGACGAACAGGTCTTCGAGATAGCACACCGGTTCCACTACCCAGGTTCCCTCATGCAGGAGGCTGATGCTGAAGCCGACCACGGTGCCGTCCATGTCGGCCACGCGGCAGGTCAGCGCGGAATCCGTGCCGAGGATGCGCTGCCACGTTCTCGCTGTGACTTCCGGGGCAACGCTCGCTTCGTAGAACGCGTTGTAGCCGGCCCACAAGGCCAACCACGCAGCTTCGTCGGCGGTGTTGGCATCCCGGATGATGAGGTGATCGGACATGCGAAAGTTTTCCTGGAACTGCGTGGGGTATCAGGTCAGCGCAGGCAACGTGTCAGCAAGAAAGTCTACCAGCGCCCGCACAGAGGGCAGCATGTACCGCCGCGACGGAAAGACAAGGTGCAGCACCAGCTCCGGTGTGCTCCAGCCTTCGAGTACCTTGACGACGTCGCCACGATCCAGCGCTGCCTTGCAGGCTGCGTCGGGCAGCATGGCGATACCCAACCCGCGCATGGTGGCGTTGAGGACGGCTTCGCTATCCATGCAGGTAAGCACCGGCTGGTGGCGAACCATCGCCGACTGGCCCCTCGCATTGACCAGCATCCACTCCTGCCACTCGTCCCCTGCCCCGTAGACGAGGGTGCGCTCCTGGCGCAGGTCTTCCGGATGCGACAGCGCGGTATGTGGTTCGTAGTTTCTGCCTGCAACAAGGATGCGCCTGCTCACTCCGAGCCGCTTGGTAACAAGATCGGGCTCCATGTCGTCAGGACGATAGAGCCTTATCGCGACATCGATGGACTCTCCCTGGAGGTCGACGCGCCGGTCGGTGGTCACGACCACCAGGCGAACGTTCGGATAGGAGGCCATGAACGTCGGAAGGTGCGGAGCAAGATAGAGCCGCGTCGCCAGGGCGGGGCAACTCAGGCGGACCAGCCCGCCCGGACTGGCGCTCGCCACATCGACGACTTCCTGTGCGGCCAACGCCTGTTCGATCGAAGACTGGCTGTGCGCAAAGAACCGCGTACCCAGCTCGGTCAATGTCACCCGCCGCGTGGTCCGGTGAAGCAGGCGTGCACCAAGACGCTCTTCGAGCATGGCAACCCGGGCGCTGAGTCTCGACTTCGGAATATCCAGCACGCGAGCGGCCGCCGAAAATCCACCGTGCTCGGCCACCATCACGAAATAGTAGAGATCGTTGAGATCTTCGAGGATCGCCTGGGTCTTCACTGGATTGTCCGGTCAGGGGTAACGGCGCGTTCGACTATGGCGGCTATATGCCCGATTTTTCATGTTCTAGCCTGTAGGAACCTCCCACGCATGGTCAAGTTGGCCGGGAATGCTCCGTTCCCGAAGACGCTCATGACCTGATCGACGTGCCCCGGCTCCATAGGGGCTTTGTTCCCTGACGAAAAGAAAGCAGGAAATCCAGAATGAGAATCGGCATCCTCGGTACGGGCCGGCTGGGCTCGGCACTCGCCTTGCGCATGGTGCGCACGGGACATCAGGTGGTGCTCGCCAACCGGCGTGGACCGGAATCCCTTTCCCGCCTCATGGGCCAACTGGGCCCTGGTGCCCGCGCAGGTTCCGTCGCGGAGGTGGCTGCACAGGATGTGATCGTCCTGGCTGTCCGCTGGGAGGATGCCAGCGAGGCCATCGCCTCGCTCGGCTCGCTGAAGGGAAAAATAGTGATCGATACGACCAACCCCTACATGGAGAAAGACGGACATATTTCCCTCATCGATATCGGGGATAAGACTTCGAGCGAAGTCATCGCCGGCATGCTGCCCGGTGTCCATGTCGTCAAGGCCTTCAATACCTTGCTGGCGGATATGCTGGGTTCCAATCCGGGCAAGGGCGGTGGCCGCAGGGTGATTTTCTACTCCGGTGACGATCCCACCGCCAAGGCTACCGTGAAATCCATCATCGCCACCTCGGGGTGGGCACCTGTGGATCTGGGAGGTCTGGTACAGGGAGGACGACTGCAACAGGCAGGCGGATCGCTTGCTGGTCTCAATCTGGTGCAGTTCACTTAAGTGCGTCTGTCGTCATCGGCCCGGGACACCTGGCGCATCGCATCAACCGGAGTCGACGGAACGGTGCCGGTAGTTGCAACACACCACAAAGCCCGGGAGTCAGTTACCTGGCTCCCGAGCAAATGAGTCTACCGATCCGGTCTAGCCGAGCATTTCGCCCGCCAGCCCCGAAATCCGCAGAATGGTCTTCCAGACTGAAACAAGGATGTTCATCGTCATGCCAATACTTGCCTCGAGCTAAAGGTATTTCGTTTATTCACTGACAGGAACGGGTCAGGTGGCGTCCGGGGCAAGGTCGGTGCGCATCGGCCACGCGGGAAGCCTCCGCATGGTTCGTCAACGAATGCATTCGCACCGGTGATCACAGGAATGCGTCTTTGCCGGGTTCTGTCACGGAAGGTTCCCGATGAACGCGGACAGCGCCTGTCCGATGTCACGTGGCGAATCTTCCTGCAAGACATGCGATCCCTTCACTTTCACCTCTTTCTGGTTCGACCAGCTCCGGGCGTAGTCCAGCGCGGCGCCGGAAAGTGCTGCCCCCGGATCGCCGGCGATTAGTAGCTTCGGGATATCCGATCTCGCTATCCATTCGCTTGCGGAAGTCACGATATCCGCCACTTCTTCGGGCTCGCCATTGATGGGGAGCTCTCGTGGCCATGCGAGCATGGCTTCGCGCCTTTCCGGATCGCGATAGGGCATGCGATAGCCATTCATGGTCTCGTCGTCCATCTTTTCAATGACCGTATGCGGAAGGATGCCTTCAATGAAGAGGTTTTCCTCCATGATCATCTTCCTGCCAACCGGCGACCTCAGTGCCTGGAACATCTTTCGCATGCCATCCGGGAACTCGGACCAGCGCGATGGCCTGATGATCCCCTCCATATAGGCGAATCCCGCCACACGTGACCGGTACCGGCTCGCCCAGTACGAGGCCAGCGCCGTGCCCCAGTCGTGGGAGACGAGCACGATCTTATCGCCCAGGTTCATTTTCTCGAACCATGCATCCAGGTAACGAACATGGTCATGGAAACGGTAGCTGCCCGAAGGCGATAGTCCCGACAGGCCCATGCCGATCAGATCGGGGGCGAGGCAGCGCCCGTTTCCTTTTACATACGGGATGACATTCCGCCACACGTATGACCAGGTGGGATTGCCATGCAGGAAGACGATGGGCCGACCTTCACCCACATCGACATAGCTCATGCTGGAATCGAGTACAGGCACGCTACGGCGCTGATGCCGGTCGCCATGGGACTCAGGATCGGTGGAAAAGGAAGTCGAACGCGCGATTGACACGGTGAAGCCCTCACGATGAATGATTGATCCGGCGTCACGAGGCCGATCGTCGATACCTTAACGATCCAGGCCTTCTGGCCCGCTCGATCAGCGTTTGGACAGGCTATTCCGGTCGACGGACGCTATACAGCCGTCCGCTCCGGACGATCTGTTACCGCGATCCGGACAATCGGGATCTAGGCGACTGATTCGGCCGCGGCGAGGGTGAGTTGTTGCTGCATCCACCGCATTTCCGGATGCGGCATCAGGGCGGCGGGCGCCAGCATAGGGCACCTGAAAGCCCTTCAGCTTCCGATCCGTATGGCGTTGCTGGCATGGCATCCATGGTCATTGCTGAGGCGCGCCATATCCGCATCCGTGATGTGATTCGCGACTCGTTCCGCTGTCGTCATGCCTTGCCAGGTATCCAGTTGCAGGCAGTGTTTATCCGTGACGCCGAGAAATCCCTGGATGACGCGGGCGGCACCCGCCAGTCCTTGTGTCCGCGGATCTTTCAGGCGCAGGATTGGGGCACCCTTTCCTGGCGGCCCACCGGGAAGCCGATACGCGCGTGATGCAGCCATTCCTCCATCTGCCTGCAAGAGATTGCTCCCTGGAATAAAAGCGGGGGTACCTGGTGGCGAAGCCGGCGATTCATTGCTCGTTTCATGCATGGGCCGATCCGTTGCAGGGGGCGATCCTTGCAGCGCACTTTCCGCTATAGGGGACACCGGCACAGCCGCTGGCCTGGCTGGCGCGTCATGGTGCCGCGTTTCAGATGTCGATGAGATGGCTCTAGTGACCAGACGTGCAGTCTTCGGCACCGGCATCGGTGTGCGTACCACGGCTGTTGCTCTGTTTGCGTCGATAAAGCGCACTTCCAATGCCGATGACGTTTCCTGGTTCATATCGGATGGAGCATTCGGATGCCATGCAAGCAATGCGAGGACAGCTAGCAGGTGAAGCGACGAAATCACCCCCAGCGTGACGCCGCGACGCAGCCACCCGCGTTCGGATGAGCCATGTCCGGTCAGGTACTGCATCCGTGTACGTTGCATCCGTGGCCCCCGGCCCAGGTGATCGTCGCTTGCCCTGAACCGGAATGCCCCGGTTCCCTTGAGTCAGGATTCGACTTCCGGGACATCGATTGGTTCACCCCTTCCGGACTACTATCCGTTGGCCCCAGTCCGGTCCATCACCTCAAGGAGCCCGACGATGTCCATCACCATCACCGCCTTTGACCGGTCGCCCGACGGCGGCAAGGGACTTGCGCGCGATACGCGTGTGCGTTGGGCGCTGGAAGAGCTGGGACTGCCCTACGAGGTGCGCTTCGTATCGTTCAAGACGATGAAGGAGCCCGCACACCTGGCCCGCCATCCGTTCGGGCAGATTCCCACCTTCGAAGAAGGTGAGCTGGTGCTGTTCGAGACCGGATCGATCCTTCTCCATCTCGCCACGCATCATGCGGGCCTGCTGCCCGACGATGCCAATGCAAGGGCACGCGCCATTACCTGGCTGTTTGCCGCCCTCAGTACGGTGGAACCACCCATCCTCGAACTAAGCAATGCCAGGTTCGCCGAAGGCGACAAGCCTTGGACTGCCGAACGCATGCCACTGGTCAAGGAACGCATCGGCCAGCGGCTTCGCCAGCTTGCCATGTGGCTGGGTGATGCCGAATGGCTTGATGGTGCATTCAGCGCAGGCGACCTGATGATGATCTCGGTGATGCTGAGGCTGCGGCCATCGGGCATCCTGGATGAACATCCCTCCCTCGCAGCTTATGTCGCCCGGGGTGAGGCCAGGCCTGCCTACCGTCGGGCTTATGCGGCGCAATGGGCCGTCAACGCCGGGCCTGATGCGGGCTGCGCGTAGGAAGAGCGACTCCGCCGTAGCCATCATGGGTGCCATGCCGGCGTTTCGGGCATTCCCTTCGCAAGTTCATGCGCATTTACGGCATAAATAGAGCGACCGCTCACCGGGAAATACCCATTTCCACCCGGCACTGACCAGTGAACATGCCGAATCGGCGGCAACTTCACGGCTCTTTCATGGATCGCATGAATTATCGGGCCCACCAAAGCGCCGGGGCAGCCGGCTGCAAACGTTAAGACCCGCAACAGGTCGAGCGTCACGCTCAAGGGATCCGCACTTCTTCCGCATGCCATGGCCCGAAGCCGGCAGGCACCACCGTGCGACATGTCCTGAATCAGCGTCGGCAACGTCAGGCCTGCACGGATAAACACGGCACAACAGGAGTGCAAAGGCGGAAAAAGGGGCTATCTGTCAGATGCTATTCGAATTGTCGCTTGCGACGCGTTGCGTTGTATCGCCACTCGTCTTCATGCAGGCGACAAGTGTGAGGAGAACGTAGGAAGGCTATAGAGAGCCACGCAGTGAGTAGAGATCAATACTTCAATCACTCAAGGAGACAACACGTGCGAATTCAAGCAATCAAGGCGGCTGCCTGTACGATGTTCCTGATGTTTTCGGCCACTGCCATCGCGCAGGATGCCGGACAGGATGAGTCGCTGAACTTCTCCCATGGCGTCAGGAGCGTCACCCCTGCCCCGTCGATAGCACTTGCCGGTCCGTATACGCACTTCTGCCTGCAGAGCAAGCTCAAGGACACCGGCGGCACGTACAAGTGCAACTGGATGGAAAGCTTCGCCGCCGCCTGCGAAATCAAGGATTTCGTGGGAGAGATCTACAAGGGCGCCATCATCGATGGCCCCAAGGTCCTCGGTAACTGCCCCAACGGCAGCCCCGTCGTCATGGTGACCCACTACTGACGATGGAAGGATGGAACCTCCGGGCATGATCCCGGGGGTTCCATACTTCGGCAGCGCACGGATCAGATGGTCTTCAACAATGCCCCTGCCACTTCGTGCCGAAGTACCTTGCCCATGGCATTGCGCGGAATACGCTCGATGGTATGCAGGCGATCAGGTAGATGAAACGCACCGAGCTGGGTATTGAGCCAGGTCATTACCGACGCCAGGCCGTCTTCTCCTGCATCCGGAGCCAGCTTGATCGCTGCTACGACGAGTTGCCCACGCCTGTCGTCGGGTATCCCGACCACGGCGACATCGGCGACCAGTGCATGCTGAAGAAGCCTGTTTTCGACGGCCGTAGGTGAGATGTTGAAACCCTCGCGCAGGATCATGTCCTTGCTTCGCGAGACGAAATGAAGCATCCCGTCTTCGTCTTCGCGCATCTTGTCGCCCGTGGCCAGCCAGCCGTCGTCCGTGAGATGCGTCCTGACGACGCCCGGTGCCTCCCAGTAGCCCAGGCTCGTGTTAGGGCCGCGCATATGTACCTCGCCGATCACGCCTCGCGTCACGGTATTCCCGTCAGGGCCGACCAGACGGACGCGAAACGGCCTGGGCCGCATGACATCCCAGGTATCACCCAGGTCCATGCTACCGAGGCATTCGGTCATGCCATAGGTATTCCTTAAGCGCACGTTGAACGCACGCTCGAAATCGAGGGCCACTTCGGAGCGACAGGCATCGCCACCGATGCCGCATATCCGCAAGGAGCTGACATTGCGGGGGTTGCGCAGCTGCGCATCCACCATGACGGGACAGATGAAAGGCACCACGAACATCGCCTGCACGCCATGCTGTTCGACGGCATCCAGCACATGATCGATAGTGGGGCCTTCGGGCATGACCAGCGTGCAACCGGTAGACAGGCCCACGAAGAGAATCATCGTTCCGGACACATGGGCGATGGGGCTGTTGGCCATGAGGCGCATGCCCGGACCGGTTTCCCACTGTTCCATGGATTCAACAAGATGGTGAATCGCCCGCTGGTTATAGGTCACCAGTTTCGGTACACCCGTGGTACCCGACGTGGCGAGAAGCAAGCAGACCGCTTCCAGATCGGTAGAAAACACATCGGATGTCTGTTCAACCGAGAGACTCCTCCACGAGATGTCGCCCTCATTGTCGGACGTCACGATGCGACACGGAAGGCCGGCACCCGCGGATGCGATGGACGGCCCCATGTCGATATCGTGGAAGATCAGCGAGGGTGATAGACGATGGAAGAACTCACCCAGCTCGACGACGGTCAGCTCTTTCTTCAATGGAACGATGATTGCTCCGGCCAGCACGCTGGCGAGCATGAAAATCGCAGCATTCGGCGATGTCTTGGCCAGCGTCACGATCCGGTCGCCCTTGACGATGCCCGCCTTGCGCAGGCCGCGGGCAAGCTTCAGCACTTCGCTGGAGAGGCGTGAATACGTCCATGCTTCATCGCCGATGATGATGGCGATGGCATCGGGGTGGTTACGGGCGAAGTCGAGGAACGACCGCAAGGGTCCGGCGACCGGTGAATCGTCGATGGTGCTCATGTCACATGGCGTCCGGCAGGGGTAAGTGTGCCGTACTTGACCACGTGTGGAACGGGCTCTCTAGATCAAAATCCTTGGTTATTCATCCCTAGGACAATTCCATGAAACATGGATGTTTTCGTCATACGGACATGCCCCGGCAATGAAGCGCATTGCCAGACCTCAATGGTAGTTATGCATATGTGCGACGTTCACTGACCGGAACCCGGCGGAAAACAACCCTATCGACATGCCATGCTCAGAACAATTCGCCTTGAGGTGAATGAATACGCGGCGGCACGAATTGCGACGTATCCAACACCGTATCCCAGGCACGGTATAGACCGGCTTTTCTTGAAGCCACCTGCACTCGTTTCCGGATGATGTCCGCGAAGACGCCCTGCCCGCGCATCCGGGTAGCGAAGTTGCTGTCGTAATCCTTGCCGCCGTTCATCTGCTGGACGAGGCTGATGATATGTGCGGCGCGATCGGGGTAATGGATATCCAGCCATTCGCGAAACAGCTGCTTCAACTCATGCGGCAGACGAACGCACGTATAGCCAATCGAGTTGGCGCCGTTCGCCGCAGCGCGCTCGATGATCCCTTCCACGTCCTTCTCGTTCAATGCGGGAATGATGGGCGCGACGAGAACACCTACCGGCACGCCGGCATCGCGCAGGGTTTTCACGGCCTTCAGCCGGCTATGCGGCGCCGATGCGCGAGGCTCCAGTTTCGAGGCCAGCTTGTTATCCAGTGAGTTGATCGAGATGAACACCTGCACCAGGTTCCGCTCAGCCATCGACGCGAGGATATCGATATCGCGCTCGATCAACGCATTCTTGGTGACGATGGTGCAAGGGTGGTTGCACTCATTGAGCAACGCCAATGCTGCCCGGGTCAGCCGCCACCGCTTCTCGATGGGCTGGTATGGATCAGTATTGCTGCCGATGTTGATCGGCTTGCACACGTAGTTCTTCTTTGCCAGTTCGCCGCGAAGGATCTCGGCCAGATTGCTTTTGGCGAAGAGCTTGGTCTCGAAGTCCAGGCCGGCAGACAGGTTGAGATAACCGTGCGAGGGCCGGGCATAGCAATAAACGCACCAACATTTTATGACGATCTAGAAAGTGTTCAATTCTTTCGCGCTTGCACGGACCAGCTAACGCATTTAGCCCGGATACAATTTAACGAATAATCCAGGAAGAGCTACTGTAATAGCCTAGCGATCGTGCCATGCGACAGCGCGCCCAGCGCTGCCGTCAGCCGCTGCTGGATGGGCTCTAACCTTTGGCGATCGAACGCAACCTTGACAGCTCGTCCGCGGTCTCAAATTTTCAGCTGCGCTTCGCAATCCCAATCGGCGGCGTGCGTGCTGCGTCCAGTTAACGCGGTGCCTCCACCGCGACAAATGCAATGAGACGGTCATCGTCGCCATTGCGTGATGCACTGATAGATCTCCTGGATCATATGAACCAATGTCGGCGTTGAGTGTGCTTTATCGAAGTTAGCAAATGAGTCCGCAAATTTAAGCGCGACATCAACCTTCGACTTCTTCGTAAGTGGCCGGAGGCGCCGGCCATCCATGGAGTAGTATGTTTTTCTGAATTCATCTGGTAGATACGACTCGATCGTATAGCCGTCCGTGACCCAAGCTCTACGCAACGGATTCTCAGATTTAGAAATGCTCGCAAGCATCTTGGCTTTAGGACTTCGTCCACTCCTCGGTACTGCGCCTTTGTCATTGTCGTTTTCGAAGTCGAGATCACGATCCATTAGAACAAAAGCATTCGGATTAATCTTAAAGATGTCGATGGCGTCACCAGCTCCCCCGCCAGTGTAGTGGCTCAGCGCGGCACCGCCGTAGCTGCAGAATGCATAGTCGACGTTCTCTTGTGGAAGCAGGCAATTCTCCCGGACGCACCAGAGCTTCAGCCAATGCAATAGATAGATGCGATCGGAGGGTCCTTCGACCCAGACTATGCCGTTCGCGAGGCACAAATCGCTCGGCCGATGTCCAAGCGACAACAGGGCCTTCGCCGGCTCTGTCAATGACTGGAACCTCCAACCGTTGGCTTCGAAGAGACGCATCGAAGGGTCGGACGAAGCTACGTCGATTGTGATGGCGGAATGGCTTGTTATGAAGACTTGTAAGTCGCGCTCGGAGGCAATCTTGCTGACCTCTCGTATGGCAATTCGCTGCAAGGTCGGATGCATATGCGTTTCTGGCTCTTCTACAATGCACAAACTACCTTCTACGCGGGTTCGCAACCATCCCAACAATCCACCGAGTGCCCGCCAGCCAGATGGAATAGCTGATATCCGGACGTGATTACTTTGAGACAGGTCGTCATTGAAGTTGGTATGGATCGTAAATTGATCTCTTTCGATGAAGGGCGGAATGTGGTTTATACGTAAGTTTAGCAATCCGTCATAAAAGGGTTGGTCGGGATCCAGCGGAAAGCGATTGGTCCCATTGAGATACTCGGCATGTGTATTTAATGGGGCCAGCCAATCGGCAGTAGCGACACCGCGTTCGTCATGATTGTTTCGATAGAAAATGCAAGCACCTATGCCGAAGACCAGATCTCGCAGATCTGGAGGTATCGAAACGCCGGGCTCCACGCTAATGGGCCCCTTCCACGTCAGATAGTTTCCACCAATCTTCGCAATTGCGGACACGCCTGCCTTATCGATTCCTAGCTTATTAAAGTTAAACATCAAATAGCTACCGTCATCGAATCCCAAACGAAATCCGGACTCCGTTCCAATCCTGAGGTTCTCTCTTACGATAGTTGAGAGTAAGTCGGGATCCAGGAGGCAACGGACAGTGTCGACCACGGTCGACTTTCCGCCACCATTTGGACCGATGACTACATTGACCAAGGAGAGGCTATGACCCGGCCCACTAAGGTACCCAGGTTGACCAATGGTGCCATGATTCAATTCGAGTTTTCGCAATCCAGCGAAGGCAATAGTGCTTAGCTTCATTCCTGCGACGGTCCCTTCCTTAGCTTTCTAATCTGCCTTGGTAGACGAGTTTCACGTTTCATAGATTCTCATGTTCGCTTATCCGGCGAAACAAACGACAGATCCATGTGTACCGACGAACAGCGCCGGTGGCGTAGACCCCGGTAGCAGTAACACTATCTACTTCTCACCGATTCTCTCTAGCGAGAGTCACACTTTCTAGATTCGGCTTCGTCGCGTCTCATCTAATGCGTTCGGACTGATGCATTGAGACACCGCCTTTAACATAGCTCGATCTTAGGTTTACTCAGCGATGAGCGTTATTACTTTTGTAGAGACGCAAGGTTGTATATCAATCCGTTGAGCTCTCTGAGGCGGCGAGAATTTTTCCTCACTCGTTGCAAGGCATGCTATCGATGTCGAGCATCTCACCAGGAAAAAGATTAGAGAAAACTGAGTAGTCCAGCGTATGTTCAGATGCACCGTCAAGCCGAATGACGAGACCCTCGAGAATGATTCGCGCTCGAACGGACAGCTCCGAAGGTGTCAAAGGAACAAACTCGAAGATCTTTCCTGCGATCGCGTGGCTGAGCGCATTCGGGCCAGAGCCGCCATATCCCCAGGCATATCCGCCAGCGTAGGTATAGAGATCGACTCGTGCAGGTACGTTCTCGGCCCTTCCTTTTGGGTAGCGACGATAGAGGACGACAGCAGCGCCTTCGCAGAAGCGCAGGAGAATCTCCGACATTTATAAGCTCCTTAGGTTATTGTGTTTCCGCGCTTCCAACGAAACGGTTGTCGGTCCGAAGGGCCTATCCGTATATCGGCACGACTTGGCGATCCTTTAACCGTATTGGGCTGGCTGCTTCTAACTCACGTGGCGGTCTCGCAATCATAGAATTGCTGCGGCAGCGCTCCCGCTTGGCCCACCGGGCCGATTTCGTCCAAGTCGCGGGGAAGATCGACTGCGCCCCCATACCGGCAACTCCCGACTGCCAGGTGTTTAAGACGGTCATGCTGGTTCCGTCGATTTCATGTAGTCAAGGCTCCGCCTTCTCGCGCACCTCCGTTAGATTGCGGAAGACGTGCATGTCTAGTGCACCGCGCCAAAGGCAGCCAATGCACCATCATCGAACGATTTCGATAGCCAAGCTTGTATTTTCTTTTCGTCATTAAATTTTGGGATTTGCATTGCATCGTCCAGGTGAGGGCTCGTCCAGTCGGGCGCTTGCCCGTGAGACCTAGTCATAGCGAAGCTGTTGGAACGAGAGCATGGCCGCCAAATGCATGACCATCTCATTCCGCGGGAGGTCGTGCCGAACCTTGATATCGTAATAGAGCGCGCGAATCGCAGGGAAACTCTCGAGCGTTATACGAACTTGGGATCCGTGGCCTACCCACGTAATCGCTATCCCTTCAAGCCTATCAAGTGCATGAAGAGATACGGATGCCGCTGCTCTCAGATCGTGCTCGTTAAAGACGTCTTTGTTTTCCTCTAGTCCGATCGAAAGGCAAGACAGAAAATCTAATCTTTCTTGCCCGTCCTCTAATGAAGGAGGCATCTCAAATTTTGCCTTTTTTTAGCACGATGTCCTCGCGCCTGAGAAAATTGTCTACGATAGCAGCGACGGTAGCTCCGTCGAGATCTAATAGAGTCCTGGCGTAACGTTCGTCTATTACCCTAACGATCGGATCCTTAGCGAATTCAGCTGTGGTCGCCGTTAACCGTTTCCAGTTCGCTGCAGTACAACCGAAGAAGATGATGTAGTACTGCACTAGGCAAGGGCCGTAGTGTGATATTGCATCATGCAGTCCGACCTTCAAGTTCTTGGAGAGCTCCTGCTTCTTATCGCTTATCTCCGAGTACGACTTAATCTGGAATGCCACATAGCGTTCGGCTTCGTCTGCAGACCCTAACTTTAAGAGGACGTCGACGCCCTGGTCCCTCGGACCTTGGACTACATAAGAAATTTGATCGTACTTTTGGAAGCAATCACCAATGTCGGTGAGCCTTTCTTGCAGAATGTCGCAAAGTTCATTATGCGTGTAGTCGGCGTTCTTTTCCGTGTCTTCCGCCGAAGATCTACGTAACCTGACGACTTCAGCAACTACCTCTTTCGGCGTAAGCATATCCTTGCGACCTCAGTTAGTACCTAGACATACGAACGCGTTGGAATTGTCGGTAGATCCGGCATAGGACAGAATGAAAAATTCACTGTCTGAATGAGTGAGAGAACTTCGCTCTCGATCTCGAGAAATTCTACTCTGGGCTGGCGGATGGTGGATATCGGGCACCACGGATCACTCAAACCAGTTCGCGTGGACCAGCGCCGCTCTCAACCTAGATAAACATTAGATTAGCGAAACTAATCATCCATAGCCTGAATAGCTCGCTATACCTATAGGAAAAGGTACCTACTGCAAGGAGGGTTGGTGCCCAGCTGAGAATGCGAATTAGGGTTAGTATCCGCTTGGAGAAGCGCAGCTGTTTATTGAAGCCCTGGATAGCGGAAGCTAGGCTCTTCCTAATCGAATCAGGATACGTCTGCATCTTCCCCGATAGCGGATCAAATATTACTTTGAACGCGCCATGGATTCGCGCTAGCTGGAGACTCTGGTTTTCTGTGAATCCGGCAAGGAGGACACTGATGAGTAGTGCCCCTAGGCATAGTATCAGTGATTCAATAAATGACGTTGCATGATAGATACCAAGTACGGTTGCAAGGCTCAATGGCAAGCCCAGCAGTTTCGTGGCTCCGTCCCCCACGACGCTCTGGAGCTTGGTGACCATGTCGAGCTCAGCCTGGCTTATCTCTTTGCGCACTTTATCGAATGAGAATCGGCTTATGTAAGCATCAACGTCATACTGATACTTTTCCAGCACATCGGGCCACCGCTTAACCAGATAGGTCAGATCGGCCGAAGCAAAATCAGCTTCGCCTAAGATATCGGCAATCGATAGCCGAAAAAGCGCTCGGCGCTCCTCCTGATGAATGCCGGCATCGTCTCCAGTCGCGGTGAGCGCTCGTAGAGACTTCAAGTCGGGTGTCGCCAGCTCGAGCAATTCCGCACCGATTCGAGTAACCAACTGAACGGTTATGGGTGGACTTTTTTCGTCCGCGGGGATGACGAACAACAGCTTTAGGGGATCCGCAGGACCGCCTCTCAACGGCTGGGTGATCTGGGACAGCTCGCTCACCAGCGTCGCTACTTGGTTCAACCGGCTAATACCCACCGGCATCGGCTCCTCGCCTGCCGCGTAGTCCACATCGACAATATAGTAAGCGACGGGGACGATTCCCTGACTTGGCCGCGTAGAGCCCTCAGCTAGAGCGGTGACGTTGTCATAGAAGCGAGCATACTCGTTTGCGGCGAGACGCCATTCAAATGTGATCTTGCCGTCTACTGTTTCAGGAGGATCAGAGAACTGTCCAAAATGCGCCTGCAATCCCTGGCACGCGCGAATGGCTTCCTGCACAACCAAGCTTGCTTCGCCGTCAAAGGAAAACGCGCCATCAATAATCGTAGGTCGCCCACAAATTCGGTAGAGTGCTACGACGTGGGAAAACATCAGTTGTCCTCAGCAAGCTGATCGCGATCTCGAAGAGTTTGCTCGATCTTCTTAATCATTCGCTCCGGTAACTGGCGGATTGTCAGCGATCGCTGCTCACGGCTGTAGATAACTTCACCGTCGTTGACGCTTAATGCACTTGCTTCAAAATTGAGCGACCAGCGGTCTGTTCGCTCACTGATTCTAGCGTACGTTTTAAGTGCTTTTTTACTTACTTGAAAGTCGTCCGGAATTTGATAGGCATCAGAATTCAGAAAAGCCTTCATGCCGTCTAGGTGCTGCACCAACTCGACAGGAAGTTGGCGACCGACGACTTCGACCACATGGTCCAACGTCACCGTCGTTCCATCATCAAGGCTTGCCATATAGTCAATAATGCTCTGACGCGCCTTAGAGGCATGATCAGCGATGGCTTTGACGCTTTTTACGTAAGCTCGCACAGCTTTTACCACACCCTTGGTCGCTCGAGCGGAAGACACGCCCTTCTCGCAGCCAAGTGCGGTCGTAAAGTAGCCGGCAATGTCATCGCGTCCGCTGCGATTAACAAAGCACAAATATGTTCGCTCTCTTTCCGCATCGGCGTCGGAGTCATCCTGCTCATCGATTACATCGGCAGGTCCATTAAGCTGCGCCAGTTCGTGCGCATAGCGCACCAGATTGATGCGTGCTGCCTGATGGAGTTTTGACAGATCTACTTCGTTGATTTCTTCAGGCTCGAAATCCTCCGTCAAATGAATGCCATCGCGCTCTTTAATCATCGCAACGAGGAGGTAATTTGAGTTCTGGTGCGAATAAGCGGCGAAGAAAATGAAGCCGCCGGTCGCTAACGGCTCCTTGGCCGAGTATGTGACCAACTCCCTCATCGCACTATGAGTAAGCGCCATAAAGTGACCTGAGTCGGTATCTTGAACAAATTCGGCCACTGCGCCAGGAAAAGGTCCTTCCCGCCGACGATCGCCAAATTGGCCATAGTACAGAGCCCCTTGCTCATGACCCATCAGACCAGCCAGCAGGTTTGCCAGCCGTATCACCATAGGCTTCGTTACATCCAGCAGCTGATTTCGAAGCTTGGCGTCGGCGGTGTCACTGCCACGATCCTTGGCCAGCTCGTGGATAACCGCAAAATCTAAACGATCCATGATGCCTCCCTGTGTCCTGGATCTATTGTAATCGATGATCGCTCCTGGCGTCGGCTACTCGCCTCTCATCAGCACCAAAGGTGTCTACGGCCGCGTCGGCAACTGTGCCGACGAAGCGCTGAGTATTCCTTGTCCAATAACAGGTCGACAGGCTTGCCGTATGCAACGGGTCGCTTTGGCAGCGGCAATTTTTCATATCAAGGATCGAAACTGAAGAAACCGCGTTTACCCGTGGATGCTTCAGCACGAGGTATCTGTACTCTTTTTTTTTGACTACGTCAAATTTCTGACAGTTCGCCGCTGAGCTACTTTGGAAACGACGGCGAGCAGTAATGTTTCGTCATTGCGAACGGTATCCATTGCTGTCCCGGTGTCATCGAAATTGTAGAGACGCATAGCCTCGCTATTGCTATTCGCATCAATGCTACTTAGACCAGTCGCAACGAATTACATGTGCATTACAACTGCAAATTTGGTATTGACTTGGTCGTTAGCTAGCGACTTAAACCTACGGAATTACACGCATTTTTGTACGTAACTAGCGTTAACCTACGGAAGGCTAAACGAGCATTTCGTACTCGCAAAGTATTACGTAGCGAGACAGCGCGCAGTCATTTTAAAAATTTCACTCTTCCTTCGCCTCGGACCGATTGGACGATCCGACATAGAGGAAATGATGAAACGACGTACCCGGGACTTGCTCCTCACCTCCGCTCTTTCGCTCGCGACGATATCCAGATCGAGCCAGCTCAACCCAACGTGGTATACGTTCCACGCTATAACCCTGCAACGGTATACGGCGCTCCGACAACCACGACGACCACAACGACGATCAGCACTTCGGGCTCACCGTTGCCGGACGTGGATCAAGAGGTCGTCACGACGTCCTCCGACCCCGGCGTGAGCGTCGGTGGTGCGGTTGCCACAGGCATTGTCGCGTTCGGTGCCGGCATCGCCGTAGATCATCTGTTCCTGCACCACCACCATCACGACAACTCGGCAGGTTGGGGCGACTGGAATGGACAGCCACCGCCGCCGCCAGCAGGCCTGCCACCGCCGCCGCCTAATGCCACCGGCTGGACCAGCACATGGAGCAGTTCCTGGACGACTCAGCCCGATGCCTCCGCAGCAACTGCAACAGCGGCGGCCGACGTCCCCCCAGATTTGAGTAGTGCCCCGGTTTCGAGTCCAATTCCCCACGAGAAGGAGATTGGACGTGAAGAAGCGCTTTTCCGAAGAACAGATCATCGGCTTCCTGCGTGAGGTCGAAGCCGGCATGCCGGTCAAAGACTTATGCCGCAAACACGGCTTCAGCGAGGCCTCGTATTACCTGTGGCGGAGCAAGTTCGGCGGCATGAGCGTGCCCGAGGCCAAACGGTTGAAGGACCTGGAGGCGGAGAACAGCCGCCTGAAGAAGTTGCTCGCCGAGCAGCTTCTGGAAAACGAGGTCATCAAGGACGCTCTGCGAAAAAAATGGTGAGCGCACCGGATCGGCGTGAGCTGGTGCGCTACTTGGTCGGCCGGGAACTAAGCGAGCGCCGTTCGCTGGCGATTGCCGACATGAGCGCAAGCGCCTATCGCTACGAGCCGCGCCCCGACCGCAACGTCGAACTGCGCGAGATGATCTGCGCGCTGGCGAATCGCCATAAACGCTATGGCGTAGGCATGATCTATCTGAAGCTTCGCCAAGCCGGACACACGGTCAATTACAAGCGGGTCGAGCGCCTGTATCAGGAAGCTAACCTCCAGGTGCGGAAGCGCAGGCGAAAGAAAATCCCGCCGACCCAAAGGCAGCCGCTGCTGCGCCCGGCGGCTGCGAACGAGGTCTGGTCGATGGATTTCGTGTTCGATCGTACTGCCGAGGGCCGCGTCATCAAATGCCTGACGATCGTCGATGATGCGACGCATGAGGCCGTCGCCATCGAAATCGAGCGGGCCATCTCGGGCATCGGCGTGACGCGTGTCATGGATCGCCTGGCGATCACGCGCGGCCTACCGAAGGTGATTCGCAGCGATAACGGAAAGGAGTTCTGCGGCAAGGCCATGGTCAGCTGGGCTCATGACCGTGGCGTGCAGCTGAGGCTTATCGAGCCCGGCAAGCCGAACCAGAACGCTTACATCGAATCATTCAATGGACGACTGCGCGATGAATGCCTCAACGAGCACTGGTTTCCCAGTCTTCTACACGCCCGCACAGAAATCGAAAACTGGCGCCGTGAATACAACGAGGAGCGACCGAAGATAGCACTGGGCGGACTGACGCCCGCTGCCTACGCAAAACAGTTACAGTAACTCGGGACTCAAACCGGACCGCTACTGAAGGCGGGGGGACGTCGCGGCATCGGCAGCCGCTCCCGATCCGACGGTAACGGCAGCGCCTGCGACGGCGACAGCGGCCGTACCTACGGCCGCTCCATCAGCCGCGCCTGCTGTTTCACCGCCCACGCCGGTGGTGTCGCCAGCAGCACCCGTTGGCAGCCCGGCTCCCGCGCCTGGCCCGGTCGTTACGCCGTCCTCAGCGCCTACGGCTGCGCAGGCACCGTCTCCTGCCCCTCTGCCAACGGCGCCCCAGGCACCAGGAGCTGCGCCCTCAATTCCAGCGTCCCCTGCACCGACAGCAGCGGCGGCCGGTTCTCCCCCAACGCCTTCTGCTACGCCAGGCGCGCCTGCGCCAAGCGCTGTCCCGCCTACGTCTCAGTCGCCCGCATCCATGATGGCGCTCAAGAAGCCGAGTGCTCCCAATATCCCGGGTACAGCCGCTGCTCCAGGAAGCACGACGCCACCTGCTGCGGGCGGCCATGGCGCTCTGCCGGGTTCCAACACCCCCGCTATCGCTCCCCCCGCCGGAACCAAGGCTGGTGCGACAGCGAGCTCTCAACCCGCGAAGCAGCCGGACTTTGCCCACATGCAACAACCGCATTTCAATGCGGCCATGCTGCATCCTACTGCCGCAAACCAGCACCCCGATCTCTCACAGATGCAATCCAGAAAGGGCGCTAATGCTTCCTCGGCGACCAGCCCTGGAACGGCATCACGGCCCTCGGCCGGCACCGCGTCGTCAAACCCGACTCACCTCCCAGCAACTACTGCAAACCATGAACGCTTCGGATCACCCTCGGTCTCCCTACCCTCCCACAACTCGTCCATGACGCGGCAAAACACTCGCTCCGATGAAATGCGTCGTACGCCACCTTCGACGGATGAGGCTAGATCGTCAGTACAGAGGAATCAGCCACGCGACTTTGCCGAAGATTCGCCCCGTTCAATCAACTCGGTGACGTCATCACGGCCAGGAAGCACCACAGCGCAACGCAACGACATTGATCACAATCACAGCATCATGCCGCGTGACAGCTTCAACCAACATATGGCCCGTGGATCACAACCTGTTCGCCGTACCTCGCTTGGAAGTACACATCCCAATCAACGTCCATTGCAGCAACACCACAGCCAAGGGCAGAACCACACGCCGAAGCAGAACAGGAACGATCACTAACATCTCTCATATCGAGACATCTACGGCGATTACATAAGTCGCTCTGGATAAAAAGACTTCATGGTGTCAAAGCGCCGCCAATCAATTGATACCGGCGCTTTGACCAACGGATCCAGCGTGTCTCGTACCTCTGGCACAGTACTTCTGAAGTACATCCGTTATCACCGCTATCCAGACGGATTCACTGCGAAAAACCATCTCTTGCGAATGTATGGTCATTTCCGGCCTATCGTTCCTATGCCCGTAGATCCAGATATTTACTGCAAATTCTCGGCCACACCGCGCATCGACATCCAAGTCATCTGCGAATAAAACCCTCCGCCTACCGCCGAAATCGCAGCATTTGATCACCACGGAATATTTTCGTATGCCTATACCGGCTAGTTTTAAGAATACTCTTGTCCTTTGCAGCACGTTGCTCTTGGTAGGATTCCAATCCCCTGCATCATCCACTCCGCTGGACACATCACTACGTACGTCCGCAGCGTCCTACGGGGTCATTCATCACCTTACCGAGAACGGCCTGGTGCTACGAGTGGGCGCAAGAAGTATGGAGATTAAGGCCAGCACAACGCAGTTTCCCATTGACGCTGCCAAGGATGCCGCATCCATACAAATAGATAAGCAACCTTCGGGGCAAGTCTGTCACGTGGACGACCAGACAGACTGGAGCGATGGCCAATCCGCATCGATCTATTGCGAGACGGTGTTAACACGCCCCTTATCGCTCTACGTCATGGGCGCTCGGATATCCAAAAGCGTGGACCGCATTTACCTTCCCCTCCGGCTTGGCGACACGTCGGGGAACATTTCAGGTCTACTTGATACTGGATCTGCAGGCGCCGTGCTGAATGCATTTCAAGTATTTCCCGAGTCTATCCTGACGAAGGATGGATTCCGTTTTCCATCCGGAAGTCACCGTATCGAATATAACGGCATCATCGTCACCGACGCCGTGGTCAAGAAAATGTATGGCGGAAAAGGAGATAACGCCAAGTCCATGGTAGGAAACCTTGGATTCGCGCAGATTAGTTTTGGCAAAGACGACCGTATCGTTACCGGTATGGTTCCCGTTCTATTTGCTTTCGCGAAAGAGAAGGGCACCAGTATCGCTGCCCTCCAAGCTAATGATTCTTCGTCCAACATTATTGGCATCAATCCTGACGAAAACGCCCTCAGAAACCTGGACTACGATGCATCCGGCCAAAAAGCCTCGCCCATCCATGCAACCTGTGATGATCACCTGACAACTAACTGCGGGTTGATTAGCCCACTGCGCAAACTCACCTTTGCACCGGCTGTCGATCAGGGTTTCGCCCTCAGTCGCGTCCCTATGTCAAATTGCTCCACCAGTTCCATAGGTAGATGCCCAGGGTCTGGAACGCTGACCATCGGTCTTGATCAAGAGTCCATGCGAGGTTTTGTTACGGCGCCGATGGAATGCCGCGGTATTTCGGACGAACAGGGTACGTTAAATCTCTGCAATCCGGTTCTACGCGATATCACGATCTCATCCGCCGGCAATTCGTTCAATGGCCGAGCCCTATTTGACACGGGAAGCCCTCGTTTCATCATCAACGTATCAGAGGGATCGACCATGAACGCCTATTCTTCAAGTGACGACTCTCTCTCGGTGTCCATCGATAACCAGGTGATTTATCACAACTCCCTATCTAAGATAGGAACGCAGAAGATCATCGTTAATCTGGATTCGAAGAACTATTCCAACGTGGGAGTCGCATTCTTCGAAGAACATGCGTTCTTCACGAACTATGACAGGAAAACCATTGGATTCCGTTAATCGGTAAGGTCATTCTCGTCCTTTATGCTTGCTAAGAAAGCATCTGGAAGAAGTGCAGATAGTTGGTCTTTGCGACCACCTTGTTGATCACCGTTTAGCTGAACAACACCATCATCCCCGAAATCGACCTATAAACTCGATCCCGTTTACATCCCTGTCGGCCATATTTTCAGAATCTGATCTCCCAACGTCGGTCGGGTGGTGATCGCATACCCGTGATCACCACCCGACCGTCAGAGGCCCCGGCGAAACACATCCGAGCATCGTCGCTCAAAGGATCTATAGTGAGCAACCATCATGATCTATCAAGCTATCTCGTCAATCGCGATGGCATCGACGTTATCAACGGCATCAAGAATGGAACGGTTCCCCTCCCTCCATTGCTTGAGCTCTTTCGCCCCACCTTGGTGGAAGTTTCCACAGGCTTCGTTCGTCTGGAGGCGACACCCGATTACGAACACCTCACGCTTACCGGCGTGGCTCATGGGGGCTGGGCACTCACTCTCCTCGATAGCGCCATGGGCTTCGCCGCGCTGACCGTTTTAACAGGAGGAAGCGTTTGCGTAACGTTGGAAACCAGTGCGCGCCTACTCAAAGCAATTCGTCCAGGTGGCCGAGGAATTTCTATTACCGGAAAGGTGGAGTACCAGGGCCGCGTACCGATCGAGGTCTCCGGTCGTATCGAGTACGACGGTCAGTTGCTTGCCATCGGTAATTCGTCATGCCTCACCGTTCTACCTCGGAAGGAGCCAACCGATCATTCGTGAGTGTGACCTGACCCAACTATTCCTATTACCTCGGGTACAGCGAGCTTTTCTGCAATTAGAAAAGCTCACCTTGTGGTGAATGGATTCGCGGTGGCACAAACCTTGACGTATCTAGCCAGGTATCCCACGCTCGATGCAGGCCGGCCTTGCGACATGCCACCTGCACGCGCTTGCGTATAACATCCGCGAAGATACCCTGCCCTCGCATCCGCGTGGCAAAGGTGCTGTCATAGTCTTTTCCGCCATTCATTTGCTGGATGAGGCTCATGACGTGAGAAGCGCGGTCGGGATAGTGTACGTCGAGCCATTCCCGAAACAGCTGCTTGAGTTCATGGGGCAAGCGAATGCACGTATAGCCGATAGAGTTGGCGCCATGGGCGGCCACACGCTCGATGATACCTTCGAGATCCTTTTCGTTGAGCGCCGGAATGATCGGAGCCACCAGGACGCCCACGGGTACGCCGGCATCGTGCAAGGTCTTCACCGCCTGCAGGCGCCGGTGTGGCGCCGACGCACGCGGCTCGAGCTTCGATGCCAGCTTGTTGTCCAGTGAGTTGATCGAGATGAATACTTGCACCAGGTTCCGCTCAGCCATCGAAGCGAGAAGATCGATATCTCGCTCGATCAGCGCATTCTTGGTGACGATGGTGCACGGATGATGGCAGTCGCTGAGTAATGCCAATGCCGATCGGGTCAATCGCCAGCGTTTCTCGATAGGCTGGTAGGGGTCGGTATTGCTGCCGATATTGATCGGCTTGCAGACGTAGTTCTTCTTCGCCAGTTCGCCGCGAAGGATCTCAGCGAGATTGCTCTTGGCGAAAAGCTTCGTCTCGAAGTCCATGCCGGGCGATAGGTTGAGATAAGCGTGCGATGGCCGGGCATAGCAATAAACGCACCCATGCTCACATCCCCTGAAGGGGTTGATCGCCTGGTCAAAGCCGATGTCAGGGGAATCGTTTCGGGTAATAACCGACCTGGCCAACTCTTCGCGTGTCTCAGTCTGGGGCCGATGGTCATCTTCTTCGCGATACCAACCGTCATCCTCCGCCACTGCGCGAGTGCTCTCGAACCGCCCCTCTGGATTAGAAGCGGCGCCACGGCCCTTGTACGGGCGAATTGTCGGAATGGGCTGGGTCATTGTACAAATGTACACTCTCCCCGTCTCAGGAGGTGGGATCGGACTGAGGCAAAGGGCGGCGCCTACCGGACTTTACGGTGGCTTCGTAATCACGTCGTTGCCTAGCGGCCGAGTGCCCATTCTTCCCCGTCAAAAACGGGTGAGCTGGCCAGGTCCCCCAAGCCGCCGGCACCACAGTCCTCGGTGGTCATGCGAACCGTCCCAGCCCCTCCACTGAAGCGCACGATGACCAAATGGTCCGGCCACGGTTCGGTCCATGCTTTTTCCATCCGCCGCCCGGCCGCATGCTCGGTACCACGAACCAAGCGGCCTGAAACCCGATCCAGTTCGAACCAGAGATTTCGGCCTTCGCCGGCCGGAATTAGGGCCTTGTTGATGATTTCATCGGCACATGTGCGAATGTAACCGTCGCCCGCCATCAGAAGCCATCCCACAATAGAATTGATGTCCACTGGGCGTGCAAAGCATTCGACCAGCACATTGGTGCGTGGCTCTCGAAAGACACGTGACACCAACGATACGTCGTCGATGAAAGGCGGGACGAGACTTGTAAAGACCGCGAAGCCGCCGCCGAGGTGGGCATTCGGCATGACTTCATTAAGGGGACCTTGTCCCACCTTTAGCAGGCGCTGCCCCTTGTAGATGTCTCGAATGTAGTACCCAACGTGTACATCAGCACCTCGCATAATCCCCTCCCCAGCTCCAGACACATGTGTGTGAAGACCCAAGAATCCTGTTGATAACCGTTGCGGAACCGCTCAACCTTCCGGGCCCTCGCTCAAGGGACTATGACGATCCGCGTGTGCCAGCCGGCTCTCGATATACAGCTGCATCGCTGTTCTGGACCGTATAGCCGATAAAGGGACCTCCTCCCTTTGAGCCTTGGCCAACTCGATCGCATAGGCCATTTGCCCCGGCGTAGGACCGAGGAGATCGCTATCGACGATATGGGGAATCACCCGGTTGAATTCGTCCGAGATCCGCCGGCCAAAGGCCTCGCGGCAGTCCCGACGCCCCAGGCGCTGACTTTGCAGCTCCAATACCAGGACCACGGCAGGCGCAAGGTCCAACTCGAGGTTCAGTTCAAAGCCTTGTGCGACTAGGTAGACCGGCATCGATAGGGGCTCCACTGCTACATATATGTAGCCTACCTTTAAGGGCGTAGTCTTAAAAGTAGCGGAACTCTAGCCTCGCCCGCATGGTTGAGGCAGACGCACTAGTACGGCTGGGAACGGTAATCGGGGAACTGCGACGTGCCAAGGGCATCAGTCAGGAGCGCTTCGCCGATTCAATAGGCATGCACCGTGCCCAGTACGGAAAGATCGAGCGCGGACTCACGAATGTGACGCTGACGACCTTAATAAGGATAGCTGCCGGTCTGGGGACGACCCTCGCCGCGCTACTCGTGGACGCAGATCTATAGCCGGCTAGGCTCCCTCAACGCCGCGTTGGCGAAGGCATGGCGGTGTTACGCCACTCTGGGGGTTATCACTAAGCGCCGCGCCAAAGCACACCGATCCCGTTACTTGCCGACTACTTTGAGCGTCTTCGAATCCGCCTTGCGGCGGACTTCCACCAATTCGGCGAGTAGCGCGGCCTGGATCGTGAGGCTTTCGTTCAGCTGCTCGCTCAGTGACTTGACTCGCCGCTTTTGCTCAGCTGAGCAGGCCCTGGCAAGTCTCGCCGATTCGCCATTTTCGATCACCTGCAAAATGCGCTCGCGAACGAGCGGATAGGCACACGCCGGATCGCCGATCAGCGTTCGACTATGTCCCGATTCGCGGGCCACCGAGGCGATCGAGAGCCGAAGCGTCCCCCGCGCCTTGGCGGCAATCAACGCCGGGTGCGAGGGCTCGTTGATTGACAATCGGTCCAACGCATCGAGGAAATCCCGCTCAATGGAGGTTTTCATCAGCTCTTCTGCCCGCATGTCGTAGGCCGTCACGCACCGCCTTCGCCGTCTTCAATCTCAGCTTCATGACCTCGCGTGCGTTGGCCTCCAGGTCGTCGGATCGAGCCAGATATACCTCAATTGCCGTGACACGTCTTTGCCAGTAGCCCAGATGCTTGACCATGGCGGCGAAGCACGGGCAACCCAGGCACGTCAGTGGCGCGCGGAATGCCTCATTGGGCGCGACGCGAAGCCATGATTCCGTACCGGCGTTCTTATTGCACTGAGAGCGTTCGGGCATTGCTGCGATGCCACAGACTCCATACTCGAAGACAAAGAACCGAAAATCCAAGGTGGTCACGGCCAACTCGTAATCGGCCACACTGCCTTGATAGCGCTCTCCGAAGGACCGAACAAAGTCCACAAAGCGTCCGATCATCGGTTCGCCCCCCTCAAGCACCTCGTACAATAGTTGCGCGGCCTCGTAGTAGGCCGGGTCAATCTCGGAGCCCATGAAACGCGCATCGGCGCCGACATAACGGTGCTCCGTAGTCGCCATGCGCATGTGTTTGAAATGTTGAGCGATCTCGGGCATCAAGCGATCGTCAATACGCATCATGTATTGTGCGAAGGTGGTCCGCCATTTCTGGTCGCGAATACCTTTGCCAAACACGTAATCAGCCACTAAGTCGTCGGCGAGATCGTCCAGATGGCACCAGTCGCGAAAGAACTCTCGCTCCGCAATCGTCACGCCACACGCGGTGGCATGACCGATCTGTTCGCCACTGCGCGGCAGACCTCGCGCGCTCGTGAAGACGATCATCAGGCGTCTCGTGTCAGCCATGACGCGCCAAGGTAACGTCAGACGATGCAGTATTGAAAGAGCGCGCACCGCCGGTGGAAGATATTCGGTGCCCCACGGCCGGGACCCTATCAGAGTCAGCGCGGTATCGCGCTGCTTCAGATTGATGTTACTTAGATAAAAGTTCTCCATGATCCCATCGGCCGAGCGCATCGTCGTGACGCATGACGGGAGCGCGCCCGTGAAGCTGTCGTCCTCGATGCTGACCAGTTGATCCACGCGCATGGCGACCAACGCCTGTATCACCACCACGCATGCCGACTGGATGGCGATGATGGCTCTCCGGAGTATCTGGCGCTTCTCTACAGTCACGATGCGCCCGTCGTCCATTAGCCGGGTGTAGGGCCGTTTCAGATCGATCCATGGCATCGCCTCGCCAGGGAGCGTGGACGGCATATAGTGACTCAAAATATGCCCTACCTCGGCGTACACCAACTCATGGGCTACCTTGTTGTCGGGCGTGGGTGCATACAACTGGGGGCAACACAGCGCTTGAAGCTCAATGACGTCCTCCGCGGCTTGGTCCAAAAGGCGGAGGGCACCGTGGACGATACTCAGGAAAATAGCGTCGGGAATGGGCGTCTCCTTGTCGCCTCGCCGCATCTTGAGGTCTTCGTTGACGACCGCATCAACCGAACGGCCATCAAACGGTTGCTCCTCGATCACAGAGATACCATGGATGCGCAGCGCTGGCTGTTGACGGTAGATGAGCGCGGGAAAACGAAGCCTTAGGTTGCCCGAAGCCCATGTTAGTTTCCTCTGCCGATGATCTGTCCCGCCAGATCCCTCGTAGTTCTCCTTGAACCAATCGAAGTACCGCCAGCTCGCCGCGTTATCCAAACAAGAAAAGTCGTCCAGGTTCTCACTCACCATCCACGATGCACCGGTGGTGATGGTCTGGGTGAAGCTGGACAACCCACCCTCGGATATAGCCTTGGATCCCCGCGGATCTTTGATTGCCGTAGCGAGCAGCATCTTCAAGTGCCATAGAAGCCGAGCGTGCCGGGGATCGGTAAGAAACGATCCATCGTCCAAGCGGATGGACCATTTGATCGCTCCCCAGTTTCTTTTCTGTCCCGGCGCGGGTGGCGCCAGTTGCCAAATGTCATCGTGGAAAAAAGCCAGCCCGAGCGGATTCTTGGCGTAGTCAGACTGATTTTCGGAGGAGCGTGAATTGGCCATGGGGCTACTCCAGAGCAGGCAGTGGCGGCAGGGTTAGCGTGCTAGCCGCAGGCCAGATGGTGCTATGAAACGCCGGCAGCCAACCCTTTTCCAGGGCGCGCAGTTGCGCACCCCACCGCTCTTCAAACGCCTCCGGCGTCATGACCGCGCGCGCCTGCCCATAAAGACCTCGCAACTCCAAACAGCGCGCAGCGGCACGTACGTTCGTGATGTCAAGCGTGGCGTGGGGGCAGTCAGCGCAAAACCCGTAACCAAGGCACAGCTGCCCGGGCGTTTCGCTGCGAAGGGGCGAGTCATATGGATCGATGCAACCGAATGGCGGTGTAGCCCCTGACACGTCATGATCTTTGTGCACATTGCGCGCCTCGATTTTTCCCCTGGAAAGCGCCCAGCGTGTCCGTACGTTCATGCCCCTAGCAAGCATGTCCATGCCATGCGCGCGCATCGCATCCGTGCGGTAACGTGAATGAGTAGTCTCTACCGTGGCGTGATGCAGGTGTTTGGCAATCTGGTCCATATGACCATTGACGACCTCCGCAGCGATTTCGGACATCAACCGCCGGATTTCCTGCTCGCCGGTCCATTTGATGCCGGCTATTCGGCACAGTGAACCAGAATGCGTGTTGAAGAGTGTCTTAGAGAGTTCACCGTGTGCGTAGCTCCTCACGGGATCTTCTACGCGCCTGTTGCGGAATTGGTAGATGAATAGGTTGTCGGCATCCTCGGCCGACGCGGCGAGTCGAATACCGGACGTCCACTTGATGAGAAAAGGAACGATGTTATAGGGACTCATCGGATCCTTTGACTCAACGAAGCTTTCAGTAACCACCATGCCATCGGTGCTGTACGAAGCGTGCGCTCGTCGCTTTACCGATTGAAAGACGAGGTATCGCGTTCCTTCAAACTCAAGTGATCCGATTTCACTGACCTTCAAGTCGACCAGTGGCTGCTGGTTAAAACCGGTGTGAAATAGTAGGTAGAAGATAAAGGGACATAGATCCGATGCGTAAGGTCCGAATGCTCGAGCCATGTCCTTGTAGCCAAACTGTTGGATCATCGGCCACAAGGGATGATCGTTTTCCGTGAGGTCCTTACGCTGGGGGATTACCTGACCGAAGTAGGTCTTTACCAGGAGGAGGCTCTGCGCCGCCAGAGCCTCGGCCTTGCTCCATCCCAGCAAGACGAGATTGTCGACGTTGGCGCGTTCGCGACGTTCCAGAGCCCACAGCGCCTCTACCGTTTCCATCTTACTCTTTACCGCCTGGTAGCAAACCGCGTACAGGTGGCCCAGCTTCTCCCTGTCAGGTTGCTTAATTGGGTTGCGCTGTGCAGGGTCGCGATAGGCACCGGCCCATGGATTGCGTCGGATGACACTATCCTCTGGCAGCGGCTCCTTGTTTCGGATCAGACCGCCATGAATGTTGCGCAGTGCACTTAGGTAGTGAATTCGCGTTTCGATGTTAATGGCGTAGGTCTGGTCGTCGTTCTTACGACTGAGATAGTCCTCAATGAAACGGTTCAACAATCGCGTTGTCATATCCATCGTCGTAAACGATTCGGCAAGGTTTTCCTGAATCAGGAATCGAATGAATCCTGACTGCAAGGAGGCGAGCATTGCGTACACACTCCCCCACCTTAGTTTTCTATCCGTCGACAACGCGGCGAGGGCGAACTGCTCCGCGCACAGGGGCACCGTCAGCAGCTTGCTGACGTCAAGATGCATTTCTCTAGTTCCACCCTTGGGGATAAATATGAGAGTAAGCGACGTTCCATCGTCACTCCTCAACACCTTCCCATTCTTCTTCCGAGCCAGCCAGATCTTTCCGGTTTTGAATCGTCCAATCGATGCTCGACGCGTCGGCATGTCTTGTCTCCTCGACTCGGCAAAAACTTGGTTATCCGCTCTCAGGCGGATTCAAGCCATTTCTACAGGTAGAACACCATCAACTATCCTCAGTGGCGATGTCACCGAGGATGGCGAGCCTGCGTTGCAAATCCTCCGAGATGGATTTACGAAAGAGATCCTGCGTGTTCTGGTAAGTTCCAATCGTCGTCGACAGGCTACGGTGGCCAAGCAGGTTCTTTACCGGGAGGCTGGGATTAGTCTTACCTGCCTCGTCATACTTGATGCCCGTCCAAGTCGCGAATGTGTGCCTGCAATCGTGGAATCGGTACGGCTTCAAAATGATGGACCGTGCCGCAAGAGATTTGACCGTCCGGTGAAAAGCTTTGTAGATCGTGTCATCGCTCACTCGCATGCCACGTCTTACGGTTGACTTCGGACCGTTAAGAAGCAACGCACTCTGTTCCTTATAGTGGGGGCCATACAAAGCTCGCCCCTCTTCCACAGCCATCTCACGCGCTGTATTGATGTAGTTCATCAATTTTCCAACAAGCCATCCCGGGAACTCGACGTAGCGCGACATCTCGCCTTTACCGATAACATTGACGTAATAAGGCTTGAGCGGCTTATCGGCGATGTAGACGGGCTTGTGCTGGAGTACGTCGATGACGTCGAGTGACTGGATCTCACTTATCCTCATACCCGTCGCTAGCGCGATTACCGTACCAAGATAACCGGCATGCCAGAGGTCAGATGAATAACTTCCACGTCCGGCTATGGCCAGTTCATGAAGAATTACCTTCGCCTCACTATGAAGGATGACGTGGAATACCAAAGCGGCTTTCTTAGCATGCGCTCTTCGTCGACCGGGTGCTTTTTCCTCGTCGTCGATATGGGCCGACTGCACGTACCGCTCACCCGTGCTGACCTGAGTGAAGTCGATGCGTCGCCTCAAAAGCCCGTTCGTTTGTAGCCATTTGACGAAGTCGATCACCGTGCCCATACGACGAAGGCACGTGGCATACGCGTACGGTCGCCCAGTGGCAGGACTTTCTTTTTCGTGAGCCGCCGAGAATGAATTAAGGACGCTTTCGTCGATGTCTTCGATGGAACACTCGTACTCCTCAAGCGCGTCGAAGAACTGACACAAATCGGAAGCGCATGCGCGGTGAGTATTAGGGCTGTTTCGCGTCGTCGAGTGTGCCGGCGCGCGTACCCTGAGCACATAGCGCGACCACATGTAAGCTCTGGCCGCCTCGACGATGCGACCCGATTCTTCGACCAGCAGCGGAAAAGCCGAAGGCGGATGGGGCAACCGCCGACTTGCGCAGAAGGCGAGCGTCGCCGACGTCGTAACAGTCCAACGTACGTTTATGCGAGATGTCTTAACTGCATCCATAGCGAGCTCCCTCACTTAGGATGCGTTCTACTCCGATTTCCTCGTCAGTCTAGCTGTCCATTTCGGGCAGGCGATATCACCTGCCCTGTCCAGATTTACGATCTACTTTCCATATTTTTCAATAACTTGGAAATGAACAATTAAAGGATCGTGATACCATGCTCACATCCCCGATAAGGATTCATGGCCTGGTCGAAACCGATGTCCGGCGAGTCGTTCCTCGTAATTACGCTTCGGGCCAGTTCCTCGCGGACCTCGGTCACGGGCCGGTGCTCGTCGTCTTCGCGATACCAGCCGTCGTCCTCGGCCTGGTGGCGCGTGGATTCGAAACGCCCCTCTGGATTGGAGGCAGCACCGCGGCCTTTGTGGACCCGGATCATGGGGATGGGCTCGGACATTGTACAAATGTACAACATCCGGATCTCATGACGCGAGACATCCCACCGGTCGCTCAATCTTTTGAAAAACAAAAAAAACCGCCCCCGGCCCATGCGCGGCCGGGAACGGTAATTGGGGGATTTGCTTAGGTTTCTTGGTTTGATCCAGCTATTTGCGGAGTCCGATCAGAAGTCGTACTGCATGGACAGACGGACAGACCTTGGAGCCGAGTAATCCACAGCGCGCTTATAGGTCGGCTGCGGTACACCGCCGGACCTGCCTTCCACGACCGGACCGGTCTGCGAACGTTCTTCGTACACCGTCATCCGCTGGGTGTTCACGACGTTGAACACCGTAGCCGTGAATGCCAGCTTGTGATCGGCAAATGCAGGGGTCCACGTTACGCCGAGATCCAGAGAGTACGTCCAGGGCATATTGCCCTTGGCACCACGCGGAGACGGGGTCCCGTAGCAGACGTGGTATGCGGCACTGGAAGTACCGCGTGCCATGTAAGCGTGCGTCGGATCGGTGTAGATACCATTCACATCGCGGAACCAGGCACCCAGGCAGCTCTTGGGTCGCCCGGAGTTGGCCGTGGCGGTGGCACTGACCATCCATTCCGGAGACAGCTGGTAATAACCGAAGCCACGCAGCTGATGGCGACGATCATTGGGCAGGTTGCCGTTGGCATAGCGCATGAACTCGGGGTAATCCCAGTCCTGTGACGCGGCCACGTCACCCTGTGCGATGTCCGACTTTACCTGACCCTCGGTGTTGCCATAGCTATGGGACCAGGTGTAGTCGACGCGACCATACCAGTTGTTAGAAAACGGATGCTCGGCATACACGTTCAACGATGTGTACTTGCGCTTCGGATCCGGCATGCCAAGGTCTTCCTTGGACAGCTTGATGTGGCGAAGGTCAACCGGATCGCCAGGTCCGGCGATATTCACATCAAACTCCGCGCCTCTTCCCGGATTGAAGATCACGCCCTGGTAGTTGAAGTCGTTCATGCAGTTCTGGAAACTGCCGTAGTCCTTGTAGTTCGCCACCATGTAACGGCAAACCGGCCGCGGATCAGACGTATCGTCGACCTGTGATTTGAGGTCGCGATAGATCGCGCGGGCACCCACCGTGATGTCTTCGTTAAGCTGCTTGTCGAAGCCGACGATGTATTCGTCCTGGTAATGAGAACGCAGTCCCTTGATTCGTGCCGTCCTCGGATCGCGCGACTGGCCGAACTCCGAGTTTGCGGACGTTGCGGGTCCCTGCGCGACCAGGTTCAGGGGAAGATCGTTGGTGGGATCGATATCGGTGAACGAGAACTGCTGGGTCGTGAACAACGAGCCACCTGCGCCACGTACGGCAACGCCGTTGGGTAGCGCAAGGAAGTAGCGGCCTGCATTGGCATAGATCTTCAGGCTCGAATCGCCATTGACATCCCAGCTCAAGCCGAGGCGGGGTGCCCACTGGTTCTTCTTCTCGATGAATTTCTGCCCGAAGGAGTTGTAGTTTTCATACCCTTCGTTACGGACGCCGATGTAGGCGAGCCAGCGATCACTGACCTGCCAGTTATCTTCGAGGTAGTACGACTTCAGCTTCAACTGGTAGTGACCACCGTTGGCCAGGCGTGTCTGCTCTACAAGTCCCAGGGGATTCACGCCCGCAGGGTCCACGATGTAGGTATATTCGCCTCCGAACACGTCCATGTTCGCACTGGCCTGGCCCGTAGTCGTCTTCAGCGTCTGCTTGTCGATGCCTCCCTTGAGGTCATGGGAACCCAGGCGATATTCGAGATCGATGCGCCAGCCATCCGTCTTGTTCTCGCCATCGATGGCAGGCCGCTGGTTGGCCGTGGACAGATAGTTATGAACGCGATTGGCCACGGGGCTGGTGGCGTTGGCTCGCACAAAAGGAATGAGCGGCACGACGGACAAGTTCGGGTCGATAGTCCGCGACCGTCCATACAGCGCGCTTACCGTGAAGTCATCGGTGATGTAACCGGTGTACTTGGCGATGTACAGGCGATTGTTGTTCTTGGATTTGGTGTCTTGCGCTGGCTGCCTGTTCAACTTGCTGAGCGTGGCGTACGACCAGCCATAGACTTCGTTGTCGCGCCGGGTATTGTCCTGCATACCCGTGAATTCCATGATGTGATTGTCCGTGATATTCCAGTCGAACTTGGTATACCACTTGACTGCTTTGATCGTACGGTCACGGTAGCCGGATCCCGCATTGTTTGCCGAAGCGCTGGTCAGCGAGCCGTTCGGGTTGTACTGGGCAATGCCGGTAACTTCCTGTCCGTCTGTCCGCTGGAAGCTGGCGGCGCCATACATGAAGAGCTTGTCCTTGATCAGCGGGCCGCTCAGCTGAACGCTGTAGAGCACGTCCGTGTTCTTGGTCTTCTTGCGGTACTGATACAGCTTGCCATCCGAACCGAATGGCTGGGTGATACCCGTTGCCGTCGCTCCCGGCTTGATGCCCCACCCCTTGATGTCGCCAAAACCCGCATCTTCAGGATTCCCGTCGTAGCGGAGATTCTTGGGATCGGAGCGCAGCGATTCAGGCGTCCAGTCGACGCGAAAGCTTGCCTTCCATTCGTTGGTGCCGCGCTTGCCGACGATGTTCACGACACCACCGGTGGTGTGGCCGAACTGCGCGCCCGCACCACCTGTCAGCACCTGGGCCTGATCGATGGCGAAGAACGGCATTTCAAAGAATGTTTCGTTCGACTGCGGATCGGTAATGTTGTAACCATTGATCTGATAGGCGTTCTCGGAGATACCGGAACCACCCATCGCAAGGCGGGCCTTGCCATCGGTATTGAAGCGCGAATCGCCCGCTACGACACCAGGCGCCAGAAGCGCGGCTGCCCCGACGCTCGTTCCGACAGGAATCTTCTGCAGCTGTTCTGCCGTGAATACCGAGCGCGTATCGACGGACGAGACGTCGATCTGCGGAAGAGCCGATGCATTGACCGAAACGCCTTCGAGCGTCTGCGCCGCATTGCCGGAGCCGCCAAAGGAGACTTCGGTCGATCCTGAGATCGTGACGATCACGTTGTCACGGGTGGACAGTGTTTTCCCACCGTCCATGAGGGTTACGCGATAGGTACCCACTTGTAGCTGCGAGGCACGATACCGGCCGCCGTCTTCCAGTTTCAGTTCACGCTTGAAGCCCGTGCCCGGATTCTCGATGACAACGGTAGAGCCTGGCGATGCGTTGGCGATGGTACCGAAGATGGCACTCGTGCTGGACTGCGCACCAGCCTGGCCCGCAGCACCTGCAAGGCAGAAACCAAGAGCCAGACTCAGAGCCGAGCGACGCCATACGCGTCCCCGGAAGGATTCGTTCGAAAACATTCGGTTGTACTCCCCAGATAGAACAGAACGTTCAAAAGCGAAGCCACCCAACCCTTGCGTTCCCCAACCGGGTGGCTTCGAAAAGAAGAGCGTGTTCCCTCACACGCTCTTGACAGGTTTATAACGGGGAAAAGTTCCGTTAGCAACAATTTGCGAATCAGCTCACATTACGGTGTGCGTGCCGTATCCACTTGATCTATAAAAAGATCCACGTGAACATGGCTATAAAATCGATGCGAAACACGGGGTTAATTCGCAATATCACAGGGCATGAAATCGAAGGATCATGCCGTACTTGCCGAATACGCTTATTCGTTTTCGAAAGAATGCGTGGTATCCGGGGCGTCGTAGCTCACGCTCCTGAGCCCTTCCAGGTCGCGAAGCGAGTCTGCCAGTGACGCCAGTTGCTCCCTTCCGACAGGCCGGGCAAACAGGATCGTGACCACGTCATCGCCCGATGCGTCGCGCCGCAAAACGGTTTTCGCGAAAGGGAGATGGTGTTCGGCCAGCGCGGTTTCGCAGGCGGCCAGTGCCGTCGTGCCACTCAATCTGACGGTCATTCGTGGGCGCCGGTTTTTCTTTCCGACGAGCCGTCGTTCAAGCGGTTTGAGCAGGGCGAGAATCACCCAGATCACCACGGTGGCAATGATGGCTCCGGTATAGAGCCCACCGCCTGCAGCCAGGCCGACAGAAGCCACGGCCCAAAGGCTGGCGGCCGTGGTAAGGCCACGCACGATCTGGTCGCGTTCCACGAAAAGAATGGTGCCGGCGCCCAGGAAGCCGATGCCACTGATGACCTGTGCGGCGATACGCGACGGGTCCAGCACCACGTGCTGTTCGTTCAGTACATCGTTAAAGCCGAAGGCCGATACGATGATGGCCAATGCCGCACCCACGCCGACGAGCATGTGGGTGCGCAGGCCGGCGGTCCATTCAAGCCTGCCGCGGTTGGCGCCGATGATGCCGCTCAGGATCGCGGCAGTGACCAGGCGGGAGAAGATATCGAGCGGATGGATCATCCGTGCGAGCTTAAGCCGGCCCTGGTATAGGGCGTGTGACCTCGTGCATGCGGACATTTAAGTGTTTAAACGTTATTGCTGCCGTTTGTTGCACGGCAGCAATGCATGCGTTGCAGCAGCGCCTCGCGCGCGATCAGGACTGGTGGGGAACCCGGTCGCGCGCGAGGCGCGCTCCTACAGGGGGTGGTCTTTGGTTTCGCGTACGAAGAACAGGCCGATCACGAAGGTCATGAGGGCCACCGCCACGGGATACCAGAGGCCGTAGTAGATATCGCCCTTCCAGGCCACCAGCATGAAACCGATAGTGGGAACGAAGCCGCCGAACCAGCCGTTGCCGATGTGATACGGCAGGCTCATCGAGGTGTAGCGGATGCGCGTGGGGAACATCTCCACCAGCCATGCGGCGATCGGGCCGTAGACCATGGTGACGTAGATCACCAGCAAGGCCAGCAGCACGATCAGCATGGGGTAATTCGCCTGGTCCGGGTCGGCCTTTGCAGGATAACCGGCGGTTTTCAGCTGTGCGTCGATCTTTGTCGTGAAGTCCTTGTTCTGTGCGGTGAACGTTGCCTTGTCGAGTGCACTTCCCTCGAACGAGGCGATCACCTCATCACCGATCTTCACGCTGGCCAGCGTGCCTGCCGAGGCTGCGATATTCGAATAGGGAATGCCTTTCTTTGCCAGCACGCTCTTGGCAACGTCGCAGGAACTGGTGAAGGTTTTCTTGCCCACCGGATCGAACTGGAAGCTGCATGCTTGTGGATCGGCCGTCACGCTCACTGGCGCCGAGGCCGCGGCGGCTTCCGCAGCCGGATTGCCGAAGTGGGTGAGTCCCTTGAAGATCGGGAACATGGTGAGCGCCGCGATCAGGCAGCCGGAGAGCACGACGGTCTTGCGGCCGATGCGGTCGGACAGCCAGCCGAAGAACACGAAGAACGGCGTGCCGATGAACAGCGCAGCGGCAACGAGCAGGTTGGCGGTGGTGGCGTCGATCTTCAGGCTCTGGGTAAGAAAGTAGAGCGAGTAGAACTGTCCCGTGTACCAGACCACGGCCTGACCGGCCGTGGCACCCAGCAGGGCGAGGATCACCAGCTTCAGGTTCTTCCACTGGCCGAAGGCTTCGGTGAGCGGTGCCTTCGACTGCTTGCCTTCTGCCTTCATCTGCTGGAACACGGGCGATTCGTGCAGCTGCATGCGGATATATACCGACACGCCCACGAGGATCGACGAGACCAGGAACGGAATGCGCCAGCCCCAGGCTTCGAAGGTCTCGCCGCCCAGGCCCAGACGCGTACCCAGGATCACCAGCAGCGACAGGAACAGGCCGAAAGTGGCCGTGATCTGGATGAAACTGGTGTACAGGCCACGCTTGCCCTGCGGCGCGTGCTCGGCCACATAGGTGGCGGCACCACCGTATTCACCGCCCAGCGCCAGCCCTTGCAACAAGCGCAGCAGGATGAGCAACACCGGTGCCGCCATGCCCATCGTGGAATAGCCGGGCAGCACGCCCACCAGGAAGGTAGACGTGCCCATGATGATGATGGTCACCAGGAAGGTGTACTTGCGCCCGATCAGGTCGCCGACGCGACCAAACACGATGGCACCGAACGGACGCACGGCGAAGCCCGCCGCGAAGGCGAGGAGGGCGAAGATGAACTGGCTCGTCTCGTTGAGGCCGGTGAAGAACTGCTTGCCAATGATCGCGGCGAGCGAGCCGTAGAGATAGAAGTCGTACCACTCAAACACGGTGCCCAGGCTGGAGGCGAAGACCACGCGCCTGTGGCTCGTGCCGATGCTGCCGTCGGCACGCAGGCCGGATGCTGTCGTTGCCATGCGTTATCTCCCTCAGAACCGGTAATTGCCGTTGAGCGTGAACTCGTTGGCGGAGGTCTTCTGCCGGCCGAGGCCGTTGGTAGTGGTGGAATCCAGGTTGGAGTGGATCCACTCCACGCTGAAGTCATAGGCACCGGCGGTGTATTGCAGGCTGAGCGCCTGCTGGCGGTTTTTCAGCAGGCCGGCCGTATTCGGTGCGCGCCAGCGCAGCACGTCGTCCCGGTCGGGCTTGCTGGCCGAGATGAAGCCGTAGAGGGTCCAGTTCGGCGTGAACTTGTAGCCGGCCTGGACATAGCCGCCCTTGTCCTTGATGTCGCCGAACTGCGACAGGCCGCCGAAGATCTGGCCGATGGCGTTGCCCGTGTACACCGCACTGCGGAAGATGAAGTCGCCGGGCATCCACATGCCCCCGATTTCCACGGCGGAACTGGTGATGTCGCTCTTGATCGGCGTAGCGGTCCCGCTATCCACGCCGTGCAGGTCCAGCTTCGACCAGTGCGCGGCCGCGAAGGCCTGCCACTTGTCGCCCTTGGCGGTCAGGCGTGCCTCCACCTGTGGCTTGAAGCCTGCGTTGCCGGCCGTGAGGTAGTTGGTGGTGAGACCCGGGCCATTCCAGCTGCCCTCGAAGGCGGCCAGGTCGAAGCGCCACTTCACGCCGTCGGAGTGATGGTTGAGCTCCTGCATCCAGATGATGCCGGGGTAGCGCCAGCCGATCACGCCCGTGCCATAGCCCAGCGGAAAGGCGATGTGCGAGAGCGACTGTGGGATGTATTCCAGGGGGAACATCAGGTCCCACATCTGGCCGATGCGGAACGTGGTGCCGCTCTCGACATTGGTGAGGTCCATATAGGCACCGCGCAGGCGGGCAATCGGCTGCTGCTGGCTGTAGGCACCGGTGCCGTTATAGCCACCGAAGAAATCCATCTCCAGGCGGCCGCCGCCGGTCCAGTGTTCATTGAATTTCGCGCCGCTGAAATCGAGCCAGAAGCGGGTATTGCGGACATCGACGCCACTGAGCGAATCATTCACCCGGCCGCCCTGGCCGGGGATCGGATACTCGGCATTGGCACCGTTGCCGAAGGTGTAGCCCTTGCTCTGCGAGAAGGCGCTGGCGTTGATGAAGCCGTGCAAGGCCACCGACAGGCCAGGCGTGGTGCTCAGCACGGGCTTGGCGGGCACCGAGGCCACGGTCTTCTCGACCTTGGTCACCTTTTCGTCGGTTTGCTGTGCCTGGGTCTGTGCAGCCTGGGCCGTGGCTGCGGCCTGGTTCGTGGCGGCTTTCTGCTCCTGGATCATGGCCTTCAGCTCGGCCAGCTGCTGTTCGAGCTGGTTTACCCGGGCTTCCAGTTCGGCTTCGTGACTGGCGGCTTTCTTCGCGGTGGACTGGGCGTGAGCTCGTCCGGGCAGGGCTGCCAGCGGCAGCATCAGGGCGCAGGCGATACTTAAGGCGACCGCGTTGCGGCCTCCATTACGGATCGGTTTCATCATGGTCTCCCCAACCATTGGCGGCCCGAGCATGTGGCAGGCCCGTGCAAGCCTTCCATTGGCCAAAGGTCGAAACTCGACCAAAGTCGAACGGGGGGTGCGCTCTTACGTCGCACGGCAAGGGTAAACTCGACGATCCAAGCCCCACGCAACCGTTCGGCACGGCCGAAACCCCGTCACGCAGGAGCCCGCATGTCCGAGAAGTACCCGGTCGACCCCGCTTTCGCCGAGAAGGCGCGTGTCCGCAAGGACGACTACGAGCGCATGTACGCCGAGTCGGTCCAGAACCCCGACGGTTTCTGGAAGACCATGAGCGAGCGGATCGACTGGATCGTGCCGCCGACGAAGATCAAGAACGTCTCCTACGACCCGGCCAACCTGCATATCCGCTGGTACGAGGACGGCCAGCTCAACGTGGCCGCCAATTGCCTCGATCGCCACCTGGAGACGCGCGGCGACAAGACCGCCATCATCTTCGAAGGCGACGATCCCGATGAGACCCGCCGCCTCACCTATCGCGAGCTGCACGGCGAGGTATGCAAGTTCGCCAACACGCTGAAGAACCTCGGCGTGGTCAAGGGCGACCGCGTGGTGATCTATCTGCCCATGGTGCCCGAGGCGGCCGTGGCGATGCTGGCCTGCGCGCGCATCGGCGCCATCCATTCGGTGGTGTTCGGCGGTTTCTCGCCCGATTCGCTGGCCAGTCGCATCGCCGACTCGAAGGCCAAGCTCATCATCACGGCCGACGAAGGCTGCCGCGGCGGCAAGAAGATCCCGCTGAAGGCCAATGTCGACGAATCGCTTACCCGACCGAACACCAACAGCGTGGAAACGGTGATCGTCGTACGCCGCACGGGTGGCGCTATCCAGATGCAGTCGCCACGCGACCGCTGGTACCACACGCTGATGGAAGGGCAGTCCGCCGACTGCCCGGCCGAACCGATGAACGCGGAAGACCCGCTGTTCACGCTGTACACCTCCGGCTCCACGGGACTACCCAAGGGCGTGCTGCACACCAGTGGCGGCTACCTCGTGTACACCAGCCTCACGCATGAACTCACCTTCGACCTGCGCGAGGACGACGTTTACTGGTGTACGGCCGATGTGGGCTGGATCACCGGCCACAGCTACGTGGTGTATGGTCCGCTGGCCAACGGCGCCACCGTGGTGATGTTCGACGGCGTGCCGAACTATCCGGATTTCAGCCGCTTCTGGCAGGTGGTGGACAAGCACCAGGTGACGCTGTTCTACACCGCGCCCACCGCCATCCGCGCGCTGATGCGCGAAGGCGACGCGCCGGTGAAGAAGACCTCGCGCAAGAGCCTTCGCATCCTCGGCACGGTAGGCGAGCCGATCAATCCGGAAGCCTGGAGCTGGTACCACCGCGTGGTGGGCGACGAGCGCTGCCCCATCGTGGATACCTGGTGGCAGACGGAAACGGGCGGCTTCCTCATCACGCCGCTGCCCGGCGCCACGGAACTGAAGCCGGGTTCGGCCACGCTGCCGTTCTTCGGCATCAAGCCGGCCATCGTCGATGCCGACGGCAAGCCGCAGGATGGCGAGTGCAGCGGCAACCTGGTCATCACCGATTCCTGGCCGGGCCAGATGCGCACGGTCTACGGCGACCACCAGCGCTTCATCGATACCTATTTCAAGACCTATCCGGGCAACTACTTCACCGGTGACGGTGCGCGCCGCGATGCCGATGGTTACTACTGGATCACCGGCCGCGTCGATGACGTGATCAACGTCTCCGGCCACCGCATCGGCACGGCCGAAGTGGAAAGCGCACTCGTGGCCCATCCCAAGGTGGCCGAGGCTGCCGTGGTCGGTTGCCCGCACGACATCAAGGGCCAGGGCATCTATGCCTATGTCACCCTCAATGCCGGCGAGTCGGGCAGCGATGAGCTCAAGAAGGAGCTGATTGCCGGCGTACGCAAGGAGATCGGCCCCATCGCGGCGCCGGATCACCTGCAATGGGCGCCGGGCCTGCCGAAGACCCGCTCGGGCAAGATCATGCGCCGCATCCTGCGCAAGATCGCGGAAAACCAGCCGGACCAGCTGGGCGACATCTCGACGCTTGCCGATCCCGGCGTGGTGCGCAGCCTCGTCGAGGAACGGCTCGTGAAGTAATGGGGCCACCCGTGCAGGTTCTCATCGCCGACGACCACCCGCTGTTCCGTGACGCGCTCCAGCGTGCGGTGGTCGCGGCCGTGCCGGATGCGACCGTGCATGCGGCGGACAGCGTGCCCGCGCTGTTCGCCCTCATCGAATCGCTGCCGGAGGCCGATCTGCTGCTGATGGATCTGCATATGCCCGGCGCGCGAGGCTTTTCTGCGCTGGCGCATATCCGTGGCCAGTATCCCGGGCTGCCGACCATCGTGGTATCCGGACATGAGGAAGCGCAGATCGCACGACGTGCGATCGCGCATGGTGCCTCGGCTTATATTCCGAAGTCGGCGGCCGTGGACACCATCGTGGAGGCCGTACGCAGCGTGCTCGACGGCGACGTCTGGCTGCCGCCGCAGCTGGTGATCGGGCAGGCGGAACTGAAGCCCGACGAAGCGGACATGGCTGCACGTGTCGCGTCGCTCACGCCACAGCAGTTCCGCGTGCTGAACATGATTGCCGAAGGTCTGCTCAACAAGCAGATTGCCTACGACCTGGGCGTATCGGAAGCCACGGTCAAGGCCCACATGACCGCGATCATGCGCAAGCTTGGCGTCTCCAATCGCACCCAGGTCGCCCTGGCCGCCAGCCACCTCGACGTAGAAAAAACACCCCTGCCGGAGTTTCTGGACTCCCTGTAGGAGCGCGCCTTGCGCGCGACCGGTACGAGGCGAACCATGCACGGCCCTGTACCGGTCGCGCGCAAGGCGCGCTCCTACATGGTGCGTTTGGCCAGCGCGACCAGCAGCGCGCGTAATGCCGCCGGCTTCACTGGCTTGTGCAGCAACGGATAACCCAGCTCTCTCGCGCGCTGTTTCAGTTCCGTGCTGCCATCGGCCGTGATCATCGCTGCCGGCGGCAATGTGCCCACCCGGGAGGCGAGATGCGCCAGCGCATCCAGGCCGTTGCTTCCCTCGGCAAGGTGATAGTCGGCCAGGATAAGGTCCACGCGTGTCTGCCGCAGGATGGCCTCGGCCTGTTCGACATCGATGGCCGTGCGGCAATCCACGCCCCAGCGCCCCAGCAACGCCTGCATGCCTTCGAGAATGGTCTCGTCGTTGTCGAGGCACAGCACCGTCAACGGCAGCTGCTCGCCGCCCGGTCGTGCCACGGATGCCTTGCGTTTGCGTGCCACGGCGTTTGCCCGGGGCACGGTGATGGCAAAGCAGCTGCCGTGACCCGGGCGCGAGCGTAGATCCAGCGGGTGTCCCAGGATGCCGGCGAGGCGATCGCAGATGGAGAGCCCCAGCCCCAGGCCTTTCTCGCCCCAGGGCGACGGACGCTCCAGGCGCTGGAATTCCCCGAAGATGCGTGCGCGCTGTTCTTCAGCGATGCCCGGGCCGCTGTCCCAGACTTCCACCCGCACGTCGTCGCCTACACGGCGCACACCCACCACGACACCGCCGACGCGGGTATAACGCAAAGCGTTGGACACAAAGTTGGCGACGATACGGCGCAGCAATTGCGGATCGGAGCGAACCGCCATCGCCGTTGGCACGACGCGCAAGGATAGTCCCCGCTGTTCCGCCACCAGGGCGAACTGCTGCTTCAGCGAATCGAACATATCCGCCAGCGCGAACGGCGCCACTTCCGGACGATAGCTACCCGCATCCAGCCTCGATACATCCAGCAATGCATCCAGCAGGTCTTCGGCTGCGCGGAACGAAGCATCGATGCGCTCGGCCAGCTGCGTGGCTTCGCCATCCAGGTTCGGATGATGTCGAAGCGCCGACGTGAACAGGCGCGCGGCATTCAGTGGTTGCAACAGGTCATGGCTCGCCGCCGCGAGAAAGCGCGTCTTGGACGCGTTGGCCGATTCCGCTTCGCGCCGCGCAATGGCCGTGGCATTGAGCGCTTCGCTCAGTTCTGCCGTGCGATCGTCGACGCGTTGTTCCAGCGTCTCGTTGGCATCGATAAGCGCCTGTTCCACGGCCTTATAGGCCGTGACGTCGGTAAAGGTGGTGACGAAGCCGCCACCGGGCAGCGCGCGACCGCGCATCTCGATCACCGTGCCATCCGGCCGCACACGCTGGAACACATGCAGGGAGCCGGCACGCATATAACGGATGCGCTTGGCGACGTGCTCGTCGACTTCACCGGGGCCGCACTCTCCGTGCTCTGCATTCCAGCGGATGAGGTCGGCTACCGGCAGACCGACATAGACCATGCCGTCGGGATAATCGAACAGCTCGAGATAGCGCCGGTTCCAGGCGACCAGGCGCATCTCGCCATCCACCACGCTGATGCCCTGTGACACGTTCTCAAGCGTGGTGGACAGCAGCTCGCGATTGAAGCGCAGCTCCTGGGATGCTTCGTCCATGAGGGCCATCGCTTCGGCGATGTCGAGCCCCGTACCGGAGAGTGCGCCCATCAGGATGCGCCGCGCACTGGCCGCGCCCACGGCGCTGGCCAGCAGGCGTTCGGTGAACTGGATCAGCGAACGATCCGCGGCATCGCCGGGGGCCAGCGTGGCGCCGTGGCGCTGCCCATAGTCGCTGAAGGCACGTGCCGTCGCGCGCTCGCCGACGATGCGGCCGGCGATCGTGCCCAAGTCACGCACCGTCACGCGCCCCCGCCAGTCGCCGGCACCGCTGGCGCCACGTACGAAGGGGTCCACGAACAGTGCGGCATGCAGACGTTCCGCCACGCTCGGACGGAAGCGCAGGGAGATAAAGACCAGGCATGCCACATTGGTCAGCAACGACCAGAACGTGCCGTGGGTGACTGGTTCCCAACCACTCAGATGGAACAGTTCGGTCGGTTTCAGCCAGCCGATGCCGAAGGGGCCGTCGTCCAGCCAGGGTGAGGCTATCCAGCCCGTACGGGTCATGGCGGGAAGCAGCAGCGTATAGGCCCACATGGCGAAGCCCGCCAGCAGCCCGATATAGACACCGACCCGGCTGGCGCCGCGCCAGTACAGCGCGGAAACGATGGCGGGTGCGAACTGGGCGACGGCGGCGAAGGACAGCAGCCCGGTGGCGGCGAGGTTCTCCGCTCCGGCAATGATGCGGTAGTACACATAGGCCATCGCCGCGAGGCCGACGATGGCAATGCGGCGAACGGCCAGCACCACGCCGGACAGGTCACCGCGCCGTTCCAGGCCCAGCCGCTCGATACGCAGCAACATCGGCATGACGAGATCGTTGCTGATCATCGTCGCCAGCGCCACGGCCGCCACGATCACCATGCCTGTGGCGGCGGAGAAGCCGCCGACGAAGGCGAGAAGGGCGATGCCCTTGTTGCCCAGCGCAATTGGCAAGTTCAGCACCCAGGCATCCACATGGCCCTGCGTGACCAGCGGCAGTCGCAGCCCCGCACTCACGATGGGCAGCACGCCCAGTGAAATCACCACCATGTACAGGGGAAACATCCACCGCGCACGACGCAGGTCGCGCGGGTCCGCACACTCCACGACGCCGATCTGGAACTGGCGCGGCAGGCAGAACATGGCGCAGAACGCCAGTAGCGCCTGCGCGAGGAAGCCGGCGGGCAGGCTGTTTTTTTCCAGTTGCAGCACGGGGGCGCGCAAGGTTTCCGTGAGACCCGGGCCGTGCATCCATGCGTACACGCCGATGGCGACGAAGGCCAGCAGCTTCACCAGCGATTCCAGCGCCACGGCCAGCATCATGCCGTGATGGTGTTCGGTGGCGTCGATGCTGCGGGTACCGAACAGGATCGCAAACACGGCAAGCAGTGCGGCGCACCACAGCGCGGTGTCGCCCGTCGAATCACCTGCGCCTAGCACGTTGAAGGACATCGTCACTGCTTTGAACTGCAAGGCGATGTAGGGAATGATCGCAATGACGGCAATGATGGCCACCAGCGCTGCCAGCCCATGCGACTTTCCGAAGCGCGCGGCGATGAAGTCGGCGATGGAGGTGATGTTGCGTTCGCGCGCTACCAGCACCAGCCGCTCGAACAGGCCGAAACCGAGCACGAAGAGCAGCAAGGGGCCGAGATAGATGGGCAGATAGGAGAGGCCAGAGCGTGCCGCGGTACCGACGGCGCCGTAGAAGGTCCACGACGAGCAATAGACGGCCAAGGCCAGGCTGTACACGATGGGCCGCAGGCGCGGCTGGCGCGGATAGAGCGGACGGCGGTCGCCCACGTAGGCAACCGCGAAAAGCATGCCGACATAGAGCAGCGATACCAGCAGCAGCAGCCAGCCTGCGATCACTTCGATCCTTTCCCCGTGGAGCCCCTCGCCATTCTAGGGCTTCGATCCCGATGATGGGCGCCTCGACAGATCTTCTGCGCTAGCATCCCGGCATGCATCCCGATGTTCCTTCCCTCGCGTCCGATGAAATCCACGTCTGGCGCATGCCATGGTCCGGCACCACCGAGCCACCGTTCCTGTCATTGCTTACGGCCTATGCCGGCGACGGGGCGCCCGCGGTCGTCCGGGGCGAGCACGGCAAGCCTCTCTGGCCCGCCCCGTGGAGCCAATGGGGATTCAGCTGGTCGCACAGCCGGGATACGGCGTTGTTCGCGATAGGCCGGGGTACCGAAGGATTCGAGCTGGGCATCGATGTCGAGCGTATGCGCCCGCGGCCACGTGCACTGGAGCTGGCGCGTCGGTTCTTCGCTGCCGATGAGACGGCCTACCTGGAACAACTCCCAGCAGATGCGCTACTGGCTGCTTTCCTGGACCTGTGGACGGCCAAGGAGGCCGTATTGAAAGCACAAGGGGGTGGCCTCTCCTATGGATTGCACCGCGTCGCCTTCCGCATCGATGGCGGCGGCCTTCGTCCGGAGGCCTTCGACGGCGAGGTGGCACCTGCCGCTGCCTGGCAGGTCCGGCCGCTGGCGCTTGGCGAGGGCCTGGTGGCTGCATTGGCCTGGCGCGGTCCTGAACGCCGGATTCGCGTCTTCACATATCCGCTTTGAACCTTTTCGCCGTGAGATGTGTCTGATCTTGCGTGTGTGTGGAGCCGTGAGTGCGCCACATGGATGTTGCGCGTTATGCTGGGAAGACAGTCATTACGCACGTCGCGTTGGCGACGTGCGTTTTTTTTGTTCAGGACCGTCGATGACCCTTCTCAGTGTCAACCTCAACAAGATCGCCGTCCTTCGCAATTCGCGTGGCGGCAGCGAACCGGATATCGCTACTGCTGCGAATACCTGCATCGATGCAGGCTGCGGGGGGCTTACCGTGCATCCACGCCCGGACATGCGCCATGTCACGCCGGCGGATGTGCGCACGCTGGCCGGCTTGTTGCGCGGGCGTGTTGAATACAACATCGAGGGCAATCCTTTCGCTGCTGCGCGCGGCGCTTATCCGGGTCTTGTCGAACTGTGCCGCGAGGTGAAGCCGACGCAGGTCACGCTGGTGCCCGATGGCGACGGACAGATCACGTCCGATCATGGTTTCGACCTGACGAAGGACATCGAGATCCTGAAGCCCGTGGTCGCCACGTTTCGTGAGATCGGTTGCCGCGTGAGTGTGTTCGTCGATGCGGGAGCCGAGGGTTTCGAAGAGGCCGTGAAAATCGGCATCCAGCGCGTCGAGCTGTATACCGGGCCTTATGCCAAGGCATTCGCCGATGGCGATGCGCGCAAGGAAATCGCTTCCTTCGCCAATACGGCGCAGCGTGCACAACAGGCGGGTCTGGCTGTGAATGCCGGGCATGATCTCAGCCAGGACAACCTCGGCACGTTCAAGTCGGCCATTCCCGGGCTGGCTGAAGTGTCGATCGGGCATGCGTTGATCAGCGAGGCGCTGTATCAGGGGCTGACGCCTACCGTGAAGTCGTATTTGCGGATTTTGTCCTGAGGTTTTGTGCGGTGTGGCGTGTCGCCTGATCGGTCGCGCGCAAGGCGCGCTCCTACACAAGCCGCCCTGCGCGCGACCATCCCCAAGCGATACACACATCCTCTTGTAGGAGCGCGCCTCGCGCGCGACCGTCCCCAGGCGGTACACGCATCCTCTTGTAGGAGCGCGCCCCGCGCGCGACCGTCCCCAGGCGGTACACGCATCCTCTTGTAGGAGCGCGCCTCGCGCGCGACCGTCCCGAAGCGATACGCGCATTCTTCCCGCGAACATAAAAAAACCCCGCCCAGAAGGCGGGGTTTTTAGGTCTTACGGACGAGCGACCGATCAGTTCGAGTTAACGAAGCCGATCTTGGTCAGGCCCTGGCCCTTGGCGTCGGAAAGCACGCGTGCCACGACCTCGTACTGGACCGCGTCATCGGCGTCGATCTGCAGTTCGGGCTGGTTGGACTGCTGGGCAATCACCGCGATCTGAGCTTTGAGGCCCAGCTCGTCGACCGGCGTATCGTTCCAGTAGAGCGAACCATCCTGGCGAATCTGCAAATGGACGGGATCCGGCGGATTCTCGGGGTTGACGATGTTCGGGTTCGGCTGCGGCAGATCGATCTTGATCTTATGCGACAGCATCGGCGCCGTGATCATGAAGATGATCAGCAGAACCAGCATCACGTCGACGAGCGGCGTGACGTTGATATCGGCCATCGGGCCACCGGAGTTGCCTGAGCTGAATGCCATGTTCGCTTACTCCTTGCCAGTCGACATGAAGCCGACGTGGACCATGCCGGCGTCCTTGGCGTCGCCAAGGATCTTCTTCACCACCTTGTATTCGGTGGTGCGGTCGGCACGGATCTGGAGTTCCGGCTGCGGCGACTTCGCCGCCGCAACCGCAAACTGGGCCTTCAGCTCTGCCTCGGTGACTTCACCGTCATTGAGGAAGTACGTGCCGTCCGGCTTGACCGCGAGATCCATCGGCTCCACCGGGGTGTCATCCTTAACGTTCGGATTAGCCTTCGGCAGATCGATCTGGACCTTATGGGACATCAGTGGTGCCGTGATCATGAAGATGATCAGCAGAACCAGCATCACGTCGACGAGCGGCGTGACGTTGATTTCTGACATCGGCCCACCGGAGTTGCCCCCGCTGCTCATAGCCATGGGTCAATTCCTCTAGCTAATTACTTCGTGCCTTCGACACGGGCGCCCGTGGCGAAGAAGTCGTGCAGGTCGTGCGCGAATTCGTCGAACTGGGCGTAGGTCAGGCGGTTCGAGCGCATGAAGAAGTTATACGCAAGCACGGCCGGGATAGCGGTGAACAGACCGAACGCGGTCATGATCAGCGCCTCACCGACGGGGCCGGCGACCTTGTCCATGGAAGCCGAACCGGACGCGGCGATACCGATCAGCGCGTGGTAGATGCCCCACACGGTACCGAGAAGACCGATGAACGGAGCCGACGAACCGACCGTGGCGAGCAGGGTCAGGCCGCCTTCAAGACGCAGGCTCTCGCGAGCCACGGCCTGGCGCAGGGCGCGATCGATGAATTCCGAGCGCGACAGGGTTTCGGCGAGGCGACCGCCAGCAGCCTGCTGGTGGTGAGCGACGGCCGAAGCGGCGTCGAGCGCGATCTTCGAGAACGGTTCGCCCTTCGGCTGCTCTTCGAGCACGCGGATGGCTTCCTGGGTGGACGAGGTGCTCCAGAAGCCCTGGATGACCTTGTCGGCGCGAGCGCGCACCAGGCTGTTACGGATGAAGTTGGCGACGATGAAGTACCACGAGAGTACCGACATCACGACCAGCACCACGAACACAATCCAGCCCAGGGGGTCGAAGTTGTGGATGAGGTGGTCGAAGCCCATCTGCTTGAGGGCGTCGGCATTGGAGTTCTGACCTGGATTTGCAGGCTGTGCGGAGGTGTCTTGCAACATAACGCTACCCTTGGGAAGTCAAGCGTGAACTTAAAAGATGTAAGTAAGTGTGAGGACTACTTACAGCTGGTTTAGGTTGAACGTAACGGGGACACGTGCATAGCCTTCGACGGCCTGACCGCCTCGCTTGCCCGGGTTGAATCGCCAGTTCCTGGCCGCATCCTGCGCTGCCTTGTCCAGTTCGCGGAAACCGCTCGACTGGTCGACCTGGATGTCCTTCGGCGCACCGTCGACACCCACGAGGACCAGAAGTACCACCGTACCCTCATGCCGCTGACGTACCGCCTGCGGCGGATACTTTGGCGGGTTGCGCTGACGGTACGACAGATTCTCGCTCGGCGCGATATCCGCCGGCGGTGCAGGCGGCGCGGGAGGCGCCGGCGGCGGGGCCGGAACGGCATTCGTGCTCGCTTCTTCCACTGCCGGCGGCGGCGGAGCCGGCGGCGGCGGTGTCGGCGGCGGCTTCACCTGCTGAATGATCTTCGGCGGCGGCTGCTTCGGCGGCTCCGGCGGCGGCGGCGGGGGAGGCGGCGGGGGCGGCGGCGGTTCGATAAAGTCGACCTGCACCACCTTCTCCTTCTGCTTTTCCTGCGTCTTGGGCGGCGCCATGGGCGCGACCAGCACAAGGAAAGCGAACGAGTGCAGCGCGATGGCTACTGCCAACGCACTGGTGCGCCCCCAACTGAACGGCGCTTGGCCGGTTGATTCGTTACTTGAGGCCATCAGTCACACTATCAAGAGCTAATCAAGCGGAAGTGAGACCCGCACTGCACTTCCGGCGTTCGGCGATTGACATTGCCGAAAACGCAGGTTTCTGCAAGCGGAAAGATATGCAAGTTACACCAGCATATGGCGTTTGTATAGCACCTGAAGGGAAGATTTATGGCTTGCCATGTGATCTCCTTCAGGCACTTTACAAATGCCTGCCGATTACTTTGCAGTTTTCAACCAGGCGTTAGCCTTGGCAGCAGTTTCAGGGTCCTGAGCCGCGAGCTTCATGTCCGCGATAGCACCCTGCTTGTCTTTCTGACCACGCTTGGCTTCCGCGCGCACCATATAGGCCTGGCCCTTATGCTGCACACCCTTGCTGATGGCGTCCGTCGCGGATTTCTGGGCGGCGGCGTACTGGTTTTCCTGCAGCTGGACGCGCGCGGCCTTGAGGGCCGGCTCGCCATTGGTGGCGACCGCGGCGGCCTGCTGGTAAGCAGCCAGGGCGCCCTTCATGTCGTCACCGGTGACAGCGGCGTCACCGAGCAGGTTGTAGTTGTCGGCGGTCTTCTGAATAACGCCCTTGGAGAAGCCTTCGTTCAGCACGGCCACGGCCTTGCCTGCATTGGTCTTCTGGCGATCCTGGTTTTCCTGGCCGTCGATCAGGTAGATCTTGGCGAAGTTGATGTACTGCTTTTCGTCCTTGATGGCGCCGGCGGCCTGCGCCTTCTGGTAGAGCGCGATCGCGTCCGGATACTTCTGCGCCTGGATCAGCGCCGAGGCGGCGTTGTTCAGCGCGGTGGAGTCGTTCGGGTTCTTCGCGAGCTCGTCGGAGGCCATGGCGGCGGCCTTGTCACCCTGGCCGGTTTCCGAGTAGCTGGCCATCAGGATCTGGTCCCACGAGGCCTGCGGCTTGGCGTCCGGCATGGCCTTCGCCTTGGTGATGGCGTTGATGGCGTCCTGGTACTTCTCGAGGCGGTAATCGATGTTGCCCTCGAGGCCGTAGGAATCGGCGGTTTCCTTCTTGCCCTCGTTGCGCCACTCCTGCAGCGACTGCAGGGCCGGTGCGTACTGCTCGTCGGCCACGAGGAACTGGGTGTACATGTACTTCAGCTGGAAGTAGGTGTCGTTCGGCATGACGCCGATATCGAGCGCCTGCTTCAGCGTGGTGATGGCGCCCTTGATGTCGCCATCGTTGTATTTCATGTTGGCCAGGCCCTGGAGGGCGAGCGCCTGGGCGTACTTGCTGCTCGTGCCCGAACCGTCGGCCAGCGGCGTGAGGATCTGGGTGGCCTTGTCCTTGTCGCCGTTGTTGGCGGCGTCGAGGCCTTCATTGATGGCCTTCTGGTCCTTCTCGCTCTTGAGGTCGAGCTTGGGCTCCGTGCGAGTGGCGTTCGGGTACAGCGCCTCTTTCTTGTCCTTGGCCGGCGTATCGCGTGCAACCACTGCGCCGCTGACAAGAGAAAGTGCGATCGCGGTAGCGAGCGCCATCTTGCTGAAGGAACCCTGTTTCATTGACTGGCCTCTGTTGAAGGACTCGTCGCACGGTGTAGTGCTCCGGGGGACTACAGAGGTTAACCCGATTCGATTCCTAAGAACAAGTCGCAGCGCCACAAAAATTTACTGTCAAAACAATGACTTGTTAGAAGAATGTTGTGAGGGGTCCGGAATCGCGTCTTTTGGCTCTTGAAAACACCGTTTTCATCCCCCTTCCGGAACACACCGCAGAAAACGCGAAGGCCCGATTGTCCGGGACAATCGGGCCTTCGTTTTCATCGTGATGTCGCCGGTGTTACACGTCGAGGTTGGCGACCTTGAGTGCATTGGACTCGATGAAGTCGCGACGCGGCTCCACGGCCTCGCCCATCAACATCGAGAACATCTGGTCGGCGGCCACGGCATCCTCGACGCCCACCTGGAGCATGCGGCGGGTTTCCGGATTCACCGTGGTCTCCCACAGCTGCTCCGGATTCATTTCGCCCAGACCCTTGAAGCGCTGGATGGTGCGGCCCTTCTTGGCTTCGTCGAGCAACCAGCTGCGCACCTCGGCAAAGCTCGTGACGCCTCGCGACGCATTACCGCGCCGAACCACGGCGCCCGGCTGCAGGCGAAGTTCGGCCAGCTGCTCGGCCATGGCATGGATGGCACGGTATTCAAGGCCGTTGAAGAAGGCCTGCGGCACGATCCAGCTGTGGCTGAGGCCATGCTGCATGCGCTCGATTTCCACCGCTGCACCCTGCTCGTTCAGCGCCGAACGGAAGCGCAGCTTGTAGGTGGGCTTACCCAGGCCGCTGGCACGCAGGCGCGTCGCCACGCCATCCAGCCACGCCTGCATGCGTGCTTCATCGGACCAGAAGGCCTCCTGGAGCGGTGCATGTTCGATCATGGCGTTCAGCGCTGCCGGATCGAAGCGGTGATTGAGGCGTTCGATCTGGTCGAGGGCCGTCTGGAAGTCGCGCAGGAGCTTTTCAAGCGTGACGCCATCAATGCCCGGAGCGCCCTCTTCCGGCATCAGCGACGCATTGTCGACCGCGCTGGCAATCAGGTACTCGTTGAGGACGGCGTCATCCTTGATGTACATCTCCTGCTTGCCCTGCTTCACCTTGTACAGCGGCGGCAGGCCGATGTAGACATGGCCGCGCTCGATCAGCTCGGGCATCTGGCGGTAGAAGAAGGTAAGCAGCAGCGTACGGATGTGGGAGCCGTCCACGTCCGCGTCGGTCATGATGATGATGCGGTGGTAGCGCAGCTTGTCGGGGTTGTATTCCTCCTTGCCGATGCCCGTGCCAAGCGCGGTGATCAGCGTGCCGACTTCGGCGGAGGAAATCATCTTGTCGAAGCGGGCCTTCTCGACGTTGAGGATCTTGCCCTTCAAGGGCAGCACCGCCTGGGTACGGCGATTGCGGCCCTGCTTCGCGGAACCGCCTGCGGAGTCACCCTCGACCAGGAACAGTTCGGACAGCGCCGGGTCCTTCTCCTGGCAGTCGGCGAGCTTGCCCGGCAGGCCGGCGATGTCCAGCGCGCCCTTGCGGCGGGTCATCTCACGGGCCTTGCGGGCAGCCTCGCGGGCGCGAGCGGCATCGATCGCCTTGGAGGCGATGGCCTTGCTCTCGCCCGGGTTTTCGAGGAGGAACTCGGCGAGCTTGTCGTTGACGACCTGCTCCACGGCCGTCTTCACTTCGCTCGAAACCAGCTTGTCCTTGGTCTGCGAGGAGAATTTCGGGTCTGGCACCTTCACCGACAGCACGGCGATGAGGCCTTCGCGCATGTCGTCGCCCGACAGGCCTACCTTGGCGTTCTTGGCCAGGGCTTCCTTCTCGATGTAGCTCTGCAAGGTACGGGTGAGCGCCGCACGGAAGCCCGTGAGGTGGGTGCCGCCGTCACGCTGGGGAATGTTGTTCGTGAAGCAGAACATCGTTTCCTGGTAGGCGTCGGTCCACTGCATGGCGACTTCGACCGTGATGCCCTCGGAGAACGAGCTGAAGCTGATGACCGTGGGATGCAGCGCGGTCTTCAGGTGAGCCAGGTGCTGCACGAACGACTTGATGCCACCTTCGTAGGCGAAGATGTCCTTGCGGTCGTTGCGCTCGTCCACCAGCTCGATGGTGACACCCGAATTCAGGAAAGCCAGCTCGCGCAGGCGCTTGGCCAGGATGTCGTAGTGGAATTCGTTGTTGTTGGTGAAGGTGAGCTTGCTGGGCAGGAAACGCACCATCGTGCCGCGCTTGGGGCTGTCGCCCGTGGCCGAGATGGGGGCCACCGGCTCGCCATGGGCGTATTCCTGGTTGTGCTCTTTGCCGTCACGCCAGATGGTGAGCCAGAGCTTTTCGCTGAGGGCATTCACCACCGAGACGCCCACGCCGTGCAGGCCGCCGGACACCTTGTAGGAATTGGCGTCGAACTTGCCGCCCGCGTGGAGCACCGTCATGACCACTTCGGCGGTCGAACGACCTTCTTCCGGATGAATGTCCACGGGAATACCGCGGCCATTGTCCGAGACGCTGGCCGAGCCGTCCTGGTGGATGGTGACCGTGACGTAATCGCAGTAGCCGGCCAGGGCTTCGTCGATGGCGTTATCCACCACCTCGAAAACCATGTGATGGAGGCCGGTACCGTCGTCGGTATCGCCGATGTACATGCCGGGGCGCTTACGAACGGCTTCCAGGCCCTTGAGGACCTTGATGCTGCCAGAGTCGTAGGCGTTCGAATTCGTCGGATCGATAGGTTCGTTCATGCGATGCCTGGTGATGGCGCCAGAGAGCTGCCCCGCTGCGGCGCGAGAAGCTTCGGGACAGTCGGTCGATTATAGCAAAGCCGTCACGGCACCCTGTTCCACGTGGAACACAGTGGCCGGTTGGTCGACGAGGGCTACGGGGATCTCGGTTCCCGTGATGAGGACCTGGACATCCCGCCCGAGAAGTTGGGCCACAACCCACTCTTGATGGGTACGATCGAGCTCGGATGCAAGGTCATCCAGGCAGACGACGGGCCATTCTCCACGGATTTCAGCGTGAAGCGACGCTTGTCCGAGGAGGCAGGCCAGGGCACAGAGTTTTTCTTGCCCACGGGACAGGTGCTCTCGCAAGGGCGCGTGCTCGAAGGCGACCGAAAAATCTGCCCGGTGAGGTCCGGCGGTGGTGTGACCGCGGCCCATGTCCCTGTGGCGCCGTTCCAGAAGCGTAGTCGCCAGATCGGTCGTTTCGTCCCAGCCCGATTTATAGCGGATGCTGAAGGTGCCGAGTTCGGGAAGAACCTTGGTCATGAAGCCCTGGATATGGGGAAGCAACCGGTCGAGATAGCCCTTCCGGAAGGCGGAAATGGATTCCCCTGCCCCGGATAGTTCGTTTTCCCACGGATCTATGAGACTGGGGTCCATGGGCGGACCGCTTCGAAGCAGGGCATTTCGTTGTTTCAGGGCACGTTGATACCGGCGCCACTGTGAAACAAAACCATGTTCCACGTGGAACAAACCCCAGTCGAGGAATCGCCGACGTTCATCCGAAGCCCCCGCGATCAAATCGTGCGAACCGGGCTCAAAACACACCACGGCGCATTCCTGGACAAGTGCCCCGAGTGAAGCGGCCGAATCCCCATCCACCCTGGCCTGCCACCGGCCACTTTCACGGCCCAGGCCCAGCCGACGGGTACGGCCGTCGTTTGCAGAGACCTCGGCAAACACTGAAAGCGATGATGCACCGCGCTTCAGGAGGACATCCCGGGAACCCGCGCGAAACGAGCGACCGTGGGACAGCAGATAGGCGGCTTCAAGAACGCTGGTCTTCCCTGCCCCGTTCGCACCGACAAAAACGTTGATACCGGGCGCCGGTGTCAGCGACACGCCATCCAGGCAGCGCAGACCATTGATCCTCAGCGTTTCGAACTTCATTCCCGGAACATCCCCAGCCTGTAACGAAAAACGCCGGGGTGTCGAAGACATCCCCGGCGTCGTGGGCCGAACTCTACCTTGTTCGCCCGTCAGAGGCGAAGCGGCATCACCACGTGGCGGGCCTCGTCGTTGCCCTCTTCCTGCAGGAGACAGCTGGACTGCGCATCGCGCAGGTTCAGGCGAACTTTTTCACCACGCAGGGCGCCCAGGGCGTCCAGCAGGTAGCTCACATTGAAACCGACCGCCAGATCTTCCACGGAGGTCTCGGCTTCCACTTCTTCCTGGGCTTCTTCCTGCTCAGGATTGTGGGCAACGATCTTGATGCGACCGGCCGACAATTCCAGCTTCACGCCGCGATACTTTTCGTTCGAAAGAATGGCGGCACGCTGAAGCGCACTGCGCAGCACATCGCGTTCGATCGTGGCCTGCTTGTCGGCGCCAAGCGGAATCACCGCTTCGTAATCCGGGAAACGACCGTCGATGAGCTTCGAAGTGAACTGCACGCCACCGCGACGGACACGCAGGTGGTTACGGCCGAATTCCAGCTGGACGGTGCCATCCCCGGCTTCAAACAGGCCGACAAGTTCATTCACGCCCTTGCGGGGAATGATGATCTGGCGACGAGCGGATACGGCGCTTTCCAGCTTCGTTTCCTTGAGCGCCAGGCGGTGGCCATCGGTGGCGACGCAGCGCAGCGTGTGTTCCTGCAGATCCAGCAGCATGCCGTTCAAGTAGTAACGGACGTCCTGGTTGGCCATGGCGAAGGACGTGCGATCCATCAGATCACGCAGAACTTCTTCCGGAAGCGTCACACGCTCAACCAGCTCGATCTCGTCGATGGTCGGGAATTCATTGGCGGGCAGCGTGGCAAGCGTGAAACGGCTCTTGCCTGCGTTCAGCGCGATGCGTTCGCCATTCAACTTGATGTCGATGTTCGCACCGTCCGGCAGAGCCCGGACGATATCGAACAGCTTGCGGGCCGGAATCGTGATCTCGCCGTCCTGGACCTTGTCGGCCGCAGTGGTGGCGATCATCTCGACTTCGAGATCCGTGCCGGTAAACGAAACCTCGTTGCCGGAGACCCTGACCAGGAGGTTTGCCAGCACGGGTAACGTCTGACGGCGTTCAACGACGCCAACAACCTGCTGGAGGGGTTTGAGCAGTACTTCCCTCTGGATGCTGAATTGCATGCGTCCCCTACTCCTGCTTTTAAATGTTTTTAAAGATTTTATGTAGTGGTTGTAGGGCCGGTGGATATCTTGAGAAGTCCAAAAAAATTTATCATTTCATGAACTTAGCTAAAAATATCGACTAGCCAAACTATCCGGTTTCATGTGGGTGTCTTGTGGATAACTCCGAGGTCCAGAATCATCCTCCGTCCATCCACCTATTATCCACAGCTTCTCAGCCCGTCAATATGCGAATGAGCTGCTCCCAGTCCTGCCTCATGCGCACGTCCTTCTCGGTAAAACCGCGGATCGTCCGGCAGGCATGGAGCACCGTCGTGTGGTCACGGCCACCAAAGGCCTCACCGATCTCAGGCAGGCTGTGCTCGGTCAGTTCCTTGGACAGGGCCATGGCCACCTGTCGGGGGCGCGCCAGCGAGCGCACACGGCGTTTGGAGAGCAGGTCCGAAAGACGTACCTGGTAGTAATCGGCCACCGTCTTCTGGATGTTCGGCACGGTGACGGCCTGCGCGTGCGTATTCAGCAGGTCGCGCAGGGTCTCTTCGGCGAAATCTGTGGTGATCGGACGGCGATAAAAGTTCGCTCGCGCGGCCAACGTATTGAGCGCGCCTTCCAGGTCGCGCACGTTGGAGCGGATACGCCGGGCAAGCAGCATCGCGACGTCTTCGGAGACTTCCATCTCCTTGTCGGCCGCCTTGGAAAGCAGGATGGCCGCGCGGGTCTCGAAGTCCGGCGGCTCGATCGCCACCGACAAACCCCAGCCCAGGCGCGATTTCAGGCGCGGCTCGAGCTTGTCCAGTTCCTTCGGGTAACGGTCGCAGGTGAGGATGATCTGCTGCTTGGCCTCGAACAGCGCATTGAAGGTGTGGAAGAACTCCTCCTGCGTCGTGTCCTTGCCGGCGAAGAACTGGATGTCGTCGATCAGCAGCGCATCCACGGAGCGGAAGCGACGCTTGAAGTCGTCCATGTTCTTCTGCTGCAGGGCCTTCACCATGCCGCTGACGAACTGTTCCGAGCGAAGGTAAAGCACCTTCGCCTCGGGGTTGTTCCGCAGCAGCATGTTGCCTGCCGCGTGCATGAGATGCGTCTTGCCCAGGCCCGTGCCGCCGTAAAGCAGCAACGGGTTGTATGCCCTGCCGGGATTCATGGCCACCTGCATGGCGGCGGCCTTGCCCAGCTGGTTCGATTTGCCTTCCACGAAGGTCTCGAACGTGTAGTGGGGATCGAGGTTATGCACATGCGCAGGTTCTGCCGGGGACAGATCCTCCACGCGCGGCATGACGGGCGCCGGTGCCGGCGGTGGTGGCGCCACGGATGACGCCGGCCGTGCCGGTGCCGGCCGGCTGCTGCCGAACGAGCCGATTTCCAGGCGTACAGGCGTGGCCTGGCCGCTCAGGTGCACGACGATGGCCTGGATTTTCGCCAGGAACTGCTCGCGGACGGTGTCCAGCGAGTACGGGTTAGGTGCGTAAAGATGCAGTCCGAAGACGTCTTCCCGGGCCTGCAAGGGCATCAGCCAGGTATGGACATCCTCGGCGCTCAATTCGCCTTCAAGACGCTCGAGACAGCGCCTCCACAGATCACTCATCAGGTATTCTTGCCACGGAAAGGGGCGCGTACGCGCGGGGTGGACACTCAAGTCTACCAGCGTTCCGTCCCCCACTCGGAGTTCGCCCCGGCGTAGCTCCGCCATCTGCCCGTGCCCAAGCGGTTGACAGTCTTCAAGATTGTCCCGCATACTCTCGGGCCTTTTTCACTCTTTACCCCGGATGTAAGCGCCATGAAGCGTACTTACCAGCCCAGCAAGCTCAAGCGCGCCCGTACCCACGGCTTCCGCGCTCGCATGGCCACCGCCGATGGCCGCAAGATCCTGAACGCGCGTCGCGCGAAGGGTCGCAAGCGTCTGATCCCGTAAGCGGTTCGCCAGTCGTGCGAGCCGCAGCCCTGCCGCGCGATGCGCGGCTACGCCGCGCCGCCGACTTCGCCGCATTGCGAACAGTCAGCGGTCGCCTCGGCGGCCGCTGTTTTCTTTTGCGCTTCGGAAACAACGAAGCCGGTACGGCCCGGCTTGGTCTGGCGATTTCCAAGCGCTGTTCGAAGCGGGCCGTCGATCGCAACCGCATCAAGCGCCTGGCGCGTGAGGCGTTTCGTCGCGTGCGCGAGGACCTACCACCCGTGGATATCCTCGTGATGGCCCGCGATACGGCGGTGAAAGAGACCGGTGCGAACCTCCTGGCCGAGCTGGACACCCTGCTCCGTAGGATCCGGCCGTTGAAGCGCGAGGGTGCCGACGGCACAATCGCGCGTTGATCTATCAAGCCCACCCGCCTTCTCCGGCCAGCCGGCCGAGGCGTCATCCGGATCTGGCCTAAGCAATGAATCAAACGCGCACGCTTCTTTTCTTCGCGCTCATGTTCGTGGCGTACCTGCTGTGGACCGAGTGGGAAAAGGACTACGGTCCCCACCCCCAGGCTGCCACGCCCGCCGCGCAGACCGACGCCGGCAAGAACGCGGACGGCAGCGTCCCGGGTGCGGCCAACCCGGCCAACGTGCCGAACGAATCGGCGGCCAGCGACGGCAAGGGCCAGCTGGTCACCCTGTCCAACGACGTGCTGCGCCTCACCATCGATACGCGTGGTGGCAGCATCGTTCGTTCGGAACTGCTCGCCTATCCGGACGAGCCGGTTACTAAGAAGAATCCCACGCCGCCGCCGGCACGCCTGCTGGACGACAGCCCGGAGCACTTCTTTGCCGCACAGGACGGCCTGGTGAGCAACACGGGTGCCGCGCCCGATCATCGTGCGCTGTTCCAGGCCGCCACCACCGAAGCAAAGCTCACCGATGGCGAAAAGTCCGTCAGCCTCGACCTGACCTGGACCGATCCGTCGGGCATCAAGGTGGTGAAGCGCTATACGCTGGGCCGCACCACCTACGTGGTCGATTTCGATCAGCGTATCGAGAACGGCTCGTCCGCCACCTGGACCGGCAACGCCTACCAGCAGTTGCAGCGCGTGCCGGCGCCGAAGGCGAACTGGTTCAAGGCCTATACCGATCCGGCGCAGCACAGCTTCTTTGGTGCCGCCTGGTACAGCCCGGAAAACAAGTTCGATTCGCTGTCGTTCCTCGACTTCGCCAAGAAGCCGCTCAACCACGCCTTCAGCGGTGGCTGGATCAGCATGATCCAGCACTACTTCTTCGTCGCGTGGATTCCGCCGGCCGACCAGACCGTTACCTATAGCAGCAGCATCGTCGATCCGACCTCGGCCACGCCGCGCTATCTCGTACGTGCCTTCGGCCCGGCCATCCAGGTGGCGCCCGGCCAGAGCACCGACAGCGTTGCGCGCCTGTACATCGGTCCGAAACTGCAGGGCACCCTCGATGCCGTCGCGCCGGGCCTTGAGCTCACCAGCAACTACGGCTGGCTCACCATCATCGCGCAGCCGCTGCACTGGCTGCTCTCCCAGCTGCACGCCATCAGCGGCAACTGGGGCGTGGCGATCATCCTGCTCGTGCTGATAATCAAGGGTGCGCTGCTCAAGCTCACCGATGCGCAGTTCCGCTCGGGCGCCCGCATGCGCAAGCTTCAGCCTCGTGTCCAGGCGCTCAAGGAGCGCTATGGCGACGATCGCATGAAGATGCAGCAGGCGATGATGGAGCTGTACAAGAAGGAAAAGATCAACCCGATGGCAGGCTGCCTGCCCATCCTGATCACCTTCCCCATCTTCATCGGCCTGCTGCGCGTGCTGTCCGAGTCGATCGAACTGCGCCACGCGCCGTTCTTCGGCTGGATCCACGATCTCTCGGCACCCGATCCGTTCTACGTGCTGCCGGTGCTGTACTTCCTGGTCACGCTGCTTACCCAGCGCATGATGTCCACGGTGGGCATGGATCCCACCCAGGCCAAGATGATGAAGGTGATGCCGCTGCTGTTCGGTATCTTCTTCGCCTTCTTCCCGTCGGGCCTGGTGCTCTACTGGACCGTCAACGGTGCCACCAGCCTGCTCCAGCAGTGGTGGATCAACCGCAGCGTCGACAAGGCGCACGAGAAGGCACGCACCGCGTGACCTTCCGGGCGGCGCGTCTTCCGACGCGCCGCCTCGTCATCGAGGACATCGCATGACCGACGGCGTCGACACTATCGCGGCTATCGCCACAGGCGCCGGCGCGGCGGGTGTCGGTGCCGTTCGTGTTTCCGGGCCGCTCGCTCCGGCTATAGCCACGCGCTTCCTCGGCCGCGAGCCGGCACCTCGTCATGCGCACTTCGCGGCTTTCCGCGATGGTGCAGGCGAACTGATCGACCGTGGCATCCTGTTGCACTTCCCTGCCCCGCACTCCTACACCGGCGAACACGTCGTGGAGTTGCAGGGCCACGGCAGTACTGTACTGCTCGATGCCTTGCTTCGTCGCTGCATCGAGCTCGGTGCGCGGCTCGCGCGTCCGGGTGAATTCACCGAACGTGCCTTCCTGAATGGCAAGCTCGATCTTGCCCAGGCCGAAGCGGTTGCCGACCTTGTCGCGGCAACATCGCAGGCCGGTGCTCGTGCGGCCTTGCGTTCGATGGAAGGCGTGTTCTCCGCGCGTGTCGACGACCTGCTCGCTGAGCTCATCGAACTGCGCGTGCATATCGAAGCGGCCATCGATTTTCCCGAAGAGGAGATCGACTTCCTTGCAGACCCCATCATCGGTGACAAGCTTACATTGCTGCGCCATCATCTTGATGAACTGCTGACTGAAACGCGACGCGGTGTCCGTTTGAACGACGGCATCGCCGTTGCCATCGTTGGCCGTCCCAATGCGGGCAAGTCGAGCCTGCTCAACGCACTGGCCGGCGAAGAGCGCGCCATCGTTACCGACATCGCCGGCACCACCCGCGACGTACTTCGCGAAGCGATCCATATCGATGGCGTCGCACTTGAACTGGCCGACACGGCAGGCCTGCGCGAGTCTGATGACATCGTCGAACGCGAAGGCATTCGTCGCGCACGCGCACAGCTCGAACGCTGCGATGTCGCCCTCCTCGTCACCGACGAAGCACATGCCGATACCGATCAGGCCTTTTTTCATGGTGTTCCGGCACACGCCGCACGTCTGGTCGTGATCAACAAGATCGACCTTGCGAGTCGTCATGCGCAACGTGAAGGCGATACGTTATGGCTTTCGGCGCGCACGGGCGAAGGTCTGGGTGCGTTGCGTTCACGCCTGAGGGAACTCGCCACGGCCGGCGCCGGCGAGGGCGCCTTCAGCGCACGGCGCCGTCATGTCGTTGCGCTGGAATCCGTGCGTGGATACCTGGACCACACGGCCGACGCCCTGCATGGCACCCGCTCCGGCGAACTTGCCGCCGAAGAGCTCCGGCACGCGCAGCAGGCGCTGGGCGAAATCACCGGCACCTACTCGTCGGACGATTTGCTCGGAGCGATCTTCGGGTCATTCTGCATTGGGAAGTGAGGTGGGGCTCAAGGACATTCATTGAAGTCTGCTGATGCGCCATTAATTCGCATAAATAAAGGGGTTTCTGTCTGCTGAGTGATTCGGTGATACAGTCAAAGCCATCGCTGTTCGGGCCCCTGTACGGGGCCCAGCTCACTGTATAGCCTTCCAGAAGACCGCCGCGTTCGTCGAAAAATTCAAGGGGTAGGTGGGCAGATGTAACCGGCCAGAGTTATCGAACTGGCGTTAAAGCGTGCCTGGTCGACGTACAGATCACGTGGAGATACTCGGTATGAATGGCAAAAAATTGATACGCAACAGCACAGCCGAGTTTCTGATCTTCACTGGCCAGGCTGGCGAGCAGAGCATCGAGGCCCGCTACGAGGACCAGACCCTATGGCTGTCGCAGAAGCTGATCGCCGAGCTATTTGGTATAGATGTACGTACCGTCAGCGAGCACCTGAAGAACATCTTTGCCAGTCAGGAACTTATGCCTGAGGCAACTATCCGGAAATTCCGGATAGTTCAGCAGGAGGGCCAGCGGGAAGTATCACGGTCGGTGGACTTCTACAGCCTCGACGCCATCATTTCCGTCGGCTATCGGGTCAACTCCATACGTGCGACACAGTTTCGTCAGTGGGCGACCGGCGTCCTGCGTGAGTTTGCCATCAAGGGCTATGTGCTGGATCGTCAGCGAATGGAAAACGGCAGCTTCCTGGGCGAGGATTACTTCGAGCGGCTGCTGGCGGAAATCCGCGAGATCCGTCTCAGCGAGCGACGCTTCTACCAGAAGATCACCGACATCTATGCCACCAGCGTGGACTACAACAAGGACGCGCCGACCACCAAGGCCTTCTTCGCCAAAGTACAGAACAAACTGCATTACGCCATCCACAGCCATACCGCTGCAGAGTTGATCCGCAAGCGGGCCGATAGCAGCAAGCCACATATGGGATTGACGTCCTGGGCGGGCGCGCCCGAAGGCAAGATACTGAAAACTGACGTGGCCGTGGCCAAGAACTACCTGACCAAGGACGAGTTGGATTCATTGGGTCGTATCGTCAACGCCTATCTGGAACTGGCCGAGGATCGTGCTCGCCGCAAGATTCCCATGAGCATGGAAGACTGGTCCAAGCGGCTGGACGCCTTCCTAGAGTTTGATGACCGGGAAGTACTACAGAACAGCGGCAAGATTTCTGCGAAACTTGCCCAGACACATGCGGAAAGTGAATTTGAGAAGTACAGAATTGTGCAGGATTGCCTGTTTGAAAGTGACTTCGACAAAGCAGTGAAAAAACTGGCAGCCGATGAGGCGAACATCAGAGATGATAAATAAACCTCTGGTCCGCTTGCTGCCTGAGGCGGCCTGTGATCAAGTTGTACGCTGACACATCGCGCCCAACGGGAGAGCGAGAAGCATCCATCAATGGCTATCCGTCGCTACCGGAGTACAGCTTTGTTTTTGGACTCAAGAATCGATCCAAGCGTGTTAAAGGAATTAAAAGCTACTTTGAACAACAATAGTGATGCATCGGAGGCGTCACTTCTGCATCAACAGGTAGCACGGCCGGGCGGGCCATCCGTCAGGAGCCACTGCGCCCTGACGCAGGGAACTCAGTGGGAGCAACCGTCTGCATCACGGCGTCCACCAGCGTACGTGACCACACGTTCTTTGCACTGCCGTTGGTGAGATAGACGATGATGTAAGCACGCTCATCAAGCGGTTCCTTGAAGATGATTCGGACCCGGCTGCGCGCGCCGCCATCATGCCCCACTTCGCGATAGCCATGGCTCTCGCCATAGTCCCAGCCTGTCGCGAACCAGCCACGCTGGCCTGTGGACAACTCGCGGGGTTGCCATGATCGCTGCAACGTTGCCTGGCTGACGAGCTTTCCTGACGCAACAGCCTGCATGAAGTGTGCGAGGTCGCTCGCGGTCGTATAAAGCTCAGCGTGACCGTATGCATACGATGGCCACGCAATGGCGGCATCTTTCTGAAGCCTGCCATTCTTGCCGGTGTACGCCGTTGCCCGAAGATCTTGTGGAACATCGGAAGGTCCCAGCCACGTGTGCTTCAGTTGCAGCGGCCGGATGATGCGTTCCTGGACAACCTGTGGATAAGGCTTGCCATAGCAAGCGGCGAGTAGGGCCGACAGCACCAGGTAATTGGTCTGCGTGTAACGGGTCTCCGTGCCGGGTACGAACTGTAGTGGAGCGTTCGCCAGGGAAGCAAAGACCGCGGTTATATCGGGCGGAAACCTCGTGTCGGCGGCCAGTTCCTCGCCTTGCCGCTCCCGAAGTACTCGGGAACACCCGAGGTGTGATCGAGAAAATCCCGCACGCTTATGTGCTTCCATCGTTCGGGAAGCCCCGTGACGTACTCACTGGCCGGTCGGCTCAGGTCGAGCCTGCCCTGGTCGGCCAGCTGCATGATCAACGTGCTCACGAAAAGCTTGCTGATTGAAAATGCGGGGAACACGCTGTCGTTCTTGACGGGGCGATGGCTGTCGATGTCGATCTGCCCATCCACGCCGCTGAAGATCACCTTTCCATCGTGCATCACGACCAGGGCCTGGCCCGCGATACCGTAATGCTGGCGATTGGAGCGCATCAATGCCTGCAGTCGCTGTGAAAGATCGTTTTGTTCACCAGCGGCAAATGATGGCGCCATGCCTGTCATGAAGAGCAGGAGCGTCGCGACCACGCGAGCCCTGACCGATCGGTTATCGAAGATTCGCATGACGAATCCTCAATGAACAAAGAACGCAGTACGAGCGACGCCCGCATTGTTGCTTGATCCCATCCATGCGCTGACTTCCAGTTCGTAGAGTCCGTGGGAGTCGGCAGGAATATCCGCAACGAAGACTCCCGTTGCGGCATCGAAGCGCAAGGGGATGAGCCTTGCCGCCCCACCATCGATGACCAGCGAGGCCCGCACCTCGGTATCGCTGGCACGCCAGGGCCCTGCGGCGGTGATCGCGCAGCCGCACAGCATCGTCACCCCGACGCGCACCGGCACGGTCGTACCGGCTTTCACCGTCTGATAAGCCAGGGGGCTGGCCACGTCCACGATGAGGCCCGGCAGTTCCATGAGCCATCCATCGCCGGCCGTAAGGGAATGCCCGGGCAGGATCCATTGCGTACTGGTTGCCGTGGTCGTCGCCTGCGGCTGGCTGAGCGGACCGGTCACGCTCAGGGTGACCCGGCGCGGCCGGTCGAGATCGAGCGACGTGTGGAACACGGCCGATCCCTCCGTGGATCGCGTTCCGCCCTGCCCCATGATCTTCGCGGTGTCGCCGGTCGTACCGGTGGTCTGCCCGTGGGCAAGTACTTCGCCCGTGTCGGCATCGGTAAGGACCACACGCACCGGTGCGGCATAGCCGCCGAGGAACTTGGCGCCGCGCGCCAGCACGCGGACATCCACCTCGGTATGGGTCGCCCGGGCGACACCGAGCAGGGTAAAAAGCAGGCACAAGGCCAGGGCGGACAGGATGCGCATGAGCGGGTTTTCCTCGCAGAAGTGCCACGGGTGGCTTCGGGAAAATCCTGGGGCCTTCTGCCAGAATGGTCCACCGACATGTCATGAACTCGCCTGACATGTCGTGACCGTCAAGGGATTCAACGCGTTACGCGGGGGTAGGCACGATGCTTCGCTTTGACGATATCCGTCTCGACCCGGTCCTGTTGCAGGCGTTTCGGGGCGACGTCCCGCTTGATGCACCGCCCCAGGTTGTCGAGGTGCTGGTTTACCTGGTTCACCATGGCGAACGGATCGTGCCACGCACGGAGCTGCTCGAACGCTTCTGGCCACGTGCGGGTACCGGCGGGGATGCGGCCCTCAATACCTGCATTCGCCGGATGCGGACCCTGCTGGACGACGATGCCGAAGCCCCCCGCTATATCCAGACACGGCCTCGCGCGGGCTATCGTTTTATCGGCACGCTGTCCGGCGACATGCCGGTCGTGCCGCCAAGCAGGCCCTGGTTTTCCGGCGCGCGCATGGCCATGGGCGGTCTGTCGGCCGTGATCCTGCTCGCTGGTGTGCTCTGGGCCCATGCCGCTATGCGCACGTCGTCGCAGCGTATCGCCGTGGAGCCCGTGCAAGGCATGTGCGAGTACGTGCTGTTTCCGAACTTCAACGCGGGTCTGCGTGAAAGTCTTGTAGCGAGGGTGAGTCGCGGATTGCCGGAGGGTTACAGCATCGCCACCGATCCGGCCGGTGCAGACCTGCATGCCCGCGTCAGCGTGCGGCAGACACCGCAACAGACCGTCGCGGTCATAAGTCTGCTGGATGACAGCAAGGGACGCATCGTGTGGTCGGGAGAATTCGCCGAACCCACCGACACGAACGACTATGTACCTCTCCAGGGCGTGCTTGCCGATCGCATGGCAACCGACCTGCTGATCGCCCTCGGCAAGCGCTCGTGAAAAAGTTATCAACAGGCTTCGATGGCGTTGCCTGAGGTGTCGCGACGATCCACCGCCACCGACACGCCCCACAGCAGCAGACCACCCAGCGCCAGCACGCTGCCGACCCAGCCGGGTGAGGTCCAGCCGTAACCGTTGGCGATGGCGAGGCCACCAAGGAATGGGCCCAGCGCGTTGGCGGTGTTGAATGCGGAATGGTTGAGCGAGGCGGCCAGGCCCTGCGCATCGCCGGCCACATCCATCAGGCGGGTCTGCAAAACCGTGCCCAGGGCGCCGCCAATGCCGATCAGGAAGACGGTAACGCCCAGAGTCCAGACGTTTCCGGCCGTGAACGGGAAGATCGCCAGGATGACGAGACTCCACAGCAGCAGGCCGCCGGCCGTGCGCATCAGGGCCCGGTCGGCGAACACCGGAACCACCATATTGCCCAGGGTCATGCCGATACCGAACACGCCCATCACCCAGGGCACGGTGTCCAGCGACATGTGCGTGACGTGCAGCAGGATGTCGGCGAGATAGGTATAGACGGCAAACATGCCGCCGAAGCCGATGGCACCTATCCCCAGAGTTATCCACACCTGCGAGCGCTTCAGCGCACCCAGTTCACGCAGGGGGCTGGCCTTCGCATCGGCCGGCGTGTCCGGCGCAAAAGCGAACACCGCGCTCAGGGTGGCGATGCCCAGCAGTGCCACCAGGGCGAAACTCCAGCGCCAGCCGACGGCCTGGCCCAGCCAGCTGGCTAAAGGCACCCCGACGACGGTGGCAAAGGTGAGGCCGAGGAACATCTGGCCTACGGCGCGGGTCCGCCGGTTCGGCGGTACCAGCGAACTGGCCACCAGCGCGCCGACGCCGAAATACGCACCGTGCGGCAGGCCCGCGAGGAAGCGGAACACCAGCATCCAGTGGTAATTGGGCGACAGGCCGGTCAGGCCGTTGAACACCGTGAACATCGCCATCAGCAGCAACAGCAGGCGGCGGCGCGGCAGGCGCGCGCCGAGCACGGTGATGATCGGCGCACCCACCACCACACCCAGCGCGTAGGCGCTGATTGCATGGCCGGCCGTCGGCGCATCGATGCCCAGTCCCTGTGCAAACAGCGGCAGCATGCTCATCGAGGCGAACTCGGTGGTGCCGATGGCAAAGCCACCGACGGCCAGGGCGAGGATCACCAGGCCCACATGGGGCGCGCGAACGGGCGGTGCCGCCCGGCTGGAGACAGGGGAGGAAGACATCGAAGGACTCGTTGCAGGCGCGTACGCAGGGGATAGCGATGCGATGTTGCAGTGCATCACGGTCAAGCATACGGCTTTTCGGAGTCAAACGGGCTAAATCGCAGGGTGAATCAGGCTCATCGATCCCGTCGGCGCATGCAGGTCCAGACCACGATGGCGGCGAGGGCCGCCACCGCCCCGGCGAGCAGGAAGGCATGGGCAAAACCGATGCCGTAGCTGGCGTGGGCCAGGGCGTCGAAGGTGGCGGCCGGTGTCGCCGGGGACGCGGCCCGGGCCTGTTCGAAGTCGCCCACCACCAGCCGGTCCAGCGCCATGCCCGACAAGCCCAACCCCGCCTGGGAGAACTGCTGCACGGCGGCGTCGTGTACGCCGGAGGCCAGGGCGGCGCCCAGGGTGGCGAACCCCAGCAGGATGCCGGCGAACCGGGCCGTGGTGGAGATGCCCGAGGCCATGCCTGCGCGGTCGGCCGGCACCGTGCCCATGATGGCTTTCTGGGTCTCGCCGTTGAGCAGGCCGCCCCCCGTACCCAGCACCGCCATGCCGGCGACGAGCCAGTTGGCATCCCCGCCCCCGGCCGCCAGCACCAGGATGGCGTTGCCGATCGCCGTCACCACAAGGCCCAGCGCCAGTATGTCGTGGGCCGCCAGCCGCTGGCCGAGACGACGCCCTACATGGGGGAATACCAGCATGGCCAGTGCAAACGGCAGCATGCCTATCCCCGCACCCAGGGCGTCGTCACCGCGCGCGTTCTGAAGGAACAGCGGCAGCAGCGAGGCCATCACCTGGGCGGCGGCGGCATAGGCGAACATCGCCAGCACCGCGCCCACGAACGGGGCGCCACGGAACAACGACAGGTCCAGCATCGGGTGGGCGCGATACCGTTCGACGACGACGAAGGTGACACCCAGCGCGATACCGGCCGCCAGCCGTCCCAGCACGGTCGGGCTGGCCCAGCCGTGGGCGGGGCCGCCGATCAGGGCCCAGGTCAGGCAGAACATGGCGCCGGAAAACAGCAGCATGCCGGGCAGGTCGAGCGTGCGTGGCACCGGGTCGCGCGATTCGGGAATGACTGGCAGCACCGCCAGGCCCAGCACGAAGCAGATCGGTGCATTGATGTGGAAGGCCCAGGGCCAGCCCACGTAACAATTGATGAGGCCACCGGCCAGCGGCGACAGCACCATGGTCAGCCCCATCACCGTACCCCAGGCCGCCCAGGCGCGGGCGCGCTGCTGGGGCTCGGTAAAGGCGTGGCCGATGATGGCCAGCGCCGGTGCAATCTGGAAGGCGGCGCCGATGCCCTGCACGGCGCGTGCGAGGTACAGGGCCGCTGCGCTCGGCGCGAGCCCGCAGGCCACCGAGGACAGGCCGAACACGGTCAGGCCGAACAGGTATACGCGCTTGCGGCCATAGCGATCGGCGATGGCGCCCGCGGGCAGCAGCAGGGAGGCGAAGCACAGCACGTAGCTGGTGATCACCCATTCGATGTCGGCAAAGGAGGCGTGCAGGTCGTGCGCGATGGTGGGCAGCACGACCCCGACCACGTTGGTATCGAGCACGGTGAGCGCGCAGCCGGCGGAGGCGACGATCAGCAGGGCGCGTTGGGCGGCAGAGGGGTTCATGGACGGCAGGCGCAGCGATGGGAAACCCATTGCAGCAGTCGTCCACGTTCATCGCATTGCCGCCAGGGTGGCAGTTGGTTAGCTTCTGCCTAAGCCCGGCCCCAGCTCCTGCAGCAGATCGATGAAGGCGCGCAGGGCCGAGGTGACCTGGCGCTGGCGCGGGTAATACAGCATGAACCCCGGATAGGGCGGCAGCCAGTCGTCCAGCACGCTGACCAGCTGCCCCTGCCGGATGAACGCTTCCACCTGTTCCTCGAAGACCAGCATGAAGCCTATGCCGGCAAGGGCGGCATCCAGGGCGGATTCGAAGGCGTTGAAGGTGCAGCGCCCGCGGACATCCACCTCCAGCTTCGTTTCACCCTGCTCGAACTCCCAGTGATAAAGACGGCCGCTGGGAAACCGGAAACGGATGCAATCGTGCGACAGCAGGTCGTAGGGATGCGTGGGGATGCCACGCGCGGCGATGTACTCGGGCGTGGCCACGCAGATGCTGCGCTTCGGCCCGCCGAAGGGCACGGCCACCATGTCCTCGGGGATCGACTCATGGAAGCGCACGCCTGCGTCGTAGCCATCCGCGACGATATCGATCATGCCGTTGTTGTCCACCGCCTCGAAATGGATGTCCGGATAGCGGCGCAGGAAGATGGGCAGCACCGGCGGCAGCAGCAGCCGACCGGCCACGCTGGGCATATTGATCCGCAGGGTGCCCGCCGGGGTACCCCGGAACTCGTTCATTTCCGCCAGCGCCTCGCCTACGTCGCGCAGGGCCGGTTGCAGGCGTTCGAGCAGGCGCTGCCCCGCTTCGGTGAGCGAGACACTGCGGGTGGTGCGGTGGAACAGGGTCACCCCCAGGCGTTCCTCCAGCCCGCGGATGGCATAGCTGATGGCCGAGGTGGACAGCGACAGCTCCACCCCTGCCTTGCGAAAGCTGGCATGGCGGGCGACGGCCGCGAAGGCGGCAAGATGGGAGAGATTGTCCGGTCGCATGATTATCTAGGATATCTCAACGATTCGTTGCAAAAATCCCGCTGGCCCGCCGGATTGTTGAAGTTTATGGTTTCCTGATTTCCCACCCGGTTGAGGACGACACCCATGTTCGAAGTACGCGGATATGCCGCCAAGGACGCTAAGTCCCCCCTCGTCCCTTTCAATTTCCAGCGCCGCGACGTTGGCGCGCACGATATCCACATCGAAATCCTGTACAGCGGCATCTGCCATTCGGACCTGCACCAGGCCCATAACGACTGGGGCAATTCGATCTACCCGATGGTCCCCGGCCACGAGATCGTCGGCCGTGTCGTGGCGGTGGGTGCGCAGGTTAAGAAGTTCAAGGTGGGCGATATCGCCGGCGTGGGCTGCATGGTGGATTCCTGCCGTGAGTGCGCGTCGTGCAAGCGCGACCTGGAGCAGTACTGCCTGAACCACACCAGCTTCACCTACAACGGCACCGAGCAGGACAAGAAGACCCCGACCCAGGGCGGCTACTCCACCGACATCGTGGTCGAGGAGCGCTTCGCGGTGAAGATCTCGAAGGATCTCGACCTCAAGGCCGTTGCTCCCCTGCTCTGTGCCGGCATCACCACCTATTCGCCGCTGAGCCACTGGAAGCAGAACGTCGAAGGCAAGAAGGTCGGCGTGATCGGCCTGGGTGGCCTGGGCCACATGGGCGTGAAGTTCGCCAAGGCCATGGGTGCCCACGTCACCATGATCACCACCTCTGAAGCCAAGGGTGCGGATGCCAAGCGCCTGGGCGCCGATGCGGTGCTGGTGTCGAAGGACGCCGAGGCCATGCAGAAGGCCGCCGCCAGCTTCGACTTCCTGCTCAACACCATTCCGGTCAGCCACGACATCAACCCGTATATCGCGCTGCTGGCGCTGGACGGCGTGATGGTGCTGGTGGGCGTGCTCACGCCGGTCGATCCGGTGTTCGGTGGCGGCCTCATGCTGCCGCGTCGCTCGGTGGCCGGTTCGGCCATCGGCGGCATGGCCGAAACCCAGGAAATGATGGACTTCTGCGCGAAGCACAACATCGTGTCCGACGTGGAAGTGGTGGACATGGCGTCGGTCAACCAGACCTACGAGCGCCTGGTGAAGAACGACGTGCGCTATCGCTTCGTGATCGACATGGCCACCATGAAGGACGCGCCGGTCGCGGCCTGATGGCATGCGTTCCGGGCCGTCCACGGACGGCCCGGAACGGTTATCTTCGGCGCCGGCAGAACCTGGAATTGTTCCGTTGAAGCGCTTCTTTCGTTACCTGGCGATCCTCGCCGTTGTTCTCGTCGTTTTCCTTGGTGTCGTTGCCCTCACTGCGTGGCCGAACGTCGGCGCGCTATCGCAAGGGCACGAGCTGGCGCGCGACGAAGCCTCACCGCAGTGGCATGGCGGTCGTTTCGCCAATCCGCAGCCCATGTTCATCGACCTCAAGGGCGGCATCCTCCAGCTGTTCGCATCGCGACCGGGCGAAGAGCCCGATGCGCCGGTGCCCACGGTGGATTCCACGGCAGCGTATCGCACGCCGCCGGCCAGCGGCCTGCGCGTGAGCTGGTTCGGTCATTCCTCGATGCTGCTGGAGATCGACGGCACGAATGTCGTCGTTGATCCCTTCTGGAGCGAGCGCACTTCGCCGTTCTCCTGGCTGGGCCCGAAGCGCTGGTATGCGCCGCCCGTGTCGATCGACCACCTGCCGCATGTCGATGTGGTGGTGATCTCCCACGACCACTACGATCATCTCGATCGTCCATCGGTGCAGGCCTTCAACCGGCGTGGCGTGCGTTTCGTCGTGCCGCTGGGCATCGGCGCGCACCTGGAAGACTGGGGCGTTCCCCGTGAACGCATCACTGAACTGGACTGGTGGCAGGACACGACGGTGGGCACGTTGCGCATCGTGTCCACGCCATCGCGCCATGCGTCGGGACGCCTGAACGGCAACAGCGGCCACACTTTGTGGACGGGCTTCGCCCTGCTCGGTCCGGCGCATCGCGTGTTCTATTCCGGCGACACCGGCATGAACGACACCTTCGTCGATGTCGGCGAGCGCTATGGCCCCTTCGACGTCAGTCTCATCGAGACGGGTCAGTACGACGCTCAGTGGCCCGACTGGCACCTCGGTCCGGAGCAAGCGGTGCAGGTACACCAGGAAGTGCGCGCGCGCACCATGATCCCGGTGCACTGGGGGCTGCTCAAGCTGGCGCACCACGCCTGGACGGAACCGCCGGAACGCGTACTCGCCGCCGCCCGCTGCGTGCATGCTGACGTGCTCATCCCCGAACCGGGCCAGGCGGTGGAACCGACTACGCATCCGGTCATCCCGCGCTGGTGGCCGTCCATACCGTGGCATAGCGCCGTCCAGAGCCCCATCGTCGCCACGCATCATGGCGACCCGGCCGATCGTTTCGCCCCGTTGGCCTGTCCGTAAGGATCAGGCCACGCCCTCGGGCAACACGATCCGCGTGCGCACCTCTCCGAAGGGCGCTCCGGTGGCTTCGTCCACCACGATGGCGTTCGCCCGCTCGCCCGTGTCCTCGTTGACCAGGTAACTGAGCGGCGCGCCGCAGCCGTTGTGGCGGCGGCCCCACTCGCCGATCGCCGCCAGGATCGGCAGGAATTCCCTGCCGGCCTGGGTCATCACGTATTCGTCGCGAGGCGGCCGCTCGTTGTAGCGGCGCTTTTCCAGCACGCCCACGTCCGTCAGCGCCTTCAGGCGACGGGACAGGATGTTGGGCGCGATGCCCAGGTTCGAGCGCAGCTGGTCGAACTGGGTCTGCCCACGCCCTACTTCGCGCAGGATCAGCGCACTCCACGCGTCGCCCACCAAGGCCAGGCCCCGGGCGATCGGACAGGTGCCGGAAGAAAGTTTCTCGGGGTCCATTGCAATATGGTAGCGACGTCCCTATCGTACCGCAACGCAGTCACTATCGTTTTGATATCTACTGGTACGGAGAGATCCCATGAGCAATCAACAGAGCAAGGGTACGGCGCTGGTCACCGGCGCCTCCGGCGGCATTGGCGAGGTGTATGCGGAGCGTCTGGCCGATCGGGGTTACGACCTCATCCTTGCAGCGCGCCGCACGGATCGCCTTGAAGCCCTGGCAGCGAAGCTGCGCGAACGCACCGGCCGCCAGGTCGAGGTGCTGCGCGCCGACCTGTCCCGGCGCGCGGACATCGAGGCGCTGGAGCAGCGCCTTGCCACGGATGAGGCCATCACCCTGCTGGTGAACAACGCGGGCATCTCGCTCAACGGCAGCATCCTGGAAAATGGCGCCGACGCCATCGAAAGCCTGCTCACCATCAACGTCACGGCACCAACCCTGCTGTCGGCGGCGGCGGCCAAGGCATTCAAGGCGCGCGACAAGGGCGGCATCATCAACATCGCCTCGGTGCTGGCGCTGGTTCCGGAACTGTTCGACGGAATCTACAGCGGTAGCAAGGCGCACCTGGTGAACGTGACGCTGGGTCTGGCGAAGGTCCTGCAGGGCACGAACGTGCACGCGCAGGCGGTGCTGCCCGGCGCTACCCGCACGGAAATCTGGGACAAGTCAGGCAAGGATGTCGATGCCCTGCTACCGGGCAAGGTGATGGAAACCGCCGACCTCGTGGACGCCGCCCTGCTGGGCTACGACCGCGGTGAAGTCGTGACGATTCCCACCCTGCACGAGGAAGGTCATTTCCGCATCTACGACAGCGCGAGGAAGATCATGGCACCACTGCTGTCCAACAAGGACGTCGCACCGCGTTATCGCGCATGACGCAAGAGGCGGTCGCAGGCGGGGCCTGCGACCGCCCGTCTCTTACGGCTTCGGGGTGATCCGGCGCAGCATGCCGTCGCCACCGCCACGCACGTACCAGATGCTGCCATCGGCGGCGACCTTCAGCGCGCGCACGCTACCGGTATAGGTGCCCTTGGCATCGCGACCGTAGCGCTCCACGCCCGTCACGTTGCCCGAGGTATCGAGGATCACGCGATACAGCGCGATCGACGAGGTGGAACCCAGTAGTGCGGAGCCCTTCCACTGCGGGAACAGGTTGCCGTTATAGAAGGCCAGGCCCGAGGGCGACATCGAGTTGGTGGTGGGGAACCAGCCCCAGTACGCCGCCGGCTGCACGTACTGTGGTGCCGTGTCGTGACGCGGATACGGCTGGCCCGGCATCCAGGCATCGCCGTTGTAGTGATTGCCGTTGCTGACCAGCGGCCAGCCGTAGTTGCCGCCCTTCACGATGAGGTTGAACTCATCGCCGGAAGCCGGGCCCATCTCGGTTTCCCACAACTTGCCGTCGGCGCTGAACGCCAGGCCGTACGGATTGCGGAAGCCGCTGGCCCAGATCTGGCCGGCCACGCCAGGCTGTGATGCATTGGGGTTGTCGCTGGGTGTGCTGCCGTCGAGGTTGAGCCGGATGATCTTGCCCAGGCCGGAGTTGGGCAGCTGCGCGGTAAAGCCACGATCGCCCTTCGCATCCGGGATGTCACCATCGCCGGCCGAGAGGAACACGTGCTGGCCATCCGGCGCGAAGGCGATGCGTGCGCCGGGCTGGCCGCGCACCGAGTAATTCGACGGCTCCTGCCAGACCACCTGCAGGTTGGCGAGCGATGCGCCCTGTGCCGATTCGTCCAGGCGTGCCTTGGCGAGGGTGAGGTGGTTGTTGCCGTCGGTGGCCTTCGCCACATAGCTGAACCACAGCGTGTGGTCCTGTGCGAAGGTCGGCGATGCAGCCACATCGTGGAAGCCGCTCTGGCCGCCGCCGCCGTTGGCACCGACCGAGGTCGGCAGGCCCGTGATCGAGGTCTTCGCACCGGCGGTGGTCACCACGTACATGTGGTCGCTCTTCTCGGTCACTACGACGCGACCGTCGGGCAGGAAGTCGAGACCCCAGGGGTTGTTGAACGAAGCGACATCGGCGATGACGAACGGTGCCGGCGGCTCGGTCTGCGCACCGGCGACGCGTGCGTTGTAGGACGTGGTCGGGCCGTTGCCCGGATTCTGCGGGTTGCCGTTACCTGGATCACCGGGGTTGCCAGGATTACCGGGATCACCCGGGTTGCCCGGATCACCGGGCGTGGAATCGTCTGCGCCGAACACCTGGAATTCAAACAGCGAATAGCCGTACTGGGTGGTGCGCGTGAGTCCGTACATGCGCACATAGCGCGCCTTGGCCGGGGAGAAATCCAGCGTTTCGCTGCCACCCTTGCTGGTGGGCTGGGTAGCGACCGGCTGCCAGCTCTGGCCGTCGGTGGAGACATCGATGTGATACATCCCCGCGTGCGCACGCTCCCAGTCGAGCGTGACGCGGTTGATCTTCTGCACCGAGCCCAGGTCGACCGAGATCCACTGCGGATCGGAGGCGGCGGACGACCAGCGGGTGTCCATGCGTCCATCGTTGACGTTGTCGGCCTTGAAGGCGATGGCGTTCTCGGTGCTGCTCGCGGTGACGGGGCGATGAAGCGCGAGGTTGACCGGCGTGCTCTGCGCGAAAGCACAGGGCGCGGTCAGTACGGCGGCTAGCGTAAACAGGATCGGCGATACGCGACGCATGGCAAGCTCCATCTCGGGGAAGGTCGCAAGAAGCTACGCCAGGGGGCGTGCGCATTTTTGACCAAAAAACGCGTCGATGCGCGAAAGCGCGACCCGGTCGCAGATTCTTGTATCCGAACGCCGGGGTTACCTGGCTTTCACGCCTCGCAGGCTGACTTCGTGCTGGCCCTCATAAAGGGTGGCCTGTCAGCACAGACAGGGGGTTAGCGGGGGTTTCAGCGACGATTCGTACAAATGCACGCTAAACTACGGCTTCTGCTCGATTCTCTCTCCCTCGGTAAGGCATGGCTTCCTTCGTGTTCGGCGCCTTCGGGCTTTCCACTGTCTGGTTGCTTCCCCTGTTATGGCGCTCGCTCGTCGCCCTGGTCCGTCGCCGGCCGCAGCCGGGTGCCGGGCCAGGTGCCATTCGCTTCTGGGCGGGCTTTACCCTGGTTCTGCTTTCGAGTGCCATGCTCGAAGGGTTGGTCGTAGCCCATTTCACGGACGATCCTGCGGCAGGTGGCAGCGTCTGCCGCTGGCTTGCCGGAACGCTTGGTGCCCTGCCCGGGCCCATGATCGGCAGCGTTGTCGCCATCGTCCTGCTGTTTCTCGCCCTGCCCTGGTACCTGGGCGTGCCCTGGGGCCGCATGCTGTCCGCTGCCACGACCCTCGTCGAGCCGCTGGGTGCGCTGGCCATTGCGCTGACGCATCGCGCGTTCTCGCGAACGTCGTCATCGCGCGCAGCCCCGCGCCGGGCTTCCGGTGCCGTGCGTCGTGCAGACCGCCCTGCGGCACGTCGTCGTGGTCGTCCGGCACCAGCGAAGAAACCCGCTCCGGCAAGCAAGGCGCCGCGGGTGGAAGCGAAGCTGATCGAGCCCGTGCGCGCCGAGCCTTCGCGAACGAACGGCCCTCGTCCTTCCGTGACCACGCCCGTGCCGCCGCGTCACCGGTCAGAGGAAGATATCGTGATCCGCGAACCGTGGCTGGCGCCGCGCACGATGGCACAGGCCTCCGTCGCCGAAGAACCGGACCACGTGTTGCCGGCATCCGAGCCGGCACCGGCACCGATCCCGGCTGCGCGCGACACCTACGTACCGGCAGAAATACCGACGACGCCCATCGAAGAAGATGAGCCGGAGACCGCCATTCCCGTACTGGCGGCACCACCACCTGCGCCCGTGTCGCGTTTTGCCATCGCGGCAAACGACGAAAGTCCTGCGACGTCTGCGCAGGTCGTCACGCTCACGCCGGTGCGCGCGTTGCGCGCCACCACCAGCAACAGCACGGTGACCTTGCCGCCGCTCTCGTTGCTCGCTGCCGCCACGCAGAACCACCTGGCCATTTCCGACCACGAACTGGCGGAGACGGGCGAGCTGATCGAACAGCGCCTGCGCGAGTTCAAGGTGCCGGTGCAGGTCGTGGGTGCGTCGGCGGGTCCGGTCATCACGCGTTACGAAGTCGAGCCCGCCGTCGGCGTGCGCGGCAACCAGATCGTCGCGTTGATGAAGGACTTGGCACGGGGTCTTGGGCGCAGCTCAATCCGCGTGGTGGAAACCATTCCCGGCAAGACCTGCATGGGCCTGGAGCTGCCGAACGAACAGCGACAGATGATCGCGTTGTCGGAGATCCTCGATTCCAGTGAATACCGCGGCTCCGATTCGCTGCTGACGCTTGCGATGGGCAAGGGCATCACGGGCGAGCCGGTGGTGGCCGATCTCGCGAAGGCGCCCCACATGCTCGTTGCGGGCACGACGGGCTCGGGCAAGTCGGTGGCGGTGAACGCCATGATCCTGTCGATGCTGTACAAGGCCACGCCCGAAGACGTGCGCATGATCATGATCGATCCGAAGATGCTTGAGCTTTCGGTCTACGAAGGCATTCCGCATCTGCTGGCGCCCGTGGTCACCGACATGAAGCTCGCTGCCAATGCGCTGAACTGGTGCGTGGCGGAAATGGAAAACCGCTATCGCGTGATGTCCGACCTGCGCGTGCGCAATCTCGCCGGCTTCAACCAGAAGGTTCGCGAAGCGCGCGCGGCGGGCAAGCCGCTGTTCAACCCCTTCCCCGCACATCCCGAAGTGCCCGAGCATCTCGACACGCTGCCGATGATCGTCGTGGTGATCGACGAGCTGGCCGATCTCATGATGGTGGCCGGGAAGAAGATCGAAGAACTGATCGCACGACTCGCACAGAAGGCACGTGCGGCAGGCATCCATCTCATCCTGGCGACGCAGCGTCCGTCGGTCGATGTGATCACCGGCCTCATCAAGGCGAACATTCCCACGCGCGTCGCCTTCCAGGTGTCGTCGAAGATCGACTCACGCACCATTCTCGACCAGATGGGCGCGGAAAGCCTGCTCGGCCAGGGCGATATGCTGTTCCTGCCGCCGGGCACGGGTTATCCACAGCGTATCCACGGTGCATTCGTTGCCGACGAAGAAGTGCATCGCATCGTCGCGTGGCTGAAGCAGTTCGGCGAGCCGGATTACAAGGACGAAATCCTTGCCGGTCCGCCGAGCGATGCGATGGACGGCGAACCGGGCGAAGACGGCATAGATGCAGAGCTGGATCCACTCTATGACGAAGCGGCGGCCTTCGTGCTGCGCACGCGCCGTGCATCCATCTCGTTCGTGCAGCGCCAGTTCCGCATCGGCTACAACCGCGCGGCGCGTCTTGTCGAAGCGATGGAAAGCGCAGGCATCGTCTCCCCGATGGGCATCAACGGCCAGCGCGAAGTCGTGGCACCGGCCCCCCAGGACTAACAATCACTGTAGGAGCGCGCCTCGCGCGCGACCGGTGATGCGAATGCGTTGATGATTTTCGCGAAAACCGGTCGCGCGCAAGGCGCGCTCCTACAACCGCATCACCGGGCCTTCCTGCTGCATGGCCATCTGCTGGGCCTGCTGCTGCGATTGCTCATATACCTGCTGATCCAGCCCCCGTGCCAGTGCGATGCTTTGCTCCTTGGGCGGCGCCGGCGTATCCATCGCTACCGCCACCTCGCTCCCCGGCCGCACGCCCCGACACACCAGCTCTCTCCCCTCGACATCCACCCCGGCCAGATCACGCTCGTGGTGAATGCCGATACCCCTGGCCCGCACCGCCATCTGCGCCACCTTGTCATCGGATACGTCCAACGGCAGCTGTAGTCGCATGCTCGCGTAGACAGGATCATCTCCCGCTGAAGGAAAGCTCGACGACGGCCGGCTATCCGCTAGCGGATGCGGCGACGCATGCAGCTTGCCTGGATCATCCGGATGAAACGCCTCGCGGGCGGCTTTGCGTTCCAGGCGAAGGCTGCGGGTGTCTTCCAACTCCTGGATGGTCTTCGGATCGGTGACGTCCCGCATGTCGGTCTCGGTGCCGATTGCCGTATGCAGGGTACGGAATTCGCTCCAGTCACCATTGCGGTCACGACCGAAGTAGTGATCCTTCTGGCCGATGATGTCGGGTGAAAGATGGGAGCGATCCTTCATGGCCGTGAAGTACGCTGCTGCCATGTCGGTGATGTAGCCCTTCTGATCGTCCGGTGACATGACGCGATCGACCGACGCTTGCAGGGCCGTGGCGCTCATGCGGTGCAGTCCGCCGTAGCCGTTGTTGAGCATCGTGGACCAATGCGTGTGGGCGTGATGCCCGGCTTCCTCGGGGCACATCTCATCGCGATCTATTCGGTGTTTTTCCTCTATGTCCCTTTGATGTGCGGCCTCCAGCAGCTTGCGGGGTGTCCAGGCATTGGGGTCAATCTGGATGTTGTTGAATGAATCATCATGAGCTTTCTGAATATCGCGTGCTGGTAAATTTAACGCCAACTGGGTCTCGCCCGACCGAAATCGCTCAGATCGGGCAACGTAATCGCGCTTCATCAGGTCAACGCCAAAAGAATCCCATTCGCGCTCCGTGAGTACTTTCCCATCATGTTCACGTGCGTAGGCCTGGGCATAAGCATTCGCCGTTGCACCCGGCATGTTGTCGTTTCGTACGACACCCAAGGCAAGAGCGCCGTACCCATCATTGCCAGGAACGCCAGCCAGGTAGTTCCAATACAGTTCACGATTTCCCGTTTCGGCATACGACGACAGAATGTCGATATCGCGCTGATCCAGAGCCCCCTTTTGGTTGCTCATTATTTCAGCTCACCGTCTTCCATGATCGAAATAATTTTCTGTTCGATACGTTTCCAATCGAACATGACGGCGCGGTTGTAATCTATTTCTACAATGGCTTTGTATTTTGGCAAGAGGAACAAGTGAAGGCAGGACGATCGCCTGCGATCTTCTGGATTATCCACAATTCGTCCATTGACGAGCTTTACGCCGTCAGGTACCGATTTCACATTGCATCTGATAAAAGTCAACGGAAAACCGGTTTCTCCCGTCGCAACATACCAATCATGATGACCATCGGGTTTACTTGCATGAAGGGTTTCCTGGGATGCGAAGCCATATCGCCTCTCGTAATACGAGACCAGCTTTCTGAAATCAGCGTAGTACGGAGTGAGTCCATAGACCAGGTCGCCTTTGATGCGTAGATCCAGGTTGTATTCTGGATGGTCTTTCTGACTGTCAAACGCTTCCATCGAGCGTCCCAACCTACCGGGATAAGCCTCATCGGAAATCCGTGAAAGATGCATCACCGTGATTCTCACGCTTGAGAGAAACATATCCGTTGAATCGTGGTAATCCACCCCTTGCGGCACGGGTGTGAGTTCGGGCCACAGCAGGACCAGATCGAGACGTCTCGGATCGTCGTCCTGTCCCGCTTGTCCTTCAAACAGATTGACAGGAAGGCGGAATCGATGCGGTCCCAGGCACGCGCCAATGAATGCTGGCTGGCCCTCAATGCCGCTCGAGATATCGCATCGACGGTTGCTGTCATAAGCCGTTGCGGACGGGGGCACTGTGGTTTCGGGCGCTTTTGCCGAGCACGCTGCCATCAGTGAGGCCAGCAGGCCGGCGAGGGAACGGGGAAAAGGCATGGCATCTCCATCGGGACGGTCTGGCAAGGTGGCAGGCCGGTAGCGCATAGTGGGTATGCGACATAGACGCGGTATCGAATGCGGACGGATCAGCACGAGTTGGTGATCGGCCTTCAGTTCGCACAGATCGCGTGTCGTCGCCGGGCGCGTCGGTGGATGCCGGTGCGGCTCATGCACGGACACATAAGCTTCCAGTGCGGCCTGTTCAGCCTCCGCGGTGGTTTGATCGGGGGCGGTCTGCATGACCACGCAGGGAAAGCGCTGAAGCAAGGCGGAAAAGTCACGACCGTAGACCGTGCGGAGGTTCGACAGGCGGCGCGTCGTGGCAAGGCATGACACGTCGCCGTCGAGCAGCACCGGCAGGTGGCCAAGGTGGTCGAGTCCATCGAGGATCAGCCGTCGATGCGGTACCTCGCGCGTGGCATGTCGCCACCACGCGATGAAGGCATCGACCAGAGGCCGGGCCTGTCGCTGCATGTCGGCCGGAAGTTCCAACAGGACGACTGCCTTCGTCAGGTCGATGCCGGCAAGGTCATTGCCCCGGGTCGCCGCATCGGCCAGCGGACGGCTGAACAGGCCAAGGCCACCCCGCAAGGCCTCGCTGACCCGTGCGAAGGCCTTGTCGTCCAGGGCGCACCAGGGCTGCAGCGCCTGCCGCGTAGCTTCCGAGATACCCGGTGCCGCGATGAGGTGATCCAGATAGGACCGGCGTGAATCCCTACTCAAAGGCTCAATGAAACGCTGAAGGTCACCCGGCGCCGGGATAACCACCTCGCCACCATGGCGAAGTACGTCATCGATGGCCCGGACCAGCGCCACGAACGCCTGCCGCGCATGGCTGGTGAGCAAGCGCTGGCGAGGGTCGGTGACCGGAAACCAGCGTTCGGCGAGACTTTCCAGCACAGGCAGGTGCAGCCCGTTTTCGCTCCACGCTGCCGCGAAGGGATTCCAGCGATGGCCGTGGCCGAACGCAGCGACGCGAACCACAGGCCGGCCTCGGGTCTGCGACGCAGCGGCAGCAATGACCTCCGGGGTGCCGACGAGCAGCCAGGGGCCACGCGCGCGGCGCAGGGTTGGCACGAGGGTGCCTTGCAGTGCGCGGCGGGCATTTGGCGCGACGACCAGTACCGAATGATCCGTGGCGATACCGCGCGCGAGGATGACGCCATGCCGGAAAGCTGCCGATACGTGGGTCAGGGGTTCGAAGCGCGGTGTCGGGCGCAAGGCACGATGAGCGCGAAAAGTACGAATCAACGCGACGACGCAGGCGAGGATCACCAGCAGCGGTATGCCGAAGCCCAGGCCACCGGCGAGACGGATGCGCCAGGCGTAGGCGGCATAACCGGCCTGATGCATCACCCGGGCGTAGTCCGACCACAGGTGCCAGGTCACCGGAGGATCGGTGAGGCTGAGAAGCCAGAGCGTAAGTTGGCCGGCCAGATAAGGGGCCGCCATGATCGACAGCGCGATGCCGATCACCGGAAAGAGCCTGTTGCGCAGCCTCAAGGGAGGCGACCTCGTCAGTGACTGAAGAGGTTCCCCAGTGTAGGCATGCGAAGGGGAATGTCTTTAGGACTGGTCTGAAAATGCGGTCGATGTTTCCTAGGAACACGGCGACCGATACCGTAAAACCCGATCCCTGTAGGAGCGCGCCTTGCGCGCGACTGGATGGATCGGAACGATGATGATGTTCGCGACAATCGGTCGCGCGCAGGCGCGCTCCTACAACAAGCGGGCTGTCAGAAAAACGGGCCTTTCGGCCCGTTCTTTTTCATTCCTTTGTAAGCAATTTCAGCGGCACGGCGATGGTCTTGTCCACCGGCTGTTTGTCGATCAGCTTCTTTGCTGTCTCGACACCGAGCTTGCCGATCTCTTCTGGCTGCTGCGCGACGGTGGCGGCCATGGTGCCGTTCTGCACGGCGGCCTTGCCGTCCGGCGTGCCGTCGAAGCCGACCACGAGGATCTTCTTGTCCTTGCCTGCCAGCGCCTGCACGGCGCCGAGGGCCATCTCGTCGTTTTGGGCGAAGATCGCCTGCACGTCGGTGTTGCCCTGGAGCAGGTTCTCGCTGACCGAGAGGCCCTGGGCGCGGTCGAAATTGGCCGGCTGCTGGGCGACGATCTTCAGGCCGGTGCCGGCGATGGCATCGTCGAAGCCCTTGCCGCGCTCGCGGGCCGCCGAAGTGCCGGCCACGCCCTGCAGTTCGATGACATTACCCTTGCCGTTGAGCTGCCTGGCAAGGAAGTCGGCGGCCATCTTGCCGCCGGCGATGTTGTCGGAGGCGATATGCGAGGCTACTTCGGCGCCATCGACGCCACGGTCGAGCGTGATCACCGGGATGTTGGCGCGCTGCGCCGACTGCACGGCACCGGCCAGTGCCGACGAATCGGTGGGGTTGAGCAGGATCACCGACACGCGCTTCTGGATCAGGTCCTCGACGCTGGAGATCTGGCGGGCCGGATCATCCTGGGCATCGACCACCACCAGCTGCACGCCGGCATCCTTGGCCGCCTTCTGTGCGCCGTCCTTGAGTTCGACGAAGAAGGGGTTGTTCTGCGTGGACAGTGCCAGGCCGATCACCGGGGTGCCGGCTGCACCGCCACCTGCCGAGGAAGACGCCGAGGGGGCGGACTCGCCCGGACCCTGCTGCGAGCAGGCCGCAAGAAGCGTGGCCGCTGCGGCGGCGAAGAAACTGAGTTTGCGCATGGGATGTGTCCCTCGTGGTGATTACTGGCGCCGGTCGAGCAGGACGGCGATCAGGATGACGATGCCCTTGACCACCTGCTGGTAGAACGAGCTTACGCCCAGCAGGTTCAAGCCATTGTTGAGGAAACCGATCAGCAGCGCGCCGACCAGGGTGCCGAACAGCCAGCCACGCCCGCCCGCCAGGCTGGTGCCGCCGAGCACCACCGCTGCGATGGCATCCAGCTCGTAGCCGGCGCCGGCCGTGGCCTGAGCTGAGTACAGGCGCGAAGTGAGCACGATGCCCGCGAAAGCGGAGAGCAGGCCGGACAGGCCGTAGATGGCGAGTTTCATCGGCGCCAGGCGCACGCCGGAGAGCCGTGAGGCCTCTTCGTTGCCGCCGATGGCGACCACGTGGCGACCGAACACCGTGCCGCGCAGCAGGAAGCCGCACAGGGCGAAGGCCACGAACATCCAGATCACCGGTAGCGGGATCAGGTTGGCGACATAGCCGCCGCCCAGCAAGGCGAAGCCCTGGTTGGTGACGGGAATGGGGCTGCCCTGCGTATACGACAGCGTGACGCCGCGCAGCAGGGTCATGGTGCCCAGCGTGGCGATGAAGGGCGCCACCTTGCCCCACGAGACCAGCACGCCGTTGAGCATGCCCAGCAGCAGGCCCAGGCCGAGGCCTGCCCCCACCGAAAGCACCATGCCGTGGCCGGCCGCCATGAGGCCCGCCGTGACCGCGCCGGTGAGGGCGAGGATCGCGCCTACCGAGAGGTCGATGCCCCCGGCGAGGATCACGAAGGTCATGCCGAAGGCGATCAACGCGTTGATCGACACCTGGCGCAGCACCGTGAGCAGGTTGCCCGTGGTGAGGAAGTCGGGGCTCATCACCGAGAGCACGATGAAGAGCAGCACCAGGCCGATCACCGAACCCAGGCGTTGGAGCAGTGGCGCCACGCGGCTCCAGTTGATTTGCTGCGTCATGTCACTTACCTCCGGTGGCGGCGGTCATCACGGCTTCCTGGGTAGCGCCGTGGGCATCGAGCAGGGCCGTTGCATGGCCCTCGTGCATTACCAGGATGCGGTCGCTCATGGCGAGCACCTCCGGCAGTTCCGAGGAAATCATGAGGATGGCCACGCCCTGCTCCGCAAGTTGGTTGATGATGTGGTAGATCTCGGCCTTGCCGCCGACGTCGACGCCACGGGTGGGCTCGTCGAGGATGAGCACGCGCGGTTTCAGCGCGAGCCACTTGGCGAGCACCACTTTCTGCTGGTTGCCGCCGGAGAGCGCGCGCACGTCGAGCTCCATGTCGCGCGTGCGGATCTTCAGCGCGTCGATGAGGCCGGAGGTTTGTTTCTTTTCCGCCGGACGATCGACGAGGCCCGCGCGCGCTGGCACGCGCGGCAGGCTCACGTTCTCGCGCAGGCTCATGTCGAGCACGAGGCCTTGCGCCTTGCGGTCTTCGGTGACGAAGCCGAAACCGGCGTGGATCGCCTCGCTCGGTGTCTTCGGGGTAACCACGGTGCCTTCGAGTGTCACCTTGCCGGCTTCGAGCTTGTCCAGGCCGAACAGCAGGCGGGCCAGTTCGGTGCGCCCCGCGCCCATGAGGCCGGCCACGCCGAGCACTTCGCCGGCGTGCAGCTCGAAGCTGACGTCCTGCACGATGCCGCCGCTGATGTGTTCCACCTTCAGGCGCACGTTGCCGATGTTCGGCGTGCGCTCGGGGAAACGCGCATCGAGCGTGCGGCCGACCATCATCTTCACCACTTCATCGAAGGCCAGGCCCGGAATGGGGCGCGTGCCGACGAACTGGCCATCGCGCAGCACCGAGATGCGGTCGCAGATGGCGAAGATTTCTTCCATGCGATGGGAGACGTAGACGATGCCGGTACCGTGCGCGCGCAGTTCGCGGATCAGCGCGAACAACGTGGTGGTCTCGCGTTCGGTCAGTGCGGCGGTGGGTTCGTCCATGATCAGCACGCGTGCTTTCTGTCCCAGCGCGCGGGCGATCTCCACCATCTGCTGCTGGCCGACGGAAAGACGTTCCACCAGCGTGTCCGGATCGAGGCGATCCATGCCGACGCGCGACAGCCATTCCTTCGCACGGATCTCCATGGCCTTGCGGTCGAGCAGGCCGAAGCGATGCAGTTCGCGACCGAGGAACAGGTTGTCCGCGACGCTGAGCGACGGGATGAGGTTCAGTTCCTGGTGGATGATGGCGATGCCGTGCTTCTCGGCATCGGCGGGCGAGGTGATGGACACCGGCTGGCCATCCACTTCGATGGTCCCCGCGTCGGGTGCGTAGATCCCCGTGAGGATCTTCATCAGCGTGGATTTGCCCGCCCCGTTCTCGCCCATCAGGGCATGCACTTCGCCCGGAAGCAGTTCGAAGGCGACGCCTTCGAGCACTTTCACCGGTCCGAAGGCCTTGTGGATATCGCGCATCCGGACAAGTGGCGTGTTCATCAGAAGGTCACGCCTGCATGCAGGATCACGTTCGCGTAGGGGGCGGTTTCACCCGTGCGCACCACGGCGACGGCGCGCGAGGTCAGTTGCTTGAAGTCGTCGTGAGGCACCTCAGCGATGCGCAGGCCCTCGCCTTCCAGGCGATTGCGCAGCGCGACCATCGCAGGATTGTGCGTACGGATCTCGCTGGCGAGGGTGAGGCTTTCCACCGCCAGTTCCGCGTATACCGCCTCGAACACGGCCGCGAACGATGGCATGCCGGGCAGCACGGCGAGGTCGATGCAAGGCACGCCGGGTGGTACCGGCAGGCCCACGTCGCCGATCACCAGGGTATCGGTGTGACCCATGGCGGCGATGACGCGGTTGAGTTCGGCGTGCAGCAGCCCGCTACGTCTCATGCATGCTTCTCCAGGAACGCCGCAACCTCGTCGGCACGCGGCATGCCACCCTGGGCGCCCAGGCGAGAGACGGCGATCGCCGCGGTGGCGCAGGCCTTGCGCACCGCCACGTCGAGACCCTCGGCGAGGTACACCGCGAGGGCGGCGTTGAAGGTGTCTCCGGCGCCGGTGCTGTCCACCGCGTCAATCTTGAAACCGGCCTGGTGGCGCGGCTCGTCGTCCGTGTCGCGGAACCACGCGCCTTCCGCACCGCGGGTCAGCACGACCGGACACGGTGCGCGACGCATGAGTTCGCGGAAATCGGTTTCGCCCGCGTCACCGAGCACGGTGGCCAGCTCGTGCTGGTTGGGCGTGAGAAAGCGCACGCGATGCAGCCATTCCACCGGAAGGCGCTGCGCGGGCGCAGGGTTGAGGATCACCGGCACGCCCTCTTCCTGCGCGATGCGCAAGGTGGCGTCCACGGCGTCGAGCGGAATCTCCAGCTGCACCAGCAGGGCATCGGCGCCGCGGATCGTGCCGCGCGCGGCCTTCACCTGGGCAGGCGTGACGCGACCATTGGCGGCGGGCACCACGATGATTTCGTTCTCGCCACCGGCGACGGTGATCGACGCCGTACCGCTGCCGATGCCTTCCACGCGGGTGACATGGCTGACGTCGATGCCTTCCGCTTTCAGCCCGTCGTAGAGCTGCTGGCCGAAGGCGTCGTCGCCGATATTGCCGACCATCGCCACCTTGGCGCCGAGGCGCGCGGCCGCTACGGCCTGGTTGGCGCCCTTGCCGCCGGGGATGGTGAGGAAGCGGTCCCCGGTCAGGGTTTCACCCGGCTCGACGAAACGCGGCGCGAGGGTGACCAGGTCCATGTTGATGCTGCCGACGACGACGATTCGCGTCATGCCTTGGTGCTCCGGTGTGAGTACCTTGGAACGTCCGTTGTTCGCCGGTGTGTGGTGCGGGATGGCGCGCAAATATACGCCTTGCGTGCGCGCAATGCTTTCATCCCCGTGCGCTCATTCGCGGGAAAGACCTTTTTCTTCGAGCTGCGCGAGATAGGCGGGCCACGCGCTGTCGTAGGCGCGGCCGAGGTCGTGCAGGGTGTCCCAGCCGAAGATGCCGCTGGCGTGTCCGTCATCGAAGCGCAGCAGCACGCCGTAATGGCCTGTGGGTTCCACGGCGCTGATGCCGACATGGCGTTTGCCGGATACGAGGACTTTCTGGCCCGGGCCGTGGCCCTGCACCTCGGCGCTGGGCGAGTTCACCCTGAGGTATTCGTAGGGAAGCCGGAAGCGTTCGCCGTTGTCGAAGACAACTTCAAGAACGCGGGAAGCCTGGTGCAGGGTGATGTCGAGAGGGCGCGGGCGGGACATGGGGATGGACTTGTCGTTGTAGGAGCGCGCCTTGCGCGCGACCGGCGAAAGCGTCGCGCGCCAGACGCGCTCCTACAGGTAGGTGTCAGGTGGCGTGGCCGAAGCCGCCGCCGGTGCCCTGCTCCAGCGGCGGGGGATCGCCCGCCACGGCCAGCAGCGATGTCGCGTAGGCGTCTTCCATGCTGATCGTGGAGATTTCATCCCACGAGAAGAACGACGGCTCGCGCAGCCATTCCGCGTCGGGGGTGATCTCCTGCATGTTGAAGCCGTCTTCCTCGACGCTGACCAGGCGGCCGATGTAGCAGACTTCTGCCTCGTCCTCGCTGTCGACATGCACGCCGATGACCGGCGCCATCGTCGAGGCGGTCTTCACCACCTGGCTGATGTCGTCCAGCGGGAAGTCCACAGGCGGTGTCGGGACGATGCCCTTCAGCGCCATCGCCTTCTCGAGGAAGCCGGCATGTTTGTCCGGCGCCTCGAATTCGGAGATGTCGCGGTGCCGCATGATGTACATGCCGTCGTAGCTCACGCCGTCGCCGACGACCCACAGCAGGAAGAACTCGCGGCCGACCCCGCCCACGTAGCCACAGAAGCTGCCGTGCTCGAGTTCGCCGCGCCAGATGCGAATCAGCTGGCGACTGTCCTGCGCTTCGCGCAGGGAGGCTCGCTGGCCGTTCGTTTTGAGTTGGATAACCTTGCCCATAGTGGTCAATAGCTTAGCAGAGGGGAGGGGTCATCCATGTTCAGAGGATGTAACGGCTCAGATCCTCGTCCTTGACCAGCGAAGAAAGGTTTTTATCGACGTATTCAGCGTCAATACCATAGTTTTCGCCGGACTTGTCGGCTGCTTCGAAGGAGATCTTCTCCAGAAGACGCTCCATGACCGTATGCAGGCGGCGGGCGCCGATGTTCTCGGTGCGCTCGTTCACCTGGAAGGCCACCTCCGCCAGGCGGTCGATGCCCGTGTCGGTGAACTCCAGCGTGACGCCCTCGGTCTGCAGCAGCGCAACATATTGTTTGGTCAGGGCGTTGTTCGGCTCGCGCAGGATGCGCTTGAAGTCGTCCACCGACAGCGCGCTCAGCTCCACGCGGATCGGCAGGCGGCCCTGCAGCTCGGGGATGAGGTCCGAGGGCTTGGCAAGCGAGAAAGCGCCCGAGGCGATGAACAGGATGTGGTCGGTCTTGATCGAACCGTACTTGGTGGAGACCGTGGAGCCCTCGACCAGCGGCAGCAGGTCGCGCTGCACGCCTTCGCGGCTCACGCCGGCACCGCCCCACTCCGAACGCTGCGCCACCTTGTCGATCTCGTCGATGAAGACGATGCCGTTCTGCTCGGCGATATCCACCGCGCGACTGCGCAGTTCCTCGTCGTTGAGCAGCTTGCCGGCTTCTTCCTCGACCAGCAGCGGGCGTGCCTGGCGGATGCTCATCTTGCGCTTCTGCGACTTGCTGCCGCCCAGGTTCTGGAACATGCGGCCCAGCTGCTGGCTCATTTCCTCCATGCCCGGCGGAGTCATGATCTCCACGCCCACGTTCATGGCGAAATCCAGCTCGATCTCGCGATCGTCCAGCGCGCCCTCGCGCAGCTGCTTGCGCAGCTTCTGGCGGGTGTCGTTGTCGATGGCCGGTGCGCCCGTGCCGGTGTCGTCCCAGCCGGTGGACTGGCGGCGCGGCAGCAGGGCGTCGAGCAGGCGGTCTTCGGCGGCATCCTCGGCCTGGCTGCGCACGCGCGACTTGGCCTGCTCGCGGACCAGCTTGTACGAGACATCGGCAAGATCGCGGATGATCGACTCCACATCCTTGCCGACATAGCCCACTTCGGTGAACTTCGTGGCTTCGACCTTCACGAACGGGGCGTTCGCCAGGGTGGCCAGGCGGCGGGCGATCTCGGTCTTGCCGACGCCCGTGGGGCCGATCATCAGGATGTTCTTCGGGGTGACCTCGTCACGCATGCCCGGTTCGAGCTGCATGCGGCGCCAGCGGTTGCGCAGCGCGATGGCTACGGCACGCTTGGCGTCGTGCTGGCCGATGATGTATCGGTCGAGTTCGTTGACGATTTCGCGGGGGGTGAGTTCGGACATCGTTCAGAGCTCTTCGATCGAAACGTTGTGATTGGTATAGATGCAGATATCGCCAGCGATCTTGAGCGCTTTTTCGGCGATCGTGCGTGCATCCATGTCGGTGTTCTCAAGCAGGGCCAGCGCGGCGGACTGCGCATAGGGGCCGCCCGAACCGATAGCGATGAGGCCGTGCTCGGGTTCCAGCACGTCGCCGTTGCCCGAGATGATCAGCGAGGCCTCGCGGTCGGCCACGGCCAGCATCGCTTCCAGGCGGCCCAGGCGACGGTCGGTGCGCCATTCCTTGGCCATCTCGACGGCGGCGCGGGTGAGGTTGTAGCCGTGCTTGACCAGCTTCTCCTCGAACAGCTCGAACAGGGTGAAGGCGTCGGCGGTGGCGCCGGCGAAGCCTGCGAGCACGTCGCCCCGGCCCAGCCGGCGGACCTTGCGGGCGTTGGCCTTCATCACGGTGTTGCCGAGGGTGACCTGACCGTCGCTGCCGATGACGACCTTGTCGCCGCGGCGGACGCAGACGATGGTCGTGGCGTGCATCGATTCCATGGTGCGTTCCTTGGGGGAGAGGCCCAACGTGGGGCCGGAAGGCGGTCCGGGCAAGTGCCGGAAATGCGTCACGACTTCCGTTTGGCCCGGGGATGGGCGGCGTCGTAGACCTTCGCCAGGTGCTGGAAATCGAGGTGGGTGTAGATCTGGGTGGTGGCGATGTCCGCATGGCCCAGCAGCTCCTGCACCGAACGCAGGTCGCCGGAGGACTCCAGCATGTGGCTGGCGAAGGTGTGCCGGAGCATGTGCGGATGGACGTGGCGGGACAGCCCGGCCGAGAGCAGGCTGAGGCGCTTCTGCACGGTACGCGGATGGATGGGCAGCCCGGCCCGGCCCTTGAACACGGCCTGCTCCGGTGCGTTGCCACCCTGCGCGGCGAGGTTGCGCAGGGCCGTGACGGCGTAACGGCCCACGGGGAGGATGCGTGTCTTGTTGCCCTTGCCGAGCACCCTCACCTGCCCGTCGTCCAGGTCGAGGTCGCCCCAGCGCAGGCCGCACAGCTCCGACAGGCGCAGGCCGCTCGAATAGAGCAGTTCCAGCATGGCCGTGTCTCGCGGTGCGTGGGCGTCGTCGAGCGTGGTCTCCACCAGTTGCTTGGCTTCGTCCACGTCGAGCACGTGCGGAAGCTTGCGCCGTACCTTCGGGCCACGAACGCCGGCGGCCGGATCGTGGGCGAGCCGGCCCTCGCGCTGGAGGTAGCGAAACAATGTGCGGCAGGCCGAAAGCAGCCGTTGCAGGCTGTTCGGCGCCAGGCCGTAGCGATGCTCACGGGCGATCATGCTGCGCAGGCGATCGGGTACCAGGGCGTCGAAGCCGGTGATGCCCTCGGCCTCCATGAAGGCGAGCAGCTTGCCGAGGTCGCGACGGTAGGCGTCCAGTGTGTGGGCGGACGGTGCCCGCTCCGCCGCGAAGTGGCGGAGGAAGGCCTCGACGGCCTCCTGCGGTGTCACGCGGCCTTCCGGGCCCGTTCGATCGCCGAGCCGACGCTGGTGGAAATCATGTCCAGGAACAACGTGCCCATGCCCGGGTGGAAGCGACCGGCGTCGTTGCTGCCGATGGCCAGCATGGCGTCGCGGCCGATGCGCATGAGGGCGGCCGAGCGCACCTCCCCGGCTTCCTCGCCGAACAGGCGATGCAGTTTCTCGGGCGCGAGGCGACCGGCGACCGGGTCGCCGTGTTCGAGGAACGAGGCAAACTCCGGCAGGCCGGCACTGCCGCGCGCTTCGCGCAGCAGCCACGGTTCGTCGGGCAGGCCGGCGAGGTCGCCGAAGAAGACCAGGCGCACGCGCTCGGAGCCGAAGTCGTCGGTGAGCCGGCGGACCACGCTGCGTACGGTTTCCGCGATGTCGCCCGCGCTGAGCAGGGCCAGCATGAGGCTGTGTACGCGGCGCATCAGCGTTTCGTTCTCGCCGGCCACGGTGGACAGCTCGCGCAACCGGGTTTCGAGTTCGGTGTTCTTCTCGCGCAGACTGCGCAACTGGTGCACGGCCAGCGAGGTGGCCGGACCATTGCGCGTGGGTAGCACGAGCAGATCGGCCAGGTCGGGGTGATCGGCCAGGAAGTCCGGATGCCGGCGCAGGTAGGACGCCACGGTAATCGGCTCGATGTCGCCTTCGATCGCGGTCTCGCTCATGGGGCTGTCCTTCATCTGCTGCGTGCCTTACCCAGTGTGCCGCGTTCGGAGGCTGACGTCACACCTCGCCTTCGAAGACGAAGGCGGCCGGACCGGTCATCCATAGCGTATGGCCTGGACCCTCCCACGCCATGGTGAGCGTGCCGCCGGGAAGCTCGACGTGCACGGTGTCGCCGGCAAGACCCAGGACGCGTGCCACGGCGGCGGCCGCGCAGGCGCCGGTGCCGCAGGCGCGTGTCCAGCCACTGCCGCGCTCGTGCACGCGAAGGCGCAGGCGATCGGGCCCCAGGCGCTGGGCGAAACCGATGTTGGCGCCTTCCGGGAAGACGGGGTGACGCGTGAGCTTCGGCCCGAGCCGGTCGACACGCGGGTCGGCGACATCATCGACGAAGATCACGCCATGGGGGTTGCCCATGGACAAGGCGCCGAAGGTGGCCTCGTCGCCGTCCACGTCGAGCGTGTAGGTCGAATGCGCCGGGCGGTCGAGCGGGATATGCGCGGGCGTGAAATCCGGTTCGCCCATATCCACCGTGACCATGTCCGCTCCGAGCACGCGCACGGTGACCGGCCCGGACGGGCTTTCGAGCCTGACCGGCACGTCGCGCTCGATGGCGCCATCGCGATAAAGCCAGGCCGCCACGCAACGCACGCCGTTGCCGCACTGGCCCGAGGGCGAGCCGTCGGCGTTCCAGATGCCGTAATAGAACGCACAGGAGGGATCGCGCGCCGGCTCGATGCTGATGAGCTGGTCGAAGCCGATGCCTGTCTGGCGGTCGGCCAGCGCGGCGATGCGCGCCGCGTCGGGGACGCGGCCGGCATCGTCACGCCAGTCCACGATGGCGAAATCGTTGCCGATCCCATGCATCTTGGTGAAGCGGGAGGGCATGGCGGCTTACTGGTGGATGATCGGGTTGAACGGCGACATCGTGGTGCTCACGGGCGCGGGGCCCTGCACCGTGGACGCGGCAGCCGGATGCGGAACGGCCTGTGGCTTGGCGGTGCTGCCCGGCGCGGGCGGGGGTGGCATGAACAGCGGGCCCTTGTTGCCGCAGCCCGACAGGGCGACGACGGCAATGAGGAGGGCGCATGGGAGGATCGATCGGCGCATGGTCGGTTCCCTGGAAACGAGGGCCAGTATAGCCCCGTGACCGCTCAGAGCTGCTTCTCGAAACGCAGGGCGTCGGTGCCGTCGGCGTAATACGCCGCGTACTCACCGATCTTTTCGTAGCCCAGGCGCTCGTAGAGCCGGATGGCCACGCCGTTGTCCTTGCGTACTTCAAGGCGCAGCGAGCGGCAGCCACGCTGGCGTGCCGATACCTCGGAAGCCTCGATCAGCGCCGAGCCCACGCCCTTGCCCTGGGCCGCCGGCTGGGTGGCGAGGGAGTACAGGCGTGCCACGGTGGTGCCCTTGCGGAAGAACACCACGGCGGTACCGAGGAAACGGCGGTGATTGGCGCTGGCCACCAGGACCAGGGCGGTTTCGCTGTCGAGGTGCTTGCGGTACTGGGCGCGGCTCAGGCGGTCCTGGGCGAAACTCGATTCCTCGAGCGCGACCAGGTCGTCGAGATCGCTGACTTCGGCGCGACGAACGCGTACCGCGGCGGTAACCGGGGGTGGACGCATGCGTGATGGAACTCCGGCGCGGGTGGGACAGGACGGCTGCGGAGCCGGACAGGGGTATTCGGCAAGCGCGGCACTGTAGACCCCTCGCCCCCATCGATCAATGACTTTTTCATGAACCCGTTCAATCGGGCTTCAGCGCCCCGGCTTGTGCGTCGTGGCAGCGGGGAACACACTGCCGGCACCGGCGAAACGCGGCGGCCCGATGTCGGGCCCCGGACACGGAATCGTCGTTTGCTGAGGTCTCATGAGCCGGCTCGTCATCGTCGTGGAGAAAGCCTCGGACTGGGGCTCGTACTACCCTTCAGCCGACGTCGTCAGTGCCATGGATTACCTCCGCGAGCCCATCGGCGGCGACGACGAGCGCACCCATGTCATCAACCTGTGCCGCAGCTACAAGTACCTGGGCACCGGTTACTACGTGTCACTGCTGGCCGAGGCCCGCGGCCACAAGGTGATCCCCTCGGTGCGCACGGTGAACGACCTGCGCCGTCGTTCGCTCTATGGCCTGGACATCGACGACCTCAACCAGAGGCTGCAGAAGTTCCTGCCGGCCGGCGGTCGCGACACCACTGATTTCGGTGTCCTGGTCTACTTCGGCGAAACCGCCTATCCCGACCTGCAGGATCTCGCCCGCCAGGTCTTCGACATGTTCCCCTGCCCGCTCATGCGCATCGAGTTCGAGCGCGAGCGGATCTGGCAGGTGACGGCGGTGAAGCCGGTGGGCCTGCATACACTGGACGACGCCCAGGAAGACGCCTTCGCTGCCGCGTTGGAGAAGTTCTCGCGAAAGATCTGGCGCAAGCCGCGTACACGCCGCCGCTATCGCTACGACATCGCGATGCTGGTCGACCCCAACGAGGCCATGCCGCCGTCGAACCGCAAGGCGCTGAAGCATTTTGTCGAGGCGGGCAAGCACCTGGGCATCGAGGTCGATCCGATCGGCAAGAACGACTACCAGCGCCTGGCCGAGTACGACGGCCTGTTCATCCGCGAAACCACGGCCAGCGACAACCACACCTACCGCTTCGCGCATCGCGCGGAGAAGGAAGGCATGGTGGTGATGGATGATCCGACCTCGATCCTGCGTTGCACGAACAAGATATTCCTTAATGACCTGATGGTCTCGCGCAAGCTCGCCACGCCAACCACCGAGATCATCTATCGCGACGACCCGAAGCAGCTGCGCGAACTGCCGGACCGGCTGGGCCTGCCGCTGGTGCTGAAGATCCCGGACGGTTCGTTCTCGCGCGGCGTGGTGAAGGTGGAAAGCCGCGAAGCGCTGGAAAAAGCAGCCGGCGAGCTGTTTTCGCACAGCGCCCTGCTCATCGCACAGGAATATCTCTACACGGAATTCGACTGGCGCATCGGCGTGCTCAACCACGAGCCCTTGTATGCATGCCAGTACTTCATGTCGCGCGGCCACTGGCAGATCTACAACCACGGTGCCAAGGGCACGGCGAAATCCGGCGGCTTCCGCACGGTGCCCGTGCGCGATGCGCCCAGCGAAGTGGTGAAGCTGGCGCTCAAGGCGACGCAGACCATCGGCGACGGCATCTACGGCGTCGACCTGAAACAGGTAGGCGAGCGCCCGGTAGTGATCGAGGTCAACGACAACCCGTCCATCGACGCAGGCGTGGAAGACGCCTACCTGGGCGAAGACCTCTACCTGCGCATCATGCAGGAATTCCTCCGCCGCCTCGAAATGAAACGCCTCGGCCTAAGCACCTGACCCCACCACCCTGTAGGAGCGCGCCCCGCGCGCGACCATTTGAAACGTGACATCTCCGAATGAGAAGGCTTCCCTACCGAAGGTGTAGGAGCCGATCGCATCGGCGATGTTGCGCTCCGTAGGAACGTAGCCCATGTGGTGTCTCGCTCTATAGCAAGGGCTCGCCTATCAGCCTCGCGCTCGGCGTTGGAACGTGGCAGAGCAGAGGCGACGGGTGCGGCCCTTGTCGCTCCGGTCTGCGGTGTCCCTCGGGAAAGGAGAGCCGCTGACGCGGCTAGTGTCTTATGGCTCGCGCCCCTTCGGGCACGGGGAGCGGGCGGGGCTTTTCGACTCGGCCTCCGTGCCTCGGCGAAAAGGGCCGGCCTTCCTGGCCGGCCCCGCTACGCGGCCTTATCCGCCCACTCCCCTCACCTCCATCAGTCGCGCCAAGGGCCGCCCCCGCCGCCTCTCCCCATCGTGATCGCAGGCTGTTGTAGGAGCGCGCCTGCGCGCGACCGGTTGTCGCGAAAATTTTCATCGTTTCGATATCACCGGTCGCGCGCAAGGCGCGCTCCTACATGAAACTCAGCGGCGCAGGAGTGCCGCCAGCAGCTCCAGCGGCAGCTTCGGCCGCATCGCCAGCAACACGCTTGCCGGCGCCAGCACCAGCCAGAACAACGGCGACCAGCCCAAGGCGTCGCTGCGCGCGGACAACGGGGTGAGCACCAGCAGCAGGCTGCCCACGGCCAGCCAGGCCAGGGCGATAAGGGCGCGAAGGCGGTGCGGCGAGAGCGTGTTCATGGCGGGATTCCTGCCGGTGGTGGTGGAGCCTAAGGTAGGCAGCCCCTGTCTCACGGGTCGCGACAGCCCTTCCACCGCCGCATTGCTAGAATCCGTCCGCCGGACATGGTGTCCGGCCAAGAGCCAGGAGAGTCCATGAGCGTCGAAGCTCGTCGTTACGCCGTGTTCGGTCATCCGATCGCGCATTCGCTGTCCCCCGAAATCCATTCGGCTTTCGCGAAACAGCTGGGTATCGCCCTCGATTACCGTGTCATCGACGCCGCGCCCGAGGTCTTCGAAGCCGAGGTCCGTCGCTTCTTTGCCGAAGGCGGCCATGGGGCCAATGTCACCATGCCCCACAAGCTGGTGGCGCTCGCCATGGCCGACGAGGTGACCGAGGCGGCGAAGCGCGCCGGTGCCGCGAACACCCTTACCCATCTGGGCAATGGTCGCATCGAGGCTCACAACACCGACGGCAGCGGCTTTGTCCGTGACATCACCGAACGCCACGGCTTTGACCTGCGTGGTCACGACGCACTGCTGCTCGGTGCCGGCGGCGCGGCCAAGGCCGTAGCCTGGGCCCTGATGGATGCTGGCGTAAAGACGCTGACCATCGTCAACCGCACGCCCGAGCGCGCCGACGAGCTTGCCGATGCCATCGGCGAACCTGCGCGTTGCCACACGCGTTACTGGGACGGCCTGGACGGCGAGTGCTTCGATCTCGTGGTCAACGCCACGTCCATCGGTTTCCACGGTGGCAAGTTCGACCTGCCGATGTCCATCGTGCAGGATCATTCCACCGCCTACGACATCTGCTACGGCACCGCGGCTGCCGGCTTCAAGGGCTGGGCGGTTGCCGCTGGCGTGCGTCCGGACTGGTTCCGCGACGGCCTGGGCATGCTGATCGAACAGGCCGCCGACGGCTTCGAGCGCTGGCACGGCCAGCGTCCGGATACGGATCCGGTCTACCGCGAACTGCGCCAGCGCTTCTGAGCATGGCCCTCGCCTGCCGCCCCGGGTGTGGCGCGTGCTGCATCGCTCCGTCGATCAGCTCGCCCATTCCCGGCATGCCCAACGGCAAGCCGGCAGGCGTTCGCTGCATCCAGCTCACGGCGGACAATCGCTGCGCCATCTTCGGTCGTCCCGAACGGCCGAAGGTGTGTGGCGGCCTGCGTCCCGAGCAGGAGATGTGCGGGACGGACAACACGTATGCCATGGCCTGGCTCACCCAACTGGAACGCATGACGGCAGCCTGATCATTCCGTCGCTTGTCTCGCCTGCGGCCAGGGAGCACCCTACGCCACCAGCCATCGATGGCTTGAGAGGGTGATCATGAAATCAGGATGCAGCACCATTTCAATCCGCATGTTGGCAAGGACGGCAAGCCGGATTCGGGTTACGCAATCATTCCCGTGAAGTTTGAGCTACACCAGCCGGCTCGACCATCTGCTTAGTGTGTCCCTTGAATCTCAGGGCGAAGCTTATCGGGGCAATCCTTGAATTTGTTCAGAGGATTGTTCGATTTGCTGTGCTTGCTGGCGCTCCTGCTGATGCTGTTCTTGAATGCTCTGGAAGCGACTCATGGCCTCTGGCCATCGGTCTGTGCTGACTGAGACTGGAGTGCTGAGTGACTCCATGGTCGGCGCATGGGTGAAACGATCAAAAAAGTGATCGCGTATGCCGGGCGGTCGCTCCGCTCCCCAGACCTTGCTCGCATCGCTGCTCAGTTCCAATTGATCAATCCGGCTGAGCCCGTCATGACGCGCGTTGACGACCAGGCATGCCGCAAGATTCTGGCTCTGGTGGTCTGGTTCACGGCCATGTCTCCGATCGAGATCATGCACAAGCTTCAGCGTTGTGCTGAAGAACTTATAGTCTGAGTGTAGTGGGTCGCTGAGTTGGGACACCGGTGTTCGAGAGTCTTCATTAACTTTGATGGCCGGCGATGGCTGCTCATATGCTGCAAGTTGTTCAGCAATTGCGTTCCTGGTTATAGGTCCGGCAATTCCGTCAGGGCTTAAGCCCGATGATTGTTGAAATGATCTGATGGAGGATTGTGTTGCTGGACCGCTCAACCCATCGACAGAGAGTGGATTTCCGTCATCATCGGTATACCCTAATTTGTTCAATGATTCCTGCACGCCTCTCAGCGTGCCGTCTTTGTTTGAGCGGGGTCTACGATGCGCACCTGTCTCGTGCTGGGCTACTGGTACTTCATATCCAACGAACGAGTTTGGTCTTCGGTAAAGCCATGTTCACCCAGGAATGATTTGACCCCGCCATGATCCGATCCTACATCGAACTGGAGAAGGCCGAATGAGTAGGTGCTGCTTCCTCCGCCGGCATAGCTGAATTCATTTAAATTTGATGGCTGATTGTCTGTTTCAGTTTTTGTAGAGCAGCTTGCGGAGCTGATCTGCTGTCATCCCAGTCATGGATTTTCCCTCCCTGAGCTAATTTCCAAGACTAGCCGCCGTAGCATTTTCCGTAGGTAAACTCGATCAATTCTTTCTGGTCTTCTTTCGCTGCCGGTTCCATGGCGAAATGACCCAGCATGTCGTCATTGCAGATCTTTACTTTTTTCTGTGTTTTATCGTTTTTTATCGTGCAGTAACCACCAAAACTATGGTTTGAATGTCTTGTGCCTACGGGGATATCGATCAAACTGCTACAGCCGATAATTTCTCCCGAGGTTCCATTGGACTTCATCGACTGATTGAAATCTTTAATGCGGTACGCGCTATCACGATAGGTGACGACGCTGCGGCAGGGTGCTTGGTCGATGAGCTCGCAATGAGCTTCGTTGATGAGAATTTTGTCGTTCTTTGCCAGTTGGGCGATTCGATCTCGATAGGACGATGCCAGGCAATCATTGGAGTCGCATATATCACGCACATAACGTATCCAATGCCGCTGCTCAACTATCAGCTGGGCTTTGCTTTGATCGTCTGCGGTGGAATATGCGTCCTTGTATGTGCTTGCCAGTTTGGAGTCCAGCGTTGATAGGGTCGCATCTGAGCAGATTGCCTGCTCGCTAAGAGAGTTTGCTTTTGAACAATCGAAACTGGCAGCGAAGCTCCTATCTGCAAGGGAAAGCAACGCCAGAAATACCCATATCCATTTTGTCACCAGTCCCATCTCCACCCGATTGCGGTACCTGATCTTACCTTGGTATGTCGTGCACGGCGTTTGAGAAAATTGGACAAGTACGATGTTGAATATTTTTACTGATCGACCGCCAGACGTATGGAGCACATGGCGGTTTGGAGACGGCGATAGCTCCATAGGCGATGCCTATCAATTTTCTTGAATCAATCGATTGGTCTTGTGCTTCCATGAGATGGACACTCCCCTGATCAACCACAGGGAATCCCGCCATGCAGTCCATCTACGAGCACCAGCTGCGCACCATCGACGGCGATACCGTGTCCATGGACACCTATCGTGGCAAGGCGCTGCTTATCGTCAACGTGGCCTCACGCTGCCAGTTCACGCCGCAATACCAGGGCCTGGAAGCGATGTACCAGCGTATGCGCGGGCAGGATTTCGAGATCCTCGGTTTTCCCTGTGACCAGTTCGGAAACCAGGAGCCGGGTGCGGACGCCGAGATCAAATCGTTCTGTGACCTTACCTATGGCGTGACCTTTCCGATGTTCTCCAAGGTGGAGGTCAATGGCGCCGGGACGCACCCGTTGTTCGCTTCGTTGAAGCATGCTGCGCCCGGCCTGCTCGGGGCGGAGGACATCAAGTGGAACTTCACCAAGTTCCTTGTCGATCGTTCGGGCAGGGTGATCAAGCGCTATGCGCCGGCTTTTACGCCGGACTTCATCGAACGCGAGCTGGCCAGCGCCGCCCTGATGCATTGAGCTGTGTTACTTCGGCGCCAGTGCCGTCACGCTATGCGGACACGTATAGGTTGCCCGGTACTGGTAGCTCGACTTGCCGTGCTGGTCGACGCCGGTAGTCACGGGCGTGGCCAGCACCAGGTGGATCGTATCCACCTGTGGTGACTGGCACGACTCGCGGGCCTGCGCGATGCAGGGTTGTTCGGTCATGGCGTCCGTCGTACAGGAGACGGCGATGGGAGCCACATGGTGTGTGACCACGGCTACCGGCGGCGGGGATGACGTGGCGCACGCGGCCAGCCATGCCGGCGCGATGGCGATACCCAGGAAACGCAACGCGGAACGACGCATCGGATCCTCCTGACAAACGGGCCGTGTACCGGACCCAAGGCTGGCCGGATGAGCGGCCGTTTTCAGTGAACGGGTTGGCGAACCTCGCCGCTCAGTGCGACACCGATTTCGAAAAGACGTTCACCACGATCACCCCCGCGATGATCAGGCCCAGGCCGATGAGTGCGGCCAGGTCCAGGGCCTGGCGGTACCAGACCCAGCTGACTGCCGAGATGAGCACGATGCCTACCCCGGACCATATCGCGTAGGCGATGCCGGTGGGAATCGTGCGCAGGCACAGGGACAGGAACCAGAAGGCGATGCCGTAGCCGATGACCACCACGACGCTGGGCCACGGACGACTGAACGAATCCGAGGCTTTGAGGGCGGATGTGGCGACCACCTCGGCGACGATGGCGATGGCGAGGTAGAAATAAGGCATGGCGTCGCGCTCTTTTGGACGAAACACGCAGGACGATAGCAGCCGAGGCCGGTATTGGCGTAAGACGCCCGTCATATACGAGTAAGCATCGTTACATGAAGTCAGGCGACGCTTTCGCGAATGCCCAGGAAGGATTTCCCGATGACGTTCGCCCGTACCGCACTCCGTCGTACCGCCCTCGCCACCGCCCTTGCCCTCACCCTTCAGGTGGGCCTTGCCCAGGCCGCCGACGACGGCGCCAAGCCGGCTCCGGCTGCCGCGTCGACGGATGCGGACACCAACACGGACGGCAACAGCAGCAAGACCGCCCGCCAGCTCGACGCCGTGTCGGTGATCGCGCCGGGCGAAACCCGCCAGATCCAGAGCATCGGCACCGACGAGATCGTGCGCCAGCAGGTGCCCGGCACCAGCGCCTTGAAAGCGCTGGAAAAACTGCCCGGCGTGCAGTTCCAGGCAGCCGACCCGTTCGGCGCCTACGAGTGGTCTACGCAGATCAACCTGCATGGTTTCGATCAGTCGCGGCTGGGCTTCACCCTCGACGGCATCCCGCTCGGCACGATGGGCTACGGCGTGACCGACGGCCTGCAGGTGACCCGCGCCATCACCACCGAGAATCTGTCGACGGTGGAACTTGCCCAGGGCGCCGGTGCCCTCGGCACCGCCTCCAATACCAACCTCGGCGGCACGGTGCAGTTCTACTCTGCCGATCCGGACATGAAGCCGGGCGTGCGCCTGAGCCAGGTCATCGGCTCGGATTCGACCAAGCGCACCTTCGCCCGCGTGGATACGGGTGACCACGGCGGCTTCTCTGCCTACGTGTCCTTCGTGCACGCCGATACCGACAAGTGGAAGGGCTTCGGCGACCAGAAGTCGAACCAGGCCAACCTGAAGGCCGTGTACCAGTGGGGCGACGGCAACCGCATCAGCCTGTTTGCCGACAGCAGCAAGCGCAAGGAATACGACTACATGGATCTGTCCCTCACCAGCCAGCGCGTGCTGGGCTGGAACTGGGACTACCTGCAGCCGGACTGGAACACCGCCGTGCAGATGGCGAATGCGCTCAACGGCAAGGGCGCCTACCCGGCCGTGCTCAACGGGCTGCCGGCCAATTACGACAAGGGCGACGCCACGTACTACGCCGGCGGCGGCATCCGCCAGGACAGCCTTGCAGGCCTGTCCGGCTCGTTCAACCTCGGCGAGGGCATCACTCTCGACAGCACGGGCTACTACCACACCGATCGCGGCGAAGGTCAGTGGGCCACGCCGTACCAGGCCTCGTCGCCGACCGTGCCGCTGTCCATGCGCACCACCGATTACGGCCTGGACCGCTATGGCCTGACCTCTGCGCTGAAAGCCACCGTCGGCAACAACGACATCGAAGTGGGCGTGTGGGGCGAAGAGTCCAATACCAACCAGGAGCGCAACTTCTTCCCCCTGGGCGGCGAGTACACCGCGCTGTATCGCGTCTACAACGATCAGACACCGTTCCTTCGTGCGTTCCTGCAGCACTATGAAACCAAGACACGCATGGCCTACGCCGAGGATACGATCCATCTCCTCGACGACCAGCTCACGATCAACGTCGGCGCCAAGTCGCTGAGCGTCACCACCGACGCCACTTCGCGCGTGCCCACCACGTCGTTTGCCCAGGGCAGCATGAAGGCCAGCAAGGGATTCCTGCCGCAGGCCGGTATCGACTACAAGCTCGACGCCAACCAGGACATCTACGCCTCGTACGCGAAGAACATCTCGGCCTACGGCATCACGCCGTTCAGCACCTCGCAGGCAGCGTTCGATGCGGCCAAGTCGCACCTGAAGCCGGAAGAATCGCAGACCTGGCAGGCTGGTTACCGCGCCCACGGCGACACCTTCGAAGCCTCGGTAGGCGTGTTCTACACCCGCTTCCAGAACCGCCTTCTGGTGGTCACGCCCTGCCCCGCCGTGGTCACCTGCGCCTCCTCGCTCAACAACGTCGGTGACGTGAAGAGCCAGGGCGCCGACCTGGCCTTCCTGTGGAAGCCGGTGCAGGGCCTGAGCTGGCTCAACTCGTTCTCGTACAACAAGTCGCAGTACCAGGACGACTACGTGACCGGCGGCGTGACGATCAACACGGCCGACAAGTACGTGGTGGGCGTGCCCAAGACCATGTTCTCCAGCTCGGTCAGCTACGAGATCGCCGGCTGGCGCGCCAACCTCGAAGGCAAGTACACCAGCCAGCGCTACATCACGTACATCAACGACTCCAAGGTGCCGTCGTACTGGATCTTCAACGCCGGCCTCGCGTACGACTTCGGCGACCTCGACGTGTTCAAGGGCCTGAGCGTGGGCCTCAACGTCACCAACCTGCTCAACAAGCGCTACTTCGCTTCCACCGGCACCAACGGCTATGTGGCTTCCGACCCGGACGGCTACAACCAGACGCTGATGGCCGGTGCGCCGCGCCAGTACTTCTTCAACGTCAGCGCGAAATTCTGACGGGACATATCGGTGAAATCCCCTGGATGACAGGCCACGGGGCCTGCCACTCCATGTCAAAGTGAAGGGTGCATGCGTAGCGGATGGCTCGCATGCACCCTTTATGTTTCATGACACGGAGTCACACCATGTATCGATGCATCACCCTTGCCCTTCTTGGCCTGGCGGCGTCTACCGCCGCTGCCGGTGACACCCATACCACCACGCGCATCGTGGTGAAGAAAGTATGCAGTGATGCCCAGCGCCAGCAGGTTCGCAAGCAGCTGCTGGACGGCCATTCGCTGGAAACCGTACGACAGGCCAACCCCTGTTTCGACCGGGAAATTGCCGCGCTGGCTCTTGAACCGGATCTTCGCAGCCTGGGTGGTGTGTACCACGGCTCGTCGAATCATCTGTAACACGCTGTCTGCAACTGCCACGGTACTGCAACGAAGCTGCGATACCGTCCGCGTCCGTCGGCCACAGTGGGTGTGTCGGCGGATGCCCCATTGCGAGCCGCCCCCATGCTCCTTGCCAAACCGGTCGTGCCATCCCGTCGCGCGATCCTCATCATCGGCGCAGCCGCCATCGTGGCCTGTGCGATAGCCTCGACGATATGGCTGCGCGGTCATCGTGCCGATACCGGGGCGATGATCGGGCATACCCTCAGCGTATCCACGGACCCGGCGGGGCATTCGAGCGAGGTCGATATCCTGCTCGGCCTGGCGCGGCAGGCAACGAAGGAGGGGCGCCTGGTCGCCCCCCAGGGCAATAACGCCTACGAGTATTACCTCAGCATCATCCAGCTCGACCCCGACAACCCGTCGGCGCTGGATGCCCTGCGCGAGACGTTGCCCTTCGCCTCGCAGGAGATCGAGCAGCAGATCAACCGCCGCCAGCTCGAAGAAGCCCGGCGTGAAATCGCGCTGCTGCGCGACTTCGACCCCACCAATTACACCCTCATCATCCTGGGTGCGAAGCTCGATGCGCAGCAGCAGGTGGTAACCGCCGAAGACGAGGCGAAAGCTGACGCGATGCGTCGGCATGGTGGATAGGCGAATTCAGGAAGCGGTTGGCGCCGGATGCCCATAGTGGCCGCCCGCTCTTCGCCACGGCGAAGGACGGACAACGACCACTACAGGAAACGGAACCTCCTTCATGAACCACATCGTTCGCAAGGCCCTCGTGGCCCTTTTCGTCGCCGCTCCGGCCATCGCCGCCGCCCAGGTCTCCACCCCCGCCGTGGATGCCCCGGCCATCCAGCCGGTACCGTCCCGCTGCGGCGTGACCGACCTCAACGAATTCGCGGCCTTCATCGCCGGCAAGCCCACGCCGGCGGAGTTCCGTGCCTTCTATTCGTGCGTCGGCCTCGTGCTCCCCGGCGACGTCACCACCACCGAAATCCGCTACGACAACAGCCGCTATTTCGCGCAGCTCGACGCGCATGGCCGTATTGTCGGCGGCCGCTTCCGCTGATTCAGCGAATCAACCTATCCCGGCAAGGAGCCACACATGTATCGCACCCTTCTTTCGGCCCTGTTCGTGGCCGCTCCGCTGGCTGTATCGGCCCATACCCCCACCGATAGCATGGTTTTTCCGGCCGCTGCATCGCAGGCGGACCGACCCGTTCCGGGTTTCGGTGGCGGCAACGACGTGCGTCGTTGTGGCATCACCGACATGGCCGCTTTCGACGCCTATGTCGCCACGCGTCCGACCCCGGTCGAATTCCGCAGTCGTTATTCGTGTCTGACCCTCGTGCTTCCCGGTGACATGGCCACCCGCGAACTGCGCATGGACAACAGCCGGTACTTCGCTGATCTGGACGCGCACGGCCGTATCCAGGGCGGCAGCTTCCGCTGATCCCGCAGGCAGGAGGGAGGTAGCTCTCCTTCCTGCCGAATACGTTCATGGTTGGCATACCCCATTCGGGGGATAATCGGCCCTCCCCCAAGGCAAGGAGCCTGCCCATGCACCGTCTCGCCACGCTTTTCTTCATGGCCGTTCTCGGCGTCGCCATCCTCAGCGCATGCCGCACTGCGCCTGCCGCCAGCCAGCCGGTGCCGGTCGCCGGTTTCGTCACCGATATCAAGGCCTTCGACGCCTTCATCGGTACGCATCCCACGGCGGCCCAGTTCCACGCGGCCTATCCCGATGTGCTGCTGGTGATGCCCAATACGGCCACCACGATGGAAATCCGCATGAACAACAGCCGCTATTTCCCGCAGTTCGACGCGGATGGGCGCATCACGGGCGGCCGCTTCCAGTAAACCTAAACCGGTCCGGGCCGGGGCGCGAAGGCGGTATCCTGCCGGCTACGTTCACGGTCCCTTGAAGCTCATGTCCCATGCCATCCGCCCGTTCCGGGGCATCCTTCCGCGCCTTGGTGCCCGCGTCTACGTCGATCCGGCCTCTACGGTCATCGGCGACGTCGAGCTGGGTGATGACGTGTCGATCTGGCCGGGTGCCGTCGCCCGCGGCGACGTGCATCACATCCGCATCGGTGCCCGCAGCAATCTCCAGGACGGCGCGGTGATCCATGTCACCCACGATGGCCCTTACACACCGGGCGGCTTCCCCACCCTGATCGGCGAAGACGTCACCATCGGCCATGGGGCGGTCATCCACGCCTGCACCATCGAAGACGCCTGCCTGATCGGCATGCATGCGACGGTGCTCGACGGTGCGGTGGTGAAGAAGCATGCCTTCGTGGCCGCCGGTGCCCTCGTCCCTCCGGGCAAGGTGGTCGGCGAGCGGGAGCTGTGGGTGGGCAATCCGGCGAAGATGGTGCGCGTGCTGAGCGACAAGCAGGTCGAGCAGCTCTACTACTCCGCAGCCAACTACGTCCGCCTGAAAGACGAATACCTGCTGTAGGAGCTGCTTGATTTGATGCGCCGCTGGCTCCACGCTGGGAATCCGAGAGGAGATCCCATGGACAGCACCACCAACCCCCTTCTTGATCCCAGCGGCGACCTGCCGGCGTTTTCGGCGATCCGGCCCGAGCACGTGGAGCCTGCGGTCGACCGCCTGATTGCCGCGCAGCGCGCCGGCATCGATGCCATCACGGCAGCGGGCGCAGCCCGCGATTTCGAGCACGTGATCCTCGCCCAGGAACGCCTCGACCAGACCCTTTCGCGGGCCTGGTCGCCGGTAAGCCACCTGCATTCGGTGGCCGACTCCGAAGCCCTGCGCAAGGCACACGGCGCGGCGGAAGAAAAACTCACCGACCACGGCATCGAAATCGGCCAGAACCGCGATCTTTATGCGGCGACCCAGGCCGTGGCCGACCGGAGCGACTTCGCTTCGCTGCCGGTGGCGGCCCGTGCGGCCGTCGAGCACGCCTTGCGCGATTTCCGCCTGTCCGGCGTAGCCCTGGAAGAACCGGCGCGCAGCCGCTTCCGCGAGATCGGGGTGGAGCTGTCCAGGCTCAGCACCGAATTCTCCAACGCGGTGCTCGACGCCACCGAGGCTTGGCACAAGCACATCACCGACGAGCGCGACCTCGCGGGCATTCCGGAGTCCGGCCGTGCCGTGCTGCGCGAATACGCCCGCGAAGCCAACCTCGACGGGTATCTGGTCACCCTCAAGCAGCCCAGTGTCCAGGCCGTGCTGACCTATGCCGAGAATCGCGACCTGCGTTTCGACGTGTACTACGCCTACCAGACCCGCGCCTCGGACCAGGGCCCGAACAAGGGCAAGTTCGACAACTCCGAGCGCATCGACCGGATCGTCGCCCTGCGTCACGAAGCCGCCCAGCTCCTGGGCTTCGCCAATGCCGCCGAGGAATCGCTGGCCACCAAGATGGCCACGTCCCCGCAGGTGGTGCTCGACTTCCTGCGCGACCTCGTCGCGAAGGCCCGCCCCCGTGCGAAGGAAGAACTGGCAGAACTGCGCAAGTTCGCCACGGAACGCCTGAAGATCGACAACCTGGAGCCGTGGGACGTCGGTTTCGCCGCCGAAAAGCTGCGCGTCGAGCGCTACGCGCTCGACGAAGAGCAGCTGAAGCCCTACTTCCCCGCCCAGCAGGTCGTCGACGGCCTGTTCGCCGTGGTGAATCGTCTCTACGGCGTCACCTTCGCGCCGCGCGACAACGTGGACACCTGGCACAAGGATGTCCGCTACTACGACCTGCGCAATGCCGACGGCACCGTTTTCGCGGGCGCCTATGTCGACCTCTACGCACGCTCGGGCAAGCGTGGCGGCGCCTGGATGGATGTCTGCGAGGCGCGCTTCCGCGACGGCGGGCACCTGCAACTGCCGGTGGCCTTTCTCACCTGCAACTTCCCGCCCCCGACCGACGGCGCGCCGGCCCTGCTGACGCACGACGACGTGCTCACGCTGTTCCACGAATTCGGCCACGGCCTGCACCACATGCTGACCGAGGTGGATATTCCGTCCGTCGGTGGCATCGACGGCGTCGAATGGGACGCGGTGGAGCTGCCCAGCCAGTTCATGGAGAACTTCGCCTGGGATCGCGAAGCCCTGCGCCTGTTTGCCCGTCACTACCGCACGGGCGAGGAACTGCCCGACGAGCTGTACGAGCGCATGCTCAAGGCCCGGCATTTCCACACCGGCATGTTCCTGGTACGCCAGCTGGAATTCGGCCTGTTCGATTTCCGCCTGCACCTGGAATACGACCCGGCAAAGGGTGCCCGTCCCATGGACGTGCTGGAGTCGGTGCGCCACGAGGTGTCGGTGCTGCATCCGCCGGCCTGGCAGCGTTTCCCGCACGGCTTCACGCATATCTTCGCCGGCGGTTATTCGGCCGGTTACTACAGCTACCTGTGGGCCGAAGTCCTCTCGGCCGATGCCTTCGAGCCTTTCGAGGAAGCCGGCGTGCTGGATCGTGCCACGGGCGAGCGGTTCCGCCGGCAGGTCCTGGCCGTAGGCGCCACGCGTCCCGCGCTGGAATCGTTCAAGGCCTTCCGTGGCCGCGAGCCGCAGCCGGGCGCCCTGCTGAAGAGCTACGGGCTGGCCTGACGATGAAACCCGTGTGACGCCGGGTCGTCACACGGGTTTCCTTTACAATGGGGCGATGAAGATCGCTTCGTGGAACGTCAACTCGCTCAAGGTCCGCCTGCCCCATCTCCAGCAATGGCTGGCCGAGGCGCAGCCGGACATCGTCGCGCTGCAGGAAACCAAGCTCACCGACGACAAGTTTCCGGTGGACGAGATCGCCGCCATGGGCTATCGCTCGGTGTACTCCGGGCAGAAGACCTACAACGGCGTCGCCATCCTGGCGAAGCAGGAGCCCGTGGACGTCGTAACGGACATCCCCGGCCTCGACGATCCGCAGCGACGCATCCTCGCCGCTACCGTCGGCGATATCCGTGTCATCGATCTCTACGTGGTGAACGGCAAGGCGCTGGGCGACGAGAAGTACACCTACAAGCTGCACTGGCTGGCAAAGGTGCGCGACTTCATCGAGAAGGAAATCGCACGACACCCGAAGCTCGTGGTACTGGGCGATTTCAACATCTGCCGTGACGATCGCGACGTCTACGATCCGGTGGCCTGGGGCGAGGACATCTTCTGCTCACCGCCCGAGCGTGCCGCCTTGCAGGCCATCCTCGATACGGGCCTGCACGACAGTTTCCGCCTTTTCACCGAAGAAGGCGGCCTTTTCAGCTGGTGGGACTACCGTCAGGCAGCGTTCCGCCGCAACATGGGTCTGCGAATCGACCTCATCCTCATCAGCGATGCGCTCAAATCCGTGGCGACCTCGTCGATCATCGACAAGGCCCCGCGAAAATGGGAGCAACCCTCCGACCATACGCCGGTGGCACTGGAGCTGACGCTTTGAACGTACCCAAGTCCGAATGGCCGAGTTCCCTCGACGACAAGGAACTCGAAGAACTCGACACCTACCTGCGCGCGCACGGCGGTGAGGGCGATCTCATGCTCGACGGCGTGCATGGTCTGCTCTCGGCGGTGGCGGTGGGCCCGCTCGAAATCAAACCCGAAGAGTGGCTGCACGAAGTGCTGCACGAGGCGTTCGACGACGAGGACGAAGGCAACCGCGTGCTGGCGCTGCTGGCCAAGCTCAACGACTCGATCAGTGCCGAGCTCGACGTCGATGCGTACGAGCCCATCCTTGGCGAGATCGATACCGAGGAAGGTCCTCTGCTGTCGGCCGCCGGCTGGTGCGAGGGTTTCAGCCGCGGCATCGACATGCGTGCGGGGGTGTGGGAAAACCGCCTCGCCGAAGACCCCGACCTGATGCAGCTGCTGGGTCCGGTGATGGCCCTGGCTGTCGATGAAGGCGTGCTCCAGGCAGACGCCGAGTTCGAGAAGCTCAGCGACGAGGAATACGACGAGTGCCTGGGGCAGCTGCCCGAGGTGCTCAATGCGGTGAACGAATACTGGCGCCAGAAGCCGCCGACCGAGGATGAGATCAAGTCGATGGTCGCTCCGCGTCCCGAAGGGGACGATCATCCGCCGCGGCAGCGTTCCGGGCATTGGGTGCATTGAGAGGGATTCTTCGCGTGGCCGGTCGCGCGCAAGGCGCGCTCCTACAGGGTCGCGGTGGACCCGGGGGGCGTGACATGGCTTGTTGTAGGAGCGCGCCTTGCGCGCGACCTTCTACAGGATCGCGTTGGAACCGGGGGCGTGACATGGCTTGTTGTGTAGGAGCGCGCCTTGCGCGCGACCGGCCAGGCGATAACCCCGCACCCCCACACCGAAACAGATCGTTCACCCCACACACCTAGGCATCCCCCGTCCCCGGGCGCATCTTGTGCGCATCAGAAGCACACCCCGGAGCACGACATGACCCATCGCAGCATCATCCGCCGCGTCCGCGGCATGGATACCGCCGACGGCGCCGGCGTGAAGCTCAAGCGCGTCATCGGCCAGCCAGCCCTCGACATGCTGGACCCCTTCCTGCTGCTCGACGAATTCCGTTCCGACGACGCGGGCGACTACATCGAAGGCTTCCCCGAGCATCCCCATCGCGGCTTCGAAACCGTGACCTACATGCTCGCCGGTCGCATGCAGCACGGCGACAACCACGGCAACCGGGGCGACCTGGGTCCGGGCAGCGTCCAGTGGATGACCGCCGGTCGCGGCATCCTGCATTCCGAGATGCCGCAGCAGGAAGCCGGCCTGATGTGGGGCTTCCAACTGTGGGTGAACCTGCCGGCCTCGGACAAGATGACCACGCCGCGCTACCAGGACATTCCCCCGGGCGACATCCCGACGGTGCATCCGGCCGAAGGCGTGACCGTGAAGGTCATCGCGGGTGAGCTGGACGGCGCGACGGGTCCGGTCTCGGGCATCGTCACGGCGCCGGTTTACCTGGATATCGCGCTCGAACCCGGCGCGACGCTCGACCTGCCGCTACCCCAGGGCCATAGCGCATTCGCCTACGTGTTCGACGGCGGTGCCGCCCATGTGGCCGGGCAGGTGCTGGATCGCAGCGAGCTGGCCGTGTTCTCGCGCACCGGCGATACCGTGCCGCTGGCGGCTGGCCAGACGGCCACCCGTATCCTCGTGGTGGCGGGTCGGCCGTTGTCCGAGCCGGTGGCCCGCTACGGCCCGTTCGTGATGAACACCCCCGAGCAGATCCACGAGGCTATCGCGGACTTCCGCGCCGGCAAGTTCTAAGGCCGCTGTAGGAGCGCGCCTTGCGCGCGACAAGCCAACGAAGCGGCGATGCGGGGTATTCCGGAGACATTCGGTAACCCCGGTCGCGCGCAAGGCGCGCTCCTACAGGTGTAATCTTCGGGTATGTCCAGACAAAAGCACGCCTTCCTCTTCGATCTCGACGGCACCCTCGTCGACAGCGTCTACCAGCATGTCCTCGCCTGGAAGGAATCGCTCGATATGGAGGGCATCGATCTCTCCGTGTGGCGTATCCACCGGAAGATCGGCATGAGCGGTGGCCTGTTCACCGATATCCTGCTGCGTGAGACGGGCACCGAGATCACGCCCGAGCGCATCGACCGCCTGCGCCGCAACCACGCCGCCGCCTATGGCCGGCTGGCCGAGGCAGGCGCCGTGAAACCCCTGCCGGGCGCCGTGGAGCTGCTGCGCTGGCTCACCGACGCGAAGATCCCCTGGGCCATCGCCACCAGTGGCCGCATGGAAACGGCGGCCCACAACATTGCCGCGCTGGGCGTGGACCCGCACACGATCCCCGTCGTCACCCGCGACCAGGTGCGCCACGCAAAGCCCGATCCGGACCTCTTCGTCACCGCTGCCGAGCGCCTGGGCACCGATATCCGCGATGCCATGGTCATCGGCGACGCCATCTGGGACATGCTGGCTGCCCAGCGGGCCCGGGCCCTGGGCATCGGCCTGCTTTCAGGCGGTTATGGCGAGAATGAACTGGAGCGTGCAGGCGCCTATCGCGTCTTCGAGGATCCGGCCGATCTGCTGCGCCATATCGATGAAGTGGCGGCACGAAGCTGAACGAACGCAAGAAGTTCCGTAGCGCGTTCAACTTACGGACGGGTAACGGCACTTAGCATCGGACGTCTGACGCTGTTGTGAGGTCGATGTACCCATGCGTTCCATCATCAATCGCTTTCTCTTCACCGCCGTGCCGCTGACGGCGGCGCTGATCATCGCCGCCTGCTCGCATGCCGAGCCTCCGGCCCCCGAAGCTGCACCCGCTGCGGCCACCACGGCAGCGTCCTCCCCTGCGCCGGGCCGGGCCGCTCCGGCCAATCCGGCTCTTGGCTCGCCCGAGTGGCTTGCCTGGGTCGACAAGATCCTTGCGGTCAGCGATGACGGTCACGGCCCCACGCCGGGTTCGGCGGAATGGGATGACGCCGTGAATCGCAAGCTGGGACAGGAAGCGCCGCAGGCCAAGCCAGGCTCTGCCGAATGGCAGCAGTCGGTGGATGCGTTGCTGCGTACGCGCGTGGCGACGCATTGAGCCGGTAGGTCGGGTGCTTTCGTAGCGCGTTGGGTGCGAGTGTCTACGTGGTGGGTTTCCGGGATGCTGGGTCGCGCGCAGGCGCGCTCCTACATTCCCCTGTAGGAGCGCGCCCGCGAGCGACTCAGCTACCCCCTGTAGGAGCGCGCCTGCGCGCGACCGCCGAAGGCGCATGAGCCCATACCCTCGACTACAGAGAGACCTCCTGCGCGACACCAGTCTGCGCCAGCCTCACTTCCTTCCCCGGCAATGAAAGCACCAGTCCACCCGGCGGCCGGATCGCCTGCGTGACAGTCACCCAGGCACGCCCATCCTTCACCTTCAGCGTATAACCCAGCCGCCCATACGGCGTACGCAGGTCGCGTACCGACACGCCCTCACCTTCCAGCCAGTCCATGGGCAACCCTGCGCCGAGGACGATGGCGTGGTCATCGGTCCGCTCGTAGGCGAACAGGTCCAGCGCCGAGCGTACGTAATCCGACGCAATCCACGCATGCGGCATGTCGCCGACAAAACGCGGCTTGCGCGGATCATGACCGACCACCTCTGCCCACTGGTTCCAGGCGGCAGGCCTGCGATCTGCAAGGAAAAACGCCAGCAGCTCGCCGACGCGACCACGCCAGCCCAGCCGGACGAAGGTGGCGATCACGCGAACCTCATAAGGCGTGTAATCGTCCCAGTCGCGCCGACCATCGCGACGCGCGACAAAGTCGCGCCAGTAGCGTTCAAACGTGGCGTCGAGCAAGGTCCTGGGCAGATGCGACTGCTCACCACCCGGTGACAACGCTATGGTCGTCGATGTCGCATCGAAATCCCCCAGCTCGGCTGCGCCCGGGATGAAATCGATACCCTTCTCCTTCACGGCCGCAGCGATGGATGCATGCAGATCCTCGCGGAACTGATCGCGCGATGCCGTAAATCGCCGGACATCTTCGCCACGGCCCATCTCCTGCGCGAGGCTTACGGCATCGTCATATCCCTTCAACGCCCAGAAATCGTCCCAATACGAATGCATCGGCTTGGCCGAGTACCCTTCGTGGCTGATCGATGCAGGCATGAGTCCGTACAAAGCCCGATCAGCACCATCCAGGCGGGCGGGCTGTCGCTCCGACAGGCGTAGACGGTCCATGTAATCGATAGCCTTGCCCGCATACGGATAGAGCGATGCGAGCATCGTGCGATCGTGTGTGTAACGCCACAACTCGGCCATGGCGAAGACCAGCTCGCCATGGCTGTCGTTCTCGGGCACCGGATCGGAACCCCGTGCATCCACACAGCACGGTACCTTGCCGTTAGTGAACTGGTGCGGCGCGTACCAGCGCACGAACTCACTCGCCACATCTTCGTGCCCGGTTCGCAGCAACCCCTCAAGCATCATCGCGCCGTCGCGCACCCATGTCCGCGAGTAGGATCGGGTGCCCGGTTGCAAGGCCGGCCCGTCGCGTGAGATCAGCATATGGGCGATGCCGGTCTTCATCGTATCGACCACGGGTTGCGCCATGGCCGGTACGCGCAGATCGACCCGATCGAGCGCTTCATGCCATTGCGACGCTACGGTATCGGCATGGGACTCAAGCCAGTTCGCCGCGTCGGCGGGACGTGGTACATCGATGCCGGGCGTTGACGGCACCACGAGGCCCAGATCGACATGCCCATGCGCCGGCAGGCGAAGCTCATAGAGCAACGCACCTTGTGCGAAACCCTTCGGATCGCTGACCCGCGCTACGCCATCATGGGGTTGTACCGTCGCCACGGTGTCGCCCCTGGACCATTGGTCCACGAGGGTACTGGCTTCATCCGCCTGGGCCACGAAACGCGATGGCGTCTGCAACGGAATCACCCGTCGCTCGCTGTTCACGACCAGGGCATCGCCATTCCACGCCATATCGTGGATAGGCGACATGCCGCCCGGTGCATTCAGGAACTGGGTCGGCGGGTTGACCTGGAAAGGACGCGCAGCCAGCGCGAGCGTGACGTTTCTCTCCTTGTCGCTGTCGTTGGCCACCCGGTAGGACAGCACGAGCAACGACCTGCCTGGCTTGCCTTCGGCAAAAGCCGCACTTGTAAGCCGGAGCCCATCGCGTGCCCACGTTACCGACGGCATCGGAAGATAGCGTTCGCGCAATGCCTGGGTGGCCGTGACGTCCGCCCATGTCGTCAACCTGCCGTTCTCGATGAGAAACGGCTCGATGGTGAAGCCGCCCCGCGTTACTTCGACGGCACCATCCTCGGAGATCAAGGCCGAATCCTTCGATCCGCCATCGACACCGATGATCGTCCAGTACGACTGCTCACCCGAGAAACCGCGCGGATAGATCCCGCGGCGCCCGTGCTTCGCCCGTGTCTCGAACATCGCGTTCGATGTGACTGCAACGGGCGGAACGGCTGCGATCTGACGAGGCGTGAGCCGCAGATTGTCGAAACACACCTCGCCCTTGTCGGCAACACCCGCCGGCTGGGCCTCCTTGTAGACCATGAACTCGATGGCCCGTGTATGGCGCAGCACGCGGTCCTTCGTCGGTCCCCAGGCAAATTCCACCTCGCGACTGGTGGCCTGCACGGTCCGCCAGGAAGCCGACGGCACGAAGCCCGGCTTCTGGAACCACCACACATTGTCACCGCTGGCGTCGATGAGCTTGAGCTGCAGGGTATTCGCCGGCATGTCGCCACGCACATCGAACGACAGCATGAATCCGGTCGGGAAATCGATGGGTAGCTCACGACGCATCGAGGCCGAGCCGGACACGCCGTTGAAGTCGAACGCCAGGCACAAGGCATGGCCATGCTTGCCGGACGCCGGATGCAACGACGCAGATACATCGTCGGTATGCGCAGCGGTCCATCCCGATGCAGCATCGAATCCATCGAGCAGGCGCGGCGCTTCCGTTGCGTGGACGACGCCATATGGAAGCAGCCATGCCAGCAGGAAACGACGCATGGATTCAGCCCTTTACGCTGCCAAGCAACAAGCCTTCAAGGTAATACCGCTGCAAGGCGAGGAACAACACAAGCACGGGAAGGATCGTCACCACCGAGCCGGCCATCATCAGTTCGCTGTCCTGCACGTGCTCGCGTGATAGCGACGCCAGTGCGATAGGCAGCGTGTAATGCTCCTGCCCGGTCAGCGCGATCAACGGCCACATGAAGTCGTTCCATGCGGCCAGGAAGGTAAAGATCGCCAGCGTCACCATGATGGGTTTGAGCAGCGGCATCACGATGGTGGCGAAGATGCGGAATTCGCCGGCACCGTCGATCCGGGCGGCTTCCAGAAGATCGTTGGGGATACCGCTCGCATACTGGCGTACGAGGAAAATGCCGAAGATCGTCGCCAGCGCGGGCACGATGATCGCACCGTAGGTATTCACCAGCCCCATGTACTTCAACAACAGGAACAGGGGCAGCATCGCTACCTGGGCGGGAATAACCAGCGCGCCGAGCAGCCCCTGGAACAGCTTCTGCCGTCCGGTGAACTCCAGCTTGGCGAAGGCATAACCCGCCATCAGGTTGAAAGCCAGCGAGATCACCGTGATGGCGGTGGAAATCAGCAGGCTGTTGAACAGGTAACGCCCCATGCCGGCATTCATGAACAGCTGGCGATAGTTCGCCAGCGTCGGGTGGTCGGGCAGGATGGGCGGCGGCAGTGCGCTGGCCTCACCCGGTGTCATGAACGACACCGACAGCATGTACAGCAGCGGCGCAAGGGCGATGGCCGCCCAGGCGATAAGCAGGCCATTGATCACGGCCTTGGCACTACGCGGACTCATGCGGCTTCTCCCCGCTTCGACAGGCGAAGCATCGTGGCGGTAACCGCGAACATGATCGCGAACAGGATGAAGGCCACGGCGGAGGCGGAGCCGAGATTCCACCACTTGAAGCCTTCTTCGTACATCAGGTAAAGCACCGAGGTCGTGCTTTGCAGCGGGCCGCCTTCGGTCATCACATACGGCTCGGCAAACAGCTGGAAATAGCCAGAGACGGTGAGGATGCTCACCATGGTCATCGTCGGCTTCAGCATGGGCAGCGTGATATGGCGGAACTGCGCCCAGGCCGACGCGCCGTCGATGCGCGCGGCTTCGTAAAGATCACCCGGAATCGCCTGCAGGCCCGCCATGAAGATGATCATGTTGTAGCCGAAGTTCTTCCACACGGCGAACAGGATGATCGTGGGCATCGCCCAGTGCGGGTCACCCAGCCAGTCCACGGTGGGCATGCCGATGGAATCCAGTGCGTAGTTGATCAGGCCGTACTTCGTGTTGAACAGGTAACGCCAGATCACCGCCACGGCGACCACCGTCGTCACCACGGGCGCGAACAACGCCGTACGGAAGAACGGCTTGAACCGGGCCAGGGGCGAATTGAGCAGCATGGCTGCACCAAGCGAAGCCAGCAGCGATAGCGGCACGCCCACCACCACGAAATACACGGTGTGCCCCAGCGCAGACCAGAACAGGGGGCGGTGCAGCAGGGTCCAGTAGTTGTCCAGCGCAATGAAGCGCAGGTTGCGGATATCCGCCAGCGCGTAGAGGTCGTAGTCGGTCAGTGACAGCGCCAGCGCGGCGATCACCGGCAGCAGGAAGAACAGACCGAGGATGACCAGGGCGGGGGTGATGAAGATCCAGGCGGCGCGTGAGGGCTTCATGGGGTTGCCTTGTGGCCGTGGTCGAGCATCCAGCGGCGTTTCTCCAGCAGGCGGTCGGCGCGGCGATCAATTTCCGCGGCGGCCTCGTCGACGGTGATATCGCCATGGGCGGCCTGCGCGGCCACCAGCTGCATCTCCGTGACGATGCGTTCCCACTCGGCCACCTGGGGCGTGGGTTTCACGCGCTCAAGCTGCTCGCGGAACGCGGTGGCCTTGTCGTCATGGCGCAAGGCCGGGGCGTCCCAAGACGAACGGCGCGGCGGCATGTCGCCCAGGATGGCGTAGAAGCGCTCCTGGATATCGGGACGGGAGAGGAACTCCACCAGCGCCCAGGCCTCGTCCTTGTGCTTTGACGCCTTGTAGATCACGAGGCTGGAACCGCCGGCATTCGATGCGCCAGGGCCATCCGGTCCGGGGAGCGGCGTGGTTCCCCAGTCGTCCTGTTGCTCCGCAGGCAGGCGCTTGCGGAATTCGCCGATGTTCCACGGGCCCGATAGATAGAACGCATAGAAGCCCTGTCCGAATGCTGCCCACGGATTGCCGATGCCGACGTTGGTCATCATTGGGGCCTGCTGGTCGCGGAAAATCGAGACGTAATAAGCCAGCGCCTTGCGGAAGCCCGCGCTGCGGAAATTGCCGTAGCGGCCATCGTCACGCAGCAGCGGTTCGTCCTGCTGCAGGGCCAGCGCGAGCAGTTGCTCGAATTCATTGGTGGGCAGCAGCACGCCATACGCCTGGCCCTTCGGCTGGGCCAGCTTCGCCATCATGGCCTGCCACTCGGCCCAGTCGCGCGGAGGATGGTCGTAGCCAGCCCTGGCCAGCAGGTCCTTGCGGTAAAACAGCAGGCGTGTATCGACATACCAGGGCACGCCATACAGGGTGCCGTCGATGACATTGGTTGACCAGATCGCCGGGAAATAATCCTTTGGATCCACGACGCGGGATGCCGCGACGCGCTTGTCCAGTGGTTCGAGGGCACCCAGGGCCACCATTTCCGGAATCCAGGTATTACCCAGCTGCGTGATGTCCGGTGTGGAATCGCCGGCATAGGCCGTCAGCAGTTTCTGGTGCGCGGCCGTGAGCGGAAGCTGCTGCACGACGACATGCAGGCCGGGGTGCTCGCGTTCGAACTCCGGTAACAACTGGCGCACGGCTTCGCCTTCGCGGCCGATGGTCCAGAACTGCAATTCACGCGTCCCTGTGTCGGTCTTGCCGCAAGCGGTGGCAAGACAGGCGAACGCCAGGAACAGCGCGGTAGCGAACGACTTCACCACAGCTCGGCCGCCGTGTCCGCGTCGAGCCAGCCGCTGCTGAAGCCTGCGCGTTGCAGACCCTTGCGGATATACGGATTGCGCTTCATCACGTTCCAGACGAAGTCGCTGCGGTAGTTCTCGATCATCAGCACGATCGGACCCTGGTCGATGCCAAGGTGCACCGTGTCGGCCCAGCCGAAGCCCGGCACGACGCGCCCGGTGCGCAGGTCCGTATGGGTATCGAAGCTGAGGTTGAAGGCATCCACGAAACCGTATTTGGTATAGATGTACTGGCCGTAGCGCTTCTTCATCTCTTCCAGCGCAGGAATCACGATCTCCGGTGCGAAGGCAATCGAGCCACCGGCCGCCGTCGGCACGATGGTGCCGTCGTCCGAGATGTAGTCGAGACCGGCGCCGCGCGCCGTATAGCCGTGGAAAGTGCGCTCCTTGTCACCCTGCTTCACGATCAGGCCGCCGGGGCCGTTGCTGGCCGTGAGACCCCAGACATCCTTGCCGTAGCCCTTCCAGCCGCCGGGGTTGGCGATGGCATAGGCCTGCTGCGAATAGGTGGCGCGGCGGCTGTTCTCGAAATAATCGAGGTTGTGCTCGCGGTTCCATTCGTCACGGATGCCACGGAAGTCCACCCAGGTATGGCTGTACTGGTGACCGAACATCGGTGCGAAGTTCAGGAAGGTCTGGCCGTGGAATTCGCCCCAGGTCTTGTCGTAGGTCTTCGTCCAGGCGGACCAGGCATCGTCGCCCACCGGATGCGTGGGAGAGCCGAGCGCGAGGATATAGACGAGCATGCCTTCGTTATAGCCCTCCCAGTCATGCGGGATGGTGCGGCCGCCCGGCGTCCAGCCCATGCTGATCAGCGGTGAACGCTTCTGCAGCCAGGTCCAGTCGATGCCGCGATAGATGGCGTCGGCAAGCTCGCGGATTTCCTTTTCCTTTGGCGTGTCATGGTCGTAGTAGCTTTGTGCGAACAGCACGCCACCCAGCAACAAGGTCGTGTCCACCGACGACACTTCGACCCAGTTGGCAAAGCGCTTGCCGGTCTTCATGTCGAGGAAGTGATAGAAGAAGCCGTGGTTGCCCGTTTCGCCCTCTTCGGCATCGCCTTGCGGCGCGTTCTTGAAGAAGCGCAGCGTGGCCAGCGTGCGATCGATGGCCTGGTCGCGGGTGATCCAGCCACGCTCCACGCCCACGCCATAGGTGGTGAGGCCAAAACCCACGGCGGCGATGGAGGCGAACGAATCGCCGGGGTAATGATCGGGAATGAGCCCGTTCTCCGGGTTACCACTGTCCCAGAACCACTGGAAGCTGCGCTTCTGCAGGTCGGCGATGGTCGCCGGAATGGCATGCGGTTCGCTCGCCACCGCATGGTGCGTGGCACGGGCTTCGGCTTTCTGGGCCATCGAGAACGGTGCGACGGTGGCCAGCAGAACGCCCAGGGCGACGGAGAGGCTTTTCTTCATGGAGGCTTGCATGGCGATCCTTGGAGGAGGCGGTCACGAACGCCGTGGGGCCGGCGGTATACGGGTAAAACGGATGGCGATGGACGTTAGCATGGTGGTGCAAACGTTTACATTGCCGTGTGGAAAAATCTCCGTTCCGTCACTCCGTTGCCTTCGAATCAGCGGAGTGACGGACGAAGCGATGCATCAGAAGCTGTAACGCGCACCGACCTGATAACTGCGGGTCACGCCCACGATGCAGGCTGGTTGGCCGAAGTTGGGCTCGGTAACGAGCGTGGTATAGCAACCGTAGTTCTTGAAGTTGAAGACGTTGAACGCGTCGGCGCGTAATTCCAGTGCCTGGGTGCCGGCGAAGCGGAAGGTCTTCGACAAGGCGAGGTCGACGTTGCGGTAACCCCAGGCATTGGGAATGATGAAGTTGCCCTTCTTCGGTGCGGCAGCGCCGATATGCGTGCCCCGGTTGGGGTCGTTGTATGCCGTGCCGTAGGCCACGTCGTATGGATCGCCCGAACCCAGGGTGATGAGTGTGCTGAGCTTGATATCCCAGGGCAGCTTGACCGAGCCGTTCATCACCAGGCGATTGCGCTCGGCAGTGCGACCGCCGGGATAGGCGCCCGGGGTGGCATAGTCGAGCGAATAGGCATCGTTGCCCTGCTTCTTCGCATCGGTATAGGTATAGGCGATGCCCACGCCCCAGCCGGATTCGTCGGTATACGGCTTGTCGATGCCGATCAGCACGGAGCTGGACGAATATTTCTTCGTCGTATTGATCAGCACCGTGTTGTACGGGCCTACGGGTACGGAGGTGTAATCGGGACCAGGACGATTGCCGAAGATCCAGGTGAACTGGCGATAGCCCAGCATACGGCTCAACGTGAGTGAGCCCACCCAGTCGCCCATGACCTGGCGCACGCCGACACTGAACTGGTCGGTGAAAGGCGGCCGGGTCTTGTTGTTGAGCAGGTCCATCTCGCCGCCGCCCGGATTGCCGCCGCTGATCAGGCCATCGAGGCCGGCACGGGTAAGGTATTGCGACTGCCAGGGGATGGTGGCATTGCCTTCCTGGTTCGGCGCGCCGTTGGCCGAGAAGAAGAAGTTGTAGTACGGGAACTGCGCGTGAAACGACTCCTGGATGATGTTGTCGTACGGCGTGCGGTCGTAATACCGGCCGGCACCACCGAACAGGGTCGTGCTCTGGTCCCCGCTGGGGCTCACGTCGAGCGAGAAGCCCACCCGTGGCTGTATCTCACCCTTGTAAGCGCTGCGATTATGCCCGTTGCTTATGTAATCCTCGGATAGTCCAAGCGCTCGCACCACGGCGGCCTGGTCGGCGGGCGTCACGTAGAATCGGTTGATCGCGTTGGTCTCGTAGTCCCAGCGCACGCCGAGGTTGAGCTGCAGGCGGTCGGTGACGTCCCAGTCGTCCTGCACGTAGATGCCGTACTGCTTGTTCTTGAGGCTGGCGCGCTTGCCGGACGGTGAATACACGGCGGCATACGGGATATCCAGCCCATTCACTGAATCGGGCCGATAGGTGTACTGCGGGGTGAAGCTGTTGTTTTCGAGCAGGCGCTGGTTGACGGTGGCGATCTTCACGCCGGTCTTGATCACGTGCTGGCCATGCCAGTTGAGATCGTCGAAGGTCACGTCATCACGGATTGTGAAATTCGTCTGTTCCTTGCTCTGCAGGCCCGATGCGCCACCGATCTGCGCGATGCCCACGTAGTTCTGCGAGGGAATGTCCGGATTCACCGGGCGCGGGTTGTACTTGTAGAAACCCCGGTCGATCAGCACTTCGTTGACGAACGCATTGCCACGGTACTGCCACTTCAGGAGAAGGTCGGTGACCTTGTTCTCACGCACCTGCCGGGCATCGTATGCCGTGGTACCGCCGAAGTTGATCGTTTCCGAATCCTTTCGGTTGGAGTAACTGAGGTCGACGTCGTTCTTGTCGTCCGGGTGCCAGCTCAGCTTGCCGAAGTACACCTTTTCGTCGAAGGGTGCGGAATAAGTACCGTTGTACTGCTGGAAGCGGTCGGCATACCGTGGATTATTGATGAAGACGGTCTTGTTGGCGTCTTCCTTGTTGCCTTCGAAGTTGATGAAGAACTGCAGCTTGTCCTTGATGATGGGGCCGCCGAGCGACGCGCCGTACTGCTGGCGCCGGTACGCAGGCTTGCCGTCGCTGACCTTTCGCGAGAATTCATCCTGGGTGACCATGCCGCGGCTTTGCAGGAAGTCGTACACCGAGCCATGGAACTCGTTCGTGCCCGACTTGGTCACGGCTGACACGATGGCGGTGCCGGCCTGCTCGTACTCGGCCTTGTAGTTCTGCGTGAGAACGCGGAACTCCTGGATGGCTTCCTGCGAGAACGGATTGCCGCGCGAGGAATCCTGGCCGACCAGGCCACCCTGGAGGATATTGTTCTTCAGGCTGGCGCCGTCGATGAAGACATTGGTCTGGTTGCTCGGCTGGCCACCGGCGCTGAACGACTTCGAGTTCTTGTCCTTCGGCGTGCTCACGCCGGGGGTAAGGCCGGCGAAGTTAAGGAAGTTGCGCGAGTTCTGCGGAAGGTCGCGGATCTGCTGTGTGGTGATGTTGCCTGCCACTTCCGACGTACGCGTCTCGATCAGCGAATTCGCCGTGACGGTAAGGCCTTGCAGGTTGGCCGCATTCTCCGGCTTTACCGCGGCGCCGGCCACATCCATGTCCAGTACCAGCGACTGTCCGATCTGCACCGTCACCGTCTGGCTGGCCGTGGCGCCATTGGCGGTGGCATCGATGCGATAGGTGCCTGGCTGAAGTCCGGCGAGCGTATACGTGCCATTATCCCGCAGCGGTACACGTGCGACGGAGCCGTTACTCACACTCGTAGCGACCACCTCGCCCTTTGCCTGGGCGGGAGCATTATTCAGGTGGCCGCGGATGGTCGCCGTGCTGGACTGTGCGAACACGGGGACGGGAGCCACGGCGGCGGTCATCAGCCCGAGGGCGATGGCGACGTGCCTTGCAAGCTTCGCGTTGGTCTTTCCCATGATCAGTGCCTCTCGGTGAATGAGCGTTGCTGTCGGCCAGCCGTAAACGTTTACGGCTACATGGAACAAAAAAGGGCCGCTGGCGGCCCTTCCCTGCGCCATGTGAAACGAGGTCCGCGAACGGACCCCGGTTCCCGATGTGGCTTACGTCAGAACTTCAGGCCCACGGTGAAACGAGCGGTGCGCGGAACGAACGTGATGTTGCCGTGGCGGTTGTAGGTGACGCCGTTCGGGTTGAAGACGCCACCGCTACCCCAGTTGGCGGTGTAGTCGGCGTAGTTCTTCCAGTTGAAGAGATTGAGCACGTCGAAACGTGCGTAGATCTTGGTGTCCTTGTCGATCACGAAGTCCTTGGTCAGCTGGACGTCGATGTCGCGATAGCCCCAGATGTCGCCACCGATAAGGAACTTCGAGCCGCTGGGCGTGCCGACCGACGGGGTGCACTTGGCACCGTTGGCGGCGATGGCATCGAAGCAGGCATTGGCGGTGTACGGAATCGGTGTCGCAAGGGTCAGCTTGATGGACGCGTTCAGGCCCCAAGGCAGGTCCACGGCGGCCGTACCGACGAAGCGATGCTTCGACACGGCGTTCGAGGTAAGCACGGGGAATTCCTGGATGGTGGGCTCTTCGAACGCATAGTGTTCGTTGATGTCGCGGTTCTGCTTGGCGTGCGAATAGGTGTACGCGAAGCTGGTGCTCCAGCCCGATTCCACCGTATAAGGCTTCTGCGCCGAGAGCAGCACCTGCGTCGTGCGCGTTGCAATACCGTTGTTGCCTATGATCAGGCCGCCGAGACCCGGAATGCCGCGGTTCCAGGCAGCCTCGCCGGTGTGATCGACACCATCGGTGAAGTACTTGTTGTCAGCGGGGGTGGCGAAGTAATTGCCTCCCGGGAAGCGATTGCCGAGCGTGAAAGCAAAGCCATCCCGGCTGATGACGCGCGACACGGTGGCGTCGGTAATCCACTCGCCGATCGTGTTGGACATGCCCAGGCTGAACTGGTCCGAATACGGTGCCTTCAGCTTGTTGTTCATCATGTCCACTTCCTGGCCGCTGTTCGGACCGATGGCCAGCCCTTCTAGTGCGGCCTGTCCCTGCAGCAGGGCCGGGTTCCATGCGATGCAGTTAGACTGCGAGAGATCACAGCCATGGCCTGGCACGTTGAAGAACAGGTTGGTCTGCGGCAGCGAAAGTTTGGTCTGTTCGAGCTGGAGGTAGTCGTACAGGTTGCGGTCGTAGGCACGGCCGGCACCACCGTGGATCACATGCGCCTCGTCCGCGAATACGTCGTACGAGAAGCCCAGGCGCGGCTGCCATGCACCACGGAACGAGCGACGGTTATGGCCGTTGCTGATGTAATCGTTGATGTTGATGCCGCCGGCGGCAAGCGTCTGCCGGAACGTCTGACCGGCCGGGGCGCCCGGGTCCTGCGAGTCGATGGCATCGAGCACGCGCTGGGGCGTCACGTAGTTCACGTACGACGGCGTCACTTCGTAATCCCAGCGCACGCCGAGGTTCAGCGTGAGGTGGTCGTTCACCGTCCAGTCGTCCTGGGCGAACATGCCGTACTGACGTGCTGTCGTCTGCGCGATACCGCTTTCGCCGGGCACGCGCTGTGCGTAGAACGCCTTCCAGGGCACCGGGGAGGTGCCGTTCTGTGAGGTCACGTCGTAGTAGAACTGCGGGTTGTTGGCTGCGGCATCTTCCGCGCGCAGTTCGACGGACTTGAACTTGTAGCCGAACTTGACGACGTGGTCGCCCTTCCATTCAAGGTCATTGAACGTGAAGGTATCCGAGATGCTCGGGCCTTCCTGGCTCTTGTTCTGCGTGGCGCGCGGATCGGCCGAGCCCGTGTTGAGGATGATGTTGTCCTGGTCCAGGCGCGACGTATAGATGGAGCCTGGCGCATCGTTGAACGCCGAAGCCTTCACGAACGCGTTCTCGTACGTGAACATCAATTCGTTGAACCAGCTCTCGCCACTGTGCTGCCACTTGAACGTGCCGCGGGTGTCGTGATTGGTGTTGTTCAGGCCGGTGGTCGCCGCCAGGCCGGTACCGATGCCGCCGACCTGCGTCTCGCGGCGCACCTGGGTGCTGAGCTCGATGCGATCGCGATCGGTCAGTTCCCAGTCGATCTTGCCGAAGTAAAGCTTCTCATTGAACGGAACGTTCGCCGGGCCCAGCTGCGCGCGCGCGCTCGCCGGCAGGAAATTACCCGGGTCCTGTCCGTCGAAGTGGCTGATGTTGGCGCTGTTGGGCACCACCGTGACCGGCGTATCGAACTTCTTCTGCTCGAAGGCCACGAAGAAGTGCATCTTGTCCTTGATGATCGGACCGCCGAACGCGAAGCCGTATTCCTTCGACTCCGACTCCGCCTTGGAACCGGCGTACTTCTCGGCCGGCGTGCGATTGCGGAAGGCATCGTTGGTGTAGGTGCCGAAGACCTCGCCATGGAACTCGTTCGTGCCCGACTTGGTTTCCGCGGTGATCGCAGCGCTCGACACCTGGTCGTATTCGGCCTTGTAGTTCGAGGTGATCACCTTGTACTGGCCGATGGCCAGCTGCGGGAACGGGTTGCCCTGGCTGCCGCTCTGGCCGGAGACGCCGCCCTGCTTCACGTAGCTCTTCTGGCTGACGCCATCGATGTAGACGTTCGCGGAACTGTCGTTCATCGCGCCGCCGCGCAGCGACGTATTGCCCTTGTAGTCCACGCTGAACACCATGCCCGGCACGGTGTCGGCGAATTCGAGGAAGTTGCGCGATACCTGCGGAATGGTGGCGATCTGGTGCAGCGAGATCGTCTGGCCGACTTCCGGCGTCTTCACTTCCTGGATCGTGGTGGCCGCAACGGACACCCCCTGCAGCGCCGTGGCGTCAGCGGCGCTCGCGGACGTGGCGGCTGCCGGGGCGGTGATGTTCACCGTGGCGATCGAGGCCACCTGCAGCGTCACGTCCTGCTCGGTGCCGGGACCGGCATCGACGCGATAGGTGGCCGGGGGAAGGCCGCTGATGACATAGGAGCCATCGTCGTTGGCGGTCGCCTTGCGCGTCAGGCCCGTTGCCGGGTTGAACACGGTGACGTTGGCGCCGGGCGTGGCCTTGCCGCGCAGCGTGGCATTGGCCGACTGCGCATGAACGGACGACAGGCCTGCCGCGGCAACCGTGGCGGCGATGACACTGACCAACAGCTTTTTCTTCAACTGCATCGAAGCCTTCATGCTTCCCCTCTCCCAAAGTGAGTGTCGTTCCGATCCGTCATGCAGGGATCACGGTGGCGGTCCAAACGGACCCCGTCGCGCGTGGTCGAGCCACGTTCGTCATGGGCGATCTGCCCCGTATTCCCTGCGATACCGCGTTCGCGGACCGGCGTTGGCGTTTGAAATACTGCGGGTGCTGCTTGTCTTGCCGGGGGCGTCGCGGCACGACGCCCCCAAGGGCTGGCGAAACGGCGGTCAGCCCTTTCGCGTGCTCGCGTCGCGGCTGCCGGTGGAGGCGCGCACGACCAATTCGGTACCCACCACGATGCGTGGTTCGGGCGGGCTGTCTTCGTCGGCATCGATCATCCGCACCAGGCGCTCCAGTGCGGCTTCGCCAAGTTCGGCGATGCGCACGCGGACCGTGGTGAGTGGCGGCGACACGTAGCGCGCCATCGGGATGTCGTCGAAGCCGGCCACGGCGATGTCGTCGGGTACGCGGATGCCTGCTTCGGCCAGCGCGGACAGGCAGCCGATGGCCATCATGTCGTTGGCGGCGAAGATCGCATCAGGGCGTACGGCGGCTTCGAGCGCCTGCTTGCCTGCGTGATAGCCGGATTCCTCGGTGAAGTCGCCCGACAGCACCGTTGCGTATTCGCCCAGGCCGGCTTCGGTCATCGCCTCGCGGTAGCCGCGGCAGCGTTCCTGCACGTCGTGGTTCACTTCGGGGCCGGCGATGAAGACGATGCGGCGGCGGCCCTGCGAAAGCAGGTGCTCCACCATAGCGCGGGCGCCACCGTAATCGTCGACGTCGATGGCGGCATGTCGCTCGGAGCGCACGTGGCTGTTGATCAGCACGGTCGGCAGCACGATGGGCAGGCTTTCGTCGAGGAAGACCCGGTCGGCATGCGGCGACATCACCAGCAGGCCATCCACGCGGCCCTGCATGGCCCGCAGCGCGATGGCCGCCTCGGTGGCATCGCCGTGGGAACTGGATACCAGCAAGTAGAGCCCACGGGCACGCGCGGCCAGATCGATACCGCGGATCAGCTCGGAGAAGAACGCGCCATGCAGGTCGGGCAGCAGGGCCCCGATGGTCTGGGTGCGCCGGGTGATCAGGCTGCGTGCGGCGTTGTGCGGCACGTAACGCAGGCGGGTCGCCACTTCACGGATACGCTTCTGGGTTTCGGCGGTGACGCCGGTGTGCCCGTTGAGCGCGCGCGAGACCGAGGCCACGGATACGTTGGCCATTCTCGCGACGTCTTTGATCGTCACACTCACGTGTCTTCTCGCCCTTTCCCCTGCCGCAGAGGGCATGTGGGCGCGCAACGTAAACGTTTTCACGCAAGCTGTAAAGCCTGATAAATCAATAGCTTGTTGCGATGCACGAGTAACGGGGGTTACGTGCTGCGGCCCCCTCGGGAGGACACCGAAAAATCTTTCGGTGTCAGTTGCTTGGGTGCGCCGGAAACGCATGTTGCGGTGCAGCACGCGTTTCCACGCGCTTTTCACCAGCCTGAATGCCTGTCGTGGCTATCGGTTCCCGATGTAGGCCCTTCGACGGGGACCGGGATAACTCATGCGGCCTGCGTTTCGTCGCCGTGACGATGGCGATCCGTGCGCCCACCGAACCAGACACTGCACGGGTCGCCCGCTCGCGCGCGCCGCCGCGTGGCGATGCCGAGCCAGCCGAAGCCCAGGCCCATGGCGATAGCCACCAGATCGACACCGATGACGTCGTAACGGCCATCGGCCAGCGTGCGAAGCAGGCGATCGCCATGCAGGATCATGTCGAGCACGCCGACCGCAACGCTCAGCAGGGCCGTGGCGAACAGCAGGTCCACGGCGGCACGCGCCGGACGGCGCACGAAGGTCCAGATCACGGCGACTGCCACGGCAATGAAGAAGACTGGCTGCACGAAGGCGGTGGGCGCATAGCCCGCGTACGACCCGAGCAGGTTGGCGACGAAGACCACCGAGATGCCGAAACAGGTGCCCAGGCACACGCCCACGGTGGCCGTTGCCATGGCGCGTACCTTCAGCGGCTGGTCTACCTGACGACGTTTGCGGCGTGTCTCGATGTAGAGCAGGTTGCCCGAGTAGAACAGGAACGCACCGGCCAGCCCGAGCAGGAAGTACAGCCAGCGCAACGACAGGCTGCCGAAGGTGCCGAAATGCAGGCCGAAGATCGCCGAGTACGTGGCGTGGTTGGCATCGCGCGTGCCGCTGACCTGCACCTGGAGGACGTGACCATCGGTGGCATCCAGGGCCACCATGCCGTATTCGCCGAGCGTCTTCGTCGATGTGCCACGTACTTCGGCGGCAGCGCCCGGCTTGCCGTAATGCATGTAGCGCATGTAATCCGGATGGAAGTCCGCCGCACCGGCTTCCATGGCGGCGCGGCGCGCACGCTGCGCGAGTTCCGTCGGCGACAGCATCACGGCGTGGCCGTCCTTCGCCTCCACCGCCGGCATGGCGCTGGTCATGCGCTCGAAGGCGGGCATGAGCCTGCCGTCGAAGGCGAGCGTGTTGAACGCCAGCAGCGCAACGGACGTCAGGCAGAGCAAGGCACCGGTGATGGCGAAGATGATGTGGAACGGCAGGCTGAGGATGCCGATGACGTTGTGCGCGTCCTGCCACAGGCGCTTGAGGTTGTGTCCCGGACGCAGCGCGAACAGCTCGCGCACGAGGTTGGGCAGGTGGATCAGCAGGCCCGTGAGCAGCGCCAAGCCGTAGATCACGCTCACCACGCCCATGAGGTAGAGGCCGGCCGTGGGAATACCCAGGTCGTAATGCAGCTCGTACACGAAATCCGCGAGGCCGTGCTCGTGGTCTTCGGTGCTGCGCGGCTGCGTGTCAGCCAGCGTCTGCGTCTTCCAGCCGTCCTTGTCCATCCAGTACGCGGCGATCTCGTGCGAGGGATGATCGGCCGGGTAGGTCAGGCCGATCTGCTCGCTGGCCGCCGGGTGCTTCGCCACGATGTCCTTGAGCATATCGCCTGCGCGATCCAGCGAATCGGCGTGTGCCGCTTCGGCCTTCGGTAGCGCCCAGGTGTCGATTTCCTCGTGGAACATCGTCAGCGCGCCGGCATAGAAGGCGACGAACAGGGCGAAACCGGCCAGCAGGCCGGCCCACGTATGCACGGTGGTGAAGGTGCGCAGGGTGGCGGCTTTCATGGGATCAGAGTCCGGGCAGCGTGTGCTTGGCGAGGAACAGCGCCGCGAAGGCGAGGATATTGGCGGCCACGAGCCAGCCCCAGGCACGAAGCCCGCTGCGGAACAGGAAGGTGCAGGCCATCACGCCGATCCACAGCGGGAAGAACAGCACCAGCAGGGGAATGACGGCGCTCTCGCTGGAGCCGGGCCAGAGCCAGATCGCCAGGGAGACGATCGCGATGGACAGCGGAAAACCGAGCACGGCGCCGGCAAAGGTGCGGGCGAGCATCAGCGGGACCTCCGCTCACCGGCCGGCCGCAGCCACCAGCACAGGTAGGGGAACACCACGGCGCCGAACATCAGGGCGGTCAGCGCTGAGAAAATTCCCGGCAGCGTCGTTTCCCCGGCGACCCAGGCCACGAGGGCCAGCACCGCGAACACGCCCGCCAGCCAGCGGGCGGCCCGGCCCAGCGGGCGCGCCATCGCCCGCTGGTGGGGCGAGGCGAGATAGACAAGGAGCATGGCGACGAAAGCCGCCGCGCAGCCGAGGAGATTCATGGAAGTGGCCGGCCGGGACGATGATTGATAATTGTTATCATTCGTGTCGGAGCGGTCAAACTTTGATCGTTCTGCCCCGCGCCCTGGTCGTTTTATGACCGCTGCTCAACTTTTGACCAAACCTTCCGCTAACTGAACATGGGGGTTTGGTAAAACTGGCGTTAACGACGGCCGTTAAATTAGAATTAAACCCCTAGTTCGGTCACGGCAGTGCAGCACTTTCTTTCGCACTGCAACAGGAATCGCCCATAAGTTTCTGACGTCGCAGCCATGTTGATCAGCATCCTCCTTGCCAGCTCGATCGCCCTCCTCGCCCTTGTGGCGGCGTCGGTGCGCCGTGTCCCCGAGGGGCAGGTCTACAGCGTGCGCCGGCTTGGCCGCACCCCTGCGCTGCTCACCACGGGCACGCACTTCCTCGTTCCACTGCTCGACAAGGTCACCCACAAGATCGACCTGGGTGGCCAGGTGCTGCGCTTCGACGGCGGCACGGTCTACTGGCAGGTGCTGGAGCCCGAAGTGGCCGATGAAGTGATCGACGAGGCACCGGACATGATCCGCCGCAACGTGGTGGCCGCCCTGCGCGACAGCGCCACGGCCCACCCGGCCGACCGCCGCGCCGTCGGCACCCAGCTCAAGCACGCCGTCAACGGCTCGCTGCGTTCGCGCGGCATGCTGGTCACCCGCGTCGAACTCGACGCCGCCTGAGGCGAAGGCAGCGGGCCTCAGCGCCGGTTGGTACGCAGGATCGTCCGCATCGTCTCCGGAGAGGTCGGAGACTCACCCGTCCCCTCGGGCGTTTCGTAAGGGGGCTCGTCGACACGCTTGTCCACGGGCGGGGCTTCCACGGCCTGAGCTGCCGGGCCGTGCGCTCGCTCGGCCTTGCGGGCTTTCCACGCCGCGAATTCCTCATCGCTCATGTCTGCCGATTTGTAGACGATCTCTTCTGCAAGCGGCGTGGGCTTCGCTTGCATGCTGTCACGGGGCTTGTGGGGTGCCACGTGGACGGGGTCGGGCGCTGGCCGGGCCACGTCAGGCTTGCTTGCTTTCGCAGAGGCGATGCCTGCTTTAGGAGGCGCTACCTGGGGCGATTCGACGGGTTTGTTTTCAGGTGCGGGCGTTTTACTTGCCACCGTCGTGGATGGCCGGATCGTAACGATCAGGGCCACGGTCGCAGCGAGCATCGTGCACGCGGCCAGTGCCAGCCACACGCCACGTCGTGATGTCAGCGGCGCTACGGGGCGGCTCGTGATGGAGTTTCCGCGTACTTCACGATAGGCATCGGGGCGGGTGATCGATACCGGGGCATCCTCGACAGAAGGAGCCTGTCGCAGAATGGACATCGTCGGGTGTACCTCGGCGTCGGATGCCGGGGGAATGGGCTGCGTCTTGTCCAGCAACCAGGATAGATGAGGAGCAATCATGCTTCTCAGCTTCTTGCCATCGATCAGCTCTACGCCATTCGCGTCGGCGGTTTTCTTCGCCGCGTCCTTGAACTGCCCCGAATTGACGACGATACAGCCCTGAGCCTTCTCCTCGGTTCGCAAGCCGGCAAGCTGCGCCACCGGGTTATAGGGAACCTGGTAGACCTTGTGGTGTTTGCAGTCCACGATGATCCGCCGTCCCGATTTTTCAAGGACGAGGTCTACGCCGCCATCCACGATGGATCTGCCTTGACCCGTTCCCCGATGGGCGACCTGGAAGCCCTGGTACGTAAACCAGCGCGCCATGACACGCTCGAACTCCTTCCAGTCGATACGCGCCAGCGCATCGTTGAAACGGTAGTCGTCACTGACTTCGACTGCCCCGGGTGGGGCATTCCGTTTGCCTGCCATGAACGCTCCTTGTCGGAATCTTCGATGCCGGGACGGTAGCGGGTTTGGACTGGGCCAACCATACTTCGCAGCCAGCCGTGACACCGGAACCTGCGCATGACGACCCGCGAAGCCCTTCAAGACCAGCTCCAGCGCGGCATCGCCGACCTGCGCCTGACCCTGCCGGAGGGCGCCGTGGAGCGCCTGCTCGATTATCGCGAGCTGCTTGAGCGCTGGAATTCGGCCTACAACCTCACCGCCATCCGCGACGACCGCAAGATGATCGCGCGCCATCTGCTGGATTCGCTCACGATCCTGCCGTATGTGCATGGCCGCACGCTGGCCGACCTGGGCACCGGTCCGGGGCTGCCCGGCATTCCGCTGGCCATCGCCGAGCCGGCGCGCGAGGTGCTGATGGTGGACTCCAACGGCAAGAAGGTCCGTTTCCTGCGCGAGGCGACCCGTTCGCTGAAGCTCGGCAATGCGCGTGCCTTGCAGAGTCGTGTCGAAGAGGTCGAGGGCACGTTCGAATGCATCACGGCCCGCGCTTTTGCCTCCCTGGCCGACATGCTCGGCTGGGGTGGGCATCTGCTGGCTCCCGGGGGCACCTGGCTGGCCATGAAGGGCAAGCACCCGGCCGAGGAACTGGACGGGGTGCCGGCCGGCTTCCGGGTGGAGGCGATCCATACGCTTTCGGTGCCGGGGGTGGAGGGTGAAAGGCACCTGGTGGTGATACGGCGGGGGTGACAGGGGCTGTCGAGCGCAAGGCGCGCTCCTACAGGGGGCTGGGATGCTAACCTAGCGCCCTTTCCGCGCACGGCAGCAAACCACACTCCATGGCTCGCATCATCGCAGTCGCCAATCAGAAAGGCGGCGTCGGCAAGACCACTACCTCCGTGAACCTCGCCGCGGCCCTTGCCGCTGCGAAGCGCAAGGTGCTGCTTGTCGACCTGGACCCGCAGGGCAACGCCACCATGGCGTCGGGTGTGGACAAGTACGAAACCAAGCCCAACGGCTGCGAAGTGCTGATGGACGAAGTGCCCATCCGCGATGTCCTGGTGCGTACCGAAGCCGGCTTCGACCTGCTGCCGGGCAATGGCGACCTCACCGCCGCCGAGCTGAAGCTCATGGACGGCATGGCGCGCGAGCACCGCCTGAAAGAGCAGCTCGCCAAGGTCGCCGGCGATTACCACACGATCATCATCGACTGCCCGCCCACGCTGCACCTGCTCACGCTCAATGCGCTGACAGCCGCCGATGGCGTGCTGATTCCGGTGCAGTGCGAGTATTTCGCGCTGGAAGGCCTGTCGAGCCTGCTCGATACCATCAGCGCCGTGCGCCAGCGCCTGAACCCGGCACTGGAAGTCGAAGGCCTGCTGCGCACCATGTACGACGTGCGCAACAACCTCGGCAACGAGGTTTCGGCCCAGCTCACCCAGCATTTCGGCGACCAGGTGCTGCGCTCGATCATCCCGCGTAACGTGCGCCTGGCCGAAGCGCCCAGTCATGGGCAGCCCATCCATCTGTACGATCGCGGTTCGCGCGGCGCCATCGCCTATATCGGCCTGGCCGGCGAAATCATCCGTCGCGATCGCGTCCGTAGCCAGGGCGCGGCGGCAGACGATGCCCCTGTCGAAGCCGCCACGGCGGATACCGGCACCGACGATCCGGCGCAGACGCCTTAAGGAGCCCCCATGGCAGCAGCGAAGAAACGTGGACTCGGCCGTGGCCTGGATGCCCTGCTCGGCGGAGGCAGCGGTCCCGATGCCGCGCCGTCGGTGATCGAACAGGAAGGCGAGCTGCGCACGCTGCCGATCCACCAGATCCAGGCCGGCAAGTACCAGCCGCGCCGTCACTGGAACGACGAAGCCCTCGACGAACTGGCCGCGTCGATCAAGGCCCAGGGCCTGATCCAGCCGGTGGTGGTCCGTGCCATCGGCAAGAACAGCTATGAGCTGATCGCCGGCGAGCGACGCTGGCGCGCCGCGCAGCGCGCCTCCATGAGCGAGATCCCGGCGCTGGTGAAGGACGTGCCCGAGCAGTCCGTGCTGGCCATGGCGCTCATCGAGAACATCCAGCGCCAGGAGCTCACCCCGCTGGAAGAAGCCCAGGCCCTGCAGCGCCTGGTCGACGAATTCGACCTCACCCACCAGCAGGCCGCCGATGCCGTCGGCCGCTCGCGTGCGGCGGTGTCGAACCTGCTGCGCCTGATGGAGCTGCCGTCCTCGATCAAGCAGCTGATGGACGAAGGCAAGCTGGAAATGGGCCATGCCCGCGCCCTGCTGACCCTGCCCGCATCGGTGGCGGAGGCGCTGGCGCTGGAAGCCTCGCGCCATGGCTGGACGGTGCGCGAACTGGAAGACGCCGCCCGCAAGGCGCAGATGGCGCCCAAGGGCAAGGCCAAGTCGGCCACGGCGGCCGATCCGAACGTGGCCGACCTCGAACGCGAGCTGGCCGAGCGTTTCGCCACCCGTGTCGAAGTGGCCACCGGCCGCGGCGGCAAGGGCAAGCTGGTCATCCACTATCACAGCAACGACGAGCTGGACGGCATCCTCAGCAAGATCCGCTGAGGCATGTCCCTGTAAGGAATCGGCGATGGCTCCGGTCCAAGGGAACGTGAACCCGAAACAGCGCCAGTACGAAGCCATGGTGCGTGCCCTGTCGGCGGACCTCTACCGGTTCGCGTTCTGGCTGGCGCGCTCCGAATCCGTTGCCCAGGACCTGGTGCAGGAAACCTTCCTGCGCGCCTGGAAAAACCTCGACGCCCTGCGTGACGCGGAAAGCGCCAAGCCCTGGCTGTTCACCATCCTGCGCCGGGAACACGCCCGTCTCTACGAGCGCAAGCACTTCGATACCGTGGAACTCGACGACACCGTTGCCGAAGACGCCGCGTTCGCCAGTCCCGAACGCAGCGGCGATGCCGCCCAGGTCCGTGACGCCATGCAGAAACTGCCCGACAAGTACCGCGAGCCACTGGCCATGCAGGTGCTCGGCGGCATGAGCTGCGACGAGATCGCCGCCGCCACCGACCAGCAGCCCGGTGCCGTGATGACCCAGCTGTTCCGTGCCCGCCAGCGGCTGAAAAGCCTGCTGGGCGGCAAGAGCGCGGCCGAAGGAGGTCGGGCATGAACTGCCTCGAATTCCGTCGCCGCATCGGCGCCGAGCCGCGTTCCACCGATCCGCAGCTGCTGGCGCATCGCGACAGCTGCCGTGAGGGCTGTGCCGCCTTCTGGCAGCGCGCCCAGCGCTTCGAGGATGGCCTGGAAGCCGCGCTTGCCGTGCCCGTGCCTGTGGGGCTGGCCGACCGTATCCTGCTGGCCCAGGCCACCGGTGAGCGACGGCGTCAGGTCGGGCGTCGCCGGGCATGGATGGCGATGGCGGCCTCGGTGCTGATCGCATTCGCGGGCGTGGGCATGCTCTGGCGCCATACCGACCTGAACTCCCTGCCCGCCCTGGCCGTGGCACACATGCCCGAGGAAATGAATTCCCTGGGCATGACCCACCCCATGACCGATGCCCAGGTGGAAGCCGGTTTCGTAGGCCGTGCGGCGCCGCTGAAGGGGCCCGCGCCGAATGGCGTCACCTATGTGCACGACTGCACGGTAGGCCCGTATCCGGCCGTACACGTCGTGACCCGGATGGACGACGAGCCTGTCGTGGCCCTCTACATGCCCGGCAAGATGACCGATGGCGACAGTTCGTTCCGCCGCGATGGCTGGGACGGCCGTCAGCTGGCCCTGAGTGGCGGCACCCTCGTGGTGATGGCCCAGGGTGCCAGCCGGCACACCATGGATGCCGTGGCCCGTGCCTGGCGGTCGGCCATCGAGGGTCCTTCCACACAGGCCGTGGGCCGGATCTGAACGGATGTGGGCGCCACGGCGCCCAAGCGGCGCCGGTTGGGCGATAATGCCGCCCCTGAATTCCTGCCTCCGGAACCGCGATGACCGACCTCGCCGTGGTCGTGCCCGTCTTCAACGAGCGCGACAACATCCCGCCCCTCCTCGCCGAGATCGCCTCGGCCCTGCGTGGACGGATCGACTTCGAGATCATCTACGTCGACGACCTGAGCACCGACGACAGCGTAGCGGTGCTTACTGCCGCCCGCGCCCAGTATCCGGAGCTGCGCATCGTGCGCCACCTCACCCGCAGCGGCCAGAGCACGGCCGTGTGGAATGGCGTGCGTACCGCGCGTGCGCCGTGGATCGCCACGCTCGACGGCGACGGCCAGAATGATCCGGCCGATATTCCGAAGCTGCTGGATGCGCGCGCAGGTGCCGCGCCCGACCTGAAGCTCTTCGCCGGCTGGCGCGTCACGCGCCGCGACAGCTTCAACAAGCGCATTTCCTCGAAGATCGCCAACGCGGTGCGCTCGCGCATGCTGCGCGACGACACGCCGGACACCGGCTGCGGCCTCAAGCTGTTCGAGCGCGAAACCTTCCTGCGCCTGCCCTACTTCGACCACATGCACCGCTACCTGCCCGCGCTGGTGAAGCGTGCGGGTTTTGCCAGCCAGAGCGTGCCGGTGGGCCATCGCCCGCGCACGGCGGGCACCTCGAAGTACGGCATGCTCGACCGCCTGTGGGTCGGCGTGGCCGACCTGCGCGGCGTGGCATGGCTGATGCGCCGGGCGAAGGTCACGAAGACCGAGGAGCTCTGAGGCATCGCCGATAGGGGGCGCGCGAGGCGCGCTCCTGCAGGTGTAGCTGTGCGTTGCATTGGGTCGCGCGCGAGGCGCGCCCGTACAGGAGCGGGGCGTGGTCGGTTTTTGTAGGAGCGCGCCTTGCGCGCGACAGCCCGACGAAGCGACCTACCTCACCCCTTCGGCAGATTCCGCGGCTCCCACCCTTCCAGCATCTTCTCCGTCCGCTCGCGCCCCAGCTCGATCAGCTCACGCGCCCGGTAAAACTCGTACACCGCGGACACATTGCGCGGCATCTCAATGAGCAGGTCAGGCGGATACGCCGCCAGGCGCAGCCGCGACAGGTTGGCCTGCATCAGGTCCATCGCCTGGGTCATCAGCTCGAACGCGCCCGGGTCTTTCGGCTTCGGATCGGAATGCGGCAGCACCTTGCCGATGAGACGGCCGAGCCGCGCGGCATAGCCCTGCTCCGGCACGGCGGTAACATTCTTCTCCGGTGCCTTCTGCAATTCGGCCGCGCCGTCCACGCTGACGGCGATGACGTAATCGGCTTCCTCGCGCATCAAGGGAAGCACGGGCAACGGGTTAAGCAGGGCGCCATCCACCAGCCGCCGACCATCATGCTGATACGGCCGGAACAGCGTGGGAATCGCAATGGACGCGCGGATTGCGTCGAACAGCGGCCCCTTGGTGAGCCACACCTCGCGCTCGCGATCCAGGTCCGTGGCAACGGCGGTGTAGCCGATGTCGAGGTCCTCGATGTTCACCTCGCCGATCAGCTCGCGCAGCGCCGCCATGATGCGATCGCCCTTGATGAAGCCGCCGCCGGAGAAGCTCCAGTCCACCAGGCGCAGCACGTCGAAACGGGCCAGCGTCGACACCCAGTCGCGGTAGACATCGAGCTTGCCCATCGCATAGATGCCCCCCACCAGCGCACCCATGGAGGTGCCGGCGATGGCGACGATCTCGAAGCCGTGCTCTTCAAGCACCTCGATGGCGCCGATATGCGCCAGCCCCTTCGCAGCACCCGCACCGAGTGCCAGCGCGACGCGCGGCTTGCGCGGATGCCCGTGAGTGGCGGGGAGAGCCCCGGGGTCGGCGATATCGATGTCGCTCATGGAACGCTATGGCTAGTGATTGGCGTCGGACCCGTTCTGGTAACCCGTGAGGGCCAGCTGGAGCAGGATCTTCATTTCCTCGCGCAACGGCAGCGGTGCGACGATCTCGGCATCGGGGCCGTACTTGAGCACGTCCATCAGCAGTTCGCGTGAGTTCGAGTACGGCACCTTGAGCTCGTAGCGCCCGTCGGGCAGCCACTCGCCCTTCTGCTGCGAATGCCAGTGCTCGTCGGCTACCCAGCGTGCGGCATGCGAGGAGAAGCGTATCGTGGCCCAGGCCTTGGGCTTGCCGGCGAAGATGCCGTAGCTGGAGGCGAGCAGGTCGTTGAGTTCGGCCTCTTCCACGTCGCGTGCGCGGGCTTCCAGCGCCTGCGGTTCGGCGATGCGGTCCACGGCGAAGCTGCGCAGCGCCTCGCGGTCGTGGTCCCATACGTCGAGGTACCAGTTGTCGCGATAGTGCGTGAGCCGCTGCGGCGAGACCGTGCGCTTGGTGTCTGAATTGGTGGTGCGCGCACGATAGCGGAAGGTGACCTGGCGCCGCTCCAGCACCGCGCCCGCGACGATGCGGAACACCTGCTGGTCCATCTTGCGCGCGCCCCAGGAAATCACCCGGATGCGGTCCACCGGCAGGGCCTTGCCGCTGCCATGGTCGGAAAGCAGCCGCTCGATGCGCGCTTTGAACGGTGCGAGCGCGCCGGCCAGCACGCCAGGGTCGGAGCGTCCGATGAGTTCGTTGAGGGCCATGAGGGCCGCCAGCTCGTCGCTGGTGAGCCACAGGCCGGGAAGTTCGAAGCTGTCGCCCTCGCCCGCTTCGTAGCGGAACGACGCCTGTTCGCCGGCAACGCTCTGGACGGGGGCGCCCAGGGCATCGCGCAGGAAGGCGACGTCGCGGTAAAGCGTGGCGCGCGAACACTCCAGTTCGTCCATGAGGCGGGACAAAGGCACCGGATAGTGCGCGGACTTCAGCAGTCGGTGCAGGGTAAGAATGCGCTCGTAGCGGTCCATGGGTGTCGCCGGCAGATGAAGCGTGGGTAGTGTGTCCGTACGGGTGTGACGCCCGTATCTACGCAACCCAAGCATGGCGGTGGCCGGGGCGCTCCGCAAGGGCGTCGGCCTGGGGCCCCGTCCGCCTTCCGGTTTGCGCCCGAGGGCGGCAAGCCGCAAAATGCTGCTTTGCGATTCGCCGCAAGGCTTCCCTCCATGGCGGAACCGAACGACACGTCGACCGTCGCCCTGGGTCGCCAAGACCCCCCCGGCGACAAGCCACGTGCCCAGTTGCTCTTTTCCGTGCCGACGGCCGTCATCCAGACCGCCACGGCAGCGGGCCATGGCCTGTGGATGGTCCTGGGCACGTCACTGGCCCTGGGCCTGTATCCCGATGGCCGTGGCGAGGTGCTGGTACCGCTGGCGATCGGCCTGGTACTGGTGAGCCTGGGCCTGCTGGCCACCTGCCTGCGCCTGCCCTTCGCCCCTGAGTGGCATGGCTGGAACCCGGTCCGCCGGATGATGCCGACCGCGGAAGGCCTGGTGGCGATGCTCAACTACATGCCGATGCTGGCCCTGGCCGGACTTGCGCGCGGTGGCAACGACTTCTGGGCCACGCGCGTGGCCGGCGCTGCCCTCATGCTGTGCAGCCTGGCCACCCTGGTGTTCACCAGCCGGGGCATGACCCGGCAGCTCGCCCTGCCGGTGGATCTGGCCACGATGGCCAATGTGCAGCCGCTGGGTCGCACGGTGGGGGCGCTGTTTGCAGGTGGCCTGTGGTTCTGGCTATGCGTGGCCGCACAGACGGAAACCCGGGGCGAACCGTTCAATCCCTGGCGGCTGGCGCTGCTGGCCGTGGGGCTCGCCACGGGTGTGGTCGAGGGTCTGCGCTGGCGCTCGCTGCGCCAGCTGGCAGAGGAACGCGGCCAGACGGCATGGCTTACCACCGGCCGCAGCGGCGCATCCCTGCTCGGCTGGCGCTTCGGCGTGGCAGCCCTCTCCGTGGGGCTGCCCTGCGTGCTGCTGGTCACCCATGGCGAGGGGGTGGGGCAGATCGTGAGCGCCGGTGTGGCCGCGTTAAGCTGCCTTGTCGGTCAATGCCTGGAGCAGCGGCTTTACGGCCGCGCTTACGCCCAGCTGCCGCAAGGCTGAGGCGTACCAAAAGAACACGGCGCGGGGGTGCGCCACGTCCGGTCGCTGGAGCGGCCGGGCGCAAAACCATTCCAATCACCTATTCGGGAAGACGATGAAACAACTGCTTATCGCCACGCTCGTCCTCGCCGCGCTGCCCTTCGCTGCGTCGGCCCAGGACGCCAACGCCACGCCACCTGCTGCCGACCAGAACACCAATGCAGCACAGAACGGCGGCTGGACCGGCTCGGGTGAATTCGGCTTCGCCTCGGCCCGCGGCAACTCGCGCTCCGAGAACGCCAACGCCAAGCTCGGCCTCAGCCAGGAAAACGAGGTGTGGAAGAACAACTTCTTCCTCAACGGCCTGCGCTCCAAGGGCGAGGTCTCGGTGCAGGACGGTGAAGGCAATACGGTCAACAAGTTCAGCACCACGGCGAACCGTTACGACACCGGCGCATCGGTAGGCTACAAGTTCGACCCGCGCAGCTACGTGGTGACGGCGGCGCGCTATGAGCATGACGACTTCGGCGCCAATACCTGGCAGGGTATTCTTTCGGTCGGCTACGGTTATATCGCGCTGAAGAACGAGCGCGCCGAGCTGTCCTTCGAAATCGGTCCCGGTTTCAAGCGCTACCAGCCGGCCAAGTCCACCCGTGACATCACCAACCCCGACGGCACGCCGGCGCTTGGTCCCAACGGCTCGCCGCTGACCGAACGCTACACGCCGAACGCCGAGAGCGAGGTGGTGGGTCGTGGCCTGGTCAACGGCAAGTACCGTCTTACCGCCAACACGGCGCTGGAAGACACGCTGCTGATCGAAGCGGGCTCGAAGAACCAGTACTACCAGAACGACATCGGTATCTCGGTCAGCATGACCAAGAAGATGGCGCTCAAGGTCGGCTACCAGATCCGTTACAACAGCGACACCCAGCCGGGCACGGTAAGCACCGACAAGCTGACGACGACCAACCTCGTCTACAACTTCTGATCGTGTAGGAGCGCGCCTTGCGCGCGACCGGTTGCCGCGAAACCATGGATACATTCGCGACAACCGGTCGCGCGCAAGGCGCGCTCCTGCAGTTCGCGGTTATCGCTGGGGTTTGAGGAAATCTTCGGCGCCCTGCCCTATCAGCATCGCGGCCACTTCGTGGCCAAGCTCCACCGGCCGGTCGCCCTCGATTTCCGCGCTGGCCCGGATCAGCTCGCCGGTGGCGGCATTGCCCACCAGTCCGTGCAGCACCAGGCCGCGCTCGGTTGGCACGCACCAGGCACCGATGGCCACGGCACAGCTGCCACCCAGTCGCTCGTTGAGTGCGCGCTCCGCGTCGATGGCCGTGCGGGTGTTCTTCTCGTCCAGCGCGGCCAGAAGGTCGAGTACACGCAGGTCGGCCTCCCGTGCCTCCACGGCAATAGCTCCCTGCCCCGGTGCCGGCAGCCAGTCCGGGCTGGCGAGACGTGCGCGGATGCGGTGTCCGAGACCCAGGCGTTCCACTCCGGCACAGGCCAGGATGATGGCGTCGTACTCGCCCTCGTCGAGCTTGCGCAGCCGGGTGTTCACATTGCCGCGCAGGTCGAGCAGTTCCAGGTCAGGGCGCAATGCGCGGGTCTGGGCCTGGCGACGCAGCGACGAGGTGCCCACCTTCGCGCCCTGCGGCAGGTCGGCGAACGTGGCGTAGGTGTTGCTGATGAAGGCATCGGCCGCATCGGCCCTCTCCACGATGGCGCCGAGCGTGAAACCCGGTTCCAGTTCGGCCGGCACGTCCTTCAGCGAGTGCACCGCGATATCGGCGCGACCCTCCAGCATGGCGACTTCCAGTTCCTTCAGGAACAGGCCCTTGCCACCCAGGGTGGCGAGCGAGCGGTCGAGGATTTCATCGCCCCGGGTGGAAAGGGGAACCAGTTCGACCAGCAGGCCCGGATGGGCACGGCGCAGCAGGTCGGCGACATGATTGGCCTGCCAGAGGGCAAGGGCACTCTGACGGGTGGCGATACGAAGCGGGGCTGTCATGGAAATTCCGTTGGATGGCGCGCTCATAGCCCGCCATTGTCCCGCAAACCCCTGTCGCGCGCAGCGCGACGATCAGCCGCGCAGCAGCTGCCGCACGGCCGGCAGGTTGCGCCGGCTGACCTCCAGGCTGGCCTCGCTGCCATCGAGCCGGGCCATGACGCGGCCATCGGTGAGGGACTTCAGGCCGAGCAGGCGTTCCCGAGGCACCAGGCAGTTTCGGTGCAGGCGGATCAGGCGATCGCCGTGGCTGGCTTCCAGCTGGCGCAGCGAGTCGTCTATGAGATGGACGCCATGGGGGTGATGCACGGCGACGTATTTGTCCTCGGCCAGCAGGTAGAGCACTTCGGCGAAGGCAATACGGATCTCGTCGTTGCCCCGGCGCACACGCAACCATGTGCCGGAGGTCGACGATCGCACGGGCAGCCTGGCGGCGGCACGATCCAGCGCCTCGTCGAGGCGCTCGGTGCGGACGGGTTTGAGCAGGTAATCGGTGACGCCCAGATCGAAGGCCTGCAGGGCATGGCCTTCATAGGCCGTGCAGAACACCACCTGTGGGCGCATGGCGAGCGCGGCCAGACGGTTGGCCACATCGGTGCCGCGCAAGCCGGGCATCTCGATGTCGAGCAGCACCAGATCGGGATGCAGGGTTTCGCAGGCGGCGATCACGGCCTCGCCGTCACCGACGTCGCCCACCACTTCCACGTCGGTGCGTCGCGCGAGCAGGCCGGCCAGGCGTGCCCGTGCCAGCGGTTCGTCATCGGCGATCAGCACGCGCATGGGCGACCTCCGGAAGAAACAGGCGCACGACGAAGCGGGCGTCCTGTGCGGCCGCATCCACGCGGGCGCGTTCGCCGTAGTGATAACGCACACGTTCGCGGACGCTGCGAAGGCCGTGCCCCGTACCTGCGGGTGCGGGAATGAGCGGTAGAGGGTTATCCACCTGCACGTCCACGCCGCCTGCTACGCGTCGGATCACGATGCCCAGGGTGCCCCCGTCGATGCGTGGCTGGATGCCATGACGTATGGCGTTTTCTACCAAGGGCTGCAGTAACAGGCGAGGCAGCGGGAGTGTGTCGGGTGCATCCAGCACGCGCTCCACGACGAGGCGATCTCCCAGCCGCAGTGTCTCGATTTCGAGATAGTGGTCGATCAGTCGCCATTCGTCGCCCAGCGTGCCGATGGCATCGCGGTCGTTGCCCAGTGCCGCGCGGAAGAGTTCGGAGAGGTTTTCCACCGTGCGTTCCGCCGCGGGCGGGTCTACGGCGATCAATGCCGCCACGGTATTCATGCTGTTGAACAGGAAGTGCGGCCGGATGCGTGCCTGCAGCGCAGCGACCTGCGCCTGCGCCTCCGCCGCGACACGTGCCTGCCATTGCCCCACGACGTAGAAGTAACGCAGCAGGCAGGCACCAAGCAGGCCGGCGGAGAGCATGGCCATCACCGTGAACCGTTGCGGTTCGGCAGGCCCGATGCCCAGGGACAGGCCATGGTCGAGCCAGCCCAGCACGGCGGCCGCGACGCCCGTCATCGCCACCAGCACCAGCCAGACCGCCGCATACGGCCAGGGTCCTGGTAGCCGCTGCATGGCGGGGCGAAGCTTGCACAGCGCCACGGTCAGCAGCATCGACAGCCAGCTGGTGAACAGCACCGCGGCACTGTATTCGCGCCAGCCGCCGGTGGCGCCCGGCGCGAGCCGCATGAGGCTGACCGTAAGTGCCCCCACGACCAGCAGTGCGAACAGCACCGGCAGGCTGCAGAAGTCGGGCAGGGGCGAGGACGGGCGGGGCGCGGTGGGCATGCGCGGAGTATGCCGGATGCCCTCCGGCACGGACGCGCGCACCGTCACGCGGCGGCGAAGCGCTCCGTGAGCCACGCGCGGATATCGGCGATTTCCGGCAGGGATACCTGGTGACCCATGGGATAGGTATGCCAGTCGATGCGATGGCCGAGGGTTTCGAGCAACTGGCGGGAGTGCTCGCCTAGCTGCAGTGGCACGACGGGATCGGCGACGCCGTGACCCCAGAAGATGGGCGTGGCGTGGTTTGCACCGGCGCGCTCGGCCTCGATGGTGTCGTGCAGCGGCAGGTAGGCGGACAGCACCAGCAGGCCGGCCAGCGCTTCGCGATGGCGCAGGCCCGCGGAGAGCGTCATGGCGCCGCCCTGTGAGAAGCCGGCCAGCACGATGCGTGAGGTGGGCACGCCACGCTCGTTCTCGCGGGTGATCAGCTGTTCCACTTCGTCGATGGATGCGCGGATGCCTTCGGCATCCTGCTTGTCGGCGATGGCCAGGCCCTTGATGTCGTACCAGGCGCGCATCGGCACGCCGTTGTTCACCGTGACCGGCCGCACGGGCGCATGCGGAAACACGAAGCGGATACCAGGCCATGCCGGATCCACCAGCTCGGGCACGATCGGCGCAAAGTCGTTGCCATCGGCCCCGAGGCCATGCAGCCAGATCACCGACCAACCGGGATCGGCCTGGGTTTCGTGTTCGACAGTAGGCAAGGTCATCGCAATGATCCAGCAAGGCAACAACCCCACATCCTAACGTAACCCTGTAGGAGCGCGCCTCGCGCGCGACCGGTTGGAATGGTGTCGCTCCGTAGTAAAGCAGCCCATGTGGTGCGTCGCTCCGTAGGAAAGGCCGGCCTTCCTGGCCAGCCCCGCTACGCGGTCTTATCCGCCCGCTCCCCTCACCTCCATCACCTCGCGCCAAGGGCCGCCCCCGCCACCTCTGTCGAACGTGATCGCAGGCTGTTGTAGGAGCGCGCCTGCGCGCGACCGGTTGTCGCGAAAACCATCATCGTTTCGATCCAACCGGTCGCGCGCAAGGCGCGCTCCTACATGAGGTCGGTGCGCAGCTCGCGCACGCCCCTGCCAAGGCGCTGGCGAAGCAGGGTGCGCAGCGTGGCGCCGTCGCCGTAGCCGACTTCTGCGGCGATGGATTCCAGGTCGAGCTTGCTGCCGTGAAGCAGCGACTGCGCGCGCTCCACGCGCAGGTCCTGGAAATAGGACAGCGGTGACTTGCCCAGCACGGCCTCGCAGCGACGTTGCAGGGTGCGCGGGCTGGTCGCCAGTGCGTTTGCGGCATCCTGCAACGAAAAACCTTCCTTCAGCCGGTCGCGTGCCCATCGTTCGAATCGCTGCACGAGCGGATCGGCCTGCGCGAGGTGGTTGGGAATGATGTAAGGCGCCTGCAACGAGCGCAGGTCGGCCAGCAGGTACCGCGACACGACGGAGGCCAGTTCCGGGCTGGTGCGACGTATCAGCCACAGGGCGAGGTCGAGGTGTCCCATCGCGGCACCGGCGGTGACGCCGATATCCGTGGGCACCAGCATGCGCGATTCGTCCAGTTGCACACGGGGATAGCGCTGTCGGAACAACGGCCCCAGCCACCACGTCGTTGTCGCCTCGCGGCCGTCGAGCAGGCCGGTTTCGGCCAGCAGGAAGGTGCCGATGCACGAGGCGGCCAGCTGCGCGCCATCGGCGTGCCAGGCAAGTAATTGCGCCGTGGCTTTCCTGACATCCGCGCGTGCCAGGGCGGGAACGAGTGTATCGGGCGTTCCCGTGGCCAGCGCCGGCACCACGATCCAGTCGGGGCTGGGTGCTCCGGCCATGGGTGTGGTGGGCATGAGCATGCCCAGCGCGGTCTTCACCCGTTTGCGCATGCCCACGACGGTGAGCTGGAAAGGTGGCTTGGCACCCTCGCGCATGGCGAAGCGGTTGGCCATGGACAGGGCGTCCAGCAGGACGGTAAGGCCCGTATCGAACAATCCTTCGAGGGCGAGGATGTGGATGCGCATGGCGTGAATGCCGCTAATGTTGTCGTTTACGACAATACCAGCGCCGCGTGCCGATCACTAGATTGAGCCATCCCCACACACGGTCCCTCAAGGAGGCCACTCATGAAAGTGTTCGCAATCGGCTCGGGCAGCGCTCCGCTTACTCCGGAACAGCGCCAGCAGTACATGCCGAGCGAGGTACCCGCCACGCTCAGGCTTTACCTGGACGGCAAGATGGACCAGTTCTGGTTCCGTGGAGACACGCCGGGCGTGGTCTTCCTTATCAACGCCGAAACGGTCGAAGAGGCACGCGACATCGTCGGAACGTTGCCACTTGCGAAGGCAAGCATCCTGAACTTCGACTTCATTCCGGTGGGCCCGCTGGCGCCGCTGGGCATGCTGATCGCCTGATGGAGTGACATCACCTGCCGGGCGCGAGGGTTCGGCAGGTGATGCCTTGAAGGCAGGGACATCCGGCGGAAGTTCCTGCGGGGTCAGAACGTGTAAAGCTCGCTGGCAATCTTCCAGCGATCACCGGTTTTCACCAGCTGAAGCACTTTCCATCCGGCTGCGGATTCCGGCTTGCCCGACACGCGTTCCGTCACGAAGTCGAGCGAGACCTGCGCCAGCGGCCCGTTCTGTTCGATGTGGATATTCGAGAAGCGCTGTCGGAAGTGCTGTCCGCTTGCGAACACGGCCTTGCGAAAGGCTTCGTACTGGCGAAGGTCTACCGGTGCATTTGTGGCGGGTGTCGTTGCGACGTCAGAGAACGGAATCCGGTCATCCAGAAGCATGTCGCGAAAACCTGCTTCATCGCCCTGCGTGACGCATCGCGTGTAGTTCGCCAGCAGGGCTTCGATGGCCCTGCGATCGCCGTCGTTAGACCGGTGTGCGGTAGTCGTCGGTGCAGGAGAGGCAAGCGCAGATACGGTAACCAGCTGCGCGGCGAAAAGCGCGAGACAAAGCGGAAGGGCTTTCATGCAGGGAGGCTCAGGGGGCGGGTATCCAGAGCATAAGCGACGGCGCGCATCCCTGTAGGAGCGCGCCTGCGCGCGACCGGTTGTCGCGTAAACATCCATGCATTCGTCATGCCGGTCGCGCGCGAGGCGCGCTCCTACAGGGGTGCGTTGGTCGTCGGTACGGTCGGCCCGGTAGCCGCGGTGCATTGTAGGAGCGTGCTTGCGCGCGACGGGTTGGGCGGGAACGCTGACAGATTGCGCAATGAACGGTCGCGCGCGAGGCGCGCTCCTACAAGGAGGCGCCTGCGCGAGAGGGGTTTATTCGCCCAGGCCAAGCTCCGTGGCGAAGAATGTCATCGACAGCGCCGCATTGCCTACACGCTGGCTGAAAGGCGCTCCAATGCCATGCCCTGCATTCATGCGCGTCAGCAGCAGCACCGGCTGGCCGGAACTGGTGGCGTCCTGCAATGCCGCGGCGAACTTGCGCGACTGCCAGGGTGCGACGCGCGGGTCATTCGCTCCGGTGGTGAGCAGCACGGCGGGATACTTCGTGCCCTTCTTCACGTTGTGCAGCGGCGAATAGGCCAGCGTGGCCTTCGCCTGCGCGGCATCCTTCACCGTGCCGTATTCGCTGACGTTGTACGGGCCATTGGCGAACGCTGTTTCGTGACGCGGCACGTCGTAGATGCCGACCATGCCGACCACGGCACGGTACTGCTCCGGGTGCTGCACGAGCGACGCACCCATCAGCAGGCCGCCGTTGCTGCCGCCGAGGATGCCCAGGTGCTGCTTGTCGGTCCACTTCGTGTCGATCAGTGCCTGCGATGCGGCATAGAAGTCGTCGAAGACATTCTGCTTGTGCAGCTTCTGGCCCTGCTCGTGCCATGCTTCGCCGAACTCGTTGCCGCCACGGATGTTTGCGTACGCAAGCACGCCGCCGCGTTCCAGCCAGGCGAGGTTGGGGCCGATGAAGCCCGGCGTCACCGGGATGCCGAAACCGCCGTAGCTGTACAGGATGGTCGGGCGCTTGCCATTCGGTGCGATCCCGTCCATCGAGATCACCGTCACCGGGATCTTGCTGCCGTCCTTCGAGGTGCCGTCGATACGGGTGACACGCACCTTCGAATAATCGGCCGCCGGTTTCACTTCGAAGATGGTCTTCAGGGTGCCGGTCTTGCCGTCATACTCGGCCCAGTGCGTGGGCGTGGTCCAGCCGCCGTAGGTGATCAGTGCCTTGTCCTGGCCCTTCTCCGAGGCGATGCCGCCGATGCTCACGCCAGTGGCGGGCAGCGGCACGCGGCGCACGAGCGTGGCCTTCGCATCGTACTGGTCGGCCCACCAGTCGGGACCGGCGCTGCGCACCACGAGGAAGCCGTCGCCCAGTGGCTTTACCTTCTGGATGGCGCCGTCGCCCTGGGCCAGTACGTCGGTCGTCGTGCCCTGGGCATCGACGGCCACGATGCGGCCGCGCGGTGCATTGGCAAAGGTGACGACGAACAGGCGGTCGCCGACCCAACTGGCCGAACGCACGTCGGCGTCGCGGCCCAGCACCTTGCGGAATTCGCCCTTGCCATCGCGCAGGTAGACCTCGGCCGGACCGCCGTCACCCTCGTTGGCCAGCAGCGCGGTGGACTTGCCGCCGCGACCTTCGTCGAGAATGTATTCGGCGATGGGCGAATAGCCCTTGCCGAACACGGTGGTGTCCTTTGCCGCCGGCTGGCCTATGACGTGATGGGCCAGGTAGGCGTCGAAGCCGGTCAGCGGCTTGTCCTTGGTGGGGGCATCGAAGCGGGCATAGGTGACGCCCTTCTCGTCGGCGTCCCAGGCCAGTGCCTGCGGGGCGGTACCGCCACCGGCCCAGCGCAGTTCGTCCGGCAGGGCCTTGCCCGTGCTGGTATCGAGGATATGGATGGTGGTCAGTTCGCTGCCGCCTTCGGCCGTGCCATAGGCAAGATAACGACCGCTCGGTGACGGCCAGTATTCGGTGATTGCCGTATTGCCGTCACCCTTGTTGAGATCGACCAGCACGCGGGTGTCGCCGTCGGGCCATTTCTTCGCGACCAGTACCGGCTGCGGCTGGGGCGGCGTGTTCTCGAAGTAGAACAGCGTACCGCCGGCCAGGGTGGGCGACGAGCGGGTGGTGGAGGTGATCGCCAGCTCACGGATGCGCGCGCTCAGCTCCTTGCCCAGCGGCATGGCGCCGATGGTGGACTCGGTATAGGTGTTCTGGGCCTCGATCCACTGCTTTACGTCGGCCGCTTCGGGGTTTTCCAGCCAGCGGTAGGGATCGTTCACCGGCACGCCGGCCAGCGTCTCGGAGACCATCCGCTTGGGCGTCTGCGGTGGCGTGCCCGGGGCGGCATGGGCGCTGAAGGCCACGAGCAGGCTGGCGGCGAGGAGACGGGGCAGGATGACGCGCATGGAGGCGGCCTCATGACAAAGGGGGACCCGAGGGTAGCAAACCCTCCACCCATCCCACCCCTGCCGGGAGTCCTGTATGTAGGAGCGCGCCTTGCGCGCGACCGGGGTACCGCAAGACATGATGGATATCGTCACCCCGGTCGCGCGCAAGGCGCGCTCCTACATGGGGTGTGTGGCGGTTATGCTGGCTTCTTTTGTCCTCGCGGAAGCTCTTTGTTTATGCGCGTACTCGCCGCTGCCCTCATCACCGCCCTGGCCGCTGCGCCGGCCCTTTCGGCCCAGGCGCCGCTCGACATGGAAACGATCATGGCCGATCCGGACTGGATCGGGCCGGCGGTGGAACTGCCTTACTGGAGTGTCGACGGACGTCAGGTCTACTACGCGCTCAAGCGCGATGGCAGCCCGGTGCGCGATCTCTATCGCGTCGCTGCGTCGGGTGGGGCGCCGGAGCGCCTCGACCCCACGGCGGTGGCTGCGGCCGACGGCAATCACATCGTGTACGACCGCGCACACCGTCACGCAGCCTTCGTGCGTCACGGCGATGTCTTCGTGCGCGACCTGGCCAATGGCAGCACCACGCAGGTGACCCGTACTCCCGCGAAGGAAGCCGAGCCGCGCTTCTCGCTCGACGGTCGTCTGCTCACGTTCCGCAGCGGCAATGACTGGTTCGCGTGGCCCGTGGCCGGTGGTCCGGCGGCGCCGGCCGCCGTGCTCAAGGAAGGCGAAGACCCGAAGCAGCACAAGAGCGACGACCTGAAGGACGACCAGCAGGCGCTGTTCAAGACCCTGCGCCAGCTGCGCGCGGATGAAGACGCCATGCGCGCGGACGCCGACGCACTCGCCGCCGCCGATACGGGTCGCGCGCCGCAGCCGTTCTATCTGGGCAAGGATGTGTCGGTCTCCGATACCTCGCTCTCGCCCGATGGCCACTGGATGATCGTGGTCACCCAGGCCAAGGATGCCGATCAGGGCAAGATCGCCGACCTCACCCGCTACGTCACCGATTCGGGTTACGCGGAAGCCGAAGCTACGCGCCCCTACGTGGGTCGCAACGATCCGGCACCGCAGTCGCTGCACCTGCTCGACCTGCGCAAGCACGCCAGCTTCGACCTCGATACGGCCACGCTGCCCGGCATTTCCGACGATCCGCTGGCCGATATCCGTGCGAAGACCGTCGCAGCGTTGCGCAAGGACGGCAAGAACGATCGCGCCGACGCGCTCGCCGCGCCGAAGAAGCGCCCGCTCATCGTCAACAGCGAATACAGCCAGGGCATCGTCTGGAACGATGAAGGCAGCCAGGTGGCCGTGCAGCTGCGCGCCATCGACAACAAGGATCGCTGGATCGCCACGGTGGATTTCGACCGCCATGCGCTGGTCACCCAGCATCGTCTCACCGACAAGGCCTGGATCAACTGGGATTACAACGATTTCGGCTGGCTGCGTGACGGCCGCACGTTGTGGTACCTCAGTGAGGAAAGCGGCTGGTCGCAGCTGTATACGCGCGCGCCCGGTGGCAAGGCCACGGCGCTGACCTCCGGCCACTTCGAGGTGGATCACCCGGTGCTGTCGCCGGATGGCAATACCTTCTATGTGCGTTCCAACAAGGTGGCGCCGTACAGCTACGACATCTACAAGGTGCCGGCTGCCGGTGGCGAGCTGTCGCGCATCACGCGTTACGAAGGCCTCGACGACTTCTCGCTGTCGCCCGACGGGCGCTCGCTGGCCGTGCTGCATTCGTCGGCCTACGTGCCGTCGCAGCTGGCGGTGATCGGCGTGGATGGTGGCCAGGGTCGCGATCTCACCGATACGCGCAAGCCGGGCTACAAGGCGCGTGAATGGATCGCACCGAAGGTGGTGGAAATGCCCTCCAGCCATGGTGCGGGCACCATCTACGCCAAATTTTATGGCGAAGGCGCGGCACCGGCCTCGGGGCGTCCGGCGGTGATCTTCGTGCACGGTGCGGGCTACCTGCAGAACGTGCATCTGTCCTATCCCGCGTACTTCCGCGAGCAGATGTTCCACAACATGCTGGTGCAGCGTGGCTATGTGGTGCTCGACGTGGATTACCGCGCCTCGAAGGGTTACGGCCGCGACTGGCGCACGGCGATCTACCGCCAGATGGGTCATCCGGAGCTGGAAGACCTGCTCGATGGCAAGGCATGGCTGGTGAAGAACCAGGGCGTTGATCCGAAGCGCGTGGGCATCTACGGCGGCAGCTACGGCGGTTTCATGACGCTGATGTCGCTGCTGCGCGCACCGGGCGAGTTCGCGGCAGGCGCGGCCTTGCGTCCGGTCACCGACTGGACCAGCTACAACCACGAGTACACCTCGAACATCCTGAACGACCCGCAGCTCGATCCGGAGGCGTATGCCACCAGCTCGCCGATCCGCTATGCCGAGAACCTGTCTGATCCGCTGCTGATGGAACACGGGTTGATCGACGACAACGTGCTCGCCAGCGATACCGTGCGCATGTACCAGCGCTTCATCGAGCTGCACAAGAAGAACTTCTGGATGTCGCTGTACCCGCTGGAGCGCCACGGCTTCGTCCACCCGGATTCCTGGTACGACGAATACCGCCGCATCGACGAGCTGTTCAAGGAACGCCTGGAAGGCACTCGCTGAGTAGCCAGCGAAGGTAACCTGCACAGGAACGACACCCACGCTCGTCGTTCCTGTGAAAACAGGAACCCAGCGCCCCGGTTTGCCAGTAAGGCGAGGGCGCTGCATCGGCTTTGGCGTAGGGGGCGTTATCGCGACAACCGGCTGCATCGCGCTGGGTTCCAGCTTTCGCTGGAACGACGGCTTCGGGCGGGGTTGCGTTAGCTCCCCTACCTGTCGTTCCTGTGAAAACAGGAACCCAGCGCCCCGGTTTGCCAGTAAGGCGAGGGCGCTGCATCGGCTCTGGCGTAGGGGGTGTTATCGCGACAACCGGCTGCATCACGCTGGGTTCCAGCTTTCGCTGGAACGACGGCTCCGGGCGGGTGGCGTTACCTCCCCTACCCGTCGTTCCTGTGAAAACAGGAACCCAGCGCCCCGGTTTGCCAGCACAGCGAGGGCGCTGCATCGGCTCTGGCGTAGGGGGGGTTATCGCGACAACCGGCTGCATCGCGCTGGGTTCCAGCTTTCGCTGGAACGACGGCTTCGGGCGGGGTGGCGTTACCTCCCCTACCCGTCGTTCCTGTGAAAACAGGAACCCAGCTCCCCGGTTTGCCAGTAAGGCGAGGGCGCTGCATCGGCTCTGGCGTAGGGGGCTCCATCGCGACAACCGACTGCATCGCGCTGGGTTCCAGCTTTCGCTGGAACGACGGTTGCTGGTGGATATCAGGGCCATATAAAAATTTACACAAACGTTACGCCCCCTCCCCGCCCCGATACACCGTAAATATCCGCGGAAACGAACAATACGCACCGTCCCTTCATGACGGATTGCCCCCGTGGAATTCCTGTACGTCCTCCTTGCCGTCGTGCTCACCGCCATGACGATCGGCTTCCTGATGATCTGCGACCGCCTGGGTCGTCGCTGAGGAAGCTGCCGTCATGTCTTTCGTGTACATCGTCGCCACCGCCATCGCGGTCGCGCTGGCCGGCTACCTCTGCGTGGCCCTGCTGAAGCCGGAGTGGTTCGAATGACCGCCAACGACTTCTTCCAGGTCGGCCTGTTCCTGGTCGTGCTGCTGGCCCTGGTCAAGCCCATGGGCAGCTACATGGCCCTGGTCTTCTCCGACGAGGCCAACAAGGTCACCCGCTTCGGTTCAGGGGTGGAACGCATGCTTTACCGCCTGGCAGGCATCCGTGCCGACGAGGACATGGGCTGGAAGCGCTACGCGCTGGCCATGCTCGTGTTCAACGTGGCCGGCCTCGCTGCCGTTTACCTGCTCCAGCGCACCCAGCAGTGGCTGCCGCTGAACCCCCAGCACTTCGGCGCCCTGGCCCCGGACCTGGCCATGAACACCGCCATCAGCTTCGCCAGCAACACCAACTGGCAGGCGTATACGGGCGAGTCGACCATGAGCTACCTCACGGACGCCCTCGGCCTCACGGTGCAGAACTTCCTCTCGGCCGCCACGGGCATTGCCGTGCTGGTAGCCCTGGTGCGCGGCTTCGTGCGTCGCGGTAGCGCGGCGGTGGGCAACTTCTGGGTCGACATGACCCGTACCACGCTCTACATCCTGCTTCCGCTTTCGCTGGTGATGGCCCTGCTGCTGATCTCGCAGGGCGTGGTGCAGAACGTATCGGCCTACCTCGACGTAGCCACCGTGCAGCACGGCACGCAGACCCTGCCGATGGGCCCGGCCGCTTCGCAGGTGGCGATCAAGATGCTCGGCACCAACGGCGGCGGCTTCTTCAACGCCAACTCCGCGCATCCGTTCGAGAATCCCACGCCGTTCTCGAATTTCATCGAGATGCTGGCGATCTTCCTTATCCCTGCGGCGCTTTGCTACACCTTCGGCAGCATGGTGGGTGACCGCCGCCAGGGCTGGGCGATCCTTGCCACCATGCTGCTTATTTTCGTGCCGCTCACCGTAGGTCTCGTGGCAGCGGAACAGGCGGGCAACCCGGCGCTGCACGGTCTGGCCATCGACGCACAGGCCTCCGCCCTGCAAAGCGGCGGCAACATGGAAGGCAAGGAAACCCGTTTCGGCATCGCCTCGTCGGGTCTGTTCGCCGCCATCACCACGGCCGCATCCTGCGGTGCGGTGAATGCCGCGCACGACTCGCTCACCCCGCTGGGTGGCCTGGTGCCGATGTGGCTGATGCAACTGGGCGAAGTGATCTTCGGCGGCGTCGGTGCAGGTCTTTACGGCATGCTGGCCTTCGCCGTGGTCGCGGTCTTCATCGCAGGCCTCATGGTGGGCCGCACGCCGGAATACCTCGGCAAGAAGATCGAAGCGTATGAAATGAAGATGGCGAGTCTCGCCGTGCTGATTCCCGCCGCCCTGGTGGTCATCGGCACCGCCGTGGCGGTGATGAGTCCCGCAGGCGTGGCCGGTGTCTCCAATCCGGGTGCACACGGCTTCAGCGAAATGCTTTACGCCGTGAGTTCGGCGTCCAACAACAACGGCAGTGCATTCGGCGGTCTGTCGGCCAATACGCCCTTCTGGAACGTCCTGCTGGGCATCTGCATGTTCCTGGCACGCTTCCCGCTCGCCATCGCGATGCTGGCCATGGCCGGTTCGCTGGCCGCCAAGCGTCACGTGCCGCCGTCCGCCGGCACCTTGCCCACGCATACGCCGCTGTTCGTGACCCTGCTCGCCTGCGTCGTCATCGTCGTCGGTGCGCTCACCTTCCTCCCGGCACTGGCCCTCGGGCCGATCGCCGAACACCTGATGTCCGCCACGGGCCACTGATCCATGAACACCCATGCTCATACGCCGCGCGGTTTCGATCGTGCGCTGGTGATGCGCGCCCTGCGCGACGCGTTTCTCAAGCTCTCGCCGCGGTTGCAGTTCCGCAATCCGGTGATGTTCGTCGTCTTCGTGTGCAGCGTGCTCACCACCCTGCTCTGGGTGCAGGCGCTCACCGGTCACGGCGAGGCACCCACGGGTTTCATCTTCTGGGTGAGCCTGTGGCTGTGGTTCACGCTGCTGTTCGCTAACTTCGCCGAAGCGCTGGCGGAAGGTCGCGGCAAGGCCCAGGCCGACGCACTGCGCGGTTCGCGTCGCGACGTGGCAGCGAAGAAGCTGGCTGGCCCGGATCGCGAGGCCGCCATTACGTTCACGCCGTCGAGCGACCTGCGTACCGGCCATCACGTGCTGGTCGAAGCCGGCGACATCGTGCCCGGCGACGGCGAGATCGTCGTCGGTGCGGCCAGCGTGGACGAAAGCGCCATCACCGGCGAATCCGCGCCGGTGATCCGCGAGTCCGGCGGCGATCGCAGCGCGGTCACCGGCGGCACTCGCGTGCTGTCCGACTGGATCGTGGTGAAGATCACCAGCAATCCGGGCGAGAGCTTCCTCGACCGCATGATATCGATGGTGGAAGGCGCCTCCCGGCGCAAGACGCCCAACGAGATCGCGCTGACGATCCTGCTGGCGAAGTTCACCCTGATCTTCCTGCTGGCCTGCGCCACCCTGCTGCCTTACTCGATCTACAGCGTGCAGGCCGCCGGCAGCGGCGAGCCGATCAGCCTGACCGTGCTCATCGCCCTGCTGGTCTGCCTGATTCCCACCACTATCGGTGCCCTGCTTTCGGCCATCGGTATCGCCGGCATGGATCGCATGATCCGCGCCAACGTCATCGCCACCTCCGGCCGTGCCGTGGAAGCCGCAGGCGACGTGGACGTGCTGCTGCTCGACAAGACCGGCACGATCACCCTCGGCAACCGTCAGGCCGTGGCCTTCCACCCGGCACCGGGCATCGAGGAACGCGAACTGGCCGAAGCCGCCGAACTGGCCTCGCGTGCCGACGAAACACCGGAAGGCCGCAGCATCGTGGCCCTTGCCAACGACACCTTTGGCTGGAGCGGTCGCCGTCGCGACGATGCACGTGCCGTGTTCGTGCCCTTCACCGCGCAGACCCGCATGAGTGGCGTGGATACCGGCACCCGCCACATCCGCAAGGGCGCGATGGATGCCGTGGAGCGCTACCTGGATTCGCAGGACAGCCACATGCCGCCGCTGGTGCGTCGCATGGCCGAAGACGTGGCCCGTCGTGGCGCCACGCCGCTGATCGTGGTCGACGGCGCGCTGACCCTGGGCGTGGTCGAGCTGAAAGACATCGTGAAGGACGGCATCAAGGAGCGCTTCGCCGAGATGCGCCGCATGGGCATCCGCACGATCATGATCACCGGCGACAACCCGCTCACCGCCGCGGCCATTGCGGCCGAGGCCGGCGTGGACGACTTCCTCGCCGAAGCCACCCCTGAAGCGAAGCTCAAGCTGATCCGTGACATCCAGGCCGAGAACCGCCTGGTGGCCATGTGCGGTGACGGCACCAACGACGCCCCGGCGCTTGCCCAGGCCGATGTCGCGGTGGCGATGAACAGCGGCACGCAGGCGGCGAAAGAAGCCGGCAACATGGTCGACCTGGATTCCAATCCGACCAAGCTGATCGAGGTGGTGGGCATCGGCAAGCAGATGCTGATCACCCGTGGCGCGCTCACCACGTTCTCCATCGCCAACGACATTGCCAAGTATTTCGCGATCATTCCGGCGGCGTTTGCCAGCACCTATCCGGCGCTCAATACGCTCAACGTGATGCACCTGGCGACACCGCAGAGCGCGATTCTCTCCGCCGTGATCTTCAACGCGCTGATCATCATCTTCCTCATTCCGCTGGCCCTGAAGGGCGTGGCCTATCGTGCGCTCGGCGCCGGTGCGCTGCTGCGCCGCAACCTGCTCGTCTACGGCCTGGGCGGCATCGCGGTGCCGTTCGTCGGCATCAAGCTGATCGACATGTTGCTGGTCCTGGTCGGACTGGCCTGACCCGAGGTATCACCATGCAATCCGTCAAGCTCACCCTGCTCATCGAAGAAGGCGCCGACCTGGACATGGAAGTGCGCGTCGTGAACACCGAACAGGCTACCGGCGCGAACACTGCTCCCGTCACGACGCTGCGTCCGCGCGTCGTGACCGTAGGCCGCGATGACGACGAATACACGCTCGGCGGCTACGCCGGCATCTGACGCAACACCCACTCACACACACCGAAAAGGGGTCCCGGAAGGGATCGGTCCAACCATGCGCACCACACGTTATGCTTTTCTTGCCGCCATCCTCGCGGTCGCCCCGGTCTCGAAGGCGCTTGCCGCCGACGGCAGCGACGACTGCTCCAAGGGCTTCTTCACGCGTCTTGCCGCTGCCTATAGCGAAGACGCCCAGCCCGCCGACCCGAACGCTCCGGCGCCGGCACGCCGCGCCATGCCGTCGCCGCTCCCGTCGATGCCGTTCCCCTCGGCGGAGTGGCAGCTAGGTGGTGTCGAGTACCCCATCGGCGTACCGAACCTGAATTCGCAGTACCCGCTGGAAAAGGCATTGACCTGCACCCGCGTCGGCAAGTGGATGAAGGACAACCGCATCGAGGTATACGGTTGGATCAATCCGTCGATCAACGCCAGCAGCTCGCAGCACACGAACTATCCGCTGTCGTATGCCACACGTCCGAATCGTGTCGAGTTCAACCAGGCGCTGCTGCGCATCGAGCGTCTGCCGGACACGGTGCAGACCGACCACATCGACTGGGGTTTCCACATCGATAACCTTTACGGTTACGACTACCACTACACCACGATGAAGGGCGTTTTCAGCAACCAGTACCTGAACAATCCGCGTGCGGACCAGGCGCTGCCGGGCAAGACCTATGGTTACGACCCGATGCTGTTCTACGGCGAAATCTATCTGCCGCATATCGCCGAAGGCATGGTCGTACGCGTGGGTCGTTACCTGTCGCTGCCCGATATCGAGGCGCAGTTCTCGCCCAACAATTATCTCGTGACCCACTCGGTGCTCTATACGGTCGACCCGTATACACAGATGGGCATCATGACTACCACACGCCTCAACCAGCAGTGGACGGTGCAGATCGGCATCAATGGTGGCAACGACACGGCTGTGTGGAACCATCAGTCGCGACCCACCCTGCAGGCCTGCGTGCGCTGGGTGTCGGCCGACAACAACGACATGCTGTATCCCTGCGTCAACAGCTTCAACTCGTCCGACTACAACTACAACAACGTGCAGATGTACGTGACGACGTGGGGCCATCGCTTCAGTGAGAGCGTGCATATCCTCACCGAGGCGTACTACATGTACGGCCGGAACATCCCGGGTTATGGCCCGGATGGTACGCCGGGCGTACCGGGTTCGTCGGCCACGGCTGGCAAGGCGGGTGAGTACGGCATCGTCAATTACTTCAACGTGGCGATCAACACCACCAACATGTTCTCGTTCCGCAACGAGTGGTACAACGACCAGAAGGGTCAGCGTACCGGTTATGCCACGCGCTACACGACGCACACGCTGGGCATGACGCACTGGGTCACCCAGGACCTGGAGATCCGCCCCGAGCTGCGTTACGAGAAGTCGTACGACGTGGCCGCTTACGACGGCGGTCGCAAGAACAACCAGCTGAGCGCCATCGTCGACGCGATCCTGCATTACTGAGGCAACACCCATGAGCACCCTGCTGCGCAACGCGATCGTTCTTCTCCTGCTGCTGACCGCCGTCACGGGGGTGGCTTATCCGGCCGTGGTCGGTGGCCTGGGCCACCTGCTGTTTCCGCATGAAGCCGGCGGCAGCATCGTGGAGCGTGACGGCAAGCCGGTCGGTTCGTCGCTGATCGGCCAGTCGTTCACGGATCCGCGCTATTTCTGGAGCCGTCCGTCGGCTACGACGCCGACGGGCAACAATGGCGCGTCGTCGTCGCCTTCCAACCAGGGCCCGACCAATCCGGCGCTCACCGATGCCGTGAAGCAGCGTATCGCTGCCTTGCAGTCCGCTGATCCGGGCAACCAGGCGCCCGTACCGGTGGACCTGGTCACCGCCTCGGGCAGCGGCCTGGACCCGGAGATCAGCCCGGCCGCTGCCGAATACCAGCTGGCTCGCGTGGCGCGGCTGCGTGGGCTGGCACAGGCGAAGGTGCGTGAACTGGTAGCCGCCCATACGCAGGGTCGGCAGTTCGGTGTGCTGGGTGAGCCGCGGGTCAACGTGGTGCAGCTCAACCTCGCGCTGGATCAGGCGTCGCGGTAACGGCGGTCGCTCCGGACCGGTCGCGCGCAAGGCGCGCTCCTACACGGCACCCCTGTCGCGCACGACCGCCACAGGCGATACGCAACGGACCCATGTAGGAGCGCGCCCCGCGCGCGATCGGCCCAGGCGATACGCAACAGGCTCGTGTAGGAGCGCGCCTCGCGCGCGACCGCTCCGAAGCGATGCCCCACCCACCCCCACATCCATTAGGATTTTCCCATCCCCCCAGGCCATCGACTCATGACCGACACCCGCGACGCCCGGGCCGATGCCCTGCTCAACACGGTAAAGAACGATGTCGGCCAGCGACTGAAGATCTTCCTCGGCGCCGCGCCCGGGGTCGGCAAGACCTACGCCATGCTCTCCGCCGCGCGCGACCTGCGCCGGCAGGGCATTGACGTAGTCGTGGGCCTGGTCGAAACCCACGGTCGTGCGGAAACGGCCGCCCTTCTCGACGGCATGGAAGTGCTGCCGACGCGCACGGCCCAATACGCCGGCCGTGAATTTCGCGAATTCGACCTCGAAGCGGCCCTTGCCCGCCGCCCGGCGGTGATCCTCGTCGACGAGCTGGCTCACACCAACCTGCCCGGCGGCCGCCACGCCCGCCGATGGCAGGACATCGCCGAACTGCTCGACGCGGGCATCGAGGTGTACACGGCCCTCAACGTGCAACACCTGGAAAGCCTCAACGACCAGGTGCGCCGCATCACCAACGTGGCCGTGCGCGAGACGGTGCCCGATGCCTTCCTCGACCGCGCACGCGACATCATGCTGGTGGACCTGCCGCCGCGCGAACTGATCGGTCGCCTGAAACAGGGCAAGGTCTACGTGCCGGAAACGGCAGCCGTGGCACTCGATGCCTTCTTCTCCCCGACCAATCTCGCCGCACTGCGCGAACTGGCGGTGGAAACCGTTGCCTCGCACGTGGACAGCGACCTGCGCGAACACATGCTCGCGCGCGGCGGCGCCATGCCGGTACGTCGTCGTTGCATGGCCGCCATCGATGGTCACGCACAGAGCGAATACCTCGTGCGCATCGCACGTCGCATCGCCGAACGCCGTGGTGCGCCATGGAGCGTCGTCTTCGTGGATCGCGGCGGCCTGTCCGACGAGCGTCGCGAGCGTGTCGATGCCGCGATGCGGCTTGCCCGCCGCCTCGGCGGCGAGGCCGTGATCCTTCGTGGTCACGCCGTGGCCGATGAGCTGCTGGCCTGGGCCGATCGCGAAGGCGTAGGCCAGATCATCGTGGGGCGCACGCGCGAGCGGCCCATCGCCCGCCGGCTCGGCTATTCGCTCACCCAGCAACTGCTCCGCCGCGGGGCACACCTGGAACTGACGATCGTCGCGACGCCGACCGAGCGCGCCCGTGCACGCCGCCGGCTGCGCCTGCCCGAGCATCCGAACGACCGCAAGGACTACGTCTTCGCCACCCTGGCGACCGTGGCTGCCATGGCGCTGGCTTTCGTGGCCGACCGCTTTTTGTCTGTCGCCAACCTCTCCCTGATCTTCCTCACCGCCGTGCTGGCCGTGGCGGTGCGCACGCGCATGGCGGTGGCCGTCTACACCGCATTGCTCTGCTTCGTGGGCTATAACTTTTTCTTCGCGCCGCCCCGCTACACGCTGGCGATCGCCAACGCGGACGACGTGCTCGCCGTCGTACTGTTCCTGGCGGCGGCCCTGGTATGCAGCCGGCTCGCGACACGCCTGGCGGGGCAGGTGACGTCACTGCGCGCCGCGCAAGTGCGCGGCCGGGCGCTGGTGAGCCTCGGCCAGCAGCTGGCGACCAGCGCCGATGCCGATGGTATTCGCGCCGCCGGTGCCCGCGCGCTGGCGCGCACGCTCGATGCCGAGGTGGCGATCCTCGCCCGCGATGCGAGTGCCCACCTGGGCGTGGTGACGTCGATGCCGGATGCGTTCGCCCTGTCCACACAGGATCGCGCCGCTGCCGACTGGAGCGAGATCCATGCGGAACCGGCAGGCCGCTACACCGATACGCTCAATGCCGCGTCGTGCTGGATGCTGCCACTGGGCGCGGAACACCAGCGTGCGGGCGTCGCCGCGCTTCGCTTCCCGCTTGGCGCACGCGAGCCTGACGCTGACCGTCGTGGCCTCGCGCTGGCGATGGTGCAGGACATCGGCCAGGCGCTGGAACGCGCACGCCTGGCCACCGAGCTGGAAAGCGCCCGCGTGCAGGGCGAAACGGAACGCCTGCGCAGTGCACTGCTGTCGTCCGTGTCGCACGACCTTCGCTCGCCGCTGGCTTCGATGATCGGCTCGGCGGGCACCCTGCTCAGCTACGAAGCCCAGCTGCCCGTGGAGGAACGGCGCGAACTGCTGGAAGCCATTCTCGGGGAAGGCCAGCGCCTGGATCGTTACATCCAGAATCTTCTCGACATGACCCGCCTGGGCCACGGCACACTCAAGCTCAACCGCGACTGGGTGGATGCCGGCGAGATCGTCGCCGCCTCGGTAAGCCGCCTGCGCAAGCTGTTTCCGGATACCCGCGTGGACGTGCACCTGCCAGCCGATACGGTACTGCTGCACGTGCATCCGGCGCTCATCGAGCAGGCGCTGTTCAACATCCTGGAGAACGCGGCCAGCTTCTCGCCACGTGACGAAGCCGTGCGAGTGATCGTGCGCACGGAGGCCGGGCGCCTGCTCGTGGACGTGGCCGACCGTGGCCCGGGCATCCCCGAAGACGAACGTGCCCGGATCTTCGACATGTTCTATTCGGTATCGCGCGGCGATCGCGGCAAGCAGGGCACGGGACTGGGGCTTGCGATCTGTCGCGGCATGATCGGTGCGCATGGTGGTAGCGTGGAGGCCTTGCCCCACGTGGGCGGTGGCACGACCATCCGGGTCTCGCTGCCACTGCCTCCGCCACCTGACGACACCCCATGAACCCAACCGCCCACCGTGTGCTGGTGATCGACGACGAAGCCCAGATCCGCCGGTTCCTCGACATCGGCCTGCGTGCCGAGGGCTACCAGGTATTGCTCGCCGCCAACGGCGAGGAGGGCCTGGGCCTTGCGGCCACGCAGTCGCCGGACATTGTCATCCTCGACATCGGCCTGCCCGACATGGAAGGCCACGACGTGCTGCGCGAGATCCGTGGCTGGAGCCCCGTGCCGGTGGTGATGCTGTCGGTGCGTGACGCGGAAACGGAAAAAGTGAAGGCGCTGGATGCCGGCGCCAACGACTACGTGACCAAGCCTTTCGGCATCCAGGAGCTGATGGCGCGCCTGCGTGTGCTGCTGCGGCAGAGCGCGAAGGGCGGTGAGCCGCAGGCGCCCGTGCGCTACGACGACGAGCGCCTGTCGGTGGACCTGGCCCGGCGCGAGGTGTTTCTCGATGGCCAGCCGGTGTCGCTGACCCGCAAGGAATTCGCCGTGCTCTCACTGCTGGTGCGCCACCCCGGTCGCGTGGTGAGCCAGCAGCAGATATTGCGCGAGGTCTGGGGCGGCACGCACGTGCAGGACACCCATTACCTGCGCATCGTCATGGGCAAGCTGCGCCAGAAGCTGGGCGACGATCCGGCCACGCCGCGCTGGCTGAAGACCGAGCCGGGCGTCGGCTACCGCTTTCCGGCGCACTGACCTCCCATGTAGACAGGTCTCGCCTTCGTAGGCGACGTCTTCACATTTTTTGAGAATCCTTCCATATCGGTCCGTTCTTGCGGCCGTCACGCTGCCCCGTCTGGAAAACGTCCCTTTACGAGGAGCCTGGGGTGGGAACTCTTCAACCGACGCGGCGGCGCATGCCGTCCGTGTTTGTCCTGATTCTGTCGCTGTGCCTGTTCGCACCGGCGCTCGCCGTCGTGGTCGATTGCGGCGAAGAACACTACGTCAGCGGCACGCATCGCCTGCCAACCCACGAGGAAGCCATGGCGCAATGCCGTGAGCAGGAAACGGCCATGGTCGGCACCGGCGCATGGCGAAGCGTGCGCTCCTGCTACGACGTGGCCGCTCCCGGCGAACATGGGCCATGGGTGCATGGCCGTATCGGCGTCGATGTCGTGGCCAGTGCCGGTGGCGATCCCATGACCTTCGAAGCGCTATGGATGTGCAAGCCGACGACGGGGCGCGACATGGACGGCCCCGCCTTCGACTGATGCCGCGATCAGCCTGCCGCCTGTCGTGCGAGATAACGCCCCGGCGAATCGCCAAAGGCCTTGCGGAACATCGCCACGAATGCACTGGGCGTGGCATAGCCCAGTGCATCGGCCACCACTGACACCGGTTCGCCGGTGGCCAGTCGTTCCAGTGCGCGCGTGAGCCGCGCCTGCTGTCGCCATTCGGCCACGCTGCACTGCGTTTCCTGGCGGAACAGGCGGGTGAGCGTACGCGTGGACATGCCGGCCCATGACGCCCATTCCTCGATGCAACGCGTGTCGTCGGGCCGTTCGTACATGGTCATGGCGATACGACGCAGGCGGCGGTCCACCGGCATCGGCAGGTGCAGCGGTTCCACCGGTGCGCGGCGCATTTCGTCGAGCAGCACGGCGAGCAGGCGCTCGCGTTCGGGCGTGGGCTCGTCTTCCACGCTCCACAGCGAGGCGCGCTTGATGATCTCGCGCAGCAGGTCGTCCACGCCGACCACGCAGGGTTTGTCGGGCAGGCCCTGGGTCATGGTCGGGGTGATGAAGACACCCCAGGCCCGGCTGGGCCCGGCAATGCTCACCGTGTGCAGTTCGCCCGGCGGCATCCAGCCGGCCCGTTTGGGCGGCAGCAGCCACGAGCCGTGCTCGGTCTGGGTAACGAAGACGCCCTCTTCCACGTAGAAGAACTGGCCACGCACATGGCTGTGCCAGTCGGTTTCCTTCAGGGGGATCTCGCCCCGGGCGTGATAGGCGATCAGGGGAGGCCCGTCGGGGCTCTCCAGGAGCTGATGGAGTCGATCATTAAGCATATTGGCCGACCTTCGACATAACTTGGCCTGATAACGTTATCAGGCCGATACCTTCCTTGGCTAACATTTGCTACCCCAAGTAACTGTCCTGACAGCTGTCCCTTCAAGGGACCTGACGGGGCAACCGACGCCGGAGGTCCCCCATGATCCGTCTCGTCACCACCCAGTTTTCCGAGGAAGCCGAGGATCGCCAGGCCGGCGATGCCCTGGTCACGTTCGTCGCCTGCGCCCATTCCATGCTCGACCCGAGCACCCCGGAAGCGCAGCTGCGGCGCCTGGAACCGCGGCTTCTCGCCCAGTTGCCGACCCTGCGGGCGCTCGGCGTCTTCGAGTTGTTCGAGGTGCGCGACCCGGCGCTCGCCGCGCTGCTGGCCGATGAAGGATAAATAAACCCGGATAACAAAATATCCGACGTGCGCATATTTGCCTTGACAACTATATTCCGGGCAATAGAATGCACGTCCATGAACCCTTCCCTCTGCTATTCCCCTGACGGCCGCGACAGCCTCGGTGCCCTGATCGGCATGGTGCGCAGCGAGATCGTCAGGGCGATCGAGACCGATCTCGCCGCGCAGGGGGCGGACCTGAAATTCACCCAGTTCCACGTGCTCAAGCGCCTCGCCACGATCGGCCCCATGACGGCCACCGAACTGGCCCGTGCGGTGGACCTGGATGGCGGCGCCATGACCCGCCAGCTCGACCAGCTCGAATCGAAGGGTTACCTGCGTCGCCAGCCGCACGAGCTGGACCGCCGTGCCCTGCGCATCGAGCTGACCGAGGCGGGCGACGCGCTGTGGAGACACCTGCACGAAAGCAACGTCGCCACCCTGGAGCGCGCCCAGCGCGATCTCTCCGGGACGGAGCGCGAGCAGTTGCACGATTACCTGGAGCGGGTGCTGACCGCGCTCCGCGACAAAGACTGAACCCACACGTTCGAGGCGAAACGCAATGCGTCTGCACACTCTCGTGGCGGCCGTCGGGGCCGCATTGGTCCTTTCCGGCTGCGTCACCAGCCGCGGACTGGAGCCGCAGGGCAAGCTGACCGACCCTGCCACCCTTCATGCCGAGCGCAGCCTGGCCAAGGTGCAGGTGTCGCCTGCCGGCTGGCCGGCGGCCGACTGGTGGACGGGCATCGGCGACAGCCAGCTCAGCGGCCTCATCGAGGAAGCACTGAAAGACAACCCTGACCTCGCCGCCGCGGATATCCGCGTGCGCCAGGCCCAGGCCCAGGTCGGTGCGGCCGATGCCGCGCGTGGCCCGGATGCCAAGGTCGGTGCCGGCGTGGCCGGTGCCCACCTGCCGGGCACGTTCTTCCCTGCGCCGCTGGGCAACCACTTCTCGTGGACCAAGTACGGCTACGGCGACTTCAACTGGGGCCTCGACCTGTGGGGCGGCAAGCGTGACGCCTGGGAAGCGGCGCTGGGTGCGCAGCGCGCCAGCGAGGTCGATGCCCGCGCCGCGCGCATCGAGATTTCGACCAACGTCGCCCGTGCCTACGTGCAGCTCGGCTACGCCTTCACCCAGCTGGACGTCGCCCGTGCCGAACTGGATCGCAGCAACGCCTCGCGTGACCTGACCCGCCAGCGCGTCGCCGCCGGCGTGGACAACCAGATGCAGGTCAAGCAGGCCGACAGCGAAGTGGCTTCGGCCGAACGCGAGATGGCCGTGGCCCAGCGCGCGATCGATTCGGCACGCAGCTCGCTCAGCGTGCTGTTGGGCAAGGGCCCGGACCGTGGCATGGACATCACCCGTCCTTCGGCGCTGAATCCGACGGCCGTCGCGATCCCGGTGAACCTGCCGGCCGACCTGCTGGGTCATCGCGCCGACCTGGTTGCCGCGCGCTGGCGCGTGGAAGCGGCATCGAAGGAGATCGCCGCGGCCAAGACCGAGTTCCTGCCCAATGTCTCCATCGGCATCCTTGCCGCGCAGGCGGCGGGTGGCTCGAAGGACCTGTTCAACTCGCGCGCCCGCTTCTGGCAGGTGCTACCGGCCTTCAGCCTGCCGATCTTCGATGGCGGTCGCCTGCGTTCGAACCTCGCCGGCAAGGATGCGGACTACGACCTCGCCGTGGCCCAGTACAACAAGACCCTGGTCGGCGCGCTCAACGAAGTGGCCGACGACCTGTCGGCGCTGGACTCGGTGGGCACGCAGCTGCAGGCGCAGCAGCGTGCACATGAAGCCGCGCAGCAGGCCTACGACCTCTCGCAGCAGCGTTACAAGGCAGGCGTGGGCAGCTACCTCGATTCGCTGGTGGTGCGTCAGCAGTTGCTCGAATCCGAGCAGCGCCTGGCCGCCCTGCAATCGCAGCAGGTGGATACCTCCGTTCAATTGATCCAGGCGCTCGGTGGCGGTTTCCGCCCCGAAGCCGCCGACCAGCCGGTCGCGTCCGCCGCGCCGGCCAACCACTGAATTACGTTCCTCGAGGCAGCTAACGATGTCACAAGAAACCACCGCCCCTGCCGGCGCCGTCGTGGCGCCGCCGCCGAAGAGCCGTCGCGGGTTCTTCCTCAAGCTTCTGCTTGCCGTCATCGTCCTCGCCGCCATCGGCTGGACCGTCTGGTACTTCGTGGACGGCCGCTGGTACGAGGACACCGACGACGCTTACGTCAACGGCAACGTCGTGCAGATCACGCCGCAGCTCGCCGCCACCGTGCTGTCGATCACCGCCGACGACGGTGACCTCGTGCACAAGGGCGACGTGCTGGTGAAGCTCGACGACAGCGACGCGAAGATCCAGGTCGAAAGCGCGCGTGCCGATCTGGCCAACACCGTCCGTCGCGTACGCGGCCTGTACAACAACGTCAGCTCGGCGCAGGCCGACATGGCGGTGCGCCAGACCGCGGTGGACCGCGCCCGTGCCGATTACAACCGTCGCCGCGACCTGGCGAAGACCGGCGCCATCTCGGCCGAAGAACTGTCCCACGCCCTCGATGCGCTGACCTCGGCCGAGAGCAGCCTGTCTTCAGCGAAGCAGAGCTACAGCACGAGCAAGGTGCTGGTCGATGACACCGTGGTCGCCTCGCATCCTGACGTGCGTGCGGCCGCCGCGAAGCTGCGCGACGCCATGCTCACCGAAGCGCGCACCTCCATCCTCGCGCCGGTGGATGGCTATGTCGCCAAGCGTAGCGTGCAGCTGGGCCAGCGCGTGCAGCCGGGTGCCGCCCTGATGGCGGTGGTGCCGCTCCACGAAGTGTGGATCGATGCCAACTTCAAGGAAACCCAGCTCACCCATATGCGCATCGGCCAGCCGGTGGACGTCACCGCCGACGTGTACGGCAGCGACGTGGTCTACAAGGCGAAGATCCGCAGCCTGGGTGTCGGCAGCGGCAGCGCGTTCTCGATCCTGCCGGCGCAGAACGCCACGGGCAACTGGATCAAGATCGTGCAGCGCGTGCCGGTGCGCGTGGTCTTCACCGACCCGAAGCAGCTCGACGAAAAGCCGCTGCGCCTGGGCCTGTCGACCAAGGTCACGGTGTCGCTGCATGACCAGAGCGGCGGCCTGCTCGCCAAGCAGGCTCCGACCGAGCCGGAGTTCTCCACCGACGTCTACAACAACCGTCTGGCCGGTGCCGATGCCGAGATCGCCCGCGTGATCCACGAGAACGCGTCGGCCGGCGACGGCGAACAGGAAAAGGCGCCGAAGTAAGCGTCATGGCGGACGGGGTTTCCTGCCCCGTCCGCCGCTCGCCTGCGGCCCCCTCCCCCATCGATCAGGTTCTTCCATGAGCACCGAATTTCGACCGCCCAATCTGGCGCTGTCCACGGTCGGCCTCTCGCTCGCGACCTTCATGCAGGTGCTGGACACCACGATCGCGAACGTCTCGCTGCCCACCATCGCGGGCAACCTCGGCGTCAGCTCCAACCAGAGTACGTGGGTCATCACCTCGTTCGCGGTGAGCAACGCCATCGCGCTGCCGCTGACGGGCTTTCTTACCCGTCGCTTCGGCGAAACCAAGCTGTTCGTCTGGGCCACGCTGCTGTTCTCGCTGGCCTCGTTCCTGTGCGGCATCGCGCAGAGCATGAGCATGCTGATCCTGTTCCGCGCCATCCAGGGTGCGGTGGCAGGCCCGATGTACCCGATCACGCAGAGCCTGCTGATCTCGATCTATCCACCCGCCAAACGAGGCATGGCGCTGGCGCTGCTGGCGATGGTGACCGTGGTGGCGCCCATCGCGGGCCCGATCCTGGGTGGCTGGATCACCGACAACTACACCTGGCCGTGGATCTTCTTCATCAACGTGCCCATCGGCATCTTCGCCAGCATGGTCGTGTCCAACCAGATGAAGGGGCGTCCGGAAACCACCGAGAAGCCGCGCGTCGACTACGTAGGCCTGATCACGCTCATCATCGGCGTGGGCGCCCTGCAGGTGGTGCTCGACAAGGGCAACGACGAAGACTGGTTCAATTCCACCTTCATCATCGTCACCAGCATCATCGCGGCCATCGGCCTGATCGTGTTCCTGATCTGGGAGCTCACCGACAAGGACCCGATCGTCAACCTGCGCCTGTTCCGTCATCGCAACTTCGCGATGGGCACGTTGTGCCTGGTGCTGGCCTATGCGGCGTTCTTTGCCATCGGCCTGCTGGTGCCGCAGTGGTTGCAACGCAACGTGGGCTATACCTCCACATGGGCCGGTTTCGCGGCAGCGCCACTGGGCATCCTGCCCGTGATCCTCACGCCCTTCGTGGGTCGCTATGCGCACAAGTTCGACCTGCGCCTGCTGGCCACCGGTGCGTTCCTGGTGATGGGCGCCACCTGCTTCATGCGGTCGGATTTCTATCTTGAAATCGACTTCTTCCATGTAGCGGGCGTGCAGCTGATCCAGGGCCTGGGCGTGGCGCTGTTCTTCATGCCGGTGCTGTCGATCCTGCTGTCCGACCTGCAACCGCGCGAGATCGCGTCGGGCTCCGGCCTGGCCACCTTCCTGCGTACGCTGGGCGGCAGCTTCGCCGCCTCGCTCACCACCTTCCTGTGGGATCACCGCGCGATCGTGCACCACGAGCGCCTGGCGGAGAACATCACGGCGTTCAATCCGGATGCGCAGCAGGCGCTGACGGTGATCGGCGGTGGCGATCCGCAGTCGCAGTACGCGGCCGCCTCGATGAACCAGCTGATCACGCAGCAGGGTTACCAGATCTCGTTCAACGAAGTCTTCCAGCTGCTGGGTTTCATCTTCTTCGCGCTGGTCTTCGTGGTGTGGCTCGCCAAGCCGCCGTTCACGGCCAAGGCAGGACCGGCAGCGTCGGGTCACTGACGAGCCACCGCTTCACTGTAGGAGTGCGCCTGCGCGCGACCGGGAGATGCCTTGGGCACCACGGTCGCACGCCGGCGCGCTCCTACAGGGGCTGGGCGTGAGGGCGCACGCGTATCGGGCGATATCTCCGCTGGAGCCGCGCATCATCCGACACGGACAATGGCCGGCCACTCACCGGAGCCCGCCATGATCAGGACGATTGCTTTTCTTACCGCCGTTATCTGCGCCCTTCCGCTGTCCGCTTCTGCTGGCAGCCTTCCCCGTTCGGTTGCCGCATCTACCGGATCGTCCGATGCGCGCTGCCTGCAGGCCTTCCAGCAGTCGGCAGCGGCCGCCACGTGCTCGGCAAACGTTTCTGCAGGCAACGATCCGGGTACCTGTGCGGTCCAGGCATCCTGCCGCAACAGCCGCGGATCGATCAGCAAGTCATCGACGAAAGCCAGCTACCCGGAAGGCGTAGAGAAGCTGGTCAACTGCAATGGCAACCTGCGCCAGCGTCGTTGCTGACACCATGAAAAAAGCCCGGCCGCTGGCGGCCGGGCTTTTTTCATGCGCGAATCAGGGCTGGCGCAAATCAGATATCGAAACCGATACCCACCAGTGCCATCGTCTCGCCACGGTTCGGCTCCTTGAAGCTGCCGTTGGAGATGTGGCGGATCTGGAAGCTGACGTTCTTGAACTGGTAGCCGAGCGTGCTCACGAATTCGTAGCCGCTGGAAAGCGCCTGCGTGTGGCCGCCGGCCGCGCCGGCCACCTGGAAGCTGAAGAACAGCGGCTGGTACCAGTCGCCATCGTTGCCGTAGTGGAAGCGGGCGCCGGCCGCGCCGATCCACACGCTGTTGCGTACGCCGGGATGCGAATCCCTGAAGCGGCCGATGTCGCGGCCCTTGATGTAGCCGATCGACACATCCGGCGACCAAGTGAAACGGCTCTGGCCGATGGTGTGCGGATCGAACACCGATTCGATGAAGAACGCGGGCGTGCCGTAGCTATCCATGTAGCTGCGGCCACCCTGTACCTCGATGTGGGTGGCAGCGGCTGGGGCGGCCACGGCGGCGAGGGAGAGGGCGGCTAAGGTGCCGAGGGCAAGGCGTGAGGGACGCATGGGGGAGAGTCCTTATCGGGAGTACTTGTTGTTGTTTTGACGGGCCGTAAGTTTGTGAACCGCATCGTTCGGTAAATAGTGTTCAGTTGGCGTGAATAAAGGGGGTGGGATGAGAAATTTCATCTCAAAGAGTGCAAGATGCCCGATGCCCCTTTTCGGGGCTTGCACGTTCAAGGCGGCCACGGGCCTGCCGTTAACGTCGCACGGGTCCCGTGTGCTGCTGCGCATGGGCGACGAGGGCACTCACGAGGGATGAGGGGACGGTGCGGGAAGCGAAGGCAAAGGGGGCCAGGAGTCGACGCGCCCGCCGGATGCGCCTGGCAACCTGGGCCGTATCCCTGGCGGTGACGGTCGGCGTGGTCGCCATCGTCGGTGCGTTGCAACTGGAAGGCTACGAGCGCCTGCAGGTGGGCTATCGGCGGCAGCTGAGTGGCGTGGCTACCGCGCTGGTTCGCATGGTCGACCAGCAGATCGACGCCAGCCTCGGCCCCCTCCTCGCGCTGCGCAATGCCGTGGATGGACCTGACGACGAATCGTTGCGGCACCGCCTCGCCGAGGTGCAGGCCCGGCATCCCGAGCTGCCGGGTTTCGTGGCCCTCGAAGCCCGTGGCGATGTGCTCGCGGCCGTCGGCAATCCGGCCTCCGACTGGCGTCCCGGTATGGAGACACCGAAACGTACTGTCCTGGGTGTAGGTGTCCGCGTGGGTGTCGCGCAGACCAGCGGGACGGTGCCGGCAGCCATCCGCGTGATAGCGGATGCGCGTGTGGACCGGCCCGCGGCTTTCGGAACCCTCATCGACGCCGCACGCGTGAGCGAAGGCATGCGCCACATGATGCCCGGCGGCGGCACCATGGGCGTGTTTTCCCCGGATGGTCAGCTCTTCGCGGGAAATCGCGACGACCTTCATGCGGTCTGGCATGGCCAGGGTCCGCGCGCGGGGACCAGTGATCACGGCGAGGAAGGCGACAACCTCTACGCCTGGTCTGCGTCGGCGCGTTATCCCTTCGTGGCACTGGCCGAACTGGATCGGGCGGCGATCCGGGCCGAGTGGGTGCGGCAGGCAGAGCCGACCGTATTGGCGACGCTCGGCCTCGTGATGCTGCTGAACCTGGGTGCGGGACTTTTCTCGCGTGCCTATCGCCGCCAGGATCGCTTGCTCGATGCATTGAGCCGCACGGCGCGCCATCTCGGCGATGTGCAGCGGACAGGGCATATCGGCCTGTGGGAAGCCGACCTCGCGACCGGCACCATCGCCTGGTCGGGGCAGGTCCACGAGATCACCGGCCTGCCGCCCGAGCGTGTCGGTGGCCGACAGGGCACGTACTACAAGCTGGTGCATCCGGAAGACCAGCCCGCCATCGTGGAATGGCTGCATCGTTTCAACGAGGGCGATGGTCCGTACGACATCGAGCATCGCCTGTGCCGCCCCGATGGCCGCGAAGTGCAGGTGAACCTGCGCGGCACGCGGATCACCGACGAGGCGGGCAAGTCGATCCTCGCGGGCACGATTTCGGAAATCACCGCCCTGCACGAAACACGCCTGCGCCTGCGCGACAGTGATCGCTACCTCGCAGCGAGCGAAGCGGCCTATCGCCGCCTGCTGGCGCGCGTGCCGTTGCCGCTGGTCATCGTGCGCAACGATCGCATCGCCTATGCCAACCTGCTGGCTCAGGAGCGCCTTGGACACGACGGCGGCACGCTGGTCGGCAAGGAGGCGGCGGGCTTCATGGATGAAGACACCTTGCAGGCCGTACGTCGTGGCGGCGAAGGCGACAGCATCGCCGCGTGGCTGGAACCCGTAGAGGGCATGCCTTTCGAGGCGGAGCTGGCACTGTCGGGCATGCGCGACGAACACGGTGAAGGCACGCTGGTGATCGTGCGCGACGTCACCGAGCAGCGCAGCTACGAAGAGCGCCTGAATCACCAGGCCACGCACGACGATCTCACTGGCCTGCCCAACCGGCGCTCGTCGCGCGAGACGCTGCAACGGATGATCCTGGAGGCACGCGTCAACGGCACCGGCGTGATGGTGCTATTCGTCGACCTGGATCATTTCAAGGTCATCAACGACGCGCTGGGCCACGAACTGGGCGACCAGGTCTTGCGTGACATCACCCTGCGCCTGGGCGACGTGCTGGGCAGCGAGGCCCATGTGGGTCGTTTCGGTGGCGATGAATTCCTCGCCGCGCTGCCCTTCACCACCTCGCCGGCCAAGGCGCTCGACGTGCTGCCGAAGCTCCAGGGCGCCATCGAGGAGCCGCTCGAAGTGGGTGGCACCGTACAGCGCCTGAAATGCAGCATCGGCGTGGCCTTCGCATCGCGCGATGGCGCCGATGCCGACACACTGATCCGCAACGCCGACACGGCGATGTACGACGCGAAGCGTTCGGGGCGCCATACCTGGAAGCGTTATTCGCCCGACATGCACGCTACCGCCATGGCAAGGCTCACCGTGCTCACGCGCCTGTCGGGAGCGAACCTCGATCACGAGCTGGCGCTGGCCTGGCAGACCCAGCATGCCGGTGACGACGGACGCGTGATCGGTGTCGAGGCGTTGCTGCGCTGGCCCACGGCGCCCGGCGACCTGGGCTCACCGGACCGGCTCATTCCCTTGCTGGAGGAAACCGGCGCGATCGTGCAGATCGGCCAGTGGGTGCTGCGCGAGGCCTGTCGTCGCCAGCGGCGCATCGCCGAACTGCTGGGGCCTGACTGCCGCATCTCGGTCAATGTCTCGGTACACCAGCTGGTACATAGCGATCTGGTGGCGGAAGTGCGGCAGGCCTTGCAGGAGACCGGCGCGCCGGCTTCGTCGCTGGAACTGGAGCTGACCGAAAGCGCCTTCATGCACGAACCGGAGCGGGCGATCCGCACGCTGCACGAACTGCGAGCGCTGGGCGTGAGCGTGGCGCTGGACGACTTCGGTACCGGCTATTCCAACCTCACCTACCTGTCCCGCCTGCCGCTGGACAAGATCAAGATCGATCGCCACTTCACGGCCACGCTGTTGCAGGACGACGTGGATACATCGATCTGTCGCTCGATCATTTTCCTTGCCCGCAACCTCAATCTCGAAGTGGTCGCCGAAGGCGTCGAGACCGAGCGCCAGCGTGGCTGGCTGCTCGCCGAAGGATGCGTATCGATGCAGGGCTGGCTGTTCTCGCGAGCCGTGCCGCTGGAGCAGCTGGGTCCGCGGTCGACGCCGCTGGACCCGGTGATGTCCTGACGCGGCCCTCAGGCCGCGCGGGACGCCTGTCCCTGTCGATGCTCACCGGGCCGCACCCGTACGGTCTCCGCCGGCATGCGCGGACGCGCCTTGTCGATCGCGGCAAGCTGCGCCCGCAGGCGTTCGAATTTCAGCCGGGCGCGGCGCGCGTTGTGGCGACGGCTCATCGACGTGAGCGGCAACACGTTCTTCTCGCCGAAGCCATCGATGATCACCAGTCGAGGGCCGCCCCGCGAATCCGTGCCATACACGACATTGGCCGCGTGCAGGTCGTTGACGATGACGTAGTGACGCAGCACTTCTTCGAACAGGCGGTTGATCAGTGCGTTGATCTCAGGCGTCATGCCCTGCACCTTCACCATGGATTCGAGCGAAGGCGCCATGCGCCCGTCATTGCCCGTTACCTTCTCCGAAACCAGTCCCAGGCCCTGGTCGGTATCGACCAGGCCCACGATACGGGCCACGGGCGACGGCTCGTCCGAGAAGCGACGAGAGGTCAGGTACTCCTTGAATTCCCGCATGTAGCTCACGTACGGGCCGGTGCGCGCCAGCCTGCGATACCAGGGCGCGTTGAACCAGCGATGCTGCAGGTTATCCGGCCGCATCACCTTGATGAGCAACGACGGATGGTCCGGGTGCTCGTAAATGTACCGACGGCCGCCTGCGGCGACCGGTTCGATCCCCTCTAAAGAGATGATCATGTTGCTCCTCTAGTCCCTCCCTACCCGCTGGGACCAAGGGCCGGACAGGCACTGCCCTGCCATATTCCTGTAAGCCAAATGTAAGGTTCCCACGGAACTTTTCAACGCGCAAGAAAAAACGTGCATTTCGTCGTTCACCATTCGGCGCCAATGCGTTCGCCGGAAGACGATTTATAGCGACGGGGAGAACTCCTACATTGGGAGGGTGGCGACCGCCACGGCCCGTCCCCAGGTGTCCTCATGATCCGCGCCCCCGCCCTCTTCATCTCCCACGGTGCTCCGACCTTCGCGTTGCAGCCCGGCCTGCTCGGCTCAAAGCTGACGCAGATCGGTGAGCCGCTGGGCGCGGCGGCGGCGATCGTGGTGGTTTCGCCGCACTGGCAGACCTGCGGCATCCGCGTCACCGGGGCGGCGATGCCCGCGACCATCCATGACTTCGGCGGATTCGCGCCAGAGCTCTACACGCTCACCTATCCCTCGCCCGGCGCCCCGGCCCTGGCGGCCGAAACGGCCTCGCTGCTGATCGATGCGGGTTTTGTCGCCATGGTGGACGCCGAGCGCGGCTACGACCACGGCGCCTGGGTGCCGTTGCGCTACCTGCGTCCGGATGCCGATGTTCCGGTGATCCAGGTATCCATGCCGCATAACCTGGATACGGAAGGTGCCCTGCGCCTGGGCAAGGCGCTGGTCAGCTTGCGCGAGCGCGGCGTGGTGGTGGTCGGCTCGGGCAGCCTCACGCACAACCTCTACGAGATACGCCGCGACGGCGGCCAGGGCCACGCCGACTACGCAGCCGAGTTCGCTCGCTGGACGCGCCAAGCCGTGCTCGACGGCGACACCCGCTCGCTGCTCGACTACCGGCGCCTCGCTCCCAGTGCCATCCGCGCGCACCCGACCGAAGAGCACTACCTGCCCCTGCTCGTAGCCGCCGGTGCCGCCGGCCAGGACACGCCCACGGCGATCGATGGCGGTATCACCTACGGCGTGCTGTCGATGGATTCCTACCTCTGGCACTAACTGTAGGAGTGCGCCTTGCGCGCGACCGGTTGTCGCGAAAACCCGGTCGCGCGCAAGGCGCGCTCCTACATGATCATTCTTGACGGTTAATTTAATCCGGGTAATATCTGCGCGTTGCCTCCACCCAGCGAGATAGCCCCATGTCCTCCTACGCCGCTTTCGACGGCCACGTACGCGTGGCTGCCGGGTCGCTTGCGGAAGTGGCCGAGCGTTGCAAGCGCCTGCTCGACGCCCGCCCCGATGCCTGCCCCATCATCTACGACGATACGTCCGGTCGTCCCGTCGATATCGACTACCGGGGCAGCGTGGAAGACGTGCTGTCGCGACTGCCCGCCGATGAAACCGAACCGCCGGCGAAGCGCGGCCCCGGGCGGCCGAAGCTCGGCGTCGTGGCTCGTGAAGTCACCCTGCTGCCCCGCCACTGGGACTGGCTCGCCAACCAGCCGGGCGGTGCCTCGGTGGCACTGCGACGCCTGGTCGAAAGCGCCAGTCGCGAAGGGGCACCCGCAGAGCGGGTGCGCCAGGCGCGCGAAGTCGTGGACCGGGTGATGTTTGCCCTGGCCGGCGACCTGCCGGGTTATGAAGAAGCCTCGCGTGCCTTCCATCGTCATGAGGCCGGTCGCTTCGACGAACTCATCGCCGGCTGGCCCGAGGACGTGCGACGCTATGTGAACCATCTCGTGGACCGCACAAGGGCCGATGCATGAAAGCGAATCCTTCCCTGATCGAGGGACCGATCGGGCGCACGCTGTTGATGTTTTCCATGCCCATCCTGGCGACGAACATCCTGCAATCGCTCAATGCCTCGGTCAATGTGATGTGGATCGGCCGTTTCCTCGGGGAGGCGGCCTTTGCCGCCACGGCCAATGCCAACCTCATCCTGTTCTTCCTGCTGGGCCTCGTGTTCGGCATCAGCATGGCCACGACGATCATGGTCGGGCAGGCGCTGGGCGCACGTGACATCGCCGAAGCGCGTCGCGTCGTCGGTACGGGACTGGGTTTCTTCGTGCTGTTGTCCGTGCTCGTGGCCACGGGGGGATTCATCACCACGCCGGCCATGCTGGCCGCCATGGGTACGCCGGCGGATGTGCAGCCCTACGCCATTGCCTACCTGCGGATCATCTTCCTGGCCCTGCCTTCGGCCTATCTGTCCGTGCTGCTGGCGATGGTGCTGCGCGGCGCGGGCGATTCGCGGACGCCCCTGCTTTTCATGATTCTTGCCGTGGTGCTCGACATCGCGCTCAATCCGGTCTTCATCTTCGGGATCGGCCCGATTCCCCGGATGGGCATCGCCGGCTCCGCCGTGGCGACCCTGATCGCGCAGGTCGTTTCGGTGATCGCGCTTATCGCTTGGCTTTACCGGCGCAAGCATTTCCTGTGCATCCATCGCCATGAACTGCACATGCTGATTCCCGATCGCGCCGTGATGCGCAGCCTGATCTTCAAGGGCATGCCGATGGGTGCGCAGCTGGTGGTGATCTCGTCGTCGGCCATCATCATGATGGCGCTGGTGAACCGCCACGGCTCGCAGACGACGGCGGCCTACGGCGCGGCCGTGCAGCTGTGGAACTACATCCAGATGCCTGCGATCGCGGTGGGTACGGCGGTGTCGTCGATGGTGGCGCAGAACGTGGGCGCGCGTCGCTGGGATCGCATTCCGGGCATCGGCAGCGCCGGTGTGCTGGCCAGCCTGGGCATGACCGGAGCGCTGGTCGTGATCGTGTGCCTGTTCAACCACGGCGCGCTGTCGATCTTCCTGGGCTCAGACAGCACGGCCATCGGCATCGCGCAGCACCTGAACCTGATCGTGGTCTGGTCGTACCTGATGTTCGGCGTGACCTTCGTGCTGTTCGGCGTGGTACGCGCCACGGGCGCGGTGATGTTCCCGCTCTGCGTGCTGGCGCTCACCATGTGGTTCATCCGCTATCCGTTCGCGTACTTTCTCGGCCCCTACTGGGGCGCTGATGCCATCTGGTGGGCCTTCCCGGTGAGCTCGACGATATCGGTACTCATCACGGTGGTGTACTACCGCGCCGGCACCTGGAAAAACGCCAGCATCTTCCCCGCCGCAGCCTGACCCCCGCTCCTACATGGTTCGGCCGGCAGGTCAGGAGCGCTTCTTTCGTATCGCCTTCCAGCGCTTCAGCCGTTTCTTGAGCAGTTTGCGGTGCTTGCGGCGGGCCTTGCGTACCTTGCGGTCGTGATTCCACAGGTAGATCGCCGGTGTACTCAGCAGGGTAAGCAGCTGGGAGACCAGCAGGCCGCCGACGATGGCGATGCCCAGCGGGCGGCGCATTTCCGAGCCCACGCCGAAGCCGATGGCCAACGGCAGCGCGGCGCCCATCGCCACCAGGGTGGTCATCGTGATCGGGCGGAAGCGCACCAGCGCGGCCTGCCGGATGGCCTCTACCGGTGTCATGCCCTGCTCGCGTTCGGCGACCAGCGCGAAATCCACCATCAGGATCGCGTTCTTCTTCACGATACCTATCAACAGCAGTACCGAGATAATCGCCATCAAGGTCAGCTGCGTCTGTGTGACCAGCATCGCCAGGAACGCACCGGCACCGGCGGCGGGCAGCGTCGAGAGAATGGTGAGCGGGTGGCCCAGGCTCTCGTAGAGGATGCCCAGCACGATATACACCGCGAGAATCGCACCGATCAGCAACACCATGCCATTGGATTTCGCATCCTGCAGGCGCTGGTTGAGGCCCGTGACGTCCATGCGGATGCCTTCGGGCAGGTGGATCGCACGCAGTGCCTGTTCGATCAGGGCGTTGGTCTGGTCCGGCGTGACACCCTGCGGCAGGTTGTAGGTGACGTCTGCGGATTCGAACTGGTTCTGGTGCGTGACGGCCGTGGGAGCGGCTCGCGGCAGGATCTTCGCCACTGCCGACAGCGGTACCATCGTGCCCGTGGCGCTCTTCACGTAGGTATTGAGCAGGGCTTCCGGGCTCATCGCTTCCGTGGCGGTGGCCGTGAGCACCACCCAGTATTGGTTGATGTCCGAATAGATCACCGACACCTGGCTTTGTCCGAAGGCGTTGTATAGCGCCGTGTCGATCAGGCCCATGCTCACGTTGAGCCGGTTGGCCGTATCGCGGTCCACGGTAAGCATCTGCTGCTTGCCCACCACGTCGAAATCGCTGCCGACGTCCTTGAACTGTTTCATCGTGCGCATCTGGCGCACGAGCTTCAGCACCCAGGGCTGGAGATCCTGGCCGTCGGTGCTGATGAGCTGGAAAGAATACTGGCCGCGGTTGCTGTTGCCACCACTGCCACCCAGGAATTGCACGGGCGACATGAACACCTGCACGTCCGGCAGTTTTTCGTAGACCTTGCCCAGCCGTTCCATCACCTCCTTGATGCCTTCATGGCGCTGGCCGGGAGCGCTTCCCTTCGTTTTCAGATCGATGAACATCGTGCCCTGGTTGCCCACGGCACCACCGTTGTCGCCACCCAGGATGGTGGTGACATCCAGCACGGCATCGTCGTGTTGCATGATCTCGCCGACACGCTTCAGTCTCTCGTTCATCACATCGGGCGAGATGTTGGCATCCGCGACGACGTCGGCCTGCAACATGCCCGTGTCCTCGTCGGGCATGAAGTTGCCGCCCGCCGTCTTGACCACGGCGATGCCCAGCAAGACGGTGGCAAACAGCAGGGTCAACGGCTGCCAACGCATGATCCGGCGATGGTGCATGGCCCAGTCGAGCGCGCGTTCATACAGGCGCAGCAGGCCACGGTCGAAGCGTTCCAGGCGCTGTTCGAGCCGGCCGGGCTTGCGGTCGGGATCGTCGTGCTTGAGATAGCGCGCACACAGCGCAGGCGTCAGCGTGAGCGAGACGATGGCCGAGATGAGCACGGCCGAGGCGAGCGTCACCGAGAACTCGCGCAGCAGCTTGGTGATCATGTTGTTGCCGAACAGCAGCGGAGCGAACACCGCCACCAGCGACACCGTGATCGAGATCACCGTGAAGCCGATCTCGCGCACGCCGTCGAGCGAGGCCGGCATGGGCTCCGAGCCGTTCTCCATGTGGCGCACGATGTTCTCGATCACCACGATGGCATCGTCCACGACGAAGCCGATACACAGCACCAGCGCCATGAGCGACATGGTGTTCAGCGTATAACCGAGCACCCACATCACCACGAAGGCGCCGGCCAGCGACAGTGGCACGCTGAGGGTGGCGATGAGCGTGGGCCCCAGGCGTCGCAGGAACACCAGCATCACCAGCATCACCATCACGATACTGATGAGCAGCGCCACCTTCACTTCGTGCAGGGCGGACTGGGTGGTCTGGGTGAGATCGAAGATCGGCGTGACTTCCGCATCGGCGGGCAGCATGGCGCGGAAGCGAGGCAAGGCCTCGCGGATCGCCTCGGCCGTGGCGATCGCGTTCGCCTCCGGCCGCTTGTTGATCTGCATGGTGACCGAGCGCTGCCCCTGGAACCACGCGGCCTGGTACTGGTCCTGCTGGCCGCTGTAGACGCGGGCGATGTCGGACAGCCGCACCGGCACGCCATTGCGTACGGAGATGAGGATTTTCGCAAAGTCCTCCGGCTCGCGCAGGCCATCGTTGGCGATCACCGTCATATTGGTGAGGCCGTCACTGAGCAGCCCCTGCGGCGAGTTCACGTTGGCGGCGCGCAAGGTATTGGCGACGTCGTTGGCGGTGAGCCCCTTGGCGGCCAGCGCCTGGGTGTTCAGCTCGATGCGCACCGCATGCGGCGTGCCGCCGAAGACCTGTACGCGTGACACACCGTCGATCTGCGCCACGGTCGGCCGGATTTGCGTATCCACCAGATCGTAGAGCTTGTCCGGCGGCATCGACTTCGACGTGAGCGCGACCAGCAGTACCGGGATCTGGCCTGTATCGAATTTGAAATACTGCGGAGGCGAAGGCAGTCCGGGCGGCAGGTCGGCCGCCGAGGCGTTGATCGCCGCCTGCACGTCGCGGGCGGCGGCATCGGTGGTGCGATCCATCGTGAAACGGATGCGCACGAAGCCGCTGCCTTCGGCGCTATTGGAATACATCTGGTCCACGCCGGGAATGCGCCCGAAGTGGCGTTCCAGCGGGGCGATGATGGTGGTGGCCATCGTCTGGGCGTTGGCGCCGGGCATCTGCACCTGCACGAACACGGCCGGCACTTCCACCGCCGGCAAGGCGGCGACGCCCAGCAGCAGGTAGGCCAGGAAGCCGGCCAGCGTGAGGCCCGCCGCCATGAGCGAGGTTCCGATCGGCCGGCGGATGAATGGAGCAAAGAAGTTCACAACACTCCCTGTGATCGCGGGGAACATGCCCGCGCCCGGGCGCACTTTATGACGTCCGGGCTTCTTTGTGGCTGTGCCTATGGTAAGGCCCCTGCCGGAAGGCAGGGGCCTCGTTTATCTTCGTGTGGCGATTTTTTGTAGGAGCGCGCCTTGCGCGCGACCGGGGTGGTCGGCGAACCTGCCACTGGCGTCGTCTGAAACTCGTGGCGTATCGCTTCGTACGGTCGCGCGCGAGGCGCGCTCCTACAGAGGGGTATCAGTGGCTGGGGGTGTAGTTGAGCGTCAGGTAGTAGGTGCGGCCCAGCTGGTTGTAGAACGCGGCCGTTTCGTAGCGCTTGTCGCCCACGTTCGCCACGCGGCCCTGCACGCTCCAGTCGCTGTCCACGTGCCAGGTGGCGCGCAGGTCGACGGTGGCATAGCCGCCAAGACGCAGTGTGTTGGACGCGTTGTCGTAGCTGCGGCCGGCGGCGTAAACCGAACCGCCCACGGTGAAGGCGCCCAGGTCCTTGTCCACGTCCGCGCGGGCGAAGCGCTCGGGACGACGTTGCAGGAGGTTGTCGTACGTGGGGCCCGCGCTGCGGTCCTTCGGCTGCTGGAAGGTCGCCGAACCGCGCAGGTGCCAGCCGTCCACATCGGCACCCACCTGGCCTTCGAGGCCGCGCAGGCGGGCCTTGCTGACGTTCGCGGGTACGAAGTCATCGTTCTGGCCGATCAGGTCGTCGATCGTGGTCTGGTAAGCCGTGACGCCCCAGTTCCACACGCCCTGGCGGCCCGTCAGGCCGAGTTCCGCCGTGCGCGATTTCTCCGGCTTCAGGTCCAGCCTGACGGTGCCGTAGTAAGGGGAGAACTCGTCGTTGAAGGTCGGGGCATGGAAAGCCGTGCCATACGAGGCCGTGAGCTTGATGCCGTCGCTGAACGAGTAGCCGTACGCCGCCGACCCGGTGGTGTGGTTGCCGAACTGGTTGTTGTGGTCGTGACGCGCCGACAACTGCACCTCGTGCGGGCCGAACACGCCCTGGTACAGCGCGAACACGCCGTTGTTGTCACGGCTGCCGCGCACATAGGCCGGCGAGCTCTTCAGCTTCTCCTGCTGGAAATCGACGCCGGCGCTCAGCGTCTGGCCCGGCGCGAGGGTGACGTCGTTCTGCCAGGAGGCCTGGTTGCGCTTCGAATAGAGATAGCCGGTACGGTATTTGTCCGGGTCGGTGACGATGGGAAGGAAGGTCACCTGGTCGCGCACCACCTTGCCCTGGCCATTGAGATAGCTGTCGGCGCGGTCCTGGTTCTGGCTGAGGCTAACGGACATGCGCCAGTTCTCCAGCACGTCGAAGGCAAGCTTCGCACCGGCCACCTGCTGCGACTGGCGGGTGAGGTTCTGGTAGTCACCGTCGTACTCCACCATGCCCTTGCTGCGCAGCCAGCTGCCGGTCAGTTCGGTGCCGTTGTCCCAGCGGTAACCGCCCGAGAGCGCGCCGTTGTAGGTACGGTAGGCGTCGTCATGCGCCACGTCGTTCGTGAAGCAGCCGGCGCCGGCCGCGGCCGAGCCGGGGCGGCAGGCCTTGATGCCGGAGGTGTACTGGCCGCCCAGGCTGGCGTTGTACCAGCCATGTTCGGTGCCGCCGGACAGGCCGACCTGGCCGCTCGCATAGCCATGGCTGCCGCCACCGATGGACACGCTCGGGGTCGGTGCCTCACCGGCCTGGCCGCGACGGGTGAAGATCTGGATCACGCCGCCGATGGCGTCGGAGCCGTACAAGCTGGAACGCGGCCCGCGCACGATCTCGATATGGTCGATCTGGCCCACCGGCAGCTGTTCCCAGGCGGGAGCGCCCGTGGTGACCGAGCCGACGCGGACGCCGTCGATCAGAAGCAGCACATGGTCGCCGTTGGTGCCACGCATGAACATCGTGGTCTGCTGGCCGATGCCGCCGGTGCTGGCCATCGAAATGCCAGGCAGGCCGTTGAGCAGGTCGCGGACATTGACCGGCTGGATGCGGTCGATATCGTCCCGGGAGATCACGGTCACGGGGGCCAGCACCTGGTCCAGCGGCGTGGCGGCGCGATTGGCGGTGACCACCACCGGATCGAGGCGGTCGGGGGCATCGGCCGCGTGGGCAGCGGCCATGGACGACAGCAGGGCCATCGCGAGCAAGGTCTTCTTCATGGAACGGGTTCCTCCGCCGCGTGGATAGCGGCAATCACGAAGCGATGGACGAACGTGAAGGAGGAAAGACGAACGCGTGCGGCCGCGAACGGCCACAGGGCGGTCCGGATCCGCCCTCCGCGAATCGTCCGAAACAGGCAGAGCGCCCACGAAAGTTCGCAGGCGCATCCATCGGGCCGGTCTCCGGACTCGCGTCATGGGACCCGGCGCCTTCCCGCTCTCGCAGTGGCTGCCAGCCGATTCCCCGGGAGAAAACGCCTCCCGACGCTTACCGTTGCGGGGGCAGTGCCGGCCTTGCCGCGACGCGGCGCACCGGCTTCCCGTTTCATCCCGCCGGCCTGGAGCCAGCCGGGACACCCGAACGGCGCCACTGTAGCCCCCGGCCGGACGTGTGTCACGAATTTCTAACAATCGCTTGACAGTCGCAAGCAATTGCGGCTACACCGGTTGAGATGCCCACCGAAGCGCAACTACTTGCGCACGGGCGGGCGCCCGGGTGGGGGGTACCAGCCGGGCGTGGTGGTCATCAGATGTGCACTTGCTTGGCGGTCGCGCTGCGGCCGTCGCCTTGTTGTTCATTCCGGGGAGACCACAAATGAAGCGTTCCTTGTTTCGCGGCATCCTGCCGCGACGTTCGTCGCTCTGCACTGCCCTCGCCCTCTGCCTCGTAAGCGGAACCACCCTCGCCCAGTCCAACGCATCGGGCGTCATCTTCGGCCGCGTGGCCCAGCCCGAAGGCGCCGTCGTGCGCCTGCAAAACCTCGATACGGGCTTTGCCCGCGACACCTCGGTGGATTCCGAAGGCCGCTATCGCGTGTCTTCGCTTCCCGTCGGCCGCTACAAGATCACGCTGGAGCGCAGCGGCCAGGTGGTGGAAAGCCGCGACGACGTCCAGGTCGCCCTGGGTACCGGTGTAGACGTCTCTTTTGCAGGGGCTGCCGCATCGGCAGGCTCGGCACAGAACCTCGAAGGCGTGCAGGTCACCGGCAACGTGCTGCCGTCCATCGACGTGTCATCCGTCGACTCGCGCACCGTGCTCACCTCGCAGCAGTTGCAGAAGCTGCCGCTGGCGCGCGACGTCACCGCCGCCGCCCTGCTCGCTCCTGGTGTGATCTCCGGCGACAGCCGCTACGGCAACGTCGCTTCGTTCGGTGGTTCGTCGGCCTCGGAAAACCAGTACTACATCAACGGCTATGCGGTCACCAACGCGCTCACCGGCCTGGGCTTCACCAGCCTGCCCTTTGACGCCATCGACCAGCAGCAGATATTCACCGGCGGTTACGGCGCCGAATACGGCCGCTCTACCGGTGGCGTGATCAACATCGTGACCAAGCGCGGTGGCAATGAGTGGAAGGGCGGCGTTGGCATGTACTGGCAGCCCTCGGGCCTGCGCCAGAGCCCGCGCAGCATCTATCGCAAGAATGGCGTGCTCTATCAGGAGCGCTCGGAAAACAAGAGCAACGACACGCAGTACACCGGTTACATCAGTGGCCCGCTCATCAAGGACAAGCTGTTCTTCTTCGCGGCGGGTGACTTCACCCGTTCCAACAGCAAGAACATCAGCCCCATCATCGCGCCGCAGAAAACCAACCAGGAGCAGAAGGCCACCAAGTGGATGGCCAAGATCGACTGGAACATCACCGACAGCCACATCCTCGAACTGACCGGCATCGGCGACAAGACCAACACCGAGCGCAGCGTCTATCGCTACGACTACGCCACGGGCAGCCGTGCCAACTACATCGGCACCGATAACCTCAAGAACTTCGACGCGGGTCCGGGTTCAGCGCCGGGTGGCGACGTCTACATCGGCAAGTACACCGGCTACATCACCGACGACCTCACGGTGAATGCGCTCTATGGCCGTTCCAACACGCGCCACGTGCGTAACCTCCGCTACGCCGACAATCCCAACTGCCCCTGGATCACCGACCAGCGCACGGTCAACGTGCCCATCACCGGCTGCGGCCTGGTAAACAACACGGTGCTGGGCCAGGGCGCGAAGGACAAGACGCACGGCTATCGCCTCGATGTCGAATACCACATCGGCGACCACGACCTGCGCGCCGGTATCGACAACCAGACGCTCGAATCCTATTCGGGCAACGTGTACGAAGGCGGCTACCGCTGGGTCTACAAGGATGCCGGCGCGGTGCCCAATCGTCCGGACATCGTGCCGCCACCCGGCGCCCAGTACTTCGTCGAAAAGCGCCTGTTCCAGACCGGTGCGTCGGTGAAGACGGAACAGGAAGCCCAGTTCATCGAAGACCGCTGGCAGGTCAACGACCGCTGGATGGCTTACATCGGCCTGCGCAACGAGCAGTTCAAGAACATCAACGGCAATGGCGATGTGTACGTGAAGCAGCGTCACCAGCTCGCCCCGCGACTGGGCCTTACCTGGGACGTGTTTGGCGACTCCACGTTCAAGATCTATGGCAACGCCGGTCGTTACCATCTGGCGATTCCGTCCAACGTGGCCATTCGTGCCGCCTCGGCATCCACGTATTACAGCGAGTACTACTCGTATACGGGCGTAGGCCCCAACGGCGAACCTACCGGAGCGCAGCTGCTAGGCTCGCGCCGCTACCTCAACGGTGAAGACGGCACGGTGCCGAATCCAAAAACCGTTGGCGCCCAGGGCATCAAGGCCTATTACCAGGACGAGTACATCCTCGGCTTCGACAAGGCCATCAATGCCGACTGGAGCTACGGTGCCAAGGCCACGTATCGCAAGCTGAAAAGCTCTATCGATGACTTCTGCGATTCGCGCCCGTTCGAAACCTACGCGGCACGCAACGGCATCGACCTCAGCAACGCATCGATTCCCGGCTGCTATCTGTTCAACCCGGGCAAGTCGAATACCTTCCTCGTCGACGTGGGCGGCGGCAACCTCGTGCCGTTCAAGCTGAGCAAGGCCGACTTCACCTCGCCGCCGCCGGGCAACGTGCCCTTCCCCGACCTCAAGCGCAGCTACTACTCGCTGGACCTGTACCTTGAACATCACTTCGCGGATGGCTGGTTCGGTCGCGTCGATTACACGTTCTCGCGCAGCTACGGCAACTCCGAAGGCCAGCTGAAATCGGATATCGGCCAGCTCGATCCGTCGGTGACGCAGGATTGGGATGCCCCGGAAATCATGCAGTACACCAACGGCCCGCTGCCGAACGACCGCACGCACCAGCTGAAGGCCTACGGTTACTTCCAGGCCACCCCGGAATGGCTCTTCGGCGCCAACCTGTCGGTCGCCACGGGGCGTCCGAAGAACTGCATCGGCGTAGACCCGGTAGATGCCATCGACTACGGTGCGTCGTACTTCGAATGCGGCCTCAAGCCATCACCCCGCGGATCGAAGGGCCGCCTGCCGTACACCTGGAACCTCGACCTCAATGCGGAATACCGTCCGGTATGGGCAGGTGAAAAACAGCCGCTTGCCTTCACCGCCGCAGTCTTCAACGTGGTCGGCAGCCAGCGCCCCGTCGCACAGATCGACGTCGGCGAAACCGGCACCATCCGCGACGGCATACCGGTCGTAAGCCAGGACTACCAGCGCCCCATCGCCTTCCAGAACCCACGCTACTTCCGCTTCGGCGTCCGCTACGACTTCTGACGCCACCAAAGGGCGTCCGGGCAACGTATCCGGATGCCCCGCGAATCCCCAGAACTGGCCGGCGCGGACACGCCGGCCCTTTTTCTGCCCTGTAGGAGCGCGCCTCGCGCGCGACCGGTTGGAATGTTGCGCTCCGTAGTAAAGCAGCCCATGTGGTGCTTCGCTCCGTAGGGTGGGCTCGCCTTCCGGCCTCGCATCGGCGCTGGAACGTGGCGTTGCAGAGGCGACGGGGGCGGCCCTTGGCGCGCCGGCCTGCGGTGTCCCTCGGGAAAGGAGGAGCCGCTTCGCGGCTCAGTGTCTTATGGCTTGCGCCCCTTCGGGCACGGGGAGCGGGCGGGGTTTTTCGACTCGGCTCCTGCCTCGGCGAAAAAGGCCGGCCTTCCTGGCCGGCCCCCTTCGGGCCTTTTCCGCCCACTCCCCTCACCTTCATCAAGTCGCGCCAAGGGCCGCCCCCGCCGCCTCTGCCGATCTCACGGTGATCTTGTAGGAGCGCGCCTGCGCGCGACCGGTTATCGCGAACACCATCATCGTTTCGATTCCACGGGTCGCGCGCAAGCACGCTCCTACAGGGATTGTGTGGCGCTGGATGGATATCGAAACGACTGGCGCCAAAGCCGATGCAACGTCATCGTGTTTGCTGGCAAACCGAGGCGCTGGGTTCCTGCGTGCGCAGGAACGACGGGGGCGATTTTTGAGAATATTTCCATACCCAAACGCATGCGCAATTTGGTACGGTGTGCGCGTTGTCTGCTTGTTCGTTGACGGCTCGGCAGACAACCATCGCTCGACGTATCGAGAAAGACGCGGAACGGAGGTGCGCTAACACCTCCGCCCGCTGACCAAACCAACTGAGTTAGGAGTTGATATGGCTGTGCCAAATCTTAAGGCATTCTCACACCCACCGTCTGTCCCGGACGGTCCAGGGACGTCCTAAACGCTCGTCAGGACGCGGCTAACGCCCGCGTTCGTCCTGATTTCTCACCGTTTCTGGCTCTGCCGTCCTACCCGGCGCGTAGCGCCCTGCCTGTGAGAAAACCGGACAAAGTGCGGGAATCGTGAGATCTCGTCGCCCGAGTCGATGAGGGGCACGGCCCTTGGCGTGCCCCGCTCGGAAGCGGCGTACCAGGGAAAACCAAACCATGAGTGATCCGAAAGACGATGGCGTCCTCGGCGAGGGGAGCTTTAGCCTCAATACCGAGACCAGTATGGATACGCTGATGAATGACGCGACCGCATGGCAGGCGTATGCCGAGGCGATGCAGTCCGTCCTTACGGAATACATGGTCGAAACCGAATTGCCGAATCAGCGGTGCGTGGCCCGGGCGATGTCGGGCGTCAATGTGCTGTATCGCATGGGCCTGCAATGCACCAAGCAGGCGAACGTCAGACGCATGTGGGACGAGGTGCGTGCGCTGGGAGGGGCGAAATGATCGTGGGGCTGTGGGAGGTGGGTGTCGCGCTGGTGTTGCTGGTGGTGAACCTGCTTGTCTACATGAGCAGTTATGGCCAGAGGTGTTCGCTGGCGACGGGGGCGCGGATGTTTTCGGTGTTGTCGTTTGTGGCGTTTATCGCCGGGTCGTTTGCCGTGGGGGATATGGCGGCGCATGGATGTTTGCTGCCGCGGGAGGTGTGGCCGGGGATGGTGTTTGAAGCGGCGAGTGCGGGGTTAGTGGGCGCGTCGTTGGGGGCGGTCTGGCTTTGGGGGATGTCGCGGTAGGAAGCGATGCACCCGACGACACCGTATCCCTGTAGGAGCGCGCCTTGCGCGCGACCGGATGCATCGAAACGATGATGGTTTTCGCGACAACCGGTCGCGCGCAGGCGCGCTCCTACAAGATCACCGTGAGATCGGCAGAGGCGGCGGGGGCGGCCCTTGGCGCGACTTGATGGAGGTGAGGGGAGCGGGCGGAAAAGGCCCGAAGGGGGCCGGCCAGGAAGGCCGGCCTTTTTCGCCGAGGCAGGAGCCGAGTCGAAAAACCCCGCCTGCTACCCGTGCCCGAAGGGGCGTAAGCCATAAGACACTGAGCCGCGCAGCGGCTCCTCCTTTCCCGAGGGACACCGCAGGCCGGAGCGACAAGGGCCGCCCCCGTCGCCTCTGAGCGGCCACGCCACAGGCGCCGAGTGCGAGGCCGTAAGGCGAGCCCTTGCTACAGAGCGACGCACCACACGGCCTGCTTTACTACGGAGCGACACCGTTCCAACTGGTCGCGCGCGAGGCGCGCTCCTACAGGGACAGAGTGCTGGGGGTCAGGCCTGGATGTAGACCCAGGCTTCGTGGCCGGACTTCAGGCGTACCGAGACACGCTTGTAGTCGGAGACTTCGTAGCGATCGGCTGCCGCGAGTTCGTCGGCGGTGATGCGGAAGACCTTGCCGGCGACTTCGTCGGTCGGGTTGCCCGTGTGGCTCACGATGGGATGGAAGCGTTCGCCGCTGGTGCGAAGTACGTCCGGATCCGTGATTTCCACCATGGTGCTGTGGTAGCCGGGGATGGCGTCGTCGGCGCCGTCGAGCAGGCGGCCGAATGATTTCAGCTGCACCGTGTCGAGTTGCAGGGTGCCGTAGGAGAACAGCAGGACGTCGCGTTCGTTGCTCATGCCTTGCTGTAGACCTTCTTGCCGCCGATCCAGGTCTCGGCCACGCTGAAGTCTTCATCGGCGACGACGAAGTCGGCGCGGTAGCCGGCGGCGATGTGGCCGTGTGTGCGATCCAGGCCCAGGAAGGCGGCCGGGTACGTGGCTGCCATGCGTGCGGCTTCGTCGTGCGAGACGCCCACCATTTCGACGGTGTTGCGCACGGCCGTGGCCATGTCGAGTGCGGAGCCGGCCAGTGTGCCGTCCGCGGTCTGGCAGACGCCATCGCGTGCGGTGATCGTCTCGCCCTTCAATACGAAGTTCGGATCGTCAGAGCCAACCGGCGGCATGGCGTCCGTGACCAGGATCATCTTCGCGCGCGCCTTTGCCTTGATCGCGACGCGCAGCGATGCCGGATGTACATGGTGGCCGTCGGCAATGAGGCCACACCAGCTGCCTTCGTCGTCGAGCGCCGCACCGACCACGCCCGGCTCGCGGCTGGTGAACGGCGTCATGGCGTTGAACAGGTGGGTGAAGCCGCGCACGCCCAGCTTCAGCGCCTTCACGGTGGTGTCGTAGTCGGCTGCCGTGTGGCCTGCACAGACGATCACGCCGTTTTCTACCAGTTGGCGAAGCACCGCATCATCGGCACGTTCCGGTGCAAGGGTGAGCAAGGTCACGCCGCCGTGGCGGCGCGCGACCATCGCGATATCGTCGGCATTGGCGATGCGGAACTTCTTCGGGTCGTGCACGCCCTTGCGTTCCGGCGCGATGAACGGGCCTTCCAGGTGAATGCCCAGCACGCCAGGCACGCCCTGCTCCACCGCCGCGTTCACCGCATTGATGGCCCTGGCCATCACCTCGGCGTCGTCGCTGATCAGCGTGGGCAGGAAACCCGTGGTGCCGAACTTCGCATGCGCCTCGCCGATGCGGCGGATCGCATCTACCGTCGGCTCGTCATTGAACAACACGCCACCGCCGCCGTTCACCTGGCAATCGATGAAACCCGGCAGCAGCGTACGGCCACCCAGGTCATGCTTCTCGGCCGCACGCACGCGCGGATCGGAAGGCAGGGCCAGCCCGGTGATCGTGCCGTCATCCACCAGCACGGCGAAGCCGCTCTGGAATCCGTTGTCGGTGAGTACGCGTCCGTTGACGAGGGCGAGAGTCATGGGGAGATTCCTTCGATGGGTCCAGTGCGTAAATGACGGCGAAGCGTGGTCAGACGGTCTCGGTCACCTTGTTGAGGTGCGGCGGCACATCCGGATTGAAGCCGCGCTTCAAGGCCAGCGCCGCGGTGGCGCGGTAGAAGCTCTGCACGGCGATCAGAGGCGCGGCAATCGGTGCGCTGCTGACCAGCGGCAAGATGTCCTCGCCTTCGACGCCCGGCGCCGCCACCCACACGCGCGAGCCGCGCTTGCGGAACTCGGCGGCCACATCAAGCACGCTGGGCAGCGTGTCGTCGTTCTGGGTGAAGAACAGCACGGGGAAGCCCGGGCCGACGATCGCCATCGGGCCATGCTTCACTTCGGCAGCGCTGAATGCCTCCGCGTGGATGCCCGAGGTTTCCTTGAACTTGAGTGCGGCTTCCAGCGCGGCGGCGAAGCCGAAGCCACGGCCTACCACGAAGAGGTTGTGCGCGGTGACCAGGCCATCGGTAAGCGACGACCAGTCGGCGTCCCAGTTGGCGCGCAGCTGTGCCGGCAGTGCGGTGAGTGCGTCGGCGATGTCCTTCTTGCCGCTCCAGCGGGCGGCGATGTGCAGGATCGCGAACAGCGCACCGAGATAGCTCTTGGTGGCGGCCACACTCTTTTCCGGGCCCGCATGCAGCGGAATGACAACGTCGGCGACTTCCGCCAGCGGCGAGTCCACCACGTTGACCAGCGCCACCACATAGGCACCGGCACGCTTGGCGGCTTCGGCGTTGCGGACCAGGTCCGGGCTCTTGCCCGACTGCGACACGGCAACGTACAGCGAGCCATCGAGGTGCTGGTCGGCGTGATAGATCGACGTCACCGATGGCGAGGCCGATGCAGTGACCACACCCAGCTGGGTCTCGAACACGTACTTGGCATACATCGCCGCGTGGTCGGAGCTGCCGCGGGCACAGGTGATGATCATGCGTGGCGGGTTGGCGCGCAGGCGCTCGGCGAGTGCGGAAACCACCGCCTCGTTCTGAGCGAGCTGTCGCTCGACGACCTCGGCGGTCTCGTGCGCTTCGCTGTACATCAGGGTGTCTTGCGGCTTGATCGTCATGGGTAGTGGGCTCTCAGTCGCTTTGCAGTTCCGCGACGAAGTCGTAGATGTCGCCGCGATACCAGGAACAGGTGAATTCGACGATGCGACCATCGTCGAGGAAGCTGCGTCGCTCGATGTTCAGCCCGGCGCTGCCGGGTGAAAGGCGAAGCAGGCGGGTCTGTGCGGGGCCCAGCACCACGGCGCGCAGGCGTTGCAGGGCGCGCAGCGGTCGGTTGCCGAGCTTGTCGAGGGCCTCGTAGAGGGAATCCTCGACCAGGTGCGGATCGGGCAGCAGGTCGTGCGGCACGGCACTGCGCTCGATAGCGAGCGGTTCATCGCCCGCATAGCGCAGGCGATGCAGGCGTACCACCTGCGTACCGGGCGAGAGGTTCATTGCCATGGCCTCTTCCGGCGTGACTTCGCCGATGGCCTTTTCGAAGAACTCCGAACGCGGGTTGAGGCCGCGGGCGCGCAGGTCGTCGGTGAAGCTGGTGAGGCGGGAAAGCGGCTTGACGATGCGCTCGGAAACAAAGGTGCCCGCCCCGTGCCGCTGGGTGAGCAGGCCGTCTTCCACCAGGCCGCCGATGGCCTTGCGAACGGTGACCCGGGACAGGGTGAGGGCCCTGGCCAGGTCGCGTTCGCTGGGCAGCGCATGACCCACCTGCACCTCGCCATTCTCGATGACGTTGCGGATGGCCCGGCGCAGGCGCATGTACGCCAGCGGCTGCCGGGCGGCCGGGTCGTGCTGCAGGCGTTGGTATTCGGCGACGAGGGCGCTTTCCATCCAGCGAAGATACCAATCAGCGACCAGTGCGGCAAGCACTTGGGCTTGCGCGCATACCACCGGCCGGATTGAACGCTTGTTTGCACGATTTAAATTACAAGGAAAACGTTTTCAGACTGTAATCGGGCCGTCAAAGCGCCCGTAAGGATTCGCGAAGTGGTACGGGGCTGGTACGTCCTGGTATGTCACTGGTACGATCCGGAGGCATCTCAATCCGAATCCCATGAGGCGACTGTCGTGAGCGCTCCCCTCCCCGTGATCGAACCCTTCGATCTGGTCATCTTCGGCGGCACCGGCGACCTCGCCGTGCGCAAGCTCCTGCCCGCGCTGTACCACCGCTTCGTGGACGGCCAGATCCAGGGCGGCAGCCGCATCATCGGCGTGGCCCGCGAAGGCCTGGACGACGCCGGCTACCGGGAACAGGTCCGCGCAGCGGTCGAGAAGAACGTGACCCACGTGGTGGCGTCGCAGCTGGATGCCTTCATCCAGCTGGTGAGCTATCGCGCGCTCGATGCCCGCAAGGCCGAGGGCTGGGATGACTTCGCTGCCCTGATGGCGCAGCAGGCAGACCACATCCGCGTGTTCTACCTGTCGACCTCGCCCGAGATCTTCACCGACATCTGCCAGCGCCTGGGCTCCCTGGGCCTCAATGGCGAGCGTTCGCGCGTGGTGCTGGAAAAGCCCATCGGCCGCGACCTCGACAGCGCCAACGCGATCAACGACGCGGTGGCCGAAGTCTTCAGCGAATCGCAGACGTATCGCATCGATCATTACCTGGGCAAGGAAACGGTACAGAACCTGCTGGCGCTGCGCTTCGGCAACGCCCTGTTCGAACCGCTGTGGAATGCCCAGCACATCGACCACGTGCAGATCACCGTGGCCGAAACCGTCGGCGTGGGTCATCGCGCCGGTTACTACGATCGTGCCGGCGCCCTGCGCGACATGGTCCAGAACCACATTCTGCAGCTCCTGTGCATGCTTGCCATGGAGCCGCCTTCGTCGCTCGCACCCGACGCCGTGCGCGACGAGAAACTCAAGGTGCTGCGTTCGCTGCGTCCCATCGACGCCAGCAACGCAGCCCAGCTCACCGTGCGCGGCCAGTACCGCGCCGGTGCAGCGGAAGGTCAGGGCGTTCCGGGCTACCTCGACGAGCTCGGCAGCGACCAGTCCAGAACCGAAACCTTCGTCGCCCTCAAGGCGGAGATCGGTAACTGGCGCTGGGCCGGTGTGCCGTTCTATCTGCGCACCGGCAAACGCCTTCCCAATCGGGTCTCGGAGATCGTGGTGACGTTCCGTGCGTTGCCGCATTCCATCTTCGACCCGACCAGCGGCCCGCTCCTGCCCAACCGTCTCACGCTGCGCCTGCAGCCGGACGAAGGCGTGAAGCTGTGGCTGACAATCAAGCACCCGGGTTCGGGTGGGCTGCGTCTGCGTCACGTGCCGCTCGACATGAGCTTCGCGGCGGCGTTCGGTGTGCAGCAGCCCGATGCCTACGAGCGCCTCATTCTCGATGTCGTGCGCGGTAATCCCACTCTTTTCATGCGTCGCGACGAAGTCGAGGCGGCATGGAACTGGGCGGGCCCGATCCTCGACGCGTGGGAGGCCGCGGGCGACACGCCCAAGCCGTATACCGCAGGCACCTGGGGTCCGAGCGCCGCCGTGGCGCTCATCGAACGTGATGGCCGCACCTGGGCCGAGGATGCCGCATGAACGCCAAGATCAACCGCCATGAATTCGCCGACAAGCTGACCCTCGCCGACACGCTCGCACGCGATGTCGCCGCGAAACTCGACGCCGCCATCAAGGCGCGCGGCAAGGCCACCCTCGCCGTCTCCGGCGGCGGCACGCCGAAGATGATGTTCGCCGTGCTGGCCGAGCAGGAGATCGACTGGTCGAAGGTCACCGTGACGCTGGTGGACGAGCGCTGGGTGGATACCGACAGCGATCGCTCCAACGCGAAGCTGGTCGCCGATCACCTGCTACACCATGAAGCGCATACGGCTCAGTTCCTCCCGCTGTTCGATGCAGCCCACAAGGACGACGTGGATGCCGCGCTCGCCGGTGTCGGCGCGCGCATCGATGCGCTGGGCCTGCCGTTCGACGCCGTGATCCTGGGCATGGGCCCGGATGGTCACACCGCCTCGTTCTTCCCGGGTGGCGATCACCTCGCCGAAGCCATCGATCCGCGCGGCACGAAGACCGTGCTGTCGATGCGCGCCGGCGGTGCCGGCGAGCCGCGCATCACGCTCACGCTGCCGAAGGTGCTCGACACCCGCACGCTGTATCTGCACATCGAAGGTGCCGACAAGAAGGACGTGCTCGCCAAGGCCGAGGCCGGGGAGGATTTCCCGATCCGTTCCGTGCTCACGCAGGACCGCGTTCCGCTCGACGTTTACTGGGCGCCGTAAGACGCCTTTCCTGCCGCCGATGGGGAGTCGGCGGCTTTCCGCCACTCCCGCGCGCCATGATGGAGCGCGCGGCACGGTCAAAGCCTTCAGGAACATGCCATGACCATCCATCCTGTCCTCGCCGAGGTGACCCAGCGCATTGTCGAACGCAGCCATGCGTCGCGTGCCGCCTACCTCGCGAAAATCGAAGCCGCACGCGGGAAGGGCGCGAAGCGGCATCATCTGTCCTGCGGCAACCTCGCACACGGCTTCGCCGCCTGCGGCGAGCAGGACAAGAACGCGCTGCGCAACGGCCATGCCGCGAACATCGCGATCGTCACCGCCTATAACGACATGCTTTCGGCGCACCAGCCGTACGAGCGCTACCCGGAGCTGATCCGCGGCCTGGCGCGCGAACGTGGTGCCACGGCCCAGGTGGCCGGTGGCGTGCCGGCCATGTGCGACGGCGTGACCCAGGGCCGTCCGGGCATGGATCTGTCGCTGTTCTCGCGCGACCTGATCGCCATGGCCACGGCCGTGTCACTCTCGCACGACATGTACGAAAGTGCCGTTTACCTCGGTATCTGCGACAAGATCGTGCCGGGCATGCTGATCGGCGCGTTGTCGTTCGGCCATTTCGCCAGCGCCTTCATTCCGTCGGGACCGATGCCCTCGGGCATTCCCAACGAAGAGAAGTCGAAGGTGCGCCAGGCCTTCGCGGCAGGCAAGGCATCGCGTGCCGAACTGCTCGAAGCCGAAGCCCGTTCGTACCATGGTTCGGGCACCTGCACCTTCTATGGGACGGCCAACTCCAACCAGATGCTGATGGAGATCATGGGCGTGCACGTGCCGGGTGCAAGCTTCGAGGCACCGGATACGCCGCTGCGCGATGCACTTACCGCAGCAGCTATCGATCGCGTGCTTGCCTCGGACTGCCTTGGCGAGCATTACCTTCCGCTGGGCCGAATCATCGACGAGCGTGCCATCGTGAACGGCGTGGTCGGCCTGCATGCCACGGGTGGTTCCACGAACCACCTGCTGCATCTGGTCGCCATCGCCCGCGCGGCGGGTGTCGAGCTGCGCTGGGATGACTTCGATGCGCTTTCGGCGGTGGTGCCGCTGCTGGCGCGCGTGTATCCCAATGGCTACGCGGACGTGAACCACTTCCACGAGGCTGGCGGCATGGCCTTCCTGATGGATCAGCTGCTCGATGCCGGTCTGTTGCATGGCGATGTGAACACGATCATGGGTCACGGCCTCGACGCGTACCGCCAGCAGCCGTCCTTGGTGGACGGCAAGCTCACGTGGACGCCGGTGTCGAAGGAAAGCGGCAATCGCGGCGTGCTTCGTGCCATCGCCGAGCCGTTCCGTCATGACGGTGGCCTGCGCATGCTCAAGGGCAACGTCGGCCGTGGCGTGATCAAGGTATCGTCGGTGCCCGAAGACCGCATGGTCGTCGAAGCTCCTGCCATCGTCTTCGACGAGCAGGATGACGTGAAGGCTGCTTTCGACCGTGGCGAGCTGAACCGTGATTTCGTGGCAGTGCTGCGTTTCCAGGGGCCGCGTGCGCGTGGCATGCCCGAACTGCACAAGCTCACGCCGACGTTGAGCCTCTTGCAGGATCGTGGTCATCGCGTGGCGCTGCTGACCGACGGCCGTATGTCCGGCGCGTCGGGCCGTGTTCCCGCTGCCATCCACGTCACCCCCGAGGCAGAAGCCGGTGGTCCCATCGCGCGTATCCGCACAGGTGACATCGTGCGCCTGGATGCCGTGACGGGAAGCATCGAAGTGCTGGTGCCCGCCGACGAGTGGAATGCGCGCATTCCCGACAACATCGACCTGTCCGCCCACCATGTGGGCATGGGCCGCGAACTCTTTGCCATGTTCCGCCAGTCGTCCGTCACGGCCGACCTCGGTGCGGGCGTCTTCTGAACCACCGGAGTAGAGATGAGCAACGAAGCGAAGCAACAACAGGTCGAATCCACGCTGCGGCTCGCGCCGGTGGTACCCGTGGTGATCATCGAGGACGCATCGAAGGCCGTCGGCATGGCGCGTGCGCTGGTCGCCGGTGGCGTGCCAGCCATCGAGGTGACCCTGCGTACGCCGGCCGCGCTGGATGCCGTGCGTGCGATTGCGGCTGAGGTGGAAGGTGCGTTTGTCGGCGTGGGTACGGTGCTCACGGCGAAGGATCTGGAGGCGGCTTTCAAGGCTGGCGCGAAGTTCGCGGTGTCACCGGGCAGCAGCCCGAGGCTGCTCAATGCGGCGGACGACTCCGAGCTGCCGCTGCTGCCGGGCGCCGCGTCGGCCAGCGAGGCGATGGAGTTGCTGGAGCGCGGTTACCGTTTCCAGAAGTTCTTCCCGGCCGTGCCGGCCGGTGGCCCGAAGCTGATAGGTGCCTGGGCTTCCCCGCTGCCGCAGATCCGCTTCTGTCCCACCGGCGGCGTCAGCCTCGCCAATGCGCACGAGTTCCTGTCGCTGCCGAACGTGGTATGCGTGGGCGGCTCGTGGCTCACCCCGGCCGACAAGCTGGCCGCAGGTGACTACGCTTCCATCGAAACCCTGGCCCGCGAAGCGGCCCAGCTGAAACGCTAAGGCTAACGCACGGTAGAAGTCCCCACCTACCGTCGTTCCAGCGAAAGCTGGAACCCAGCGCGGTGCGGTGGGTTGTCGCGAGGGAATCTCCTACGCTGAAGCCGATGCAGCGCCCTCGCCGTGCTGGCGAACCGGGGCGCTGGGTTCCTGTTTTCACAGGAACGACGAGCCAAGGGCAACCGTCACCCCACCTGCCGGAACAACGAGTGGGGTATCCAGGGTGTTTGCGCCGGGCGCGCTACGGGCGCATTCTTCGCCACCTTGAACCCGGGCGTCGTTTCCATGCTCTACATCCTTCTCGCCGTCGCCTTCAGCGTCGCCGTCTCGATCCTGCTCAAGCTTGCCCGCCGGGCCGGGATCGACATCGTGCAAGCGGTCGGCACCAACTACATCGTGGCGTCGGCGCTCACCTGGTGGTTGCTCAACGGCACGCCCCGGGCTGCTCTCGATGCCCGGGCGACCTGGACACCTCTGATTGCCCTCGGCGTGCTGCTGCCCTCGATCTTCATCGTCATGGCGCGCTCGGTGCGCACCGTTGGCATCGTGCGTACCGACGTGGCCCAGCGACTCTCGCTTTTCGTTTCCCTGTTTGCCGCCTTCGTCTTCCTCGGCGACACGCTCACGCCGCTCAAGGGTGCCGGCATCGGCCTGGCCCTGGTCGCTGTCCTGTGCGTGCTCTGGCGCAAGGAGCGCGGCAAGGTGGAAGCCGGAAGCTGGTGGGCGCCCCTGCTCGTCTTCGCAGGTTTCGGCGCCATCGACGTCTGTTTCAAGCTCATCGCACTGGCCGGCGCATCGTTTGCCAGCGCCCTGCTCGCCGCCTTCCTGATCGCGATGGTGCTGTGCTGGCTGGTGGCCTTCGGCCGGGCTGTGGCCGGCAAGGCGGCGCTATCCCTGCGCAACCTCGGCTTTGGCGCCGTGCTGGGCGCCTGCAACTTCGGGAACATCCTGTTCTATATCCGTGGCCATCAGGCCCTGGCGAGCGAACCGTCCCTGGTCTTCGCCTCGACCAATGTCGGCGTCGTCCTGCTCGGCACGCTCGTGGGCGCGTTCGCGTTCCGCGAGAAGCTCTCGGCGCTGAACTGGCTGGGCATCCTGCTCGCCATTGCCGCCATCGGCGTGATGACGCTGGCCCGCTAGGCGGGCTTCGCCTCACCCTCGGCGTTACTGTCTTCAGGCAGTGCAGGCAGCGTTTCATCCACTGTCAGCGGTGCATCGCCGGCCAGCAGTTCGCGTGCCTCGGCATGATCGGCCACGGCCGGCGGCGAGCCACGCAGCGGCATGCCGGCGGTTTCGGTGACGAACAGCATCGTGATGATGCCGATGATCGCGGCACCCATCAGGTAATACGCCGGTACCAGCGGATCGCCACTGCGCTCCACCAGCCACGCCGTGACCAGGGGCGTCGTACCACCGAACAGTGACACCGACACGTTGAACGCGATGGACAGCGCGCTGTATCGCACGGGCGTATAGAACAACGCAGGCAGCGTCGACGGCATCGTGCTCGTGAAGCAGACCAGCATCACGCCAAGTGCCATGAGGCCGGCGAAGATCAGCAGGTCGTTGCCCGTGCCCACCAGCAGCATGCAGGGAATGGCGAGCAACAGCATCGCCACGCACGCACCGATGATCATCGGGCGACGGCCGATACGGTCGCTGAAACGCCCGCCCACCACGTTGAGCGGCATCATCACCAGCATCACGATGATGATCAGCAGCAGGCCCTTGGCCTCGCTGTAACCCATCGTCACCGTGAGATAGCTCGGCATGTAGGTGAGCAGCATGTAGTCGGCGACATTGAACACCAGCACCAGGCCCACGCATTTCAGCAGCTGCGGACCATGCACGGATACCAGTTCCAGCAGGCCGATGCGCGGCGTATCGCCATGCGCTTCCATCGCTTCCGCATGTGCCTTGAATGCAGGAGTTTCCTCCAGCTTCATGCGCATGTATAGGCCGAGCAGGCCCAGCGGCCCGGCAACGAGGAACGGCACGCGCCAACCCCATGCGTGCATGTCCTGCGTGCTCAGCAGCATGGTGAGTGCGGTGACCACGCCGGCGCCGGCGATATAGCCGCCCAGGGTGCCGAACTCCATCCAGCTGCCCATCTGGCCGCGCCGTGCATCGGTGGAATACTCAGCGATAAACGTGGCCGCCCCACCGTATTCACCACCGGTGGAGAAGCCCTGCACCAGTCGCGCAAGCAGCAAAAGGATGGGCGCCCAGATGCCGATGCTGTCGTAGCTGGGAATCAGGCCGATGGCGAAGGTGCCCAGCGCCATCATGATCATGGTGGCAGCCAGTACGCGCTGGCGCCCGAAGCGATCGCCCAAGGGACCGAACACGAGTCCGCCGATGGGGCGAACGAGGAAGGCCACGGTAAACGTCGCGAAGGTGGCGATCACCTGTGCGGTGGGGCTGCTGCCGGGAAAGAAGACATGCCCCAGCGTCACGGCGAGATAGCCGTAGACACCGAAGTCGAACCACTCCATGGCATTGCCAAGGGCGGCAGCGCCCACGGCGCGCTTCAACATGGGTTCGTCGACGATGGTGAGATCGTCGGGTTTCAGATGCTTGCGACGGCGGGTAAACCAGCCGAAATGGGCGTCATGCCCTGCGGAATCCTGCATCGTGTGTGCTCCTGTTCACGCGGACGCGCAGGCACACGAACACGTGGCCGGGATTGCCGTCCTGGGGATAGGGATGCGCAACGCGAAAGGCGGCGCTCGAAACGGTCCGCCGGTAAACGATTGGGGGACTCGCGGGATGTCCTGCACAAGGCGTCGAGGCTCGACGCGGGGAGGACATCCCGCAAAGCATAACAAACCGGGCGTTAAGACCCTGTGGACTCCCGAAAACCCCGTAGGAGCGCGCCTTGCGCGCGACCGGTCATCGCGAAACCATGGGAATATCCGCGACAAGCAGTCGCGCGCAGGCGCGCTCCTACAAGCGTCTTGGGGCCGTGGAGCCGCGTACTACCAGTTCGGGGCTGAAGCCTTCGTTGTCGATGGCGGCGCCCTCTTCCCGCTCCAGCTCCGCGATGAGCCGCTGCGCCGCATGCCGGCCGATCTCGTCGGTGTTCTGCCGCGCGGTGGTGAGTGCCGGCCACGACTGCTTGGAGAACGGGCTGTCCTCGAAGCCGGCGATGGAAAGCTCCCAGGGCACGTCGACGCCACCGGAGCGGGCGGCGGCCAGCACGCCGGCGGCGATTTCGTCGTTGGAGCCGAAGATGGCCGTCGGTGCTTCCTTCAGCGCGAGCAGCTTGCGCGCACCTCGAAAACCGTCGTCGAAGGAATAATCGCCCTCCACCACCAGCTTCTTGTCCACGGGCAGGCCGTATTCGCGCAATGCATCCTCATAGCCCTGATAACGCTCGGGGCTGGAACGATGTCCCTTGCCTCCCCACAGGAAACCGATGCGGTGGTGGCCTAGCTGGATCAGGTGTTCGGTGATGGCATAAGCGGCGTCGCGGTCGTCCACGAAGACGCAGGGCCAGCCGTCCTTCGGATCCTGGCGTGCCGAAATGATTCGCACGAAGGGTACGTTCTGCTCGGTCAGCGAGGCCAGCAGGCCCGGCTGTTCGGACATGGGTGGGCACAGCACCAGCCCGGCAAGACGGTTGCGCCGTACGAGGTCGCCCAGCTGCTCGGCCAGCCGCGGGGCGGACGAATCGCAGGGGTGGATCTGCAGGCCGAAACCGCGCTCCCGGCACACCGACAGCACGCCGTTCTGCATGGCGATGACGTAGTGCGCGTTGGGGTTGTCGTAGACCAGGCCCAGGGCATACGTACGCGAGCTGCGCAGGCTGCGCGCGGCCTGGTCGGGCTGGTAATCGAGGGCTTCGATGGCGCGCTGCACCTTGTCGCGGGTGCGCGCATGGACGGAAGGTTCGTGGTTGATGACGCGGGACACCGTCTTCAGCGAGACGCCCGCGCGTTCGGCCACGTCCTTGATGGTGGGGCTGCGCAATCTACGACCCTCATAAGCAAGACGGCCATCCTAGCGGATGGCCGTTGCACTGCGAAGATAGGGTGTCAGTCCTTGACGTGCTGACCGACGCGATGGCCTGCCGCCCCGTAGTACAGGATGTACAGGTAGCACGGCACCATGATCGCCAGGAACACCCCCTGGAAGTCGAACACCTGCTTCAGGTGGGCGAACAGCACCGGGATAATGGCGCCGCCGGCGATACCCATGACCAAAAAGGCCGAGCCGAATTCGGTCAGGCGCCCCAGGCCCTTGATGGCCAGCGGGAAGATCGCCGGCCACATCATGGCGTTGGCGAAACCCAGGGCGGCGACGAAGCCCACCGAGGTGTAGCCCGTGGTCACATAGGTGCCGATGGAGAAGATCACGCCCAGGATCGCCGAAAGCGCAAGGTATTTCTGCTGGGAAACGAACTTCGGAATCAGCACGAGGCCGGCGATGTAGCCCAGCAGCATCGCGAACAGGGTGTACGAGGTGAAGTGCTTGGTTTCGTCCGGCGAGATGCCGAAGCCCTGGCCGTAGGTGCCGATGGCGTCGCCGGCCATCACTTCCACGCCCACGTACACGAACAGGCACAGCACGCCCAGCCACAGGTGCGGGAAGCTCAGCAGGCTGCCCTTGGCGTGGCCGATGGCTCGCTCGGAGTTCTCGTTCGACGGCTTGATCTCGGGCAGCGAGGAAAACACCACCCAGATCGCCAGCACCACGAGCAGGCCGGCCATCACCATGTACGGCATGTGTACCTTGGCGGCAAAGGCGGCCAGCAGGGCATCCTTGTCGGCGGCCGTGGAGGCGGAGGCGATCTGCTTGTCGAAGCTGCCGATGTTGCTCATCACCAGGGCGCCGAAGACGAACGGGGCGAGCGCGCCGGCGATCTTGTTGCAGATGCCCATGAAGGCGATGCGCTGGGCGGCGCTGTCGATGGGACCCAGGATCGAGATGTACGGGTTCGAGGCCGTCTGCAACAGCGACAGGCCGGCACCGATCACGAACAGGCCGGTGAGCGCGCCCGGATAGATGCGCATGGTGACGAACTGGCCGAACAGCGCGGCACCGATGGCCATCACGAAGAGGCCCAGGCCCATGCCTTTCTTCATGCCCGTGCGCTTCAGGATGAAGGACGACGGCAGGGCGAGGAAGAAATACGACAGGTAGAAGGCCATCGGCACCAGGAAGGCGCCCACGTCATCGAGCGCGAAGGCCAGCTTGACGAAGGTGATCAGCGGGCCGTTGAGCCAGGTGACGAAGCCGAAGATGAAGAACAGGACACCGATGATGACCATCGGTACCAGGCTGGATTGGCGCGTCTCGTCGACGGCGACCGTGGTGGACGACATGGGAACTCCCCGCTTAGTTGTATGTGGTATCCCGGTCGGCATCACCGACGGACACGCCCCGGTTTTGTCCCTTTATTGACTCGTGTGCGCAACGTTGTCAATCAGCGAAAGCGATCCTTCGACTTCGTTGTCAGTCCCGGATGACTTTCGATGCTGCGATGCAGCAAGTATCTGACGAGCAAATAATCACGATTGAAAAGCGGGTGTTTTGCTTATCCCGGGAAAAACGGCAGGAAGCGGCTATTGCGGCGCATGACGGAAACCGGCATGTCTTGTCCGATAGTCATGTTGACAACGTTGTCATTCCACTCAAGACTGCGCCGGAATGCAGGGCGTCACGGAACATTCATGTGACGACACGGAATCAGTCATAAGGGGCAAGGCGTGGGCGAGTCGGCCAAACAGCGGGAAATCGTGCGTGCTTCGCGTCAGGAGGCGTTTCTCGCCGCCGACGTGGGCGGAACGCATGCCCGTGTAGGACTCGTGCAGCGCGCCGGCAACGGCATCGAAGTGCTGCGCTACGAGCGCTATGCCTGTGCCGACTGGCCGAGCCTTACCGCCGTGCTCAAGGACTTCGTCGGTCGCCTTGAAAGCCACGCTCCCATCGCGCATTGCGCCGTGGCCAGCGCCGGTTACGTTCTGGGCGACGCCGTGGTCAACGAGAACCTGCCCTGGCCGGTCTCCATCGGCGACATCCGCACGACGCTCGGCCTTTCCGGCCTTGCCGTGGTCAATGACTTCGAGGCGGTGGCCTATGCCTGCCAGTTCCTCGAAAGCCACCAGACTACGGCGGTGATCGAAACCACCGCCGAGCCGGCCGTGGGTCCTGTATTGGTCATGGGTCCGGGCACCGGCCTGGGTTCGGCCGTGCTGCTGCCGGGCACGCCGCACGCCACCGTGCTGGCGACCGAAGCCGGACAGATCTCGCTGGCGCCGGGCAACGAGCGCGAATCCGCCATCCTCGGTGTGCTTTCCCGTGGCCGCGACTACGTTTCCTACGAGACCGCCCTCTCCGGGCCCGGTCTGGTGAACCTCTACAACGCCATTTCGACATTGCACGGTGTGCCGTCGATCCTGGCCCAGCCCGCGGACGTCACCCGCGCCGCACTCGACGGGAGCGATCCGGTCGCGGTGGAGGCGCTGGATGTGTTCTGCGGATTGCTGGGCAGTTTCGTCGGCGACCTCGCCATGCTCTACGGCGCTCGCGGCGGCGTGTATCTCGCCGGCGGCATCCTGCCGCAGATCCGCGACCGGCTGCTGCAGAGCAGCTTCGCTACCAGGTTTTTCAACAAGGGCGTCATGCGCGCCTTTCTACAGCAAGTGCCGGTACGTCTGATGGACCACGGACAGCTGGGAGTGATCGGTGCCGCCGGTCTCTACCTGCACGGTTCGACCGCTCATTGAAGAGCGGGGAAGGAACGCTGACTCGTTAAAAAACCGGGCCCTCCAAGGCCCTTCGATAGCAACAAGGCACGGCGCGGTCGCGAAACCCGTCGACGCTTTCATCCTCTGAGGGGAGGACATCATGTCGCATCGTAGAAACCTGCTCACGGCGAGCATTGTCGCCGCACTGTGCTGTATGACCGGAGCTGCCTTCGCGCAGGATTCGGCAGCACCCGCCAAACCGCAGACGGCCCAGGAAAAGGCCGATGCTGCCAAGGCGGCCCAGCTCGACGCGATCACCGTCACCGGTATCCGCGCCAGCCTTGAGAAGTCGCTCGACACCAAGCGCAATGCAGACGCGGTGGTGGAAGCGGTCACGGCCGAGGACATCGGCAAGTTCCCGAACACGAACGTCGCCGAAGCGATGACCCAGATCCCGGGCGTCGTCATCGATCGTCAGTTCGGCCAGGGCGACCGCGTGTCGATCGACGGCACCGACCCCAGCCTCAACCTCACCTTCCTCAACGGCCAGCCGATCTCGCAGACGCCGTGGCAGTACGGTGCGCAGCCGAACCGCGGCTTCGATTTCACCATGCTGGCGCCGGAAATCGTGGGTCGCCTGGAAGTGTACAAGTCGCCCGAAGCGCGCCTGCCGGAAGGCAGCCTGGGCGGCACCGTGATGCTGCACACGCTGCAGCCGCTGGACCTGCCGGCCAACACCGTGCGCGCGTCCTTCGGCCTGAACTACAACGACCAGGCGTCGTCGGGCAGCCGCCCGTCGGGTTCGGCGCTGTACAGCTGGAAGAACACCTCCAACACCTTCGGCGTGATCGCTTCGTTGCAGCACTACGAAGAGAAGATCGATCGCCAGGGCCTGGAGATCTTCAGCTACAGCCCGGTCTCCAAGTGGGCCGCCAGCCCGGCCGTCGCCGCCGGCATCGCCAACGGCACGCTCGATCCGAACGCCAAGGTGCCCGACGAGGTGAACTCGGCGTGGTTCCAGCAGAAGCGCAAGCGCGATACCGCCACGCTGGGCTTCCAGATCCGTCCGACCGACAACTGGGACATCGACGTCACCTCGCTGTTCGTCCGCGAGAACTTCGACAACTGGAACCAGTCGCTCTATCCGTTCACCGGTTCGGCAGGCACGCTGGGTAACGTCACCAGCTTCAACCAGGGTCCGAACGGCGTCATTACCGGCGGCCATGTCTGCGGCAACGACAGCCCGAACTGCCCGGCCATTGCGCAGGGCACGTACGACAGCAACGTCCGCAAGTCGGTGGTGCGTACGTCGGCGTTCGATGTGAAGTCGACCTACCACGGCGAAGGCTGGAGCCTCGGCGGTGCGGCCGGCTACAGCAAGGCCGTGAACAACAACATCTCGCAGGCGGTGATGGAACCGGTGTATGCCGGTGGCTACACCTGGGACATCCGTCGCGGTTTCAACTTCGACAACCCGGCTGCCGCGCGCGATCCGAACAACTGGCACATGGGCGACACCCCGGGACTCGGCGGCTGGCCGGGCAACTACGGCTCGTACAACGCACGTTCGCGTGACAGCTATGGCCAGCTCGATTTCACCAAGGATTTCGACTCCTTCGTCAACCAGCTGCTGGTCGGCTACCGCTGGAACCGCCACGAAGAGGGCATGAACGCCCACGTGTACGGCGGCAACGGCCCGATCTCGCTGGCCGACCTCGGCACCTCGGGCTATACCAACCTCGACGGCGTCAGCATGTGGGATGGCGCGGCCAGCCACATCATGCCGGACCCGGACAAGCAGTACGCCTGGGTGCGCGCCACGAACGGTGGTAACGAAGATCCGGGTACGTTCCTCAACGGCACGTACAAGATCATCGAGAAGACCAACGCGGCCTACGCACAGGCCAACTTCGCCGGCGGCGATTTCCACGGCAACGTGGGTATCCGCTACGTCGACACGAAGACCGATGGCTTCGGCTACAACTACCTCGGTGCCCCGGTGCTGCCGGCGCCGGCAGGCTCGTACGTGAAGTCGTCGCAGACCTCGAAGAACTGGCTGCCGTCGGTGAACATCGCCTATGACGTCGCCGAAGACGTCGTGCTGCGCTTCGCTGCCGCGAAGGTGCTGGCCCGTGCGCCGTACAACATGCAGGTCAACAACCTGTTCCTCAACGACACCGTGCTCACCGGCGCGGGCGGCGATCCGAACCTGAAGCCGTACAAGTCGAAGAACTTCTCCCTGTCGGCCGAGTGGTACTTCGCGCCGCAGTCGTACCTGGCCATCACCGGGTTCTACAAGAAGATCGACGACTACATCTTCATGGACGTGTTCCAGGAGCGTCACTTCAACTCGGCCACCTCGACCGATCCGAAGACCTTCGCCAGCCAGCTGGCAGCGGGCCTGTGCACGGCCGACGGCTTCTGCAACTACAGCGTCAGCCGTCCGACCAACGTCGGCTCGGGCAAGATCAAGGGTGGCAGCATCAGCTACCAGCAGGCGTTCGGCGAAACCGGTTTCGGTGTCACGGCGAACTACACCTATGCCAAGGGCACCCTCGATTCGGGCGGCTCGCTGCCGTACAACTCGAAGAACGCCTACTCGCTCAGCCCGTACTACGAAAAGGGCGCCTTCAGCGCACGTCTTTCGTACAACTGGCGCAGCAAGTACCTGGCAGGTGGCTACGTCGCGGGTGCGCCGCCGGCCACCACGGAAGACTACGGCGACCTGGGCGCCACGCTGGGCTACAAGCTCAACGACAAGGTCTCGTTCACCCTGGCAGGCATGAACCTGACCAACGAAGCCTACAAGCAGTACATCGGCATCAAGGACATGCCGGTCGCGCATTACACCACCGGCCGCCGCTACATGGCCTCGGTGCATTTCGACCTCTGATCGAATGTGATGGATCGGCGGCCACGGACGGCCGCACCACCCCTCGAAGCTTCATTCCCCACGGGCCCGACAAACCCTACTTTTCGGGCCCGCTTTTTTTGCACGAAACAAGCGTGCCATGTCGCGCTGCCCGGCCCGGGCCTGTGCCCATCCGGCGAAACCTTCGCGGAACACGCGGCACTTTACGAATATCCAACCTGTGCGTAGGGTCGAAGCTTTTACACTTCCCGCCCGGTTCAAGACTTCTCAACATCCACACAGGGGTAACTATGCGTCGCACTCTCATGCTCGCCCTGGCTCTCGGGTTGAGCGCATGCGCCAGCCAGCAGCCACGACACGACAACGCACCGGTCGATACGACGCCGTTATCCCTGATTCCCATGCCCGCGCAGCTCGCGCGTGCGCCGGGTCACTACCGCATCGATGCCACGACCGCGATCGTCGTGCCGGCTGGCAACGCCGCCGCGAAGCGCGTGGCGGCACAGTTGCAGGGCTGGGTGCGCCAGGCGCGCGGTTTTGCGCCGGCCATCGTGGAAGGCAAGCCCAGGGGTGGCGCCATCAACCTGGCGACGCAGTCCACGGCGAAGGGCCATGAGGGTTATACGCTCGATGTGGACGGCAAGGGTGTGTACATCGCCGCCAACGACGAGACGGGGCTGTTCTATGGCGCGGTCACCTATTGGCAGCTGCTGACCGATCCGGCGTCGGAGAACGGCGTGCCGGGCGTGCACATCGTGGACGCCCCCCGTTTTGCCTGGCGTGGCCTGATGCTCGATTCCAGCCGGCATTTCCAGTCGGTGACGGAGATCGAACATCTCATCGACCAGATGGCGATGCACAAGCTCAATACCTTCCACTGGCATCTCACGGACGACCAGGGCTGGCGCCTGCAGATTGATAAATATCCGAACCTCACCCAGCAGGGCGCATGCCGCCAGCCGGTTGGTCCCGACATCGCGCTGACCGGTGGCGCGAACAAGCCGTACTGCGGTTTCTACACCAAGGACGAGGCACGACAAGTCGTGGCCTATGCCGCCGAGCGTCACATCACGGTGATTCCCGAGATCGAGATGCCGGGCCATGCGCAGGCCGCCGTCGCTGCGTATCCGCAGTTCGGCGCAGGCAAGGGCAAGCATGCGGTGTCCTCGGACTGGGGCGTGAACACTGCCTTGTTCAATACCGACGATGCGACCTTCACCTTCCTCGAAAACGTGCTCGACGAAGTGATGGAGATCTTCCCGTCCACGTACATCCACGTGGGTGGCGATGAAGCCGCGAAGGACGAATGGGAGCATTCGAAGTCCATCCAGGCGCAGATGAAGAAGCTCGGCATCACCGACGAGGAAAAGATGCAGGGCTGGTTCGTGGCGCGCATCGGCGACTACCTCGACCAGCATGGCCGCCGCCTCATCGGCTGGGATGAAATCCTCGACGGCAAGGTGCCGGCCAGCGCCACCGTGATGTCATGGCGCGGCACGAAGGGTGCGATCAAGGCGGCCAATGCCGGGCACGACGTAGTACTGGCGCCCTCACCCACGCTCTATCTCGACCAGTTGCAGTCCACCCTGCCGGATGAACCGGCCGGGCGTCCTTCCGGCCAGTCGTTGCAGACGGTGTACGACTTCGACCTGGTGCCGCCGGAAATCGACGCGGCCAAGGCGGCCCATGTGCTGGGTGCACAGGTCAACCTGTTCGCCGAATACCAGCCTACCTGGGCGCGTATCCAGCATGCGATCTTCCCGCGCATCGCGGCGCTCGCGGAGCGTACGTGGTCGCCGAAGGCCGACTGGAATGGTTTCATCGCCCGCCTGCCCGCGCAGATGGCCCGCTATCGTTCCGCCGGCATCGTGCCTGCCGACAGTGCCTATGCCGTGGCGATCTCCGCCGAGCGCGTGGATGGCGACAAGGCACGCGTCACGCTGTCCAACCAGGTGAACTACGGCACCTTGCGCTACACCATCGACGGCTCGGCCCCCACGGCGCAGTCGAAAGCGTACGAAGGCCCGTTCGAAGTCACCTTGCCCACCACGATCCACGCCAATGTATTCTCGGGCGGTTTCGGCCTGGCCGGCCCGCGCGAGGAAGCCATCGATGCGAAGTCGCTGCTGTCCCGCAGCAGCGATCAGCTCGACAGCTGCGGCGACAAGCTGGTGCTGCGTCTTGAAGCACCCGACGCCATCGATGGCGTGCGCCCGGTGTACAAGGTGGACATCATGAACACCTGCTGGGTGTGGAAGAAGGTGCCGATGGATGGCCTGTACGGTATCCAGGTCAAGGTGGATCGCCTGCCGTACAACTACGCCCTGTGGAAGGACGCATCCGGCATCGTGTCGCGCAAGTCGAAGACCAGGGCCGGCGAGATCGAAGTCCACCTCGACAGCTGCGACGGCCCGAAGATCAGCACCATTCCGCTGGCCAAGGCCAACGACGGCCGCGCCACGCTGGACGGCATCCTGCCCAAGCGCGAGGGCGTTCATGACCTTTGCTTCGTGATCACCGGCAAGCCCGGGCCGAAGCTGTGGGTGATCGGGGATATCCAGTTGCGTTGAGGCTGACCGGTCGCGCGCGAGGCGCGCTCCTACAGGGAGCGCGCCTCGCTGCCTTCTGTAGGAGCGCGCCTCGCGCGCGACCACCCCAAAGCAAAGCGCAACCCATGTAGGAGCGCGCCTCGCGCGCGACCGAAGCGAGCGCTTCCCTACCCGCCCCCGGAAGAAACCCGCATATCCGATCGCCGCTGTAACGCCCCCAGCACCTCACGCTCTTCCTCTGCCGACAACTCGGCCAGCGTCACAAACTTCCCCGCAACCATCGCCCCCACCGGCACGCCATCGCGTATCGCAACACGCGTACCCAGCACGGCAGGCAATTTCGCCCCGGCGATGATGCCGCCCACGATATTGAGCGGATCGGTACCAGCAATGCACACGATCTCGCCATCATGCGACCGATGCCGGATCTGCCGCAGGGCCACCAGGGCATCCGGCAACGCAAACTGCTCGCCGACCAGCCCATCGACGAAGCGCCCGCCGCGGATCTCCCCGCGCGCCTCCAGCCGGTGATACACCCGCCGCAACTCGCGCCACGGCGGCAGCCACGCCGCCTCGCGCTCAAGAATACGCCAGCTCACCACGCCATAACGACGCAGCAACGTGCGGGCGATATGTTCCAGCCCATCGGCATCCGTGCGCTCGTCACGCGGGCGCCGCGCCAGTGACCAGCGGCCGGCATCCTCAATGCCGCTCAACATATGCCGGCGTGTACGCCGGTGGCGATGGTTGTCGCGCCTGGATGCCGGCAATAACAACGCGCGCAGGCCCGCAAAGCTATCCGCCGTGACACGACCGCTGGCGACCAGCTCGCCCAGTGCGTCTTCCAGCTCGGTACGCAGCAACCGGGTGATCGACGCCAGCTCATCGAAGAACAGCGCGCCCTCGTCACGCAAGGCATCGGCCACGGCCTGCGCGCGCGACGACAGCTTCACGTCATCGTCGGCATCCGGCGCCGCGGCCGACCAGATGCCGAGCTGCCGGCGCGGCAGCAGCACGATCGGCGTCGCGCGCACGGGGCCGCTCGTTCCCGTGCCCGGACGCAGTCGACTCCACACCACGCGCCCTGCACGACACAGGTCGTCAAGCCAGCCGATGCTGTAATCGCTCACGCGCGCCGGCAGCAATTCGGCCTCCCACGCTCCGGCCGCACCTTCGAAACCTTCCAGTTGCGCTATGACACCAGCCAGGGCATCCGGCCCGGCCACCTGCGAGGATCGCGTGACGTGCTGCCAGTCGAGCAGGAACCGGTAGAAATCGCGCCGCGTCACGGGCTCGATCTCGCGGCGCAGGCGACCGATGGTGTAGCGGTGGATGCGTGCCAGCAGATGACGCTCGCACCATTGTGTTGTGGTGATGCCCGGTGAGAACAGGCCCTGCATCACATAGCCCTCGCTTTCCAGCGAGGTGAGCGCCAGTTCGATATCGGCGACGGGCACATTCAACGACGCGGCAACCGGCACGGCAGAGATCGGACCAAGGCCGCCCAGGCGTCCTCGCACGATATCCACCAGCGCCGTTTCGCGTGTCCATGCCTGCGCGGCATACTCCGCCGGCGCTTCGATGGCCGGTCGCATGGAGGCATCCGGATGCAGCGCACACCACGCAGGCAGGCGCTCGGCTGCGATCCACAATGCGGTGTCACCCTCGCCCAGAAGCGTGGCGCGTGCATCCTTCGCCAGCGCTGCAAGCAGTTTGTTCCACCCCGCGTTGTCCATCACTTCACTCAGGGTCACCGCACCGAGAAGCATCAAGGCTTCATGCATTTCATCGGCACTTCGCGCCTCGGGCCACGCCTCTTCGCGCACGGAATCGATGGCTTCGGCATCCAGGCGACCAAGATCGTCGGCGCTCTGCGCTTCGTTCCAGCGGCGCGACTGCACGGCCTGGGTGCGTCGTTCTTCCAGCGGCGCGTCGTCGAGGAAGGCATAAGGTGCCGCGCCCAGTACTTCGGCCGCCAATGGCGACGGCGTGGCGAGGTCGCGCGCGATCACGCGGATGCGTCCGGATTCCAGCCCACGCAACACGTCGAGCCAGCCTTCGCTGTCCATCGCCTCATGCAGGCAGTCGTCGAGCGTCTGGTTGACCAGCGGATGATCGGGCACCTCGCGTTCGCCCACGATGTTCTCCAGGCAGGCGACCTGGTCCGGAAACACGGTGGCCAGCAGGTCCTCGCTCTTCATGCGCTGCAACTGCGGCGCGACCTTCTTGCCACCGTTGAAACGTGGCAAAGCAAGCGACGTCGTGGCATTCCAGCGCCAGCGCACGCCGAACAGCGGTGCATCGAGCAGGGCCTGTACCAGCACGTGTTCGGCGCTGTTGGAGTGCAGATAGCGCGACACCTCTTCCAGCGGAAAACTGTGGCTGGTGGACAACGACAGGATGGTCGCGTCTTCCGTGGCGGCCGCCTGGAGCTCGAAGTTGAACTTGCGGCAGAAACGCTTGCGCAGCGCGAGGCCCCAGGCCTTGTTGATACGACTGCCGAATGGCGTGTGGATGATGAGCTGGGTGCCGCCCGACTCGTCGAAGAATCGCTCCATCACCAGCGTATCGTGCGTAGGCAGCGCGCCAAGCGCGGCGCGTGCGCGGAACAGATACTCCACCACCTGCTCGGCCGCTGCCTTCGAAAGGGATAGCGTCTCCATCAGCCAGTGGAGCGCATTTTCACGACCGCCCTCATCGAAACGTGCGGATAGTTCGCCACGCAGTCGCGACACGCCGGCTGACAGCTCATCGGTGCGACCGGGCGCCTCGCCCAGCCAGAACGGAATATTGGGTGGCTGTCCCTGCGCATCCTCGACACGCAGGCGTCCCATCTCCACGCGGATGATGCGGTAGGAACGATTGCCCAGCTGGAACACGTCGCCGGCAAGGCTCTCCACGGCGAAGTCTTCGTTCACCGTGCCGATCAGCGTGGCCTGCGGTTCCAGCACCACGTTGTAATCGCCGGTTTCTGGAATCGTGCCGCCCGAGGTCAGCGCGGCAAGGCGCGCGCCGCGTCGTTCGCGCAGGCGCCGGTTCACGGCATCGCGATGGATATAGGACCCTCGTGGACCCACGCGCGTGGTGAAGCCATCGGCCAGCATGCGGACGATGGCGTCGTAGGATTCCCGTTGCAGCGTGCGATACGGATACGCCCGTTTCACCAGATCGTAGAGCGCATCTTCGTCCCACTCCTGGCAGGCGACTTCGGCGACGATCTGCTGTGCAAGCACATCCACGGGCTGCTCGGGAAAGATCAGTGCATCCAGTTCGCCGCGTCGTACGCAGTCCAGCAGGGCCGTGCATTCCACGAGATCGTCGCGGGAGGTGGGAAACAGCCGTGCCTTGGGTGTGCCGCCCACGGCGTGACCTGCACGCCCCGCGCGTTGCAGGAAGGCGGCAATGGAGCGGGGCGAGGCAATCTGGCAGACCAGTTCGACATCGCCGATATCGATGCCCAGTTCCAGCGATGCGGTAGCGACCAGTACGCGCAGTTCCCCCTGTTTCAGGCGCTGTTCGGCGTCGAGGCGTTGTTCGCGGGAGAGACTGCCATGGTGCGCGGCGACGATCTCCTTGCCCAGCCGCTCGGACAGGTGCCTGGCAAGACGTTCGGCCATGCGCCGCGTATTCACGAACACCAGCGTGGTGCGATGCTGTTCCACGAGGTTGGCGAGCCGGTTGTACACCAGCTCCCACATGTCGTTGGACATCACCGCTTCCAGTGGCACCGGTGGTACTTCGAGCGCCAGGTCACGTTTGCGTGCATGTCCGATGTCCACGATGGCGCAGTCCGTACGCTCGTCGCCCACGAGAAAGGCCGCCACCTTGTCGATGGGTTTCTGCGTGGCCGACAGGCCGATGCGCACGATGCGCCGTTGCGCCAGCGCTTCGAGGCGTTCAAGCGACAACGCAAGATGGCTGCCGCGCTTGCTGGCCGCCACGGCGTGGATTTCGTCGACGATCACTTCGCGAACGTCACGCAACATCGCCCTGCCCGACTCGGAACCGAGCATCACGTACAGGGATTCCGGCGTGGTCACGAGGATATGCGGGGGACGCTTGCGCATGCGTTCGCGATCCGGCGATGGCGTGTCGCCCGTGCGCACGGCGGTGCGTATCTCCACATCGGGCAGGCCCTGCCTGCGCAGTTCCTCGCGGATGCCTGCCAGGGGCGCATCGAGGTTGATGCGGATGTCATTGGACAAGGCCTTCAACGGCGAGACGTAGAGCACGGTGGTGCGATCGCGCAATCCACCGTCGCGCACGCCTTCACGCACCAGGCTGTCGATGGCCGAGAGAAACGCCGTGAGCGTCTTGCCCGAACCCGTGGGCGCCGCCACCAGCGTATGGCGACCGGAACGGATCATCGGCCACGCCGCCATCTGCGCGTCGGTGGGCGCAGGAAAAGTGGCCTCGAACCAGGTGGCCACGGCGGGGTGGAAATCGGCGAGCGGCATCGATTTTTGTGAATTCATTGAACCACTTAAGTGGGGTCTTCAGACCCTTCTGGCAAGGTCCAAGCCTAGCGCGGACCCGCCTGCCCAGTTGCGATGAAAACGTTACTGGAACAAGGTGGGACGTTTTCCTTGCAACGGAACCATGCCCATGACCGTCGATGTGCGCCGCACCGCCCTCGCCTTCGCCATCACCGCTGGCCTCGCCGCCTCCGCCCATGCCGCCACCCCGACGGATCGTCCCTGGATGGATCGCTCGCTTTCGGCAGATCGCCGCGCCGATCTCATCGTCGCGGCGATGACGGACGACGAGAAATTCCGTCTCATCCGCTCCGAGTTCGGCCAGAAGAGCGAGAAGTTCGAACAGCCCGAAGGGGCGCTGGGCGGTGCCGGCTATATACCGGCCATTCCCCGCCTTGGCCTGCCTGCCATCCAGGAAACCGATGCCAGCCTGGGCGTGACGCGCACCGGTTCCGACGGCAAAGGGGCCATCTCGCTCCCGGCCGGTCTGGCCACGGCGGCCAGCTTCGATCCGGCGGTGGCCCACGCCGGTGGCCGCATGATCGGCGGCGAGGCGCGCGGCAAGGGTTACAACGTGATGCTCGTGGGTGGCGTGAACCTCACGCGCGATCCGCGCAACGGCCGCAACTTCGAATACGCCGGAGAAGATCCGGTGCTGGCGGGCACCATCGCCGGCGCCGCCGTGAAGGGCGTGCAGGAGCGCCACGTGGTGGCCACGGTGAAGCACCTGGCCATCAACGATCTCGAATCCGGCCGCAACACGCTCAGCTCGGACATCGATCCCGTCGCGTTGCGCGAATCCGATCTGCTCGCCTTCCAGCTGGCGATCGCCAAGGGTGATCCGGGCTCGGTGATGTCGGCCTACAACAAGGTCAACGGCGTCTATGCGGGCGAAAACGAGTGGCTGCTCAACGACGTGCTGAAGAAGGAATGGGGCTTCAAGGGTTTCGTGATGTCCGACTGGGGTGGTGTGCACAGCGCCACCAAGGCGGCCATGGCCGGGCTCGACCAGCAGTCGGCCGGCGAGGTTTTCGACAAGGAGGTCTTTTTCGACAAGCCACTGCGCGAGGCCTACGCCAAGGGTGAATTCCCCAAGGCACGCCTGGATGACATGGCGAAGCGCATCCTGCGCAGCCTGTTCGCGCATGGCGTGATCGACGAGCCGATGAAGAACGGCAAGGTGCCTTACGCTGCCGATCGCGTTGTCGCCCGCGACACGCTCGAAGCCGGCGCGGTGCTCCTGCGCAACGAGGGCGGCCTCCTGCCGCTGTCGGGCAAGGGACAGTCCGTGGTGGTGATCGGTGGTCGCGCCGACAAGGGCGTGCTTGCCGGTGGCGGCTCGTCGCTGGTGACCGATGAAGCCGGCGATCCGGTGCCGGGCCTCGAGCCCACCGGCTGGCCCGGTCCCGTGCGCTACCACCCGTCCGCCCCGCTGGATTTCATCCGCAAGTTCGCCAGCAAGGCGAGCTTCGATCCCGGCACCGATCCGGCCGCGGCCGCGAAAGCTGCGGCTGGCGCGGACGTGGCCGTGGTGTTCGTCACCAAGTGGGCGGCGGAGTCGTTCGACACGCCGGACCTCACCCTGCCCGACCAGCAGGACGCACTGGTCGAGGCCGTCGTGAAGGCCAATCCGCATACGGTGGTGGTGCTGGAAACCAATGGCCCGGTGAAGATGCCGTGGCTGGACCACACCGCTGCCGTGATGCAGGCCTGGTATCCGGGCTCGGGTGGTGGCGAGGCCATCGCACGCCTGCTGTACGGCAAGACGGCGCCCTCGGGTCGCCTGCCGATCAGCTGGCCGCGTGACGAGTCCGAACTGCCGCGTCCGACGATCCAGGGTGCCGGCCTGTATTCGAAGGAGAAGCCGGCCGACAACGTCGACTACAACATCGAAGGCGCGGACGTCGGCTATCGCTGGTACGAGAAGAAGAACCTGAAGCCGCTGTTCGCCTTCGGCTATGGCCTCACCTACACGAGCTTCGCCTACAGCGATTTCGCCGTGGACAAGGATGCCAGGGGCAATCCGGTGGCCCATGTGACGGTGAAGAACACGGGCAAGGTCGCCGGCGCCGATGTACCGCAGATCTATGTCACCGGCCCCTCCGGTGGCACGCGTCGCCTGGCCGGCTGGTCGAAGGTGCAGCTCGATGCCGGTGCGAGCCGCCGCGTGGACATTCCGCTGGAAGCCCTCGCGCTGGCGCGCTGGGACGACGCCGGCAAGCGCTGGCACATCGCGGCCGGCCACTACGCCGTGAAGCTCGGCCGTTCGGCCACGGATGTGGCGGCTGACGCCAGCATCGACCTGGCAGAAACGTTCCCGGTGGTGAAGGCGCCCTGAGGTCGTGACGGGAGCGGCCCGGCGCCGCTCCCGTTTCCTTCGCACGGGCGTGACGGGCGCCGTCGACAATGCCCGCATGAATTTACGCCGGCTGACGCCCCTCCTCCTGCTCGTTGCCTCGCAAGGCGTCCTCGCCGACCCGCCCGACTTCGACCGCCCTGGCGCGGGTTTCGCCACGACGACCGTGCCGTTGGGCACGCTCGCGTGGGAACAGGGCCTGCCGACCTATCAGCGCGAACGTCCGGGCGGCGTCCTGCAAGGCACGTATACCGCCGACAGCCTGTTTCGTATCGGGCTGGGCGGCCCGCTGGAATGGCAGTTCGGCGGTTCGGCGTGGAACCGCTTCGAAGAGAGCGACGTCGGCCTGCATCGCCATCACCTGGGCCACGGCGACAGCAGCGTCGGCATGAAATTCGCACCCGGGGGTTCCGGTGACGCGGGTGCCTTTTCCTGGGCAGCGCTCGCGAAAGTCACCTTCGCCAACGGTGACCACGACCTCAGCAACGATGCACGCCAGTACACGCTGGGCACCACCATGCAGTGGAAGCCCGACGACATTCACCAGAACACGCTCTATGTAAACCTGGATCGCCTCGGCCGCCACAACACCTGGACGGTGGCTCCCACGTTCGGCCGCCGCTTCGGCGATCACTGGACAGCCTATGTCGAGGCCGATCTCATCCACGACGCCGACAACGGCAACGAAGTGCAGGCCGGCGGCGGTGTAGCCTACGACATCGGTAATCACGCACAGCTGGATGCCTATGCACTACACCGGATCGGCAGCCACGGCCCATCGCTGATTGCCGGGCTGGGCGTGTCGGTGTTTTTCGGCCGGCCGGATTAACGGTTTGCCCGCCGCATCGCGCGGAAGACGATCACGGTGAGCACCAGCCCGACGAGCAGGCCGATACCGGCGCCCCACAAGGAGCCGGGACGCGAGTCGACCAGGTAACCGATGCCGCAGCCGAGCAAGGCAAAGAGAGGAATTGGTAAGCAGCCCATCCGTCGAGCCTAGAGGTCGGTGCACGCGGCTGTAAAGTCGATGGCACCAAAAAACATGGCCCTGGCGCTCACGCGCAGGGCCATGGTGACCGTCCCTGGGTCTGATGGCGCTAGCCACCGTTATAACGCGGCCCGGCGAAACCGACGCGGCGCTATCGCCGATGAAGGGGGGATCGATCCTGGCGCTAGGGACGGACGGCATCCTGCCGTCGGATCGGTCATCGACGATATCGTTTCCCGCCGCTGGCAGGCTGAGCGGGAGACGGCCTTCATCTTCCAGACGTGAAGGCCGGCCGGATATAGGAGAAGTCTTAAAATTCGTACGGCTTTACCGATACGGCAGTGGTCGCCATAAATTCAGCCTATGCTGGCGCATGCGTCTCATGACGAGGCTTGCGCGCAGGCGGGCGCACGTCCCTGGGTGCGCGTTTCACAGGCGTGGGCACAGGACTTCCCCGGCTCGCCAGGCTGCGCAGGCGTGCGCAATCAGATGTTCCGTAGTCGCGTTTTCCCGGTTCTCGTTGCATGGTTCTTCTCCGCGCACGCCTCCACCCGCACAGGCAGGTTGAACGCCGGAAGAGAAATTTCCGGTGGCGTGCGGGTGAAGCTTTCGTGACGAAGCGGCCGGGCGAATCGGCCGATTCCCGGTTAAGGCGATGTGGAGGCGCCGGCCGGCATGCGTTGGATCAGCTCGGTAGCCAGCTTTTCGTAGTTCTCGTCGAAATGGTGCGAGCCGGGTTTCTGGTAGACCGTGACGAAGGACGGCAGCCGGTGATCGGTGCAGAGGCTGTCATCGGCGTCTTCCTGGCCGTAGTAACAGGCCATCGGTGGCTTGCCGCCGAGTTGCACGATAGGCGGCATGGCGTCGGTATGCACCACGGGATTGAGCCATTGCAGGAAGTTGTGCGTGTGGGTGGTCCACCAGCCCTGCTTCATGTAGCCCTCGAGCTCGATCTCGAAGTTGACGTCGCGACTGCCCGAAAGCAGCACGAGCTGTGCCAGCTTTGCCCGATTGTCGGGCCGGATCATGCCGACGATAGTGGGCAGCACGTCGGCGCCGAACGAATAGCCGATCAGCAGCACGCGCTTCTTGCTCCACTGCGCCGTGTACTTGTCGAGCAGGCCGTCGAGGTCGTGTGCGGACTCCTGGGGTGAGCGATAGCGCCAGAAATACTTGAAGGTGCTGACGCCGGCCACGGGAATGCCGCGCTGGACGAACACGGCGCCCAGGCGCTGGTCGAGATCCCACCAGCCCCCGTCGCCGGAATAGATCACCACCAGCAGGTCTTCCTCGCCCTTCGGAGGCGAGGCAAGCGCCGGCAGTTCCACGGTGGATTTCTCCATGGATGCATGCGTCCATGGATGCCAGGCCAGCAGTGCGAGCGCGCCCAGCGCGACGATCGCAAGCAGCACATAGCGAACAACTTTCTTTGCAGTAAACGTCACCGGCGCACCACTCCACCCAGACCACCGGAAATCAGGCTGGCGACATTCGCCAGCGCGAGGGGCACGGCAATGCCGGCGGCCACGGCGATGTAGCGTGGCTCCCATTCCGGATCGAATTTTTCCTTGTACTTGTGCAGGCCGCGGAAGTTGTAGAAACGCTCGCCCCGGCCGAACACCATGGCACCGAAGCGACTCCACAGTGGCGCCGTGCGCCGGTTGGTGAGGCCTGACAACGGGGCCATGCCCAGGTTGAACCAGCGATAGCCCTCGGCTTTCGCCCAGACCATCAGTTCGATGAACAGGAAATCCATGATGCCGGAAGGGCCCTCTGGCAGGTGACGCATGAGGTCGACGGAGGCTTCTTCCTTCGACTCGGTGAGGAACATGTTGGCAAAGGCCACGGGCTCGTCGCCCTGCCAGACCACCGCCATGGGTGTGCGGGCGAGATAGCGTTCGTTGAACAGGCCCAGCGAGAAGCGCTTTTCGCGCACCTTCTTGTCGCGCATCCAGGCGTCGGAGATCTTCTTCAGGCGCGGCAGCAGGGCCGGCACCTCGTCGATGGGCACGATCTCCAGGCGCAGGCCGTCGCGCGTGAGCTTGTTGACGGTGCCGCGCAGGGTCTTCTTCGATTTGCCGTCGAGGTTGAAGGTTTCCAGGCGCACGCGTGCTTCTTCGCCGATCTTCAGCAGGTTCATGCCTACTTCGAGATACAGGTCGAGATCTTCCGGGCGCACCTGGTAGAACAGCGGCCAGCCGCCGGCACGCTCGCATTCCTCGCGGAAGGCCCAGACCAGCTCACGACGGGCTTCCTCGTCGTCCCCGACGGGATCGCCCATCGACACCCAGCTGCGGCCCTCGATGTCATACATGATGAAGGCGCGGTCGTCGGGCGCGAACATCAGCATCTTGTCGCCGACCAGCGCCAGATGGGCCTGGGCCGAGCCGAAATGCTTGAGCAGCGGCATGGCCCGGCCAAGCTCGGCTTCGCCGGGCAGCGAGCGGCGTGGGCGTGCCGGGCGGATCAGGTTGGCCAGCGCGAACAGCATCACCACGGCCGCGGCGCCCACGAGCGCGCGCAGGGCGCGCGGCGCACCGCCGTGGCGGAAGCTGAATTCCCACCAGAGATTGTTGTTGTATTCGACGTGCTTGAAGCTGAAGAACACCAGCCAGGTGGCGCAGCCCAGCACGGCCAGGATCGCGACCACCCAGCCCACCGAGAAGGTGGCGCGGAACAGCGATGCACGCCGGTAGAAATGCTTGTGGGCGGGTGCCAGGGCGAGGGCCAGCAGCGACAGCAGGGTGGCTTCCTCGTAGTCGATGCCCTTGAGCAGCGAGAGGATTGCGCCGACGAGCAACAGGATCAGGGTGAGTACGTAGGCGGCATCCAGGCGGCGTTGCAGGCCACGCGCGAGGATCAGCAGCAACATGCCGACCATGCTGGACAGGAAGTGCGAGACCTCCACCAGCGGCAGTGGCACGAAACCGCGCAGGATCTCCATGCGTCCGGGGATCGCCAGCGTGGCGCCCGAGAACAGCAGTACCGCGCCGCAGACCAGCGTCAGCCCCGCGAAGAACGGCGGCAGCAGGCTGCTGAACCAGGGCGTGATGAGTGCCGCATGGCGCAACGCCCGCACCTCGCGCCAGATCACCATCAGCGTGGCCACGGCCAGCGGCAGCAGGTAGTAGACGAGGCGATAGGCGGCCAGCGAGCCCAGGATGGGGGCTTCCAGGCCCTGGTTGCCGGTGGCGCCGAAGCCCGCCAGCAGCACGGCTTCGAACACGCCCAGGCCGCCCGGCACGTGGCTGATGAGGCCCGCCATCTGCGCCAGCACGAACAGCGCCAGGAAATGGCCGAAACCGCCCACGATCTCCTGCGGCATCAACACGTAGAGAACGCCGGCGGCCAGGCCCCAGTCGAGCGCGCCGATGAGGATCTGCCGGGCGGCCACGGCCGGTTTCGGCGCGTGCATGGCCCAGCGCCACACCCTGATCGGACGACGCATCGTCAGCGAAAGGATGAACCAGGCCAGGGGCACCAGCGTGAGCACGATGGCCAGCGGAATGCGCAGGCCCGACAGCGGTACCTCGGGCGGTATCGGCACGATCAGCAGCGTGACGCCCGTGATCGCGGTGAGGCCCAGCCAGAAACTCAGCGTCGTATAGAGCACGACGCGGGCGATCTCGCTCGTGGTGAGGCCGGCCTGCAGGTAGAAGCGGTAGCGGATCGAGCCGGAAACCAGCAGCGACATGCCCAGCGCGTTCGAGAAGCCGTAGCTGATGAACGAGATGAAGCCCACCCGTTTGGCCGGCAGGCGCTTGCCGACGCTGGCCAGGCCAAACCAGTCGTACAGCGTCATCACGGCATAGCCGGCGCCGGTCAGCAGCACGGCCAGGGCGATGTCCGTATTCGGCAGGCGGTGCACGTAGTGGGCGATCTGCCGGTACGTGACCTCGCTGGCCATCGCATGGAGGGCCCACAGGGCGAGGCACAGCAGGGCCACCGACAGCAACGGGCCGCCCGCACGGCGCAGCAGCGTCGCGTACAGCGCCGGCTTCGCCAGGGTCGGGTCGGTCGTCGTCGGGAGCTCGGTCCTCGTTTCGTGCTCCACCCTGCCGCGACTCCACTTGTATCGATAAAGGTCGTGTAGGGTGCCACAGAGCGGCTTGGGAGGGCAGCGGGAACGACAATCCCGTGTGATGAAAGGTTCCCCTAAGCTTATGGAAAGCCACCCGTAAGCCCGGATTCTTACGATTCCGCGACAGCCCGCCGTCCCGGCCGGTTCTGATCGCGAGGCATCATGCGTCCTGTTAACCCGGCACCCGGCGCGCTACGGCAGCGTTTCCGGCCTCTTATCTGGTTCGGCGCCCTCTTCGTGGGCGTGGCCTTCCTGGTTCGTCTGGTGTTGCTGGTGCATACGGGGCACGAGGTGCCCCATGACCCCGGCATGTGGCTTTACCTGTTCGCGGTGGGCCTGGGCTACGACCTGATCACCTATATCTATATGGGCTGGCCGCTGCTGCTGGTGCTCTGGCTGCTGCCGCGACGGGCCTACCTCTCGCGCTGGGGGCACCGGATCTTCCTGGGCTTCTGCTTCGTACTGGCCTTCGCCATCCTCTACCTGGGTGCGGCAGAGCTGGTGTTCTGGGGCGAGTTCGGCGCGCGATTCAACTTCATCGCCGTCGATTATCTCGTCTACACCCACGAAGTGGTCGGTAACATCCGCGAATCGTACCCGATCGTGACGTGGTCGCTGCTGCTGCTGGCGGCCACCATCCTGGTCATGTGGTTCAGCCGGCGCCCCCTGCGCGCCGAAGACAACGGCTCGCGCTTCCGCGGCCGCAGCGCCGTGGTGGGCGTGTGGCTGCTGCTGACCGTGGCGGTGAGCTTCGCGGTCGATGGTTCCATGAAGGACCAGTCGCGCAACAACTACGTGAACGAGCTGGCCGGCAACGGCATCTACCAGTTCTTCGCGGCCTTCCGCGACAACCAGCTCGACTACACCAAGTACTACCCCACCATCCCCGATGGCGAAGCCTTCGCCAACCTGCGCAGCCTGCTGAAGACGCCCGACGCGACCTTCACCAGCACCGACCCGATGGACCTGACCCGGCATATCACCGCCGACCGTCCTGAGAAGAAACTCAACGTGGTGCTGATCAGCGTCGAGAGCCTGTCCGGCGACTACGTGGAAGGCCTGGACGTCAGCAAGCACCGCGGCCTCACCCCGAACCTCGACGCCCTGGCCTCGAAGAGCCTGTTCTTCACCCAGATGTATGCGAACGGCACCCGTACGGTGCGCGGGCTGGAGGCGCTGGCGCTCTCGGTGCCGCCGACGCCGGGCGAGTCCATCGTGAAGCGTCCGGACAACGAGAACCTCTGGTCGCTTGCCGACGTGTTCAATGCGAAGGGCTATGTGTCGGAGTTCGTCTATGGCGGCTACGGCTACTTCGACAACATGAACCACTTCTTCGCCAGCAATGGCTACGCGGCAGTGGATCGCAACGTCATCGACAGCAAGGACATCCACGCCGAGAACGTGTGGGGCGTGGCCGACGAAGATCTGTACACGCTGGTGATCAAGCGCATGGACGCGGCGTATGCGAAGGGCAAGCCGTATTTCGGCCACGTGATGACCACCTCGAACCATCGCCCGTTCACCTTCCCGGCCGGCCGCGTGCCGCTGCCGCAGGGCATGCGCAACGCGGCGGTGCAGTACACCGACTGGGCCATCGCCGATTTCCTGAAGCGTGCGGCCACCAAGCCGTGGTTCGACGATACGATCTTCGTGATCACGGCCGATCATTGCGCCACCAGCGCGGGCAAGACCAGCCTGCCGATCGACCGTTACCACATCCCGCTTTACATCTATTCGCCCAAGCACGTGCAGCCGGGCGTGATCGACCGCGTGATCAGCCAGATCGACGTGCCGCCGACGGTGCTGGGCATGCTGGGTTTCAGCTACGACTCGCACTTCTATGGCTACGACCTGTTCCGACTGGAGCCGGGTCGCGAGCGGGCTTTCGTCAGCACCTATCAGGAGCTGGGCTACCTGCATGACGGTCGCCTGACCTCGCTGGTGCCGCGTATGCCGGTGAAGGAAATGGTGCCGCAGTTCACCACGGGCGACGCTACGCCGGTGGAGCATCCGGACCCGCGCGACGGGAAGGATGCGATTACGTATTACCAGACGGCGGCTTACCTGTTCACGCACGGGTTGATGAAACACAAGCCGTGACCGGTCGCGCGCAAGGCGCGCTCCTACAAGGCACCGAATCCCTGTAGGAGCGCGCCTCGCACGCGACAGCCATCAAGCGCGACGCACAGGATGCCCCTGTAGGAGCGCGCCTTGCGCGCGACAGCCGACGGAGCGGCAAAGCCACCCCGCCGGCTACCTGCTACTTACGCCGCACTATCCACCAGCACCAGCTCCGCATCCTCCTTTGCAACGATCCGCAGCACGGTCTCGTCACGGATTGCCGCGCCATCGCCCTTGCCCAGCGCCTGGCCATTGATCTCCACCGAACCCACGGCCGGCACCATATAGGCGTAACGACCCTGGCCCAGCGGATACTCCACGCTTTCGCCGGCCTTCAGGCTGGCGCCGAGCACGCGGGCGTCGGTACGGATCGGCAGAGCCTCGTCATCACCGGGCATGCCGCTGGCCAGCGCCACGAAACGGCCCGAACGCTCGCCCTTCGGGAACGGGCGGGTGCCCCACGAGGGCGCCTTGCGCTCACCAGCGGGGATGATCCAGATCTGGAAGATCCGGGTTGCGCCGGGTTCGGCGTTGTACTCCGCGTGGCGGATGCCCGTACCCGCGCTCATCACCTGCACATCGCCGGCCGTGGTGCGGCCCTTGTTGCCCAGGCTGTCCTCATGGGTGATCGCACCTTCACGAACGTAGGTGATGATCTCCATGTCCGAATGCGGATGCGGCGGAAAGCCGGTGCCCGGGGCGATCGTGTCGTCGTTCCACACGCGCAGGGCGCCCCAGCCCATGCGCTTCTGATCGTTGTACGAGGCGAACGAAAAATGGTGCTTTGCATCGAGCCAGCCGTGGTTGGCGCCACCCAGGCTGCTGAAGGGACGGATGTCGATCATGGTGTGCTCCCCCGGGGTTAACCGGACTGGTTGAACGAATGGGTACATTTTCCTCCCCTCATCGTTCCGTGGCGCATCGCTGAGCCGAACGGATTGTTTCCCCATCGTGCCTTGTAAGGGTTGTAAAGCGGCCTGCGGTGCCCATGTCGGACGCATTGGCGGTCTGCCGCCTCCCCCTATTCGAGGTGACCTTAAGGATGATTCCGTTCTCGGTGCTCGACCTGTCCCCCGTGGTGCGTGGCGCCACCCCGACAGATGCCCTGCGCAACTCGCGCGATCTCGCCATCCACGCCGAAGCGCTGGGCTTCCACCGCTACTGGCTGGCGGAACACCACAACATGACCGGCATCGCGAGCGCCGCGACCGCCGTGGTGATCGGCTACGTAGCCGAGGCGACGAAGACCATCCGCGTAGGCTCCGGCGGCATCATGCTGCCCAATCACGCGCCGCTGGTGATTGCCGAACAGTTCGGTACTCTCGCCTCGCTCTATCCGGGCCGTATCGATCTGGGCCTCGGGCGTGCGCCCGGCACCGACCAGGGCACGGCGCGTGCCTTGCGTCGTGCGATGGGGCCGAGCGACGATCGTTTCCCGGATGACGTGCTCGAATTGCAGCGCTATCTCGGACCGTTGCAACCGGGCCAGACCGTGCGTGCCGTGCCCGGCGTGGATACGAACGTGCCGCTGTGGCTGCTCGGCTCAAGCCTGTTCAGCGCGCAGCTTGCAGCGCAGCTCGGCCTGCCCTTCGCCTTCGCCTCGCATTTTGCGCCCGATCTGATGATGCAGGCGCTGCACGTGTATCGCACGATGTTCCGTCCGTCGGACGTGTTGCAGAAGCCGTACGCGATGCTTGGTATCAACGTCGTGGCTGCCGATACCGACGAGGAAGCACGCCGCCTGTTCACCTCGCAGCAGCAGGCGTTCTGGAACCTGCGTCGTGGCGTGCCAGGCCAGCTGCCGCCGCCGGTGCACAGCATGGAAGGGGTGTGGACTCCGATGGAGAAGGCGCAGGTGGATCACGCCTTGTCGTGCGCCATCGTCGGTTCGCCCGATACCGTGCGTGACGGGCTTGCGGAATTCATCGAACGCACGCAGGCCGATGAGCTCATCATCACCGCGCAGGTGTTCGATCATGCGGCACGCAAGCGCTCGTACGACATCGTGGCCGCGCAGCGCGAACGGCTTGCAGGTGCGGTGGCCTGATGCCGGCACGGGTTGTCCTCGATACCAACGTCTGCCTGGATGCGTTTGTTTTCGGGGATCCGCGTGCAGCACCGCTGCTTGCGGCGATCGAAAGCGGTGAAGTCGAGGCGGTGACGCATGCGGAATGCCGCGAGGAATGGCTGGCCGTGCTGTCGTATCCGACACTGAAGCTCGACGATGCGAAGCGCGAGGTGGCTGCCTCGCGCTTCGATGCGCTGTTGCAGGTGCTTCCCGATATGTCTGCCGTGAACCGGCCGCCGAGATGTCGCGACAAGGATGACCAGAAGTTCCTGGATATCGCGGCGGCGTCGGGTGCGTCGGTCCTGTTTTCGCGCGATGCGGAGGTGCTTCGCCTGGCGCGTCGCACGCGGCGGGAGGGCTTGTTCGAGATCATGCGGCCGGAGGACTGGCCGGCGTATCGCGATTCGGATTGATCGCGGCCTGGCCGCGGTTGCGCGCACGGTGCGTTCTTGCAATGTTGATCCACCCCGGCCAAGGCAATACGCCTTTCGCTCCGGTCCGGTCGCGCGCAGGCGCGCTCCTACACAAGCCGCGGTGTAGGAGCGCGCCTGCGCGCGACCGTCAGGGCGAAAGCGTAGCGATGGATACCGGAGCGCGCCTCGCGCGCGACCACAGAATGCCAATGCCCCACATCACTCCCCCCAACGCCACGCCTCGCGCAACCGCTCCGAACAAAAATCCACGAATCGCCGCACCCTCGGCGCCAGATGCTGCGCGTTCGCATACACCGCCTGCAACGGCGCGGCAGGCACGGTGAATTCGGGCAGGATGCGCACGAGCCGCCCCGTGCCCAGGTCGTCGCCGATATCCCATACCGACTTCTGCACGATGCCGCCACCGGCCACCGCCAGGGTATGCGCGGCCTCGCCATCATTGGTGTGAAAGGCGGCCGTGACTTTCACCGCCACGGATTCTCCATCGCGATGAAACGTCCATTCCTTTCCGGGCCCTGGTCCGAACACGATGCAATCATGCGTAACAAGATCGGCTGGTGTTTTCGGCATGCCCTTGCGCGCCAGGTAGGAAGGCGCCGCGCACAGCACGCGGAAATTCGGCGCCAGCGGCCGTGCGATCAGCGAGGAATCCGAAAGCATGCCAAAGCGGATGGCCACATCCAGGCCTTCATCCACGATGTTCACCAGCGCATCGTTGAGATCCAGGTGCACGCTCACCCTGGGATGCTGTTCGCGGAACGCGACCGCCAGCGGTGCGATCCAGCGTCGCCCGAAACCTCGCGTGGCCGTGATCCGCAGCACGCCGGTCACCTCATCCCGACTGTTCGACAGCGCCGCTTCCGCCTCCTGCACTTCGGCGAGGATGCGCACGCAACGCGCATGGAAGCTGTGCCCTTCGTCGGTGAGCGATAACCGACGCGTGGTGCGCTGGATAAGACGCACGCCCAGCCGCGCCTCAAGGGCGGACAGTCGCTTGCTCACCACGGCCAGCGACAGGTCCAGATCGCGCGCGGCGGCTGAAAGGCTGCCCGTGGAGGCGATGCGGGCGAAGACGGTCAGTTCCAGGAGGTTATCGAGCATTCTCAAGGCCCGGGAAAGAGTGCATTCGTCTGACGACGGTTTGTTGGCAATGTCGCAAGGATCATAGTGCCGGGTATTCCATTCCGACAGTGAGGTGCTTGCATGTTCTCGTTTTCCAGCCAGGACGTTCTCGTCGTCGGCGGCAGCTCGGGTATCGGCCTGGCCACCGCCCGGGCTTTCGCCGAAGCAGGTGCCCGCGTCACCATCGCCTCGCGCTCGCCGGGCAGGCTCGATGCCGCCGTGAAGGACATCGGCCACGACGCCCGCGCGGTCGTGCTCGATACGGCGGATGCACTGGCCGTCGAAGCCCTGCTTTCGACGCACGCCTGGCACCACGTGGTGGTATCGGCAGCGAAGACGCCTTCCGGCCCCGTGCGCCAGCTGTCGCTCGATGACGCCTACAAGGCGATGGAGAGCAAGTTCTGGGGCGCGTATCGCGTGGCCCGCGCCGTGCGCATCCACGATGGCGGTTCGCTCACGCTCGTGAGTGGTTACCTCGCCACGCGGCCCAGCGGGGGTGCCGTGTTGCAGGGGGCGATCAATGCGGCGCTGGAAGGGCTTGTGCGTGGCATGGCGCTGGAGTTCTCGCCGGTACGCGTGAACGCCGTATCGCCCGGCACCATTCGTACCCCGCTATGGGATGGCATGGACGACGACAAGCGCGAGGCGATGTTCGCCTCGGTAGCTGGCAAGGTGCCGGCCAAGCGTGTGGGTGAGCCGGAGGATGTGGCGCGCGCGGTGCTGTACGCGGCGGCCACGCCGTTTACCACGGGCTCGACGATCATCGTGGATGGCGGCGCATCCATCGGTTGATTCAACCCGCCATGTAGGAGCGCGCCTCGCGCGCGACCGGGCCAAGCGATGCCATACCGGGCCCTGTAGGAGCGCGCCTTGCGCGCGACCGGGATACGCGATGGCACGTCCGGTCGCGCGCAAGGCGCGCTCCTACAATTCAGTTGAGGGGCACCAGGGCGATGAGGTTGCGCAGGCTGTAGAAGTGCGGGCGCTGCGGCCATTCGGCCGAGGCAATGGCCTTGTGGCCAGCGGCCCAGGGCTCGTTGTCGAGCAGCACTTCGACCTGCGTCTTGCCGTCGCCCACGTTGCCGTAGAACACGCGGATCCAGTGCACGTCGTTCGTCAGCGGTGCCGTGGCGATGGCCGCTTCCAGTGCCGACAGCACATCCTCGGGAATCTCCAGCTCCGCACCCTCGTTGCCGCGCAGCGCGAAATCGCCGACGTACACGGTGAAACGATGCGTACCGGCAGTCAGCTCACGCACGGCAAGCCGGTCGCGATCCACCGTGTGCCAGCACGCGGCCAGCACGACGTAGAGATCGTTACGGGCGAAACTATCCAGTGCATCACGGCAGCCGGCCTTGCCGCCGCCCATGCCTCCGAAGCTTTCCTCGATGGTGCGCTCCTCGTCGAGCACGATATCGAGGTCGAGCCGCCCCATGCCGCCGTCCTTGCCCTCGTGCCATATGCCGCGCAAGGCGGGGAAGTCGTCGCCCTCGGTGAGCAGCCAGTCTTCATCAGGTTCGAGGCCGATCTGGTGCTCGGCGAAAAGGTCGATCAGGGTGTTCTGGATAAGACGATCCATGGGGCTTCCGTAAGGGGAACAAATCAGGCGTCGCGATGGACACGTGTGTCCAATGCGACCGCGGCGGCAGGATTGCGTTCCTTCGCCGCCGAGATGAAATACACGAAGACGTCGCGCGACACCATCGTGGTGGAGGGGCCTTCTACATGGGGCAGGTCGGCAGGATCGCCCCCGGCGGCCCATTCACCAGCGCGCCGGGCCCAGTGGTCGAGCGCCTTTCCCGGGTAGCCGGAGGTCTCCCCGGCCTGGCTGCGCATCAGCCGGGCATAGACGAAAGGGCCGGTCAGATCGGCCATGGACGGGTGCTCGGTGGAGTCCGTGAAGACCGTGGCGATGCCCCGGCCCCGGGCCAGTTCGCACCAGCGCGGGTCGAGAAAGCTCTCGTGGCGCACCTCGATGGCATGGCGCAGTGGCAGGCCCGAATGCGTTTCCGGCAAAAGGTCGAGGAACGCCGCGATGTCGTCCGGATCGAACCGTCGCGTGGGCAGCAGTTGCCAGAGGATCGGTCCGAGGCGATCACCCAGCCCGGCGGCGCTCTCCACGAAACGCTTCACGCGCTCGCCCGTGGAGGCCAGTGCGCGTGACTGCATGATCGTCCGTGGTGCCTTGACCGAGAACACGAATCCATCGGGCGTCTGCCCGGCCCAGCTGCGCCACGTTGGCGCATCGGGCGAACGGTAGTAAGTGCCGTTGATTTCAAGGGTTCTCAGCGCGCGACTGGCGTATTCGAGCTCACGCCGTTGCACCAGGCCCTCGGGGTAGAAGGTTCCACGCCACGGTGCATATACCCAGCCACCGATGCCACAGCGAATCCTGCCCATTACCGGCGTGTCTTGGGTTTTCGTGCTTCGGGATCTGCTCATTGTGCGCAGAGTCGCAATTGCCGGGTGCACGGCGTGTCATGGAATGTAGACCACCATATATTTGCGCGTCTCCCCTTTGCGCGATACTCGGGGTACCCACTTTCTGGCCAAGGCTCCATGGCGTCCATCCGTATCATGACCGTCGACGATCACCCCCTGCTGCGAGAAGGCATCGCCGCGGTGATCGAGGGGCAGCCCGGCCTCGAACTGGTCGCGGAGGCCAGCACGGGCGAAGAAGCGATCGAGCGTTATCGCCAGGTGCGCCCCGATCTCACCCTCATGGACCTGCAGATGCCGGGCATGGGCGGCATCGCCGCCATCGAGAAGATCCGCGCGGAATTCCCGGATGCCCGCATCCTCGTGCTCACCACCTATCGCGGCGACGTGCAGGCGATGAAGGCGTTTCGTGCGGGTGCGCAGGGTTACCTGCTCAAGAGCGAGCTGCGCAAGGACATGCTGGCCACCATCCACCAGATCATGGAAGGCAAGCGGCGCGTGCCCGAAGAGATCGCCAACGAGATGGCGGAATACGCGGCCGACGACGAACTGACCCCGCGCGAGACCCAGGTGCTACGGCGTGTGGCCATGGGCGAGGCCAATCGTGACGTGGCCGGTGCACTCGGCATCGCCGAGGAGACGGTCAAGGCGCACATGAAAAGCATCCTCGCCAAGCTCCAGGCCAACGACCGCACCCACGCAGTAGCCATCGCCCTGCGCCGCGGCATCATCGACATCTGACGTCCCCGCATTCAACGCCCGGCGACATCCTACCGTGCCCTACCTGACGCCCGCTCCGCGTGACCACGCCCCTGTAGGAGCGCGCCTCGCGCGCGACAGGTCACCGCGCAAACGCATGCCGCTTCCGATACTCCGCCGGCGTCACCCCCAGCCGGCGCACAAACGCCCGCCGCAGCCCGTTGACGTCGGCATACCCACACCGTGCCGCCACCCGCTTGGGCGTCTCATGACCTTCCTCCAGCCAGCGCCGCGCCGCTTCCACGCGCATCGCCTCCACGAAGTCCGCCGGCGTCATCCCCGTCTCATGCCCGAACACCCGGGCAAAATGCCGGGGACTCATGCCCACCCGCGCCGCCATCGCACCCACGGAATGATCCTCCCCCGGATGCGCCGCCACGTAGCGCTGCAACTCCTGTAACGCCCCCCGTCCGGCTGGCGCAGCCTCGCCGTGGCGGCTGAACTGCATCTGCCCGCCCGGCCGCCGGTAGAACACCACCAGCTCTGCCGCGACGGCCATGGCCACTTCCTTGCCGAGGTCTTCCTCCACCAGGGCGATGGCGAGATCCATGCCCGCCGTGACACCCGCCGCCGTGCAGACGGCGCCGTCGCGGACCACGAAGGCATCGGCTTCTACCTGGAGCGAGGGATAGCGCTGGGCGAGCAGGTCGGCCACCTTCCAGTGCGTGGTCACCCGACGGCCATCGAGCAGGCCCGTGCGGGCGAACAGCAGGGCACCGCTGCAAATCGAACCGTGGCGGCGTGCCCTGGCCGCATGCCGGCTCATCCAGTCGATCACATGCGTCTCGGTCGCCGCATGGGGCAGATCGGGCGAACCGGCCACCAGCAGCGTATCCAGCCGCTCCATGTCCTCCAGCACGCTGCGGTCGGGCAGAAACCGGATGCCCGACGACGAGGCCACGGCCAGCGGCGCCGTGCCCACGGTGACGACGCGATAGACCTCGCGCCCCGTCTGCCGGTTGGCCTCGGCGAAGACATCGGCCGGCCCGGTGACGTCCAGCATCTGGACCCCCGGCGGGGCGAGGATGACGATGGGTAGCGGTGTCTGCATGCTGCGCAAGATGGCAGTATTTGCCATATCGCGTCAAATCATGACGGGCATGCCTCGCGGTGGAATGGTGCTCCTTTCCCTTCGATGGATTTCCCGCCATGACCGTCATCGCCGGCATCGCCATTCCCGACAGCACCCTCGCGCGCGACATCACCCAGCTCGTCCGCGACACCGAAACCGACCTGCTCTACCACCATTCCCGCCGTGTATTCCTCTTCGGTGCACTGAGCGGCAACGCGAAGAACCTGGGCTACGACCCCGAATTGCTCTACGCGGGGGCCATGTTCCACGACATGGGCCTGATGCCGGACTACGCCAGCGCCACCGAGCGTTTCGAGGTGGATGGCGCCAACGCAGCCCGGGATTTCCTCAAGACGCGGGGCATCGCCCAGGGCGACATCGACGTGGTCTGGGCATCCATCGCGCTGCATACCACCCCGGGCATTCCCGTCCACATGAAGCCTGAGATCGCCCTGGTCACGGCGGGCGTCGAAATGGATGTGCTGGGACTGGGATTCAGCACCGTGAGCACGGCCGACCGCGAGGCCGTGGCCGTGGCCCATCCGCGCGGCCCGGCCTTCAAGCAGGGCATCATCAACGCCTTTTACGACGGCGTGCGCAGCAAACCCGACACCACCTTCGGCAACGTCAAGGCCGATGTCATGGCGTACAAGGAGCCGCATTTCCACCGCACGGATTTCTGCCAGTGCATCCTTCACAACGCCTGGCCGACCTGACATCCTTGCGGCTTCAAGAATGATGTATTTGATCTGATAATCATTCGCACTTACGATGGCGGCCTTTCGCTTTACGCCAGGCCGCCTGAATGTCGCTTCGCCCCACCCTGCTCGCCGTCGCTGTTGCCGGCGTCCTTTCCGTGTCGTCCGTCTTCGCCGAGGACGTCCCGAATCCGCCGCCGGCCGAGCTGGAGGGTGTCAAGGTGGTGGGCGACTGGCTGGGTGAAGCCGCCAACAACACGGTGCAGAACCATCCGGGTGCACGCACCGTCGTGCGTCGCGAAGAGCTGCGCGAGGCCGGTGCAATCAACCTGCGCGATGCGCTGCGTCGCATCCCCGGCGTGCAGGTGCAGGAAAGCAACGGCACGGGCGGCAGCGACGTATCGCTGAACGTGGGTGTGCGCGGCCTCACCTCGCGCCTGTCGCCCCGCTCCACCATCCTGCTCGACGGCGTGCCCATCGCCGTAGCGCCCTATGGCCAGCCGCAGGTGTCCATGGCGCCCGTGGGCCTGGGCAACCTCCAGGCCGTGGACGTCGTGCGCGGTGGTGGTTCCGTGCGCTACGGGCCGCAGAACGTCGGCGGCATCATCAACTTCGTTACCCGTGACATTCCCGAGACCTTCGGCGGCAGCGCGGGCGTGCAGTTCCAGGGCAGCGACAAGGGCGGCATCCGCACCAACAGCAACCTGTTCCTGGGCGGCACCACGCAGAATGGCCTTGGCGTGGCCCTGCTCTACAACGGCGTGCATGGCCCGGGTTTCCGCGAGCGCGAAGACAACGAAAGCATCGACGATGTGATGCTGAAGGCGAAATACGCCATCACGTCCGAAGACACGCTGAGCGCCAGCATTCATCACTACGACGGCCAGGCCGGCATGCCCGGCGGCCTCACCCAGGCCGACTACGACGCCGATCCGTTCCAGTCGCGCCGTCCGTACGACGATTTCCACGGTCGTCGCACCGACTACGTGATGAAGTACAGCCATGTGGACGATCGTCGCAGCTTCGAGGTGCAGACCTATTACACCGACAGCTTCCGCGGCAGCCACATCGAGACGATCAACCAGAATCCGAACGGCACCTACTCGCACCAGCTGAACGCGTATCCGCGCAACTACCACACCTTCGCCATCGAGCCGCGCTATTCGCAGCTGTTCGACTGGGGCCAGGTGACGCACGAGATCGGCGTGGGCTATCGCTACACCAGCGAAGCGATGCACGAGCAGACCTATCGCAACAACAAGTACAACTCGCCGCTGTGGTACACGCCGTTCGACAGCAATCCGTACAATGGCCCGTACGTGCTTTCGGGCAACAACACCGGTGCCAACGAGGCGCATTCGCTCTACGTCGACGACACCATCAACGCAGGCAACTGGACGATCACGCCGGGCATCCGTTTCGAGCGCATCCACAGCCAGTGGGAAGCGCATCCCAGCAGTACGGTGATCGTGAAGGGACCGACGACGCGCCGCGAGGAATACTCCAAGTCGCTGCCGTCGCTCAATGTCATCTATCACCTGAGCGATGCACTGAAGCTCTATGCCAACGCCGAAACCTCGTTCGGCTCGCTGCAGTATTTCCAGATCGGCCAGAAGGATTCCACGAACCAGTTCGCCTCGGGCCTGAAGCCGGAAACCGCGCGCACCTATGAAATCGGCACGCGCTACGACGACAAGGCCTGGGGTGGCGAAGTGTCGCTGTTCCGCATCAACTTCGACCACGAGTTGCAGCTGGTGGGCAAGCTGCCGAACCAGCCCGATTCGCACGACGGCTGGACCTCGCTCGGCGCTACCACGCACAAGGGCATCGAATCCGCCGCGCACGTGGACCTGGGCGCGTTCAGCGATGCGTTGAACGGCCTTTCGCTGTGGGGCACGGCAACCTATACCCATGCGTTCTACCGTCATGGATCGTTCGCCGGGCTGGATATCCCCTTCTACTCGCGTCGCACCGCGAACCTGGGCCTGCGCTACGGCATCTCGCAGTGGACCTTCAACCTCGACGCCTTCGCCCAGTCGAAACAGCATTCGCCGGGTGCGCCGAGCTTCGATCCCACCCGCCCCAGCGTGTACCAGCGGGTGCCGACGCCGGATGGCGACCTGGGCGACATCCCGGGCTGGACGACCTGGAACGCCCGAGCCGAATATGCCTTCGGTCCGTCGTACTCGAACCTGCGCATCGGTGCCGGCGTGAAGAACTTCACCGACAAGCGCTACTTTACGCGTTCGACCGACAACAACGACGGCATCTATGTCGGCCAGCCGCGCACCTACTTCGTACAGGCCTCCGTGGACTTCTGATGAGCCCGACACCACGCCGCTTCCGTGCCGCCCTGAAGACCCTGCACCTGTGGCTGGGTCTCACGCTCGGCCTGTTGCTGGCGCTGGTGACCTTGTCGGGCAGCGTGCTGCTCTTCGAAGACCCGCTATTCGAAGCGGCACATTCCGAGCTGACGTCGCGCCAGCTACCCGATCTGGCAACACAGGGGCGTGCGCTGGACAGTCTTTTGCAATCGACTGAAGGCAGGCAGCTCCGCACGGTGGCCGCTCCAGACGCAGAACTGCCGGTATGGGATGGTCAGGCCCGCAATGGCGATCACTACTATTTCGATCCCACCTCGGGCGAGCTTCTGTTCCACCGCGTGCAGGCGCGCGACATCCTGCTGCTGCTCAAGGAATGGCATACCAAGCTACTGACCGGCGACATCGGTGAAACCGTACTGGGCATCGTCTCGATCACCGGCCTGTTCATGCTGTTCTCCGGCGTATGGCTGTACTGGCCGGGCCGCCAGCGCGCCCTGCGCCACCTGAAGCCGCACACGCAGCCTCCGATACTGCGCTGGGCCAGCTTCCATCGTTTCGTCGGCGTGGTTGCCCTGCCCCTGCTCATCGTCTCCCTCGGCACCGGCGCCACCATGGCGTACCGCGGCGCCGTGCGTGACGGGCTGGCGGCGGCCTTCCATGAACCGGCCCGCCCCAAGCCGCCGAAGCGTCCCGCCGCGTCGCATATCGACTGGCCGGCGATCCTCGTCGCCGCACAGGCCGTCGCCCCCGACGCCGCCCTCACCCGCCTCACCCTGCCAACGAAAGACAACGGCACACTGGTGATGCGCATCCGCCGCCAGGGCGAATGGAACCCGATCGGCCGCAGCACCGTCTGGCTCGATCCCGTCACCGCCCAGGTGCTGGGGGGCGAAGATGCGACCCAGCTTGGCCCGGGCGGTCGCCTCGCCAACACCCTGTTCCCCATCCACTCCGCCGCCGTGGGCGGGATGCTCTGGCGTGTCGTGGCCTGCGTTGGCGGGTTGCTGCCGATGTTCCTGCTGGTGACAGGTTTCCTGTTCTGGCGGGCCCGCAAGCGTCGTCGCTGACGCGCTGCCCGCGACAGGCCATAAGTCAGGCTCGTTCATTCCTCCCTGGTAGCCGTATCCTCCTGTCGACTTTCGTCCATGGGGAACACCTGAATGCGCCGTATCCTTCTTGCTCTCGCGGCCTGTGCCGCCCTGCCCGCTCTTGCCGATGACCATGCTGCGTGGAGCGAGCCGGTCGCGCCGCACGTTGTCTTCGGTAATACGTACTATGTCGGCACCAAGGGCTTGTCAGCCATTCTCGTGACGTCGCCGCAGGGGCATGTGCTGATCGACGCGCCGATGAACGACACCATTGCCGCGCAGGTAGAGGGAAACATCCGCAAGCTGGGTTTCAAGGTGGAAGACATTCGCGTCATCCTGAACTCGCATGCCCATTTCGATCACGCGGGTGGTCTCGCGAAACTGGCGAAGGACACGGGCGCGCCGGTACGCGTCACGGCGGCAAGCGCAAGGGCGATGATGCTCGGCGGCCGGGATCCGGACGACCCGCAGTTTGGCGAGGCGTCTGCGTATACGCCGGTGAAAGCACGCGGCGATATCGTGGATGGCAGCGTGGTCACCATGGGCTCGTTGAAACTCACCGCCCACATCACGCCGGGCCATACGCCGGGTGGCACGGCATGGACATGGCGCTCCTGCGAAGGCGGCACGTGCAAAGACATTGCCTACGTCGATAGCTTGTTTGCTTTCTCGTCGGACAACTATCGCTACAGCGCCCACCCGGCATTCGTAGCGGCCTATCGTAAAACCTTCGAGCGCGTTGCCGCCCTGCCTTGCGAGATCCTGCTGACGCCCCACCCCGAACAAGGCGAAGGCGAAACCTGCAAGACCTACGCCCAGGCCGGCGCCAAACGCCTCGACGAAAAACTGGCCGCCGAACAAAAAAACCACTAGCCCGCTTGTGTAGGAGCGCGCCTGCGCGCGACCGGTCATCGCGAACACCATCATCGTTTCGATTCCCACCGGTCGCGCGCAAGGCGCGCTCCTACAAGGGTGGGTCAGGTTTCTTCTTCGCGGTAGCTGGCGTGTTCGGCTACGCCGGGGAGCATGGTGGAGGCCACGTCGCGTGCTACGACGACGCGGTTTTCCACGTGCAATCGAGCTACATAGGCCAGTGGGCCCTGGGCGCCGTTGATCACGACGTCGTAGCCGCGCTCGGCCAGCTCGACGGCTATCCATAGCGGATTGCCGAGGTCGGCGAATGCTTTTGCCGGCACCTTGACCGCGCCATCCTTGCAGCGGATGTGGAGTGCCGAGGCGAGCGTTTCGGGCGCTACGCCTTCCGCGCCCCAGATGCTGGCCGGCCATGTGGGTTTGTCGATGGTGAGCGAGGCGTGGCATGCCACGCCGTCGGCGCGGTGAAAATCGACTTTCTTGACGGTGGTGGCTTCGGCGGTCGCGCTTGCGAAGTGGAGTGCGAGTGCAGCCGTAATCATGCAGTGCCAGGTTTTCAACGGTGGGGCTCCTTGTTCCATGCGCGGCGCCGGAGGGGCGTGCCGCCGATCTGGACGGGCCACCGGCGAAATCGAATGGCAATCCATACGTGATTATAATGATGATTCGTCAGAAATTACTGTTTTCGGATAATTTGGCGTATATATTACGTTTAATGATGGGTTTGGCCTACATTTCTATCAATATGGCATCTTATAGTTGTCATATGGGGTGTGGGTATCTGGCCTTTCGCAGTCTTTCGGGGGAGCCCCTTCTTCCCGGTCGCATTCCATGGCTATAGTCCTGCCCATGACATCGACCGCCTTCCGCCATCGTCTCCGCATCTTCGGCCTCGTGGCTTTTTGCCTCGCCTGCGGTCCAGTGGTTGCCGCCGACCTCGTCGTCTCGGCCGCCGCCAGCCTCACCGATGGCTTCCGGGCCGTGGGCGTGGCGTATGAAAAGACTCGCCCAGGCACGCATGTGGTCTTCAACTTCGCGGCGTCGGACGTGCTGCTGCGCCAGGTCGAGCAGGGCGCGCCCGTGGATGTGTTCGCGTCCGCCGATGAGGCAGCGATGGACAAGGCCGTGGCCGGCAAGGTGGTCGATGCCACGTCGCGCCGCGATTTCGCCAGCAACACCCTGGTGCTGATCGTTCCCATGGGTACGGGGCAGGCCATTACCGCGCCGGCTGATCTGGCCACGCCAGCGGTGAAGCGTGTGGCTTACGGCGATCCGGCATCGGTGCCGGTAGGACGCTATACGAAGGCGGCGCTTGAGGCGGCAAAGCTGTGGGGTGTCGTGTCGGCCAAGGGCGTGCTGGCGCAGAACGTGCGACAGAGCCTGGATTACGTCGCGCGGAGCGAAGTGGATGCGGGCTTCGTGTTTGCCACCGATGCGGCCGTTGCGAAGGGCAGGGTGCGTGTCGTGGCGACCGTGCCCACGCCGGTGCCCGTGCGTTATCCCATCGCCTCGGTGGCTGGATCGAAACAAGCAGATGAGGCGCGCGCCTTCCGCGATTTCGTGTTGTCGGCCGAAGGGCAGGGCATTCTTGCCCGCTACGGCTTCGGCGCGCCCTGAGCGACGCGTGTACGGGCTCTGGATTCCACTGGCGCTGTCACTGAAGGTTGCCGCCTGGGCCACCGCGATCGACGTGGTGCTGGGTGTCGCGGTGGCGTGGGGCCTGTCGCGCTGGCGTTCGCCGGCGCGCGAGCTGGTCGATTCCATTCTGACCCTGCCGCTCGTGCTCCCGCCGACGGTGCTCGGTTATTACCTGCTCGTGCTGTTCGGGCGGCGCGGTGTGCTGGGCGAATGGCTCGACCGGATCGGTATCCAGCTGGTCTTTACCTGGCAGGGCGCGGTGATCGCCTCGGCGCTGGTGGCGTTTCCGCTGGTGCAGAAGGCAGCGCGAACGGCTTTCGAGGCGGTGGACCCGCAGATGGAGAGTGCAGCGCGGGTGCTGGGGCTGCGGGAGATGGCGGTATTTTTTCGGGTTTCGCTGCCGCTGGCATCGCGCGGCATCGTGGCGGGTGCCTTGCTGGCGTTCGCGCGGGCCATGGGCGAGTTCGGTGCCACGCTGATGATCGCAGGCAACCTTCCAGGGCGGACGCAGACCTTGTCGGTAGCCATCTACGCCGCGGTACAGGCCGGTGACGACGCCGGCGCCGGGGTCATGGTGGCGGTGACCTCGGTCACCTGCGTGGCGGCCCTGCTGCTGGCCGGCTGGCTGGCGCCGAAACATGCGCCGAGGGCCAGCGCATGAGCGTGGATGTTGCCATCCGCATGACGGTGGGCGAGGGCGATCGTCGCTTTGACCTGGATGTGGCGTTTGCGTCTTCGCAGCGCCGTATCGTGCTGTACGGGCCTTCCGGTGCGGGCAAGAGCCTGACGTTGCATGCCATCGCGGGCCTGTTGACGCCCGATGCGGGTCATGTGCGCATTGACGGACGCACCCTGTTCGACGAGCGCACGAACCTGCCGGCGCGGGATCGCGGGACAGGCTATGTCTTCCAGGATTACGCGCTGTTTCCGCACCTGACGGTGGCGCAGAACATCGGCTTCGGGCTGTCGCCGGGCTGGATCAATCCGTCGCGGCGCAGGCGTGATCCGCGCGTGGAGCGCTGGCTGGAGCTTTTCGAACTGGGGCAGGTCGCTGGCCACCATCCGGCGCAGCTGTCCGGAGGCCAGCGCCAGCGCACGGCGCTGGCCCGTGCCCTGGCTGCCGAGCCGCGCATCGTGTTGCTCGATGAGCCGTTCTCCGCGCTCGATCCGGCGCTGCGTGGCCGCATGCGCGAGGAATTGCGCGAACTCCAGGGGCGTCTCGACCTTCAGCTGCTCGTAATCACCCACGATCCGGCCGATGTGGCGGCGCTGGACGGTCACACCATCGAGATCCGCGACGGCCGTGTGGCGGCGTGACTTGAGATCGGCGGAGCCAAGGGGGATCATGCCGCCCTTCGATTGCGCCACGAGTGATGCGGTGACCCTAACGGACCACAAACCCACCGGCAGGCAGCTGGCCAGCCGCGTGGCGAAGTACGCCGTCACCCTGGTGATCGTGGGCATGGCGGTCTTCCTGCTGCACCGCTATATCGCACGGATGGCCTGGCACGACGTGCGCGACGCCATCGACCGCATTCCGCACTGGCATGTGGTGGGCTCCATCCTCGCCACGCTGGTGAGCTGGGGCTGCCTCACGGCCTACGACGTGTTCGCGGTGGAAACCGTGGTGCCGGGCAAGGTGCCGATGAAGATGAAAATCTTCTCCGGCGTGACCACGCATGCCATCTGCAATGCGCTCGGCTTCCACGCCATTACGGGCACGGCGCTGCGTTACCGCATGCTGTCCACGCAGGGCGTGAGTGCGCCCGATGTGGCGCGCGTGGTGGGTCTGGTGGGTTTCTCCGTGTCGATGGGTTTTGCCGCGGTGATCTGCATCGCGCTCATGCTGGAGCCGGACATTGCCTATGGCTGGGGTCGCTGGCCCGGCGTCGTACTGGTGGTGTTGTTCGTATTGTTGCTGCGCTGGCTGGCGGGCAGGCATGACGAGCTGAAGATCTGGAAATTCTCCATGCCGGTGCCGTCGGCGCGGTCGGCTGCCGCGCAGATCGTGCTGGGCGTGATCGAGATGACCGGCGCCACGCTGGCGATGTATTTCCTCATGCCACCGGAAATCGCAGGCGATTTCCTCGACTTCGCACCGATCTACGTGGGCGCGATCATCGCGGGCATCATCAGCAACACCCCCGGCGGCATCGGTGCTTTCGAGGCGCTGACGCTGGCGGCATATCCGCAGGAGCAGCGCGCGCAGGTACTCGCGGCGCTGCTGGCCTACCGGGTCATCTATGGCCTGGGCCCTGCGCTGCTGTCGTCGGTGGCCGTGGGCATCTTCGAGCTGAGGCGTCGTGTGCTGAAGCCGCGCGTGGTGTCGCGCGCATGATTCGCTACGTGCGTCTCCTGCTTGTGCCGGGCCTGTTGCTCCTTGCCGCCTGCGCCACGTCGCATGCGCGGCGCACCGATGTGCTGTTCTGGAACGAGCCGCAGCGCGAAGCGGCGTTCCGTGCGATGGAAACGCATTACGCAAGCAATACGGTGCGACATGGCACGCCGCATCCGCTCGCCACAGGCGAGCCCCTGCTTCCTCGTTTCGACGATGGCGGGACACTCGACGATTACATGCGCGAGCACCATGTCGCCGGCGTCATGGTGCTTCAGGATGGAAAGATCCGTCTAGAGCGCTATGGGCTCGGCGCCACGGCGGCGACGCGCTGGACATCGTTCTCGGTGGCGAAATCGTTCACGTCCACCCTCGTGGGCGCCGCATTGCGCGACGGCTATATCCACAGCCTCGACGACAAAATCACGCGTTACATTCCGGAGCTGGATGCCGGTGCGTATCGCGACGTCACCGTGCGCCAGTTGCTGACGATGACCTCGGGCGTGCGGTGGAACGAAGACTACGTCGATCCCCATTCCGATGTGGCACGCATGTACGAAGGCGAGCGCCAGAAGGGCGTGCCGCTGCTGGTCACCTACATGGCGAAGCTTCCCCGCGAATTCCCGCCGGGCGAGCGCTGGGTCTACAAGACAGGCGAGACCGATCTCATCGGCATCCTCGTCGAGCGAGCCACGGGCAAGACGCTGGCGGCGTACCTGTCGGAAACGATCTGGAAGCCCTACGGCATGGGCACGGACGCGATCTGGCTGAAGGACGAGGTGGATGGCACCGAGGCCGGTGGCTCGGGTGTATCCGCCACGCTGGCCGACTATGCCCGGCTGGGGCAGTTCCTGCTCGATGGTGGCGTGGCCGCCGGCAAGCCGGTACTGGCGGACGGCTGGATCGCCGATGCGACCCATAAACATGCGGATATCGGCGTGCCCGGCCGCGGTTATGGCTACCAGTGGTGGACCTGGGACGACGGTTCGTTCGCAGGCATCGGTATTTTCGGGCAGTTGCTGCACGTGGACCCGACGCGCCACCTGGTGATCGTGCAGCTTGCCGCATGGCCCGTGGCCACCAATGACGCCCAGGCCCGGGCGCGGTCGGAGTTCGTCAGGGCGGTGCAGCGCGCCGCCGATGCCCCGTCGTCCGGGATGGGAGTAAACTAGGCCATCCCCGCACGTATCCCTTCCCCCGTATGTCCCTTTCCTGGAACGATCTCACCTGCACGCCGGACAAGGCGGCCATCGACGCGCTTGCCGAATCCTGGCGCTGGCGCATTGGCGATGCCTTCACCCCGCTCCTGTTCACCGCGTTGGGCGACATGTTCTACGAGGCGGACGAAGGCGGCGTGTACTGGCTCAACACCGGCACGGCCGAAGTGGAGCAGGTGGCTGACGACGTCGAGCAGTTCAACGCGCTGCTGCGCGAGGAAGTGGCCGAGGAATGGCTGCTTCCGCCGCTGGTCGAGGCGCTGATCGAAGCCGGCAAGCCCTGCGCCGAGGGCGAGTGTTACACCTATGTCACGCTGCCGATTTTTGCGGAAGGCGAATACTCGGTGGAAAACCTCAATCCCGTATCCGCCCTGGAGCACTTCGAGCTCACCGGCTCCATCCTGCAGCAGCTGCAGGACGTGCCCGATGGCACCAAGGTCAACATCGACGTCACGCACTAGGCGAACCAGTCGTCCTCGCGCTGGTGACGGATGGCGAGGATGGTGACGTGAGTGGCTTCAATTTCAAACAGCGCTATGTATCCACTCGCGCCGAATGACACCACGAGCTCGCGCAGAAACGGATTGCCGTGCTGGGCCTTGCGGCAGGTGAAGGGAAAACGTTCGAGCAACGACGTGGCGCGGATGATGGTATCCAGCGCCCGCGACGCAGCGTCTGCATCGTGTTCTGCGAGAAAATCGATAAAGCGGAGCAGGTCGGTTCGCGCGGTTTCCGTGTAGCGAACCTCGTAGCTCATCGCTTTCCCTTGGGCAGGCCGCCGAGGCGTTCGGCGATCTCCTTATGTACGTCCGCAGCGGCGTGATAGACGCCCGTACGCGCGGCGTCATCGCGTGAGGCGAGCCCGCGGGCGATGAAGTCCCGTTGCATGCGGCGCCGGTCGATGGCTTCGGCCAGCGCGGTTTCCACGAAGGAGGAGAGGGTCTCCCCGGCAACCAGCACGTCTTCGGCCTGTTCGCGGAACGCAGGTTCGACCCGGATCGAGGGGATGGTGGCGGTTTTCATGGCGGCACCTGTGCATTGCAATTGCGATGCAGGCTAGCACGTCAGGCTTCCAGGCAGCTATTCGCCCGCTGGGTCAGCACGCTCTTCTCGCGTTCGTTCCGCGTCATCGCGGCGGCACGGAGAAACGCTTCGCGGGCTTCGGGCAAGCGGCCGAGGCGGTAGAGCAGGTCGCCCTGCACGCTGGGCAGCAGGTGATAGCCGCGCAAGGCCGGCTCGTCGAGCAGGGGCTCCAGGATGGCCAGTCCTGCGGCCGGGCCGTCGGCCATCGAGACAGCCACGGCGCGGTTGAGCTCCACGACAGGCGATGGCACCACGTCCACCAGTTCGGCGTAGAGCGCGGCGATACGGGGCCAATCGGTATCTTCCGCGCGAATGGCTCTCGCATGACAGGCCGCAATGGCCGCCTGCAAGGCATACGCACCGTTGCGGCCACCGAGCCTTTCGGCACGTTTCAGCGCGGCCAGCCCGCGGCCGATCAGCAGGCGATCCCAGCGTCGGCGATCCTGATCGAGCAGCAGCACGGGAGCACCGTGGCGATCCAGTCGCGCAGCGGTACGCGAGGCCTGGATCTCCATCAGTGCCACGAGGCCATGGACTTCCGGCTCCTGCGGCATCAGCTGGGCAAGCATGCGCCCGAGCCGCAGGGCGTCCTCGCACAGGGCCGGACGCATCCAGTCGTTGCCGGCCGTGGCGGCATAGCCTTCGTTGAAAACGAGGTAGATCACGCGCAGTACGGCCGCCAGTCGCGCCATCCGCTCTTCGCCGCGCGGCACCTCGTAGGCCACCTGCGGATCGGCGAGGCTGCGCTTCGCGCGCACGATGCGTTGCGCGACGGTGGCTTCCGGCACGAGGAAGGCGCGGGCGATCTCGTCGGTGGACAGGCCGCCCACGAGGCGTAGCGTGAGTGCCACGCGCGATTCTTCCGACAGCACGGGATGGCAGGCCGTGAAGATCAGCCGAAGCATGTCGTCGCCGATATCGTCATCCAGCGCCTCGATCAGGGCGTCATCGCTCGATTCGAGCAGTCCCTCCATGTCCTGGCCCAGTGCTTCCAGCTTGCGGCCGGCCATGCGCTCGCGGCGGATGCGGTCCACGGCACGATGGCGTGCCGTCTGCGTCAGCCACGCGCCAGGGTTGCCGGGTACGCCTTCCGTGGGCCAGCGCTCCAGCGCGATCACGAGCGCATCCTGCGCCAGTTCCTCGGCCAGTCCGACGTCACGGACCAGGCGGGCGAGGGTGGCGATGATCCTTGGCGACTCGATCTTCCAGATCGCGTCGATGGCGCGATGTGCGGCGTCGTTCGTCATGGCGACGGATGACAGCATCCGTCGCCATGCGAGGCAAGCCGCGGCGCGGCATCAACCGGCTACGGGGATGAGATCCCTCATGCGGTACAGTTCGCGGATTTCCAGCCGCGCGTCGTCGCCGTCGGGGAAGGGATAGGTTTCTGTCCAGGCGATCACATCGTCCAGCGAGTTCACCCGGAGCACCCAGAAGCCCGCCACCATTTCCTTGATCTCGGCGAAGGGGCCGTCGAACACGGCTGCCTTGCCCTGGCCGAAGCGCACCCGCTTCGCATGCCTGCTCGACGACAGGCCCTGGCCGGCGATGAGGAATCCCGCCTCATGGCCCTGCCGGTTGGCCTCGGCCATGCGCCCGAGAATATCCGGGCCCGGATTCCAGTCGGTCTCGCTGCGCGGGTTGGCCTTGAGCATCACCATGTAGCGCGGCGTGTCCGACTCACCCTCAGCGGGGTCGCCGAAGCCGCCCAGCCCACCCGGGCAGCCGATCGGCCGGATCTCGACCTCGGCCTGACCATGGGCATCTTCCGCCGGCCAGTCGCGCACCCAGGCCACGGCGTCCTCCATCGATTCGACGTCGATGATGCTGAAGCCTGCCACCAGCTCCTTCGCTTCGGTGAAGGGACCATCGACCGTGATGGCCTTGCGCCCCGGCCCGAAATGCACGCGCACGCCTTCGCGGCTGGGCCGCAGGCCCTCGCCGGCGAGAAAGCGACCGTCGGCGGCCAGCGTGTCGACATAGTCGGCCATCGCTTCGAGCAGTTCGCGATGCGGGCGGACCCCGGCCTCGCTGTCATGGTCCGCCTTGCGGACGATCAGGAATCGCATGGGGTGTTCTCCTTACGGCACGGCTTTCGGGGTGCCGGCGTTGACCATCCACGATACGCCGAAGCGGTCCACCACCATGCCGAAGCGTTCGGACCAGAAGGTCTCGCTGAAGGGCATGCCGACCTGGCCGCCCTCGGCCAGTGCATTGAATGCTTTCTCACCCTCGGCCACCTCCGCGAAGCCCAGGGTGATGGAACAGCCCTGGATGCCGTCGTACTTGAAATGCGAGGGGCAGTCCGAAGCGAGGAGAACCTGGCCGCCGAAGTCGAGGCGGGCGTGCATGATGCGGTTTTCGTTTTCCTTGATCTGCTCGGGCGTTGCCCTGGGGCCACCGTCCGGATCTTCGGAAGGCGGGGGCGTCGGAGCGTCCTTGAAGCGGGCGAGCATGGAGATCGTGCCGCCGAGCACCTTGGCGTAGAAGGTGACGGCTTCTTCGCACGTGCCGTTGAAGAACAGATAGGGCTGGAGATACTGCATGACGATGTCCTCGTGGAAGAAGGGGTTCAGTACCGCGTGGCCATGTCCGCGCGCAGGCGCTCTTCCTGCTCGCGCGCCTCGGGCGTGAACTCGGCGCCGAAGTCTTCGGCCTCGAAGACCTGGCGCAGTTCGATCTCGGAGAATTCCGGTTCGTCGAACGGCGTAGGACAACGCTTCACCCACTCGATGGCCTCGTCCAGCGAGCGCACCTGGATCAACCAGAAGCCGGCGATCAGTTCGCGGGTTTCGGCGAAGGGGCCATCGATGACCTCGCGGCGGTCGCCCGAGAAGCGCACGCGGGCGCCCTTGCTGCTGGGATGCAGGCCTTCCATGGCCAGCAGCACGCCGGCCTTGGCCAGTTCCTCGTTGTAGTTGCCCATGGCCGTGAGCAGTTGCTCGCTGGGCATGGCGCCGGACTCGGACGTGGGGTTGGCCCGCACGATGACCATGAATCGCATGACGTTTCTCCTTGGCTGGGGGTGGGAACCTTCCCACCCTTCATGAAGTACGTCGATTGCGCCTTGTCCGAATCGACACGGCCGACAAAAAAATTCGTCAGCCGCCTTCCACCCGCAGGGAAGGCTCGCCCAACCGACCACTGAGCCGGAAACCTGCACGGGCCGGCGCCTCGAAGACACAGCGTACGCCGTCGGGCTCGAAGCGCACCTGGGCCATGCCACGCGCCTGGTCGGCCAGCACGCGCTCGATGAACCGGGTGCCGAAGCCGCGTTGGCTGGGCAGGTGCACGGCGGGGCCGCCGGCTTCCTTCCATTCGATGCGAAGCATGCCGCCGCTGGTCTCGCGGTAGTTCCAGTCGATGCGCACGGTGCCCCGGGCGACGGAGAGGGCGCCGTACTTGCCGGCATTGGTCGCCAATTCGTGCAGGGCCATGGCGACGGAGACCGCCGTCTCGGGCCTCAGCATGAGGGCCGGCCCATCCGCTAGGATGCGATCTCCGCCTGGATCGTGCGGGGCGATGGTGGCCTCCACGATGGCTCGCAGGGACACTTCCTCCCACGACCGTGCGATGAGCAGGTCGTGCGCACCGGCCAGGGCGAGCAGGCGTTGCTCGAAGGTCTGCCGGGACTCGGCGAGACCGCGATCGTCGCGGAAGCTCTGCGCGGCGATGGCCTGCACCACGGCCAGCGTGTTCTTCACCCGGTGGTTGAGTTCGTTGATGAGGATGCGCTGGGCCTGCTGGGCGTCTCGATGGGCCGAGACATCCACGCAACTTCCCCAGTAACCGGCGAAGTGACCATCGCGGTAATACGGCGCACCGTTGTCGAGCAGCCAGATGTATTCGCCGTCGGCCCGGCGCAACCGGTATTCCATGGAAAACGGCTCGCGCGCATGGAAGGCGCCGAGATAGGTTGCCAGGCAGCGGTCGTAGTCGTCGCGATGAACGCCTTCGGTCCAGCCTTCTCCCACTTCTTCAGCCATGCTGCGGCCGGTGAAATCAAGCCATGGCTTGTTGAACCAGTCGCAGAGTGCATCGGTGCCGGAACGCCAGATCATGACTGGCGCAAAATCGGCCAGATCGTGAAACGCAGCGTCACCGGTAGCCAGGGCCCTCTCGAAAGGAGTCTCTCGATACTCGCTCATCATGGTCACCGTCGCGAGTCGCGCCGCGTGTTTCTTCCCCCCTCCCGGCACGACATGTCCGTGATAGGCGCACCGCCCCCCGCGCGTGCGTCGCCCGCCAAGGAGAGTCGAGAGGCGGACGACCAGACGATAACGCAACGCGCGAGCATGTGGCATGCCCGGAAGGCATGTCGTGAAGTATTTCACGCCTTCACGTGTCCGCAGGATTTTTCAGAATCCTTCCATGGGCATCGGTTGTGCCACAAAAAATTCCGAAGAAAGGCGGTGCTGTGTCAGAATCCCGTCGCTCGCAGGACATCCGTCGCGAGCAGGCTGCGCATGGGGATACCGATCCTGTTCGCGCCACCGCCAACGCGGTGGTGCCGTCGGCGTATCCGTCATCGCGGCCATAGTCGTCACCCGACTCAAGGATCAAGGGAACATGGATCTTCTGCGCTTCATCCTGCTGCTGCCGGTGCGCCTGGTGCGCGGCCTGCTCTGGCTGCTGGGCCGCCTGCTACGGCCTGTTTTCGGCAATATGGCCTGGTCGGCCCCTTCCTGGGTACCCGCCACCGGTCGGGTGGCGCGCAGCCATCCCCTGAAATTCACCGGTTCCATTGCCGGTGTGTTGCTGCTTGCAGCGGCCGGGTGGTTTGGCTGGCACTGGTGGGAAAACCGCCCGCGTCCCGTGGAGCCCAATCGCATCACCTTCCAGGCCCCGGCGCCTGACATCTCGGATTACGCGCGCACGCCGGTCAGCATCCATCCCCTCGTGGTGAGCTTCTCGGCGTCAGCGGCGAAGCTGGAATCACTGGGCAAGCCGGTGACCGATGGCATTGCCATGGAGCCGAAGCTGCCGGGCCAGTGGAGCTGGGAAAACGACCGCACCCTGAAATTCGTGCCGGCCGGCGACTGGCCGGTGGGCCGCAAGATCGACGTACGCTTCGACAAGGCCAAGGTGTTCGCGCCGCATGTGCTGCTGGCTGACGATAAGCTTAGTTTCAGCACGGCGCCGTTCACGGCGCGCGTGGTCAACGGCGAGTTCTACCAGGACCCGCAAGACCCGACACGCAAGAAAACCATCATCCAGCTCGGCTTCAACTACCCGGTGGATGCCGCCCAGCTGGAAAAGCGCATTGCGCTGGACCTGCGCGAGCGCGATGCGAAGCGTGGCGACGCGCTGAAGTTCAGCGTCACCTACGACGAACGCCGCCTCAACGCCTTCATCCATTCCCAGCCCCTTCAACTGCCGCGTGACGATGGCTCGGTGGGCCTGAAGCTCGGCGATGGCGTGACCAGCAGCCGGGGCGGGGAGGGCACGGAGAAGGCGCTGGAAACCTCGGTGCGGGTGCCCGGCCTGTACAGCCTGAAGCTCGACGAGATGTCGGCCACCCTGGTCGACAACGAACGCTACGAGCCCGAGCAGGTTGTGGTGATGAATTTCAGTGGTGCGGTCAGCGATGCCGAGCTTGGCAAGCGTCTGCATGCCTGGATCGTGCCGGACGACTTCCGGTTTCCCGGTAACAACAACATCAGCGAGAGCGACCTGCGCCGCTTTACGGCGATCAAGCCTGAGGTGGTGCCCACCGAGAACGACTGGTCGCAGGCGCAGAGCTTCCGTTATCACGCACGCCCTGGCCAGCGCATCTATGTGCGCGTCGACAAGGGCATGACCTCATTCGGCGGCTATGTCATGGCATCGCCGCGCGTCGAAGTGCTGCAGGTGCCGGATTACCCGCGCCTGCTGCGTTTCATGGCCGATGGCGCCTTGCTGTCGCTGTCCGGCGACCATCGCATTTCCGTCGTATCGCGCAACATGCCCGGCATGCGCGTGGAAGTGGGGCGTGTGCTGCCCGACCAGTTGCAGCATCTGGTGTCGCTCAACTCCGGCAGCTATGCCAAGCCGCAGATGTACGGCTTGAGCGCCGACAACATCGTGGACCGCTTCGTAAAGAAGGTGAGCTTCCCGGACGAAGGCCCGGGCAAGGCACATTACGAAGGTTTCGACCTCGGCCAGTACCTCGCCAGCGGCAAACGCGGCGTCTTTCTCATCAAGCTGTCCGGCTACGACCAGCAGCAGGCCGACGAGCAGCTGGAAAACCGCCGCAAGGCCGCCCGCGAAGAAGCATCGCGCCAGGCGGGTGGGGATCCCGACGCGGCGGCCGCGGCCGTGGTCGCCAGCGATGACTCGGGCACCCATTACGACTGGCCGCGCGACGAGCGCCTGGTGGTCATCACCGACCTCGGTGTGATCGCCAAGCACTCGCAGGATGGCAGCCAGGATATCTTCGTCCAGTCGATCCGCAGCGGGTCGCCTGTGGCTGGCGCCACGGTCAGCGTCATCGCCAAGAACGGCAGCACCCTGTTGACGCAGGTCACGGGCGCGGACGGTCGTGCGCACTTCGGCAATGTCGATGGCTTCAATCACGACAAGACGGCCGCGATGTTCGTGGTGCGCCAGGGCGAGGATCTCTCGTTCCTGCCCGTCACCTCTTACGATCGCATGCTCGACTTCTCGCGTTTCGACATCGGCGGCGAGCCCAACGCGCATAGCCAGGGCCAGCTCTCCGGTTACCTGTTCTCCGATCGCGGTATCTATCGTCCGGGCGACCTGTTCCACATCGGCATGATCGTGCGTGCCAACAGCTGGACGCGCAACGTAGCCGGTATGCCGCTCATTGCCGAGGTGGTGGATCCGCGTGGTACCACGGTGCGCCAGCAGAACGTGTCGATGGACCAGGCCGGCTTCGCCGAGCTGGACTACACCACCGCCGAGACCTCGCCCACCGGCAACTGGACGGTGAACCTGTACATTGCGAAAGACGGCAAGCCGTATTCGCAGATCGGCAGCACCTCGGTGCAGGTGAAGGAATTCCAGCCCGACCGCATGAAGGTCTCGGCGAAGCTCTCCACGGCGGTCGCCGAAGGCTGGGCCAGGCCCGACAAGCTCAAGGCACTGGTGGACGTGCAGAACCTGTTCGGCACGCCGGCGGCCGATCGCCGCGTGGAAGGCTCGCTGGTGCTGCGTCCGGCGTTCCCCTCCTTTCCCAGCTACCGCGACTACCACTTTTACGACATCCGTCGTGCGAAGGAAGGTTTCGAGGAAAAGCTGGCGGATGCCAAGACCGACGACAAGGGTCATGCCGAGTTTGCCCTCGATTTGTCCCGCTACGCCGATGCGACCTACCAGCTCTACTTCCTCGCCAAGGCCTACGAGGCCGAGGGTGGCCGCAGCGTGGCCGCTGCCACGCAGGGCATGGTGTCGTCCAATGACTGGCTGGTGGGCTACAAGTCGGTCGACAACCTCGACTACGTCAGCCGCGATGCGAAGCGTTCGGTGAACCTCGTGGCCATCGATCCCACGGCGAAGCGCATCGATCTCTCCGGCCTGAAGCAGGCCATCGTCGAGACACGCTACGTGTCCGTGCTGACCAAGCAGGATTCCGGCGTCTACAAGTACGAATCCAAGGCGCGCGAATCGGTGATGTCCGAAACGCCGCTGACGATTCCCGCGGCCGGCCTGGATGTGACGCTGCCTACCGACAAACCCGGCAACTTCGCCCTGGTGGTGAAGAATGCCGACGGCAAGGAAGTGAACCGTGTCGCATGGTCGGTGGCCGGCGAGGGCAATGTGTCCCGCTCGCTGGATCGCAACACGGAACTCCAGCTCAATCTCTCGAAGAAGGACTACGCCCAGGGCGAGGCGGTGGACGTGGCGATCCGTGCGCCGTACCCGGGCAGCGGCCTCATCACCATCGAGCGCGACAAGGTGTATGCGCACGCATGGTTCCACGCCGACACCACCAGTTCCGTGCAGCACATCACCGTGCCCGCCGACTTCGAGGGCAACGGCTACATCAACGTGCAGTACGTGCGCGATCCGTCGTCCGACGAGATCTTCATGAGCCCGCTGTCGTTCGGCGTGGTGCCGTTCTCCGTGAACATGGATGCGCGCCGCAATGCCATTGCCGTGGAATCGCCGGCCCTGGTCAAGCCCGGCGACACGGTGACCTTCCACGTGACCTCCCCGGTACCGACGCGTGCCGTGGTCTTCGCCGTGGACGAGGGCATCCTCCAGGTTGCCCGCTACAAGCTGGGCGATCCGCTGCAATACTTCTTCCGCAAGCGGATGCTGGAAGTCTCCACTTCCCAGATCCTCGATCTCATCATTCCCGACTTCCAGAAGCTCATGACGATGGCGGCACCGGGCGGTGACGCAGACGGTGCCATCGGCCGCCAGCTCAACCCCTTCCGGCGCAAGCGCGACAAGCCCGTGGCCTACTGGTCGGGCATCGTCGACGTGGACGGCTCGCGTGACCTTACCTACAAGGTGCCCGACTACTTCAACGGCAAGCTGCGCGTAATGGCGGTGAGTGTGTCGCCGGACAAGATCGGTACCTTCGAGGGCGCCACCACCGTGCGCGGTGATTTCGTGCTGTCTCCCAACGTGCCTACCACGCTGGCTCCGGGCGACGAAGCCGAGATCAGCGTCGGCGTGGCCAACAACCTCACGGGTCTGGGTGGCAAGGAGGTGCCGGTGTCGGTCGGGCTCAAGACCGGCCCGCAACTCCAGGTGGTCGGTGAAGCGACGAAGACGCTGAGCCTGGGCGAGATGCGCGAAGGCGTGGCGATCTTCCGCGTGCGTGCCACCGACAAGCTCGGGTCGGGCAACCTCAGCTTCACGGCAGGTGCCAACGGCAAGTCCGCGAAGCAGGGTGTGGATCTTTCCGTGCGTCCGGCCTCGCCGATGCGCACCGATCTCGCTTTCGGTCGCGTCGATGCGCATGCACGCGGCGACGTGACGGCGCTGCGTGACATGCACGATGAATACGCCCGTCGCGACGTGTCGTTCTCCACGGTGCCCGTGGTGCTGGCGCGCGGGCTGGCGGCTTATCTGGTCGACTTCCCTCACTACTGCACCGAGCAGGTCATCAGTGCGGCCATGCCCGCCCTGATCCTCGGCAAGCGCCCTGAGTTCGGCGATGTGAAGCCGGCGCAGATGCGTGATGGCGACAGCCAGCCCGCCGATCCGGTCGCCGCGCTGTTCGACGTGCTGCGTGCACGCCAGAACGGGCAGGGCGGTTTCGGCCTGTGGACAGCCACGCCGGATACGCACACCTTCGCGACCGACTACGCCGTGCATTACCTCATCGAGGCAGCCGATCGTGGGGTGGCGATCCCGCGTGACATGCTGGCGTCGGCAGACAATGCGCTGAAGCAGATCGCCGCCGATGACAGCGACGATTCACTGGCCGGCATGCGTCAGCGTGCCTATGCCATCTACCTGCTGACCCGTCAGGGCAATGTCACCACCAACGACCTGGCCTCGTTGCAGCGTCGCCTTCAGGACATGCATGCGAAGGAATGGAAGAACGACGTCGCGGCAGCATGGCTGGCCGCGTCGTACCAGTTGCTGCACCAGGATCGTCTGGCGGCCGACCTGATATCCGGCCCGCGCAAGCTGCTTGCGCGCAAGGGTACCGACGAGGCGTACTCGTATGCCGACTATTACGACCCGGCCATTCGCGATGCGACCGTGCTTTATCTGCTGGCCAGGCACTTCCCGGACCAGGCGCGCGCCCTGCCTGCGGAGACCGTCGACAATCTGGTGCGTCCGCTGGGCAACGGGCACTACAACACCTTGTCATCGGGCATGATCATCCTGGCGCTGGACGCCTGGGCTGCGCAGGCACCGGACGACGTGAGCAAGCTGTCCATCGGCTCCGTGGCCGCCGACGGCAACGTCACCCCCATCGGGGCAGTGAAGGGATCGCTGGTGGATGGTCACTGGAAGGCGGGGGCGCAGCGCTTGCGCCTGGTCAACGATGCTGACGCGGCCGCATGGTATGGCGTGGCGCAGGCGGGTTTCGACCGCAAGCCGTCGACGCAGACTCGCAAGGATGGCATCGAGGTGACCCGCACCTATACGGACGCCAAGGGCAAGGCCATCGACAAGCTCAGCGTCGGTGACGAGATCGATGTGCATCTGCGCATCCGCTCCACGCGCGACACGGAAGTGTCCGACGTGGCCATCGTCGATCTGCTGCCCGGCGGCTTCGAGCCGGTGCTCAATACCGAGCCCCCCGCCGATGCGCCATCGACGGACGAGGCGGTATCGCCCACGGACAACGAAAGCGAGGGAAGCGAAGGCGACGAGCCCGAAGGGGAAGCCGACGACACGCCCGCCTGGCATGCGCCGATCGGCACCTCGGCCTCCACCTGGTCGCTCGATTACGCCGACGTGCGCGAGGATCGCGTGGTGGTCTACGGTTACGCCTCGCCCGATGTCGCGGAGTTCGTCTACCGCATCAAGGCAACCAATGCAGGTACGTTTGCAATCCCGCCGGTGCTGGCACAGTCGCTGTATGACAGCAGTGCCCTGTCCACGGCACCAGGCGGCGGCACGATCACGGTAGAACGGAAACCCTAGCCATGTAGGAGCGCGCCTTGCGCGCGACCGGTACGAAGCGAACAGCTCACGTTTTCATACCGGTCGCGCGCAAGGCGCGCTCCTACAGATAGAGCACCATGGTCCTGATCCGTCTTTTCCACCGCATCAAATGGCACAACGCCCTGGTGGCGTTGCTGCTGCTTGGGGCGATCCCCCTGGGTTTCCGTCTCTGGCCGCACGAGCCCCTGCGCGCCTGGTTCCCGTCATCGACGGCGGTCTACGACGCCGACGGTCGCCTGCTGCGTCTTACCCTCGCCAGCGATGATCGCTACCGGCTATGGGTGCCGCTGGAAGACATCTCGCCTGCGCTGGTGGATGGCGTGCTGCTGCATGAGGATCGCTGGTTCCGCTGGCATCCGGGCGTTTCCGCCTGGGGCCTGTTGCGCGGCGCATGGATGACGTATGTGCGGCACGGCAACCCCCAGGGCGGCTCGACCATCACGATGCAGCTCGCGCGACTGGTATGGCACCTGGACACCCGCAGCCCCGGCGGCAAGTTCATCCAGGCACTGCGTGCCGTGCAGCTGGAGCTGCAGTATTCCAAGCACGACATCCTGGAGGCTTACCTCAATGCGGCACCCTACGGTCGCAATGTCGAAGGCGCAGGTGCGGCAAGCCTCGCCTACTTCGGCAAGGCACCATCGAAGCTCAACCTGCCCGAAGCACTCACCCTGGCGGTGATCCCGCAGGAGCCGGCGCGCGGGCTGCCCGGCAATGTCGACGGCACCAGTGTCATCGACAATGCGCTCAAGACCTCGCGTGATCGTCTTTTCCAGCGCTGGGTCGCGAAACATCCGGCCGACGAAACCTCGCGCCCGCTGTTCGATCTTCCGCTGCGCCTGCGCCCGCTGTCACGGCTTCCGTTCGAAGCACCGCACTTCGTCGAACAGGTACTGGCCGAGCGACGTATCGATGGCAGCGATGACATGCGCGTCACCACCACGCTCGACCTGGGCCTGCAACACAGCCTTGAGCGGCAGGTGCGCCAGTACGTGATCCGTGCCGGTGACCGGGGCATTCGCAACGCGGTGGCCATCCTCGTCGATACGCGCGACATGGGTGTCAAGGCGATGGTCGGCTCGGCCGATTATTTCGACTCGTCGATCTTCGGCCAGGTGAACGGCACGCTTGCGAAGCGTTCGCCTGGTTCCACGCTGAAGCCTTTCATCTACGCACTGGGATTCGACCAGGGCCTGCTGCATCCGGAGACCGTTCTGCGCGACGTACCGTCATCGTTCGGGCCGTATACGCCCGAGAACTTCGACGGTCACTTCCTCGGCCCGATCACCGCCACCCAGGCACTCGTACGCAGCCGCAATATCCCTGCGGTGCAGGTGGCTTCGCGTCTCGACAGCCCCAGCCTTTACCAGTTCATGCGCGATGCCGGCGTGTCGCGCATGGCGAGCGAAAAACACTACGGGCTCGCGCTGGTGCTCGGCGGCGGTGAAGTAACGATGCAGGAGCTGTCAGGCCTCTACGCCATGCTGGCCAACCGGGGCGAACTACGGCCCTTGCGCCTGCTCGCCGACACGCCACGCACGAAAGGCACGCGGCTGCTCAGCGAAGAAGCCAGCTTCATGGTGATGGACATGCTTCGCCAGAACCCGCGTCCCGACGATGCCGTGGCCGCACAGCCCTCGCGACTTCCGCTGTACTGGAAGACCGGTACGTCGTGGAGCTTCCGCGATGCATGGACGGCGGGAAGTTTCGGCCCCTACGTGCTGGTGGTCTGGATCGGAAACTTCGACGGTTCGGGTAATCCGGCCTTCGTGGGCGTGGACGCCGCGGCACCGCTGTTCTTCCGCATCGCCGATGCCTTGCGTGCGGAGCGCCCGGGGCTGACCGAACCTGTCCGGCGCAATCCGCCCAACCTGCGTCGCGTGCCGATCTGCATCGCCAGTGGCGACCTGCCCAATGCGTGGTGTCCCCAGGTCGGCAGCACCTGGTTCGTTCCCGGTAAGTCGCCGATCCGGGTGAGCACGGTGCATCGTCCGGTGGTCGTGGATACGCGCACGGGCAAGCCGGCGTGCCCTCCCTACGATCCGCAGACCACGCGCACCGAGGTCTACGAATACTGGCCCTCCGACCTGGCGCGGGTCTTCGCGCAGGCCGGCATGCCACGGCGCACGCCGCCGCCGTTGCCCGACTGCCAGGGCGGCGGCCAGCTCGCCGGCGACCCGCCGAAGATCACCTCACCGCTGAAAGGCAGCACCTACCAGATGCGCGTCTCCCGGCTGGGCAGCGAGAAGATCGCCTTCACGGCCACCAGCGATGCCAGCGCACGCACGCTTTACTGGTTCGTGGACGACGCCTACCTGGGTAGCGTCCCCAGCGGCCAGGTGCTGATGTGGGCGCCGGAGCGCACGGGGCGTTTCCTCGTTCGCGTGGTCGATGACCAGGGGCGCAGCGATTCCCGCCAGCTCGGCGTAGGTGCCGTGGAATAGCGTTTCGCAGCAAGTTATATGTTTTTTCGGCAACGCCAGTTCAGCGATCTTCGGAAATCGACGATAAGAACGAGCGTCATTGAGCGCTGGGGGTCGCCATGGCAATCGACATCATCGCCGGAGTTCGTGCCCTGTTCGGCACATCTTCTGCCGACATTCGCGGAAAACTGGACGCGATCAACCGTACGCAGGCGGTGATCGAGTTCGCCCTGGACGGCACCATCCTTGCGGCCAACCAGAACTTTCTCGACGCCATGGGCTATGCCGAGCGGGAGATCGTCGGCCAGCACCACCGGATCTTCGTCGATCCCGACGATGCCGCCTCGCCCGAGTACGCGGCGTTCTGGGAACGGCTGGGCTCGGGGCAGGCGGACGTAGGCCTGTACCGCCGGCTGGGAGCCGGCGGGCGGGAAGTATGGATACAGGCCAGCTACAACCCGGTGCTGAACCGCTGGGGGAAGCCGGTGAAGGTCGTGAAGTTCGCCACCGACGTCACCGGGCAGCGATTGCGCACGGCAGACATGGAGGGCCGGCTCTCCGCCATCGACAAGGCGCAGGCCGTCATCAGCTTCACGCTGGAGGGCATCATCCTCGATGCCAATGACAACTTCCTCGCCACCATGGGCTACTCGCGCGACGAAGTCATCGGCCAGCACCATCGCATGTTCGTCGATCCTGCCGATCGCGAAAGCCTGGAGTACCGGGAGTTCTGGGAAAAACTCGGGCGTGGCGAGTACGACTCATCGCTCTATCGTCGTGTTGACCGGCGAGGTCGCGAGGTGTGGATCCAGGGCAGCTACAACCCGATCCTGGATATGGCAGGGCGTCCGTTCAAGGTGGTGAAATACGCCACCGACGTCACCGCTCAGACACGCGCCACGCGCACCCTGCATGCATCGCTGGCCGAGCTGGCCGATACCGTGCCGGCGATCGCCGAGCAGGCGCGCATCACCAATGCCCTGGCCAACGAGGCCAGTCGCTCGGCCACCGATGGGGGTGCCTTGGTGGAAGCGGTGATCGCGACGATGGCCGCCATCCAGGAAGGCGCCCACGATATCGCCGAGATTGTCGGCATGATCGATTCCATTGCCTTCCAGACCAATATCCTCGCGCTGAATGCCGCCATCGAAGCCGCGCGCTCAGGCGTGCATGGCAAGGGCTTCGCGGTAGTGGCGCAGGAAGTGCGCATGCTCTCGCAGCGCAGTGCCGACTCGGCCCGGGACATCCGCGCCCTCATCGAGCGGACGCTTGAACGCGTGCAGGAGGGCAACGACCGCAGCGGCGAAGCCGGGGCGGCCATGCGCGACATCCTCACCTCGGTGGAGACCCTGCTGGACCGTGTCTCTGACGTGGCCCGCGCAACGAATACACAGGCCGGCGGCATCGATACGGTACGCCGGGCCGTATCCGAACTGGCCTGACGACTCAGCGCCGGCCGCGTTCGGCCATGTAGAGACGGATCTCGTCTTCGGCCAGCGCGGCCAGCGCGCGCATGCCGGTGGCCTGCACCTCGCTGAGCCGGCGCGGACGCCAGTCGAGGATGCACAGCGTGCCCACGGCATGCCCGTCGGGTGTATGCAACGGCAATCCTGAGTAGAAGCGGATATGCGGCGCCCCCGTCACCATGGGGTTGTCGCGCACGCGCACGTCCTGGCGTGCGTCCTCGATTTCCAGCGCGGCGCTACCCATGATGGCGTGGCTGCAGAAAGCCCACTCACGCGGCGTTTCCGCAAGATCGCTGCCGAAGCGTGATTTCACCCACTGCCTGTGTGCGGTCAGCAGTGACAGCAGGGCTACCGGTGCGCCGGTCAGCTGCGCGGCCAGCCACGTGATGCGATCGAAGGAGGCTTCGGGTGGTGTATCGAGCAAGCCGGTGCGGCCTACGGCGCGCAGGCGTCCCGCTTCGTCGGCGGGTGCAGGGTAGGCCGGTGAACGATGGGGTCGCAGTTCGGCAGATGATGGCGAGCCGCCTTCGCTCGCCCTGGCCGTTCGCTCGTCGAGCAGGGCAAGCACTGCGCTGCGGTGCATCCGGCGATGGCCTCCTGGGGTTTTCCAGGATTCCAGCGCGCCGCTTTCGATCCACTTCTGCGCCGTGCTGATGGAGATGCCGAGCAAGCGGGCCGCTTCGCCCGTGGTGATGGAGGGATCGGTGGAATGATGGGTAACGTCGGACTTGGCCAAGAGCAGGTCATGCGTGGGAATAACGCAGCGACGCTACCACAGGCCTGACGAAGCGACGCCACGTATTCGTCGCAGGGTTGCTGAATGTCGTGAAGTGGTTGCCGGCAGGGCACGGTTGAATCATTTGTGGGACTTTTCATGGCTCGATGCGCCGGGCTGATCGGTGCTCGTCGGGCGGCCGGGTTCCATGCCATGGCACGTTGCGCAAAAGTTTTTTGCCGGATAAGGGCAGGGCGCCCCATGCCTTCCAGGCACGACATTCCCCTGAACCCCGAGCCGCAAGCTCACCCGCGTGAGACACCGCGACGACGGAACGAACACATGTCGAGGCATCCAATTCCGGGAACCCTTTCACATTCCTGAAGGTTCCACAGCCATGGATACCGCCGTCAAACAAGAGGTCGACACTGCCCATCCCAAGGCAGCGATCATCACCACCTGTATCCTCGCCGCGCTGGCCGGACTGATGTTCGGCCTGGATATCGGCGTGATTTCCGGGGCCACCCAGTTCATCCAGGCCGAATTCAAGATCAGCGACCACATGATCGAGTGGATAGTCAGTTCCATGATGGCCGGAGCGGCGGTGGGTGCACTCGGCGCCGGCTGGATGTCCGCATCGCTGGGACGCAAGCGGTCGCTGATCCTCGCAGGCGTGCTTTTTGTTGCCGGCTCGCTGTTCTGTGCGGTGGCTGGATCGCCCGAGATTCTTATCGTGGCGCGCTTCGTCCTGGGCCTGGCTATCGGCGTGGCAACCTTCACGGCTCCGCTCTATCTTGCGGAAGTGGCGCCGGAGCGCATCCGTGGCGCCATGATTTCCACCTACCAGCTCATGATCACCACCGGCATCCTGCTGGCCTTCCTGTCGGATACCGCATTCAGCAGTTCGGGCAACTGGCGCTGGATGCTCGGCATCATCGCCGTGCCGGGCCTGTTGTTCCTCCTCGGTCTGTTCTTCCTGCCCGATAGCCCGCGCTGGCTGCTGCTGAAGGGGCGTCGCAAGGATGCGCAGGTGGTGCTGGCGAAGCTGCGCGGCGACGAGAAGGTGGTAGAGAAGGAAATGGCCGATATCGACGAGCAGCTGAAGACCAAGCAGCACGGCTGGAGCATGTTCCGCGAGAACAGCAATTTCCGTCGTTCGGTCGGGCTGGGCGTGCTGTTGCAGGCCGTGCAGCAGTTCACCGGCATGAACGTGGTGATGTATTACGCGCCGCGCATCTTCAAGGATATGGGTTACGACACACATGCGCAGATGTGGTTCACCGCCGCCGTGGGCTTGACCAATGTGCTGGCGACGCTCATTGCCTTTGGTCTGGTCGATCGCCTGGGTCGCAAGCCCATCCTCTATGTCGGTTTTACGATCATGGCCATCGGCCTGGGTGTGGTCGGCACCATGATGAGCACGGGTATTCATACCCGCGGCGAGCAGTTCTTCACCGTCGCCATGCTGCTGGTCTTTATCGTGGGCTTCGCGATGTCGGCCGGCCCGCTGATCTGGACCCTGTGTTCCGAGGTGCAGCCGCTGAAGGGTCGTGACTTCGGCATCGCCTGCTCCACCTTCACCAACTGGGTAACCAACATGATCGTGGGCGCCACCTTCCTCAGCCTGCTGAGCGGCATCGGTAACGCACAGACGTTCTGGCTGTATGCGGCGCTCAACGCGGCCTTCATCTTCATCACCTTCTGGCTGGTGCCGGAGACCAAGGGCGTGACGCTGGAACAGATCGAGCGCAACCTGATGAGCGGCAAGCCCCTTCGCCAGATCGGCCGCTAACCGCCCTGTGCAGGAGCGCGAGCTGTCGCGCGACCGGTCGAAAGCGAGGCCCTCCAAGGCTTACCGTCCAACCCGGTCGCGCGCAAGGCGCGCTCCTACAGGGCTGCGTTTCCTCCTGCCGGTACATCGCTTTTGTAGGAGCGCGCTTGCGCGCGACCGGTCGAAAGCGAGGCCCTCCAGGGCTTACCGCCAACCCGGTCGCGCGCAAGGCGCGCTCCTACAGGGCTGCGTTTCCTCCTGCCGGTACATCGCTTTTGTAGGAGCGCGCCTGCGCGCGACCGGTCGAAAGCGAGGCCCTCCAGGGCTTACCGCCAATCCGGTCGCTCGCAAGGCGAGCTCCTGCCGTTAGAATCGGGCTTCAGTCATCGACCCCTACGATCATGCGCAACCCCCTCCAGGAACAGCTTCTCAAGGCCGGCCTCGTCAAGAAGGACAAGGCCGCCAAGATCGTCCGCGACCAGGCCAAGCAGCGCCAGGGCAAGGCCCCTGCCGCGCCTGCCGAAGAAAAGGTCGATGCTCGTCAGCTTCAGGCCGAACGTGCCGAGCGCGACCGGGCGATTGCCGCCGAGCGCAATGCCGAAGCCCGGCAGAAGGAAATCCGCGCCCAGGTCCGCCAGATCATCGAAACCACGCGGGTCAAGCGCGACGGGGACATCGCCTATCGCTTCACCGATGGCGAACGCATCACCAGCGTGTTGGTGAATGAAGCGCAGCGCGGCCAGCTGGCGGCGGGTACGCTGGTCATCGTTCGCCATGGCGAGGGTTATGAACTGATTCCGCGCCTTCCGGCCGACAAGATCCACCATCGCGGACCGGATCTCATCGTGCTCGACCACGGCCGCAAGGAAGGCGATCCCCTGCCGCCGGACGATGACGACGAGTACTACAAGCAGTTCGTCGTTCCCGACGACCTGGTCTGGTAACAACGCATGCGCATTCTCGTCACAGGAAGTGCAGGGCATCTGGGCGAGGCCCTGGTGCGTCGTCTTCGCAAGGATGGCCGCGCGGTGCGCGGCATCGACATCAAGCCTTCCGCCCATACCGACGAGGTAGGCTCGATTGCCGACGAAGCCTTCGTGCGCGAAGCCATGCGCGGTGTGGATGCGGTGATCCACACCGCCACGCTGCACAAGCCGCACGTGGTCACGCACAGCAAGCGCCAGTTCGTGGATACGAACGTCGCCGGTACCGTGGCCCTGCTTGAGGCGGCGGTCGCGAATCAGGTGCGCTCGTTCGTGTTCACCAGCACCACCAGCGCCTTCGGCGCGGCGCTGTCGCCTGCGGCCGGTGAGCCGGCGGCATGGATCGACGAAGACGTGGTGCCGATCCCGAAGAACATCTACGGTGCAACGAAGATCGCCGCCGAGGGGATGTGCGAGCTGGTGGCCCGCAAGGACCGCCTGCCGGTGCTGGTGCTGCGTACGTCGCGGTTCTTTCCGGAAGACGACGATCGGGCCGGAGTTCGTGCGGAATACGACACGCTGAACATGCAGGCGAACGAGCTGCTTTATCGCCGCGCGGATATGGCCGACATCGTGGATGCGCACCTGCTGGCGGTGGAGCGTGCACCGGCGCTGGGGTTCGGCCGCTACATCATCTCGGCGCCGCCACCGTTCTCGCGTCACGATGTGGCGCAGTTGCGCCACGATGCACCTGCGGTCGTGCGTCGCCTTTTTCCGGAAGTAAATGCGCTCTATGCGACACGTGGCTGGAAACTGCTTCCTTCACTCGATCGCGTCTACGACAGCTCACGTGCCGTACGCGACCTGGGCTGGACACCGAAACGCGATTTCGCCTTCGTGCTCGACTGCCTGCGTCGCGGCGACGATTTTCGCAGCGACCTGGCCCGGACCATCGGCGTAAAGGGTTATCACGACACCGTGTTCGAGAACGGCCCCTATCCCGTAACCAGCTGACCCGCTTCTGTAGGAGCGCGCCTGCGCGCGACCGATCGTAGCGAAACAATCCACCCTGCCGTCACCCGGTCGCGCGCAAGGCGCGCTCCTACAGGGTGGTTGCCAGTTTGCGTTCGTGGCGTAGCAGCCAGTCTTTCCGCCATAAGCCACCGCCGTAGCCGGTGAGCGACCCATCCGCCCCGATCACCCGGTGGCAGGGGATGACGATGGCGATCTGGTTGGCGCCATTGGCCCGCGCGACGGCGCGCACGGCCGTGTGCCGGCCGGCGCTGGTCGCGATCTGGGAATAACTGCGCGTGGTGCCCACGGGAATCGCCATCAGCTCGTCCCATACCGTGCGTGTGAACGCCGAGCCATGCATGGCCAGCGGCGTCTCGAAGCGGGTGCGCGTTCCGGCGAAGTACTCCCCAAGCTCCCTCTCGATCCGCTCGATGACCGCATTGCGCCCGAAAGCCACGGCGGAGCGGGTCGCCTCACGCAGCTTCTTCAGCTCGGACGGCAGGGCGGTGCGGTCGACGAATTCCAGCAGATGCAGAGCCGTTGGGTCCGCCACGGCCAGCATCGGGCCGATAGGGGTCTCCACCCAGTCGGCCTTGAGCAGGTCACGACCGCGCAGATGCAGCGGCGTGTCTCCAAGCAGCCGCGCCACGGCATCGCGGAAGCCGCTGCCCGACTCGAATCCGGCAGATTGTTGTGCCTCGATCACGGGCGCGCCGGTGGCCAGCTTGTCCATGCCAAGCCCTGTCCGGCGCAGCCGGGCCATGTCGAGGAAGGTCAGGCCGAGCTGGCGCTTGAAGGTGCGCCGCACGGTGGACGGGTCGTAGCCCAGGGTTACCAGGTCGTCCTCGGACCAGATCCGCTCCGGGTCGTCTTCCAGCCGGGCCAGCAAGGCCCGCACCATGGGCTCGCGCTCGCCCATCGGGTCGAGCGGGCGGCAGCGCAGGCAGGGCCGGAACCCGGCCTCGAAGCAGGCAGCCACCGAGTCGTAGAACTGCGTATTGCCGATGTTCGGCTTGCGGGCCGGACAGCTCAGCCGGCAGAACACCCCTGTGCTGGTGACGCCCACGAAGACATGGCCGTCATAGGCGGGATCGCGGTCCAGCAGAGCGCGGTACAGGGTGTCGTGGTCGGGCAGGTCGAAAAGCATGGGTAAAGGGTACCCGGCCCGCAGGGCGGCTGGCGACGGGAATCGGGCGGTTATTCAACAGAGCGATACCCTGTAGGAGCGCGCCTCGCGCGCGACCGGTACGGAGCGCGTGGCTCATGGCTTCGTACCGGTCGCGCGCGAGGCGCGCTCCTACGGGGTGTGGTTACACCGGGGTTTTGGAGCGTTCGGTTTCCAGGGCCTTGTTGATGCGCAGGGCCAGCAGGGTGCAGACCACGCCCGAGAGCAGGTACGCACTGACGGCGATCAGACCGAAGCGCTGCGACAGGCCCAGGGCCACCAGCGGGGCGAAGGCCGCACCGATCAGCCACGCGAAGTCGGTGGTGAGGGCAGCACCCGTGTAGCGGTAACGCTTGGCGAAGTTGGCCGTGACCGTGCCGGCCGCCTGTCCATAGGACAGGCCCAGCAGGGCGAAGCCCAGCACCAGGAACAGGTCTTGCGCCAGCTTGCCGCCGTTGAGCAGGAAGGGCGAGGCGATGGCGAACAGGCCGATCAGCACCGCCATGGTGCCCAGGGTGTTGCGGCGACCGATCTTGTCGGCGATGACGCCCGAGGCCACCGTGGCCAGGATCGCTACGAAAGCGCCAACCAGCTGCACAATCAAGACGTTATTGATGTCCTGGGAGTGATTCAGGGCGATCCACGACAGCGGGAACACCGTGACGATGTGGAACAGGGCATAGCTGGCCAGGGCGGCGAAGGCGCCGATGAACAGGTTGTAGCCCTGGGCCTGGAACATCTCGATGATGCCGATGGGCTCCAGCTCGCGCTCTTCCATCAGCTGGGTGTATTCCTCGGTGACCACCAGGCGCAGCCGGGCGAACAGGGCCACCACGTTGATGGCGAAGGCCACGAAGAACGGGTAGCGCCAGCCCCAGCCCAGGAAATCCTCGCGGGACAGCTGGGTGTTGAGGAACAGGAACAGGGCACCGGCAATCAGGAAGCCCGTGGGTGCGCCCAACTGGCCGAGCATGGCGTACCAGCCGCGACGCCCCTTGGGCGCGTTGAGGGCCAGCAGGGAGGGCAGGCCGTCCCACGAGCCGCCCAGGGCGATGCCCTGGAGGAAGCGCAGCAGGGACAGGATGATGATCACCCCGTAGCCGCCGGAGGTGTTGGCGGGCAGGAAGGCGATACAGACCGTGGAGGTACCCAGCAGGAACAAGGCCGCCGTGAGCTTGGTGCTGCGGCTCCAGGTGCGCTGGATGCTCATGAACAAGGTGGTGCCGATGGGGCGGGCGATGAAGGCCAGCGAGAAGATGGCGAAGGCCATCAGGATGCCGTCGAGCTGGCTCAGGAACGGAAAGAACACCGACGGAAAGACCAGCACCGAGGCGATGCCGTAGGTGAAAAAGTCGAAGTATTCCGAGGCCCTGCCGATGACCACGCCCACGGCGATCTCGCCGGGCGCCACGGGCGCGTGTGCCGCACTTCCATGATGGTGAGTGAGATCCCGCTCGGCCTGTGCCCCCGCACTGGCGTGATCGGCGTGTGAAAGGCTTGACATCATGATCCTTCCCCGCTTATTGGCGTTGGGGACAGCATAACCAAGATCGCGTCCCGGGCAATCCCCGTACATGGGACAATGTGTCCTATGGTCCAAAAAAGCGGATCGGCGTACCTTTTTGTGTCCCCACGATTGCCTCCATCATGCGAATGTCCATGAAGATGATGCGCGGATTGCTGATCCCCGCCCTGGTCCTGCTCCTGTCGGGGTGCGATGCCGTCCTGATTTCCCCGGCCGGCGACGTCGCCCGCCAGCAGCGCGATCTCATCGCGATCTCGGTGGTGCTGATGCTCATCATCATCATCCCGGTCATCGCCATGACCTTGCTGTTCGCATGGAAGTACCGCGAGTCGAACAAGGCAGCTCATGCCGAGTACGACCCGGAGTGGAGCCACTCCACGGTGCTCGAGCTGATCGTCTGGTCGGCCCCGCTGATGATCATCATCGCGCTGGGCGCCATCACCTGGACCAGCACCCACAAGCTCGACCCCTACCGCCCGCTCGACCAGATCGGCCCTTCCCGGCCGGTTGCCGAAGGCACCAAGCCGCTGGTGGTCGAGGTCGTGGCGCTGGACTGGAAGTGGCTGTTCCTCTACCCGGAACAGGGCATCGCCACGGTCAACGAGATGGCCGCCCCGGTCGATCGCCCCATCGAGTTCCACATCACGGCCTCCACCGTGATGAACGCCTTCTTCGTCCCCTCCCTGGCGGGCATGATCTACGCCATGCCGGGCATGGAGACCAAGCTCCACGCCGTGATGAACAAGACCGGCGACTTCGAGGGCATCTCCGCCAACTACAGCGGTGCCGGCTTCTCGGACATGCGTTTCCGCTTCCACAGCCTCTCCAACGGCGACTTCGACACCTGGGTGGCGAAGGTCCGCGCGGGCGGCGGCGAGCTGGGTCGCGACGACTACCTCAAGCTGGAGCAGCCCAGCGAGCGTGAGCCGGTGCGTTACTTCGGCAGCGTCAGCAAGGGCCTGTACGACCGCATCCTCAACCGGTGCGTCGAATCCAACCGTATGTGCCAGAACGAAATGATGGCGCTGGACAAGCAGGGCGGGCAGGGCATCGTGGGCACGTACAACGTGGCCTCGCCGGATGCCGCCACCCGCTCGCGCCTGGGCTTGTCCGAGGCCGAAAAGCGCTACGTCGGTTCGCTGTGCATCAGCCGCACCGACGATGGCGTGGCCATGTCCCCTGCCGGACGCCCGCTGTAAAGCGGCGGCCACTTACGAATTGAAGCCTAGCCGAGCCCGGTAATGAACACGCCAGATCTAGTCAAACTGATCTTCGGTCGCCTCACCATTGAGGCGATCCCCTACCACGAGCCGATCCTTCTCGGCACGTTCGCCATGGTCGCCATCGGCGGCATCGCCCTGCTCGCCCTGATCACCAAGGCGAAGCTGTGGGGCTACCTGTGGAAGGAATGGTTCACCAGCATCGATCACAAGAAGATCGGCATCATGTACATGGTGCTGGGCATCGTGATGCTGCTGCGTGGCTTTGCCGACGCGCTGATGATGCGCGCCCAGCAGGCCATCGCCTTCAACGGCAACCCCGGCTTCCTGCCGCCGCACCACTACGACCAGATCTTCACCGCCCACGGCGTGATCATGATCTTCTTCGTGGCGATGCCGCTGGTCACGGGCCTGATGAACTACGTGGTGCCGCTGCAGATCGGTGCGCGCGACGTGGCCTTCCCGTTCCTCAACAACTTCAGCTTCTGGATGACCGTGTCCGGTGCGCTGCTGGTGATGGCCTCGCTGTTCGTGGGTGAATTCGCCCGCACCGGCTGGCTGGCCTACCCGCCGCTGTCCGGCCTGGCGCAGAGCCCCGATGTCGGTGTCGATTACTACATCTGGTCGCTACAGGTGGCGGGTGTCGGTACCACGCTGTCGGGCATCAACCTGATCGCCACCATCGTCAAGATGCGCGCTCCGGGCATGACCATGATGAAGATGCCCGTCTTCACCTGGACCTCGCTCTGCACCAACGTGCTGATCGTCGCCGCCTTCCCGGTGCTCACCGCCGTGCTGGTGCTGCTCTCGCTCGACCGCTACGCCGGCACCAACTTCTTCACGAACGACTTCGGCGGCAACGCCATGATGTACGTGAACCTGATCTGGATCTGGGGCCACCCCGAGGTCTACATCCTGGTGCTGCCGGTGTTCGGCGTGTTCTCCGAAGTGGTGTCCACCTTCAGCCGCAAGCGCCTGTTCGGTTACGCCTCGATGGTCTACGCCACCGTGGTCATCACCGTGCTGTCGTACCTCGTGTGGCTGCATCACTTCTTCACCATGGGATCCGGTGCGAGCGTCAACTCGTTCTTCGGCATCACCACGATGATCATCTCGATCCCCACGGGCGCGAAGATCTTCAACTGGCTGTTCACGATGTACCGTGGCCGCATCAAGTTCGAAGTGCCGATGCTGTGGACGATGGGCTTCATGGTCACCTTCGTCATCGGCGGCATGACCGGCGTGATGCTCGCGGTGCCCCCGGCCGACTTCCTGCTGCACAACAGCCTGTTCCTGATCGCGCACTTCCATAACGTGATCATCGGCGGCGTGGTGTTCGGCGTGTTCGCCGCCATCAACTTCTGGTTCCCGAAGGCCTTCGGCTACAAGCTCGATCCGTTCTGGGGCAAGTGCTCGTTCTGGTTCTGGCTGGTGGGCTTCTACCTCGCCTTCATGCCGCTCTACGTGCTGGGCTTCATGGGCGTCACCCGCCGCATGAACCACTTCGAAGATCCGTCGCTGCAGATCTGGTTCCAGATCGCCGCCGTCGGCGCGGGCCTCATCGCCCTGGGTATCGGCTCGTTCATCATCCAGCTCTTCGTCAGCTGGAAGCGTCGCGACGCCCTGCGCGACGTCACGGGCGATCCGTGGCACGGCCGCACCCTGGAGTGGTCCACCTCGTCGCCGCCGCCGGATTACAACTTCGCGTTCACCCCGGTCGTGCACGATTCCGATGCCTGGTGGCAGATGAAGGAACACCACGCCGAGCGTCGCACCGAGGGCTACCTGCCGATCCACATGCCCAAGAACACGGGCGCGGGCATCATCCTCGCCGGCTTCGCCTTCGTGCTCGGCTTCGCGATGATCTGGCACATGTTCCTCGTGGCCGGCCTGGCCTTCGTGGGCCTGCTGGTGACCGCGATCGGCCACACCTTCAACTACAAGCGCGACTACTACATCCCTGCGGAAGAAGTGGCTCGCACCGAGACCGCACGTACGGAAGAGCTTGCCTCCCATGTCTGATATGCATGCCACGTCTTCCGCGGGCACCGCGGGCCAGAAGCTCCAGTTCTGGATGAAGGAAGACCACCACCCGGCCAACGGCACGCTGCTCGGGTTCTGGATCTACCTGATGAGCGACTGCCTCATCTTCGCCACCCTGTTCGCCACCTATGGCGTGCTCGGTCGCAGCTACGCAGGCGGCCCCTCGGGTGCCGACCTGTTCGAGCTGCCGCTGGTGGCGATCAACACCACCATGCTGCTGCTGTCTTCCATCACCTACGGCTTTGCCGTGCTGGAGATGCAGAAGAACCGCAAGGGCACCATGATGGCCTGGCTGGTCATCACCGCCCTGTTCGGTGCCGCGTTCCTGGGCATCGAGCTGTACGAGTTCGCGCACCTCATTCATGAGGGTGCGGGCCCGCAGCGCAGCGCCTTCCTGTCGTCGTTCTTCACCCTGGTGGGCACCCACGGCCTGCACGTCACCTTCGGCATCGTCTGGCTGGTGACCCTGCTGTTCCAGGTGAGCAAGCACGGCCTCACCGCCGCCAACAAGCGTCGCATCATGTGCCTGTCGATGTTCTGGCACTTCCTCGACGTCGTGTGGATCGGCGTCTTCACCTTCGTTTACCTGATGGGAGTTCTGCCGTGAGCGCGCACGCCGAATCGCACGATCATCACGACGATCACGGCCACGACGACGCGCCGCACAGCACCATGAAGGGCTACATGACGGGGTTCTTCCTCGCCGTGGTGCTGACGGCCATCCCGTTCTGGCTGGTGATGGACAAGGTCATTCCCGACTCGCGCACCCTCGCGGTGGTGCTGCTGATCTTCGGGGCCATCCAGATCGTGGTCCACATGATCTACTTCCTGCACATGAACACGAAGTCGGAGGGCGGCTGGAACATGCTCGCGCTCATCTTTACCCTGGTGCTGGTGGTGATCACGCTGACCGGTTCGATCTGGGTCATGTACCACCTCAATACCAACATGATGCCGGGCATGACGCATGACATGACCGAGCAGGTAAAAAACCTGCCTTGAGCGGGAACGACGCCACTGTCGAGAAGACGCCGCGCTCACCGCGCGGCGTCTTCGTTCTGGGGTTGCTCGCCCTTTTCGGGGTGATCGTGTTCGTGGGCTTTATCGCGCTGGGCACCTGGCAGGTGCACCGCCGCGCGTGGAAGCACGAGCTGATCGCCCGCGTCGATGCGCGCGTGCACGCCGAAGCCGTGGATGCTCCTCGCAAGGGGCAGTGGCCGCAGGTAACCGCCGCCAGTGACGAATACCGGCGTGTACGCCTCACGGGCATCTTCCTCGACGACAAGAGCGTGCGCGTGCGTGCCAGCACCGAGCTGGGCATGGGTTCGTGGCTGCTGACCCCGATGCGACGCAAGAACGGCGACATCGTGATCATCAATCGCGGTTTCGTTTCGCCGACGTGGTGCGATGGCAAGGCCACCTGCGTGACCGGGCCCGAAGGCGAAACGATCGTCTCCGGCCTGCTGCGCATCAGCGAGCCCAAGGGCGCCTTCCTGCAGAATAACGAGCCGGCGAACGATCGCTGGTTCTCGCGGGACGTGGCCGCCATCGCTGCCGCCAAGGGGCTCGACGACGCGGCGCCGTACTTCATCGACGCCGATGCGCTGTCCTCTCCCGGCAAGGGTGGCGGCAACGACGGCCCGGTGGGTGGCCTCACGGTCATCGCTTTCCCCGACAATCACCTGCAATACGCCATCACCTGGTACGCCCTGGCCGGGATGACCCTGGTCGGAGCCTGGATCGTCTGGCGCGACCAGCGTCGCCGGTCCCGGAACCGCCCCCTGTAGGAGCGCGCCTCGCGCGCGACCGCTTGTAACCGGACATTCACGGCCCTGACCGGTCGCGCGCGAGGCGCGCTCCTACGGGAAATCCGGGGCCGGTTTCACTTTTTCGCCCCTGATACGTCATAAGGACATGACTGCGCACCATCACGCCCCCCAGACGCTTTCCGACCTGCCTCTCGGCTGGCCGGGCCAGCCCGGCCACGGTGGTTTGCTTGCCTTGCTCGAACACGCCAGGCGCCGGGCCGCCCTGCGGCGTCGCCAGGTGCTGCCCGAGGGGCGGCTGCGGTATCTGCTGAACAGCCTGGTCGCACTGCCACGGCATGCCGCATGGCTGAAGCTCGTGGGTTCCTCACGGACGATGCGCGCCGCGGCGGAACTGAACCCCCGGCTCTACGAACGCTGGCAGCCGCACTATATCTCCCGCGATTTCGATCTGGCCGCCCGCGCCCGCATGGTGGATGCGCATTACCGCTTCATTTCCAAGGAGCTCCCGGAGCGCCTGAGCCGTCGCCTGCTGAAGGGGCATGACGTGCGCCTTGCCACGCTCCCGCTGGGCGGTGGTGAGATGGCCTATCTGCATGCCCGTGCTCCCGAGAACGAAAGCTGCGGCGAACTGGGCCTGGTCCTGCTCAACGGAGACAAGGAGGTGATTGCCTCCTGCGCCATCACCTTCGCCGGTGAGGAAGGCGTGCTGCTGGGCGCCCTTCGCGGTCCCTGGGCCTGCCTGGATCGCAGTGCGATGCTTCCCCTCATCCGGGCCAGTGGCGGCCTGCGCCCGCGCGACCTGCTGTTCGCGGTGGTCCGCGCGCTGGCGCGGCACTACGGATTTCGCAGGCTTCGCGGCGTGTCTGCCGAAGCGCATCCGCTTGGCCGGCGGGCCGGCGTCACTATGGCGGCTTACGATCGCTTCTGGCGTCGCCACGGAGGTATCGCCGGAGACCACGGCTGCTACGAGCTTCCGCTGGTATCGGTGGCAAACGACGAATCCGGCGAACGCGAGACGTTTCGTCACGAGGTCTGCGAGGTCACGTTGCGTGCGTTTACACGCGCAACCGGTACAGCGGCCTAGAAGTCGTAGCTGCCGGTGAGCAACACGACACGTCCCTGCCGGATCGGCACGAAGGTCTCGTCGAAATTCACGGCATACAGCGTGCGGGCGAAGAGATTCTTCACGCCCAGGGTAACTCGCCAGTTCTCGCCGTAGCGGGTCACATTGGTTTCGACGCTGGCCTGCCCGGGAATACCGAAATACTGTCCGTCACCGCTGGTGCGTCCCAGGCTGTGGCTGCGTGCGAGGATGCCTGCGGCAACACCCCAGGGCTGGATGCTTCCCTCGCCGAAGCGATAGCTGGCCCACACGGCCGCCTGGTGGCGAGGCGCGCCGGTGGGGCGCGTGTCGTCGCTGTTGTGGATGCGGGTTTCCGTGAGGCTGGCGAGCACATCGAAACCGGGTGCGACGCGACCGGTGAATTCCACTTCCAGCCCATGATTGGTCTGTCCGGGCCCGGGCGTGGCGAAGAACGGCGGTTCCGGCGAAACCAGGCTGACGCTGTGATCGACACGGATGCGATAAAGCGCGGCGGTAAGTCGCGCCCGCTGGTCGAACAGGTCGAACTTGCCGCCCACTTCCACCTGCCGTGAGGTGGCAACGGGCAGGGGCTGGCCATCCTTGCCGAGCAGCGGATTGGGCTGAAACCCGGTGGATGTGTCCGCATAAAGCGACACATCGGGGGTGAGCTTGTAGACCAGGCCAAGCTTGGGAATCCAGCGCGATTTGTTCACTCGCCGCGGTGCGCCGTCCGTCCAGCTCGTATCCAGCCGGTAGTTGGTGCGACGTAAGGCGGCAAGTACGATCCAGCGCTCGCCGATGGAGATCTGGTCTTGCAGGTACAGCCCGGAATTGGTTTGCCAGGAGCCGCCGAGCGATTGCACGGTGGTATTGATGGGCACCAGGGCTTCGGCGAACTTGGCTTCGGAGAATGTGTTGCCGCTCAGCAGATCGATGGCTAGGGGACGGGTAGAAATGAACGCGTCACCCTTGCTTACCTTGTCGTTGGTTTGGACTTCGGTGGTGCCGCGATCGGAATCGTCGCCGGCATGCGTTCGCGCCACGTCGAAACCGATCAGCACGTTATGGGTCACATTGCCGTGCTGGAAGCGCGCGGCGAGGTCGTTCTGCCAGGTCCAGTACTTGGCGGTGTAGCGAAAGCTCCGCGTTACCGGCGCAAGCAGGCCGTAGACGTTGTCCGAGTCGTAGGACCAGCTGCGGCCGTCACTGCGCTGGCGCACGTATTGTCCACGGCTGTGGAAGGTCCAGTCGTCCCAGAAATCGTGCTCCACATCGAACACGGCCCGCGTGGTCCGGAAATTGGACCGGTCATCCGGGATGTCGGGCAGGTCGCGGACCGGTGATCGCGATGACAGCGTTGCGCCGAGCAATACGGTGTGTTCCGGGCCGGGTATGCGGTTGTTCACGTATTCCAGGCCGGCCATGACGCGCGTGTGCTCACCCTGCCATGCAAAGGATGGCGCGAGATAGTTGCTGCGGCCGCCACCGTCACCCTGTGGTGTCTTCGCGGCCCGCTGGCCCGCCGCGACCAGGCGATAGGTGAAGGCACCATCTTTTGACGCGGCGCCGGCCAGATCCACGCCCAGTCGCGCGCCATCGTATTCGCCAACGGAATAGGTGAGGTTGCGCACCGTATCGGCCTGCGGGCGCTTCATCACGACGTTGATCGAGCCGCCGAAATTATTGTTCTGCGACGTGTCGCCCAGGATCGCTTCGGGGCCGCGCAGCACTTCGACGCGCTCGATGCCGATCAGCGGCGGCAGGTCTTCGGTGCGCGCCACGCCGTTGGGCATGCCGTCGGTGAGGCCGAGGCCCGCGTCGAAACCGCGAATGAGAAAGATCGGGGAACTGCCGTAGCCATCCACATACTGCACACCAGCGACATAGCGGGCGACGTCGCCCAGGTCCACGGCCTGCTGCGATGCGATCACTTCACGGTTCACCACGGTCACGGACTGCGGCACGTCGGCCAGCGAGGTCTCCGTGCGGGTTGCCGAGCGCGTGGTATCGGCCTTGAAGCCCCCATCGGTGATCAGGCCACGCACGTCCACGGTGGCCAGGGGCACCACGCTCGATGGATCGAAAGCCACGTCGGGCTCGGGTGGCGTGGCGTCGCCCGGCTTCTGCTTTTGACGCACCACCACGGTATGCGGATCGTAAGACTCCGGCACCAGATCCGTGCCGCGCAATAGCTCGTCAAGCGCGGCGCCCGGGGTGAGCACACCCTGGGCGCCATCGGTGCGCCAGTTCGAGATGGAGCCCGAGGAGGTGAGTACCTGAACGTTGGACTGTTTGCCCCAGGCAAGCAGGGCCGTCGCCAGGGGTTGGGGCGCAATGGCGAACGACATGGCCGTCGCCGGCGGCGGAAGATCGCCACCGTCCGCGAAGACGGCCGGAGGAAGCGCGATCAATAGCGCGAGTGCGCCGGTGGATACGCGCCGGCGCCCGCGAACCGTGTACGGCAAGAGTGGCGGCCCCAAAACGTTTTAACGCGGCCTGGCACTCCGCGCGGTCGAAGTCTGACGGGCAAGTTCGAGCCGGTCGGCATACGAATCCACCCGCACCGGGAAGACGCGCGGCAGCGCGGCAACCCAACTGTCGATGGTATCGACCTGCACGGTGCCGGTAAACGTCAGCCTGCCCAGCGCCGGATCGGCCAGACGCACAGGCCGGGTCGCATAGCGGTTGACGTTGGCCAGGACCGAGGCCAGCGGCTCGTTGACGAACTCCAGGCGATTGTCGCGCCAGGAGGTGGCCGTACCCGGATCGACGTTGAGGAAGCGCATGGCCTGGGTCTCGGGATCGAACGAGACCTGGCGGCCGGCGCCAAGCTCCACCGGACCTCCGCCGTCGGCGCCGGACGGCGATATGCGTACACGGCCTTCCGTGACGGTCACGGTCACCCGGTCGCCAGTGCGGCGCACATTGAATGCCGTACCCAGGTCGCGGATATGCAGCGGGCCCGCGTTGACCACGAACGGCCGCGCCGCGTGGGCGACATGGAAATACGCCTCGCCCTCGTCCATGTCGATGGCGCGCTCGTTCTTGCCATAGCGGGTCGTCAGCGACGTGGCGGCGCCCAGCTCGATGCTGGACCCGTCGGGCAGCGAAATATCGCGATGCCCGGCGCGTTCGCTGGCGTACTGCGTCGTTGCCTCGCCGTGGGTGCCGCGCAGGCCCAGGACCAGGGCGCCTGCCGCGAGAGCCACGGTGGCCACGCCGGCAGCGAGTCCAAGCGCCAGGCGGGGGCGCCGGGCGGGGGCCATGACACGGCGCTGTGGAGAAGCGAAACGATCGACGAACGCCTGGCGCTCGGCCGGCGCCATGTCGCCCATGGATTCAGCCAGGGCGGCGACATGATCGAAGGCATGCGCGTGGCGCGGATCGGCTTCAAGCCAGTCGCTCCACTGCAACAACGCCTGCTCGGGAAGAGCCGGGTCACGCAGTCGTGCCCACCAGTCCGCGGCGGTGTGTTCGATATGCCGGTCGTATCCGGTCGGCATGGTGTTCATCGTGGGGTCTCCGCACGGTCTCGGTGTTCTCGGCAGTGCGCCAGCGCATTGCCTACGTGGTAGCGAACCATGCGCTCGCTGAGGTTCATGTCGCGGGCAATGGAGGCGAAGTCGCGGCCATCGATCACATGCATCACGAAAGCCCGGCTGGTCTTGGGCGGCAACTCGTCAAGGGCCTCGCGCAGCCCTCGCCATTGCTCCACGGCCGAGGCGTGCTGTTCGGGAATGGGGGTGACGTGCCAGTCGTCGTGATCAGGATCGACCGGGGCTGCCGCGCGGACATTGCGCATGCGCAGGCGGTCCACGGCGAGATTGGCCGCCGAGCGGAACAGGAAGGCACGCGGCGAATCGATGGCCGTGTCCGGCCCCAGCGTCAGCAGCTTCAGGTAAACCTCCTGCGCCACTTCCTGGGCATCGGCGAGCGAATTGAGGCGCGCCCGGAGGAAGCCCACCAGGGCCGCGTTGTGCTCGCGGAACAGCGCCACCACCTGGGAGGCACGTGTCTCGCTTGCCGGTGTTCCCGCCGGCGGGGTTCGTTCCATGGCTCTGACCGCATTCATGGGGCTGTATCGAGTCTATAAGGTCGCACGGTGGGAAATCGGCGCCCATACGGGCAGGGACAGACGCCGATTTCCGCACCGGCGAACCTCCTAGACGTGCGGTCTCGTGAAAATTGAAATGGTGCCGCGAAGAAATTTCGCCGTGAACTGTCGCAACGAGGGCAGGGCAGAGCTAACTACCTGTCACATTTGCCGAAAATTCCTAAGGTCTTTGTAAGGGCGCGGACAGGCGGGTCCGTTAGGATGGCTGCCGACCTGTCCGGCCCATGGTTTTCATGCTTTCCAACGACGAACGTTCCTTTCGCCGCGAGTTCGGCTGGTTCATGCTCATCGCCCTTCTGGTGCTGGCGGCGGGCATCGGCCTGCGCGACCCGTGGCCGCCGGATGAACCCCGTTTTGCCCTGGTGGCCCGGCAGATGCTGGAGTCGGGCCAGTGGCTGTTCCCGCACCGGGGCATGGAGCTGTATTCGGACAAGCCGCCCATGCTCATGTGGACGGAAGCCTTCTGGATGTGGCTCACCGGCGGCTGGCGCGGTGCCTTCCTGCTGACCTCGCTGTGCTCGGGCCTGGGCACCCTGGCGGTGGTCTGGCACGTGGGCCGTCGCCTGTGGACCCCGCGCATCGGCCTGTATGCCGCGGCCATCGTCCTCATGACGATGCAGTTCGTCGGGGTGATCCGCCACGCGCAGATCGATCCCCTGAACCTGTTCTGGATCACCCTGGGCAATGCCGGCATCCTGCTGCACTGCCTGAAGGGCCCGGACTGGCGCATGTACTGGCTGGGCTGCTTCGCGGCCGGCCTGGGCGTGATCACCAAGGGCGTGGGTGTCATCGCCCTGCTGATGCTGCTGCCTTATGTGGCGATGCGCATGCGCCGCTGGCCGGGCGTGACGCTCACCCGCGGCGACGGCTGGCGCTGGGCGGGTGGTGCGCTGGCCTTCCTGCTCGCCATCTCGCTATGGCTGGCACCGATGCTGGTCACAGCCTACGGCATGCGCACGCCGGAATACCTGGCCTACGTGCACGACATCCTGTTCCGGCAGACCGCCGAGCGCTACGCCAATTCGTGGGCGCACGAGGAAAAACCCTGGTTCTTCCTGCTGGTGATCCTGCGCACGTGGATTCCCACCTGGCTGCTGGCTGCGCTCATCGTGCCGCGCTGGCGCGAAGCATGGCGACTGCGCGAGCCGCGCGTGTGGATGCCGCTGGTGTGGTTCCTGCTGGTACTGGTGTTCTTTTCGATCCCTCGTGGCAAGCGCGAGATCTACCTGCTGCCTGCGTTGCCGATGGTGGCACTGGCGATGGCGCCTTATGTGGGCGAGCTGCTGAAGACGCGCTGGCTGCCGAAGGTTTCATTCTGGGTGACGATGGCCTGCGCGGTGGTGTTCGGTGGTGCGGGCCTGTGGGCATGGAAGACCGCGCCGAAGATTGCCCAGCGCTTCGCTGAAGGTTACGAGCTGCCCGGTCATGGCGAGGCGCTGTGGCTCTGCGTCGTGGCCGTCGGTGTCGCCTTCCTGGTATCGGCCCTGGTGTTTCGTCCGAAACGCGGCGTGGCCGCGTTGCTGGGTGGCATTGCGCTGGCCTGGATCGTCTGGCCGCTGGGCAGCTATCCGTTGCTCGATGCCAACCAGTCGACCCGTGGCCTCATGACGACAGCCGACGAGGTGATCGGTCCGGATGGCCAGCTTGGCCTGGTGTCCTGGCGCGAGGAAAACCTCCTGCAGGCCCGTCGCCCGGTGGCTGAATTCGGCTTCTCGCGCGATGCGGTGTATCAGTTGCAGGACGCTCGTCAGTGGCAGGCCGCCGATCCCGTGCATCGCTGGCTGCTGGTCAACGACGAGGCGATCGACCGTTGCGCGATCCGCGAGAAAACCCGCCATATCGGCGCGGCCAACCGCATGAGCTTCTCGCTGGTACCGGCCGATGCGTGGATTCCCGGCTGCGCGTCGTCGATGGAAACCCGCATTCCCCCAACCCCGTAACCTGCAACCTACTGTCGTTCCTGTTTTTGTAGGAACGATGGTAGGTGAAGTTACGGTACCCGCCCCCGAAGCCGTCGTTCCAGCGGAAGCTGGAACCCAGCGCGGTGCAGTCGGTTGTCGCGATGAAGCCCCCTACGCCAGAGCCGATGCAGCGCCTTCGTTGTGCTGGTAAACCGAGGCGCTGGGTTCCTGTTTTCACAGGAACGACGAGTAGGGAGGTGGCTGTAATCCCACCCGAAGCCGACGGGCGAAGGTGACGACCCAACCCGAAGCCGACGGGCGGAGGGACGACGACCCCACCCGAAGCCGTCGTTCCAGTGAAAGCTGGAACCCAGCGCGGTGCAGTCGGTTGTCGCGATGAAGCCCCCTACGCCAGAGCCGATGCAGCGCCCTCGCTGTGCTGGTGAACCGAGGCGCTGGGTTCCTGTTTTCACAGGAACGACGGGTAGGGAGGTGGCGGTGAACCCACCCGAAGCCGACGGGCGGGGGTGACGACGACCCAACCCGAAGCCGTCGTTCCAGCGAAAGCTGGAACCCAGCGCGGTGCAGTCGGTTGTCGCGATGAAGCCCCCTACGCCAGAGCCGATGCAGCGCCCTCGCTGTGCTGGTGAACCGAGGCGCTGGGTTCCTGTTTTCACAGGAACGACGAGTAGGGAGGTGGCTGTAATCCCACCCGAAGCCGACGGGCGAAGGTGACGACCCAACCCGAAGCCGATGGGCGGAGGGACGACGACCCCACCCGAAGCCGTCGTTCCAGCGAAAGCTGGAACCTAGCGCGATGCAGTCGGTTGTCGCGATGAAGCCCCCTACGCCAGAGCCGATGCAGCGCCCTCACCATGCTGGTAAACCGGGGCGCTGGGTTCCTGTTTTCACAGGAACGACGGGTAGGGAGGTGGCGGTGAACCCACCCGAAGCCGACGGGCGGGGGTGACGACGACCCAACTCGAAGCCGAGGGGCGACGACCCCACCCGAAGCCGTCGTTCCAGCGAAAGCTGGAACCCAGCGCGGTGCAGTCGGTTGTCGCGATGAAGCCCCCTACGCCAGAGCCGATGCAGCGCCCTCGCCCTGCTGGTAAACCGGGGCGCTGGGTTCCTGTTTTCACAGGAACGACGGGTAGGGAAGGTAACTACAGCCCCGCCCGAAATGGTCAGGTAGGGCGGCGGCCGTAAGCGGCGCTTACTTCGGCGCTTCGGTCTTCGTCCGTTTCAGCATCCGCTCGTACTTCTTCTTCGTGCGCGACGCATTATGCGAGCGGCTCATCGAGCAATGCGGAATCAGGTTCTTCTCCCCGAACCCGTCGATCATCACCAGCCGCGCACCACCACGCGAATCCTCGCCATACACCACGTTCCAGGCATGCAGGTCCGCCGCGATGACATCATGCGACAACAGCCGGGCGTAGAACTCCTCCAGCGCGGCCTGCGTGCGATCGGTAAACCCTTCCGCCTGGACCCAGGCATGCAGGGTAGGCGCCAGGGACCCGTCGGGCGAGCGCACCTTCTCCACGATCTGCCCCAGCCCGATGTCGGTCATCTCGATGCCGACCACCCGGGCCACCGGCGAAGTGGCATAGTCGCCCTTGTAGATGCTGGTGACGTATTCGCGAAACTCGCGCACGAAGTCCTTGTACGGACCTGCGCGGCCCAGCCGGCGTATCCACGGGCCGTTGTCCCAGCGCTCCTTGATGGAGGCCGTGGAGATGACCTTGATCAGCAGGTCGGGGTCGTCAGGGTGCTGGTAAACCTCGCGCACATGTCCCGTGGCGATCGGCTTGGCCTGGGCCAGTCTGAACATCGTCGTCCTCATGCGGCGGCCGAAAGGCTGCCGTAAGTCAATCGTGGAAGCGTTATATTGTCACAACCCGTGACATCACCGTACGGCAAGCCCGCCGTACCCAGCCGGACCCACCCAAGTGCGCAAGCTTACATGGCGATTCATTGTCGCCACCCTCGTCTTCCTGACACTGTCCCGCCTGGGACTGTCTTTCTGGCAGTGGCAGCGCGTTCATGACTCGGGCGGCCTGTGGCCCGTGCTGTCCGGCGGCTGGCGCATCGACCTGTCGCTGATCGCGATGGTCGTGGCGCTGCCCGCCCTGCTTTCCCCCTGGCTCGGCCACCGCCAGTGGCCCACCCGCATCACCGCATGGTGGTATCGCGTGTGGTGGGTGCTGTTCGCGCTGCTGGAAGTCTCCACGCCGCAGTTCATCGTCGAATACGACACGCGCCCCAACCGTCTGTACTTCGAATACCTCACCAGCCCGCATGAAGTCGCGGCCATGCTCTGGCACGGCTACAAGCTGTCGGTGGGCGCGGGCCTGATCGCCCTGGTACTGATTGCCTGGATCGGTTTCCGCCTGCTGCCCACCCGCAAGCCCGACCGCCGGCCGGTGCGTGGCTGGGTGCGTCCGGTGGCGACGGTGATCGGCTTCGCGGTGCTCTTCCTCGCCGCACGCGGCACCTTGCAGCATCGTCCGCTCAATGCGTCGCAGGTGGCCTTCACCAACGATGCCATGGTGAACACGCTGCCGTTGAACTCGCTGTACAACGTGCTGAACGCGGCGATTGCACTAGGCAACGAGCGCTCGGCTTCGGCCGTGTACGGACGAATGGACGACGCCGAGATGCAATCCATCGTGCGCCAGGCCGCCGGTCTCGATGGCCCGCCGCTCGACCCGCAGTATCCGAGCCTGCACAAGCAGGAGGCCACGCGCCAGGGCGACAAGCCGCTGAACCTCGTGATCATCCTGGAAGAAAGCCTCGGTGCGCAGTTCGTGGGCAGCCTGGGCGGCGACGGCTACACGCCCGAACTGGACAAGCTTTCCAACGAAGGCTGGTGGCTCACCCGCACCTACGCTACCGGCACGCGTTCCGCACGCGGCCTCGAAGCGGTGACCACGGGCTTCATGCCCACGCCGGCCGAGGCAGTGCTGAAGCTGCCCCGCAGCCAGCGCGACTTCTTCACGCTGGGTGCCCTGCTCGACACCTTCGGTTATCACACCCGCTTCCTCTACGGCGGCGAAGCGCACTTCGACAACATGCGCTCGTTCTTCTTCGGCAACGGCTTCAACGAAGTGGTCGATAGCGCCAACTTCGAAACGAAGCCTTCGTTCGTTGGCTCGTGGGGTGCGTCCGACGAAGACATGTTCAACGAGTTGCACCAGCGCCTGCTCGACGATGGCGAAAAGCCCACACTCACCGTGGCCTTCTCGGTCTCCAATCACACGCCGTGGGAATACCCGGCAGGTCGCATCAAGGCCGAAGGCGAGCCGGCAAGCAACGCGAACGCCGTGCGCTACGCGGACTGGTCCATCGGCCGTTTCTTCGAGCGCGCCAAGCAGTCGCCGTACTGGAACCACACCGTGTTCCTGATCGTGGCCGACCACGATGCGCGCGTGTTCGGTGCCAGCCTCGTGCCGGTGCGTCACTTCCACATTCCCGCGCTGATCCTCGGCGCCGGCGTGCCGGTAAAGAAGGATGACCACATCGTCAGCCAGATCGACCTTGCACCGACCCTGCTCTCGCTGATCGGCATCAGCAGCGAGCACCCGATGCTGGGTGCAGACCTGACTAAGCGTTATCCGGATCGCGCCATCATGCAGTACGGCGACAACTACGGTTACCTGAAGGACGACACCCTCGTGGTGTTGCGCCCCAACCAGCCGGCCACGCAATACCACTACCTGGTCGATGGCGAGAAACTGGAGCCGCAGCCGGTGGACCCGCAGCTTGAAAAGCTCGTGCTGGCGCACGCCCTGTGGCCCAGCTGGGCCTACAGCAAGCAGCGCTACCGCCTGCCCGAAAAGACAAAATAACCCCTGTAGGAGCGCGCCTTGCGCGCGACCGGTTCATCGCCAAAACCCGGTCGCGCGCAAGGCGCGCTCCTACAACGTAATCGGGACAGCTACCGAAGGTGCGGGAGCCGATCGCGTCGGCGATCAACCCCGCGGTCCGCTTCACGCAGCACGCCCCGCGCAACCATCACCTGCCTTCCGGCCTATTGAACCCGGCGGCCCGCCTGTAGTGTACTACTCGCACTAGTACACATGGTTCACCATCATGGCCCGTACCCAGGCACTTCCCATCCAGATCACCACTGGCGATCCGCGCCCTATCGGCCGGCAGATCATCGATGCCGTGCGCATGCGCATCGCTACCGGCGACCTGCGTCCGGGCGCACAACTGCCCAGCGTGCGCGGCCTGGCACAGCAATTGACGATCAACCCGAACACCGTCGCCAAGGCCTATGCCGAGCTGACGGCCGAAGGCTGGCTCGAATCGCGCCAGGGGCTGGGGTTCTACGTCGCCGAACCGCGTCAGCGCCTGAGTTCGGCCGAGCGCGACCGGCGCATGGACGAGGCCATCCAGTCCTTCGTGCATGAGGTGATCGCACTGGATTACCCGCCAGAACGTGCGATGGCGCGGCTCGACAAGGCATTGGCGATCCTGGGCAGGAAGACGGCCTGAGCGCCGCAGGGGAGGGGATATGAACGACGATCCGGTGATCCGCACCATCGGGCTGTGCAAGCGCTATGCGGGCAAGATGGCGATTGACAATCTCGATCTGGAGATCGGGCGCGGTAGTATCCATGCCATCGTCGGCGCGAACGGCGCCGGCAAGTCCACGCTGTTCCGCATCCTGCTGGGCTTTCTCCCGGCCAGCTCGGGAGAGGCCTTCATCCTGGGTCGCGACTGTCGTTCACTCACGCCGCATGATCGCGAGCGCATCGGTTTCGTCAACGAAGAACACACGCTTCCGGGATGGATGAGCGTGGATGCGGTGACGGCGATGCAACGTCGCCAGTATCGTCACTGGCACCAGGAGACCTTCGACGAGACGATCGGCCATTACAACGTGGTGCGCACGCAAAAGGTGTCGCAACTCTCGCGCGGCGAACGTGCCGGTTTCAACCTGGCGCTGACGCTGGCGCAACAGCCTGAACTGCTGGTCTTCGACGAGCCGACCCTGGGCCTCGACGTGGTCGCCAAGCGGGCCTTCCTGGAAACCCTGCTTTATTCGAACGCCACGCGCGATTGTACGGTGGTCTACTGCTCGCACCAGATGGAAGAGATCGAACGGGTCGCAGACAACCTCATCATCATGGAGCGTGGTGCGCTGAGGAACATGTCGCCACCGGATGATTTCCGTGCACGCGTGATGCACTGGGTTGCCGACATTCCCTTCCGTGGCCCGGATGCCCGTCTCGTTCCCGGCCTGCTCGAAGTGCAACGCATCGACGGCCTGTATCACTACCTTGTGCTGGACCAGGGGGAAGGCTTCGCAGGATTCCTGCACGCCTGTGGGGCTCGTGATATCCATCACCTGCCCGTCAGCCTGGATCGCGCGGTGAACGGCTTTCTCGCCAAACACCACGCCGTGCCGCGTGCGGCCTGACGCGAGGACCGAAACGATGCCTGACATCATCCGCGCCGAATGGCTCCGCTATCGCCTCTGGGTACTGCTGTATGCACTGGCGCACCTGCTCGCGCTGGCGTTCCTGAATCGTCTTACCGATCTCGGCCAGCAGCCGGTCAATGTGCGCCGCGTCTTTGCAGCAGGTTATGTGGTTACCGGCCTGTTGCTTGGCCTGCACCAGATGGGCACCTGGAGGCGTCCCAACCAGTGGCTCAACCTGCTGCATCGCCCGGTGGCACCCTGGCGCATCGGACTGGGGTTGTTCATCGCCGGTTGCCTCGGCCTGCTTGTGGCGATCATGCTGCCTCTGCTACTTGCCGTTGCATGGCAGGCTTATGGGACGGCACGCGTCGTCGACCTTCGCCATGTACTGATCCCGTTGGCCGCGTTCCTGATAGCCATGTGTGCCTACTTCGCAGGAGTGTACGGCCTGCTTGCCGACCGACGGTACGCAGCGTCGGGGCTGGTGCTGATCCTGTGGATCATGGTTGCGAAGGCGTCCGGTCCGGCGGCGATCCTTTTGCAGCTCATCGCCAGCGGTTACACCTTTGCCCTTGCGATGCTCGCCTTCAGACCGGACCTGGGTTCACCGCCACGTTCCCTGTCTGCCCTGGTCCTGGTCGCGATTCCGGTACAGGCAGGTATCTACGTGCTGATCCTGCTGGGCGGTTTCATTGCCGAAATGGGCTGGATCATGTCAGGTACGCATCCTGGCAACATGGTGACGCCGCCGAAGGGTGGCTTTACCGAGGCCATGCGCATGAGCCCGCGTGATCGCATGCTCGCGGGCCTTGAAGATGTGTCGCTGCCCGATGCACCGTTATGGCGCGAGCAGGTGGCGCTTTCGGAAGTCCACGTCATCGAGCGACCGGCGGGTGCGCCTGCGCTACGCAATGAGATGAGCAACAGCGCACCCATGGCGTTCGAGGATCACGATGCGCGTATCCAATGGACGTTCAGCCACCGGCATATGCGTTACCAAGGGGTCGATATGGCGACCGGGCTTCCGGCCGGCATCCTCGGTGCAGGCGAGGACAATGCGGCCTTTCCGGCCCTTGCCACACCTCTGGGCGATCTGCCCGGATTGTCCAGGGGCGATGTCATCCTGGCGGCGGGACCGACGCTCTATCGATACGTGGCGGCGGTAAAACGTATCCTGCCTTTGCTGACGCTTCCCTCCGGCGAACGTATCGTGCGCATGACGCCGATCGGTGGCAGCGTTGCCGTTTTGAGTGATCGGGCGGTCTATCTCTACGACGGTCGCTACCTGGCCGATGGCGATCATGCGATGCATCCGCGGCAGCGAGTCGCCATTCCCGGTCATGCGGGCGATCTTTCCGCCATCGGGCTGGTGGAACTGGTTGACGGCTATCTGGTCTCTTTCACTTTCGCCGCCCAGGCCTATGACATGGTGGGCGTGCCGCCTTACCTGACCGTCCTTCGCGTCAACGACCAGGGCATGGTGACTCCTGTTGCCACCCGTGCACTGGGTGAGGACTATCCGGCGATCTACCGTTATCGCGCGTGGTGGCCTTCGCCGGTCATCCACGCGTTGCGCCCGTGGGCGGTGGGGTTCCTCGCGCCGGTCGATGACATGGACAGTCACGATACGCCACCCGTCCCCGCGCCCATTCGCACACTGGCATGGGCGCTCATGGGAATCAGCCTCCTGTGGGGCGCATGGCTGGCCCGGCGGCGCGAGCTGTCGACTCCCGCACGGCTGACATGGACGCTGGCCTGTGGGCTGATCGGCCTGCCGGCCGTCGCAAGCTTGTGGCTCATTCTGCCGGCTGCCGAGCGGGTACCTCGCCTGGAGCATCTTCCTCACCACGCCTGACTCCGATCCGGAGGTTTCATGAAATCGTTCCGGCCATGGCTCGGGGCGCTGGCCGCGCTCGTCTTTTGCAACACCCTTCAGGCTATGGATTTCGCAACGCGGTTGAAGATAGAGGCGGCCCGTCCCGTGGCGCCTCACCTGCCACGCACCGGTTTTCTACAGCGTACCGCCATCGAGCAAGCGGCTATCTCACCCGACGGCGGCCGCGTGGCATTCCTTCGCTCGAAGGGAAGTGACAAAGTGGTCTGGTTGATGGATACGACCAGTGGTGCCGAACATCCCTTGCTCGCGCGCAGCGATGCTCGCCGCCTGGCGTGGACCCGCAATGGGGAATGGCTGCTGCTGGTATCGCCGGGCAAGGTCTTTGCACTGGCCGCAGGCCGCGAGCGCGGTGCACGGGTGGTGATTGAACTGGGCGGCCCTCAAAAGCGGGAATTCATCGATATCGATCCCTCTACACCCACATCCATCGTGGTTCGCGAGCGGCTGCCGGATGCCATGGGCCGGCCCGTTGCATGGCGGCTGTCACGGGTTGGCATCGATGGCCGGGTGGACGTGTTGGATACCGATACCGACCGGATCGAAGGCTATGCCTTTGCCGGTACCGGCGTGCTCGCGTATGTCCAGCACCTGCGCGGGAAGTCGCTTGTGACGACGCGGATCGATGCATCCGGCGCCCGTAGCGATGTCATGCGATGTCAGGTCATGCGCCGCTGCGAGCTATGGCCCTTGCTGGACAGCAGCGGCGACCTGTTTTTTGTTGCGGATGAAAACGACTCGCCCACACGGCTGTACCGGATGAAAAATGGTGAGAGGGACGTCATCGCAGGCGATCCCGGTCGACTTGCGGATATCGCCGTCATAAGTGCAGATCCTGCATCCGGTCTGCCATGGCTTCTGAGTTTTCGTGGGCCCGTGGCCATGATCGGGGGCCTCGACGACAGGGCGAGGCAACGCCTCGCAGATCTGGAGCACCGGCTCCCCGGTCGGGCCCTTGCCATCGATGCGGGGCGTTCGCACTGGCTGATCGTGGAGCAGGGCGGTGATATGCAGGGGCGGCGATATTACTTGCTGGATACCGCCAGCAACTATCTGCTGCCCGTGCTCGAAGAGTTACCACTACGCGCCCGCGATGATGTGGCCGGACGCTGGCTGCCCTCCGATGCACTCGCCAGCCAGCTTCCTTTCGAATGGACGGCGTCCGACGGCATGCGCCTGCACGGTTTCGTCCGTGTGCCGCCGGGGCGTGACGCAAGGAACCTGCCCATGGTGGTTCTCGTTCATGGCGGTCCATGGGCCAGCGTAGCGCCGGATGATTTCGGTTCCGGCGTGGCGGCCTTTCTTGCCAACCGTGGCTACGCGGTATTCGAGCCGAACTACCGTGGCTCGGTGGGCTACGGAACGAACTATATGCTGGCCCCGCATGGCGATTTCGGTAACGGTCGCGTGCAGAAGGATATTGTCGAAGGCGTGCAGGCATTGCTTGCCCAGGATGTCGGTGACCGCGACAGGATCGCTATCGCAGGTGCATCCTTTGGTGGCTACTCGGCGCTGCTCGGCCTTACCTGGCAGGGCGATATGTTCCGCGCAGGCATCGCCATCGTCCCGCCCACCGACTTTGCGTGGGATATCGAATGGGTGCGGCGCTCGCGCGAAGCGAACGTGCTGTCGTCGAAACTGCCTTATGAAGACTGGATGTCGGCGGTGTCGCTGGACCCATCGAATACATCGACCATGGCACACCTCCATGCGCAGTCTCCGCTATCCAATACAGACCGGATGATGCGCCCCGTGCTGATCGTGGCCGGAGGTAACGATCAGCGCGTAGCGTTGCGCGGTGTGCTGGGCTATGTGGCGAAGTTGCGCCTGCGGGGTCACCCGGTCAGCCTGCTGGTCGACCCTGCGGCAGGCCATGCGGATGATCTTCCCCTGGGCCGGGAGACCACCTTCCATGTCATGGCGGCCATGTTGCACCGGTATCTGGGTGGCGATGCGGACGATCCCGCCGACATACCCATGGAAGATTATGTGCGACGCAATGGGCGATCCGATACCGCAGGCGTATTCCTCCTGCCTGTGCCGGATGCGCATCCATGAATCCCTGTGCCGCCGATGTCATGAAGGTGCGCGAGGTGACGGCACCTATCCGTCTCTCCGGTCGGCGTTATTCATGAATATCTTGATATCCACGCGCCGATCCGGCGCCATGCACTCGTCCAGTGCCTTGCCTGTCATCGTGGCCGGGCAGGTCGCCGATGCGGAAAGTGAGCCTTTACCCGCTGAGCTAATGCGCTTGTCGTCTTTACCCAGGCCAAGGCTCTTGGCGAGTTCATCGGCTACCGCCCGGGCGCGATCCTCTGAAAGCTTCTGGTTGGTGAGGCCGGCTTCCTGAGGAATGCGTCTGTCGGCGTGACCGGTCACAACGATGTTGCTGATCGCAAGGCCCGCAGATTTCATCCTGGCTTTTTGTTCCGTCCCAAGCTGGCTGATGATCGCGGTGCCTTGAGGGGTAAGCTCCGATCGCCCCCCTTCGAAAAGTATCTGGGTATCCAGGTTAACGCAGTGACTGATTTCCCCTGATTTGCTCTCGCGAACGATCCGGATGCCTTCACGACGCACTTCGATTCGCGCTTTATCCGGGGCGCCTGCCTTGTCACCGGGGATGGCAATCAGTGAGCGATCGCCGGGACCATGCCACCATACCCGCATGCCGTCCACGGCGAAGTCCTGCGTGCCTTCGACGCTGCAACTGAAGATGGGCGCATCGATCTTGGCGGCCGCAGCCTTGATGACGCGAAATTCTTCCGGCGTGGCGATGATCCGGACATTGTCCGCATAGATACCCATGTCCCGGAACGTGGCCAGCTCCATCCGGCCGACCAGCCAGGTCGATATGAGCATTGGAAACAGGATGCCCAGGGCAATGAGTATGGCTCCCACCCTACGGCTGCGCTTCGTATGCGCGGGCGTCGACCGGTTGGGATAGGCGATGCAATCGATGCCGAGGACAATACCCAGGCCGCCCATCATGAGAGCTGCCAGAAGCTTGAACCACTCGAATGCATCCAGGACCGCCCAGGCGATGTATAACGTCAAGCCGAGGATGGTGAGTGAGGGCAGCAGGAGAAGCAGGCCGAGGCCGAGGTTTTCATCCTTGACGCCCGGCCATGTTCTTCTGGCCTTCAGGCCCTTGTAGACCAGGTTTATACCCAGGCAAACGGCACTCCCTACCAGAAGCCAGAAAATATAGATGAGCCCGAAAGCCAGTGCCGCAAAGAGGAAAAGCAGCGTGTCGCCTATCTGGACGCCGGATGGGAAGAAATGGGCGTAGAAGTAACAGTACGCAAATACGATAAGCACACCGATCGCGGAAGCGATGCCGATGATGAGTTTGCCGATAGCCTGCATGGCCTCGGCCATCTCCTTGAGACTCGTCACGAGTGTTTCCCCTGAATCATCCATGGATGATGCGTCAATGCACGGATATATTCGCCAGTGGTGGCCCGCGCCGCAAGAGGGCAATGGGGCCCCGTGGGGCGCTACCTTGCTTTGTCCAGCCGACGACACAAGGCCTCGACTCCTTCAAGGATCGATGGCGAAGGAAGCGACAGCGTCGGGGCGTCAATAGCGAAAACCTGGCCATTCCTTGCCGCATTCAGCGAAGGGCTTTTCTTCCAGTTGGCGAGACTGTCTTTGTCGTCGCCTGTGGTGATGATGACATCCGGGTTACGGGAAAACACGGCCTCCCTGGTTATTGTCGGGGCTGCCTGGGGCAGGTCCGCGAAGATGTTCGATGCACCGCACAGGTTGATGGCGTCGTCGATGATCTGCGTATGGCCGATGGTCATCAGCGGCTTGTCCCATATCTGGAAAAACACGCTGAGCCGTCGACGTCCGGCATAGGTGGCCCGGAGCGACCCCAGTGCTGCATCGAGGCGCGTCGCATTGCGATTCGCCGTCTCGCTGGTGCCGGTGAGCGCGCCTAGCCGCCGGACAGTGGGAGCGATTCCCGAAAGGCGTGTGGTTTCCACGTAGAACAACGGAATGCCAAGGTGGGACAGTTTCTCTATCTGGGCTGTCGATGTGCCGCTCTTCCAAACCATGATGATGTCGGGCTTCAAGCTGACGATGCGCTCCAGGTCGAGCATCGTGGCATCCCCGACAACAGGAATGGCCTTGGCAGCTTCCGGATGGTCGCTGAATCGCGATGTGCCCACGATGTGATCACCGGCGCCGGCCGCAAACAATGCATCCGTGATGTTTGGAGCCAGGCTGACAATACGTCTGGCAGGTGCCTGTAGTGTCACGACATGGCCCGCATCATCGGTGACACTGACGGATGCCTGGGCAGCGCCGGTGGACAGCAGCGCGAGAAGGAATAGCTTTCGCATCATGGTTTCGGATTCGTCAGGCGACCGGCACGGAAAAAGCGTTCTCCGTCGATGTCCACGCCGTGGATGGGATGCCGGAATGCGGCGCTGAGGTTGTCACCGGTGACGACATCGAGCATCGGCCCGGCCAGGGCCGTGCCGTTTCCATCGAGCAGGATGGCATGCGTTGCATGCCGGATGGCGAGGTTGATGTCGTGCACGCTGTAGATCACGGCGCGCTCGTCGCGTACGGCCGTGCGCTCAAGTTCCTGCAGTACCCTCATCTGCTGGTGCAGGTCCAGCGACGAAAGCGGTTCGTCGAGCAGTAATACATCCACATCCTGCGCAAAGATGGCCGCGATATTCACGCGCTGCCGTTCGCCGCCGGAGAGCGTGGTGATATCGCGATCCGCCAGTGCGTCGAGTTCAAACGTGGCCAGTGCTTCACGGGTCGGTTCATCATCCTCGTCGCCCCAGTGCCAGAACGACAAGTGCGGATAGCGGGCCGAGGCCACCGCATCCCGCACCGTAAGGCTGAAGGCATCCGTGACGGCTTGCGGAAGGAATCCACGTCGCCTGGCAAGTGTCTTCGGGGAATAACGGGATAGAGGCTTTCCATCAAGGCTTACCTCGCCGCCGTCCACATCGCGCAGGCCGGCCAATGTCCGCAGCAGGGTGGACTTGCCGGCACCGTTCGGCCCGATCACGGCCCATACCTCACCGGCACGCACGTTCAGATCGAGCGAATGCACCAGCACTCGCTCCTGCATGCGAAGGTGCAGCTCTTGCGTCGCCAGCAAGGTTTTCATCGCCGCCTCACCAGCAGCATCAGAAAGGCGGGCACGCCGATGACGGCCATCACGGCGCCTACGGGAAGCTGGATGGGCGCCACGATGCTGCGTGACAACGTATCGGCCACCACGACGAGCGTGCCGCCGCCGATGGCACTGGCCGGGATGAGCACGCGCTGGTCGTTGCCGACGAGCCGGCGCAAGGCATGCGGTACCACCAGTCCGACGAAGCCGATGGTGCCTGCCGTCGTGACGGCAATGGCCGTGGCGATGGATGACAGCGCAAAGATCGCCGCTTTCACCGCTCCCGGTTTCACGCCCAGCGCGCCGGCGGAATCTTCGCCGCGCGTGAGCAGGTTCAACTGACGCCCCAACGGCACCACGACAAACAGGCAGGCGAGCAGGCAGATCGCGGGAATCCCCCACCAGGCCACGCCGCTCAGGTCACCCATCATCCAGAACAGCATGCCGCGAAGATCACGGTCGGGAGCGAGGACCAGCATCATGCTCACGATGGCGCCGGAGCCGGCGGCCAGTACCACGCCGATGAGGATGAGGTCGGTGGTGTCGTCGCGTTGTCCTGATGTCTGCCGCGACAACAGATCGCGATGCGCGAGCACGAACACGGCGATACAGGTGATGAGCGCGCCGATGCCCGCACCCATCGCCACGAACACGCTGCCCAGTCCGGCGAGCATCGCCCCGAGGGCACCTACGGCGGCGCCACCGGACAGGCCCAGCGTGTAAGGATCAGCCAGTGGATTACGCACCAGCACCTGCATCAGGCAACCGGCCATGGCCAGCAGGCCACCGACGCCAAACGCCGCTACCGTCCTTGGCAGCCTCAGTTCGTGGACGATGGTCCGGGCCGGTGTTCCGGTATCGGTCCACAGGGCCGTCCATGCCTCCGTGGCCCGGATCTCGCCACCGCCACACAGCAGGCAGGCCGCGCCCACGACACCTGCGACCACGAGCATGACGATCCACAACCGCAGCGCCGAGGCGAAGGTCGCGTTACGAGGAATCCGTCGGGGGGTGTCACCGTGCCGCACGCCTGCTCCGTCATGGGTCGGGCGGCCTCGGCCGCATGGCGGCAGGATAAAGGATCGCCGTCCAGGCGGTAAGGACGCGGCCTCAGTCGTCCACGAGGATGTCGAAATCAGCGCGGCAGCCTTTGTCTACCCATACGGAGTGACGGCTCCAGCCCCAGCTGCGTCCGTATTCGCACTCGGATACCGACAGGCGCTCGCGCAGGCGCACCTTCAGCAGGCGTCCATCCACCTCGCATCGACGATAGGCATTCTCGTAACTGGCACAGGACAGGCCTTTCGACTCGCCGCGATCGCGACCATGGTCCGGATCGTGGCCGCGCCAGCTGGGATCGGCGGCGCATCCGGCGAAGAGGATCAGGCCGAGCAGCGAGAGGTAGTGCAACACTCGTACAAAGGTCACGTACATGGTGTGTTCCTCCCTCAAAAGCGGTAATCGACGGATGCGCCTGCGAGATAGCCCATCTTCTTCTGCACGATGGGGCTGTCGCCGACGTCCTTGAGGTAGCGGGTGCCTTCGGCCGTGAAGCAGGTCATCCAGTGTTCGCCGAAGCGGTGCGTCCAGGTCACGCCGGCCGTGGCCGCGTGCAGGCCCGCGCCGGGCGTAAAGCGCTGGAAATGCGTGTTGGCGGCCTGCTTATCCGTGACGCCGAAGTAGGTCTGGTTGTAGTCGGCGTTGCCGTAGTGGAGGGCGGCATTGAGATCGATGCTGTCGTTCTCGCCGCTCCAGGCCAACACATGGCCGGTGAGGTGGTAGCTCATGCCGTAATCAGCATGGTTCACGGCCTTGCTGGCGACGAGACCGATGTCGGCACGCTGGCCAAGCTTCAGGCCCATGCCCACATTGGCGAGCACGGACGGCTTGATATCACCCATGCCCTTGAGGAAGTCCGAGCCGGGGCGCGCCACGTCGTCCTGGTCCTTGCGGCCCGCGTCCATGCCGGCCGACGTGGTGATGAAGAACTGGTCGGTAAGGCGGAAGCGAAACCCGACGCCCTGCATGCCATCGATGAAGAAGCCATTGCGGAAGGTGAAGGAGGCATCCAGCAGCGGGGAAACGCGGTAGTCCTTGCTGCCGGCATAGCGCGGCACATAAGCGGCACCCAGGCCGACGTAGGCCGGCGGGGGCGTGTCGCCGCTGCTGTCCTGGGCATGCGCGCAGGGAGCCAGCAAGGGCAGGGCAAGGGCGAGATACAGGGGGCGGATCGATTTCACGGGGGGTACTCCGGACCTGGGAATGGGAACAGGACAGGAGCGTAGGTACCCTGCGGCGGAAAGACTGTGGGGTCTTTGCGGGGCAATTGTGCTTATGTGTAGATGCCGGTTACAAATAAACACAATTTCGCCGGCGTAATCGATGGTGGGGCGCCGGGGCCAGTGCTATGTTGCCGACGAATCCGGTTCGTGACGCCATGCATAGACTACTTCTCATCGAGGACGACCAGCGCCTCGCCGCGCTCGTATCGGAGTTCCTCGGCCGCTACGCTTTCGACGTTCGCATCTGCCCGCGGGGTGATATCGCCGTGGCGGCATTCAACGACATCGCACCCGACGTGGTGGTGCTTGACCTGATGCTTCCCGGCATGGATGGTGTGGAGGTCTGTCGCCGTCTGCGGCAGTTGAGCGACACGCCCATCGTGATGCTTACGGCACGTGTCGATACGATGGACCAGATCTCCGGGCTTGAACTGGGTGCGGACGATTACGTGCTGAAGCCCGTGGAGCCGCGCTTGCTACTGGCGAGGATTCGGGCGGTGATGCGCCGGACGACGGCGGCTGAGCGCACCCCGGAAGCATCGCGCGATAACGTACTGACGTATGGCAACCTGCGCATCGATGAGCTGTCACGCGACGTCGCCTGGAAGGGCGATTCGGTGGACCTGAAAACCACCGAGTACAACCTGCTCCTGGCATTCGCGCACGCGCCAGGTCGCGTGTTGAGTCGCGACGAGTTGATGAAGCAGTTGCGCGGCATCGAGTTCGACGGGCTGGATCGCACCATCGATGCGGGGGTGTCACGGTTGCGTCGCAAGTTCGACGACATGGCGCAGGAGCCGCAGAAGTTCAAGACGGTGTGGGGCAGGGGATACCTGTTCAATCCGTATGCGTGGGACGAGTAGACAGCCATGTTGCGTACGTTCTACAAGCTCTATCTTTTTCTCATCCTGGGACTTGCCATGGCGGCCGTCGTGGTGGTGCCGGCCATGCAATATCTGCTGGTGGTGCGCCTGAGTCCCTCGGATGCGGAAGATCTGCGCTCCACCATGTACGTGCTCCGCGACATGCTGGCCGGTCAGGACAACGCGAAACGACAGCAGACCCTGGATGACGTGCAGCCGGCGCTGGCGATGGTCCGGTTTGAACTGGTGGACAGGTCGCGGATTCCATTGACGGAAACGCAGGGGCGGCAGCTCGACCTGGGTTATGCCGTTGATATGGGGCCGGACGACATCCTGCTCGCCATCCCGCCATCGCATCAGCTACTGCATACGCGGCAGATGCAGTCGCCAGGCTCAAGTGCGGTGTTCCGTGTACTGGCATGGTCGATGGTGGCGGCCGTGATGCTTGGTGGCCTGTTCCTGTGGCTGAGATCACATTGGCGCGACCTGGAAATCCTTCGCGAGGCAGCCCAGCGCTTCGGTGACGGCGAGCTGCACGTGCGCTCGGGCCTACCGGCGCGTTCCAGCGTGGCGCCGCTGGCTACTAAATTCGACAGCATGGCCTCGCGTATCCAGACCCTGGTATCCACGCAGAGCGAAATGATCAATGCAATATCGCATGAGCTGCGCACACCCATCGCGCGCTTCGGCTTTGCGCTGGCCCTGCTGAAATCAAGTGATGATGAGGACGAGCGACGCCGCTATATCGACATGATGTCGGAAGACATCGGTGAGCTCGACCAGCTCGTAAGCGAACTGCTTTCCTACGGCGCACTGGGCCAGCCGGGTCGCGAGCCGGAGCGCTGCAAGGTCAACGTCACCGAGTTCATCGACAGCGTAACCGGCAGCCTCGCGCTGGAAATGGAATTGCGCGACATCCATTGCCACGTATCGGTGTTTCCAGCGGATGCGGTGGCACAGTTCGATCCGAAGCTCACGGCCCGCGCCCTCATGAACCTCATCCGCAACGCCATGCGCTACGGCCGTGGCCACATCGACATCACGGCCACCATGGAGCGCGGCATCCTGGTCATCCGCGTCGACGACGACGGCATCGGCATCCCCGCCGCCGACCGCAAATCCATCTTCGAACCCTTCCACCGCCTCGACCGCAGCCGCGACCGCAGCACCGGCGGCTTCGGCCTGGGCCTGGCCATCGTCCGCCGCGCCATCACTTCCCAGGGCGGCCACGTCGACGTAGGCGACTCCCCCACGGGCGGCGCCCGCTTCACCCTCCACCTCCCCCTGTAGGAGCGCGCCTCGCGCGCGACCGGTTGGAATGGTGTCGCTCCGTAGTAAAGCGGTCCTTGTGGTGCGTCGCTTCGTAGGGAGGGCTCGCCTATCGGCCTCGCGCTCGGCGCCTGTGGCGTGGTCGCTTAGAGGCGACGGGGGCGGCCCTTGTCGCTCCGGCCTGCGGTGTCCCTCGGGAAAGGAGGAGCCGCTGCGCGGCTCAGTGTCTTATGGCTTGCGCCCCTTCGGGCACGGTGAGCGGGCGGGGTTTCCTGACTCGACATCCTGTCTCGGCAGGAAAGGCCGGCCTTCCTGGCCGGCCCCGCTTCGCGGCCTTTTCCGCCCACTCCCCTCACCTCCATCAAGTCGCGCCAAGCGCCGCCCCCGCCGCCTCTCCCGAACGGGATCGCAGGCTGTTGTAGGAGCGCGCCTGCGCGCGACCGATTGTCACGAACACCATCATCGTTTCGATTCCACCGGTCGCGCGCAAGCACGCTCCTACAACTTTTCCGCCCGCTCCACTCACCTCCATCACCTCGCGCCAAGGGGCGCCCCCGTCGCCTCTCCCCACGTGATCGCAGGCTGTTGTAGGAGCGCGCCTGCGCGCGACCGGTTGTCGCGAAAACCATCATCGTTTCGATGCATCCGGTCGCGCGCAAGGCGCGCTCCTACAGGGATACGGTGTCGTCAGGCGCATCGCTTCCTACCGCGACATCCCCCAAAGCCAGACCGCCCCCAACGACGCGCCCACCAATCCCGCACTGGCCGCTTCAAACACCATGCCCGGCCACACCTCCCGCGGTAGCAGACACCCGTGCGCCGCCATATCGCCCACGGCAAACGACCCGGCGATAAACGCCACAAACGACAACACCGAAAATATCCGCGCCCCCGTCGCCAGCGAACACCTCTGGCCATAGCTGCTCAGGTAGACAAGCAGGTTCACCACCAGCAACACCAGCGCCACACCCACTTCCCACAGCCCCACGATCATTTCGCGCCTCCCAGTGCGCGCACCTCATCCCACATACGCCGCACGTTCGCCTGCCTGGTGCATTGCAGACCCATGCGATAGAGCACGTTGACGCCGGACATCGCCCGCGCCACACAGCGTTGATTCGGCAATTCGGTTTCGGCCATGTACTCCGTAAGGACAGACTGCATCGCCTCGGCATACGCCTGCCACGCGGTCGCGTCATTCATCAACGTATCCATGCTGGCCTCAGTATTCAGGCCAAAGCTCCCCTCGCCGAGGACGCCATCGTTTTTCGGATCACTCATCTCGTTGGTTTTCCCTAAAGCGCCGCCTTCCGAGCGGGGCACGCCAAGGGCCGTGCCCCTCATCGACTCGGGCGACGAGATCTCACGATTCCCGCGTTTTGTCCGGTTTTCTCACAGGCAGGGCGCTACGCGCCGGGTGCGACGGCAGAGCCAGAAACCGTGAGGAATCAGGACGAACGCGGGCGTTAGCCGCGTCCTGACGAGCGTTTAGGACGTCCCTGGACCGTCCGGGACAGACGGTGGGTGTGAGAATGCCTTAAGATTTGGCACAGCCATATCAACTCCTAACTCAGTTGGTTTGGTCAGCGGGCGGAGGTGTTAGCGCACCTCCGTTCCGCGTCTTTCTCGATACGTCGAGCGATGGTTGTCTGCCGAGCCGTCAACGAACAAGCAGACAACGCGCACACCGTACCAAATTGCGCATGCGTTTGGGTATGGAAATATTCTCAAAAATCGCCCCCGTCGTTCCTGCGCACGCAGGAACCCAGCGCCTCGGTTTGCCAGCAAACACGATGACGTTGCATCGGCTTTGGCGCCAATCGTTTCGATATCCATCCAGCGCCACACAATCCCTGTAGGAGCGTGCTTGCGCGCGACCGGTGGAATCGAAACGATGATGGTGTTCGCGATAACCGGTCGCGCGCAGGCACGCTCCTACACGACAGTAGTTACGCCAGGTTAGTCGTGAGGTGGCGCCGGTCGCATCAGCGATTCATCGTGCGACACCGCATCCCTGTAGGAGCGTGCTTGCGAGCGACCCGTGGAATTGAAACGATGATGGTGTTCGCGATAACCGGTCGCGCGCAGGCGCGCTCCTACACGGCAGTAGTTAGGCCAGGTTAGTCGTGAGGTGGCGCCGGTCGCATCGGCGATCCGTCTTGCGACACCGCATCCCTGTAGGAGCGTGCTTGCGCGCGACCGGTGGGAATCGAAACGATGATGGTGTTCGCGACAACCGGTCGCGCGCAGGCGCGCTCCTACAACAAGCCGCGATCACGATGGGGAGAGGCGGCGGGGGCGGCCCTTGGCGCGACTTGATGGAGGTGAGGGGAGTGGGCGGAAAAGGCCCTAAGGGGGCCGGCCAGGAAGGCCGGCCTTTTTCGCCGAGGCAGGAGCCGAGTCGAAAAACCCCGCCCGCTCCCCGTGCCCGAAGGGGCGAAGCCATAAGACACTGAGCCGCGCAGCGGCTCCTCCTTTCCCGAGGGACACCGCAGGCCGGCGCGCCAAGGGCCGCCCCCGCTGCCTCCAGGCGACCACGCCACAGGCGCCGAGCGCGAGGCCGACAGGCGAGCCCCCCTACGAAGCAGAACACACCAGCCCCGAGCCCATTCAGCTTCCCACGGCCCACCCCACGTTTCGCGTGTAAAATGCCCGTCTTTTGGCCAGTAGACCCCTAAGTGCAGGCACCTGAACGAACGACTGTCCGCGGCCCGACGTTCATCCGCTTGATCGCCCGTCTCAGCCGCGCCCCGGCTCCGCAGCCGGGCGGCTCGCTGCCGGACCGGCTCAGCCGCTGGCTGGCCTGGAGCCATGCCATTGCGCTGTCCACGGCGCTGGACGGCAAGCTGCCCGAGGCTCCTGAGGATGCCCCCCTCTTTGGCAGTGCCGTGGAGGAGGAGTGTGTCCGGGCTCGGGCGCAGCTGGCCCAGGCCATCGTGACGGGACGCGAGCCGGTGGCCGTGCCGGCACGGGGTGGGCAGGTGCCTGCGGCTGATGCGCCGCCCGAATACGTCGTTTTCCGCCAGCGTTACCTCACCATGCAACGGGCCATGCAGGCCGCCACCGGGCGCCTGCGCGGCGACCTGCGCGATATGCTGGCCGGTCGTTCCCCTGACATGGGGCGGCTGGCAGAGGTGGATGCCGTGATGGAGCGCTCCTTGAGCCCGCTCGAACACGGCCTGCTGGCTAATGTCCCTATCCTTCTCGCCGAGCGCTTCGAACGCCTGCGTCGCCTTGCCCCGGAAGACTCCCTCGCGTGGGTCGATGTCTTCCGCAAGGACATGCAGAGCGTGCTGCTCGCGGAGCTGGATGTCCGCTTCCAACCGATCGAAGGGCTGCTTGCCGCCCTTCGCGCCAGTTAACCGGAAAATCATGTTCAGAAACCTTATTCCTTCCGTCGTGTTCCTTGCCGGCCTGGCCGTGGTCTGCTGGATCGGTGTGGGCTACGTGGGCTCCAATCCGCTCGGTGCCGCCATCGCGATCCTGGTGGGCGTGTGCTACCTGGCCGGTGCGATGGAGCTTTACCGCTATCGCCAGGGCACCACGGCGCTGCGTTCAGCGGTTGGCGAACTGAATGCGACACCCGAGAGCATCGATGGCTGGCTGACCCGCCTGCCCGAAGGCCTGCGCAATGCCGTCCGCCTGCGCGTGGCGGGTGAGCGCGTGGCGTTGCCCGCACCAACCCTTACTCCTTACCTCGTTGGCCTGCTCGTCCTGCTGGGCATGCTGGGTACCTTGCTGGGCATGATGGCAACGCTGCGCGGCACCGGGCTCGCGCTGGAAAGTGCCACCGACCTGCAAGCCATGCGTGGCTCGCTGGCGGCACCCGTGAAGGGGCTGGGTTTTGCGTTCGGCACATCGATCGCGGGTATCGCCACGTCGGCGATGCTGGGCCTGCTTTCGGCGCTGGTCCGTCGCGACCGCATGCTGGCGGTGCAGTCGCTTGATGCGAAGCTCGGCACCACCTTGCGCGAGCATTCGCAGACGCATCAGCGCGAGGAATCCCTGCGCCTGATGCGGCAGCAGGCAGAGGCCATGCCGCTGCTGGTCGATCGCCTCGAAGCGATGATGGCGTCGATCGAGAAGCACAACGTGGATGCCACCGAGCGCCAGCTTGCCAGCCAGCAGGCGTTTCACGCCACAGCGGAGGCGATCTACACGAAGCTTGCCGCGTCGGTGGAGCAGTCGCTTAAGGAAGGCATCGCGGATAGCGCGCGTGCCGCCAGCGCGTCGATCCAGCCAGCCGTCGAGGCCACCATGGCCGGGCTTGCCGGTGAAACTACCGCCCTGCGCGAAACGGTGACGCAGGCGGTGCAGCGTCAGCTGGACGGCCTGTCGGCGGGTTTCGACGCATCCAGCAAGGCACTGTCGAGTTCGTGGGGGGATGCCTTGTCGCAGCAGCACGAAACGAATGCGGCGCTTGTGCGGGATCTGCAAGGTTCGTTGTCGAAGTTTGCCGATACGTTTGAAAAGCGCTCCGCTGATCTGGTCGATGGGGTTGCAACGCGTCTGGATGCGGTGGGAGCCGGCGCAGTCAGTGCATGGAACGATGCATTGGCGAAGCAGGAAGCGGCCAATGATGCGCTCGGGTCGCGTAACGCCCAGGCACTGGATGCCGTTACGGCAGCCTTCGGCGAACGCGCTGCCGCCCTCGTCGATACGGTGAGCCGCTCGCATGCCGAGATGCAGTCCGTGCTGGAGTCGCGTGATGCGCAGCGTCTTGCGCAGTGGAAGGACGCGCTGGCTGAAGTCACTACCGGCCTCAACACCCAATGGACGCAGGCCAGCGAACAAGCATTCGCAGGTCAGCAGGCCATCGTCGATGGCTTCGAGCGCACGGCGAACGAGATCGTTGCCGGTGTGCAGGTGCGTTCCGGCGAAACCATTGCCGAAGTTGCGCGCCTGGCGCAGGGCTCGGTGGACGCACTTGGCTCGGTCGCCAAGACCTTGCAGTCCCAGTGGGAACAGGCGGGCGAAAAGGTTGCCAGCCAGCAGCAGGCCATCTGCGACACGCTGGAGCGCACGGCCGAATCCATCACGGCCAGCGCAAAGACGCATGCCGGCGAAACCATCGCCGAGATCTCGCGTCTGGTCGAGGCCGCGGCCGAAGCGCCGAAGGTGGCGGCCGAAGTGGTGGGCGAGCTGCGCCAGAAGCTGTCGGACAGCATGGTTCGCGATACTTCGATGCTGGAAGAGCGCACGCGCCTGCTGGCCACACTTGAAACCCTGCTCGATGCCGTCAACCACGCATCGGTCGAACAGCGCACGGCGATCGATGCCCTGGTCGGCACCTCGGCCGAACTGCTTGAGCGTGTCGGTACGCGCTTTACGGATCACATCGAAGCCGAGACGGGCAAGCTGGAAGCCGTGGCGGCACAGGTCACCGGCAGCGCGGCGGAAGTTGCGAGCCTGGGCGAGGCCTTCGGTGCGGCCGTGCAGATGTTCGGGCAATCGAACGACCAGCTCATGGAGCGTTTGCAGCACATCGCCCAAGCGCTGGACCAGACCTCGACGCGCAGCGACGAACAGCTGGCCTACTACGTCGCACAGGCGCGCGAAGTGGTGGACCTCAGCGTGCTGTCGCAGAAACAGATTCTCGAAGACATGCAGCGCCTCGGTGCCTCGCGTGAGAGCGAAGGAAACGACGCCGCATGAATGACGAGATCGATCTCGAAGGGGAATCGTCCACTCCGATCTGGGCCGCCTTCGGCGACCTGATGTCGGTGCTGCTGGGTGCCTTCGTGCTGATTCTCGTGGGCGTGATCGGCGTGCAGCTGCAACTGACCAGCCGGCTCGACCAGGAAGTGAAGCAGCACCAGGCGGAAACCCAGCGGCGCGTGTCGCTGGAGCAGGCGCTGGCCGTGCCGCTCGCCAGCGGCCGGGTTACGCTGGTCAACGGCCGCATCGGCATCAGCGGCAGCGTGCTGTTCGCACTCAATTCCGATCAGCTCCAGCCGGAAGGCCTGGATCTGCTGAAGAGCCTCGCCGGCCCGCTCACGGCCTACCTGCGCTCGCGCGATGAAATCCTCATGGTCAGCGGTTTCACCGATGATCAGATCGTGCACGAAGGCAACCGTCGCTATGCGGATAACTGGGAGCTGTCGGCGCAGCGTGCGCTGACCGTGACCCGTGCGCTGGTAAGTGAAGGCGTGCCGGCGTCGTCGGTGTTCGCGGCGGCGTTCGGACAGGAGCAGCCGGTGGCATCCAATACCGATGAGGATGGCCGGGCGAAGAACCGCCGCGTGGAGATCGCGCCGATCCCGAAGCCATCCAATGCGCCCGCGAACGCCCATGGTCCGTGATGCGGCCCGCGCCATCCGGCATAGCCTGGTCGAGGCGCTCGAACGCCGGGCATCGTCGATGGAAGGTCCCGCGCGGCGCCTGCTCGACGAGCGCATCACCGCGCTGCGCGCGACGCCTGAGGAAGCCGGCGACGTCGTTGCGAGCGAACGCACGCGTGGCCCTCTGGGCCAGCTGGTCGATGGCATGACGCCCCCGGCGCCTACCTGGCCTGAGCTGCCGGAGCTGGAAGCCTTTCATCTGCTATGGGATGCACAGCGCTCGGAAAGCCAGTTCCGCCAGTCGCTCGATCATGTGCCGACGGATGCAGGGCCGTTGAATTCCAGCGCGCTGGTGCATCGCTCGATCGCCTTGATGCAGGAACTGTCGCCGCCTTATCTGCGCCACTTCCTTTCCTACGTCGATGACCTGTCCTGGCTCGAACAGATGAGCGCGGCATCGGCGCCGGCAGTAAAGGAAAGCCCGAAGCCGAAGGCGGTAAAGGCGCCCAAAGCTCCCAAGGCACCCGCTGCGAAGAAGCGCACGCGCAAGAAGACCTGAGTGGGTGTGAGAAGAGGGGCGCCGGGAGGCGCCCCTCTTTTTCAAGCAGGTTTCAAGCGGACGCCGTGCGCTCGTGTCGCCGGATGGTCGTCGCTAGTCCGATGGCCGCGCCGATGGCAACCGGTATACCGATCAGCCAGGGCAGCGTTGCGGCCATGCCATACAGAAGCATTCCCGTTGCCGGACCTGCGGAGTCCTTCAGGTCATTGACTGTCGAGACCGCCGCCATATAAGACGCGCGTGATTTCGGGGGAGCCAGGGCATTCACCGTAACCGGCACCAGGGGACCGAACAGCACCTGTGCCAGGGAGAACAACGTCACGCTGGCATAGAGGGTGAGCGCCACCGGTGGCAGAAGCAAAAGCAGGAAGGCAGCGGCCAGCGTCATGCCGGATGCGATGACCAGCGGGTACGACGAGATGCGCTCGCTCCACTTCGTCACGGGCCATTGCAGCAAGGCCATTACGGCGGCACCGTAGGTAAACAGCAGGCCCACGCCAGAAGGTGACAGTGCGTGCTCCCCGTTGGCATACAGGGGAATGACCGCCGCCGACCAGCCGTCCACGATTTCCAGAAGCACGAACCACAGCAACAGCATGGCAAGTCGGCGGTCGCGGAAGGCGGGAAACAGCGCGGACAGCCCTTCTTCGTCTTCCTCATCGTCGTGCGCCGATCGCTCTTCCAGCGGACGCGTTTCGGGCAGCAGGCAGAACACAAGCAGTGCAGCGACCAGAAGCGATATTCCGCAACCGACAAACACGGTGTTCAGCGATAGCAGTGCCAGCGCGGCACCCAATGCGGGACCGGCAATATGTCCCGCACCGGATGCGATGCGTGCCGATGCAAAACGCATGCGCAACCGATCTTCCGGCACCACATCGGCAATCACGGTCTGTACGGTCGGATGCAAGGCACACTCGAAAATGCCGATCGCCAGCAGGCATAAAGCGATGGCGAATACACCGTGCATCTGCGAGAGAAGCACGAAGCCAAGCCCTACACCAAGCGTGGAGCACAGAAGCACGGGGCGCCGTCCGATGCGGTCGGCGATGCCACCGAGCAGGGGCGTGGCCAGAAGCTCTCCGCCGGCATAGCAGGCGAGCAAAAGGCCGATGTAACGCGTGGGAATACCCGCCTCATGCTGCGCCCACAGGGCGAAGAACGGCATCAGCGCGCCGTCGGCGAGGCTGGCAAGGAAAAACAGGAAGAGCCCGAGGCGGTCCGGGGCGATGGGGCCGCGGCCAAGGAGGGGCGCGGCAAGGAACGTAGGTGGTTTCATGTCGTCAACTCATGCGCAAGGACGCGAATGCAGGCATTCGCGATACGGAGCGCGTTGGTTGACGTGAACGCTTACGACAGCCCGGTCAGGGCCGCGAGCGAAACGTAGCAGGGCCTATCCGGCACTTCAAGTGCAGTCGCCGGGCGTATGGCGCAGCAAACCTGGCTAGGACGATCTGGCCCCACAACTCACAAGGTAAGCGCAAAGCATGTCCGCGACGGCATCGGAATAGGCGGAAATCTCGCCCGCATCGTGGCGTTGCTCGGAGAATTCCTTGCCGAGGGCGCCGAGCGTGGTAGAGACGATGTCTGTCACCGTGGCAATGGTGGTTTCAGGGGCTGCAGGCAGCACCTCACGTATGAACGTTTCATAGCGTCGCGTTCCCTCGGTCCTCAAATCATGGGCTTCGGGAGCGACGCGATATAGCGGCGCCGCATCGTTCAGCGCTGAGCGTACGCCGACTTCATCGCATTCGGACTGGATGAAGGCATGCGTCAGCCGACGAAGGCGTTGCAGGGGCGAGGTGGCCTTGTCTTCAAGGATGTCCCGCATCATCGCCGAGGTCTGCTGCCATTCGTCGCTTTGCAGGCGGAACAGGATGGCGGCCTTGTTCGGGAAATACTGGTAGATGGAGCCGACGCTGACGCCGGCCTTCTCGGCCACCCGGGCCGTGGTGAAGCGCTGCGCGCCTTCCTTGGCCAGAACCTGAGCTGCGGCTTCCAGGACGATGGCGATCAGCCCTTCAGAACGTGTCTGCTTGGGTGATTTCCTTAAGGAAATCGTTGGGTTGCGGCGCTCTGGCATGGGCGGGTCCTAATGCGATTAGAAAACCTGACGAATTGATCGCATTCTAATCCGGCGTCGACCAGCACGCATCTGCCCCGGAGATTCTCCCTTGTCTACCCTGACCTGCGCCCCCGTGGCGCCTCTTATCGACCGTCTTTTCGACGAAGCCGCCCGCGCTTCGCCGCTCGACGTGCCCGCCGTGGCATCGCTGACGGCAGGCGAACGCAATCGCCTGATGCGCAGCAAGACCGACTACCTGGACTTCTATGGGCATCTGAAGGACATGCCGCTGGCGGTGTCCCGCGAAACAGGCATGTTGCTCTACATGCTCGTACGCCACAGCCGTGCGCGTAGCGTCGTGGAATTCGGTACGTCGTTCGGCATTTCCACGTTGTATATCGCAGCGGCACTTCGTGATAACGGCGGTGGTCACGTCATCACCTGCGAGTTCGAACCGTCGAAAGTGCAGCGTGCGCGCCGGCACCTTACGGAAGCGGGCCTCATCGACCTCGTGGAAATACGCGAAGGCGATGCGCTGCACACCCTGCGCAGCGACCTGCCCGCGTTGGTGGATGTACTGCTGCTCGACGGTGCCAAGGCCCTCTATGCCGACGTGCTCGACCTCGTTGAAGCGAATCTGCGGCCCGGTGCACTCGTGGTGGCCGACAATGCCGAGTACAACCCCGAGTATCTTGACCGGGTACGTTCGGCGGGAGGCGGATACCTCTCCGTTCCCTTCGCGGATGACGTGGAATTGTCGCTGCGTCTGTACTGAGGTTCAGGCCTGGGCGACGACCTGTACATCGTGTATCTCGATCTCCACATCGTCCATCGGCTGCCAGTGATCGCTGGCCATTTCGAAAAACGCTTCCGGTACCTCCATGGCGAAGGTAGGGCCTTTCTCGCGGTTGCGCCGCTGGACGCGTTCCCTGCGAACCTCGCGGGGTGCATCGAGAAGGTAGACGATCATGTCGTAGCCGGCTTCGTCGACCATGGCGTAGAAGCGTTCTCGGCTGGCCCGTTCGACCAGTCCCAGTTCAAGCACCACGTCGTGTCCGCGATCCAGGATGTCGCGGGCTGTGGTCCAGATTTGGGTGAAGCAGCGTTCCTTGCGTTCGACGTACCAGGGCATGAGGCCTTCGGCGGGACGGTCCGGGCTGAACAGGCGGACGAACCAGGCATCGAGGATCAGCGCCGGTGCCGCGTGCAGCAACTGAAGGCTGGCGACATACGTGGACTTGCCGGCACCGACCGGGCCTTCCACCAGATGAATCCTTGCCATGCGTGCTCTCCTTAAAATCGTATTGTAGCGGAGCGATGTTTCAGGGCGAACGCCATGGCGTCGTCGAGACGGTCGTCGCCCCAGAACATTTCGTCGCCCACAAAGAAGGTGGGGGCGCCGAAGATGCCGCGTGCTGCGGCCCGGTTGGTCTGTTCGCGAAGTTTGTCCTTGTTTGCCGTGGATACGGCTTCATCAAGAATGGCTTGCGCAGGCAGGCCAAGCCGGTCGAGCACGCGGGCAAGGGTATCGGCGCTGTCGATATCCTCGTCTGCCGCGAAGTTGAGCTTCATGACTTCACGCGAAAACGCGGCGATCCACGGCTGCTGCGCGCCGACGAGTGCGACTCTTGCAGTAAGGATCGACCGTCGCGGAAAGACACTGGGCACCGACCAGGGAAGGTCATAAAGCTCGCAACGCCGGGCCATGTCGCGCCATACGTACTGGCGCTTCAGGTCCTGCGACACGAAGGGCGAGGATTCCCAGCCCAGCGACTGGAAGATCGGGCCGAGCAGGAAAGGGCGCCATGTGATATCCACGCCGTGCCGTCGCGCGAGTGTTTCAATGCGCATCACCGACAGATAGCTGTAGTTGCTGCCGAAGTCGAACCAGAACTCGATCATGGACGGTCTCAATCGAAGATGACGAGGCAGCGGGCCTCGATGCTTTCACGCAGGGGCGTGCCTGCCGGCACGTCCGGCAGCTCGAAGGCGGCATGGGGGGTGTAGCGCGCCACGCCGCTCACCTGCGAGTCGTATTGCTTGAAAACCAGGGCTTCGTGCCGATCCATCCCGGAGAAGTACGACCACCGGTGACGATGGCCATGGCGAAGCATGTAGATCTCGCCCTTGCGTTTCGGGTAGTGGACATCGGCGACTACCAGCTCCGAGGCATCCACCGTACGGGCATCGCAGACGGCCAGCGGCGTATCGAGCACCGGCCCCCGGATGGATCGCCAGACATTGACGATCGCATAGCGCGATCCATTCGCCATGGCGGCGTCATCGCCGATCACCAGGCCCAGGCGTCGCTGCCCGGATTGTTCGGTGTAGTCGTTATGGATGCGGCCGTTGGCGGCGGCAGGCTGGCCGCGTGACGAGCGGCCGAACGACAACGCACGACGGTCCGCCTCGCGCTTGCGTACGAGGTGATCGAAGACGTAGGCACGCGTAGCCCCGGTCGCTGCCAGGGCCAGGGATGCCACTTCCGGGTAATAGACGCGGGCCAGCTCGTCCTTGTCCTCGAAGTCGCGCACACCGGTAGGGGCATCGCACAGCACGAAGCCGCAATCGTGCACCGAGCCCTCTGTTCGACGCGCATCGGCAATGAACGTGGTACGGATATCGTAATCGGCGCTCTCCCAGGACTGGCCGTCCGGGGGCGGATAGGCGTACTGGAAGGGGCGCTCCTCAGTGCGAGACAGGTAGCTCATGCTCGCAATGACGCCAGGAAGGCGTTGGGACAGGGGGAGATACACGGCACGGTTCCGGCGAGAAATCCGTGCCTATTGCACCGCTCGGCGGCGGCCCGTTCAAACGCTCAATCCTCATGCCTGCCATGCGCGGGGAGCATGCGTCAGGCGGATGGGCGCGCCTGCGCAACGAGCCAGTCCACCACCGTACGCGCATCGTCGCCCGTATCTTCACTCAGCAGCCAGTATCCATGATCGCTGCCATGCGGCGCTTCGGCAGGTGCCAGGGTCACGAGCTGACCTTCCGCCAGCATGGTGCCAAGCAGTGGCACCCGGCCCAGTGCAATACCCTGGCCGGCCATGGCCGAATAAGCCACCTGGTCGTACTGGTTGAAGCGCAGGATGCTGCGTGGCCGGCCTTGGGCCATCGCGTGCGTTTTCAGCCAGGTATCCCAGTGCAGCCAGGGACGGGCAGGATCATCGAATTCAAGCAAGACCTGGTCATCGACAAGGTTTTCGCCCAGACGCAGGGAAGGATGCGCGACCGGGGCAATAGCCTCGTCGAAGAGATGCAGGGCACCTTCGGGCGCAGCCGATCGCGAGCAGTAGCGAATCGCGAGATCGACGTCTTCCCTGGCCAGATCGGTGAGGCGGTTCTGCGCGGCGATGCGTAGTTCGATACCGGGATGCGCGGACTGGAACTGGCCCAGTCTAGGAAGTAGCCAGAGGCCGGTGACGCCGATGCTGGCACTGAGTGTGACGATGCGACGCCGCGCCTCGTCACCAATGACGCCTACGGCTTCCTGCAGTTGTTGTAGCGCGGCATCGGCGGTGCGGAACAGGCGCTCACCCTCGGCAGTGAGCGTGATCGAACGATGCCCGCGCACGAGCAGCTTTACGCCCAGCCGGCTCTCCAGTGCATGCACCTGGCGGCTGATGGCCGACTGGGTCAGGCAGAGGTCTTCCGCTGCGCGGGTGATACTCATGCGCCGGCCCACGGCGACGAAGCCGCGCAACGGGTCCATCAGGGACGATAGTGAAAGCAGCGATACCGGCATGGGGCAGGTCCGACGGAGCAAGGCCACATCTTACCGGCGGATCGTGCCCGCTCCCCAGCCGGGTCGCTCCAGCCTTTCGCCACATTGCCGTGTTGCCATGCCAGGACAGGGAATTCATGGCTGGGGATCGGATCATGTGCATACGTATAGCGTCGTTATTTGCGTTCATCGCCGTCGCGCTGGGTTGTGCCTCCGTGCGCGCCAACGACTGGGTACACCCAGGGCCCGCATGGGAGCCCGAAGCACCACGCAAGCAGGTGCCGCTATGGCCGGAGGGCCTTGCGATAGCCAGGCCGCCCGTGAAGGGGCCGGAGGGCGTATGGAACGAACAAAAACCCGGAGCGCCCGCACCCTTGGTTGCCATCGTGAACGTCAGCCACCCGACCATGACCATCTACCCACCCAAGGGAAAGAACAGCGGCGCAACGATGGTCGTGTTCCCCGGCGGCGGTTACCGCGTGCTTGCCATCGAACTGGAAGGCACGCAGATCTGCGACGCATTCACAGCCAAAGGCATGACCTGCGTCGTGCTCAAGTACCGGGTGCCGGGTTCCGGACCCTGGTGGAATGACGACTGCAACTGCGGCAAGGAGCCAACGGCGCCGATGGCATTGCAGGATGCGCAGCGCACCATGGTGCTCTTGCGACATCAGGCGAAAGCGCTGCAGATCGATCCGCAGCGCATCGGCGTGATCGGCTTCTCGGCGGGTGGTCATATGGTGGCTGATATCAGCAATCATCCTCGCCTGAGCTACAAGCCCGTTGACGATGCGGATAAGGAGAATCCTGTTCCCGATTTCGCCATCGCGATGTATCCGGGGCATCTGTGGGACCAGGACGAACACGGCGTGAAGCTGCATCCCAGGAACAAGATCAGCACCAAGGCACCGCCCACCTTCATCGTGCAGGCGCAGAACGACCCCGTCGACGATGTACGTAACTCGGTGAGCTACTACCTTGCGCTCACGAAGGCAGGTGTTCCGGTGGAGATGCACCTGTATGCGAAGGGAGGGCATGCGTTCGCCCTGCGCAAAACAACCGATGCCATCGGCGGCTGGCCCGCGTTGCTGGATACATGGTTGCGCGGGCTGGGGGTGCTCACCGACTGACGATGGTATCCCCCGGGGCACCGGCGGCAGCCATGTCTTCATGGTCGCTACCCGGGGGCTTATCGTCGAACATTGGCGCAATGATCAGGCGGCGAGGCCGAGTCGAAGGGCTTTCAAGCGGCGTCGGACGCCTGCACTGATGGATTGATGCAACGCTTCGGGAAAATCGCCTGGCAGACTGGCTTCGAGCTGGTCGAGTGCGCGGTCCATGTGCGTTGCGATATCGTCGATAGCCCTGGCCGAAAGGGCGGGCGGTATTTTCGCGGCATCTGCACTTTGCTGGAAGTGTCGCGCCTGAATCTCATCGATGCGGTAGTGGCGCTTGTCACCTACGGACATCGCCATTTTCATTTGCTTGCGTTCGATCTTGCGCGCATCCACGGCGGGCTGGGCACTGAGGACATCGTAAAGCGGAGTCAACGCATAGTTTCCGCCCGGGCGAAGAAAGAGGCTGAAATTCTTGGCATGACCATCGGTGGCACCCAGTAGCCAGAACACCAGTTGAGCCTGCAGCACGGTGCGGTGATCCTCGGCCGGACGATCGGCACCGCTAAGAAGCCCGGCTATATCACGGAAGCCTGGACCACCATCGCTTTGGTACTTGCGGGAAGGTGGTACGGAAAGTGCCTGGCAGAAATCTTCCTGTGGAAGACGAATCAGGCGCCCTTCGCTCCAGTGTCGATCAAAACGCTCGATGACCAGGGCCTTGGTGTTGCCAAAGCGCATGATCTGCGCATTGTTCACCGGCAGGCCTAGGTGTTTCAGAAGCTGAAGACAATAGAATTCGTTTTCGACGCTGTCGGAAAGATCGACGCCGTTGGGCAATGTTCCGATCTGTGTCTTGAACAGGTGCGTGGTTGGCGTGGTTCCGTGGGGTTTCAGCCATTGACCATCGAGGCGAAGCAGGGCGGTCTTCTCCTGGGCGCCCGCGATGGATATCCGAAAGTCATCATCCTTGCGAAGTCCCAGTGGGGCTTGTGCCAATGACGTAAGCAGCTTTTCGATGGCCTCATCGTCGACGCGTTCACCGGAGATCGCGGTTGTATCATTCGGTGTATCGTCGTCGTCACTTTCAAGGAATTGAAGCGCGCCAACGCAATCCCTGCCGATGGCGGCCAGCAGGCTGTACGCATCGGGTCCGGCGGCGCCGATTTTTTCTGCCACGCGCTTGCGCAGCTCCGGAGAGTCAGGCAGAAGATTGTCGAATACGGCCACCACGGGTTCACCGTGCCATGCCTCCTCGCGAAGCGGCAGCGACAACGAAACCGGGAAAGCCTGGGCGCGATCAAGCCATTCGCGATCGTAGCGGAACGCGATGGCTCCGCTGGTTTCCTTGAGCAGATGCCCTACGAGCCGATGGTTCTGATAAACACGTAACGGCGGATGTCGTCGGCTTCTTGCCATCAGTCAATCAGCTCCCGGATATCGATTCCATGGCGGCGGTCGCCGATCTGGAATTCAAGATCCAGCGCGGCCAGGATCGCCAGGATGGTATCGATCTGACTGCCCGGCTTCCCGTTCTCGATCTGCGAGATCGTGGCCTGCCGGAGCCCGGTGCGCTCTCCCAGTTCGTTCTGGTTGAGTCCCAGGCGCTTACGGTGACGGCGGATAACGGCGCCAATCTGCTTGGTTGAGCGGGCGAGGTCGGGCATGGAATAAGCCTCCTTATCGAAATATGCGCTATCTCGTATAAAAAGGCAATATACAACTTGGCGTATATTTTATACATATACGCCAAAGCGAATAAATTGAATTTATACGCCATGGCGTATGTACGCACCGCTTCCGGCGACATAGCGGATTCGATACACCGTTAGCCCGGCAAGCTGACGACCGATGTAAAGCCGCCAAAAATCATGCGCTTGGCGTCGAAAGGACAGTCACTGGCGGCGGCCATGCTCGGGTCCTCCATGAACTTCGCCATGCCCGCATCGCGGGTGGCCTTGTCGGGCCATTCGACCCACGAGAACACCACGGATTCCTCCTGCTGTGCCTGCACGGCACGGCGGAAGTCGGTGACCTTGCCGTCGGGCACGTCATCACCCCAGCACTCCACCACCCGCAGGGCCCCCACTTTCAGGAAGAAGGGATCGAAGGTGCGGGCGTGTTCAATGAACTTTTCGCGGTTGGCGTTGGGCACGGCGATGACGAAACCATCGATGTAGGACATGACTATCTCCTGGCATGAGGGCGGCCGGGATGGCCGCCTTCATGTATACGACGAATGAGCGCCCTCGGTATCGACATGAGCTTCCGCGGAGTCGTGGCGACGCCTTGCACCCGGTTCCATCCCTGTTGCGGCATGTCTTGACACCGGTGTCAGTCCCGTTACACCCTGATGTCCAATCCGGTGCGGGGGCATGCGGATCACGTGATTCACCCGTGGGTTTCAAAGGGGTGGGGGACATCGGGAATGCAATTTCTTGCGGGCGATATCGGCGGCACGAATGGCCACGTCGCGCTTATGCGCGCTGCCGACGATGGGACGGGCGTTTTCGAGACGCTCGCCTATCGCGTGTTTCCCTGTGCCGCGTTTCCCTCGCTTGCCGCGCTGCTCCACGCCTTCATCGAGGCGGAGGTGCGCACTCCGGTTGCGCATTGCGTACTGGCGTGTGCCGGCCAGGTGATGGGCGACGAGGTGGTGAACGACAACCTCCCGTGGCACGTCCGGATCGACGACTTGCGCGCCACGCCTGGCCTGGTCGAGATCGCGCTCCTCAATGATTTCGAAGCCCTTGCCTACGCCATCGACGGTCCGTTGGCCGCCAGCGGCAGGCATCTGTGCGGGCCGTCGGATCGAGGCCCGGGGCCGTCCCTGGTGGTTGGCCCCGGCACGGGGCTGGGTGCGGCCTTGCATGTGCCCGGTGTAACCCGGCCAACCGTACTCACGACGGAAGCCGGCCAGATGGATTTCGCGCCCCACTCGTTGCGTGAGCGCGACGTACTCGCGTGGATTGCGCCGGAAGGGGGTTATGTACCGGTCGAAGCCATCGTATCGGGGCCGGGTCTGCTGACCATCTACCAGGCGCTTTGCGCACTTGATGGCGAGATGCCGGTGCTGGCGACACCGAAAGACGTCACGACAACGGCCTCGGCGCAGGCCAATCCGCAGGCCGTGGAGGCGGTGGAGCTGTTCTGCGCTGCCTTGGGAAGCTTCACCGGAAGCCTTGCCATGACCTGCGTGCCTACGGGAGGCATTTTCCTTGCCGGTGGTTTCCTGTCTTCGCTGTTCGATCTGCTCAAGCGCAGCGCGTTCGAAGAGCGTTTCCTGCATGGTCGCAGTGCGCGTCCCCTGCTGGCGCAGGTGCCGGTGTGGGTGACCGAGCATGGTTGCCATGGCGTGCAGGGAGCCGCGCGCTGGTTTCTGGGGCGTCGCGAAGCGCCCGAAGCCACGTTGTCCGAGGGGCTGGTCGCATGAGGCAGCGTAAGCCGACGCGATGTAAACGCCACTTCGTACTGACGTGTGCAGCCATAGTCATCGCTGTGCACGCGATAAGCGGGTTCGCCACCGCTGCACCGGTACCTGCGTGGTCGCTGGTTCCCATGCCCGCCGTGGTGAAGCCGTCGGGTGCCGGCGTGTTGGACATTGGCAATGGTGCGGGCGTCGTCGTACGTGGAAGCGATGACGCGGCCATGGCCGCTGTCGTGAATCACTTCGTGCAGCGCGTCGCCGACGTGCGTGGGCTGACGATAGGCCAAACAACAAGCGACAACGCGCCCGTGGCGGTGACGTTCGATGTGCGCCCGGATGCGGCTGTCGTGGGTGACGAGGGCTATGCACTGGTTATCGGCCCGCAAGGGATTATCGTCACGGCCCGTACCGCACGCGGTGCGTTCTATGGAAGCGTGACGGTGTGGCAGCTGTTGACGCCGCCGGGCTGGACACGAGGTGCCATCGCACATGTGCCCTACGGCACGATCGAGGATCACCCCCGATTTGCATGGCGCGCCCTGCTGCTGGATTCCAGCCGGCACTACCAGGATGCCGACGAGATCAAGCGCCTGATCGACTGGATGTCGCTCGACAAGCTGAATGTGCTCGTGTGGCATATCACCGATGACCAGGGCTGGCGCCTGCCGATACCGAAGTATCCCGAGCTGTCTACGGTGGGTGCATGTCGCGACGCCGTAGGTAATGACAGTGAGGTGTCGGGCGGGCGATCCAGACCTTATTGCAAGGTCTACACGGCAGCCGAGATCAGCGACATCGTGCGCTACGCCGCTGAGCACTACGTCGACATCGTTCCAGAGATAGATCTTCCCGGGCACTCGCAGGCCACCATCGCCGCCTATCCCTGGCTGGGCGTGACAGGCAGGCGCCCGTCCGTGTGGACCGACTGGGGTGTCAGTCCCTGGCTGTTGAACCCGAACGCCAGGACCCTGCAATTCGTCAATGACGTGATGGACGAGGTCATGCGCCTGTTCCCATCGCGCTACGTCTCCATCGGCGGCGACGAGGCGGACAAGCAGCAGTGGAATGCCTCGGCCGAGGTCAATGCGCAGATGAAGGCGCTGAAACTGGCCAGCATGGATGAGCTGCAAGGCTGGTTCATGCAGCAGGTCGCCACGTACCTCGTCGACCACGGTCGCACCCCGGTGGGCTGGGACGACGAAGTAGCCGCTGGCGTGGCGCTGCCACGCGGGCAGGTCGTGATGTCCTGGCATGGCGATCACGACGAGCGCGTGGCGCTTGCGGCGCTTCGCCAGGGGCACGATGTGGTCATGACACCGCAGGAATCGTTGTACTTCGATCACCTGCAATCCGGGCACCCAGACGAATGGGCCGGGCCGCCGCCCGAGGTGACGTTGCGCCAGGTATACGACTCGCAGCTGGTGCCGCCAGGTACTAGTGCCGACGAAGCGAAGCATATCATCGGCGTGCAGGCCGGCCTGTGGGCCGAGCAGATGCTGACGTTCGCACACACCCAGCATGCCGCGTTCCCGCGTATCGCCGCGCTGGCGGAACTGGGCTGGTCGGCGCCCTCGGCTCATGACTGGAACGGATTCCTGGCACGACTCCCCGCTCAGATGGAGCGTTATCGCGCCTTGGGCATTGGCGTCGCGGATACCGCCTTCGCGCCGACGTTCCAGTTATCGCGTGCGACGGGCGGCGCGTTCAGGGCGGTGCTCGACAATCAGGTCCATAGTGGTTCCATCCGCTACACCACCGACGGTACAGCGCCGTCGGCGACATCCGCGATGTATGCGCAGCCGCTCACGATGCCCGCCGGGGTGACGTTGCGAGCTGCAACGTTCGCACCGGACGGCAGCGTGCTCGCCTCGGCCCGGTCAGTCCAGGTCACCGAAGCCACCCTGTCAAGTCGCGACAGCACTGCACTGGAAACCTGCTCGGGTGAGCTGCCGTCGCGCTTGCAGGGCAGCAGGCCGGCACATGGCCCGAGTCCGGTGTATGCCGTCGAGATCGGAAACGCCTGCTGGATGTGGCGCATGGCAGACGTAAAGGGCGCCAGCCACGTCGCCGTGACGGCCGAAAAGCTGCCGTGGCGCTATGGCGACGAAGCCCGGGGCGCCGTAGTGCGTGGAAGCCACGATGGACAAGACGCCATCGAGATCCATGCAAACGCCTGTGATGGCCCACGGCTCGCGACGCTGCCGCTTGGTCGCGCCACGCCTTTGGGTAGTCAGGTGCATCTGGAAACGAAGCTTTCCACGCCCATCGCGGCGGATGCGCATGCCTTGTGTGTGTTTGTGACCGGCGACCCTCGCGAGGGGCAGTGGGCGCTGGGAAGGATGTCGTTCTCGAAGTGAAGTAACGCGGTGCGCGGGGGCGCGCCGGGGGGTTGGGGAAAACAAGCATTGGCACCACGACGGCGTGCGCTTTCGCGCGCGTCCGGGCATTACGCGTTCCTGGCAGGCAACAGTCACGAGGTCACGGCCCATGTCCACACCACTTTGTAAGCATCCCTTGTCGTTCGCTATCACGCTGACGCTGCTGGCTGTCGCTTCGACGTCGGCAAGCGCTTCCACGTTCTTCGATATCCGGCAGGACGCGCAAGCCGCGCCGCCCGCAACGCCGGCCGCGCCGAAGAAAGAAGGCGACAAGGACGATCAGGACGGCGCCAGGAAGGCTGTCGACCTCTCGGGCGTCACGGTTACCGGCGTGCGCGCATCGCAGATGAAGGCGATCGACGTAAAACGCGATGCCGACAAGATCCAGGACAGTATTACCGCCGAGAACATCGGCGCGCTGCCCGATACGACGATTACCGATTCGCTTCAGCGCATCACTGGCGTGCAGATCAATCGCGATGCGGGCGTGGGTACATCAGTGGACGTCCGCGGCCTGCCCCAGGTGGGCACCATGCTCAATGGCGAGATCTTCATCACGGCGGACCAGATCGATTCCCAGCAGCCGGATTTCAGCATGCTGCCGTCGACGCTGTTCCATGGTGCGGACGTGGCCAAGTCGGCGACCGCCAGCGAAACCGACGCGGGCATCAGCGGTGCCATCGACCTGCACACCTACCGTCCCTGGGACCTGCCATCCGGTTTCACGTACAGCTACTCGGCCAATGGCGAACGCGGTTCGACCACGAAGCACACGGGGCCCGAGGGCAACGGCCTGATCTCCTATAACGACAACGGCCGCTGGGGTTTCCTGATCTCGGGTGACTACTCCGATACCCGACGCATGAACTCCACCGAAGGCCTGGACCAGTATGGTGCCGTGCTCAACGGCGAGAACGCAGTCAGTTCCGGCGGCTACAACGGGTTCCTTACGCCTTGGAACGGCGCACCCATTCCGTCGAAGATCGTGCAGAACGCCGATGGCAGCGTGGACGTGAACGGTGACGGCAAGTCGAACGGCGTTTTCCTGGGTAGCCAGAACTTCGGCGTCAACCAGATCATTACCGAGCGTAAGCGGAAATCAGGCAATGCCTCGTTCCAGTTCGATATCGGTAACGGCTTCAGCCTGACGAGCGATTACTTCTACTCGCAGCAGCACGAGTTCGATCGTAACGTCGGTATCCAGTTCAACTCCACCAATTGGCAGGGCGCGACCTATGTGCCGCTGCAATCGCGGGATACGGGCCGGCCGGCACTTGGCCAGTACGGCACGCCCGAGCCTGGCTGGGAAGGGTCGAATATCTTCACCACGCAGGTGTACCAGAAGTGGCCGGGCGACGTGGAATCGTATTCGCAGATGATCCGCAAGTTCTCCGTGGCGAAGAACCTGAACCTTCAGCTGGACTATGACGACGGTGGCCCGTTCACCGCATCATTGCGGGGTATCCATGACACGGCGTCGCAGTCGCTCCAGGAAACCGACGTCAACGTATCCGATTCGGATGGTGCCCTGTGGCCCAACGTCCTGAAGGATGGCGTATCCGACGACGCCGTGCCGCCCGGGACGATGGTGTATCCCGCCGCACTGGGTGGTAACCGTGTATTCAATCCCTCGGGTATCCCGCAGAACACCTTGCCCATCGTGGCCGACTTTCGTGGCCGCTACCTGAAGATCGATACACCGGCCGAATTGGCGGCAGCATTCGCCAATCCGGCCGCCTGGACGATGAAGGCGCTCGAATCGTCGGGCAACTACGACCGCAAGGTGGCCCTCAACGCCTTGCGGTTCGACGGCAAGTTCGACTTCAACGATGGGTTCAAGCTCGAATTCGGCCTGCGCAACAGCATCCGCAATGCAAGCAACAAGGGCTGGACCTTCGAGACCCCGGTGTATGGCGGCATGGGTGCGAGCGATCCGAACGGGTGTCTGGTGCGCTATGTCGGCGCCGACGTGGTGTTGAACAGTGGCTCGTGTACGGCCGGCAACGACCAGGGCTATTTCCGTGCCGGCCCGCTTTCGGCCATCTCCATGCCGAATACGGCCGCACCACTGGCGAGCAACTTCAAGGCCTACAACAACCTGCTCGGGTCCGGCATCAACTTCTGGGCGCTCGACCCCGATGCCATGAAGAATCCCGAGGCGTTCTGGAAGTCGCTGTATCCCGATACCGTTCGGGTTGGCGAGCCGGGTACCACGTGGGGCGTTCGGCTCAAGGAGCTTTCGGGTTATCTCCAGGGTGACTTCAACGGCACGATCGGTGATATGCCCTATAGCGGCAACGTGGGCGTGCGCATCATCCAGAGCAAGCTCAACGTGACGCAGCACCTGACGGGCGCACCAGGGGCCTATGGTGACGAGCCCGAGGACGTGGGTACGGATATCACCCGGCGATCGTACCGGGACATCCTGCCGTCGCTGAACTTTGCACTAGACGCGACCGACAGCCTGAAATTCCGCTTTGCCTATTCGAAGAACATGATGCCGCTGAACCTGAGCACCTGGGCGGGCGGCCTGACCCTGAACTACTCGTTGTCCGAGACGCCCGATGGCCCGGTGTTCCGCGTTGCCAACGGTACGTCCACCGGCAACCCCAACCTCAATCCCTGGCGTTCCACCAATTTTGGCGCCTCGGCCGAGTACTACATCAACCCCACCAGCATGATCAGCCTCGCGCTGTTCCGCATCAATGTGGACAGCTTCATCAAGAACGGCAGTGTCACCAACTGCACGCTGCCCGATGAAGACGGCGTGGTACGCAATCACTGCATCGTCATTACCCAGCCCGTGCAGGGCACGGGCAACAGCATCAAGGGTGCGGAATTCGACTATCGGCAAGGCTTTACCTTCCTGCCAGGCATCTTCTCGAAGACGGGCATGGAGCTGAATGCCACTTACGCGCCCAGCAATTCCGGCGAGCGCGACCTGGCAGGCAAGAAGATCCCGTTCCAGGACAACTCCACCAAATCGGGCAACTTCATCCTGTGGTACCAGGACGACCGCTTCCAGGCGCGCGTGGCGTACAACTACCGCTCCCGGCGCGCGGTATCCGATAGCGTTGGCGGCATCACGGGCCTGGAGCTGTACGAGGCCCCGCAGGAATACATCGATGCGTCGGTCTCCTACAAGTTTTCCAAGCAGATGGAAGTGTTTCTCAACGGCACGAACCTGACCAACGAATACCAGCGCTATTACCTGACATGGTCGAACCAGCCCGGGCACTCGACGTTCTCCGAGCGCATGTTCATGTTCGGCATTCGTGGCCAGTGGTAGGGGGACATCATGAGCGAGCGTAACTTCCATCGGTCGATCGGGGTTTTCTCCGGTACCGCCATCAACATGACCCAGATGTGCGGCATCGGCCCGTTCATCACCATCCCGTTGATGGTGGCGACCATGGGCGGTCCACAGGCCATCGTCGGGTGGATCGTGGGCGCCTTGCTGGCGATGGCCGATGGGCTGGTGTGGGCAGAGCTGGGCGCGGCCATGCCGGGCTCCGGTGGCACCTATGTCTACCTGCGCAGGGCGTTCCAGGAGCGCAGTGGCAAGCTCATGCCGTTTCTCTTCATCTGGACGATGCTGCTGGCGATTCCCCTGCTGATGTCCACGGGCATCATCGGCATGGTGGAGTACCTGCAATTCTTCTTCCCCGGCATGGGCTGGTGGACCGCGCATCTGGTGGGGGTGGTGGCAACGGCTCTGGTGACGTGGTTGCTGTACCGCCGCATCGAGTCGGTACGCATCATCACCATTGCGCTTTGGGTGATCATGCTCGTTTCGATCATCGGCGTGGCGGCAGCCGGGTTCTCGCACTTCGATGCCCGGCTGGCATTCGATTTCCCGCCGGGCGCGTTCGGTCCGCATTTCTTCGCCGGACTCGGCGGGGGGCTCATCATCGGCGTCTACGATTACCTTGGTTACAACACCACGGCCTATATCGGCGACGAGCTTCGTGATCCCGGGCGCACCATGCCGCGCACCATCATCATTTCGATCACCGCGATGATGGTGATCTATCTCCTGCTCAACATCAGCGTGCTGGGCGTGGCGCCATGGCAGGAGATCGCGACATCCAAATCCGTGGCATCGCTGGTGGTAGAGCGGAGTTGGGGCCATGCGGCTGCGGCGGTGATGACCGTGCTCATCATCGTCACGGCGCTGGCGTCGGTGTTCACCGGTCTGCTCGGCGGTTCGCGGGTGCCGTACGAAGCGGCACGTGACAAAGTATTTCTTTCGACATTCGGCCGGCTCCATGGGAAGGAAGGTTTTCCCCATATAGCCCTGCTGACCATGGGTGCGGTCACGGCGGCCGGCACCTTCTTCGACCTGACCGAAGTCATCAACATGCTGCTGACGGCGATCATCCTGGTGCAGTCCATCGCCCAGGTCGTTACCCTCATCACACTGCGTCGGCGCGAGCCGGGGCTTCACCGGCCTTACCGGCAATGGCTCTATCCGGTGCCTTGCATCATTGCGCTGCTGGGCTGGATATACGTCTACGTATCCGCTTCGACACTATCGTTGGTGCTTTCGGGTGCATGGATCATCGCCGGGCTGGTCGTTTTCCTGGTGTGGGCGCGTGTGAATGCCGCATGGCCGTTCGCGCCGCAGGATATCCAGCGCACGGCAGCCAGGGAGCATTGACGCCATGCAGAACGCAGTACGAACGATCTTCGTGACCGCCATCGTGATGGGCGTGGCCCTTGGCCCAGCCGCGATGGCAGGTACCACGTACGCCGATACGCGCGTTGCCGCGGAGGCAGGAACCGTCAACCCCATAAGCCGGTGGCAGATCCAGGACGACGCGAAAGCCCAGCAAGGCGGCGCCGAGATCTCTGCCAGTGGTTTCGCCACCAGGGAATGGTATCCGGTCACCGGACGCGCCACCGTGATGGCCGGCCTGCTGGAAAACGGCGTCTTTAAAGACGATGTATTCCACAGCGACAACCTTCGTGCCGTGCAGGTGCCTGACGCCAGCGGCAACCTCTTCGTGACGCCGTGGTGGTACCGGGCGGGTTTCGACCTGCCAAAGGCAGCCGCAAAGCGATACACGCTGCTGCGCACCCACGGCATCATCTCGGCCGCAGATGCCTGGGTGAACGGGCAGAAGGTTGCCGACCGCGCGGATCTGGCAGGGGCCTATCCCGAGCACGACATCGACGTCACCCGCTGGGTACACGCAGGTGCCAATGCGGTGGCCTTCAAGGTGTATCCGGGTGATCCGCGAATGAGCCTGTCCATTGGCTGGGTGGACTGGAATCCCACGCCGCCGGACAACAACATGGGGCCCTGGCGCGGGGTGGACATCGTCCAGACGGGACCCGTGGCGTTGAGTGCACCGCATGTGATGTCCACGTTGTCGGCAGACCTCAAGCAGGCGACCCTGGCCGTGAGCGTCACGGCGACCAACCTGGATACGGTGGGCCATGACGCCACCGTCTCGGGCACCGTTGCCGACAAGCCGGTGCAGCAGACGATCCGTCTCGCCCCTGGTGAGGTGAAACGGGTATCGCTGGCCTCCGGATCGACGCCAGCGGTGACGCTGGACAACCCCAGGGTGTGGTGGCCCGTTGGCATGGGCGACCATCCGATCTATCAGATGGCGTTGACCGTGGCGGTCGATGGCGCTGCGTCGGATCGCTCGGCAACAACGTTCGGCATTCGCCGCGTGGAATCCACGCTTACCCGCCAGGGCTATCGCCAGTTCACCATCAACGGCCAGCCCCTGCTGATACGCGGTGGCGGCTGGGCGCCCGACATGTTCCTGCGCGACGATCCCGCGCGCATGGAGGCCGAGTTCAGCTATGTGGTGAACCTGGGCATCAACACCATCCGCAGCGAGGGCAAGCTGGAGAACGACCGGTTCTACGACCTGGCCGACCGCAACGGTATCCTCGTGCTGGCCGGCTGGGAATGCTGCGACAAGTGGGAGGCCGCCGCGAAGACGGGCGGCGAACCCTGGAACGACGCCGATATGCGGGTGGCGAAGGCGTCGATGGCCAGCGAGGCCCGCCTGTTGCGCAACCATCCTTCGGTGATCGGCTTCTACATCGGCAGCGACCATGCCCCACCGCAGGCGCTTTCGAAGATGTATACGGATACGCTTCGCGACGAAGGCTGGTCGTTGCCTGTCATTTCCGCCGCCGTGGATGAAAAGACGGAAGAGGCCGGCCCATCGGGCATGAAGATGGCGGGCCCCTACGACTGGATTCCGCCGTCCTACTGGTACGGGGACAAGCAGGGCGCAGCCTTCGGCTTCGATTCGGAAGTGAGTGCGGGTGCGGTGATTCCTCGCATCGAAGATGTGCAGCGCATGCTGTCGGTGCAGGAGCAGGAAGCCCTGTGGAAGTACCCGCAGGCGCGTCAGTACCACGCCTCGGCCGACTGGTCGACGTTCGCCGTGCTCACGCCGTTCGATACCGCACTGGCAAAGCGCTACGGTGCACCGACGGGCCTTGCCGACTACGTGGCGAAGGCACAGCTCGATAACTACGACAACGTACGTGCACAGTTCGAAGCCTTCAATGCCCGCATGGGAGCTGATAACCCTGCCACTGGCGTCATCTACTGGATGCTCAACAGCGCCTGGCCGTCGTTGCACTGGCACCTGTACGACTACTACATGAATCCGGCGGGGGCCTACTACGGCGCAAAGAAAGCCAACGAACCGGTGCACATCCAGTATTCGTACGATTCGCGTTCCGTCGTGGTGGTGAACCACACATTGGATGAACGTCACGGGCTGAAGGCGTTGGTAAAAGTCCGCAACCTCGATGGCAGCGTGCGCTACCAGAAGCAGGTCGAGGATATCGAACTTGCGGGAAACCACGCGCAGCCGGTGCTCGATCTGCCGTCGGTCGCCGGGTTGTCCACGGTCTATTTCGTCGAACTGGAACTTGTCGGGGCGGACGGCAAGCCGGTCAGTCGCAACGTCTACTGGCTGTCCACGCGTGAAGATACGCTCGATTGGGCGAAGTCCAACTGGTACCTCACACCAGTGACGCAGTACGGCGATTTCACGGCCCTGGCATCCTTGCCGAAAGCGACGCGTGAGGTCCACGCCTCGACCGTTCGTGAAGGCGATGAGGATGTTACCCGGGTGACGCTGTCCATCCCTGCCTCATCGCCATCGGCCGCCGTACAAGAGCACCTGACCATACGCCACGGCGCGAAGGGCGACCTTGCGCTGCCCGTGAGGTGGACTGACAATGATGTCACGCTATGGCCCGGCGAATCCGCCGTGCTCACGGCGCGCTATCCGGCGCAAGGCTCGGTCGGTACGGTGGTCGAGGTATCCGGTTGGAATACGCCCGTGGAGCAGGTGGCCGCGGGAGTCACCCAGGGAACGAAGCATTGAAGAGGCCTTCATGTCGCGCGTGACCATTAACGATGTGGCTCGTGCGTCCGATACGTCGAAGAAGACCGTTTCGCGCGTGCTCAACCAGGAGCCTGGCGTGCGTGCGGAAGTGCGCGACCGCGTCATGGCCGCCGTGGCCGAGCTCAATTACCGGCCACTCGCGTCGGCGCGCAGCCTCGCCTCCAATCGCTCCTTCATGATCGGGCTGCTCTACGACAACCTGTCGCCCAGCTATGTCATGGAAGTGCAGGCGGGCGTGCAGGAGGCCTGCGAGGCGCAGCAGTACAGCATGATGGTGCAGCCGCTGGATTCCACGGCGAAGGATTTCATGGAGCGTGTCGAGGGCATCCTCTGGCGGCATCGTCCCGATGGGCTGGTGCTTACGCCACCCATCACGGACCACCCGGCGCTGCTCGCCCATCTGCGCGCCACCGACGTGCCGTTCGCCTCCATCGCACCGCGCAAATCCAAGGGCATCGCCGGGGTCATCCTGCAAGAGCGCGAGGCCGCCGCCGCCATGGTGGATCACCTCGTCGCGCTGGGACATCGCCGCATCGCGCACATCATCGGCGACCCGAAGCACGGCGCAGGCGTATGGCGCCTGGCCGGGTACCGCGACGGGATGAAGCGTGCCGGGCTGGATGAGCGTGCCGACTACATGGTGCAGGGCCAGTTCTCCTTCGAGTCGGGCGTGAAGGCGGCCCGCCAGCTGCTGAGCCTGAAACAGCGGCCCACGGCCATTTTCGCGGCTGACGATGATATGGCCGTCGGCGCCATCTGGGCCGCGGCCGAAGCCGGCGTGCGGGTGCCTGACGAGATATCCATCTGCGGCTTCGACGACACCACGATTGCGACACGCGTGTGGCCCCTGCTCACGACAGTGCACCAGCCGGTGCGCGACATGGGTAAACGGGCCACGGAAGAACTCCTGCTGGGACTGCTCGGCAAGGGCGATCCCAGCATGGTCGAAATGGATTACCAGATGCGCCTGCGTGCATCCACGGCGCCCGCACCCCGATAGAGGAAACACCGCATGTCAGAGCGCCGGTTCCATTTCATCTCCGGCCTGCCCCGCGCGGGCACTACCTTGCTCGCCGCGATCCTCAACCAGAATCCGCGCTTCCGCGCCGGCATGACCAGCCCTTTGGCCGACATCATGGGCGTGGTGGTGGCCGAGGCCAGCAGCAAGAACGACTTTGCCTTTGAGGTCACGGATGAGCAGCGCGTGGCCCTGCTACGCGGGCTGGTGGAAAACTTCTATTCGGTCGATGCGCGGCCGGAAGCGGTATTCGACATGAGCCGCCTGTGGTGCAGCCGCATGGGGCTGCTCAATACGTTGTTCCCCGGCGTGAAGGTTATCGCCTGCGTACGTCAGCTGGCCTGGGTGCTGGACAGCATGGAACGGCTGGTACTCAAGCAGCCGGTGAGTGTCAGCAAGGTGTTTCGCTACGACACGAACACGACGGTGTACTCGCGTGTCGAGGCACTGACCGATCCGCGCGGGATGGTCGGGTTTGCCTATCAGGCGACCAAGGAAGCGTTCTACGGCGAATACGCGCGCGATCACCTGTTGTTGCTGACCTATGAAAGCCTGGTTCGCAATCCAGAGGCAGCCATGCGAGCGGTATACCGTTTTCTTGGCGAACCCTGGTTCAATCATGACTTCGACAACATCGCCTACAGCGCCGACGAATTCGATGCGCGCGTGGGCATGCCGGGACTGCATGTCGTTCGAGCCAGGGTCGAGGCCGTGGAGCGCACACCCGTCCTGCCGCGCGAGGTCTTCGGGCGCTTCGCCAACGAGGCGTTCTGGGCGGATCCGAAGAACAACGTCAACCAGGTGACGATCGTTTGACCACGCTGGTCGAGCCGCACGGCGGAGTGCTGAAGGAGCTATACCTGCCCGAGGCGGAGGCTCTCGCTGCAAGGCGTGCCTCCGGTGCGCTTCCCAGCGTGGTGCTCGATCACCGGCATCTATGTGATCTTGAACTGCTTCTGGATGGCGCGTTTTCGCCGCTGGACGGTTTCATGCGCGAGGCGGATTACGATGCCGTCGTCGATGGCCTTCGCCTGGCCGATGGCACGCTCTGGCCCATGCCCATCGTGCTCGACGTTTCCGAAGACGCTGCGGCATCGCTTTTGGTCGGTCAGGATATCGTGCTGCGTGATGGGCAAGGTACAGCGCTGGCGCTGCTCACCCTGTCCGAGATCTTTCGCCCGGACAAGGCCCGTGAAGCCTTGCAGGTCTACGGCACGCTGGATGTGCATCATCCCGGTGTCGCCGACCTGCTGAAGCGGGGCGGGGTCTATCTGGGCGGTCGTGTTCACGGCTTGCAGCGGCTGGCTCATCACGACTTCGTCGACCTGCGGACGTCACCTCGCCAGATGCGTGCCTACCTCGCCAATCAGGAATGGGAGCGCATCGTCGCCTTCCAGACGCGCAACCCGCTGCATCGTGCGCATGTCGAGCTGACGCAACGTGCCATGGCTGCCATAGATGGAAAGCTCCTTCTGCATCCCGTCGTCGGGCGTACCAGGGACGGGGATATCGACACCTACACGCGCGTCCGCTGCTATCGCGCGTTGGTGAAGCACTATCCGGCGAAGGCGGTGAAACTGTCGGTCCTGCCACTGGCCATGCGCATGGCGGGACCACGCGAAGCGTTATGGCATGCCATCATCCGCAAGAACTTCGGCGCGAACTTCTTCATCGTCGGTCGCGATCATGCCGGCCCGGGAAAGGATGTGTCTGGAAGGCCGTTCTACGAGGCACGAGCTGCCCAGGTTCTGGTTCAGGCCTATGCCGACGAGCTGGGTATCACGGTGCTTCCCTTCGCTCCCATGGTGTATTCGGCCGTAAGACAGGCCTATGTCGCCGCCAACGAACTGCATCCGGGTGAAACCTCAAGTGACGTCTCGGGCACCGAACTGCGCAAGTACCTGCGTGACGGTAGCCCTATCCCGGCATGGTTCACCTATCCGGAAGTGGAAGCCATCCTTCGCGAGCGCTTTCCGCATGCGGCAAACCGCGGATGCGCCGTTTTCTTCACGGGGTTATCCGGCGCCGGCAAGTCCACCCTCGCACAGGCGCTCATGGCCAGCCTTCTCGAAAACACGGGGCGGCAGGTCAGTCTGCTCGATGGCGACGAAGTGCGGCAAACCCTGTCCGCCGGCCTGGGCTTTTCGCGTGCCGACCGCTCGGCGAACATCCGGCGGATCGCCTATGTGGCAGCGGAAATCGTCCGTCATGGTGGCATGGCGATCTGTGCCCCGATTGCTCCCTATGCGGACGATCGGGCAGTGGCGCGTGCGCTGGTGGAGGTGCATGGTGATTTCATCGAAGTGCATGTGAGCACGCCCCTCGATGTATGCGAAGCGCGCGATGCGAAAGGACTCTATGCACAAGCCCGCTCGGGGGCGCTCAAGCACTTCACCGGCATCAGCGATCCTTACGAGACACCGGACTCCCCGGAGCTTCGCCTTGATGGCTCGGAGCAGTCGCCTGCCTTTCTCGCAGCCCGCATTGTCGAGATGCTTCGGGAGCGTGGCTTGTTGGGTTGACCTCAAGCTTGCGCCGCGCTGGCAGTATCTAGTCGTCGGATTCCGCGAGGCCCCAGCCCAGGCCGAGCAGCGACATGCCGCCTACGACAAGCAACAGGGCGATGGCGGCGGTTGAGGGGCGACTATGCATCCAGTCGCTCCACCCGGCATGCAGCACGGGGCTAGGCCACAGGCTGAGGCAGCCTGCGATCAGTCCGACACCGGCACCGGCCACCGCTAGCCAGGGCACCGGACGACGGCGTGGGGGCAGGCGTTGCATGAGTCGATCAGTGAAACCATCGTCCACGACCGGGCCGTCGAATCCTGCGCGCAGCAACGCGCAGATTGCATCGTCATTGTCGGGTGTCATGCGGTGTCTCCGTGATGATCGGTATCTTGCCATGGGGTAAGCCACTGCTTCAGCTTCTGCTTGCCGCGTAATGCGTGGCTCTTCACCGTGCCCAGTGGCATGCCGAGTACATAGGCTGTCTCTTCATGGCTCAGGCCGAGCTGAAAGCAATGCAGTAGCACCGCCTGTTCGCCGTCGGACAAGCGTTGCATGGCGCGGGAAAGATCCAGCTGCAGGTCGAGCGGCTGCGGCGGTGCCGATAAGGAGGCAGTGGCATCGTCATCACTACGGACATCGCTCCAGCTTGTCCTGCGCCGTGCCTGCAGGAAACAGCTATAGGCAATGCGGTAGAGCCACGTGGAGAACAGCGCATCGCCACGAAACTGGTCCAGTTTCTTCCACGCCTGCAGGAAGGCTTCCTGCGCAAGATCATCCGCCGTGGCGTCGTCGCCATGCGTCAATCGCCTGAGCTGGGCGCGCACCATGCCCTGGTGCCGACGCACCAGCTGGTCGAATGCCCGTCGATCGTCGCTGGACAGGACGCGCCTGATGAGCGCCCTGTCCATGTCGCCGATGCCGCTCTCAGCCATGCGCCTCACCACGCTGGTTCAACCACCAGCTGGCGAGATAACCGAGGCCGGTCATCAACGGCAGGAGGCCGAGCCCCCAGAGGCTGCGGATGCTCAAGCCATCGTCCAGGTGGCCGGGCAGTGCGAGTAGCATCATCGTCAGGCCAAGACCTCCGCTGATGAGTACCAGTGCACGGCGCCGCTCCGAGTACTCCACGCGCTGCTCGACGAGCAATTCGTGAGGCAGCGTGACGCCCTTGTCGGCCAGCTCCAGCAGCATGCGATAGCGTGCCTGTGTCTGCATGTGGCGATAGCGCAATACGAAGAAGATGGCCAGCACGGGGGCTGCCAGTACGATGAGGGGAATCAGGTAGACGGCATCCATGGGATCGCTCCGGTCATGATCGAATAAGGTGTCAAGGCGCCGGTGATGCCGGCGCTTCGGCGGCAAGCAGGTCGGCGATGTGTTCGACGAGCATCCAGTGCTGCGTCGGTCCTTCGTTGCTGGTAAGCGCCACGATGGCGCCGGTCTCCCATACGATCTGCAGATTGGCCGTGGTCCCCTCAATGCCGCCCGTATGGCCACGGATATGCACGCCGTGGGACAGCCGGTCACCGAAGCCCGCGGCGTACGCCCCTGGTCCGGCCGGTACCTCGTCGTCGAACAGTGTCGACAAAGTGGCCGCGTTGACCAGTTTGCCATCGTGCAGCGCCGTGGCGAAGGCGATCAGGTCGGCGTTGGTCGAGTAGCCGCCACCGGCCGGGCCGCCCTTGGCGCCGAGCTTCATCCATGCGGCTTTCCAGTCGCGGGAGAAAACCCCTTCCCGGTAGTAGCCGGTGGCAAGGCGGGGGATGACATCGTCCAGCCTGTCGAAGCCGCTGGATGTCATGCCGGCGAGGGCGAATACATGGTGCTGGATGTAGTCGTCGTAGGTTTCTCGCGACACCTTTTCCACGATCCGGCCGAGCAGGACGTAACCGGCGTTACTGTAGTTCCACTGCTTGCCGGGCTCGCCAGTGACGGGCTGGTGGGCGATGAGACTCAGGTAGTCCCCGGGATCGATGTAGCGTTCGCGGTGCTGGAAGTATTCGTCCACCATGAAGTCGCCCAACCCGGCGGTGTGGTGCAGCAGTTGCCACAGCGTGATGCGTCGGGCGAGTTGCTGGTCGGGATATTCGGGTAACGCCTCCGCCAGCGTTGTCTTCCAGGAGAGCTTGCCGGACTCGACGAGCTGCGCGATCGCGACGGCCGTGAACATCTTGCCGATCGATCCGACATGGAACCGGGTGTGATCGTCGATGGGCACGGCAAACGATCGCTCTGCCATGCCCCGGCACTCATTCACCAGCACCGCCCCGGCGACCTTGACCGTCACGCAGCCTGAGAACCCGTCGGCAGTGGCAAGCCTGTCGATAGCGCCTCTTACGAGTCTGGCGATCTGCTCTTGGGATACAGGCCCCTTCGGCCATGTCGCGTAAAGGCCGGCATCCTCCATGGGGAAGAGCGTGGCCTGGGCGAGCTTATCTGGCTGCTTCGGATCGACAACGAGGACAAACAGACCCTGCCGACCGTCGCGGCGTGCCCTGACCGCCAGCTGGAGCATGCCGGGCTGGTGCGCATCGGAGCGACGATCGACGACATCCAGGCCGCCGCTTTCACGGTTGGCGATCATCAGCTCACTCAGGAAGGCCGCGCGGTCGTCCTTGGGCATGGTTGGCGTGATGACACGCTCGGCCCATGTCCGCAGTGTGGCCGGGTTGTTCGTGTCGATCCGTTGGACCAGCTGATCGCCCAGCTTTCCTTCGGGCGAGTCCTGAATGGCAATCGTGGCGTTTACGGTGAAGGGCAGGGCAGCCAAGGCCGCCGCGAGGGTGGCAATGCGGAGTGTGAAACGGATTCCTTTACGACGTGCCAGGTGCGGCGCAAGCATCTCGGTACCTTCCGTTGGGTGGTCTCGAAGGCTTGGATGCGTGGGTGGCGTTGTTTGGATGCAGGATCAATTCAGCGGTGAACAGTCACTGGGCGTTTGCGCCTATGGTGGAGTCAGATCGGCGAATGCCGTGGGCGTCATCGTAGTGACCTGGCGAAACGCATGCGCGAAAGCGGCCGTACTGGCGAAGCCGACATCGCGCGCAACCTTCGCCGGCGCATCGCCGCGCCCCAGATGCTCCATGGCTCTGACGATCCGCGCGCGCTGACGCCAGGCCTTCAACGTCAACCCGGTTTCGCGCGGAAACAGTCGGCTCGCGGTGCGTGCCGATGTAGCCGCCCGCTGGGCCAGCGTGTCCAGGTTCAGTCGCTGGTGCGGGTCGCCAAGTAGCAGTTCCGCGAGGCGCCTTGCGGCGGGGCTTGAAGGCAGCGGCAGGAAGGTGGGGGCTTCGTCCATTGCAGTGAGCTCGTGCAACATGAGCTGCAGCATGAGATCTGCCTTGTCTGACGCAGGATCGCTCCCGATGGACTCAGTGAGCAAGGATCGCAGTAACGGTGTCACTCGTAGTGCAAAGGCTCGATCAAGCAGGCCTTGGCCAACCCAGGCACCTAGCGCGGATGGCTCCCAGTGGACCATCCACAATTCGGCGTCCGTCACGATATCCAGCCGGTGAGCCACACCTGGCGGCACCCAGGCTGCCAGGTGCGGTGGCACCAGCCATACGCCGTCGTTGGTGTGGATCTGGACCATGCCTGAGGCGGCATAGGTCAGTTGCGCTTCCGCGTGTGCATGCAGGGGCAGGCTTTCATCAGATCGCTTGACGACACGGCTGATGGTGTGGGCATGGCTCATGGGTATTGGCGTCTTGGCAATGCAGGATGGCGTCACATCGATAAAACGGCAACCTACCATGGTCCGCGTCCACCATCCAACGGAGTACCACGATGAAGGCAGTAGTCATCCATGAATACGGCGGCAATGATGTTGTTGAAATTGCCGATGTGGCTCGGCCCGCCCCGGGGCCCGGTCAGATCCTGGTCAAGGTGCAGGCGGCGGGCGTCAACCCTATCGACTGGAAGATCCGCAACGGCGCTGGGCAGCGCCTGGGCATGACTCTGCCTATCTATCTGGGCAGCGAGCTGGTCGGTACGGTCGCGGAGGTGGGCGAGGGCGTTGAAGGCTTCATGCAGGACGAAAGCGTATTTGCCCTGGTGCCCTCCGGTGCCTTCGCTGAATACGCCGTGGTCGAGGCCGTGGACGTTGCGCACGTTCCGGCAAACCTCACCATGGTCCAGGCCGCCGCATTGCCTTTAGCGGGACTTACCGCATGGCAGGCCCTGTTCGACAAAGCGAGCCTCGTCGGCGGCCAGCGGTTACTGATCACCAATAGCTCTGGTGGCGTAGGTTCACTTGCCGTGCAGTTCGCCAAGGCTGTCGGTGCTCATGTCACCGCTGTCACGTCCTCGCGCAACGAAGCGTTCGTTCGCGGCCTGGGCGCCGACGAAGTCATCGATTACGCCAGCCAGCCGTTCGAGGAACAGGTTAGCGACATGGACGTGGTCTTCGACGCGGTCGGCGGCGACACCTTCGAGCGCGCCTTCCAGACGCTAAAAAAAGATGGCTGCATGGTGACGGCAGTGGCGTTCCCGTCCGACGAAGCACGACGTCATGGCGTGCGCGTGGAGCGCGCCTTTACTGTCTCCAATGTGAAGCAGCTCAACGAAATCACGGATTTGGTCGAGGCGGGCAAGGTGACGCCTCATGTTGGAACGGTACTTCCGCTCACCGACGTTAGAGAAGCGCTGGCGCTCTCGGAAGCGGGGCGTTCTCGCGGAAAGATCGTGCTGCAGATTTCTGGGTGATCGGCAAGAAACGCGTGAAGCATCGACCACCCAGACCGCTTGGTCGCAGCAACAGTTGAGCATAGCTGCGCCTTTCCTACGGAAGCGCTGCGCGTATCTGGTGCATGGATGCGCGGGAGCGCGTAGCGAGAACAGACCCATGTCTGCCCTTGGCCGAGCGACCGCGCAGGGCAGGCGCGGCGACAAGAAGACGAAGGCAAAAAAACCTTAAGTCATGGGCTTGTTTGCGGAACTGGCGAAGAGGGTGGAATTCGAACCTGCAGCAAGCTGCGCGCACGTCGGATTTCCTGCCGTGCCATTGGGGGCAAACTTGATGGATCGCATATTTCACATCCGCCCTTTCGACGTGGTGGGCCCACCAGGACTCGAACCTGGAACCAAAGGATTATGAGTCCTCTGCTCTAACCATTGAGCTATAGGCCCTTGCGGAGCGGGGAGTGTAGCGAAGCCATGCTTTCTCGCCCAGCCTGATACAGGTGCTTCTGGCATTTATCGCGTTGGGACTTGGGTGGAGGACACATGAATCCACCTTGGATTGTCCGACTCATTTCTCGTTCTTTGGGATATTCCCTATGAATGTAAGGATTTGCCTGGCGGGTTCGTCGCTGCCAGCCATTTTCCTTTCGTTCGTAAGGATTTGGGTGCGTCTAAGCACTAACGGCTCATATTCCTTATGAACGTAAGGAATTTATCGGCTATAGTGAGACGCAGCCATTAATCCGCACGAACGCGAGGAATTGGGATGAAGATCCGACTGAACTCCGCCAGGGAGCTGGGTCCCCTGGTCAGGGGAGCCCGTAAGGCTCAGGGTCTGCGCCAGGACGCCACGGCGGAAGGCATCGGAGTGAGCGAGAACTTCCTCGCCAAGGTCGAGCGGGGCGGCGAAAGCGTCCAGTGGGGCAAGTTGTTCGACGTACTGAACGAATTGGGCCTTTACGTCGAGATCGATGTGCCGGAAGCGGCCTTATCCATGGCGCAGAGGCGCCAGCGGGAAACACCACGATGAGCGACGCGGTCACTCCCGCTCCGCGTACGTTGGTTGCCAGCTTCGACGGACGCTCGGTAGGCATGCTCGCTGAGAGCAAAGGGATCTGGCAGTTCACCTATACGCCCGACTGGCTGGCCCGAAAAGAGCGGTTTGCGCTGTCTCCCGCGTTGTCCCTGGCCGGGTCGCCTATCGTGGATGGTGGGTCAGAGCGCCCCGTACAGTGGTATTTCGACAATCTGCTGCCGGAAGAAGCGCAACGTCAACTTATGGCCGCTGACGCTCATATCCGAGCCGCCGACGCGTTCGGTCTGCTTGGCTACTACGGGGCGGAATCCGCAGGTTCGTTGACGCTGTTGCCTCCGGGAGAACAACTCCCCCCGGGAAATGCGACCGTGCTATCGGATGAGGAGCTATCCAGGCGCATTCGTGAGCTGCCAAAACATTCCCTGGCGGCCGGCGCGGAGAAACGAATGTCCCTGGCGGGGGCACAGCATAAGTTGGCCGTTATCTTGAAGGACGGTCAGTTGTGGCAGCCGACCGGTGCGGAACCATCGACGCATATCCTCAAGCCGGATCACCCTGGTGTCGACTACCCGCATAGCGTGATCAACGAGTGGTTTGTAATGACGCTTGCCAGGCGCATGGGTCTGATCGTTCCCACGGTTTATCGTCGCTATGTGCCCGAGCCGGTGTATCTGATCGAGCGTTTTGACCGCACGATGGCGAAGCCAGTGAAGCGGTTGCATGCCATCGATGCCTGCCAGCTCCTCAATCTTGACCGTCAGTTCAAGTACCAGCAAGGAAGTATCGATGTCATGTCCAACATCATCGATGCCTGCCGCAACCGGCTCGTGACGCGCTGGCGGCTTTACGACTGGTTGGTCTTCAATGTGTTGACCGGCAATGGCGATGCTCACTTGAAGAACCTCAGTTTTCTTGTCGATCCAGAGGGCGTGAATCTTGCGCCACATTACGACTTGCTCAGTACGGTCTGTTACGGATCCAGGGCGTACGACGGAAATAGCTGGCCTTCATCATCCACTTTGGCGTGGCCGATCAAGACTGTCGAGCGATTCGCCGATCTCGATTTTGAAGGCATGGTCGAAGCCGGTACGGCGATGGGACTATCCCGAAAGCAAGCTACCGAACGACTTACCTTGATGTGCGTAGGCATCCTGGATGCTGCAAAGGACTTGCTGTCGGAAACGGAAGATGAGAACGAGGCACTGTCACGATTGATGGGTATCGGCATCACGCTCGAAGGCGAGTCGCGCTGCCTGCGTACGATCGTCTATGTCGTGATCAAGGAGATGGTGGATCGCATGCTACGGACTTAGCGATAAGGAGGGGCGTGGGTGGGAGGCGGGTACAGATGTCGGCTATGGGTTGGTCTATCTATTCGACTTCATGGGCCGGAACGATGCGGCTGCCGTGGGGGTCAATGCGCCCGTGGCGCTGCAAACCTACACCCAAAGCACCTGGCCGCCTTACCTGATCGATCTCTTGCCCCAGGGGTTCGGGCGGCAGCGGCTGCTTCGGCAGATGGGCTTGCCTGAAACCGCAGGGGCATCGGCCGACTGGGCGCTGTTGTCCGTGGGTGCGGGCAACCCTGTCGGTAACGTCTGAACGGAACCGCTTCGAGACATTGCCGAATACCTTCGTCGCGACGTAGCGAACGTCGCCCTTGGCAACAAGGAGAACCATGCGCGCAACACGGCTATCTAGCGCCGTGCGTCAGGCTGCCGAAGCGGGCGGCGTTCCCGAGGAGCCTTTGCTTGACGCGCTCACTGGCATGTTGCCGGCCCTTAAGGCGTTGCGTGCGAACGCGCTTGCGCTTGGCGTGGATGAGGCGGTGATGGACATGCAGCGCGCGACAATCGAGAACGTCGTGCGCCAGATCGAGGCGTTCTGATCGTGGACAAGCGCTTCCATCCCATGTCGGCGAGCGAGCAGCTCGAAGTGCGGCTGGCCTTGCTTGAGGACATCGAGGGACATCCCGATCGTCCGATGGCCGATACCATCCGGTTCATACGCACCACGCTGCGTCTGACGATCGCCGAGTACGCGAAGCTGTGCGGCGTCTCGGCGCGAGGGCTTGCCGATATCGAGCGTGGCCTCACGAGCCCCACGCTGGATACCGTGGCGAAGCTGCTGAAGCCCATGGGCCTGCGAGTAGGTGTCATGACGCGAAAGCAGATGGATCGTTCCGGAGGCACCGGGTAAACCCCGGTACCCTGGCTCCGACAAAAAGAAAACGCCCGCTTGCGCGGGCGTTTCTTCATCTACTTTTCGTCGCTACCGATCAATCGATATCAAGGAACGAGCGCAGCGTCTCCGAACGGCTCGGGTGACGCAGCTTGCGCAGGGCCTTGGCTTCGATCTGGCGGATGCGCTCGCGGGTGACGTCGAACTGCTTGCCGACTTCTTCCAGCGTGTGATCCGTGTTCATGTCGATGCCGAAGCGCATGCGCAGCACCTTGGCTTCACGCGGGGTGAGGCCGGCGAGCACGTCGCGCACGGTTTCCATGAGGCCCGTTTCCGTCGCCGACTCGACCGGCGAGCTGGCGTTGGTGTCCTCGATGAAATCGCCAAGGTGGGAATCCTCGTCGTCGCCGATCGGGGTTTCCATGGAGATCGGTTCCTTCGCGATCTTCAGTACCTTGCGGATCTTGTCCTCGGGCATCTCCATTTCCTTGGCCAGTTCTTCCGGCGTCGGCTCGCGGCCGAACTGCTGGAGCATCTGGCGGGAGATGCGGTTGAGCTTGTTGATCGTCTCGATCATGTGCACCGGGATACGGATGGTGCGTGCCTGGTCGGCGATCGAGCGCGTGATGGCCTGGCGGATCCACCACGTGGCGTACGTGGAGAACTTGTAGCCGCGGCGGTATTCGAACTTGTCCACGGCCTTCATCAGGCCGATGTTGCCTTCCTGGATGAGGTCGAGGAACTGCAGGCCGCGGTTGGTGTACTTCTTGGCGATGGAGATGACCAGGCGCAGGTTGGCCTCGACCATTTCCTTCTTGGCGCGACGGGCCTTGGCCTCGCCCACCGACATGGCGCGGTTGATTTCCTTGATGTCGGTCAGCGGCAGGTACAGGGTGCGCTCGATGGAGGCGAGCTTTTCCTGTTCTGCGTCGATCGCTTCGCGGAAGTTCTTGATGTTCGGCGACCACTTCTGGCGCTTGCGCGACAGGTCGGCGGCCCACTCGAGGTTGCCCTCGTTGGACGGGAAGCTCTTCAGGAACTCGGCGCGCGGCATCTTCACCTGCTTGACGAAGATGTCCATGAGGATGCGCTCGTGGTGACGGATGTCGTTCACCACTTCGCGCAGCTTGCGCACGAAGCTGTCGATCAGGGCCGACGGCAGCTTGAGGTTGAGAAAGGCTTCCGACATCTGCTCGCGGATCTTCGCGACCTTCTTGTCGGCGATCTCGGCCTTGGGCGCGGACTTCTGGAACTTGCCGTGCAGCGAGCGCAGTTCTTCCATGCGGCGCTTCACTTCTTCCGGATCCGGACCGCTCGGGCCTTCGTCCTCGTCGGTGCCGGAGGCATCGACGCCATCGTCGTCGTCGTCTTCGGAGTCGGCGTCGGCAACTTCGGCCGGGTTGGCCGCGGCGGCCGCCTGGGCCTGGTCCTCGGCGGCTTCCAGGTCGGCGAAGCCGGCCAGGATCTCGCTGAGGCGGCGCTTGCCTTCCAGGTGCTGGTCGTACTCTTCGAGCAGGAGCTGGATGGTGAGCGGGAAGGACGACAGCGCGGTCTGGACCTGGTTGAGGCCTTCTTCGATGCGCTTGGCGATGGCGATTTCGCCTTCGCGGGTCAGCAGCTCCACGGTGCCCATTTCGCGCATGTACATGCGGACCGGGTCGGTGGTGCGGCCCACCTCCGAGTCGACGGCAGACAGCAGCGCCACGGCTTCTTCGGCCGCGGATTCGTCATCCGAGGCGGAGCCGGGGGCGGCGCCGTCGCTGATGGTGTCGGTGTCCGGGGCGGAATCATGGACTTCGATGCCGACGCCCTTGAGCACCGCCATGATGTCTTCGATCTGCTCCGGATCGACGATGTCGTCGGGGAGGTGATCGTTGATTTCCGCGTAGGTCAGGTAGCCCTGCTCCAGGCCTTTGGAAATGAGCTGCTTGATTTCCGACTGTTGCTCGTGAGCTTTATTAGTCATGCCGACCGCCGCGGGGGTTACAGGAACCGATCAGTATAGTCATTTGATGATTTTTTGACCAGTTTTCAAGTGGATCGGCCTCATCGGGGGTACGCAAAAATCGCGCCAGAACGGCCATTTGGGCCAAACGGACACGATCCGGTGAGGAGGAAGGGGCCTTTCGCCCCATGGGATGACCTCAGCGCACCTCCAGACGGAAGGTGACCGGGCCATCGTTGATCAGGTGAACCTTCATATGGGCCCCGAACCGGCCGGTTTCCACCCCGGGGTGGGCTTTCCGGGCCAGGGCGACCAGGTAATCGAACCAGCGCAGGCCTTCTTCGGGGGGCGCGGCGCTGGTGAAGCTGGGGCGCATGCCCTTGCGGGTATCGGCGGCCAGGGTGAACTGGCTCACCAGCAGCAGGCCGCCGCCCGTGTCGTTCAGGCTCAGGTTCATCTTGCCCTCCGCGTCGGAGAACACCCGGTAGCCGAGCAGACGCTCCAGCATGCGCTGGCACTGGGCTTCGCCGTCGCCGGGCTCCACCGCCACGAGCGCAAGCAGGCCGGCGCCAATGGCGCCCACGGTCTCGTCGTCCACATCGACTCGCGCGGATTCGACGCGCTGGATCAGTGCAATCATGGAAATCCGTAGCGGCTGATGGCGCCATAGCTTAAGGGAGGAACGCGCCCCGGGCGATTCGGTTCACAGCGGCCTGGATGCCCGGGGTGGTCATTCGTTCAATAAAACGCGCCGCGGCGCCTGCGCCCCACTTCCCGGCGCCCTTCTCCTAAACTTCCCCGGATGCGTCCGGATATCTACCTCCTCTATCTCCTGCTGCGCCTCGTCAGCTTCCTGCCCCTGCGTACGATCCACGCGGCCGGCGCCTGGATCGGCCGGCGCTCGCTGGCCTCGCGCTCGCGCAGCGCGCGCTACACGGCGGTTAACCTCAAGCTCACCCGTCCGGAACTGACGGAAGCGGCGCGTGCCGCCCTGCTCAGGGAGACGATGGAAGACTCCGGGCGCTCGGTGACCGAAGTAGCCGCCATCTGGGGCGGTGGTGCCGAGACATCGCTCGGACTCGTGCGTGAGGTGGTCGGTGGTGAGTTGTTCGAGGCGGCGCTGGCTTCGGGCAAGGGCGTCATCATCGCCGCGCCGCACCTGGGCTGCTGGGAGCTGCTGAACTACTGGCTGTGCAGCAAGACGCCCATGGCGATCCTTTATCGGCCGCCGCGCATCGAGGCCATCGAGGCCCTGCTGCGCAAGGTGCGCGGCAAGCTGGCGCCGGAACAGGTGCGTGCCGAGGGCGCGGGGGTGCGCACGCTGTTCAAGCGCCTGGGTGCCGGTGGCACGGTGGGGATCCTGCCAGACCAGAAGCCGCGCGAGGGCGAGGGCGAGTTTGCGCCGTTCTTCGGGGTGGATGCGCTGACCATGGTGCTCTTGCCACGGCTTGCCGCGCGCACCGGGGCCACGGTGCTTTTCAGCTTCGCCGAGCGGCTGCCGGAGGGCCTGGGCTTTCGCATCCATGTGCTGCCCGCGCCCGAAGGCATCGACAGCACCGACCTCAAGCTGGCCTGCGCGGCGTTGAACCGTGGCGTGGAGCAGTGCGTGGAGCGCGCTTTCACGCAGTACCAGTGGCACTACAAGCGCTATACCGCCTACGACCGTGCCGACCCCTACCGGACGATCAACCCTTTCGCGCCAGGCGATTGAGGAAGACGGTCATTTCCTTTTCGGCCTGCTTGTCGCCGCGTGCCGCGGCGGCTTCGATGCCCTTGCGCCACGCATCGGCGGCGCCGGCTTCGTCGTCTTTCGCCAGCAGGGCCTTGCCCAGCAGCTTCCACGCCGCCGAATAGGCCGGGTCGAACACCAGGGCCTCGCGGAAGGCGTGCGAGGCCTCCAGGTACTGGCCCTCGCCGAGCAGCGCGTTGCCGATGGAAAAGCGCAGCAGGGCTCCGTCGCGGGGGCCGCCGATCTGCGCACGCAGGCGTTCGACGAGGGGATCGCTCATCGCAGTGCCGTCCGCGTCCGCCAGTATTCCTGTGGATACAGCAGGGTGGGCTGCTTCGGCTCCGATGGTTCACGGCCGCTTTGCAGTGCTTCCAGCGTGTCTGCGTCCCAGATCATCAGCCAGCCGGTGCGCGAGGGCTGGATCAGGCGGGCGTAGCGGAAAGCCTCGGCCGGCGGGTGCTTGGCGTAGGAGATGATCAGGCCGTCGGGGTGATGACGGGCGAAGTCTTCCAGGCTGTCGCCGTCATGCACTTCGTCGTCGTCATCGTCGTCGGCGGGATTGGACATGCCCGGGACGTTGTTGATCCGCGCGATGGGATGCATCAACCGGCCGGCGAAGTGGTACTGGCCGTTGTATTCCGTGCCGAGGTTGCCGATGGGGCGACCGGCGGCGTCCGCCTGAGCGAGGTAGGCCGAGGCGGGGGCGAGATCGTAGCGGTACCACAGGCCCATGGTGAACAGTGCGTTGAGCGCCACGGTGCCGATGAGGCCTGCGAAGGCCAGGCGGCGCATCTCGCCGCGACCGCGCAGCAGGAGCAGGGCGCCCAGCACCACGAAGATCACGGCGAAGAAGCGGGCATACGGCGCCATGCTGGTGAGCCACATGTTGTCCGCAAAGCGCGCCGGCACCACCGACGGCATCGCGAACAGGCCGATCGCCAGCAGGAAGGCGCCGAGCGACAGCGGCCAGGTGCCCAGAGCGTAGTGCGAGGCCATGCCCTTGTGGCGTTCGCGCAGGTCGGCCACGGAGGCGGCCACCAGCATCGTCACGCCGGCCAGCTCGGGCAGCAGGTAGTAAAGCTGCTTGCCGCTGATGAGCGAGAAGACGAGCAGGTCCGGGAACAGCCACGCGATGAGGAAGCGCAGGCCGGTTTCCAGCGGCTGGCGCATCAGCGCGACGAACAGCGGCACGAAGGCGAGGATGACCAGCGCCTGCTCGATGCGTGTATTGAAGTGGGCGAACGCTGCGGAGATCAGCAGCAACACCAGCGAGGCCACCGTGATCCACACGGCGATGCCGGTGCCCGGTCGCCAGGGCTTGCGCAGCAGTGCCGTGGGCAGCGCCACGATGCCGCGCAGCCATCCGCTGAGCGGGAACGCGATCACCGGCAGGAACATCAGGTAATACCAGGCCGGGCGGGCGTGGTTCTGCAGGCCGTGGGTGTGTTTGTCGACGACACGGCCGGCGGTCTGGGTGAAGAACAGGCGCTGGCGGTAGGCCTCGCCGCCCGCTTCTCCGGCCGGAAGCGCCCAGGCCAGCAAAATCGCGAAGCCGAGCAGCAGGCCCAGCATGCCGAAGCCATACCAGCGGGCCTTGTTCTGTCGCGCCCAGTCGTTCCACAGCGGGCCGAACAGCAATGGGAAGATCACGTGCACGATCATCACCGGGCCCTTGGTAAGCAGGCCGGCGCCGATGAGGAGGCCGAACAGCCACCAGCGCGGTTGCGCGCGCGTGGCCGTGGGCGTGAGGCAGACAAGGGCGGCCAGCACCCAGACGACGAGCAACACCTCGTACATGATCTGCAGGCCGAACAGGAACGAGTACGACAGCGCCATCAGCAGCCACGGCGTGGCCTTGGCTACCCAGGGGCGCCCCGGGAACAGCCGGCTGGCGAGCACGGAGGCCAGCACCAGCTGGGCACCGCCGAAGATGACTTCGAGCACGCGCGGCCACACGTCGCTGACGCCGAATACGGCCCAGCCGGCGTGGATCAGCCAGAACAGCAACGGCACCTTCTCGCTGTATGGCTCGCCGTTGATATGCGGCACCAGCCAGTGGCCATGCGCCCACATTTCCCAGGCCACGGCCAGAGTGCGCGTGGAGAACATCGGCATGGGGCCGTGCGCGAAGATGGCGAGCAGGGCCATGGCTGTCCACAGGGGCAGCCATGGCCATAGGGCACGAAGGTGTTCCGAGCGGGTATAGGCGCTGTAGGACAAGGGCGTCGTCACCGTTAAAAGATCATGAACAGTCTAACGTGTCATGCCCGGTTTGGCTGACTGCAGTCCTACCGCTTACCCCGTGGTGGAAGCGTGCAGAGGCATTGGTTCAGGCCGGTCCCCAATACCCGATGCGCTTGCGGATCTTCAGCTTTCGCCACAGGTTGAGCGGCTTGCGGCGCCGGTTACGCGCACCTTCGGCAATGAAGGCGTCGATGGCGTCGAGCACGCGCTCGCTGGAGCGGCCATCGCGATAGGGATGGATCGCATTGGCGTAATCATCGATGGCCTGCATCAGCTCGGGCGGACGCGACAGCGCGCGCTCGATGGCCGGCTCGAACTGCGCCGGATCGTCGATGTCGATCAGCTGTGGGCCGGGGCGACGGTTCTTGAAGGTGACCACCGGCTTGCCGGTGAGCAGGAACTCGTTCAGCGCGGAAGATGTGTCGGAGCACATCATGTCCGCCTCGCTGAACAGTTCAAGGATGTTGTCGTTGTCCGCGAAGCGCAGGTAGTCGTTTTCCAGCGCACGGAACCTGGCCGTCGTCTCCGGATTCATCTTCGGGTGGAAGGTGACGACGAAACGATAGCGGCCATCGCGCGACAGCTCGCGCACCTTGTCGTAGAGGATTTCCGCGGCACTCCACGAAGGCGAGAAGGTGGAGTGGTAGAGGATCACCGGCGGCTTGCGCACGTCGGGCACCGGGCGCCGTCCCATGTCGCCCATGTACGGGTCGAGCTTGGGCCAGCCGGTTTCCTTCACGGCGAAATGGCCAAGCTGTGCGGCGATCTCGCCGAATGACTTCGTGTCGCGCGGGCCGGTGGTGCAGTACAGGTCGAAGAAGCCGCGGATATAGATGTGGCGCGGCTTGCCGGCATCGAAACCGTGGAAGGTTTCCACCTTCACACCCGGGAAGAAATGCGGCACCGCGTTGCTGGAGGTGACCACCGCGATGGGGTTGTAGCGACGTACTTCCTCGGTGGTGCGCAGCCAGACTTCACCGTCCACCAGGTCTTCGCCACCGGGGCCGTCGAAGAACCAGGCGGCCTCGTGGCCGCGCGCGCGGATGGCGTCCTGCAGCGGGCGCAGGATGGCCAGGGCGTAGCGTTCCGATCCGTAGAGGAGGTAGTGCTTCTTCATGTCGTGGTGTCCGAGCCCCGGTCGAGTCCGTGGCGATGCAGGGCGGTGGCGGCCGAGTCGCGGGAGACCGGGTTGTGCCGCATTTCGTAATAGCGCATGCGCTTGTAGACGGCGTAGCTGGCGGCCGTCTGCGCAATGATGAAACCGCGCCAGCCGTCGAGGAAGGCGAGGCGGAAGAAGTAGTCCTTGATGAAGGCCAGCCAGAACACGAACGGGGTCTGCCACATGCGCGTGGATTTGCCCTTGTCGTACCAGTCGCGGCACTTCAGCTCGGAATAGCGCAGCACCTTCAGCTGCTTCTCGACGAGGCTGGGGTTGTTCACGTGGTCGAAGGGCGCGCGCAGGGTGCGCGAGGCGCCCTCGAAGCGCAGCGATTCATGCACGCGGGCGTCGGTCCAGCGGGCGCGGTCGCGGTGCCACAGTCGGGCCATCTTCTCGCCCATGGCCGGGCGGTACCAGCGCATGGGACGGCCCATGTAGATGGTGCGCCGGCGCAGGTACGCCGCGGCATCGCCGCTGGCCTGGATGGCCGGCAGGGCGGCTTCCAGTTCGGCGGCCAGTTCGGGCGAGAGGAATTCATCGGCATCCAGCGCCAGCAGCCATTCATGGCTGGCCTGGGTGGTGGCGAAATTGCGCTGAGGGCCGAAGCCCAGCCAGTCCTGGTGGACCACGCGGGCGCCGTGGGCCTTTGCGATGGCCACGGTATCGTCGGTGCTGCCGCTGTCCACCACCACCTTCTCGGCGGCAAAGGGCACGCTGTCCAGGCAACGGGCGATCGTATGCGCCTCGTTGTAGGTGATAACGACTAGGGTCAGGGGGAGGCTCGCCATCGGCGAAGTCTAACCGAATCGCTCCCGGGCCCGGACGGAAACGGCTATTCTTCGGCGATCATGCGCATCTCCGTTGCCATCCTCACCTATAACTGGCCCCTCGCCCTGGAGCGAGTGCTCGAAGGCCTGGCTCGTCAGACCCGCCTGCCCGACGAGGTCATCGTCTCCGACGATGGCTCGCGTGCCGAGACACGCCAGATGATCGAGCGCGTGGCGGCCAGCTTCCCGACGCGGCTGGTCCACCTGTGGCAGCCGGACGACGGCGCCCGGATGAGCCGGGCCCGTAACCGGGCCATTGCCGCGGCCACCGGTGACTACATCATCCTGCTCGATGGCGACATGGTGGCCGAACCGCACTTCGTGGCCGACCACGAGGCCTTCGCCATGAAGGGATGCTACGTGCAGGGCTCGCGCGTGCTCAGCGATGAGCCGCTCACGCAACGCATGCTGGCCGATGGCTCGGTGAGAGCCACGTTCTTCTCCCCGGGTATCGAGCGACGCCGGCATACGTTGCGGCTGCCGTGGCTGGCGCGCCTGTACGCGAAGCCGGGTCGCAAGACGCGTGGCATCAAGAGCTGCAACATGGGTTTCTGGCGCGACGATCTGCTGGCGCTGAACGGCTTCAACGAAACCATGACCGGCTGGGGTCGCGAGGACACCGAGCTGGTGCACCGGGCGTATCACATGGGGTTGCAGCGTCGCGAGATGCGTTTCAGCGGGCTGGCCACGCACCTGTACCACCGCACGCGCAAGAACATCATCGACAACCCTAACGACCGCATTCTCGACGACACCCGCCGGCGCAAGCTGGTGCGCAGCGAACTGGGCCTCGATCAGTATCTTGCCGAATTCGCCACGCCGCCGCCCGATGTGCGAGCCGGATCAGTCAAACGAGTCTAGCGCCGCACCGAGGCGTGCCGGGAAGGCAATCTGGTTGGTGAGATACCACGCCCGGGCGTTGGCGCCGAGGGTGCGTTGCTCGTCATCGCCCATGGCAAGGGCGCGCTCGATGGCCTGTTCGAGTGCGGCTTCATCCACATGCCAGGTGCGTGCGAGATGGTAGGCCTCGCCTTCGCGGGCCGTTACGGGGATGCCTCGGTTCTCGTTGATCATCTGGTTCATGGGCGCGCCATCGCAGGCGATCACCACCGCCGCGCAGCTCATCGCCTCCACCAGGTAATGTCCCCAGCCTTCGGTCTGCGACAGGCACAGGTGAAAGGTATGCTCGTTCTGCAGCCGCTGCACATCTTCATCGGACAACCGTTCGCGGACGATGCGCAGGTTGGAGGCACCGCCGTCATCCTCGGCCGAAGGGCCGGCTCGCAGCACGGTGAGCAGTGGCCATTCGGGATGGCGCTTCCACACCTCCACCAGCGTGGCGGTGCCCTTCAGGTGGCTGGAGCCTGCGGCATGCAGGAACGACCGTGGCTTGCGTGCCACGGTGGGGTCGTGACGATCACGGCTGCGGAACCCGATTTCGATGGCCCGGAGTCCGCGGGACTCGAAGATGCGCGTGGCTTCGTGTGTCTTGGTGAGCAGTGCATCGTAGCGGGGCAGGTAACGCAGGCTGCGCGAGGAAACCCACTCGGGGTTCGGCATCAGCAGGTTGAGATCGGCCAGCCCGAAGCTGGCAGGGCGTACGTGTTCGAGCGAGAGGTTCACGTCGAAGCGGGCGGGGCGTTTTCCGAAGCTGAGCCATGAGCGCAGTTGCATGCGTGCACGCATGCCGCGAAGGCGCCATGCGCCGTCGTGCCGGCGTGAGCCCAGGCGAGTGACGGTGACCTCGTGACCCAGGTCGCGCAAGGCTTTCTCGACCACTTCGATGTCGTGGGAAAGGCCGCGCTGGTTGTCCCAGGCGAGCAGGTGTACGCGAGCCATTACGCCACCGCTCCGCTCGGCAGGGCGACACGCACCGGGCGTGCCGTTGCGAGCATGAAACCGAGCGTGAGGAAGAGGTAGACCGAATGCGGCATGGCCCGGTAGAAGACGTTGTCGGTCATGGCGGAAAGGGCATAAACGATGACCAGGGCGAGGCCGCCCGTAGCCAGCGTGGCCGTCCATTCGTCCGGGCTGCCGACGCGCCTTGCGAAGTGAACGACGGGCAGGACGAACAGCAGCAGAATGATGACCAGCAGCGGAAGGCCTCCGGCTGCGGCGGCCTCCAGGTATTCGTTGTGGGGGTGGTCGTACTTGGCGATGGTTTCAGAGGCCTCGCCCCGCGCGATTCGGGCCCGCGAATAGACGCCGAACTGATCCAGGCCTACGCCGGCGATCGGATGCTCGCTGAATGCGGCCAGTGCACCCTCCCACATGGCAAGGCGTTCCCGCACCGGACCGGCCGTGTTGTCCTTGCTGAAGGTGGATATTTCGCCGCTGACTTCGCCGAAGCGGTGAATGACCTTGTGGTCGAGCACGGTCGTGGTACCGGCGACACCCACGGCGAGGATGCCGATGAAGACCAGCGCACCACGCCAGTGGCCCGTGCGTCGCACATGAATGGCGATGACGACAAGCAAGGCCGGCACGAAGGCGATCATCGGCCCACGGCTCTGCGTGAGGATGGCGCCATAGGCGCCCACACCGACGGCGACGGCATGCAGCCAGCGCTCGAGGCGCGACACCTCCGGCTGGATAAGCCGGATGACGGAAAACAGCACCATGCACAGCGTGACCATGGTGAATTCGATGGCACTCCATTCGCCACCGCTGATGCCGTAGGCACGTTCGACGCCCATGACATGGTGTTGCACGATGCACGAGCCGCCCAGCACAAGCGTCACCAGGGCGAACAGGTTCCAGATGAGGCGCCAGTCCAGGGGAACGGTGAAGACGGCGGCGATGCCCAGGAACAGCAGCGTCTGCGCCGGGAGGTCGAGCTCTCCCCAGCCGAGCTTGTGCCAGGCGATGTTCGCGATGGCGTAGACGAAGCGCAGCAGGCATACCGCGACCATGGCCCTGGCCAGCCGGTAGCGAAGACGGGTGTCCGGCCTGCGCACGAGAAACACGATACCGGTCACCAGCAGGCCCAGCAGAAGCAGCGCCTTTGGCTTGTAGGGTACGGAAACGGCCAGGGGCACGAGGGCGACGAGGGCGCTCAGCAGGACGGTACGCCAGGTGTAACCAGGTTCGGCGGCCGTGGTGGCTGCGGTCATGCGTGTTCTTTCCATCAACGCCCGTCGGGAAAACCGCGGCCACGTGAATGCAGGCAGCCGTACGGTGCCGCCGGAGCCCGGCATGCGGGTCGATGTTACATCACCGGCCTGTCGCTTCGGATGACCATGCCGCTGATCTCGTTCAGTTGGCGCTCTTTTCCAGGAGGGCGTAATACATTCCGTCGAGGTCCCCGTCGCCTGGCAACACCTGCCAGCCGATGGCGGCCGGCTGGCCGGCGGGAAGGGCGACGGCTAGCACCGCTGCATCCGTGTGGTTGCGGAGAAAGGCTTCGATCACCCCTTCGTTTTCACATCGAAGGATTGAGCAGGTGACATAAAGCAGGCGACCGCCCGGGGCGAGCGTCTTCCAGCACGCTGCGAGGATGCGGGACTGTTGCGCCACGAGGGCGGCGATGTCCGCCTCCCTGCGGTGAAGACGGACATCCGGCCGGCGCCGGATGACTCCCGTCGCCGAGCAGGGAGCGTCAATCATGATCCTGTCGAAGGGCTGGTCGTCCCACCATGCACTCGTGTCGCCTGCGTCGCCCACGACGACCTCGGCATGCAGGCCCAGCCGGTCGAGGTTCTGGCGGATGCGCGGCGCGCGACGGGCATCGGCTTCCACGGCAAGCAGATGGACATCGGCTCGCTCAAGTGCGTGACACGCCTTGCCGCCCGGGGCGGCGCAGGCATCCAGCACGCGCTGGCCGTTCGTGAGGGCAAGCAGGTCGGCAGGTACCTGTGCCGCGCCATCCTGTACGGCGAAACGACCTTCGGCAAAGCCTGGCAAGCGGGTGACGTCGGTGCTGTGCGGAAGGACGAGGCCGTCGGCAAGCCAGGGATGAAGTTCGACCTGCTGTCCCGCGGCACGCAGCTCATCGGCGACGACGGTCCGCTCGGCACGCCGGCGATTCACGCGCAGCATGAGTGGCGGCTCGCGATTGGCCGCCGTCAGCACGTCGTCGGTCTGGTCGGGCCAGTCGCGGGCGATCGCGGCAGCCAGCCAGGCGGGGTGGGCGTGCCGGGTAGCGGGTTCTGCATCCAGGGCGGTAAGCAGGGTCTGGCGCTCGCGCAGCCATCGACGCAGCACGGCATTGGTGAGGCCGGCCAGCCGCGGGCGACGCAGTTCGCGCACGGCCTCCACGGTAGCCGCAACGGCGGCGTATTCGGCCAGTTCGAGGATTTCCAGCTGGACCAGCGCCGTGACCAGCAGGGCGTGGATCACCGGTTCGTTGCGACGGATCGGCTTGTCCAGCAGGCGATCAAGCGCCGCGTCGAAGCGAGGCCACCAGCGGGCGCCTTCGTTGAGCAGTGCGGTGAGCAGGGCGCGGTCGCGTGCGTCGGGCAACCGGGGCAACGCGCGGTCGGCCACTTCGCGCAGGGAGTGCCCGGACAGCGCGATATCCGCCAGCGCCTGTGCCGCCAGCGCGCGAACGGAAGGAGCCTTGCTCACGAAGCGGCCTTCCGCAGCTCCGGGCGAGCGTTGAGGTAATCGGCCGCACCGATGCGGCGCCCGCCATCACGCTGTACGGCCAGCAGGCGCAGGGCGCCGGCGCCACAGGCGATATCGATGCCCTCGCGCGACGAGGCGATCACTTCGCCTGGCGTGGCATGGCCTTCGGCTGCGATGGCGCGGGCCGACCAGATGCGCAGGCGCTCGCCAGCCACTTCGGCTTCGGCGACCGGCCAGGGGTCGAAGGCGCGGACCTTGCGCTCCAGTTCAATGGCCGGCCGGGTGAAATCGAGCTTCGCCTCGGCCTTGTCGAGTTTGTGGGCGTATTCGACACCCTCCCCGGCCTGCGTGCGCGGCACCAGCGTCTCACCGTCCATCGTGCGACGCAGGCCCTCGGCAAGAGCTTCGGCACCCAGGGCGGACAACCGGTCGTGCAGGCTGCCGCCGGTTTCGTCGGCGGCGATCGGCGTGCGCCGTTCGACCAGTACCGGGCCGGTGTCGAGGCCGGCTTCCATCTGCATGAGATCGACGCCGCTCTCGGCATCGCCCGCCAGGATCGCGCGCTGGATCGGCGCCGCACCGCGCCAGCGGGGCAGCAGGGAGGCGTGTACGTTCCAGCAGCCCAGGCGCGGGATGGCCAGCACCTTGCGCGGCAGGATCAGCCCGTAGGCCACCACGACCATGAGGTCGGGGGTGTAGGAGGCCAGCTGGTCACGGTCGGCCTGGGCCTTGAAGGATTCCGGCTGTTCCACGGGGATGCCGGCGGCGAGCGCGGCTTCCTTTACGGGACTGGCCGCCAGCTTGCGGCCTCGCCCCGCAGGGCGGTCGGGCTGCGTGTAGACGGCCACGACCTCGGCGCCGGCGGCGCGACAGGCTTCGAGGCAGGGCACGGCAAACTCGGGCGTTCCGGCGAACACCACGCGCAAGGGACGAAGGCCCATGCTCAGGCGCTGGCCTTGCGCTGTTTTTCCATCCGCTTCAGCAGCATGCCGCGCTTGAGCGGGGAGAGGTAATCGACGAAGACCTTGCCGGCCAGGTGGTCCATCTCGTGCTGGATGCATACGGCCAGCGGACCTTCGGCCTCGACCACGATCTCGTTGCCGTCCACGTCGTTCGCCTTGACCTTCACCTTGAGGGCGCGCGTCACGTCGGCATAGATGCCGGGGAACGACAGGCAGCCCTCCTGGTAGACCTGCTGGCCGTCCTTTTCGAGGATCTCGGGATTGATGAGCGCCAGGGCTTCGCTGCGGTCGTCGCTCATGTCGGCTACCAGTACGCGCTGGTGCACGTTGACCTGGGTGGCGGCGAGACCGACGCCGTTGGCGGCATACATGGTTTCGTACATGTCGGCGACGAACTGCTTCAGCGCATCGTCGAACGTGGTGACCGGCGCGGCCTTGGTACGCAGGCGCGGATCGGGGAATTCCAGGATGGTGAGGGTGGACACGGTGTCACCTTGATCGTTGCGTGGCCCACTGCGGCGCCCTTGGCCCGCAAAATGCGGGCAAGTCGGCGAAATCCAAGCAGATGGACCTTGTAGGATGGCCGCCTATTCTACGCGTGAGCGGCAGGCCGGGCGAGCGGTCTGCGTAGTGCGCGCGTGGTCGATTCAGCTAAACTCGCCACAGCACCGGGGAGGGGGAAATCCCACCATGATCAAGAAGTTCGCCATGCTGCTGGGCGGCATGTTTTTTACCGTGGCCGTCTACGCGGCCGCATCCCAGCTGCGCCCCGGGCATCCCGATACCTACACGGTCCGCAAGGGCGACACGTTGTGGGCCATTTCGGCGAAGTTCCTGAGTAAGCCATGGCTTTGGCCTGAAATCTGGCAGGCCAATCCGCAGGTGGGCAACCCTCACCTGATCTATCCCGGCGACGTGCTGAACCTGTCCCTCGATGGCACGAATACGCCGCGCATCGGCCTGGAGCCACGTGTGCGCCCGGAGGGAGAGCCCATTTCGGCCATTCCCCTGGCGAATCTGCGTACCTTCCTCAAGGAACTGAGGGTCATGAGTGCCGACTCGGTCAAGCGCGCGCCCTACCTGGTGGGCTTCGAGGAAAACCGCCTGCGCGCCGCGCCCGGCAACAAGATGTATGCCCGCAAGCTCGACTCGGCACAGCCGGGCCAGCGCTGGGCCATCGTCCGACCCACCCAGCGTTTCCGCCAGCACGAGGGGCAGGGCCATGTGGATGAACTGACCCGGCCGGGCCAGGGTTCCTTCGTCGCCGACGAACTGGACGACGATGTCACGGCCTATCCCTCGCCCTGGATGGAAGACACCATCCACGATACCCACTGGGGCACCGGCCAGGATCGTGGCGTGGAAGTTTCGGTGATCGGCACGGCCGAAGTGATCGCGACCAAGGGTGACGTGGCCAGCCTGGTACTGGTGGATTCGACGCTGGAAGTCCGCAAGGGCGACCGCCTGATGCCGGTCGACGACAAGCCTTACGACCCGTATTTCTACCCGCATGCGCCGAAATCGATGCCGGCCGATCCGCGTGTGATCGCCTTCAGCGATGCCAAGAATGCCGTCGGCGCCATGCAGGTCGTAGCCATTTCGGCCGGTTCGGCCGACGGCGTCGACAACGGTACGACCTTCACCATCATGGCGCAGGGTGACAGCATCGCCGACGACGTGGGGGGCAACACCTACCGGCGCGACAGCTCGCCGTCGGTCCAGTTGCCCGACGAGTTTGCCGGGCACCTGATGGTCTTCCGCACCTTCGACCATGTCAGCTACGCCCTGGTGATGGACGCGCTCCGTCCGGTTCATCGTGGCGACCGCCTGTCGCTTCCTGAGTGAAGCGCTTCGCCTGCGGGCAAGGCTGACCCGTTGCGCCGGCCTTGCGCCAGTCCCGTGGCGGCTGGCGCGGGTGCCCCGGGTGGCCCCGGGCTCGCCTAGACTGGCCGGATGACCGATTCCACCGATCTCCGCGACTGGCTCGTTTTGCTGCGTACCCCGGGGCTGAGTGCCCGCCGCCTGCGTGAAGGCCTTGTCGTGCGCGGCGGGGCACGTCCGCTGCTGGCCTGGCTGCAACGGCACGAAGAAGCCCTCGACGAAGACGGGCGCCGCTGGCTCGCCCATCCCGACGAAGCGACCCTGGAAGCCGACCTGGCATGGATCGAGGGAGCCGGCCACCGCCTGCTCCGCTGCATCGACGAGGACTTCCCGCCCCAGCTGGAAGCCATGCCCGATCCCCCGGCAGCGCTGTTCGTGAAGGGCGATGCCTCGCTGCTGCTGCACCCCCAGGTGGCCATCGTAGGCGCCCGGCAGGCGCAGGCTCCCGGACTGGCCAACGCCGCCCGGTTTGCGAGCGAGCTGGCAAGCGGCGGCCTGCTGGTGACCAGTGGCCTGGCCGACGGCGTGGACGGGGCGGCGCATGCGGCGGCACTGGACGCCGGCCAGCCCACCATCGCGGTGATCGGCACCGGCCCCGACCGGGTCTACCCGCGCAAGCACCATGCCCTGGCCCGACGTATCGCGGAGCAGGGTGCCATCGTCAGCGAATATCCGCCCGGCACGCATGCCCAGGCGTTTCACTTCCCGCAGCGCAATCGCATCATCGCCGGCCTGTCGCTGGGCGTGCTGGTGATCGAGGCGGGGGTGAATTCCGGCTCCCTCATCACCGCCCGACAGGCGGGGGAGCAGGGCCGGGAGGTGTTCGCCCTGCCAGGTTCCATCCACAACCGGCTGGCCGAGGGCTGCCATGCCCTGATCGCCGACGGGGCGAGGCTGGTCCAGCGTCCCGATGAGATTCTGGCGGCACTGGCACCGGCCGCCATGGAGCTGGGCGCCGAGCTGCGCCGCCGGCTCGATCCCCCGGCCGCGGGGGCGCCAAAGGCCCGGAAAGGGCCGTTCGACTGGCGCCAGGATGAGGAATATCGCCGCCTCCTCGACGCCATGGGTTACGATCCCGCTTCTTTGGACACCCTGGTGGGCGTCACCGGTCTATCCCCCGGAGCCCTCTCCTCGATGCTGCTGATGCTGGAGCTCGAAGGCGAGATCGCTACGTTGCCCGGGAACCGCTACCAGCGCGTCGTCTGATCGCCACGGCTTGACAGCCATCCCGGCGATATGTTTCCAACTAAATATATACACACGCTAGGGTCCACTCTGGTCCCTGGCGATATTCCGGAATCGATCAGCGCATGGCAAAGAACCTCCTCATCGTCGAATCGCCCGCCAAGGCCAAGACGATCAACAAGTATCTGGGCACGGATTTCCAGGTGCTGGCGTCGTATGGTCACGTCCGTGACCTGCGGCCGAAGGAGGGCGCGGTCGATCCTGACCACGGCTTCGCGATGGCCTACGAGGTCATCGACCGCAACGAGAAGCACGTGGATGCCATCGCCAAGGCGGCCAGCAAGGCCACCAGCATCTACCTCGCGACCGACTTGGATCGCGAAGGCGAGGCCATCTCCTGGCACATCAGCGAGATCCTGAGGGAGCGCGGCCTGCTCGAGGGCAAGGATGTCCAGCGCGTGGTGTTCAGCGAGATCACGCCCAAGGCCATCAAGGAGGCCGTGGCCAACCCGCGCAAGCTGTCCCACGACCTCGTGGATGCCCAGCAGGCCCGCCGCGCCCTCGACTACCTGGTGGGCTTCAACCTGTCCCCGGTGCTCTGGCGCAAGGTGCAGCGCGGCCTGTCGGCCGGTCGCGTGCAGTCTCCGGCCCTGCGCATGATCGTCGAGCGCGAACTGGAGATCGAAGCCTTCAAGGCCCGCGAGTACTGGACGATCCAGGCCAGCCTTACCCACCAGGACGGCGCCTTCGAGGCCCGCCTGGTCAAGCTGCACGGCAAGAAGTTCGAGCAGTTCGACCTCACCAACGAAACCGACGCCCTGGCCGCCCGCTCTGCCCTGGAGAAGGCTGCCGGTGGCCGCTTCATCGTGGGCGAGGTCACCAGCCGCGAGCGCAAGCGCCGCCCTGCGCCGCCATTCACCACGTCCACGTTGCAGCAGGAGGCCGCCCGCAAGCTCGGCTTCTCCACCAGCCGCACGATGCGCGTGGCCCAGGGCCTGTACGAGGGCGTGTCCCTCGGCAGCGAGGGCAACGTGGGTCTCATCACCTACATGCGTACCGACTCGGTGGCACTGTCGGACGATGCCGTGGCCGAGCTGCGCGACCTGATCGGGCGCGAATACGGCAAGACCGCCTTGCCGGACGCCGTGCAGGTCTACAAGTCAAAGTCCAAGAACGCACAGGAAGCCCATGAGGCGGTGCGTCCGACCTCGGCCATGCGCATTCCGCGCAGCGTCGCCTCGTTCCTCAACGACGACCAGCGCAAGCTTTACGAGCTGATCTGGAAGCGCACGGTCGCCTGCCAGATGGTCCACGCCACGCTCAACACCGTGTCGGTGGAGTTCCCGGTCGACGACTCGGCCTTCCGTGCCACCGGCACCACCGTCATCGACCCGGGCTTCCTGGCCGTCTACGAAGAGGGGCGCGACCAGAAGGGCGAGGACGACGAAGAACAGCGTCGCCTGCCGCGCCTGACCCAGGGCGATGTCGTGCCGGTGTCGGCCATCGCCGCCGACCAACACTTCACCGAGCCGCCGCCGCGCTATTCCGAAGCCAGCCTCGTGAAGGCGCTCGAGGAATACGGCATCGGTCGCCCGTCCACGTATGCCAGCATCATCCAGGTGCTGCTGAGCCGCGAGTACGTGTTGCTCGACAGCCGCCGGTTCAAGCCCACCGACGTGGGTCGTGCCGTGAGCCAGTTCCTTTCGGGCCACTTCACGCAGTACGTCGACTACGACTTCACCGCCCGCCTCGAAGACGAGCTCGATGCGGTGAGCCGTGGCGAAGAGCAGTGGGTGCCGTTGTTGGAGCGCTTCTGGCAGCCGTTCAAGACACTGGTGGACGACAAGACCGAAAGCGTGGATCGCAGCGAGGCCACGGGCGCGCGTGAACTGGGCGCGGATCCCAAGTCCGGCAAGCCGGTGTCGGTGCGCCTGGGCCGCTATGGCGCCTATGCGCAGATCGGCAGCAAGGACGACGAGGACAAACCCACCTACGCCAGCCTGCGCCCCGGCCAGAGCATGCACACGATCACGCTCGACGAGGCCATGGAGCTGTTCAAGCTGCCGCGCAACCTCGGTCAGGCGGAAAACGGAGAGGACGTCACCGTCGGCATCGGCCGTTTCGGGCCTTTCGTGAAGCAGGGCAGCACCTATGCTTCGCTCAAGCCGGAAGACGATCCGTACACCATCGAACTACCGCGCGCGACGCAGCTGGTGCAGGAAAAGCTCGAGGCCATCGCCAATCGCATCATCCTGGATTTCGGCAACGACGTGCAGGTGTTGAACGGCCGCTACGGCCCGTACATCACCGACGGCGAGAAGAACGCGCGCATCCCGAAGGATCGCGATCCGAAAACGCTCACCGAAACCGAATGCCTGGAACTGCTGGCCGCCGCTCCGGTGAAGAAGCCGCGTGGCGGCAAGGCCACGAAGAAGTCGGCCAGCAAGAAGTCGGCCAGCAAGAAGGCGGCGGCGAAGAAGGCGCCGGTGGCGAAAAAAGCGGCGGTGAAGAAGACGGCGACCAAGAAGGCCGCAACCAAGAAAACGGCCGCCAAAAAGACGGCCACGAAGAAAACTGCGACCAAAAAGACGGCGGTAAAGAAGGCGGCGGCGAAGAAGGCCTCCACGAAGGCGGCCACTCCGGCGGCCGAGTGACATGCGTCGCTTTGATCGTTCCTCCGTCGGCGATGCGGCCGTCTTCCTTCGCGAAGGCGGCGTGCTGGCCTATCCCACCGAGGCCGTGTTCGGCCTCGGCTGCGATCCGCACGACGAGGCGGCACTGAATCGCCTGTTCGCGCTGAAGGAGCGCCCGCCCACCCAGGGTGTGCTACTCATTGCCGCCGACTTCGAGCAGGTGCGGCCGTACATCGACTTCGGCCGGGTATCCGATGAGGTGCTGGCGCAGGTACGGGCGTCATGGCCCGGTCCCAATACCTGGATATTCCCGCGCAGCGCCCACGTTCCTGCCTGGGTGGCTGGTGCGCACGATGGCATTGCCCTGCGGGTGACGTCCCACGAGCCCGCTGCGGCGCTTTGCCAGGCCTTTGGCGGGGCGCTGGTGTCCACCAGCGCCAATCCCCATGGACAGCCGCCCGCGCGCGATGTGGCGACGCTGGAACGGTATTTCGGCGAACGGCTGGAAGCGGCGCTCGACGCGCCGCTGGGCGGCCTGGATCGCCCCAGCACCATCCGCGACGCCCTGAGCGGGGCTATGATCCGCACCTGAGGGGGAGGGCGCCATTGTCGATCGTCTATGAATCATCCGGGCGTGCTGCCGCGCCCCGTCTGCCGTTGCTGGCCGGCCCGCCGTCGCGTGTGGTCGCGTGGAGGGATGGCCGCGCCGTGTCCGCTGGCGAATTTCTTGCTCACGCGCAGCGGGTGGCGGCGAGCCTGCCCGATGCCAGCGCTGCGGTGAATCTTTGCGAAGACCGCTACGCCTTCCTCGTAGCCTTCGTTGCGTTGATCCTACGAGGTCAGATCAATCTTCTGCCGCCCTCGCGCGCGCCCCATGCCGTGGACGAAGTGATGGCGCAGCATGCCGGTGCCTACGCCATTGGCGATCTGGCGCTTGCGCCGGCGCCCTTCGGCTATGTGCGCATGCCGACGCTGCACGAAAGCGTGCCAGCCTATGGCGAGGTGCCCGCCATTGCCGCCGATGCCATCGTCGCGATTGGCTATACCTCCGGTTCCACCGGGCGTCCCAAGCCCAACGTGAAAACCTGGGGGGCGTTCGTCGCCAGCAATGCAGGCAACGAACGGATGCTGCGCAAGGTCATCGGCGACGGCTTTCACAGCGTTGCCACCGTGCCGCCGCAGCACATGTACGGCATGGAGACCTCGGTGCTCATGCCCTTGCTGTCCGAAGTCGGCATCCATGCCGGCCGCCCGTTCTTTCCTGCGGACGTGGCCGCCGCCCTTGCGCAGCTGCCGGAGCCGCGGGTGCTGGTGACCACGCCGGTACACCTGCGCGCGCTCGTCGAGTCGGGAGTGGCGTTTCCTTCCCTGGCGGCGTTCGTATCGGCCACCGCCCCCATGCCACGGGAACTGGCGATGGCGGCCGAGGCCCGTTTCGGTGCGCCGCTGTACGAGGTGTTTGGCTCGACGGAAACCTGTGTCTTTGCCAGCCGGCGCACCTCGACGGACGACGACTGGCTGCTTTACGAGGGCGCTTCGCTGCATCCGCAGCCCGATGGCACGCAGGTCGAGGCACCGCAACTGGCGGAGCCGATCGTGCTGGCCGATATCGTCACGCTGCATGACGAGGGCAGGCGTTTCCGGTTGTGTGGCCGCAACACCGACCTGCTGGAGATCGCAGGCAAGCGGGCCTCGCTGGGTGACCTCAACCGGCGCCTGCTTGCCATCGAAGGCGTGCGCGACGGCGTGCTGTTCCAGCTCGACGAGGCCGACACCTCCGGTATCCGCCGCATCGCCGGGCTGGTGGTCGCGCCCGGTCTCGGTGAACAAGATGTGCTGAACGCCCTGCGCAGCGCGGTCGATCCCGTCTTCCTGCCGCGCCCCCTGCGCTTCGTGGCCGAATTGCCGCGTAACGAAACGGGCAAGCTGCCCAGAGGCGCCCTCCTGGCCCTCATCCACCCCACCCTGTAGGAGCGCGCCTGCGCGCGACCGGTAAAGCCGTAACGCATCCGAACGACAGACCCCGTCGTGCCCCGGTCGCGCGCAGGCGCGCTCCTACAGGTGGGCGGGTAGAATGGGCGATTACCCGGCCTGGAGTCCCCTCATGAAAGTCCTCGTCATCGGCAGCGGCGGTCGCGAACACGCGCTGGCCTGGAAGATCGCGCAGTCGTCGCGCGTGGAAGAGGTGATCGTGGCGCCGGGCAATGCGGGCACCGCCACCGAGCCGAAGCTCCGCAACGCGGCCGTGGCCGTGACGGACATCGATGGCCTCGTGGCCCTGGCGAAGGCCGAAGGCGTGAGCCTCACCGTTGTCGGTCCGGAAGTGCCGCTGGTCGCCGGTGTGGTCGACCGCTTCACGGCCGAAGGCCTGCGCTGCTTCGGTCCGCGCGCGGCCGCCGCGCAGCTCGAAGGCAGCAAGGCATTCGCCAAGGATTTCCTGGCCCGCCATCGCATTCCCACGGCGCACTATGCCGTTTTCACCGAACTGGCCCCGGCGCTGGCGCATGTGCGTGAAACGGGCGCCCCGATTGTGATCAAGGCCGATGGCCTTGCCGCCGGCAAGGGTGTCGTCGTGGCAATGACCTTGGAGGAAGCCGAAGCGGCGTTGCAGGACATGCTTGGCGACAAGGCCTTCGGCGATGCCTCGTCGCGCGTCGTCATCGAGGAATTCCTCGATGGCGAGGAAGCCAGCTACATCGTCATTGCCGACGGCAAGCGTGCGCTGCCGATGGCGACCAGCCAGGACCACAAGCGTCGCGACGATGGCGACAAGGGTCCGAACACCGGCGGCATGGGCGCGTATTCACCGGCGCCGGTAGTCACCGACGAGGTCTCCGCCCGCGTCATGCGCGAGATCATCGAGCCCACCCTCGCCGGCATGGCCGCCGATGGCGCGCCTTTCACTGGATTTCTCTACGCTGGTCTCATGATCGACAAGAGCGGCGCTGCGAAAGTCATCGAATTCAACGTGCGTTTCGGCGACCCGGAAACGCAGCCGATCATGTTGCGCCTGAAGTCTGACCTGGTCGATCTGATCGAAGCCGCGCTTGACGGTGACATCGGTCGCGTAGAGGCAGAGTGGGACGAGCGTCCGTCGCTCGGCGTGGTGCTTGCTGCGGGCGGGTACCCGGGCAAGGTACGGGCCGGTGACGTCATTACCGGTGCCGATGTAGATGTCGGTGCGGACGTGAAAGTGTTCCATGCGGGTACCGCCACCGATGGTGAGGGTCGTCCTGTGACAGCGGGTGGTCGCGTGCTGACGGTGTGCGCCCTGGGCGATGATCTCGGTGCCGCGCGTGAGAAGGCTTATGCGGCGGTGGAACGCATCCATTTTGCCGATGCGTTCCACCGTCGTGATATCGCTCATCGTGCATTGTCGCGTTGAGCGAGGGTCAGGCCATCACAGTCCGTGGTGGATCGGTAGCACCTTCCATCGCTCGTCGGTGCCCACGGCCTTGTAATTGGTGGTGCCCCATGCCCAGTGGCTTGGCAGGGGGAGCAAGGTAACCACGCCGCCCGGGTTGGGAATGATGTCGTTACTCGCCGGGGCGGCCGGATATGCGCCCCAGGGCGGTAGCAGCGGATGAAACCTGTTGGGTGGCGTGACCTCGTGCAGGTTCGCGTCGAACGATGCGTTGGGCGAACCGTCGCGCAGGTGCAGGCGCCATTCGTTGCCGCCGTTCAACTCTGAATAGAGCCGGTCGGCTGACCATTTCCATTTTTGCCCCAGCCTGCTCTGGCAGGTCTGGGCGGAGATGGCTCCGTTCTCCGGGTTGGTCGTGAGGCATTTGCCGCTGCCACGATTACGATAGGTGTGATCTTCCGCAAGAAACCATTGCTGATGGGCGCCATGGGTGCCGCTTTCGCACGATTGCATGATGACGTCCGGCCTGTCGCTGTCCGACTGAGCCAGGCACAGGCCCTTGTTTCCAGACATGGATTGCAGGCGAACGGTAGGTTGCCGTGTCAGGAAGGGCGAATCCAGATCGATGCGCAAGGTCAGGTTGATATCCGACTCGTGGTGATCGTTCTGCTCCCTGGCCGGATGGGACTGTCCCCACGGCGGACGGCCGCTGCGATCGGTGTACAGCCGGTTGCGAACGGTGCTTCGGGTCGTGATGTCGAGCACACCGTTCCAGTCACCGGGCACGATCCAGTTTGAGATGGTTTGTAGATGCGCCACTTCCATCATGGGCGTGGCCTTTTCCATGGAAAAGGTTTTCGTTCCGAACCAGTTGTCGCTCTCGTAGATGCTCCGGGCGAGATTGAAACTCCAGAAAACCTGTCGCCCCCCATCAGTGGCAAGCGGTGTCGTAGCCGCCACGCTGTAATCCTTGAGCGTCATGGTGACCGATTGCGTTCTGGTCTCAGTGTCTGCCTGGGGAAACAGGACAGGGAGCTTTGCAATGGCGCCACTTGGACCGGCCGCGAGCCCGCTGAGGAAGTCTGCGATCTGACTCGGGATGTTCGACCCTTCCGATACCGGGGTACTGATACTCCACGAATGAGCCTGAGCGGTTGGACCGGATGCCGTGGGTTCATACATGCCGAGGCCCACCTTGACCGTGTCACCGACGGGCATGACGGACGTCAGGACGTTATAGCTTGCCGGAATCCACAGGTGCGTCCCTTTACTGACGTTGCCGTCCTTGCCATCGACATAGGCTCCGCTCAGGACGGGCTTTTGTACGACGGAGGTTTTGACGGTGATGATTTTCCTGTCGCCACCTGCAACGTCGCGTGTCACGGTGATGGCGTAACCGATTTCCCTGCCGCCGGCGAAGGCCTTGCTCTGATTGATCTGAGCCGACGGTTTGTAGAGATTGCTCGTCAGGGATGAGCCGACAAGCTGGTTGGCGCCGGGATCGAACTGGCGGGAAAACGGTGATCCGGTGGTGCCGGGCCGCTGGTGGGTGATGATCCAGTTGCCCAGGAAATCCGCCGCTTCGGCCGGTTCCATGTCGTCGGTTACCGAGCCGACTTCGAGCTCGCCGTCGACGGACCGGTGGTAAATGGATCGCAGCGTATCGGACTGGAAGCCGAAGGTACGGGTATCCACGGGATGACTGGTGTCTTTGTTCGTCAGCAGGATGAAGAATCCTGCATCGAGTGCCTCGTTGACCTGTGTGCGGACGTCGGCATGCACCAGTTCACTCTCGTCGAGCCATACGAGGTTCTGTTTCAGGTTTTCCCTGATCCAGGCCTCGGCGTGTTGAGGCGTAGAGCCAGGGCTGAGTGCGGCCGAGAGGGCTGCCGGGGATGGTGCGGTTGAGATAGGGGCCGCTTCGGCTTCTGCGAGATGGGGAGTCTGCAGGAACAAGGCGGTGACGACGGCCAGGGTAAGGTATCGATGTTTCATAGCCAATCCTTTGGCGTGGGGGTGGGTAGGCTTAGATTGCCTACATCGCCCGGTCACGACTGTAGGTGAACTCCTAAAGTGAAGGAGGGCTCGGCGCCTACGCTGTAGGGTGCATGATGGCTACGATAGGGCGTGGGTTAACGCGATGGCGAACCTTCCGGATAAAAAATGAGGCGACGCCACCATTGATGAACGCCGCCTCGTGCCCGGGCATGACGGATGATGCAGGGGCTGCTCGTCAGCCGGTGAGCTTAACGACTTGAATCGACGGGAACCGGCTGCCAGCGCTCGTCATTGCCTATGGCTTTGTAGCTGAGCAGGCCTTGCGATATCGGGGGTGAGGTTCCGACAAGGGCAGGCACCACATCGCCCTGGGTAGGCGCGTGCGGATATGACGACCATGGCTTCAGCAATGCATGAAACGGATTGCTGGGGGTGTTCTGATGTCTGACAGGGTCGAAGATAGTCATGGGCTTTCCGTCACGCACATAAAGGCGCCATGCGCCGCCATCCATGAAACGGGAGTGGATTCGGTCGGCGCGCCATTCCCATTGCTTGTTGAGCATGGCGCCATCACATGCCTCGGCTACGGCACCTCCGCCGAGTACATCGGCGGCGAGGCACATGCCGCTCGCACGATTGCGATAAGTACTGTCGTTATCCAGATACCATTGCTGTTCGGGCATCACATCGCCCGAGGTGCATGATTCCAGCGTGATCGCGGGTTTGTCCGTGTGCTTCTGGGTGAGACAATCGCCATTGCCGGATAGCGACTGAAGCCTGACGACCTGCTGCCGGGCGAGTTGTGGCGTCGCCATGTCCACTTCCGTGAGATGACTGACCTCAGATGTCGGGTCGCGCTCCACGAAGTTGGCGCCGGCTTGACCGTTTCGGGTGCGCGAGTCAACGCGACTGTTTGTCCAGATGTATACCGGACCTTCATAGTTGCCTGGAATTCGCCATTCCGACACAACCTCGATGGCAGCCTGCCGCATCATGGGTGTGAACTTGGCGAGGTTGTAGAGCCAGCCTGGACCAATGCGATAGTGTGAATACGAGTACCACAGGTCGTTGGCAATATCGGGAGCAAGGCGGAACGCCCACGCTGCCACCTGCGAGTAGTCGGTTCTGGTGACGAAACTATCCGTGAAATAATCTTTCAGCGTCATGCTGACGGTACGCTCGGTCGACTTCTCAAACCCGCTCGTGAAGCTGATCGGTAGCTTGCCCAGGGAAAGGCCGCCATCCTTAGCCAGGGGGCCATTGGTTTCGACCCCGGTTCCTATACCGATACTGGTATTGAAGCTGATCTTGTCCTGTATCGTGCGGTCGGTAGCACCATCGGATCGCGGCGCCTGACGGACCAGCCTTACCTGGTCGCCAGGCAGTCCCGGCGCCACGACTTGCGTCCAGACGTGGTAAGCGTCCGCCATGCTCAGGGCTATGCCATATTCGTGCTCCGGCTCGTCAAAAGGCCAGACCAGGCCGGCGTAAGAAGGCCGCTGCTGGACGGTGGAGCGGACGAGAATGACCTTCTCATCCCTGTACCGGTTGACATCACGTACGACCACGATGTCGTGATGGATGCTCCGGTTCCCCTCGAAAGCGTCACCATCGCGTATCTCGATGTGCGGTACATAGGCGGAAGATGGAAGGCGGGCATCCTCCGCATTTGCGGCCAGACACCCTGTAGTGGCGAGTGCGGCCAGAATGGCCCTGGGGGTTTGCAAAGTGGGCATGATCGCTCCTTGATCGTTGTTTGGGGCATGCAGTCTCCGGCGCCATGGCCACGGCGTCTGTCGGTGTATGCCTTGCCGTGATGCCGGACCTCTGGGATACACTGCTTCCAAACCATCAGGCTGCGCACGGCATGTCCCAGTTTTCCCTCCTTGGCAAGCGCCGGTTCGCGCCATTCTTCTGGACCCAGGCACTAGGTGCGTTCAACGACAACGCATTCCGTAATGCGATGGTCATGCTCGTGGCCTTCCAGATGGCACTTTCGGACAAGACGGTGTCGCTTTACACCAATCTTGCGCCGGCGCTGTTCATCCTTCCGTATTTCCTGTTCTCCGCCACGGCGGGGCAACTGGCCGAGAAATTCGAGAAGGCCCGGATCATCCGTTTTGTTAAGTTGTTCGAAATCCTGGCAATGGCGATCGCCGCCGTTGGCTTTTTCACGCATCATGTTTCGCTTCTGCTGGTGGTGCTGTTCCTGATGGGCATGCATTCCACGGTGTTCGGTCCCATCAAGTATTCCATCCTGCCGCAGGCGCTTGAGCGTAGCGAACTGGTAGGGGGCAATGGCCTCGTGGAGACGGGTACGCAGCTGGCCATGCTCATCGGCATGATCGTCGGCAATTCGCTCATGCTGATTCCGAGCTACGGGACACTGGCGGCATCGGCGGCGACCATCCTCATTGCCCTGACGGGTTACCTGGTCTGTCGCGCCATTCCGGCTGCTCCGGCCACGGCACCCGATCTCAAGTTCAACTGGAATCCGGTCAGCGAAACCTCGCGTGTGCTGAAGATCACGCATGAAGACCGCGCCATCTGGAATGCGGTGCTCGGCATTTCCTGGTTCTGGTTCTTCGGCACGGTGATGGTGGCGCAGCTGCCGAACTACACGCGTCATATCCTTGGCGGCGATGGCTCGGTCAATACGCTGGCCCTGACGTTGTTCTCGCTGGGTACCGGCATCGGTTCGCTCCTGTGCGAGCGCCTGTCGGGGCGTCGCGTGGAGATCGGCCTTGTGCCGGTGGGCGCCTTCGGCCTTACCGCGTTTGCCGTGGATCTTTTCTTTGCCCATCCCACGCTTCCCGTCGGCGTGATGCTCGACTGGAAGGGTTTCCTTGCCGCGCCGGGTGCATGGCGCGTGGCATTCGATCTGACGATGATCGGTGCCTTCGCGGGTTTCTACGTCGTACCGTTGTTTGCCTTTGTGCAGAGCCGGGCACAGCGCGACAAGCTGTCGCGCATCATCGCCGGCAACAACATCGTCAATGCGTTGCTGATCTGCATTGCCTCTGGTTTCGGTATCGGCCTGACACTGCTTGGCCTGGATGTGCCGATGATCTTCCTGATTACCGGCCTCATGAATATCGCGGTGGCCGTGTACATCTTCACGCTCGTGCCTGAATTCATGATGCGGTTCATCACCTGGGTGCTGGTGAATACGCTTTATCGCGTGCGGGTGGATGGACTGAAGAACGTTCCGGATGAAGGTGCCGCGCTCGTGGTGTGCAACCACGTCAGCTTCATGGATGCATTGATCCTGATGGCATGCGTGCGCCGTCCGATGCGCTTCGTGATGTACTACAAGATATTCTCCATTCCCGTGCTCAACTTCGTGTTCCGCACGGCGAAAGCGATTCCCATCGCTGGCCGCAGCGAAAACGAAGCCTTGATGGAAGAGGCGTTCGAGAAGATCGATCAGGCGCTGGCTGCGGGAGAAGTCGTCTGCGTGTTCCCCGAAGGGGCGTTGACGAAGGATGGCTCGATCGCACCCTTCCGGCCTGGCGTCGATCGCATCCTGGCGCGTCGCCCGGTACCCGTGGTGCCGCTGGCCCTGCGGGGTATGTGGGGAAGCATCTTCAGCCGTCGCGACGATGCGCTGCATCGTGCCCGCCTGCCGCGCCGGTTCTGGTCGCGCATCGAGCTGGTGGGTGGCGCGGCGCTACCCGCGGGCAGTGCGAACGCCGTCGTGCTGGAACAGCGCGTGGTCGAACTACGAGGCGACAAGGCCTGAGGCGAAGCCTCAGGCGAACCACGCCGCCAACACGATCACCGCGACCACGGCCAGCCACACGATCAGCACGCGGCGTATGACGCGGCGTGCGTCTTCGAGTTCCGCGATGGGGTCGCTTACATCCTGCACGTAGCCGTCGCCGGCTTCCACGTCGGCATCGACACCTGCGCGGGCGACGGCGCCGAGGAAATCCGGTTCCAGGCGCGAGCGCGGGCTGCCGGAATGACGATGCCAATGGCGCCACGCGCCGACCACGGCATCGAAATCGGAAACGAGTGCCATGGCGAACACCATGAGGTGCGCGGGGATCCAGTCGAGTGCGTCGGCGAGGCGTCGCGCCGCAGAGCGTGCGTCGCCATCCAGCGGAAGCGATGCGTCGCGGCCCAGCAACTGCGCCAGCCGGTAGCCGAGGGCACCGACGGGGCCCAGGACGAAGAACCAGAACAACACGCCGAAGCGACGACGCAGGGCAGCGTAGAAGGTTGCTTCCACGAGTGCCGGTGCAAACCACGGCAGGGGCTGTTCGTCCTGGCGCAGGGCGGCCACGGCCTCTTCGCGGCGAAGCGTGTCGGGGGCATGCAGGACGGCATCGAGGTCCATCTCGATTTCGCGCGGTCCCAGCGCATAGACCAGCACGAGCACCGCGAAGACAAACCAGGCAATGTCGAACAGGGGCAGGGCGCGGAGGATGCCGCCGATGATGGCGCAACCGATGACAGGCACGAGCAGCACCACCGCCACGCGACCCGCGCCGGAGAGATCGCCCAGCCGGCTCACCCAGGCGCGGAACCAGCGATCGTCGCGCCAGCGGGCAAGCTGGGGCACGCTCCAGACGATGACCAGGGCGATGAGTACGGCGAAGAGGCGTAGGGCCATGACGATGCAGTCCGCGTGTCGATGGCCCGATTGTAGGCGAAGGGCGCCGGGCTGTGGATCAGCGGCGGGGCGTGGCTGAAACCAGTTCATCGAGGCTGACGCCTCGTTCTGCAAGCCAGTGCTCAATCAGTCGGTAGGACACCGATAGCGGTGGCGGTACGCCGAGCGTGCCGTTGGCCATGCCTTCGACGATGTCGGCCACGGTGAACCAGCGGGCGTCTTCCAGTTCGTCGTCACGCAGGCGGATGTCGCGGTTCTTCGCGGTGGCGGTGAAGCCGACCATCAGCGAGGCGGGCAGTGGCCAGGGCTGTGAGGAATGGTAGGTAGCGTGCAGTACCTCGACGCCGGATTCCTCGCGTACTTCGCGTTTCACGGCGTCTTCCAGCGACTCACCGGGCTCGATAAAGCCAGCCAGCGTCGAGTAGCGCCCCACGGGCCAGCCGCGCTGCCGGCCGAGCAGGCAGGCATCCTCGTGTTCGACGATGACGATGATCGCCGCGTCGGTACGAGGGAAGTGCAGGTGGGGCTCGTCCGGATTCGTGCACTGCACCCGGTGCCCGGAAGACACCACCATCGTCGGCGCGCCACAGAGGCTGCAAAAGCGCATCTGTCGCTGCCAGTGCGTCACGCCCTTGGCGAAGGCAAACAGACCGGCCTCGAAGGCGGGAAAGGCCAGGCCGGCCTCGCGCAAGCCGACGCGACGCGCTCCGGTGAGGGCGACGAAGATCTCCACGTGGGCCTCGTCGAGCACCAGCGCGAACCAGGCGGAATCGCGGGCAAGGCCCAGAAAGGTGGCAGGCACGTCGCCGAAGCGTTCGGCGCGCATGTTCGACGACATCCACTGCGGCAGGTCGGCACCGGTGAGGGCCATGGCGCGGCCTTCGGTATCGAGCACCAGGAAGCGGGTATCCGCTGCGCGTTCGGTTTCTTCCACCCACAGGCGGTCGTCGCGGCGTTCGGCCATGCGATCGATGTCGACGCCTGCGAAGACGTTCTCGCGGGCTTCCGCCGCCACGGCCTTGTCGCGATCCATCCGTGCGCTCACGCCCGGTGGCTCAGGCGCTGAAGGACGAGCCGCAGCCGCAGGTCGTCTTCGCATTGGGATTGCGGATGACGAACTGCGAGCCGCTGAAGGATTCCTTGTAGTCGATCTCTGCGCCCGTGAGGTACTGGAGGGAGAGCGGATCGACGAGCAGGGTGACACCGTCGCGGGAGATGGCGAGGTCGTCCTCGGCCTGGTCTTCGTCGAAGGTGAAGCCGTACTGGAAGCCCGAGCAGCCGCCGCCGTTGATGTACACGCGCAGCTTGAGCGACGGATTGCCTTCTTCTTCGATCAGCTCATGCACCTTGCGAGCAGCGGCCTCGGTGAAGATCAGGGGTGCACCGGCCGACCGGTAGTCCGGCGCGGCGGCGGTGGGAGCCATGGGGAAGGGGTTGTTCATGCGCCCATAATGGCGCCGATCCGTGACAGGTCAAGCCTTGGTCAGTGCCCGGGTGACCTCGGTGGCGCTTTCGGCGAGCTGGCGCACGGTGGGCGGCGCCCGATGGATCATCCGGCCGTTCACCTTCGCGCCTGCTGCCATTTCCAGCACCTGGTACTGCACGTCGCCCTCGATATGGGCCAGCGGCGCCAGTTCCAGGCGGTCGCGGGCTTCGACGTCGCCCGTGACGCCGCCGTTGATGACGGCGTGTGGCACGTCCACGCGCCCGACGACACGCCCGGTCTCGCTGATGGTGAGAATGCCATCACCCTCCGCCCGTACGTTGCCCTCGATGGTGCCGTCCAGGTGCAGCGCGCCACGGAAGTCGATATCACCACGCAGGACGACGCCCTGAGCGATCAGGCTGGTGGCGGCGGGGCTTACGGCGGGTGGCTGGGTCTTGCGGTTACTGCCGAACATCGTTGGCGTCCTCGTTTCGGGTGGCGTCGGTCCAGGCGATCGTGGTGTCCACGGATTCGCCGCCGGGCACGGCGGCGACCAGTCGCAGCCGTGCCGGCTGGAATCCGGCGGGCAAGGTGAAGCTGGTCTGCACCTGCTGGAAGTATTTGAAGGAGAAGGGCTGGTCCACGAGGTCGCCGGACTGACCGAGGGCCGCACCTTCGAGGGTGACGACCTTGCTCGCCTGGATGCCTTCCACGCTGAGGTGGAGGGTGCCTTTCACCAGCTCGCCGCGGCGGGCGTTCTGGGTAAGCGTCACGACCAGGTTCCAGGCCTGGGGGGAGTCTTTTACCGGCGTGCCACGGGCGCCCTGGATGCGCAGGCCCTGGCGCTGGCTGTCGCCGCCGACCAGCCGGGAGTAGAAATCCAGATCGGTGCGCAGGCCGCTGATTTCCTCGTCGCGCTCGGCGAGGTTGCGTTTCAGCTCGCGGGTGGCGACATCGCCGACCTGGGCATCCCGCTGGAGATTGGCCACCTGCTGGCGGAGGTCTTCGGTTTCCGTGGCCGTGCGCTGCGCATCGCCATGACCGGCCGTGTTGGCTGGCTTGCGGCCGCCGTACCAGGCGCCCAGCAACAGGGCCGCCACCACGCTCACGGCCCAGCCGCCTCCCAGCAGGAGGCGCCGGCGGCGTTCGCGGGCCGCGTCGTCGAGCGTACGCACGACGAACCGTGGCGGATGGCGTGGGGCCATGGACGGGTCCGTGGATGAAACGTGAAGGGCCGATGGTATAGCCCTTGTGTTTCGGAACGGTCAAGGAACCGTGCCGCAGACCCGGAAACAGCAAGGCCGCCTTGCGGCGGCCCTTCTGAGATCAATCGTGGTTGATCGATCCGACCTTGCTGAGCATGTAGCGCTCGGGGCCGATGTCCTTGATGAGGCTGAACTGGGTTTCGAGCCAGTCGATGTGCTCTTCTTCCTGGCCAAGGATGAACTTGAACAGGTCGCGGCTCACGAAGTCGTGGATGCCTTCGCTGTAGGCGATGGCTTCACGCAGGTCCTTCGTGGCGATCATTTCGAGATCGAGGTCGCCCTGGAGGGCCTCGACCACGTTCTCGCCGATGCGCAGCTTGCCCAGGTGCTGGAGGTTCGGCAGGCCGTCGAGGAAGAGGATGCGCTCGATCAGCTTGTCGGCGTGCTTCATCTCTTCGATGGACTCTTCGTACTCGTGCTTGGCCAGCTCGTTGTAGCCCCAGTCCTTGAACATCCTGTAATGCAGGAAGTACTGGTTGATGGCGGCCAGCTCGTTGTAGAGCACCTTGTTGAGGTATTCGATGACCTTCGCGTCGCCCTTCATATGGGGTCTCCCTGGATAAGCAGGGTGCGACTATACGTCGCCCGGAAAGACGATGACGTAACGAGAATGAAGACGGTTTGCGTCCGCGCTACGCGGTGTGCCGACTCAGGCCGGGGTGGGGAGGAAGCTCAGTACGGAGCGGGTCTCGGCCACGGCCTCGCGCAGGCACTGGCGGGCTTCGGACTCGCAGGCCCCGCAGCAGTCGGAACAGCCGGTACGGGCCTGGAGTTCCGAAAACGACTCCACGCCCTCGGCCGCGGCGCGGCGGATGGCGTGGTCGGTGACGGCATTGCACATGCAGATGTACATGGCGCGCATTCGAACGCGAATGCGAACGATTGTCAACCGCGCGATTGTGAACGGGAGGCTAGCCGCCCTCGACGGCCCGGCGCTGGGCCTCGGCCTGCTGCGGGCAGCGGCCCACCTCGACCCGGCAGATCGTCTCGACGGTAGGGGCGAACTGGCGCAGGGCCCGCTCGTAGACCTGGCGCTTGAAGTTGACCACGTGGTTGGCCGGGTACCAGAAATCGACCCAGCGCCAGAGGTCGAACTCGGGCTTCTCGCAGGCATCGAGCTTCAGGTCGCCCTCGCAGCCGACCAGGCGCAGCAGGAACCAGACTTGCTTCTGGCCGATGCAGGTGGGGCGCTGGTGATGGCGCACGAAACGGCTCGGCAGGCGGTAACGCAGCCAGCCGCGGGTCTCGGCCAGCACTTCGACGTGGTGGGAGAGCAGGCCGGTTTCTTCCTCCAGCTCGCGGTACATGGCTTCCAGTGGCGTTTCGTCACTGCGCATGCCGCCCTGGGGGAACTGCCAGCCGTCGCGATTGACGCGGCGCGCCCAGAACAGGCGCCCGTCCCCATTGAGGAGGACGATTCCCACGTTCGGTCGGTAGCCATCTGCGTCGATCATCAACCCTCCGCAAAACCCCGGCGCGCTTACGAAAACCGTCGCGCTTCGCCCCGATTCAACCACAGCGCCGGAAGCGGGGGCAAGGCACTACTTGAATGGCGAGCCAGCCCCGATTAAACTGCCCGGCCTTCGTGAGCCCGTCTCACGAACGACCAGGTTCCATGGCTAGGTAGCTCAGCTGGTCAGAGCGCGGCACTCATAATGCTGAGGTCGGCGGTTCGAGCCCGCCTCTAGCCACCAAAACGAAAAAGCCGTGCCCCCAAGGGCGCGGCCTTTTTCTTTTCATCCCGTCACCGGTTCGGTTTCCGCGGGCGCTTCGTCCCGTCGCCCGACGGCAGGTGGCTCCAGTACCACGCGGGCCAGTTCCACCACGTTGTGCACCCTGAGCTTGGCCATCAGGTTCGCCCGGTGCAGCTCCACCGTCTTGTGGCTGATGTTCAGTTCGGCAGCGATCACCTTGTTGAGCTTGCCGCTCATGATGCCGTCGAGCACCTGGGATTCGCGCCGGGTCAGGCTCACGTCCGGGCGCAGCATGGCAAAGCTGTTGGGCGTGGGCTCGTCGCTGCCGGGTTCGTCGTCTGGCAGGGGCATCAGGAAGGCGGCGTCGAAGGCGGCCGGTGCGAGATCCAGCGGCTGCCGTGTCAGCCGGAACCGGCGCGGCGCCCGTTCCGCTATGCGGATCACGAACTCGTCGCTCGCATTGCCCGGCTCCAGGTGCGTGGTGAACCAGTCGGGCAGGCTCGTGGGAAGCAAGGTCCCGAACTCGCGCCGGAAAGCTTCATTGGCCATGACAGCCGGGCCCCCGTCCCGGGGCCAGACCACGCAGGGCCAGGGCAATGCAGCAAATACCTCCTCGGCCAGTCCGCTCACGGGCGAACCACCGGGCGAATCACGACCAGGGCCCATCGAAGGCCTCCTTGTGAGCGCTATGGGCAGGCTGTGCGCGGGCCCCCTCGCCCCCGCGTGAAGTTTCCACTGCAACCGTTCATCGGGGAAAAGTCCAGTCGCATCGCCGGAAATGCGACAGGGATCGTGAAGACCTGCCGTATCCACGCGTTTTGACGGGGGTGCCGCTAAACTAGGCGGTCACCAGCCTCCCGGACCGGCCATGCGTATCTTCAAGACCTTCAACATCGAAGCGGCCCATCGCTTGCCGAATGTGCCTGAAGGGCACAAGTGCGCGAGGCTGCACGGGCACTCCTTCCATGTGGAATTGCACGTGGAGGGCCCCACCGATCCCGTGCTGGGCTGGGTCATGGATTTCGGCGAGCTGAAGGCCCGCTTCCAGCCGCTGTACGACCGTCTCGACCATCACTACCTCAACGATATCGAGGGTCTCGAAAACCCCACCAGCGAGAACCTTGCCCGCTGGATCTTCGAGCACCTGCGTCCCGAGGTCCCGTTGCTGTGCAAGGTGGTGGTCCACGAAACCTGCACCTCCGGCGCCGAATACACCGGCTGACGGATACGGGCATTTCCGGCAAACGAAAACCTGTCACCGCAACAAATTATGGTTGCTGCCTTGCAGCAGGCGGGACTACACTCCGGCATCCCCCCGTTCCCCGACGGTAGACACCCATGGCCAACGCAAACGGATACGCCGATTTCGCCCGTTTCGTCGAGCAGGCCGCCGCTGCACAGGCGCTGGCCTGGCGCAGCATGGAACGTGTCGCCGACCTGCATCTGCAGGCCATCGAGGGACATGCCAGGGCCGCGACCGGCCTGATGGCCGATGCCATGCTCGCTCCCGATGCCGATGCCCTGCGTGCCGTCCTGGCGCGTGGCGAGCACCTGCAGCGCGAGGGCGTCGAGCGTGCCGCGACAGCCGCAGGGGACATCATGGACGTCGCCGTCGCAACGGCCACGTCACTTGGCGCGATGGTGGGCCGGCCCGCCAGGGCCTGATCCCGCCGCGACGGCGTTCCAACGACGCGACGGATCGTCGCGCCGGCGAGTGGTAGCGCCCTTTCCTCGCTTGTCCAGTCGTTTACGCCGCTGGTATACTTTTCCGGATTACACCGTGGCCCGTTGAACCAGCTGGTGCCGCCTTGCGCGTAACCACGGGAGCCTCGCGTTGCTCAACAGTCTTGCAGCCGGTCGTCATCTAGCCATGCGCGTGGTCATCGCGCAGCTGGTGATAGCCGTTGTCGTAGGGCTCGCTTTCACCCTGGAGGGGCGGTCGGCCGGTCTGGCCGCTTTCGGGGGCACCCTGATCGTCGCCATGGGCACCGCGCTGCTTGCCGCGCGAGCCTTCGGTGCGCTGGGTGGAGCGGGAGCAACGTTCATGCGGTTCCTGGTGGGCATGATCCTTCGCTGGGTCGTGCTCATCGGTGGACTGCTGCTCATTCTGGTTCAGTGGAAGCTGCCACCCTTGCCCACTCTGGTGGGCCTGGTGGTCGGCTACGCGGTCAACGTATTTGCATTCAGATTCAAGGGTTGAGGCATGGCGAGCGAACCGCAAGGCGGTCTGACCGAATACATCCAGCACCACCTGAACCATATGACGGTGAATTTCAGCACCGATCATTTCTGGTTCTGGAACCTGCGTGCCGACTCCATCATCATCTCGTTCGGCCTGGGCGTCGTGTTCTGCCTGTGGTTCTGGCTGTTCGCGCGCAAGGCCACCTCGGGCGTGCCGTCCAAGGGCCAGGCCCTGGTCGAGCTGGCGATCGAGTTCGTCGACACGCAGGTCAAGGACACCTTCCACGGCGATCGCCGTACGGTGACCCCGCTGGCGCTGTCCATCTTCATGTGGGTGTTCTTCATGAACGCCATGGATCTTCTCCCGGTCGACCTGGCCGGCTGGCTCATCCAGACCTTCGCGGGTCATGAAGTGGCGCATCACACCTATTTTCGCCTGGTGCCCACCGCCGACATCAACACCACCGTGGGCCTGTCGGTCGCCGTGCTGCTGATCGTCATCGGTCATGGCATCAAGGCCAAGGGTGGCTTCGGTTTCACGAAGGAACTGATGACCGCCCCGTTCCACGCACACAACCCGATCGCCAAGGCTGTACTGGTGATCCCTAACTTCCTTCTCAACGTCGTCGAAACCCTGTCGAAGCCCGTGTCGCTCGCGATGCGACTGTTCGGCAACATGTACGGCGGCGAACTGGTGTTCATGCTGATTGCCGGTCTGATGGTGAGCTGGGTCAGCTTCGTGCCTGGCGTCGTGTTCAACACGGCCTGGGCGATCTTCCACATCCTGATCATCGCCCTCCAGGCGTTCATCTTCATGATGCTGACGATCGTCTACATCGCCACGGCGCGGGAACACCACTAACTCACCGCACCGACGTTCCACCCTCTTTCAGTTCGTTTTCTTTCCACCTTTCGCTATTCGTTTATCCAGGAGAACACCATGGAACTCGCCTCGCTTCTCGCCCACGTGCAGGGCATGACCGCCATCGCCATCGGCGTGATCATCGGCCTGGGCGCGCTCGGCGCCTGTCTCGGTATCGCCATCATGGGCTCGAAGTTCCTCGAGTCGGCCGCCCGTCAGCCGGAACTGGTTCCGCTGCTCCAGGGCCGTATGTTCCTGCTCGCCGGCCTGATCGACGCGGCGTTCATCATCGGTCTCGCCGTGGCGCTGCTCTTCGCGTTCTCGAACCCGCTGACCGGCATCATCCGCGCCGCCGTCGGCGGCTAAGAAGCCGTTCGTTCCGTCACCGTGACGCCCTGGCGTCACGGTGATCGTCAGTACACAAGCGTTCGGAGTCTTTCGGAGAGATCATGGAAATCAACATGACCTTCCTGGGCCAGATGATCTCTTTTGCGATCCTGGTCTGGTTTACCACCAAGTTCATCTGGCCCCAGCTCAACGGTGCCATCGAGGAGCGCCAGAAGAAGGTGGCCGAGGGCCTGGCCGCGGCCGAGCGCGCGCGCGCCGAGCTCAAGGATGCCGACGCCAAGGTCGCTTCCGAGATCAAGCAGGCCCGCCTGCAGTCCACCGAGATCATCGACAAGGCACAGGCCCAGGCCAACGCCATCATCGAGAAGGCTCGCGTGGAAGCCACCGACGAGATCAACCGTCTGAAGGCCCAGGCCCAGGACGAGATCGCATCGATGGCACAGCGTGCCCGTGAGCAGCTGCGCGAACAGGTCGGCAAGCTTGCCGTCCAGGGCGCGGAGAAGATCGTCCAGCGTGAAATCGATCCGGCGGCCCACAAGGCGCTGCTCGACCAGCTCGCTGCCGAGATCTGATCATGGCCCAGGCGCTCACCCTCGCCCGTCCCTACGCGCGCGCCGCCTTCGAGGTGGCGCACGCGTCGGGTGCGCTTGCCGACTGGTCGGCAGCGCTGAATTTCGCCGCTGCGGTTGCGGTCGACCCCCAGGTCGCCGGCCTCGGCAACGATCCGCGCGTGCTGCCGACGCAGCTCGTTGCGATCCATCTTCCGCAAGGCATGGCCGCCGATGCGCCGTTCGCCCGTTTCCTCGAGGAACTGGCAGAAAACGGCCGCATGGTGCTCCTGCCGGAAATCGCCGCGCTCTACGACCAGTACAAGCTGGAGTCGGAGTCGACCCTGAAGGTCAAGGTCACGAGCGCACTGGATCTCGACGCGTCGCAGACGGAAACGCTGCGCGCATCGCTGAAGCGCCGCTTCAAGCGCGAGATCGAACTGGATACGCACGTCGATGCGACGTTGCTCGGCGGTGTCGTCATCGACACGGGCGAGCAGGTCATCGACGGTTCGGCGCGAGGCCGCCTGCAACGGCTGGCCAGCGCGCTGACGCACTGATACGAGATTCTCATACCACCGGGTGCCGTGAGAGCGGCGCAACCCAAGGAACCGACCATGTCCAGCACCACTCTGAACCCGTCCGAGATCAGTGAGCTGATCAAGACCCGCATCGAGCAGTTCAAGCTCGGCGCCGAGGCACGCAACGAAGGCACGATCATCAGCGTGTCCGACGGCATCGTGCGCATCCACGGCCTGGCCGATGTGATGCAGGGCGAAATGATCGAGCTGCCGAACGACACCTACGCCCTCGCGCTGAACCTCGAGCGCGACTCGGTCGGCGCCGTGGTGCTCGGTGAGTACCAGCATCTGCGCGAAGGCGATGCCGCCAAGACCACCGGCCGCATCCTCGAAGTGCCGGTCGGCCCGGGCCTGCTTGGCCGCGTCGTCGACGCGCTGGGCAACCCCATCGACGGCAAGGGCCCGATCGACGCCGTGGGCACCAGCCCGGTCGAGAAGGTTGCTCCGGGCGTGATCTGGCGCCAGTCGGTCGACGAGCCGATGCAGACCGGCTACAAGTCCATCGATTCGATGATCCCGATCGGCCGTGGCCAGCGCGAGCTGATCATCGGCGACCGCCAGACGGGCAAGACCGCCGTCGCCATCGACGCGATCATCAACCAGAAGCACTCGGGCATTAAGTGCATCTACGTGGCCATCGGCCAGAAGCGCAGCTCGATCGCCAACGTGGTGCGCAAGCTCGAAGAGAACGGCGCGCTGGCCAACACCATCGTGGTCGTCGCTTCGGCTTCCGAAGCCGCCGCCCTGCAGTACGTCGCGCCGTACTCCGGCTGCGCCATGGGTGAGTACTTCCGTGACCGCGGCGAAGACGCGCTCATCGTGTACGACGATCTCTCCAAGCAGGCCGTGGCCTACCGCCAGATTTCGCTGCTGCTGAAGCGTCCGCCGGGTCGCGAAGCCTATCCGGGCGACGTCTTCTATCTCCACTCGCGTCTGCTCGAGCGCGCCTCGCGCGTCAGCGCCGAGTACGTCGAGAAGATGACCAACGGCGAAGTGAAGGGCAAGACCGGTTCGCTTACCGCGCTGCCGATCATCGAAACCCAGGCCGGTGACGTTTCGGCCTTCGTGCCGACCAACGTGATCTCGATCACCGACGGCCAGATTTTCCTTGAAACGGATCTGTTCAACGCCGGTATCCGCCCGCCCGTCAACGCCGGTATCTCGGTGTCGCGCGTCGGTGGTGCTGCCCAGACCAAGATCATCAAGAAGCTCTCCGGCGGCGTGAAGCTCGCCCTCGCGCAGTACCGCGAGCTGGCTGCGTTCGCGCAGTTCGCTTCGGATCTCGATGCCGCCACCCGCGCCCAGCTTGACCGCGGCCAGCGCGTCACCGAGCTGATGAAGCAGGCGCAGTACTCCCCGTTGTCGATCGCCGAGCTCGGCGTGTCGGTCTACGCGGCCGAGAAGGGCTACCTCGACGACCTGCCGGTCAACAAGGTGCTCGCCTTCGAGAAGGGCCTGCATGCCTTCTTCCGCCAGAACCACGGCGAGCTGATGGCGAAGATCGACAAGACCGGCGACTGGGACAAGGACATCGAGGCGACCTTCAAGTCGGCCGCCGACGAGTTCAAGAAGACCGGTAGCTGGTAATAGCGAGACCCACGGGGCGGCGACATCGCCCGCCCCGTGATCCGGCGTCACCCTTTACAGACGAGTAAGCCATGGCAAGCGGCCGCGAAATCAAAACCAAGATCAAGAGCACGCAGAACATGCGCAAGGTGACGCGTGCGCTCGAAATGGTCTCGGCGTCGAAGATCCGCAAGGCGCAAGACCTCATGAAGGCCTCGCGTCCCTATGCGCGCCTCATGCGCAAGGTCATCGCGCACGTCGCCCAGGCCAGCACGGACTTCGTGCATCCGTTCCTCACCGAGCGCGAGAATGTCGCGCGCGTCGGCTTCATCGTGGTGTCGACGGACCGCGGCCTCGCCGGCGGCCTCAACTCCAACCTGTTCCGCCGCACGCTGGCCTCGATCCGCGAATGGCAGGGCAAGGGCGCCGAGATCGACGTGGTGGCCATCGGCCAGAAGGCCGTGCAGTTCTTCCGTCGCATCAAGGGCGTGAACCTCATCGGTTCGGCCACGCACCTGGGCGAGAAGCCGAAGCTCGAAGACCTGATCGGCGTGATCAAGGTCGTGCTCGATGCCTATGCCGACAACAAGCTCGATCGCGTGTTCCTGGTCTACAACGACTTCGTGAACACCATCGTGCAGAAGCCGGTCATCGAGGCCCTGCTGCCGGTGTCGCTGGTGGCCAGCGAGCTGGAAGGTGCCGAAGGCAAGGCCTCCGAAGGCGTGAAGCTGGAGCAGACCCACGACTGGGACTACATCTACGAACCCGATGCGCGCACGGTGCTCGAGCACCTGATGACGCGGTACATCGAGTCCGTGGTGTACCAGGCCGCACTGGAAAACCTCGCCAGCGAACACGCCGCGCGCATGGTGGCCATGAAGGCCGCGTCGGACAACGCCAGCAAGGTCATCGGCGAACTGACGCTCGTCTACAACAAGGCACGTCAGGCCGCGATCACCCAGGAAATCTCGGAAATCGTCGGCGGCGCCGCCGCGGTCTGACCGAAACTACACGCGATGGCGACGCATTACGCGGCGCCTCACCAGAACCTTACGAAGATTCATCCGGAGCATTCCATGAGCCAGGGCAAAGTTGTTCAGATCATCGGCGCGGTCGTCGACGTCGAATTCCCGCGCGATCAGGTACCGCAGGTTTACGACGCACTGAAGATCGACGGCACCGAGATCACCCTCGAAGTGCAGCAGCAGCTCGGTGACGGCATCGTGCGCGCCATCGCGCTCGGCTCCACCGACGGCCTGCGCCGCAACCTCGTCGCCCGCAACACCGGCGAAGGCATCAAGGTGCCGGTCGGCGGCGCCACGCTCGGCCGCATCATGGACGTGCTGGGCAACCCGATCGATGAAGCCGGTCCCATCGGCGAGAAGGAACAGTGGGTCATCCACCGCGAAGCCCCGTCCTACGACGAGCAGGCCACCGCGAACGAACTGCTGGAAACCGGCATCAAGGTCATCGACCTGATGTGCCCGTTCGCCAAGGGCGGCAAGGTCGGCCTGTTCGGCGGCGCCGGCGTGGGCAAGACCGTGAACATGATGGAGCTCATCAACAACATCGCCAAGGCGCACTCGGGTCTGTCCGTGTTCGCCGGCGTGGGTGAGCGTACGCGTGAAGGCAACGACTTCTATCACGAGATGAAGGACTCCAACGTCCTTGACAAGGTCGCGATGGTCTACGGCCAGATGAACGAGCCGCCGGGCAACCGCCTGCGCGTCGCGCTCACCGGCCTCACCATGGCCGAGTACTTCCGCGACGAGAAGGACGCCTCGGGCAAGGGTAAGGACGTCCTGCTCTTCGTCGACAACATCTACCGCTACACGCTGGCCGGTACCGAAGTGTCCGCGCTGCTCGGCCGTATGCCGTCGGCCGTGGGTTACCAGCCGACGCTGGCCGAGGAAATGGGCGTCCTGCAGGAGCGCATCACCTCGACCAAGACCGGTTCGATCACCTCGATCCAGGCTGTCTACGTGCCCGCGGATGACCTTACCGATCCGTCGCCGGCCACCACCTTCGCGCATCTTGACGCGACGGTGACCCTGAGCCGTGACATCGCATCGCTGGGTATCTACCCGGCCGTGGATCCGCTGGCTTCCAGCAGCCGTCAGCTCGATGCCTCGGTGATCGGCCAGGAACACTACGACATCGCTCGTCGCGTCCAGGGCACCCTGCAGCGCTACAAGGAGCTGAAGGACATCATCGCCATCCTGGGCATGGACGAGCTGTCGCCGGAAGACAAGGCTTCGGTGTCGCGCGCCCGCAAGATCGAGCGCTTCTTCTCGCAGCCGTTCCACGTGGCCGAAGTGTTCACCGGCTCGCCGGGCAAGTACGTGCCGCTGAAGGAAACCATCCGCGGCTTCAAGATGATTCTCGACGGCGACCTCGACTACCTGCCGGAGCAGGCCTTCTACATGGTCGGCAGCATCGACGAAGCCATCAAGAAGGGCGAGGACATGGGTGCGAAGAAGGCCGCGTAAGCGCCTTCTTCCCTCCTATCCTCCACTGACGGAATCCAGCCCATGACCCATACCATCCGCGTCGACATCGTCAGCGCCGAAGCCGAGATCTTCTCCGGCGAAGCCACGCTCGTGGTCGCCACCGGTGAGCTTGGCGAGCTGGGTATCGCGCCGCGTCACGCGCCGCTGATCACCCGCCTGAAGCCGGGCCACGTGGACGTGGTCGGCAGCAACGGCGAGCGCCAGCAGTTCTACGTCTCCGGCGGCATCCTCGAGGTGCAGCCGCAGGTTGTCACGATCCTCGCCGACACGGCCGCCCGCGCGGCCGACCTCGACGAGGCGGCCGCCCTGAAGGCGAAGGAAGAAGCCGAGGCCGCCCTGGCCAACCGCGGCGAGCAGCTCGACGTCGCCGAGGCCCAGGCCAAGCTGGCCGAAGCCCTCGCGCAGCTCCAGGCCCTGGAGCGCATGCGAAAGACGCTCAAGCACTGACGCTTCGAAAAAACCCCGCCCCGGCGGGGGTTTTTTTGGGGGCCCATTGTAGGAGCGCGCCTCGCGCGCGACCGGTCTTCGCGGCACCCCGGTCGCGCGCAAGGCGCGCTCCTACAGGAGCAGACTGACGGCTCTTCATCTTCCGATGACCCCGGGCCTTCCACACTGCCCGCCATGCACGTCCGCTACCGCCGCAGTCTCTGGACCCTCGTCGCCGTTGCCCTCATCCTGCTGGCGGCACGGATTGCGTTGCCTTACGTCGTGCTCCAGCAGCTCAACGGCCGGCTCGCGCACATGGGCTCGTACTCCGGCCATATCGACGATATCGATATCCACCTCTGGCGCGGCGCGTACACGATCAACACCATGAAGATCGTCAAGGTGGATGGCAAGGTGCCGGTGCCCCTGTTCGAGGGACCGCGTACCGAAATCGCCCTCAGCTGGCGGGCGCTGGTCAAAGGACACCTGCGCGGCAAGGTCGAGTTCTTCGATCCGGTGGTGAACTTCGTCGACGGACGTGGCGAGGGCGATACCCAGACCGGCAAGGGCGTGGACTGGCGCGAGCAGTTGCGTGCCATCGTGCCCACGCGCATCGATGAGCTTAATGTCTACAACGGCACGGTCACCTTCAATAACTTCGTCTCCAGCCCCAAGGTGGACCTGAAGATGACCTCGGTGGAGGCACAGGTCAGCAACCTGACCAATGTGCAGCGCGAGGGCGGCTCACGCGTGGCCCACCTGCATGCGACGGCCAAAGTCCTGGGCGATGCACCGCTGGAGGCCTCGGCAGAGTTTGATCCGCTGGAGAAGTCGGGCGACTTCCACTACCAGCTCACGGTGAAGAACATCAAACTGGTGAAGGCGAACGAACTGGCGCGCGCCTATACCGGCCTGGATTTCGCAGGTGGCGAAGGCGACTTCGTGATGGAGCTGCAGGCCAGGGATCGTCATATCGAAGGTTATGCGAAGCCGCTGTTTCGCGGGCTGAAGATCTTCAGCTGGAAACAAGACGTGGAGCAGGAAAAGAAGAACCCCTTGAAGCTTGCCTACGAGGCCGTGGCCGAAGGCGTGACCAAGGTCTTCAAGAACCACGAGAACGATCAGTTCGCCACCCGGGTTCCCATTTCCGGCACCATCGACGATCGCAGCGTCTCCACGGTGCAGGCGATCCTCGGCATCCTGCGCAATGCCTTCGTCCAGGCCTATAAGCCCAACCTTGAGCATCTGACGGAACGGCCCAGGGATAAATGACAGGCCACCCGGCCGACTTGGCACGGGGCGGCAAAAGCGCGACAGTTCGCGTCACGTTTTCCATGGCATGCATCATCCATGACCGCACAACCGCTGCACGTTCTCATCCTCGCCGCCGGCGAGGGCAAGCGCATGAAGTCCGCCTTCGCCAAGGTGCTGATGCCCCTGGCGGGTCGCCCCTTGCTGGCCCACGTCATCGACGCGGCCCGTAGCCTCGAGCCCGCCGGCATCCACGTGGTCTATGGCCACAACGGCCCGCAGGTACGCGATGCCTTTGCCGCCGATGGTTCGCTGGGCTGGATCGAACAGGCCGAGCGGCTGGGCACGGGCCATGCCGTACGCGTTGCGCTCGAAAACCTCCAGGCGCAGGGCCTGCTCCAGGGCAGGGTGCTGGTGCTCTATGGCGACGTGCCGCTGATCCGCCCGGAAACACTGTCGCAGATGGCGACAGCCGACGATTCGCTGGCAATGCTCGCCACCCGCGTGGACGATCCGCGAGGTTATGGCCGTGTCGTTCTCGATGCCGCCGGCAAGATCCGCCATATCGTGGAGGAAAAGGACGCCAGTGCCACCGAGCGGGCGATCGACCTCATCAACACGGGCATCATTGCCGGTGACGCCGCGGCACTGCTGGCATGGACGCAGCGTCTTACCAATACCAATGCGCAGCGCGAGTATTACCTGACGGATGTCTTCGCCATGGCGGCTGCGGAAGCTACCCCGGCCGCCTGCATCGATTGCGATGCCACGGAGGCTACCGGCGCCAACGATCCCTGGCAGCTGGCCGAGCTGGAAGCCCTGTATCGTCGTCGCATGGCCAGAGAACTGGCGCTTGCCGGCGTACGCATGGCAGACCCTTTGCGCCTCGATGTGCGCGGCAAGGTGTCGGCGGGACGCGACGTGGAGGTGGATATCGACGTGATCCTCGAGGGCGAGGTCACCCTGGGCGACAACGTGCGCATCGGTGCCTTCACCCGGGTGCGCAATGCATCGCTGGCTGCGGGCACCGTGGTGCTGTCCCATTGCGACATCGATGGCGTGGTCACGCATGGTCCCTGCACGATCGGCCCCTTTGCGCGCCTGCGTCCCGGCACCGACCTTGCGACCGGCGTGCACATCGGTAACTTCGTCGAGACGAAGAACGCACGGATCGCCGAAGGCTCCAAGGCCAATCACCTTTCCTACCTGGGCGACACGGTGATCGGCAGCAGAACAAACATCGGTGCGGGTACGATCACCTGCAACTACGATGGCGTGAACAAGAGCCGCACCACGATCGGCGACAACGTGTTCGTGGGTTCCAACAGTTCGCTCGTGGCGCCCGTCACGTTGCACGATGGCGCCACCATCGGTGCGGGTTCGGTGATTACCCGGGATGCGCCGAAAGACACGCTGACCCTGACCCGCGCGCAGCAGACCAGCATCGAAAGCTGGAAGCGCCCCACAAAAAAACAGTGACCTTGTAGGAGCGCGCCTTGCGCGCGACCAGTTCAGGGCGATCCACCCAAAGCTCCGTACCGGTCGCGCGCAAGGCGCGCTCCTACAGGTGAACGGCAGCGCGCAGACCAGCGGTAGCGCACAGGTGAATGGCAGCGCGCAGGTGAACGGTAGCGCCCGGATCAGCGATAGCGCCAGCCGTCGATTTCCACCAGCAGCTCCTCGCGGCAGATATCGCCATGCAATACCAGCATCGGCGCGTCGGGCCAGCGCTGTGCGGCGAAGGCCCGCACGATGTCCGCATGCCCGGGATGGCGCACATAGGCCTTCAATGGAGCATTCCCATCAAAACCGGCAGGCAGGTTTGCTGCGGCCAGCAACGCATCCAGGTTGCGTGCCGTCTCTTCCAGCTGTGCACCGATATCGCCCGCATGCGCAGAGGCATGGCCTACGACTGCGGCCGTTCCTGAAATCGCCAGCACATCGTCATCGGGCAGCAGGGTGGCGCGCGCAAAACTCGGCGGCGTAACGCCGTACTGCCTGGGGTAGCGCCACGCACTCACCTGGCGGGGATTCTCGACACGCGTACCGGCTGCATCGGTGGCAAGCAGGTAGACCTGGAGCAGGCCCGGGTCGCCGTGATGGCCGATGGCGGTCGCCGCGGGAAAACCCTGCGAGAACACAGTTCCCATGCCACGGATGCGCCCGGTGCAGAAGCGCTTGTAGCGCTCTTCATCGGACGTGCCCTGGTTGATGTCGCCGAGGTAATTCCAGATACGCTGCACATGTCCGGTATCACTGTTTTCCACGAAGCGGGAAAGTTGCCCGTAAGCATGGGCAGCGGTTTCTTCAGGGCCGCCGTGATCAGCCTCGTGGACCTCGATGGCCGCAAAGAGCCATCCGCCGCCGCATGACCAGCGCACGTCGTCCTGGATGCCGTGGCTGACCTCTCCTTCGACCTCCCATACCTCAGCGGGAGCGTCGCCCAGGGGCGGCAGCGGAACGTGAAGTATCCGCGCATCCCCCGGGGAGGGCGTCGTATCGAAGCGGAGCCGGACCAGGGTCCGCGACGAGGGCCCGGCCGTGCCGGTTAGGTAGCCCACCCGGGGCGCGGGGCGGGTGGACGGCGCGTGATCGCGCATTTCGCGGCCTTGGGGCATCACGGGATCCATGGCGGAACGTGACGGCATCATAGCGTCCGCCCGTGGGCTCACGTCGTGAAGACGTTCGGGTGGCTTTCATGTGCCTGAACCCTGCCGATCAGGCGTTGCGAGGCCGTATGTTACACTCCGCGGCCGCTGCCATCCGGGGGGAGGCAGGACATCCGGGAGCCTGGAACTACAGATGGCAACGCAAAACGCAGCACAGCAAGAACTCGCAGAACTGATCGTCTCCAGCCTGAATCTCGACTCGGTAAAGCCGGCCGACATCGATCCCGATGCGCCGCTGTTCGGGGGGGAGTTAGGCCTGGATTCGATCGACGCGCTGGAAATCGCCCTGGCCGTCTCCAAGCGCTATGGCTTCCAGCTGAAGTCAGACAACCCCGAGAATCGCACCATCTTCACGAGCTTGCGCTCGCTGTCCGATCACATCGAGCAGCACCGCGCTGCGGCCTGAGTGCCGTTCACGCTGTAGTTCGTCCGGGCATGTTTCGCTGGGAGGCGACATCGCCCAGAACGCCCCTGCCGGAAGCCTCGCCGATGACTGACACCGCCGACATCGCGTCCTTCGTCCGCCCGCTGTGCTTCGACGCCGACCACCCGAGCTTTGCCGGGCATTTCCCGGGCAGACCGATCGTGGCCGGGGTATTGATGCTGGAGCAGGCGGCCGATGCGCTGCGCGAATGGCGTGGCATGGCAACGCGCCAGGTAATCGACGCGAAATTCCTCGCGCCGCTCCTGCCGGCGCAGCGCGCCTTGCTTGAGCTGGTGGCGCTCGAAGCAAATCGCTTCCGCTTCACCATCCTCCGCGACGGCGACGTATTGGTGCGCGGCACGCTGGAGGGCGTCGTATGAGCCACTGGCAGCAGCGGGAAGGCGGTGGTCGCTTTGCGTTCTGGCTGATCCGCACCATCGCCTTGCACCTGGGGCGCCGGGTCACGCGTGTCCTGCTCTATCCGATCACCCTGTATTTCTTCGTGCGTCGCGCCGACGAACGGCAGGCTTCGCGTCTGTACCTGGAGCGTGCGCTGGGGCGCCCGGTCACGACGCGTGATGTCTTTCATCACGTCCATTTTTTCGCGGCCACGTTGCTTGACCGCCTGTTCTTCCTCGCACGCGGAGATCGCGATTTCCGCGTGGAAGTGGAGGGACTGGCCGAACTCAACGAACGCATCCGTAGCGGCAGCGGCGTGCTGCTGATCGGCTCGCACCAGGGCAGCTTCGAAGCCCTGCGCGCACTGGGCGCCCACAGCCCCGACGCGCCGTTGCGGGTGGTACTCGACAAGCAGAAGACCCCTGCCATGACCGCCATGCTGGAAGCGCTGGCGCCGGAAGTGGGCGCCGCCGTGATCGACGCCTCGCTGGGAGGTGCCTCCGTGGCCCTGGCGATGGCCGAGGGCGTGGCGCAGGGACATATGGTGGCCCTGCTGGCCGACCGGGGACATCGGGGCGAAGCTTCGCGCACGGTGTCGTTTCTGGGCACGCCGGCCGACTTTCCCGTGGGCCCGTGGCTGCTGGCGTCCGCCCTGAAAGTGCCGGTCATGCTGTGCATGGGCCTTTACCTGGGCGGCGACCGCTACCGACTGATCTTCGAGCCCTTCGCGGCTGCCATCGACATCCCGCGTGCCGGTCGCGCGGCAGCCCTGGACGATATCGTCGGGCGCTATGCCGCGCGCATCGAGCATTATTGCCGTGCCTATCCCTACAACTGGTTCAACTTCTATGACTTCTGGCAAGAAATGGGTCCTGCTGACGAGCCTGCTGTTGCCGCTGGCATGCCTCGCCGCTCCGACGCCTGAACCGGCGGATGCCAAGGCGCTGGTCGCGTCGCTGAAACGCTCCGCGCCGGCGCGTACGCCATTTGCCGAAGCCCGCTTCATGAAAGTGCTCGACAAGCCGCTGGTGGTGTCGGGTGAGCTTGCCTGGCTGGGTGGCGACAAGCTCGAACGCCGCGTCGACAAGCCGGCGAAAGAAGTCTCCACCATTGCCGATGGCGAGGTAACCCAGGAGCGCGAAGGCCGCAAGCCGCGCACGTTTTCACTGAAGCGTGCGCCGCAGCTGCGGATCCTGCTCGACAGCTTCGTCGCACTGCTTGGCGGCGATGCGTCGCGCCTGGACGACGCCTTCGACGTGCAGCTGGGACGTGATGCCGATCGCTGGGCACTGACCCTCGCACCGCGCGACCCCAGCCTCGCGAAGCAGATCGTTTCCATCCAGGTTTACGGCAGCGGCAACCAGCCGCGCTGCATGCGCATGAACGAGAAGGATGGCGATACCACCATCGACATGCTTGGCGATCTGGCCAGTCACATGGTCGCGGAGCCGGAGCTTGCCGATGTCATTGCCCAGTGTGGCGGCGCGATGTGAAGCAGGCTCGCCTCGGTCTGCTCATCCTGTGGTTGCTGCTGCTGGCCCTGCTGGGCTGGTTCGCATCGCAGCACCTGAAGATCGGTACCGATCTGCGCAGTTTCATGCCGGCGCCCGATACGCCGGACCAGAAGCTGCTGATGGAGCAGGTGGGCGAAGGCCCGGGCTCGCGACTGCTGCTGCTCGCCATCGACGGCGGCAATGATGTGCAGAAAGCGACATGGAGCCGCGGCCTTGCGATTGCGTTGCGCAAGGATCCCGATTTCACCCAGGTGGTGAATGGCGATTTCGACATGGGTGCGCTGGACGAGAATCTGCTTCCCTATCGTTATCTGCTGTCACCGACGCTGGACACGCAGGCCTTCGATGAAGATTACCTCGCCGATCAGTTGCAGCAGCGCCTTGATGACCTCAGCTCACCGGCCGCAAGCCTTCTGAAGGGATTACTGCCCCGCGATCCCACGCTTGAAGTGCTGAAGATCGCGGAGCGCTGGACGCCGCCCCACTCGCCTGACGTGCGCGAAGGCGTCTGGTTTTCATCGAAGGGCGAGGCACTGTTGCTGGCGCAGACGCGTGGCGCGGGTTTTGATCCTGCAACGCAGGGCGAGGCCGTGGAGCACATCCGCACGGTGCTCGCCGCGCTGCCCGGTGGCAAGGATGCCCGTCTCACGATCAGCGGCCCGGGTTATTTCACCGTGCTGGTGAACGCGCAGACACGCGAGCAGGCCGACTGGATCGGCCGCATCTCCACCGTGGGTTTCATCGTGCTGATGTTGCTGGCCTATCGCAGCGTACGCAGCCTGCTGCTCGGTGCCTTGCCGGTGGCTACCGGTGCGCTGGCGGGTATTGCCGCGTTGCTGGCCATGTTCCCCGAAGTGCACGGCATCACCCTGGCCTTCGGTTTCACCCTGCTGGGCGTGGCGCAGGAATACCCGATCCGCTTGCTCAGTCATCGCCGTGCCGGCGAATCGGCGGTAGCCAGCGTGCGCGGCCTGTGGCCACTGCTGCTGACCGCCATCGCATCCGCGTGCATCGCCTACCTGGCGTTTTATGCGTCGGGCGTAGGTGGCTTGCGGCAGCTGGCCGTCTTCACCATCAGCGGCCTGCTCGCCGCCGGATTGTCCACGCGCTACCTCCTGCCGCATCTGCTGCCCGTGCAGGTGCGTGACGTGGCGGATACGCCCGGTCTGGCGCGTTTGCGCGTATGGCTGGATGCGTTGCCGCGTCCGCGCTGGTTGCCGGTGCCGGTCACGCTTGCCGTGCTGGCGATGCTTTTCCTTGCGCCCGGTCCGTTCTGGCAGAACGATCTTTCGGCGCTTACGCCCGTGCCGCGCGACCTGCTCATGACCGACGCCCGCCTGCGCGGCGAGCTGGGTGCACCCGACGTGCGCTATCTGCTCGTGGTACAGGCTGCCGATGCCGACGGCGTGCTGGTGGCGTCAAGGAGGCTGGAACCGGTCATGGACTCGCTGGTGAAGACGAAGGCACTCGATGGGTACGAACTGGCATCGGTGTACCTGCCGGATAGGGCGACCCAGCGTGCGCGGCAGGCGAAACTGCCCGACAAGGCCACCCTCGATCACGATCTCGATGCGGCCTTGTCCGGCATGCCATTTCGCAAGGATCTATTCGCTCCCTTCGTCAGCGACGTCGAAGCGGCGCGCAGCCTGCCGCCGCTGACGCCGGAAGCGTTCGCCCGTTCGGCATTGGGCCAGCGCCTTGCAGCCATGCTGGTGCACCGCGACGATCACTGGGTGGGGCTATCCACCCTCAGCGGGGTGCGTGACCCGCAGGCCATCGGGCACGCGTTGCATGCCACGGGCGTCGACGTGCGGCTGCTCGACCTGAAGGACGCATCGGAATCACTGGTCGCCGCCTATCGCACGCGCATCCTGTATGCCGTGCTCGCGGCGGGGGCACTCCTCTTCGTCACCATCACCGTCGCCCTGCGCAGCGTGCGACGGGCATGGCACGTACTGGCGCCGATGACCCTCGCCACCTTTCTTGTACTGGGTGTCGAGCGCATGGCGGGCATTCCTATCTCGCTGTTCCATCTCGTTGCGCTGATTCTCGCCGCGGGTCTCGGGTTGCATTACGCGCTGTTCTTCGAGCGGGATACCGGTGACGCGGCAGAGCAGCGTCGTACGCTGCACGCCACCATCGTCTGCGTGATATCCGCCCTGCTGGTGTTCGGCATGCTCGCGTGGTCCAGCATTCCCGTGCTGCGCGCCATCGGTCTCACCGTGGCACTCGGCGTTGCCTTCCATTTCTGCCTGTCCATCCTGATGGCCCCGCATGTACGCGAAGACTGATTTCATCGACCTCATCCCGCATGCGGGCGATATGTGCCTGCTCGACGGGGTGGATCGCTTCGATGACGACACCATTCATGCGTGGAGCAGCACCCATGTCTCACCGACGCACCCATTGCGCGGACCGGACGGCATGCATGCGGTGCATCTGGCGGAATATGGTGCGCAGGCGACGGCGGTGCACGGTGCATTGAAAGCAGCACGCGAGGGTGGCAGGCCGCCGCGCCCCGGCATGCTCGTGAGCCTGCGGGGAGTCGTTCTGGCGGTGCAGCGCGTCGACGACCTGCCGGGGCGTCTCGATGTCTACGCACAGTGCCTGATGGCGGACGACAACGGAGCGCAGTACACCTTCCGCATCGAACACGATGGCCGCGAGATCGCCTCGGGCAGGGTGGCGGTGATTCATCCGCCGGCATGACCGGCGGCCCGGAGGGGCTGCGGAAAAGGGTGACTGATGAGGAGCCTGACCGGCCCCTCCGGGCCGACCGACGTAGTGTGCGCGAGCGACATCTCAAACCCTGAGACCACTCCGCCCTTGTAGGAGCGCGCCTTGCGCGCGACCGGAATGGTCCGAACGTTGACGATTTCGCGACAACCGGTCGCGCGCAAGGCGCGCTCCTACATGGTGATGGGGTGGTCGTCGATGATGGTGGGCAGGCTGCGCGAGCGGCGGTAGCTGGCCAGGATGTCGCCGTAGTGGAAGACGCGACCGATGGTGTAGGTGGTGATGCGGGTCACGTCGCGCACCGGCTGGAAGTGACTGAGCCGGAATTCGCCCTGGTAGCGCGAAGCGATAGGTACCGAGACGACGCCGATGCCGCGCTCCCGGCAGGCCGTGATGAGCAGGGCGGCCTCGAAGACGAAATTCTCCGCATGCAGGTCGACCAGATCGAGCGCTGCGCGCGGATAGAAACGCTGGCCGCTCTGTGTATCCACGATCGGCCTTCCGCATGCCCAGGAAATCCCCCAGTCAGCCACGGCGTTTGCACGGCGGCGGCCGTTCGGCTGCTGCTGGCGATCGAGCAGGCGCGCGCCGATCACGATGCTGTCCGGATAGCTGCGAGCGGCGTCGAGAATGGCGGGAATATCCGATGCCAGGTGCTGGCCGTCGCCGTCCATCGTTACCACGCCGTCGCAGTCCATGCGCAGTGCTTCGCGAAAGCCCGAACGCAGCGCTTCGCCTTTGCCCCGGCGCTGCGGATGGCGGATCAGGGTTACCGGTAGCGCAGCTACGATATCCGGCGTGCGATCGGTGGAGCCGTCATCGACCACGATCACCGGCAGGCCCAGCAAGAGTGCGTCGGCCACCACGCGGCCGATTGCCTTTTCCTCGTTGAGGCAGGGAATCAGTACACAGTTGCGGTCGACGTATGCGTTCATGCGGGGTAACCCAGGTCGATGTGCAGATCGAGTCCCTGCGCTGCGGGAAGGCGCAGGGCGGTGGCATGTGTTCGCGCAAGCGCCGCCATCAATGGCACAGACAGGGCGCTGGGGTTGCTTGCGGCAAGCGTGTCCAGCCAGGCATCGCCGCTGGCCTGCGTGCCGATATTGCCCGGCTCGGGCGTGAGATCCATGCGTGCGGCCGCGCCTTGCGCATGCGGCGACAGCACCAGGGCCACGGCGAAGGCGCCGGTGCTGTCGGTCATCTCGCCCAGCGGGCCGCTGCCGGCGATGTCGTAGCAGGCCATGAGCACGGGGCGATCATCGGCCACGGCCTGCGCGGCGCTTTCCAGCAGGCAGGCACCGAAGGCGTGATGTCCACCCGATACCGCGCTGGAGGCCGCATGGCAGTGCGTGGCGATGGTCCAGTAGCCCGCGGGTGCGTTGTGCACGGAGTTATGGAACTTCGTCGGCGACAGCTCGCGCGGCGCATGCGCCAGCGTCTCGCACATGTAGTCGGTGATGGCCTGGTCGCCGTGCGCCGAGGCGAAGACGCAGGGAAGTGTCGCCACATCGAGGCCGCTCATGTGTACGGCCTGTCCGGCTACGGCGGCGGCAAGCAGCACGCTTTCCGGTGCGCGGCGGCGCTCGTTCGGCGGCAGGATGTCGGCGTTCGGGCGTGTGCTGGCGGAAGGTTCTGCCTTTCCGGCCACGATGTCGCTGAAGCCATGCCAGTCCGACGCTCCCGGCGCCCACAGGCCGATGCCATGAATCCACACGGTAAGGGCTGCGCTCATGCCGGTACTCCCTGCCGGGCGAAGGCAAGGCAGGCATTGTTGCCGCCGAAACCGAAGGAGTTGCTGAGTGCGATGCGCAGTTCGGCCTGCTCGGCCTGCCACGCCATCTGCGGGCCACACAGCGGATCAGGCGAGTCGGCACCCAGATTGGCGGGAACCACGCCATCGCGCATGGCGAGCAGGGTGATGGCCGCTTCGAGGATGCCGGCGGCGCCCAGCGTGTGGCCAGTAAAACCCTTCGTGGAGCTGGCGCGTGTGGTGGCCGGGAAGAACCGGGTCAGCAGGGCGGCTTCCACCTCGTCGTTCTTCTGGCTCGCCGTGCCGTGAAGGTTGAGATAGTCGACATCGGCAGGGGTGATGCCTGCGCGTTCAAGCGTGTCGCGCAGGGCGAGTTCGGCGCCGAGCCCTTCCGGATGCGGCGTGGACATGTGGTGCGCATCGCTGGCTTCGCCATAGCCGATGAGCAGGGGCGCGTCTTCGTTCTCGCGTGGACGCTCGATCAGTGCGAAGCCGGCGGCCTCGCCGATGGAGATGCCGTCGCGCGCCGCATCGAAGGGGCGGCATGGCGTCGGCGACACCAGCTCCAGCGAATTGAAACCGAACAGCACGCTGTCGCAGAGCGTATCCGTGCCACCGACGACGGCGGCATCGATCAGGCCCAGGCGGATCATGCGCTCGGCGTTGGCGAACACTTTCGCGCTCGACGAACATGCCGTGGCGACGGTGAGGCAGGGGCCTTCCAGGTCGAACACCGCGGCGACGAAACCGGCAAGCGAGTGCGGCGTGTGCAAGGCAGGGCGGTGCAGGTCGGCAGGCATGTGGCCGTGATCGAGGCGCCGGTACCCTTCTTCGGTGGCGCCGATGCTGGCCGTGGACGTGCCCAGCAACACGGCTACACGCGATGCACCGTAGCGGTGGCGCGCATCGCGTACGGCATCGGCGAAGCCGTCCTGCTGCAGCGCGATCCAGGCAAGACGATTGTTGCGGCAATCCCATTCGGCGAACGGGCGGGGCAGGGCTTCGTCTTCGATACCGTCGACGCGTCCGATCCAGCAGTCCAGCGGTGCCGAGCTGATGTCGTTGGGACGCAGGCCACCGCGCGAGGTGGCCAGGGCTTGCGCGTGGGCATCGAGGCCGCGTCCGAGCGCGGAGGTGGCGGTATAGGCGCGAATGGCCAGGGGTGACATGGGATGAGGCATGGCGGGAGCCTAGCGTTTTTGATCCCTAGCGTCGCGTGAACGCCGCACCGGGATTCAGCGAGCGGCACTGGCGGGTACACTGCGCGTTTTCCCGGACGCCTCGGAAGCGCTATGTCCTCCGGTCTGCTGAAGCCCTTGCGGCGTGGCGTATGGCGCTACCTGAGTGATCGCGACATCCTCGTGGCGGCCTTCGTCACGGCGTTTGCCTGCGTGGGCAGCCTGGGCCTGCTGTATGTGGCGCACCTGGTACGGGTGATCCGGCTGGCGCGGGGTGCGCCGGTGCGGGCAGGGCATCGCGGCGTGTTCCTGGTGTTCGGTCGTCGCCTCGTCGATGACCGGCCCGAGACCGATTTTGCCGCCCGTCTTTCGCGGGCCAGGGATAACGCACTCGACGGGCGCGCGGACCGTGTCCTGTTGCTGGGTGGCCTGAGTGGGGGCGCCATAAGCGAGGCAGAAGCCGGGCGTCGCTGGCTTCAGGCACGCGACTGGCCCCCTGGCGTGCCGCTGGACCTGGAGCAGATATCCATCGATTCCCTGGAAAACCTGCGTCACGCCCGGGAGCTGCTCAGGGCCGGCGACGAAGCTCCGTTGCCGCCCGTCTGGCTGGTCACCAGCCGCTACCATCTCGCCCGCTGCATGTACCTCGCGGGACGCCTGGGCTTCGACGCCTCTGCGCTGGGGGCGGAAGAAGCCATGCCGTGGACGCGGCGCTACCTGCTGCGCATGGCGATGGAGGCCGGCTACCTCATGTGGATCGACACGGGCATGCGCTGGGCGGCGCTTACCGGCAACCGCCGCATGGCTGCACGCATCGGCTGAGGCGTCACGCCTGCGCGGCTGCGTGCCGCAGCGGGGGATCAGGGCTCTCTTGATAAGCTGCACGCCTGCCAAGAGGATGCGGTGCCCATGTCCGAACAAGCCGATATTGCCGAATCGTTCCTGCGTGAGCTGCAGGACCGCATCTGCGCCGCCATCGAAGCCATCGATGGCAAGGCACGCTTCCAGGAAGACGCATGGACCCGCCCCGCCGGTGGTGGCGGTCGTACGCGCGTGCTGCGCGACGGCGCCATCTTCGAGCAGGCGGGCGTGAACTTCTCGCGGGTCTCCGGTACCCAGCTCCCGCCGAGCGCCACGGCCCACCGGCCGGATCTGGCCGGCGGCGGCTTCATCGCCACGGGCGTTTCGCTGGTGCTGCATCCGCGCAATCCGTACATCCCCACCACGCATGCCAACGTGCGCTACTTCGAAGCCTCGAAGGAGGGCGTGGAGCCGGTGTGGTGGTTCGGCGGCGGTTTCGACCTCACGCCGTTCTATCCCTTCGACGAGGATGTCCGTCACTGGCATGGCGTGGCGCGCGACCTTTGCCGGCCGTATGGCGAGGATGTCTACGATCGCTACAAGCGCTGGTGCGACGAGTACTTCTTCCTGAAGCATCGCAACGAGACACGCGGCGTGGGCGGATTGTTCTACGACGATCTCAACGAAGGCGGTTTCGAACGTTGCCTGGATTTCACCCGCGACGTGGGGCAGGGCTTCCTTGATGCCTATCTGCCGATCGTGGAGCGTCGTCGGGATACGCCTCATGGCGAGCGCGAGCGGCAGTTCCAGCTTTATCGCCGTGGGCGTTATGTGGAGTTCAACCTGGTCTACGACCGCGGCACGCTGTTCGGCCTGCAATCGGGCGGACGCACGGAGTCGATCCTGATGAGCCTGCCGCCGCAGGTGCGCTTCGAGTATGCGTATGCGCCGGAAGCGGGGAGTGACGAGGCGCGGCTTTACGAGTACCTGAAGCCGCGCGACTGGGTTTGAGGGTGGTCGCGCGCAAGGCGCGCTCCTACAGGGGCATGGCGTAGCCGTTCGCGAGGCGCGCTCCCTTGTAGGAGCGCGCCTCGCGCGCGACCATTCGAAGCGATATCGGCAACAAATCCCCTTACGGAGCCGACCCCGAGAACTTCTTCGCCGTCGCGCCGCTCACGTTACCCACCGATGCCGAATCGCTCACGAACAGATCCACCGGACGCTCGAAGGTAAGGTCACCCTTCACCACGGCATGCGGCCCGATCACGACCTTGGGATTGCGGTTCTCGCTGCGCCAGTTGTTGCCCTGCGGCTTCTTGTAGAGGACACCGCCCTCCACCTGCGAATTCGCACCCACGGTGAGGTCGGCATTGACCGTCTCGATGCCCTGGCCCACATGGGCGGCGTCCAGCTCGATCTCGCCATTGACGTTGTACAGGCGGCCCTTCACGTCGGCGCCCTTGTCCAGCGAGACACGGCCGTTCACCGACTTCAGGTCGCCGCTCACCTTCGCGTTGCTGTTCAGCGTGATGGCGCCATTGACCGTGTTCACCTGGTCGGCCGAGGCCGAATCGCCCAGCTTCACCGAACCATTCACCGTCTGCGCCTTCTGCACCACCGCGCGGTCGCCGACGCGGACGCTGCCGTTGACGGTGCTGACCTTGTCCACGTGTTCGCCGGAGGATACCTCCACCGAGCCGTTGACCTTGTTGTAGGGGTCGGTGTCCCGCGCCATGGCGCTGCCGGCAACGGAAAGGGCGACGAGGATCGAAAGCAGGGTGCGGCGCATGGTGTGTTACTCCACGAGTAGGCTGGTAGGCCTAGGATGCCCCTTGCGGCCGCAAGGTTTAGCGTGACTTCCGGCAGGGTCCCGAAGTTGACGGCCCCCGGGCCACGGCCCACCATCGCCTTTTTCCCTCGCAGCGTTGGACGCCATGTACAAGCTCGTCATGATCCGCCACGGCCAGTCGGCCTGGAACCTCGAAAACCGCTTCAGCGGCTGGGCCGATGTCGACCTCAGCGAGCTGGGCGTGAAGGAAGCCCAGGAGGCCGGCCGCCTGCTCAAGGAAGCCGGCTTCACCTTCGACCTGGCCCACACCTCCTACCTCAAGCGCGCCGTGCGCACGCTGTGGCACGTGCAGGACGCGATGGACCTGATGTGGATCCCGGTGGTTACCGACTGGCGTCTCAACGAGCGCCACTACGGTGCGCTGACCGGCCTCAACAAGGCCGAGACCGCCGCGAAATACGGCGACGACCAGGTGAAGATCTGGCGCCGCAGCTACGACACCCCGCCGCCGGCGCTGAAGCCGGGCGAGATGTCCTTCGCCGACGACGCCCGCTACGAAGGCATCGCCGACGTACCGCTCACCGAATGCCTGAAGGACACCGTGGCCCGCGTGCTGCCGTACTGGCACGAGGTGCTGGCCCCGGCGATCACCTCGGGCAGGAACGTGCTGATGGCGGCCCATGGCAACTCCATGCGCGCGCTGGTGAAGTACTTCGACAACATCTCGGATGACGACATCGCCGAGCTGAACATCCCCAACGGCATCCCGCTGGTGTATGAATTCGACGCCGATCTGAAGCCGGTGAAGCACTACTACCTGGGCGACCAGGCCGAGATCGCCGCCAAGATGGCCGCCGTGGCCAACCAGGGCAAGGCCTCGGCGTAAGCCGCGCCGCGCCTGGCCTGCTTCGTCCAGGCGGCGGGACGGGCTGACAGTCGTCACCCGCAAAGGGTGGCGACTGGCCCTCGTGGCGGCACCGGCGCGTGGCTAAGCTGTGCCCATCCGACGAACGCGAGAGCCTCGCCATGCTTGCCCAGATCGCCACGCAGTCCCCCGCTTCCCTGTTTACCCCGATCCTCATCGGCGGCCTGGTGGCATTTGCCATCTATCGCCGGGTGCGCGGCAGCTTCGGCCGGCAGCCGATCCGCACGCGCCGCATGACGGGTCGCGTGGTGTTGTTCGGGGTGATCGCCCTGCTGATCCTGTCCTCGGGCTTGCAGGACATCCGCCTGGCGGAGGGCGGCTTCGCGGGACTGCTGGTGGGCGGCGCCCTGGGCCTGCTGGGGCTGCGCCTGACCCGCTTCGAGCTGGGCACCGGCGGCCAGGATTGCTACATCCCCAATCCATGGATCGGCGCAGCGCTGACGGCCCTGTTGCTGGGCCGCCTGGCCTGGCGCTTCCTGGTGCTGGCGCCCATGTTCGGCGGTGCGCAGGCGCACCCGCAGGCACCGGCACCGGGTAACAGCCCGCTCACGATGGTGATCGCCGGGCTGACCATCGGCTACTACATGGCCTACTACATCGGCATCCTGATGCACCACCGCCGCTTCAAGCGGCTGGGGCAGGCCGCGGCCTGAGGATGCCCTTAAGGACGACGCCCTTCAGAGGGCGTCGTTGTCCAGCTCACCGGTGCGGATCCGCACCACCTGATCGAGCGGACTGACGAAGATCTTGCCGTCGCCGATCTTGCCGGTACGGGCGGCCTGCTGGATGGCTTCGACCACGCGCTCGATCTGGTCGTCGGCCACGGCGACCTCAAGCTTGATCTTGGGCAGGAAGTCCACCACATACTCGGCGCCCCGGTACAGTTCGGTATGGCCCTTCTGCCGGCCAAAGCCCTTCACCTCCGTCACGGTGACGCCCTGGACGCCCACGTCGGCGAGGGCTTCGCGGACGTCGTCCAGCTTGAACGGCTTGATGATGGCGACCACCAGCTTCATGTATGGCTCCTTGGGGCGCAGGCGGGTGCCGGCGCGGGGGATGGACATTGTGCCATCCGGGCTGCCGGGCGTCTTCCTGGGTTCTTTGTAGGAAAAACCCTACAAGACGTGTGGGCGTACGCCTATAGCGCCTACAATCCCATCACTTAGAATTCATTCCACGACATCGAGGTGCGCAAGATGGATGTGCAGGGTATCGATCAACTCGCACAGCGATTGGCATCGTTGGTTCCGCCAGGGTTGGCGCAAGCGCGTGAGGACATGCACGCCAACATCAAAGACATTCTGGCGCAGGGATTACGCCGCCTCGATCTCGTAACCCGCGAGGAATTCGACGTCCAGAGCCAGGTCCTGGCCCGTACGCGCGAAAAGCTCGAAAGTTTGGAAAAGCGCATCGCTGATCTCGAAGTCAGCGCAGCGCACCGCGGCCAGTAGGACTGACCGCAAGTCCCGGGACCGCCTCCGATCCGTCACCCTCACCCCGAGAGCGGTCGGGGGCGGTTATTTTCCCCGCCGGCGCAAGGAGCGCGTATGCGAACAGGATCCCCGCAGGATCGACGACGTTCGCTACCCGGCCAAATCCGTTACCGGTTACGATACCTCCACTTATGAGTCTCGCGGTCACCTTGTCGCGGGCGCAGGAAGGTGTTGCCGCGCCGCAGGTCGTCGTCGAGGTTCACCTGTCCGGCGGCCTGCCCTCCACGTCCATCGTCGGCCTGCCCGAAGCGGCGGTGCGCGAGGCGCGTGACCGCGTCCGGGTCGCCATCCAGAACACCGCCTTCGAGTATCCCAACCGCCGGGTCACCGTGAACCTCGCGCCCGCCGAGTTGCCGAAGGATGGCGGACGTTTCGACCTCGCCATCGCCCTGGGCATCCTCGCCGCCGGCTCACAGGTGCCCCGCGAACGGCTCGACGACTGTGAATTCCTGGGCGAGCTGGCCCTGTCCGGCGAGCTCCGCCCCGTGTCCGGCATCCTTCCCGCCCTGATCCGCGCCCGTCGCAGCGGCCGTCGCATCGTCGTACCTCGTGCCAATGCCGCCGAGGCCGCCATCATCGGCGAGGCCGATGTACTGCTTGCCGACAGCCTTGCCGAGGTCTGCGCCTGGCTGAGCGGGCAGGTCGAGCTGGTGCCACCACCGGTATCCACCGACTTCTACGACCTGCCGCAGTCCGGCCCCGACATGGGCGACATCCGGGGCCAGCACCAGGCGCGCCGGGCACTGGAGATCGCCGCGGCCGGCGGCCACCACCTGCTTCTCATCGGCCCGCCCGGCACCGGCAAGACCATGCTGGCCGAACGCCTGCCCGGCATTCTTCCACCCATGACTGAATCCGAGGCGCTGGAGAGCTGCGCCATCCGCTCACTGGCTGGCGAAGATATCGATCCGGAAGGCTGGCGCCGCCGTCCCTTCCGCGCCCCGCATCACACGGCATCGGGCGTGGCACTGGTCGGCGGCGGCTCCTGCCCCCGCCCGGGCGAAATCTCGCTGGCGCATAACGGCGTGCTGTTCCTCGACGAGCTTCCCGAGTTCTCGCGGCATGTCCTCGAAGTGCTCCGCGAGCCACTGGAATCCGGGCAGATCGTTATCTCCCGTGCCGCGCGCCAGTCCACCTTTCCGGCGGAATTCCAGCTGGTCGCTGCAATGAATCCCTGCCCCTGCGGTTACGCAGGCGATCCGTTGCACGAATGCCGCTGCACGCCGGATCAGGTGCAGCGCTACCGCTCGCGCATTTCCGGCCCGCTGCTCGATCGCATCGATCTGTGCGTGGAAGTACCGCGCGTACCCATCTCGGCCCTCACGGCCGGCCCTTCACCCATGGACGAAGACAGCGCCACGGTGCGCCGTCGCGTCATCACGGCGCGAGAGAAGGCGCTGCTGCGTTCGGGTCAGAGCAATGCGGAACTGAGCGTCGTGAACCTGGAGCGTGACTGCGCGTTGCCGCATGCGGAACGCGAGTGGCTTGAATCGGCACTCGACAAGCTGGGTGCCTCGGCACGCGCCTATCACCGCATTCTCCGTGTGGCGCGCACCATCGCCGATCTCGAAGGCGGCACAGGGTGTGTCGAACAGCCGCATCTGGCGGAAGCGCTTCATTACCGGCGTTTCTGATCGACGTGAGCCGGCGAAACCAGCGTTGCTGGCAGCCTGCACTCAGCTCATGGCACAAAGCGGCTTTTCGTCAGGCCTGAGCGTCAGCACTCGCACGCCGTGTCGTGTCACGGCCACCGTATGTTCGAACTGTGCGGACAGCTTGCCGTCGCGCGTGTACACCGGCCATTGATCGGGATGCGACACGATGGCGGGCCTGCCCTCGTTGAGCATCGGCTCGATGGTGAAGGTCATGCCTTCCTGCAATTCGACGCCCGTGCCGCGATGTCCGTAGTGGAGCACCTGCGGGTCTTCGTGCATCTCACGGCCGATGCCATGGCCACAGAATTCCTTGACCACGCTATACCCGTGTTCGCGCGCGTGGCGGGCGATAGCGTGACCGATGTCGCCAAGGCGTGCGCCGGGGCGTACTTCGGCGATGCCTTTCCACATGGCCTGGTAGGTCACATCGACCAGGCGCCGGGCTGCATAGCCGACTTCGCCGATCAGGTAAGTGGTGCTGGAATCGGCAACGTAGCCGTCTTTTTCCAGCGTGATATCCAGGTTGACGATCTGCCCGTTACGCAGAATATCGTCTTCCGACGGCATGCCATGGCATACGACGTTGTCGATCGAGGCGTTCAGTACATAGGGAAAGTCATACTGTCCCTTGCTGGCAGGGCGGGCCTTCAGTTCATCGACGATCATGCGCTCGACGAAATCGTTGATCTGCATGGTGCTCATGCCTTCCATGGGCAGGCGATCAAGGGCATGGAACACGGAGGCCAGCAAGCGGCCGGATTCCGCCATGCGAACGATTTCGTCGGATTGCTTGATCACGCCGATGCGGCCAGTGGCTGCGACCGGACGCCGGCTTCCCTCAATTCCCTCGCCACCAGTTCCTGGAAACTCAGCTCGGGATGCAGCTCGCAGAGCATGCCGATGCGAATCCAGAAATTGGCCTGGGCGTTGATCGAACGGCTGGTGACCGTGCATGCGCGGCGCAGCTGGTCGTGCAGTTCGTCGTCGATGTTCACGATGCCCATGGGTGTTCCTGCCTGAAGAATATGCGAAACATATATGAATCGTATATTCCATTCAAGGCCAACAGCCGGTGGAAGAACCCGTCTTCACATACCGGAGAGTGATCCCCGTCACGGCACGGCTACCCCCTGTCCGGGGTAAACAAAGCGCGCGATTTTTTGCCATGCACGGGAGTGCGCCAGGGGCTAGCGTGTCAAAGGGCCATGTTTGCGCGGCACGTCATGCCATGACGTATGCCGAGGCAGGGGAAAGTTCATGACCGTCCGGTTCGCCATGGATCCGCGAGCGACTCCATGCCGTGCCCATGCGCCCGATCCCTTCCTTACGAGACGAGCGTGATGATCGATCGCATCCCTTCCGCCCCGCGTATCCTGAGCATGCTGATTCCGGCCCTTCTGGCCGTTTCCGCCGGCGCCCAGGCCAATGGCGCACATACGCCGTTCACCAGTTACGAGGCCGAAGCCGGACACCTCAACGGCGCGCACCTCGTTGCCCTCACGGCACCCCCGGCCGACCGTTTCGCGACGCCTGCGCTGGAAGCTTCCGGCCATTCCTATGTGGAACTGCGCAACACCGGCGAAGAAGTCTGGTGGAGCAACGACACCGGTCAGCCGATCAGCTACATCGACGTTCGCGCCAGTGTGCCCGATGCCCCGCAGGGCGGAGGCATCGAAACGACGCTCAACCTCTACGTCAACGGCGTTTTCCGCCAGCACGTCAATCTCAATTCCCACCAGTCGTGGATCTACGAGGGCCAGCAGTACCAGGCGAGCGACCAGAATCCCGCCAGCGGTCGTCCGCGCGCCTTCTTCGACGACAGTCACTTCTTCGTGCAGGGCGATCCGATCGCACCGGGCAGCACGTTTTCGTTCCGCAAGGACGGTGACAACTCCGCGAGCTTCTATGACCTCGATGTGATCGACGTCGAGAACCCGCCCGCACCGCTCGCGCAGCCGGCCGGCTCGCTGTCGATCACCGATTGCGGCGCCGTAGCCGACAACGCGCCGACGCTGGGCCGTGGCGATACGAACGCGCCCGACAGCTCGGGCGCTATCCAGAACTGCATCAACCAGGCGCAGGCGCAGAACCGCGTGCTGTGGGTGCCGGCCGGTACGTTCTACCTGAAGGGTACGCAAGGCCTCATCGTCAATGGCCTGACCATCCAGGGCGCAGGCATGTGGTACAGCACCATCTATCGCCAGGTGAGCCTGCCCAACAACGCCGGTGGCCTCGGTGCGCTGTTCCAGGTGCATTCGTCCACGATTCGCGGGCTGCACCTGGATTCCAACGCGACCAGCCGTGAAAGCATCGACGGTGCAGGCGGCGCGATGGATATCGCGGGCACCAACTGGCTACTGGAAAACCTGTGGACCGAGCATGTGCTGTCCGGCTACTGGGCCGCAGGCAACGGCGGCACCATTCGCAACAACCGCGTGACCTCGGTATGGGCGGATGGCTGCAACCTCAACAATGTGTCGCTGGATGCCACGCAAGGCAACAACCTCACCGCCACCAACAATTTCATCCGTGGCACGGGTGACGATGCCATGGCGATCAATTCGGTGCATTACAACGGATCGGGCGCAGGGCAGGTTTTCTACAGCCCGATGACCAACATCCACGAAACGGACAATACGCTCATCGCCGCATGGAATGGCAAGGGCATCGGTGTGTATGGCGGTACCGGCCATGACGTGGAAGACAACCTGATTGCTGACACCGCGCGTTATACCGGCCTTGGCGTAGGGCGTTTCGGCGTCAATGGCGACGACCTGCACAATTCGCGTATCGCGGGCAATCGCATCGAGCGTGCAGGCGGCAACGGTTTCGATCAAGGGCAGCCAGCCATTCACATCGGCAACGGCAGCGATGGTCAGAACACCGGCATCGTGGACGGCAACGTCGTGACGGGCAACGTCGTCGTGCAGCCGATGTTCGACGGCATCGGTTTCTCGACGTCGACCAACACGACGCTGTCGAACAATACCGTGGTGTCACCATGGCGCAACGGCATCGTCATCGGAGCGCCGTTCTATCCGGCGAAGAACGGCAATGCCACGCTGACGGCAAATACGGTGAACGGCGTTGCCGCCGGTCAGTTGCCCTACCAGAACAGCGAGCCGACTTTCAGCGCTACGCTGAGTGGCAACAGCTGGCAGGTGCCGGCATCGGAGACCGCGTTCTCCAATGCTCTCGCCTTCCCTGGAACACTATTGTTCAATAGCTACGACCTAGGTGGTCAGGCCGTCGCCTATAACGTGTTCTCCGCCAATGGCGGTGCGAACGTGTCCCGTCCGGACAGCATCGACTTGGAAACGAGTTCGGATGCGGGTGGCGGCTATGACCTGGGTTGGACGGCTAGCGGGCAGTGGTTCAATTACACCGTGAATGTCGCCCAATCAGGTATTTACCAGCTTGCCTTCCGTGTAGCGTCCCCGGGTGGTGTGCCGCGCGCATTCCATCTTGCAGATGCCAACGGCCACAACCTCACAGGAGGCGTCGACGTGCCGTCTACGGGTAGCTGGCAGGCCTGGACCACGGTCACCGCCTCCATGCATTTACAGGCAGGCAAGCAGGTGCTGACGCTGACCGAGGATGCGTCCGGCTGGAATGTGCATCAGGTAGCGGCCTCGCCTCAGTAAGTCAGGCCGCTCGCCGATCACTTACTGAGGTCGGAGAGACCGCGCCGTCCCTGCGCAGCAGGGGCGGCGCGGTCTGGTGAAGGCGTGCTCGACATCGTTACTGTGCCTATATCGGATGAGGTGATAGGCGAGGTTGGCGGTGTGCCAGAAAGCACGTCGCCTCTGCCTGGAGCTTTGCGAATCAAACGTTGCAATTTTGATGGCGAAGTCATTATCTATATCGATATCCCAGCCCGTTTGGCGCTGCGAATGAAGCAAAGGTGTCATTGCTGATTGAAGATGTTTTCGCCCGATTTGCCATCAGGTAGTGAGCTTGCAACGGTGCGCGGAAATGCTCTGATCGGCAAGGCCGTGTACACAAGTAGCAGCCTGTTTCGATGGTGATGTTTTCATCCAACGCCTCCATTGATCGTCGGGCTGTGCCTGATGTCTTGTATTTCTCATCCCATGAGAATGTGGCCGTGCCTGGCGCCATCTTTTGAAGTGGCGTTGTTGTGCATGCCTGCAATTAAGGGGTGTTCGATATGATGCAGTTACAAAAGAAGTATGGATTCGTGATTCTTCTATTTGCTCCGTCGGTACTTCTGCCAATGACGGGGTTGGCGAACTTTGAGGGTGATCTTGCTCAGTACCCATCTGCGATAGAAAGGACGGCGTTTGCTGATGAAGTCAGAGGTCTGGTGCAATCGATTGTCGACAAGCAAGAGCGAATACCTGGCCAGTTGGCAACTATCCGTGTCAAGGTATCCATTCCTGATGAGGGGTCACGAATCACGGTTGATCTTGGGCGTGGATACGTTCCGTCGATCAATGGTGGTGAGTTAGAGGATCTTCTTCATCAGATAAATATTCATGTCTATACGTTGATCGAATCAAGGGCATTGACTTATGACCTGGAATTCAGATTCGAACGTAAGCGTATCGATGACTACTTCGATGATGATCTTCCCCAGTTCAATGGAGTGGGAAGGGCAAGGCTTCGTCGTGATGTGGCAGATGCTCGCCTGAGGGTTGTGGTTGCCGCAGGGCACGGAAAGTACTATCACAGGCATTTCAAGAAATGGCTTTACCAGAGGGAAGAGCATAATGGCATTATCGAGGATGCGATTACGCCACGATTTGCATGGAGGCTTGGACGCTACTTAACGATGAGAAGCGGAGTTGAAGTTTTTCGTGTTCGCGCGGATGGCGTTGATAGGCATGGCGAGTCTGGTGAATATCTATCCAGTCTGGGTGCGCGTTATTACTTGCAATCCATTCTTCCGGACGTGCCCTCTATATGGAATAGCTTTTCAAGCAGAGATTACGGCTTGGTGGAGAGAGATGAGGACATACGTAGCAGGCCATTTTACGCCAACTATCTAAAAGCGGATGCCCTGATTCACATTCATACTAATGCTTCTTCCTCGCATGTTCGTGGTGTGCGAGTGTACTATTATGACGGTCGCTCAACGGATCGTAGGTTGGCGGAGAACGCTCTTTGCTATATGCGAGAATCCATTCATTCAGTTAGGTCGTTCCAGGATTTTCCTGTGTCACTGAAGCCTCACCCTGGAGATCAGGGTGAAAATAAGCACGCCACCATGCCGTCCATCATTGCCGAAGTAGGATTCCATACCAATGCCGAGGATGCTAACGCGATCCAGCATCCGCTTTTTCAGGATGCTGCGATGCGCGGGCTTGAGAAGGGCTATCGGTTATTTCGCGAAGGAAAGGGCTGCGATCCCTTTACAGTTAACTTCCCCGATTCCAAGCTGATATCCGGGAGTTCGGTAGAAGTAGAGATAGCAGTAGGAGGAAATCCGCGCTATCCCATTCATTACACGACTTACGTGAAAGAATGTACACCGGGCATTATTTGTGTGGCTAGTTCGGGTGTTTTCTATAGCGAAGATCAGCGGAAGGTGACTCATCGTTCCTGTAATGGCGCTAAGAAACCGTTTCGGATGGTCTGGGGCGTCACGGCTAGGGACGATGACGGAGTTACCGCAACAACGGAAACGTCGTTGGTTTGCCAGCCAAGAGCTTGAGGCACTATTGGCTCGGTCCAATCATCGTCTTCTGGTGAATGGACGGTGCGTCTCGTCAACTTGCCTCCGCAGCCTATTTTGAAGTTGTTGTGTAGCCATCTTAATTTTTCTCTTCGATAGCGATAGTTTTTGCGCCTATCAGGCTAGAATGGCCAAGTCAGGGGCGTCTCGATTGCTTTAAGCTTGCCGTGCAATCTCGTCAGGGTCGTATTCACGGTAGATATGTCGAAATGCATATAGGTCGAAGTCAGGGGGACTGGCGGCCACGCAGTCTTTGAGGGGATTGAATCGGTCGACACTTAAGCGTGTGTCGATCATCCCTGCTGTCGTTTGAGTAGAGCCTTCATGTCCGATATCACTGCCGGTTCCGTCTCAAGCGGGGGCTATTCCAGGATGTATGCGCGGCTATCCGTGACTGCACAGCCCGTTAGCGTCGTTGATCGCATCGTTACCATCGATACCCTGAGGGGGTTTGCCCTTCTGGGCATTCTGGTAATGAACATCGATGATTTTGCGATCCCCGGTGCATTCGGCGGTATTCCGCTGAATGCATTCACGGGCGACCACGCCACGCTCAACATGATCATCTGGGCGATCAAGTGGATCTTCTTCGAAGGTCGTATGCGCGGCGTGTTCGCCATGCTGTTCGGTGCAGGCGTGGTTCTTCTCACCGAGCGCATCTCGAAGCGGGATGGCGTCACATCCGCGTCGGACATTTATATGCGACGCAACATGTGGCTTCTCGTCATGGGGTTCCTGCATGGCGTATTCATCTGGACGGGCGACATCCTGTTCCATTACGGCCTGTGCGCGCTCATCTTTCTTTATCCGTTTCGTCTGCTCAAGTCGCGCACACTGATCATCACCGGCACACTCGTTTCCCTGTTCATCGCAACAACCAGCATGTCGCTTTTCTACCTCAAGCTTCCGCAGCGCCTTGCACTCCAGCAGCAGGTAGCGGCCGAGGTAAGCCACACGTCGGGCGCCCACCCGGATGCAGAAGCGGTCAAGCGCGCGAAAGAATGGAAAGAACTCAATACATCGCAGGTGACGGACAAGGAAGGGTATGCGGAGCAGGTCGCCGAGGTTCGCGAGCAGAGCTATGTGGAAGGCGTGGAGGCGCGTTTTACCCGTCTTTATGGCGACAGGTCGGGCCGCGGTTACCTGGAGATCTTCGATGAATTCAGTGCCATGCTGATCGGCATGGGGCTTTTCAAGAATGGATTCCTCACCGGACGTCAATCCACGAAGGTCTACGCCTGGACGGTAGCCATCGGTTTCCTGATCTCGGTGCCGCTCTCGTTGCTCGGGCTATGGCACGTGCAGCAGGACGGATTCACCACGTGGAGCATGAGCCTGTGGCTTTACCTGCCTTATTACCTCAATCGTGAAGCCGCATCGCTCGCCATCACGGCGCTCATCCTGTTGTTGATGAGGCAAGGCGTGGCAAAGGGCCTGTGGAATGCGCTTTCGGCCGTGGGCAGGACAGCGCTCAGCAACTACCTCCTTACCAGCCTCATCGCGCGTGCCCTGTTCTCGGTCGGCCCCTGGGCGCTCTACGGCAGGCTGGAGTACTACCAGATCACCTACGTGATCGCCGCCATCTGGGCGTTCAACATCGTGGCAAGCATGCTCTGGCTGCGTGCTTTCCGTTTTGGTCCGATCGAATGGGCGTGGCGCTCGCTGACGTACGCACAGTGGCAGCCCATGCGTATTCGTGAGCCGGTGACGGCCTGATTCCCGATACGGAAAAGAACAGAGCGTGCGCACCGAACGCTTTCGCTGTTGCTACGAGGTCGTGTCGTGATGACGTGAAACAGTGCGTTTCCTCCGGTGAACTTTATTTCATGTACTGAAGAGTTGACAAATAGGGGGTGGGGGCGGAGAATTCTGTACCAGGCGGTTCTCTTAATAATGGCCCGCCCGCCCCGTCCCGATGCTGGATACCCCTCCCTCCCCCCGCTCCAGCATCGGGACCCGGCCTTTCTTCACATTTGGATCCTTATGATCCCCGTTGGCGACCGGCTCCCCGAGCTGGTCGTTTTTCTTTTGGGAACAAGGATCTGCACCTCTATGGAACTGGCAATGCTGCTGACCCTGATGCTCGGCATCGGGTTCCTGTGCCAATGGCTGGCCTGGCGGGTGCGCCTGCCGGCGATTCTCTTCCTGCTGCTCGCCGGTATCGTCGCCGGCCCGGTGACGGGGCTGCTGCATCCCGATCAGCTGCTGGGCGACCTGTTGTTTCCCATCGTTTCGCTGGCGGTGGCGGTCATCCTGTTCGAGGGCAGCCTCACGCTGCGCTTCGGTGAGCTGAAAGGTATCGGGCACGCCGTGCGTGGCCTGGTCAGCTACGGCGCCATCGCGGCGCTGCTGATGCTGGCCGCTGCCGCGCACTGGATCGGCGGACTCAGCTGGGAGTTGTCGCTGCTGTTCGGTGCGCTGACCTGTGTGACCGGACCCACGGTGATTGCGCCGATGCTGCGCACGGTGCGGCCCAATGCGCGCATCTCCAACATCCTGCGCTGGGAAGGCATCGTCATCGATCCGATCGGCGCGCTGTTCGCCGTGCTGGTGTACGAAGCGATCGTGTCGCACCGGCAGGGGCATTCCATCCAGGTATTCCTGGGCACCGTGGCCTGTGGCGTGATCGTGGGTGGCGTGGCGGCCTTCGTGCTCGGCCGGCTGTTACGTCGGCAGATCATTCCCGAGTATCTGCAGAACTTCGGCACGTTGGCTGCGGTGCTGGCCACCTTCAGCGTGTCCAATCACTTCGCGCATGAATCGGGCTTGCTTGCCGTGACGATCATGGGCATCGCGCTGGGCAACATGCGCGATGTGCATATCGACGACATCATGGACTTCAAGGAGCACCTGACGACGCTGCTGGTGTCCACGTTGTTCATCCTGCTGGCCGCGCGACTGGACTGGCCACTGCCCGACGGCGCGTTGTTCGCGGGTATTGCGATCTTCGTAGTCGCGCAGCTGTTCATCAGGCCGCTATCGGTGCTCATCTCCAGCGTCGGCAGCACGCTGGCGTGGAAGGAGCGTGCGCTGATTGCATGGATCGCACCGCGTGGCATCGTGGCCGCATCCGTCTCTGCGCTGTTTGCCATCCGTCTGGAAAAGATCGGCCTTGAAGGCGCGGACAAGATGGTGCCGCTGGTGTTCCTGATGATCATCGGCACCGTGGTATTCCAGAGCGCCACGGCGCGGCCCCTGGCCCGCTGGCTCAAGGTGGCCGATCCGGAACCGCGTGGCGTGCTGATCTATGGCTCGGACAATGTGGCGCTGGAGATTGCGCAGGCCCTGGCGGCGAACGACGGCCTTCGCGTGGTGGTGGCCGACGACGACTGGAACGGCATTCGTGCCGCCCGCATGGCGGGGCTTTCCACGTTCTTCGGTAATCCGGCCTCGCAGGCGGCGGATCGCAATCTCGATCTGGCCGGTATCGGTCATCTTTTTGCGATGTCCACGCACCGCGAACTGAATTCGCTGGTGAGCGTGCATTACCGCGAGGAGTTCGGGCGCGACAAGGTATATCGCCTGCGCAACCTGTCGCCGGAGGAAAGCCATGGTCGCGCATCGCTGGCCGGTAGCCTGCTTGCCACGGCGCTGTTTGCCGACGACATGACCCATGCGCGTTTCGCCGATCTGTTGAAGGAGGGCTGGCGGATCAAGTCCACGCGCCTCAGTGAAACCTTCGACTGGCCGCACTTCATCGAGCAGTACGGCTCGCGCACGGTGTTGTTGTTCGGCATGGAAGAGAAGGGCGCCCTGCGCATCGCATCCGGGCATCGCGAGCTGGAACCGCGCCCGGGCTGGACGGTGATCGCCCTGGTGCCTCCGGAACAGGGCGTCATTCCTTGACGCGCTGCCATAGGAGGCCGAAAATACGCACCGCGACCGCGCGCAGTCTCCCCGCCCTCGGTCGCAGTCTCCCCCTCGACAGCCAGCCAAGCCCCCTTCCGCGCGGGCCCAGCCAGCAATCGTGCGAGCTGCTATTCCTGTAGGAGCGCGCCTTGCGCGCGACCGGGGCATGCGCAGCGCACCTGTCGCGCGCAAGGCGCACTCCTACACAAGCATCAGGCGGCCGAGGCGGGGTGGAACTGCTCTTCTTCCGTCGAGCCTGACAATGCCGACAGCGAGCTGAGCGAGCCCGAGATCACCTGGTTCACCGCATCGAAGTAGCCCGTGCCCACTTCGCGCTGGTGCTTCACCGCCGTGTAGCCGTCCTTTTCCGAAGCGAACTCCGCATCCTGCAGTTCCACATAAGCTGCCATCTGGTGCTGGCGATAGCCGTTGGCGAGCTGGAACATCGAATGGTTGAGTGCGTGGAAGCCGGCCAGGGTGATGAACTGGAAGGCATAGCCCATCTCGCCCAGGCGCTTCTGGAAGCTGGCGATGGTCTTTTCGTCGAGGTGTTTCTTCCAGTTGAAGCTCGGCGAGCAGTTATAGGCCAGCTTCTTGCCCGGGAACTTCGCATGGATCGCTTCGGCGAAGTGGCGTGCTTCGTCCAGATCCGGCGTGGAGGTCTCGCACCAGATCAGGTCGGCATACGGCGCATACGCCAGGCCACGGCTGATGGCCTGCTCAAGGCCTTGGCGGCTTTCGTGAAAGCCTTCCACGGTGCGCTTGCCGGTGAGGAAGGGTTTGTCGTTGTCGTCGATGTCCGACGTAACGAGGCCTGCGCCCTGGGCGTCGGTGCGCGCGATGATGAGCGTGGGCACGCCGGCCACGTCGGCGGCCAGTCGTGCGGCAACCAGCTTCTGCACGGCTTCCTGCGTCGGCACCAGCACCTTGCCACCCATGTGTCCGCACTTCTTCGCGCTGGCGAGCTGGTCTTCGAAATGCACGCCGGCCACACCGGCTTCGATCATCTGGCCCATCAGCTCATAGGCGTTGAGCACGCCGCCGAAGCCGGCCTCGGCATCGGCCACGATCGGTGCGAGCCAGTCGCGGCCATCCTTGCCTTCGGCGTGGTGGATCTGATCCGCGCGCAGCAGCGCCTTGTTGATCCGGCGTGCGACATTGGGCACGGAATCCACCGGGTACAGTGACTGGTCGGGATACATGGTGCCTGCCGTATTCGCATCGGCGGCGACCTGCCAGCCAGAGAGATAGATGGCTTCCAGCCCGGCCTTCACCTGCTGCATCGCCTGGTTGCCGGTGAGGGCGCCCAGTGCATTCACGAAGGGGCGCTCGTGCAGCGAGCGCCACAGGCGTTCGGCACCACGACGGGCCAGCGTATGTTCCACCTGCACGCTGCCGCGCAGGCGCACCACGTCTTCCGCGCCATAGGGGCGCTCGATACCGTTCCAGCGGTCGTTGTTCTTCCAGTCCAGCGTGATGTGTTCGGCGTTGTGCGTCTTCATGGTGGTTCTCCTTGGAATCTCAGGACAGGCGCTCGTAGGCGGGCAGGGTGAGGAAGTCGCGCAGTTCGTCGGCACGGGTAAGCGCGGACAGCAAGGTGGCGGCTTCGTCGGCGCGTGAGGCACCGGGTGCGGAGGAATCACGCAGGCGGTGACGATGTTTTTCCAGTGCGTGATCGAACAGGGCGAAACTGATGGATGCGTGGTCGCTGAATTCGATCGGCCCGTGGTGCAGCCATTGCCATAGCTGTGCGCGGGCGATCTCGGCGGTGGCTGCGTCTTCCATCAGGTGATGGATGGGCACGCAGCCCTGGCCGTCCAGCCATGCGGCGGTATAGCGCAGGCAGACTTCCACGTTGTTGTCGAAACCCTCGCGGGTGACCGTGCCGATGGCGGGCGCGATCAGCGCGTCACGCGATGCGATGACGTCGTCGCGGCGCACGTGCAGCTGGTTCGGTGTTGGCATGTGTTCGTCGAACACTGCCTGAGCCACTGCGACGAGTGCCGGGTGGGCCACCCAGGTGCCGTCGTGCCCGGCAGTCACCTCGCGCAGCTTGTCGGCGCGCACCTTGGCAAGCGCGGCTTCGTTGGCGGCGTCGTCGCCCTTGATGGGAATCTGCGCAGCCATGCCGCCCATGGCGAACGCACCACGGCGATGACAGGTGCGGATAAGCAGCTCGGAATAGGCCTTCAGGAACGGCACCGTCATGCCCACCTGTCCACGTTCCGGCAGCAGTCGCTCGCGGTGTGCGCGAAAGGTTTTCAGGTACGAGAAGATGTAATCCCAGCGGCCGCAGTTGAGGCCGACAACGCGATTGCGCAAGGCATGCAGGATCTCGTCCATCTGGAACACGGCCGGCAGCGTCTCGATCAGCACCGTGGCCTTCATGCAGCCGTCGGGCAGGCCGAGTTCGGTTTCGGCATGGCTCATCACGTCGTCCCATAGCGCCGCTTCTTCCATGCTTTGCAGCTTGGGCAAGTAGAAGTAGGGGCCACGATCGCGCTCGTGCAGCGTCCGCGCGTTATGAAAGGCGTAGAGCCCGAAGTCGAGCAGGCTGCCGGAGACGATGTCGCCATCCACTTCCATGTGCCGCTCCGGCAGGTGCCAGCCACGGGGTCGCACGACGAGCACGGCAGGGTGAGGCCCCACGGTGTAGCGCTTGCCGGCGTCGCTGGTGAACTCGATGCTGCCGTTCACGGCATCGCGCAGGTTGCGCTGGCCGTCGATCTGGTTGTGCCAGGTGGGTGCGCTGGAATCCTCGAAGTCGGCCATGAACACCTTCGCGCCCGAGTTCAGCGCGTTGATGATCATCTTGCGTTCGACCGGGCCGGTGATTTCCACGCGGCGGTCCTGCAAGGCGGCCGGGATGGGGGCGACGGCCCAGTCGCTCTGCCGCACGGCGGCCGTGTCGGGGCGGAAGTCGGGCAGCTGGCCCGCGTCATAGCGCTGCTGGCGGGCGCTGCGTTCGGCCAGCAGGGCGAGGCGGCGGGTATCGAAGCGCCGATGCAGCCCGGCGACGAAGGCGAGGGCCCCCGGGGTCAGGACATCGGCGTGGGCCTTGCGGTCCTCCACGCGGACGCCGGACAGGGGATCGATCGCACTCTTGGGAACGGCCATGACGTGATGCCTCCAGCGACGGGTCGGGAGTTCACGCTACGCCTCGATCATTGAATTTGACAAAGCATATGTTTCAAAGAAACATATTGAAGAAATTAATAGTAGTTCCAGTTCGCTGATTATCATCAGGAAATCGGAGCATGATAAAGCTGAATGCCGGGCGGAAAACCACGCCGAAGAGCCGTTCCAGGGTTTCAAAGGCCCAGGAGGGCGAGGACACCGGCGGCCGTTTCTACTACAAGGGCAATCGCCTCAAGCAGCTACGGGCCTTCGTCTATATCGCCCGGCTCGGCAGTCTCAGCCGGGCGGCTGAAGCCCTGTTCCTGTCTCAGCCCTCGGTGAGCCTCCAGTTGAAGGCGCTGGAACGGGAGCTGGGCGCCACCCTGCTGGAACGCACCCGCCGACGTATCACGCTCTCCGATGCTGGCGAGGCGTTGTACGAGATGGCCCGTCCCCTCGTGGAGGGCTTCGAGGACCTGGACCAGGCGTTCCGCACGCGCGTACAGGGAGCCAGGGCGGGCAGGCTGACCATTGCGGCCGGGTCGTCCACCATCCAGTACCTGCTGCCCGAACTGGTGAAGACTTATCGTGAGCGCTACCCGGGAGTGCATCTGGCGCTGTCCAACGTGACCAATCGCGATGGCATTGCGCTGTTGCGCAGTGACGAAGTGGATATCGCGGTCGGCTCGATGATCGACGTACCCCATGACATCGCGTGGGCACCGGTCTATCACTACGACCCGATGCTGATCATGCCGCCCGATCATCCGCTGGCGACGAAGAGCGACATCCGGCTGGAAGACATCGCGCAGTACGGGCTGATCCTGCCGCCGAAACGGCTCACCACCTACCGCCTCGTGGACATGGTGTTCCAGCAGCGTCACGTGCCCTACAAGGTGGCCATCGAAGTTGGTGGCTGGGATGTCATCAAGCAATACGTCGCCATGGGGCTGGGCATCTCCATCGTGACCGGTATCTGCCTTACCGAGGCCGATCGCGAGCGCCTGGCGATACGGAACATGCGCCAGTACCTGCCGCAACGCAGCTATGGCGTGGTGATGCGCAAGGGCAAGTTCCTGAGCCCGGAGGCACGGGCCTTCGTCGATCTCATCCGCCCCGGTCTGCTGACTCATCGCGATTACGACGAGTCGGGGCATTCCGAGCGTTGATGCGGATCAGGCGTCGCGGTGCTTGCCGTGATAACCGGCAAACATCGCGCGGATGCGAATCATGTCGGCGTCGATATCGTCGCTGGCGTGCACGAGCGGGCCAAACGTGAAGGTCTTCGTGGGGTAATCGATGAAGATCGGCTGGATGGGCACGCCCGACGCGCGGGAGATGCGCAGGAAACCGGATTTCCACTGTGTGACGGCCTTGCGCGTACCTTCCGGTGCGATGCCCAGCCACATCTTCGGGTGGGTGGCGAAACGCTGCACCATCTGGCCGACGATGTCGGTGGCGGCCTTGCGATCGATGGGAATCATGCCGAGCCTGCGCACGATGGGACCGAACGGGCCGCTGAACACTTCGCGCTTGATCATTACGCCAAGATCCAGGCCAATGGCTGATTTCATCAGCAGGCCCCAGATACCGTCCCAGTATGACGAATGCGGCGCTCCGATGAGAATGACGCGCGACAGGTCGGGCAGGTCGCCCACGATGCGCCAGCCGCTGATGCGGATGGCCCAGCGTGAGAAACGACGCCACGCGGAATCGGGCAGGGACGGTACGTTAGGTGGCAGGCGCTCGGGGATGCCCGTCATTCGCGGCTCCAGTCGCGGGAGCGGCCACGTTTGGTGTCGCCGCGTTGCGATTTGCCGGCGAGACGGCGTTCTTTCGAGGCGCGCGTGGGCCTGGTCGCCACGCGCTTCTTCGCCACGACGGTGGCTTCGCGGATGATCTCCACAAGGCGGTCGCGCGCGTCGTCGCGGTTGCGTGCCTGGTCGCGGAAGCGGCGTGCCTGGATCACCAGGATGCCAGCATCGGTCATGCGCCGGTCGCGGCGGGCCAGCAGTCGCGCGCGAACTTCATCGGGTAGCGAAGGGGAGGAGGCGACGTCGAAACGCAGTTCCACCGCACTCTCGGTTCGGTTCACATGCTGGCCGCCGGGGCCGTCGGCGCGCATGAAACGCTCGACCAGTTCGGTCTCGGGGATGGCGATGGATCGGGTGACGGTGAGCATGGTGGGGGGATTCTAGCAGCGCAGATGATGCCGTCATGATGCGTTGCGGCGGGTTTACGCCAGAGGGCCTCTACACCAAAGCCGATGTGGCGTGGTCGTGTTTGCTGGTAAACCGGGCGCTGGGTTCCAGCGTTCGCTGGAACGACGGGTTACCAGGCTGAGATTCCCCGCCCATCCCTCACGTCGTTCCTGCGAAAGCAGGAACCCAGCGCGGTGCGCTGGGTTTTTGCACGAGGGTGACCTACGCACGAGCTGATGTGGCGTGGTCGTGTTTGCTGGTAAACCGGGGCACTGGGTTCCAGCGTTCGCTGGAACGACGGGTTACCAGACTGAGAATCCCCGCCCATCCCTCACGTCGTTCCTGCGAAAGCAGGAACCCAGTGCGGTGCGCTGGGTTTTTGTACGAGGGTGACCTGCACATGAGCCGATGTGGCGTGGTCGTGTTTGCTGGTAAACCGGGGCGCTGGGTTCCAGCGTTCGCTGGAACGACGGGTTACCAGACTGAGAATCCCCGCCCATCCCTCACGTCGTTCCTGCGAAAGCAGGAACCCAGCGCGGTGCGCTGGGTTTTTGCACGAGGGTGACCTACACACGAGCTGATGTGGCGTGGTCGTGTTTGCTGGTAAACCGGGGCGCTGGGTTCCAGCGTTCGCTGGAACGACGGGTTACCACACTGAGATTCCCCGCCTATCCCTCACGTCGTTCCTGCGAAAGCAGGAACCCAGCGCGGTGCGCTGGGTTTTTGCACGAGGGTGACCTACGCACGAGCTGATGTGGCGTGGTCGTGTTTGCTGGTAAACCGGGGCACTGGGTTCCAGCGTTCGCTGGAACGACGGTCAAGTGAGGCGCCAGTTGTCGTAGGCGGTTTGCCAGTTGAAGCGTTCGAGCAGGCGGAGCCACGTCGCATCCAAGCCTGCGTCGATACTCATGGGGCGGCCATCGCGGGGGTGAGTGAACTCCAGCCTCGCGGCATGCAGCAGCAGGCGGTGCGATGCGAAATGCTGCTTGTACAGCCGGTTGTGATCGCCGCGTCCGTGCTGGCTGTCACCCACGATGGGGTGGTGGATATGCGCGAAATGCTTGCGTATCTGGCGGAAGCGCCCGGTGCGTGGCTCGGCGGCGACCAATGCGTAACGCTGCTTTTCGTAGCGACCCAGCGGAATATCCACCTCGATGATGCCCAGCCGCCGGTAATCGGTCTGAGCCTCCCGCCGCGGACCGGTCTCGCGCGAGCCGGGCAGCGGGTAGTCGATGCAGCCGTCTTCCGGGTCGGGCCATCCACGCACGATAGCGACATAGCGCTTGCGTACCGTGCGCTCCATGAACTGCTCGCCGAGCTGCGCGGCGACTTCGGATGAGCGCGCCACCAGCAGCACGCCGGAAGTAGCGCGATCCAGGCGGTGCGCAAGATGCAGTTTTCCCTCGACCTGCTCGCGCAGCATGTCGATAAGAAAGGCGTCGTCCGGCCCGACGAAGGCCGAGCGATGCACGGCGAGGTTCGCAGGCTTGTTGACGGCGACGAGGTCGTCGTCCTGGTACAGGATCTCGAGCACGTCGGTCAGCGACTGCGACGCGGCCATGCGGCCACGAAGGCTGCAACACCCACGATGCCGAGCACCAGCGCCACGGGCCACGCCGCATGCGGCGATAGCGCGTACAGCAACGACGCACCGATGAACAGCGAGCCACCGAGCAGGCCACAGGCGATGGAGCGGTGCAATCGGCGCGCATCTTCGCGCGCGAGTGCCAGCGCCAGCGGATCGGCCACGTGGCGGCGTTCGCCACTGGCGACCTGACGCAACGCATCGCGCACCAGCTCCGGCATGCGAGGTGCGTTGTGCAACCACTCCGGCACGCGACGACGCACGTCGCGCAGCGTGGAGCGAAGGCTGTAGCGCTCGCGAAGGATGCGCTTGAGCACCGGATGCGCCACGGCCCAGATGTCGATCTCCGGATCGAGCATGCGGCCCACGCCTTCGATGTTCAGCAGTGTCTTCTGCAGCAGGATGAGCTGCGGCTGCAGCGTCAGCTCGAAACGACGCGCCGTCTGGAACAGCTTCACCACCAGCTCGGCGATGGAGATCTGCGATAGCGGGCGCGTGAAATACGGCTCGCACACGGTGCGCACGGCGGCTTCGAGCTCGTCGAGGCGGATGTTCGACGGCATCCAGCCCGCGGCGACATGCAACTGCGCAATACGCGCATAGTCACGCTCGAACAGGGCGATGAAGTTCTCGGCCAACCAGTACTGATCGGCCTCGGGCAGCGAGCCCATGATGCCGAAGTCCAGCGCGATGAAGCGCGGTTCGTCGATACGCGCGGTGTCTACCCAGATGTTCCCCGGATGCGCATCGGCGTGAAAGAAGTTGTCGCGGAAGACCTGCTCGTAGAACAGGCGCACGCCCTTCTCGGCAAGGCGCTTGCGATCCAGGCCTGCGGCCTCGATGGCCGCGATGTCGTCGGCGCTGACGCCACGAACGCGTTCGAGGGTGAGCACGCGCTCGGTGCTGTAGTCCCAGTGGACTTCGGGCACGTAGAGATCGACACCGCTGGCGAAGTTGCGCCGGAGCAGGCTGGCGCTGGCGCCTTCGCGCTGGAGATCGAGCTCGTTGGCGAGCATCTTCTCGACTTCGGACACCACGTCCAGCGGGCGGATCTTGTCGGCATTGGGATGCCAGCGCTGGGCCAGTTCACCCAGCGCCTGGAGCAGGTCGATGTCGCGTGCGATGCGCTTGTCGATGCCGGGGCGCAGCACCTTCACCACTACCTCGCGGCCATCGTGCAGCGTGGCCGCGTGCACCTGGGCGATGGAGGCGGAAGCCAGCGCGTTCTCGTCGAAGCGGGCGTAGACCGTGGTGACCGGTGCCTTCAGCTCGCGCTCGACGATGGCGCGGGCTTCGGCGCCGGGGAACGGCTGCACCTGGTCCTGCAACAGCGCCAGTTCGTCGGCCACGTCGCCGGGTACCAGGTCGCGGCGTGTGGACAGCACCTGGCCCGCCTTGACGAAAATCGGGCCGAGTTCCGTCAGCGCGAGGCGCAGGCGCGCCCCTCGCGACATGCCACGCACATCGGCGGCCGGACGCGGGAAAAGCGGCCGCACGAGCTTCAGGGGCCGGAACAGGTGGGCGCCATCAACCAGCTCATCGAGCTGGTATTTGAGCAGGACGGCGGCGACGCGCAGCAGGCGTGGAACGAGGCGCAGCGACGTCATGCGTTGTTGCCTTTAAGCGAGCGCTCCAGACGCGCAAGGCGCGCCTCGGCACGTTCGGTGCGTTCGCGCAGCGCGTCCACACCGTCAAGGAAGACATCCACTTCGCCGGGCGCCACGACGACACGGCCTTCGTCACGCAACCAGTCCGCGCCATCCTCGGTGAGATGGCCGGCCGTCTGCTTCGCATGCACGAAAGCCTTGTGCAGGGCCTGCGCCAGCGGTACGCCGATCGCATCGCCGAAGCGCTGGGCGAAGGCTTCCTCGATATCCGGCGCGTACTGGCGGGCAAGGCGTTCGAGCCGGCGGGCCAGTTCGGCGTCACCGGCGATATCGACCTTGCCCGGGGATACGCCGTCATCGTCGCGGCGCAGGGCCATGGCGAGCAGGCTGCCTGGCGATGCGGTGACGCGCAGGCTGCTGTCGTCTTCGCCGGGGCCGACACGCAGGCGGCCTTTCTCCACCGAGATGCGCAAGGTCAGATCGGGGCCACTCAGGTGGACCTGCACGCTGCGGCCATCGAGGGCATCGAGGCGCTGGCGGGTATCCGGGTCGAGATCCACGGCACGGTTGAGCACGGACTCCATCGCGCGGCCGGCGAGGACACGCAACGGACGGGGAAGGAAACGGGTCGGGCCGGCGTCGGCCGAGGGACGATCGGAGGTCATGGCCGGATTGTAGCCTGCCACCCCCGGAAGGGACGTATCCGCAGTGTCGCGGTCAGCCCGCGCCGTCGAAACCGGTCTGCCGCCAGGTCTCGAAGACCGCCACGGCCACGGCGTTGGACAGGTTGAGGCTGCGGTTGCCCGGCCGCATGGGCAGGCGCACGCGCTGGTCTTCCGGGATGGCGTCGAGTACGTCGTCGGGCAGGCCGGCGGTTTCACAGCCGAACAGCAGGGCGTCGTCGCTGGCGTAGGTCACGCCGGTATGCAGGCGATGGCCACGGGTGGAAAACGCGAATACCCGGGTGGGACCGATCGCCTTCAGGCAGGTGTCCAGGTCGTCATGGACGGCGACACGGGCAAACTCGTGGTAATCGAGGCCGGCCCGGCGCAGGCGTGTGTCGTCCAGTTCGAAGCCCAGTGGGCGGATCAGGTGCAGGTCTGCACCGGTATTGGCGCAGAGGCGGATCACATTGCCCGTGTTGGGCGGAATCTCAGGACGGAACAGGATGACATGAGGCATGCGCCCATTATGAGGCAGAGGGCACGCACATGACGCCATCGTGTGGCAGGGCGCAGCCGGTCGCGGTAGCGGTGGCGCCCTTGGCGGCGAGCTGGATGGGGTCGCCGGAGTAACCCAGCATGTTCCCGAGGATGAGGCCGCAGACGATCATCGAGGCGACCAGCAGGCTACGGAGCAAGAGCAGTTCGTGTTTCATGGCAGTGTCCTTTGGGTGGTGTGGGGTGGTCAGACCATCAGGCCCAGGGTGAAGCCGCACAGCAGCATCGAAGTGACCAGCAGGGCGGCGAGCATCGGCAGTTCGTACTTCACGGCGTGATTCCTTCAGTGGGTGGTGGGTCGGGCCGTCTGGTCCCGGCATGGGTATTAAGGCAAACGCCGTGCCAGCGGGTCAGAGGCTGCAATCAGCTGATTCGTATGAGGTTTGTCAGGTGTCGTTGTCGGTACTGTCTGTCCGCGGACAGGCGCATCCGCAAAGCGGACAGCCAGAGGGCCAGCGGACACGCCTACAAGGGGTATGACCGATGCCGATTGCGCCCGGTGAACCACGCGGGCTAGCCTCGGTCGATAACGTGGCCATTTGGCTTCCAGGAGCTCGCATGAAGAAACGCCTGACCCTGCTCGCGGCAGGGCTGATTTCCCTGGCCGGCGGCGCATCCGCCGCCGACGGCGCGTCCGCCACCCTTCCCGAGATCCCCTTCACCCGGTTCCAGCTGCCCAATGGCCTGACCGTGGTGGTCCACGAAGATCACAAGGCTCCCGTGGTGGCCGTCAGCGTGTGGTACCACGTGGGCTCGGCCGACGAGCCGGCGCGCAAGACAGGCTTCGCACACCTCTTCGAGCACCTGATGTTCTCCGGCTCGGAGAACCACAAGGGCACCTATTTCCAGCCATTCGAACTGGCCGGTGCCACCGACATGAACGGCACCACCTGGTTCGATCGCACCAACTACTTCGAGACAGTGCCGACCACCGCCCTCGACATGGCACTGTGGATGGAATCCGACCGCATGGGCCATCTGCTGGGCGCCATCGGCCAGAAGGAACTCGACACCCAGCGCGGCGTGGTGCAGAACGAAAAGCGCCAGGGCGAGAACCAGCCCTATGGCCGCGTCGATGAAAACGTGCTCGTCAACACGTATCCGGCAAACCACCCCTATCACCACGACACCATCGGCTCCATGGCCGACCTGGACGCGGCGTCCCTCGCCGACGTGAAGCAGTGGTTCCACGATTACTACGGCGCCGCCAACACCACGCTGGTGCTGGCCGGCGACATCACGGTAGAGCAGGCCCGCGCGAAGGCGCAGAAGTACTTCGGCGACATCCCCGCCGGCCCGCCGGTGCCGCGCCAGCAGCCGTGGGTGACACCGCTGGCCACCTCCACCCGTGGCGTGCAGCACGACCAGGTGGCTCAGCCGCGCATCGTGCGCACGTGGATCGCCCCGCAGCTGGGCACCGACGATGCCGTGCAGCTCGACCTTGCCACCACCGCCCTCGGTGGTGGCAAGTCCTCGCGCCTGTATCAGCGCCTGGTCTACCAGGACAAACTGGTAGACGACGTCAGCATTTCCATCGGTCCGTTCGCCCTGGCCAGCCAGGTGCAGCTCACCATGGACGTGAAGGACGGTGTCGATCCGGCCAAGGCCGAAGCCGTCGCCAATGATGTGCTGGCCGAGTTCCTCGCCAAGGGCCCGACGGACGACGAACTGGAGCGTGCCAAGGTGAGCAACCTGGCCGGCTTCGTGCGCGTGCTGGAAAAGGTGGGCGGTTCGGGCAAGGCCACGATCCTCGCCGAGGGCCAGGTCTACCGTAACGATCCCGCGGCCTACCGCAAGGATCTCGAACGCTCACAGCAGGCCACCACGGCCACCGTGCTCGCCGCCTCGAAGCAGTGGCTCGGTAAGGGCAGCTATACGCTCACCGTGCTGCCGGCGCCGGCAGGCTTCGATCCGGAAGCCGAAGACAAGGCAGTGAAGGGGCTGGGCGATGCCGCCGGGCGTCCGAAGGCGGTGCTGCCTGCGGCCAAGAGCTACACCGCGGGCAAGTCCGAGGTCGATCGCGCATCGGGCGTGCCGGCCGTCACCAGCTTCCCGGACCTCAAGTTCCCGGCCCTGCAGCGCGGCAAGCTGAAGAACGGCATCGAAGTGGTGCTGGCCGAACGCCACACGGTACCGGTCACGCAGATCCAGCTGCTGTTCGATGCGGGCTATGCAGCCGACCAGGGCCGCAAGCTCGGCACGGCCAGCTTTACCTCGGCGCTGCTCAACGAGAGCACCACCGACCTGGATTCTGTGGAAGTGTCCAAGCGCAAGGAGCGCCTGGGCGCCATCATCGGTTCCAGCTGCTCGCTCGATACGTGCGCGGTGGCCCTCAATGCCCTGAACAGCGAGCTTCAGCCGTCGCTGGAGCTGTTTGCCGATGTCGTTCGCCGCCCGGCCTTCAAGCCCGAGGACATCGAACGCGTGCGTGGCCAGTGGATCTCCGGCATCGCCCAGGAGAAGACCGAACCCACCAGCCTCGCGCTGCGCACGCTGCCGCCGCTGCTCTACGGCAAGCAGCATGCCTATGGCATCCCGTTCACCGGCAGCGGCAACGAGAAGGCCATCGCGTCGCTCACCGCCGCTGATCTCACGGCCTTCCAGCATGACTACCTGCGTCCGGATAACCTGCGCATTCTTGTCGCGGGCGACACCACGCTCGATGCCATCCTGCCGAAGCTCGATGCGGTGTTCGGCGACTGGAAGGCGCCGGCCAGTGCCGTTCCGAAGAAGAACATCGGCGAAGTCGCCGCACAGGCGAAGCCGCGTGTGTTCCTGATTCATCGCCCGGATTCGCCGCAGTCGCTGATCCTGGCCGGCCTGCTGGCGCCTTCGACCAAGGCGAAGGATGCGCTGGACCTGGGCATCGCCAACGGCGCCTTCGGTGGCACCTTCACCTCGCGTCTCAACATGAACCTTCGCGAGGAGAAGCGCTGGGCCTACGGTGCGGGCAGCATGCTGTCCGATGCGAAGGGCCAGCGCCCGATGCTCATCTACGCACCGGTACAGACCGACAAGACGGCCGAGTCCGCTGCGGAGATCCTCAAGGAGGCCCAGGCCGTGATCGGATCGAAGCCGTTGACCGACGACGAGATCGCCAAGATCCGCGCACAGCGCGTGCGCGCACTGCCGGGCAGCTTCGAGACGACGGGGTCGGTACTGAGCGCGTTGTCGAGCATCGTGATCTACGACCGCCCTGACGACTACGTGCAGACGCTCAAGTCGCGCATCGACGCGGTGGATCGTTCGGCAGCGGAACACGCGCTGTCCGAGGTGGTCCATCCGAACGCGCTCACCTGGGTGATCGTCGGTGACCTGCGCAAGATCGAAGCCCCTGTGCGTGCGTTGAACCTGGGCGAGATCCAGGTGATCGACGCCGACGGCAATCCGGTGAAGTCGCCCAGGTGACCTCATCGGCCGTGCGCGCGATCAGGGTGATCGCGCGCACGGCGCCATCCGGCTAGCATAGCCGCCGACCGTGATTCCGGAGTTACCCATGCGCAAGGCCATCGTTCTCATCCTCCCTCTCGCCCTGTCGGCCTGCTCGTGGGGCATCAAGCTCGACGACAGCGCACGCAACGTACGTACCGCGTGGAACGGCGACGTCTCGGGATGCCGGGAGCAGGGCAAGCTGTCGGTGTCGGTGATGAACCGCGTCGGCCCGGTCGATCGCAGCGACCTCAAGGTACGCGACGAACTGGAAGTGCTGGCCCGTAACGAAGCTGCGAAGATGGGTGCCGACACCGTGAAGCCCGCCGGCGAGCCGAACGAAGGCGCGCAGGACTGGATCGCCTACACCTGTGGTGCCCGTGCACCTTCCGCCGCAGCTCGCAGTGCACCCGCTCCGGCGCCGCAGAGCCCGGCACCTCAGGGTGGCTTCGAAACCGTTCCGCTCAAGAACTGACCGCGCTCGTCACGGCGGGCGGACACCCTGTTCCTCGCTCGTGGCGAATACCGACACCAGCCAGTCGATGAAGACGCGCACGCGCGGCGACAGCTGGCGACTGTGCGGATAAAGCACCGACACCGGTGACGGTGTCGGTGGATAGTCAGGCAGCAGACGCATAAGGCGACCCTCTGCGAGATAACCCGCCACGTGGTACAGCGGCACCTGCACGATGCCCAGGCCCAGCAGCGCCAGGTCCGTGTTGGTCTCCGCGCCGGTCACCGTTACGGTGGACGGCAGCGTGACGTAGCGCACCTCGCCATCCACCATGAACTCCAGCGGGATCATCGCGCCCGTGGCCGATGACAGGAAGCCGATGGCCTGATGGCCCTGCAGGTCATCGGGCGATGACGGCTGGCCATGGCGTTCCACATAGGCCGGGCTGGCGCAGGTCACTTCCTCCAGCATCGCGATGCGCCGGGCCACCATCGTGCTGTCGCCCAGCTCACCCACGCGCAATACGCAGTCCACCCCCTCCCGCACGAGGTCGACCCAGCGGTCGCCTTCGCCGATGTGCATCCGCAGGCCGGGGTAGAGGGCGAGAAAATCCGGCAGAGCGGGCAGTACGAACGTGCGCGCCAGGATGCCGTGCATGTCTACGCGCAGGAGACCCGTGGGTCGCGCATCGACGAAGGCGGCTTCGGCGTCCTCCACGTCGGAGAGGATCGTCACGCAGCGGCGGTGATACGCCTCGCCATCCAGGGTGGGGCTGACCTGGCGCGTCGTCCGCTGCAACAGGCGCACACCCAGCCGGGTCTCCAGTCGCTTGATGGCCTGGGTAGCGGTGGAGCGCGGCAGGTTCAGGTCCGAAGCTGCCAGGGTGAAGCTGCGCCGTTCCACGATCCGGACGAACAGGCGCATGGTCTCGAAGCGATCCAGGCTCATATTGTTCCACCCGAAGGAATAGTGAAGCCAAATCTAAGGGGATTATCCGGAAGTTGGCAACGGCCATGCTTTCCCTGCCCGGCAATGGTGCCGGTACCGGAGCCTCCCCATGAACGAGCAAACCCAGAAGGTCGCCATCGTCACCGGCGCATCCCGCGGCATCGGCGCCGCCGTTGCCTCACGCCTTGCGAAGGATGGCTTCACCGTCGTCGTCAACTACGCCGGCAATTCACAGGCGGCCGAGGCCGTGGTGCGTGGTATCGAGGCCGGCGGCGGTCGTGCCATCACGGCACAGGCCGATGTTGCCAGCCCGGCCGATGTGCGTCGTCTTTTCGATACGGTGGAAGAGGTTTACGGCGGCGTCGATGTGCTCGTGAACAATGCCGGTGTCATGGCGCTTTCGCCCGTGGCGGACCTGAGCGACGAAGACCTGGACCGCCTGCTCGGCGTGAACGTGAAGGGCAGCTACTACACGATGCGCGAGGCGGCGAAGCGCCTGCGCCAGGGTGGCCGCATCGTGAACTTCTCGTCCAGCGTCGTCGCCTTGCTGCAACCGGGCTATGCGCCTTACGCCGCGACCAAGGCGGCCATCGAGGCCACCACCATGGTGCTGGCTCGCGAGCTGCGCGGTCGTGGCATCACCGTGAACGCGATCGCACCGGGGCCGACCGGCACCGAGCTGTTCTTCACGGGCAAGTCCGACGAGCTGATTGATCGCCTGGCGAAGCTCTCGCCGCTGGAGCGCCTGGGCACCCCGGATGACATCGCCGCCGCCGTCGCTTTCCTTGTCGGCCCGGACGGCAGCTGGATCAACGGCCAGGTGCTGCGCGCCAACGGCGGCGTGATCTGACCGCGCTCTTTCCCTGGAGACCCCATGCCATGAAACAAGTCATCCTGATCACTGGTGCGTCCAGCGGCTTTGGCCTGCTTACCGCCCGTGCGCTCGCCGAAGCCGGGCATACCGTCTACGCCAGCATGCGTGACCTTGCCGGCACCAACGCCGGCCGGTCGCAGGAGGTGCTGGCCGAGGCGAAGGAGCGCGGTATCGACCTGCGCACCGTCGAACTCGACGTCACCTCGGAAGCATCGGCCGAAAGTGCCATCAGCACGGTAATGGCGCGCGACGGGCGTCTGGACGTCCTGATCCATAACGCCGGACATATGGTATTCGGCCCGGCGGAAGCCTTTACCGCCGAACAGTACGCCCGGCTTTACGACGTGAATGTACTTGGCACCCAGCGGGTGAATCGCGCGGCCTTGCCGGTGATGCGCAAGCAGGGCCGGGGCCTGCTGGTCTGGGTGTCCAGCAGCAGCACCCGCGGCGGCACTCCTCCTTTCCTGGCGCCGTACTTTGCCGCCAAGGCTGCCATGGATTCGCTGGCCGTAACCTACGCGGGCGAACTGACCCGTTGGGGCATCGAGACGTCGATCATGGTGCCGGGGGCCTTCACCAAGGGAACCAACCATTTCCTCCATGCTGGCAAGCCGGATGACCCGCTACGTGCCGCCGCTTATCTCGATGGCCCGTACGCGGGCGTTCCGGACCAGGTGCTGGCCGGTCTTTCCGCACTGGAGCCGGCCGATGCCGACGCGTCGGAAGTAGCCCGGAAGATCGTCGAGGTGGTGGATATGCCCTTCGGCAAGCGCCCCTTCCGCGTACACGTCGATCCGTCGCAGGACGGGGCCGAGATCGTGAACGGCGTGGCCGACAGGGTACGCAGGGAGTTGTTCTATCGCGCTGGTATCGACGACCTGCTCGTTCCTGCCGGAACCTGACTGGCGATTTTCACGCGTTAAAGCCTGTTTGCGAACATTTTTCGCAAACAGGTCGTGAATTCGATAATGCGGGTTATATCCATGGAATGGATAAATACGAAAGCGCTGACGCAGGTTTCAGCAAATAAGTCAGAAGTAATGGTTGCGTCACGCCTTGTTGGCTAGCGTTCATATAAGTGAATGGCATATGCCGATATTGCGAAACCGGGAGGCGCAAGATATCGCAATATCCTGCGCATGTGGATCGATACACATATATATTTCAAGGTGTTGCATTACCAAGTTATTGCGAGGAATTTCCACTTTCACTTAATACTTGTTCCAGACCCGCAAAATTGGATGGTTGTGTTAACTGCTTGTAAATCGAAGGTGATGCTGGAAGACTCGAATACAAGACGAGGTATTCCCCATCTGTGACCTCGTTATTACCAGCGTTCTTCAGCCAACCTGATCATCGTATCGGGCCAGCTCACTTCGTCCAGAATTCAGGGTAAGGGTCATCATGAAACGCAATCAGCTCGCCGGCGCCTTGGCCGCGTTGCTCCTGGCTCCCGTTGCAAGTAGCGCGTGGGCGCAGTCCGCCGACAACGCCAACCAGCAGGACACAAAGACCAACCCGCAAAACCTGCAGACCATCACGGTCACGGGTTCGGCGATTCCGCGTATCGACACTGAAACCGCCTCGCCGGTGACCACGATCTCCGCCAAGGACATCGCCCGCAGCGGTTACACCACGATCACCGACGTGGTGCGCTCGATTTCTGCCGACAACAGCGGCTCGATTCCCAACAGCTTCACCAATGGTTTCGCGGCCGGCTCCTCCGGCGTGGCCCTGCGCGGCCTGACGGTCAACTCCACCCTAGTGCTGATCGACGGCCATCGCGCGGCCAACTACGCCGTGGCGGACGACGGCCAGCGCTCGTTCGTCGACCTGAATACGATCCCGCTCGCTGCGGTCGATCGCATCGAAGTGCTGAAGGACGGTGCCTCGTCGCTGTACGGCGCCGATGCCATCGCCGGCGTGGTCAACGTCATCCTCAAGCCGGGCTATCAGGGCGTGGAAGCATCCGCTGATGTGGGCAACTCCGCCCACGGTGGTGGCTTCACCCGCAAGGGAACCTTCCTGGCCGGCGGCGGCGACCTGAACAAGGACGGCTACAACGTCTACTTCAGCGCGCAGTACCAGGAAGACAATTCCATCAGTGCGGGAGACCGTGGCTTCCCGTACAACACGGCTGATCTCAGCCGTATTGGTGGTCCCAACCTCCAGGCCGGCCAGCCTTCGCAGAGTTCCGGTTCGATCTATGGTTCCGTTACGCCTGGCACGCTTGGTACGCCGGGTGATGTCACCACGGGTGTCGCGAACCAGGGGGCGACTTCCAGCATCCTGCAGGGTGGCTGCGGCGCCAAGGGTACGCAGACTACCGACAGCACCGGCACGTATTGCCAGCAGAACATGGTTTCGCAGTACGGCCAGATCCAGGCCAAGATGAAGCAGGGCGGCGCTTATGGCCGGTTGACGCTGAAGATCAACGATACGACCAAGGCATACGTGTCACTCAGCTACATGGAAACCAAGACCTATGCGGTCAATGGTCCGGCACAGATCCAGAACTCCACGCCGAACAACACCAACAACATCGCCCTGCCGGTGTACCTGAGTGACGGCGTCACCCTCAACCCGAACAACCCGTTCGCGGGCGCCGGCCAGGCTGCCCTGCTGAACTATGCTTTCGGCGACATTCCGCGTGGCACCAACTACGACAACCACAACCTGCGCATCGTCGGCGACATCGCGGGCACCTGGGGCGAGTGGAATTACGACGCAGCGCTGATCTTCAACCACACCAGCCTCGACACCCAGCAGTACGGCTACATCAACTACAACGCCCTGATCAACTCGATCAACAACGGCACCTACAACTTCATCAACCCCTCGTTGAACAGCGCTGCCGTTCGCAGCATGCTGGCGCCGGGCTACAACAAGACGTCCACGTCGGACCTCAACGCGCTGGATCTCTCCGCCAACCGTGCCCTGTTCGACCTGCCGGGCGGCTCGTTCGGCATGGCAACCGGCGTGCAGCTGCGTCATGAAGCGCAGGCCGATCCCACGCTGAACCCGGACAACGAATTCCAGGGCCTGGGCAATGCCCAGACCAACGGCAGCCGCAACGTCGCGGGTGCCTATCTCGAATTCGACGCACCGCTTTTGACCTCGCTGGAAGCCGACCTGTCCGGCCGCGTCGATCACTACTCCGATATCGGCACCGAATTCGCGCCCAAGCTGGGCCTGAAGTGGAAGCCGCTGGACTGGCTGGCCGTGCGTGGCACGTTCTCCAAGGGCGTGCGCGCTCCGAGCTTCTCGGAAAATGGTTCCAGCTCGAGCGAAGGCTTCACCAGCTACAGCCCGCCGCCGGATTTCGCCGCGGCGCACGGCAACAACGGCTATGTGCAGACCTACCAGCTGGCGCAGTTCACCGACGCCAACAAGAACATCAAGCCGGAGCGTGCCAAGAGCTACACGCTGGGCCTGGTGCTGCAGCCGACCAGCTGGCTGAATGCATCGTTCGACTACTATCACATCAAGAAGACCGATGTGATCACGCCGACCAGCCCGAATGCGATCCTGGCCGCCTACTACGCGGGCCAGCCGCTGCCGGAAGGTACTCAGGTCATCGCCGACAAGCCCGATCCGGAAAACCCGAACGCGCTGGCACGCCCGATCGAAGTGATCGGCAGCTATATCAACGCCAACTCGCTGAAGACCGACGGCCTCGACGTCGACCTGCAGGCGCACTTCACCTTCGCCAACGGCATTCAGTACATCTCCGAGTTCAACGGCACGGATATCTTCAGCTGGAAGCTCAAGCTGCCTGACGGCACCACGCAGTCGTTCGCCGGCACGCATGGTCCGTACAACCTGTCGTCGGGTGCGGGTACGCCGAGGTACCGTGAGTCGTGGGCGAACACCATGATCTGGCACGACCTCACGCTGACCGGCACGCTGTACCACACCAGCGGCCTGAAGAACACGGCGCCCGACGTCTACGGCACCGAGTGCATTCCGGATGGCTACGACAGCTGCCACGTGGGCTCGTTCACCGAGCTGAACCTCACCGGCAGCTACCAGTTCACGCCGCGCATCTCGGTCACCGCGTCCATCATGAACGCGCTGGACCGCAAGGCTCCGCTGGACGTCGCCAACTACGCGGCCGTCAACTACAACCCCACCTATGCGCAGGACGGCGCCATCGGCCGGTTCTACAACCTGGGTGTGAAGGTCAAGCTGTAAGCCTGACCCCAACGCTTGACCATGAATGGCGCGCCGCAAGGCGCGCCATTTTTTTGCCCTGTAGGAGCGCGCCTCGCGCGCGACCGGTGTGGCCCCGCCCTCCCGGGTCGCGCGCTAGGCGCGCTCCTACAGGAAATTTAGTACACCTATTGATATTTCAGAATTAAAATATATATTTGTGAGGGAAGCCATCCCGGACCCTCCCATGAGCGATTTCGCCCCCACCGAAGCCCGCCTTCAGGTCACCCGCACCAAGTACCCGGCCTTCCCGCGCCAGCCGGCGGCCCTGGTGCGCCTGGTGAAGCACCTGTTCAAGGAGATGAGCGACCAGGCCAACGCCACGCTGCGGGCCTACGGGATCAACCATCCCGAGTACAACATCCTGATGATGCTGTATGGCTCGACGGACAACGCCCTGCATCCCTCCCAGCTGGCCGATGCGGCGGGCGAGAAGTCGGCGAACGTCACCCGGCTGACCACCCAGCTCTGCGACAAGGGCTTTATCGCCCGCTCGGGTAGCGAGGACGACCGCCGCAAGGTCACCCTTACCCTCACCCCGAAAGGCATCGCGCTGATCGAGAGCTTCATGCCCGAGATCATCACGTTGCTTCACCGGCAGACGCGTAACCTGTCCGAGACCGAGCAGGGGCAGTTGGAGACCCTGCTCAAGAAGATGCTGGCCGGCTTCGGGGAATGAGCGAGCGCTCGTCATGTCGACCGTGAACCCTACAAACGCCGCTCCCCCCTTCCGTCAGGTGCTCGCCGAGAGCCTGCGCGAAGAAGCGTCGGTGTGGCTGTTCGTCGTCAAGACGCTGATCTCGTTTTTTGCAGCCGGATGGCTGGCGATGCGCTTCGACCTGCCGGCACCGTCTACGGCGATGCTGACCACGATCATCGTGGCCAACCGCCAGTCGGGCATGGTGCTGGCAAAGAGCTTCTACCGCACCATCGGCACCCTGACCGGGGCGACGGCCGCGATCGGCATCGTGGCGTCCTTTCCCCAGCAGCGCGACCTCTTCCTGGTGGCGCTGTCACTGTGGATCGGCCTGTGTGCGGGCGGTGCCACGCTGTATCGCAACTTCAAGTCCTACGCCTTCGTGCTGGCCGGCTATACGGCGGCCATCGTGGCAGTACCGGTGATCGACAATCCGCCGGGCGTATTCGATTCCGCCGTGGCACGTATCAGCGAGGTATTGCTGGGCCTGCTGGTAAGTGGGGTGGTCAACGACGTGGTGTTTCCCAGCCGCATGCGCGATGTGCTTCGCCGTGCGGCACGCGACCAGTTCGCGCACTTCGTGGGTTTCGTGCGTGACAGTACGGAGGGCGCCATTCCCCGTGATGCGATGGAAAAGGCCCATCTTCGCTTCGTGCGCGCGGCGGTAACGCTGGAAGACCTGCGCAGCTCGGTGATCTTCGAGGATGCCGAAGCACGTGCGCGAAGCAACCACATGCGCCTTTTCAACCAGCGCTTCATGGCAGCATCCACCAGCTTCCAGTCGTTGCATCACCTCATCAACCGCCTGAAGCGCGCTAAGCGGACGCGCACGGCGGATACGCTGATAAAGCTTTACGCCCCACTGGGCGAGGCATTGCATGCGCCGATCGATGCCGGTCTTGCCGCACGCGTGCTGTTGCCGCGAATCGTTATGGCGCGCGATGCCATGCGTCGCCAGGCTCTCGAGTTGCGCACGACGCTCGACGATCCGCAGGATCTGCGTGATTTCGATACGGGCGCCTCGCTGCTTGGTCGCTTTGCCGAGGAGCTGCATGCCTATGTGGATGCGGCCGCCTCGCTGCAGTCGCCGCGTGTCATTGGCGGCTCGGCCGAACGCGTGAGCTTCGACCGGGGTAACGATTTCATCGGTGCGGGCATCGCCACCTTCCGTACTACGCTGACGATGCTGGTGCTCGGTGCGTTCTGGATCGAAAGCGCATGGCCCATGGGTGCAAGCGCCATGCTGCTGGCGACGATCTTTGCGGGCCTGTTCGCCACCACGCCGAATCCCACGCGGGTAACCTGGCTGGTCATGCTCGGCTATCTCGCGGGCATGGTGGCGGGCTTTGTCTGCCTGTTCTTCGTGCTGACGCAGGTGGATGGCTATGGCCTGCTCATCATTGGCGTGGCGCCGTTCCTTGCCATCGGACTCGTGATGATGATGACGCCGAGCCTGGCCTCGATCGGCCTGGGCTGGGCGATGGGTTTCGCCTACATCCTCGCGCTGAAGAATGTGCAGACCTACGATCCGGCACACTTCATCAACGACGCCATTGCCCAGGTCATCGGCCTGGGTGCGGCGGCGGCATCCTTCGTGGTGATTCCGCCGGCCATCGGCAGTGCGTGGCTGCGTCGTCGCCAGCTGGCCCGTCTGCGTTCCCAGGTGGCGCTGGCTGCCGAAGCGCCGTTGCCGGGTCTTCGCCATCGCTTTGAAAGCGTGAACCACGATCTTGTCAGCCAGGTCGTGGCGCAGACCCAGCCGGGCAGCGCCGATTCACGCGCGCTCATTGCATGGGCGCTGGCGGTGCACGAGACCGGCCGTGCGCTGATCGAACTGCGTCACGACATGGGGCGCCGCGACGTGCCCGGCACCCTGCGTCCCTACCTCGACGAAGCACTGCACACGCTCGCGCGCTTCTACGAGAAACCCGATGCACCCGGTTATCTGCTCGCGCGCGATGCCGTGGCCACGGCCATCGCCAGCGTCGGCGAGCACCAGGGCGAGGGTTACCTGCTCGAACACCTTCATCTGGTCCGGCTGGCGTTGCTCGATGGCGAATCCGTGCTCGCCGCGTACATGCCGACCGCCCCGCTCACCAAGGACATCGCCCATGCCTCGTGAAATCGCCCTCGGCGACGCCCTCGTTCCGGGGCTGCTCGTCCTTTTCGTCCTGTCGTTGCTGCTGCTCTGGCTGCTGGATGCGATCGCCGGCCGTTTCGGTCTGTACCGGCTGGTCTGGCATCCGCCGCTGTTTCGCCTGGCCGTCTTCGTCTGTGTCTTCGGCGCCTTCGCGCTGTTCCTGATCTGAGTGATATCGCCATGAAACTCGCCACCGTCGTCCGCTTCGCCGTCACCGCGGTCATCGTCGTCATCGCTGCCTTCGTCGGCCATGCGTTGTGGAAGCACTACATGTATTCGCCATGGACACGCGATGGCCGCGTGCGTGCGGAGATCGTACGCATCGCGCCCGATGTCGCCGGCCTGGTCACCGATGTACGCGTGGTGGACAACCAGACGGTAAAGAAGGGCGACCTGCTTTTCGTGGTGGATCGCGCACGCTACGAGAACGCCGTGGCCCAGGCCCAGGCCAACCTCAATGCGGCCGAAGCCTCGGCGCGTGCCTCGGGCGCCAACATCAACGCGGCCAGCGCCAGCGCCCAGCAGAGCCGGTCCAACTACGAGATGTACGAGGCGCAGTCGGAGCGTCGCCAGAAGCTCATCAACAACGTGATCTCGGCCGAAGACAAGGCCAACGCCCAGGCCGCCGCCAACGCAGCCAAGGCCGGCTGGCAGGCCGCGCAGGCCAGCACCCGCCAGGCCTCTGCGGCGCAGGAGCAGGCCCTTGCCGCCGTAGCCCAGGCCCAGGTCGAACTGGCCGCCGCGCAGCTCAACCTCGACCGCACGGAAGTGCGGGCGCCGGTGGATGGCTACGTCACCAATCTCGATGTGCGCGTGGGCGATTACGCCAGCGCGGGCAGCGCACGACTGGCCCTGATCGACAGCCACTCCTACTGGATCTACGGCTATTTCGAGGAAACCAAGTTGCCGGGCCTGCGCGTGGGTGACGCGGTGGATATCCGCCTGATGAGCGGCGGCGTGCGCTTGCAGGGTCGAGTGGAAAGCATCGCCCGCGGCATCACCGATGCAGACAACCCCACGGGCAGCGACCTGTTGGCCTCGGTGAACCCCACCTTCAACTGGGTGCGCCTGGCGCAGCGCGTACCGGTACGCGTGAAGATCGACACCGACCACCTGCCGGCCGGTACGGTGCTGGCTGCGGGCATGACAGCCACCCTGGTAGTACACCCGACGGGCCCTACCAACCAGGTCGCCGAACGCTGACCCCATGTAGGAGCGCGCCTCGCGCGCGACCGGTACGGAGCGATCATCCCCGGTCGCGCGCAAGGCGCGCTCCTACAGAAGACGGGCTGGGGCCGGTGTAGCCGCCCGCCAGCTGGTTGAGGTGAGCACGGTCTCACCGCTGGTGATCTCGCGGACTGCCCAAGGCGACATCCGGTTTTCTTCCTGGCCGCGCAGGGCTGGCCAGACCGCCTCCGTTCAGGCGTCCAGGTCCGGGATGAGACGGCTCTCGATGCGTGAGATGGCGTCCTTCAGCTGGAGCTTGCGCTTTTTCATGCGGGTGAGCTGGAGCTCGTCGCGGCTGATGGTTTCGACAAGTTGCTCGATGGCCGAGTCGAGCTGGCGATGCTCGACTTTCAGCTCGGCGAGCATGCGGTTGAGTTCGGTCGGGTCCTGAACCTGCATGGCGAAAGGCCGGGCGAAGGGGGGAAAGGTGCAAGTCTACCTCCCGGCGCGGCGGCCCGCAGCGGCTACAATAGGGGGCCGCCCGTCTCAAAGCCCGCCCGATGTCCGCCTCCCTCGAAACCGCCCGCAAGCAGACCTACGAAGCCGCCAAGCTGGCCAAGCGCCTGCGCCGGCAGGTGGGCCAGGCCATCGCCGATTTCGGGATGATCGAGGACGGCGACAAGGTGATGGTGTGCCTGTCGGGCGGCAAGGATTCCTACACGATGCTCGATATCCTGCTTTCGTTGCAGGCCAAGGCGCCCGTGCGCTTCGAGATCGTGGCGGTCAACCTCGACCAGAAGCAGCCCGACTTTCCGGAACACGTGCTGCCGGAGTACCTCACGGCGCGCGGCGTACCGTTCCACATCATCGAACAGGACACCTACAGCGTCGTGACCCGCGTGATCCCGCAGGGCAAGACAATGTGCAGCCTGTGCTCGCGGATGCGCCGTGGTGCGCTCTACCAGTGGGCCGCCGCCAACGGCATCACGAAGATCGCCCTGGGCCATCATCGCGACGACATCCTGGGTACCTTCTTCCTGAACATGTTCTATCAGGGCAGCCTGAAGGCCATGCCGCCGAAGCTGCTTTCGGACGACGGCCGTCACGTGGTGATCCGCCCGCTGGCCTACTGCCACGAGGACGACATCGCCGCGTTCGCCGAGGCCAGGGCGTTCCCCATCATCCCCTGCAACCTCTGCGGCTCGCAGGAAAACCTCCAGCGCAAGGTGGTGAAGCGGATGATGGTGGAATGGGAAAAGAACCATCCCGGCCGCAGTGAGACGATCTTCCGCGCCCTGGGCAACGTGGCTCCGTCGCAGCTGGCTGATCGCGGCCTGTTCGACTTCGCCAGCCTGGGCGCACGCGAAGGTGCGGTACGCGCCGACGCGCACGAATGGCTTTCCGGTGGCGACACCGGTGACGACAACGACTGATCCTTCCACCTTTAGACGCTTCAAGGCCTGCCGATCATGACTCTCTTTTCCTCCGTGGAACTCGCCCCGCGCGACCCGATCCTTGGCCTCAACGAAGCCTATGGCGCCGATACCCGCGCCGATAAGGTCAATCTCGGCGTCGGCGTGTACTACGACGCCAATGGCCGCCTCCCGCTGCTCAAGGCCGTGCAGCAGGTCGAGGACGAACGCGTGAAGGCCCACCTCCCGCGCGGCTACCTGCCCATCGACGGCATTGCGCTCTACAACGCCGGCGTGCAGAAACTACTGTTCGGCGCCGCCTCGCCGCTGCTGGAAGATCGCCGCGTGGTCACCGCCCAGGCCCTCGGCGGCACGGGCGCGCTGAAGGTCGGCGCCGATTTCCTCAAGCGTCTGAATCCGGACGTGCCGGTCGCCATCAGCACACCCAGCTGGGAAAACCACCGTGCCCTGTTCGAATCGGCCGGCTTCCAGGTGGTGGAATACCCGTACTACGACGCGGCCACGCACGGCCTCAACCTCGACGGTATGCTCGATGCCCTGGGCAAGCTGCCCACGGGCGCCGTCGTCGTGCTGCACGCCTGCTGCCATAACCCCACGGGCGTGGATCTCGCCACGGCCGACTGGAAGCGCGTGATCGACATCGTGCGCGAGCGCGGCCTCGTGCCCTTCCTCGACATTGCCTACCAGGGCTTCGGCGACGGCATCGAGGAAGACGCCACCGCCGTGCGCCAGTTCGCCGACGCAGGCGTGGCGTTCTTCGTCGCCAGCTCGTTCTCGAAGTCGTTCTCGCTGTACGGCGAGCGCGTGGGTGCGCTGTCCATCGTCACCGGTTCGCACGACGAAGCCGTGCGCGTGCAGTCGCAGCTGAAGCGCATCATCCGCACCAACTACTCGAACCCGCCGACGCATGGCGGTTCCATCGTGTCCGCCGTGCTCAACCACGACGAACTGCGCAAGGTGTGGGAAGAAGAGCTGGGCGGCATGCGCCAGCGCATCCGTCAGATGCGCAGCGGCCTCGTGCAGCGTCTGGCAAAGGTGGGCGACTTCAGCTTCATCCAGACACAGCGCGGCATGTTCTCCTACTCCGGCCTGTCGGCCGCGCAGGTGGATCGCCTGCGTGAGGAGTTCGGCATCTATGCCGTGAGCACGGGGCGCATCTGCGTGGCCGCGCTGAACGACGGCAACATCGATCGCGTCGCCGACGCGATCGCCAAGGTCGTCTGACCGTTTAGACTGGACCGTTCGCCGGCGGGCGCCTTGCGCCCGCCACGGCCCTTCATTCGCCAGAGAATCCCTGATACATGTTCTTTCGCAATCTCACGCTGTTCCGCTTTTCCGCTACCGTTTCCGACGACCTCGAACGCCTCGACGAAGCCCTGCCCGAACACCGCCTGCGCCCCGTGGGGCCCATGGAGCTGTCCACGCGTGGCTTCGTGTCGCCGCTGGGTCGCAACGACGAGGCGCTGACGCACAGCGTGGGCCGCAACACGATGGTCACCGTGGGCAGCGAGGATAAGCTCCTGCCTTCGTCGGTCGTGAACGACGAGCTGGCCAACCGCGTGCAGAAGATCGTGGACGAGGAAGGCCGCAAGGTCAGCGGCCGCGAACGCAAGCGCATGAAAGACGACGTCATGAACGAGCTGCTGCCGCGTGCCTTCGTGCGCAGCTCCCGCATGCGCGCCTACGCCGACAAAAAGAATGGCTGGCTGGTGCTCGACACCTCCAGTCGCAAGTCGGCTGAGAATACGTTGAGCCAGGTTCGCGAAGCGCTGGGCAGCTTCCCGGCCGTGCCGCTGGCACCGGAAGAATCCCCCCGCATCCTGATGACCCACTGGGTCGCATCCGGCGACCTGCCGGGTGGCCTGGCGCTGGGCGACGAATGTGAACTGCGTGATCCGGCCACGGCCTCGGGCGCCATTGCGCGCTGCCGCCGCCAGGATCTCGACACCGATGAGATTCGCGAGCACCTGCGCACGGGAAAACAGGTCTTCCAGCTTGGTTTGGTCTTCGATGACCGCATCTCCTTCGTACTTGGCGAAGACCTGATCCTGCGTAAAATCAAGTTCACCGACGTCGTGCTGGATGAACAGGCCGACAGCCCCGAATCCGCCGCGGCCGAGATGGACGCGAACTTCTCCCTCATGGCCCTCGAATACGAGCGCCTGCTGGGCAAGCTGGAAGAGTGGTTCAAACTGCCGCGTCCGGAGTAAGCGTCGCAGTCGGTGACACGGGTGGATGGGATGTTCGTCGGGATACGCACGAGAACCGGCACATGGCATCAGACGATAGCGAGTGGCTTGAGCTCTCCACCCCCACCGGCGGCACCATCCGGGTGCTGAAGGCGGCGCATCCGCGTGCGCGTCGCCTTCGCCTCACGGTAACGCCCAAGGGGGCGAGGCTCACCTATCCCAACGGCACCCACCCGGCGCAGATGACGGCCTTCCTGCGCCATCACGCCGACTGGCTGGAGCAGAAGCTCGGCGAATTCCATATGGATTCGGTGCCGCTGCCGCGTCTGCGCGTGGGCGTGCCAGCCACGTTCCCCTTCCGTGGTGAGGGCATCACGCTGGACTGGGCCGAGGGGCCTTATCCGAAGGTCGAGGCGCACGAAGGTGGGCTCACGCTCATGATTCCCGGCCCGCACAGCCGGGCCTTGCTGGTTGCGCGTGGCCTGCTGGCGAGTCACTTCGAGGCGCAGATCCGCCGCGATGTGTCGCGCTGGCTGCCGGCCTATATTCCGCAGATCAATGCGGCGCCCACGGCGTTGCGCATCCGCCCGTTGAAGAGCCTGTGGGGAAGCCTGGATACGCGTGATCGCATCAACCTCGATCTCGCGCTGGCGCTCGCACCGCCCGCAGCATTGCGCTACGTGCTGGTTCACGAGCTTTGCCACCTCAAGGTGCGCAATCACTCGCCGCGTTTCTGGCATTGGGTGGAAAACCTGATGCCCGATCACAAGGAGCAGCGTACGTGGTTGCGGGCACATGGCAGCGAGCTGAAGATGCAGCTGGATAGGCTGGTGGCCGACGTGGCGGATTGACGGCGGCAGGCTTTTGCAGGGGATGCCATATCCGGTCGCGCGCAAGGCGCGCTCCTACAAGGCCGCGATTACCACCCAACTTCAGGAACGCGCCCCACGCGCGACAGGCCCGCGACCACGCCACAACAAACACGCCCCCCTGTAGGAGCGCGCCTGCGCGCGACCGTTCATGCCGAAACGTAAAAAAGAGGGCGCCAAAAGCGCCCCTTCTTCGTCAATGCGCCAGCGCAAAACTGCTCAACACCCGCGCCGTTTCTTCAGGCTTCTCCAGCATCGGCATGTGCCCGCAACCGCTGAGCACCGTGGCACCAATGGCCGGTGCACTCTTCAACCCGCTACGCAGCGTATCCAGTGCCGACACGTCGATCAGCTTGTCGTCATGGCACCAAAGACCCAGCACCGGCATGTTGAGCTTGCCGATCACCGGATCGAGCGCAAAGGCCTGCTCCGGACGCTTCAGCTCATCGAACGTACGCGCGATGAAATCGTGATCCTTGCGGTTGCGCGCCAAGAGCGCATCTTCCACGCGGCCCGGAAGGTGCGGCGGCTTCAGGAAAGTCAGCGCAAGGATGGCTTCCAGATCGGCACGGTTTTCCATCAGGAACGGATTCTTGCCGGCCTTCACCTCGCGGGTGAAATCGTTGTCCTTGAAGGTCAGCCCCAGGGAGCTGACCAGCGCCAGGCTGGCGACGCGCTGCGGGTGTTGCTCGGCGTAGACGCCGGCGATGGCCCCCCCCATGGACTGGCCCACCAGCATGAAGCGCTGCGCGCCCACGGCGGCCACGAAATTCTCCAGGCGCGTGGCCTGGGCGGGAATGCCGTAGTCGCCACCGGCATTGCGCGAGGATTCGCCCCAGCCCGGCAGGTCGGGAACGATCACGTGGAAATGGCTGCCGAGGCTTTTTACCATCTCCAGCCATACTTCCTTGTTCGATGCGAAGCCGTGCAGCAGCACGATGGTGGGGCCTTCACCGCCTTCGTAATACGACCAGGTGGTGTCGCCGGCAACGACGGTCTTCTTTTCCACATGCGCCTGCATGGCCAGGCGTGCGGCATCGGCCTTCAGCAGAAGCTGCGGGGCAAACAGGTAGACCAGGCCCGCGCCGACACCCAGCACGAGCGCCACGACGACGAGGAACTTCAACCGGCGCAGGAGCAGGCGCTGCCAGAGGGGACGCGAGCTGGTGGAGAGGGTGGGGGTCTTGGCCATGGATTGGGGAGATCCGGATATGTGACGCCCCGCAAGATGCGGGGCGCGGGCTCAGGATGCAAGCCTTGCGGGGGCCCTGAGAGCCCCCGCAGGTTCCTGCGTCACTTCTTCTTCGAGGTGCCGGCGAGAATGCGCTCGACCGCCTGCTGAGTCAGCGGGTGGTAGCCGCTCTTTGCCTTGGCGTAGACGTCCTTGGCGTACGCGAGGCCTTCCGGCGTGCGGGCGAAGGCGCGGTAGATCGGCATGGACAGGTACATGCGGCCGATGCGGGTGATGTGCTCGGCGGCGGCCGTCCACACGTCCTTGTCGCCTGCGGCGATGGCGTGGCTGTACCAGCGCATGCCGATTTCCGCGTTCGGCGTGCCGGTGAGGTGCCAGGCGGCGTCGATGGCCTTGATGCGGTCCAGCGGCGTCACGTCAGGCAGGCGATCGAGGAAGTACATCCATTCCTGCGTATTCCAGCCCTTGGCATCGAGCTTTGCCGCATCGAGCTTGCCGGCGAGGAAGTCGGTGCGCTCTTTATCGATGGCATCGAAGCGCGGCGACGTCGGCAGGGGCGCATCCTTCGGGATGCCCGGCTGCCAGATCCACTGACGCGCCTCGGCTTCGCTCATCTTGCCCGGGTACTTGTCGAGCAGATTGGCCTTCATGTAAGCGAACATCGTTTCCGTGTCGATGCTCTGGAAGGCGAAGTGCGCGAAATAGCCCTTCAGGTAAGTGTCGAACGTGTCGCGGCCGAAACGCTGTTCCAGCGTGCGCAGGAACCACGAACCCTTGTCATAGGCCACGGACGACAGCGAATCGTCGGCGCCTACGCCGTGCGGTTCCGGCGCCAGCTTCTGCGAATTGGCCGGGATGTCGCCGATGGTCTTTTGCAGCTCGCGTGCGGAAAGCAGGGCTTCCTCGTCGGCCTGCACCTTGCCGTACACGGCCTCGGTGATGCGGCCCTGAACGTAGGTGGTGAAGCCTTCGTTCAACCAGATGTCGCGCCAGGCAGCGCTGGTGACGAGGTTGCCCGACCACGAGTGCGCCAGTTCGTGCGACACCAGCGACACGAGGCTCTTGTCGCCCACCAGTACCGTCGGCGTGGCGAAGGTCATGTTCGGGTTTTCCATGCCACCGAACGGAAATGACGGCGGCAGCACGAGCAGGTCGTAGCGACCCCAGGCATAGGGGCCGTAAAGCTTTTCCGTGGTGGCAATGAGCTTTTCGGTGTCTTCGAACTCATGGGCCGCCTTGCCGACGACACTCGGTTCCGCATACACGGCACTGCGCGGGCCGGTTTCCTTCACCGCGATATCGCCCGCGGCGATCGCGAGCAGATAGGAGGGAATGGGGTGCGGCTGGTCGAAGGTGAAGCTGCCATCCAGCGGATGCTTTGCATCGTTGATGGCGCTCATCACCACGCGGATGTCCTTCGGCGCCGTCACATGGGCGTCGTAGGTGAAGCGAACGGCCGGCGAATCCTGCAGCGGCACCCACGAACGCGCGTGGATGGATTCTGACTGCGAGAACATGAAGGGCTGCTTCTTGTCGGCGGTCTGTTCCGGTGTGAGCCACTGCAGGCCCGATGCTTCGGGCACCGTGACATAGGTGATGCGCACGCTGGCCGGGTGCGAGGGGGCGTCGATGGTGAGCTTCGAGCCCAGTTCCTTGTCGCGCGGCGCCAGGGCGAATTTCAGCGGCGACGCCTTGCCCGCGGCATCCAGGCTCTCCACCGAGGCGATCTTCAGGTCGCGGGTATCAAGGACCAGGGACTTCGCCTCGCCGTCCTTCCAGTCGAGCTTCAGCGTGGCGTTGCCGGCCAGCTCGCGCTTGCCGAAGTCCAGCTTCAGGTCGAGGTCGAGGTGGGTGACCTTCACCACCTCCGGCTGGGCGTAGGAATGCGGGTCGGCGGCGAAAGCCACGACGGGGAAGGCCATGGTGATGGCGGCAAAGGGAAGAAGGCGCATGGAGCGTTTCCACAGTCAGGAAGGCCCCAGTATGCCATTGTCGGCCACCGGGGCCCCAGCCAGGCCTTCTGCTGTGGCAGAGAGACTGGCCGGGGCCCTGCGTGGCAGGCCTCGCGATCAGATGGGCAGCTGTTCGATGAGGCTGAACTGGCCCCTGCCCATTTCAAGCAGGTTATGTGCCTTGGGACGGATGATGTACTGATCCGTCTTGCCCACGACTTCATAGACCTCGATACCGAGCAGCCCCGGCGGTTGCTGACGGATGATGTCCTTGATGCGTACCTCTACCGCGAATCCCAGCCTGCGCACGAAATCGGGAATCGCCATAGCGGTACCGATCGAGTGATTCGATACATCGGGGGTAAGGGTCGTCGCCCGGATGCCAACAAGGCCTGGTGCCTGCAGTTCGCCGATCAACGCGGCCCAGTCATGGTTCACGGGGCCACGCTGGTGTAATGCCGATCTGACGAACGAACTCTTGTACAGAGGCCCCTGGCCGTAGAACCACAGGCATTCCGGTATCTCGCTTTCCGTGAGTTTCCTGAGTTGTCCTCCCGAAGCGACACTGCCTCCTTCGCTGGTGCGGGTCACCTGTTCGGCTTTTGCCCAGGCACGCTCGAAGCGGATGCGCTGGTCACGACTCAGCGTTCGCAACGGAGGTAATCCGACCAGCTCGCGATCCATCTGGTGAAGTACGTTTTGTCGTTCCAGTGCATCTGGGAATTCTTTCTCAAGCTGCACCAGGTACTCCTGATACAGGCTGAGATCGCGTCTTCCGCCGGCAGTACCCGCCACCGATTCAGTGGCCGGCAGCGACTCTGGTCGCCCTGGCGCAGTGCGCGGGTGTTGCCAGCGGGCGTGATGAAAGCGCAGGGCTGCATGGGCCGCCTTTGCATCCATCGGATGCGCCATGTCGGCATAGACGGTGCCTTTGCTCATGTCGTAATGGGCTGGATAGAGCCTGCCTTCGACAGCCAGCGCAAAGTGACCGTCAACCCTGTAGGCGCCCTGAAGCTGAGGCTTCGTGACGGGGGCGTTGGCCGGACGGGGGAGCGCCCGGACCGTCATGCCGGTATCGGTGGCGCGAAACCGGATGGTAGGCGCAGTGGCGGCCTGAAACGCCGATCGCGTGGATGCCATGCTTACAGCCGCGCTGTAAGCCTCTGCGCCTTGAGCCAGTGCGTTGACGTAATCGCCTTGTTTAAGATGGTCGTAGACGCGCCAGCTGGCAGGCGCCACATGGAAGGGGGCGGTCAGTACTCCCATGGCGAAACGCCCTGCAACCTGCTCGGCGGGTCGCAGGTGCAACAGATCGATGATGCTTCGCGTATCCGCCTCGGCAGTGCTTCGCGTCAATGCCCGGGCATTGCTTTCAATGAGATCGATGCTCTGGTCGTACATCGCCTCCAGAATATTGTTCTCCACGTTCCGGGTAACGAACGCGGTGGCGGTGGGCGTATAGCCTTCGGGCTCCGTGCTGCCGAGAATCCAGTCCGTCCGGCGATGGGCCTTGAAGCGTCGGACGATACCGTTCTCTGGTACTTCGGCCACATCGCCGGGCAGGCGATCAAGAAGGTACTCCACGAATGCCGGATTCCGGAAGAACAACTGCTGGGCTTCTTCCCAGCTGGCAAACTCCCGGAAGGAGGCCCCATCGGGTGCTCCCGGCGTGTAATAGACACGGGAAGACATCAGGTCCACGGGATAGAAGACAGGGATGTCCTTCAGGGCGATTTCCACGACATCGCGCACGGCCACGCCTTGATAGGTCACCAGCCGGGTGGCGACTTCGAGATCGTGGACCTTACGTCGCCCCGATGATTCCGGTGAGTCGAGTACGGCCGTGACCCACTGCCATCCGCGTTGCGACAACGCAAGGTGCTTTTGTGTTGGATGCTCGCCAAGAAACCCGGACAGGCGCGACTCCACGGCCTCATATCGCATTCGCGCGGCCAGCGATTCGATGGCGGTTGCACGACGTATACGAGCTTTTTCGCCTGTGCGCAGTTCCGTGGAAAGCAGGGAAAGATAACGGTTGTGAAGATTAAATCCCCTGACAAGCGCGCGGATATTTGTATCGTCAAGGGTGGGAATCGCCTGGCCATTCTTTCGCTGTGCGGTAAAGGTGCCGAGTCCGGGAGGCGGAGTGTTCTCGTATGCCAGGTCAAGGAGGGTGGTCTGCTGCGAGGAAGGGCCTTCGAGAAGAGAAGGCAATGATTCAATACGAGCGATGGGATCGTTCTTCCTGTCCAGGGTGATGCAGATATCCGGCGCAGGCTCGTCCACACCCATGGCCGTGAGGATCGAACCGAGCATGTCGACCGCATAATCATGCAGGTCGGGAACAGGGTCGATGCCTTGCAGCGCCCGGCGAGCGACACCGGCACGCACTGCTTCAAGATGGTTTGCCGCGGCCTCGTGCCATGCTGCACGCACGCCATCCACATTCTGGAAAGCGGCCATGTCGTCGCTGGGAAGCTTTGCCAGGCGTGCTTCGGATACGGCTCGGTCAAGTAGCGCTTCGCGTACCGTCAGGATGGCGCCGGCATCGAACATATCCGTCAGGCGAAGGGCTTCGTCGACCCGGTCGGCGAGATGATCCGATCGCTCAGCCACTGATCGTTCCAGGGCGAATTCCACCCAGGCCTGCTGGATCTTTTCCTGCTGTACGGCGAGCTGTCGAGTGACGAGCATGTCGCCCGGGGATCCGGCACTTCGGCGTGAGGTTGCATGCGGAAGAAGGTCGGGCCGGGTCTCGCTCCTGGAGAAACCGGGCAATCCGGCTCGCCATGCAAGCGAGCGGCGGACCCATTGATCCACGTGAGCATGTGCCTTTTGCAGGCCGTCGAAGACATCCCATCCCCGGCCAGGGGTAAAGAGCACGACGGTTTCCGGTTTGCGGTCGTCGAAGGCAATCAGCGCCCCCGCGTATACGATGTCCCCGAAAATGATCTCATGGACCTGCATGTGCGGGGGCGGTGTCGTGCCTTCTGCAACAAACGACCTGATCAGCTCCAGTGTCGGGCCATCCATGCTCCCGTCCAGATGGCGGAGCGTTGCTGTATCCAGCATGGCCGATGCGAGTTTACCGATGAGTACCGTTCGTCGGCTGGCCATGTAACCGGGAGCCTGCGGAACGCTGGTGTTCCAGTAGGCATGTAGCGCGGCATCGAAGGCGTCCCGGTCGGCCTGGGTAGGTGCATCGGGTAGTGAAGGCATCAGCTGCTGCTGCTCCGTGAGCCAATGGCCCAGGCTGGCGATGCGTCCATACGCATCGATGGCTTCCTGTTGCGTGCTTGAGACAATGGAAGGAGGTGGGGGTGGTGGCAAGGTGTCCATGATGTCCTTATCGATACGGTTTTCAGTCATTGTCCTGGGATGAGGACCAGCGATCTGGGGTCTTACGGCTGTGCGCGGGGCCATTGCCGGCTGCGGACCGGAGGTGCGAAGTCGCCACCCTGCAGCTCGATATCCAATCCCGATGTGGATCTGAGTACGAACTGCTGTCCACCGGTGTCGCCGACTTCGAGAAGTTGAAGCCGTGGCCGTGGCCCCATCATGTCGCGCGCGGCGATGCGGCGCATGTCAAGCTGCACGGTAAACGCGGCATGCACGCGTGAGATGCCGGTTATCTGTGGAATACCTGGCGAGCCCGGTGGCTGAGTGGTCAGCCGGACCCCACGGAGGTTTTCCCCCAGCACCTGCTGGCGAAATGTTGCCGACATGTTGGAGTATGTCGTGCCAGCATGATGACGACTCATGTTCCTTTGAAAGGAACTACCGGCGTACGGACCCACATCGTAGAAGTACAGCGACTGTGGCAGGGCTTCGGGCGCCACCACGCGATAGCCTTGAGGCGCGGGTATCACAGGCATCACTTGCGTATCGGGCAGCGCGACAGACATGTTCAATGGCATGGGGCTGCCGGACGCTGGCGCGGACTCCCGGAAACGACGGACGTTGGCGACGGCGGCATCGGCGGCATCGATCCATGCCTGCGCGTGCTCCGGCGATAGCCGCGCGGGGCGACCGAGCATCACGCCGTTTTCGATCTCCCGCCACATGTCCTGGCGGACGACGTCGTTAGGAATGCGTGCACGGAGCTCCTGATCCATGCGCAGGCGGAACAGGATGCGTTCGGCATAGTTGAGATCATCGAGGATCGCTGCCTGCCGGTCTGTGACCGACAGTAAGGAGCTGCTTCGCGTGCCTCGCCCTGTGCCGCCGAGAAGCCCGACACGATGTGGGGCCCAGGTGTCATGCATGGTCTTCCGTACCGAAGGACCGATGGCACTTGGTAAGTCACCGGGCCGGTGAAGCCTGACCGTTTCGAACGCGCTGTCGTAGCGGGCACCGTACAGCTTGCCCTGGTGCTCCAGATACGCATGTCCGTCGATGTCGTACAGGCCGTATCGATTGGGTCGGCCCGACTTTTTCACCTGTTTTGCGATATAGCTCGCATCCAGCGAGGGGGCAACCATTGCTTGGACGGGTCCGGATACGAGCTTGTTGCCCGAGCGCGACAGTAATGGCATGCCTGGGCGAGGCATGAAAACTCCTGCACCTGTCGTACGCCCGATGGCGTAGTAGGGAAGCAGCGATAGCGCCTGCGTGTAGGCATCGGTGAAGTCGACGAAGGCCTGTGCATGATCGCCCGCCTTGAGTGCATCGTAGAGGCGCCATGACGCCCGGGCTGCGTGGAAGGGTGCGGTAAAGGCGCCGCGGATGGCCTGGCTGATAAGGTTGTTCCAGGCAATTTCCTGCGGTCGTACAAGAAGGAAATGCCAGTCGGCTTGCGCAGCGCTTCGCGTATAGGTGGTCGTGTCGTGGAAACCTTGTGCGATAGCTGCCTCGTAGGAGGCATCGAAGAAGTCTCCGGGGATATCCTGCTGGCCAAAAGGTTCACCGGTGGGCGTATAACCCGCGTCGGCAGACCCTCCGAAAATCCACTCCCGCCGATCGACATCGAAGCGCCGCCCAAGGCCGTCAGGCGTCATGGCGGTAAATGCCATGGGAAGCCTGTCCAGGAGGTAATCACGGAAGGCCGGGTGATAGAGGAATCGCTTACCCGCTTCCTGCCTGTCGTCGAATTCGCGAAACGTCAGGCCATCCGGTGCACCGGGCGTATAGAGAATGATGGTGGGTACGCTGCCCGCGGAGCGTACGCCGATCTCCAGCACATCTTTCAGGGCTACACCGCGATACGTCACATGCCGGACGACCACATCATGTCCTTCGACCTGGCGCCTGTTCCGTGGTGACGGTGCGTCGAGGATGGCCTGGATCCAGCGGAATCCCCGCTCGTTCTGGTCGAAGCGGAAGGACTGGGGTTCATGAGGCAGGTAATACGCAAGCCTCGCGTCGTTCGCCTCAAGTTGCATGGTCACCTGCTGTTCCAGGATGGCCGTGTCACGGCGTTGCCTGGCTTCATCGCTTTCCCGGAAGTGCAGGGTGAGGTACCGGGTGTAGCTGTTGGCAAGATCGAGCGCTCGGGCCAGGCGACGGATGCTGCTGTCGTCTAGTGCGGTAATGGGCTGGCCTGTCGCATCTTCGGCATGCAGTTGCGTGAAGTCGACCGAGGCGACGTTCTGGAAAGCCAGATCGATCAGCCTGATGCGTGCGGGGGATGGCCCTTCGAACAGCGATTGCAGGGATTCCACGCGTGCTGTGGGGTCGGTTGACCGATCGATGCGGACCATGATGTCTTCCGGCGACGTCGTCACCCCGAGAGCGATCAACCGGTTACGCAGGCGAGCCGAGGCATAGCCGGCCAGGGTTTCGAACGGTGCGATGCCTGTTTCTTCGCGGGCCTGCGTGGCGACAGACAAGTGATTTTCGAAGGCATCCTCCCAGTCTTTGCGGACATGCTCGGGAACCTGCGCCAGCCGTTCGGCCTGGATCGCTTCTACCAGCGAGGCTTCACGAGTTGCCAGTATCGCCTCGATATCGAGGTGATGAACCAGCTGCAATGCGTCGTTGACCTGGTCCACGAGAACCTGATCCCGGTTCGGATCGTGCGTGGCGGCGTGATGATCCATCCACGCTTCGCGTACTTTGTCCTTCTGCACGGTGGCAATACGCGTTGCCATGGTGTGGAAGATGTCGGAAGTAACCTGCCGCGTACCGACGAATGAAGTGTTCAGTGCATCGAGCAGAGGGCGGCGGACCATTCCCGGCAAATCGGAGTTATGCGCGAGGTGCCTCCTGATGCGCCGTTCGATTTCCGCGTGCACGTCGGAAAGGCGGGCGAAGACCTCCCAGCCATGGTCGGCGGTGAACAGCAGTGCGACGCCGGGAACATCGTGGTCCTCGGCAACCAGTGCGCCGGCATAGGCGGTGCCTCCGACGGTGAGTTCACTCAGTACGAGCGAGGACTGCCCGGTGGAAACGCGTGTCGCGGCGACGCGCCGGGCGATGGCCGCAGCTGTGGTATCCATCGTGCCGTCGCGCTCGCGCAGCAGGGCATCTTCACGCAAGACGAGCGCGAGGTGGTCGGCAAGCACAGAGAGTCGTGGGGCAATCGACGTACCCTCGGCCGGTGCTTGCCAGAACGCATCCAGCGCATCGAGGAGGCCCTGTCGTAAACCCGGGTCAAGTGCGCGAATTCCCGCTGGAAGCTGTGCCTGCTGGCGCGCGAGCCAGGTTTGCACCGCGCCCATGCGCTGATAGGCATCGGTGATATCGCGGGCTGCGGGCTGGATTATCGCAGGGGGAGAGGGCGGCGGAGAACTGTCCATGACGCATCCATGACGTTGGTGGTGTCATGGATGGTAGGCAGCCGCCTGGTGCGTCATATGCAGGCGAACCCTTGCATCGTGGAAGATGGTATTCCCGGGTTCGTGTAGCCCGCGGCGCGGGCTCGATGTCAGAGCTTGTAGCCGCGATGGATGGCGACGATGCCGTTGGTCAGGTTGCGCACTTCGACGTGACCGAAACCCGCATTGAGCATCATGCCCTTCAGGGTGTCCTGGTCGGGATGCTTGCGGATGGATTCGGCAAGATAACGATAACTGTCGCCGTCGTTGGCGAACAGGCGGCCCAGGCGCGGCAGCACGTGGAACGAGTGCACGTCGTAGAGCTTCGACAGCAAGGGGCTGCGGACCTTCGAGAATTCGAGCACCAGCAGGCGGCCACCGGGCTTCAGGATGCGCTGCATGTCGGCCAGCGCCTTGTCCTTGTCGGTGACGTTGCGCAGGCCGAAGGCGATGGTCACGGCATCGAAGCTGTTGTCGGGGAAGGGCAGCGCTTCGGCATTCATCTGTGCCCAACGCAGGCCGGCCACCAGGCCGCGATCGGTGAGCCTGTCGCGACCGACGCCCAGCATGGCGGCGTTGATGTCGCCGACCACGACTTCGCCTTCGTCGCCCACCACGGGCTTCAGCAGTGCGGCGATGTCGCCCGTGCCACCGGCGAGATCGAGCACCCGGTCACCCCGGCGCACACCGCTGACGGCCACGAAATGGCGCTTCCACAGACGGTGGACGCCGAACGACATCAGGTCGTTCATCAGGTCGTAGTTGCCCGCCACGGACGTGAACACCTGGCCGACAAGTTTCTGCTTGTCGGCCACGGGCACGTCGCGGAAGCCGAAGTGGGTGGTTTTCTGCTGGTCCATGCGTCGGATGGTACCGCGCCCGCCCCTTGGGAGGCGAGCGCGGTACGCGGGACTCAGTCCGGGCGACGTCCCGTGCGGTAGCTGCCGGGTGGAAGCCTCAGGTGGTGGAACCAGGAGCGCAGGCTGAGGCGGTGGCCGCCGTGGCCTACGGCGGAGGGATAGAGGTCGTAGGCGGGAGAGCCGTTGGCTACCTGCTGCTCGCGCAGCGCCCGAGTATCGATTTCCACCCAGTAACCATAACCCGTGTCCGCGGTGCCGCGTCGCCACTGTGGGATGCCCAGCACGTCATCCAGGATGTCGGCTTCGGTGGTCGGCGGAAGGGTGGTGACCCGGAAGCGGGTCTGCGACTGCGGGTTTCGTCGTGCCTGGCGTGGGGAGAATTCCATGCCCTGGTCGGCGCGCCCGAAACGGGGGAGGTGGTCGGTATAGAACCAGATCCGGTCGGGCCACTGGTCCCTGGCAATCGGGGCGAGGCGCTCGCCCGGCGCCAGGGGCGCTGCCTCGGGGACACGGGGCGGAAGGCGCGGGTGCTCGCGCGCCACCCGCAGTGCCTCCTGCCAGCGCTCACGCTGGGCAGCGGTGAGCGAGGGGAGCTCCGGCAGATCGAGCGGTCCGCCGGCGGCCTCGCCGAGATCGTCGGCGGTGGTGGACGATACGACGGGTACCTGGCCGTCGTCGCCGCGATAAGGCACACGTTCCGGCGAGCGGGGCGGCGAGGGAACCCTGCGTCCATCCCTGGCCAGGCCTAGCTCGTTCATCACCTGGGCACGTTCAGTGGCCAGGGGAAACCGGGCATCCAGTTCATGCATGAACATACGCCGTTGATGAATGCTGAGCGCGGAAAGTTCGGCGGAGAGGCCGTCCCGGGTAATGTGGGCACTGGTCGCATTGACGGCAATGTGGAAGCGACGCCCGTCGTTCCGCACCAGCGCGTGGCCCCCGGGGTTGTCGGCCAGTGCCGCCATGACCTGCGGCCGCAGGTGCTCCGCTTCGGGTGGGAACCAGTGCCAGTCCGCTTCCATCGGAACGGGTTCGGGAAGCGGTGCCGCGGGTGCCTGCGCGGCCGGCGCGGGGTCATCCAGGTGCATCACGCGACGGAACCGGTCGCGCAGGGCGCGCCGCATGCCGCCATGCAGGCCGACCTGCCGGGCGTACTCCCAGCGCTCGCCCACCCGTTCGATGGCGGGGCCACTGAAGCTGGCATCGAGCGATCCCTGGGGCTTTTCCAGTCGCCAGTATCCGTAGGTGTCGTCATGCCGGACCGGATACATCCGGCCATCCTGTTCGACGTAGTTGCGCCCCCGGATACGCCGGATGCCGAAGGCATCGGCGTTGCCCTGCACGGATACCCCTTCGGCGACATACCCGGCTTCGAAGGCAGGGCCGCCCGCCGGTATCGATGTCTGCGCGGGGCGCAAGGTGCGGGAGCCGGCATGTGCGCGCACCAGCGGTGTCCGCGCGACCTGGCCAAGTGCCGGAGGCACCACGATGTTGAGCGCACTGGTATAGCCTTCGGCGAAGGTGACAAGCGCTTCGCGATAGTCGGCGGCCTTGACCTGATCGTAGAAACGCCACGATGCCTGGAGAGTACGGATGGCGCTGGTCGGAATCTCGATCAGTGCCGAGGCAATGAAGCGTGCTTCCGGACCGACCGGCGCATCGAGCAGGGGATGACCGAGGATGGCATCGCGGTCGGCGGTGTCCTGGTCTCGCGTGACGAAGCGCACGTTACGCTTGCGCAATCCCACCGCGGCGTCGTACATCGCATCGAGGAAATTGCTGGTGATTTCCTTTTCTGTGAATGGCTCCTCCGTGAGCGTGTAGGAAGCGGCGCGGTCTGCACCAAGCACCCAGTGGGCGCGCTGGTTGCCGCGAAATTCCCGGGTTCCCCCTGCCGGATTGGTCCGTGCAAATTCGGCCGGCAGCCGGTCGAGCAGATATTCGCGAAACGCGGGGTGATAGAAGAATTCCCGTGCGGCCTCCTGGCGGCTGGCGAATTCCCTGAAGGTTCGTCCATCCGGCGCGCCGGGCGAATAGATGACGATGCGTGATGCGCTGGCCACGGCACGCGTTCCCATCACCAGCACATCGGTCAGTGGTGCACCTTTGTAGGTCATCTGGCTGACCACGATGTCATGGCGGCTTACTTTCTCGCGCTGGCTGGCGACGGGAGCACGAAGCAGCGCGTCGATCCATCGGTATCCCTGTTCTTCGCGGTCGTCCGCCAGGGATGCCTGTTCGTCGGACAGATAGTAGGAAAGCCTCGCCTCCTCGGCTTCGAACCGCATGCGCGCCGTTTGCAGGTGCCTGGCCAGTGCCCGTGCCGCGGCACCCTTGGTGCCGGTGGTGAAGAGTGCGTCCAGATACGCCTGGTAGCTTTCGGACACCCGGGCATTCCTGACAATGGCGCGAACGGCGCCGGCGCCCTGCAATGATGCAAGCGTGTGGCCATCGGCGTCCTGGGCGATGTAGTGGTCGAGATCATGCTGCCCGATGCCATGCATGGCGAGGTCAATCAGTGGCATGACCCGCTTCGCTGGTCTATTGATCAGCCGGTCGGCGAGTTCAAGAGGCGATGACGGATCTGGCGGCGGAGTGACCTGCACCCGTATGTCACGAGGATCCGTCGTCACGCCGTGTGCCTTGAGCTGTTCCGCCAGCCGGCGGGAAGCGTATTCGTACAGCGACTCCGGTTCGGTCAGTCCCACGGCCTGCCGCAACGTCACCACATCGGTCAGTGCGCTGTTATAGGAACGACGCGCTTTCTTCCAGTCTTTTCGAACGTTGGCGGGAAGACCGGCCAGGCGTTCGTTCCTGACGCGCTCCACGAGCTGCGCCTCACGCAAGTCAAGCATGGCGGAGATATCGAACTGGCTGCTCATCCGCTGATGGTCACGGATATCGTCGAGAAACCTGATCGATGCATCCGGGTCGTCGCGATCAAGGGTGTAATCGTCCCAGGCTTGCGCGATCTTCTCGGCCTGGGCACTGACGATGCGGTCTGCCAGTGCGAGGAATACATCGCCGGTGATCGGCCGCTCCCGGATATCGCCGTCGATGGCTGCCTGGGCATGATCATCGGACGTCAGCCCGGGCAATACGGTCGTTTCCCTATGGGGCAGCAGGCGTTGCCGGAGGTATTCCCTGAGGCTGTCCATGTCGCGGAAGGACTCCCAGCCCCGGTCGGGAAGAAACACGAGGGCGGGATCGGAGTCCTGTGTGCCCTGGACGATGAGGCCGCCTGCATAAGCAAAGGGGCCGAGCATGATTTCGCTGGCGTTGATGCTGGCCGCCGCCGTTTCATCGCGTTTCGCGAGCAGCCGGTTGATGGTGGACGTGGCGCGCTCGTCGAGTGTGCCATCGGTGGCACGGATCACCCCTTCATCGCGCATGGCCTGCGCCAGGTGGTTTGCCAGGGTCTGGCGTCGTGTCAGGCCGGATACGTCATCGAGACCATGCCAGAACGCCCCGACCAGGGCGAGGTGCTGATCGATCGTCGACAGCGATTGCGGTGAAACAGGCGCTGGCATGCGTGCCTCGCACTGTTCCAGCCACTGTCGTACCGCAACAAGTCGCGTGAACGCGGCGTTCGTCGTCTCCGCTTCCGTGGTTCCCGCATGCACAGGCGGGGAAGAGGGTGGTGTCATATCCATGGAATTTCCTTGATGTCATGCCGGATGCATGGCGCACCCGGTCGTTCCTTGCCTTCAGCGTGGGCCTGTTTCGGCGGGAAGGCTGAACTCGCCGGGCCTGAGTACCATGACGGGGACATGGCCGTCGGTGGCCGGCTGCACGATGTAATTGACCTCCGTGCCATGCCGTTCCTGGATCACGCGTATCCGTGGCTGCCCGGCGGCCTGGTCCCTGATGAGTGATAGATGGATGCCGATATAGCCATGGCGTGGCTGGGATTCCGCATGGGCTCCGGCGAACACGGGGTTCTGGGAAGATGTGCGCAATCCGCGCAACCCGGTAGGCGTGAGCTCCGGTTGCGGCATGAACATCACGCGTTGCCCTGGATACGTCGGCAACGGTTCCACCGGGTAGTACCAGACGGTAGCTGGCCATTCCGAGGGGGCCAGTACCCGTCGGTTACCCTGTTCCGCTGCAAGCCGGGAAAGTACGGGCGGCGTATGTGGTGGTCTGGCGTAGGGGGCCTGGCGGGCTGCATCGAGCGATTGTCCCCAGACCTCCCACTGCCGCGACGTAACACGGATTGCCCGGCCCGTGCTGCCCACGACATCCCAGTAGATACGGCTGGCCTCCGCATGGCTGGACATGCGGGTCCAGAGTGTTTCCATGAAGACTTCTTGCTGGAAAGGCGACAACGGCAGGAGGTCGGTCCGGCTGACCCAGCGATCTCCTGCCGTTTCCGGTGCCGGAGAACCACCACGTAAGCCACCTCCCGCATGCATATGCCAGCGATTCCCGATACGTTCGATCTGCGGGCCGGTGAACGATGCATCCGGACCGCCGGATCGGGTGAGGCGCCAGGAGCGATAGCTGGCGTCGTATCGCACTTCGTAGACGGCACCGTCCTGCTGGACGTAATCGCGTCCATGCACGCTTCGGATGCCCCGTACATCGGCGGTGGTGCCGCCGATGTCGACGGAGGCACGATATCGCGGATCGAGGCGTGCCTGTGGATGGCGAAGCACGCCTCCGGCCTGGACCAGCCGGGTATGGGAAAGCGACGGCCTGATGGTGGGTTTCGAAATCATCGTGGGGCGCAACGCGCGTAATCCGACGATGGCCAACGAGGCCGTGTAGGCTTCCGTACCTGCGACGAAGGCTGCGGACATATCGCCGGTTTTTATGTCGTCATACGTGCGCCACAGGGCCTGCAACCCCCGGGATAGCGCCGAGACCGTGCCAGCGAGCGCATCGGCAGGTGCCGCGGTACCGCTGGCGGCCAGCCCAAGAAGCCCGGCAGTAGCCTGCAGGTCGGCTTCTCCGGTCGTTCGCGTCATCGCAGTGGCATCACGCGCGAGGCGGGACACCGTCGTGTCGTACAGCACGTCAAAAACGTTCGTGGTGACGAGGCTTTCGGAAAAGGCTTCATCGGTCAGTGTGCGTGCTCCGCCTCCGGGTGCCTGCCCGAGTGCCCATGCGGCTTGTCGGTTCGCGGCGGATCGCCGGAAGTGACGACTTCCTGAGGAAGCATCGGTGAACTCCACCGGCAGGCGGTCGAGCAGATAGCCCTCGAAGGCCGGTTCGTACAGAAAACGGCTGGCCATGTCCGCACGGTCGGTGAACTCACGGATGGCCTGCCCGTCGGGAGCATCCGGCGTATAGGCGACGATCCGCGGTGCACTCCGGCCGTCTCCCGCACTGATGATCAGGATATCTTCCAGCGGAATGCCCTTGTAGGTGAGCTGGTGGACGCCGATGTCGTGGCCGTCCACTGGTTGGCGTCCTTGTGCGCCGGGGCTGCTGAGAACACTGCGTACCCAGGCGTCACCACGATCCTCGCGGTCGAAGATGTAGCTGCGCGGCTCGGCGTCGCGGTAGTAGGACAGGCGTGCATCGGCCGCTTCGAAACGCAGGCGCGCCTGTTGCAGGCGCGTGGCGATGGCGCGAAAAAGATGCCCCGGTGCCGACTCGCGAAGTTGCTGTAGCAGATAACGGTGATAACTCCGGCCTACGTCCAGCTGCCGGATGAGGTCGCGGAGCTGGCGATAGGCAAGCCGTGCTCCCAAGGGCCGGCCTTCTGCGGTCGTTACGCGGGCACTGCGGAAGTCGAGAAAGCCGACATTGGCGCAGGCCAGTTCGATCAGCGTAAGTCGTTGCAGCGGGGGGTCCTGTGTATCGGTGAGAAGATCGCCTGCGGAGCCGGGCACTTCCGTGCCTTTGAGCTCGACGACGATGGTGGCGGGATCATCGTTAATGCCAAGGCCATGCAGCCTTGCCTTCAAGGCATCGCTTGCATAGGCCGCAAGCGACAGGGGGCCGGACAGGCCCTGGCTGGTCCGTGTCTCCAGGGCGTGAATCCATTCCATCTTGTAGATGTCACGACTATCGCGCCATTGGCTGGCGATATCTGCGGGAACCTCGGCGAGGCGCTTTATGGTTATGGCCTCTTGCTGGCGGAATTCACGCTCAAGAAAAATAGCGCCGACATCGAAGTAGCGATGCATGTCCAGCGCGTCGATCATCCCATCGATTCGTTTCCCTGGATCGTCATTCCACGCTGTTTCGGCGCGTGCCCTCTGCAATGCACGTATCCGGTCGACAAGGCTTTCCGAAGGATGTGTTCCCGCGAGGCGCAGCGAAACGAATCCACGGGTCGCGATCAGCTTCTCGAAATCATCGTCTTCCAGGCCGGGCTGATTCAGCCCCGCCGCGGCGCGTTGTCGTGCCCTGTGCTCGATGACATTGAACAGATTCTGCTGGCTGACGAAGGCTTCCCACCCGCGATCGGGAGTGAATGCGTACAGTGGACTTGCCTTACTTGTACGCGTGATGACGATCGCGCCAGCGTACGGATGTTCGCCGAACATGAGTTCGTGTACTTGCACATCCGCAGGCAGTGTTGTGTCTGACTGCTGCACTAATGACACGAGAAAGCTTCCGGGTACCTGGCTGGTTTCTCCATCGAGCCGCCCGAGAGTGGCGGCATCCCGCATGCCCCGACTCAGATGCAGTTCGAATGCATCTGAACGAGATGTCTGCGAAGCATCTTCCCTGTTGGTGGGCCGTTCGCTCCAGAACGTGTCGAGCCGTGCGAGATACGATGCCTTGCTCTCGCTATCCGTGGGCAGTGGCATCTGCGCCTGCTGCGCAGCGATCCACTCGTGCAGACCAGCCAGCCGGCCGATCGTATCGATGATTTCCTGGTGACTGGACCGGACGATCGGTGGCGGTGCCTGTGGTGGCGCCATATCCATGTGGCATTCTCCATGCGGTTCATTACAGGCCTTTGAGTGCGTTTGGCTCCTGCTATCTGAGTCTAGACGCCAGACTTTTTTCGTCTTGCCGGTGGGTATGTCACGCGCCTGTAGGTCATGCGATCCGCATCGCGTAGCGTGTTTCCCTGGTTTTTACAGCGGCGACAGCGCGTGTACGGAGAAATGATCCAATAGGGTCAGCGCTGGCGCGCCGGCGGCCGATGCCGGCCCAGCTTCCGGGCGAACGACGAGGGATGAGGAGGGCCCTGTGGGTGATGTGTAGACGGTGAGACGCCTGTCGGATAGATGTCCTGAATGCAGCGCCTTCCTCAACTCGATGCGTACCCACGCGCCGCCCGCCTGGGCCGGCGTGAGGGTCGATCCGGCAGGTGTGCGCGGAAGCCATGGTCCGGCGATACCTGTCGTTCCTGGCAACGGGGTCCAGGGTGGCAGGGTCAGGAGCGGAATGCCCTGTACTCCGTCCCGGGCCAGTCGCTGCTGTGGCAGCACGAGAACGCCGGTGCGATGCGCCTCGCGAAGCTCGGCCGGCGTGGCGTAGTAATAGGCTGTCTCGGGCCATTCGCCCTCCGGCACCTGCCGGAGGCGAAGGGAGTCACTACCGTCAAGGTGTGCAGCGTGCGCGGGTCGTCTTCCGGTACCTGTCACGCGGGGAGGTGTGAGTAATGACCTGCCACCACCTGGGAGGTGCTCCATCCGTAGTGCTGTGCCGCGGCCTTGCGACCCGGCTCGCGTTCGCAGGTACTTTCCGGCGATGTCGCGCGAAAAAGCGCCGCGAAACGGAACCACGTTCAGCGCAGCCACGTAGCCTTCCACGGTGTCGAGGAACGACTGCGTGTAGTCGCCAGCCTTGATCCCGTCGTAGGCCCGCCAGGATGTCTGCGCGAGATGCGGTATCGACTGGATCGTGGCCAGTCCGATTTGCACGGTGCGCTCGCCGGATGCGCCAAACGGCGAGAGTAACCATGCGACCGTACCCAGGTCGGCCTGCGTGGTGCTTCGTGTCAGATGCCTGGTATTGAGGCGTGTGAGTTCAACGGCCGTATCGTAGGACGCATCGGTCAGGTCATCGGTGATGTCGCGATATGTGAATGCCTCTTCCAGCAGGGTGCAGAAGGCGTGGCCCGTGCCACCGGTCGCCCATTGCCAGGTCCGTGATGGGTGGGATACCGCGAAATGCGGTGTTCCGTCAGGGCCATATGTGGCAAATGAAGCGGGCAGGCGTTCAAGAAGATACGGTTCGAAACGCTGCTGGTGCAGGACATTCTCGATCATCTCTTCGCGGCTGGCGAACTGGCGCAAGGTGATTCCGTCTGGCGCGTCAGGCATGTAGAGCACGAGGCCTGAATCGGCTTGCCTGGACTTCGGTGCAATGACGAGTGCACCAGGAAGCGCAGTACCCCGGTACACCAGCTGTTGCACCGTAAGCTCACGCCCATCGACGCGAGGCCTTCTCCGTGCAGACGGATGCCTGGTGACGACATCCACCCAGCGCAGGCCAGATGCTTCCATGCTCGGCCGCGATGCGGAAAGGAGTGCATCGTGGCGCTTCAATGTTGCCGATGCGGCATCCAGGCGCATGCGCATCAGATACAGGTCGGAAGCCAGCTGGCGGTGCTGTCGCCCGACGGGCGTATCGCCCAGCACCTCGTCGATATGCCGGAGATATCGTGGACCAAGGTCGATATCACGGATAGCGTGCCGTACGGCGGACGGCGTAAGACGAGGGTGCGTTCCGCCGTCGTCGTCGAGGATCTGCAGGTCGTCGATGGGCAGTCCGGGTGCGTTGTCGAAAGACAGTTGCAAAAGGGAGGTTACGGATTTTTCCTTTGCTCCTTCCGCGTTGGACAGGGCTTCGGAAGGTGCGCCAGGCAAAGGAACGCGCGTTACCCGAATACGCTCCGGATCCTCGTTCACGCCCAGGTCGCGTAGTCGTTCATGCAGTGCGTTTCGCGCAAATTCGATAAGGGACAGCGGTGTGGCGATGTCCCGGCTCTCCTGTACGAGGGCACTGCGTCGCCGGCTCGCAAGATAGGCATCGGATGCCTCCCTCCATGTATCGGCGAGGTCCCCGGGGTAGGTGCTAAGCGTGTCGTCGCGATGGTGCCGCAGAAGGGCCGCATCGCGATGGAGAACGATACCGTGGATATCCACCAGTGCATGCAGGTCGCCGGTCTCATGGAGAAGGTCTGCGCGTGACACCGTGTCGAGGTCATGCGCGGTATCCCACGATTCGTCGATCTTTTGCCGGTGATGTTCGACAAGTCGTCCGGCGATGGCGTCGAAAACGTTTCCTCCCAGTGCGCGCACGCCGAGGAACGCATCGTCGATGGCGTCATCGATTTCGCGCGTGCCTATGCCTGGCAGGATACCTTCGTTGGCGAGAACCTGACGCATGCGTCGTTCGGTGTCGCGATACATGGTATCCAGTGAATCGAAGGCTTCCCACCCGCCTTGTGTCGTGAACAGGAGCACCAGCGCCGGATGGCGATCATCGCGGAGCACGAGTGCTCCCGCGTAAGCGACCCGGCCGAAGAGAAGCTCATACGCGTGCACAGGATCGCCATCAGGCTTCATGCCTGCCATCGTTGCCGAACGCAGCAGATCGACGGCTTCCGTCGGCAGGGTTCCATCTTCCACGCGCACGGCAGCATCGTCGCGGGCCACCTGCTCAAGCTGCCTTGCCAGGGCGTCGCGTCGTGTCGCCATCGGCTGGCCGGTCATCCACCGGACAGGTGTGTCCCAGAATTGATCGATGCGATCGAGGTAGGCATCCTTCGACCCTGCATCAACGGGAGGGTCGGGTAGCTGATCGTGTTGATCGACGAGCCAGGACTGGGCATCGCTGAGACGCCGGATCGCATCGACGCTTGCCTGTTGACGTACCGAAACGTGAGCGGGCGGGGCTTGCGGGGGCAGCATATCCACGGTGAATCATCCTTGATGTTGAAACATGGGCTGGATCAGGGCGAGGGCAGGTGCACCGAGACATGCTCGAAGAGCCACAGAGGATGACGTGCCGTGCCGGCCAGGGCATTGCGCGCCGTGGGACGCAGCATGAAGGCATGGCTTCCGGGGCCGCCCTGGCGGAACAGCTCGAACGATGGTGCATCGCCGTTGATACCCTTCAGGGCGGCGCGCAGGTCGATGCGCGCCCATGCCCCGGTGATCGAGCCGATGGTGTCCTGCGGGGCTCTTGCGCGGGCCGGAAGCCACCCATCGGCCAGTGCGGTGATCTGGTTCAGTGGTGTCTCGGGCGCAGCGGAAAACAGGGGGATGCCGCTGGCACCGCCCGGACTGAGCTGGGACTGGCTCAGGACGATCGCCGAGTCGCCGACGGTTTCAAGGGTTTGTCGTGGTGCGTAGTGATAGACCACATCGGGCCACTCGTCCTCGGGTACAAACCACAGGTTGTCGTCGAGAGCCTGGCGTGCCGTTGTGGCGGTTGGCTGGAGATACCGTTGCCTGCGCACGGCGGCGAGCGCATCGTTCCACGTAGCGAGCTTGTCCGTAGATACCGGCGATGGCACGGGAGAACCAGCGGGAAGGTAAGCCATATCCTGGTACAGCGCCTCTCCGGGGTAATAGTTGAGGCGTCGCTTCAGTTCCGTCCTCAGCATGCGCTGCTCCTGCATCGACAGATCTGCCAGATCGGATGAAAGCGAGAGGGTGGGGTTGTAGGGGCGGATACGTCTGGCACGTACATCGGAAAGCGCTTCATCCCACGCATTGCGCTGTATGGCAGTGAGCACTGGCGTGGGCGAGTTCGGTGATGGTGTAAGCGCCATGCTCCGGTAGGCCATGTCGCCGTCGAGCTCACCAAGCCTGTCCTTCAGCAGGTCGCGCAGGCTGGCGAGTTCCTGAGGACGCAGGTCGGCCAGGTCGGGCACGATCGTCTGCCTTGACCTCGGCTGGCCCCGTTGATTGCGTATGGTGGATACGATCTCGTCCCATGCAGTGCGTTGTGCGTCGGGAAGCGCAGGAATGTGATCCGTCTGCTGAAATGCCATCTCGCCGTACACATGTGCCCCTTGCTCCGGGCCCAGGCGCCTGTTGAGCTGATTGCGAAGCTTGGTCCGCTCGTAGCTGGTGAAGTCCTCGGTGTCGAAGGATTTCACCCGGCGCACCGGTGCTGGAGTGGCAGGAGGTGTCGGTGGCGACGGCGGCATCATCTGCAACCTGCGGCCTCGCACGTTGGTGAGTAGTTCGTTCCACAGGCCGACATGCTCGGAAGGTATGGCCGGGATACTCGTTTCGCCTGCGTTGCGGTAAGCCATCTCATGGAAGGCCCGCGTACCGTCGGCGAAATCGAGCCGGCGGATCAGCCGGCGCTGCATCCAGTGGATCTCGTCCGCGGAGAGGTCGGCCAGTTCGGGTGATATGTTCCGGCTTGGTGCCGGTGGCGGCGATGGCTGTCGCCGGCCCGTCCGCGCTATGACCATTGCCTCGTTCCACACCCCTTGTTCGCGTGCCGTGACCTGGGTGGTTTCGGCACCCGTGGTCGTGCGCCTCATCACGCGTTGATACAGATCGATGCCGTCGTTGAGACCGAGGCGATCCGTCAGCTCGCCCTGAAGGACACGCAGTTGTTCTGCCGTCAGTTGGTTCACCTCGGACGCTGCTGAAGCAGGCGCCGAGATGCGCCGCCGCGCCGTGGCTTGTGGACGGCCGCTGCCACCAGTCAGGCCGGTTCGCCGGTAATGCCACAGACCGTCGGCATGGCGTTCGACCAGTGGGCCGGAATAGCGCGGGTCCAGGGCACCGGGCCGGTCGAGTCGCCATCCGCCCATGCCGCTATCGAAGCGAACACCGTAGAGATTGTCACCTTGCCTGATGAAGCGGCGGCCGCCGATGAGATAGATGCCCTCCATGGGCACCTCCCCGGCAGGGACGGATACATCACGGGCGATGTATCGCGGTGACAGGAGCGTGTCGGGTGACGGAAGCACGGTAGTGCCTCGCGAAACGGTTGTCCGCCCCGGTAGATCGATACCTGCCTGCCGTGCACGCACCTTGAAGGGTATGCGGGCGATACGACCGCCCAGTGGAGGCAGCTGTTTCGCTCCCGTGCGGATGGCGCGCCCCGCGACACCGTTGACGACGAGGGGCGGGGAACGTCGGAGCCTCGTGGCTTCTGCTGGCGCATCATGCGACGTTGCGGCAAGCATGGCATGCGGGTCGAGCAGCCTGCTCGGGTCAGATGCCCTGTACAGGGCATCGATGCCGTCCGGGTCGTCCCATGCGTCATGCAATGTAGTGCGGAAATCGCTGAGCAGGTGTTCCGAGACGGCACCGAACGGCGCACGCCCGGCCTCGTAGGGATGGAAGGAGGGTGTTCCTACCGCTTCGCCGTCATCCGTAGTGTGCTGGCGGAGCCTGAACTCGACGTCTGCCAGAAGGGTATCTATCGAAGAAAAGGCCTCCCAACCAGCGCTGACGGTGAAAAGCAGCACTTCACCAGGGAACCGGTCGTCGCAGATGACAAGCATGCCGGCGATCGGCAGATCGTTTACCTTGATTTCTCCGGCACGTACATACGAGGGACGTACCGTTGGTGATGGCCGGGCGATGACCTGGATGATCGGCAACGCCTGTTCATCGAGTGCTCCGCTCTCCACCTGGAGGCGCGCGACATCGCGTGACGCCTGAATCAGCATGCGTGTGAAGGCCTCGCGGCGCGATATGAAACCTTCGCCCGGGGCACCAGGTACAAGGGCCGCCCAGAAGGCGTCGATGTCCGCCAGGAAGTCATCCGGCGATGCGTGGGGGGCCGAAGGATCGGGCAGCGCGTCCTGTTGCCCCGCAAGCCAGCGCTGCACATCGGCTAGTCGCTGTGACGCATCATGCAAGGCTTGCTGGCTGGAAGAAACGGAGGCAGGCGGAGCCTGCGGCGGCGGCATGTCCATGAGGTCTGTCCTCGGCGTGGCGGGGCTGCCACGTTAAGGTCATGCGGGGCGGGTTTCCGTCGGCGTCACGCTTGCCTGCATGTGGGCCATGCAGGGTGTTTCCGGTCCGCGCATGAGAAATCGCCCGCGCTTTCCTTGAAGGGGAAGCACGGGCGATTTGTCAGGCTACATGCCGGCAATGGCAGGCAGGATTGATCACTCGCCTGTGTGGTGGCGATGCTTTTCGTTCGCTACGTGCCGTTCGTGCAGTGAATCACCCGTGCCCGATGTCTGCGGATCGTCCGGCGGCCGCGCATCGAGATCGCGGTCGTTATCACCGCCCGGGGTGATCTTCAGGATCGAATGGCGCACTTCGCGAGCCAGGATGACGCGTGCATCGCGCACCATGTCTTCCAGGGCGTCGGCGAAGTCGAGCTTGCCCTGCTCGTCGGTCCAGACGATCTTCGCCTCGCGCAGCTTCTGGATGAAGCCGCGGAACAGCGCCTTGTCGAAGAATTCCGGTGCGGACAGTTCGTTGAGCAGGCTGAGGCGCTGCGCCGTGAGCGTGCAGGCATTTTCCAGCTCACCCGCCGACATGGTGTGCGGGCCATTCTTCACCAGAGCGGCAATGGCGATGTAATAGCGCTCAAAGGCCTGCAACATGCTGCGGGCGATCACACGCAGCTGGTAGGCGCCGTCGTCCTGACCGGGTCCGCGTTCCAGCACACGACCTTCGCCGGTCGCTTCGATGAGACCACGGCGCACGAAGAAATCGATCGTTTCCTGCACCTGGTTGGCAAAGCCTTCGGCATCCCACGGCAGGAACAGCTCGCCCTGGATGAACGGGTAGATGATCTTGCCCAGGCGCACCACGGACGAGCGCGACATGCGCCGGTTGTTGAGGAAGCAGGCCGCCACCCACGCAGCAGGCGCATTGAGGTGCAGCACGTTGTTGCGGAAGTAGGACAGCAGCACCGCCTGCTCGCCCTCGGTAACGAGCACGTCGCCCAGCGGATGGCGCACGCGGCGGATCCAGTTCATCTGCTCGCCGTAGGCGATGATGCCCTGCGGATTCATTGGCGTGATCGTGACGCGGTCGGAGTACGGCAGCTCCTGGAACATCGCCTTGGTGAGTTCGAGCTGTGCGAGCAGGTCGTTCTCGGCCATCGCGTGCTTGGGCGTGGCCAGCAGGGCCAGCGCGAGCAGGTTGATGGGATTCACGTCGGCCGCGCGATTGATGTTGATCTGGATGCGCTCGGCGAGGTCGTCCACCACGCGGCCCAGCCACTCCGGCTTGATGTCGGGGTCGGCCGTGGTTTCGCGCCATTGTGCCGAGGCGTCGTCCAGCATCGGGGTAAGCAGGATCGGCTCGCCGAAGTTGATGGTGACGTGGCCGTAGCGCTGGCGCAGCACCTTCAGGCCACGCAGCAGGCCGATCAGCGATTCCTTTTCCTTTGCCTTGCCCGACAGCTCGCCGATGTACGACTTGCCTTCCATCAGCTTTTCGTAGCCGATGTACACGGGCTGGAACATCACCGGGCGGCGCGGCGCGCGCAGGAAGGCGCGTACCGTCATCGCCAGCATGCCAGCGCGCGGCGTGAGCAGGCGGCCCGTACGCGAGCGGCCGCCTTCGATGAAGTATTCCAGCGGCACGCCGCGGTCCACCAGCTGCGCGAGATATTCGTTGAATACCACCGAGTACAGCGCGTTGCCCTTGAAGCTGCGACGCAGGAAGAACGCACCGCCACGACGTAGCACGGGGCCGATCAGCGGCAGGTTGAGGTTGACGCCGGCCGCGATATGCGGCGGCACGATGCCCGAATGGTGCAGCTGGTACGACAGCAGCAGGTAGTCGGCATGGCTGCGATGGCTAGGCACGTACACCACTTCGTGTCCCGGCGCGGCGGCGCGGGCCTTGTCGAAGTGATGCATGGCGATGCCGTCGTAGAGCTTGTTCCAGAAATTGGACAGCACGAACGAGGTGGAGCGTACCACCGGATGCGAATAGTCGGCGGCGATTTCCAGGGCGAAATCACGCGCGCGCCGTTCGGCCTTCGCCAGCGTGATGTTCTCCTTGCTCGACGCGGCCGCAATGGCATCGCGCACCGGCTGGGCGTTCAACACCGCATCGACCACGGTGCGGCGATGCGAGAGGTCGGGGCCGATCACTGCCGCGCGGATGCGGCGGAAGTGCGTGCGCAGCACGCGGGCGATCTTGCGGGTGAGGCGCTCGCGCGTGAGGCCGCTGGATTCCGACAGCACGGTGCGCAGCGACACCGGCGCGGAGAACTGCACGACGGTATCGCGGCCATTGAGCAGCAGCGCCAGCATGCGGCGAAAGCGACCGACCACCAGCCAGTTTTCGGCGAACAGCACGCTGAACCAGCCACTTTCACGGTTGGGTGCGCGGCCGACGTAGATGGACACCGGCACCACCTGGATATCGCGGGAGGGGTCGTCCTCCAGTGCCTGGATCAGCTGGCCGATGGGCTCCTTGGGGCCGCGCGTGTCGGTGCGCCCGAACAGCCAGCCCTCGCGGCGGCTCAGCGAGAACACCGAGCGACGGCGGCGGCCGGGCAGCTGGAGCAGTTGCATGGGGCTGGGCAGGCCCGCCTCGCGGCAGGCGCGCTCGAGGATCAGCGCATCGGAAGTGCCGTCGCGCTCGATGGCATAGCAGACGGCCGCACCGCTCTGGAGCAGGGCGGCGGGTTCGGCGGGTTCGCGCTTGATCTTCACCCAGGGTTCGAGCAGGCGCCCCAGCAGCTTGAACCACCAGGGAGAACGGGCGACTTGGACGTGCGGATCCGCACTCATCGGAATATCGGACATCACAGGATTGTACGGCCTTAGCGGGGGCGGGCGTCTGCCACGGGGGCAGCGGGCGCGGCGGCAGTGCCGGCGGGGGCGGGCGAGCTGGCGGCCGGCGCGGGAGCGCTCAGCCGGGCATGCTCGGCGCGGACGTCCTGCAGGAGGTCGCTGTCATACCAGCGGCCGTCGAGCAAAACCAGGGTGGTGTCGGTCTGGATGGGTTTGTCGAGCACGGTGTAGGTGATCTTCACGTGCGCCGAGGCGCCGCTGTTTTCCAGCGTCTCGATATTGGCCGTGTCGAAGCTCTTGTCCAGGGAAAGTCCGTAGACGTCGAGCAGTTTCTTCAGGCCCAGCCACGCGGTGGAATACGTTGCCATCGACTGCTGGAAATCCAGTGCATGCAGCGCCTCGGGCGTGGACAGGTGCGCGTTGCGTACCGTCTCCACGGCGATGGCGATGGCCTGCTTTGCCTTGGCCTGGTCGTTCCAGGCCACCGTCTGCGTCCAGGGCATGATCGCGTTCACGGCTTCGCGCAGCTGGCGCTTCTGGGGTACCGAGAGATCCTTGTCCTGGTCGATGGCCGTCAGCGCCAGTGACTGGCCCACGCCGGAGAGCAGGGGCATCTGGTCCTTGTAGTCGCGATCGAAGCGGACCAGCGTCGGGCGGACATCGGCAAACAGCTTCTTCTCGGCGTCCGCCTCGCTGAAGCGTTTCACCATGGCCGCAAAGCGGGCGCTGTCCTGCGGGTCCACTGGTGCGTGGGCGCTGTCGCGGCGCGTCCAGTCGGCGCGCAGCGTGGCGAAATCGGCGGGTGGCAGCGCGTGCTGCCAGTACATGTCGAAGCGACCGTCGCGGATCAGCTCCAGCGAGGCGCGCACGGCATCTTCCGGTGAGCCGCCACCCGGCGTGCCCGGTGGCTCCTTGTCCTTGCCGCAGGCGGCCAGGAGAACGAGAGCCGGGATCAGTAACCAGGCCTTGGTCGTGGAGCGGAGCATCGGTCGTCGTCCGTAAACGGCGGGGAGGCGAGGGTACGGGGGTGCCCCGCCGATCACAAGGGTAATCCGGTCAGGATGAAGGGCCGCATAAAGAAAAACCCCGGAGACCAGGAGGCCTCACGGGGTTATCCGGCCCGAAGCCGGCAAGGGAAATGGCCTTGCCCGCATTGCTTTCAGCGCCACGGGTTTTGGCGCCTCAAATGATAGTTGGACGACATTGCTAAAGCAATACCTTAGCAAATGTCGACTAACTTATTGAATTATTTGATTTTCAACGCGTCGATCTTCTTCTGCCGACGCGCTTCGCGAGGCAGAGTGTAATCGTTGTCGAACAGGGATGCCTCCCACGCGCCGTAAGTGGGGTTCGGCAGCACGAACCAGCGCTCGCCGATCCAGGCCGTGTAGGGGGCCATGGCCTTGGTGCGACCCTCGGCCGTATTGCCCGGGATGTTGGCGAAATCGGCGATCTGGTCGCCGAACTGCATCAGCACGCGGTAGTTCTTCGCCACCAGCTGGCGACGGCAGCCCTTCTCGCTGCCCACCTGCTCGCAGCCTTCGACGAAGGTGCCCAGGCCCAGGAAGGATTCCTTGCCTGCCACGGGGAAGCCGGCCGAGCGCAGGTTGGCGAGGGTGGATTCGTCGAGGTCCTTCGCGCGGTTGGAGATGTAGATCACGGCAATACCGTGGTCGGCGGCAAACTTCGTGAACTCCACGGCGCCCGGCAGCGGGCGTGCAATGGCTTCCTTGCACCATTCGGCCCAGGCGGCCTCGTTGAACTCGCCACCGGAACGGACCAGACGGGCCTGGTAAGGCGAGTTGTCGAGCACGGTCTCGTCGATGTCGAGCACCACGGCCGGTTTCAGGCCCTTCAGCGAAGCGTGGGCTTCGCGATCGTCCTTCGGCAGGGCGTCCCAGCGGGTGTCTTCCTTCGCTTTGAGCAATTTCTCTTGCGCGTTGCGGAACGTCTGCAGGTAGATGAAGTCGTGCTCGCTGGCCGTCTGTGTCCACGCCACGGCATTCAGGTTGTCGTCGGCGACGGGGCCGCCCGGAGCCGGTGCGGCGGCGGGTGCCTGCGGCGCGGGAGCGGCGGTAGCGACAGGTTTCTGCACGCCAGCGCAGGCGGTCAGCAGCAGGGCCGCGGCAAGCGCGGTCGGGACGAACTTCTTCATGGTAAGGAAAACCCCTGGTGAAACAGGCTGCGCGCCCGTGGGGCGGCGATTGTCCGGGGAGTTTACGACAGCGTGACGACGGACGGGGCTCTGGTATACGCCACCCCGTACTGACAGACTTCGCCCTCATCCACGACGAGGTCGTTCATGGACGCCGTCTCATCCCGGATCAGGGCATCTCGTATCGCCAGCTACCTCATGGCAGGTCTTGGCCTGTTCCTGATTCTTTACCTGCGCCTGCTGCCCGCCCTGATGGCCGGCCTGCTGGTGTACGAAGTGGTGGTGTCCCTGGCGCCGCTGATGGGCCGTCGCATCTCGGGCGATCGTGCCCGCGTGCTTGCCGTGGCCATCATCGGCGTGGTGGTGGTGGGCGTGATTACCCTGCTCATCCTCGGCGCGATCAGCTTCTTCCGCATGGAGATCGGCAACCCCGAAGACCTCTGGCAGAACAAGCTGATGCCGATGGTGGAGCGCGCGCGGCAGCAGCTGCCGCAGGCCGTGGTCGATCGCCTGCCCGACAGCGTGGACGACCTGCGCGTCACGGCGCTGGACTGGGCCCGCTCGCACGCCGTCACGCTTCAGCTTGCCGGAAAGGAAGCGGCCCGCGTGCTGGTGCATATCGTCATCGGCCTCGTGCTGGGTGCTTTCGTGGCCCTGAGCCGCACGCGACCGTCTCACCAGATGGGGCCGTTCGCTGCCGAACTGAGTCTGCGCTGCGCCCGGCTGGCCGATGCCTTCCACAACATCGTGTTCGCCCAGATCAAGATCTCGCTGGTGAATACGGCTTTCACCGCCATCTTCCTCGTCGGCGTGCTGCCCCTGTTCGGCGTGCACCTGCCGCTCACCAAGACGCTGATCGTCATCACCTTCATCGTCGGCCTGCTACCGGTGATCGGCAACCTGTTCTCCAACACGGCCATCACCATCGTGGGCCTGTCGGTCGGCCTGTACGTGGGCCTGGGGGCGCTGGCGTTCCTCATTCTCATCCACAAGCTCGAATACTTCCTCAATGCCCGCATCGTGGGTGGGCAGATCCGGGCGAGGGCCTGGGAGCTGCTGGTGGCGATGCTGGTCTTCGAGGCGGCGTTTGGCTTGCCGGGCCTCGTGGCGGCCCCCATCTTCTATGCTTACCTGAAGGCGGAGCTGGAAGCCGGGCGATTGATCTGACATTCATCGCCTCCCTGCTGGAATCCCGCCACCCCTAGGAGTACCGGCATGGTCCAGCTTCCCACCGATTCCCGCATCGTGCGCATCGCCAGCTACCTGCTGGCGGCGCTGGCGCTGTGGGGCATCCTGATGATCCACCTGGTCTCTGCCCTGCTCGCGGGGTTGCTGGTGTACGAGGTGGTGGAGGCGCTGACCCCGCTGATCCGGCGCATCACCTCCGGGCGCGAAGGCGCGCGAACCATCGCGGTGGCGGTGGTGGCCGTGGTGGTGGTCGGTGCCATCGTGCTGATCGTGGTGGGCATCCTCGGCTTCTACCGGCACGACCTGGGTGACCCGCAGCAGCTATGGGATACCAAGCTGTCGCCCCTGCTCAACAAGGCGCACGAGCAACTGCCGGCCTTCATCACCACGAACTTGCCCGACAGCTTCGCCGACATGCGTTCGCAAGGCATGGACTGGGCGCACAAGCATTCGGGCGACCTGCAACTGGTGGGTACGACGGCGGCAAGAGTGTTCGCCCATGTGCTGATCGGCCTGGTGCTGGGCGCCATAGTGGCGATCTCGCATGGCTCGGGTGGCCGCCCTGCACGCCCGCTGGCGTTCGAACTGTCGACGCGGGTGCGTCGCCTGGCCGAAGCCTTCCACAACATCATCTTCGCGCAGCTGAAGATCTCGGCGATCAACACGATGCTGGCGGCCCTGTTCCTGCTGGTAGTGCTGCCGCTGCTGGGCGCCGATGTCCCGCTGGCAAAGACGCTGGTGATCATCACCTTCGTGGTGGGCCTGCTGCCCGTGGTCGGCAACCTGATTTCCAACACCCTCATCACCGTGGCCGCGCTGTCGGTATCGCTGTGGGTGGGCGTGGCAGCGCTGGGTTTCCTGGTGGTGGTGCACAAGCTGGAATACTTCCTCAATGCCCGCATCGTGGGCGGCCAGATCCGCGCACGCACCTGGGAGCTGCTGGTGGCCATGCTGGTATTTGAGGCCGCTTTCGGCATCCCCGGCCTGGTGGCCGGCCCGATCTACTACGCCTACCTCAAAAGCGAACTCGAAGCCGAAGAGCTGGTGTAGGAGCGCGCCTGCGAGCGACCGGAGGTATCGCAACGGCCGGTCGCGCGCGAGGCGCGCTCCTACAGGAGCTGGCAGCAAAAGTTATTCCAGAAGCTCGTGCAAGCTGGGCAGGTCATTCATCGGACTGAGAGCGACCGCGTACTCGGTGTTATGCAGGAGCAACGGTAGGTCGCTCCGGGGCCGCACGATAAGATCGTCGGGATTCTGCAGATGGCGGTAGACATCAAAGCGCGCCTGCCCTGCCTGGATGCTCTCGTCGTAAGCCTCGCGAAGCCTGATCCGGAGGGAATAGGAAGGCACATCCAGTGAGACAGGATGCGTCGTCGTGCTGCGCATGGTGATGCCTTGATGGGTGACAGATACCATGTCCGACTCCATGCGCAGATAAGTGGATGGCCGCCCACCGAAGGTTCGTATTTGCACGAGGTGTCCTTCGGATCGCCAGGGCGTGTACGCCAGTTCGGGTATCTCGGTGTCGGTCAGCACCCGATACCCTGGCGGAGCAGGGGCTGGTGTGGATGGCAAGCGGGGAGGGTGTACGTCCGCTGCGTGATTCACTGCGAAGTCGAGACGGTGCTGATGCTCCATTGAAAGCGTCCTGACATACCCGGGATTACCGATGCGATGGCGTAGATCGACGAGAGCCGCTTCCCGCTGTACGGGATTCGGAAAGGCATCTTCAAGTTCGCCGATGAGACGCTGGAAGTAACGGATACCTCTTTGCGGCGGGGCCGGATTTCTAGCGGGCGGGAGTGATGCCGGACGAGGCCTGTCACCTCCGCCAAGCAGGCCGGTCCGGTGATGTGTCCAGCGATTGGTGCCGATTCGCTGGATGGGAGGGCCGTAAGCCGTGGGAGCGGCATCCGGGCGACGCAGGCGAACGGTACTCATCTGTTCGTCATAGCGGGCGCCGTACATCAGGCCGTCATGATCGATATAGGTCTGCCCGCCTATCCGGTACAGTCCGTGGCTATCCGGCTCGCCTTGCTTGCGCACGCGGGTAGCGAGGAACCTGGGCTCGAAGGGCTCCGGAGTGAGATCCTGCGTTCGTAGATGCACGATTCCCCATGCTTCATCGGGCATGCTCCCACCGATAACCTTTGGCCATCTTGGTTTGCGACGAAAGGGACGGAGCAACCATGTGAACAGATCGCGCTTGCCCCGGGAAGCGGGTTCGCCGGAACCGGTTGCATACCATGGCGGCGTCACATGTCGAAATGGCGCGGTCAGCATCGATGGCATTGCGCTATCCCCGATCAGCGCAGACTGCGAAAGCGCGGCGAGGGCGTCATCGAAGTGAGCGTCGAGCACGTCACCCTTGATTTCACGCTGCAGGGAAGCCTGCTGCCCGAAGTCCCCCGGAAGCTGCGGAACGCGTGCTGCGAGGTAATCGTGGAACATGGGGTGGTGAAGGAACCGGTTCGTGGCATCCTGCCAGTCGTCGAATTCGCGAAAGTGCTTGCCGTCGGGCGCATCCGGTGTGTACAGCACCACAGTCGGAACACTTTGCGGCTGCCGCACGCCGATGGCGATCAGGCCCTCCACGGGAATGCCCGCAAGGAGAACCTGGCTGGCGACAATCTCGTGTCCCTCCACCTTGGCACGCCCTGCAGGCGCCGGTGAATCGAGAACCGCCTTGACCCATTGATATCCGCGCTGGGAATGGTCGTCACGAAAAGTGGCCGGCTCGTGCGACAGGACATAACCGAGCCGTGCGTCTTCGGCCCTGATCCGCATCAAGGCATGGCTCAAGCCGGTCGTCAGCTGCTTGCGCAGCTCGCCGGCGCGGCCGGAACGCAGGCTCTCCAGATAGGCATCGTATAGCGCGATGGCGGGCTGCTGTTCATTGCGCTGCAGAGCGAATGCCAATGCATCCACGGGAGGTGCGATGCCATGATCGGCAAGGATGCCAGCCGCTGCGCGATGCGCGGAACGATAGGCCAGCGCAGCGGCAATCCAGTCCTGTCGCATCGGGGCAGGCACGGCTGCCAGACGATCTTCCTGGTGGGCAAGATAGAGGCGCTCGTCACGGGTGGCGAGCATGGCATCGATGTCGATCACGGCATCCAGTTCCAGGGTATCGCGCATCTGGTCGATGATGGCGAAACCGGGTGACGCGTCAGGCGACATGACCTGCGACTGGAACCAGGCTTGCCGAAACTTTTCCTTCTGCAGGTCGACGATTCGCTTGGCCATGGCTTGCCACGGTGAACCTTCCACGGTGCGGAGTCCTGCCGAGAATCGCTGCATGGCAAGAGCGGATTGCATGCGATCCATGGCAGGAAGGTCGGATCGTCGCGTCAGTGCGTGACGCATGCGGTGCTCCAGTTCGCGGTAGTAAGCATCGAGGTTTCCGATGACCTTCCAGCCACCATCCAGGGTCAGCACGATGGCCTGGCCGGGTTGGTTGTCGTTCTGCAAGACCAGCGTGCCCGCGAGCGGCACGCCGTTGACCAGCAGCTCACTAGCGTGCAGCCCTGCCGGAATCTGCTCAAGGTTGGCAGCCAGTGCTTGCGCAGCAGTGGCCGCCGTGTCATCCAGGCTGCCGTCCCGGGCCATCAGCGCCGCGATGTCGCGGGCCAGCCCAGCCAGCTGCCAGGCCAATGCCTGTTGGCGTGGCATGGAATCGCGATCAGCCTCAAGGCGGACGGAATCGATCCAGTAGGCATCGAGTGCCGTAAGGAAGGCGTCGACATCCCGCTGTGACGCTATGTCGTCGACCGATGGCATCAGTGCCTGCTGGGTAGCGATCCAGCGTTGCCTGGATGCCATGCGTGCGACGGCATCGATGCCTTCCTGCTGTGTAGAGAGCATCAGGGCTGGGGGAGCTTGTGGTGGCGCGGTATCCATGACACGTCCTTTGTGTGGGAAGTGTGGGATTCTCGACGCTCCAGGTAGTTGCTGCTGTCGGTGCGTTCGGGAGAATCGCGTGTGTTTATGGCTCACCAGGTGGGCTTTTGCATCGTAGGGAGGGCTCGTCTTCCGGCCTCTCCCGACGTGATGGCGTGCTTTTGCAGGAGCGCGCCTGCGCGCGACCGGTTATCGCGAACATCATCATCGTTTCGATTCATCCGGTCGCGCGCAAGCACGCTCCTACAAGGGAGCGTCACCCCATGGGCTTTCCCACCGGACCCCTTCCGCTCCGGGCGATCCGCCGGGCGCGAGGCCGGAAAGCGAATCGTCCCTACGGGGCGAGACACAACCCCGGACACCCTCAGTACGTCACGGTCACCGTAATCGTGTCGCTATAGATCCCCGCCTGCACGGCAGACTGTGTCCTGACGAAGCCATACACCGTCAACGTCTGCTGTGCTCCGGATCCCGTGCCGCCCGCCGTGTCGGTGTTGAGCGTATTGCCCCATCGCTGCGTCCCCAGGTTATCGGTGTACAAATCGTAGAGGACGTACCCCGTACCGGACGACATGCGTCGCTGTCCGCTCAATGCATTTATTCCGTTGTCCAGGCCCACCTGAAAGGCTGCGCGATTGGTGCAGGTGACGCGCACCAGCGTCGTCGCATTGCTGGTGGTGTTCAGCAGGCCCGACACATTGCCGAACTGCATGTTGGTGGCGGTGCCGAGCGTGCACTTGGCGGCCACCGATGCCGATACGTTTATCTGCGGCATCGTGGCCTGGAGAGGGCCGCCGGAACCTCCCGCCGTGCAACTGGACGGGAAGGTGCCCAGGCTCAGCAATACCTCGTTATAGCTATAGGTCAGCTGGTTGTTCGCGGCAGCAAGCGTGGCGGCGTACGCGCCGGGCGAGAGGTTGGATTGTGACGCAGGTACGCGACCATAGATCGTCGTACTTCCGTTCACTATGGCGCCATTGCTCAGCAGGCCGATCTGCAGGTTGAACGAACCGGGGGTATAGCTTCCGCTGAGGCGGGAGCCCCAGACCACCGTTCGGCCTGCATCCTGGAACAGTCCGTACTGCATGCGATCGCCGCTCGGGTCGATCATCGTGCGTGGCGAGAAATTGCCGAGATCGTCAGGCCCGATGCTGCCGCACAGAGTGACGAAGCTGCCGAACAGCGCACCCAGCGCGCCCGTGTATGTGCAGCTGTAGTTGAGCGTGGCCGTCGTATCCACGAAGGTGCCGGTCGGGTCGACCGGTCCGAACGCCACGCCCGTGATGCTGGTGACACTGCACGTCGTGGTGGCATCCGCTCGCGGAGCCACGCACAGGGCCGCCAGCAACAGGGCGATCACGGCAAGCCATTTCATGGCGTATCGCTCCGGCAGGTGAAGGGGCCCAGCTGTGGCAGGTCCGTTGCCTTGTCCGGATAGGTGAAGCTGACGCTGCATGGCGGCCCTTCGGGAGGCTGGACGTGGATCGTGGTGTCGCCCGCCTGCAAGCGGTCGAGGTAGACCATGCCGTCGAAGCCGATGATGGCCGGCTCGCCACCGTCGCCGGTATCCACGGTACCGCCCACCTTCAGCGGCTTGCCTGCGCCATCGACGAGCAGGATCGTCGCCGCTCGCACATACTTCACCGGAAAGCGGACCAGTACACCCGATCGATCCGATGGTGCGACGACCGCATCGACGCGCTGGATACGCGCGTCCGCAGGCAGATCGAGGGGATCGATACCCAGGTGATTGTCCTGCCAAGCGTTGAGGCGGGCGACCAGCAGTGTGCCGCGGCTGTCGGTCTGTCCGATGGCGCGGTTTTCGAGCGTGACAGGTACATCCGGTGTGCCGTCGGTACTCACCAGGGCGAAGGCGTCGTCGATGCGGCGGGATGCATAGGCATGACCACCCATCAGCACCACGGCGCCGACGGCATCGGCATACGTATACGTCGAAGGCCCGAGGTTGTTCGCACCCACGGTCAGCTGACCGCGATCGCCAAGCCAGCCGGCTTCGGCCAGGCCACCGCTGTTTTCTCCGCTGCGTCCCTGGACATGCCAGCCAAAGCCGCCGTCGCCGTCGATGGGGCGGCTGACGTCGGCGATGGCGAAGGTCTGGTTGTGGTCCCTCTGTCCGGCCAGGCTGGCGGTGAGGCCATCGTCCAGCGAGATGGTGACGCCCACGAAGAGGCTGCGGTCGCTGCCGCTGTCGAGATTCTGGTTGTAGTTGAGGTTCACCGAGATGCCGCGGCCGAGCGTCCGCATGGCGAACAATCCGCCATAACGGGAGTTGGGCTGCCCGGGGTAACGAAGCCGCACGTAGTTCACGCCGAAGTTCGACTCGTGCACCGTGAAGCCCACGAGGGCGCGCTCGGACACGCGCGGAGGTGGCGAGCCGTAACTGGATGCCACGTCGCGGTAGCTGCTGTTGCTGCGCAGGCTGTCCACGGCAACGTTCATGAACTTGCCCACCCACGTATAGCCCAGCCCATACTGCATGCCGCCACCACGCGAACCGGCGAGCGAGCCATTGAAGATGCTTGCGCCGAACGGGTTCCACAGCCCGCCCACGCCCCCGCTGGTACGTCCGTCGCCCGCCTCGGCATGTCCTTCCAGCGTGAACTGGTCGGTGATGCCGTGCCGCCACGTGCCGCTGCCGATCAGCGCGCTGCCATACGAGAACGATGACGTGCCGTAGTTTTCGCGTACCTTGCCGAGATCGACCGACCAGTCATCGATGCCCTGCCGCAACAACTGCCTCGCCGCATAGAACGGAAAGGTGACCGTGCTCGTCCTGCCCAGCGCGTCGGTGAGCACGACCTGGGCCTGGCCGGCCTGGTCGATGCCGGGCGTCGCCGTCAGCTGAAACGGCCCCGCCGGCACGCGGCCACTGTACTGGCGGATACCATCCACATACAGATCGACCGATGAAGGAGCCGTGGCTTCGCCGAAGAACTGCGGCAGGGGCGTGGTGATGCGATAAGGCTGCTGCGAGAAGTCCGTGCCAAGCGATATGCCGCCGATACGCGTTGCGCGCGACCACGACGTATAGCCGGTGAAGTTGTCTCCCACGGTCAGCGCAAGCGAGTGCTGCGGGAATGACAGCCGCCATTGCGTATCCAGACGTACCGTCTGGCTTTGCCAGCCCTCTCCCTGCAACTGGTAGCGTCGGGCCAGCGCGGTGGAGCTGAGCACGCCCAGTCCGTCGCTGAATCCGCGCAGTTCCGTGAAGGCGCTGACGTTGCCGAGCCCTCCGCCGCGCGAGGCATATACGTCGTAGTTGAGAAGTACGCCGGTGCCGCTGGTGGGCGGTGTCGAGGCACGCTCCACGGTATTGAGCACCTGGCGTTGCAGGTGGAGCTGGTCGAGCGGGGCCTCGATATGGATGACCTGTTCGCTGGCATCGTAGGTGTACGTAACGCCTTTGAGATCGCGCAGGCAACGCAGCTCGTCGCTGGCAGGCAGCTTGAAACCGATGGCCAGCAGATCCGCGTTCTGCACGCAGAGGGTGTCGTCGCGCATGATGAAATGCACGAGACGTTCGGTGCTCGTGCCATTGAGGGTGACCTCCAGGTAGAGGTCTTCCCCGGCCAGGCGTTCGCGGGTGGTCACCGTCGGCGGAGGAATCGCGTCGGCGGGACCATGGTTTTCGACGGCGTGCACGACAGCAGCATCGAACGCCAGGAGGCTAGCGGCCGCCCGCGCCAGTGACCAGGGTCGATTCGACCGGTTCACTGTTCACCCTTGCTTTCAGCACCCCGGTGGCTGGTGGCGTTTCCTTCGGTGTCGGCCAGCTCATGGTGCTTCCGGGCAGCGCATAGCCGACCAGGCCGCGCACCAGCGTGGTTCGCTTGCCACTGGCGTCCGTGAAGGACAGTTCCGCGATCTGCGCATGGCCATTGCCATCGTTGCGAATCCGGACCATGGGCCCGGAGGGCGTCGTGATCCATTCGGTATGCAGCGTCGCCTTGACTGCAGGATCGCCCTTTGGCGCGAGAAAGACCGGTACGGAATAGCGCAGCACGAAGTTCAGTCCGTCGTGCTTGCCGTTGGGCAATTCGTCCACGATGACGCGATAGGCCGTTTCCGCGCCGTCGGGCGGCGCGCCCGTACGTATGACGCGCACCATCTGCTTGCCGCCCGGTGCGATGGTCACCATGGGCGGGCTGGCCAGCAGGTCGCGTGACGCGTCGTACATGTCCTGGCCATCCTGCTGTATCCAGCGGAAGACGCGGACTTGCGCGTGAAGGATTTCGCTGCCGGTGTTGGTGAGCCATAGCGCATCCGCAGGTGTGCCGGCAGCCAGGCGAAGGCCGATGGGCGACACCTGCAATCCGCTGGCCCACGTGGTGGGTGCAGTCAGGATCGCGGCGGCCAGCAGCCCGGCCAACCCCATCCGGGAAAAGCACCGAAACACCGTCAGTACGTGATCGTGGCGGTGATGGTGTCGGTATACGAACCGGTGGCGAAGTTCGTGCTTGGCACGTTGCCGTAGACAGGTATCGGGACGCTCAGCCCGGTACCGATGCCGGAGTACACATTGCCGCCGGTACCGGTGGTGCTGCCCCATACCGTGCTCGGACTGATGACAGCGGTCTGATACAGCTGATAGGGGACCAGCGTCGTTCCGTTCTTCATGGCGCGATTGTTGACGTTGGTACCGTTCAGGCCGTTATCCAGTGCAATGGTAAAGGGTGCCAGCGGCGTGCAATTGACGTTCAGGGCGCCCTGGTTGGGCACGTTGGTGGCGGTGGACGGTTGCGTACCGAAATTCACGTTGGTGGGCGCGGTAGTGGTGATGTTGCACGCCGATGTAATGGTGATCAGTACGTTGAACGTATTGGTGGCGGTGGCGGCAAAGGCGCCAGGCGTGGCAACGACGGCGAGCACGGTAGCGCTGGCGGCGATGAGTGAGCGGATGCGGATCATGATGGCTCTCCTTCTTCCCTCGAAACGTGGGTCGCAGTCAGTACGTGATGGTGGCCGTGACGGTGTCGCTGTAGGAACCGGTGGCAAAGTTCGTGCTGGGCACATTTCCGTACACCGGAATGGGCACGCTCAGGCCTGTGCCAATTCCCGAGTACACGTTGCCGCCGGTGCCCGTGGTGCTGCCCCACACGGTGGTCGGGCTGATGACGGCGGTCTGGTACAACTGGTACGGAACCAGCGTGGCTCCGTTGTTCATGGCGCGGGTGTTGACGTTGGTTCCGTTCAGTCCGTTGTCCAGCGCAATGGTGAACGGTGCCAGCGGCGTGCAGTTGACGTTAAGTGCGCCCTGGTTCGGCACATTGGTAGCCGTGGACGGTTGCGTGCCGAAGTTCACGTTGGTCGGCGCCGTGGTGGTGATGTTGCATGCCGAGGTGATCGTGATCAGCACGTTGAACGTATTGGTACCGGTGGCGGCGTAGGTGTGCCCTGTCGCCATGGCGGCAAGCACGACGGCGCTGGTAGTGGCGAACAGACGGAGGCGGATCATGTTGACTCTCCTGCTCAAAGCCTCGTGCGTTGGAGCGCGTCATGCGGTAACTGTGTCCGTCGAGGACAGCATTGACGAAGGACGATGTGCGCGTGTGTGAAAATTCGGATGCACTGCCGTATTCGCCTAGCGATGCCGAATTAGCCTGTTGGCAGGTCATGTAAAGGGTGCTTGACACGGTGAGGGGAAGGGCTCAGGATGCGTGTCAAGCGTGCTTGACACGCTCCACGCCACTGGGGAGGGGCTTCACCATGTCGTACCGCATCATCTTCCGTCTCGCCGCGCTCGCGATGGCTGCCTGCGCCGCGTCCACCCTGCACGCCGCCACGGCGCCTTCCGTTGCTGCACCCTTCGAGGTGGGCACGCTCAAGGTCGAACAGCATGGTCATGGTGGCCGCACCATCATCCTGGTGCCCGGACTGGCCGGTGGCCCCTGGGTATGGAAAGACACCATCGCCGACCTGTCCCGCCATAACACGGTATACGCCGTAACCCTGGCCGGTTTCGACGGCATGCCGGCACCCAGCGCCGACGGCAACTGGATGGATCGCGCCGACGCCTCGCTCGCGCAGCTCATTCAGGAGAAACACCTGGGCAAGCCGGTACTGGTCGGCCATAGCCTCGGGGCCACTCTTTCGCTGCGTTTTGCAGGTCGCCATCCGGATCTGACCGGCGGCGTGGTGGCCGTGGATGGCCTGCCGGTGTTCCCGGGCATGGAGCGCGTCAGTCCTGAGCAACGCACGGCGATTGCCGCGGGCATGCGGGCTCAGTTCGAATCGGCCACGCCGGACGTCTTCAAGGCACAGCAGCTCCAGTACATGCAGAAGATCGGGACGCTCGATCCGAAGATTGCCGAAAAGGTGGCGCCGCTTAACGGGCGCAGCGACCAGAAGGCGGTGGCTCGCTACGCGGCGGAAGATGCCGGCGCCGATTACCGTGATGACCTCAAGAGCGCCACGGCACCCATCCTGGAAATCGCCCCTTACAGCGAGGCAGATGCCGCGCAGGGGCCGGTGAAGCTCACCGAAGCGCAGAAAGTGGCCTATTACCAGTCGCTGCTGGCAAACGCCCCGAATGCGAAGGTCATCGCCATCGCACCGTCACGCCACTACGTGATGCTCGACCAGCCGAAGGCCTTCGAAAAGGCGCTCAACGACTTCATCGAGGCCCACTGACATGGCGATGCGTGCCGTCCACAAGCGTTACCTGCGGGAATTCATTCCGTCGATGCTCGGGTACGTGGTGCTGATCTTCCTGTCGGTGAGCTGGCTGAAGACCCTCGAAGGCACGGCACTGCGTGCCGTCGTCACCCTGCTGCCGACGATTCCCGTCGCCTTCATCATCCGTGCCATGGTACGGGTCATCCGCGATCAGGATGAATTCGAACGGCGGATCGATCTCGAATCGATCGCCATCGGCGGTGGCATCGGTGCCTTCGGGTACTTCTCGTACGGCATGCTGCTGAACGCACAGGTGCTGCCGCTGCCGAAACCCGAGGCCGTGGCGATCTGGGTACTGCCCGTACTGTTCGGCTGCTTCGGCATCGTGAAGTGCGTGCTCGGTCTGTACTATCGCCTGCGATGAACAACCGCGTCCGTGAATTGCGAACCGCCCTGGGCTGGTCCCAGGCGGACCTGGGTGAAAAGCTCGATGTCTCCCGGCAGACGGTGAATGCCGTGGAGACAGGAAAATACGATCCCAGCCTGCCCCTGGCCTTCAAGATCGCGAAGCTTTTCACGCTACCCATCGAATCCATCTTCACGCCGGAGGACTGACGGCATGAAACGCGCTCCACGGATCGCCATCGTCATCGCGATCCTCGCCGCCGCCTTCGGCCTGCGGCAGACCCTGCATCACGGACAGCACCCGCCCTCGAACGCGCCGGCCGCACCACATGCCGCGGTGCCTCGTGTCTGGAAACTTGGCTCGCTGGAACTGAAACCCTGCGAACTGCCGCAACCCCATTCGGGGCTGTCCACGGCAGCGTGGTGTGCGCCGTTTGAAGCGCCCGAAGACCGTGAGCATCCGGAAGGGCGCAAGATTCCGCTGCGCCTTGCCGTGCTGCGCAGCTCGGCCCAGGTACCCGCCGACGACATGGTGGTGTTCCTTGCCGGCGGCCCCGGACAGTCGGCGGTGGAAAGCTATCCGCAGATAGCCCCAGCCTTGCAGGGCCTGCTCGCCCATCGCAACATCCTGCTGCTCGACCAGCGCGGCACCGGTGAATCGCATCCGCTGAGTTGTCGCGACGAGCCGGGTGGCGCCGATGATTCGCATCTGCTCCAGGCCGATGCCATCCGTCATGACACGCAACGCTGCCTCGACCAGCTGTCGAAAGACGCGGACGTGCGTTTCTACACCACCACGGATGCCGTGGCCGACCTGGAAGACGTGCGCCAGGCGCTGGGTTCGCCGCGTTTCGACATCCTCGGCGTGTCCTACGGAACCCGTGTGGCGCAGCAGTATGCGATGCGTCATCCGCAGTCGGTACGTACGCTGGCGCTCGACGGCATCGCGCCGAACTCGCTGGTGCTGGGCGAGGAATTCGCGGTGAATCTCGACGCCGCGCTCAAGGCACAGTTCGCCAGGTGCCATGCAGATGCCGCCTGTGAGAAACGCTTTGGCGACCCGTATCAGACGCTCTACCAGCTGCGCGATGCACTGCGCGCCAATCCACACAAGGTAAGCTTCCGTGACCCGCAGAACTACGCATCGGTGCAGCGGGTGCTCAGCGATTACGCACTGGCCACGGTGGTGCGCATGTTCGCCTATTCGCCGGAAACGGCGGCGTTGCTTCCGCTCTCGCTCGATGCGGCGGCTCACGGTGACGTCGGTCCCTTGCTGGGACAGGCCAAGCTGCTGACGGGCGATCTGGGCGATACGATGGATGGCGGCATGCAGTATTCGGTCATCTGTTCCGAGGATGCCGACGACCTGCATTCGCGGCCGCAGGATCGCGAGCTGATTCTGGGCGACAACATGGTCGAGGCCTTTCACGCGGCCTGCTCCGTCTGGCCCCATGGCAAGCGCCCGGCGGATTTCCGCCAGCCGCTGAAGAGCGCCGTGCCCGCCTTGCTGATGTCCGGCGAGTTCGATCCGGTCACGCCGCCGCGTTATGGCGACGATGTGCTGAAGGGCCTGCCCAATGGCCGCCACGTTGTACTGAAAGGGCAGGGCCATAACGTCGTGATGCGCGGCTGCATGCCACGGCTTTACGTCGATTTCGTGGACAAGGGCGATGCGAAGTCGCTCGATACCTCCTGTCTTGACCGCCTCTCCCCGCTGCCCGTCTTCGTGGGCTTCAACGGAGCCACGCCATGATCGAAGTACGCAATCTGCACAAGGCTTTCGGCGAGGTCCGCGCCGTGAATGGCGTGAGTTTCACGGCACGCGACGGTGAGATCACCGGCCTGCTCGGCCCGAATGGTGCTGGCAAGACCACGACACTGCGCATGCTCTATACGCTCATGAAACCGGACAGCGGCGAAGTGCTGGTCGATGGGCGCGAGGTGTGGAGCGATCCCGTGGCCGCGCGCCGTCAGCTCGGCGTGCTTCCCGATGCCCGTGGCCTCTACAAGCGGCTGACGGCGGCGGAAAACATCGACTACTTCGGCCGCCTTCATGGCATGTCCTGGCAGGACATCGCGCGCCGCCGGGAAGCGCTGGTCGAAGCGCTGGACATGCATGACATTGCCAGGCGGCGCACGGAGGGGTTCTCGCAGGGCCAGCGGGTAAAGACGGCCATTGCGCGTGCTCTTGTCCATGATCCACGCAACGTGCTGCTGGACGAACCCACCAATGGCCTCGATGTGATGGCAACCCGCGCCATGCGCCGCTTCATGCGGCAGCTGAAGGACGAGGGGCGTTGCGTGCTGTTCTCCAGTCACATCATGCAGGAGGTCGCCGCGCTGTGCGATCGCATCGTGGTGATTGCCCATGGGCGTGTCGTTGCCGATGAATCGCCGGCGGCGCTGCTCGAGCAGACCGGGCAGGCCAACCTGGAAGATGCTTTCGTCAGCCTGATCGGCACCGATGAAGGGCTTGCCGCATGAGGGCCTTTACTGCCGTCTACTGGAAAGAAGTGCGCGAGAACCTGCGTGATCGCCGTACGCTTATCAACGCGCTGCTGACGGGTCCGCTTCTGGGGCCAGTGATGTTCATCATGCTGATGAACGTCATGGTGAATCGCGAACTGGACAAAGCTGACCGGCCCATCGATGTGCCGGTGATCGGTGCGGAGCTGGCGCCGAACCTCATTCGTGCGCTGAAAGGGGCAGGTATCGATGCGACACCTGCGGTAAGCGATCCGGAGGACGCGGTGCGCGACCAGCGCGCCGACGTGGTGCTTCGCATTGCGCCCAGCTATGCCGATGCCTGGAGCAAGGGGCAGGCCGTGCAGGTGGAGCTGATCTACGATTCCTCGCGACGCGATGCATCCACGCCGGTATCGCGCGTGCGTAACGTGATCGAGTCGTATGGCAAGCGCGAAGGCGCCATGCGACTCATTGCCCGCGGCCTGTCGCCGACGACGGCATGGCCGGTGCAGGTGGCCGACCGTGACCAGGCCAGTTCGCAGTCGCGCTCGGCGTTGATGTTCTCGTTCCTGCCGTATTTCTTCGTGCTCACCGTGTTCCTCGGCGGCATGTATCTCGCCATCGACCTGACGGCGGGCGAGCGCGAGCGGCAGTCGCTGGAGCCGTTGTTCGTCAATCCGGTGGCGCGCTGGACGATCCTGGCCGGCAAGCTGGCAGCGATCTGCACGTTCTCGCTGGTGAGCCTGTTGCTGAGCGTGTCGGCATTTTCCACGGCGCCGTTGTTCATACCCGTGGAGAAGCTGGGGATTGCGCTCGACATGGGCTTTGCCTTCGGTGGGCAGGTGGTGCTGTTGATGCTGCCGCTGATTCTGCTGCTGGCGGGTCTGCAATCGATGGTCTCGGCGATGGCCAAGAGCTACCGTGAGGCGCAGACGTATCTTTCGGTGCTGATGATCATCCCGATCCTGCCCAGTGCCTTGCTGTCGGTGATTCCGCTGAGGCCCGAGGCCTGGATGTACGCGGTGCCGTTGCTGGGGCAGAACCTTGCCATCGTGAAGCTGCTGCGCGGCGATGGCGTGACCGCGCACGAGATGGGTCTGATGCTGGCCGGTGGTTTTGCAGCAGCCATCCTGGCGGTGATCGGTGCGGCGTGGATGTATCGCTCCGAGCGACTGGCGATCTCCGGCTGATCCCGGTCGCGCGCAAGCACGCTCCTACACGAACCCCATGTAGGAGCGCGCCCCGCGCGCGACCGTTCAGGCCGTACCCCACCCCCCACCCATCTGTAGGAGCGCGCCTCGCGCGCGGCCGGTCCAGGCCGTACCCCAGCCACCGCTCCATCTGTAGGAGCGCGCCTCGCGCGCGACCGTTCAGGCGATCACCCAACCCCTACCGCCACCGCACATCCACTCCCACCAGAAACGTCCTTCCCGGAGCCGGCTCGTAATACCGCCCGTTCCCATCGTTGACGATCACCGACCCGATCACATGCCGGTCCGCCAGATTGTCGACACGCGCAAACGTATTCACCCGCCACGGCCCCTGGTCGAATACGTACCCGCCGGACACCCCGAACAACGCATACCCCGGGGCCGATTCCGTCCCCAGGTCGTTCACCGACGTCGCCCCCATGGCATTCATGTCGATCCCCGCCTGCCAGCCCTTGTCGCGCCCATACTTCAACGCCGCATAACCCATGGACCGCGGCACACCGGGAATGCGCGTGCCCGCTGCCACAGGCGCCTGCACGCACGGCGTCGCGACACAGGTCATGAACGCGGACCGGAAGGTCGCCTGCAAACGCGTATACGACGCGAGCAGATGCAGGTCCTTCGCCAGCTCCCCGTCGAAGGACGCCTCGATCCCCTGCCGCCGCGACTGCGCGATGTTCTGGTAGGTGGTGCGCCCTCCCTGGTTCGTGGCCACGGCCAGCTCGTTATCGCTGTCGGCCCGGAACAGTGCCACGCCGGCATGAATGCGATCGGAGGGTTGCAGCTTGACGCCCACCTCCATGTTCTTCGACCGCGAAGGTTTCAGGTTGAACGCCAGCCCGGCACCGCCATCGGCGCGATAGCCGATCTCCGAGAACGTAGGCGTTTCAAAGCCTCGCCCCCAGTTGGCATAAAGATGCGCCCACGGTGCGGCTCGCCACAATGCACCGAAGACGGGTGTGGTAGCCGAATACTTCACGCTGCCGCTGTCATCCGGGTTCCCCGGCGTGACATACCGATCGTCCGAGCGAAAGCGCACATTGCTGTGCCGCACGCCGCCCATCAAGGTCCAGTTATCCGCCACGCGCCATGTCGCCTGTGCGTATTGGTCGAAATCGAACACGCGATCAATCTCGTCACGGCGCTTGCGACCGCGCACGCCGAGTTCGTCGCCGATAAAGTTTTCGTAGCCCTGGCGATGCTGATGCTGGTTGTCGTAAGCGCCGCCGGCGGCGATCTCGAACGGACGCCCGGCAAGCGTGTCATGCCAGGTCCAGCGTACATCGCCACCGCCGTACTGGTTCGACAGGTCCACCATGCCACCAGAATTGCCTGCATTTCGCGGACCGGTCTGCGACGTCACAGGGATGGACAGATATTGCGTGACACTTCGTTGTCCGTAGTAACCCATCACCCGCAGGCTGTTCGCCGCATCGATACGTTGCTCGTAGATCAGTCCGGCCTGCTGCTGGTCGGCCGATTTGCGGGTGTCGTAGCTATCAGCCACGGCGGCTACCTGACGCGGATTGGCCTTGTACTGTGCACGCGTGAGGCCCAGTGGGTCCTGCGCGCCCGGAATGTCCACGGCATTGAGCACGAGGGTGAGCTTGCGGTCGTCGTCGATGGCCCAGCCGATCTTCGCGTTGCCGGATTCGCGCCGGGCTGCGCTGTGGTCGCGGTAGCCGCTGGTGCGGAAGTGACTCACGTCCACGTTGTAATCCAGGGGGCCTTCCACGCCACGCGCATTGGCCGAGACGCGCAGATTGCCATTGCTGCCACCCGCCACGCCGAAACGCAGCTCGGGTGGTTCGGTGCCATCGGCAGTGAACAGCTGGATCACCCCTCCGGAGGCATTGCCGTAAAGCGCGGAAAACGGACCGCGTAACACCTCCACACGCTCGGCGGAATCAAGGTTGAAGTGCGTCACCTGCCCCTGGCCATCCGGCATGGTCGCGGGGATGCCGTCGGTATAGAGGCGGATACCGCGGATGCCGAAGGTGGAACGGGCGCCGAAGCCGCGGATGGATATCTGGGTATCCTGCGCGTAGTTCTGCCGGTCGCGGGCGGTGACGCCGGGGATCGATTGCAGCCGTTCGGACAGGTTCACATCCAGCGTCCCATCGGGTGGCGTGGCAACGCTGTCGATGGCGGCGGGAATGTCATACGGCGACTGCGCGGTACGCGTGGCAGTGACCACCACGGGAGCGAGGTGCGGCGCCTCCTGGGCGGTGGCGGTGGCGATGGCGGCCAGGGCGGTGACAAGGGGACGCAGAGGGGGCATGTGGACGGTCTTCCCTGAATATCCCCCTATGATGCTCGCTCATGCGTAGACATACCGTCCACCCCATCACTGTAGGAGCGCGCCTCGCGCGCGACCGTTTGATGCGTGGCGTCGCCAGTTGAAAAGGGGCTTACCTACCGAAGGTGTGGGAGCCGATCGCATCGGCGATGTTGCGCTCCGTAGGAACCCAGCCCTTGTGGTGTTTCGCTCCGTAGTAAAGGCTCGCCCATGGGCCTCGCCCTCGACGCTCGAACGTGGCCGAGAACGAGGCGGCGGGGGCGGCCCTTGGCGCGCCGGCCTGCGGTGTCCCTCGGGAAAGGAGGAGCCGCTTCGCGGCTCGGTGTCTTATGGCTTCGCCCCTTCGGGCGCGGGGAGCGGGCGGGGTTTCCTGACTCGGCTCCTGCCTCGGCAGGAAAGGCCGGCCTTCCTGGCCGGCCCCGCTTCGCGGCCTTTTCCGCCCGCTCCCCTCACCTCCATCAAGTCGCGCCAAGGGCCGCCCCCGCCGCCTCTCCTAACGTGATCGCAGGCTGTTGTAGGAGCGCGCCTGCGCGCGACCGGTTATCGCGGACATCATCATCGTTTCGATTCATCCGGTCGCGCGCAAGGCGCGCTCCTACATGGGGTGCATGGATCGCATCTTGGCACCGTTTCGTCGCACGCGCTTGAGGGCATTGGGGGCACCCATGCTAGCCTTTCCGTCCATTCTCCCAACCCCATCGGTAGCGCCATGAAGACATTCATCATTGCCAGCGTGATCGGCCTCGCCGTGTCCTGTAGTGCCGAAGCCTTCCAGGCCGACCAGCCCGCCCAGGCCACGCCGCCCGCCAGCGCGGGACAGGTCTCCGCCTCCCAGCTCGACAAGGCCATCGCCGGCAGCTGGCGCTCGCCGCAGAACAAGGCGCGCGACGTCTATCGTCACCCGAAGCAGATGCTCACCTTCTTCGGCGTGCGCCCGGACATGACCGTGATCGAGATCTGGCCGTCGGGCGGCTGGTTCACCGAAATCCTCGGCCCCTTCCTCAACGCCAACGGCCACTACATCGGTGCCGTGCCGACCGGTTCGAAGAGCAAGGCGGCGCTGGAGAAGAAGTTCTCGTTCGGCCCGCAGCAGTACTCGAACGCGAAGCTGCTTGAGTTTGACAACAAGACGCCGAACCTTGGTCCCGATGGCTCGGCCGACATGGTGCTGACCTTCCGCAACGTGCATAACTGGGCGGCCGACGGCAGCGCCGAGACGATGTTCAAGTCGTTCTACAAGGTGCTCAAGCCCGGTGGCGTCCTGGGCGTGGAAGACCATCGCGCCGACAAGGGAAAGACCCTCGACCAGGTGGTCAACACCGGTTACCTGCCGACGGAATACGTGATCAAGCTCGCCACCGATGCCGGCTTCAAGCTGGATGGGCAGAGCGAGATCAACGCCAACCCGAAGGATAACCACGATCATCCCAAGGGTGTATGGACACTGCCTCCGGTGCTCGAACTGGGCGCGCAGGACAAGGCGAAGTACGAGGCCATCGGCGAGTCCGATCGCATGACGCTGCGTTTCGTGAAGCCCGCGAAGTAAGTGCTGGTCGCGCTCAACAAACCCTTCGGGGTGCTCTGCCAGTTCACCGACGAAGCCGGCCGGCGCACGCTGGCCGACTTCGTGCCGTACAAAGGCGTGTATGCGGCAGGGCGGCTTGATCACGACAGTGAAGGCCTGTTACTGCTTACCGACGATGGTCGCCTGCAGCACCGGCTGGCCGATCCGAAACACAAGCAGCCGAAGACATATCTGGTGCAGGTGGAAGGCGTGCCCACCGAAGAGGCAATCGAGCGTCTTCGGCGTGGCGTAACGCTCAACGACGGGCCCACATTGCCAGCAGGTGTCGAGGCGGTGGCCGAGCCGGAGTGGCTGTGGCCACGTGATCCGGCGGTACGCTATCGCAAAACGGTACCGGATTCATGGCTGCGCATCGTGCTGCGCGAGGGACGTAACCGCCAAGTGCGGCGGATGACGGCGGCAGTAGGGTTTCCCACGCTGCGGCTGGTACGCGAGGCGGTAGGCGGGTATCGGCTGGATGGACTCGGTGTAGGGGAGACGCGGCTCTTGCGATAGCCCCTGTAGGAGCGCGCCTCGCGCGCGACCGGTCATAGCGAAACCATCAATCCTTTAGCTAACCCTGCCAGCAAAGGAGTGGGAGCACTGCTGCGTTGTAGGAGCGTGCTTGCGCGCGACCGGATGAATCGAAACGCTGATGATGTTCGCGATAACCGGTCGCGCGCGAGGCGCGCTCCTACAAGGGTGCGGTAGCCCAAAGGTTTTTCCACATGGCCACCTTGCGATCGGTAGAGGCGGCGGGGGCGTGGTTACCACTCTGCTACGGTGCCATCCGCATGTCGCCACAGGGGATTACGCCAGTCTCCGGCGTCACGGCTGCGCTCGATCACCAATTCCTCGTTCACGTCGATACCGAGGCCCGGGCCAGTGAACGGCATGGCATAGCCTTCGGCGTCGAGCTTCAGCGCTTCCTTGTTGCGCACGTAATCGAGCACCTCGCCACCCTTGTTGTAGTGGATGCCCATGCTCTGTTCCTGCAGCGTGGCATTCCAGCTCACGAAGTCCAGGTGCAGGCACGAGGCCAGGGCGATGGGCCCCAGCGGGCAGTGCGGTGCTACGGCAACGTCGTAGGCTTCCGCCATCGCGGCGATCTTCACGCACTCGGTGATGCCGCCGGCATGCGACAGATCGGGCTGCAGGATCGAGATGCCGCCACGCTCCAGCACGTGCTTGAATTCGAAGCGTGAATACATGCGCTCGCCCGCTGCCAGCGGAATCGAAGTGAGCTCCGCGATGCGCGGGTAGTACTCGGCCTGTTCGGCCAGCACCGGCTCTTCAATGAACAGCGGACGATACGGCTCCAGCTCGCGGACCAGCACCTTCGCCATCGGCGCCGACACGCGGCCGTGGAAATCCAGGCCGAACTCGACATCCGTGCCGAACGCCTCGCGGATCTCCGCCACGCGCGATACGGCGGCATCCACGGCCTTGCTCGTGGCGATGATCGCCATCTCTTCGCAGCCGTTGAGCTTGAAGGTGTCGAAACCGTGCGTCATGCGCTCCTTGATCTGGGCGATGACATCCGCAGGACGGTCACCGCCGACCCAGCAGTATGTCTTCATGCGGTCACGCACGCGGCCACCCAGCAGCTCGTATACCGGTGCGTTGAGCACCTTGCCCTTGATGTCCCACAGGGCCTGGTCGATGCCGGCGATGGCGCTCATGAATACGGCGCCGCCACGATAGAACCCGCCGCGGTACATGGCCTGCCAGAGGTCGTTGATGCGGGAGGGATCCTGGCCGATGACGAGCTCGGAGAGCTCGTGCACGGCGGCTTCCACGGTCCGCGCGCGTCCTTCGACGACAGGCTCGCCCCAGCCGACGACGCCTTCGTCGGTTTCGATCTTCAGGAACATCCAGCGGGGAGGAACGCGGTACGTGGTAATCCGGGTGACTTTCATGCTTAGACCGATCGATAGGCTTTGACGAAGGCTCGGGCGCGCTCATGGGTGCGCTCCACGGGCTGGCCCGGCTTGTAGAGGTCGCTGCCGAGACCCGCGCCGATGCATCCCGCGTCGAGGTATTGGCCGAGGTTATCAGGGGTGACACCACCTACGGCAAGCAGGGGCACGTCCGGAGGCAGTACGGCACGCAAGGCCTTCACATATCCCGGCCCGAAGGAGGATGCCGGAAACAGCTTCAGCGACTGGGCGCCCGCCGCCAGGGCCGCGAAGGCCTCGCTGGCCGTGGTGAAGCCGATGGAGGCGTACATGCCGCGCGCGCGGCCCTGTCGGATCACCGCCGGGTCGGTGTTGGGGGTGACCAGCAGGTGGCCGCCCAGGTCGGCAACCTGGTCCACGGCCTCCGGGGTGAGCACGGTGCCCGCGCCTACCAGCGCCCGCTTGCCGGCAGCCTCGACGGCAAGGGGGATGCTGCGCTGCCAGTCGGGGGAGTTGAGCGGCACCTCGATGGCGTCGAAGCCTTCGGCGATGAGGGCTTCGACATGCCCGACGACCTCGTCGGGGGTGACGCCGCGAAGGATCGCGATGAGGGGGAGCGCAGTCGGCCAGGCCATGGGGTTACTCGTGATAGAGCTGGGAGCGGCCACCGTCGATGCGGATGTCGGCGGCGTTGATGTAGCGGGCTTCGTCCGAGGCGAGGAACAACGCCGTATAGGCGATTTCCTCCGGCTCGCCGATCCGCTTGTTGGGCAGGATCTCGGTCTGCTTGCGGCGCTCGGCTTCCGGATCGGGCGCGGCGTCGAAGCCCGCCTTCGCAATGGCGGTGAGCACCAGGCCGGGCGAGATCGAGTTCACGCGGATGTTCTTAGCGGCGTATTCGATGCCCAGTGCCTTGGTCAGGCCGATGAGGCCGTGCTTGGCGACGGGGTAGGGGAAGCAGTGCGGGATGATCTTGTGGCCATGCACCGAGGCGATGTTCACGATGCTGCCGCGACCCAGCGAAAGCATGCCCGGCAGGACGGCCTTGGCGCAGTTCCAGGCGCCTTTGAGGTCCACCTCGAAGCAGCGGGTCCATTCGTCGTCGGTGAGCGACAGCGGCTCGTTGAAGACGTTGATACCGGCATTGTTCACCAGCACGTCGGGCGCGCCGAAGCGTTCGGTGGCGGCAGCCACCATGCGCTGGATGGCCTGCGGGTCGGTGACGTCGGCCTCGAACAGCATGGCCTGGTCGGTGTTGAGGTCGTGCAGGGTCTTGCGGGCCTGCGCGTTGTCTTCCAGCACGTTCAGCACCACGGCGGCGCCATGGGCGGCAAACAGTTTCGCGGTGGCAGCGCCGATGCCCTGCGTGGCGCCGGTGACGATGGCGACCTTGCCGGCAAGGCGGGGAAGCGGGGTAGTGCGCGGATCGGGCGTGCTCATGCGTTCACCTTGTGACCGTAGCGGGCTTCGGGCAGGCCGCGACCGGCGGGCGGCGTGCCGATGTAGATGGCGCCGTCGAAGGGACCGGCCTTGTCGCCCAGGCCGAGGTGGGCGGAGGTGATGACCATGCGATCCAGTCCGGGACCGGCAAAGCTCACGCAGCTGGGCTGCTTCGAGGGCAGGGCGATAGTGGCGTCCACGCGGCCGTCGGGTGCGTAGCGCACCACGCGCGAGGCCGCCCATTCGGCGTTCCACAGGAAGCCGTCGGCATCGACGGTGGAGCCGTCGGGCTCGTAGCCCGGTGTGAGTTCGGCGAAGACGCGGATGCGATCGACATCGCCCGAGGCGGCGTCGTAATCGCAGGCCATGATCTGCGCGGTAGGCGAATCAGTGAAGTACATCGTTTCACCGTCGGGGCTGAAACAGATGCTGTTGGTGATGGCGGCCTTGGGCAGGGCGAGGCGATGCAGGTGGCCATCGTGCGTATAGCGCCAGAACGAAGCGACCTTTTCCGGCCCGCGCTCGTTGAGCGTGCCGAAGACGAAGTTACCGCCGCGGTCGCAGCGGCCGTCGTTGGCACGCGTACCGAGGATCTCCGGCTCGATGTCCTGGAGGATGTGCAGGCGGCCGTCGCGCGTGTCGAAGCGGGCGATCTGCTTTTCCAGCGCGAGCAGCAGCACGCCGGTCTCGTGCGTGAGCGCGAAGCAGCACAGCCGGGCGGGCAGCACATGCTCGCTGACATGGCCGGTGGCCGGGTCGTAGGCGAACAGGCGCGAGGTGGCGATGTCGGTCCAGCGGACCAGGCCGGCCAGGTCGTCCCAGATCACGCCCTCGGCGTGGGCCTGGCGCTGGTCGGAGAGGGGCTTGAAGTCGGATTCGGTCATCAGCGGGCTTGCCTGCGATTCTTGAGCTGGTCCACGAGTACGGCGATCAGGAGGATCGTGCCGCGGACCAGGTACTGGTAGAAGGCGTCGATGTTCATGAGGCTCATCGCATTCTGCACAGTGCCCATGATGAGAACGCCAACGATCACGCCGCTGATCGTGGCGCGGCCGCCCAAGAGGGATACGCCGCCCAGCACGCAGGCCGAGATCACGTTCAGTTCGAAGCCTTCGCCCGCATTGGGCTGGCCGCTGGTCATGCGCGAGGCCAGGATGATGCCCGCCAGCGCCGCCACCACGCCCTGGATCAGGAAGATGGCGATGCGCACGCGATCCACCGACACGCCGGCCAGGCGGGCCGCGTCGGGGTTGCCGCCGATGGCCAGGGTGTTGCGGCCGTAGATGGTCTTGTTCAGCAGCACGCCGAACACGGCGAAGCAGGCCAGGGTGACCCACACCGGCACGGGCAGGCCCAGCAGCTCGGCACTGCCGATGGTGAAGAACGCCTCGTTGGTGACGCCCACCGCCTGCCCCTGAGAGCTGATGAAGGCGAGGCCGCGCACGATTTCCATCGTGGCCAGCGTGGTGATCAGTGCGTTGATCCTGAGCTTGGCGATCACCGCACCGTTGACGAAGCCCACGAGACCACCGGCGACCAGGGCCGCGGCGACACCGATGGTGACGCTGCCCGTGGCATTGGCGACGATGGCGCAGAACACACCGGCGAAGGCCACGGTGGAGCCCACCGAGAGATCGAAGTCACGCGAGGCCAGGCAGAACATCATGGTGCAGGAGACCATGCCGATCTGCGACACGGACAGCAGCAGGCCGACCATGTTGTCCCACGAGAAGAAGTACTGGACGCTGGCGCTCAGCACGGCGAACAGCGCGATGAAGATGAGGATGAGGCTGTAGTCGTCCACGACCTGCCAGAGCAGGGCACGGCGGCGGGCGGCCGGCGTTTCGCGGGTGGCACCGATGGCGGCGGCTTGGGAGTCGGTCATGGGATTACCTGGCGTTCGTGGCGGTGGTGCCTTCGGGGAGCGCGGCGGCGAGCACGTTGCGCTCGTTCGCTTCGCCGCGGGCGAACTGGGCAACGATGCGGCCGTGGCACATGGCGATCACCCGGTCCGAGACGCCGAGTACTTCCGGCAGCTCGCTGGAGATCATCACCACGGCCACGCCACGCGCGGCCAGCTCGTAGAGCACGTTGTAGATTTCGTTCTTGGCGCCGACGTCGATGCCACGGGTGGGCTCGTCGACGATCAGCACGCGGAGGTCTTTCTCGGCCAGCCAGCGCGAGAGCACGGCTTTCTGCTGGTTGCCGCCGGAAAGCAGGCGGATTTCCTGGCGCCGGTGCGGCGTGCGGATGCGCAGGCGTTCGATGTAGCTGTCGGCCGTCTTCGCTTCCACGCGGTCGTTCACGAACAGGCCGGCGGTAAGGTGGTTGCGTCGCGCACTGATGTTGATGTTCTCGGACACCGAACGCACGCCGATGATGCCTTCTTCCTTGCGGTCTTCCGGGCAGAAGACCAGGCCGTGGCGGATCGCATCGCGGATATGCGAGGGCTTCACCGGATGGCCGTCCACGCTCACCTCGCCGGAGAGACGGCGGTCGGCACCGTAGACGGCGCGCATCACTTCGGAGCGACCCGCACCCACGAGGCCGAAGAAGCCGACGATCTCGCCGGCCCGCACCTCGAAGCTCACCGGGCGCTGCACGATACGGCTGGTGACGTCCTGCACGGCCAGGCGCACGTCACCGTGCTCGCGGGGTTTGTAGCCCCAGATGTCGCCGATGTCGCGGCCCACCATGCGCTGCACGAGGGTGTCGCGGGTCACGCCTTCCAGCGTGTCGAAATCGGCCACCTTGCGGCCGTCGCGGAAGATCGTGGCGGCATCGCACAGCTCGAAGATTTCATCGAGGCGATGCGAGATGTAGATCATCGCCTTGCCCTGCGCACGCAGGTCGCGTACCAGGCGGAACAACACGTCGGTTTCGCGGTGTGACAGTGAGCTGGTGGGCTCGTCGAGCGCAAGGATGGTGGCGTCGCGCAGGATCGCCTTCACGATCTCCACCATCTGCCGCTGGCCGATGGACAGCTGGCGCAGCTTCGCTCGCGGGTCGAGGTCCACGCCCAGTGCATCGAGGCGTTCGCGTGTCCAGGCCAGTGCGCGGCGGCGGTCCACGAGGCCGAAGCGCGTGGGCAGGCGACCGAGCAGCAGGTTTTCCATCACCGACAGCTCGGGGACGTACTGGAGTTCCTGGTGGATCACGGCCACGCCCGCACCGATGGCATCGGCGGCGCTGCGGAACGCCTGCACGTCGCCGTCGATCGCCACGGCGCCCTCATCGGGAATGTATTCCCCGCCGAGGATCTTCATCATCGTGGACTTGCCGGCGCCATTTTCGCCGAGCAGGCCATGCACGCTGCCGGCGCGCACGGCAAAGCTCACATCGGAGAGCGCGCGTACGCCGGGAAAGCTCTTCCCGATATGACGGAATTCCAGGCGCGGCGCGCTCCCCATGCTCAAAGCCCCATTTCCTTGCGCACTTCGGCGACGTTGCCGCGGGTGATGAGGCGGCCCGTGGTCAGCGTGAGTGCGGGCGGTGCCTTGTCGGCCTTGATCCACTCGTACATGTCGATCGAGGTCTCATAGCCATGACGCTTCGGGCTGATGAGCACGCTGCCGAAGAAGCCGGTCGGCTCGCCCTTGGCAAACTCGTTCAGTGCCGACTTGCTGCCACCGATGCCCACGCCGATCATGTTGTCCGCGCGGAAGCCACGGCCTTCGGCGGCACGCACGGCGCCCAGCACGGCTTCGTCGTTGAGGCCGAACGCTACCCAGTGCTTGAACTTCGGGTTCTGCGTGATGGCGATATTGGCCGCGTTGAAGGCGTTTTCGGTGTCCGTCTTCGCCTGCGGGGCATTGATGACGTTGGCCTTCGGGAAGCCTGCAGCCGTGAGTGCGGCAATGGCGCCGTCGGTGCGGTCCTTGGCGGTGGGCAGCTGGTCGTAGGAGATGCGCAGCGCGCCGGTTTCTTCCGGCTTCCAGCCGCGCTTCTTGATTTCGTCGGCAATGGCCTGGCCCACCTGCTCGCCGATCTTCGAGGCCGAGATGCCCATATGCGGCACCGACTCGATGGGCTTGCCAGCGCCATCCACGAGACGATCATCCACGGTCATCAGCTTCAGGTGGTTCATCTTCGCCTTGGCGACGATGGACGGCCCCAGCTTCACGTCAGGCGTGCAGATGACAAAACCCTGTGCGTGCTGCGACTTCAGATTGTCGATGGCGGTAAGCACCTGGCCACCGTCCGGCGCGCCGATCTTCACCAGGGTGAAGCCCTTTTCCTTCGCGGCCTGCTCGGCGTACTTCCATTCGTCCTGGAACCAGGGTTCCTCGGGCTGCTTCACCACGAAACCGATCTTCACCGGTTCGTCGGCAAAAGCGGGCGCGGCGGTGAAAGCCATGGCCAGGGCAAGGGCGCGAAGGCCCAGTGCGATCTTCATCTTCATGCGATCCCTCCTCATGTGCGTGCGCAGTTCAGCCGAGCAGCCCGCGCTGGCGGGCGACGGCGATGGCGCCGCTGCCCGCGAGATCGCGCTGTTCGTCGTCGCCCAGCACCGTGACGGTGCCGGAAAAGAAATCGTCGCCTTCCACCAGACGGGCAATGGCCTCGCGCAGGATGGGCTTGCCGCTGACGACGAAGCGCGTACCCGGGCTCATGCGGATCGCGCTGGAATTCTTGAGCGTGAGCAGGTCCGAGCCCAGCACCGCGCCCAGCAGGAAATTGGCGCGTGCGTTGGCGTCGTATACCGCGAACTGGTCGAGGATGCGCACGCTGAAGCAGGCGCGCCCCAGGCCGATCTTCTTCGACGATTCGGCACCTGCCAGCAGCATCTCCGGATCGATGCGCTTCGCGAAGCCGTCCTTCAGCGAGCCAGCCAGGATGGTGTCGTGCGAGATCACATGCAGCAGTTCGCCGGCCAGCGTGGTCACGCAGCCATCGATGCGCTGTTTTGCGTCGATGCTGACGAACTTCGAATGCGAACCCGGCAGCACGATGACGGTGGGCTCGGCCAGGCCGAGGCGTTCCACGAGCGCGAAGGATTCGGTTTCCTCGCCGCGCATCATGTCCATCGCCTCGCAGTTGTGCAGGCCGATGTGATCCACCGCGTTGCGTACGCCGGGCACGAACCAGATCGGTGCGTGCCATACATCGGCGATCAGCGATTCGCGCATGGCTTTGGCGAGGTCGTCGATGCCGGCAGGTGCAGGTACGTGCGGGATCTCGCACAGGCCGACGTTGGAGGTGATCATGCCCGAGGCAAGCACCAGCCCCACGTCGTCACGCTGCACGTTTGCCGTTTCAAGGGTTTCGGCGATGGTCTCGCGTACGCCTTCTTTCAGCTTTGCCGTGCTGCCCGTGATCGCGGTATCGCGCACGCCCACCTGGCGTGCGGCATTGGCGAGCACCTCGCCATCGCGCCAGAGCGTGACGCGGGTGTTGGTGGTGCCGGTGTCGATGGTAAGGATGTTCATCGAAGATCCGTTCGAAAGCGCAGCGGATTCTTGGCGGCTTCCGGTAACGCAGGCAAACTAGAAATTCTTCGGGTCTTCCCCAAATTTTTCTTGATGACTCTGCAATGAAGCGTTCGCTCCCCCTCAACGCCGTGCGTGTGTTCGAGCTTGCGGCGCAGCATTTGAGCTTCACCAAGGCCGGCGAGGAACTCTCGCTGACGGCCGCGGCGGTCAGTGCGCAGGTCAAATTGCTGGAGGCGTATCTCGGTACGCCGCTATTTGTGCGAAGCAACAATAAGCTGTCGCTGACAACGGCCGGGGAGAATTATTTCCCTCGCATCCGGGATGCTTTTCGTGCGCTGCAGCATGCTACGGACCAGGTGATGGGCCAGCGCAGCGTGGGCCTGCGGGTGTCGGTGCCTCCTACCTTTGGCACGAAGTGGCTCGTGCCGAGGCTGTTCCGCTTCTTTGCGAAGCATCCGGATATCGCCGTCGAGGTGGTCACCGATGGCGGAGCGGAGGGCTGGGATCTGGCCATCGACGACCGTCTGGTGGATGGCATGGAGCTGCTGGTGACCTCAGGCTACACGCCGGTCTGCGCCCCGGCGCTTGCAGGGCGTATCCACACGCCGGCCGACCTCGTGGACCATCTGCTGCTGCACGAGCGCCCGGGTCGCCGCGCGGCGGCCATCGCGGGCTGGGATCAGTGGTTCGAGAAGGCGGGTGCGGAGCCTTCGGCGATCTCCCGCGAAATGGGCTTCGGCGACGGCACGATGATGTTGCAGGCGGCCATCGAAGGGCAGGGCGTGGCGTTGGCCCAGGAGCTGCTGGTGGCCTACGACCTCGCGGCAGGGCGCCTGGCCGAACCGTTGCACGTGGAGGTGCCGCTGCAACACGCGTGGTACCTGGCGGTATCGCGCGAGGCGGCATCAAAAGAAGAAACCGAAGTCTTCCGATCCTGGCTCTTCACCGAACTAAACGTCCCCCTGTAGGAGCGCGCCTCGCGCGCGACCCTTCGAAGCCGTGACTGCATCGCTCCCGATCCGGTCGCGCGCAGGCGCGCTCCTACAAGAGGTGCGGCAAGGCCCTGTAGGAGCGCGCCTCGCGCGCGACCCTTCGAAGCCGTGACCGCATCGCCCCGATCCGGTGGCGTACAGGGCAAGGATCAGCAGTCCCGCGCGTCAGCCTTGCGCTTGCGCCACCACAACACGCCGAGGATCACTACTACGGCACCGATGGCAAGCCACACGCCGGTCTGCCCGCGGCGGATCCACATCGTGAGCCACTCGTGGTTATGCGCACCGAAGTACCCCAGGTACACCCATAGCGGCACGCTGATGATCGCGGCCATGCCATCGAGCAGCAGGAATCGGAAAAAACCCACGCGATGCGTGGCACCGGCCGTGATGAACACGGCGGTACGCATGCCCGGCAGGAAGCGCGCCACGAACATCATGCGATTGCCGTAACGCTCGAATTTCTCCTGCACCTTCGCATAGCGCTCTGGCGTAAGCAGCCGCGCCACGAAACGCCAGCGCAGGATGCGGGCACCGAAATGGCGGCCCAGCAGGAACATGGTGGAATCGCCGACCAGCACGCCGGCCAGCCCCACGAGCACCATGGTGTGAACGTCGCCGTAGCCCAGGCCCGTAATGATGCCGCCGGCCACGAGGGTGATGTCTTCGGGCAGCGGGATACCCGCTCCACAGAGCATCAGGGCGATGAAGACGGCCGCATAGCCGCTCCGCCCGAACACATCGACGAGGTTGTTGAGCAAATCCATCAGTAACGCACGAACCCGGCCCCGGCCGGTCCCTTCATGGAACGAAGGACGGATGATCCCATGGATCGCGTGTCATGCGCGGTGCGCTGCATCATCGGGCCTCCAGCGGCGAAGGTGCGGCCCGGGCCGCGAGCAGTACCCGCAGCTCGGCTTTTTCGGTGTCGTCGAGCTGGCCGTCGCGCATGCGGTGGATCAGGTACTCGCGACGCTGTGTCATTGCCTGGCGCTCCATCTGGGCCAGCCCGTCGAGGAATTCGGTGCGCTGCGCGTCGGCCTCGCCGATGAGCGCGCCTTCCACCAGTTTCATCAGGGCCGGGTATTCCGGCCGTTCGTTGAAATGCTCCAGCAGCACGGCCGGATTGATGCCCGGCCGGTTGCGCGCCACGTCGATCAGTTCGGACAGCAGGTCGATGCCGCGCGCCTGGAACCGGCGGAAGCCGTGGGGTTCCTCGATATCCAGCGCAAGGCTGGGCTGGGACAGCAGCATGGCGATGGCGGCGCGCACGAGGCTGCGCTGCACATTGGTGGGCTTGTTGCCGGAGGTGGGCCTGGGTGCCTCGGCATCCAGCTGTGCTTTCGCACCCGTCCGGCGCTGAAGCTCCTGCGCCATGAGGTCGCGGAAGGCGCCGTCGGGCAGCTTCGCAATGAGCGGACGGGCCCGTTCCGCGAGTCGTGCGCGGCCGTCGATACGGCTGACATCCACGTCGCGGCCCAGCTCGTCGAAGAAGTACTCCGATAGCGGCATGGCTTCCTTCATGCGCTTTTCGAAGCCTTCCTTGCCCTCCTGGCGTACCAGGGAGTCCGGGTCTTCGCCATCGGGCAGGAACAGGAAGAACGCCTGGCGGCCGTCGCGCATGCGCGGCAGGATGGACTCCACGGCCTTCCACGCGGCCGCACGGCCGGCACGATCGCCGTCGAAGCAGAAGAAGACGTCGGGTGCGGCGCGGAACAGCACTTCGGCATGGTCGGGCGTGGTGGCCGTGCCCAGGGTGGCCACCGCAATGGGCAGGCCGGCCTGGTGCAGGGCGATGACGTCCATATAGCCCTCGACCACCATGATCCGGGTGAGGTTCTGGTTGGCCTGCTTCACCTGCCACAGGGCGAACAGTTCGCGGCCCTTGTGGAAGAGTGGGGTTTCCGGCGAGTTGAGGTATTTCGGGCCCTGGTCCGAAGAGAGCACGCGTCCGCCGAAGGCGATCACGCGGCCCCGCCGGTCGAGGATGGGGAACATCACTCGTTCGCGGAAGCGGTCGTAGCGGTTGCCGCGCTCGTTGCTGGCGACCATGCCCGCGTCGTTGAGCAGCTTGCGCTTCTGGTCGCTGGTGCCCAGTGCCTTCAATACACCGTCGAAACCGGCCGGTGCCCAGCCGATGCGGAAGCGTTTCAGTATTTCCGCATCGAGGCCACGGCGCTCGACATAGGCCAGGGCTTCGGCGCTGTTGCCCAGCTCGCGCTGGTAGTACGAGGCGGAATCGTCGAGCAGGGTGTAGAGGTCGGTGCGATCCTCGCGGGGCTTGTCGTCGCGACCGCCCTCGTAAGGCACCTTCATGCCGACCGACTGGGCCAGTTCCTCGATGGCGTCGGGGAACTCGAGACGGTCGTAGTCCATGATGAACTTGATCGCGCTGCCGTGGGCGCCGCAGCCGAAGCAGTGGAAGAACTGCTTGGCCGGGCTCACGTAGAACGACGGGGAGCGCTCGTTGTGGAATGGGCAGCAGGCCGTCCACTCGCGCCCGGCCTTCTTCAGCGGCACGCGCCGCTCGATCACGTCGACGATGTCGACGCGAGTGAGCAGTTCATCGATGAAGTTGTCGGGAATACGACCGCGCATGGACGCCTAGGATGCCACGCCTCGGCTTCCGTCAGGAGCTTGACGAGACGTCAGAAAGCCAGTTTGAACACGCCGATGACGGCCAGGATGGCGATGACGAAGAGGATCAGGAAGATCGCGAAGCAGACCTTGGCAATGGTCGCGGCGACGCCTGAGATCCGGCTGAAGCCGAGCGCGCCGGTGACGAGCGCGATCAGGCCGAAGATGATGGCGTACTTGAGCATGGGATTCCCTCCGCAGGTGGCGCCGGAGGTGCTCCCCAGCTGTGGAGGGAGGATGCGTTGGGGTTCGTGGGGTTGCCGTGAACACGTGCCCCATCGCCCCACGCTTCCTGTAGGAGCGCGCCTTGCGCGCGACCGGTGATGCGAATGCGTCGATGGTTTTCGCGAAAACCGGTCGCGCGCAAGGCGCGCTCCTACAACGGCGAGGGCGGGCACGTCCGAACACGCGCCGGACGCGCCACCGCAGGGCGGCGAGAGGCCTCAGCCCAGCTTTGCCTTCACCTTGCCTGCCACGGCACCCATGTCGGCGCGGCCGGCGGCCTTTTCCTTCACCAGGGCCACGACCTTGCCCATGTCGCGGGCCGAGGTGGCACCGGATTCGGCAATGGCGGCGGCAATCACGGCGTCCAGCTCGGCTTCGCTGAGCTTGGCCGGCAGGTAGCCGTCGATGATGCCCATCTCATAGCGCTCGACGTCTGCCAGCTCGGTGCGGCCGGCCTTGTCGAACTGCTCGATGGAGTCGCGGCGCTGCTTCTGCATCTTTTCGAGGACGGCCAGCACCTGGTTGTCGTCCAGTTCGATCCGTTCGTCGACTTCGCGCTGCTTGATGGCCGCCTGTACCAGGCGGATCACGGCCAGGCGATCCTTCTCGCCGCCCTTCATGGCGGCCTTCATGTCTTCGGTGATCTTTGCCTTGAGGCTCATCGCTTTATCTCCAGGACGACGAAAAGCCGGCTCCACCTTTCGGCGGAGCCGGCTCGGATTTCCGCCTGATTGCGGCGGCAGCGGGCAAACGCGCCAGCCGCGAGTCCATTTCCCGGCCCGGGGGCCAGGAAGGCAATCAGTACATGCGGGTCCGGCGCGTCGTGTCGCGAGACAGACGGCGCAGGTGACGCTTCACCGCGGCAGCGCGCTTACGCTTACGCTCCTGGGTGGGCTTTTCGTAAAATTCGCGCTTGCGCGTTTCGGCCAGCACGCCAGCCTTTTCGCACGTACGCTTGAAGCGGCGGAGGGCAAGCTCAAACGGCTCGTTCTCGCGGACTTTAACGCTCGGCATGGAAACTCCACTTGTCTAAACTAACCCGTGAACCCGGGTGAGCCGTGGATTATACCGTGATCAAAACGAAAATTTCAAAGCCTGTGTTGGGCGTGGAAACCTCCTGCGACGAGACGGGCGTGGCCCTGCTCCGCTGGGACCCTGAACAGCCGGGTCGCGGGCTGCTTTCCCATGCGCTCTACAGCCAGATCGCCCTGCATGCCGAATATGGTGGCGTGGTGCCCGAACTGGCCAGCCGTGACCATGTGCGCAAGCTGCTGCCCCTGGTCCGCGAGGCCCTGAAGGAGGCCGGCCTCACGCCGGCCGACCTGGGCGGGGTGGCCTATACGGCCGGCCCCGGCCTGGTGGGCGCGCTGCTGGTGGGTGCCGCCGCCGCCCGTGCCATGGCCTGGGCGCTCGGCGTGCCGGCCATCGGTGTACATCATATGGAGGGCCACCTGCTGGCGCCCCTGCTCGAAGACGACCCGCCGGAGCCGCCTTTCGTGGCCCTGCTGGTCTCCGGCGGGCATTCGATGCTGGTGGAGGTCAAGGCCATCGGCCAGTACCGCATCCTGGGCGACACCCTGGATGACGCCGCCGGCGAGGCCTTCGACAAGACCGCCAAGCTGATGGGCCTGCCGTATCCCGGCGGCCCGGCGCTGGCAAAGCTGGCCGAGCAGGGCACGCCCGGCGCGTTCCGCTTCTCCCGCCCCATGGTCGACCGGCCGGGGCTGGATTTCAGCTTCTCGGGTCTCAAGACCCAGGTGCTGCTGGCCTGGCAGAAGTCCGACCAGTCGGATCAGGTGCGCGCGGACATCGCCCGGGGCTTCGAGGAAGCCATCGTGGATACCCTGGCCATCAAGTGCCGCCGCGCACTGGAAGCCACGGGTGCGAAGCGGCTGGTGATCGCGGGCGGCGTGGGTGCCAACAAGCGCCTGCGGGCCCAGCTGGCCGAGGCCGGCGCTGCCGATGGCTTCCGCGTGTACTTCCCGCGTCTCCAGTTCTGCACGGACAACGGCGCCATGATCGCCCTGGCCGGCGCGATCCGCCTCGCGGCGGGCCAGCAGCAGGACGAAACGATCCAGGTACAACCCCGCTGGAGCCTCGAAACCCTGCCCCCCGCTGCCTGACACCCTCCCTGTAGGAGCGCGCCTGCGCGCGACCAGAGGCGCAGGCCGGTCCGGTCGCGCGCAGGCGCGCTCCTACAGGGACGTCCGGCAGCGGGTGAGAGGGAGTGGCACCCCCGGTCGCGCGCAGGCGCGCTCCTACAGGGACGTCCGGTAGCGGGTGAGAGGGAGTGGTACCCCCGGTCGCGCGCAAGGCGCGCTCCTGCATGGCTTGCGTTAAGCGGGTCAGTCACCGACCCTGTAACACTCCCAAGCAACAACAGCCCCCTCTTCATGGACATCGTCTTCATCGAAGACCTGCGCATCGACGCGGTCATCGGCATCTACGACTGGGAACGCCGTATCCGGCAGACGCTGTCGTTCGACCTGGAAATGGCCTTCGACAACCGTCGCCCGGCCGCCAGCGACGACATCGAACACACCCTCAACTACAAGTCGATCTCCAGGCGGCTGCAGTCCTACGTGGAATCATCCAGCTTCGGCCTCGTGGAAACCCTGGCCGAACGCTGCGCCGAGATCGTGCGCGAGGAATTCGGCGTCTCCTGGGTGCGCCTGAAACTCTCCAAACCCGGCGCCGTACGTGGCGCGAAGGCCGTAGGCGTGCGTATCGAGCGGGGTACGAAGCCGGAATGATGGCCCCGAAGGCGGCGCTCTCGGTCGTGGAGGGCTTCATCGAATCGCCGGAGCTGCGTCGTGTCACGCTGGTGGCCGGCCTGTTCCTCGCGGCGTGGCTGGTAGGCCTCATCGGCCGCGTGTTCCTGCACCGCGTGGTGCGCGTGGCCACGCGACACACCGTCTGGCGCTGGGACGATGCGCTCTACGAGCACGGCGCCTTCCGCTGGCTGGCGCGCATGCTGCCGGCCATCGTCATCTATTACGGCATCGACATACTGCTCGAACCCGGTGACGGCATTGGCGTCTTCGTGCGCAACCTTGCCGTGTGCTGGATGATCGTCTGCGTGATCGCCTCGCTGGGGCGCGCGCTGATCGCCTTCGAATCGCTTTATAGCGCAACACCTGCCGGCAAGCGCTCGATCAAGGGCGTGGTGCAATTGCTGAACCTCGCGCTGTGGATCGTGGCGCTGGTGCTGGTGATCACCAAGCTCACCCACCAGAGCATCGGCCTGCTGCTGTCGGGCATCGGCGCCATGTCGGCGGTGCTGCTGCTGGTGTTCAAGGACACCATCCTGGGTTTCGTCGCGGGCATCCAGCTCAGCACCAACGACATGCTGCGCGTGGGCGACTGGATCACGATGTCCTCGGCCGGCGTGGATGGCGATGTCATCGACATCACGCTGCATACGGTGAAGGTGCGCAACTTCGACCGCACCATCGTCACCGTACCAACGTGGAAGCTCATCGCCGAGTCGTTCCAGAACTGGCGCGGCATGTCCGAGTCCGGCGGTCGCCGCATCAAGCGCGAGCTTTATGTCGATGCGGCCTGCGTGCGTTTTCTCGAAGACGACGAAATAGAACGTTTTGGCAAGGTGCACCTGCTGAAGGATTACCTCATCCGCAAGCGCGAAGACATCCAGCGCTGGAACGAAGCCCTGGGCGAGCCGGGCAGGCTGCCGGTGAACCGGCGCCGACAGACCAATATCGGTGCCTTTCGTGCCTATGCCGAGGCCTATATCAAGGCGCATCCGGACGTACACGATCGCATGACCCGCATGGTGCGCATGCGCGACCCGGGTGCGCAGGGCATTCCGTTCGAGATCTACTGCTTCACCAATACCGTGGTCTGGCTCGACTACGAGCGTATCCAGGCCGACATCTTCGATCACCTCATCGCGATCCTTCCCGAGTTCGGCCTGCGTCCGTTCCAGCAGCCATCGGGTGGCGACGTGCGCGAGGCTTTTTCCGCCCTGCGCGACGCAGGTGTCGTGGAGCACTGAATGGGCCGCGCGTACCTGAGCCTGGGTTCCAACATCGATGCGGGACGCTGGTTGTCCGCCGCCGTGGCCGAGCTTCGCGAGCGTTTTGGTGCGCTGGACGTCTCACCGGTGTACCGGAGCGCGGCGGTCGGCTTCGACGGCCCTGATTTCCTGAACCTGGCGGTGGGTCTCGACAGCGACCTGCCTCCCCAGGAGCTCAACGACTGGCTCCACGCGCTGGAGGACCGCCATGGCCGCATCCGTGGCGGCGACCGCTACGCCAGCCGGACACTCGACGTGGACATCGTTCTGTACGACGACCTGGTGCTGAGCGGCGAAGGCCACCTGGAACTGCCCCGCAGCGAACTGCGCCACGCCTTCGTTCTGAAACCGATGGCCGACATCGCCCCGGACCTGCGCCACCCCATCAGCGGCCAAAGCATGGCCGAGCTATGGCAGGCTTTCCCCAAAGCAAAAGAACCACTAACCATAGACCCCCACCTGACCTCCCTCCTCCTGTAGGAGCGCGCCTGCGCGCGACCGTTTGATACGTTTCGTTAACGACCGTAGAGGCCTCGCTACCGAAGGTGTGGGAGCTGATCGCATCGGCGATGTTGCGCTCCGTGGGAACGCAGCCCATGTGGTGTTTCGCTCCGTAGGAAGTGCTCGCCTGTCGGCCTCGCGCTCGGCGCTGGAACGTGGCGTTGCAGAGGCGACGGGGGCGGCCCTTGGCGCTCCGGCCTGCGGTGTCCCTCGGGAAAGGAGGAGCCGCTGCGCGGCTCAGTGTCTTATGGCTTACGCCCCTTCGGGCCGGGGAGCGTGCGGGGTTTCCCGACTCGACCTCCGTGTCTCGGCGGGAAATGGCGGTCATCCTGACCGCCACCCTTCGGGCCTTTTCCACCCGCTCCCCTCACCTCCATCAAGTCGCGCCAAGGGCCGCCCCCGCCGCCTCTGTCGAACGTGATCGCGGCTTGTTGTAGGAGCGCGCCTGCGCGCGACCGGTTATCGCGAAAATTTTCATCGTTTGCGATAACCGGTCGCGCGCGAGGCGCGCTCCTACAGGAAGAAGGGGCTATGGCGGCGGGGGCGTTCAGGTGCTACAAAGCGCGCACTCGGCCAAGGGAATCGGAAGGACATGGGCAAGTTCGCACGTAGCTGGGCGTTGATGAAGGCCAGCGCCAATATTCTCCGGCAGGACAAGGAGCTGATGCTGTTTCCATTGCTGGCGGGGCTTTGCTCGCTGGTGGTGATCGCCAGCTTTGGCTGGCCGGTGTTCATGTCGCTGCGGCATCACCATGCCGACTTCGAAGGGCAGCGCCATCATGTGATGCCGCCGCTGGTCATGCTGCTCAGCTTTGTTTTCTACTTTGTGCAATATGCCGTGGTGATTTTCTTCAACACGGCGCTTGCCTCGGCGGCCCTGGTTCGCCTGGGTGGCGGCAATCCAACGTTCCGTGAGGGCCTGAGTGCGGCCTGGAGCCGGTTACCCAGCATCCTTGGTTATGCCCTGATCGCGGCGACCGTCGGTGTCATCCTGCGTTCCCTCCAGGAGCGCTTCGGCCTGATCGGGCGCATCGTGGTCGGCATGCTGGGCTTCGGCTGGTCGGTGGCGACTTTTCTCGTGGTGCCGGTGCTGGCCGCGCAGGACATTGGTCCGGTGGATGCCGTCAAGCGCAGTGCATCGCTGCTCAAGGGTACCTGGGGCGAGAACCTCATCGGCAACGCCGGTATTGGCGTCGTGGGCGGCATCCTGACGTTCTGCCTGGTGGCGGTCAGCCTCATCCTGTTCGGTGCCGCGGCGGCCACGCAATCCATGGCGCTGATGATCGCTGTGGCTGCGGCGGGCGTGCTTGGCCTGGTTGCCCTGAGCCTCTTCCAGACGGCGATGCACGGTGTGTATTCCGCTGCACTTTACCGCTACACGCAGGAAGGCGATCCGGGGCAGGGTTTCGACCGAGCCCTGCTTGAATCGGCATTCCGCCAGAAGAACTGATCGGTTTACCGGCAGCGCACGCTCAGATGGTGAGCGTGCGTCCGCCGTCGATGCGGATGGTCTGCCCCGTGGTGTAGCGGGCGTCCAGCATCAGCCAGCGCACCGCTTCGGCGACGTCATCTGGCTCGCCCTTGCGAGCCAGTGGTGTTTTTGCGATGAGCGCTTCGGCAGCGTCTTCCGGCTTGCCCGACTCGGGCCACAGGATGGCACCCGGTGCCACGGCGTTGACGCGTACGTCGGGGGCGAGATCCTTCGCCAGCGACAGCGTGAGCATCGCCAGTGCGGCCTTTGCCATCGTATAGATGGGGTGATCCGCGAGAGGCCGCTCGGCGTAGATGTCCACGATGTTGACGATGGCGCCCCTGTTTTTACGAAGCTCTGGCGCGGCCGCTTGCGCCAGAAAAAAAGGTGCGCGTGCATTGGCGGCGAAGAGGTCGTCCCACTGCTTGCCCGTGGCGGTGCCGATAGGGGTCGGATAGAACGCCGAGGCGTTGTTCACCAGTCCGTCCAGGCGACCGAAGGTGGCGATGACGGACGACACGAGTGTCGGCAGTGCGGCATCGTCTTCGAGCGGGGCGGCGAAGGTCGCTACGCTGCCTTCGCGCGATGCGTTGAGTTCGTCGGCCAGCATCCGGGCTTCGTCGCCGGAGTGGCGGTAGTGCACGGCCAGCCGGCATCCGGCGGCATGCAGATGGCGAACGATGGTGGCACCCACACGTCGGGCGCCACCGGTGACGAGCACGACCGGCGAGGCGTTCATCGGAGTTCCTTTTTCACGATGGGTGAAGCTTGACGCAAACGACCGGTGACGTCACGTCGCGGGCTTTGCCTTGCGGATGCTTCTCTTTGCAGGCGTGCGCTTGGCGACGGTTTTCTTCGTGGCCTTCCGGGTGGCCGATTTTGTCGTTTTGGTTGCAGCGGCTCGTTTTTTTGGAGCCGCCTTCTTCATTGGCTTGCGGGACGTCGCCTTGGGCGACGGATCGCCGACCGTGTCGGCGATGGGGGCCGCCTTGTCGTCAGTAGCGCGATGCTTTGGTGTCTTCGACGAAGACTCATCGCCATCATCGATATGAATTTCTCCACTGAACAGGTCGATGGCGGTCTTCGCGACTTGTCCGGTGTCGTAGTAAGCGTAAGCGCCTACTCCCAGTGCACCGATCACGGGCAGCCAGCGTGAAATGCCTTTGCCTACGGCGCGCTTGGACACGCTTACGCCGATGCGTCCTGCCAGGCGCTGCAACACGCTCGTTGCGGTAGTGCGGAATACCAGCCGGTCACCCACGCGTATGGCAATGTCACGAAACGCCTGCGCTGCCGTGTGGCGGAACAGGCACCACAACATCTGCTCGCGACCCAGCTTGGCGGTCTTGCCGTACGCCGCGGCAATGTCGCTCACGAGCTGCCCCTGGATGCGCCAGATGGCCACCAGTTCGGGTAGCACCGTCAACCAGCCGAGCGGCCCTGGTGGCAGGGCGAGCGAACCGGCGGTGAGTGCCGCCTTGTTGGCGGCGGTGCTGGCGAGGCGTCGGCATTCCTCTTCCACCGTGCTTTTGCTTGCGCGCGGCACGTCGCTTTCAGGGATGCGACTGACGAATTCGAGGATCGCCTTGGCGACAGCACTATCGCCACGGTCACCGGCAGTGACGGGAACGATCTCGCGGGAAGTGGACTCGGAATCGCGCTTTGGCATGAGGGTATCCGGCAGAAAAACGATATGCCTTCGATTGATAGCGCATCATGTTTAACGCTTGCGTGAAAGCGGTTGGAAAGGTACCGTCATGAAACTGTGTATCGCAACATTATAACATTTTACGAAAGGCCCCCGATGACTCCCGCCCGTCTCGCTCTCAGCATCGCCCTGGCGCTCGCCGCCGCCCCTGTTTTTGCGGATGACGCGCCTCCGCAAAAAGCTACGAATCTGGGCGAGGTCGATGTGACCGCCCGCCTCGACGAGGCACGCAACAGCCTTTCGCCCGATACCGGCAGCAGCCAGTACGTGATGGACCGGCAGACGATCCAGGCCCTTCCGCTGGGTGATTCCACGCCGCTGAACCAGGTGATCCTGCAGGCACCGGGTGTAGTCCAGGATTCCTACGGCCAGCTGCATGTGCGTGGCGATCACGCCAACCTGCAGTACCGCATCAACGGCGTGCTGATTCCCGAAAGCATCGGCGGTTTCGGCCAGACGCTCGACGCGCGCACCATCGACAGCGTGAAGCTGCTCACGGGTGCGCTGCCGGCCCAGTACGGTGACCGTACGGCCGCCGTGGTGGATATCACCACGCGCACGCCGAAGCAGGATGGCGTCGGCGGCAGCGTGGGCATCACCGGCGGCCAGTTCGGCACGGTGAACCCGAACGCCACGCTGTTCGGTCGCAGTGGTGACTGGAGCTGGTTCCTCACCGCCAATTACCTCGAAAACGATGTCGGCATCGAAAACCCGACGTCCAGCCGCAAGCCGATCCATGACCACACCAACCAGGTGAAGGCCTTCGGCGATGTCTCGTATCTGATCAACAACGATACGCGCCTGAGCTTCATGTTCGGCGTGACCAACAACCGCTTCGAACTGCCGAACAACCCGGGCCAGACCCCGCAGTTCGGTTATCTCGACGTCACCAACTTCGATTCCTCCCAGCTCAACGACCGCCAGCAAGAAAAGACCCGTTTCGGGGTGCTGAGCCTGCAGGGAAAGCTGGGTGATACCGCTTATCAGGTGTCGGCTGGCGCGCGCTACAGTGGTCTGGATTTCACGCCCGACGACATCGGCGACCTGATGTTCAACGGCGTGGCGTCCACCGTGCGTCGTGCCAATCGCGCGACCACGCTGCAGGCAGATTTCTCGACGCCGTGGGGTGACAACCACACCCTGCGTTACGGCATCTACGGCTCGTTCGAGCGTGCCACGTCCAGCAATAATTCGCTGGTGTTCCCGGTAGACGACACCGGTGCGCAGTCGTCGACCGTGCCGCTCAATATCCTCGATACGAGCCGCGTACTGGCACGTACCTATGCGGTGTACCTGCAGGACGAGTGGAGCATCGGCGACAAGTGGACCGTGAACTACGGCCTGCGCGGTGACCGTTACGACGCGTTCCGCGTGGAAAGCCAGCTCAGCCCGCGCGTGGGCGTGGTGTACCAGCCCACCGATACCACCACGATCCATGCCGGCTATTCGCGATACTTCACGCCGCCGGCCTCGGAGATGATTTCGCCCACCACGATCGCGAAGTTCGCGGGCACCACGGGTGCGCAGCCGGATAGCGGCAACGATACCCCGCTGGCCGAGCGTTCCAGCTATTACGACATCGGTATCTCGCAGAAGATCGGCAGCCAGTGGACGCTTGGCCTGGACAGCTACAAGCGTCGCGTTTCGCGCATCCAGGATGAAGGCCAGTTCGGCACGGCGCTGGTGTATTCCACGTTCAACTACGACCAGGGTCGCGTGAAGGGTACCGAGTTCACGGTGAACTACGACGGCGGTGCGCTCACGGCGTACTTCAACTTCGCGTACAACCGCTCGGTCGGCAAGAACGTGATCACCAGCCAGTACAACTTCCAGCCGGATGACCTGGCCTATATCGCCGATCATTACATCCACCTCGACCACGACCAGAAGTTCACCTCGTCGGGCGGTGTCAGCTATGTATTCGACGATACGACGCGCATCGGTGCGGACTACCTCTACGGATCGGGCCTGCGCCGTGATGGCATCGTGCCCAACGGCGACACCATGCCGGCCTATTTCCAGCTGAACCTCAGCGTCGGTCGCGATTTCCAGTTCTTCCAGGGGGCGGCGACGCATGCGCAGCTGGCTCTGGTGAATGCGCTGGATCGTACGTATGAGCTGCGTGATGGCACGGGTATCGGCGTAGGCGCGCCGCAGTTTGGTCCGCGTCGTGGCGTATTCCTTTCGTTGCAGCAGGATTTCTAAGGGAAGCCTCGCTTCGAAACGGTCGCGCGCAAGGCGCGCTCCTACACGATTGCCCTGTAGGAGCGCGCCTTGCGCGCGACCGGACTGGCGACTGCCTTCGGCTCACCCCATGGGATCGGTTATCCTGATCCCCATGACCGACCGCCTCCCCGAACCTGGCGCCGACGAGCGCGCCCACTCCGAACACCTGTCCGCCCTGCTGCGTGAAGAAATCGCCGCGCATGGCCCGATGCCGTTCTCGCGCTTCATGGAGCGCTGCCTCTATACCCCCGGCCTGGGCTATTACAGCGCAGGCAAGACCAAGTTCGGCGCAGACGGCGACTTCGTCACCGCACCCGAACTGGGCACGCTGTTTGCCCGCTGCGTCGTGCGCGCTTTCGAGCCGGTGCTGGCGTCGCTGGGGCCGGATGCCGACTTCATGGAGATCGGCGGTGGCAGTGGTGCCTTTGCGGAAGCTGCGTTGCGCGCGCTCGATGTCGCTGGGAAGGTCCCGCGCCGTTACATGATCCTGGAGCCCAGCGCCGACCTGCGCGAGCGCCAGCGTGAGCGCCTGCATGCCAACCTGCCGCCGGCACTGGCGGCGCGGGCTGTATGGCTCGACGCTCCGCTGGAAGAAGAATGGCAGGGCGTGCTGTTCGCCAACGAGGTGATCGATGCGCTGCCGACCACGCGCTTCACCACGCGCGACGGCGAGGTCTACGAGGAATACGTGGTGCTCGATGGCGATGGCAGGTTTCATCGCAACGACCGCCCGGCCGACGTGCTGGTCAATGGCGCGGTCCGCCATGTCGAGCGTGACCTCGGCCGCGAATTCGAGGCAGGTTACCGTACCGAGATCCTTCCGCAGCTGCCGTACTGGATGCAGGCGGTGGCCGGGACGTTGCGCAAGGGCGCGATGATCTTTGCAGACTATGGGTATACGCGCAGCGAGTATTACCTGCCCGAGCGCACGGACGGCACTTTGCGTGCGTTCTACCGTCATCGCGCGCATGGCGATGCGTTCTTCCTGCCGGGTCTTCAGGATCTCACGGCGTCGGTGGATTTCACGGCGCTGGCCGAGGCGGGTAACAGTGCCGGCTTCGGTGTTGCAGCGTATGTGCCGCAGGCGCAGTTTCTTATCGCCGCCGATATGCAGGAGTTCTTCGAGAATGACTACCTTGCGCTGGAAGACGAGGCGGCGCGTTATCGACTGGCGCAGGAAGTGAAGAAGCTCACCCTGCCGGATCAGATGGGAGAGCGGTTCCAGGTGATGCTGTTTGCACGGGGTGTGGATCCTTCGGTGTTGCCGGACGCCGTGCTGGCGGCGGATCAGGGGGCGCGGCTTTAGGGCTCGGCGTTTCGCGATGACGGTCGCGCGCAAGGCGCGCTCCTACAAGGGCGGCGCGCGACCACAACGAAGCGACACCCCAACTGTAGGAGCGCGCCTCGCGCGCGACCACCTTGATCCGAAGCCGACAGCCAAGCCCCGCGGCTCACCCATTCCCCGCCAGCATCGCCCGGATCTTCGCCATATGCGATTCCGCGGTGTCTTTCTTCACCTCGGCATCCGCTTCCGGATCCTGCCCATCCCAATGCAGATCATCCTGCGGCAGCTCTTCAAGAAACCGGCTGGGATCGTTCGACAGCACCTCGCCGTACTTCTTGGAGCGTGACGCATACGAAAGCGTCAGCATCTCCTTCGCACGCGTGATACCCACATACATCAGGCGCCGCTCCTCATCGAGCCGGCCCTCGTCCAGCGCGCCCTCATGCGGCAGCGTGCCATCCTCGCAACCCACGATGAAGACGAAGCGGAATTCCAGGCCCTTCGCCGAATGCAGCGTCATCATGCGCAAGGCATTGCCAGGATCATCGCGATCGGCATGGCTCAGCAAGGCCAGCTGCTGCGCGATGTCGCCGGTGCGGCCGCCATCGCGGCCCATGGCGCGGAACCAGTCCATCAGCTCGCGAATGTTGCCCAGGCGCCGCTCACGCAGGGCATCGTCCGGTGTTGTCGCTGCAATGTGCGCGCCATAGCCGGTTTTCTCTACCACGGTGGCGACGAGATCCGCTGCACTCTCGTGCACGGCGTGACTGCGCAGCTCGTCCATCAGCCGCGAGAAACCCGCCAGTGCAGAGGCAGGGCGCGCAGCCAGGTTCTTCAGCGCGGCATCGCTGCGCGCGGCATCCAGCAACGAGGCATTGCGCGTCTGCGCGATCTGGCCCAGCTTTTCCAGGGATGTCGAACCGATCTCCCGCTTGGGCACGTTCACCACGCGAAGAAACGCCGCATCGTCGGTGGGATTCGTGAGCAGGCGCAGATAGCAGAGGATGTCCTTCACCTCGGCACGGTCCAGGAACGACAGCGCGCCACTCAGGTGGTAAGGCACCTTGGCCAGGCGCAGCGCCTTCTCCAGCGGACGTGCCTGGAAGTTGCCGCGATACAGGATGCAGAAATCATCCCATCGGCAACCCTTGTCCTTGTACTTCTCGTGCAGCGTGGACGCGATGGCGGCAATGCGCTCGGCTTCGTGATCGCCATCCTTGCACTCGATCACCCGGATAGGCGGGCCTTCGACGTGGTCGCTCCACAGCTTCTTCTCGTGAACGTGCGGATTGTTCGCGATGAGATGGTTTGCCGCACGCAGGATACGCTTGGCACAGCGATAGTTCTGTTCCAGCTTGATCACGCGCAGCTGCGGGAAGTCGCGACCCAGCTGGTCGATGTTTTCCGGGTTGGCGCCACGCCAGGCGTAGATGCTCTGGTCGTCATCACCCACGCAGGTAAAGCGCGCCTTCGGCCCTGCGATGGTCTTCAGCAGGCGATACTGTGCGTCGTTGGTATCCTGGTATTCGTCCACCAGAAGGTAGCGCAGGCGCTCCTGCCAGATCGCGCGCGCATCGGCATCGGTTTCGAGGATACGCAAGGGCAGGCGGATGAGGTCGTCGAAATCCACCGCGTTGAAGGCGGCGAGGCGCTGCTGGTAAAGATCGTAGATCGTCGCCGCCTCGATCTCGCGCGGCGTACGTGCGGCAGCCATGGCTTCTTCCGGCGTGAGGCCGGAGTTCTTCGCCTTGCCCAGCAGGTTGCGGATGCCAGTGATCACCTCGGGCTTCACGCCCTTGGGCGACAGCTCCTTGATCATGTTCGCGCTGTCTTCGGCATCCAGCACCGAGAAGCCGCGGCGCAGCTGCGCGCGCTCGTGCTCGATCTGCAGGAACTTCAGGCCCAGCGCGTGGAAGGTGCACACGGTAAGGGCCCGGGCGGCATCGTCGGAGATGAGCCGGCCCACGCGCTCGCGCATTTCCTTCGCGGCCTTGTTGGTGAAGGTGATCGCCGCGATCTTCTCGGCCGCCAGGTGCCGCCGGGAGATCAGGTGCGAGATCTTCTCCGTGATGACACGGGTCTTGCCGGAGCCGGCGCCGGCCAGCACAAGGAGGGGACCGTCGCAGTATTCGACGGCCGCGTGTTGTTGGGGGTTGAGCATCGGATCGGCCGGGGTGGACTGGCGGACGAGGCCCCGGATGGTAGCAGGTGGCGGACCGGGGGCGGGGCGGAGCCGGCGGGGGCGGGTTTGGGTACCATGTCCGGTCACGAACGGACCGGGCCCGCATGGCAAAGCTGTATTTCTACTACTCGGCAATGAACGCCGGAAAGACCACGACCCTGCTGCAGAGCGCCCACAACTACCACGAGCGCGGCATGCGGACGCTGATTCTCACGCCCGCGCTGGACGACCGCTATGGCGAGGGCGTGGTGGCTTCCCGGATCGGCCTCCAGGCCCGCGGCGTGCGCTTCGGCGCCGAGGACGACCTGCTGGCGGCCGTGGAGGCGGATATCGCCGCCCGGGGTCCCCTGCACTGCGTCCTGGTGGACGAGGCCCAGTTCCTGAGCAAGGCCCAGGTCTGGCAGCTGTCCGACGTGGTGGACAACCTGAACATCCCGGTCCTGGCCTATGGCCTGCGCACCGACTTCCGGGGCGAGCTCTTCGAAGGCAGCCGCTACCTGCTGGCCTGGGCCGACAACCTGGAAGAGATCAAGACGATCTGTCACTCAGGGCGCAAGGCGACCATGGTGGTTCGCGTGGATGAACACGGGCGTGCCGTGACCCAGGGGCCCCAGGTTGAGATCGGCGGCAACGACCGCTATGTCTCCGTGAGCCGTGCCGAGTTCAAGAGCATCACGGCCGGCGATGGCCGGATCGAGCTCCAGCAGTCCGTACTGCCCCTCGGCGAAAACGACACCAACGAAGGAAATCCCGCGTGACCGAGACGACGACCCCCGCCGCCGAATGGCCGCGCCCCTACTGGCAGCCCAGCGACGAGCAGGCTGTACTGCTGTACTTCGTTTTCGGATCGTTCGCCGAGGACGTGGTGATTCCGTCGTCGAAGTACGGCAGCCCCGGCCTGCCCGAAGGCATCGAGATGCAGCGCATGCAGAATACGGTGCTGGCACGCTGGGAGGGCTATCCTCTGGCTGGTGCGCTGGGTGACCTGCTGAACGAGGACAACCCCGAAGGCTACAGGGCCGCCAGGGCGGCACCCCACGTCATGGTGATTCGCGGGCGATTCCCCGATCGCGAGAGCCTCGATTACCTGCGTGACACGCTGGGCGTCGTCGCCGCACTGACCGATGTCGGCGGCAAGGTCGTGGTCGACCCGCAGATTCTCACCTTGTTCGATGCGAAGGACTGGCGTGAGCACTATCTCGTACCCGGCGGCGCGCCGCCGCGCCACCATGTGCTGATCCTGTGCAGCCCCGAGGAAACCAAGGGCCGCTCGTGGATCCGCACGCGTGGCATGCGCAAGTTCGGTCGTCCGGATGTCAGCGTCACCAACGTGCCCGATCGCGACATCGATAGCGTCGGCGTGCTCACGGAAAACTTCGTGGAGCTGGCCGCCCTGGGTTCGCGTTTCGAGGAAGGCCAGCTGATCGATGTCACGGGCGTGCGCGGTGGGCTGAAGGTCGCCCTGTCCGGTGACGAGAGCGACCCCCGGTTCAACAATTCGCACGCAGCGATGCGCTGGCCGGATTAAAGCGCCTCAGGGCGAGGTTTCGACCACCGCCCTTATCACCTCGCCGGCCAGCCTGCCTCCGTTCAGGCGGTCGGCGATGACGCCTCCGAACTCCTGGCCGTTCTCGAAGTTATGCAGTACGGCCGACTTGCCGTACAGATCCTCGGCCGCCGATACACGCATGGCAGGGCTGTTCCATGCATCGTTGCCGCCGATCAGCCGGAACGTGGTGCCCTTGGGTATGTCGCGGAGCACGGCCGAACGGGCCTTGCGCGGTGGGCAGCGATGTCCCTTGTCCGAAGCGAAGGACTCCGAGTGGCTGGCCCTGGCCGGGATGGCGCAAAGACGATTACCTGTGCCGCTGACACCATCGAACAGTTCGATCGTTCCCATGTTCAGCGAGCCGGCCACACTGCCGAGTTGGCCGTTGTGGAAGAAATCCACGGCCACGAAGTTCGGTTTGCGTCGCGCCGCCGCGTGGCATTCGTTGTCGATCCGGTTGCGCAGCACGTTGTAGTTGTTGTCGGTGGGCGCATGGTCGCCGAAAGGCGAGGTGTGGAAATGGTTCATCACGAACAGGCGTGACCAGGTGCGGTTCCACACCTGTGCCGTGTCGAGCGGTACCGAGTTCCATCGCGACCGGCACGAATGGTCATGCGTGAAGATGGTGTCGCCGATGCTCCAGTAGTTTTCCACCGTGTAGTCGCTGTCGTACATCACGTGCAACGGTCCGCTGGCGGTATCCATGTCGCCGCTGTTGGCCAGCGTTTGCGAGAAGACGAGCAGTCGTTGGCCGCTGTCGACCATCTGCTGATACGTGGGCCATTGGGCGGTAGCCCAGCGATTGGGGTTGAAGACCTGCGGTGCCAGTCCCGTCACACTGGAAAAGGCATGGGCCAGTTCAGTCCGGTTTACGTAGTCCTCCAGGTGGAGCGTGACGATGGCGTCCGGCTGGCGCGAGAGAAAGGGGAGGATCGTGCCATTGAGCAGTGCCGAGAACGTCGGCTCGGTACCGATGCAACTGCCGTGGCAAAGCCGCACCGCACCTGCGGAATAATGAAGGTCCAGCATCAGGCTGCGGACGCCGGAGTCGAGCTGTTCCCTGATGGAAAGCGTCTGGCTGGGGAGGATCGTGGTAGCGAACGCATTATGCGTCGATATCCACGTGTACTCATTAAACGGCTGGTTCGGGTTGTCGGCGTAAGGAATATCCGCGCGTGCGCTGCTACAGGCGAGCAGTGCCAGCGTTGACAGCATCAACTTCTTCATAAGCATCCATGCTTCGGGTGGGTGCCGGAAAGAATAGATGAGGGTCAGGACTACGCGATGTAGGGCTTCGCCGCGCAGCGGTGTCGGCCTACGGAGGCTTGCCGTTCGTTCAGTGCTGGCAGTTCGGGCAGAAGAAAGATGCTCGCTGTCCCAGTGTCACCACGCGGATCGGTGTGCCGCATACCTTGCATGGTTCGTTGGCACGCCCGTAGGCAAACAGCTCCTGGAAGAAGTATCCGGGGGCGCCGTCGGGCGACAGGAAATCGCGCAGGGTGGTGCCACCGCGCGTGATGGCATAAGCCAGGATGCGTTTCACCTCGTCGGCGAGCTTTGCGTAGCGCTCCCGCGAGACCTTGCCGGCTGCGCGGCGCGGATCGATGCCTGCCGCGAACAGTGCTTCGCTGGCGTAGATGTTGCCCACGCCGACCACGATGGCGTTGTCCATCAGGAAGGTTTTCACCGGCGCACTGCGTCCGCGCGACAGGTGCCAGAGCACGTCGCCGTCGAACGCGTCGGTGAGGGGTTCGGGGCCGAGGTTTTCCAGAAGCTGGTGCGTTTCGCCCGGCTTCTGCCACAGCAGCGCACCGAACCGTCGCGGGTCGGTAAAGCGGAGTACGCGATCACGCTCAAGCACGATATCCACGTGGTCGTGCTTGTTGACCGGCGTGTCGGAAGGCAGCACGCGTAGCATGCCCGACATGCCCAGGTGCAGCAGGGCGGTGCCCAGCTGGGTGCGCAGCAACAGGTACTTCGCGCGCCGGTCTACCGATTCGATAACCTGTCCCGGCAGAAACTGCGTGACCTCGCCCGGGATCGGCCAGCGCAGGTCGGGACGTCGCAGTACGACGTCGCGGATGCGGCGGCCTTCCAGGTGCGGGGCGATGCCGCGGCGGGTGGTTTCGACTTCGGGCAGTTCAGGCATGGGCGAAAGATGGGGTGTTTGTCAGCGACAGGCAAGCACCTGTAGGAGCGCGCCTTGCGCGCGACCGGGTTTTGCGAAAGGCGGGTCGCGCGCAAGGCGCGCTCCTACAGGGGGAGGTTCCGCGTTCTGGGGGCTCTGGGCAGCGCTTGTGCCGCCACGAAAGCGATCCGGTCGCCTACCCGCACATAGCGCTGCTTGCCCAGGGCCGTCATCTCACCGAACTCGATACGTGTCCCGTCGAGCACCAGCACGGCAGCCGGAGAGGCCAGCCCGATCTTCGCCGCATCGAAGTCCGCGGACGGTTTCCATGCGTTCACCGGGGTCGTCGCCAGCGCCGCCAGTTCGTCGGCCCGGCCCTCGTCGGCGGGGATGCCAGAGGTGTCGATCCAGTGCCCCGCGCGACGTTCGAAGCGCTGCGATGGGTAACCCTTCAACGCCACATCGATGCGGCCGATGGTGTCGGGATCGAGCGTCGTCAGCAGGTGGGCGCGTGCGTCGGTTTCGTCGGTGTGCCATTCCCACGCAACGGCGCCGACCAGTATCACCAGCACGAAAAGTGCAGCCAGCCGAGCCTTCATGTCAGCGCTTCCGGCGGCGCCATGCGATGCCCGTGCCCAGCCCGAGCAGGAGCAACGGCAGCGCGACGAGGAAGCCGAAGGTGATGGCGTTGAGTCCGCCCTGGGACAGGGCGATGGCCCGGTCGGGTGCGCCGCGCGAGGGCAGGTTGACCAGTACGTCGTCGCCCAGCAGCCAGTCGATGACCCGCTCGCCGAGCGCGCGGTTGCCACCGTTGCCAGCGAAGGTATTGGAGAGGAAGTCGCCGTCGCCGATCACCACGGCACGCTGTTCGCTCTTTGTCGGATTCGGTGAAAGCCGGTTGAGGGCAAAACCGAAATCCAGCGGCCCCTTCATTTCGCCATGTTCCGGATGAAAGGCGATGGTGGACGGCTTGTCGTTGTCGATGCCACCGAAGGCCGTCCAGCTGCGTTCGCCCGAACGCAGGAAGGGCACCACGGCCCAGTCGTGCGCGGAGACCTGCGCCAGCGCCGACGCCTGCGGAAACAGCGTGGTGTCGCGGAACGCCCGCGTGATCGCATGGAACGGGTAGTCCCCCGGTACGACGATGCGCGGGTCCTGCACGTTCAGCGTGCTGCCCTGGCCATCCACCAGCACGCCCGGCAGCAAGCGTATGCCGAGCACGTCCGCGAGCGGCGCGGTGCCGAGATCGTCATTCGATGGCTCGGTAAGCCACAACAGGTTGCCTCCGTCGCGCACGTAGTCGACGAGGGCCTTCACGCTGCCGGCGGGCAGGGCGACGGAGGGGCTCGCGAGCACGACCAGATCGGTATGCTCGGGCACTCCACGCGTCTGGCTGAAGTTCAACGGCACCGCGCGCACGCCGCGTCGCTCCACCTGGCCCATGAAGGTACCCAGGTCGGCATTGGCGTGGCCGTCGGCCTGGCGTTCACCGTCACCGGTGACGAAGGCGATCACGCGCTCGCCGCCACGCGCCAGTCGTTCGAGGGCATTGGACAGGTTGCGCTCGTTGATCGGGCTTTCCACGCGCTGCTCGCGACCCTTGTAGCGCACCAGCAGGGCACCGTCGCCGCTGATGCCGAGCTGACGTGAGGCGGCGGGATCGAGGTCCGGGTCAATGAAGGAAAGGGTGAGGTCCTTCTTCTCGCGCAGGTAGCGCTCCATGACCCCGGCGATCTGTTCACGCAGGGGGCCGGTCGGCGATAGATAGCCCACCACCTCGACCGGGCCGTCGAGGGTATGCAGCACCGCGATGCTTTCCGGCGCGAGGCTGGCGCGCGCGCCGCGCGTCCAGTCGGCGGTCCACGGACGGCGCGTGCTGAGAAAGCCGATGCAGCCCGCACCGATGAAAAGGGCAATCACGACGAAGAGGCGGTCGAAGCGTCGCATCACTGGCGCTCCCTGTCGGCGCCCAGCCGGCGTACGGCCAGCGTGAGCGCAAGAGCGATCGCCAGCGCGAACCAGACGAGATCGGTGGATGACACGAGGCCGCGCAGCAGGTTCTGGAGATGCGTCGCGAGCGTGAGCCATTCGAGGAAACCGCCGTTCACGCCCGCGGCCTGCGCACCACGATCGATCGTCCATAGCGCCAGGGTGACGATCAGGGCGGCGGCGGCCGCGATGGCGGGAAACGTGGTGGCGGCCGAGCACGCGATGCCGATGGCGGCCAGTGTGGCGAGGGTCAGTGAGGTACCGAACGTGGCAGCGGCAAGCTTGCCCCAGTCGGCCGTGCCCTGGATGCCGACCACGAGCGGCATGGCGAGCGTGGCGAGCAGCCATAACGCCAGCCAGGCGAGCACGGCGAGGTATTTGCCCAGCACGACACGCCAGGGCGAGAGTCCCGTGGACAGCAGTAACGGCAAGGTGCCGGAGCGACGCTCGCCTGCCAGCGCGGACATGGTCATCAGCGGCACCACGAGGAAGGCCAGCTTCACCAGTTCGGCCAGCAGGGGAATGGCGACCAGATCGGTAAAGCCCGGGGCGTCGGCCACGGCGGCCAGCTTCACCTGCGCCCCGAGGAACTGGCCCAGGCCCAGCACGAAGGTCCAGGCCAGCCATGCGATGGTGAGCGCGGCCAGTGCCCAGGCCAGGGGGCGTACGGCAAGGCGGCGCAGTTCGAGGCGGGTCATCGCGGCGAGACTCATGCGGCCGCTCCCGTGGCGATGGCGAAGAAGGCCTTTTCCAGCGTGGCGTGGTCGCCCAGCGGCGCATCGTGGCGCAGGCGCCCTTCGTGGAGAATGACCACGCGGTCGCAGACCGCCACGACCTCACCCAGTACGTGGGTGGAAAGGATCACGGCACCACCTGCCGCCGAGCGCTCGCGGATCAGCTTGCGCAACTCGCCCACCTGCACGGGATCGAGTGCGTTGGCCGGCTCGTCGAGGATCAGCAGCGGAGGTTCGTGCAGCAGCGCGCAGGCCAACCCCAGTCGCTGGCGCTGGCCCTGGGACAGGACCCCGGCAAGGCGGCGGCGCAGATCGCCCAGTTGAAGACGTTCCATGACCGTATCGGCGGCACGACGGGCCTCGGCCCTGCCGATACCGCGCAGCGCGGCGAAGGCGGCGAGGTGTTCGTCCACCGACAGCTCCGGCCACAATGGTGCGGCTTCCGGCAGCCAGCCGACGGTGCGACGGGCGAGGGCAGGGTGGTTGTCGAACCGCTGGCCGTCCAGTTCGATGCGGCCCTCATCAGGGCGCAGGGCGCCTGCGAGCATCGCCAGCGTGGTGGATTTGCCCGCGCCATTGACGCCGAGAAGGCCCAGGACTTCGCCCCGGTTCAGCTTGAAGGAAAGCTCGCTGACGGCCGCACGGCCGGCACGGCGCCGGGAGACCCCGGACACATTCAGGATAGGTGTCGCATTCATGCGGATACGTCGCCCAACGCCGGGTTACGCGCAGCATCTTGCGGACATCTTGCCGCAGCGTGTTGATCTCTCTGAACGGCTTGAGGGGCAATCATCCGGCGATTGTGCGCAAACGGCCGTTGAAACGACAGTCGCCGGCTTCACATTTCTTCTAACACCGTGCTGGTGGGTATGGAAACCCCCCGCTAGACTGGGCCCTGCACATCTCTTTCATCCTTAGCGCGGTACCGACCCGATGCTCGACACCCTGCTCGATTTCCTGGCCAACGGCCTCACCCGCGCAAGCTGGGGCGAGATGCTGGTCTATCTGCTGGTCGTCACGCAGCTCACCATCTTCACGGTGACGCTGTACTACCACCGCAGCGCCACCCATCGCGGTGTCGACTTCCACTGGACCCTCAACGGTTTCTTCCGTTTCTGGGGCTGGCTCACCACCGGCATGGTGGTGAAGGAGTGGGTCGCCATCCACCGCAAGCACCACGCCAAGGTCGAGACCGAGGAGGATCCGCACAGCCCGCAGGTCTTCGGCATCAAGAAGGTCTTCCTCGACGGCGTGGCGCTCTACCGTGAGGCCAGCTACAACAAGGCCGACATGGAGAAGTACGGCCGCGGCACCCCGGACGACTGGTTCGAGAACAACCTGTTCGGCAAGCACCCGTACTGGGGCCCGACGCTGATGGCCATCATCAACCTGTCGCTGTTCGGCGTGGTCGGCATGGCTATCTGGGCCATCCAGATGATCTGGATCCCGTTCTGGGCCGCCGGCTTCGTCAACGGCATCGGTCACTGGTGGGGCTACCGCAACTTCGAAAGCTCCGACACGGCCACCAACATCTCGCCGTGGGGCTTCTGGATCGGCGGCGAAGAGCTGCACAACAACCACCATGCCTTCCCCAGCTCGGCGAAGTTTGCACTGCGCAAGTGGGAGTTCGACATCGGCTGGGCGGTGATCTGCGGCCTGCGTGCCGTGCGCCTGGCTAAGGTGCTGCGCGTGGCTCCCACGCTCAACATCCGCCCGAACGTACACCTGCCGGATGCCGAAACGCTGAAGGGCGTGCTGGCACTGCGTTTCCAGGCCACCACCGACTACTACCGCAACGTCATCCTGCCGACGCTGCGCGAGGAAGCCGGCCAGGCCGGTGAAACCATCAAGGCCGTGCCGCGCCGCCTGCGCCGCGCCCTGGCCGACGGTGGTCGCTGGCTCGACAACGATGCCCGCGAGCGCATGCATGCTGCCCTGGCCAATCGCCCGGCGCTGCGTACGGTATGCGAGTTCCGCGCCCGTCTCGTGGCCCTCATGGAAGAGCGCGGTGCCGAGAAGTCGCTGAAGGCGCTCCAGCAGTGGATCGTCGAGGCCGAGGAAAGCGGTATCCGCTCGCTGCAGCAGTTCGCGCAACGGCTGAAGGGCTATTCGGCGGTGGGCGCGTAAGCGCTCTTCGCCCGGCTCGAAAAAAGCCCGCCATCCGGCGGGTTTTTTTTTGGCTCATCGACGCAACCCGCTTATGTAGGAGCGCGCCTTGCGCGCGACCGGGTTATCGCGACAACCGGTCGCGCGCAAGGCGCGCTCCTACAGAACAGTGCGGTCCATGCATCCGGGAAGCGCCCATAAAAAAGGCCGCCTTGCGGCGGCCTTTTCGCAAGATCACTTGATCTTGCCTTCCTTGTATTCGACGTGCTTCCGGACGACGGGGTCGTACTTCATGAAGACCATCTTTTCCGGGGTGTTCTTCTTGTTCTTGGTGGTCGTGTAGAAGTGACCGGTGCCCGCGGTGGAAATCAGGCGGTGCTTATCGCGCTTGCTTGCCATGGTGCGATCTCCTTAGATCTTTTCGCCGCGGGAACGGAGGTCGGCCAGCACGGCTTCGATGCCGTTCTTGTCGATCGTGCGCAGGGCGTGGTTGGAAACGCGCAGCTTGACCCAACGGTTTTCGCTGGCGACCCAGAAGCGGCGCTCGTGCAGGTTCGGCAGCCAGCGGCGACGGGTCTTGTTGTTCGCGTGCGAGACGTTGTTACCGGTCTGCACACCCTTGTTGGTGACTTGGCATCTACGGGCCATGGTGGCCTCCTTTAGATTCTGTTGGACCGCCCTTTGGCCAGGGTGGCGACGGCCCAGCAACGACCCGGGAAGGGGGCGCCACGCGACGGCTGGAGATGGAACGCTTCCGCCATTGAAGAGGCCCGCATCGCGTAACGGACCCAGCCGACATGTCGGCATGGCATAGGGAAGCCGGGCATTCTCTCAGATTCCGACGGTCTGTAGCAAGTCGGACTGTGCGCTGTCATACGATGTATGAAACAATCCGGCCTTTCGCGCCGCTGGCGTGAATCCACACCAACGACGCATTCGAGGAAAGACCATGGCAGAGATCAACGCCAACGGCCAGGCCGGCCAGCCGCAGCTCGTGCTGCAGAAGATCTACGTGAAGGACGCTTCGTTCGAAGCCCCGAACGCCCCGCAGATCTTCCAGGAAATGGGCGAGACCGAGGCCCAGCCGCAGGTCCAGCTCAACCTCGGCCACAAGGCCACCGACCTCGGCAACGACATGTACGAAGTCGTGCTCAGCCTCACGCTCACCTGCGCCCTGGGCGAGCGCACCGCCTACCTGGCCGAAGTGCACCAGGCTGGCATCTTCGGCATCGCCGGCTTCCCGGAGCTGGACCGCGACGGCATCCTGGGCTCCTACTGCCCGAACCTGCTCTTCCCGTATGGCCGCCAGATGGTCTCGGCGATGGTCCAGGAGGGTGGTTTCCCGCCGTTCCTGCTGCAGCCGATCAACTTCGACGCCCTGTACGCCGAACAGCAGCGCCAGCAGCTCGAGGGCGCCGGGGCCCATCCGCTCAACAGCTGAGCATGAGCGCTCCCTCCCGACCCACCGTCGCCGTCCTCGGCGCCGGTTCCTGGGGTACCGCGCTGGCTGCACTGCTGGCGCGAAACGAGGTTCCCACCCGGTTGTGGGGGCGTGATGCGGATGCGCTGGCGGCCATGGCCGCCGCGCGCCGTAACCTGCGCTACCTGCCCGACCTCGACCTGCCGCCCGAACTCACCTACGAGAGCGACCTCGCTGCCGTGCTGAAGGGCGTGGGCATCGTGCTGATCGTGGTGCCGAGCCATGCTTTCGCGGCCATGCTCGACCAGATCGTGCCGTTGCTCGAACCCGGCGCGAAGGTGTCCTGGGCGACCAAGGGCTTCGAAACCGGTACGGGCCGCTTCCTGCACGAGCTGGTGAACGAGAAGCTGCCGGGTCGTCCCGCGGCGGTCGTCACCGGGCCGTCGTTCGCCCGCGAGGTCACCGCCGGCCTGCCCAGCGCCGTCACGGTGCATGCCACCGACGAGGCCTTCGGCAAGGAGCTGGCCGTGCTGCTGCACGCGCCGAATTTCCGCGCCTACACCGGCCACGACATCCTCGGTGCCGAGCTTGGCGGCGCCATGAAGAACGTGCTGGCCGTGGCCACCGGCGTGGCCGATGGCATGGAGTTGGGCCTCAACGCCCGCGCCGGCCTCATCACCCGCGGCATGAACGAGATGCTGCGCCTGGGCGTGGCCCTGGGTGCGCGTGCGGAAACCCTCATGGGTCTCGCGGGCCTTGGCGACCTCGTGCTCACCTGCACGGGCGACTTGTCGCGCAACCGTCGCCTGGGCCTGGCCCTGGGGCGTGGTACCCCGCTCGACGAGGCCGTGCGCCAGATCGGCCAGGTGGTGGAAAGCGTGGTCACGGCCGATGAAGTAGCCCGCCTCGCGGCGGCCCACGGCCTCGACCTGCCCATCTCCGCCGCCGTCCAGGCGGTGCTCCACGGCGAGGTCACGCCCGCCGAAGGCCTGCGCACCCTGATGGGGCGCGAGCAGAAGGCCGAGTACCCCGTCGACCTCTTTCCGGGTCGCCAGCACTGAAGACGCGGCCCGGTTCGCTGAACCGGGCCGGTCCACTGGGTAAAAAGTCCTACCGGAACGTCATCATCCCTTTGCTAAGCTTCCTGTTTTGGTCGCGCGGGCGGGATCGACACGGATGCATCAACCGGACGACAAACGTAGGCATGCCGGGACGGCGGAAGCCCTGCCACCGGCATGGCGCCGCGTGCTCGGCGACAAGGGCGCGCCGGCCCCCGTCAGCGAGCGCACGGTGCTCGGCTTCTTCCTCGAAGGCGTGAACGACGACCACGAGCCGGCCGCCCGGCTGGATGCAGCTCCCGTACTGCTTTCCGTGGGTGAAGACGGCCGTTACTCGCGGCCGCTGCCGCTGGATGCGCGGCATCTGCCGGAGGTCGCGCTCAGCGTGACCGAGAAGCGGCTGGCCGCCACGGTGCTGGGCCTGCCGCAGACCCTGCGCAAGAGCCGCAGCTATGCCCGCTTCACGGGCACGCTCGGCGATCACCTGCTGGCCGACATCCTCGACAGTGCACCGTGCTTTTTCGGCGGAGTTGCCGGCCTTCAGCTGTCGCGCGGCAAGGCCGTGCCGCTCAACTGGCGCTGGCAACTGGAGAAGGACGGCAGCCAGAAGCTGCTCCCGGTGGTGCCGGCCAGCCAGCGCCTGTTCCGCGTGGGCACGTTGTGGTTCCTCGATGCCGAGCACGCCGAAGTGGGTCCCTTGCAGGGCGACCCGGACGAGAGCGCCTGGCTGGACCTGCCGCCGCTGTCGCCGGAAAACACGGGTGCCTTCCGCGACGGCCTGGTCCGCGCGCATACCGGCGACCGCGTGCCCGCGCCCCAGGTTTTCGGTGAACTGAAGAAAGCCGAGGTCGCGCCACGCCCCATCCTTACCCTGCACGCGCTGACCCGGCATGCCCGCCTGGCAGCCGGTACGCCGCCGCTGGCGTATGGCCGCCTGTCGTTCGACTACGCGGGTGAGCGCCTGCCGGGTCGTGGCGGTGAGCCGCTGGTGCGTCGCGTGCGTAACGGCGTGCTGCTGGAAATCGCCCGTCGCCGCGCCGAAGAACTGGCAACCATGGAACGGCTGGAAGCGGTAGGCCTCAACCCCGCCGTGGATACCGAGGGCCTGCCCTGGGACATGGCCGATACCTTGCCCGAGGATGCCTGGCTGTTTCCCGGCAAAGGCTATGCGGGTGCGCTCGAAGTGAATACCCCCGCACGCTGGCTGGCGCTGCGTCCCAAGCTCGAAGTCGATGGCTTCGTGATGGAGTACGCACCGAGCTTCCCGTTCGAGGTGCTGGAGGGGCCGGTCCACTGGTACGGGCAGGCCAAGGAAGACGACGCCGACCGCGCCTTCGACCTGGAAATCGGTATCGAGGTGGAAGGCAAGCGCGTGAACCTGCTGCCCGCCGTGGCGCAGGCACTGGCCGAACACCAGCTCAGCCTGAGTCCGGCACCGGGCGAGGCTGAGGATTCGGTCTGGTATGCCCCGGTCGACGAGCGTCGCCGCGTGCCGGTGCGCCTGAAGGAGTTGCGTGGCCTGCTTGCGCCGCTGGCCGAATACCTCGAAAAACCGCGCCAGCAACTGCACCTGCCCCGCGTGCAGGCCGGTCGCCTGGAAGAACTCGCGCAGGCGCTGCCCAGCGGTGGTTCGTTCGAAGCGCCGGAGCGTCTGCGTGGTTTTACCCGCCGCCTGCGTGAAGCGGCCGAGCGCGCTAGCGATGCCGTGCCGGAAGCTATCCAGGCCACGCTGCGTGGTTACCAGCGCGACGGCCTGCGTTGGATGAATGCCCTGGCCGAAGCCGGTACCGGTGGCGTGCTTGCCGACGACATGGGCCTGGGCAAGACCTTGCAGCTCATCACCCACCTGGTTGCGCTGAAGGAAAGCGGCTCGCTGAATTCACCTGCGCTGGTGGTGGTGCCGACCAGCCTCGTGCCCAACTGGGTGTCGGAAGTGGCGCGTTTCGCGCCCGGGCTTCGCCTGCTGGCGCTGCATGGCCCGCAGCGTGCGGAGGCATTCGCGCATATCGCGGAGCAGGACGTCATCCTCACCACGTATGCGTTGCTGCCGCGCGATGTAGAGACGCTGAAAAAACAGCCGTTCTCGTTGGCGGTGCTGGATGAGGCACAGCAGGTCAAGAATCCTCGTACACAGGCGCGTCGTGCACTGCTTGCGTTGAACGTGCCGCGTTGCCTGTGTTTGACCGGTACGCCGCTTGAGAATCACCTTGGCGAATTGTGGTCGCAGATCGATCTCGCGGTGCCTGGCCTGCTCGGTGATGAAGGTGCGTTCCGTCGTCACTATCGCGTGCCCATCGAGAAGCATCAGGACATCGCGTGCCAGGAGCGCCTGAATCGTCGCATCGCGCCGTTCATCCTGCGCCGTACCAAGTCGCAGGTGGCATCGGAATTGCCGGCGAAGACCGAAATCACGCGTCGCGTGGTGATGGAGCCGAAGCAGCGTGATCTTTACGAGAGCCTGCGCTTGTCGCTGGCCGAAGAGTTGCGCGAGGTGATCGCGCAGCGTGGCATCGCGCACAGTGGCATCGTGGTGCTCGATGCGCTGCTGAAGCTGCGCCAGGTCTGCTGCGATCCGCGACTGGTGAAGCTCGAAGCCGCGCGCGGCGTGCGCGAGTCGGCGAAGTTCGAACTGCTGATGGACATGTTGCCGGCCTTGCTTGCCGAAGGCCGTCGCGTGCTGTTGTTCAGCCAGTTCACCGAGATGCTGAAGCTCATTGCCCATGAGCTGGATCGCCGTCGCATCACCTACGTGACGCTCACGGGCGAAACGCGTGATCGCGCGGAACCAGTGCAGCGTTTCCAGGATGGCGAGGTGCCGTTGTTCCTGTTGTCGCTGAAGGCCGGTGGCGTGGGTCTGAACCTCACGTCCGCCGATACGGTCATTCACTACGATCCGTGGTGGAATCCGGCCGCCGAGGCGCAGGCCAGCGATCGTGCGCACCGCATCGGCCAGGACAAGCCGGTGTTCGTGTATCGCCTGATCACGGCGGGCACGGTGGAGGAGCGCATCGAGGAACTGAAAACCCGCAAGGCCGAACTGGCCGACGCCGTGCTCGAAGGCGGTGGCAGCCGCGAACGCCTGAGCTTCGACGAAAGCGACCTCGACGCCCTGCTGGCCCCCTCAGCCTGATCCTGTAGGAGCGCGCCTTGCGCGCGACCGGACGTAGCGACATGTCCGGTCGCGCGCAAGGCGCGCTCCTACAAACACGTGTGGTTGCGCGCGACAGCTCGTCAGCGATGCAGCGGCGTACCGCCCGCCTCGACAATCGCCAGGGCGGCGCCGCCGATGAGGCCGGGTTCCGGATTCATGATGGCCTGGGTGGGCACGCCTTCCATGGTGTCGCGGAAACGACCCTTGGCCTCGAAGCGCTCGCGGAAATGACCGGCCTGGATCCAGGGCAGCAGGATCGGGGTCATGCCGCCGGTGAGATACACACCGTCCCACGCACCGAGCGTGAGCACCAGGTCGCCTGCCACGCTGCCGAAGATGCCGGCAAACGTTTCGACGGCGCGCGTGCACATGGGGCAGCTGTCGTCGGCGCCGGACTTCTGGCCCGGCAGCAGTGCGCGCTTGGTGATGTCCTCGGCGCGGATGCTGTCGTCCGGCTTCTGGCCGGCGATCTCGCAGATCGCGGAGTAAAGGTTTTCCAGGCCCTGGCCGCTGATCAGGCGCTCGTTCGAGACACGGCCGTAACGCAGGTTGAGGACCTTGAGGATCTCGATATCGTCGGCGCTGTGCGCGGCGAAGCCGGCATGGCCGCCTTCGGTCTGCAGCACGCTCACCTTGTCACCGCGGATCAGCAGGCCGCCCACGCCAAGGCCGGTGCCCGGGCCCACGACCACGAAGGTCTGTTCTTCCTTCGCGCCGATCTTCGGTACCGGGAGGTTGCCGACGGCTTCCAGCTCGCGGTGACCGGCCTGGTCGACGACCTTGTCGGCGCTCATGAGCATCACGGCCATGGACTGCGCGGCGAAGTCGTTCACCAGGTGGACCCACTCGAGGTCCAGTTCCTTGGCGAGCGCGTGGCCGTTGATGGCCCAGGGATTGTTGGTGACCTTGACGGTCTCGCCGTTATCGATGCGGCCGGCGGCGGCAATGATGGCGCGCTGGGCGGGGTGCCCGGTTTCCTTGAAGTACTGCTTCGCGGCGTCCGCCAGCGAGGGGTAGTCCTTGACGTGGTAGCGACGAATGCTTTCCTGGATAAGCGGTTGTTTTTCTTTCGGATGTGCGATGCCGAACCGCACATTGGTGCCGCCGAGGTCGGCGAGCAGGGTCGGCGCCGCAGCGCTAACGTTGGCCATGTTGAAAAACCTGTCGTGTCACGGATAGCCCGCAAGGTTGCCTCGCGCGGGGGCTGCCGTCCAGTGACGATTTCTTCAGCGGGCTCTTCACGTAATAGCGTGCGAGGCCCTTCATCGACACTTTGACGTAAACGATTACGTCGGCAGAATACTCCATTGTCCGGTGCCTTGGCAGGCTTGCCTTGCGCTTTCCGGACGCATGGGAGAGCAGGTGATGGCAGCGGTCCGCCTCGACAAGGTGCGCAAGGTATACCCCAACGGCCACGTGGCCCTGAAGGAAGCAAGCTTCGACATCGCCGATGGCGAACTGCTGGTGCTGGTCGGCCCCTCGGGCTGCGGCAAGACCACCTTGCTACGCATGATCGCGGGCCTGGAATCCATCTCGGGCGGCACGATGACCATCGGCGACCGCGTGGTGAACGACGTGGCGCCGAAGGATCGCGACATCGCCATGGTGTTCCAGAACTACGCGCTGTATCCGCACATGAGCGTGCGCGAGAACCTGGGTTTCGGCCTGCGCCTGCGCGGCGTGGCAAAGGAGGACATCGACCGTCGCGTCGGCGATGCCGCTGCCATGCTCGGCCTGGATGAGCGGCTGGATCATCGTCCGGCTGCGTTGTCCGGCGGACAGCGCCAGCGCGTGGCCCTGGGCCGTGCGATGGTCCGCGATCCGGCCGTGTTCCTGCTCGACGAGCCGCTGTCCAACCTCGATGCGAAGCTGCGCCTGTCTACCCGCGTGGAGATTGCACGCATCCATCGTCGCGTGGGTGCCACCATGGTGTATGTCACCCACGACCAGATCGAGGCGATGACGCTGGGCCAGCGCATCGTCGTGCTCAACGGCGGTGTCATCCAGCAGCTCGATACGCCGATGAATCTCTACAACAAGCCGGCCAACCTGTTCGTGGCCGGTTTCCTCGGCAGCCCGGCGATGAACCTGTTCCACGGCACGCTGCGTCGCGAGAACGGCCTGCGCCTGGTCATGAAGGATGCCTCGATGGCCCTGGGCACCGATTCACCCGCGCTCGCGGCCTGGATCGACAAGCCGCTGATCGTGGGCGTGCGCCCGGAAGACCTGCTCACCGTGGCGGACCATCCGGGCACCGACGAGCGCCTGCATGCCCATGTGGACGTGGTCGAGCCGGTGGGTAATGAGGTGTTCCTCAACATGCGGCACGGGCAGGACGAGCTGGTTTCCCGCGTGCCCCCGCACAGCACGGTGCAGGCCGGCACCGACGTGGCGCTGGGTTTCCGGCCAGAACGCCTGCATTTCTTCGACCCCGACACCACGGCGCGCATCGACGCATGATCGGTGCCTGGCCGGTTGTTCGTGATCATGTTGTGAATAAGAACCATTCTTATTAAGATGGGTGTGACGCCGCTCACGTAATGCGGTGACCCGACATCCCGGCCGCCAGCCGGAGGCCCCGCCTCCTTCGCAAGCACCCGCCACCGTGCCCTCCGGGGCACGTACGTCCTTAGCGAAGGAAGACATCCGTGTTGCAGAAGAACGCCCTCGCCGCGCTGATTGGCGCGGCTCTCACCTGTGCTGGCGCCGCGCATGCCGCCGAGGCTGCCGCGCCCGCCCCCTCCACCGACGACCTGCCCCGCGTCACGGTGACGGCCATCGGCTCCGCCTTCAAGTTCGATGTGCCGGCCACGGTCACCGTCATCGACCGCCAGAAAATGGACCGCCACCTCGTGGCCGACATCCGCGACCTGGTGAAGTACGAACCCGGTGTGTCCGCCGTGGGCACGGCCGGCCGCTGGGGTCTGGACAGCTTCAATATCCGTGGCCTGGACGGTAACCGCGTCGCGATTCTCACCGATGGCGTGCCGGCATCCACTTCGTTCGGCTTCTCCACCACCGGCATGCGTGCGGGTCGCAGCTTCGTCGATCCCGACACGCTCAAGAGCGCGGAAATCATTCGTGGCCCGGCGTCGGCGCTCGATCCGTCCGACGCGCTTGGTGGCACCGTGCGTTACGTCACCAAGGACCCGGCCGATTACCTGAAGAACGGCAAGGACACCTACGCCTCGATCAAGGAGCGCTACAACAGCGCCGACCGCTCGCTGGGTACGTCAGTAACGCTGGCCGGTGGCACGCCCACCAACGGCGTGGTCTTCGTGGCCGATCACCGTGAAGGCAGCGCGCTGAACAACAAGGGCGACATCTCCACGTCGAACTACCTGCGCACGCGTCCTGATCCGCTGTCGTTCAGCACCACCAGCGTGCTCGGCAAGTACGTGCACATCGCACCGTCCGGCCGCGAGGATCGCGTCACCGTCGACATGTACCGCAACAGCACCACCACCAACGTGCTGAGCGCGCTGGGCCAGCCGGGACAGACCCTCCTGGGTTCGGACAAGGCCGACGACCGAGCCACGCGTTTCCGTCTGTCGGTGGGGCAGCGTTACACCAACATCGACCTGGGCATTGCCGATCGTCTGGAATGGGATGCCTACTGGCAGAAGTCCGAGACCGAATCGACCACGCAGACGCTTGCGAACGTCGTATCACGCAAGGCTACTTATGACCGCACCTTCCTCAGCGATCTGAACGAACGGTTGTTCGGTGGTCGCCTGGCGCTGTACAAGTCGATCACCGGCGGCAGCGTGGAGCAGCGTATCGCCTACGGCGTGGAAGCCTCGCGCACGACGCCCACCGGTTCGCTGGGCGGACAGGGTCGCGATATCGCCACGGGCATCGTCTCAAGCAACACCCCCTACATGCCTGAAAACTATCCGCTGCGCTTCTTCCCGCGCAACGACACCGATCGCTACTCGGTCTTCGGGCAGGATGAAATCGCCATGCTCGACGGGCGCCTGCGCATCACCCCGGGCGTGCGCTGGGATCACTACGCGTTCAAGCCGGACCATAACGACCCGTATTACAACAGCTCGTTCGTGGCGAGCGGCCTCAACGAGGTGAAGAAGGACCGCTTCTCGCCGAAGCTGGGCATCACCTATGCGGTGACCGATGCCATCGAGGTCTACGGGCAGTATGCGCAGGGCTTCCGTCCGCCGCTGTATAGCGAGCTGGCCGTGGCATGGGGCACGCCGCGCCTGTACGGCATCATTCCCAACCCGAACCTCAAGCCGGAAACCAGCAAGGGCGTGGAGATCGGCATCCGCGGCAATGGCGAGCTGGGCTACTTCTCGGCCAGTGCGTACTACAACCGTTATCGCGATTTCATCTTCGGTGGCTATACGCTCAACGACAAGAGCCAGTGGCCGCAGTGGGCAGTCCAGCAGAACCTGCTGATCCTGATGCAGGCCGTGAACTTCCCGAAGGCCACGATCAAGGGCGTGGAAGCCTCCGGTGGCCTGATGCTCGGTGCCTTCAGCGACACGCTGCAAGGCTGGCGCATCGAGGGCAACCTGGCGGCATCGCGCGGCGACAAGCAGGTGGCCGGGCAGCCGGGCTGGACGCCGCTCAACAGCGTCGATCCGCTGAGCGCCGTGCTGGGCATTTCCTACGATGCGAAGACCTGGGGCGCCGAGCTGATCGGCAAGGGCGTGCGCCGCAAGACGCGCCTGGACAGCCCCACGCTGTTCCGCGCACCGGGGTACGCCACCCTCGATTTCTACGCGCACTGGAAGCCCGTCGAGCCGGTGGAGCTGTCGCTGGGCCTCACCAACCTCACCGATCGCAAGTACTGGGACTGGGGCAACCTGCACGGCGGCGTGCTCGCCAATGTCGGCAGCCTCAACGGCGGTGGCGTCGATGACGCCCAGGTCGCCAGCGCCCAGATCGAGCGCCTCACGATGCCCGGCCGCGCCATCAGCGCCTCCGTGCGTTACACGTTCTGAAGGAGTCAGTCGTCATGCAAGAAATCACCGCTCCCCCGACCCCGCGTATCGATATTCCCGCGTTGATCAGCGGCTGGCGCCATCTGCGCGAAACCGAGCCCGGCCTGCGTGCCCGTGACGCCGCCGAGCGCCTTGGCGTGAGCGAAGGTGCCCTCGTGGCCAGCCGCGTCGGCGACGGGGTGACCCGCCTGGAAGGCGACCTGCCTACGTTGATTCGCGATCTGCCTCAGCTGGGCCGCGTGATGGCACTCACGCGCAATGCGTACTGCGTGCATGAGAAGAAAGGCCAGTACAACAACATCGACATCGGCGGCACGATGGGTATCGTGCTGGACGAGGAGATCGACCTGCGCCTGTTCCTGAAGCACTGGCGCTATGGCTTCGTGGTACGCGACCAGTCGCGTGGCCGCGAGCTGGAAAGCCTGCAGTTCTTCGATGGCGATGGTCGCGCCGTGCACAAGATCTACCTCACGGACGAAACCGACCGTTCGGCATGGCGCATGCTGGTGCATCGCTACACGGCGGCGGTGCAGTCGCCGCTGATCGATTGCGTGACAGTGGAAGAACCCCTGCCCGAACAGCTTGCCGACGATGCCGTGGATACCGCTTCGTTGCGTGACAGCTGGCGTGCGCTGCGTGATCCGCACGATTTCTTCGCCATGCTCCGCAAGCACAAGGTCACCCGGACCCAGGCCTTGCGCCTGGTGGGTGACGAGTTCGCGGACCGTGTCTTCGACGACGCCCTGCGCACCGTGCTGGAAGCCGCTGCCGAAGGCGGCGAGCCGCTGATGGTCTTCGTCGGCTCGCCAGGCGTGGTGCAGATCCATACCGGTGCCGTGCAGAACGTGAAGATGGCCGGTCCCTGGCTCAACGTGCTCGACAACGGTTTCAACCTGCACCTGCGCACCGATGCCATCGACAGTGCGTGGATCGTGCGCAAGCCGGTACCGGAAGGCGTGGTGACCTCGCTGGAACTGTATGCCGCCGATGGCACGCAAATCGTGCAGGTGTTCGGCCAGCGCAAGCCAGGTATCCCGGAACGTGACGACTGGCGTGCGTTGCTCGCACGCGTGGAGAAAAAGGCATGAAGATGAAGCGCTATGGCCTGTTCGTGGCCCTGATGCTGCCGCTGGCGGCCACCGCCGCCACGCGCGTGGTGTCGCTCGGCGGCGATGTCACCGAGACGATCTATGCGCTGCATGCGCAGGGGGATCTTGCCGGTGTCGACTCCACCAGCCTGTTCCCTGCCGATGCGACGAAGCTGCCCAACGTGGGTTATGTGCGCCAGCTCAGCGCGGAAGGCGTGCTGGCCCTGCGCCCGCAGCTGATTCTCGCCACGCATGATGCGGGCCCGGATAGCGCGATGGGCCAGATCCGCGATGCGGGAGTGCGTATCGAGACCCTGCCGGTCTCCCGCACGCCGGAAGACATCGAGAACAAGATCCGCACCATCGGTCGGTTGCTCGGCCATGAGAAGGATGCCGCCACGCTCGCCGACCAGGTGGCAGCGCGCTTCACCGAACTGGCGAAGGCCGTGGCCGCCATGGGTACGCATCCGCGCGCCGTGTTCCTGATGTCCACGGGGCAGGGCAGCCCGATGGCCGCAGGCAAGGACACCGCCGCCGACCGGGCCATCGTGCTCGCCGGCGGCGTCAATGCGGCGACCGGCATCGAAGGCTACAAGCCGGTGTCGCCCGAGGCACTGGTGGGACTCAAGCCCGACGTGATCCTGCTCATGAAGGAACGCGAGGATGCCGTGGGTGGTCTCGACGGCGTGCTCAAGCTGCCGGGCGTGGCCGATACGCCGGCCGGCAAGGCGAAGCGGATCTACTTCGTCGAAGGACAGGCCTTGCTCGGCTTTGGCCCGCGCACGGCAGAGGCCGCCTCGGACCTCCAGCGCCGCTGGGCGACGACCGCACGATGAATGCCGTGACCGCCGCCATCCCGCGCGTACGCTCCCGTCGCGGTGTCGCCCTCGTGGCCCTCGTGGCCCTGCTGCTGGCGACATCGCTGTGGAATCTTTCGCGTGGCGCCATCGATATCCCGGCGAGCCAGATCATAGGGGCCCTGGCTCGCTGGTTCGACGGGATGGCGGCGGTCGGGGATGACAACGTGGTGCTGATGCTGCGCCTGCCACGGCTGGTGCTTGCCGTGCTGGTGGGTTCGGCGCTGGCAAGCGGCGGCGCATCCATGCAGGGCCTGTTCCGCAATCCCCTGGCCGATCCCGGACTCATCGGTGTGTCGTCGGGTGCGGCGCTGGGCGCGATCGCCGCCATCGTCATCGGCGGGCAGGCCGGTTCGTGGCTGGTGGCACTGTGCGCCTTCATGGGCGGCCTCATCGCCACATCCACGGTGTACGTGCTGGGCCGCCGCCGCCCGGGTGTGGCGAACCTTTTGCTGGCCGGCGTGGCGATCAATGCCATTGCCATGGCGGGCGTGGGCCTGCTCACGTATATGGCGAACGAACACCAGCTGCGCGACCTTACGTTCTGGACGCTGGGAAGCCTGGGTGGCGCGGGCTGGTCGAAGGTGGGCATCGTGGCGCCGTGGATCCTGCTGCCGCTGCTGTGCCTGCCGAAGGCAGCGAATGCGTTGAATGCACTCCTGCTGGGTGAAGGCGAGGCGTCGCTGCTGGGTTTTCGACCGGAGCGTTTGCGACCGTTGCTCGTTGGCCTCGTCGCCTTGTCAGTCGGCGCGGCGGTGGCGTTTTCGGGTGTGATCGGTTTTGTCGGTCTCGTCGTGCCGCATCTGCTGCGCATGATGTTCGGTCCCGATCATCGCTTCCTGTTGCCGGCTTCGGCACTTGGCGGGGCATCGTTGCTGGTGGCAGCCGATGCACTCGCGCGCACGGTGGTGGCGCCGGGCGAACTGCCCATCGGCGTGCTGACGGCGCTGGTGGGTGGCCCGTTCTTCCTGTGGCTGCTGATTCGTCGCAACGTGGGGGAGGGTGTGCGATGACAGCCTGTCTGGTAGCAACCGAGGTTTCATTGCAGCGCGGTGGGCGCCTGGTGCTGAAGAAGGTTTCGATCACGGCGTGGCCCGGTCGTCTGCTCGTCCTTGTCGGGCCGAATGGTGCGGGCAAGAGCACCCTGCTCGGCGTGTTGTCGGGACGCCTTGCACCGGAAACCGGCAGCGTGACACTCGACGGCCGTTCGTTGCAGCAGTGGCATCCGCGCGACCTCGCGCGTCGACGTGCGATGCTGTCACAGCGTGTCGATCTTGAATTCGGTTTCGGCGTGGATGAAGTGGTGGCGCTTGGTCGCAGCCCGCATGCCGCCGATACGCTGCGCGATGCCCGCATCGTCGACGGCGCGCTGCGCGCTGCGCACGCGTGGAATCTCCGCGGCCGCAGCTACATGGGCCTTTCCGGTGGGGAGCAGCAGCGTGTGCAGTTGGCCCGCGTGCTGGCCCAGGTATGGGATGGTGCGGCGGAAGGCAGCTGGTTACTACTGGACGAACCCGAAGCCGGTCTCGATATCGCGCACCAGCATTTCATCCTGCGTCGCGCGAAGGAATGCGCAGAGCAGGGTTTCGGTGTCATCGCCGTACTGCACGACCTCAACCTGGCCGCCCGCTACGCGGACGACATCGCCGTCCTGGCCAACGGCGAACTCCATCGTTACGGCGCCCCCGCCGAGGCCCTCGACACCGCGCTGCTCTCCAGCATCTACGGCATTCCCCTGGCCCGCCACCCCGGCATCGACGCCGCCTGACCCGTGCAGGAGCGCGCCTTGCGCGCGACCGGTATGGCCAGTAAATCCACGTTTTCGCGATAACCGGTCGCGCGCAAGGCGCGCTCCTACAGGGAGCCGCTGCCTGCGCCTTGTTGAAAACCGTTCCCTTCCGCTGGCAGAGTGGCTGACGCACGAAGATAAAAGCCTCGCAGCGAAGGAGACGGCATGACGGAACAGAGCACCCTTGATAGCTCGCAGGCCTCGCCCGCGAAACGCGGTATCGGCCTGATCCCCGCGGCGCTGATCGCTCCACTCGCCGTGCCTGCGGCTTTCCTGGTCGTCCTGTTGATCTCGGCCGCCGCGAACGGCAATTTCGGCGCGTGGCATGGGGTGGATACGCTGCTCCTGGTGATCACCATCCCCACGTATGCCTGCATGATCGTTTTCGGCCTGCCGCTGGCGTTTTTCCTTCGTAGCTGCGGCATGCTCAATGCGATTCTGTTCTGCCTCGGCGGAAGTGTCGTGGGTGGGATTGCCTCGGCGGTGATCATGTCGACACTGTTCGGTGCGTGGCAGCAGTCGCAGGCGGTTTATCTCGAAGGGGGTATCGGGGCCTTGCTGGGGTTGGTCGTGGCCGTGGCGTTTTGTCTGCTGGCGCGGGTGCCGGTGTTTGATGGGAAGAGGGCAGGGGGCGAGCCCTGAGGCGACCTGGGTCGCGGACGAGGCCCGCTCCTGCACATTCCGGGCTGCGACGCTTTGCCCGGCGCCAGGGGCGGGGTGGGGAGTAAAATGGGTGGATCGCCACCCAGACAGGTCGCCACCATGAGCTTTCCCGCCGTTCGCATGCGCCGCATGCGTCGCGATGCCTTCTCCCGCGCTCTCATGCGTGAGAACGTCCTTACCGTCTCCGACCTGATCATGGTCGCCTTCGTCGTCGAGGGGCAGGGCGTGCGCCAGCCGGTGCCGTCGATGCCGGGCGTCGAGCGATTGTCGATCGACGAGCTGGTGAAGCTGGGCGAGGAGTGCGTGGCCCTGGGTATCCCGGCGCTGGCGCTGTTTCCCTCCGTGGACGCCTCGGTGAAGACCGAGGATGCCCGCGAGGCATGGAACCCGGACGGCCTGTTCCAGCGCGCCACCCGCGAGCTGAAGAAGCGCTTTCCGGAGCTGGGTCTCATCGGTGACATCGCGCTCGACCCGTACACCACGCACGGCCAGGATGGCCTGATCGATGAGAACGGCTACGTGATGAACGAGCCGACGGTGGAAGCGCTGATCAGGATGTCGCTGGCCCAGGCCGAGGCAGGCATGGATTTCGTGGCGCCCTCGGACATGATGGACGGCCGCATCGGCGCCATTCGCGAGGCGCTGGAAGACGAGGGCTACATCCATACCCGCATCCTGGCCTATTCGGCCAAGTATGCATCGAGCTTCTACGGCCCCTTCCGCGATGCCGTGGGCTCCGCCGCCAACCTGGGCAAGGGCAACAAGCACACGTACCAGATGGACGTGGGCAACAGCGACGAGGCCCTGCGCGAGGTGGAGCTGGACATCACCGAGGGCGCCGACGCGGTGATGGTGAAGCCGGGCCTGCCGTATCTCGACATCGTGCGTCGCGTGAAGGACACCTTTGGCGTGCCGACCTTCGTGTACCAGGTAAGCGGCGAGTACGCGATGATCAAGGCGGCCGCACAGAACGGCTGGCTCGACGAAAAAGCCGTGGTGCTCGAATCGCTGCTGGCGATGAAGCGCGCGGGCGCAGATGCGATCCTGACCTACTTCGCCGTGGACGTAGCGCGCTGGCTGAAGAACTGACGTTTATACATGGCCCCATGACGCGCCGGATAGCTACGGCGCGTCGGGCGATGTGATCCCATCGCGGTCGCTGTCCTCCCTTGCATGACATAATCCCCGGCAGCACGTCGGGAGTCGCTGGATGGACGGACATCACTTTCTCGAGACGGCGGTCGTCTTTCTTCTGGCGACGGTCATCGCGGTCCCCTTGACCAAGCGATTCCGGCTCGGTGCGGTACTCGGCTATCTGCTGGCCGGTGTCGCCATCGGGCCTTCCGCGCTCGGGCTGGTCAGCGACACCGAAGGGGTCGCCACCATCTCCGACTTCGGCGTGGTGCTGATGCTCTTCGTCATCGGCCTCGAACTCTCTCCTTCACGACTCTGGGTCATGCGCCGCGCCGTCTTCGGCACGGGCAGCCTCCAGGTGGTCGCCTGTGCCACGGCACTGGGGGCCATCGGATACTTCCTCTTCGGCCTGACCTGGAAGGCCGCGCTCATCGTCGGTGGCAGCCTGGCGCTCTCATCCACGGCGTTCGGCTTGCAGATCCTTGCCGAACGCAAGGAAGCGGGCACGGTGTACGGACGCCAGGCCTTCGCCATCCTGCTGTTCCAGGATCTGGCCGCGATTCCGCTTATCGCAGCGGTGCCTCTGCTGGGCGGAGCCGTCGCGCGTGACACCCATGCACCCGACCTGATGAGCGTGCTTCGCGTGGTGGGCACCATTTTCGCCGTGATCATCGGCGGCCGCGTGCTGTTGCGCCATGTGTTCCGCTTCGTGGCCCGTGCGAAGAGCACCGAGGTGTTCACTGCCACGGCCCTGCTGGTAGTGATGGGCACGGCATGGCTGATGGAAGTGGCGGGCATTTCCACCACCCTGGGTGCCTTCCTCGCTGGCCTGCTGCTGGCGGATTCGGAATACCGTCACGAGCTCGAATCGAATATCGAGCCCTTCAAGGGTTTGTTGCTCGGCCTGTTCTTCGTCAGCGTCGGCATGTCGGTGGATCTCGCGTTGCTGGTCGCCAAGCCGCTGCTGGTCATCGGCATGGTGCTTTTGCTGCTGGCCGTGAAGGCGGCGCTGATCGTGCCGCTGGGGCGTCTGGTCGGCTCACTGACCGGAGCCGATTCCGTTCGATTGGCGGCGGTGCTCGCCAGCGGCGGCGAATTTGCCTTCGTGATCCTCAACCTGGCGCAGCAGAAGCGCCTGATCGACGACAGCCAGCGCGGGCTGATGGTGATGGCGATCTCACTGTCCATGGCACTTACACCGCTGCTGGTGCTGGCCGCATCGCGGCTGGTGCACGAGAAGGTGCGCAAGCCGGATCGCGAGTTCGATCACATCGAAACGGATACGCCGCGCGTCATCATCGCCGGCTTCGGGCGCATGGGGCAGATCGTCGCCCGTGTGCTGCGTGCGCAGGGCATACAGTTCGTGGCGCTGGAAAGCTCGGTCGAGCAGGTGGAAACCTCGCGTCGCTTCGGCGGTACGTCGCTGTTCTTCGGCGATCCGGCGCGTCCGGAAATGCTGCGCGCCGCGCAGGCGGACAAGGCCGAGGTGTTCGTGATTGCCACGGACGATCCTGAAGCCAATATCCGTACGGCGCGACTTATTCGCCGCCAGTATCCGCATCTGAAGATCGTGGCGCGTGCGCGTAACCGTCAGCATGCGTTCCGGCTGATGGATATCGGCGTGGAAGACCCGGTGCGCGAGACGTTCTATTCCAGCCTGGAAATGACCCGTCACGTTCTGGAGTCGTTGGACATGCCGGCCGACGTGGTCGAGAGTCGCATCAAGCGTTTCCGCAAGCTGGACCACCAGACCCTGCGTGCGCAGTACCTCGTATATGACGACGAGGCCGCACTGGTGCAGACCTCGAAAGAGGCGCTGCACGATCTACAGCAGCTGTTCGAGGCCGATGCGGCGGAAGAGCGGGAGCGTTCGGAGAAGTAGGCTTCCCAGCCGGTTGGCATACCCGCTTGTGTAGGAGCGCGCCTTGCGCGCGACCGTTTGAAACGTCCCGCTGCCGACCGAAAATCCCTCCCTGGAAGGCGTGGGAGCCAATCGCATCGGCGATGGGTGCTCGCGAAAGCATACCTATCGCACCGTCGCCATCGCCGACACGCTCGGTTCACTCCGCCGGTCGCGCGCAAGGCGCGCTCCTACAAAAAAGCCCCCGCATGCGGGGGCTTTTGCGTCAGTCCGGCTGGGCCGGTTGCCGGAGGGTCTGGCGCACGCTGGGCACAGCCCCCTGCCGTACACCGAGTTCGTGGGCGATGTCGACATATCCAAGATGGCGGGCCACATCGCCGGCCGTGCGTCCGAAGGCATCCGCCGCGTTGCGGTTGGCCCCGCGATGCAGCAGCACGCGCGCCGGTGCGAGCAGGGCATGCATGGCGCACGCGTGCAACGCACTGACGCCACGATGGTCGGCGTGTTCCATCTTCGCGCCGGCATCGAGAAGCACAGGCACCAGCGCACCCAGGTGCGTGGCATCGGCATCACTGCCGGGGCGCATGTGCGAGCCGAGCAGCAACAACAGGGACGTGGCGCCGTCCTTGTCGGCCTTGTTCACGTCGGCGCCCTTGCCGATGAGGATGTCGAGCAGGCGTCGTGCACGCAGGCTGTCGCTGCTGCTGAAGCAGTACTGGGCGGCAGCATGCAGCGCGGTGTGCCCGTGTGCATCTTCGGCGTTGGCTTCGGCGCCGCCCGCGAGCAGGCGTTCGACGATATCCGGATAGCCAAGGGCGGCCGCGATCATCAGCGCCGTGGTATCGCCAGGCAGGCGCTGGTCCGCGGCGACGCCGCGCGAAAGCAGTAAGTCGACGACACCGTCGCGACGCGTGTTGACCGCAGCAACGAGCGGCGTGACACCCGACGTGGCGCTGGCGCTCGCGTCGGCACCGGCATCGAGCAGGCGCTGCACGACGTCACGCTGGCCGGCACCTGCCGCGCGCAACAGGCCGGTGGCACCCTGCGCATCCCGGCTGTCCACGGCGAAACCGAGTTCGAGCAGGCGTTCTACCGCATGCACATCACCGGCGGCGGCCGCGGCGGGAAGGTCGTCGGCGCGCAAGGGACGACGCGGAGGCTGCCAGACGGGCCAGCTGAGCCAGCGCTCGATCTCGCCCTGGCCGATGCCGAGACCGTAAGGCGTTTCGCCGTTGACGTCGGCAGCTTCCGGGTCGGCACCGTGCGAGACGAGCAGGCGGACCAGCGGCAACGGATTGCCGCCATGTTCGAGGGCGGCGTGCAGCGGCGTACGGCCGCCGCTGTCGCGGGCATTCGGATCGACGCCACGGGCGAGCAGCGCGCCGAGGATGGCGGCCTGTCCCGTGGCGGCAGCCATATGGACCGGCGTGCGGCTGCGGGCATCGGCACCGAACGGATCGGCGCCGGCCTCCAGCATCGCCAGCGGCAGGCGGGCGTCCACGCCGTCGAGACGACAGATGGCCTGGCCCAGCAACCCCGTGCCTGCGGGAGATGCGCCTGCACGCATCAGTTGCAGCAGGGCATCGGCGGAGTGCGGAAGCTGGGGCAGCAGGGCGTCGAACAGGCGCCGGCCAAGGGCCGTGTCATCCCCCGGGGCGGTGGCGAGACGGGCGTCGGCGGGCAGGCCGTGGTCGAGCAGCCAGGCGCGGGCAGCGTCGTGGCCGCTGCCGGCAAGATCCACATACAGCGCAGCCAGTTCTTCCAGCGGCCACTCGCGGACCTTTCCATGGAACGTGGAAGCCACGGCCCAGTGTCCGAAGCGCAACGCGTCATAGAGATGCTGCGGCGAATCGGCACCGGCCTCGGGTAGCACGGCTTCGCTCAGGGAGGTGGGTAGCGGCGTATCCGGGTCGAGCAGGGCCACGAAGTCCCAGCGGCCGGCCGAGGCGGCGTGGTCCAGTGCGCTGCGTCCGTCGGCGCCGGTTTCCTTCGGCTGGGCGCCGAGGGCGAGCAGGGCACGGACAGTGGCGGCCTGCGCGCGGGGCGACTGGCAGGCCAGGGTCAGCGCGTCGCGGCCATGGGCATCACGCGGCGACGCATCGGCCTGGGCCTCGGCCAGCAACTGCACGATGCCGTGTGCGCCCGAACGGGCGGCTTCCATCAGGGCAGTGGTGCCGTGGCGATCGGCGAGATTCGGATTGGCGTGGGCCTGGAGCAGCGCGCGGACGATCTGCTCGTGGCCTTCCGCGGCGGCGGCGATGAGAGCGGTGCGACCCTGCTGGCTCACGACATTGACCGAGCCCTTGTGGCGCAGCAGCACCTTGATGCCTTCGGCGTCGTCGTCGGCAATGCCGGCGGCTGCCACCAGTGCCGGCTCGGCACCTACCGGCGCGGCCTTGGCACCGTGTTCGAGCAGGAAACGCACGAGTGTCCAGTTGGCGGTGCGCGCGGCAATGGCCAGGGGCGTTTCGCCAGCGCCATTGATCGCATCCACGGGGGCGCCGGAGTCGAGCAGCATCGCGGCGATGGTCGGCTCCGCACACAGCACGGCACCGTGCAGGGCCGTGTTGCCTTCCGCATCGGTGGCGGCGGCGTTGGCACCATTGGTGAGCAGGGTCAGCACGGCTTCCGGGCGCCCATGCCAGCTGTCGCGCGTGGCGGCGAGCAGGGCGGTGAGGCCATGGTGGGGACGATCCACCTTCGCGCCACGCGCGATCAGTGCGCGCAGCAGGCGGGTATCCGGCGAGAGGGCGGCCAGGGTGAGCACGGGGCGCTGGTCACGGTCGCCGGGCTCAGCCTGCGTGTTCGGATCGGCGCCTGCTTCCACCAGCGCCACGGCGCGGGCGATATCGCCACTGCGCACGGCGGCGAGCAGCTCGCGCTCGCGCACGCCCGGCTCGCTTTCTTCCTGGCTCAACACCGGAATGGGCTCGGGCGTGGGTACGGTATGGACCTGGCTCAGCTCCACCACCGGTTCGCGGCGGGGTTCGGCACGTGCGGTGCGGATATGGCCGCGGCGGTCACTGAGCAGGGCGCGCAGCGTGCGATTGGCGATCAGCATGCAACCCAGCGGCAGCAGCACCACGCCATAGATGCCCAGCGCGGCGATGCGCAGCTCGGACGGGAACACGCCATACAGGCCGGACAGCGCCACGGCACAGAACGCCAGCACCAGCAGGGCGAGGGCGGCGGGCAGGAAATGCGAGAAGAAACGTTCCTCGGCCGAGAGGTGACGCCCAAAGCTGACCGAACGGGCCACGGCGGTGAAGATCCAGGAGCCGTTGCCGCCGTCTTCCGGATAGGCGTCATCCCACAGGAACAGCAGGCCGAAGGCCGGCCACATGCGCCACAGCGCAGCCAGGGCCACCACCAGGGTGCCGGCCAGCAGCAGGGCGATGCCGAGGCTGGGTGCCTGGGTCAGGCGAAGCAGCGGCCACGCCACCAGAACGAACACCACGAACGTATAGACGGTGAAGATCACCACGTGCGCGGCGCCCCGGCGCAGGGCTGTGCGCAGGTAGCTGGATTCAGGGTCGAAGCCGATGGCGTGGCAGACCGCGCCCATGGCCAGGGCATTGGCGAGCAGCAGGGGTATCAGCGCCAGGGGTGACGCCGTGAGTCCGGCGCACGCGACGGCGACCAGGGCGGGAAGGAACCAGGGCAGAGCCTTGATGAGCGGCGGACGTCGACGTTTGGGATTGGCCATGCGCAGGAGTATACGAAGCAGGTTTGGGCAACGCGGTAACGTGGTGTTAACCCGCGTTCCACATGGCCAGGATGTGCATTTTCGGCCGGATCAGTTCCGGACGGAAGGATCGATGTCGAGTTCGCGGTTGTGATTGGGCCGGTTGCAGCTCACCAGGGTTTCGTTGGGTGGCGTCTGCAGGTGCCAGCCCTGGTCGCGCAGGCTGTCGAGGACGCGCTGGGTGTCCTCGTGGGGCAGTTTTCGCTGTGGAGTGAGTTCTACCTCAAGAGCGAAGCGCAGATCGCCCAGCATCAGGGCCAGGGTTTCGGGCAGGAGGTCGAAGCCGTCGCGGCGGCTGAGCCATACATAGGTATCGGGCTTGCGCAGGCTGGCGTAGACGAAGCAGTGCATGACGGCAGGTCTCTCGCTGCGGCTCTTGGTGCATAACCCTAGCAAAAAGCGGGTGCCAGATGGGGGCAGAACTTGCGATCGTTTCAAGGTTGTTGCGGTTGCACTTGCAAAAACTGCGTCAAGTCGTCCAGAGTTCAACCCCGGATTGTTAAACGCGCGTATGAAAACGGATAAGTTTTCAGATAACGCGACATCAACACAGAAGAAGAAGCAGGAGCCCCGCATGCAGATGAAACTCCGTACCCGCCCGCTGGCCGTCGCCGCCCTCACGCTGGCCATCGCCGGCGCGCTCGTGGCTCCGCAGGCCGCCCACGCCAGTGCCTTCCAGCTGAAGGAAAACAGCGCCAAGGCTCTCGGCCGCGCGTTCGCCGGTTCCACCGCCGCGGGCGACGACGCCTCGGTCATCGTGAACAACCCCGCCGCCATGAGCCTGCTGCAGGGCAACGTGTTCCAGGCCGACGTCACCGGCATCAACTTCAGCACCAAGTTCAAGGGCACGGCTTCCGACGCCCAGGGTCGTCCCATCTCGGGCGGCAACGGCGGCGACGCAGGCACCACCATGCCGGTCCCGGCGCTGTACTTCGCCACCCAGGTGGCCGACAAGTGGCACTTCGGTCTCGGCCTCACCGCCCCGTTCGGCTTCAAGACCGAATACGACAACGACTGGAAGGGCCGCTACAACGCCATCAAGTCCGACTTCAAGTCGCTCGATGCCACCCTGTCGGCCTCGTATGACGTCACCGACAACTTCGCCCTGGGCGTCAGCGCCATCGCGCAGAAGACCAGCGCCGAGCTCACCAGCGCCATCAACTACAACACCGTCGGCCTGGGCCTGATCCAGCGCGCTGCCGCCGCTGGCCAGATCTCGCCGGCCGCTGCCCGCCAGCTCGCCACCACCTATGCCACCGTCGTGCCCCCGGGCAGCGACGGCATCGCCCGCGTGAAGGGCGACGACTGGGCCTACGGCTGGCAGATCGGCGGCCTGTGGAAGATCACGGCGAACGATCGTCTCGCCCTGAACTACCGCAGCAAGATCAAGCACACGCTCGACGGCACCGGCAACTTCACCATGCCGTCCAACGTCACCGCCGTGCTGTCGAACCCGGCCGTCGGCGCCCTGCTGGGCACCGGCCAGCCGCCGTTCACCCACACCGACGGCACCGCCGGCTTCACCACCCCGGCCGTTGCCAGCGCCAGCTTCTGGCACCAGGACGTCAAGTTCGGCCTCGGTTTCGACCTGTCGTGGACCAAGTGGGATTCCTTCCAGAACCTCACCGTCAACTACTCGAACCCGAACCAGCCGCAGACCACCGAGAAGTACGCCTGGCGCAACAGCTGGTTCGTCTCGGTCGGTGGCGAGTACTACGTCAACGATCGCTTCACCGTTCGTGGCGGTGTGGCCGTCGACAGCACCCCGACCTACGACGACACCCGCTCGCCGCGCGTGCCGGACTCCACCCGCAAGTGGCTCGCCTTCGGTGTCGGCTACAAGGCCACCGAGAAGTTCGAGATCAATGCCGGCTACGCTCACATCTTCGTGAACAAGGCGCACATCGGCGGCGTGAAGAGCTCCACCAACGACCTGCTGGTCGGCGAGAACGACGACAAGGGCAACCTGCTCTCGGTCTCGGCCAAGTACCAGTTCTGATCCCCTCTCGGATCAGGGTCTGAAAAAAAAACCTCCCCGGCAACGGGGAGGTTTTTTTATGTGCCGAGGCCCTGGCTTGTGTAGGAGCGCGCCTTGCGCGCGACCTGTCTGGCCGAAACGATGAACCTGTTCGCGATACCCGGTCGCGCGCAAGGCGCGCTCCTACAGGGGGCGTGGTCGGGTGGTTGATCGCCGGTTCGGTCGCGCGCAAGGCGCGCTCCTACAGGAGGGGGCTGGAGGTTTGTGGGGTTAGTCCTGGTTGCCGCAGCACTTCTTGAACTTCTTGCCGCTGCCGCAGGAGCAGGCGTCGTTACGGCCGACCTTGGCCGTATCGCGGCGCACGGTCTGCCCGTGCTGCGGATGACGGCGGCGGTACAGCGTGGCCAGCTGGAACGGAATCTCGTTGAGCAGGGTCATGCGCTCTTCGAACGACGGCAGCGCAACCTCCGGCGTACCGGGCACCGGATCGGTCTGGTCGGCCGTAAGGGTGAGTAGCATGCCGACAAACGGATAGAGGCTTTCGTCCATCCATTCGGACCAGGCTTCTTCCCACTCACCCATGGCCATGCGGAAGCCGAGCGCCCAGTCGCTGGCGATGGGAAAATCGCCCGTATACGAGCTTACGTCGTCGATCTCATCGAATTCTTCCGGCGAATCGATGAAGGGCAGCGAGTCTTCTGCCAGTGCGATCGGGTCACCAGCAACACGCGCGGCGATGACCGCCCAGAACTCGTTGAGCAGCGCGTGGACTTCATCACGCACCGCATCCGACGGCCACGGCAGGGCATCGTCCTGTTCCAGGACCTCCATGCACTCATCGACGCCAACCTCGACGGGCCCCACCAGCGCAGCGGAGAACAATCCGTCGAGCGTTTCGAGCGAGTAACGGTTGGTGGTGGCGAGAAGTTCGTCCAGCCGGCCGAGCTTCGTATCGTTCATCTGCATCATGCAATCTCAGTAAGCGTATTCGCGAAACAGCGGATCGACGCTGCCGTGCCACTTGCCGTGGAACAGTTCGAGCTTCGTATCCGCCTGGGTCTTGCCGGAAAGGGCGATCTCAAGCAGCGGTTCGAGGTAGATCGATTCGTCGGCGCCGCGCGAACCGTGTTGGTTGCGACGCTTCAGGCCGTGCTCGGCGATCTTCAGCGACTCCAGTGCAAGTTCACGCACATGGTGGCCACGGAACGGTAGCGCGAGCGCATGCTCGGGCACGCCATCGCGCAAGGCATGGCGCTCGGCCTTGCTGAAATCCTTCACCAGGTCCCAGGCGGCATCGAGGGCCACATCGTCGTACAGCAGGCCGACCCAGTAGGCCGGCAGCGCACACAGCTGGTTCCAGGTGCTGGTGTCGGCACCACGCATTTCCAGGTACTGCTTCAGGCGCACTTCCGGGAAGGCCGTGGTGAGGTGGTCGGCCCAGTCCTTCATGGTGGGCTTCTCGCCCGGCAGGGCGCTCAGCTCGCCGCGCATGAAGCGCTTGAAGTCCTGGCCCGAAAGGTCGATGTACTTGCCATCGCGATAGCTGAAGTACATCGGCACGTCGAGGATGTAATCCACGTAACGCTCGTAGCCGAAGCCTTCTTCGAAGACGAAGTCGAGCATGCCGGTGCGATCGGCATCGGTGTCCGTCCACACGTGCGAGCGATACGACTTGTAGCCGTTGGGCTTGCCTTCGGTGAATGGCGAGTTGGCGAACAGCGCCGTGGCGATCGGCTGCAACGCGAGCGCAACACGGAACTTCTTCACCATGTCGGCTTCGGTCGCGTAATCGAGGTTCACCTGCACGGTGCAGGTGCGCGTCATCATGTCCAGGCCGAGCGAGCCGACCTTGGGCATGTATTCGCGCATGATCTTGTAGCGGCCCTTGGGCATCCACGGCATCTGGTCGCGACGCCACTTCGGCTGGAAGCCCATGCCGAAGAATCCGATGCCGAACTCGTCGGCAATGGAGCGCACTTCCTGGAGGTGGGTGCTGACTTCGTCGCAGTTCTGGTGAATGGTCTCCAGCGGTGCGCCGGAAAGCTCCAGCTGGCCGGCCGGCTCCAGGGTGATGTTGGCCTTGCCCTTGGTGAGCGCGACGGGCGTGTCGCCTTCACGCGCAATTTCCCAGTCGTAGCGCGACGCCAGCCCTTCGAGAATGGCGCGGATGCCCGGACGCTCTCCCTCGAACGGCGGCGGTGTCAGGTCGTCGGTGTAGAAGCCGAATTTCTCGTGTTCGGTGCCGATGCGCCACTGTTCCCGCGGCTTTTCGCCCTCGGCGAGGTAGGCGACCAGGTCGTTGCGGTCACCGATGGGCGTGCTCTTGGCTGCGCTGGGGATGGACACGGACTTTCCTTGGAGAATGAACGGCTGCGATGCCGGAGCCGCTCATATGGGGGCGGTCCTGCCGGGAAAAAGGGATCATCCCATGGCGCCGCGGCAGGGTAGCAAAAAGAAGCCAACTTCGTGTCGCTACAGGCCTTTTTCCTGTACTGATTTGCCTTCCCAGTAGCTGAAAAGCAAAAGGCCCCGGTGCATGCACCAGGGCCTTTGCCGGCCGGGAGCTCCCAACCCTTTCGATCGTCGGCCGGGAACTCCCAACCGACGCGTTACGACTGCCAGACGACTTTTTGAATTATCGGGCAGTGGCGGCGTTCGTTTATCGCTTCATCGAATTGAAGAACTCGTCGTTCGACTTGGTGTTCTTCATGCGGTCGAGCATGAACTCCATCGCGGCCAGCTCGTCCATCGGGTGGAGGAGCTTGCGCAGGATCCAGATCTTCGCCAGGAGGTCCGGCTCGATGAGGAGATCTTCGCGGCGGGTGCCCGAACGGTTGATGTCGATGGCGGGGTAGACGCGCTTCTCGGAGATGCGGCGGGACAGGTGCACTTCCATGTTGCCCGTGCCCTTGAACTCTTCGTAGATCACCTCGTCCATCTTCGAGCCGGTGTCCGTGAGGGCCGTGGCGATGATGGTGAGGCTGCCGCCTTCCTCGACGTTGCGTGCCGCGCCGAAGAAACGCTTCGGGCGCTGCAGCGCGTTGGCGTCGACACCACCGGTGAGCACCTTGCCGGAGCTGGGTACCACGGTGTTGTAGGCACGGGCGAGGCGGGTGATGGAGTCGAGCAGGATCACGACGTCCTTCTTGTGCTCGACCAGGCGCTTGGCGCGCTCGATCACCATCTCGGCGACCTGCACGTGGCGCACGGCCGGCTCGTCGAAGGTGGAGCTGATCACTTCGGCGCGGACGGTACGGGCGATTTCCGTGACTTCTTCCGGACGCTCGTCGATCAGCAGCATGATCAGGTGGACGTCGGGATGGTTGTACTGGATGGCCTGCGCGATGTTCTGCAGCATCATCGTCTTACCGGACTTCGGCTGGGAGACGATGAGACCGCGCTGGCCGCGACCGATGGGCGCCACGAGGTCGAGGATGCGGCCCGTGATGTCCTCGGTGGAGCCATTGCCGCGCTCCAGCTTGAATGCCTTGCGCGGGAACAGCGGGGTGAGGTTTTCGAACAATAGCTTGTTCTTCGACGCTTCCGGCGGATCGCCGTTGATGTCGTCGACCTTGAGCATGGCGAAGTAGCGCTCGCCTTCCTTCGGGTGACGCACGCGTCCGGTGATGTAGTCGCCGGTACGCAGGTTGAAGCGGCGGATCTGGCTGGGCGACACGTAGATGTCGTCCGGGCCGGCCAGGTAGGACTCGTCGGCCGAGCGCAGGAAGCCGAAGCCGTCCTGGAGGATTTCGAGCACGCCCTCGGCCCAGATGCCGCCGCCCGAACGGGCGTGGGCCTTGAGCACGCTGAAGACGACGTCCTGCTTGCGCTGGCGGGCCACGCCTTCGCGGATACCCAGCGACTCGGCGAACTCCAGGAGCTGGATCGAGTTCTTGCGCTTGAGTTCGGTGAGGTTGATCAGGCGATCGTTGCTGCCGGCGTCGGCGTTCTCGTCGTCGTCGACGGGGTAGCCGTTGTTATTGTTGTTGCGCGGATGCTGGTAATTGCCGTTGTTACCGTTGTTGCCATTACCGTTGCCACCCTGGCGCTGCGGCGGACGGTCATTGCGGTCGTTACGGTCATTGCGCTCGTTGCGACGGCGGCGGCCGCGGCCTTCGCGATCGTTGCGATTGCCCTGACCCTGGCCACCCTGGTTGTTGCCGCCACCCTGGTTCGGGTTGTTGGTGGCCTGGGCGACGGGCTGGTACGGATTGGGCTGCTGGGCCGGTGCGTTGCCACCCTCGCGCGGCGCTTCGGCCGGAGCGGGGGCAGGGGCCGACTTCGCCTCGACAGGAGGCAGCGGGGGCAGTTGCAGTTCGGCCTGCGGTGCGGGAGCCGGAGCGGGCGCCTTGGCCGGAGCCGGTGCGCTCGTCTCGACCGCGGGTGCTTCGGCGGCCGGCGCCGCCTTGCGGCGCGTGCGGGGACGCGGTTCAGTCGCAGGCGTGTCGCCGGCGCCCTTGGCGTCGATGGAGTCTTTGGTTTCGATATCGGACACGGGCAAACCTCACGGGGCGCCGTTGGAAGAAAAATGGGAGAGGGTTCGCAGCGAAGGGGACAAGTGCATGTCCCGGCGAACACCTAGAGCCTAGCATCGCGTGAGGCGCGAGGTAAAGCGCCCCACGCGGCGGCTGTGTAAAGCGTCAAAGCTAAAGCGTAAAGAAAGCCTTAAATGGACTTTTCGATCAGCTGGGCCAGCTGGCTCTTGCCAACGGCGCCGATCTGGGTGCCCGCGACCTTGCCATCCTTGAACACCATGAGGGTGGGGATACCACGGATGCCGAACTGGCGCGGGGTGGCCTGGTTTTCGTCGATATTGATCTTGACGATCTTGATCTTGCCTTCGTATTCGCCGGCGAGCTGATCCAGGACCGGAGCGATCGACTTGCACGGACCGCACCACTCCGCCCAGAAATCGAGCAGCACGGGGGTTTCGGACTCAAGCACGTCCTTCGAGAAGGCGGCATCGCTGGTATGGGTGATCTTGTCGCTCACCGTGGTCTCCAAAAAAAGTGAAAAAGGGGGGTTGACGACCCTGACGCTGGCATCGGCTACACTTAGGAGCCCCATGTCGCGGGTCCAACCGGAACCGAAGGTCTTGGCCATTGCAGCCGGCGGCCCTCATTCCAACCCAACTAGGGGCGCGATTCAAGCAATTCAAGGCCACCGCCGGGTGGTTTCCGTTGACATAGGTGAACCGGTTTCCGTAGCCGGTTCACCTATGCCAGCGGAAGCCGTCGGGCCGGCCACCTCCGCCTCCGGCCTTCGCGCGCCGGGCGCGTCGACAGCCCGCCGGACTGACAACCGGCCGCTCCCGACTCTCCCGTGACGCCGGCCGGATCATCCTCTCCGTCCCGTGGTGAACTTGCCGCAGGGACGGCGCCGCGTATGCGCGGCGCGTGCTTCCAGGCTTCCCATACACCATGTCCGAAACCGTTCTCACCGACGTCTTCTACGAAAACCTCGACCTCCACCCGCTGCTTCACCAGGGCCTTGCCGCCGCCGGCATCACCCGTTGCACGCCGATCCAGGCGCTGACCCTCCCGGTCGCCCTCACCGGCCGCGACGTGGCCGGCCAGGCCCAGACGGGCACGGGCAAGACCTTCGCCTTCCTCGTCGCGCTGGTCGATCGCCTGCTCAAGAACCCGGCCCACGCCAACCGCAAGGATTCCGATCCGCGCGCGCTGGTGATCGCGCCCACCCGCGAGCTGGCGATCCAGATCGAGAAGGATTTCCGCACCATCGGCAAGGCCACCGGCCTGCGCAGCGCCCTCATCTACGGCGGCGTCGACTACGACAAGCAGCGCCAGCAGCTGCGCGACGGCTGCGACATCATCATCGCCACCCCGGGCCGCCTGCTCGACTACTACAAGCAGGACGTCTTCGGCTTCGGCAGCGTCGAGGTGATGGTCATCGACGAAGCCGATCGCATGTTCGACCTGGGCTTCATCAAGGACGTACGCTTCATCTTCCGTCGCCTGCCGGCCCGCGAGCAGCGCCAGGTGCTGCTGTTCTCCGCCACCTTGAGCCACCGCGTGCTGGAGCTGGCCTACGAGCACATGCACGAGGCCGAGAAGCTGGTGGTGGAGACCGAAAACGTCACCGCCGACCGCGTGCGCCAGGTCGTCTACTTTCCGTCGAAGGAAGAAAAGATGCCGCTGCTGTTCAACCTGCTCGAACAGAGCAAGGCGGAGCGCAGCATCATCTTCGTGAACACCAAGGCCGCTGCCGAACGCATCACCGACCGCCTGAAGCGGCATAACTTCCGCGTGGGCGCCATCTCCGGCGACGTGCCGCAGGTGAAGCGCCAGAAGCTGTTGCAGCGTTTCCAGGACGGCCAGATCGACATCCTGGTGGCCACCGATGTGGCCGCGCGCGGCCTGCACATCCCGGCCGTGAGCCACGTCTTCAACTACGACCTCCCGCAGGACGCCGAAGACTACGTGCACCGCATCGGCCGTACCGCGCGCCTGGGTGCCGAGGGCGATGCGATCAGCTTCGCCTGCGACCTCTACGCGATGGGCCTGCCGGACATCGAGACCTACATCAACCAGAAGATCCCCACCGCCTCCATCGAGGCGCAGATGCTGGTCATGCCGGCACCGCGCCCGCGTGCCGATGGCGTACAGGATGAAGTGGACGATCCCAACGACAACGACGGCCACGTGCCCACCCGTGGCGCACCGCCGGAGAAGGGTGGTCGTGGTGGTGGCCGTGGCGGTCGCAGTGGTTCGCGTCCGGGCGAGCGCTCGGGCGAACGTTCCGGCAGCCGCGAGCGTCGTCCGCGCGTGCCGCGTGAAGACAAGCCGGTTTCCACCGAAGTGCCGGTGAAGACCGTGGTGGTGGCCGAAACCGTCGCCGATCTGCCGGCCGCCGCCGAAGCCATCGGTGCCGATGGTGCCGCGAAGAAGCGTCGCCGTCGTCGTGGCGGTCGTGGTCGCGGCCAGCGCGAAGGCGGCGAGAATTCGGCACCGCAGACGCAGAACGGTGGCCGTCCGCAGGCTGAGCCGCGCCAGTCGCAGGCCTCGTCCACGCCGGGTCAGCGTCCGTCGCGCCAGGTGGCCGCCACGCGTCCGGGCAGCAGCCCGAGCCCGGCGCCGGCTGCGCCGGTGAAGGAGAAGGTGGGCTTCTTCCGTCGTATTGGGCGGTTGTTCGGCGGTAACTGAGGCGGGTTTTCGCTTTGTAGGGGTCGCGCGCAAGGCGCGCTCCTACAAGGCGGCTTGTGTAGGAGCGCGCCTTGCGCGCGACCCCTGCAACACGACCTGCCCCGATGAACACCACCTCGCGAACCGCGACCCAGCTTCCCGCAAACCCCCGCCACATCCCGTATCCTCTAGGCCTTCACGGGACAACGGGTAACGCGGTGATCGGTTTCGATCTGGTGAGCAAACGATACGAGGGCGACCACCAAGCCCTCACCGACGTGTCGTTCCGGGTGGACGCGGGCGAAATGGCCTTCGTCACCGGGCACTCCGGCGCCGGCAAGAGCACGCTGCTCAAGCTGCTGGCGATGATCGAACGCCCCACCAACGGCGTGGTCACGCTCGACGGCCAGAAACTCAACACCGTCCGTGCCCATGACATCCCCCGTCTGCGCCGCAAGCTTGGCATGGTCTTCCAGGACCACCGCCTGCTGCTCGATCGCAGCGTCTTCGGCAATGTCGAACTACCCCTGGTGATCGCAGGCGTCGCCCCGTCCGAGCGCAGCCGCCGCGTGCGCGCCGCGCTGGAGAAGGTGGGCCTGCTCAGCTACGAGAAACAGCTGCCGTCGGCCCTGTCCACGGGCGAACAGCAACGCGTGGGTATTGCGCGCGCCATCGTGGCGAAGCCGGCGGTGCTCATCGCCGACGAACCCACCGGCAACCTCGATCCGCAGCTGGCCATGGAAATCATGAGCCTGTTCGCCGAGTTCCAGCAGGTGGGCACGGCCGTGCTCGTCGCCAGCCACGACCTGATGCTCATCAAACGCATGAAGAAACGCGTGGTCGTGCTCGACCACGGCAAGCTCGTGGCCGACGTGCCCGCGACGGAGGTCCAGTGAATACCGTGCGTGAGCCGCGTCGCGCGGCCGAACCCGAAAAGACCCGCCGCAGCGAACCGCACAAGGTGGGCGCATGGCGCGAACACCACGCATGGAGCCTGTCGATCAGCCTGCGCCGGCTTCGTGCGCGGCCGCTGGGCACCCTGCTCACCGTCGCCGTGATGGGCGTGGCGCTGGCACTGCCCCTGGCGTTCTACCTGCTGCTCGGCAACGTGGAGCGCATGGGCGATGCGCTGGGCCGCAACCAGGCCATCAGCGTCTTCATGAAGCCAGGCCAGAACGCCGGCATGGCCGATACGGCAGCCTCCGCGCTGCGCGGGCGCCCCGAAGTCGCGGACATCACTGTGCGCACGCCGAAGGACGGCCTCGACGAACTGGCCGAAGTGCAGGGTTTTTCCGGCGCACTGCAATCGCTGGATGCCAATCCGCTGCCCTTCGTGCTTTCCGTGCAACCCAAGCCGGGCCTGTCCGCCGATGACGTGGCGCGGCTCGTCGACGCCATGAAGAACACCCCGGGCGTGGACATGGTGCAGGACACCGGTGCATGGCGACAGCGTCTCGATGCCCTGCTGGGCGTCGGCACGCGGGCAGTGACCCTGCTCGCGGGCCTGCTCGGCATGGCCGCCTTGCTCGTGGTCGGCAACACCATTCGCGTGGACATCCTGAGTCGCGCCGAGGAAATCGGCGTGCTCCTGCTCATCGGTGCCAGCAAGCCTTTCGTGCGTCGCCCCTATCTCTATACCGGCGTGTGGCTCGGCTTCCTTGCCGGCGTACTCGCCGTGGCGCTCGCGGTGCTGCTCGAACTGTCGATGGTCGGCCCGGTATCGCGTCTGGCGGCCGCCTACGACGGCAGTGTCAGCTTCGGCGGCCTGCCTGCGTGGCTGCTGGTGTCCGTGCCGTTCGCCGCGGCCTTGCTTGGCTGGCTGGGTGCCCGCCTGGTGAGTGCGCGGCAGATCCGCCGCATGGCGGCTGCCTGAGGAAACGACGATGGGGGCGGGCACTCGGATCGGTTCGGCGGCGGGGGCCGCGCCGCGCATCCTGCTGGTGGACGGCTCGAAGGTCGTCCGCCAGCTGATCACCCGCGTGGTGAAGGCGGAGGTGCCCGATGTCGAGATCGTGGCCGTGGCCACGGGCGCCGATGCCCAGGCCGAACTCCAGCACGGCGTTTTCGACTTCATCACCGTCGCCCTGCGCCTGTCCGACATGGATGGCCTGGCACTGGCGCGCTACGTGCGCGAATCCGCGCCGCAGATCTACATGCCCATCGTGGTGGTATCGGGTGACGTCGAGCAACGCCTGCAACGGCGCGAGCTGGGCGAGTTCGTCACCGATTACTTCGACAAGTCGCTGGGTTTCCAGGCGCTGGCGGAATTCATTCGCGGCTATGTGTCGCCCGAAGGCGGCGCGGAAGGCGAGGTACTCTACGTCGAGGACAGCCGCGTGGTGGCGCTTGCCACGCGACGCATGATGGAAAAATACGGTCTCACCGTGCACCACGTCATCAGCGCCGAGGATGCACTGGCCCATCTTCGCGCGGCGAAGGCGCGGGGTGAGATGGGCGCCGACGTGGTCCTCACCGATGTCAGCCTCAAGGGCGAACTCACCGGTGGCGATCTCGTGGAACGCATCCGCAATGAATTCGGTTACGGCAAGGGGCGGCTGCCCACCCTGGTCATGACCGGCGACGAAAACCCGGCCAACCAGACGGCCCTGCTGCGTGCGGGCGCCAACGATCTGGTGGAAAAGCCGGTGGAGGAAAGGCTCTTGATCACCAAACTGCTGTTCCAGCTGCGCGTGGCGCGGCACCTGCGCGAAAGGACCGAAGGTTGAACGATCGCGTCCGCCTCGAACCCTCCTGGAAGGAGCGTATCGGCTCCTATCTCGACCGCCCCGACATGCATGCGCTGTCGACCTTCCTGCGTGACGAGAAGGCCCAGGGCAAGGTCATCTACCCGCCGGGCCCGGAGATCTTCAACGCCTTCACCCATACGCCGTTCGATCGCGTGCGCGTGGTGATCCTGGGGCAGGATCCGTATCACGGCCCCGGCCAGGCCCACGGCCTCAGCTTCTCCGTGCGCCCCGGCGTGCGCGTACCGCCGTCGCTGCTGAACATGTTCAAGGAGATCGAGGATTCCCTGGGCATCCCGCGCCCCGACCACGGCTGCCTCACCCCATGGGCCGACCGCGGCGTGCTGCTGCTCAACGCCTCGCTCACCGTGGAGGCCGGGCAGGCCGCCTCGCACCAGGGCAAGGGCTGGGAAGGTTTCACCGACGCGGCCATCGACGCCCTCAACCGCGAGCGCGAGGGCCTGGTCTTCATGCTGTGGGGCAGTCACGCCCAGAAGAAGGGCCAGCTGATCGACGGCAAGCGCCACTGCATCCTGCGCAGCGTCCACCCATCGCCCCTGTCGGCCCATCGGGGCTTCATGGGCTGCGGCCACTTCGCCAAGGCCAACGACTATTTCGCCTCCCGCGGCGAGCCGCCCATCGACTGGTCGCTGCCGCAGCGGGCGGAACTGGACGTTTCGTAAGCGGCCGGGGCCTCCTGGCCTTGGCAAAAGCGCATCCCGCCCTAGATAGGGGTGTAAGCCATGTCCTGGCACATCCCGTAGGCCCCCCGTCGAAACGGGCTCCCGATTGTTGACGCCCAGGACTATCGCTTTTGCGCGAGGCGGTTGAAAGCGTTCCGGTCGTCCCCATATTTTCCTTGCGCGACAGTTACATGGACGCGCCGACGCTGCCCGCCGGGTACCTCCTGGCCCGGTCGGGCAGTTGTCTGTCGGCTGAATCCCCCGGGCCTCCAACTGGACAATGAGGGGTGGTTTCTGTACTATTGAGTACAGCTAACCGCCCTGGAAGCTCATGTTGAACTTCCGGCGGGGTTAGCACTCCCTAATGGGGACTGCTAACCTGCACCAAGATTTCAGGAGGTTCCACTCATGTCCCAAGCTCTTGCTACCCGTAACTACGGGCTTCCGAGTGTCGTTGGCAGTCTGGATTCCTACATCGCGGCCGTCCATCGCATTCCGGTGCTCAGCCTTGACGAGGAGCAGACGCTTGCGCGGCGCTTCCACGACGACGCCGACCTCGACGCCGCCAAGCAGCTCGTGATGTCCCATCTCCGCTTCGTGGTCCACGTGGCCCGCGGCTACAACGGCTACGGCCTGCAGCTCTCCGACCTGATCCAGGAAGGCAACATCGGCCTGATGAAGGCGGTGAAGCGTTTCGATCCGGACCAGGGCGTGCGCCTGGTCAGCTTCGCTGTGCACTGGATCCGTGCCGAAATGCACGAGTTCATCCTGCGCAACTGGCGCATCGTGAAGGTCGCCACCACCAAGGCCCAGCGCAAGCTGTTCTTCAACCTGCGCAAGAGCAAGAAGCGCCTGGGCTGGATGAACGCCGAAGAAGTCCGCGTGGTTGCCAACGACCTGGGCGTGCCGGAAGCCACGGTGCGCGAGATGGAATCGCGCCTGTCGGGCCGTGACGTGGGCTTCGAAGCCCCGGCCGACGCCGATGACGACGACAAGCCGGCACCGGCCGCCTTCCTCGTCGACGAAGGCGCCGACCCGTACGACAACCTCGCCGAGGCCGATGCGTCGAGCAACCAGATGGGCGCCCTGTCGTCCGCCCTGGCAAACCTCGACAACCGCTCGCGCGACATCATCCAGCGCCGCTGGCTGGCCGAAGACAACAAGGCCACCCTGCAGGATCTGGCTGACGAGTACGGCGTTTCGGCCGAGCGCATCCGCCAGATCGAGGCGAATGCCATGAAGAAGATGCGCGTCGCCATCGCCGCCTGAGCGGCAGGAACGGCGTAAGATCGGAAACGGCTCCCTCCGGGGAGCCGTTTTCCGTTGTCCCCCAGCGTGGAGTCACACAGGATGCCCAGGGCCCTGGTCATCGAAGACGATGAAGTCACCGCCCGCGATATCGTCGCGGAGCTGGGCGCCCACGGCCTTACCGCCGACTGGGTGGCCAATGGCCGCGACGGCCTGCAGCGCGCCCTGGCCGATGGCTACGACATCATCACCCTCGACCGCATGCTTCCCGGCATGGACGGCATCGACGTGGTCTCCGAACTGCGCAAGCGTTCGGTGGAAACACCGGTGCTCATGATCAGTGCCTTGTCCGACGTGGACGAACGCGTGCGCGGCCTGCGTGCCGGTGGCGACGACTACCTCACCAAGCCCTTTTCACCGGACGAACTCGCCGCCCGCGCCGAGGTGCTGTTGCGCCGCCGTCGCAGTGCGGCCAGCACGCCGGAAACCCGCCTGCGCGTGGACGACCTGGAACTCGATCTGGTCCGTCACAACGCCTTGCGCAAGGGCAAGCCGCTCACCCTGCTGCCCACCGAATTCCGCCTGCTCGAATTCCTGATGCGCAACGCCGGCCAGGTGGTGACGCGGCAGATGATCTTCGAGCACGTGTGGGGCTTCCATTTCGATCCTGGTACCAACGTGATCGATGTCCATATCGGCCGGCTGCGTCGCAAGATCGACGGTGCCGGCGAACAGCCGCTCATCCGCACGGTGCGTGGCTCGGGGTATCTCCTTGCGCCCGCTGACTGACGCCTGGCGTTCGGCCACCTCGCGGCTGATCCTCATCTACGGGGCGCTGTTCGCGATCTGGTGCATCGCGCTGGTGGGCGTGGTGCAGTGGGAGTCGTCGAACTACCTGTCCAACGTGGTCGACCAGATGCTGGTCGCGCGTATCCATTACCTTGAGAACACCGATCCCAGGCGCCTGCCGGATACGGTGGATGCCGCGAGTGCCATCGATATCCAGGGCTTCATGTGGGTAGGCCTGTTCGATGCGCAAGGCCACCGCCTTGCCGGCAATATCGACGGCGTGCCCAAGGGTATGTCCGAGGATGGCGTGGTTGTTCCCATCAAGGCGAGCCTTGTCGATTCAAAGCGCGTGGGGCTCACCCGTGCGCGCGGCATTACCCGTGAATTGCCGGGTGGCCAGCGGCTCGTGGTGGCGAAGGAAAGCACCACCATCGACGGCCTCACGGCGATCATCTGCCGCGGCCTGCTCTGGGGCCTGTCACTCACCCTGCTGCCTGGCGTACTCGGCGGCATCCTCATCGCCCGTGGCCCCGCGCGGCGCATCCGCGCCATCCAGCAGGCCATGGAGCCCATCCGCCAGGGCGACCTGAGCGTGCGCCTGCCGGTCTCCCGCGGCGGCGACGAGGTCGACCTGCTGGCCTCGACCGTGAACCAGGCGCTGGGCGAGATCGAGCGCCTGCTGGGCGAGGTGAAGGGAGTCACCGACAACATCGCCCACGACCTGCGCACGCCGCTCACGCGTATGCGCACGCGGCTTTACCGCCTGCAACAGCAGTTCGACGGGCGTCCCGAAGGCCAGCAGCTCGACGACTGCGTGGCCGAGATCGACACCGTGCTGGCGCGCTTCCGTGCCCTGCTGCGCGTGTCGGAACTGGAAGACCGCCAGCGCAGCGCCTGTTTCGCGGCGATGGACCTGGGCACCGTGCTGCGCAACGTGCATGAGTTCTATGCGCCGCTGGCAGAAGACCGCGACCAGTACTTCGAGCTGGACGTGGACCACCTGCCGGCCCTGCGCGGCGATCCGCAGCTGCTGTTCGAGGCGCTGGCGAACCTGGTCGGCAATGCCATCAAGTTCACCCCCAATGGCGGCAGCATCCGCCTGCGCGCGTTCACCGATACCACCGGCGACGCCCGCATCGACGTGGCCGACACCGGTCCCGGCATTCCGCCCGACGAACGCGAAGCCGTCTTCCGGCGCTTCTACCGGAGCGACGAAACGCGCGCCAAGCCCGGCTGTGGCCTGGGCCTGGCCATCGTGAGCGCCATCGTGCGCCTGCACGGGTATTCCCTGTCGGTGGGCGGCGACGAGCGCGGGGCGGTATTCACCGTGCTGTGCCCGGCGGAGCTTCCGCCCCTGGCCGGACGGCTTGCCGCAGCATCCGTCGCTCCGTCCCGGGTGAAAGCGGCCGAGGCGACGCCACTGGGCGACACCCTGCCGGACGTACGCCCGGTCGTGCATTGACGGGCGCAACTCCTTAGCCGGTCAGGCATTTCCGGTGTCCGGCTGGACGTCTAAATAAATCTTAACTACGCCGCAGGAAGGTACGGGCGCAGAATTCGCCGCGACGCAACATTCGCGCACGGAATCCGTCCTCCATGATTGGCATCGTCCGGATCGCACTCTCGCGACCGTATACCTTCGTCGTCCTCGCTCTGCTGATCCTCATCGTGGGTCCGCTGTCCGCGATGCGTACGCCGACGGACATCTTCCCCGACATCAAGATCCCCGTGATCGCGGTGGTCTGGCAGTACACCGGCCTTCCGCCCGACCAGATGGTGGGTCGCGTGTCGTCGCCGTTCGAGCGCGTGCTCACCACCACCGTGAACGACGTGGAGCACATCGAGGCCAACTCGATCTCCGGCTTCGGCATCGTGAAGATCTTCTTCCAGCCCACGGTGGACATCCGCACGGCGAACGCGCAGGTCACCGCCGTCGCGCAGACCCTGCTCAAACAGCTGCCGGCAGGCAGTACGCCGCCGCTGATCCTGAACTACAACGCCTCGACGGTGCCGATCATCCAGCTCGCGCTGTCGGGCGATGGCCTGACCGAGCAGAACCTCGCCGACCTTGGCCTCAACATCATCCGTCCGCAGCTCACCTCGGTGCCGGGCGCGGCGATCCCGTATCCCTTCGGCGGCAAGACCCGCCAGGTGCAGATCGACATCGATCCGGCGGCCTTGCAGGCGCGTGGGCTGTCGGCGCAGGACGTGGCCAACTCGCTCGCGGCGCAGAACCTGATCACGCCGGTGGGTACGCAGAAGATCGGCGACTTCGAATACACCCTGCAGCTCAACAACTCGCCCTCCGTGGTCGACGAACTGGGCAACCTGCCGGTGAAGGTCGTCAACGGCGCGACGGTGTTCATCCGCGACGTGGCCCACGTGCGCGATGGTTCGCCGCCGCAGACCAACATCGTGCACGTCGATGGCAACCGCTCGGTGCTGATGACGGTGCTGAAGAACGGTTCGGCATCGACGCTGGCGATCATCCAGGGCATCAAGGATCGGGTGGCGGGCATGAAGGATGCCCTGCCCGAGAACCTCAAGATCAGCCCCATCGGTGACCAGTCGCTGTTCGTCAGCGGCGCGATCGCAGGCGTGGCACGCGAAGGTGTCATCGCCGCCGCGCTCACCAGCCTGATGATCCTGTTGTTCCTCGGCAGCTGGCGTTCGACGGTGATCATCGCCACGTCGATCCCGCTGGCCATCCTGGGCGCCATCGCGATGCTGTCGGCGTTCGGCGAGACACTGAACATCATGACGCTGGGTGGCCTCGCGCTCGCGGTGGGCATCCTGGTGGATGACGCCACGGTGACCATCGAGAACATCAACTGGCATCTCGAACACGGCAAGGACGTGGAGACGGCGATCCTCGATGGCGCGGCGCAGATCGTGACGCCGGCCTTCGTCTCGCTGCTGTGCATCTGTATCGTGTTCGTGCCGATGTTCTTCCTGGAAGGCGTCGCCCGCTTCCTCTTCGTGCCGATGGCCGAAGCGGTGATGTTCTCGATGATCTGCTCGTTCATCCTCTCGCGCACGCTCGTGCCGACGATGGCGAAGTACCTGCTGCACCCGCATTCGCATGAAGACCCGCACGGCGAGCACGGCAAGGTGTCGCGCAACCCACTGGTTCGTTTCCAGCGTGGTTTCGAGAAGCGCTTCGAGGCGATCCGCCAGAGTTACCACGGTCTTCTCGAACTCGCGCTGCGCAACAGCCGGCCCTTCGTGATCGGCTTCATGGCCTTCGTGATCCTGTCGTTCGCCCTGGTGCCGATGCTCGGCCGCAACTTCTTCCCGGCGGTGGACTCGGGTCAGATCCTGATGCATGTGCGTGCGCCGGTCGGCACCCGCGTGGAAGAAACCGCCAACCTGTTTGCGGCGGTCACCCGTGAGGTGCGCAAGATCATCCCGGCCGACGAGCTCGGTACCGTGGTGGACAACATGGGCCTGTCGTCGTCGGGCATCAACAACACGTACAACAACACCGGTACCGTCAGTTCTGCCGATGGCGATCTGCAGATCTCGCTGAAAGAAGACCACCGGCCCACGGCGGATTACGTCCGCCAGCTGCGCGAGAAGCTGCCGCGACTGTTCCCCACCGCCACCTTCTCGTTCCCGCCGGCGGACATCATCAGCCAGATCCTGAACTTCGGCTCGCCCGCGCCGATCGACCTGCAGATCCGCGGTCCCAACGTGGCGGCGAACTTCAAGTACGCGGACACGCTGCTGCGTGAGATCCGCCGCGTGCCGGGTGTCGTGGACGCGCGCATCCAGCAGTCGCAGTCCAGCCCGACCTTCAACGTCGACGTGGACCGCAGCCGCGCACAGCAGGTCGGCATCACCGAGCGTGACGTCACAAACAGCCTGGGCGTGAACCTGGCCGGTTCCAGCCAGATCGCACCGACCTTCTGGCTGAACCCGCAGAACGGCGTGTCGTACCCCATCGTGATGCAGACGCCGCAGTACGCGATCGACACGCTGCCCGACCTCGCCAACGTGCCGATCAGTCCCAGCGCGGGCGCGGCAGGTTCGCAGATCCTCGGTGGCCTGGCTTCGTTCAGCCGCACCACCAGCAGCACCGTCGTCAGCCAGTACAACATCAACTCGATGGTGGAAATCTTCGCCACCACGCAGGATCGCGATCTCGGCGGCGTGGCCGCGGATATCCAGAAGATCGTGGACGCGCACAAGAAAGACCTGCCGAAGGCGTCCAGCACCGCGCTGCTCGGTCAGGTGCAGACGATGAACAGCGCCTTCACCGGCCTGATCTTCGGCCTGCTCGGCGCCATCGTGCTGATCTACCTGCTGATCGTGGTGAACTTCCAGTCGTGGGCCGATCCGTTCGTGATCGTCACCGCGCTGCCCGCCGCCATCGCCGGCATCATCTGGATGCTGTTTGCGACGCATACGACGTTGTCGGTGCCCGCGCTCACCGGTGCCATCATGTGCATGGGCGTGGCCACGGCCAACTCCATCCTGGTGGTGAGCTTCTGCCGCGAGCGCCTCGCGGAAACCGGCGATGCCTTCATCGCGGCGTCGGAAGGTGGCTTCGTCCGCTTCCGTCCCGTGCTGATGACCGCGCTGGCCATGATCATCGGCATGCTGCCGATGGCCCTGGGCCTGGGCGAGGGCGGCGAGCAGAACGCGCCGCTCGGTCGCGCCGTGATCGGCGGCCTCATCTTCGCTACCACGGCCACGCTGCTGTTCGTGCCGGTGGTCTTCAACATCGTCCATGGCCGTCGTGGCCACGCCTCCAAAACCCCGGTGAATGCTTCCGGAGAGCCCGCCCATGTCGTCTGATACGAACCACACTCCTCCGCCGCGCCGTCTGCGCCTTGCCGGCGTCATTGCCGCCATCGTGATCCTGGCCATCGTCGTCGCTGGTGTGGCCACCCGCGCCAACGAATCGCGCAACCTGCGCGAGTGGACCAACGAGCAGGCCACGCCGTCTGTCACCCTGGTCAGTCCCGAGGGCGGACAGGGCGGTGGCGACCTCAACCTGCCGGGCCGCCTGCAGGCCTATGCCCGTGCGCCCATCTATGCGCGTACCAGCGGTTACCTGAAGTCGTGGAAGTACGACATCGGGCAGAAGGTAAAGGCCGGCGACGTGCTGGGTGAACTCGAAACTCCCGACCTCGACCAGCAGTTGCTCCAGGCCAAGGCCGACCTCGCCAGCGCACGTGCCAACGAAGCCCTCGCGAAGACGACAGCCACGCGCTGGCAGTCCATGCGCGATTCCGATTCGGTTTCCAAGCAGGAAGTGGACGAAAAGACCGGCGACTACGACGCCAAGCGTGCGCTGGCCGAAGCGGCCCAGGCCAACCTCGAACGTATCCAGGCCACCAAGGGTTTTGCCAAGCTGGTGGCGCCGTTCGACGGCGTGGTCACGGCGCGCGAGACCGATGTCGGCGCCCTGATCAACGCCGGTGGCGGCGGCCAGGAATTGTTCGTGGTGTCGGATACGCACAAGCTGCGCATGTACGTGAACGTGCCGCAGAACTATGCGCCCTCGATCAAGCAGGGCGCGACCGTGAAACTCAGCGTACCGGAATATCCGGGACAGACCTTCGAGGGCAAGGTGGAATCCACGTCGTCGGCGATCAATGCTGCCAGTGGCACCACACTGGTCCAGGTGGCGGTCGACAATGACGACGGCAAGCTGCTTCCCGGCAGCTACGCCAGCGTGATCTTCGACCTCCCGGCCAATGCCGCGCTCTTCCGCGTACCGGCCAGCGCGCTCGTGTACGACGGCAGTGGCCTGCGCGTGGCCGTCGTCGACGCGCAGAACAAGGTCAGCTTCAAGGACGTGACCATCGCACAGGACTTCGGCAAGACGGTGCAGCTGGCCTCGGGCATCGCCGCGGGCGATCGCCTGATCGAAAGCCCGCCCGACGGCCTGGCCAATGGCGATACCGTGAAGGTGATCCCGGCGAAGAAGGAAGGCGGCAATGGCAAGGCGTGAACCCTTGCGGCTGCTCACGGGCCTGCTGCTTTCAGCGGGTCTCGCGGCCTGCTCGATGGCACCGACGTACAAGGCCCCCGAGGTGCCCGTCGCCCCGCAGTTTGCCAACACCGATTCGCCGTGGGTGGAGGCAAAACCGGCCGATCACCTTGATCGTTCGAACTGGTGGGCGCTGTATGGCGATTCGCGCCTCGATGGCTTGCAGGGCCAGTTGCTGAAGAACAACGCCACGCTGGCGGCTGCCTATGCGCATTACCAGCAGGCGGAAGCGTTCACCAAGCAGGCGCGCGCGGGATTGTTCCCGACGTTTGGCCTGAACGGCAACGCCACACGTAACCGTGAGTCGGACACGAAGCCCCTGCGCGGTGCCACGTCGCCTGCGTATTACAACTCCTACACCATCAACGGCCAGCTCGATTACGAGGTGGACCTGTGGGGGCGCGTGCGCGACACCGTCGCGGCGGGCACCGCAGAACAGGTCGCCTCGGCCGCCGATCTGGCGGGTGCGCAGCTCAGCCTGCAAGCCCAGCTCGCGGACAACTACCTCCAGCTCAATGGGCAGGATCGCCAGATCAAGGTGCTCAACGAAAGCATCGTCGCCTTCACCAAGGCACTGGAACTGACCCAGTCACGCCATGACGGCGGCATCGCATCGGGGCTGGACGTCGCACGTGCGCAGACCCAGCTGTCCAACGCGAAGTCGCAGCTGACCCAGGCGCAGGCGCAACGCGCGGTGGTATTGCATGCCATCGCGGTGCTGGTGGGCGACAACGCGTCCACGTTTGCCCTCGACACGAAGGATGACGTCGTCAAGGTACCGACCATTCCGCTGGAAGTACCGTCGGCCCTGTTGCAGCGTCGTCCCGATATCGCGGCGGCGGAGCGTCGTACGGCTGCGGCCAATGCACGCATTGGCGTAGCGCGCGCGGCATTCTTCCCGCAGATCACGCTGGACGGGCAGGGCGGCTGGCAGAGCAGTGCGTGGGGCAACATTGCCACGGCACCGAACCGCTTCTGGGCCATTGGCCCCACTGCGTTGCTGAACATCTTCGATGGTGGCCGCCGCAAGGCCGCAGTGGAGTCGGCGAAGGCCGCGACGGATGAAGCGGGCGCGAAGTATCGTGACGTGGTGCTCAACGCGTTCGCGCAGGTGGAAGACAACCTCACCCTGCTGCGCGATCTCGGCACGGCGCTGACCGACCAGCGCGCCGCGGCCGACGCTGCGCAGAAGTCGGTGGACCTGTCGCTCAATCGCTATCGCGAAGGCGCCGTGGGTTACCTCGACGTGGTGCAGGCGCAGACCTCCGAGCTGGATGCGCGTCGCAGCGTGATCGACCTGGAAACCCGTCAGCTCCGTGCCAGCGTGGCGCTGATCCGCGCGCTGGGTGGCGGTTGGTCCACCGGCGCCTGACGAGCCATCCTGCGTTCTCTGCGCCGCCCGATGGCGGCGCCCTTGTAGGAGCGCGCCTCGCGCGCGACCGGTCATCGCGAACCCAATCAACGCCTCGCCGCGGACCGGTCGCGCGCGAGGCGCGCTCCTACAACAGCATCCGGGGTGTTAGCCTCGGCGGATGCAGGACATCCTCAACCTCCAGCGCCACGCCCAGCAGACCGAAGGCACCCCGGGTGCCGCCGTTCGCATCGATCGCCTCGACCGTGCCATCGGCATCCTTGTCGACCACGCACGCGAGATCGCCGAGGCCCTGCGCGAGGACTTCGGTCACCGCTCCATCGAAGGTTCCCTCATCACCGATGTCGCAGCGTCCATCGAGCCGCTGAAGCACGCCAGGCGCCACGTCAGGCACTGGATGCGACGCGAGCGTCGCGCGGTGACACCCGCAGCCCTCGCCCTGCTCGGCGCACGCGCCTGGGTGGACTACCAGCCCAAGGGCGTCGTGGGCGTCATCGCGCCGTGGAACTTTCCGTTCAACCTCACCTTCTCGCCCCTGGCAGGCATTCTCGCGGCAGGCAACCGCGCGATGATCAAGCCCTCGGAATTCACGCCCCGGTCGTCGGCGCTGATGCAGTCGATGGTCGCGAAGGCTTTCGATCCTGCCGAGCTGACAGTCGTAACCGGTGATCAGTCGGTCGGCGAGGCATTCGCTGCGCTGCCGTTCGATCACCTGCTTTTTACCGGTGCCACGCAGGTCGCAAAACATGTGATGCGCGCCGCCGCAGCCAACCTCGTGCCGGTGACGCTGGAACTGGGCGGGAAGTCGCCGGCCATCATCGGCCCCGATGCCGACCTGGACATGGCGGCCGATCGCCTGCTCTTCGGCAAGACGCTCAATGCCGGACAGATCTGCGTTGCGCCGGATTACGCGCTGGTTCCCCGGGGAAAGGTCGATGCCTTTGCCGCTGCGCTGGCGCGCAGCTTTGCACGCATGTATCCCTCGGTACGCAACAACGCGGCGTATACGAGTGTCGTCAACGAGCACCATCTCGAACGCCTGCAGTCGTATCTATCCGATGCCAGGGAGAAGGGCGCGTCAGTGCGCTCGCTGGATGCATCGATCGACATGGTGGAAGACCGTAAGCTTCCCCTTCATCTCGTGCTGGATGTCAGCGATGACATGCGGGTCATGCAGGAAGAGATTTTCGGCCCGATCCTTCCTGTCGTCTCCTATGGAAAGCTGGACGATGCGCTGGCTTATGTCAATGCACGACCAAGGCCTCTGGCGCTGTATTACTTCGGCCAGGATCGTGCGATGCAGGAAGCATTACTGGCGGGCGTAGTAGCCGGTGGCATCACGATCAACGATACCGTGATGCATCTGACGATGGATAACCTGCCCTTCGGAGGTGTGGGGCCTTCCGGCATGGGGTCATATCACGGCTTCGACGGGTTCCGCACCTTCAGTCATGCACGTGGTGTCTATCGCCAGGCATGGCTTGATGTGGGCAAGTTCTTGCGGCCGCCTTACGGCAAGGTGGTCGACGCCGTGCTGAGAGCAAAGCTCAGACGCTGAGAGCTTTTGTAGGAGCGCGCCTCGCGCGCGACCGGTTGTCGCGAAACCATCCCTCGCCCGCAAAGCGCGTTCCTGCAGTTATTCTCAAGGGCCGGGCCCATCGTGTAACGTATAGGCTCATGTCGGGGGACAGGGGAAAAACATGGGGTCAATGGACTGGATCGTGGCGCACGCTCCACTGGGCACATTTGCGTGGATCGTCCTGGGGGCGATGTTTGCTTGGATTGTTTTTGTCGAGCCGTGGCTGGGCATCAGGAGCCACCGGGGCTTTCTTGCCGAGTTGACGCAGCACGCCGATGCGCGCCGGCGTTTCTATCTACGCTGGACGATTCTTCTCGTCGTGCTGGGTGGCGTGGTGCTTGCGGCATTTGCCACATTACCGGGTCTTGACTGGGCGGCGCTCGGGCTGCGTGTGGATACGTCACGTGCCAGTCCGATGATGATTGGCGCGCTCGCAGGAGGCGTCATCGTCGGGGGACTGGCTTCGGCATGGATCGCGCGGCGACGAGGTGAGGCCGTGCCTCTTGTCGGCGACATCGAAGCCATGTTGCCGACGACGGCCGTTGAACGCCGGTATTTCATCCTGCTTGCATTCGCCGCGGGGATCTTCGAGGAAATCGTCTGGCGCGGCATGGTGGTGTTCGCCGTGTATGCCGTGGCACCGGATGCGGCCGTGTACTGGCCAGTGGCGATATCCGCCGTCGCGTTCGGCATCGTCCATGTCTACCAGGGCGTACGCGGCGTGCTTGCAACGACGTATCTGGGTGCGTTCCTGTGCGTGCTTTACCTGTATTCGGGAAGCCTGCTGCTGCCCATGGCATTGCACGTGCTGATCGACCTGCGGGTGGCCTTCGTGCGGCCGTTGCGGCAGCAGACGCCCGTGGCCGTGTAGGAGCGCGCCTCGCGCGCGACCGTTTGATACGCTGCACCACCGATTAAAGCGGCCTCCCTACCGGAGGTGTGGGGAGCCGATCGCATCGGCGATGTTGCGCGCTGTAGGAACCCAGCCCATGTGGTGTTTCGCTTCGTAGGAAGGGCTCGCCAATCGCCCTCGCATCGGCGCTGGAACGTGACATTGCAGAGGCGACGGGGGCGGCCCTTGGCGCTCCGGCCTGCGGTGTCCCTCGGGAAAGGAGGAGCCGCTGCGCGGCTCAGTGTCTTATGGCTTGCGCCCCTTCGGGCACGGGGAGCGGGCGGGGTTTCTCGACTCGGCCTCCGTGCCTCGGCGAGAAAGACGGGTCTTCCTGACCCGTCCCCTTCGGGCCTTATCCGCCCACTCCCCTCACCTCCATCAAGTCACGCCAAGGGCCGCCCCCGCCGCCTCTGCCGAACGTGATCGCGGCGTGTTGTAGGAGCGCGCCTGCGCGCGACCGATTGTCGCGAACATCATCATCGTTCCGATCCATCCGGTCGCGCGCAAGGCGCCCTCCTACAGGGATCGGGTTTTACGGTATCGGTCGCCGGGTTCCTAGGAAACATCGACCGCATTTTCAGACCAGTCCTAAAGACATTCCCCTTCGCATGCCTACACTGGGGAACCTCTTCAGTCACTGACGAGGTCGCCTCCCTTGAGGCTGCGCAACAGGCTCTTTCCGGTGATCGGCATCGCGCTGTCGATCATGGCGGCCCCTTATCTGGCCGGCCAACTTACGCTCTGGCTTCTCAGCCTCACCGATCCTCCGGTGACCTGGCACCTGTGGTCGGACTACGCCCGGGTGATGCATCAGGCCGGTTATGCCGCCTACGCCTGGCGCATCCGTCTCGCCGGTGGCCTGGGCTTCGGCATACCGCTGCTGGTGATCCTCGCCTGCGTCGTCGCGTTGATTCGTACTTTTCGCGCTCATCGTGCCTTGCGCCCGACACCGCGCTTCGAACCCCTGACCCACGTATCGGCAGCTTTCCGGCATGGCGTCATCCTCGCGCGCGGTATCGCCACGGATCATTCGGTACTGGTCGTCGCGCCAAATGCCCGCCGCGCACTGCAAGGCACCCTCGTGCCAACCCTGCGCCGCGCGCGTGGCCCCTGGCTGCTCGTCGGCACCCCGGAGGTCATTGCTGCCGCTGCGTCGCAGACCCGAGGCCGGCCTGTGGTTCGCGTCGCTGCGTTCGGCCACGGCCATCGCTGGAATCCCTTCGCGGCAGCGTGGAGCGAAAACGGGCTGCACCTGCCTGTGCTGGAAAGTCTCGCCGAACGCTGGTTTCCGGTCACCGACCCTCGCCAGCGCTTGCTCACCAGCCATGCGCGGCAGGCGTTCGTGGCGCTGGTCCGGGCCATCGATGACGTACTTCGCCATGGTGGCGAGGTGGTTATCCCGGCGCCGGGTGACCTTCAGCGTTTCATTGAGCCTTTGAGTAGGGATTCACGCCGGTCCTATCTGGATCACCTCATCGCGGCACCGGGTATCTCGGAAGCTACGCGGCAGGCGCTGCAGCCCTGGTGCGCCCTGGACGACAAGGCCTTCGCACGGGTCAGCGAGGCCTTGCGGGGTGGCCTTGGCCTGTTCAGCCGTCCGCTGGCCGATGCGGCGACCCGGGGCAATGACCTTGCCGGCATCGACCTGACGAAGGCAGTCGTCCTGTTGGAACTTCCGGCCGACATGCAGCGACAGGCCCGGCCTCTGGTCGATGCCTTCATCGCGTGGTGGCGACATGCCACGCGCGAGGTACCGCATCGACGGCTGATCCTCGATGGACTCGACCACCTTGGCCACCTGCCGGTGCTGCTCGACGGCGACGTGTCATGCCTTGCCACGACGCGCCGCCTGTCGAACCTCCGCACGGTCTACGGTCGTGACTTTTCCGCCTTGCTTCAGCGCTTTCCCTGCGTGGTCATGCAGACCGCCCCCGATCAAACCACCGCGGAGGCTGAACAGGCCGCACTGGAAGCTTATGTGTCCGTGCATGAGCCGCACCGGCATCCACCGACGCGCCCGGCGACGACACGCGATATGTGCGAACTGAAGGCCGATCACCAACTCGTGCTGATTCGTCCGCATTCGATACCGCGTCTATGCCGCATACCCACTATGCGCTACCGGCCTGCCACCTTGCCAGACCGTCCCGATGGAGATGCCATGCCTTTCCCCCGTTCCCTCGCCGGCCTGCTGGCCTCACTGATGGCAGCGTGCTCGGCAAAAGCGCCCGAAACCACAGTGCCCCCGTCCGCAACGGCTTATGACAGCAACCGTCGATGCGATATCTCGAGCGGCATTGAGGGCCAGCCGGCATTCATTGGAGCGTGCCTCGGGCGGCATCGATTCCGTCTTCCTCTCAATTTGTTTGAAGGGCAAGTCTGGCAGGGCTCAGATCCAAGGCGTCTTGGTCTGGTTTTGCTGTGGCCCGAACTGACACCTGTACCGCCAGACGTGGACTATCACGATTCCACGGATATGTTTCTTTCGAGCGTGAGAATTACGCTGAGACATCTCTCGCGGCTTTCAGATGACAAATACACATCCACGCTGCGTCGCATGATGGAGCCGTTTGATAGCCAGAAAGAGAATCCAGATTACAACCTGAGCTTGCGCATCAAAGGCGACCCTGTCGACGGACTCACACCTTATTACGCTGATTTCAGAAAGCTCGTCTCGTATTACGAGAAGAAGTTTGGCTTCGCATCGAGGGAGACCCTGAATGCCACTAAACCTGATGGGCATGAGGATTGGTACGTGGCGATGGGAAAAAATAACCTACCTTCGACCTTCATTAGATGCAGCGTGAAAGCAATACCTGACGGAGTAAAGCTCGTTAATGGGCGGATTATGGATAACCCGGAAGATCGCCGGCGATCAACCTGCTCTCATTTTTTCTTGCTGCCAAAGTACAAGGCGATAGTGGAAGTGGGCTATTTACGTGCTGTGATGTTCGATTGGAAACGCATCGAACAGCGAGTCACGTCCATCATGGAAGGGGCTGAGGTGAAATAATGAATGACCATAAAGAGTCTTTAACTCAGCACGATATTAATATTTTGTCGTCGTATACCGCATCAGGAAATCGAGAATTGTATTGGAACTACCTCGCTGGCGTTCCAGGAAATGATGGGTATGGCGCCTTGGCGTTAGGTGTCGTACGAAACGACAATATGCCCGGTGCCACCGCGAATGCTTATGCTCAGGCCTATGCGCGTGAGCATAGCGGGAAAGTGCTTACCGAGCGGGAATGGGATTCTTTTGGCGTTGACCTGATGCAGCGCGATTACGCCGCTCGAGCCGAACACTTTCAGTTCGGTGAGACCGGCCTCGCGTTGAATCTTCCTGTCGGTGACATTCAGGCCGTTCACGACTTGTCATTCACAAAAATCGAGATCGACCCAAATGCCTGGACGCCCCGCAAGCTACTGGAAGCCGCTCACAAACGGGACATGGTGGAGGATGGCCTCATCAAGCAAGGCCAAATGCGCCCCGAAGACGCCGGGCATCACGCCCACACGCATTGGTCCACGATGCTCAACAACGGCTACGGCGGACTGCACCGCATGAGCGCCACGGCCCTGCAAGCGTCGGTCGATCGCGTCATGTCACCGGACGACCAGAAGGGCTACATCACCGACATGGCAGCAGCGTACTTCACGGCCATGAAGGATCGCTCCCATCTTTCACCCGACATCATCGGCCAGAAGGATCACTACTTCGGTCGTGACCGCAATGGTGACTGGAGCGAATTCCGTACCCTGCATACGGCAATCGGCACCGAGACCGACATGCGGGACGTTACCGATCCGAAGACCATCCAGGAGCTGGAAGACACCCGCAGCCTTCGCCTGGAACGCAAAGCCGCTCGCGAGGCGTTTCATCCGGATGATCCAGGTAAGCTGCAGGCGTCGCCGCATCCGCTGGCGGATAGCCGGCCGTCGTCGAGCTTTCCTTCAGAGGCAGATGATCCTGTCTACGCCAGCATGCGGCTCCAGCTGCCGCTGGACGTATCCGATGAGAAGGTGGCGCAGATGGCGGTGCGGGCGAGGGGTATCGGCATTCACCACGAGCGTGATCTGGCCGGGGTGGATGTCGAGGGGAGGGAGCTGGTGTGTCGGGGCGTGCGACCGGGGAGCGAAGTAACGGTAGCGATGGATACGCCGGCGCCGCCCAAGGAGCAAAGCATCGCACTGGCACGGGGGCTGGATCAGCAGGTATTTGAGCAATCGCAGCAGCAGGCCCAGCAAATGGCCATGCAGCAGGAAGGCCCGGTCATGCGGTTGTAGGAGCGCGCCTTGCGCGCGACCGGTTATCGCGAAAACCATCAACGCATTCGCCTTACCGGTCGCGCGCGAGGCGCGCTCCTACAGGGGTTGCTTTAGAGCTTCGCGCCCAGCAGTTCTTCCAGCTTGCGCTGGTCAACCGCGAACTTGCGGATGCCTTCGGCCAGCTTGTCGGTGGCCATCGCGTTTTCGTTGTGGCCCCAGCGGAACTTCGCTTCCGTGAGCTTCTCCGGTGTGGCTTCGCGGCGGCCGGCGTCCTTCAGTGCCACCGGCAGGTCGGCGTTGGTTTCGTCCAGTTCCTTCAGCAGTTCCGGCGCGATGGTGAGGCGGTCGCAGCCGGCGAGGGCCTGGATCTGGCCGATGTTGCGGAAGCTGGCGCCCATCACGACGGTCTTGTAGTCGTGCAGCTTGTAGTAGTCGTAGATGCGACGCACCGACTGCACGCCCGGGTCTTCGGCCGGTTCGTAGGTCTTCTTGTCGGTGTTGGCCACATACCAGTCGAAGATGCGACCCACGAACGGCGAGATGAGGAACACGCCGGCTTCGGCGCAGGCCACGGCCTGTTCGAAGCTGAAGAGCAGGGTGAGGTTGCAGTCGATGCCTTCCTTCTGCAGCTTCTCGGCGGCACGGATGCCTTCCCAGGTGGAGGCCAGCTTGATCAGCACGCGCTTGCGGTCGATGCCGATCTCTTCGTACATGCCGATCAGGCGCTTGGCCTTCTCTATGGACGCCTTCTCGTCGAACGACAGGCGGGCGTCCACTTCGGTGGACACGCGGCCCGGCACGAGCTTCAGGATTTCGCGGCCCACGAGCACGGCGAGGCGGTCGCCGGCGTCGGTCAGCTGCTGATCACGGTTGCTGCTCTGGCCCTTGGCCCATTGCACGGCTTCGTCGATGTAGCCCGAGTAGGTGGGGATACCGGCGGCCTTCAGCAGCAGCGACGGGTTGGTGGTGGCGTCCTGCGGCTTGTACTTCTCGATGGCCGAGATGTCGCCCGTGTCGGCGACGACGGTGGTGATCTTGCGGAGTTGTTCGAGTTGGGTGGTCACGTCAGGGTTCCGTTACCGGGGAGATTTCGTATTGTCGCGCTGATGCGCGACGCGGCATAGGCGTCCGATGGTATCGGGTCGATTGTTCAATATAGGTCGATGGGGTCGACATCAAGTGACCAGCGCACCTTGCGGGCCGACGGCAGGGCCGTGAGGGCCTGCTGCCAGGGGCGCAGGAAGGCATGCAGGCGCGCGCGGGTGGAGGCTTCCACCAGCAGCTGGCCACGGTGGCGTCCGGCGCGCAGGGGCATCGGCGCGGGCATGGGGCCCGCGATGCGCAGGTCGCCCGGCTCGCCGATGGCGACATGGGCCTCGGCCAGGAAGGCATCGACCTCGGGGCGGCCGTGGGCGTCGGCGCGCAGCAGCACCTGGTGCGAGACGGGAGGAAGCTCCAGCAGGCGGCGCTCTTCGAGCAGGCCGGTGGCCACTGCGCCGTAACCGCCGCGCAGCAGGGCGTGGAGCATGGGATGGTCGGGATGATGGGTCTGCAACAGCACGCTGCCCGGCTTGCTGGCACGCCCGGCACGCCCCGCCACCTGCACGACGAGCTGGGCCAGCCGTTCGCTGGCGCGGAAATCGACGCTGTGCAGGCCTTCGTCCACGCCGACGATGGCGACGAGGGTGAGGTTGGGCAGGTCGTGGCCCTTGGCCAGCATCTGCGTGCCCACCAGGATCGCCGGCTTGTCGTTGCGCAGGCTTTCGAGGATCTCGCCGAAGGCCTCGCGCCGCCGCGTGGTCTCGCGGTCGATGCGCACGACCGGAATCTCGGGGAACCGTTCGGCCAGGGCTTCTTCCAGACGCTCGGTACCCTGGCCCTGTGGGCTGAGGTTGGCCGAGCCGCAGGATGGACAGGCGGGCGGCACCGACATCACGTTCTCGCAGTGATGGCAGACCAGCCGGCGCTTGCCGGCGTGCAGCGTCATGGGCCGGTCGCACCGCGGGCAGTCGGCGTGCCAGCCGCAGTCGTGGCATAGCAGCACCGGGGCGTAGCCGCGACGGTTGCGGAACACCAGGGCCTGTTCGCCACGACCGACGCAGGCGGCCACTGCATTGACCAGGGTCGGAGACAGGCCGTGGTCGAGGCGCTGGGCGCGCATGTCCACGATCTGCACGCGGGTGGGCTGGGTTGCACCGGGGCGGGCGCGCAGCAGCAGCGAGCGGTAGCGACCCGCCTCGACGTTGGCGAGGGTTTCCAGCGAAGGCGTGGCCGTACCGAGCACCACGGGCACGCCATGGGCCTTGGCGCGCACCAGTGCGAGATCGCGGGCGTGGTAGCGGAAGCCTTCCTGCTGTTTGTAGGACGAATCGTGTTCTTCGTCCACGATGATCAGGCCGGCGGCCGGCAGCGGGGTGAATACCGCCGAACGGGTGCCGATGATTACCCGTGCCGTACCGTTGCGGGCGCGCAGCCACGCGCGCGCTCGCTCGCCTTCGGCGAGGTTGGAATGCAGCACCTCGATCGTGACACCCAGGCGTTCGCGCAGGCGCCGCACCGTCTGCGGGGCGAGGCCGATCTCGGGCACCAGTAGAAGGGTTTGTCGTCCTTCGGCGAGCGCGCGCTCGATCAGCGCGAGATAGACCTCGGTCTTGCCGCTGCCGGTGACCCCGTCGAGCAGGTAGGGCTGGAACCGGCCGAAGCCTTCGCCCACGGCCGCGACGGCGGCGACCTGTTCATCGCTGAGCGTCGGGCCCGGCGCAGGCGAAGCCGCTAGCGTGTTGTCTTCCAGTTCGAGTTTTTCGACCAGCCCCGCGTCGAGCAGCCGTCGCGCGGCAGCGCGCCAGTCGGGAAGCGACAGCCCCAGTTCGTCGGCGGCGCGCGGGCCGTCGTACAGCGCATCAAGAAGCGCGGCCGAGCCGCCCTTGCGGCTGCGCGCATCGCGGGCGCTGCGGCCTTGCGTCGTGAGCGCCCAGGCCTCACGGCCCGTGGGCGGCAACGGCCTGGGCTCACGTAGCGCCAGGGGCAGGGCATTGGCCACGGCTTCGCCAGGCGCCCCGGCCCAGTAGTCGGCGGCCCAGGCCAGGGTCGTGAGCAGTTCGGCATCGAGCAGGGGAGCGTCGTCGAGCACCTCGTGGGCGCGCTTGAGTCGCTTTGCTCCGACAGCCGCCTCGGCCGTCGGATCGATCACCACGCCCACCATCTCGCCCTTGCCGAAGGGCACGCGCACGCGGGACCCAGCCTGGGCGATGCCTGCCTCGGGCGGCAGGTAATCGAACAGGGTCAGCAGGGGGACCGGCAGGGCGACGCGCAGGACGTGAGTCATTCGGGCCCTAGTTTAATGGGATATGCCGATTGTGCTGGTCAATGATTGACCACGATCCCATGGGCTTGGACCGACATCGGAGGCGTCCCGGTAAGAATGAAAGCTAAGTGCCCGCCCTCCGGAGGGTTTCAGGGTTATCCACAGGCTCTGTGGATAAGTCTGTGGATGAGCGTCGGATGGAGGGGGTCCAAGGCGCACGGCTGAGCCTTTCGGGTTAGCTTGGGTACATTTTAACCAAGCTGAAATATTTCAATATTTCAGGCACTTAAAATTTCGACGAGAAAATGGTTCACCCGGCGTGGCCAAAACCTTGACAAAGGCGAAGCCACTTTCCTGCCTGTGTACAACCGCCTGCCGGGTAGGAAGAAATCCTAATGCGTCAACCCGATCAGCATGGCGATCACGAGGGCGAACAACAACAGCCAGAAATAGACGCTGCCTATCAACCAGTACTTGAAGATAGTCATCGGCCATCCCTGCCGGTAGACCCGTTTCTGCATCAGCAGCAGGTACACAGGCATCCAGATCGCGATGGCCCACTGGACGGTCCCTATGGCTACCGCCGCCGCTCCCACATGGGGCGCGATGGCGGTACGGGCAAAGCCCAGCAGCATCAGCACCAGCAGGGCCAGGAACAGGAACGCATGGCTGTGCAGCGCCACGATCAGGTGCTCCATGTAGAGGCGCCGGCGGAACAGGTAGAACACCTTCAGCAGCAGGGCGAACACCGGCACCATCACGAACATGGTCAGCGGCAGCACGCCGAACAGGCCTTCGACGATGCGATGGATGGCTTCGTCACGCTGGGGCCCCGGGTGCCGCGCCTCGCGGATGTTGTTCCGCAACCGCACCAGTGACGCGGTAAGACGCTGGTTCACGGCATCGGGCAGCCAGCCGATGGAGACCTTCGTGCTGTCGTCGAGCAGGACGGATTCCGAGGTCCAGCCCAGTGTCATCTTCGGCTGGCCTGGCTTGGCCTGGACGGGTACGTCGTCCTGGTCCGGGGCCAGTGGCGGTGCGCCCAGTTCGTTCAGGCGGGTGTTCGCGGTGTCGCGGACCAGACCTCGCGCGGTGGCGAGCCCTGCCTTGGCCAGCCCGGGCACGGCCGGATCGGACTCGGTGTGGCGCAGGTCGCGGATCTGGGCGTCGTACAGGTCCTGCACTTCTTCCGCCGTGTTCGCCGCGGCGAAGGCGCCCAGCGTGTCCTTGGGTGCATCCTTTTCGTGTCCGCCGAAATGCACGCCGTTGACGGCCACGTGCACGAAGAAGAACGCCATGAGGCAGAACACGAACATGAGCCGGAAGGGCGCGATATAGCGCACGCGGCGACCGGAGAAGTATTCCAGGGTGAGGAAGCCGGGTCTGGTGAACAGCGGCGGCACCGTGTGGACGATGCGCTCGTCCATGTGGAAGAAGATGTCCCCTGCGTCTTCCAGCATGTGCGACATGGGCCGCAGCACGCTGTGGATGGACTGGCCGCAGTGATGACAGAACTCGCCCTGCAACGCAGCCGAACAATTGGCGCACATGAGCACCGGCGCCGGTTCCAGCTCCTTCATTCCCCTCTCCCCAGTGGGTTCCCCGTTTTGGGTGGGGATGATGGCACGCCAGCGGCTACAATAGGCGGCCCTACAAGGTAGTTTCCAGCCATGCCCATCGACCGCTCCCGTGCGCGTCGCGAGGTCGGCGCCACCTTCCGACTGGCGTTGCCCATGATCGCGGCGCAGCTTTCCGCCATCGGAACCAATGTCGTGGACGCCGTGCTCGCCGGGCACCAGGGCGCGCACACGCAGGCGTCCGTTGTCACGGGCGCCAATATCTGGGCGCTCGCCATCGTCACCGGCATCGGCACCATGATGGCCGTTCCGCCCACGGTCGCCCAGCTCGACGGTGCGGGTCGGCGCAGCGAGATCGGCGCCACCTTCCACCAGGCGCTCTATATCGCCTGGGGCCTGGGCATCCTGCTGGGCTTCGGTGTGTGGCACGCCTCGCCGCTGATGGCCGTGTTCGGCGTGGTGGAATCCATGCGCGCCGACGTGCAGGCATTCCTGCATGCCATCGCGTTCGCCGCGCCGGCACTCACCACGTATTTCGCCTTGCGAGGGCTATCCGAAGGCTTGTCGATGCCGCGGCCTTCCATGTATTTCAGCTTCGGCGGCCTGGTGATCCTGGCGCCCCTGGGCTACGTGCTGATGTACGGCAAGCTCGGTTTCCCGGTGATGGGCGCGCGCGGCAGCGGCATCGCCACGGCCATCGTGCTGTGGCTGGAGATGATTGGTTTCGGCATCTACGTGCTGAAGCATCGCAACTATCGCGATCTAAACCTGCGCCAGCGCATGGCCCGGCCGGATCGAAAGCAGATCACCCAGTTGTTGCACGTGGGCGTGCCCATGGCGGTGACCCTGCTCATGGAAGCCGGCCTCTTCGTCGCCGTGGCACTGCTGATCGGCCGCCTGGGCGAAACGGTCACGGCCAGCCATCACGTGGCGCTCAACGTGGCCTCGGTGGCCTTCATGATCCCGCTGGGCCTGTCGATGGCGATCACGGTGCGGGTCGGCAATGCGGTGGGCCGGCGCGATGCGCTGGCGGTGCGTTATGCCGGTCTCTCCGGTATTTCTCTGGTGCTGGTGACGCAATGCCTGTCGTCGGGCGCCATGCTGCTGTTCGCCGTGCCGATCGCGAGCCTGTATACGAACGATCCGGCGGTAATTGCCATGGCCTCGCAGCTGCTGATCCTGGCCGGGTTCTTCCAGTTCTCCGACGGCATCCAGGTGGCGTCCAACGGCGCCCTGCGTGGCCTGAAGGACACCCGTGTCCCCATGGTCATCACCCTGTTCGCCTACTGGTTCGTGGGCATGCCCATCGGCTGGTGGCTGGCCTTCCAGCACAACCTCGGCGCCCGTGGCATGTGGATGGGTCTCATCGCTGGCCTGAGCATGGCGGCCATCCTGCTGTTCGCGCGTTTCTGGCGTAGCAGCGGCCGCCCTCACTGGCCCGAAAACCCCGATCCGGCGCCCATGCCATTCCACACGTGATGCGTACGCCCTGACGGGTTACGCTCGCCCCAAAGTCTTCAAAGGAAACCATCCCGATGTCGGATCATCTCGACCACGTACCGCCGCCGCTTCCGCGCCAGGCCCAGCCCGCGCCGCGTCGCCGTGGCGGTTTCGGCAGGTTCCTGCGGGGGTTCGGGCACGGGCTGAACCTGATCCGGCTCATCGTCCTCAACGTATTCTTTTTCGGCCTGATCGCCGTCTTTGCCCTGGTGCTGTTCGTCGGCAGCCGCGGCAACGTGGTGCAGGAAAAGAGCGTGCTGGTGCTGGCGCCGGAAGGCGCACTGGTGGAGCAGTACAGCGCCGATGCCTTCTCGCGTGCGGTGGCGAAGCTCTCGGGCGACGGCGTGAAGCAGGTGCAGGTGCGCGACCTGGTACGCGCCATCGACACCGCCGCGAACGATGCGAGCGTGAGCCGCATCGTACTGCGCCCCGACAAGCTGGAAGCCGGTGGCTTCGCCGCGCTGCGCGAAGTGGGTGCGGCCCTCGACCGCTTCCGTGCGTCGGGCAAGCCGGTGCTGGTGTGGGCATCCAGCCTCGAACAGGGCCAGTACTACCTCGCCGCGCATGCGGACAAGATCTACCTCGATCCGGAAGGTGGCGTGATCGCCACGGGCCTGGCCAACTACCGGCTGTTCTACAAGGACATGCTCGACCGCCTGGGCGTGCAGGTGCACCTGTTCCGCGTGGGCCAGTTCAAGAGCGCGGCCGAACCCTTCATCCTCGACCATGCCTCCCCGGAGTCGAAGGAAGCCGATGCGTTCTGGCTGGGTGGCCTGTGGTCGACCTGGATCGACGAGATCGCCACGCTGCGCCATCTTGATCCGGCGGCACTGCGTGCCGATGTCGACGGGCTGGCCGAGCGCGTGCAGAACGCGAAGGGCAATCTCGCCGACCTGGCCGTGCAGGAGAAACTGGTCGATGGCCTCGCCACCGAGCAGGACTTCGTGAAGATGCTGCGCAAGGACGGCGTGCCGGCCGGCAAGAAGGACCAGGGCTTCCGCCAGGTCGACCTGGCCGGTTACCTCACGGCCAGGGGCCTCACCAATATCGATCTGTTGCAGACGGGCCCTGCCGTCACCGTGGTGGTGGCCGAAGGCGAGATCAGCGGCGGCAAGCAGGCGCAGGGCTCCATCGGTGGTGAATCCACGGCGGCGCTCATTCGTGCCGCACGCAACGACCAGCGCACTCATGCGCTGGTGCTGCGCGTGAATTCGCCCGGTGGCGAGGTCTATGCCGCCGAGCAGATCCGTCGCGAGGTACAGCTCACCCGCGAGGCGGGCATTCCGGTGATCGTGTCCATGGGCGACGTGGCTGCCAGCGGCGGCTACTGGATCTCGATGAATGCGAATCGCATCTACGCCGAGCCAAACACCATCACCGGCTCGATCGGCATCTTCGGCATGTTCTACACCGTGCCCGACACGCTGGCGAAGATCGGCGTGAAGAGCGACGGCGTGAGCACGGGTCCGCTGGCCGGTGCGTTCGACATCACCCGTCCGCTGGAGCCGAAAGTCGGCGTGCTGATCCAGAGCATCATCGACAAGGGCTACCGCGACTTCGTAGGCAACGTGGCCAAGGCGCGCGGCAAGGACTTCGCCGCCATCGACGCCATCGCCCAGGGGCGTGTCTGGACGGGTGCGCAGGCGAAGGATCGTGGCCTGGTCGACAAGCTGGGCAACCTCGACGACGCCATTCGCGACGCCGCGCAGGAAGCCAACCTCGGCAAGGACTTCAAGGTGCGTTACGCAGAGAAGCCCATGGGTACGCTGGAGCGCTTCATGGCGAGCGTGGGTGACAGCGGCGAAGCGCGCGTGGCGATGTCGATGGGCCTGCGCCTGCCGTCATGGGTAGCGATGCTGCCGAAGCTGGCGCCGGAGTTCGCGCTGTTCCGCACGGCGGAAGCGGGCAAGCCCAACGTCTACGCCTACTGCTTCTGCTCGCCCCGCTAAACCTGTAGGAGCGCGCCTCGCGCGCGACCGGTTATCGCGACATGAATCCTATTGACGGATATCGCGATAACCGGTCGCGCGCGAGGCGCGCTCCTACATTATTGTTCCTGGGCCTCGATGGCCTTGCGCTGGTCGTCGGCTTGCTTGTCCACGACCTTCTGCACGTCCTGCGCCTTCTTCTTCTGGTCTTCCATCGACTGCCAGGGCACCGACACGGCGGCCTGGGCCTGTGGCTTCGGCGGGTCCTGCTGGGGTGGCTGCGGCTTGGAGCATGCGGCACACGCCAGCACGAGGGCGGTAAACGCGATACGACGGATCATGGCGGTGGTCCTCGACTTCGGGCACACCCGAGTCTCGCGCTGCGACCGGCTCAGCGCAATCGCGCGCCGTAAAAGCCGTCGATCCGGTCCACTTCCATGCGCCAGTCGAACAACGACGACAGCTGCTCATCGGCAAGCAGGCGGTCTTTCGGGCCTTCCTCGAATAGCCGCCCATTGCGCAGCATCACCACGTGGCCGATCTCCGGCACGATTTCCTCCACGTGATGGGTGACCAGGACCAGCGTGGTGCCCTCCTGTGCCAGCTGGCGCAGCAGGTCGAGGAAACGCCGGCGGGTGCCCGGGTCCAGCCCTGCGCAGGGTTCGTCGAGCAGCAGCGCCCGAGGCTGGTGCACCAGCGCACGGGCGATGAGCACGCGTCGTGCCTCGCCCGTGGACAGCGTGGAGATGTCACGCCGCGCGAGGTGCGTGGCACCGACACGGGCCAGGGCATCCATGGCCCGCGCACGCATGCTGTCGTCTACGATGTGGTCCAGGCCCAGCGTCATCGAGGCAAAGAAGCCGGACAGCACGGCGTTCAGTGCCGCTTCGTGGGTGGCTTCGAACTCGCGGCGCAGGTCGGAGGACACCACGCCCAGAAGGGAACGCAGGTCGGCCACGCTCCAGCGGTCGCGTCCGAACACCTGCAGTACCGGCGAGCCGTCCTCGTGGACCAGCGGATACAGGCGCCGTTCGATCAGCTTCACCAGCGTGGACTTGCCGGAACCGTTCGGGCCGAGGATGGCCGTGTGCTGTCCCTGGGCGATCGTGAGTGACAGCCCGTCGAGCAGGCGGCGCTCTTCGCGGAGCACGGTGGCACGATCGATGGCGAGCAGGGGCGAAGTCGGGTCCAGGTCCGTCGGCGTCATGGGAAAGTCCCTCGGGTGGTCCCCTCCTTGTACCATGCCGTCATGATCAGGAGTCTCCCATGCACCCACGACTGACCCATTGGCGTCTGGACGGCCGTACGGCCCTTGTCACCGGCGCAAGCAAGGGCATCGGGCAAGCTTGCGCACGCGAACTGGCCGTGCTCGGCGCCAACGTGCTGCTTGTTGCGCGCGACGAAATCGCCCTGCAACAGATCAGCGACGAACTGGCCGACGAATGCCCGGAAAGCGAAATCCTGTGGATGGCGGCCGACATGACCGACCACGAGGATCGCCTTGCCGTGTTCGACTGGGTGGCCGACCTGGGCACGAGCCTGTCGGTGCTGGTGAACAACGTCGGCGGCAATGCCGTGAAGGCCGCGCTCGACTACGAGCCTGACGAATACCGCGACATCTTCGAACTGAACGTGTATTCCGCTTTCGAGATGTGCCGGCTCGCGCATCCGCATCTCGTGCAGCACGCGAATGCCGCCATCGTGAACATCGGCTCGGTATCGGGCATCACCCATGTGCGCACCGGTGCGCCCTATGGCATGACCAAGGCCGCCTTGCATCAACTCACGCGTAACCTCGCTTGCGAATGGGCGGAAGACGGCATCCGCGTCAACGGCGTGGCACCCTGGTATATCCGCACGCAGCGCAGCGAGCCGGCCCTGGCCGATGCGGACTACCTGGAAGAAGTGCTCGACCGCACGCCGATGGGGCGTATCGGTGAGCCGGAAGAAGTGGCCGGCGCCGTGGCCTTCCTGTGCCTGCCTGCATCCAGTTACGTCACCGGCGAAATCGTCGCCGTCGACGGTGGTTTCCTGCGCTACGGCTTCTGATGCGCGTCAGCGGCACGAGGCCAGTTGCCTACGCAGCTCGGCCTCGCGTGCTTCGAACGGAGCCCGCTGGCTGCTGAAGGCGTTGCGCAGTGCCTTGTCGTTGGCGTCGGCGTCATCGCGCAATACCTGGCAGGTTTCGGCCGGGCTGAGTTCGCGGCAGCTGTCCTGCACCCAGACGTAGTTGCTGTTTACGAGCGCACCGACATTCCCCTTGCCGCGATTGAGTTCCGGTGCGGAGGCGACCGCGGCGTTGGGACTGCCATAGGCATCCGCCAACCCCGAACTTACCGCGCCCAGCACGCCGAACGGTGCCATGTAGGGTTGCGTCTGCCCGGTGGGGCTCGTATAGGGCTTGCCGTCGGTGGCACGGATGCAGCCATACATACGCGGCGGGGGACGGGGCGCAGGAGGCGGCAGCGGAGGCGGCGCGGCATCGGCCACGCGCGGTGGTGGCGCAGGCACGGGCGCCGGCGCTGTCGTCGGCCCGGGAACCTCGAGCCGGATCGTTTCCTGTTTCTGGTTCGTGGCGCAGGGTGATTGCTGGTAACTCGTCTCGCCGTGGGCCACGCACTTGTAGACCGTCTGTGCTTGCAGCGCACAAGGCAGCGCAAGGAGCACGATGCTGGCGATGTAGCGACATGCCGGCATCAGAACGTCGCGACGTGATCTTCGGATGCCAGTCCCAGCGTGATCGCGCCTTCGCCGACGTTGACCATGCCAGTGATACCCATGGGGGTTTCGAGCACCTGCACGCCCGTCTCGTTGCAGATGCGCACGAGTGCGTCATAGCCAGGGAGGTTGCGCAGGTCGTCCAGGTCGCCGCCGTAGCTGAGCGAGAGCGAAGGCACCAGCAGGCCGGCCTGCACGCGTTTCGCTGCATAGTCGAACAACAGCTGAGCCCCGTGCTCGAAACCACGGACCTTGCCGACAGGGCCGGTTTCGCCGCGATGCGCACGCAGGATCGGCTTGATGTCCAGCGCCGTACCAAGCATGGAGCTGAGGAAGCTCACGCTGCGATCGCCCTTGCTGCGTGCACGGGAGCGCAGGTAGTTGAGATCGCGCGGCAGCATGTATCCGTAGCTGTGGTCCGCGACATGCGCGGCACGTTCGCGGACTTCCGCCGGGGAGTGTCCTGCCGCGATCATCCGCACCGTCTCCGCGACGGCCGGCCCGGAGCCGGCGAAGATGTTTCGGGTATCCACCACGCGCATGAGGAACGGACCACCTAGGCCAGCCGCTTCACGCACCGGGCGGTAATTCTTCAGGATGGCGAAGCTGGCCTTGATCACGTTGTCGTGGATCGGGCTGCGCGTGGCCATGATGGTGAGGCAGACCACGCAGTCGTACTCCCGCACCATCCTGTCCAGGAACAGGTTCTGCACCTCGGTGACCGAGCTGGGCTCGGTTTCGGCGGCATGGCTTCGGCTGCCCAGCCGCTGCTGGCGGAAACGCAGGATCTCCGCCGGAGCCCGGTCGTCGTGGAAGCGCTGGTCGTCGACCCGCACGGTGATGGGCATCACCGCGATGCCATGGGCATCCAGGAACGCCTGCGGAACATCGCAGGCCGCATCGATCGCCATTCCGATCCGCATCGGTCATCCCCCGGCGACGTCCGGATCACCCGTCGCGCTCCGCCACGCGCCGCTTGCGGCGGATGCTACACTTGCACGAATCAATTGGCACCTCGCCGGCGTGGCGTCGCCGGTAACCGCGCCGTCGGCCCTGTCTGGCCCCGCCTGCCGCCGGCGCAAGCGCGAACCGGATTCCCCATGAAAACCAAGAACGAGATCGTTTCCAACTGGCTGCCCCGCTACACGGGCATCCCCCTGGAGGCTTTCGGCCAGCACATCCTGCTGACCAACTTCGGCCATTACGTCGAGCGCTTTGCGCTGGAGCACGGCGTCGAGGTACGTGGCCGCGACCGGCCCATGCCCAATGCCACGGCCGACGGCATCACCCTGATCAACTTCGGCATGGGCAGCCCGAACGCGGCCACCGTGATGGACCTGCTCAGCGTCATCGAGCCCAAGGCGGTGCTATTCCTCGGCAAGTGCGGTGGTCTCAAGAAGAAGAACGCCATCGGTGACCTGATCCTGCCGATTGCGGCCATCCGCGGCGAGGGCACCTCCAACGACTACCTGCTGCCCGAAGTACCGGCGCTGCCGGCTTTCCAGCTCCAGCGCGCCGTCTCCACGATGATCCGCGACCTGGGCCACGACTACTGGACGGGCACGGTGTACACCACCAACCGCCGGGTCTGGGAACATGACGACGGCTTCAAGGAATACCTGCGCCGCACCCGCTCCATGGCCATCGACATGGAAACGGCCACGATCTTCGCGGCAGGCTTCGCCAACCACATCCCCTGCGGCGCGCTGCTGCTGGTCTCCGACCAGCCGATGATCCCCGAGGGCGTGAAGACCGAATCCAGCGACGCGGCGGTCACGGCCAACTTCGTCGAGCGGCACATCAAGGTGGGCGTCGAGGCTCTGAAGCTAGTCCGCCGCCACGGCCGCAGCGTGAAGCACCTGCGCTTCGCGGATGATGGCGACGGTGACGACGACGGTTCGATTCTGTGATCGCGGGCCGCAATCTCCACTGATCCGACCCATTTTTCAGAATCCTTCCATATATCCCTGCGAACCGGACCGATAGCTTCCCGCGGACCGGTTCGCATGGGAGTTGGATCATGTCTGAAAGTTTCGAGCTGTCGCGCCACGTGCGCGAATACCACTACGACTACGCCACGGTGGTGGAAGACCTCATTGACGAGGAACAGTGCGGCATCCTCCGCCGCCGCATCGACTGGCTGATTGCGGAAGGCCAGGTAAGGCTGGTAGACCGCCGCTCGCCCGGCGGGGAAGGGTGCTACCACCACCTCTTCGACGGCGACGACGTCCGCCTGCACCTGCCGGAACTCGCGGCCTTGTACCAGGCCAGCCTGCCGCTGGTCACCGCCATCACCTCACAGGACGTCGTGCTCTCGCCGAGCCGCCGAGCCGCCATCAACATCCGCGCCTACCCGGCAGGCGGCGGCGCACAGGGCGTCCACTACGACGACAACGGCATCACGGCACTGCTCTTCCTCACCACGAACAGCGAAGCCGCATTGCGCATGGAAATCCCGCGCACGCAGGCATGCACGGAGCAACGCCATTACCTCCCCCGCGCCGGCGCCCTGGTAGTCATGAAAGGACGCGAAGTACTGCACGACTCGATGCCCACGCTACACCAGCGAAAGATCTCAGTAGTCTTCCGCTACGGCATAAGAGGAGAACCCTGGCTACCCCCCCTGTAGGAGCGCGCCTCGCGCGCGACCGGCTGAAACGGTGCGCTCCGTAGTAAAGCAGCCCCTGTGGTGCGTCGCTCCGTAGGAAGGGCTCGCCTGTCGGCCTCGCGCTCGGCGCGTGAGCGTGGCGGCGCACGAGGCGACGGGTGCGGCCCTTGGCGCTCCGGCCTGCGGTGTCCCTCGGGAAAGGAGGAGCCGCTGCGCGGCTCAGTGTCTTATGGCTTACGCCCCTTCGGGCCCGGGGAGCGTGCGGGGTTTCCTGACTCGGCCTCCGTGCCTCGGCAGGAAAGGCCGGCCATCCTGGCCGGCCCCGCTTCGCGGCCTTTTCCGCCCGCTCCCCTCACCTCCATCAAGTCGCGCCAAGGGCCGCCCCCGCCGCCTCTGTCGAACGTCATCGCAGCTTGTTGTAGGAGCGCGCCTGCGCGCGACCGGTTGTCGCGAAAATTTTCATCGATTGCGATACCCCGGTCGCGCGCAAGGCGCGCTCGTACACGGGAGGCGGTGCGGGCCAGGCCTCTCCTGGCGCCAACCAGCCCAACCACATCGCCGCTCCGAACAACAATGCCCCAGCGATATCCAGCGTCCACTCCGACCCGATCACCGTGCATGACTCCGACGCCAACACCGGCGCAGCCAGCGCCGCGACCATAAACAAGGCAGCTCCCAGATCCACATTCCACCGCACACCCTTCGCCAACGGATCGCCATGCTCCCGCTTCCCCAATAACGTCGCGATATGGATCCCGAGCAGAATCAACCCGCCGACGACTTTTGCCACTTCGACTCGCTGCGTCATTATTTCGACCCTCCAGCGCACACACCTCATCCCACATGCGGCGCACGGTCGCCTGCTTCGTGCATTGCAGGCCCATGCGATACACGTCGTTCCTGCGCATGCAGGAACCCAGCGCCCCGATTCGCCAGCAAACACGATCATGCTGCATCGGCTTTGGCGCCGATCGGCTCGATACCCATCCAGCGATACGCAATCCCTGTAGGAGCGCGCCTTGCGCGCGACCGGTGATATCGAAACGATGAAAATTTTCGCGACAACCGGTCGCGCGCAGGCGCGCTCCTACAACAAGCTGCGATGACGTTCGACAGAGGCGGCGGGGGCGGCCCTTGGCGCGACTTGATGGAGGTGAGGGGAGTGGGCGGATAAGGCCGCGTAGCGGGGCCGGCCAGGAAGGCCGGCCTTTTTCGCCGAGGCACGGAGGCCGAGTCGAAAAACCCCGCCCGCTCCCCGTGCCCGAAGGGGCGAAGCCATAAGACACTGAGCCGCGTAGCGGCTCCTCCTTTCCCGAGGGACACCGCAGGCCGGCGCGCCAAGGGCCGCCCCCGTCGCCTCTGCTCCGCCACGTATGAGCGCCGATGCGAGGCTGATAGGCGAGCCCTTCCTACGGAGCGACGCACCACATGGGCTGCTTTACTACGGAGCGCACCGTTTCAACTGGTCGCGCGCGAGGCGCGCTCCTACAGGGAAGGGCGAAAAAAAGCCGCCCGTGGGAGCGGGCGGCGATCTGGGGAGCGTTGCAAGATGGCGCGTTCCTTGCCGGAACGCGCACCCTGTCTCGTTGTAATGGCGGAAAGGGTTAGAGCGAGAAGTCGTATTCCGCCGAGAGCTGTACGTAGCGTGGCGTCTGGAAGCCCGTGGGGATCTTGTACGTGGTGCCGGCCAGCGATCCGCCGTTGGCGTCTTCACCCACTTCGTTGATCGTCGTGACGTGCTGCTTGTTGAACACGTTGAAGACGTTCGCGGAAAGAGTGACGCCGCGTGCCCACGTCGGCTTGTACGACGCGTTCAGGTCGATGTTCCAGGTGCTCGGCGTACGGCCGACCGAACCGCGCTGCACGATCATGCCGTCGCAGTACAGGTACGAACCGGAGCCGTATCCGCCGTTGACCTGGCCGTCGATCGGGTTCAGGCCGTAGCAGTTTTCCGGACGACCGGTCTGGAACACGCCATTGGCGCCCACCATCCACTCGTTGTTGATCTGCCATGCACCGTAGATCTTGACCGTGTGCTTGCGGTCGTTCGGCAGGTAGCCGTTGGTGCCTGCCATGATTTCCGGATAGTCGAACAGCTCGGTCGTGCCGGTGTCGGCCTGGCCGTTGCTGGAATCGACGCCGCCTTCGGAGTTACCGCGCAGGTGCGACCACACGTACGACGCCTTCAGGTACCAGGTGTTGTCGAAGTTGCGTTCCGCGGTGAGCTGGAGGGCTTCATACGCACGCTTGTACTTCGGCTCGCCGATGTCGGCACCCGACAGGTGGATCTGGTACAGCTTGCCCGTGGCGTCGACCGGCGTATTCAGCGTGACCTGGCTGCCCGGGTTGAAGATGTAGCAGCCCGGCACGTTGGTTGCGTCCGGCGTGAGGCTGGTGGTGTCGAGGTTCAGGCCGTAGGTAGCGTTGGCGTACTTGGCGATCGGGCGGAAGTCGCACGAGTCGTCGATGCCGGTGAGGATCTTCCGGTAGATGGCCTTCACGCCGAGCGTCCAGTCCGCCACCTGCTGCTGCGCACCGAGGATGAACTCACGCTGCTTGAACGGCTTGAGATCCTTGGTGGCGACGGCGCCCGGGTTCGGCACCACGCCGGCTTCGCCGTTCTGGTACGACGGTTCACCGCGTGCCGGGAACTGCGCGAGGTAGGCGGCGGGAAGCGCGCCCAGGCCCGTCGGTGCGCCGGTGAGTTGGTTGATGCCCGTGTAGCTGAAGTACTGCGAGGTATACAGCGAGGCGGACGCACCACGCAGGGCCACATTGCCGTCGAGCGGCAGCGAGTAATCGCCGGCACTACCGTAGACCTTCAGCGTGGAGTCGCCGTTGACGTCCCACGAGAAGCCCAGGCGTGGCTGCCAGCTGTGCACCTGCTTCACATAGGTCTGGCCGAGGCTGTTGGTGTTTTCGAAACCGTCATTGCGCACGCCGATGCGGGCTATGAAGTTGTCGGTGACGTGCCACTCGTCCTGCAGGTAGTACGACTTCTGCGTGATGCCCACCTTGGCGCCGGTGGCGAAGATCGTCTGCTGGACCACGCTGTCGGCCGGATCCAGGCCCGGGGCGTGACCGAGGATGGACTGCGGGATCGAGCTGTAAGTGTAGAGCGCACCGCCTTCATAGGCGGAACCGGTGTCCGTGGTGAAGTGATCGCGTGCCCAGCCGGCCTTCAGGTCGTGGTCGCCCAGGTGGTACTCGAAGTCGATGCGACCAGAGCCGCGCTTGTCTTCGCCGTCCGGTGTGTTGAGCGTTCCTGCAAACGAGCAGTGCGGATATGCAGCGGCGCCGGCCAGCACCGGGCGGCGATTGTCGGTGATGCCCGGGCAACCGGGAGAGTTGGCTGCGTCGAAGATGTTGCCGTCGTACTCTTCCACTACGCCATTGGCCGCTACTGCGCGGTTGTCGCGGAGGTTCTTGCTTTTGCCGTACTGCGCGGTGAGGGTGAAGTCATCCGTGATGTAGCTGGTGTACTTCAGGATGTTGGTCATGCCACCGAACTTGTCGTACACCTGGCCGCGATAGGCACCCTGGTGCGGCTGGCCGTTTGCATCGGTCGAGTAGGCGTAGATGTTCTGGGTTTCGGTACTGGTGTCGTTGAAACCGGTGTACTCGAGGATGTTGCTGTCGTTGATGTTCCAGTCGAGCTTGACCAGGTAACGCGGGTCCTTGATCGTCGTGTGGTTGTAGCTGCCCGAGCCGCTGGCGGTGCCATAGTGCTCATCCGATGTGCGCGTGCCGCCCACCAGGGCAAACATGAACAGCTTGTCCTTGATGAGCGGGCCGCCAAGCCATGCATTCCAGCGCTGGCCGAAGTCGGTTGCATTACCCGTGTTGTTGTTGCCCACCAGGTAGTTTTCGTTGTGGCGGGTATTGCGATACAGCACGCCGTTCTGCAGGTAGATGTTTGGCTGGTTGGACTGCAGCTGGTAAGGATTCCAGGTGTAGTCGATGCCGCCCTTCCACTCGTTGGTGCCGCGCTTGGTGTTGACCGAGATCACGCCGCCGGTGGAGTTGCCGTAGCGCGCGTCGTAGCCGCCGTCCTGGATGTCTTCCGAATCGATCGCTTCGAACGGCACCTGCGAATAGGTAAGGCTCTGGAAGAAGTTGGTGACGTTGAAGCCGTTGACGTAGTAGCTGTTCTCGGCGACCGACGCACCGCCGAACGATGCCAGGTTGCCGAAGGCGCTGTCGCCGCGGGTTGCGCCGGGCGCCAGCAGGGCCACGGCGGTCTGGTTGCGTGCCAGCGGCAGGGCCTTGATCTGCTCGGAGGTCATCACCGTGCTGGTCTGTGCCGAGGTCACGTCGATGGGCGGCAGGGCATTGGCCGTGACGGACACGGCGCCGAGGTCTTCGGCATTCGCCGACGTGCTGGCTGCTGCGGCGGCAACGCTGAGGTTGAAGTTCTGGCCGGCGACGACCTGTACTTCACGGGTTTCTTCGTGCCCCTTGCTGGTGAGCGTGATCTTGTAGTTGCCCGGCGACAGCGAGGTGATGTTGAAGCGGCCGTCGCTACCGGCCGTGGCCGAACGGCCAGCGCCGTTGCCCGTATTGGTTGCCGTGACGGTGGCACCGGCATCGGCAACGCCGTAGACGCTGCCGACGGTGCTCTGCGCGAAGCCCTGGGTGGAAACGATGCCCAGGCCTACCGCAATGGCAAGTGCAAGCGAGCGCCTGCCGGCGCTGTAAGTACGACGCGAATTCATGATGGTCTCCCCGGCCATTGGCCAAATGTCGCAAACCGCTCCACGTCCCGCTCCCGCGAGAACGCACGGCGGAGTGATGTCTATCGATCTGGCCGTCCGAGGCCCCCTTTGATGCATCGGTATCCCCTACCGACGCCCCCCGTATCGCTGTTAACGAAACTGCAACACGTGAGTGGACGCTACAGGTTCTGGATGAATTCACTCAATGGGATTTTCATGAACGGAAGAACTTGCCCCTATTGCTAAGTAATGATTCGCAAGGGTGATGCCATGCGTAATGCAATGGCTTGCCGCAGCCTTGGCTGTTTCACGCCTCATTCGCGCAGAAACTGGCGATGACGGCTGGTTTTTGCATAAAGAAAAATTTATCGTCGAAAAATATGATGGTCGATGTATTACGACCGTTCCGGCATGTTCGGGGGCCGGTATCGGGGGAAGTGGCTGCCTGGGAAGCCCTGGTCAGGGCGCACCCCAGGCTCCTGTCTTTTTTCCGGCAAAAAGCCGCTCATCGCTGAGCGGCTCCTGGACGGGTAAAAGCTGTTTATGACTTCACGGCATATTCGTTGCCGTCATCGTCCCCAGACGAATATCGGTGCAATCGATCCGGGTGGATTGCCGCACGGGTCTCCATACGTGGCGAGGATGTGACACAGCTGATCCTGCGTGAATCCCGGCGGCGGATTGGAATAGACCTCGTTTGGCTCGAGACCGGATTCACCGTTGGCCGGCGGACCGAGATAGCAGCCAAAGCTCTGCGTCAGACTGTACTGGGTGACTTCGCCGCCTTCGAAATGCTTGTTTTCGCAGGGGTATAGTGATTGCCCCACGAAATTTCCCTGGGCATCGAAGTACGAGGTTGAAATCGAGTTGCTTCTTGCCGCCATCGCAGGTGCTGCGATGCCTGCGGCCATAACCACTGATACCACGCATGCCACTATCTTAAGAGAGCGCATTACATAGCCTCCTGCCCATGTGGGCAGCCTTGTAGTTGGATGGATGATCCCTTTGCTGGCGTTCCCCAGCGATCGAACGATAGGCATGGCGCACTTAAGAATTCGCTATCGAAGCAGGTGGCGATGTCGAGGAAAATTGCGTTCCTGTAGGGATGTTCCTACGACCTTTGGTTAGGTCGGATGCGGACACGGCGCTGTGGCGCGTCGGGAGCTTCGCATGATGTTTCGATGCCAGGACGAAAAAAAGGCCGCTCCTTCTGGAGCGGCCAATATCCGGGGAAACGTGCAGCTGTTGTTGTTATGCGTCAGAGCGTGAAGTCGTACCGTGCGCCGAGGCGCACATAGCGTGGATCCTGGAAGGAGCGGGCACGCTTGTACTGCGGGTTGGGCAGGCCGGACGGGGTTTCGCCGGTTTCATACAGCTGGGTTGCCTGCTGCTTGCCGAGGAGATTGAAGATGTCCGCGGAGAAGGTCAGCTTGTGGTCGGCGAACGCCGGCTTCCAGGCGGCGCTGACGTCGAGGGTGTAGGTCCATGGAGTGCGCCCGAACGTACCGCGCTTGGCCGGATCGCCGTTGCACCAGAAGTAGTTGTTCTTGTAGTTGAACGGATCGCCGCCCACCGAGGAAGGACGCAGGCCGAGGCAGCTGACCGGCGTGCCCGAGGCGATGCGCGTCACCGTCGAGAACTGCCATTCGTCGGTCGGTGTATACGTTCCGAAGATGCGCAGCTGGTGACGCTGGTCGTTCGGCAGGTTGCCGTTGGTGTTTTCCATGATCTCCGGGAAATCCCAGCTTTCGGTCGTGGACACGTCGGCCTGCACGATGTCCGAGTCAAGCTGGCCTTCGGAGTTGCCGTAGCTGTGTGACAGCGTGTAGTCGATCTTGCCATACCACTTGTCGCTGAACTGGTGCTCCAGGTACAGGTCGAGCATCCAGTACGCACGCTTGGCCTTTGGCTCGCCGATCTGTGCCGCTGTGAGCGGGATGCTCAGGTACTGGCCAGGGGCCGGGGAAAGGGTGAAGGTGTTCGCGCGGCCCGGGTTGAACAGGTAGCAGCCGGTGCTGCGGCCGATACCGGCGTTGACCTCGTCGAGCAGGCCGTTGGCGGCACCCCAGGCCTGGAACGGACGGGGGTCGCAGGTGTCGTCGATCAGGCTGCGCAGCTTTCGGTACATGGTTTTCGCACCGAAGGTCCAGGTATCCGCCAGCTGCTTGTCGAAGCCGAGGATGTACTCGTCCTGGTAGTAGGAATGCAGGTGCTGCGCCGCGACGGTCTTCGCATCAGGCGGTACGCCGTTGGCACCGTTGTTGAAGAACAGGCCCGAGTAATTGCCCTGGACCAGTCCGGTGGGCACGCCGGTGACCGGGTCGATACCCGTGAAGCCGAAGTACTGCGACGGATAAGTGGACGGGCCGGCGCCACGCACGGCGACGGAGGTGGGCAGGCCCAGATGATAGCGGCCTGCGTTGGCGTAGACCTTCAGCGAGCTGTCGCCATAGACGTCCCACGATACGCCCAGTCGTGGATCGAGCTGGTGGCGTGAGCTGGCATATGCCTGGCCGGCACCGTTGTAGTTGGTGAACTGTTCGTTGCGCAGGCCGATATAAGCGTGCCAGCGATCGGTTACCTGCCAGTTATCCTCGACGAACTGGGAGCGCTGGTTGGTGCGTGCGGACGTGCCGGTGCCAAGCGCCGCGGATTCCACGTAGTAGCCGCCCGGGAAGTCCGCCGGGTTGTACGAGCCCGGATCGAGGCCGAGGCTGGTCAGGCGATCCCTGATGGCCTGACCGTCGCCAAGGTCGTTGTACGTATACGACGTGCCGCCGGCGGGAACGGCACCCCAGGTGGCGCGGAGCACATAGTTGTCCATGCCGGCACGCAAATCGTGATCGCCGATGCGGTATTCGATATTGAAGCTCCAGCCCTTGGTGCTGTCTTTCGAGCCCGGCAGCAGGAAGGTCGGCGCGATGTTGCAACCGGTCTGCGGGTGGCCTGCGAATGCCACGCGATCGTCGGTAATGGCCGGACACGGAAGGCCGGTGGCCGAGTTGATGGTCTGCTCGTGGCTGGACTTTGCCCGGCCATACATGGCATTGATGGTCAGGTCGTCGGTGATGTAACCCGTGTAGTGACCGATGTACGTCTGGCCGCCCGGCGTCGCATTGGTCTGTGTGCCGTTGTAGTTCTTGGTGTACTGCTTGCCGAGATAGGATCCCCGGCCGGTCTGGTAGCTGTAGTTATAGATCTGGTTGTCGGTCGTCTCGGTATCGCCGATGCCGGTGAACTCCACGATATGGTTATCGGTGATGTTCCAGTCGATCTTGCCCAGCCAGCGCTTGGTCTTGGCGGTGTCCTTCTCGTCGTCACTGACCGTGCTCGGGCCGGTGTAGTTGCCGGTCTGCTTGATCCAGTCGGCGGCAGCGAAGATGAACAGCTTGTCCTTGATCAGTGCACCACCCAGCGAACCGGAGTACTGCAGGTTGTCCTGGTCACGCAACGTGTAGGGACTGCCGCGCTGGAACCGGGTGCCGTCACGCAGATTGATGTTGCGAGGCGTCTGCTGGAGCGCACTCGGAGACCACAACACCTGGACATCGCCCTTCCACTCGTTGGAACCGCGCTTGGACACCACGTTGATCACACCGCCTGTGGTGCGGCCGTACTCGGCGCCGGAGCCGCCGATCAGTACCTGTTCCTGGTCGATGGCGTCGTAGGGTAGCTGGCGCGAGCCCACGCCCGTGAGCGGGTTCGTGATCTGGAAACCGTTGACGTAGTAAGAGTTCTCGGAGGCTGACGAGCCACCGAAGGAAAGCGCATTGCCGTAGCCGCGTGCCGCCGGCGTGGTGCCCGGGGCAAGCAGGGCAATCGAGCTGATCGACGTACGTGCGATCGGCAGCTTGGAGAGCTGGTCGGCGCTCAGTACGGTGCGCGAGTCCACCGAGCTGACGTCGATGCTCGGCATGGCATTGGCGCTCACCTGCACGGCATTCAGGTCGGTGGCCTGCTTCGATGAAGCGGCTACGTTGAAGGAGACATTGGTACCCAGCGAGATCTGGGTCGCCACATCCTTGCGCGTATCGACCGTGGTGCCGTTGCGGATCAGGCTGACGTTGTAGTTGCCGATCGGCAGCGAATTGACGCGGTACTTGCCATCCTTGTCGGCGGTGATATCGCGGGTCAGGCCTGTGCCGGTGTTCTCGATGTGCAGGACATCACCCGGCGCCGCCGTGCCGTAGATGTAACCACTGCTGTTGTTCTGTGCGAGAGCGCTACCCGCTCCGCCGATCGCCATGGCGATGGCGGCGGCCAGCGCGAGCTTTCGGCGCGGATGTGCGATGGAACGTGTTGCGTACTGCATGAGACCTACCCTCCTGAGGAATTGCATGACGAACATCGGGGTGAGGTGACCCGCATCCGCGCGGCACGCGGACGTTCCGCCCGGGAAGGGGCGGTGGGATCACCGGAACGGGAGTGCACTGCGGTGGGCGGTGGGCCTCTTGGCGGGCCTGCCGCTACCGCATCGTCAAGGCGAGCCTGGAAGCTTGCCTGTAGCAGGGGGTATGGGCGGTTGCATGTGTGCCATGTGGATTCTCCCCAAGTGAAACAAACACCGGTTCCGTGGTGATAAACCGTGGCCGCTCGTATAAATCCCCTGGAGCGGTTTCCGGCAGCGCCATATATGGCGCGTGAAAATAACGTAAGCCCGTGATAGTCCTAGGAACAATAGGAATTAGTCCTAAGCAGGAAATTACGAATAATTAATGACATATTACGATTATCAGGAATGCCGGATTCCGGCAGATGAATCGGCATGCCGCTGGTTTTGCGGCACGGCTCACAGTCCGGGATGCTTGCCTGTCGCGGACCGCCTTGGGTAGCGTGGGCCGATGAGCCTAGTCATCACCATCCTTGTTCTGTTGCTTGTGGTTGCCATTTCCGGTGCGGTTACCCGGGTGCTGCCGGTAAAACTGCCGACGCCGCTGGTCCAGATCGGACTGGGCGCCCTGCTGGCACGACCCTTCGGCATGCATGTGGACTTCGATCCGGACCTGTTCCTCATGCTGTTCATCCCGCCCTTGCTGTTCGCGGACGGATGGCGCATTCCAAAGCGCGAGCTGTTTCTTCTGCGGGGCCCCATCCTGGCGCTTGCCGTCGGCCTGGTGTTCTTCACGATCGTCGGCATCGGTTACTTCGTTCACTGGATGATTCCGACCGTGCCCCTGGCCGTGGGCTTTGCACTGGCCGCGGTGCTTTCGCCCACTGATGCGGTGGCGGTGTCGTCCATCACCGGGGGCTCGAAGATGCCATCCCGGTTGATGCACATCCTGTCCGGTGAAGCGTTGTTCAACGATGCATCCGGGCTGGTCGCCCTGCAGTTTGCCGTCGTGGCAGAACTCACCGGTCGCTTCTCGCTGAAGAGCGCCACGCTCGATTTCCTGCTCATGGCCGGAGGCGGCATCGCCGCCGGCTGGCTGGTTGGCCAGGCCTTCGGCATCGTCCGGCGTCGCCTGGTGCGCTGGAGTGGCGAGATGGATCCGCCGAGCCAAGTAGTCTTGCTGCTGCTGTTGCCGTTTGCCGCCTATCTGCTTGCCGAGCACTTCGATGTATCCGGCATCCTTGCGGCCGTGACGGCAGGCATGACGCTCAACTACACCGACATCCGCAAAGGCACGTACTCCGCCACGCGGATGCAGACCGGTGCGGTATGGGCCATGGTCGAGTTCACGTTCAATGGCCTGATTTTCATCCTGCTGGGCCTGCAGCTACCGGGCATCATCGCCGGTGCAAAGGTCGACCTTGCGCAGGCCGGTGGTGGCCACCTCTGGTACCTCGCTGCCTACGTGGTCGCGATCACGCTGGCCCTGGTGATCCTGCGCTTCATATGGGTCTGGGTATCGCTGCGCTTTGCCCTGATGCGGGCGCTGCGGCGTGGCGAGCAGCGGCCCAAGGCGGGCACGCGATTGATCTGGACGACGTCGCTGGCTGGCGTGCGCGGAGCGATCACGATGGCCGGTGTGCTGTCGATTCCCATCATGAAGGGCGACGGCCCCTTTCCGGTTCGCGACCTGATGATCTTCCTGGCTTCGGGCGTGATCCTGTGCACGCTGATCTTCGGTGCGGTGGGCCTGCCCTTGCTGGTGAAGGGCCTCAGGCTTCCCGGCGAAGATCCGCGGGTGCGTGAAGAACGCAAGGCGCGGGCGCTGGTCGCGGAAGCGGCACTCAAGGCCATTGGTGAGGAACAGAAGCGGGTAGACGATGGCGGAGACGAAAACGCCATTGCGCTGGCCTCGCACGTGGCCGCGCGCGTGGTCTCCGATTACCAGCAGCGCCTGGAGGCGGCAGGTGACGAGGGCGACGTGCCCGAGAAGGCACGCGCCGAGGCGGGTACCGAGCGCGTGATGCGCCTGGCCGCGCTGCGCGCGGAGCGTCAGGAGCTCTATGCGCTGAGGCGCAGGCACGAGATCAACGACGAGACCCTGCGCACGCTGTTGCGTGAGGTGGATCTCGCCGAGGCGGCACTCTCGGGGCTGCACGCGGGGTGATCCGCGTGCTCTGGGTTCACAGTCCGAAGAAGGCTTCCGTGGTGCGGATCGTCGATGCGGTCAGCTCGTCGATGGACTCCCTGCGATCCTTCGCCACCTCGTCGCGGATGTGCGCAAGATACATCGGTTCGTTGCGACGATCCTTGGGCATCGGGCGCAGCGTGCGTGGAAGCAGGTAGGGCGCATCCGTCTCGATCATGAGGCGGTTGGCGGGAATCAGCTTCACCAGCTCACGCAGGTGGGCACCGCGCCGCTCGTCGCAGATCCAGCCCGTGATGCCGATGTGGCAATCCAGGTCGAGATAATCACGCAGGGCATCGCCCGTGTCCGTGAAGCAGTGCACCACGGCCGCGGGCACGCGGTCGCGATAGCGGCGCAGGATCGCGAGGAAATCGTGGTGGGCATCGCGCTGGTGCAGGAAGAGCGGCTTGCCGGCCTCGACCGCGATAGCAAGCTGCCGCTCGAACACCTCACGCTGGACGTCGCGGGGCGAATAGTTGCGGTTGTAGTCCAGGCCGGTTTCGCCCACGGCACGCACCTCGGGCTGTGCCGCCAGCTGGCGCAGCCTTGCATCGGTTGCGTCGTCGTAATCGACGGCATGGTGGGGGTGGACGCCGGCCGTGGCGTAGAGCAGGCCCGGATGTGCCCGCGCCAGTTCGAGTGCGTGCTCGCTGCCGTCACGCGATGCGCCGGTGACGATCATCCGGCCCACGCCGTGAGCCTGGGCCCGGGCCAGTACATCGCCAAAATCCTGACGGAAGGAATCGTGGGTGAGGTTCGCGCCGATGTCGATCAAGTGCATGATTCTTTTCGCTTTGGGACGATGGTTCTTAAGTGGTATGCGCGCGTGGTATCGCCGCGCAAGACCATGAATTGAAACGCATGTACGCGCCGGAATCGAGTGTTTTCGCGGTTTGCATATGCTTTTTGCGAATAACGAAAAAAGTATCGTCAAAAGATTGACGTTCGTATTTTCCTGCTGCTAGGTTCCCCAGACCGGCAGCAAAACGCAGCCGGTTCGACCTGAAGTGCGAAGGATCTCAAGAACCTGATGCAGGGGTGTCCCGCGAGGGCATCGAAGGGGAGGCGGCCCGCAATCGGCCGTCCACAAGCAGTACCACGGGCAAGGGGTAGTGCAGATGGTAAACCGCATCGCTGCGAGGACGCTCGTCGTCTCGCTCATGCTGGGCATGGCGCCCGGCGTATTCGCCCAGGGGCCCGGGGAGCCCAGGGCCACGCTCGATGTCGCTGGCCTGCGTGCGCCAGCCGGCTACGACCGTTTCATCGTCACCTACCGTGACGGCACACGCGAACGTCTCGACACCACGGCCGCCACGCAGGCGGTATCCGCGGCGTTGTCGCGTACGTCGTCGTTGGCGGCGCAGCTGCGTGCCGGCACGCCGGCAGGTGGCGCGCTACAGGTGCGCTACGGGCGCAAGCTGGCCACCGGCGCCGACCTGGTCCGCACGTCGCGCCGGCTGTCGGCCGCCGATGCGCAGGCGTTCGTCAGCCAGATCGCGGCCGATCCCGCCGTGCGCCACGTCGAGGTGGACGCGGTCATGCAGAAGATCGACGACGTCCGCGCCACGGCCGACGTCACGCCGGTCGTGGTCAATGATCCGTACTACACGCGCTACCAGTGGCACCTGCGTCCGCCGTCAGGCGCCGCGGAGAAGATCGGCAACGACACTGCAACGTACGCGAACAAAGGCGGCAGCAATGTTGCCAATGCCTGGAATCTCGCCGACGGCACGGGCATCGTCGTGGCCGTGCTCGACACGGGCATCACCCAGCATCCGGATATCGACCTCTCACTGGCCGGTGCGGGCTACGACTTCGTCACCGATGCCTTCATGTCCGGCCGCGCCACGGACGGACGCGTTCCCGGCGGCTGGGACACCGGTGACTGGACCACGGAAGACAAATACCTCGTCGCCAACGGCGGCTGCATCGATCCGTCGAAGGACGACGTGCAGGAAGACTCCAGCTGGCACGGCACCCATGTGTCGGGAACCATCGCGGAGCTGACCAACAACGGTGTCGGCATGGCGGGCATCGCCTACAAGGCCAAAGTACTGCCGGTGCGCGTGCTGGGCCATTGCGGCGGTTACACCTCGGACATCGCCGATGCGATCGTCTGGGCTTCGGGCGGTCACGTCGACGGCGTGCCCGACAACGCGCATCCGGCGCAGGTCATCAACCTCAGCCTGGGTGGCGAAGGTGCCTGTTCGGCGGATGCGGTCACTGCCGATGCCATTACCTCCGCCATCTCGCGTGGCACCACGGTGGTGGTGGCGGCCGGCAACGAAAACGACGACGCCACGAAATACTCGCCGGCTAGCTGCCCGGGTGCGATCACGGTGGCTTCCAACGGTATCGTCGGCAAGCGCTCCTATTACTCGAACTACGGTGCACCGGTTGCGATCTCGGCACCGGGCGGTGGCGTGTACGCCAATGACGGCGCGAGCGGTGCCGTGGTGGATGCGGGCTTCGTATGGTCGGCGATCAACGCCGGCACGCATGAGCCGGCGGGTCCCGGTTACGGCGGCATGGCAGGTACCTCGCAGGCTACGCCGCATGTGTCCGGTAGCGTCGCCCTGATTCTCTCGGCGGTGAAGGCGGCAAACCTGCCGACGCCCACGCCGGTGCAGATCCGCGCGTTGCTTACCTCCACCGCACATGCGTTCCCGGCCACGCCGGACAAGCCGGTGGGCGCTGGCATCCTCGATGCCTATGCCGCGGTCAACAAGGCGCTTGGCAATACGCCGGGCGGTCCGGACGCCACGGCACTCACCAATGGCGTGGCGTTCTCCGGCCAGGCCGCGCCGGCCAGCGGTTCGCTGAGCTATCGCATCGATGTTCCCGAAGGCGCGCGTTCGCTGGCGCTGCGCACGTTCGGTGGCAGCGGCGACGTCACGCTGTACGTGAAGAACGGCAGCCCTGCCAGTGCTTCTGCCTACGATTACCGTTCGGCGAAACCTGCCACCAACAGCGAAACGGTGACCCTGGCGCGACCTGCGGCGGGCACCTGGTACATCACGGTGGATGCGGGCGGCAAGCCGTTTACCAACGTCACCGTGCAGGCGAGTTTCACCGCGCCTTGAGCGACACCACCGTGCGCCCTCGTGGCGCACGGTCCAGGGACCGGTGCAGGGGGCACCGTGTCCGGGAGGTCTTGCACCGGCGAGGGGGCCTTCGCCGGTGGGCGTGCAGGGAGGGGTCCCGGCGCCGTATTAGGGAGGTAAACGTAATGACTTCACGAGCAAGAGCACAGGCCTTCGGCCTCGTGCTGACGGGCGTCTTCACCCTCGCGGGGGCCGCACACGCCGCCGACCAGGCCACCACGGCCGCACCGCAGACCGTCATGGTGCAGGGCGTGCAGGTGGCCATCGACCCGGCCACCGGCCGCCTGCGCGAGCCGACGGCTGCCGAGCGTGCCGCGCTTTCCAGGGCATTCGAGGTACAGCAGAGCAAGGTCTCCGCGCTTTCCGCACAGCCGCGCACGGCAGCCGATGCCGTGTCCACCTTTCGCACGGTGAACCTCGCCAATGGCGTGCGTGCACAGGCCGTACGGGTGCCGCAGGAACTGATGAGCAGCGTCGTCGCCGAGCGCAACGCCGATGGTTCGGTCAGCATCCATCACGACGATCATGGCGTGCATGCCGCGCCGAAGGCTCCGGAGGTGACCCGATGATCCGCCGCGGCCTTCTGTATACCGCCCTTCTCACCGCCGGCCTGTTCGGCGCCGTGACGGCTGTCACGGCAGCGGAAATCAAGATCGTCAACCAGGATGCCGGCACCGGCAAGGGCCTGGACGATCCCACGCCCGCCTCACCGGTCGGCGGCAACCCGGGCACCACCGCCGGCCAGCAGGCACTGAACGTTTATCTGTTCGCAGCCGACATCTGGGGTGCAGTGCTGCAGAGCGACGTCACCATCGTCAACAACGCCACCTTCCAGAAGCTCTCCTGCGACGCCACCTCGGGCGTGCTCGGTTCTTCCGGCACCACGTACATTTTCTATTTCGACAACACCAGCACGCTGCCTCCGGGCGCCGTGCGCAACACCTGGTATCACTCCGCGCTGTTCGACGCTCTCACCAAGCAGGACGGCCAGCCGGGCGAAGCGGATATCCAGAGCCAGTTCAACGGTGCGCTGGGCACCACCGGATGCCTCGAAGGATCGAAGTGGTACTTCGGCCTCGACGGCAACACGCCGGCCGGATCGATCAACTTCCTCAACGTCGTGCTGCACGAAATGGCCCACGGCCTGGGCTTCTCGGGCTTCAACAGCCTTACCACCGGCTCGCCCTACAAGGGCAGCGATGGCGTGGCGCGTCCGGACATCTATTCCACCTTCGTCTACGACAACACGCTCAACAAGAAGTGGTACGACCTCACCGACGCACAGCGTGTGACATCCGCGCTCAACGACGGCCATCTCGTGTTCACTGGCGCCACCGTGAAGACGGAAGCACCGCTGGCGCTGACCGTGCCGAACGTTTTCCGTGTGTCCGCTCCGGCGGGTGCCGCGGGTGACTATGGTTACTCGCAGGCGTCCTTCGGCCCGGTCGCCACCGGTTCCAACTTCAGCGGTGCCGTCGTGCGTGCCGTGCCGAACGATGGCTGCACGGCCATCACCAACGGTGCGGATCTGGCCGGCAAGATCGCGCTGATCGATCGCGGTACCTGCGACTTCACCGTGAAGACGCTGGGTGCGCAGGCCGCAGGTGCCAAGGCCGTGCTCATCGCCAACAACCAGGCCGGCGCCATCACGCCGGGAGGCACGCCCGCACAGCCGGTGAACATCCCGGTGATTGCGGTGAGCCAGGTCGACGGCAATACGCTCAAGGCCAATCTCGGCGGCCTTACTGGCGCCGTGGGCCAGGGTTCGGGCCTGGCCGGTGCCGATGCACAGGGCAATGTGCAGCTGTATGCACCGACCACGCTCGCGCAGGGTTCGTCGTTCTCGCATTACGACACCCGCCTGACGCCGAACGCCATCATGGAATACGCGATCAACCAGGATCTGCGTGGCGAGATCGATGTCGACCTGACGCCTGCGCTGTTCCAGGACATCGGCTGGGGCCTGAATCGCGGTACGCAGAAGCTGCTCACCTGCGATACCGGCGTGCCGACCCTCGTGCCGGGCGGTGTGATCATCGGTGCCAACGTGATTTCCAACGCGAAGATCCTCGCGGCCGCCTCGGCGAACGTGGGTGCCTATCGCAGCGCGATCACGTCGTACGCGGCGAAGCTCGCCACCGATGGTCTCATCACGTCCGGGCAGGCATCGAGTCTCAACCTGTGCCTGTCGGATGCGGAGACGCAGAAGCAGTTCACCGCCTGGGGCAAGCCAACGGCACCTCCCGGTACGGCGCTTGGCAACAACAAGGCGCTGACCGGACAGGCGGGTGCGGCCGGTGCCACCAAGGCGTACACGCTCGATGTCCCTGCCGGTGCGAAGTCGCTCACCCTGCGCACCTTCGGTGGTTCGGGTGATGTGTCCATCACGGTCACCGACCCGTCGGGCAAAGTCACCGCGCAGCCGAATCGTCCGGGCAATAGCGAGCCGTTTACGGCGACCAGCCCGGCGCAAGGTGTGTGGACGCTCACCGTGAAGGGTGAACAGGCCTACTCGGGCGTCAGCGTCCTGGGTGCCTGGACCAACTGACGCATGAGCAGGAAGAAGCCCCGCCACGGCGGGGCTTCTTCCTACGCGGCGTTGCGGCAAAGGGGGAGGGGAGAACTCACGTCTGGACGTCCGGACGGCCGTAGGCTGCCCGGTCGCCAGGGATTACGTCCGCCGCGTCGGCGACGGACTGGCGACGGCCCGCGCTGTGCGTGGTGCGCGCATCTATCCGCCCATGGGCGGACACTGGAGGAAGTTTGTCGTGAATACCATTTACAGCAAGGTCTGGAACAAGTCGCTGGGCATGCTCGTCGTTGCCTCGGAACTCGCCCGGGCGAATGGCAAGGGTGGCGCATCGCGTCGCCTGCGCGCGGCAATGGCCGCACTGCCCCTGGCTGCCGGCATGGTGCTGGCGCTGGGCAGCTCTCCCGCGCAGGCGGGCAATGTGTGCGGTGGTTATCTGCTGGGCCTGCAGGGCAGCGGCCCCGTGGCGCGTGGCGATGATGCCTTCGCCTGCGGCACGTCGTCGAAGGCGGCCGGCGATTACGCCACGGCGGTCGGCACGCAATCGAAGGCCAGCGGCGGTTACAGCGTGGCGTACGGCCAGGATGCGCAGGCCACCGGTGGATTCTCCACGGCACTGGGTCAGTCGACCCGCGCCACGGGCGTGGACAGCGTGGCGGTAGGCCAGGATGCACTCGCCAGCGCGGCATCGAGTTCGGCACTGGGGCGTGGTGCGCGCGCTACGGCGAAGGATTCGGTAGCTATCGGCGATTCTTCTGTCGCCAACCGGGCAGGTACCGTATCCGTCGGGCGCAGCGGTGCCGAACGACAGGTGGTGAATGTCGCGGATGGCAGCCAGGCCACCGATGCGGTGAACAAGCGCCAGCTCGACAAGGTGTCGGGAAGCGTGAGTGGCGTATCGAGCCGCGTCGATCAGCTTTCGACGACGGTCACGGGCGTGTCCGGGCGCGTGGATTCGCTCGCCAGCGCGGTGAGCGATGCGAGCCATTATGTCAGCGCGAATGGTGCGGACAATGGCAGCGACGATGCGCAGGCCAACGGTAAATTCGCGACGGCCATCGGCTCGGGTGCTTATGCAGGCGCCAATGGTGCTGGTGCCTTCGGCAGCGGTGCTGTCGCCACCGGACAGCAGTCCACGGCAACCGGTTACGGTGCGGTCGCCACGGGACAGAACAGTGCCGCTTATGGTGCAGGCGCGCAGGCGAATGGTCCTGCGAGCGTCGCAGTCGGTGGCGTGGCCGTGGATGAGAGCGGCAATCCCTTGATCACCAACGGTGGCGTGCCGGTCGATACGGGCGCGACGAGTGCCGGCGTTGGCGGTACGGCCATCGGTGCCAGCTCTCAGGCCAGTGGCTTCGCTGCATCGTCACTCGGTGTGGGCGCGTATGCCTCCGGCGCACAGGCGACGGCCGTAGGTGCCGTGGCGAATGCCACGGGTGATCTTTCCACTGCCGTGGGTACACAAGCCGTGGCCGCTGGTACGCAGTCACTCGCCGCAGGTGCGGGCGCTGCGGCATACAGCACCAACGCGACGGCGCTGGGAGCCGCGACCAGTGCGTCGGGTGCCGGAAGCATCGCGCTTGGCAGTGGTGCGGAAACCGGCTTCGCCTTGTTTGGCCTTGAAAGCGCGAACGCCATCGCCGTCGGCACGGGGAGCTGGGCGCTCGGTAACAACGCAACGGCACTCGGCGCGAATGCCTGGGCACTGGCCGATAACTCGGTAGCGCTTGGCGCAGGATCGCAGGCAAGCCGCGTCAACACGGTGTCGGTAGGCGACAAGGGTAAGGAGCGACAGATCACCAACGTGGCGGCGGGCACCGAAAATACCGATGCGGTGAACAAGGGCCAGCTCGATGCAGTGGCCGGTAGCGTCAGCGATGCAAGCCATTACTTCAAGGCGAACGGCGCCGGTGACGGCAGCGATGATGCGCAGGCCAACGGCCAGTACGCCACGGCGTCCGGTTCAGGAGCCTATGCCGGTGCCAATGGCGCCAGCGCCTTTGGCAGTGGCGCCGTGGCGACAGGAGTCCAGTCGACGGCTACGGGTTACGGTGCGGTGGCATCGGGCCAGAACAGCGTTTCCTATGGTGCGGGTGCGCAGGCCAGTGGCGCCGACAGTGTGGCTACCGGTGCGAACGCGGAAGCGTCCGGAGAGCGTTCCACGGCGACCGGCGCAAGCAGTGCAGCCTTTGGTAACGACGCCACCGTGAACGGCCATGGTGCCATCGCGGACGGTACCGGCACCTCCAGCTTCGGTGCAGGCAGCTATGCCAGCGGCGACTATGCGACGGCGGTGGGCCAGGGTGCCGTCGCGCAGGGACAAGGATCTTCCGCCATCGGCAGCGGTGCCAGCACGAATGCCAGCTACGCCACGGCGGCCGGTTACGGCAGTGTCGCTTCCGCGCAGAACAGCTCGGCCTACGGCGCGGGTGCGCAGGCATCGTCCAATGGCGCAACCGCCATCGGTGGGCAGGCGCTGGACGAGAATGGCAATCCGCTCATCACGTATACGTCGACCGGTGAAGCGGTTGGCCCGGCCACCGCATCGGGACTGGACGCCACGGCGGTCGGTGCCAGTGCGCAGGCCGAAGGCAAATATGCCACGGCAGTCGGTACGGCGGCGTTTGCACAGGGTGAGCAGTCCACGGCCAGCGGCTTCCTTTCGCAGGCGTCGGGCAATGGCGCGACGGCCACGGGTGCGCAGTCGTTTGCCGACGGTGATCTCTCGGTGGCCACGGGCTACGGAGCATCGGCTTACAGCGCCGGTGCGACAGCGATCGGTGGCAATGCAAGCGCGGCTGGAGCGGGCAGTATCGCGATCGGCAACGGCGCCGAGACGGGCTTCGGTCTATTCGGCATCGAAAGCGCCAACGCGATCGCACTCGGTGCAGGCAGCTGGGCGCTGGGCGATAACGCCACCGCACTGGGTGCCAATGCATGGGCACTGGGCGACAACTCGGTGGCACTCGGTGCCGGTTCGCGCGCCGACCGCGACAACACGGTGTCGGTAGGCGACAAGGGCGCGGAGCGCCAGGTGACGAATGTCGCCGCGGGCACTGAAGCCACGGATGCGGTCAACAAGGGCCAGCTTGATGCGGTGGCCGGCAGCGTCAGCGACGCAAGCCATTATTTCAAGGCGAACGGTGCGGGTGACGGCAGCGACGATGCGCAGGCCAGCGGGAAGTATGCGACCGCCTCCGGTTCCGGTGCCTACGCGGGTGCGGACGGCGCCAGTGCATTCGGCAGTGGTGCGGTGGCGACCGGACAGCAGTCCACGGCTACCGGCTACGGCTCGGTGGCCTCGGGTCAGAACAGTGCCGCGTATGGCGCGGGTGCGCAGGCCAATGGTCCTGGCAGCGTCGCGGTGGGTGGTGTTGGCGTGGACGAAAACGGCAATCCGTTGATCACCAACGGCGGCGTGCCGGTCGATACGGGAGCCACCAGTGCGGGCGTCGGTGGTACCGCTGTCGGCGCCAGTTCGCAGGCCAGCGGCTTCGCATCATCTTCGCTGGGCGTGGGTGCCTATGCATCCGGTGCACAGGCCACGGCCGTCGGTGCGGTTGCCAATGCCATCGGCGATCTTTCCACGGCGGTGGGTACGCAGAGTGCCGCGACGGGGGCGAGCAGCGTTGCCGTGGGCGAAAGCGCACAGGCCACGGGTGCCGAGAGTGTTGCCGTGGGTGGCAGCACGTTCTTCGGGTTCATTCCCGCGCAGGCCACGGGCACGGGCGCTGCGGCCTTCGGTGCGGGCGCATGGGCCACGGCCGACTACGCCACGGCCCTGGGCTGGAACTCCTACGCCAATGCCGTGAACAGCACGGCGGTTGGCCAGTCCGCGACGGCGAAGGCCGCGAACAGCGTGGCACTTGGCGCAGGTTCGCAGGCGACGCGGGAGAACAGCGTGTCCGTGGGCGACAAGGGCAGCGAGCGCCAGGTGACCAACGTGGCGGCCGGTACCGAGAACACCGATGCGGTGAACAAGGGCCAGCTGGATGCGGTGGCCGGCAGCGTCAGCGACGCCAGCCATTACTTCAAGGCCAATGGCAACGGTGACGGTACGGACGATGCACAGGCCAGCGGGCAGTACGCTACCGCCACCGGTTCTGGCGCCTATGCCGGTGCCGAAGGCGCCACCGCGACGGGTAGCGGTGCCGTGGCGACGGGTAGCCATGCGACGGCGAGCGGTTATGGCGCGGTGGCAACGGGGCAGAACAGTGCGGCCTATGGTGCCGGTGCACAGGCAGATGGTCCGGGGAGCGTGGCCGTCGGCGGCAATGCGGTGGATGCCAAGGGCAATCCGCTGATCGTCGACGCCGATGGCAATCCGGTGACGACCGGCGCGACCAGCGCGGGTGTCGGCGGCACGGCCTTGGGTGCCAGCGCACAGGCAGGCGGCTTTGCCTCGACCTCGGTCGGCGTGGGCTCCTTTGCTTCCGGCGCGCAGTCCACGGCGCTGGGTTCGGTCGCCAGTGCTACGGGCGACTACGCCACGGCGGTGGGCACGTCTACCACGGCATCGGGCAACGGCTCGGTAGCAGTGGGCGGCCCGGCTAATCTCGGTGGCCTGCAGGTCTACACCGGCGCTACGGGCGAGAGCTCGGCGGCCTTCGGTGCGGGCGCGCAGGCCACGGCCGACTACGCCACGGCGGTAGGCGGCATCACGGGTGCGGAAGGTGTGGGCAGCACGGCCGTGGGCTACTTCGCCTACGCACCGGGCACCAACGCCACGGCGCTGGGTATCAACAGCTGGGCCTCGGGTGCGAGCAGTGTCGCCGTGGGTGACTACGCGACGGCCCGCGGCGCCAACAGCGTGGCCCTGGGCTCGAACTCCGTCGCCACACGCGACAACACGGTCTCCGTGGGCGACAAGGGCAGCGAGCGGCAGGTGACCAACGTCGCGGCCGGCACCCAGGGCACCGATGCGGCCAACGTCAACCAGCTCAATGCACTGTCGGACAGCGTGAGTGCGGCGAAGCACTACGTGGCGGCCACGGGTGCGGGCGACGGCTCCGACGATGCGAAGGCTTCCGGCGGATTCGCCACGGCCACCGGTGCAGGCAGCAGCGCGTCGGGTGACCTTTCCACCGCCATCGGTGCGCTGGCATCGGCCAGCAAGGAGTCGTCCACGGCCATCGGTGCCTCGGCGAATGCGACCGGGGCCAGTGCCACGGCCATTGGTGACAGCGCACGGGCGCTGGCCGCCAACTCCGTGGCCCTGGGTGCGGGCTCCACCGCGACCCGTGCCAATACGGTGTCGGTCGGCAGTGCGGGCAACAACCGGCAGATCACGAATGTCGCTGCCGGTACCCAGACCACGGATGCCGTGAACCTCGGCCAGCTCAACACGGCCCTGTCCGGTGCCTTTGCCGGTTCGTCCAATGCGGCCGGCAATGCGGTGGCGATGGCGCTGGGCGGTGGCGCGACGATGGGCGCGAACGGCTTCGTGGGCCCGGTCTACCGGGTGCAGGGCAGTAGCTACCAGACGGTGGGCGATGCGGTGGGTGCGCTGGATGGCGCCCTGAGTTCGCTGACCAACCGGGTGGGCAGCCTGGAGTCGAAGGGTACGGGCAGCACGAGCCAGCCGGGTACGGGTACCGGCCCGATCCGTCGCAATGCGGTAGCGGCGCCGATGGCGGCCAGTGCTTCTGTTGCCGGTATCACGCCGGCTTCTGCCGAGGTCACCCCGTTTGCCGCTTCGGCGGCCAGCCAGGCGGCACCGGCTGCCGTGGCACCGCCGGCACCGGCTGCTGCCCAGGCCATTGTCCCGGGGACGGGCAATGGCGCCGCTATCGGCACCGGCAGCTACGCCAAGGACACCACCGATCTCGCGATCGGCAACAACGCGAGCGTGGGTGCCGACAGCAGCACGGCGGTGGGCACGGGCGCCACGGTGACCGCCACGGCCACCAACAGCGTCGCGCTGGGTGCCGGTTCGGTGGCCGACCAGGCCAATACGGTTTCGGTGGGTAGTGCGAATGCCCAGCGCCGTATCACCAATGTGGCTGCCGGCACCGCGCCGAGCGACGCGGCGACGGTGAGCCAGGTAGACCAGGCCGTGGCCACGGCCCAGTCCTATGCAGACCAGGGCGATGCGCGGACCCTGCAGAGCGCCAAGGCCTATACCGACCAGAAGTTCGGCGACGTGGTCAGCGGTGGTGCCTTCGACGAGTACAAGCGGACGGTGGACCACCGTTTCAGCAACCTCAACGACCGCCTGAACAAGGTCGGTGCCATGGGCGCGGCCATGTCGCAGATGGCGTTCAGCACGCAGGGCGTCAACGGGGACAACCGCCTGGGCGTGGGCGTCGGCGGGTACAAGGGGCAGGGTGCGCTGTCGGTAGGCTACTCGCGATCCCTCTCGTCCAACGCCAGCCTCACCTTCGGCGCTGCGGTCAGCGGCGGCGAGACTTCGGGAGGCGTGGGCGTAGGCGTGGGCTGGTAATCGTGTAGGCGGCGGCCCTGTGGCCGCCGCCTTCCACGGCTTTTGTCCAGGACGGGCGCGGCTTTGACGGTTCCTGCGCCATCTTCAGGAACGTGATGGCCGCGGTCGCCCTCGACGCACGGTATGTGCTACCAATAGCGGCCCGCGTGGTCAGGAACGAAACACGCGACCCAACGCACTAACGGACCGTGAGGATGGCATGTCTGCGATGACCGAGCATAAGGACATGCTTACCGGGGAACCCGGTGAAGCCCAGGTATGCGCATACCTGGTCACACATGGGAGGTTGAAGGATACCGATCTGGCGCGGGCGCGCCGTCTGCACGACGAAACGCCCGAAGGCACGCTCACCGCGCTCATGGCGCGACTGGGCCTGGTATCCGAGCGCGACCTCGCCGACGCGTGGGCCGACCTGCTCGGCCTGCCGCTGCTTGCCGCGAAAGACGCACCGGATCTTCCGCCCGCCGACACCGAACTTTCGGTGCGCTTCCTGAAGCAATACCACGTGGTGCCCGTGCGCGACGGCGACGACCGCATCGTCCTGCTGGTGGCCGATCCGGCCGACCCTTACCCCATCCAGGCCGTGCGTCTCTCCACGGGGCGCGACGTGCAGTTGCGCGTGGGCCTGCGTTCGGAAATCGACGACCTGATCGAGCGCTACTACGGGCAGGGCCGTTCGGCCATGGGCAGCATCGTGGAAAGCCTGGACGGCAATGCCGCCGTCGAGGACGACGTGGAACACCTGCGCGATCTCGCCTCCGAGGCGCCCGTGATCCGCCTGGTCAACCTGATCCTGCAACGCGCGGTCGAGCAGCGCGCATCCGACGTGCACATCGAACCGTTCGAGAACCGTCTCAAGGTGCGCTATCGCATCGACGGCGTGCTCCACGAGGTAGAAGCGCCGCCGTCCAGCTCCACGGCGGCGGTGATTTCCCGCGTGAAGATCATGGCCCGCCTGAACATCGCCGAGCGCCGCCTGCCGCAGGACGGCCGCATCCAGCTGCGTGTGCAGGGCAAGGAGCTCGACCTTCGTGTTTCCACGGTGCCGACCAGCTTCGGTGAATCGGTGGTGATGCGTATCCTCGATCGCGAGTCGGTGGTGTTCGACTTCGAATCGCTGGGTTTCACCGACAACTTCCGCGACCGCTTCGTCGAAGTGCTGGACCGACCACACGGCATTTTGCTGGTCACCGGTCCTACCGGTTCGGGTAAAACCACCACGCTTTACACGGCCCTGTCGCAGATCAACACGCCCGACGTGAAGATCATCACCGTCGAAGATCCGGTGGAATACCAGATCGAGGGCATCAACCAGATCCAGGTCAAGCCGCAGATTGGCCTCGATTTCACCGGCGCCCTGCGCTCGATCGTCCGCCAGGATCCGGACGTCATCATGATCGGCGAAATGCGCGACCTGGAAACCTGCCGCATCGCGATCCAGTCCGCGCTCACCGGCCACCTGGTGTTGTCCACCCTGCACACGAACAGCGCGGCAGGTGGTATCACCCGCCTGCTCGACATGGGCGTGGAAGATTACCTGCTCGGTTCCACCGTCAACGGCATCCTGGCCCAGCGCCTCGTGCGCCGCCTCGATCCGGAAACGGCCATCCCCTACGAGGCCATGCCCGAGGTGATCGAACAGTTCCAGCTCGACAAGTACACCGACGAGCGGCCCATCCGGCTGTGGAAGCCGGGCACCAGCGCCATCAATCCCACGGGTTACCGCGGTCGGCGAGCCATCATGGAATTCCTGGTGATGAGTGATCCGCTGCGCAGGCTCGTCATGCAGCGTGCGGATGCCGGCGAGATCGAACGTCAGGCGCGTGCCGAGGGCATGCGCACGATGTACGAGGACGGCCTGGCCAAGGCCGTGATGGGTATCACCACCATCGAGGAAGTCCTGCGCGTCACGCAGGACTCTTGACATGAGCCAGTTCCGCTATCGAGCGATCAGCGCCGTGGGCGAGGTGCTCACCGGACGCATGGAAGCCGCCTCCGTCGAGGATGTGGTCGCACGCCTGCAAGACCAGGGGCACACGCCACTGGAGGCGGCACCGGCAGACGGTGAATCCTCCGGTGGTGGACTTGCGGCGCTGTTCCGCAAGGGGCCGTTCACCGGTGACCAGCTGGCCCAGTTCACCCATCAGCTCGCCACGCTGCTGGGGGCCGGCCAGCCGCTGGATCGTGCGCTGGGCATCCTGCTCGACCTGCCGGAAGGCGAGCGTGCCAAGAATCTCGTCGAACGCATCCGCGACCGGGTGCGTGGCGGTACCACGCTTTCGACTGCGCTGGACGAAGAGAACGGCGTCTTCCCACGTCTGTACATCAGCCTGGTGCGCGCGGGCGAGGCCGGTGGTTCGCTGGACGACACCCTGCGTCGCCTGGCCGATTACCTGGAACGCTCGCAGGCGCTGCGCGGCAGCATCATCAATGCGCTGATCTACCCGGCTTTCCTCATGGTGGGCGTGCTCGGTTCGCTCGTGCTGCTGCTTGCCTACGTCGTGCCGCAGTTCGTGCCGATCTTCGCCGACATGCAGGTGCCGATTCCGCTCATCACCAAGGTCGTGCTCGCCATGGGTACGGTCATCGGCGACTGGTGGTGGGCGCTGGCGCTGGTGATCATCGTGTTCGGCGCCCTGTTCAACCTGCGCCTGCGCGATCCGGAGCGCAAGCTGGCTTTCCACAGCCGCCTGCTGACGATGCGGGTGGCGGGTCCGCTGCTGCTCAAGGTGGAAACCGCGCGTATCGCACGCACCCTGGGTACCCTGCTGAAGAACGGCGTGCCATTGCTTTCGTCGCTGTCCATTGCCCGCCAGGTCACCGGCAACCGCGCGCTCGACCAGGCGCTGGAACAGGCAGCCGACCGGGTGAAGGGCGGTACCGGCCTGGGTAGCGCACTCGGCCAGACAGAACGCTTTCCGCGCCTCGCGCTGCAGATGATCCAGGTAGGCGAGGAAGCCGGTGCCCTCGATACCATGCTTCTCAAGGTTGCCGACACGTTCGACGTGGAAGCCAAGCGTGCCATCGACCGCCTGCTGGCGGCGCTGGTACCGACGCTCACCATCGTCATGACCGTGATGGTGGCCTTCATCATGGCGGCGATCCTTCTGCCGCTGCTCAGCCTCACCAGCAATATCAACTGATCAAACCGTTCCAAGGAGAGCTTGCCCATGCGTACGACACGTACCCTCCGACACAGCCACGCCCGCGGCTTCACGCTGCTGGAAATGCTCGCCGTGATCGTGCTGATCGGCATCATCGGCGCCATCGTGGTCACCCAGGTCGGCAAGAACGTCGACAAGGGCAAGTACGGTGCGGGCAAGGCCCAGCTCACCACGCTCAGCCAGAAGGTCGAAAACTACGCCCTCGACAACGGCACGCCGCCGCACGAGCTGGCCGACCTGGTTTCCAAGCCGGCCGATGCATCCAACTGGCAGGGTCCCTACGCCAAGGAATCCGACCTGAAGGATCCGTGGGGCCACGCGTTCGGCTACCGCTACCCGGGTGAGCACGGCAACTTCGACCTCGTCTTCTACGGACAGGACGGCAAGGCTGGCGGCGACGGCTATTCCGCCGACGTCGGCAACTGGCAGTAACCTCGGAGGCAGGACGCACGGCCATGCGTACGCGCGGTTTCACGCTGTTCGAGATGCTGGCCGTGATCCTGTTGATCGGGATCGCCGCGGCGGCTGTCTCGATCCCGATCAGCCAGGGGCTGGCGAGCGCGCGCGTGAATGCTGCCAGCGGCGAACTGGCCGCGGCCCTGCGCTGGACGCGTGCGCAGTCGATCGTGCGCGGGCAGAGCCTTGCCCTTGAAGTCGATACGTCGGCAGCAACCTATCGGCCGCCTGGCAAGAGTGATGTGCGCCTGCCCAGGGACATGCGCGTATCGATCACCAGCGCTCGCGAAGACCAGGCCAATGCCACCACCGGTCGCATCCGCTTCTTCCCTGACGGAAGCTCCACGGGTGGCCGCGTCACGCTCAAGCGCGGACAGCGCGAGTGGCACGTCAACGTGGCATGGCTCACCGGTGCGGTGAGTGTGGTGGATACCCGATGAGAGCCGGCTTCACGGCGCCGACGGGAATCCGGGGGAACGTATCGCGGCAGAAGGGCTTCAGCCTGCTGGAAGTGATCGCCGCCATCGCTGTTCTTGCCATTGCGTTTGCTGCGTTGATGCAGGTGGCCGGCAGTTCGCTGAGTCTCACGGCGCGAGCCAACGAGCGCACCCAGGCGGCATTGCGGGCACGAAGCCTGCTCGATGGCGCCTTCGTGCTCGATCCGGTGCAGGAGGGCGAAACGGAAGGCCGCTTCGACGACATGTATCGCTGGCGTCTCGATGTATCGCGCTACCAGCCGCCGGACATCAAGCCGGCAGCCGACGGCGCGGCCAGTCCCATCTATCGCCTCGACCTCGACGTGATCTGGGGCCGCGACGGTGACGAGCGCCATGCGCGTTTCTCCACGCTGCGCATGGGCTCGGCCGGAGGTGGCGGATGAAGTCCGTCGAGCGGGGCTTCAGCCTGATGGAGGTGCTGGCAGCGCTGGCGCTTCTTTCTATCGTGCTGCTCGGCGTCTATTCCGGCATCAGCACCGCGACGCGCATCGTGCGCAGCGGTGACGATGCCATCCAGCGCATGGACGAAATCCGTTCGGCGCAGACTTTCATGCGCGACGAACTGGCCCAGGCGCTGGTCATTCCGTTCGGCGAAACCGATGATGGCGATCCTCTCATTTTTACCGGTGACGCACACACCCTTCGTTTCGTGGCGCCCTTGCCCGGCTATCTCTCGCGCATGGGAGCGCAGCTCATCACGATGAAGCTGGTAGACGACGATGACGATCACAGTCAGCGCGGCCGTCAGCGCCTTGAAGTCACCCTTTCGTTGCTGCCGCCCGATGGCGACGATCCCAAGCCTCTGGGCGATCCCGAAATCCTGCTCCGGGGTATCGCAAAGGGCGGTTTCTCCTATCGTGGCCTCGACGAACAGAACCGGCCCACGGACTGGATCGATGAGTGGAAGGACAACCGCCGTACGCCGTCCATGGTCCGGGTGAAGCTCGACGTCGATGGTGGCGTGGTCTTCCCCGATTTCGTGGCACCCATCCGGATCGACCCCTCGGCATCGCGAAATGGTTTCTTCTCGTCGCGCTCGCGCGGACAGGCACTGCGATGAACTGGCGCCGGCACAAGGGCGTGGCCCTGCTCATCGTCCTGTGGGGATGCACGCTGCTGGCGATCATGCTCGGTGGCTTCGCCGCGCTGGCACGCACGGAAGGCCTGCAGGCGCGCTACCAGTTCTCGCAGGCGCGGGCGCACTACGCCGCCGAGGCGGGCCTGGTGCGTGCCGTGGCCGGGTTGCAGAGCCCCGACATCGATTCGCGCTGGATCGCCGATGGCCGCGTCTACGCTTTTGCCTTCGACGACGCGAAAGTCAGCATCACGATCACCGACGAAGACGGAAAGATCGATCTCAATGCCGCTTCCGACGACGTGCTCACCGGCCTGTTCAAGGCGGCGGGCAGCAACGACGACCAGGCCAAGCGCCTGTCGTCCGCCATCCAGGACTGGCGCCGGCCCGGCGATGCCGCGTCGCCCAACGGTGCGAAAAAAGCGCAATACGACGCGGCTGGCCTCGGGTATGGTCCGCGTAACGGTCCGTTCGCCACCGTGGAAGAGGGGCGCATGGTGCTTGGCATGGACCCGGCACTGTGGACGAAGATTGCACCCGTGCTCACGATCTGGTCGGGCCGCGAGCGGCCCAATACCGAGCATGCGCCGCCGCTGGCGCTGGCCGCCATTCCGGGCCTGGGGCCGGCCGGTGCGCAGGCGATCCTGTCGCAGCGCGCGCAGGCAAACGGGGCGGCGGTGTCCGGAGGCAACGGTGTCACGCACACGATACGTGCAGAAGCGATCCTTGAAGACGGAACGAGAAGTTCCCTTACATCAACGATCCGGTTACGTGGGATAAGATCGGGAAACCAGCCCTACGCAATACTGCGTTGGCGCGAAGGAGATGCAGAATGACCGCCCTGCAGGACGCTTCACAACTGCAGCTTGAACGCCTGCGCCGTGCGTGGCGAGGCAGCGCGTTGCCCGGCTTCTTCCGCTGGTGGGGAAGCGAACTGTCGGCACTGGTGCCCGTGCGCTGGCGTCATGCCTTTGCCGGCGGCCAGCGCTGGTACGTCATCGAACGCAAGGACGACGCCTGGTCGCTGCGTCGCGTAGGCGATTCACTGCCCCTGGCCGCGGCGGACGATATCGACGGTGCCGAACACAGGCAGGCGGTGCTATCGCGTGCGCTGGCCGAGGCCGATCCTGCGGATCGACGCATCGCCCTTGTACTTCCGGCAGGCCAGGTACTGCGGCGGCGGCTCGTGCTGCCGGTGGCCGCGCGCGACAATCTCCGTCAGGTCGTGGGCTACGATCTCGACCGGCAGACGCCCTTCCGTGCGGAAGATATCCACTTCGGCGTGCGCGAACTCGGCGAGCCGGGGCCGGAAGGTCGCTTCGTCGCAGAGCTTGCCGCCACGCCGCGCCAGTCGCTCGATGCCCAGCTCGACGAACTGGCTGCACTCGGCATCTCGCCGGATCGCGTCGACGTACCGCAAGGCCATGGTCTTACCGGCATCGACCTGCTGCCACCGGCGCGCACCCCGCGACGCGCCGACCGCCGCAAACGACTGAATACGGCGCTCATCGTCGCCATCGTCGTGCTGCTGTTCGGCGCCATGGCGACCTGGTTGCATAACCGCAACGCTGCGCTGGAATCCATGCGTTCCGACGTCGAGTCGCTGCGCACCGACGCGCAGCGCGTGAAGGGCCTGCGGCAGCGCCTGACGGAAAGCGCCGGGGCATCGGGTTTCCTCGCCCGCCGCAAGACGGAATCCCCGTCCATCCTGCCTATCCTCGCCGAACTTACCCAGCGACTCCCGGACGACACCTGGCTCGAGCGCTTCACGGTCAACGCCTCCGGCCAGATCGGCTTCCAGGGACAAAGCCCGCAGGCCGCGCGCCTCATCGACGCACTGAAGGGGGCGGCCACCATTGGTGAGCCGAGCTTCCAGGGCACCATCCAGACCGATCCCACCTCGGGCAAGGAGCGCTTCTACATGCAGGCGAAAGCCTTGATGCCGAAGCCGGGTGCACCGGCCCGTCCGGCAACGAAGGCGGCACCTGCCAAGGCAACGAGTGCGCCTGCGAAGGCGGCCAGCGCACCGGCCGGAGCGTCGACGTCGGCCAGGGTCGTACCGGCGAAAAACGACGCCGCGAAGGTGGCTCCTGCGCAGCCGGTTCCTGTGCCCGGTACTCCGCATCCGGCGCCGCCTGCCGGGCCGACGAAATCGCCGGCCTCATCCACGCAGGGGGTTCCGTCGACAGGAACTCCGCACCCGGATGCATCAGCGGCAGCCCCGGCGAAGGCTCCGGTTGCCAACGCGCCTTCCACCACGGACAAGGAGACCGCCGGTGCGCATGAAGCCCAATGAATCGCGGATTGCCGCGATCCTGCTGCTCATCGTCGTCATCGTCGTGGGCTACTTTGCGTTGGTGCACTGGTGGTTCGTCGCGCCACAGCTGGCCATCGCCGATGAAATGAACGATCTGCGCGATACCCAGCGCCGGTTCGCCGCCGCCATCGCCGAACGCCCCCAGCTTGAAAAGCGGCTTGCCTCACTGGAGCAGGGGCAATCGAGCAGCGACGCATTTCTTGCCGGCGACGACACCAATGCTGCCGCTGCGGGACTCATGCAGCGCATTGTCGATGTGGCCGCGGCGCATCACGAGAATGGTGCCTGCGATGTCGTACAGAAGATGCCCGTGCCCAGCCAGGAAAAAGCGGGTGAGCCGTATCGCAAGGTCACGGTCAACATCAGCCTGCGCTGCCAGATGCAGCCCATGACGGCCGTGCTGCACGACATCGAGGAAGCCACGCCTTACCTGTTCATCGAAGACTTCAGCATCTATCGCAATCCTGTTGCTGCACGCGCGGGTGGTGCAGCACCGATGGAAGTACAGTTCACGGTTTCGGGCTATATCCATGCCGCGCGTGCGGCGAAGGCGGCGTCATGAACGCAGCGGATCAACGACGTCTGACGCCTGTGCTCGGCGGCGTGGCCATCGCGCTTGCCGTTGTATGCGGTATTTTTGCCATGGGCGTGGGGCGTGGCGTGCACTGGGATGATCCCGCACCGCCGGAAGGCCTGCCGCCCATGCGTGCGGCGGCCCTACCGACGCCCGCACCCATCGCCCAGTTTGTCGAAGTCTGGCAACGTCCGCTGTTCATGTCCGACCGCAAGCCGGTCGCGGCCGCGGATGGTGACGACTCGTCGAGCAACATCGGCGACCTGGAACTCACCGGCATCATCATGACCGCCGGCTTGCGCATCGCCTTGCTGCACGACAAGGGCAAGGATGTGACTGTACGCGTCAAGGAAGGCTCGCCCCTGGGCGATGGCCACTGGACGCTTGCCACGCTCAAGCCACGCAGCGCGGTATTCGACAACGGCGGTGATCACCGCGAACTGAACCTGAAGGTAGCCGCTCCCGACCCGCTCGCCAATGCGCAGGGCCAGAAGGGAGCGGTGCCGCCGCCGGGTCAGCCGCCGATGCCGCCGCGCCCGTCGTCTCCGCAGCAGGGCAACGGCATCCATATCGAACAACAGCCCGCCTCGGGTATCGCCGGACCCGTGCCGCCGCAGCCGGCGGCATCGGGCACACGCTCCGCGCCGCCTCGTCAGGACGACCAGGCCTTGCAGCAGGCTCGTATCGAAGCACTCAAGCAGGCGGTCCAGCGCCGTCGTGCCGAACAACAGCAACACCAGCAGAGCCAGGACACGCAGTAACGGCGCGCAAGCGCCGTCATGGATGACAAAGGAGTAAGCCATGCAATGTCGCACCCTCGGTGTGGCCGTGCTCGCGGCCGCATTGACGGCCGCCTGCGCACCCCATTCGCCCCGTCCTTCCGACGGAAGGCTGGAGCGCGAAGCCCTTGCCGGCACGGAGCGTCCCGCTCCGGCCTCCCTGCCACTGAGGGATAGCGATGCCGGCATGACGGCGGCGAAGGACAGCGAGACGGTCGCTGCATTGAGAGGCACCGGCCGCTTCATCGCCCCCCGCGCGCTGGAGACGCCTCGCCCGGATGCCAAGGGCACCGGTGCGGTAACTCTCAATTTCGAGAATCAGCCGGTGGAAGCCGTGGTGAAGGCGATCCTTGGTGATCTGCTGGACGCCAACTATTCCATTGCACCCGGCGTCATGGGGTCGGTGTCGTTTTCAACGGCCAAGCCCGTGCGCAAGGACGAAGTGCTGCCGATCCTGGAGACGCTGCTGTCGTGGACCGGCAACGCCCTGGTCAACGAGAAAGGTCGCTATGCCATCCTGCCCGCGTCGCACGCGGTCATGGGACAAGTGGTGCCCCGCCTGAAGGCGGCCTCGCCACGTGCGGGCATGGGAGCGCGACTCTATCCGTTGCGTTACGTAGCCGCCGCGGAAATGACCAAGCTGCTGCAACCCTTCGTCACGCCCGAATCCATACTGCTTACCGACCCCGCCCGCAACGTCCTGGTGCTTGCGGGCACACCGGATCAGCTGGCCAATTACAGCGACACCATCGATACGTTCGACGTCGACTGGGTCGCCGGTATGTCCGTCGGAGTCTTCAGTCTGGACAACGCGGGCGTCGGCGAGGTGATGCCCGCGCTGGAATCGGTCTTCGGGCAGAAAAGCGGGGCCCCGGTTGCTGGCCTGGTGCGTTTCATTCCCATCGAGCGGACCAATGCCATCGTGGCCATTGCCATGCGACCCGAATTCCTCGATCAGGTGGGTGACTGGATCGCCCGCATTGATCACGGTGGCGGTAGCGAACCCAGATTGTTCGTCTACGACGTGCGCAATCTTCTGGCATCGGACCTGGCCCGCTACGTTGGGAACATCTTCGGTGCATCCGTTGCTGGTGATACAGGCGGCGGCTCCATGGTCGTACCAGGACTGGCATCGGGGAACCTGGAAGGCGGTGGCACGACGGAAGATATGGCCGCGTCGGGTGGTGACAGCGATGCGGATTTCTTCCGGCCGCCGGAAGCGGCAGACTCTGGCATCACGTCATCGCACGGCAACAGTGGCAAGGCGATGGGACTGCGTGTTACGGCGGTCGATGCAAACAACCAGTTGATGATTCATGCGCGGCCGTCGCAATGGGCGCAGATCCGCCAGGCGATCGAACGCCTGGATGCCGTGCCACTGCAAGTGCAGATCGAGACGCGCATCCTGGAAGTCACCCTGCGCGACAACTTCCGTTTCGGCGTGCAGTGGTACCTCGAAGGTCTGGCCGGCGGCAACGGAGAGGTGGCTCAGCCAGGCAACCAGCAACAATGGGCCCTGGGGCGGGCGACCAAGGATGCACTGCGGCCCGACACGTTCTTTTATTCGTTCGTGAACTCCGAGCTTCAGGTCGCCTTGCGTGCCATGGAGCAGAACACCAATACCAAGATACTTTCCGCGCCATCCCTGGTCGTGGTGAACAACCGCAAGGCGAAGATCCAGGTCGGCGACCAGATTCCGGTCACGCAGACCTACGTGAATACCGGCGCGGGCAATGGCAACCCGGTCGGACAGGTCGAATACAAAGATACCGGCGTCATCCTGGAGGTGCGGCCCAGGGTCAACCCTGGCGGCCTGGTGTATCTGGACGTGGTGCAGGAAGTCAGTCGTGCGGATCCCGATGGAGCGGGGCCGAACCTCCCTATCGTGAAGCGCAAGCTCAACACCCAGGTTGCGGTGCAGAGCGGACAGACCGTGTTGCTCGGTGGCCTCATCCGCGACATGGACACCACCCAGGAGAGCGCCGTACCGGGGCTGTCGCGCATTCCGATCCTGGGCAGGCTTTTCGGAGAGCATTCGAAGGAAGGCCTGCGTACGGAGCTTCTCGTGCTGATCACGCCGCGTGTCATCGCCAGCGGGGAAGATGCCAGGAGGGTGTCGGATGATTATCGCCGCACGTTCCGTTCACTGAAGCCTTTTGATCCGGTGCGAACGGCGGAGGCGGCCAGTGCGGTGGGCGAGGGCTGAGGCATCGACTGCGATGCCGCGAAATCCCTGCGTATGGCTTACAGAAACATGTGGCATCCGCCAGGAAGACCCATGCTGATTGCCGATAGGTAGCTCGATCGCACTGATGTCCAATGCCTCATCTCACGAACGAGGTAATGGAATGAATCGACGAGGCTTGATTCTTCGATACGGCGCGATTATGACGGGCATCGTGCTATGCGCGATGCCCGTGATCACGGATGCAACACCGGCAGGCCGGTTTCACACAAATAACCAGCAGGGTGACTTGTACGGGGCCTGGGTGCGGAACAGCATGAAACGCCTTAGTCCCACCGACCTGGGAAACTTCTGGCCGTTTCAGGATGACAGCGTCTGGGAAGGTGAATTCCTGGAAACACCCGGATCGATCTACAGCGATCTTCACCCGAGGATGTTCACCTCGAACGGTGACGACATATCGGGTGCCGAAGACGTTTTCCCTCGCGCTCGCTCCCGGACGGCAAAGGCCATGGCCTGGGATCTCGGTCTGGACAAGGCCCTGGCGGGATACCAGGCGCCCGTCACGCAGCACTCGATAGAGACTGGTGGCCACGCGCCGGTAGTGAAGGCCAACTACACCAAGGCTGGTGTCATGACCCGTTATTTCCAGAAGGCATACGACATCGGCAATAACAATCTCTACACGATCAATGCGGAACTGGCCGTGGCAGTGCAGATCCTTCACGAATGGGTGGAGGCAACTGATGCCGTGGATCGATTCGAAATGGGTGTCTACGACGATGTATTGCTTCGCTTTGAACGGGCTACGTCACTTCGCGACATGACGGACGCTGATCTTGCCTATCTTGCCGACATTCTGCGCGGTGAACTCTCCACATGGCGGGCAGGGCGTTTGAATGCCTTCGGCTATCGGGAGATACCCACGCCGCTGCGCATTGCACGCGTCGCGGCGGCTTATGCCTCGACGCAGGAAGGTTACCTTGCCTGTCAGCCGGATAGTCAGCGGGATATGAGTCACGCCGGCACCATTCCCGAACAGCTGGACAAACCGATCTGCTTCACCGATGCAAACGACCGCGCGGTGTATCGCTGGTACCGCGAAAAACGCAAGGCCCAGCTGGCCGTGCCACCCAGGGAATACATCTCGGTTTACGACATGGCGTCGGCCGGGCGCATCGTGGATGCCTTTGCCGACATCAAGCCGGCGTGGGCCGGTGCATTCGCCACGCAGGCGCTCGACTGGTCGAATCATGCCGAGGTCGTCGAAGCGCAGATGGCCGCGCAGGGCGACCCCGCGCGGGATACGGATATGGACTTCTACCGGCTTGTTGAGCGAGCCAATCTGTTGATCTGCAGGAGTGCGACGCGATGAAGATGCATCTGATGAAATGGGCACGCTCGTTGATTGCGTTGTCGCTGCTCGTAGCGGTAGGTGCGTCTTCCCACCCAGTATTGAAGCGCAAGATCGAAGAAGACCCCCGGGGAACCATCATCGCGCGGGTACTTGCCTCGTTCACCCAGCATGCCGGGCCGGCCGGGCTATGGTATGCCGCCGCCCTCGAAGGGCGACATGTGAATACCGCGGAATTCTCGGGCTTTTCGAGACAGTTCGAGACAGCAACGTTTGCCAGCTTCACCTATCAGTATCAGCTCGACGGCGAGAATTACCGCCGGGTGTACCATGCCCGTTCCGGACGCAACGATCCGTCACTGGGCCTGGGTGATATCACTCCGGTAAGGCGGTATCGGTCCTTCTTCGACTCACGCGGCCCTGATGTGATTGCCTGGGACCGGCCGGCGGCAACGGGTAGTCGAGTGACCCCGCGTCCCGTGGCTGGAAAAAAACACGCTGAAGCAGCGAAACGGGATGCCGAGCTCAAGATTGCACGAGCGATCGAGCGCGATATCCTCAATGGACGTGTACCGGCGGGGGGCTATCTGGCAGGGTACGTCAGTCAGGAGCCATGTCCCTCCTGCGAGGCGGCTTTGCAGGCCTTGTCAGATAGTCAGAACATCCGGGTGCATGTGGCCTACCTCGATCACGGTAGTGCGGCCTATACGATCTTTCACCGTCAGCGCCTGCAACACCTCAATACGATCCACGTATCGGTCAATGGGGGCCAGATCAACGTGCTGAACAGGGAGGGCGCCGTCATGGATCAGGTGCCGGAGCCGGTGGCCTGCCTGGAGCCCGAAGTGCAGGACGACCCCGACGATACGTGATGCGCATGCCGGAGGGCTTCAGGCAAGGGGCGTTCGGACGAGTGCTTGCGTACTATATGCAGGGTATGCCCGACAACTTTCCCATCACGCCCCTGCTTCCGGACATCCTCGATTCGCTGGACAGGCACCCCCGGCTTGTCCTCGAAGCCCCTCCCGGCGCCGGCAAGACCACCCAGGTGCCGCTGGCGTTGCTGGACGCACCGTGGCTGGCCGGCCTGCGCATCCTCATGCTGGAACCACGCCGTATCGCAGCCCGCGCTGCGGCGTCGTTCATGGCACGACAGTGTGGCGAAGAGGTGGGCGAAACCGTGGGCTACCGGATCCGGTTCGAATCCCGCACGGGTCCACGGACACGCATCGAAGTGGTCACCGAAGGCATCCTCGGCCGGATGATCCAGGACGACCCCTCGCTGGAAGGCGTGGGTGCGATCCTCTTCGACGAATTTCACGAGCGCCACCTCGCGGGCGATCTGGGAGCCGCATTGGCGCTCGATGTGCAGGCTGCGCTGCGCCCCGACCTGCGTATCGTCATCATGTCGGCGACGCTGGATGGCGAGCGCATTTCGCAATGGCTGGGTGCGCCGAGGCTGACCAGTGCAGGTCGGAGCTTTCCCGTGGATATCGTCCATCCTCCCGCACGTACGCAGGAGGGCATCGAGCAGCATCTTTCGCGTACGGTGATGCAGGCGCTTCGTGAGAATGAAGGTGACATCCTGGCTTTCCTGCCGGGCCGGCGTGAAATCGAACGGGTGCGAAGCGTGCTCGATCGTCTGGGCGACGATGTCGAAACGGTGGCCCTGCATGGTGAGCTCTCACTGGCCGACCAGCAGCTCGCCCTCGCTCCGGCCGATCCGGGGACCCGGCGGGTCGTGCTGGCAACGAATATCGCGGAATCCAGTGTGACGCTGCCAGGGATTCGTGTCGTAATCGACAGCGGGCTGGCGCGCGAACCACGTTTCGATCCGTCTTCCGGTTTCACGCGGCTGGAAACCGTGATGATTTCGCAGGCCTCGGCTGACCAGCGTGCGGGACGCGCAGGGCGCGTGGCGGAAGGGCGCGCCTATCGCCTGTGGCCGCAGAGCCGTCGCCTGGATGCCTCGCGTACCGCCGAAATCGAACAGGCCGAACTGTCAGGTCTTGCCCTGGAACTGGCCGGATGGGGAAGTGACGATCTTCCCTGGCTCGACGCCCCGCCAGCGGGAGCTATGGGGCAGGCGCGTGACTTGCTCCGTCGCCTGGGCGCTCTTGCCGACGACGGCGCCATCACGGCACTGGGACGCGACATGCTGGCACTGGGCGCGACACCCCGGCTCGCAGCGGCGGCCCTGCGGTCGCCAAGGGAGTCGCGGGCGCTTGTCGCCGACCTGCTCGCCCTGACCGAAGCCCGTTCACCGATGCGCGGCGATGCGGCGCGCAGCGACGACTTCCGCCAACGCCTGCATGCGCTTCATCTGTGGCGTGACGGCGGTGCTCGTGCGGCTCGCGCCGGATCGGCAGATATCGGAGCACTTGCGGCCATTGAGAAGGCGTCGGCCGGATGGCGCCGCCGCCTCGACGTACGTAGCGCCGCCAGCGGCGTACCCGATAGCCGCAGCATCGGTGACCTTCTGGTTCATGCCTATCCCGACCGCGTCGCCCGTCGTGACGATGCACAGCCGTTGCGATACCAGCTGGCCAATGGCCGTGGGGCACGCCTGCACGAGAACAGCGAGCTGCGTGGCGAACCCTGGCTGGTGATTCTCGACCTGAGGCTGGATGCCCGCGACAGCCTGGTATTTTCCGCAGCACCCATCGACCCCGACGTACTGGAACGCGATTATCCGGATCGCTTCGTGACCGAGCGCATCCTTCGCTGGGACGACGCGCGTGATATCGCCGAGGCCTTCGAAGAACGCCGCTTCGATGCGCTGGTCGTTTCACACAAAGCCGTGCCGGTAAGCGGCAACGATGCGTTGCCGGCACTGCTCACGGCCATTCGTGCGCGAGGCATCGACTGCCTTCCGTGGAGCGACCATGCCAGACGATTGCGCACGCGCATCGGGGCGCTTCGTGCATGGCGTCCCGAAATCGACTTGCCCGACGTGGGTGATGAAGCGCTGCTCAAGACACTCGAAAGCTGGTTGTCTCCCTATCTGTCGGGCAAGCGCCGGCTTGAAGCGATTCAGCCGGCAGACCTGAGCGAAGCCCTGTCGGTCATGCTCGATTACGAACAGCGACGCGCGCTGGATGCTCATGCGCCCGAGGAACTTGTAGTGCCCAGTGGCATGACGCGCCGGCTGGAATATGGGGTACGCGATGATGATCCGGCAGCGCCGCCGGTGCTTGCCGTGAAACTGCAGGAGTTGTTCGGCCTGGCGGAAACGCCCCGTGTCGGCGATGGACGCATTCCCGTGATGCTTCATCTGCTTTCGCCCGCCGGACGTCCGATCCAGGTAACGCAGGACCTGCGCGGCTTCTGGGACCGGACCTATCCCGAGGTAAAAAAAGAGCTGAAAGGGCGGTATCCCAAGCATCCATGGCCTGATGACCCCTGGACTGCAACGGCGACCCATCGCGCGAAGCCCCGGGGTACCTGACGGGCCCGCGCAAGGGGGAAGCGCCCACAGGATGAGGGCGAAGGCAGGCCTCGCACCGGGAGATTTCCGGATGCCGCCGTGAATCGGTATGCACTTCAATGGCACGTGGTTTTCAAAGGGGGCAGGTTGCCGCCTGCGATGGCCACTGCCGATTCATTCAACAAGGAGGCTTCAGATGAAGCAAGGAAGGTCACGTCGCAAGGGCGCGTGCACGCTGCTGTGCATGACGCTGGCAAGCGGCCTGGCGGCGTTCCCGGCCCTCGCCGATACCGCCGTACTCACGATGCCACCACCGGCCAGCGGGGATCTGCTGCAAGCGTGGCTCGATGCGCGCGTCAACGGTATCGAGGCGGCCGACGAACTGGGGTCGGACGGATTGTTCGTTGCCGGCATGCTCAATGATTCGAATTCGATCTACTCAGCGCTACGCCCCACCCCGGCGGCATTTCGCGGCAGCGCATGGCGAAGTGCCTTCAATGCCCTGGCGGTATCCAACACGATGATGAGTCGTGCCGTGGCGACGCGCGTGGTGGCCTGGGATCTCGGTCTCACCAAGGCGCGCATGGGTGGGCATCTGGTTGACGGCTATGCGCCGATGGTCGGTAGTCCGCGGGTGGAAGCGAATCTCATGAAGGCTGGCGTTTCGGCGGATATCTTTCGCCAGGTGCTACACCTGGTGGGCGAGCCGTCCTATGCCGTAGCAGCTAACGTAGCGGTGGCACTCCAGATCATTCGCGACAAGCTGGCATGCGTCGATCCATCGGAATGGTCCGATGCGGGGCTGCGCAAGGATGTCGTGGATCGCGTGATGGGAGCGCATGCCCTGGCGGAGATCGACGAATTCGATCTGGTATATCTCGTGCGCATGCTCGAGGGTGAGTTGTCCGACTGGGCGGGCATCAGTGCATCCATTTACGGCAAGCGTTCGCTGCCTGCTGCATTGAGAGTGGCGCGTGTCGCTGCCGCTTACCGGGATATGCTGGGATATACGGCAGCTACCGATCCCTGCACGCAGGAAGGGCAGCATCGTCCCGGTGTGGCAGCAGAATCCCCCGTCGAGAAAACGCGCTTTCTCTGCCTCGTCGACGCAACCGACCGGGCCACCTACCGGTGGTTCCTTGAGGTTCTGCATGCCCAGGTCGATCCGCTCGTCACGAACTTCGCGACCCGACCCGCAGAGAGGGTTGCCCGTCATGTGCGTCATATCCGTCCTCTGTGGATCGGTACACATAGCGGGAAAACACTGACGGAGGCGTCGTCCATTGAGGTGGTTGAATCGCTGGTGGCCTTCCGTGCAGCCAATCCCGATTCAGAGGTGTCAAGTACTCAGAAATACACCGACAGGGTCAGCCAGCTCCTCTGTGAAAAGGAAAATTCGCCATGATGAAGACATGCCTCATCTCGATAATCGCACTTTGTGTTTCCGCATCACTGAGTGCAAACGAAATCCGAAAGAAAGAGTTTGATCGCGATGATAATCGCATCGTTCTCCCGCACGTCGAAGCCAGCTTCGCCTATCACGCCACCGCAGCAGCGACCTGGTACATGGACACCCTGCACGGGGCCAGGGTGCCTTATGCCACATTCAATGAATTTGCCAGGCGCATGGTCTCCAATGCCTATGCATCATTCGAATACACGTATACCGAGGAAGGGCGCGAACGGACGAGGGTATATTACGCCTCCTCGGGGCTTGATGAGCCACACTTGGGTCTGCGCGACTGGCGCAACGCCAGGCCTTATGAGGAGTTTCTTCCGAAGAGCGGCATCGAGGTGCATGCAAAGGCCATGCATGGCGAACCCAGTGTATTTACACCGTCTCCCCGCAGTGGCGAGGACACCGCCGGCCGGAATCCCCATATGAACGATGCGGAACTCAAGGCGGTGAGGACGCTTTCAAGGGATATCGATGCGGGGCGGGTCGCTCCGATGGGGAAGCTGGTCGGGTTCATCACGATGCCGATGTGCGACTCGTGCGAAAAGATCATCAAGGATTTTTCGGATCAGTATGGAGTCGACGTGTCAGTAAATTATCTTAAAGCCCGAGGCGGAAGAGCATCCTCGCAATTCATGCGGCGGCGATGGGCTTATTTCGATACGATGAAGTACGACGTCGTCAGGCGTAACGATATCCATGACAGGCGCCCGCCGGGCGGCGCGGGAGGCTCCTGTAGCGTCACCATTCATTAGGTGATGGAAGATCCATGTGGGGGTGGATTGGCCGTCTTTTCCAGGCGTGAAATACGTGATCCGAACTTTCAAGCGCTTTGGACGGCACCGTGGCTGTGGCTATGATCGCCTCTCGAATATGGAATGAGAGCGACACATGGAACGACATTCGCACATGGATCTGGTGAAGATGGATATTTATCCTGGTTACGTTGCCAGGATGGTAGGATTTTTCCATGGGCCGGGAGGACGGCTTCTCGTTTTCCTGGCCTCCTTTTTTTTAGGTTTTCCCGTGCATGCAGTGGATTTCGTCAATATCCTCAGTGATCGCGAGGCGGTCACGGTTGGTATGCTCCGGGAATCGTACGATTATCACCTGGACGCAGCAGGGCGCATGGTGAGTACGCATACGGAGCGCATGCTGACGTCAGCCGATCTTGACCGTCTGGCCCATCGCTGGTCGACGGCAACGGTGGCGCGATTCGAATATACCTACGTGCGACATGGGAAGACCACGACCGTGGTTTACCACGCCATTTCAGGTCGTGAGGCGAACCAGATACTGGATATTCCCATTGCAGATATGTCGACGTTCTATGGCACGGGTGGTGCATCGCGACCTGCACTCATTGGTCCGGCGAAGGGAAGCCGTCTTGCAGTGCCCGAGGCCGGACATGTCATTGATGCTGAAGTGAAGGCGTTACGCACGATAGAAGAGGGTATCCTCGCGGGTGAGCTACCCCAAGGTGGGCGCCTGAGGGCGTGGGTAAGCCAGCCGGTGTGCTCTTCATGCAAGGGGGTGATTTCTTCATTCGAGGTGGCGTACGGTGTCAGGACAACCATCAATCAGTGGGGGATATCCGATGAGCTGGTGGCGGACTCTCCATTTTGGCAGCTGTCCAATCATCGGCGACGTGGATCGTCGCGCCTGCGCCAGTGGAGAAGATCTTCTGATCGCGTGCAGGATTCACGCAGGATTTTGTCAGGATGCCTGCCGTAAGCTGTCCAGGCTTGGGCGCTTTCCTACGATTCCGTAGGGACTCACCCTATATCGTATGGGCGGTCGTAGTGGTGTCATAGGACGAAGACACCAGGATGTGTCTTGCATCTTCTACCTGACAATCAACAAGGACGTTCACCATGTCGCTACGAATATATGGGATGGCGCTGGCCATTTCCGTGGTCTCGCCATGCGCTTCTTCGCGGGAGGTGCCTGCCAGGGACTTTCCCGAATATCTCATGCAAAGTGCCATCGACCAGGATGGAGACAGCCCCGGAATTCTCGATGAGGATTACGCGCGGAAGCTTCTTCTCACTACTCCTGGATCACCCTATAGCAGTATGCGATCCGTGGATGTATCCGAACTGGATGCCAGCTGGAAGGAAGCCATGGGTCGCGCTGGTTATGGCGCCGACGAAAGCCTGGATGTCTATGCCAGGCGCATGGGCCTGACGAAAGCGAGGCCTCGGCTGGATGTCGATATGCGTCCTTCATATGCGGCCTATGATCCGTTCATTGCGGCGCAGGCGATAAAGGCCGCGGTGGATGAAGATATTTTTCGCCAGTCTTTAAGTTATACGGGGTTCCATAATTCGGCGCTGGCGGCCAACTATGCCGTAGGCGCGCAGATCCTTCGTGACAAGCTTTATAGGGTGCCATTGGAGAAGCACGATGAATTCAATCTTCGTGCCGACGTTCTTGAGCGATTCATGGCGTTAGAAGCGCAGGATGTGATCGATGAATACGACGGAGACTATCTACAGCGGTTGCTGAAGGCGGAAATCACCGACTTCCGGCCAGGCGTTTCGCCATCGCTGGATGTCGATTACCTGCCGGCCCAGTTCCGCGTGGCGCGAGTGGCTGCGGCCTATCATGACCAGACGGGATATTTCGGCGGGTTTCCCTGTCTGCCATCGGGAGCTCACAACCCTGCATTTGCAGGTTCGGGCATGGAGGGGGATACGAGGGCATTATGCTTCGTCGATGCGACAGACCAGGACACCTATGCATGGTATCTGGGGCAGTTGAAGGATCAGATGGCAGGCATCAAACGTTACCCGGACAATGAGAAGGAGTCCGTTATTCTCAAGCTGCTCATGCCCGTGGCCATTATCAGTGAAGTTGCAGGGATTGCTTCGTTCATTAACTTCACCACCGGCATCCGTGCCTGGAGCAAGGGCCTCATTCGCTCGAAGCCAGTGAAGAACATGTATCACAAGGTCAACACACGGATGTGCGGGGTCTGATGCGGTCATGAATGGATTTGAACGACGTTTTTCAGGCGTTGCCATGACTGCATTGTTGGCTTCCCTGGCCATGCCAGGTATGGCCAGGGCAGAACTCACCGTAGCCGAAATAGCCACTGGAGATGGCAATGAAGTGGCCGTGGATACCCTGAGGAAAGCGGTGGATGAACATGTGGACGTGCTGCTGAATTATCGCGACATGAACAGGGAGCGACAGCTTCCGGTCGATGACAAAGCGATCAAGGAGCAAGCGGCCAAGGGCAAGTCGGCAACCTACGCGACTGCCGAATATCGGGTTACCACGAAAGATGGAAAGGTCGCGACGTATACGTACGTGGCTAAATCAGGGCCGGATCTCCCTGATGTCGTAAAGAACTTCGAGGGGGATCTTTCTGTCTATCAGACAACGCGAGATGTTCGCATGGCCCGGGTCAACTTCGATGATGTCGAGTCCTCGTTCTGGCATTCGCCCGGACACGATATCCGGGTTGCCGATGCGGAGCTCAAGTTGGCACGTACGATCGAGAGGGATCTCGTCCTGGGCAAGGTGCCAAAGGGGGGAGATCTTTCCATCTGGATCAGTCAGGAACCCTGTCTGTCCTGCTCAAGCGTGCTGACCGCATTCGATCGGAAATACTTCAGCGGACAGAAGATGAGGGTTCGTTATGCGCCGGCCAATCCGGAAAAGAGGCTGGATGCTCCTTCCGCACGCTTTCATCGCCAGAGGGTGGCCAGTCTGGAGCCGCTCAGGAAAGAGAGTGTCCGGGGATCCTGGTTTCGCTCGCGCTCCCCGTCACCCACGTCCTTTTGTCCGTAATCTCTGCATTGGGTAGTAATCCGTACGCAAAGATGTGCCCGCGCGCCAGGGCAGCGCGCGGGTAGTTGTTATCACCAGCGGGTGCGGCCGGGAAGGAGGCCTTGCAGCTCCTTCTCGGTCAGGTTGCGCCACTGCCCCGGCTTCAGGTGGCCCAGCTTGATGTTGATGATGCGCACACGCCGCAATTGCGTGACGCGGTAGCCGAAGGCCGCCGCCATCAGACGGATCTGCCGGTTGAGCCCCTGGGTCAGGGTGATGGCAAAGCCAAACTTGGCGATCTTGCGTACCTTGCAGGGCCTGGTCATCTGGCCGTGGATGCGCACGCCACGCGCCATGCCCGTCAGGAACTCATCGGTAACCGCCTTGTTCACCGCCACGAGGTATTCCTTCTCGTGGTGGTTCTCCGCACGCAGGATCTCGTTGACGATGTCGCCGTTGCTGGTCAGCAGGATCAGGCCTTCGGAGTCCTTGTCGAGGCGGCCGATGGGGAAGATGCGCTGCGCATGGTCCACGAAGTCGACGATGTTGCCGTCGACCGTGGTGTCGGTGGTGCAGGTGATGCCTACCGGTTTGTTCAGCGCGATGTAGACGCCGCGGCTCTTTGCGGACTCTGGCGCCATGGTGCGTGCGACGACGACGTCGCCGTCCACCTTCACCACGTCGCCGTCGAGCGCTTTGGCGCCCATGCCCACGACTTCGTCGTTGATGGTGACGCGACCGGCCACGAGCAGTTCGTCCGCCTCACGGCGGGAGCACAGCCCGGATTCGCTGATGTACTTGTTGACCCGCATGGATATGCTTTACGACCGCATGCCGACGCCGCGCTTCAGCAGGTGCAGCGCCACGGCCGACAGGCCGACGACGAACACCAGCATCACCACGAAGGCCGTGACGATGGGCACGTCGCTGACGCCCAGCACGCCGAAGCGGAAGGCGTTGACCATGTACAGAATGGGGTTCACCAGCGAGATGCTGTGCCAGGGCTCGCTCAGCAGGTCCACCGAGTAGAACACGCCGCCCAGGTAGGTGAGCGGGGTGAGCACGAAGGTGGGCACCAGGGCGATGTCGTCGAACTTCTTGGCGAACACCGCGTTGACGAAGCCGGCCAGAGAGAACACGGTGGCACCGAGCAGCACCGAGAAGAACGTGGTGAGCGGATGCGCCACGTGCAGGTCGGTGAAGAACAGGGCGATCACCAGCACCAGCGCGCCGACGATCATGCCACGCACCACGGCACCGGTGACATAACCCAGCAGCATCACCCAGTTGGGCATGGGCGAGACCAGCATTTCCTCGACGAAACGACCGAACTTGGCGCCGAAGAACGACGAGGAGATATTGCCGTAGCTGTTCGTGATGATGCTCATCATGACCAGGCCCGGCACGATGTACTGCATGTAAGTGAAGCCATGCATCTGCCCGATGCGGCTGCCGATGAGCTTGCCGAAGATGACGAAGTACAGCGTCATCGTGATGGCGGGCGGAATCAGCGTCTGCGTCCAGATGCGCATGATGCGCACGATTTCGCGGCGGACGATGGTGCCCAGGGCGATCAGGTGGTTGCCGCTCATGCCGCGTTCTCCCGGCCGTGTTCCACCAGTCTCACGAACAGCTCCTCAAGGCGGTTGGCCTTGTTGCGCATCGAGGTCACGGTGATGCCGTGCGAGGACAGTGCGGCGAACAGGGAGTTGAGATCGTGCGCGCGGGACATTTCGGCTTCGAGGGTGTGGTCGTCCAGCGTGCGCAGGGTCACGCCGGGCAGGGTGGGCAGGGTGCCCGGAACGGCGTTCACATCGAGCACGAAAGTCTCGACGTCGAGCGTGGAGAGCAGGCTCTTCATCGTGGTGTTCTGCACGATGCGACCCTGGTCGATGATGGCAATGTTGCGGCAGAGCTGCTCGGCTTCCTCGAGGTAATGCGTGGTGAGGATCACCGTGGTGCCTGCGGCATTGATGCCGCTGACGAACTGCCACATGGAACGGCGGATCTCGATGTCCACGCCAGCCGTGGGCTCGTCGAGGATCAGCAGCTTCGGCTCGTTCATCATCGCGCGGGCGATCATGAGGCGGCGCTTCATGCCGCCCGAGAGCGTGCGGGCCTGTTCGTGCGCCTTGTCCCACAGGCGCAGCTCCTTCAGGTACTTCTCGGCGCGTGCCGAGGCCTCCGCGCGGCCGATGCCGTAGAAGCCGGCCTGGTTCACGCAGATGTCGAAGGGCTTTTCGAACTGGTTGAAGTTGATCTCCTGGGGCACCAGGCCGATCAGGCGCATCGCGTCGCTGCGGCGCTTGTGGATCGACACGCCGAATATCTCGGCGTCGCCGGAGGTGGCGTTCACCAGGGAGGACAGGATGCCGATCAGGGTGGACTTGCCGGCGCCGTTGGGTCCCAGCAGGGCGAAGAAGTCGCCCGGCTGGACAGTGAGCGAGATGCCCTTGAGGGCCTCGACCCCGTTGCCGTAGGTCTTGCGGAGGTCTTTGACGTGGAGTGCGGGAGTGGTCATGGGCTGCGCCGGGATGCCAAGCCGCCTATTATACCGGGCTTTGCCGGGCTCCCCTGTTCCCGGTCGTCAACAGAGACTTTCCATGGCCGAACAATTCCAGCTGCGCCTCGCCGATAGTTTCATGCTTGCCCCGACGGTGCGGCACCTGTCCTTCGAGCGCGTGGACGGCCAGGCCCTGTCCTTTGTGCCGGGCCAGTTCCTGCAGGTGCATTTCAACTACGACGACGGCAAGCCGACCAAGCGCAGCTATTCGGTAGGCACCATCGGCGACGGTTCCTCGCCTGTCCAGCGCATCGAGATCGCCGTGAGCTACGTCGAGGGCGGCGCTGCCACGAAGCTCCTGGGCGGCCTGGAGCACGGCCAGGCCATCGATGCCAGCGGGCCGTATGGCCGGTTCTGCCTGATGGACGGCGACCAGAACAAGCGCTACATCCTGATTGCCACGGGTACCGGCGTCACCCCGTACCGGGCCATGCTGCCGCAGATCGAGACCTTGCTGGCCTCCCGCGGCTGCCGGGTGGTGCTGCTCTACGGCGCCCGCAACGAGGCCGAACTGCTCTATGGCGAGGAATTCGATGCCTTCGCCCGCAAGCACGAGGGGTTCACCTTCCACCCCTGCTTCAGCCGGGGCCCCCGCCCGAACCCGCGCCCGCACGACCGCCTGGGCTACGTGCAGGACATGCTGGCCGAACTGGAGCCCAGGGCCGATGAAGACATCGCCTACCTGTGCGGCAACCCGAACATGGTCGACGCCTCCTTCGCCGCCCTGAAGGAACACGGCCTGGCCGTACAGCACATCCGCCGCGAGAAGTACATCAGCTCCCGCTAAGCCCGCCGGATTCTCCCTGTAGGAGCGCGCCTCGCGCGCGACCTGGCATGCCTCGACCCGACCGGTCGCGCGCAGGCGCGCTCCTACAAGGGCGCTGGTTTGTAGGAGCGCGCCTTGCGCGCGACCTGGCATGCCACGACCCGGCCGGTCGCGCGCAGGCGCGCTCCTACAGGGCGCTGGTTTGTAGGAGCGCGCCTTGCGCGCGACCGGATATGCCACGACCCGCCGGTCGCGCGCGAAGCACGCTCCTGCAAGGCCCGGCCTGCCGGCTGGGCTTATACTCCGGCCCATGCACGCCAAGGCCGACTCCGCTGTTCTCTCCGCCGATATGCGCCGCTTTGCGGCCCTGGACCAGCGTCTGCTGGCGGCGGTCCGCAATATCCGCATCCTGCCGACCGTTTCCTGGCCGGCCTCGGTCGAAGAGCGGCTGATTGCCGAATTCAGCGCCGGGCGGCTGTCCCTGCCCGAGATCCGCTACCACCGCCCCGAACTGGGCGAGACCCGGGCGGAACTGGAGGACATCGAGAAGGACGCCGGCGAAGACCACCCCATCGCCGAATACCTGCGGCGTACAGCCGAGTCCTGGCGCATCGCGACCCATATGCTGGACGCGGCCGGTACCGACGGCGTCACCGATGCCTCCATCCTCCTGTACGGCCGCCCGGGTGACGCCATCCCGGGTAGCAGTCGCAGCAACCTCGACGCGGCGCGCTACTTCGTCGACCTTGCCGATGAACTGGGTGCCGACCTCGAAACCGAGGACGCGGCAGGCAATATCCCGGCCGAATCGCTGCAGCGCGACATGGCCCGCGAGCTGGACGCCTTTTTCGCCCCCGGCACCATCTCGGTGGAAGTGGACCCGGAACTCACGGCCAAGGCCGCGGCCGGCGCGACCCGCATCCGCCTGCGTGGCGGTGCCCGCTTCACCGAGTACGACCGCCACCAGCTCCTGGCCCACGAAGCCTTCGTTCACTCCCTGACAGCGCTAAATGGTCGCGAGCAGCCGGTGCTGGCCTCGCTGGCCCGCACCTCGCCCCGTGTCACGGCAACCCAGGAAGGCCTGGCCGTGTTCGCTGAGCTGATGTCCGGCGCCATCGACATCTCGCGCCTGAAACGCATCAGCCTGCGCATCCTCGCGATCGACATGGCGCTGAACGGCGCCGATTTCGTCGAAGTGTTCCGCTATTTCCGCGAATGCGGGCAGAACGTGCCGGACAGCTTCCATTCGGCGCAGCGCGTCTTCCGTGGCGTGCCGCTCACCGGTGGCTCGGCCTTTGCGAAGGACAACGTCTACCTGACCGGCCTGCTCGCGGTGCACACCTTCTTCCGCTGGGCCCTGCGCCAGCGCAGGCTGGACCTGCTGCGCAACCTGTTTGCCGGCAAGCTGGCACTGCACGACGTGATGAGTCTCGAAGCGCATTTCGCGAACGGTGACATCGCACCGCCGCGCTACCTGCCGCCGTGGATGCAGCACGTGCATGGACTGGCCGGCAAGCTGGCCTTTTCGCTGTTCGTGAATCACATCCACATGGCGAGAGTCGAGGCCGAGGAAATCTCGCTCGGCCTGTAGACGCGCGTTACCCGATACTGAAATCCCCCGGCGAAACAGCGAAGAACGGTCGCCAGTCGCAGCGGATGCGCAGGCGGCCCTTGTCCGTGGGAGGCACGTCGGTGGGAAGTACAAGTGTCGCCTCGCCGTCGTTGCGTTCGTCGCGGGCGAGTTCGTAAGGCCATGTCTCGCCGCCGTCCACGGATAGATGCACATCGAGAAAGTGACAGGAAATCGGTGGCTGTGTCGTACCGGCGACATCCCATTGCACCGCCAGGGATGCACCCGGTGCGAGTCGCGTCGCGGCTGCCGGCATCGTCATGGAAAACGGCCGGCCGGTATCCACGACGCGCAGGCGCCGGTCTGCGTGCGCAGTGGTCGCGTCATCGCCGCCGTTGTCACGTACGGTGAGCCGGAAATTCAGCAGCCGGTTCGTTGTAGGTAACGCCTCGCCCGGGGCCGCATCTTCGCGGCCCAGCAGGGCGGCGAGCCGGGGAAAGACCCGTTGTGACGTAGTGGCCGGTGGCATCGAGCGAAACAGCGGCCCCTGGCCGTCGTCCTTCAGCGCGCCTTTCTGCTCCGGCCCGGCATCCATCTGCTCCCAGGTGTAAGTCAGTCGCCTGCCCGGTTCGCCGGGAAATACCCGAGCATCCAGCAGGAACGGCGTGCGTGCGGGGATGACGGCTTCCTCGGCAACGGATGCCGGGTCGATCCATGGCGCACTGGCTTTGCCCAGACGCTTGCGCGCGCAGCTTCCACCGCGTGATGCCAGCCAGGAACGCACCTGAGCGATATTCGCCGCGTGGAAATAGGCGTCGGAACGCGGTTGCAGCCATTGTGCCTCGCCGCCGCAGCGTGTCGGTGCGTAGCCCATGGCCGTGCTGCCGCTGCCCGGTTCGAAGGCCCGATCGTCCAGAGTGAAGCGTATGCAGCCATTTGCCGTGGGCCATGCGCCCAATTGCGAGCCCAGGACGTGGAGCATGAAATCCTGCGCGTAGGGTTCTGTATCCGGATGCGCGTGTCCGCTCCAGCCTGCTGCCTTGTGCGTGGCGTGGAAGTCGGCCGAGAGATCGTTGCTGCATGACGTGCCGGTTTCACTGTAGCCACCGAAGATGTCAGTCAGCGTATGGCCGATGTCGTATGCGCTCTCGCCGATCCGGCGATTGATGAATTCAACCGACGCCGGCCCTGGTTCCGAGGCCTCGAACGGATCGTCTTCCGGCCGGGTCAGGATGAGGCGGTCGTTACGTGCCGCGAGTGTCAGGTGGACACCGAAATCCGTTTCGAGGATGTCGTTGGCCCTGTTCACCTCATGTGCGGCCGCGACAAGACCGCCTTCCACGGTGCCGCCGAACTTCGCCGTGCGACGACTCGTCGATGCAACGGCGATACGAAAATCATGGTGCGTCGCACCATTGAATGGATGTTGCCGGGATGGACGCGTTGCGATCAGGGGCGAGTTGATTGATAAGGAATGCCGGGGCGGCACGGGCGTGCTTACGCTCACATCATGACCGTTCAAACGCAGGGTCCACGTGTCGTTTCCATCGCGGAGGCTCAGGTGCGTGGCACTCCGGGACACGTCGAGCCGTGCGCTGCGTCCCGTCGCGTCATGACCGCGAAAACTGCGCAGGCCGGGATACCTGCGCATCAGGCTGGCCGGAAGGGTGCGCGAATCGACCAGATGGAAGCGCGAGAGCCCGCCATCGCTCATCGGCAGATCGATATCCAGGCCATCGGAGCCGTTCGTCGGCACCGCGGAAAGGGCTGCGCGAAGCGCTTCGGGATCGGGTGGCGTCGTAAGCGCGGTGGACAGGGCAAGTGCAAGCAGGGGCATGGAAAGCCTCCATGAAAAGAGGGCTTTCGAGCGTACGCAGGCGCATGGCCGGGCGCGGTCGTTCGTGCCTGCGTCGCTACGTAGGTTTTGCCTATCACAGCCGGTCGCAATGGATCACACCGGAGCGGCGGAGAGCGACCGCCCCGGTGCTAACATGGATCCCTATATCGCGCGGCGACGGGCCGCAACCCCACTTTTCCTTTTTCCCATTACATCCCGCAGGATCCCATGGCCATTTCCGAGGAACTGAGGCAAGCCGCCCTCGAGTACCACCGCCTTCCCCGCCCGGGCAAGATCAAGGTCACGCCGACCACGTCGCTGCTGACCCAGCGCGATCTGTCGCTGGCGTATTCGCCGGGCGTCGCCGCCGCGTGCGATGCGATCGTCGCCGATCCGCAGACCGCCGCCGAACTCACTGCGCGTTCCAACCTCGTCGCCGTGATCTCCAACGGCACCGCCGTGCTCGGCCTGGGCAACATCGGTGCGCTCGCCAGCAAGCCGGTGATGGAAGGCAAGGGCGTGCTGTTCCAGAAGTTCGCCGGCATCGATGTGTTCGACATCGAGATCAACGAAACCGATCCGGACAAGCTGGTGGAGATCATCGCCAGCCTCGAACCCACCTTCGGCGGCATCAACCTCGAAGACATCAAGGCACCGGAGTGCTTCGTCGTGGAGCGCAAGCTGCGCGAGCGGATGAAGATCCCCGTCTTCCACGACGACCAGCACGGCACGGCGATCATCGTCGGTGCGGCCGTCATCAATGCGCTGCTGGTCACCGGCAAGAAGATCGAAGACGTCAAGCTCGCCACCACCGGCATGGGCGCGGCAGGCATTTCCTGCGTGGACATGCTCGTGACCCTGGGCATGAAGAAGGAAAACATCCTCGCCTTCGACCGCGACGGTGTGCTGCATTCCGGTCGCACCGATCTCGATCCCGACAAGCAACGTTACGCACGCGATACCGACAAGCGCACGCTGGCCGAGATCGTCGAAGGCGCCGATATCTTCCTGGGCCTGTCCGCCGGCGGCATCCTGAAGCCTGAGATGGTGGCCACCATGGCCGACCGTCCGATCATCTTCGCGCTGGCCAATCCCAACCCGGAAATCCTGCCGGAAGACGCCAAGGCCGTGCGCCCGGACTGCATCATGGCGACGGGCCGCTCGGATTACCCGAACCAGGTCAACAACGCCCTGTGCTTCCCGTACCTGTTCCGCGGTGCGCTGGATGTCGGCGCGTCGGTGATCAACGAGGCCATGAAGGTGGCCTGCGTGAAGGCCATCGCCGAGCTGGCCCGCCGCGAAGCGTCCGACGTGAGCGCGCGTGCCTACGGTGGCAAGCCGCCGAGCTTCGGTCCGGAGTACCTCATTCCGCAGCCGTTCGACCCGCGCCTGGTGATCCAGTTGCCGCCGGCCATTGCCCGCGCGGCGATGGATTCGGGCGTGGCCGCCCGTCCCATCGAGGATTTCCCGGCTTACGTCGAAGAGCTCACGGGCTTCGTGTTCCGCACGGGCCTGCTCATGAAGCCGGTGTTCGACCGCGCCAAGGCCGACCCCAAGCGGGTGGTTTACGCCGAGGGCGAGGAAGACACCGTGCTGCGCGCCGTGCAGACCGTGGTGGACGAAGGCCTGGCCCGTCCCATCCTGGTGGGCCGCCCGGACGTCATCGAGAAGCGTATCGCCCGCGCTGGCCTGCGCCTGAAGGCCGGTGTCGATTTCGAACTGTGCAACATCCACTCCGACCCGCGCTTCGAAGACTACTGGCGCCTGTACCACTCCATCATGGAGCGCCGTGGCGTCACGCCGGCCTCGGCCAAGGCCGTGGTGCGCTCGCGTCCCTCCGTGATCGCGGCCCTCATGGTCCAGCGCGGCGAAGCCGACGCGATGATCTGCGGCCTGGTGGGCACCTACCACAGCAAGCTGGAATACATCCGCGACATCATCGGCCTGGACGACGGCGTGGCCGAGGCTTCCGCCATGGCGGCGGTGTCCACGGAAAAGGGCACGTTCTTCTTCCTCGACACCTATGTGCAGGACGACCCCACGGCCGAGCAGATCGCCGAGGCCACGCTGCAGGCCTCCATCCGCCTGAAGCTGTTCGGCGTGCAGCCGAAGATCGCTCTGCTGTCGAACTCGAATTTCGGCGGCCGTGAGACGCCCAGCTCGCGGAAGATGCGCGAGGCGCTGAAGCTCATCCGCCAGAAGGTGCCCAAGCTGGAAGTGGAGGGCGAGATGCAGGCCGACGTGGCCCTCACCCCGGAACTGCGCGAGCGGATCTTCCCGAACTCGCGCCTGGAGGGCGAGGCCAACGTCTTCGTGTTCCCGAACCTGGACGCGGCCAACACGGCCTACAACATGATCCGCGTGCTCTGCGACGGCGTGGTCATCGGTCCGATCCTCATGGGCGTGGCCAAGCCGGCCCACATCCTCACCCCGCAGGCCACGGTCCGCCGGGTGGTGAACATGACCTCGGTTGCCTGTGTCGAGGCCCAGATCCGCGCGGGTTCCAAGCCAAGGTCCTGAAGCCAGGGCTCTTTCTGTAGGAGCGCGCCTTGCGCGCGACCGGGCATGAGGTAACCATCCACGGTTGCCGCACCCCCGGTCGCGCGCAAGGCGCGCTCCTACAGTTAAATCGATACAAATGGGCCGTACGGCCGCGTATGCCGAAAGCTTGGAGTATCATCAGCAGGTTTCCCGCCACCCCAAGCGGGCTCCTCCAGTCACCATGAGCGCGCGTCATGCGCGAGCGGAGCATCCATGGACCAGATCGACGATATCCTCAACCAGGACCTCGACCCCACCGAGACCCGTGAATGGGTCGAGTCGCTCAACGCCGTCATCAATCACGATGGCACCGAGCGCGCTCACTACCTGCTTGAGCGCATGGTCGACTCCACCCGTCGTGCCGGCGGCTACCTGCCGTTTGCCCCGACCACGGAGTACGTCAACACCATCCCGCCGCACATGGAAGCGCGCAGCCCGGGTGATGCGGCCATCGAATGGCGCATCCGCTCGCTGATCCGCTGGAATGCCCTGGCCACCGTCGTGCGCGCCAACCGCAAGCCCGGCGACCTCGGCGGCCACATTTCCAGCTTCGCCTCGTCGGCCACCCTGTACGACGTGGGCTTCAACCATTTCTGGCGCGCCCCCAGCGCCGAGCACCCGGGCGACCTGGTGTTCCACCAGGGCCATTCGGCGCCGGGCGTCTACGCCCGCTCGTTCCTGGAAGGTCGCATCGGCGAAGACCAGCTCGACCTCTTCCGCATGGAAGTGGAAGGCAAGGGCCGTGGCCTGTCCTCGTACCCGCATCCCTGGCTCATGCCGGACTACTGGCAGGTGCCCACCGTCTCGATGGGCCTCGGCCCCATCCAGGCGATCTACCAGGCCCAGTTCTGGAAGTACCTCGAACACCGCGGCCTGATGCCGAAGACCGATCGCAAGATCTGGTGCTTCATGGGCGACGGCGAGTCGGACGAGCCGGAATCGCTGGGTGCGATCTCCCTGGCCGGCCGCGAAGGCCTCGACAACCTCATCTTCGTCATCAACTGCAACCTGCAGCGCCTCGACGGCCCGGTGCGTGGCAACGGCAAGATCATCCAGGAACTGGAAGGCGTGTTCCGTGGCGCCGGCTGGAATGCCATCAAGGTCGCCTGGGGCAGCTACTGGGATCCGCTCCTGGCCCGCGACACCACGGGCAAGCTGCGCCAGCTCATGATGGAAACCGTGGACGGCGAATACCAGGCATGCAAGGCCTTCGGCGGCGCGTACACGCGCGAGAAGTTCTTCGGCAAGTATCCGGAAACCGCCGCGCTGGTCGCCAACATGTCCGACGACGACATCTGGCGCCTCAACCGCGGTGGCCACGATCCGCACAAGGTCTACGCGGCCTACCACGCGGCCGTGAACACCAAGGGCATGCCCACCGTGATCCTCGCCAAGACGGTGAAGGGCTACGGCATGGGCGCCGCCGGTGAATCGCAGAACCCGGCGCACAACCAGAAAAAGATGGACACCGACGCGATCCGCGCCTTCCGCGACCGCTTCAACATCCCGGTGCCCGACGACAAGCTCGACGAAGTGCCGTACTACCACCCGGGCAAGGACTCCGAGGAAGTGCAGTACATGCTCGAGCGCCGTCGCGCGCTCGGCGGTTCGCTGCCGCAGCGTCGTCGCAAGTCCGACACGTCGTTCCAGGCTCCGTCGCTCGAAGCCTTCGAGCAGATCACCAAGGGCACGGGCGATCGCGAAATCTCCACCACCATGGCCCTGGTCCGTGGCATGAACCTCATGCTGCGCGACAAGGAGCTTGGCCCCCGCATCGTGCCCATCGTGGCCGACGAGGCCCGCACCTTCGGCATGGAAGGCATGTTCCGTCAGATCGGCATCTACGCGCCGTTTGGCCAGAAGTACCGCCCGCAGGACGCCGACCAGCTGCTTTACTACCGTGAAGACCAGAAGGGCCAGGTGCTGCAGGAAGGCATCAGCGAAGCCGGCGGCATGAGCGCCTGGCTGGCGGCTGCCACCAGCTACAGCATCAGCAACACCCCGATGCTGCCGTTCTTCATCTACTACTCGATGTTCGGCTTCCAGCGCATCGGCGACCTCTGCTGGGCTGCCGGCGACATGCGCGCGCGCGGCTTCCTCATCGGCGGCACCTCGGGTCGCACCACGCTCAACGGTGAAGGCCTGCAGCACGAAGACGGCCATTCGCACCTGCTCTCCGGAGCGATCCCGAACGTGGTGTCGTACGACCCCACCTTCTCCTACGAGCTGGCCGTCATCCTGCAGGATGGCACCCGCCGCATGATGCAGGAGCAGGAAGACGTCTACTACTACATCACGGTCATGAACGAGAACTATGCCCACCCCGACCTGCCGAAGGGCAGCGAGGAAGGCATCGTCAAGGGCATGTACCTGTTCAAGGACGCCGGCAAGCCGAAGAAGAACGAGCCGCGCGTGCAGCTGATGGGTGCGGGCACGATCCTGCGCGAAGTCATCGCCGCTGCCGAGCTGCTTGAGAAGGATTTCGGCGTCTCCGCCGACATCTGGTCGGTGCCGAGCTTCTCCGAAGTACGTCGCGAAGGCTTCGATGCCGAGCGCTGGAACCGTCTGCATCCGGAATCGCCGCAGCGCGTGCCGTACATCACCGGCCTGCTCGCCGATCGCCAGGGCCCGGCCATCGCCGCCACCGACTACGTGCGCGAGCTGGCCGACCAGGTGCGTGCGTTCATGCCGGACGGCATGCGCTACACCGTGCTGGGCACCGACGGCTACGGCCGCAGCGATACCCGCGCCAACCTGCGCTCGCACTTCGAGGTCGATCGTTACTGGATCGCCCACGCTGCCCTGGCTGCCCTCGCGAAGGACGGCAAGGTCAACGCGAAGGACGTCAGCCGCGCGATCAAGGAATACAAGCTCGACATGGACAAGCCCAACCCGATGACGGTCTGATCCGGCGGAAGGTGAGGAACGAAAAGGCCGGGGGAAACCCCGGCCTTCTTCGTTCCGCCTTTTGTAGGAGCGCGCCTCGCGCGCGACCGGTTGTCGCGAAAATCTTGAACTCATCGCCTTGAATGGTCGCGCGCAAGGCGCGTTCCTACAAAAGAAGCCGGCGTTGGCGGGCGCGTCACCTGGGGTGTGTTATGAATCGGCGCAACACTCCAGGAATTCCGTCATGCGCCTTGCCTTCGTCACTGCCGCTGCTCTCTCACTGGCCGCCTGTGCCACCACCTCCGGCGAGCACGGCTCACGCTCGCGCCTGATCTACGTGGCGGCCCAGAAAGCCCCGTGTTCCACGGGTGTGATGAAGACCGAATGCCTACAGTACCGCGAACAGCCGAACGAACCCTGGCAGCTCAACTACGCTCCCATCGACAACTTCCAGTGGCAGGCGGGTCATGAGTATCTGCTCAAGATCACCGAAGTCGTCGTGAAGAATCCGCCCGCCGACGCCTCGGCCATTCGCTGGCGCGTCGACAAGATTGTCGAACAGCACGCCGTGGACAAGCCGCCTGTCCCGTAAGCATTCGGACTAAACACAAAAAAGGCCGGGACAGCTCCCGGCCTTTTCCATTGCACGCTGTGGTCGACGATCAATCGTCGTCGCGCAGCACATGGCGAATCAGCAGAAAGCTGCCAATGGCCGCGGCGGCAATGCCGAGCGTCAGCCCCGGGTTGCGGCGAACCTGCTTACGCAGCCTGCGGTACTGATACGTGGCTTCATCGGCAAAATCCTCGGCCATATAACGCAGGCGCTGCGCATTGCCGTTGTTGCGACGGGCGAACTTGCTGGTCACCCGGCGGGTGCGGTCGAGCAGGTCGTGGCCCGTGTCAGCCGCTTCGTCGGCGTAGTGGCGGACACGGCCCGAAACGCCGTTGACGGCACTCTCGACCTGACGGGCGAACTCGCGGTTTCTGCTCATGGGGCGCTCCCTATTGCAAGACGTTACGGACGAGCATCGACTTTGCGATGCCGCCCGTGAGGGCGGTGTAAACAGGCAAGTGCGCGATTGAACAGGGATTCAGCGAGGGCGGCTGGGCGCCAGGTCGTAGTCGCCGCCGCGTTCCAGTGCCGCCTGGTAGGCGGGACGGTCGTGAATCCTGTCGAGAAAGGCCATGAGGTTTGGCCGGGACGCGCCCAGGGCACCACGGCTCGCCGCCGCTTCCAGCGGGAAGCTCATCTGGATATCGGCCGCCGAGAAAGCGTCTCCGGCGAACCAGCCTGTCTTGCCGATTTCGTTTTCGAGGTAATCCAGGTGAAGGGTGAGCTGCGGATCGACGAAGGCCTTTTGCGCACCGCGCGCCAGCATGCGTGCGACGGGCTTCGCGAAGAACGGTACGGGTGCCGATTCCATGCGGATGAAGATCAGCTTCAGCAGCAGGGGCGGCATCGCGGAACCTTCCGCGTAATGCAGGAAATAGGTGTAACGCAGGGCATCCGGCGTGCCTTCGGCGGGCTTCAGGCGGCCCTGGCCATAACGCGATACCAGGTATTCCACGACGGCGCCGGATTCGGCCACCGTCACGTCGCCATCGACCACGATGGGCGATTTGCCCAGCGGATGGATGGCCCGCATTTCCTTCGGTGCCAGCATGGTTTTCGGATCGCGCTGGTAGCGCACGATCTCGTAGGGCAGGCCAAGTTCCTCCAGCAGCCAGAGCACGCGCTGCGAGCGCGAATTGTTGAGGTGGTGAACGACGATCATGGCAGCGGCCCGGCGTGTAGGAGATGGCAGGGTATCAGTGCGCTTCGTCTACATGCCATCGACGGCAGGGGAGTGGGGTCGTGGTTAACGTCATATCCTGCCTGCGAGCGCTTCCCTGTAGGAGCGCGCCTTGCGCGCGACCGGTGAAACGAAACGATGCATGTTTTCGCGATAACCGGTCGCGCGCAAGGCGCGCTCCTACAAAAGGGGTCATGAGTTCAGGCTGTCTTGCAGTTTCTTTGTCTGTTCGGGGAAGGCCTTACCCTGTGCGGCGACGGTCTGCGCCACGAGCTTCCTGGCTTCTGCGCCACGATTCAGCGACTTCAATGCCTTCACCCGCACCGACGCCACCGTGATCGCATTGGCACCATAGGCCTTCTTCGCCGCAGCATCGAGATAAGGCAGGCCCTCGGCCGCCTTGCCGCTATCCACGAGACGACGTCCATAACGGTAGTTGTAGACGTAGTCGTCTGGATACGCAGCAATCAGCTGTTTTTCCAGCGTATCCAGCTCATCGGTGGCCTTCGCGCGAACGAGGTAGACGCGCAGGTTGTCGGCCAGATTACGATCGCTCTTCAGGTCGCCATGCAGCTTCTCACGGCTCAGGTCGATACCCTTGCGCAGCACGGCCTGCTCGGCATCGTGATCGCCCAGTGCTTCGTCGAGATCGGCAGCGGTGAGCACGGCGCTGCGCTGGTCGGCGCAGGCCGGCGAAGCGGTGAACACCTGTGAGGCGAGGTACTGCTCGTAAGGCGCCTTCTGCGGCGACAGCGTGGTGCGACGTGCATCGGCCTTCTGCGATTCGGTGGCGCCGATCAGATCGTCCAGCACATAAGGGCGTTCGCAGCCTATGTCGGCAGCCAGCACCTTCGCGGCGGCATCAGCGATCGCCGCGTTGTCCTTGTGGTCCTTGGCCTGGAGCAGCAACAGGCGCTGCTTCGCCAGCGCGACGCGCTTGTCCTTGTCGGACACGTTGCGCACCATCGGCGGCAGCGTATCGAACCAGGCCATGCCTTCGGTGCCCTGGTAGCGCTGCTGGTAGGTATCGAGCACGTCGGCCACCGAGGCCAGCGAGCCCTTGGCGGCCTCGGCCTTCTGCTTCGACAGGCGCGCATCGCCGGAGAGCAGGTTGGCCACCTCGGGATAGAACTTCTCGCGCGGGCGCTCGGCCAGGATGCGGCCCAGTTCCTCGCCGTCGGGACCGATGGCGACATACGTGGGCAGGAAATGCACGTTGTGCTGTTTCATCCAGGCCTGGTCGGCCGGCTTGTCGGCATCGGCTTCATAGAACACGACCTTGCTGTTGAGGTCGGTCCACTCCTTGCCGTTCAGCACGTGGCTGGCCATGTAGTAACAGGAGTAACACCACACGGCCTGGAAATCGATCAGCACCGGCTTGTTCTCGCGCTTGGCCTGGGCCAGGGCGGCATCGATGCTGGGCGGGCCCTCGTGCGCGGCGAAAGCCGGCAGGGCGAGGGCGACGAGGCTGGCGACGAGCAGTCGCTTCATGGTGGACTCCCCCTTTGGTGGTATGGAAGTCCACTCCTATAACAATTCCGGCATCCATTGCCAAATAATGATTTGTTATATTATACCGTGCCGCTGGCGCCCTCCACGGGCTCGGGGTCGGACATCAGCCCCTGGCGTTTCCTCAGCGAAGGGAACCACCACATCCACAGGCCCACCACCACCAGCGTGCCGATGCCCCCGATCAAAGTGGCGTTCACCGCGCCCAGGGCGGCGGCGAGGATGCCCGACTCGAACTCGCCGAGCTGGTTCGAGGTATTGATGAAGATGGCATTGACCGCGCTCACCCGGCCCCGCATGTCGTCGGGCGTCTCCAGCTGGACCAGCGAACCCCGGATCACGACGCTCACCGTATCGAAGGCGCCCAGGGCGAACAGGGCGACCAGGGACAGCGGCAGGGAGGTCGATATCGCGAACACCAGCGTCGCTACGCCGAAGCCGGCCACGGCCGCGAACATGGTCATGCCCACGTTCCGGCGCAGGCTGTGGTGGGCGAGCCACGCGGACATCAGCAGGGCGCCCACGGCTGGTGCCGATCGCAGCAGGCCAAGTCCCCAGGGACCGGTATGCAGGATGTCCCGGGCGAAGATCGGCAGCAGCGCCGTGGCCCCGCCCAGCAGCACCGCGAACAGATCGAGCGAGATCACACCGAACACGGCCGGCCGGTGGCGGATGAAGTGCACACCGGCGAACAGCGTCTTAAGGGTGGCGGGCTCGCGTCGTGGCGGCTGGTGGTCGTAGGTGAGCCGGCTCATGAGCACCAGGGCGGTGAGGTAGAGCAGGGCGGAGACCGTATAGACCACGCCCGCTCCGGCGACATAGAGCAGGCCGCCCAGCGCAGGGCCGACGATCATCGCCGCCTGGCCTGCCGCCGAGCTGGACGCCATGGCGCGGGGAAGGATCGCCGCGGGTACCAGGGCTGGCAGCATCGACTGCATGGCGGGGAATTCGATGGCCTTGGCCACGCCCACCACGAACACCAGGGCGAGGATGCCGGCTTCGTCCAGGTGCTTCGTGAAGCTCAGCGTGGCCAGCACCGCGATGGCAACCCACTCCACCATCTGGCAGAGGGTGACGATGCGGCGACGGTCGAACTGGTCGGCGAGGTGCCCGGCGGGCAGGGCGAGGACCACGGAGGGGACGAATTGCACCAGGCCGATCAGGCCGAGGTCGAGGGCGCGTCCGGTGATGGCGTAGATCTGCCAGCCGACGGCCACGGACATCATCTGGAAGCCGAAGCTGGAGGCGTTCTTGGCGAACCAGTACTGCAGGAAGGCGCGATGATGGAGCAGCGATGCCGCTCCAGGGTCTGAGGGAGGCATGATCGATCCTTGGGGGACGCGGCGATTCTACGCCTGCCTTGCCAGGTGCGCCGCCCCGGGGCGAAGCTTAGGGACACGTTTCCCAGGGATTGCCTCCTCATGCGCCGTATCGCTCCGCTCTTCGCCGTTCTCGCCCTCGCAGCCTGTTCGTCCTCGCAGGATCAGCCGGCCGCCCAGCAGGCTCCGGCCGCGAACACCCAGGCCGACGAGGCGGCGAAGAAGCTGGAGACCTACCAGCAGCTGCTGAAGCTGCATAACGATGGTCCGGCCGTGCAGCTGGGGCATGAAATCGTCGACCGCTACCCGGATACCCCGGCAGCCACCGAGGTGAAGAAGACCCTCGATGCGCTGGAGAAAAACTACAAGGAAACCACCGAGAAGAACCGGCTGGCGGCGTTGTGGCTTTATCAGGTGTCGCCGATGCAGGGTGGTACGCAGAGCACGGCCACGATCCAGTCGTCACGGCCGTCCGGCGAGGAAACCGTGCGGCTCATCCTGCGCAGGCATACCGACTGGGGCCAGAGCGTGTTCCTGTATGCCGTAGCGGGCAAGGGCTTCGTCTGCAAGGGTGATTGCTCGCTGAAGGCCAGCTTCGACGGCAAGGAGAAAACCATCAAGGCCTTCCGTCCGCCCACCGGCGAGCCGGCGCTGCTCTTTCGCAACGATGCGCAGTTCCTGAAGGACCTGGCGAAGACAAAGCGGCTGACCATCGACGTGGTGACCATCAGCCGTGGCGAGACTACGCTCACCTTCGAAACTGGCGGCTTCGATGATGCGAAGTGGCAGGCGGTGCCGAAGAAGAAAAAGTGACGCGCTGAAAGCCGGCGTGGCGCCCCGTGTTGCTGGTGAACCGGGGCGCTGGGTTCCTGTTTTCACAGGAACGACGAGCCAAGGGTTGCCGTCACCCGCCTAACCGTCGTTCCAGCGAAAGCTGGAACCCAGAGCGGTGTAGCCGGTTGTCGCGATGATGTCTCCTACGCCAGAGCCGATGCAGCACTCTCGTCATGCTGGCAAACCGGCGCGCTGGGTTCCTGTTTTCACAGGAACGACAAGCCAAGGGTTGCCGTCACCCCGCCTAACCGTCGTTCCAGCGAAAGCTGGAACCCAGAGCGGTGCAGCCGGTTGTCGCGATGATGTCTCCTACGCCAGAGCCGATGCAGCACTCTCGTCATGCTGGCAAACCGGCGCGCTGGGTTCCTGTTTTCACAGGAACGACGGGCGGCCTTCCCCACGCCATTCACGTCATGCCTGCGCACGCAGGAATCCAGTGCAGTGCACAGGGTTCTCGCGAATACGACCCCTACACAAAAGCCCGCAGACAACCCTAACCGTCAGTGCAGGAACAACCGCTCGGTAATCTTCGTTAGCGGCTTTTCAAGGAAGTGATTGAGCTTTGCCGGCAGATCCAGCGGACGCAGCAACATCTTCACCGTCATCTCGGCGGGAATGTGTTTCTTCAACATGCCCTCGGCCCGCGAGGTGACACGACGGAACTCGACGTCGTCCTGGGCCTTCTCCGGATAGCGCGTGTTGAACACGTGGCGCAGCGCGATGTCGCTGTCCTCGTTCTTGATCTCGCTCAGGCGCTTGACCAGCGTCCGCAACGTGCTGAAACGGCCGATGCGATCGCGCTCGCGATACACGCGAAACGCCTGGTAGAAGTGCTTGTAATGACGTACTTCGTCGCTCTTGATGAGGTTGGTCAGCTCGCGCAGCACCGGCTCGTCGGTGACGTCGTTGAGCGCGCGATAAAGACTGGCCGTGCCGGTTTCCACGACGCAACGCGCGGCCAGTTCAAGCCCACGATTGGGTTCGAGTTCCTCCGCCGTGCAGACCGAGCCGTAATGCGCGAAGAAGCTCTTGAAGCCGGTGTCCCAGTCGAACTCCGGCCACACGTGTTTCACATAGGCAGCCAGGGCGCGGCCATGCTGCAGCTCCTCGTGCTCCCAGTGGTCGCGCAGCCAGCCCTGCAGTTCATCATCGCCCGCGAAGTGATCGACCAGGTTGTGCGTATAAAGATCAGAACCGCTCTCCACGAACGAAGAGCTGCAAAGCAGGAAGAACAGGTCTTCGTTATCCCTGACCTTGGCGACCTCGATACGAGACAGATCGAGCTTTTCAAGCGTCCATGGCAGGCTGGCGGCGTAACTCACTGCAGGTGTTCCTCGGCACGAAGGTGATACCGCCCCCTTGGGCGTCTGACCGAATTGTGACAAATGCCGGGCGGATATGGCTACGGACCGCCCGGCAGGGGGCGTCAACGGACCACGGTGACCGGGACGTGGGCCTTGGCCAGGACGTCGACCGAGGTCGAGCCCAGCAGCCAGCGGGCCAGGGCGCCGCGCTCGGTATGGCCGATCACGATGTGGTCGGCGCCGTGCTGGGAGACGTACTTCAGCAGGGCGTCGCCGGGACTGCCGGGCACCAGCTTCACGCTCACGGCCGCCTGGGAGGCGGGCGCCAGCTGGCGCACCTCCTCACGCAGCCCCTTTTCCCGCTCGGTAAGCGAGTCGGCGATCATGGCCGCGGCCATGTCGGTGCCGTTCTCGGTCTGCCAGACCGAGACCACCGAGACGGTGGCCTTCGAGCAGTCGGCCAGTTCCAGCGCGAACAGGTACGCCCGCCGGGCGGTCTCCGAGCCGTCATAGCCGACGAGGATGTGCTTGGGCATGGGGATTCTCCCTGTGGTTGAGATGCCCCATGGTAGGCCTGACGGTTGTTAGCGGGGAGTCGTTTCACGGGACCTCAACGATGCCGCGCCTTTCCTGAACGAGCCCGGCGCCGCTTTGGGTTTCTTCACATTGGTGAGTGGAGAATCCTGCGACCGGACAATGTTGTCCGCAGGTTCCTGCCACCTTCCTGCATGGAGATAACGAACATGATCAAGCGTATTACTGGTATGGCTGTCCTGGCTCTGGCAACGGCAGGAGCGTTCGCAGCGCAGCCGGCCCATGCGGCCGAAGCTGCCACCAAGTGCCACATGACCTTCAACACCACGGGCTGGGCCGTCATCTACAAGAAGGCCGATGGCCGCGGTACCGTTCGCTGTGACAACGGCCAGACCGCCAACGTGATCATCCACGTGCGTGGCGGCGGCCTCACCGCTGGCAAGTACAGCATCGAGAACGGCAAGGGTGAGTTCACCAACGTCAAGGGCATCCACGAGATCTACGGCGACTACGCCAATGCGGGCGCCAACGCAGGCGTCGTGAAGAGCGCCGACGCCGCCGCCATGACCAAGGGCGAGGTGTCCCTCGCCATCTCGGGTACGGGCCGTGGCTTCAACCTGGGCGTGGACCTCAGCAAGTTCGAGATCGAACAGGTCAAGTAATCGGCCGTTCCTTGCACGATCAAGGAAAAGGGCGCCCTCCGGCGCCCTTTTCCGTTTCCGGATGAGGCATCCGCGCGCCTGCCGCGAGTACACTGCTGCGATTCCCTTTCCCCGGAGGTCGTACCCATGCGTCGTTTCCTCACCCTCATCGCCCTGTGCCTCGTGACCGCAACCGCCTGGGCGGCTGGCCCCAACGTGGGCGACCAGGCTCCCGACTTCCACCTTCAGGACCAGAAGGGCGACTGGCACACCCTCGAAACGCACAAGGGCCAGTGGCTGGTGCTGTACTTCTACCCGAAGGACTTCACCGCCGGCTGCACCACCGAGGTCTGCACCTACCGCGACGACACGGCCAAGCTGCACAAGGCAGGCGCCGTCGTGCTCGGTGTGAGCCTGGACGACGTCAAGTCGCACAAGGAGTTTGCCGAGAAGTACCACGTGCCGTTCCCGCTGCTGTCCGATGCCGACAGCGCCGTCGCCACGAAGTACGACGTGCTCACCTCCACGCCCACCGGCCAGAAGTACGCCCGCCGCGAGACCTTCCTGGTGGATCCGAACGGCAAGATCGCCAAGGTCTACAAGGACGTCGATCCGGAGAAGAACTCCGCCCAGGTGCTGGCTGACCTGGCCGAGCTGAAGAAGCAGGGCGCCTGAGCGTGCCTGCACGCAAGCTCTCCGCACCGGGCGGCGGTCATCCGTTCGCCGTCTGGCGCATCGTGGTCTGGCTGGTGATGCTGCTTTCCGCCGTGGGTTTCGTACTCAATGGCTATGCCGTGTACGTCTTCGGCCAGTCCATCGGCGCCCTGAGCCCGGAAGCCATCGCTGCCGGTGCCGCCGATCCGCGTATCGCCCTGGCCTGGTCGCTGGGCTATGCCCTGGCGGCCTTCGGCGTCATGGCACTGGCCCTGGCTACGTTGCGCTGGCGCGAGTGGGGCCGGACGTGGCTACGCCCGGTGGCCCTGCTGTTGATGGCCTGGGCCGCGTATACGGCATGGGTCGCCTTCGGCCAGTGGCAGCAGCTGGGCGCGGTGCTGGGGCAGCCCGGCCTTCCGCCCGAACTGCTGGCCATGGGGGCAAGGCATCGCATGATGCTGCTCGTCGGCCTGTCGCTGAAGGTGGTATCCGTGCCGGTACTGGGCTGGCTGTCCTGGAAGCTCGGCACGGTCCGGGTGCGGGAACAGTTCGGGCAGTACGCGCTTTAGCCGGTTCAGCGTCGATTCCCGTCGTGCCCGCTATCGAATGGGCTTTCCTCCCGGACCGCCCATGAGCCCACGATCCGTCACCTTCCTGCTCGCCGCCTGCCTTGCCGGCGGCGCCTCGGCCCAGGAGCTGGACCACGCGTGTCGCGTGGCCAGCTCCTACGATCTCACCATCCGCCCCGACGCCCTGCTGTTCGAGCGGCCGCAGGTGGCGCCCCGGAGCGTGCGCATGCACGACGGCAGCCTCGGCACGGATGGCCGCGCGGTATCGTTGCGTCCTGACGAACAGGACAGGGTGGCGCTGTTCGAAAGTCGTCTGCGCGAGCTGGTGCCCAAGGCCAAGGCCATTGCCAGCGACGGCGTGGATCTTGCCGCGCGGGCCGTCCGCGACGAGGCGGCCACCGCTGCGCCGGATGCGGTATCCAGCGGTGAACTGGATCGCGCGCTCAACGCCCGTGTTGCCGACATCAAACGTCGCATCGCCGCCAGCCAGAGCACCCGCGACTGGCAGGAGGACGCCATGCGCACCTACGCGCAGGAAATCGTCTCGGACATCGCGCCCATCCTGACCCAGGACGTGGGCGGCCAGGCGATGCAGCTGGCCGTGAATGGCGACCTGCAAGGCGCGGCGGCCCTGCGTGACCGGGTGGCGAGTGTCAGCACGAACGGGCAGGCACGCGTGCTGGCCAGGCTGAAGACGGCGCTGGAGCCCCGCGTCAAAGCCCTTTGTCCCACCGTACGGCAGTTGCAGGACCTGCAATCCGGCCTGCATGACGCCGATGGCCGGCCGCTTGTACTCCTGGAAAATGACGGGGAATGAGCGCTGGCTGAGCGAAGGCCGGTGACGTTTAGGGGGGGCTAAGTCCCGGGACGCTAACGTGGCTCCCATGGAACGCAGTGCCGTACGTCTCGTGAATGGGTTGATCCGGCGGGTCATCGCGGATCGCGATCTATACCTGCACGCCGCCGCTGGCGTGCGCGAACCGGGCCTGAAGGCCATCCTGGAAGAATCGGCGGATTCCCTGACGGGGATCGCGGCAGAGCTGCAGCGCGAGGTCAATGCCGGTGGCGGTCGTGCTGCCACGGCGGCGGGCCCGTTTACCGGCATGCGCCGGACGATGATGGATGCTTCCGTAAAGTTGTCGCACAACCCGGATGTCACTTATATCCGCACGCTCGAACACATGGAGCGGAGGTTGCTCGATGCCTTCCTCAGGCTGGAGGCGTCATCGAAGGACAGGGCCACCGTGGGCCGGCATATTGCCCGCCTGCGCCTGCTGCATCTGGACATGATTCATATGGGCGGCGCGACGGGCCGCTGAGGCGGCTCAGGCCGCCTTGCGCATGCGGCGCAGTTCGCGGTGCAGATACACATCGGCAGATACGCGCACCGGGTGCGCCGCGATAAGGGTTTCGCGGTCGGCGAAGAAGTTGGCAAAAGCGATGGCGTCGGCGGCATCCGTGCGCGCGGCAATCTGCACGCCCTCGCGGAAGATGCCCCACGAGCCGTCCATGTCTGCAATGTGATATTCGATGGTGTGTCTCGGCATATCCCGCCCTTCCCGGTCGTCTGCTGATGTCGGACCATCATCGATGGGGCGGGTGTCCCAAAGATATCGGACTAGTCTGAAAAAGCGCGACTATTTTGTGAAGGCGGTCTATGCATCGTCTGCTTTCGCTGTGGCGCGACGAAGGCGTTCTGTCCAGGCCGAAACGGAAGCCAGAAACGCCGGGACGCGAGCCATGGCCTGGTCTGGCGTGGTGCTCTTCAATGCATGCTCAATGGTCTCGCCCATGACGGCCTCGGGGGATGTGCCGAATATCCGCATGCCGCCGAGAATCCTGTGGATCGTTTCCGCCATGCTGGCCGGATCATCCAGGTGCCGAGCCTTTTCCAGGTCTTCCTGCGTGGCGTGCGCGAACCGGTCCACCAGTGACGAGAGCACGTCGAGACTACCGAACGTTTCCAGCAGGTGGCTGGTGTCCCAGGGTGAAGGCTCTTCAGGCCGGCATCGGTCGAGTGCGCGACGGAGCGTGTCGATGCGTACCGGTTTGGAGAGGAAATCATCCATGCCAATGGCCGAACAGTGCTCGCGTTCCCCGATCATTGCATTTGCCGTCATCGCAACAATGTGCAGATCACTGCCGTTGTCGCGCAGTGTCCGGGCAAGCGTGTAGCCATCGAGGCCAGGCATGTGCAAGTCGGTGAGAAGCACGTCGAATCGTTCGCTCGTCGCCAGCGCAAGCGCCTGTCGTCCGTCGGGAACGACGCGATGGCGGTGCCCCAGTCTTTCCAGCTGCGTGCAGATAAGTTCACGATTCGTCGGATGGTCTTCCGCGACGAGGACGTTCAGTACGTACTGCGTTCCGGAGACTGCGGGCTGCGGTGTAGCGACGGGAAGCGCCAGAGCGCAGCAGGCGAGTTCCAGCATCACGGTTACACACGTTCCCCGCCCGGGTTGGCTTTCCAAAGTGACGCTGCCGTCAAGCAGTTCGACCAGGCGACGGCTGATGGTCAGCCCCAGGCCACTCCCCCCGAATCGGCGCGTCGTGGACGACTCGGCCTGCTGAAAGGGTGCGAACAGATGCGTAAGGTCGTCGGCGGCTATGCCGATGCCTGTGTCGGTCACAGCGATGCGCAGGCGCTGTCGTTCAGGGCCGTCGGCGATCACATCGATGGTGACATCGACCTGGCCATCCGGTGTGAACTTGACGGCATTGCTGACCAGGTTCAGAAGCACCTGGCGCAGGCGCATGCCATCCACGCTATGAGCAGGTGCCAGGCGTTCGTCGATATGGCAGTTCAGCAGCAGTGACTTGCGTTCGGCCTGCCAGGCAAACAGATCCATGATGCCTTCCGCGAGGGCGCGAAGATCCACGGGTGTCGGTTCCACCACCAGGCAGCCCGCTTCGATGCGTGAGAAGTCGAGCACGTCGTCAACGATCTGCATGAGGGCATCTGCCGAGTGCTCGGCGGTGCCGAGAAGCCGGCGCTGTTCAGCCGTAAGCGGTGTATCGGCCAGCATTTCGAGCATGCCGATGACGCCATGCATCGGTGTGCGGATTTCATGGCTCATGGTGGCCAGGAAATGACTCTTTGCCAGGGTGGCCCGCTCGGCAGCTTCCTTGGCGGCAGCCAGTTGTGCCGATTGCAGGTGTTGTTCGGAGACGTCGATCCAGTAGCCGGTGAATTCCACGAGCGAGCCAAGACGCCGGGGGACCGCATGGGCGGCGATCCAGCGGATGGGCCGGCTGTCGCGTATGCGCATTTCCGTGTGAACGGCAGACAGGGTCATGGCGGCACTGGCAATGAGCGCCTCCAGCGGCCCCTGGTCGCGTGGATCGATCCGCGCGAATGCACTGCGCTCGTCATGCAGGAAGGTATCGGTCCCCACCCCGAAGATGGGCTCGGGATTGCCGCCGACATAGGTGAATTCGATTCGGCCGTCGTCGTGATAGAGATAGCGATACACCACGGCGGGGATGTTCCGCGTCACGTCAGCCAGTTGCTCTTCCGTGCGCAAGCGTCGACGGGTTTCCCGACGGAGCCGGAAGTAGGCGAGTGTCATGGCAAGAAACAGGCTCATGGCCAGCACGCCGGGCAGCCATGCCTTGCGTGCGATCTCGCGCCATGATCCGCCCCAGGTGTATTCCGAACGCAGCCATGTATTGCGGATGGCTTCGGCGCGGCGGTCCGGCATGCGCGACAGCACGCGATCGATCAGCGGAAGCAGGGGTGCATAGCGACGCTGTATGGCTATCGAGAGGTCATCCCGTACGCCGGTCGACGCGGTCATTTTAAGGCGCCCGGGATAATCGCGACGCAGCAGGTACTCGGTGCTGGCGATATCGCCGACGAAGGCGTCCACCCTGCCTGAGTGCACGGCTTGCAGTCCCTCATGCGTGGAACCCACGGGAATGGTCTCGCTTGCGGCGATCTGCGCCGCCGCCTGGGCCACGGCGGGACGCACGAGGTTGGCGGCGATGCGCCGCCCTGCCAGATCATCGGCGGAGACAACGGTCGGCGCGTCCTCCCGCGTGACGATCATGACGGGGAACGTGGCATAGGGCGTCGAAAAGTCGAACTGTCGCCCAAGATCGCTGTTGCGCGGCGAGGCGGCCGGCAGCAGGTCGATCTCACCGGACATCGCGCGACGCGTGGTTTCGTCCCAGTTCGCAGCAGGCACCGTTTCGGTACGTATACCGAGCGCATGCGTGATGTCGCGCAGGTAGTCGATGGCCATGCCTTCGACGCGCCCGTCCCGATCAAGCAGCGTAATCGGTGCCGCGGTGGGGTCGATGCCGATGCGCAGGGGAGGTAGCGTGGCCAGCCATGCCCGCTCATCGGCACTCAGGGGTATGTCGAGATCTTCGGAAAAATGCCCTGGCCCGTCGTGGGTCCATGTACGGCGCAGGCGTGCGTGATCGGCGGGCTTCAGGCGATTGAGTGCATGGTCCAGTGCCGTCAGCAGCGGTGCGCGTCCGCGTTCCGTGGCGACGGCGAAAGACAGTGTCGTAATGGGCAACGGAGCCGTGGGCCCCAGCCGGAGCTGGTGGCGAAGACCGGTACGGCCCATGGCGACGTCCAGTACGCGAGGATCACCAAGCACCGCGTCCACGCCGCCCTGCGCGAGCTGATGCAGTGCATCCGCTATGGTGGCCTCCCGCACCACGACTACATCCGGAACGTAGCGCTTCAGCACCTGGTCTTCGGCATATCCGGCCTGTGTGGCGACACGACGGCCGCGAAGATCGCCGAAGTGGACGATCGCACTTTCCTCGCGGCGCACGGCCAGCATGGAAGACGATTCGTAGTAAGGCGCACCGATCAGGAGTTTGCCGTTCCTGTCCGGTGTCGGCGCTACGTCCATGAGAACATCCACCTCGCCATCCTGCGCGGCTGCCAGGGCCGAGGGCCAGTCCGGAAAGATCTGGAAGCGAACAGCGGTACCGAGATCCTCCGCAAGCTCACGCAGGTAGTCAGCAGCGAGGCCCTCCACGTGTCCGTCCCGGACGACTTCGAAGGGGGCGTAGCCCTCGGCATAGGTGGCGGCAACGATGACCGGATGTGCCTTTATCCAGGTGGCTGACGCCGCAGGCAGCGTGTCGATGGATGGAGGCAGCGCAGCGCTGGCGAGCGTGGGAAAACTCAGTAGTACGACAAACAACTTCAGATACTTCATGGCGTTCCTTCGACCACGAACAGGGTAATTACGGTAATCTCTGTGGCAATGAGACGATTAGCACATCGACCCGGGAGCAGCTACACATTAACCGGCAGCGAGTGAGACCCATGGTTTTACGCACGATCATCGCCGATGACCACCCCGTCGTTCTTATGGGCGCGCGTGCCGCGCTCGAAGCCAACGGTGACATCGAAGTGGTGGGTGAAGCCTCCGACGGCGATCAGTTACTGGCACTGCTTGCCATGAATCCGTGCGACGTCGTCATCAGCGATTTCTCCATGCCGGGCGGACGGCACGGTGACGGCCTTCTGCTCATCGACCATATCCGCCGCCGTCATCCCCGGCTGCCCATCGTGATGCTGACCATGGTGAACAATGCCGCGGTGTTGCAGGCCATGCGACTGCGCGGTGCGCTGGGGCTTTGCGACAAGCGTGCGCCATTGCGCGAAGTGGCTGTCGCGGCCAGGCACGCCTTTTTCGGTCGCCCTTATTACAGCGATTCGATCCGGCGGCAGTTCGACGAGAGCATCCTGCCGGCCGAAGGTTTGCACGGCCGGCTTTCGCTTCGTGAGCTGGAAGTGGTGCGGCTTTACGCCGGTGGCCTGTCGATCACCGCCATTGGTGAACGCCTCAACCGCAGTATCAAGACCGTCAGCCGGCAGAAGCGCGACGCCATGCGCAAGCTGGGTCTGGATCACGACGGCCAGATCGCCGAATACGCCCGCGAACACGGCATCACCTGACCCCTGCCGGAAGTCGGGGGAGTGACCAATCGCCCATGCCGGCCTTCTCCGGTCGGAGTAAACCTTTCCCTGACCGGAAGCATCCAAGCCGGCACAGTTGCACTCCCGGGGAGGGGACCATGCGCCATTCCATCATTGCTACCACGCTTGCCCTGGCCCTGGCGGCCATGCCGGTCGCCACGCCAGCAAGGGACTTCAGTTTCAGCACCGACACCTGCAAGCACGACTATTCCACACCTTACGACCTGGACGTCACGGCGGCCGGTCTGTCTTTCCACCGCAAGGACGGCACGCCGTCGCGGGTCTTCCTGCACGACGGGGCACTGAAGGTGGACGGTCGCGACGTCGCCGTGTCCACCAGCGATGCAGAAGCCCTGCGGCGCTACGAGGCCGGTGTGCGCCGGCTGGTGCCGCTGGTGGCGTCCGTGGCCCGCGACGCCATCGATATGGGCTATTCGGCCATGAACACGGTGACGATGACCTTTGCCGAGCCGGACCAGCGCCAGCGCATGCTGGAGAAGCTGCGCCGCAAGCAGGCCGAGTCGTTGCGCTCGATCGACGAGGGCATCGGTGCCGGGCACTGGTCGTCGGATCGCATGGTCGAGACCGCTGTTGGCTCGGTATCCGATTCGGTGGGCGAACTGGTCGGCTCGGTCACCTCCAGCGCCGTGACCGCGGCGCTGTCGGGAGACTCCAGCAAGGTCGCCGCCTTGCAGGCAAGGAGCGAATCGCTGAACAAGTCCCTCGATGCCCAGATGGACAAGCGCTCCAAGGCCCTGGACGCACGCGCCAACGCGATCTGCCCCCAGGTCAACGACCTTGCCGATATCCAGCAAGGCTGGCATATCCGCCTGGCCGATGGCAGGCCGCTTGCGCTGATGACCATCAAGCCCAAGGACAGCGGCAAGGATTCCGACAATGACGACGAAAAAGACGAAGAGAAAGCCAACGACTCCGGCAAGAAGGTCGTCAGCTTCTGAGCCTTACGTCGGCTGGATCAGGTCCCAGGCGTTGCCATAGAGGTCTTCGAACACCGCCACGGTGCCATACGGCTCGTGGCGCGGCTCTTCGCGAAAGCGCACGCCGTGCGCCAGCATGCGGGCATGGTCGGCGGCGAAATCGTCGGTGTTGAGGAACAGGAACACGCGACCGCCACCCTGGCGGCCCACATGCGCACGTTGCTCGTCGTTCACGGCACGGGCGAGCAGCAGGCGCGTGCCTTGCGATGCACGCGGTGCCACCGTCACCCAGCGCTTGCCTTCGCCCTGCGGCATGTCGTCGACCAGCGAGAAACCCAGGGCCTGGGTAAAGAAGGCGATGGCCTCGTCGTAGTCGTTGACGAGAAACGCGATGGCGCCGAGGCTTTGCATGCTGCGTGATCCTTGAAGGGGAAGGGCAAGGCCGCCCATTAAACCATGCGGCGCTAGTGGACGCGTTTCATCCACCACAGGAAGCGGCGCAGCCACGCCGTATACGGGTCGGGATTCCATACGAAGGTCGCCACGCTCTGCGCGGGCATGTCGTATTCGAAGCGGATCTGTCCTTCGGCGACGGAGACCTTGTGTGCTTGAGCGTGGCCGTTGACGACCACCAGCACGACCGAGCCATCTGACGCATTCTGGAAGGCGACGTTGTGGATGCCCTTTCCGGTATCCGTGGAACCGATGCGCACAGCGTCAGGCAATACGAAGCGACTGAAATGCGCCAGCGCATAGTATTCGTCGTTACGGCTTATCTCGCCCGTACGCGAATCGATCAGCACCACGCCCTTGCAGGCATCGCAGCCACCGAAGTGCGGACCGTGGTTTTCGTCCAGCGCGAGGTTCCAGTAGATCACCCCGCGTGCCCACTGCCGGATGCCTGCGATCAGCAGGTCGCGCGAAAACCAGAGCAGTTCACCTTTCGCGGCGGAGGCCCAGTCACCGCCCGAGCATTCGGTGAGATAGGCATCCTTGTCGGGATGCGCCTTGTGCACGCGTCCCTGTGCATAGGGACTGCCCTGGTAGCAATGCCACGCCACGCCGTCGACATAACGTGCCGCCACGGGATCGCCCAGCACCTCGAGTGGCTGCTCCGGTGCATTCCAGTTGTGATCCCAGTCGAGGATCTGCGTGCGAGGCACTCGCTTTGCGAGCTTCGGGCCAAGGTACTGACCGATGACGCGTGCGCGTGTTGCCGCCGGCATCAGCATGCCGGGATAGGTGAGTGGCTGGAACGCGGGTTCGTTCTGGAGCGTCAGTGCAAAGATGGGAATGCCATGGCTGCGGAATGCATCGAGGTACTTCACCAGGTAGTTTGCGTACGCGCTCTCGTACTTTTCTTCCAGCTCACCGCCCAGCAGGTTCTGGTTGGTCTTCATCCATGCCGGCGCACTCCATGACGAGGCCACGATGGCGATGTCCGGGTTGATGGACAGCACCTCGCGTACCGTCGGTATCACGCCGTCCATGTTGGGCGTTACGTTGAAGTGCGACAGATCAGGATCGTCGTCGCCGAAGGGGATGTCGTCGAAGGTGTAGAGATTCAGGGAGAAGTCCGACGCACCGATGGTCAGGCGCATCATGTTGAAATTAAGGCCGGGCGGCGGTCCGTACAGTTCGCGCAGCAGCGCATGGCGCCTGGCGGCATCCAGCTTGTTCTGCAATAGCCACGCAGACGAATCGGTCATGGCGGCGCCAAAGCCCACCATGGTCTGGTAGGTCTTGTGGGCATCGATGACGATGTCCGCCGTGTCGCTACCGCGAGCACGTGTGGGAATGTCGGGCTGCTGCGCCAGCTTCAGGCGTCGATCGGCCGTGCTCAGCCAAAGCTCAACGGCAGGCACCGATGCCGGCGTCGGGCCGGACACCACGCTTGCCGTCACCTGCTGCCTGGCGCGGAGTTCATAGGGAACGGAAAGGGCGAGGCCGGTGATCAGGGCGATCAGCCCGGCGAAGATGACGATGACCCGGTGGGAACCCGGTTGACGCTCATCCATGGGGCACGTCCGGCCTGTCGTCCGTGTTGCGGTTCGGTTGGATCACAAAACTCCCGGCCATGCCTTCACGGTGCGACTGTATTTTGAAAAGCGCCGGGACGCGAGCCTGTTTCGGCCGATGGAGGTTCGCAGGATGTTTCGAAGGCAAACTTGCAAGTTTACCTTGCAAGTTTGCCTGTCGAAGCGTAGCGTGATCGCATGACCTCGCCCACCAGCCCCGATATCGAAGCCATCGCCACCGACCTGCTCACCGCCTGCGGACAGCTGGTACGCCGCCTGCGCGCCGAGTCCAACCGGCTGGAGCTCACCTGGTCGCAGTCCGTCATCCTGGCGCGCCTGGATGCCATGGGGCCGACCTCCACGGCAGACCTTGCCCGGGCCGAGGCGGTCAAGCCGCAGTCGATGGGCGCCTCGCTGGCCGTCCTGGAAGGCGAAGGGCTGGTGGAGCGTTCCCCGCATCCCAGCGATGGCCGCCAGTTCCTGTTCTCGCTGACGGACGCCGGGCGGGGCGTGCGTGAGCGTACCCGGCGGATCAAGCTCGCCTGGTTGTCCGAAGCCCTCGGCAGCCTGGACGAGGCAGAGCGAGACGAACTGGCCCGCGCCGCGAGTGTGATTGCCCGCCTCGCCGATACGCCGGCCGAGGGATGAACCGCTCACTCGCCGTGGCGGGCCCGGGCAAGCCCTTCGGTCCGCGCTTCGTGCTTCCGCTGGCCCTGGGCTCGTCGCTCAACCCGATCAATTCGACGACGATCGCCACGGCCCTCGTCCCCATCTCGCAGGACTTCCACGCCTCTGTCGCGCAGACCGGCTGGCTGATCGCAGGCCTGTACCTCACCAGTGCCGTGGCCCAGCCGACCATGGGCCGGCTTGCCGATCTGCTGGGAGCGCGCCGCGTCTATATCGTGTCGCTGCTGCTGGTGGCGCTGGCCGGTGTCGCCGGACGCTGGGCGCCGTCGCTGGGCTGGCTGGTAGTCGTGCGCGTGATGCTGGGCATCGGCACGTCGGGCGCTTATCCGTCGGCCATGCGCCTGTTCCGCGAACGGGCGGAGCAAAGCGGCAGCGCGCCGCCGCGTATCGCCATGGGCGTGCTGTCCTTCACCGGCATCGCGACCTCGGCCGTGGGGCCCGTGCTTGGCGGGGTGCTCACCGGCGCGTTCGGCTGGCATGCCATCTTTACCGTCAACATTCCACTGGCCTTGTTCACGCTGGTGATGGTGCTGGCATGGGTGCCCGTGGACCCGCCGCGTCACCTGCCTCGCGGTGCACTCGTGCGGGAACTGGATCTGATCGGCATCGGCCTGTTCGCCGGCATGTTGCTGGCGCTGATGACCTTCCTGATGGATCTGGAGCACCCGCGCTGGGCGATGCTGCCCGTCGCTGCCGCGCTGTGCGTCCTGCTTGTCGTGCACTCGCTGCGTCGCCCTGAACCATTCCTCGACCTGCGCATGCTGGCGAGGCATCTGCCGCTCACGGTGACCTACCTGCGTGCGATGGCGGTCTTCACCACGGTGTACTGCGTGTTCTATGGCTTTGCCCAATGGCTGGAAAGCGCGGCGGGTTACTCTGCCGCCACGGCGGGCCTGGCGACCCTGCCGCTGTCGATCGTGGGCGGCGTGGCGTCCATCCTTGGCGCGAGGACGCGCGGCCTTCGCGGGCCCTTCCTGCTGGCCTTTGCTGCATCGATCCTCGGCTGCATCTGCCTGCTTTGCCTCACGTCGGCGTCGCCTTTGTGGCTGATTGCCGCGGCCGTGGCGTTCTTCGGTGTTCCGCAGGGTCTCGCTTCCACGTCCACGCAGGCCGCCGTGTATCTCCAGGCGCCGGCCGACCAGCTCGGCATGGCCTCCGGCCTGCAACGCACGGCGTCGTACATCGGCGCGATCCTCGCGACCAGCGTGCTGGGCGTTGCCTATGGCCACCACGCTACCGATGGCGGCATGCACATCCTCGCCTACGTGATCGGTGGCATCAGCCTCGTGCTGCTCGTCGCCACCGTGTTCGATCGCACCTTGCCGCGTGCCGTCCCTTCGTCGTCATCCCCCAACCACTCCCGAGATGCCTCCCATGCCGCTTAGCCAACTCGACGCCAACGCCGCCCTGATCGTCATCGATCTGCAGAAGGGCATCGTCGGCCTTCCCACCGTCACTCCCTCGGCGCAGGTCGTGGAGCGATCCGCTGCACTGGCGAAGGCCTTTCGTGCGAGCGGGCGTCCCGTGGTGCTGGTGAATGTCGTTGCCTCCGCGCCGGGTCGCAGCGATGCCGGCCATCGCGCATTCCCGGAAGATCCGAGCTTCATCGAACTGGTGCCGGAACTTGAACAAGCGCCCACCGACCACCTCGTCAGCAAGCAGCGCTGGGGCGCCTTCCAGGACACCGACCTCGATGCCTGGCTGCGCGGCCAAGGTGTGGAGCAGGTGGTGATCGTGGGCATCGCGACGAGCGTCGGCGTGGAATCCACGGCGCGCTATGCCAACGAACTGGGCTATCACGTGGTGCTGGTGCCCGATGCGATGACCGACCTCAACGCCGATGCACACGAAAACAGCGTGACACGCATTTTCCCGCGTATCGCCGAAACCACCGACACGCAGACCCTGCTCGCAGCGCTGGCTTAAGGATGTTCTGTCGGCGGGCACCCTGGTGTGCTCGCCGATGGGTTAGGCGGCCTGGACGGGCACCGGTTCCGCGAGTCGTTCGAGGATCAGGGCCGACAGGCGTTCCACGGCGGGCGTCGCGGCAGTGGCCGCGTGAAATACACCAAGGCCTAGCGTGGGCAGCGCAGGCAGGCCGCCTTCGCCCGGCTCCAGCGCGCGCACGCTCGCCGGCAGGCCCAGCGGTGTGCGGACACTCACGCCAAGGCCGGCCTTCACCGCTGCCCAGAGTCCCGCGAGGCTGGCGCTGGTGAAGGCGATGCGCCAGGGGATGCCTGCGCGGTCGAGTGCCTCGATGGCCGCCGTGCGCATCAGGCAGGGCGATTCGAGCACGATGAGGGGCAGGGGATCGGCCATATCGAAGGCGAAGGCTGGCAGGCCCGCGCCGGGACCGATCCAGCGCATCGGCACGGCATCAATGCGGCCCACAGGAAGGCGGCGGGCTTCCGTCGTCCACGCCAGCGCCAGATCCAGTTCACCGCCGCCCACACCATCCATCAGTGCCGAATTGCGGGCGATGCGTACTTCGATGCGCAGCTTCGGATGCGCACGAATGAAGTGACCGAGCACGTCGGGCAGCAGCCATTCGCCGAAGTCTTCCTGCAAGCCCAGCCTGACACGACCTTCCAGCGGCTGGCCTTGGATGGCCGAAGCGGCTTCGTCGTTGAGGTCGAGCAGGCGTCGCGCATAGCCGAGCAGGGTCTCGCCCGACTCGGTAAGCGCCATGCCGCGCCCGTTGCGACGGAGCACCGGTACGCCGGCCTGTTCTTCCAGCTTCTTCAGCTGGGCACTCACCGCCGAAGTGGAACGCCCGAGCCGATCGGCCGCCCTGGCGAAGCTGCCGAGGTCTACGCCGACGACGAAGCTGCGCAGCACATCAAGATCGAAGTTCACCCGTCGCATGGTCATCGTCCCGATTTATCGAATGGTTGATTCTGAATTTTCCGATTTTCGGGATGAACTGTCCTCGCTACCTTGGACACCGTCAAGCCCCCTCATCTGGAAGAAATCTTATGGCAACCTCCTACGGTCAGGTTTACCAAGACATCGCTCCCCGGTTTGCCGAATTGACCGATGAGGTGCTCTTTGGCGACGTCTGGAAACGCCAGGAACTCGCTTCGCGGGACCGCAGCCTGGTGACCGTGGCCGTACTGGTAGCCATGAACCGCGTCGAGCAATTGCCGTTTCATCTGCGCCTTGCCCGCCAGAACGGTGTGTCATCGGATGAGCTGGCCGAGCTGGTGACTCACCTGGCGTTCTATGCAGGCTGGCCCGTCGCGGCTTCCGCGCTAAACCTGCTTCGCGGCGTCGGAGAGTGACCATGTACGCCATGCAGTACGGTTTCCTGCTACCTGCCGATTACGACATGTCGATCATCCATCGACGCATCGCCGAACGCGGTCATCGCACGGATGGCCTGACCGGCCTGCGCTTCAAGGCGTACCTGGTGGCGGAACGGCAGTCTGCGTCGTTGCCTTCGCGCGATAACCTGTATGCACCGTTCTACCTGTGGGACGACAACGAGGGCATGAATGCCTTCCTGTGCGGTAGCGGGTTCAACAGCGTCATCGATGCCTTCGGGCGGCCTTCTGTTGCGACATGGTCAGTATGGAATTCCGTCGTCAATGATGACCTGACGAGTGCCGTATGTGCCTCGTCGCAGCGGGAGAATATCCCACTGTATGCGGCGCTGGACGCATGGCGGCAGCGCGAAGCGCAGCACAATGCCGACGCGATGGCTGACGGAGCGGTTGCTGCGCTCAGTGCGTTCGAGCCGACTACATGGAGCCTCGTTCGCTTCCGCCTATGGCCACAAGCGCGCCCCGACCTTGCCCGCGACGAGGTGCAGCTTTACACGGTCGGTCACGTCTCGACCGGTCTATCCCTCGATCCTCATTGAACCTGGAGAATTCCCATGCCCCTCGTACGCATAGCCTTGCGCCGTGGCAAGCCGTCCTCATACCTCGCCGCCCTGCGCAACGGCATCTACACCGCCATGCGCGAAGTATTCGACGTGCCGGAGAACGATCGCTTCATTCTCGTTAGCCAGCACGATGTCGATGAATTCGATTACGACCCGGGTTACCTGGGTATCTCGCGCAGCGACGACCTGGTGATCGTACAGATCTTCTGCAATGACTCGCGCACGGTGGAGAAGAAGAAAGCGTTGTTCAAGCACATCGTGGAGCACCTGGAAGCGTCGCCGGGCATCCGGCCGGAAGATGTCTTCATCAACATCAGTGAAACGAGCAAGATCAACTGGTCGTTTGGCAACGGGATTGCGCAGTACGCACTTTGATTCCAGCAGTACCCTGTAGGAGCGCGCCTTGCGCGCGACCGGGTTTTCGCCATAACCGGTCGCGCGCAAGGCGCGCTCCTACAGCCAAGCCCATTGGACGCGGGCCAGATCGGCTGATACTCTCAGGACCGAACTCATCGGCACACGCCGATGGCCCTGCAAAGACTGGCCCGATGACCTTCTGCACTTCGCCTTCCATCGCCAAGTGGTGGCGCTTCCTCTAGGAAGCGGCACGTCGTTGCGGTTTGTCCGCCACCTTGCCGCCGTATCGGTGGACAAGGTCATCCTTAAGAAAACTCCCCCGATAAGGCGGCTCCCATCCGAGGAGACAGCTCTTGTCCCATCCCCCCGATCCCATGGTTTCCGGCCCCGTATGCAGCGGCTCTGGCCTTGGCCTGCGCTCGTGCCTCATCATTCGCCCTGCCGACGGCCCGTATGGCCGTCTGTCCGCAGGACTGCGCAAGCGCCGTATCCGGCACGAAATGTCAATGAAAATCAGCCTATTGGGTGCCTTGTGCTCTTGATGATCGACAACTACGACAGCTTCACCTTCAACCTCGTCCAGTACCTGGGCGAGCTGGGACAGGAGGTGAAGGTGGTGCGCAACGATGCGCTCACGGTGGCGGACATCCGGGCGCTGGCGCCGTCGAGGATCATGATCTCGCCAGGGCCGGGTACGCCGGACGACTCCGGGGTGTCCATCGACATCCTGCGCGAGATGGCCGGCGAGGTGCCGATCTTCGGTGTGTGCCTGGGGCATCAGGCCATCGGCCAGGTGTTCGGCGGCAAGGTGATCCGCGCGCGGGAGATCATGCACGGCAAGACCTCACCGGTGAAACACAAGGGCCTGGGCGTCTTCGCCGGCCTGCCGAATCCGTTCGAGGCCACCCGATACCATTCGCTGGTGGTCGAGAAGGGCTCCGTGCCCGACTGTCTTGAAGTGACCGCCTGGACCGAACGCGAGGACGGTTCCATCGACGAGATCATGGGCTTGCGTCATCGCACGCTGAACATCGAGGGTGTGCAGTTCCATCCCGAGTCGATCCTGACGCAGCACGGCCACGACCTGCTGCGCAACTTCCTCGGCATGCCGCTGCCGCTTGCCGCGTAATTCCCACGGATGCCACGTTCCATGACGATTACCGCCTCAGAGGCCCTCCAGCGAACCATCGAACATCGCGAAATCTTCCATGACGAGATGATCGAACTGATGCACCAGATCATGCGCGGCGATGTCAGTCCGCTCATGACGGCGGCCATTCTCACCGGCCTTCGCGTGAAGAAGGAAACCGTCGGCGAAATCACCGGCGCGGCGCGCGTGATGCGCGAGCTTTCCGCAAAGGTGGAAGCCGGCCCCCATCCGCATTTCATCGACATCGTCGGCACCGGCGGCGATGGCGCTTCCACGTTCAATATTTCGACGGCGTCCATGTTCGTCGCGGCCGCTGCCGGCGCCCGCGTGGCGAAGCATGGCGGCCGCAGCGTGTCGTCGAAGTCGGGCAGCGCCGATGTGCTCGAAGCCCTTGGCGCGCGCATCGACCTGCTGCCGGCGCAGGTAGCCGTGTGCATGGACGAGACCGACATCGGCTTCATGTTTGCGCCCAACCATCATCCGGCGATGAAGGTGGTGTCGCCCGTGCGTCGCGAAATGGGCGTGCGCACCATCTTCAACATCCTGGGCCCGCTCACCAACCCGGCTGGCGCGCAGAACATCCTGATGGGCGTGTTCCATCCCGATCTGGTGGGCATCCAGGTGAGGGTGTTGCAGGCGCTCGGTGCGAAGCATGCACTGGTGGTGTGGGGGCGCGACGGCATGGATGAGATTTCCCTCGGTGCCGCTACCCTCGTCGGAGAGTTGCGGGACGGCAAGGTCAGCGAGTATGAAATCGAACCCGAGGATTTCGGGCTCTCGATGGCCTCCAGTCGCAACCTGCGCGTGGACGATTCGACCGAGTCCCGGGCGATGCTCCTGGACGCCATTTCCGGCGTGCCGGGGGTGCCACATGACATCGTCTGCCTCAACGCAGGTGCGGCCCTTTACACGGCCGATGTGGTCCCGACCATCCAGGCCGGCATCGATCTGGCGCGCGAGACCATCGCAAGCGGTGCGGCTCGTGCAAAAATGAACTCGTTCGTGGCCGCTACCCAGCGGCTCGGCGCCTGATATCGCCGGCACGTCCCCGCGTGCCGGCCTTACCACTAGGAAGCGCATCGATGCCCGACATCCTCCACCGCATTCTCGACCGCAAGCTGGAAGAGATCGCCGAACGCAGCCGCACGCGGACGCTCGACGACCTTGCCGCCCGCGTGGCCGACCTCCCGGATACCCGCGGTTTTGTTGCCGCCATCGACGCCAAGTTGCACGACCACCAGCCGGCGGTCATTGCAGAGATCAAGAAAGCCAGCCCCAGCAAGGGCCTGATCCGCCCCGACTTCGACCCGGCGGCCATTGCCCGCAGCTACGAAGCCGGTGGTGCGGCCTGCCTGTCCGTGCTCACGGATGCCGACTTCTTCCAGGGTCATGAAGACTTCGTGGCCCAGGCCCGTGCGGCATGCAACCTGCCGATCCTGCGCAAGGACTTCATCGTCGACGAATACCAGGTGTACGAGGCCCGCGTGATCGGTGCCGACTGCATCCTGCTGATCGTGGCGGCTTTCGCCCAGAAAGAAGCCGATGGCGACCGCATCTACGACGAGGTGCGCCTCACCGAGCTGTCGATGCTGGCGGCCGAGCTGGATCTCGACGTCCTCGTCGAAGTCCACAACGAAGAAGAACTGGAAATTGCCCTCGGCATGCCCGCGCCGCTGATCGGCGTGAACAACCGCAACCTGCGCACCTTCGAGACCTCGCTGGGCACGTCGCTGCGCCTGAAAGACCGCGTGGGCGAGGAAACCGCCATCGTGGCCGAATCCGGCATCCATACGCCGGAAGACGTCCGCGTGTTGCGCGAGAAGGGCATCCACACCTTCCTGGTCGGCGAGGCCTTCATGCGCGCCGCCGATCCGGGCGATGAACTGAAGAAGCTCTTCTACGGGGCGCCCTCGCACTCCCACCGGCACTGACGAGACACGATGACACAGGGGATTCAGACGGCGGAGGTGCAAGCCTCCGCCGCCGACGCGCGGCGCGTCGTTCTGTTCGACTTCGATGGCGTCATCGTGCGCCACCAGACCCTCGAACTCTTCTATCGCGACTGCCTGAAGGGATTCGGGCGCTGGCGCATCCTGCTGGCCCTGCCGGTGGTGCCCTTCGTGCCGTTCCTGATCCCCACCGTGGCGGGCAACCGTTTCCTCGGCCGGCTGTTCCTGCGCGTGATCACCTTCGGCCGTACCGAAGCCAGTTACCGCAGGCGCGTCACGGCCTATGCGCGCGCCTACGCCCGCCGGCCCGGCGTGTTCATCCGCGATGCCGTGGCGAGCCTGCGCCGGCATGTGGATGCCGGCGACCGTGTGGTCATCGTTACCGGCAACGACCGTACGATGGTCGAGGCCATCCTCCACGAGGTGAACCTCGGCGGTTGTGAGCTCGTGGCCTCACAGACCCGTGGTGGCCTGTTCGGCGTGCATTTCGTGCGACATAACGTGGAGGCGGTGAAGGTCGCCTCGCTCAAGCGCGAAGGCATTCCGCGTCCCTGGGCCATCGCCTATGCCGATTCGCTGTCCGACCTGCCGATGCTCAAGGCGGCAGACGAGGCGAAGCTGGTCAATGCCAACGCAAAGACAGTGAAAAAGGCCAGCAAGGCCCTGGGCAGCAAGCTCGAAGTGCTCGACTGGTTCTGAACCGCGATCGGGCTAACCGAGGAAATGCTGGCCCAGCTGGTACAGGCTGATGCCCACGATGAGACAGCCCACGGCCGTCATCACATAACGCGGCGGCAGGTGTTTCACCAGCCACGCGGCGACAGGGGCGGCGATCACGCCGCCTGTGAGCAGTCCGAGCACCACGGGCCAGTGCTGGATGCCCATATGGGCGATGAGGGTGGTGGAGATCGCGATGGTCACCACGAACTCCGCGGCATTCACGGTACCGATGGTCTGCCGCACGGCGCCGCCGCGCGCCAGCAGGGTGGAGGTGGCGATCGGACCCCAGCCGCCTCCGCCGATGGCGTCAAGCAGCCCGGCGAAGAAGCCAAGGATTCCTTTGTGCCTCACGCGATGCTGGGACACCATCCGGCCGGCGGCGCGCACCAGCACGACGGTGCCGAGGATCAGCAGGTAGGCATAGACGAAGGGCTTGATGGCTTCGCCGGGCACGCTGGCCAGGAACCAGGCACCGATGACACCACCGACCACTCCTGGGATGGCAAGGCGGCGGAACGCCTTCCAGTCGACGTTGCCGAAGAACGCATGCGCTCCGCCCGATACGCCCGTGGTGAAGACCTCTGCGGTATGCACGGTGGCGCTGGCCACGGCCGGGGGCAGGCCCATGGCGAGCAGCACCGAATTCGACACCAGCCCATAGGCCATGCCGAGCGCGCCGTCCACGAGCTGCGCAAGCAGGCCGACGCCAACGAAGATGAGGAACTGACTCCAGTCCATCGGGTTTCCTGTAGGGCATCCATTGCCACCATAGCCCACACATGGGGCTTGCCGGCGTCATGATCACGGCAGAATCGCTTGCGTGCGGCATCGCGCCGCCTTAGTCTGCGCCATCATCCTGAAGGTACGTAAGGGCTTACGTATGTATCTGTCGTCCCTGCGCGAACTGGCCCTGGGCAGTCGCCTCAAGGCGCTGAGCGATCACTTCTACCAGGTGGTGGACGACGTCTACCGGACCTGCGGTGCGGGCATCGAGGCGCGCTGGTTTCCCGTGCTGCGCTACCTGCGCGACGTCGGCCCCACGACGGTCACCGATGTATCGCTGGCCATCGGCCAGACCCATTCGGCAGTGAGCCAGCTGGCCGATCGCCTGGTCGAAGCGGGGATGGTTCAACGCCAGCGCGATCCACAGGACGGACGGCGCAGTGTTCTCGTGCTCACGGAGGCGGGCGACCGTGCACTGGGCGAGCTGGGGCCCGTGTGGCTCGCCATCCGCCGCGGCATGGCCGACTCCCTGGGCCCGCGCGGCGCAACCCTGCTGGAAGCGATCGACGGTTGCGAGCAATCGCTGACCGAGCGGCCGTTGCTCGGTGCCATTCTCGACCAGCATGCAGCCCTGGCGACGGCACAGGTCAACGTGGTGCCGTTCGATCCGGCCCTGGCCGATCACTTCCGACGGCTCAACCAGCAATGGCTGGAGCGCTACTTCCGCGTGGAAGAGGTGGATCGCGCGGTGCTGTCCCGCCCGCAGGCGCTGATCGTCGCCCCGGGTGGCATGGTGTTCTTTGCGCTCTACGCCGGTGAAGTGGTGGGCACCTGTGCCCTGCTTCACGAGGGCGAGGGCGTCTACGAACTGACCAAGATGGCCGTGGACGAGAACTACCGGGGTCTGGGTGCCGGGCGGAAGCTGCTGGACGCCGCCATTGCCGAATACCGGCATCGCGGTGGCAGGCAGTTGTTCCTGGAATCCAACAGTCGCCTCACCCGGGCGCTGGGCATGTACGAGCGGGCCGGCTTCGTGCTTCAGCCGGTGACGCGGCCCGGCTCACACTACGAGCGGGCCGACGTCTACATGGTGTTCAAGGAGGCCTGAGCGGCCTCAGCGGGTGCCGCGGATCACGATGGTCTTGCCGGAAACGTCGATCATCCGTTCTTCTTCCAGCTGCTTCAGCACGCGGCCGACCATCTCACGCGAGCAGCCCACGATGCGGCTGACTTCCTGGCGCGAGATGCGGATCTGGGTGCCATCCGGATGGGTCATGGCATCCGGCTCCTGACACAGGTCGAGCAGGGTGCGCGACACGCGGTTGGTGACATCCATGAAGGCCATGCGGCTGACCTGGCGCGAGGTACGCAGCAGGCGCTGCGTGAGCTGCGAGCCGATGGCGAACAGCAGCTTGGGGCACTCGGCCGCCAGCGGGCCTTCCAGCAGCTGGAACAGGCGCTCGTAGCTGATCTCGGCCATCTCGCAGGCCGTGCGGGTGCGCACCAGGGATTCGCGCTGGGCCTGTTCGACGAAGAGGCCCATCTCGCCGATGAACTGGCCCCGGTTGATATAGGCCAGGATCAGCTCGCGGCCTTCCTCATCCTCGGTGCAGACGGCCAGCGAGCCGTCGACCACGTAATAAAGCGTGTTGGCGGGATCGCCGGGCCGGATGATGGCTGTCTTGCCTGGATAACGGCGCCGGTGGCATGCGTCCAGGAACCGGCTCATGGATGCCGGATCGGGGGCGAAGCTCGTAGGAGCCTGCGACCGTTCGAACGCCTGTTGCAACAGATATTTAAGTTGTGCCACAGCAGATTCCGTTGAGCCTCAATGACATGGCGTCCCCAAGTCCGGGCCGATCGGCCGACGGAAAACCGTCGGGCGTCGCCGACTCGCCATGTCCCCGGGGCGATTATGGCAGACAACGCCCATACGGAATCCACCATTTGGGGCGATGCGGGAAGGCCGTCATCGTGGCGTGTTCAAATCTTCGCCATCTTGCCCCATAATTTCACCCCCCTGGCGTCGGACCCCCTGTCTCACGCCGTTCACAAGGGGCGGGCAGACTGCCCGTTCGTACGTCATTTCATCTTCACTTGCGGGGACCCTAGCTGCTAACCCGCGCCTGCTGCTGGCCGTTTCACCGGCCTCGGAGAGTCGCTGTGGTCAAACCGCTTCCCCGCCTTCGCCTGCAGGGGTTCAACAACCTCACCAAGGCGCTGAGCTTCAACATCTACGACATCTGCTACGCCGTCTCGGAACAGCAGCGTCAGAACTACATCGAATACATCGATGAGCAGTACGACGCCGACCGCCTGACCCAGATCCTCACGGACGTGGCCGAGATCATCGGTGCCAACATCCTGAACATCGCCCGCCAGGACTACGATCCGCAGGGCGCCTCGGTCACCATCCTCATCTCCGAGGAGCCGGTGGTCGAGAAGCTCGGCCGCGACACCATCTCCGGTGCCGTCGTCGCGCACATGGACAAGAGCCACATCACCGTCCACACCTACCCGGAAACGCATCCGCACAACGGCATCGCGACCTTCCGCGCGGACATCGACGTGGCCACCTGCGGCGTGATCTCGCCGCTGAAGGCGCTCAACTACCTGATCGACAGCTTCGAGTCGGACATCGTCATCGCCGACTACCGCGTCCGCGGCTTCACGCGCGACGTGAAGGGCAAGAAGCACTTCATCGACCACAAGATCAACTCGGTGCAGGACTACCTGGCCAAGCACATCCGCCAGAAGTACGAGATGTTCGACGTGAACGTCTACCAGGAAAACATCTTCCACACGAAGATGCACATCAAGGACTTCGACCTCGACACCTACCTGTTCGAGGCTCAGGCCGACGACCTCTCCTTCAAGGAGCGCCAGCGCATCGAATCGCTGCTGCGCCGCGAAATCGAAGAGCTCTTCCACGGTCGCAACCTGATGTAACGAAAAGCCCCGCCAAAGCGGGGCTTTTTTCTGGGTGCTCCCACCGCGACGCCCCACCTGTACGAGCCTCGCCGGTCGCGCGCAGGCGCGCTCCTACAGCAGCGGGCATCGTCGTGAGGGATTACGAGGCATGCTGGCCATCAGATCCGGTAAGCCACCGTCTTCATCACCATCGAAGCCGCATGCATGATCTTCGGGATGGGGAAGGGCAGGTCGATACCTCCACGCGCCTGCGCCGCATCGGCATGGCGGATCTCGTCGGCCTGCATCTGTCGCAGGATCGCGCGTGACCGATCATCCTGCGCGGGCAGGCGTTCAATGTGCTCCGCCAGATGCGCCTCCACCTGATGCTCGGTCTCCACCACGAAGCCCAGGCTGATCGGATCGCCCACGGCCGCCGCTGCAACACCGATGGCATAACTGCCGGCATACCACAGCGGATTGAACAGGCTGGGGCGGCTGTCCAGCTCCTTCAGCCGCTCGGCACACCAAGCCAGGTGATCGGTCTCCTCCTGGGCCGCATGCAGCAGGTGCGCACGCGTCTCCGGTGCGCGCGCCAGGGCAGCCTGCCCGTAATAAAGCGCCTGCGCACAGACCTCACCCACATGGTTGATACGCATCAGTCCGGCCGCATGACGGCGCTCCGCATCGTCCATCGGGGCATCCGGTACAGCATCGCCGGGCGAACGACGACCGGCCTCGGGCGAACCTCCCACGGCCTCCATGGCCCGTTCCAGGCCGGCCAGGAGGCGGTCGAAGGGGGTGAGCGTACGGACGGACATGAAAGGCTCCTGACGAAAGGGACAACACACGTTACAATGCGCGCCTCCCGAAACGGGACAAGGTCACTGCGGCTGCTTGTCGCGCCCGACCTTCCGTCGCCCCGGGGACGCTTGTGAAACGGACCGGTCATCATGTTATGATTGTCGGCCCGCAGCTCACCGGTTAGGTGGGCTTGCACGGTGAGGGAAGTTTCAGCTATTCTCTCCCGTCTTTGCTTTCACCGATTCCGTGTTCCGCCCCTCAAGGCGGCAAACCAGGTATTTTCGAAATGAAAACGTTCAGCGCCAAGCCGGAGAGCGTCAAGCGCGATTGGTTCGTGATCGACGCCACGAACAAGACCCTGGGTCGTCTTTCGACCGAGGTCGCGCGTCGCCTTCGCGGCAAGCACAAGCCGGAGTTCACCCCGCACGTCGATACCGGCGATTACATCGTCGTGATCAACGCCGGCAAGGTCGCCGTCACCGGTGCGAAGCTGGACGACAAGATGTACCACCGCTTCACCGGCTACGTCGGTAACCTGAAGACCACCAGCCTCAAGGATCTTCTGGCCACCTACCCGGAGCGCGTGATCGAGATCGCCGTCAAGGGCATGCTGCCGAAGAACCCGCTGGGCCGTGCGATGTATCGCAAGCTCAAGGTGTACGGCGGTGCCGAGCACCCGCACACCGCGCAGCAGCCGCAGGCGCTGGAAATCTAAGGAACCGACATGGCTACCCAGCAGAATTACGGTACCGGCCGCCGCAAGACCTCCGCCGCCCGCGTGTTCCTCCGCAAGGGCACCGGTGGCATCGTGGTCAACGGCAAGCCGCTCGACATCTTCTTCGGCCGCGAAACCTCGCGCATGATCGTCCGCCAGCCGCTTGAGCTGACCGACAATGTCGAAAAGTTTGATATCATGGTCACCGTCGCCGGTGGCGGCATCACGGGCCAGGCCGGCGCTATTCGCCTCGGCATCGCCCGCGCCCTCGTCGAATACGACGAAGCGCTCAAGTCGCCGCTGCGCAAGGCCGGTTTCATGACCCGCGACGCTCGCGAAGTCGAGCGTAAGAAGGTCGGTCTCCACAAGGCCCGCCGCGCTACGCAGTTCTCGAAGCGCTAATCACGCTTCAAAATTCGGTGCTTCAAGGTCAGAGCGCATCGAATCCCGGTTTATTGGGAGATCGTCTAACGGTAGGACAACGGACTCTGACTCCGTTTATCTAGGTTCGAATCCTAGTCTCCCAGCCAAACGCATCAAGGCCCTGATTATTCAGGGCCTTTTTGTTTTTGGGCTTTTGGTGGTGTGGGTCAACGCCTGGGTCACTCGCTGAGAGACCAATGCGATTTGCAAACTATTTGACCTACTGCCCTTCCGGCTTCGCCTTTCGCCTCATCGTGCCGGCAGACCTCCAGCCCGTCGTCGGCCGTCGAGTCATCAAGAAGGCGCTCCGCACCCATGACCGTGTGATGGCCCAAGCCATCGCCCTAGGCTTGGCGGCGCAGTATGCTTTGACCTTCAGGCAACTTCGCGGCCAACAGGGGGGGGCCGGGATGGCAGGGAAGGCACCGCCTTCAGTGGCGGAACTGGTGCAGGGATTCCTTGATGGCGAACACGAGGTCTATCACCTCGATAGCGTACCCGAGGCTAAACGGCTCAAGGACCTGGAGGCGGAGAACGGCCGCCTGAAGAAGTTGCTGGCCGAGCAGCTTCTGGAGAACGAGGTCATCAAGGACGCTCTGCGAAAAAATGGTGAGCGCACCGGACCGGCGCGAGCTGGTGCGCTATTTGGTTAGCCGGGAACTGAGCGAACGTCGATCGCTGGCGATTGCCGGCATGAGCGCTGGCGCGTACCGCTACGAACCACGACCCGACCGTAACGTGGAGCTCCGTGAGATGATCTGCGCGCTGGCGAATCGCCATAAGTGCTATGGCGTGGGCATGATCTATCTAAAGCTTCGCCAGGCTGGGTATATGGTGAATTACAAGCGAGTCGAGCGCTTGTATCAGGAAGCCAGCCTCCAGGTGAGGCGTCGTAAGCGAAAGAAGGTTCCGTTGGCCGAAAGGCAACCACTGTTTTGTCCGACAGCCGCCAACTAGGTGTGGTCCATCGATTTTGTGTTTGATCGCACCGCCGAAGGCCGCGTTATCAAATGCCTAACGATCGTCGACGACGCGACGCACGAGGCCGTTGCCATCGAAATCGAGCGGGCCATCTCGGGCATAGGAGTGACGCGGGTCATGGACCGCCTAGCCGCCACTCGCGGACTACCGAGGGTGATTCGAAAAGGTGCTAACGATTTGGGGATGGGCTCAAAAGCGCTTGAGCAGCAGGGCGGAGCGTTCATTGAACTGGGGCATGTCTGACTCCTAGTGCACGATGCTGCGGTGGATGTGCAGTGCCTCACGAATGGCTTTCGGTGAGAACGCGTCGATGGTCAGCAGCGGCAGGGTGGCGGGGTAGTCGAGGACGGATTTGGTGACTATGACCTCCGACTCCCCGTTTTCAACAGATGTGGCCTCGACGTGCTGCAGATGCCAGACGTGTTTTTGCGCATCCCATGCAAAGGCATAGGTGGTCCCCCCGCGCGGCAGTTCGTTGAAATAGGTGACCGACGTGGGACTGACCGTCAGGTTGTGGGACAAAGCCATGGGGTCGGCCTGTTTGGCCGACTCGTTGTACCGACAATCGATCACCTCGCCATTTTTGGCCGAGACAGCATACGTCGCACCCGTAGCACTCATCAGCCATAGCTCGCAGGTATTTTGGGTTTTCGGGTCGGGCTGGGCATGACGAACGACGAGGGCGCCGCCAGCACTGCCCGCTCCGAAGGGCTTTGCCGGCTGGAAGGCAAGGACCGTGTCGCCGGCCTCCATCAGGGATTGGATGCTGGCCGGAACGTTGGAAGGGGGCGCGGCGTGGGCCGGGAAGGCAAGGCCAGCGACTAGGGCGCAAGACGTGGCCAGGGACAAAAGGACAGTCCGGCGAAGGGGCCGGGATACGACGAAGAGGGGCATGGAAACTCCTGTAAGTGGCCGGTGGTGACCGAGTGCCGAGCGTATCTGACCACATCTGAGGTTTGCTGAACCGGCAGGTAGGCACAATTTGCCCGATAGCGAAGAGCCCACGTTGGCGTCGGTCCGATTGCAAAGGCCATGAACGCCTTGTCGATGTCGCGCAGGCGCGAACGAGAACTTATGCAAGGGTCTGATGACACAGTAGGAGAAACGGATGCTTGACGAAAACACTGCAAGGGATTTTTACAACGAGGCTGCCTCCCTCTGCCGGGAAACACCCGGTATCCTTTTTCCGGCCTGGTTTCCGATTCTGGGACTTGCCCTCCGCCTTTAGTCGTTCATCACGCTGCTCTCGAGCCGACGCCCCCTCATCTTTAGTACTGGTCCGGTCTTGAGTCCTGATTTACTGTGAGCCCCGCTTAGCACCAGGTGATCAATACGGCTCATACCTACGCTTAGGGGTTGCACGGTCGGAAGGCCGTAGCTCCTTGCAGTTGTACGGCATCGGATTACCGGGTGCGATCTTCCAGCGCGATCGCCCTTTCGACAGTCTGATTCAACAAGCACTGATTGGAATCCAGCATATTGGCCGTGCCTCCGTGAGGATCAGGCGCGCATGCGTTATCACGATGGATGATCCAGCTTCGTTCCTCATCCCGCAGCGCCGTACGTTGCTCCTGCGAGAGGCTGGCACGAAGTTTTTGATAGGCCGCGTTGAGACGCTTGTCCTGATAATCGTGCTCCGCGCCGACGCAGTTGTTCAGTGTCAGCGTCACGCCGTGGGCGGCCTTGACGCAGGCGTAGTAGGTAGAGCGCAATGGCTTATCTACTGGCCTAGGGGATTCCTGCCCGAATGCCGAGATAGCTACGGTCATACCGAAACCGATTCCGATGATCCAGCGAAGCATGTGACTTCCTTTTCAAGCGTGACAGGACGAGTTCTTGGTTGCTGACCAGATCCAGGTTCTTGTGACATAGCTGACCATATACTGGTCAGTTGGCGACTCAGGTGTCAGATCATTCCAGCATCTGATCCAGGGCGATAGTCAGGCGTTTCATTGCTTGCGCATAGTTGGAAGGAGAGCTCGCTTTGGACGGCCCCAACTGATCCAGAAGGGCATGTGCAGCAGCATAAACGGCATCCATGCCATAAATGGTGGCGAGCGTGGTAATCAGTCGGGAGCGGTAACGCGCACCGTCAAAATCTTGGATCGCCAGCGCCACGTCCAAGGCGGCGACCTCCAGCCGCACTTCAGCCATCGGCGGCTCGTGGATGGATGTCATCGCGATTGACCATCAGCAGAGGCGCACCGTGGCGCCACTCGGCTACGCTTGTGCCACACATACCACCACAACAAGGAGTCGTTATGCGTCCTGTCCATCGCCGTATCCTCGCCGCTGTTCTGATGCCTATGTTCGCCGCCGGTGCCCTTGCGGCGACGCCGCCGGTAACTGGGTTAGGTCAATCGTGGCCAAATGGTGCGGATTACAGTGCCAGCCCTCGTTTTCACGCGTATGTGTTCGATAAGCAAGGCGTGCGCTACGTCCAGATCAATGATGGAAACGGTACGGTGCGGGGGGCCGTGGCTTACATCGCCGGCCAAGTCCTGGAGCTTCCGATTGGCGTCGATGCGAATCGCTGGACGATCATCACCACACCTAATGTGCCGTCGACGGGTGAAGCCATTTATCAGGACGACGGAATGACCGTGCGGGCTTCGGCACAGCCCGACGGAACGATGCGAATGATGGTGGCGCCTGGCGATTGCCAAGCACATCCCGAAAATTGCACGAATCGCGGGCCGTAAAGCGACGAACCGCGTTGCCTTCAGAATCGCTTGGCAGGAACCGCGGCCGGTGCGGGCCGCGGGACCCTGGCCCCTATCACTAGTAATCCGGACAACACCATTGCGAGGATGACCTGTGCACGAAGCATGACCGGATCCACAAAGGCCGTGCCGGTCATCGCCAGAGCCACACTGGCCCCAAATCCACCGATCGCAGCCCCGTGCCAGTGATGTCGCCATGCCAGGGCAATGGCTGGCCAACACAGGCCGAATCTAGCGACTTGGCGCACGGTGTCATCGGTGGTCGTCACAGCCAGTCCCACGAGGGCAGCTAACACCGGCATCCACAGCAGCACATCACGAAGCAGAGGGCTATGCCAGAACGCAGCCCAGGTTATTCGAGGAAGTTGCCGTGCGCGTTCAGTCAGCGCGAGGATGATCGGCGTGAGGGTTAGGCCGCCCAGATAGTGGCCCAAGGTATAGGCCCAGAACATCTTTATCAGCGATAGATGTGGCCACGCATCTGGCGTGCGGAGCATGGTGGTCAGTAGCGACGTGCAGATAGCGATTGAGGCGATGAGGGCACACAGCAGAGTGGCACTCAATAGAAGCGGCATGCGGAGTCGGCCGCCGTGATCGTAAAGTGAGTAGCGCAGCCGCAAGGGTTTCATGCAGCCCATGAAAAGCACGACCAAGGGAACCGAAGTCGATACCGCCCATGGGATGCCGAGATCGCTGGCACATAACCACGCATTTTCAATGGTGGGCAGGGCCTCCCCGATAGCCAATGCCGGCCAGTAACGAAGGGGAAGCAGGAACAAACAATCCAGACGCAGACCCGTGGTGGGCGACCAATGCGGATAGGTAAAATGGCGAACTACTTCATACGCGGCTGCATAGGCTGCGGCGATTGCCACGTGCTGTCCCCAGATTGCCCAATGCGTATGACTCGTAATGCGTGACTTCTCCGTGCTTCCCTTCACTCCCATCCCCTAGGTCGTGGTGTTGTCGGTGGTACTTGGTCCTTCACCCCATCTCAAAAGCATGCCACGAATCCAGCCCGAAGTTGGCATGTAATGGGTTTCGTGGCGAGATCCTGCCAAATACGCGTGTTCGGTGCCTTCATCAGGCTGCAACACAGGCATCGACGTCACAACCAGATGATTCGGCGTTCTATCCTTGGGTGTGCGGAGTAAGACGATGGTGCCACTCGGTCGCTTCGTCATGGATCTTCGTACTGGCGAGATCGCATAGCTGCCGGTTCCGTGGCGAATAGTGGTTCCAGGTAAGCCGGGCCATGAAGCCCACTAAAACGAATTTTAATTAGCTCGACCATTATTAAAAAGCACTTTAATAATTCACATTCGGTAAGCGCGAATGTGGAGGCGGGTGATCCAGTTGGATCTGCTTCGACCCTGAAATTCCCGAGCGGCAGTAAGGCCATGGTGCGAAGGCCAGCCCTCAGTGTAGATTGGGCCAGCGATATCTCGGGGTGTGTACAACCACTATCTGGAGTGCCGATGAAGCTTCGCAGGCAAGGAGTAGCCATGCTCGTCCTGGCATGGTCAGGTGTTACGGGCTCGGCTTTTGCTTTCCCCTCGACAACGAACAATCCGGGATACGCGTTGATCCAGTCCCGCCAGACGTTTGAACTGGCGCCGGGGTCGGAGCATTACGTGAAATGGGCTGCCTGGATCAAGCAGCGTAACGAGGCCATGACGAAGGCGGGTGACAAATCACTGGCTTCGGCTGGGGTAGGGCAGATCACGATCACCGTGGAGGCACCGGCCCGGCCGGAGAATGATGAGGTCGGGGTGCTCACCGTGGGCTCGCCGGTTCCCAATGGGCCTCCCCTTGCGTTGTCGGCAAAGGGTGAGGATGGGGAGAAGATACGGATCGTTAATCGCACACCAGACATACGGCAAACGTGGCTATACGAATGGCATCAGGTTGCCGGGGGTAACGATGGCTGGGATAGCATTTCCTATGGGGCGAGCTATTGCGTCACGGCTCACGAAGCAGGGAAGCTCTGCTCGAACAATCTGAATTAGGCGATCCCGACGTTTCGATGGCAACGAGTGCGTTCCGCGCTCGTTGCCCGGTGTGCTCAGTGTCTAGCGGAGGTTACCTCCTCAAGGCTGAAAACACTGTTCCTTTGCCTGCTTCGGCGATGAGCACCGTTTATTTTGACGAGTCGCCCAGCGCTTTGAGCCGGTTAGTTGCATGTTCGTTGGATGGATTCAGCGCAAGAGATTTCCGGTAGCTGGTGATGGCCTTGTCCTTGTCACCGGCGTTTTCATACGCCTCGCCCAGGCTATCGAATGCATTCGCGCTCTTGGGCCATTGCTGCGTGTTGTAGACAAACATGGCGATAGCTTGTGCGTTCCGCTTGGCCGACAGCAGCGAATAACCCCACTGGTTGACCATGGCCTCGGTGAGGTTCATCCCAGGGTAGTTTCGGCGTACTCCCGTCACGACGTTGCCGACGTGCTGGTAGTCGTCCTTTTCTAGTACATCGTGCAAGGCCGTCAGTACGGCGGGTGTGCCGAAGATCTGCTTGAACGCGGCGTCGGCCAGTGCCCTCAGCTGGTTCTGTGCCTGTCCTGATCGATTGGCAAACAGGACGATGCCGTATCCCTTGTCCGGATACATCTCGATATAGCTGGAGAAGCCGAAGGATCCACCCGACGTACGCAGATGTCGGGAGCCGTCGATGGTGCGGTCGAGTATCCAGTTGTAGCCGATGGCCAAGCTTTTGGCGTCGCCCCACGTCGCTTTCTGCGACAGCGCGATGGCCGGGTCTTTCGCGGCTAGCTGACCTGCAAGGAACTTCGCCATGTCGGCGGTGCTGTAACGCAGGCCGCCGGCCGGCATGATGATTTCGCTACGCAGCGGAGGCATCACCGCATGCTTCTCGTCGTAACCGGTTGCCATCGCCGATGTCTGCTCGTCCGTTCCGCGGCGCATGTCCAGCGGCTTTTCCACGTACCGCGAGAGAAGATTGGCGTAGCTGTCCCCGTAGGTTCGTTCCAGGATGAGGCCGAGCAGTTCCGCGGCGACGTTGGAATGACGTGGTTCGGTACCGGGTTTGCGGTCGATCCGGGCCTGTTTCAGGTCGGCCAGGAATTTTTCCGACGTATAACCGTTCCATGAGTCATGAATCCTGCCGGGTATCTTTTCCTGCGGCAGGCCGGCCAGTTCCTTGCTGATGTCGGGCAGGTTATCGGGCAGTGCTGATGTTGTGTTGGCCAGTTGGAGAACGGTAACGGGTGTATCGCCATAGGCCAGTTGCGGATAGCCGGGCGGCAGGTATTTCCGGATATCCGCGTTGGGATCGATTTTCCCTTCCAGCACGGCATGCGCGAGGATCAGCGAGGTGAATACCTTCGTGATGGATGCGATTTCGTAGGCGGTCTGTTCCGTGGGTGCCTGCTGTGATCCACGCACCTTGCTGCCGAAGTTATAGAACCAGGTCTTGCCATCCTTGACCACGGCCAGCGAGAGTCCGTCGGAAAGGTCCGCATCCACGAACTTCCTGCCCAGCGTCTGGAACACGGTGTCCATGGTCGCCGTACTGGCAACGGGACCCGGTGGCGGCGGCGATGCATTCGCCGGAAGCATTCCCATCGCCATAATGGCGGCACATGTCATGACGGCCAGATGTTTCATGATCGTTCTCCCTGATGTCCGATCAAGACTGAAAGCGGCCGGCATGCCGCGAATTACCAGCATGTCGGGGAAGGCGTATCCGGGACGACTGCCGGAAGTAACAAGGGAACCGTTCCCGGATATCGCCCTGATCGGTCCGGGCGGCTGGTTCCACCGTGGTCCGCTGGACTGGCTGGATGCGCGAGAATTTCGGATTGGCCTACGAGCCATACATGCAGCGGACGAAGGCGCTCATGCCGGGCATCCTGTAGGCGCTTGCCCGGAAATGAGCGGGCAGTTCGCCGGGACACGTCAAATCATTTCTCGATGAGACTGATTCGCATTATCATGCGTCCTGGCCTGTCCGTCGTCCTGCCCCGGTTTCATGTCCAACGCCTCCACCCTGACCCATCTTCTCCATCACGAGCGCCCGGCATTGCTGCGGCTCGTGCAGCGCATCCTGGGTGCCGACGGCGGTGCCGAGGACGTGATCCAGTCGATCTGGTTCAAGGCGCGGGGCGTGGACGACACCCCGTTGATCGAGAATCCCCGGGCCTATCTGTATCGCCTGGCGACCAACCTCGCCACGGATTACGGCCGGGAGCGTACACGCCGGGCGCGCCTGCTTGCGGAGAATTACCTGTGGGGACCGGACGAGGTGATCTCCACGGAGGAACAGGTCATGGCGCAGGACGAGCTGCGTCGGGTGCTCGACGCAGCAGGACATCTTCCCGAGCCCACCCGGACGATCTTCCGGCTGCATCGTCTGCACGGCCTGACCCAGGCCGAGGTGGCCCGCCGCCAGGGGATATCGGTGACCACCGTGGAAAATCACATGCGAGCAGCGTTGCAGCGGCTTGCCTGGGCACGGCAGGGGCGCTGATACGAAACCCTTGGGGGAAACGCCGTTGTCGCACGTCTATGATCCATAGGCCGCGATGCGGTCGCGTCCTGTCCACTGCCAGCCCATGAGCCCGCCGATCTCCTTTCCGGAAACGCCGCCCGCCGGATCGCCCGACGTCGTTGCCGACGAGGCGAGGATATGGCTTGTCTGGCTGGCCTCGGATCGCGTGGACGACTCCGGCATGGCGGCCTTCGAAACGTGGCTGGCCCGGCCCGGGCACCGACGCGTCTTCGAACAGGAGCGCGTGCTGTGGCGTAGCTTCGGTCCGCCGCGTGCAGAGATGTCGGCAAAGCCACACGTGCGGAAACCTCGCCGGAGGATCATCGCCTTTGCCGCTGCTGCGATGCTGGCGGCATGGTTCGTCGCGCCGGAAACGTGGTTGCGCTTGCGCGCCGATTACCGCAGCGGTCACGGCATCGCATCGGTGATGTTGCCCGATGGCAGTCGGGCGGTGCTCGATGCCGGGAGTGCCATTGCCGTGCATTACGACGGCAATGCAAGGCGCATTGTGTTGCTGAGCGGTCGTGCCTGGTTCGAGGTTGCACCCGATGTGTTGCGTCGCTTCAGCGTCGATGCCGCTGGTGGCGTGGTGGAAGACATCTCCACCGCCTTTGTCGTGTCACGGGATGCCGATCATGTTGAAGCGGTGGTAGGACAGGGGCGCGTGCGTGTCTCAGCCCACAAGGGCGATGACTGGATCTCCCTGGAAACGGGACAGGGCGTGAGCTACGGGCCATCGTCGCCATTGCAGCGGCTTGGGGACGTACCTGCCGATCGTGTCGGTGCATGGCGCCAGGGCGAGCTGTTTCTCGATGGCACCAGCGTGGCCGACGCCATCGACCGTATCGGCCGCTATCGACAGGGACCGATCTTCATCCGTGGCGATATCTCGAAGCTGGCACGGGTGAACGTGGCTTTCCGTATCGATCATCCGGAACAGGCACTGGATGTGCTCGCCGCCACGGCGGGCCTCACCGTGACGCGTCTGCCGCTGGGCATCGCCGTCGTCAGCGTGGCATCGCGCACGCACTGACTGGACATGGGCTTGGGGGAATCCGTTTCCCGTTCGTCTAAGGCTTTGAAGGTACCCGCCGCCGCCAGTGCTTTCGACGTGCCCGCGTGCATCGCGGGTGGTGACGTTCCTTCGACAGGGTTTTTCCATGTTCACTCCGCTTCGCCCGGACCGCTTGCCGCGTCCGTCGTTCCTTTGTCTCGCGTTGGCTGCCGTGCTTGCGGGTGCTGGCTACCCGGTCAGCGTGTACGCCGCGCCGGCGGCGGCTGCAACCTCGCAGCATTTCGATATCCCCGCACAACCGCTGGCCGACGCGCTGCGCAGCTGGATGCGCCAGTCGGGCCAGCAGGTGGCCTATCCCGCCACGCTTGCCGAAGGTGTCACGTCCAGCGCCGTTCGCGGCGAACTTGATGCAACGACGGCACTTGCGCGCATGCTGAAGGGCAGCGGCCTTGTTGTCCGCCAGGTCGGCGAGGGCGCCGTCACGCTGGAAAAAGCGGCCAAGGGCGAGGACGGCGTCGTCGTGACCGATATGCTCAGCGTATCCGGTGGCGCGAAGGGCGGCGATGGCGGAAATACTGCACGCACACTGGCACCGTATCGCAACGCGGGATCCAGCGCCTACATCGACCGCACCACGATCGAACGCTTCCGCGGCACGTCGACGGCCGACATCGTCAAGGGTGTAGCCGGTGTCACGGCGGGCGATCCGCGCGTAGGCAATGCGCTGGACGTGAACATCCGTGGCATCCAGGGCCAGGGCCGTGTCCCGGTCATCATCGATGGCGGCCAGTCCACGATGGACACCTACCGGGGTTACGCAGGCCAGTCGCAGCGCACCTACCTCGATCCGGACCTCATTTCCAATATCACCATCACGAAGGGACCCAGTCTCCAGGCCAATGCCTCGGGTGGCATCGGCGGTGTAGTCGAGATGGAAACGCTGAATGTTGCCGATGTATTGAGGGACGGCCACGATACGGGTTTTCGCCTGCGTACGGGCATTGCTAACAACAGCGCCAACAACCTGCCGGCCTACAGCGCCATGCCGCGCACCGATCGCAATGCCACCGGCAATCAGTTCGCCAATCTTGCCGTTGCCGGGCGCTGGAACAGCGTCGACCTGCTCGCAGCCTATGCGTGGCGCGACACGGGAAACTACTTCTCCGGCAAGCATGGGTATGACGACTTTCCGCAGAAGCCGCGCACGCTGGCCACGTTGAATCCACCGAAAACGGAAGTCTTCAATACCTCCTCCCGTTCGGAATCGACGCTGCTCAAGGGCACCTGGCGCATCGACGACGAGCAGACCCTTGAAGCAGGCTATCGCCACTACAAGGGATCGGCCGGCGAAATCATGGCCTCGCAGATCATCCGGGTGAATCGCGACCGCGTTCCGCAATGGGACCCGGGCCATATCGACATGGACAGCTATAACCTGCGTTATCGCTTCAAGCCGGAGAGCCCCCTCGTCGATCTTCGTGCCAACCTCTGGTACACCGATGCCGACAGCCTGATGTACAACGGACTCACGGGCATCACGCCGTGGTACTTCGATCGTCGTACCGAATGGTATGACGGCCCGTCGTTCAATACCGATCCGGGCTACAAGTCGGCCTATCGCAATGCCCAGCACCAGCGTCGCTTTGGACTTGACGTGACCAATACCTCGCGGCTGGAATCCGCCGCTGGCGTGTTCACCATGGACTATGGTGTGGCCTATACCGATGAGGACGTGGGGCCCGGTGAACATTCCCCGGTCATGCATGACGACCTCGTCAACAACCGCTTCCTGCGTAACGCCTATCGCAAGGAGTACAGCGCGGTGGCCTCGGTGAAATGGGAGCCGGATGATCACTGGGAAGTGCTGGTGGGTGGTCGCTGGAGCCAGATGGACGTGCATGACCGCAACAGCCTCGCCACGCCGGATCAGTACGGCGTCATTGGCAAGTACCGCTACACCGAGCTGCTCAGTGGTGATCCGTCCAGGCCCCTGCGTGGCAAGCGCATTGCATTATTGAACTGGTATCCGGATGCCAATGGCAACTTCACGGAGGAATCACTGCGTGCCTCTCCCTACAAGCAGGGCACCGTGGGCGATATTGCGGGTTGGAACTTCTACAGCGCTGGCAAGCCCCAGGACCTGAGCGTGCCGGTCAGCTGGACCTGGTCGCAGAAGATCCATCGTCGCGACACCGCGCTTACACCGACGGCAAGCGTGACCTATCACTTCGATGGCGACTCGATGGTGTACGCCCGGTACGCCGAAGGCTTGAAGCTGCCGAGCCTGTTCGAGACCACGTTAGGGCTTTTCACGGCGGCCAAGCCCACGGGTGAGCTGAAGCCCGAACGGGCGCATACCTGGGAGGCAGGCGCCGGAACGGTCAAACGTGACGTGTTCACCGGCAACGATCGCCTTGCGCTCAAGATGGCCTATTTCAACACCCGTATCGATGACCTGATCACCCGTGACTACCGCACGCTGTCGGCCGGCCTGATCCGCAACGTGGATCGCTTCAAGGTGTCGGGTCTTGAATTCCAGTCAAACTACGACAGTGGCAAGGTCTTCGCCGATCTTTCCGCACACTATTACTTCAAGGCAAAGACCTGCGCGCCGGATATCGCCGCCGAGCGTCGATCCTACGGTGCGAAATGGGGCATCGACGAGCTGCTGGGCACCCCCAACTGCGTGGACGGTGGTTTCGAAGGCTCGTACAGCAACACGCAGAACCCTCCGCGCTACAACGTGAACCTTACACTGGGATCACGGCTGCTCGACCAGCGGCTTACCTTTGGCACACGTGTCGTGCATAACGCAGGGCCCATCAGCAAGCTGGACAAGGAATGGAACGTCGGTCTTTCGGCCATCCAGCAGCTGTATCGCTCGGCGACCATCGTCGATCTCTTCGCCAGCTATGCGTTCAACGACCAGGTTGCCGTGGACCTGAACCTCGACAACGCTACGGACCGCTACTACCTGGACCCGCTGGCCCTGGGTGTCATGCCCGCCCCCGGTCGTACGGCCCGGCTTGCCGTCACCTGGCGATACTGAGAAGGAGGGGGGCCGGCATCTGGCGGGCAGGCTACGTCCGCCTGCGCTGCCGGGCCATTCGACCCGCTGCGTGACGCACCGGCCCGGCCTCGGCTAGCATCGCCGGCTATACCGAGGCCGTATCCGTATGGAACTTCATTCCGGCGCCCGCGTCATCGCGGTGCAGCGCTACCGCATCCGCACGCTGGCCATTCACCAGCATTTTTTCGTGGCCGTCATACTCGGGCGCAAGGGCCTGTATACGGACGCGGAAAGCATCGAGGCCCTGCCTTCGGAAGGGCTCCTGGTGGCGCGAGGCACGCAGTGGGACGTGGTCAACGACCCCGCCGGGCAGCATTGTTATGAAACCATCGCGCTCACGCCAGGTGACGATATCCTGCGGGAGTTCGACAAACTGCCGGTCGCGGCGGGCACCGTCCCGGTCACGTCGGCCCATCGCCTGCGTGTGGACGATGAACTGATGGATGCCATGCGCCGCACGCTGCCAATCTCGGAGGCCCGCCCCCTTTCCGACGCGCTGCTCAAGCACCGGATCATGGAAGTGCTGATCCTGCTGGCCGAGCGCGGCTGGCGCTTCGTGCCCGGCGAGGCGCTCGACTGGCCTGATCGCGTGCGGCGGTTGGTAGCCCAGCGCCCGCATGGCGAGTGGAACGTAGCGGCACTGGCGGCGTCCTTTCATGTCAGCGAATCGACATTGCGGCGGCGCCTGGAATCCAGCGACGTCACCCTGGCCGCCCTCGTGCGCGAGGTGCGTCTCGAAAGCGCCCTGGGCATGTTGCAGACCACGGCCTTGCCGGTCAGCGAAGTGGCGCGGCGTTGCGGATGGGATTCGCATAGCCGGTTCTCGGCGGCCTTCCATCAGCGCTGGGGCGTGGCGCCTTCGGTGGTGCGCTCACGTCTGAAAGAAACCGCACAGCCGTTGACGGAAAACGGCTAATCCAAGCGCGCGTCGCTCGCGATCATGTGCCCACGATTCCACTGATCGAGGGCACTCCCATGTCATTTATCCGTACGTTCGGCGCGCTGGCCTGCTTCGTCATTGCACCCGTCACTTCCGCCGCCGAGTTCGCGCTATCCAGCACATCGCTCACGGATGGCGGCACGCTCAAGGTCGCACAGGTCTTCAACGGTTTCGGTTGCGAAGGCGGCAATCGCTCGCCTGCGCTGTCATGGAAGGGCGAGCCGGCCGGCACGCGCAGCTTTGCCGTCACCGTCTACGATCCAGATGCACCGACCGGTTCCGGCTGGTGGCACTGGGTCGCGATCGATCTTCCCGCAGGCACGCATGCGCTCGCCGAAGGTGTGGGCGATGCCAGCGGCAACGCGTTGCCCAAAGGCACGGTACAGGGACGCACGGACTACGGCACCCCCGGCTTCGGCGGCGCCTGCCCGCCGGTGGGCGACAAGCCGCACCGCTACATCGTCACCGTCTACGCACTGAAAGTGCCGCGCCTGGATGTGCCTAAAGACGCCTCGGCCGCCATGATCGGCTACATGATCCACGGCAACGCACTAGGCAGCGCCTCGATCCAGGCCACCTACGGTCGCTGACCCACCCTGTAGGAGCGGACCTCGTCCGCGACCGCAAAACCGTGTCGGCACCCACCAGGGCTGCCGACACGCTCAACCTGGATCAGTAACCGCCCGGGGGCGGATCATTCGTCATCTGCGGATCGCACTGGGCCAGGCCCTTCTCGCTGTCATTCACGGTGACCAGGACACTGAGCAGGCACTGATGCGTATTCGAGTGGGTCACCTCGATGTAGCTTCCGCACTCGCCGACCGTGGGTTCGCTGAGCTGGGTGTTCGGCGTGGCATACAGGTTTGCGACGGTATAGCCTTTCTGGCTGCACTCTTTCGCCAGCTGGTAGCGTACCGTCGTGTTGCACTCGGTCACGTTCACGATCTCGGGATCGAACTTGTAGTGGTACTTCTCGTCGCGCGTCTTGCGAAAGCCCTGCGTCGCATGGACCGAACCGGTCTCCACGACGGTGAGCGTCACTTCGATGTGGCTCATTGAATCTTCCCCTGGTTTGAGTGATTGACGAACATCTCGAACGCCGGCGAGCGGTATCCAGACTGCCGCAGACGTTCCAGATATGGAGCGGCCTCATCCTGGTGGCCAAGAAGTGTCGCGACCCTCACATAAGGGTCGAGAACGCGTGGGTCCGTGCTCTTCTCGGCACGTGGACGCAATTCGGTAAGTGCACGGTCCAGATGGGTCGATGCGGTGCCGGCATCGCCCTGTTGGCGGGCAATCTCGCCCGCGGTCATGTCGGCCAGCGCGCGCAGTACACGGTTGGAAGCGGCCGTGGCCGGCACGTCGCCGAACAGGCCCAGGGCTTCGTTCACGGCAGCGGCAGCGGGCACCAGTTCGCCCATGCGCAGGTGGGCCATGCTTTCCCACGTGCGGTTCACGGCCAGCAGCGTGCGCCAGTCGCTCACTTTCGCATCCACGGCCAGTAGCTTCTGCAGCATGTCGCCTGCATCGGCGTACCGGCGCAGCGCAAGCGCCGTGTCGCCGACACCGTACGCAAGCCAGCCCTGCTGCGAACGGGTGAGCGCGAGATCGCGCTGCCATTTGCGGTTGTCGGGAACATCGCGCACCAGCTGCGCAAACGTGGTGGCTGCGGCGGTGTAATCGGATTCGGCCTGCACCACCATGCCGAGGTCAGCATGCGCGCGGGCCACATGCAGGTCGGCGAGTGCGCGGCGATAAAGCCACAGGTTGGTGGGGTCACCGGATTCACGCGCGGCGAGCACGGCTTCGCGCTCCTGCATGTAATGGCTTAGCGTATCGCGCAGCTTGCCGCGCTGCTGTTCCACGCTGGCTTCCCAGCCCATGGTGTCGGCCAGCTCCAGCCAGGTCTTGCGATCGGTGGGCTGCATGCCGAGCACGCGCCGCTTCAGCGACGATGACAGCTCGAACTCACGGGTGGCATCTTCGGCGTGGTTGGTGCGTTGTGCGAGCGAGCCCAGGCAGTTGTGTGCGTAGGAAAGTTCGAGCCAGGCATCGGGCACGTCTGGCTCAAGCTTCGCGCGCAGCGTGGCCTGTTCCAGGTAGTTGTTCCATTCCTTCGCGGTCTCGTCGGTCTTGCCCCGTCCGAAAGCGATCTGGCCGCGCCAGTAGGCAAGCTTGCCGCGCTCCGCATAGGCCTCCGCCTGGTCGGGGTGACCGGCGACCAGATGCACGAGACTCGTGTCGGCGTTCTGGAACGCTTCGATGGCACCGTCGCTGTCACCACGCGCAAAGCGGATCTCGCCGATCTCGCGCAATGCCTTGGCCTGGCGCAGCACCGCGTCGGGCGCATCGCTCTTCCAGTCGTGGCCGCCCATCACCTGCATGGCGCGATGGGTCACCTCGTCGAGCAGGTCGAGACGACCCAGGGCATCCAGGCGTTCATTCATGTCACCGAGCATGAAGTCCAGCAGCGACTCGGCATCGGCACGACGTGCTTCCGCGTGGCGCTCGGCCTTGCGTGCGTTCACCGCCGCGAAGGTGGAGATCAGGGCCAGCACCGCGATGGCGGCGGCCATGCCCGCCAGGGTCATCATGGTGAAGCGGGCCTGACGCAGCGACAGGCCGATGAAGCGCGCCTGCGTGGCATCCAGTGGCGGATGCGCCTCGCGTGACAGCCGCTTTGCGTCGGCCAGCAGCTGGCCGCGCGGAATCAGATGCTCGCGGCGCTGGCCTTCGGTGGACCAGCGCGCGGCCATCTCGGCGATGCGTGCCCGTGCGCGCAGGTCGGCACGATGCGTCTGCACCCACTCGGCCACGCGGGGCCAGTGGCGCAGCAAGGCTTCGTGGGCGAGCGTGAAGCAGGGTTCGTCGTCTTCCAGCAGGCTGACCAGCAGGCGGGCGTCGATCAGCTGGCGTACGGCGTGCTGCTCGTCATCGTCGATGTCGATCCAGCGCACCGTGCGCGCGGTGACACCGTCACCATCGCCGGCCACGGCCACCAGCCGGTGCAACAGACGAGGGAAGGCGCGGATGGCGCGGGCATCCAGACTGTCGTGGATACGCTCGGCGCGCTGGGCCAGCGCGCCCTCCAGTCCACCCATGGCCTCGTAGGCGGCGAAGGTCAGCGTACCGTCTTCATCCTTGGCCTCGTACAGCGCCTGCAAGGTGTACTGGAGCAGGGGCAGGGCGGTGACATGGCGGCAGGCTGCTTCCAGCAGCACGTCGTCGAGCATGCGCTCGCCGTGCGGGTCGCGCCCGAAGTGCAGGCCGGCCGCGCGGGCGGGAAGGCGGATGATCTGGGCCATCTCGCCCTGCGTCGGCGGCGCGAGGTCGTAGCTGCCGCCGTCGTGCTTCAGGGCCAGCAGGCCGGGGATGGCCATGAGCTGTGGATAGAAATCGTTGCGGCAGGTGCCGAGCACGATGACCCGGCCACTGCGCGCCAGGCGGTCGAGGGCGGCAATGGTCGCCGTGACCTGCTCGGAAGCCTGGGTGAGCAGGCCCTCCATGGCATCGACCACGAGCAACAGGCGGCCGTTGCCCGCTGGCACCTCGCGCTCGATGCGTTCGATGACAAAGTCGAGGTCGTTCACCAGCGCCTTGCCCAGGGCCGGGCGCTCGCTGTCCACGAAGACAGGGCGGCCCCCCGGTGCCCAGCGGCACAGCGCACCGGCCAGGGTATCCACCAGCGGCGAAGTAGGAGTGCGGGCCACGAACGAGGTCCAGGCCGTGGCGCGCAGGCCATCGTGACCGGCCTCGCCCAGCAGCGCCGGCACGATACCCGCCTGCACCAGCGACGACTTGCCGCAGCCGCTCGGGCCGGCCACCAGCACGAAGGCGCAGCCATCGGCGTCGCTGCGACGGATCGCCCGCAGCAGTTCCGCCGTGGCGCGGGCGCGGCCGAAGAAGACGTCGCGGTCGTCGCTGCCGAAGGCCAGCAGGCCGCGGAAGGGCGAGCCGTCGTTCCAGCTGCGCCGGCTGACCGTGGCGCGCTCGCGGGCGTCGGCGAAGGCCACCTTCGCCACCACCTGGTAGCCGCGCTTGCGCACGGTGGCGATGTAGCGGGGCGAGCGGGCGTCGTCCTGGAGCGCCTTGCGCAGCAGGGCCATGGTCTTGTGGACCGGGTTGTCGCCATAGAACGTGCCCCGCCAGCAGGCGGCCAGCAACTGCTCGGTGCTCACCACTTCCCCGCCGGTACCGGCCAGGTAGGTGAGCACGTCGATCAACTTCGGCTCCAGGACAACACGCTCGTCCTGCCGCTCGATGCTGCGCTGGGACGGCCGCACGGTCCAGTCACCGAAGCTGAAGAACGCCGGATCTTCGCTGCTTTGCATGTCTTCCCTTCCGCCGCCACCTCGAAAAAGGCGCAGCGGTAAGTCCCCGTGTCTAAAGGGTTTTGCAAACCGTAAGGTTTCCGGAAGGACGCGAAAGGGCCCTCACCCCGAGGGTGTGCCCACTGTCGCCTCCCATGGATTCCCCCCAATGCCTGGTTTCCCGCTGCCCGGTCACCACGCCTCTCGCATTCTGTCACACGCCTCCTGCTCATGCCGGGTGCCGGAAGGGGTATCGCCGTGACCACGGTGACCGTCCTTCTCGCCGACGAGCATGAGGTGGCCCGCGACACACTCGCGACCCTGCTCTCGTCGACCCCGGGCTTCCAGGTGGTCGGCGCCACCGACGACGGCCTCGAGGCCGTACGCCTGGCGATGGCCACCCGGCCGTCCCTCATGGTTTTCGACAGCTCGATGCGGGGCTTGAGCGGTTTGCACGCCGCCCGCCGGATCGCGGGGCTGTGCCCGGAGACGAGGCTGCTGTGCCTCACGGCCCAGGAAGAGGCCGGCGCCATCCGCTCAGTGTTCGACGCCGGCTCGCATGGCTTCGTCCGCAAGCGCGACGGGTACGAGGTGCTGATGGAGGCCATCGAGTCCGTGATGCGCACCCGCTACTACGTGAGCCCCGAGGTCGCGGCCTTCCTGCTGCACGGCAAGCGCTGGCAGCGGCTTGCCCCGGTCCAGGGTCGCCACGCGCCTGAACTCACCCCCGAGCTCGAAGCCCTGATGGCGCCGCCGGCCCCCGTGGCCCTGCGCTATCCGCGGCCGATGCCGCGACCCGGTCTGCGCGAACCCTGCTGACCCGACGCCTGAACCCTTTCCCATCCACGCCACTGTCTTACCGGAGAGACCCATGGCCGACTTCCAGCGCTTCCTGCCGACCCTGCTTCGTTTCGAGGGCGGCTACTTCAACGACATTACCGGCCCGGGGATCATGTACAAGGGCATCACCCTTGCCACCTTCCAGCACTGCGCCGAGCGCCTGCTGGGCATCGAGCCGACCCTGCACGCCCTGCTGGCCCTGACCGACGAGCAGGCTGGCACCATCTACAAGGCCCTGCACTGGGACGTGGTGGGCGGCGACCAGATCGCCTTCCAGCCCGTGGCGAATATCGTCTCCGACTTTCATGTGAGCTCCGGCGAAGCGGCCACCCGCCTGCTGCAGCGGGTGCTCAACGGCCTGGGCGCGGCGCTGGCGGTGGACGGCCGCGTCGGCAAGGTCACGCTGACCGCCCTGGACCGCGCTGATCCGTACACTGTCTATACCCGCTACAAGCACGCCCGGGGGGAGTATTACCGTGAGCTGGTGCGGGCGCGGCCGGTGCTTGCCCGTTACCTGCATGGCTGGCTGGAACGCGTGGCCGCCTTCCCGGATTTTCCTGCAGTGGAGCGGGAGCACTGAGCCATGATCGAGTGTGCCCTCGACACCTTGCTATATACGTTGCGCGACGCCGTGGAAAAAACCTCCGACGCCAACAGCGTCCGGGTGGACCTTCCCGGTGCCGGCGACCCGGCCAGCCCGCTGGTGCTGCCGATCGCCACCTTCCGCGATCATCGACAACCGGACATGACCCTGCTGTCGCTGGAGTTCGACTGCTATCTGCGCCTGCGCCGCATCCGCGGCCAGCCCCTGCCGGAGCTGATCCTCAACCTGGGCAAGCCACGCTGGCGCTGGCTCAGCCGCAGCCGTCCCCACCGCATGCGCATCTCATATCGCGCCGTGGACGGCTGGCGCCCCCGGGTAGAGCTCGACGGCCGCCCCCTTCCGCTCAACTATCACGGTGAGGAATAAACCCATGGAACGTAGTGCAAAAATCCGCCGCATCCGCGTCCCGGTGGAATGGCAAGCGCTGGTGCTTGAGCAGCTTGATGGGCAGTACGCACCTGCTCGGCGCCGACCATATGTCGGAGGCCTCGTCGTATGCCTCATGGCGGTGCTGGCGACCGGCGCCATTTTGTTGCCAGGCTTCTGAGCCCGTCGGTGGCGGTCGAACGCCATGGCTTGCCTGAACCGAGAACCATGCATGTGGTCATGGTGAAAGCAATCACCGTCTGCGCAGGAACAAGCGACGGATCGTAGAAGTCGCTGGCGGTGAACATGAGGGCAACGACGGATAGCGTGCCGCCTATGGCGGCTCCATGCCAATGATGCCTGGCGGCGAGCATCAGGAGAGGGAGCAAGGTAGCCATCCGGCCGTAAACCAGTGCGCGGCCTCCGCTCACATGAACGTAGATGAGGATGAAGGCAAGCAGCGGTATCTGCAGGAACAGCACATCACGGAAAAGCCTGCTTTCACGAACGTGATGCCAGCGCAACGGAATGTCGAGAGCACGGTGTCGCTCTCTCAGCGCAAGGCATGCAGAAACAAGTGTCAACGCACCCAGGTAGTAACCCAGGAAGAAGGCAAGGGCTTCATCACCGGGTATGTGGTACAGAGAACCTCCATCCGGAGCGCGCGGCAGAAGGATGGATGCGCAGGATGCGACCGTCGTGGCAAGTGCGCTCAAGGCTACGGCGAGCCACATCCCGTTTATATCGATGTTACCGTCAGGCCGCTTCAATCGGGTGTATTGCGTGAACCACGCTACGATCGGCATGCAAAGAACGATGGGCGGCAGCGATGAGATCATGCCGTACGCCGGGCCGAATCGATCAACGGTGGTGATCGCCATGGCCGCAACGGGTAGTGCCTCGCCAATCACGAGTGCTGTCCAGTACCTGCGTGGCACCAGCAGCAGGCAGATCAGTCGAAGTCCCGCCGTCGGAACAAGGTGAGCGAGGGTAATATTGCGAAGAATGTCGTACGTGCCCGTGTAAGCGGCGGTGATCGCAAAGTGGTGCCCCCAATAGACGGGCGCCCTGGATTTCCACTGCATGCGAAGTCCCCCCTTCGACTGCCAAGAACTACCTGCAACGTCCGTACTATCTCGCCGACCCGCAGCCTTGCGTCGTCTTCGGGATATTAGGAGCGATCGGGCTGTCTGTCGACGCCCTCAGTCGTGCGTATCCGAAAAGCCGCCCGTGCCGCTCTTCTCGCCGAGATGAAGCTCCCGGTCAAAGGCGACATTGACGTCGCAGTAGCGCTTCTTCGATTGGGTTTGCCGATCCTGCTTGAAATATAGCGCCGGCTGGCCAACATCCTGATCCTCGTTCTTCGTCAGGTTGAACCAGATGAAGTGAACCGGCGCGTCATCCGCATAGCTCTCGCCGAAATCGCGATGGGCCAGTACCAGGGTCTCGATCTTGCCATCGGCGGAGCGAAGCAGGCGGAAATCATCCAGCGTGCAATCCGCGCCACCACCGGCCGTGATGTTCAGCTTCTCGTCGTCCAGCTTGCCGTCGGGTTTCTTGAATACGGGAACGAGATTCCAGGTGGCCTTCGGATCGCCAGAGGAGCGAACGTAGAAGGTGATCACATCGAAGCTATGTGCATTGAAGTTATCGCGCCACGCACGCATGGCCATGGCGGGAAGTCCACCGAGCGTGATGGTGTTAGGTCCGTTGTTAACCGGGATAATCTTCGGAGTGCTGCCGGCGGCGAAAGCTGGCGCGGCGAGCAGCATGGCAGCGATGAGCGTAAGCGGGCGGCACATGATTCGAATCCTTCGATTGGGGCGAGGAAAGTCTATCAAGTGTTTGAGGCGCGGATATGGCGCCAATATGGAACGTTGTCGGGGTGCTTAGAACACCCGAGGACACTTACCTGCAACCCTGCTTAGAGCAAGGTATAAGGTCATGGCGAAGTTTACGTCATGACCCCGTTCACCGCCTGGACGCGGCATTCTTCCCTCAGCCGCCTCTACCCATCGTGATCGCAGCTTGTTGTAGGAGCGCGCCTGCGCGCGACCATTCATCGCGCAGAACATCATCGTTGCCGTTCGACCGGTCGCGCGCAAGGCGCGCTCCTACAGGGCGCGCGTGTCGCACGATGGATATCGAATCGATCAGCGCCAAAGTCGATGCGACCACGTGGCAGGCATATGCCGAGGCGATGCAGTCGGTGCTGACCGAATACATGGCGGAAACCGAATTGCCGAATCAGCGGTGCGTCGCCCGGGCGATGTCGGGCGTCAACGTGCTGTATCGCATGAGCCTGCAATGCACCAGGCAGGCGAACGTGCGGCGCATGTGGGATGAGGTGCGCGCGCTGGGAGGGGCGAAATGATCGTGGGGCTGTGGGAAGTGGGTGTGGCGCTGGTGTTGCTGGTGGTGATCCTGCTTGTCTACCTGAGCAGTTATGGCCAGAGGTGTTCGCTGGCGACGGGGGCGCGGATGTTTTCGGTGTTGTCGTTTGTGGCGTTTATTGCCGGATCGTTTGCCGTGGGCGATATGGCGGCGCACGGGTGTTTGCTGCCGCGGGAGGTGTGGCCGGGGATGGTGTTTGACGCGGCGAGTGCGGGATTGGTAGGCGCGTCGCTGGGGGCGGCCTGGCTTTGGAGGATGTCGCGATAGGAAGCGATGCACCTGACGACACCGTATCCCTGTAGGAGCGCGCCTTGCGCGCGACCGGATGCATCGAAACGATGATGGTTTTCGCACAACCGGTCGCGCGCACGCGCGCTCCTACAAGATCACCGTGAGATCGGTAGAGGCGGCGGGGGCGGCCCTTGGCGCGACTTGATGGAGGTGAGGGGAGCGGGCGGAAAAGGCCGCGTAGCGGGGCCGGCTAGGAAGGCCGGCCTTTTTCGCCGAGGCAGGAGCCGAGTCGAAAAACCCCGCCCGCTCCCCGGGCCCGAAGGGGCGTAAGCCATAAGACACTGAGCCGCGTAGCGGCTCCTCCTTTCCCGAGGGACACCGCAAGCCGGAGCGCCAAGGGCCGCCCCCGTCGCCTCCAGGCGACCACGCCACACGCGCCGAGCGCGAGGCCGACAGGCGAGCCCACCCTACGGAGCGACGCACCACAAGGGCCGCTTTACTACGGAGCGACACCGTTCCAACCGGTCGCGCGCGAGGCGCGCTCCTACAGGGGAGGGTTACCAGCGGAGGGCGCGGGGGCCGATCAGGGCGCCGATGGCGGCAGGGACCAGCATGCCGGCGAGATACCACAGGGCCCAGAAGGGCGGCGCCATTTCCGGGCAGTGCAGGCAATAGGCCACGGTTGCCGTTGCGCCTGCGAACAAGCCCACGGCCGCCGCCGTTGCCCGGGGGCGCACCGGTGCCATGCCGCGTACCGCAAACAACATCGCGACGAATGCCGGCACCGAAAGCGTGGCGATCAGTACGGCGCACACCTTCCACGTATGCCCCATCACCATCGGCACGCGGTCTTCCATGTTTGCATGCGCAAGGATGCACGCCGCAGCCACCCATGCGATGGCAACGGGAAACGCCACCACCGACCAGCGCGGCCCCATCGGCATGCCCGGGCGTGCAAGACGGCTCACGGCCCACAACGAAACCCCGGCAATGCTCGCGGCATACGCCATGCGACACCAGAACATCGGCAGGCGGATCGCGTCGGAAATATCGGGGCGCAGGCCAAGCATCGCCACCATGAGCAGCAACGCACCGGCCAGCCCTGCCAATGCCGCCAGCGCATACCGGCGTGCCGGCTGGTGGGGATCCACCGCCGGTGCCTCGCTGGCAAGCATGGCAATCAGGTCATCGGTTTTCATAAGGAACCTCGCAGGCTGGCGGCCAGGGCCTTCAGGCCCCGGTGCACGCCCACCTTCACAGCCGATTCGGACATGCCGCTCTTTTTGGCAGCCTCCGCCACGGACAAACCCTGCAGCTTCACCATCTCGATCGGCAACCGGTGGCGCTCAGGCAGGGATTCCAGCAAACGGCCCACGTCGCGCCGCGCATTGGCCGGCTCCACGTCCGAATCCACGAAGATGCGGGCATCGTCATCGAGCGGATCGTGCAGGGCCTCGCGGCGCGCGTGCGCGCGGAAAAAATCCATGAGCTTGTAGCGGGCAATCGCGTGGACCCAGCTGGTGAGCGGTTGATCCTCGCGATACGTATGACGCGCATTGTGCACGGCCAGCAGGGTCTCCTGGAGGATGTCCTCCACGTCGTCCTGCGCACGCGGCAGGCGCCGGCGCAGGTACGCGCGCATGAAACCCGTCAGGCCATCCAGGAAACGCCGGTACTCGGCCGCGTCGCCACGCAGGCCGGCGATGAAGCTGCCGCGCAACGCGATCTCGGCCGGCGACGGAGCCGGTGCGGTCGGGTTCGGAGTCATCGGCGGCGCATCCATGGGCGATGGTATAGCGGGAGCGTGCTCACCATCGCAACAGCCTCGGTCCCAGCCAGGCACCCGCCAGCGTCGGCAGCAGCATGCCCAGCACATACCAGGTGCCCCAGAAAGGCGCCGCCATCTCGGTGCAATACAGCGTATAGACCAGCACGGCCTGCGCGCCGGCAAGCACGCCCGCCCCCATGCCCGCCAGCCGGAGCCGCGTGGGTGCCAGTCCGCGCACGGCCCAGAAGGTTGCCGCGAACGTGGGTAGCGACAGCGCAAGGATGTTGAAGGTGGCCACCCGCCAGGTATGCCCCAGCACCATGGGCATGCGCAGCGCGGCCGGGGCGGTTTCCAGCACCCAGGCCGAAGCGACCCAGACCGCCAGCAGCGGCAGTGCCACCAGCAGCCATGCCCAGCGCGTGGGCTGACCCGGTCGCGCCAGTCGCGCCGCCAGCAGCAGTGCCGCCGCCGCCACCGTCGCCGGAAACAGCGCCTTCAGCCAGAACACCGGGTTGTCGAGCACGGCAGGCAGGTCGTCGCGCATGCCACCAAAAGTAAGCAGCAGGGCCAGGGCCACACCGACCCCCAGCGTCGACGACCACGCCAGCCGTCGCGCCACGGCGTGCCGGCGCACGGGGCGCAGGTTGCTGGCGAGGGTATCGATGAGGTCTCGGGTGTGCATGTCTGGCTATTCGCGCGCGCGAGGTCGCCGGTTACAGCATCGAAGAAAAAAAATTTGTAACCGATCCGCTCGCCGTGGCGAATGAATGGATGAACCCGGGCGCCCTGCCCGGCAAGTCCAGGAGATCGCCATGAACCATCGTCACGCCGCCTCGTTCGCCTTCGCCTTCGCCGTTGCCGCTCTCGTGGCCGGTGCCACCCATGCCGACGACGCGGCCCAGTCCAAGGTCGAAAAGTGCTGGGGCGTCGCCAAGGCCGGCCAGAACGACTGTGCCGCCGGTCCGGGCACCACCTGCGCCGGTACCGCCAAGGCCGACTACCAGAAGAACGCATGGAAGAACGTGCCGACCGGCACCTGCACGTCGATCCAGACCCCGAAGGGTCATGGCTCGCTCACCAAAGAAGCCTGATGCCATGAGCACGCTCACCGCCGGTCTCGGCTTCAAGCCGCAGCACATCGACGAGGCCCTGGCCTGCGCCGAGCCCGGCGTGTGGCTGGAAGTGCATCCGGAAAACTACATGGTGGATGGCGGCCCACGCCTGGCCATGCTCGATGCGCTCGCACAGCATCACCCGCTGTCGCTGCATGGCGTATCGCTATCGCTGGGCTCGCCAGTGGCACCGGATACAAGGCACCTGGCGCGACTGCGCCGCCTGGTGGATCGCGTGCAGCCCGCCATGGTATCCGAACATCTTGCATGGTCGTCATGGGAAGGTCGTTACCTCCCCGATCTGCTGCCGTTCCCGCGCAGCACCGAAGCCTTGCTTCGTGTCGTGGAAAACGTGCAACGCACACAGGATGCGCTGGGTCGGCGCATCGCCGTGGAAAACCCGTCGCATTACGTCGTGGTCGAAGGCCATGAGTGGAGCGAGACGGATTTTCTCGCGGAGCTGGCCCGGCGCAGTGGCTGCGGCCTTCTTCTTGATATCAATAACGTGCACGTCAGTGCGCATAACCTCGGCTATGACGCGCGGGAGTATCTCGATGCATTTGCCTTGCATGAGGTGATGGAAATCCACCTCGCGGGTTACGCCGTGGATGAGTCGACAAGCGGGAGCTTGTTGATCGACTCGCATGATGCCCCGGTGGATGACGCGGTGTGGTCGCTCTACGCCGCCGTGATCGAGCACGGTGGACAGCGTCCCACGTTGATCGAGCGCGATGGCGACGTGCCGTCGTTCGCTACCTTGCTGGATGAACGCTCGCGTGCGCACCACCTGCTGCGTCACGGGGAGGTCGCATGAGTGGGCTTGCCGATTACCAGCGACGTTTCCTGCATGCGCTCGGCGATGCGGAAAGCCATTTCCTTCCGGCACGCCAGGCAGGCTTCGATGTGTATCGCAACACCACGCTGCGTGCGGGTATCGATGCACTCGAAGCAAACTTTCCGTCGGTGGCCTGCCTTGTCGGTCGCGACTGGTTTCGTGCTGCGGCGGCGGCATACGTCGAGATGTCGCCTCCGGAAGACCCTCGCCTGATGTTTTACGGCGACCTCTTTCCCGCGTTCCTCGATGCTGCCGAACAGGCAGCCGATGTTCCCTATCTCGGCGACGTTGCCCGGCTGGATCGCCTTTGGACCGAAAGCCAGAACGCCGCCGACGATATTCCGATGCCGTCGGCGATGTGGGTCGAACTCACGGAAGACGGGTTGTCGTCGGTGACGGTGCGACCGCATGCGTCGCTGCGGTTGTTCCGATCACCGCACCCGGCCGTCACCATCTGGCGCGCAAGTCGCGAAGGCCGTGCCGTTGAAGGTGAGCTGGCATGGCAGCCCGAACACGCCGTGGTGGTTCGCGCGCATATGCAGGTCACGGTGCATGACGTCGGTGCGCCCTGCCTGATGTTCATCGAAGCCTGTGCATCAGGCAGCACGCTCGCCGAGGCTGCCGTGCATACCCATCGTTTTCACCCCGACGCCGCCATCGACCGCATCCTCGCCGGATGCCAGCTGGCCGGTCTCTTTGTCCTTGCGCATGGAGAAACCAACCCATGAACCGTCACGATGTTGCCGCGATGCAGCAAACCTTTTCCCTGCGGGATCGCTGGAATGCCCTGGCCGATCGGGTAAGCGGGTGGATCGGGCACGACCTGCTGGCCGTGCTCTCCCGTGTCTCGATTGCCGCCATCTTCTTCCAGTCCGGGCGGACCAAGGTCGAGGGCTTCCTGACCCTTACGGAAAGCACTTATGAGCTGTTCCGCACCGAATACAAGCTGCCCCTGGTGCCGCCAGAGGTGGCGGCCCATATGTCGGCCTATGTGGAGACCTTCGTGCCGATGCTGCTTGTGATGGGCCTCTTCACGCGGGCGTCAGCCCTGCTATTGCTGGGCATGACTACGATCATTGAAGTGTTTGTATACCCGGATGCATGGCCCACGCACTTGTCCTGGGCGGCCATCCTGCTGTATCTCATCGCGCGTGGTGGCGGTCGTCTGTCGCTTGATCGCGTGTTCCGCATCCACTGACGGTATTTGTCCGTATACGTGTGTAACCGAAACCGCAGCGGGCACGAATATCCTCGTGCCACTACGGCACAACCCCAAACCACGGAGTACTTCCATGCAGACCTCGACCAGCAGCATCGCCGCCGCCGCCGCCCTCTTCGCCGTCTCGGCCGTCGCCATCTCGGTTCCTGCCCAGGCCGCTGAAAAGGCTGGCGATACCGTGCATTGCTACGGCATCAACAGCTGTAAGGGCCAGTCGGATTGCAAGACCGCCAACAACGCCTGCAAGGGCCAGAACACCTGCAAGGGCCAGGGCTTCAAGGAAGTGTCGGCCGACAAGTGCACGTCCGCCGGCGGCAGCACCACGGCTCCGGCGAAGTAATCTGCCGGTCCGGCCGCCATGGGGCGGCCGGACCACCGGGGTCTGTATGAACACCTCTTCGCTTCCCAGCTTCCACGGTTTCGGTCTCGGCCTGCGCATTCCGCATTACGCCGATTTCCTCGAACAGGTGCAGCCTGTCGATTTCGTGGAGGTCATCTCCGAGAACTTCATGGTGGAGGGTGGCCGTCCGCTCGACGTACTGTCGCGTATCCGCGAACGGCATCCGGTGGCGCTGCATGGCGTCTCCATGAATATCGGCGGCGAAGGCCTCGACCGCGACTACCTGCGCCGCCTGCGTCATCTGGCCGACCGCGTCGACCCGTTGTGGGTGTCGGATCACCTGTGCTGGACCGGTATCGCCGGCTTCAACTCCCACGACCTGCTGCCGCTGCCGTATACCGAGGAAGCGCTTGCGCTGGTCGCTGACAACGTGAAGCTCGCCCAGGATGTACTGGGGCGCCAGCTGGTGCTGGAAAACCCGTCCACCTATCTTTCGTTTCCCGATGCAGCCCTCAGCGAGGCAGGCTTTCTTGCCGAGCTTTGCGCGCGCACCGACTGCTATCTCCTGCTGGACGTGAACAACATCTACGTCAGCACCACCAACCACGGCCTGGACCCGGACGACTGGATCGAACGCCTTCCGCTCGATCGCGTGCGCCAGGTGCATCTTGCGGGCCACAGCCAGGGTCGCGACATGCTGGTGGATACGCACGACGCGCCGGTTCCTGATTCGGTATGGGCCTTGTACGAACGCTTCGTCGCCCGCCTGGGCGAGGTGGCCATCATGATCGAACGCGACGACCACATTCCGCCGCTGGGCGAACTGCTTGCCGAAGTGGCACACGCCCGTGACCTTGCCGCCGCGTCGCGGCGACAGGCGGCATGAACCTGCGCGACTGGCAAAAGGCCTTCGTGGCGGCGCTGGCTCGTGGGCTCGTGCCTTCGGATACCGATCCGCGCGGCATGGCCGTCTACGCCAACAATTACCGCGCGCAGCTTCTCGCCAGTCTGGGCGAGACATATGAAAAGACACGGCTCTGGCTCGGCGACGATGCCTTTGATGCGGCGGCATCGCGTTACGTCGATGCCAACCCGCCCGCATCGTGGACCCTGGATGCCTATGGCGAATCGTTCATCCAGCAACTGGAGAACGAATACTCCATCGATCCCGAGATCGCCGAGCTGGCCTGGCTCGACTGGCAGCTGCGTCGCGCTTTTGCCGGCCCCGATGCCGTTGCCGTACAGGTCGGCGAGCTGGTGGCCGATGACTGGGACCGCGTCGAGTTCGATTTCGTGCCGACATTGCGTATCCGCCGGATGCGCAGCAATGCCGTGGCCATCTGGCGGGCCATTGCCAACGGCGTCGATCCCCCCGTCTCCATGTTCGTGGAAGACGGGGTAGGGGCCCGGGTATGGCGGCAGGGCCTGTCACCCCGCTTTGCCAGCATGACGGCCGACGAAACGGCCTGCCTCGACCTGGCACTGGCCGGTGCGAGCTTCGGCGAGATCTGCACCTGGCTGGGGCGCACCCACGAAGGGGAGCAGGCAGCCCGTATCGCGGGTGGTTGCCTGGGCGCCTGGACCGCAGAAGGCATGATCCGCAGCCTGCGCGCCTGACGGTTTTCCCCAGGTTCTTGCGAACCGGCATATAGAGTGCGTAAACAGTCGGAAAAGAGCGCCGAAATGCGTTGACTCCGCCGCATCGCAGCAAGACAATGCCCACACCCGGCAGCCCCTTGCTGACGGGCCCTCCGTCCACCCAGACAAAGGCATATGGACACCTACCCTAGTCGCCACGTCGACAGCCGCTCGCTTCGGTTGCCGACAAAGCATCACAACCCGATTGCCTGCGGCGACCGCCAGCGGTCGGCCGGCGCTTTCCTCGACTAGGGAAGACCGGCCCACTCCTTGCGGCAGCCACAGGCGCCGTACCCGAGGAGATGGGCCATGAAGCTCGTTAACGCTGTCCTCCACCTGCTCGCCGCAGGTCGTTTCGCACCGGACCGTCGCGTCCGTCCGCATACCTGGCATATCACCGTTCCCGCGTCGCACGCCGATGCGCAGGTGCCTGCATCCGTCATCGACATGCATTGGGAAACCGATCCCGGCTGCGGCCGTCCGGTAGCCCGCTGGCATGGTCACGCCACGTCCCACATCGCGGCCTGACCGCTCGTTATTCGAGGAGAACGACGACCTTGGATCCAGACCCTAGTCCCCGCTCCAGCCAGCCGTCGTACTGACCGCCGTTTCTCCGGACGCGGCGGACAGTAACGATTCCACCGCGGACGGGCCTTCCCTTCCGCATGCCCACGACGCTCACCTTACCGGTGGGCGCCGTGGGTGCGTTCGTTTGCCCAAGGGAATCTCCATGCTTTTCCGCACGCCCGCATTTGCCGCCCGCGCTTTTCTCGCGTCCGCTATCATCTTCCTGCTTGCCGGCTGCTCGCATGGTGCAGCGGAGCAGGATGCCGCGCCCATCGTGGTCAATGACCACGGTATCCGCCGCGTACCCGAACACTCGCCGTTGCGTGACCGTCTGAAGGTGCAGGCGGTCGCGGTGCGCGACCTTGCCCATGCACTCACGGCCCCGGCCATCGTCGAAGCCGATCCGAGTCACACACTCAACATCCTGCCGCCGGTCACCGGGCGCATCGTCGAACTGAAAGTGGCGCTGGGTGACCGTGTCACGCGCGGCCAGGTGCTGGCCGTGATCGCTTCGGGCGATTACGCGCAGGCATCCTCCGACGAGGCGCGCGCCCGCGATGCCATGGAGCTTGCCAGCAAGGCCATGGAACGCGCCAAGGGCGTGAACGAAGCAGGTGGTGCCGCGCAGAAAGATCTCGAAGCCGCGCAGAGCAGCTATGCGCAGGCGCAGGCCGAATTCCAGCGGGCATCCAGTCGCCTTGCCTCGCTGGGCAGGGTGAGCGGCACGGGCAGTGCGCGTGGCGTGGCCGTGGTGTCGCCGGTGGATGGCAGCGTGACGGCACTGTCGGCTGCCGTCGGCGGTTTCGCGAACGATCCCAACGCCTCGCTGATGACGATCACCGACCTGGGGCATGTGTGGATCACGGCGAATGTCGCAGAGAACGACGTCCATGAAGTGGCCCGCGGCCAGCAGGCCGAGGTGACGCTTCCCGCATGGCCGGGGCGTTCCTTCCATGGTGTGGTGCAATCGGTGAGCGATGTGCTCGATCCCGACTCGCGCCGCGTGAAGGCGCGCATTGCCGTGCCGAACGAACAGGGCGAACTCAAGGCCAACATGTACGCCACGGCCACCTTCGACGTGCCGCGCGTGCAGGCCGTGCTGGTGCCGCAATCGGCCCTGCTGATGAACAACGACGATGTCACTGTGTTCGTGGAGACCGCGCCGTGGACGTTCAGCCGCCGCGCCGTGGTGCTCGGTGGCGACGAAGGCGACGAAGCCCGCATCGTGAAGGGCCTCGCGCCGGGCGATCGCGTGGTGACGCTCGGCGGAGTGCTGATCAATGATTGATCGTTTCATTGCCTGGTGCCTGCACCGCCGGGCCATCGTCTTCGGCGTCTCGCTGCTGGTGCTCGTCTACGGCTATTACGCCTGGACGCAGCTGGCAGTGGAGGCGTATCCCGAACTGGCCGACGTCACCGCGCAGGTCACCACCCAGGTGCCCGGCCTCGCCGCGGAAGAAATCGAACAGCAGATCACCACGCCGCTGGAACGCGGCCTCGCCGGCACGCCCGGTGTGGTCAGCATGCGTTCCAGCAGCACCTTCGGCCTGTCACTCATCACGCTCACCTTCCGCGAAGGCGCGGAGGATTACTGGTCGCGCCAGCGCGTGACCGAACGCCTGGCCAACGTCACGCTGCCGCCGGGCGTCACCCCGACGCTCGATCCGGTATCCGGTCCGGCGGGCGAGATCTATCGCTATACGCTGGATTCGGACTCGAAGAACCTGATGGAGCTGTCCGAGATCCAGCGCTGGAAGGTCATCCCCGCGCTGCAACAGGTGCCGGGCGTGGCCAATGTGGACAACTTCGGCGGCTTCACCAAGGAGTTCCAGCTCGAAGTCGATCCGCAGAAGCTGTTGCAGTTCGGCGTCGGCATGAATGACGTCATCAACGCACTCAGCGCCAACAACACCAATGCCGGTGGCGGTCGCGTCACCCGTGGCGAGCAGTCGTATGTGATCCGCGGCGAAGGCCTCATGCGTTCGCTGAAGGACATGGGTGACATCGTGGTCACCCAGCACAACGGCGATCCCGTGCGGGTGAGCGACCTGGGCAAGCTTCAGTATGGGCACCAGATCCGTGAAGGTATTCTCGGCAAGGACAATAACCCCGATGCCGTCGAAGGCATCGTGGACCTGCTGCTCCACGAGAATCCGTCGCAGGTGCTCAAGGGTATCCACGCCCGTGTGGATCAGCTGAACAAGGAGCTGGCACCGCAGGGCGTGCGCATCGTGCCCTATCTGGATCGCGACGAACTGGTGCAGTCCACCGTGGAGAAGGTATCGCACACGGTGATCGAAGGCGTGGGCCTGGTCTGCATCGTGCTGATCCTGTTCCTGGGCAGCCCGCGCAGTGCGATGGTGGCCGCCGTGACCATTCCGTTCGCGCTGGTCACCGCCTTCATCGTGATGCACTTCACCAACATGCCCGCGAACCTGTTCTCGCTGGGCGCCATCGACTTTGGCGTGATCGTGGATGGCGCCATCGTGGTTACCGAGGCGATCCTGCGCAAGCGCGAATCGCGTCCGGAAGGCTGGCTGCACGAATCCGATGTGCTGACGGCCACGAAGCAGGTGGCCCGTCCGATCTTCTTCGCCACGCTGATCATCATCACGGCTTACGCGCCGTTGCTCGCGTTCGAGCGTGCCGAGGGCAAGCTGTTCTCGCCGATGGCCCACACCGTGGGCTACGCCTTGCTGGGTGCGCTGCTGTGCTCCATCGCCATCGTTCCGGCGCTGGCCTGGCTCGCCCTGCGCAAGCCGCGCAAGATGTTCCACAACAAGCCTCTTGAACGTTTGCAGCATGGCTACCGGCGTACGCTGGAGCGACTGCTAGGCCGCCCGCGCATTGCCTATGCCATTGCGCTGGGAGCACTGATTGCGGTGGTATCGCTGGGCGCCACCATCGGCCGCGAATTCCTTCCCGACCTGGACGAAGGTTCGCTCTGGGTGCAGGTACAGCTGCCCAGTGGCCTGTCGCTGGAAAAGGCCAGCGAGATGGCGAGCGAGTATCGCCGTGCGGTGAGCGAGTTCCCGGAGGTGAGCCATGTCGTGACTCAGCTGGGTCGCAACGACACCGGCAGCGATCCGTGGACCCCGTCGCATATCGAATCGGGTGTGGTCCTGAAGCCTTACGATCAGTGGCCGTCCGGCGAAACCAAGGCCGAGTTCATTCGTCGTCTGAACAAGCGGCTGCAAGCCATTCCCGGCATCAGCGCCGGTATCAGCCAGCCGATCATCGATGGCGAGAACGACATGGTGGGCGGCGCGCACAGCCCGCTGGTGCTGCGTATCTATGGCGACGACTTCAAGGAGCTTCGCCGCATCGGCGGTGAGATCGTGGACGTGTTGCACGACACGCCGGGAACCGCCGACGCCTCGATCTTCCAGGAACCGCCGATTCCCCAGCTGACGGTCACCGTCGATCGCGACGCGGCGGCGCGCTATGGCATCAACGTGTCGGACATCAATACGCTGATCCAGACCGGCGTGGGTGGTGCGGCCATCACGCAGGCCTATGTGGGCGATCGCGTGTACAACGTCACCGCACGCGTGCCGCACGGTATCGCGGCGGATCCGGAGTCGCTGGGACGTCTTGTGCTCACGGCGCCTTCCGGTGCCCGCGTGCCGCTGGCCATGGTCACCCACATCACGATGCAGACGGGCGAGAGCACCATCGCCCACGAGCAGACGCGCCGGCAGATCACGATACGCATCGACAACCGTGATCGCGCGCTGTCGGAGTACCTGGCGGATGCCCAGCAGCGCATCGCGTCGAAAGTGCATTTCGATGCATCGACCTACACCTTGCAGTGGGCTGGCCAGTTCGAGAACCAGCAGCGCGCGCAATCGCGCCTGGTGCTGGTGATGGGACTGGTTCTGGCAGTGATGGCCGTGTTCCTGTTTGCCGAGTTCGGCAACCTGCGTCAGGCCCTGCTCGTGCTGGCCGTGGTGCCACTGGCGACGCTTGGTGGCCTGATTTCGCTGCATGTGAAAGGAGAAACGCTGAACATCGCGACAGCCGTGGGCTTTATCGCCTTGTTTGGCGTGGCGGTGCAGAACGGCATCATCATGGTGGCCAACTTCAATCGCATGCGCCGTGACGGCCATGACGTGCGCGAAGCGGTGCTTTCCGGCGCAAGCGAGCGTTTCCGTCCCGTGCTGATGACGGCCACAGTCGCCAGCGTAGGCATGTTGCCCGCCGCGCTTGCCACCGGTATTGGTACGGACGTGCAGCGTGGCCTCGCCACGGTGGTGGTGGGTGGCCTCGTGGTCGCGACCCTGCTGACCTTGTTCATCCTTCCCACTTTCTACGATGTGCTGGAGCGTTCCGTGGAGCGCCGTCGCCGCCGTCATGCGCGGCCCGGGCAGGAGATCTGATCATGCGCCAGTTCATTCAAGCCAGGGCATGCACGCGCCTGTTGCTGCCCCTGCTTCTCGTCGGGCTCGCCGGCTGTGCGGTGGGTCCGGACTTCCAGCGTCCCGACGCGCCGAAGGCCACGGCATACGAGCCGCATCCCAGACCAATGACAGGGCACGCCGCGCAGCACATCGTGGAAGGCATGGATATTCCCGGCCAGTGGTGGACGCTGTTCCACGACAAGCAGCTGGATGCGCTGATCGCCGACGCGCTGGCGCATAACAGTGACGTGACCGCCGCACACGCGGCGCTGCGCCAGGCGTGGGAAAACGTGAGGGCCCAGCGCGGGGCCTATTTCCCCACGGTGAACGGCAGCGTGAACAGCACACGCCAGGATACGGCGGCGGATGTCGCCAGCGGTGCCGCGTCCAATGCCAGCCTGTACAACCTCACCACGGCACAGCTCAGTGTGTCGTATTCGCCCGATATCTGGGGTGGTACGCGACGCCAGGTGGAATCGAGCGTGGCGCAGGCCGAGGCGCAGCGCTTCCAGCTGGAGGCCACGTATCTGACGCTGACCAGCAACGTGGTGAATGCCGCCATCGGCGAGGCGTCGCTGCGCGAGCAGATCGACGTCACCCAGCGCATCATCGACGCGCAGGGTCGCATCCTCGAAACGCTTCGTCGCCAGCGTGCGCTGGGTGACGTTTCCGATGGTGATATCGCCGTGCAGGTGGCTGCGCTGGAACAGAGCAGGGCGACGCTGCCACCGCTGGAAAAGCAGCTGGCGCAACAGCGCGACCTGCTGGCCGTGCTCACGGGCCGGCGTCCGGACGAATCGGTGCCGGCGGTGTTCACCCTCGAATCATTGCACCTGCCGAAGGAACTGCCGCTCAGCCTTCCGGCGAAGCTGGTGGAGCAACGTCCCGACGTGCGCGCGGCCGAAGAAGCCCTGCATGGCGCCAGCGCCGATGTGGGCGTGGCGGTCGCGGCACGCCTGCCGGACCTCCAGATCACGGCCACCGCCGGCACCACGGCAGAGAAGACCAGCCAGCTGTTTGCGGGCAGCACCGGTTTCTGGAGCCTGGGAGCGGGCCTGACCCAGCCCCTGTTCGACGGCGGCACGCTCAAGCACAAGCAGCGTGCGGCGGAGGCGGCCTATGACCAGGCAGCGGCGCAGTACCGCGGCGTGGTGCTGGCAGCCCTGCAATCGGTGGCAGACACTCTTCATGCCATCCGTGCCGACACGCAGGCCCTGTTGGCGGCCCAGCGGGCGGAGCGCGCGGCGGCAAGCAGCCTGTCCATCCTCCAGCAGCAGCTGAGCCTTGGCGACGCCAGCCAGTCGCAGGTGCTTGCCAGCGAACTGCTCTGGCGGCAGGCCCTGTTGTCGCTGGCACAGGCCAAGGCCACTCGCTTGTCCGACACCACGGCCCTGTTCCAGGCACTGGGTGGCGGCTGGTGGAACCGTCACGACGACGCGGATACCGCGTCGGCCACGACGGAGCAGCCGCACGGGTAAACTCCCGGGATGATCGACGACGTCCACCTTACCCACGGCCTTGCCGGCGACGAACTGGAACCCGACTGGCCGCCGCTGGTCGCTCCCGAGGTGGGCGTCGTCCTTGAACACTATCCGCAGCTGGGCGGCCTGCGCGCACTGGCCTGGCGCAGCCCCCGGCCGCTGTCTGCCGCCGCGCTGGTCGATACGGCGCAGGGGCGCGTCTTCATGAAGCGCCACCATCGCAGCGTGCGCACACCGGCACAGCTGGAAGAAGAGCACCATTTCTCGGCGCACCTGCGTGCGCGAGGTATGCCCGTGCCGCGTGTGCTTGCCATGGAAGACGGCGCCACGGTCCTGAAGCAGGGCCAATGGGTCTACGAGATCCACGACCCGGCACGCGGTCGCGATATCTACCGCGATGCGTTCTCGTGGTCGCCTATTGGTGGGGTGAAACATGCCTGGGCGGCGGGCGCGATGCTTGGCCGGCTGCATCTGGCCGCCGAAGGCTATGACGCGCCCCAGCGATCCACCGATATCCTCGTGGCCCGCGCGGAAATTCTTTCCGATCCGGACCCGGTGGCGTCCATGGCTGACCAGCTGGCGCACCGGCCGCACCTGGATGCCTACCTGCGCCGGCACGACTGGAAAACCCAGGTCAGCACCGCCATCGCACCCTGGCATAGGAGTGCCTGGGATGGCATCGCGTATCAGGCGCCGCTATGGACGCACGGCGACTGGCATGTGTCGAACCTCTGCTGGAGCGACGATGGCGACGCCGCCACGATTACCGACGTGCTGGACTTCGGCCTGTCGGCGCGCACCTTTGCCCTGTTCGACCTCGCGACCGCCATCGAGCGCAATGCCATTGCATGGCTGGACGTGGCGCGTGGTGACATCGCCCGTACGGATCTTGCCCTGGCGCTGCTTCGCGGCTACCGCTCGGTAAGGCCACTCACGGCCGAAGACGTAGCCCTGCTTGCCGACGTGTTGCCGCTGGTGCATATCGACTTCGCACTGTCCGAGGTGGAGTATTTCGAGGGCATCACGCGCCGCCCCGACCACGCCGACGTGGCCTATCACACCTTCCTGCGCGGCCATGCGGCCTGGTTTGCCGGCCCCTACGGCCGGGCCTTCCTGGACTTCCTGCGCTACGCCGTCTGACGATTCGTGGTTCAATAGGCGCCTGAAGCGGGGGTGCCGGGCGAATGCCGGCTGAGAGAGTCCCTTGGAACCTGATCCGGTTAACACCGGCGTAGGGAGCTTGCAGGACCACGGCCGTCTGCGCGGCATGCGGTCCGCCGTCGCTTCGTCCGTAGCCACGAAGACGACGATGAACCCCTCCCGCACCCCGCTTTTCCTTGCCCTGCTTGCCGCCGCGCCGTTCGCGCGGGCAGCCGACGATGCCGCGCCGCAGGCGCGCACCCTGCCCACGATCGACGTGCATGCCACCACTGCCAACGGTTACCAGGCCGCCAGTTCGCAGCTGGATACCTTCGGCAGCTTCGGCAGCGCGAGCCTGCACGACACGCCGGCCGCGATCACCGTGATTACGCGCGCGCAGATCGACGACCGCCAGCCCCGTTCGCTGAGCGAACTGGTGCGCGGCGATGCCGCGATCAACGACAACTACGCGCCGGTGGGTTACTACCAGGATGTCTCCATCCGTGGTTTTCCGCTCGATCTGGCCACCGGCTTCCGCTTCAACGGCATGCTCATGTCAGGTGAACAGCGACTGGCGCTGGAAGGCAAGGAGCGCGTGGAAGTGCTCAAGGGCCTGGGTGGACTGGAAGCCGGCGTGGTCGAGCCCGGTGGCCTGGTCAACTATGTGAGCAAGCGTGCAGCGGACGTCCATACGGTCACCGTCGGCACAGATTCGCATGGTTCGTCATACGAAGCGCTCGATCTCGGTGCCTGGTTCTCGCCGTCGTTCGGGATGCGCGTGAACGCGGCCAACGAGCAGACCCACTCGTATATCGAGCATGCCAATGGTCGGCGCAGCTTTGTTTCCATCGCGGCAGACTGGAAGATCAGCGAGCGTGCCACACTGCTGCTCGATACGGATTACCAGACCAGCGGCCAGCGTTCGGCTTCAGGCTACCAGCTGCTCGGTGGCACCACGATTCCCGGGCATCCCAGTCGCACGCGCCTGCTGGGGTACCAGCCCTGGCAGCAGCCGGTGGGTATTCATTCGAGCAATACCTCGCTGCGCTTCAATTACCGCTTCAGCGACAACTGGAACGGCCAGCTGTCGGCAGGACATAGCCGCACTGCCATCGACGACAACGTGGCGTTTGCCTATGGTTGTGCGTATGCCGCTGCCTGCGCAAACGGTTCGCCGGGTTATTTCTTCGCGCCGAACGGCGACTACGACGTCTACGATTTCCGCAGTCCCGACGATACCCGCGTGAACGACGAAGTGCGCGCCGTTCTTACCGGCAGTTTCGCCACGGGCAGCGTGGATCACGAGCTGAACGTGGGTGCCAGCAGTTTCCGGCGCACGCTGGATCAGCGTCCTTACGTGTACGACTACGTGGGTACGGCGAACATCGACGATCCCGAGCCGCCGGTGTTCGCACCATCGCCCAACCAGCCCGGTCCGTCGGCACGCCGGCTCACCAGCTGGCAGCGTACTTTGTTTGCCATCGACCGCGTGCATCTGGGCGAACAGTGGCAGGTGCTGGCGGGTGCACGCCTGGTGCGTCTGGACGAAACCGCTTATGACAGTAGTGGCGTTGAGCAGCGACATACGCGTATGACCAAGACGCTGCCGCAGGCCGCCGTGCTCTGGCAGCCCACGGCGCCTCTGACCACCTATGTCAGCTACGGCGAGGGCCTGTCGCTGGGTCGCTCGGCGCCGTACTGGACGAGCAATGGCGGCACGACGCTGGCGCCGTTGCATTCGCGGCAGATCGAGGCGGGCGCGAAGTACGCCGTCAGTGATTCGCTGGACCTCCAGGCGGCGGTATATCGCATCCGTCAGCCCTATCAGTTCGCGAGCCCGGATAGTTCGGCCTCGGGCTTCACCTTCGTGCAGATGGGCCAGGAGGTGCATACGGGCGTCGAGCTGAACCTCGCCGGTCGCGTCACCGACAACCTGCGCATCACGGCCAGTGCCAATGCGATACGCGCACGTGCGGAAAACACGGGCATTGCCGCTTACGAAGGCCATCAGGTAATCAACGTGCCGCGTTGGCGCACGGCGGTATATGCCGACTACAGCCTGCCGTTTGCGCCGGGCCTGGCCATGCTTGGCGGCTGGCGCTATGTGGGTACGAACGTTGCCACACCCGATGGCCGCACCAGTGTGCCGGCCTATCATGTGTTCGATGCGGGGCTGCGCTATGTCACTGCCATCGATGCGCATGCGCTCACGATCCGCCTCAACGTCGACAACGTGTTCAATCACTTCTACTGGCGCGATACGGGCAGTTCGGGCGGCGACCGTTACCTGTTCCCGGGCATGCCGCGCCTGGCGCGCCTGTCGGTGACGTATGACCTTTGAGCTGTCGGCCTTCGAGGTGTCTGCTGCGCTGGTGAGCGCGGCGGGCGTATGGCTTACGGCACGGCGCAGTCCCTGGTCGTGGCCTGTGGGACTGGTGTCCGTGATTGCCTATGCGTGGATCTTCATCGAGGCGAAGCTGTACTCGGATACTTTGTTGCAGGTGGTGTTTGCCGTGTTGATCCTCTACGGCTGGCAGCGATGGTTGCGTCATCTTGACGATACGGGCCATGTGCGCGTCACGGCGCTCGACAGGCGCAGTGCGATCCTGCATCTGGCCGTGGGCACGCTTGCTGCCCTGGCGCTTGGCTTCGGCATGCATCGCTGGACGGATGCTGCGCTGCCGTGGCTGGATGCGGCGCTTACCGCGTTCAGCCTCGTTGCCCAGTGGTGGCAGGCGCGTCGGCATGCTGCTGCGTGGTGGTTGTGGATCGTGGTGGATGTGATCTACGTAGGCGAGTACGTCTATAAGGATCTGCCGGTCACGGCCGTGCTGTACGCTGGTTTCGTCGTGCTGGCGTCGATGGGTCTGCGTGCCTGGCGCCAGGACCTTCGGACGCATGCCGTCACTTGATGTCTCTTATTCCTCCCCTCACGTCGTCCCTGCGAACGCAGGGACCCAGTGCGGTGCAATAGGTTTCCGCGAGCGGGTTACCTACACACAAGCCGATGAAACGTGGCGGTGTTTACTGGTGAACCGTGGCGCTGGGTTCCTGCGTTCGCAGGAACGACGGGTTGGGAGATTGCGATTCCCTGTCTACCCCTCACGTCGTCCCTGCGATCGCAGGGACCCAGTGCGGTGCAATAGGTTTCCGCGAGAGGGTTACCTACACACAAGCCGATGAAACGTGGCGGTGTTTACTGGTGAACCGAGGCGCTGGGTTCCTGCGTTCGCAGGAACGACGGGTTGGGAGATTGCGATTCCCTGTCTACCCCTCACGTCGTCCCTGCGATCGCAGGGACCCAGTGCGGTGCAATAGGTTTCCGCGAGAGGGTTACCTACACACAAGCCGATGAAACGTGGCGGTGTTTACTGGTGAACCGTGGCGCTGGGTTCCTGCGTTCGCAGGAACGACGGGTTGGGAGATTGCGATTCCCTGTCTACCCCTCACGTCGTCCCTGCGAACGCGGGGACCCAGTGCGGTGCAATAGGTTTCCGCGAGAGGGTTACCTACACACAAGCCGATGAAACGTGGCGGTGTTTACTGGTGAACCGAGGCGCTGGGTTCCTGCGTTCGCAGGAACGACGGGTTGGGAGATTGCGATTCCCTGTCTACCCCTCACGTCGTCCCTGCGATCGCAGGGACCCAGTGCGGTGCGGTGGGTTCTCGCGAGAGGGTCACCTACACACAAGCCGATGCAACGTAGCGGTGTTTACTGGTGAATCGGTGCGCTGGGTTCCTGCCTGCGCAGGAACGACAGGCGGGCCTACTTTTTGTCCAGGTGTGGACGCAGCAGTGGCATGTCGGCTTCGCTGAGGCGGTCCGATGCAGTGTACAACTGATGCCAGTACGGGTAGAGCACCGGCGGGGCGCTGACATCATCCAGATGCTGACGCTCCTCGGCGGTGAGCTTCAGCTCGGTCGCTGCGAGATTGTCGCGGAACTGTGCCTCGGTACGGCCGCCGATTACCAGAGACGTCACGGCCGGACGCTCCAGCAGCCACGCCAGGGCGACCTGCGCCGCCGATACGCCACGCGCCTCGCCGATCGACACCAGCACGTCCACGATGCGCCACAGACGCTCTTCATCGCGGATCGGCGGCTCCGTCCAGCCGGCGAGCTGGCGTGAACCTTCCGGAGCCTTCGCATCGCGACGGTGCTTGCCCGAGAGCAGGCCCGCAGCAAGCGGACTCCATACGAGTACGCCCAGTCCCTGGTCGATGGAGATCGGCAGCAATTCATACTCGGCTTCGCGCGCTTCCAGCGTGTAATGGATCTGCTGGGCAACAAAGCGCTGGCGATGTTCGCGCTCGCTGATACCCAGCGCCTTCATCAGATGCCACGCCGAATAGTTCGAGCAGCCGAGGTAGCGAACCTTACCCTGCTTCACCAGCGTATCGAGTGCTTCGAGGGTTTCTTCCAGCGGCGTGAGTCCGTCCCACTGGTGGACCTGGTACAGGTCGATCACGTCGGTACGCAGGCGACGCAGGCTGGCCTCGCACTCACGGATCAGGTGGTGACGCGACAGGCCGACGTCGTTCGGGCCGTCGCCCATGCGGAAGCGTGCCTTGGTGGCGAGCAGCAGGCCTTTCGGGCGCTTGCCGTTGAGCACTTCACCGATGATCTCTTCCGAGCGGCCGGCGGAATACATGTTGGCCGTGTCGAGCAGGTTCACGCCCGCATCCACGCACATGTCGATCAAGCGGCGGGCTTCGTCGACGCCACTGCTGCCGACGGTGGCGAACTTGCCTTCGCCACCGAACGTCATCGTGCCCATTGTCAGCGTGGAGACCTTGAGGCCGGAACGGCCAAGCAGTCGGTATTCCATGGGAAACCCTTGGGTGATTGGGATTCCTACGAAAGTACGTCCACCATGGCGGGGCGTAAATTGAAACGTTTTCAGTGCAGCGGTGATTGGTGTGCAGTGGCGTCGGCGTTGCGGTGTGCCGGGGATTATGTAGGTAACATGATCGCGACAACCCATTGCACCGCACTGGGTCCCTGCGTTCGCAGGGACGACGTGAGGGGTAGGCAGGACATCCCAGTCTTTTAGCCCGTCGTTAATCCATTGCACCGCACTGGGTCCCTGCGTTCGCAGGGAGGACGCGAGGGGTAGGCAGGAGATTCCAGTCTTGTAGCCCGTCGTTCCAGCGAACGCTGGAACCCAGCGCCCCGGTTTACCAGTAAACACGACCACGCCACATCGGCTCGAACCCTCATCCATCCACGATGAGATAAATCGCATCTCCCGGATGCCGTTTTTCAGAATCCTTCCATAGGTACCGCTTCCGAATCCGCACACCATAGCCACGCCGTCACAGCGGATTGGCCGGGTCCATCAGTGGGTGGCCGGGACAGGCCAGCGTGGCGGTGGCGGTCGGGGCGTGGGACGCGCCCCGGCCGCTTCTGTTTTGGCAAGCCAACCCGCGATCACTGCCGCGGCGTCGCGCCCCAATCCTCGGCGCTGAACGACAGGTGCAGCACCGTGCGGGTGCCGTCTTCCAGCGGCGGGTGGTAGTCGAGCACCGTGCAGCCGGTAGCCAGCTGGCGCTTGGCCGCCAGCGCCATCACCTTGCTCATGGCCTCACCCACGATGGGCTGGCCGCTCTTGTTGGTGCGCAGGGCCACGCGGTAGCCATCGGCGCTCACGCCATCAGCCATCTCAGGAGGCGGCGACTGCCCCGGCCCCAGGCCCACCACGTCCATCTGCCGGCCGCAGCCGCCCACGCTCACCACTTCCACGCCATCGAGCAGGTTGCGGATGAACTTGTCCGACGTATCGACCAGCGAATCCACCGCATCCACCGTGGTGGTCAGGCGGATCTTGGTGAAGTAGAGCTTGCGGTAGAACAAATAGGTGCGCGAGGTGAGCATGTCCTGCTGCGCGTCGAACACGATCGGCAGGAAACGCCCTTCCAGTTTGCGGCCGCCCGAAAGGCTGGCCGTGTACGGAATTTCGTCGCCCCACCACACGTTGCGGTAAATCTCCTGCTTCTCGGCAAAGTTGACCGATTCGCGGAAGTCATCCACCGCGCGCTTGAGCATGCGGCTGCCATCGCCGTCGCCGGCGGGATAGATAAAGACGTCGGCGGCGATCCAGTCGGCGTGGTCGATCTGGTAGCGCAGCGAAACACCGGCGGCGATGTCGCCTTCGTCGGCGTAGTTCTTAACGGCTGCCAGGGTGGCATTGCCCATGCGGCGCGGCGCGATGATCCAGGTGTCGTCGATCACACCCCGATGCGCGGGTATGCCCGGAATCGGAGCGGGTGCGTCGGGCGCTTCCTGCGCATGTACCGTGATGGCCAGGCCCATGGCCGCCAACAGGGGGATCACCTTCCACCGCGACATCGTCAACACAGCCCCTGATAAATCCAACGCGAATCCCCGTGTGCGCACTATAGCCATCCGTGAGCGTCAGCGGGAGCGGGTAACGGCACGAAGGCGCCGACGAAGGAAGGCCAGCGTCGAGGCTTCCAGCTTGCGGATGAAACGCGGATCGGTGGGTGGCACCCTACGTTGCAGTTCGCCGTCGAGCCATCCGGCGAACACCTCGGGGTGGATGTAGGAGCTGCGGCATACCGCAGGGGTATTGCCGAGCACCCCGGCCACTTCTTTCACGGCGCCGGCCAGCGTTGCCTTCAGCGCTCGTTCGCCTCCTTCCTCCGGTAGCGGCGTGCCCGCCAGGATTGCCACCGCGTGCACGGTGCCACCCCAGGTGCGGAAGTCCTTGGCAGTGAATTCGCCGCCGGTGGCTTCGCGCAGGTAGTCGTTGACCATGCCCGAGTCCACGGGCTGGCGCTGGCCGTCGTCGTCGATGTACTGGAACAGCCGCTGCCCGGGCAGCTCCTGCACGCGGCGTATGGCCTTCACCAGCCGTCGGTCGTCGAGCACCACGTCGGCCCACTGGCCGCTCTTGCCGCGGAAGTGGAATTCGATGCGGCCCTTGTGGACGGCGACATGGCGCGAACGCAGGGTGGTCAGCCCGAAGGAATGGTTTTCACGCGCATAGGTGTCGTTGCCCACACGGATCATGGTTTCTTCGAGCAGGCTCACCACCAGCGCCAGCACCTTGTCGCGCGGCAGGCCGGGCAGGGCGAGGTCCTTGCGCAGGCGTCGGCGCAGCCGGGGCAGGGTGGCTCCGAAATCCAGCAGGCGTTCGAACTTGCCGCGGTCGCGCTCCGCGCGCCACTTCACGTGGTAGCGATACTGCTTGCGCCGACGCGCGTCGCGCCCCGTGGCCTGCAGGTGGCCGCGCTCCTGCTGGCAGATCCACACCTGGGTGTAGGCCGGGGGAATGGCCAGCGCGCGGATACGCGCCAGCGTGGCCTCATTGGTAATCCGGCGTCCGTGCGGGTCGGTATACACGAACCCGCGACCCCGCCGGCATCGCGTGATGCCGACATCGGTATCGCAGACATACACCAGCCCCGCCGCCTTCGCGTGCGCACGTTCTACAGTGGGCACCACGAGGGCGCCGGCGGGCGGTTTCCTGGACATGGCCGGCAGTGTGGGCCGGCGCACGATCAAGGCATGGTGAATGAGTTGTCAGTCGACCCTGCAGAAAACCGCCTTGAGGTAACGGTTCTCCGGCACGTTGCTGGCTACCGGATGATCGGCGCCCGCACCGGCCACATGCAGCAGCTGGATTTCGCGCCCGGCATTGAGAGCAACGCGGCGGATCATTTCGATGAAGTCGTCTTCGCCGACGAGGCCCGTGCACGAGCAGGTGAGCAGGATGCCACCCGGGGCCAGCACGTCGAGCGCCGTGCGGTTCATCGCGAAGTACTTCTTCAGCGCATTGACGACCTGGTTGCGGTCGCGGGTGAGCTTGGGCGGATCGAGCACCACGGCATCCCAGGTGCGTCCGGCCGCGATGGCAGCGCGCAGCCACTCGAAGACGTCGCCCTGCTCGAAGCTGGCTTCCACGCCGTTCATGCGGGCGTTTTCGCGGGCGACATCGAGGATGGCGGCATCGGCATCGACACCGATGGCTTCGCTGGCGCCGGCCTTCATGGCGTGCACGGCGAAGCCGCCGGCGTTGCAGCACAGATCGAGCACGCGACGGCCGCGTGCCAGCTCGGCGAAGCGGCGACGGTTGTCGCGCTGGTCGGCGAAGAAGCCCGTCTTGTGACCCAGGCCCGGCGCGGCGTGGAAGGCGAGGCCATGCTCGTGCACGTCGACGGCGGAGGGCGCGTCGTTCGAGCGTACGTCGAAGGATTCCTGGCGCTGCACGTGCTGCTCGGCGAACCAGTACAGCGAGGCGCCGGGGAAGTGCCGCAGCAGTTCGGCATGGATGGTGTCGCGGAAGCGCCACATGCCGGCGGCGAAGTACTCGACGACCAGGTGATTGGCGTAACGGTCGACGACGAGGCCCGAGAGGCCGTCGCCTTCGCTGTGGACCACGCGCCAGGCATCGCTGACGTCGTCCAGGCGCAGCAGTTCGCGGCGAAGCTCCACCGCACGGGTCAGGCGCGCGGCAACCCAGCCGGCGTCGATGGTCTCGTCGGGCGAGGTCGTGAGCATGCGCAGGGCCACGCGGGCGTGGCCGTTCCAGAAGCCGCGGCCGACGAAGCGGCCTTTTGCGTCCACCACCTCGACGACGCTGCCGGGCGGAATGCGCCCCTCGGGTTTGACGATCTGTGCGGACCAGACCCAGGGATGGCCCGGAACGCGGTCGGTTTTGAGGGAGATGACGGGGGTGGTGGGCGTATTCATCGCCCAATGATATCGCGGAGCCGGTAGGCGTTACCGGCCGTATCGCAGCACCAGCCAGGAAACCAGGGCCAGCAGGTTCACACCGATGTGCGCGGCGGAGGGGCCGCCCAGGGTCAGCAGCCAGCCATGCTCGGCAATGGCCCAGTCGAAGCCCAGCCGCGGCGAACGCTGCAGGGTGAAGGAGAGGTTCGCGAAAGCGCCGGCGGAAAGCGCGTAGCTGAAGACGGGCGTGGCGACCAGCGGTACCTGGAGGAACTGCGCCCACACCGACATCTGCGTGCCACGGCCGTCGTTGCTTGCCAGCAGCACGCCCGCGACGAGGATGAAGCCGAACATCAGCACGCCCAGTACCGTCACCACCGCGTCAAGGCCATTCATCCGCGAGCCCAGCAGGTGGTCGAACTGGCGGACCAGCCCATAGAGGCCGCCGGCGATCTCGAAGACGGCGATGATGCGGGTGAAGAACGATTGCATGCGGGATCCCTGGAGCGACGGACGGGGGATTATGACGATGAAGGGTGAGCGCAGGCTAAAGCGCGTCCGCGGCCTCGTGCAGGTCGGCCACGTGTTGCTCCCACCAGCGCGGTTCGGCCGCGAAAGGGAAGGCGGCAGGAAAGGCCGGATCGTCCCAGCGTTCGGCGATCCAGCCGGCATAGTGCATCTGGCGCATGGCGCGCAGCGCGGGCACCAGGGCGAGTTCGGCCGGGTCGAGGTCGCGGAACTGGGCGTAGCCTTCCAGCAGGGCGTCGAAGGTGACCGGATCGGAGGCGAGCATCCACAGGTCCTGCATCGCCGGGCCCATGCGGGCGTCGTCCAGATCCACGAAATGCGGACCGGCATCGGTCCACAGCACGTTGCCCGGGTGGCAGTCGCCATGCAGGCGGATGCGGCGCATGGGGCCCGCGGCTTCGAAGCGATTGGCCACCGCATCGTCTACGCGACTGACGGCGTCGCGATAGGCGTTGGCCAGATGCGAAGGCAGCAGCGACGAGGCGAGGGCGGCACGGGCTGGGTTTTCGATCATCGACGCGCGGTCGAGCGTGGCGCGATCGTGGAAGGTTTCGCGTGAGCCCACCGCATGCATACGCCCGATCAGGCGCCCCAGCCATTCGAGCTGGTCGGTGGATTCCAGCGACGGTGCCCGTCCGCCTCGGCGCGGATACAGCGCATAGCGGAAACCCTCATGACGCAGCAGCGTCTGGCCGTCGAAGACCAGCGGGGCGACCATGGGAATCTCCGCCTCCACCAGTTCCTGCGCGAAGGCGTGTTCTTCGAGGATGGCCGCATCACTCCAGCGCCCGGGGCGGTAGAACTTCGCCACCACGAAGCCGCCGTCTTCCAGTCCCACCTGGAAGACGCGGTTTTCGTAGCTGTTGAGCGTCAGCAGGCGCCCGTCGCTCCACGAGCCCGCCGCGTCGACGGCAGCGAGCACGACATCGGGTGTCAGCGAGGCGTAGGGCGCGGTGCGGCTCACGAGCGCAGGTTTCCCGGGGCACCGCCCGGCGAGGGGATCACGGCCATGGTCAGGCGCGACAGGCAGACCAGCTTGCCGGCTTCGTCCTCGATGCGGATCTCCCATACCTGGGTGGTGCGGCCCAGGTGCGCAGCCTTGGCCGTGCCGGTGACGAAGCCGCCGCGTACGCCACGGATGTGGTTGGCGTTGATGTCCAGGCCCACGGCGACTTCCTTCTCGACGTCGAGGGTGAGCAGGGAGGCCGTGCTGCCGAGGGTTTCGGCCAGCACCACCGAGGCGCCGCCGTGGAGCAGGCCGAAGGGCTGCTTGGTGCGGTGGTCCACCGGCATGGTGGCGCGCAGCCAGTCGTCGCCGACCTCGATGAAGCGGATGTCCAGGGTCTCCATCATCGTGCCGCGGCTCCAGGCATTGATGTGGGCGAGATCGGTGGATTGCTTCCAGATGGTCATGGGCAGGCGCTTTGGCTTAAGGAAAGGACCCATTGTCCTATAATGGGCGCGTGCCCACCGTAACCCTTACAACGTCCGGCAAGCGCTTTGACGCGTCCGGCGACGAAACCGTGCTCGAAGCCGCCCAGCGTGCCGGCATCGCGTTGCCCTATTCGTGTCGCGGCGGCGTCTGCGGCAGCTGCAAGGCCACCCTTGTGCAGGGGCATTGCGCCTATCCGCACAACCCGCCGGTGGCCTTGAGTACCGATGCCCGCGCGCATGGCGCGATCCTGCTCTGCCAGGCTGTGCCGGTGGGTGATATCGCCATCCGTGCGCGTGAGATCGCCTCCGTCGAGGACATTCCGCATCGTCGCGTGCAGACCGAAGTGGTGGCCCGCCGCGAGCTGGCGCCCGAGGTGGTGGGCGTGTGGCTGAAGCCGGTCGATGGCGACCGCCTGAACTGGCTGCCGGGGCAGTATCTCGACGTGATTCTCGAAGACGGCAAGCACCGGCCGTTTTCCATCGCCAGCGGTCCCGTGGCGGACGGCAGCATCGAGCTGCATGTGCGCTATGTGCCGGGGGGCGGGTTCACGTCGTGGGTGTACGAATCGCTGAAGATCGGCGACCGCCTGGTCATCGAGGCGCCGCTGGGCACCTTCGTGCCGCGTGAGGATTCCGAGCGACCCATGTTGTTCATGGCCGGTGGTACGGGATTCGCGCCGGTGAAGGCCATCGTGGAGCATTTCATCGAGCTGGGTACGCGCCGGCCGATGCATGTGTACTGGGGCGCGAAACAGGCCGAAGATCTCTACCTGGCCGACATGGCCCGGGAGTGGGAGCGCCGGGTGCCTGACCTGTGGTTCACGCCGGTGTTGTCCGATGATGCGGCGGCGGAGGCCTCGGGTGCGCGCGCGGGGTTGGTGCATGAGGCCTTGCTGGCCGATCACGGCGACCTTTCCGGCTTCGACGTCTATATGAGCGGGCCGCCCGCCATGATCCAGCTGGGGCGCGAGGCCTTCGCGGCGGCCGGGTTGCCGGACGACCGGCTGTATTTCGATTCGTTCGACCTGGCGCCCGATGTGCTGGCGGAGATCCTGCGCGGAAGGGCGGGGATTCACGGGCTTTGAGGGAGCCGGCCGGGTTTTTCCCGGACCGGTCGCGCGCAAGGCGCGCTCCTACAAAAGCCTCCAGCGCCCATGCAGGAGCGCCCCAAAGCGATACGCCCCCCAGCCCAACGCGACCGTTGTAGGAGCGCGCCTCGCGCGCGACCGCCCCGAAGCGATACGCCCCCAGCTCAACGCGACCGTTGTAGGAGCGCGCCTCGCGCGCGACCGCCCCGAAGCGATACGCCCCCAGCTCAACGCGACCGATGTAGGAGCGCGCCTCGCGCGCGACCGCCCCGAAGCGATACGCCCCCAGCTCAACGCGACCGATGTAGGAGCGCGCCTCGCGCGCGACCGTCCGGGCGAAACCCTTACTTCTTGCCCTTGGCCACCGGCAACTGCGCGTTCTGCCAGGCGTAGGTACCGCCTTCCAGCACGAAAACCCGCGTGAAACCGGCCTTGATCAGGCGGTTGGCCGCCTTGCCCACGCTGCGGCCGTCCTTGTCGATCAGCACCACCGGAAGCTCCTTCGCCTTGGAAAGATCCTTCTGGGTTTCCGGGTCGAACTGGCTCATCGCCACGTTCTTGGCGCCCGGGATATGCGCCTTCTCGAAATCGGCGCTGGCCGAGAGATCGATGATGAGCGGGGTGTCGCGGTTGATCAGCTGGGTGAGGGCAGCCGGGGTCAGGCTCTTCCACTTGCGGAACAGGCGGCTGGCCTCCCCGACGATCAGCGCGATCAGGATGGCCACGAAAAGGGCCACCAGCGCGAGGTGGTTGCTCGCGAATTCGGGCAGCTTGTGCAGTACGTCGTTCATCCGGTCTTCCAGGGCCGCAAGGGATCAAAACATCCGATTATATCGGGTTCAGTGCGGCGAGAAGTCGGGCAGCCCCGTCATGAGGTACCAGCGGTTCTTTTCGCTGTCGTAATGCCAGCGCTGGCGGTCGACGATGCTGCGCTCGGTCTGGGTGTTGAGGTTCACCACGCTGACCTGGACCACCTGTACCACCTCGTTCTTGCCCTCGGCCTGGGGACCGCCGCCCTCGTCATAGGACGTGACGCGCAACTGGGCGAGGCGACCCTGCTCGATGGAACTGATCGGGTGTGCGGCAGCGTAGTCCGGGTCCACGAAGGCCTGGGCCGTGGTGAAGTCGCCCCAGCGGATGGCCGATCCGTAACGCATCAGCGTCGTGGTCAGCGAATCGCTGCGCTTGTCGGAGGCGCAGCCGGCCAGCAGGGCCAGGGCGGCGACCAGGACGGGTAGGACGATACGGCGCATGGCAGGTTCCATCGGGGCTTCGGCCGGCATTATGCCCGGCGCTTGGCCACGAAGCGCGCTTCAAGCGTGGCGGCCGGCCTGCCGTCGTCGCCGGGCACCACGCAGGTGAAGTCGCCGCGGGTACGGCCACGGGCATCCAGGGTGGCAAAGAATACGTTCCAGTCCCCACGGGGAGCGAGACGGGCCTCCGCCTCGATATCCCCCCAGACCGGCGCGAGATAACGGATCGTCGAATCGCCCACGAACAGGTCGCAGTCATGCCCGCGCTGGCGCAGCGAGGCTTCGACGAGGGCCCAGCAGGCCAGGGTCATCACGCTGGCCAGGCTGCCGCCGAAGGCACAGCCCTTGTCGTTGATGTTGGGCCCCAGCGGTGCGGTCATGCGCAGACACTCGCCGTCGAAGCCGGAGAGGTGGATGTCCATGGCCCGGGCAAGCGGGATGCTGCCGAGGATGAAGGCCTCGAGAGCCTTGAGGGAGTCGTCGATCGCAATCATAAGAGCGGAAGTCTACGGGGGCATATCGTCCGTTCGCACCCGTACGGGGGATTCCCCCCATACCTTCGGCAGTGGTGACATGTATCCCATGTTCCTATGCTGGCCTGTCACACCGCAGGATGCTTCCGTGAGCCGTACACAACCTCTCCGCAACGTCACCGTCGTCATCACCCGACCCGCCGGTACGGCGGGGCCGTTGTCCCGCCGGGTACGCAAGCTGGGCGGGATTCCCGTCGCCGTGCCCGGCCTGTCGCTGCGTGCCACCGCCGACGCCTCCGCCACGCATGCTTCGCTGCGCGAGGCGCTCGAGGGCGACACCCTGCTGTTCACCAGCCCGGCCGCCGTGCGCTTCGCCGCCGATCTGCTGCCCCTGGCGACCCGGGCCACCGTGATTGCCGTGGGGCGGGGCACCGCCCGCGCGCTCAAGACCGCCGGCATCACCGATGTCCATTTCCCTGATTCGCGCCAGGACAGCGAGGGCGTGCTCGCCCTTCCGGAACTGGCCGACATCGCCGGCCGTCGTGTTGCCCTGGTGGGCGCGCCTGGCGGTCGTGGCCTGCTGCGCGAGCAGCTGGCCGCCCGGGGCGCCAGGCTGGACGAGATTCACGTGTATCACCGCGTGGCGCCGCGGATCGACCGCCGCCACATCGATCCCCTGCTGAAGCTCGGCAAGCGCTCCGCCGTGCTGCTTTCCAGCGCCGAGGCCCTGGAGCACCTGCAACGTTCGCTCATCGCCCCGGCATGGCGGCGGCTGGTTCAGGCGGTCGCCGTGGTCAGCAGTGAACGGCTGCGGGGAATCGCCATGGCGGCAGGTTTCGAGCGGGTGGCCGTGGCACGTTCGGCCCTGCCGGCCGACCTGCTGGAAGCGGCCACGGGAGTGTCCTTCACCCGCCGTTGAACGATGTCTTCCGTGCGTTCGCGTATGGCCTGCTAGGATGCCGCCATGACGACCGAGACCCCAACGACCGAAACCGCCCCGGCCGCTACGGCCCCGTCCAGCCCCCGCCCGGCGCGGGCACCCGACCCCGCGCCCCGGCGCGGCGGCGGTGCGCTGGCGATCAGCATCCTGTTGTCACTGGCAGCGCTCGGTGCTGCGGGTTACACGGGCTACACGCTATGGCACATGCGCAGCGACCTGGGCGCCGCCAACGGACTGCGCGGCCAGGTGGATACCTTGCAGAAAGCCGTCGATGGCCTGCGCGACGACAACGCCAGCCTGCGTCGTCGCCTGAGTGATGCCGATGGAGTGAATCGTTCCGCACGTGAAGAAATGCTCGGCGTATCCGAGCGTACGAAAAATCTCGAAGACGCTGTCGCCAATCTCTCCGAGCGCAGTCTGAGCGGACACGACGCGATGCTGCTCGACGAAGCCGAATCGCTGCTGCGCATGGCAAAGGAGCGATTCGCCCTGTTCGGCGACGCAAGCGGCGCGTTGTCTGCCTACGATCTCGCAGACAACGCCTTGTCCGGGGTGAACGACAGCGCCTTCTCCGCCGTGCGTCGCAGCCTGGGCGCCGAGCGCGATGCCCTTTCGGCCGTGGCTCCGAAGGCACGCGCCTCCGATCTCGCCACGCTGGCCGACCTGCGTGCCACGTTGCCGACCTTGCCGCTGCGTTCGTCCGACGATCGTCAGGCCAGTGCGGGTGAGCGCACGTTCTGGCAGCGTGCCGGTGATGCGCTGGGTGGCATCGTCAAGGTGAGCCATGACGACGGTACGCCGCTGGGCATGGCCGATGAACGCATTGCCCGTGAACTCGCGGCGCTGGACGTGGCGCATGCCGAAGCCGCCGTACTTGCGTATGACGACGTCGGTCGCAATGCCGCGCTGAAGCGCGTCGATGAAAGCCTCGCCGCGCGCTTCGATACGAATTCGCCTGACGTGCAGGCGGCGCGTGCACGTATCGCCGCGCTGCTGGCCAGCCAGTCCAGGGGTGCCGCACCGCAGCTTGGCGCCGCCCTGGGCGAACTGCGCAACCTGCGTTCGGTGCATGCGCTCAACGACAAGCCGGCAGCAGCGCCTGCCGCCCCGGCGCATGCAGCCAGTGCCGCCGCCCCGGTAGCGGCACCTGCCGTATCCGGCACGGCCGCCACGCCGCACAAGGACTCGCCATGAAGCTCTGGCGCTGGATCATCGGTCTCATCCTGGTCGCGGTGATCGCCGCGTTCGGTTGGCACTGGGTCGCGCAGGACCCGGGCTATGTGCTCATGCACTGGCGTGGCACCAATGTGCAGATGACGCTGGTCACGCTGCTGGTGATCCTCATCGTGGCCTGGGCCGTCATCGCTGCGCTGGTCGCCCTGATCCGCTGGCCGTTTGGTGCCCTGACACGCCGCCATCGTCGGTTGAGCCGTCGGCGTCTCGCCGATGGCCTGGTATCGCTGATCGAGGGGCGTCACGGTGAAGCGGAGCGCGATCTCCATCGCGCGGCACGCTATCCCTCCGTGCGCGGCCCGGCGTTGCTCGCTGCGGCCGAAGCGGCCGAGCGTCACGGGGATTCGACTCGCGCGCTGGAAACCCTCGACGAAGCGGCACAGGAAACCCCGCGCGCTGCCCGGGTGCTGCGTGCACGCCTGCTGCGTCGTGCGGGCCGTTCTTCCGAAGCGGTCACACTCCTCGCCGCCGAAGCGGATACCGGCGAGCTTACGCCGGCTGGCTGGATCGAATATGCCGAGGCCGCGCTGGAATCCGCCGAACCGTCGCGCGCCCTGCGCGCGCTGGGGCCGTTGCAGAAAAGTGGTGAGATCGGCGCAAAGGCTTATGCCGTGCTCGAAGCCCGTGTCATTCATGCCTATGTACTGGCTGCCCACGATGGAGCTTCGCTGTCGGCCTTGTGGTCGCAGCTGCCCAAGGGCCAGCGTCGCCTGTCCGCCGCCGTCGATGCCTATGCGCGACAGGCCGCGCGCTTCGGCCAGGGCATGGCCGCCATGGACGAAATCGAAACGGCGTTGCGTCGCGAATGGTCGCCGCAGCTGGTCGCAACGTACGGCAGCCTGGGCGCCGAAGACATCGCGCAGCGCCTGCGCAAGGCAGAAGCCTGGGTAGACACGCATCCGAACGACGCGGTGCTGCTCACGGCCCTGGGGCGCATGTGTGCCCGTTCACTGCTGTGGGGCAAGGCACGTCCTTACCTGGAGCGTGCGCTGGCGATCGAGCCCTCGGTGGATGCCTGGGAAGCACTTGGCGACACGTTCCTTGCCGAGAAGCTTCCGGAACTGGCGCAGCGTTGCTATCGCAATGCGCTGGCGCTGGCACGCGGCGAGGCCACCGAGGCACTGCCGGAGATTCGCGATCGTCCCATCGACACGCGGGTTACGGCAGTAGAAGAACGCGACGCCCACGGCGTGCCGCGATTGTCGCCCTGATCTGATTCAGGGCGACGCACCGGGCCGGTATCACGCTCGTACGATCAGCGCCTATCGGGCTGGAACCGGGGCCAGTAACCCTGTTTTTCACAACGCGAGCCACTGGACGATAGTTCACTTATCGTTTCACTGGACAGCCCAGCGAATGCGTCAGGCTGGGAAAGCCGTCGATACAGTTCGGCGCAGGCAGTCCGTTCGACCCGGATCGTATCGGGTGACGCATCCGACTGTGTCGGTGTGGTGGCAAGCTTCAGTATCTGCAGCAGTATCCACAGCAATGCGATCCAGCCCAGCCAGCGACGTATATGTTTTCGTGGACGCTTTCCCTGCTTTTGCCTGACTGGTTTGAACGCTCCGGGCGTCGCCGAACTCTGCTTCAGGTTTCTTTGCACCGGTAAAGGCAGGTTATCGAAGGCAGCCTTCCATGCCTGCCCGGTACCATGGTCGAGATGCAGGCCGATCCACAAAGGGTATTGCTCACATAGCCTGGCGATTTCTGGCCAATACCGGATGAGCGATGGATCGATCGGGCGTGTGGCACGCCGTATCAGTTCAAGCCACTGTGTGCGCCGGGATGCGCTCAGTTCCAACCACGCGCCACGCTGGCCCAGCACTTTCTCGACCCATTGCCCACGGCGGCCGAGTGCAGTCAGTTGTCCGATATCTTCCCAATGAAAAAGCCCCAGGGCCGCTTCGAACAGGAGCGACCTATGAGGTATTTGTTGGGAGCCCAGGAGATCGACCAGTCGTTCCTCCAGTTCACCTGGTGCATCGATGTAGCGCTGACGAAGGGCCGCCACCGTGTGGTCCAGCATGTCGGCAGCTTCACTCGCATTCGACCGCTGCACGCTGGCGATGAATGAGTCCATCAGCAATGCGGCCTCGCGCCTTGCATCGGCACGAGGGTCGGCGGGCGGGCTATCAGTCTCGTCCTCTGCCTCGACCTGTTCCGTCGTTCCTCTTGCAGGGGTTGCTTCGGTGCGGTTCGCTGGTAATGGAGGGGAAGGTTCGACGTTTTTTCTGGGGGCGGCCTCGACGGGCGGCGCGGTATCCTCGCGCTGCTCGCACCAGGCGCGTGCCGCTTCATAGGCTTCGCGCAGGCGAGCGAAGGCCTCTGGATCGGAAGTCTGATCTATCTTGCGCAAAGCTTGCGCATAGGCTTTGCGTACGGCTGAAAGTTCAGCGTACGGTGGCAGCCCCAATACTTCTAAATACCAGGCCATGCCACTCATGGTTGGCGTAGCCTTCCTGCTTCAGGCCATGCGCTTGCCATGAGTCAGGGTGCCGGTTCGGGGGCAAAATAGCTATCGGATTCGATAGCCACGAGTGCCTGGCGGAAGCGCTCTGCATCGCGCGCAATGAGCTGGTTGTCCTGCGTTGCCAGTATCTGCTCGAATCGCAGGATCATCTGTCCGACGTGCTCGCGCATATCACCGAGCAATTGCTCGTACATCCGCTCCGCACGGGCGAGGAGCGTGCGGTTTTCCAGCGTGTCGCGAGGGTGGATCTTGAGCGCGGACAAAGCCTCCAGGCGCGCCGCAATCTCCTTGGGCGACATGTGGGCATCGCCGCTCTCGATGATGACGCGTCGGGTTTCTCCCGTGGCCACCACGCTGACCTCGACCTCGAGCAAGCCATTGACGTCGTAAGTAAAGCGTACGTCCACGCCGTCGGAATGACGTGGCCCCGGCTGTATGGCAACGGATACGGAACCAAGCTTGATATTGTCTTGTACCAGTCGCGATTCACCCTGATAGACCTCGATGCGAATCGACGTCTGTTCCGGTGACACAGGATAGAAGCGTTGGACCCGGCTGACCGGCACGACGGTATTGCGCTGGATGATGGGCGCATAAAAGCCGTCGGCATGGCGGCCATTGTCGAGCCGTTTGATGATCTCCGTGCCCAGCGTATAGGGGCACACGTCAGTCATCACCGTTTCGTCGAGTGCCTTGTCCTTCATCTTGAGGCCTGCCTGTACGGCGGCGCCCAGTGCCACGACCTCGTCGGGGTTCAGACCGATGACGGGGAAGCGCGCGAACATGCGGGTGGCGAGATTGCGGATCATCGGCATTCGTGTCGCACCGCCGGCGAGCACCACGTTGTTCAGGTCGGCTGCCCGGATGCGTGCATCGCGCAAGGCACGCTCGATGGGACGCCACAGTTTTTCCAGTAGCGGCTGGCACAGCTTCTCGAACGCGTCGGTATCCAGGGAGACCGTGGCATGGTGGTTTTCCCATTGCACGTCGAAACTGGTCGAGGCCTGGCTGCCGAGTTCCCGTTTGGCTTCCTCGACGCGTGCGGTCAACCGTTGCATGAAAGCTGCGTCGTGCCTTGCCTTTTCGGGGAGACCTTTCGAAAACGCCAGTTCGACGATGAGTCCGGTGAAATCCTCGCCGCCGAGCATGTTGTCACCGGCGCTGGCACGGACTTCCATGACACCTTCAAACATTTCGAGGATCGACACGTCGAAGGTGCCTCCGCCGAGGTCGAAGACCAGGAACTGGGTTTCGCTCCCGCCCTCATGAAGCCCATAGGCCAACGCGGCTGCCGTGGGTTCGTTGAGCAGGCGCTCGACTTTGAGTCCCGCAAGCTCTCCGGCTACCCGCGTAGCCTTGCGCTGGGCGTCGGAGAAATACGCCGGCACCGTGATGACGGCCTCGGTCACTTCCTGGCCGAGGAATGCCTCGGCGTCCGCCTTGAGCGACCGCAGGACGAGTGCCGAAAGCTCCTCCGGTCGGTAGTCGCGATCGGCCAGGCGCGAGGTGCGTGCGCTGCCCATATGGCGCTTGAACAGGGCGGCGGTGCGCTGGGGATGCGTCTGCAGGCGCTCACGCGCCGCTTCGCCAACCAGTACCCGTCCGTCATCGTCGATGCCGACCACGGACGGGGTGAGGAATGAGCCCAGTGCATTGGGCACGAGACGGGGACCGCCGTCTTTCCAGACGGCGATCAGGCTGTTGGTGGTTCCGAGATCGATACCGACGATCATGCCATTCGTTCCTTGGGCTGCATGGACCCGGTTGTACGCGTTCCCGGCGCACGGCGGCTTGCCGCAAGGATGCCTGCGGCAAGCCGGTCGTTGTCAGGCCCCTTACAACGCGGTCAGGTTCGCATAAGCGTAAACCAACCACTTGCTTCCTTCATCCTGGAAGTTCACCTGCACACGCATGTGCGCGCCGGCGCCCTCGGCGCTGACGATGGTGCCTTCGCCGAACTTGGGGTGGCTCACGCGCTGTCCCAGGCGCACCGGCATCGGTTCGTCCAGCGAGGGGCTGGAGAAGCGATCGGCGAAGGCGGGTCGGGATACCTGCACGCGGGGGCGCAGTTCGTCGATCAGCTCGCCGGGGATTTCGCCGAGAAAGCGTGAAGGGCGTGCAAGCATCTCGGTGCCGTGCATGCGGCGGGATTCGGCATGTGACATGTAGAGCTTGCGGCGTGCGCGCGTGATGCCGACATAGGCCAGGCGGCGCTCTTCTTCCAGGCGGTTGTCTTCCTCGGTGGAGCGCTGGCTGGGGAAGAGTCCTTCCTCCATGCCCACCAGGAACACGATGGGAAATTCGAGCCCCTTGGCCGAATGCAGGGTCATCAGCTGCACGCAGTCGTCCCACGCCTCGCCCTGGCCTTCGCCCGCTTCCAGCGCCGCGTGCGACAGGAAGGCGGAGAGCTCGTTGAGGCCGGCGTCGGTGTCTTCCGGCGTCATCTCGAAGCGGCTGGCCACGTTCACCAGCTCGTCGAGGTTTTCCACGCGGGCCTCGCCGTTGCCACGCTTGTCGTTTTCGTAGAAGTCGCGCAGGCCGGTATGCACGATGGCATGCTCGATCTGCTCCGCCAGGCCCAGGGCGTCGTTGCCTTCGGCGCCGCCATCGCCACGGAAGGTGACCTGCAGGTTGTCGATCAGGCCGAGGAAGGCCCTGACGGCGTTCTTCGCCCTGCCGGCCAGCGAGCCGGTGGACACTTCGTTGAGTGCGGCCTCCCACATGGAGCTGCCTTCGGCGCGGGCGCGGCGGCGCAGCTCGTCGAGCGTGCGGTCGCCGATGCCGCGCGGCGGCGTGTTCACGGCCCGCTCGAAGGCGGCATCGTCGTGGCGATGGGATGCCAGGCGCAGATAGGCCAGTGCGTCCTTGATTTCGGCGCGTTCGAAGAAGCGCAGGCCGCCGTACACGCGGTAGGGGAGGTTGCGCTGGATGAGCTGTTCTTCGAAGTTGCGTGACTGGGCATTGGAGCGATACAGGATGGCGCAGTCGCGCGCATTGCCGTGTTCGGCGATGTATTCGCGGATACGCTCGATGACGAAGCGTGCTTCGTCCTGTTCGTTGTAGGCCGCGTACAGCGCGATGCGCTCACCTTCCTCGCCGTCCGTCCACAGCTGCTTGCCGAGGCGTCCGCCATTGCGGGCGATGACGGCGTTGGCTGCGTTGAGGATGGTGGAGGTGGAGCGGTAGTTCTGCTCCAGGCGAATGGTTCTTGCGCCGGGGAAGTCGTGCAGGAACTGCTGCACGTTTTCTACCTTCGCACCGCGCCAGCCGTAGATGGCCTGGTCGTCGTCGCCCACCACGAAAGCCTGGCCCTTGTCGCCGGCCAGCACGCGGATCCACGCGTACTGGAGCGTGTTGGTGTCCTGGAATTCGTCGATCAGCAGGTAGCGCCAGCGATCCTGGTAGTGGCGCAGCACCTGCGGGTCTTTCAGCCACAGTTCGTGCGCGCGCAGCAGCAGTTCGGCGAAGTCGACGAGGCCGGCGCGCTGGCACTGCTGTTCGTAGGTCTTGTAGATCTCCACGAAGGTGCGCGTCACCGGGTGGTCGCGGTGTTCGATGCTGTCGGGGCGGCGGCCTTCGTCTTTCCACTGGTTGATCTGCCAGGCGGCCTGGCGGGGCGGGAAGCGGGCTTCGTCCAGGCCCATGCCGGCGATGACCCGCTTGATGATGCGTTGCTGGTCATCGGAGTCGAGGATCTGGAAGCCTTCGACCAGCCCGGCCTCGCGCCAGTGGCGGCGCAGCAGGCGATGGGCAATGCCGTGGAAGGTGCCCACGGTGAGGCCTTGGGTGCCGCCGGGAATCAGGTTGTCCAGGCGGGCGCGCATCTCGCCGGCGGCCTTGTTGGTGAAGGTGACCGCGAGGATGGCCCACGGCGGCACGCCCTGGGCCTGGGTCAGCCAGCCGATGCGATGGGTGAGCACGCGGGTCTTGCCGGAGCCGGCGCCCGCGAGGATCAGGTAGTGCCCGGGTTCAGCGCCGACGGCTTCACGCTGGGCATCGTTCAGGGAGTCGAGAAGGTGGGATACATCCATCCGCCCATTGTAGCCGGGGCGGCCTGCGGGGCGCCCGCCTGGCGGGCGCCCACGCCGTTCAGCGCTTGCGGGCGATACCGGCCACGGCCACGAGGCCGCCGATCACGATGCCTGCGATGCCGACCCACTGGGGGAGGGCCTTGTCGTGGGTTGCGGTGATCTTCGCCGAGCCAACCTGCGCCAGGGTATCGGTCTTGCTGTAGCTGCCGTTGCCCACCGTCACCCAGATGCCCAGGCCGATGAGGATGATGCCGACGATGATGAGTCCTGCTCGCATGGATGCCTCCCTAGTCGAAGTGGGACGCAGCATGCCGAGGGAGATGTGAAGGGATCTGCAAGGGGGCGCAGGCTGTTGCAGGAGCGCGCCTGCGCGCGACCGTTCGTGCGCAGCACTTCGTTTCAACGGAAACCATGGGGCGCGCAAAAAACTGGCCGGATCTTGCAGGCAAAAAAAAGCTCCGGAAGCCAGGGGAGCTTCCGGAGCCGGAGGAGGGCTCGACCCAGGGGAAAGCCGGGCCCTACCGCAGGGTTACCCCAGGGAGGTGGGGTACACCGATGGGACGCCGTTGCGTGCGTCCGAAGCTATAGACGTCCGGGAATCGCAAAAGTTGCAGTCGGCGAAAAAGAAAAAGTCAGCCATCGTTCATGCTTGGAAGACGCAACGAAATACTTACGTTTGGACGGCTGTTTGTACAACATGTCCGCGGACGCGGCGCTCGCGCTCGCGGACATGCCATGCCTGCACGGCGGCGCATGAAAGCGCCATATCTGCATGGCACGGGCCTTGCTGAGCACGGACGTCCCCCGAGGTCTTCCGTCTATATGTCGTACTTATCGATTCCTGCGTTTTCGTCCCGGTACCGGGTCGTCGTGGACACGGCTCTCGCTCGGGCTTCCATCGATGGCGAAATCGATCTGGCGGATAGCGATCCCGGTGATTTCACGCAGGTGAATGCACAGGGTGAGGAAGCCACCCTGCTGATTGTCTTCAACCCGGACAAGCCGGCACGGGGCGTGCTCGTGCGAAGGGCCCGGGCGGAGGCAGACGGCGCGGACAAGGCATCTCCCATCGTGGGTGCGCTGATCGATGCCATGCTTCAGGAGCTGCATGACGAGGCTGCGAATCCGACCGTGCTGGCACATGCCGCCCTGGCCTTGCGGGCCAGCCTGCCCGTGCCGTCGCTGGCTCATGCGTCGGAAGCGGCCTCGGGCAGCCTGGCCGCATGGCGCCTGGACCAGGCCATCTCGTATATGGATGAGCGCCTGCACCTGAGCGTGAAGACGCCGGCCGTGGCCCGGGCCTGTGGACTGACGGTGAATCATTTTTCCCGGGCATTCGCCCGGGCCACGGGCATGCCGCCTCACCGGTGGCTGATGAAGCGTCGCATCGAAAGGGCGCAGCGTCTTTTGCGGGACAGTAATCGTTCGCTCGGGGATATCGCCGCAGCCTGTGGTTTTTCCGAGGCGGGGCATCTGTCCCGGGTTTTTGTCCGTACGGTGGGCGTGCCGCCTGGCACCTGGCGCCGTTGGGTGTTGAAGGGGATGGCCGAGGCCTGAGTCATCCGCACGTCATGACGATCGTCGATATTCCGTCCAAGACAGCGGCTGGCCCAGGAGCCATGCTGCTCACCGGTTCACGCCCCGGGCAGTTGCTGGCAGGACGCCATGGTCCTGGCCATCGCCCGGAGGCTTCCAGATAAAACAACCATAAGGTGGACGAGGGCGCCGGAGTGCGTCCGCTTCCCGCCAAATCTCCCCACATCGCCGTCCGCCCCTCCCCGGGAGCGGGCGGCTCTTTTTTTGCCGATTCACCATCCGGGTCACCTTGATCCCTTGCCGGATCGGCCCGTATCGCCGCATTGGCGCGCGCGGATACTTCGCGTGCTCGCCTGGCTCAGCTGCCGGGCGGATGTGGAAGGACAGGGGATACATCGGACAGGCATGCGATCCCGCGACCCGCCAGGGCCGCGTGGAGGCATGCGCGCCGGCTTCCCCCTCCTTTCTTCCCGAAGACCCGCCGGCATTCCGTGGAGGAAAGTGCATGAAACGTTTCAACCGACTGGTGCTCGCCCTGGCTTGTGCCTCGCTTGTCGTGGCATCAGGCAGCGTGGGCGCACAGACCGCCAGGAGCGCGTTCGACGCCAAGACCATGCCTTCGTTGGCAGCGATGCAGGCGGCGACGCCATTTCAGGAAAACAACGGCTACCTGCCGCCATCCAGCTATACGGGCCCGGTGTTTTCCCTCAGTCACGATTGGCCGAAAGTCGCGCGTTTTCAGGCGGGCCCTCCGCCGTGGAGAAAGGCGATCAACAATGGCCGCATCAACGTGCATAACGCGGAGGCTTACGCGAACGCCTTGAAAGAGGCCGTCACGCCCAACGCGCGCAAGCTGATCCTGGATTACGCCAACTGGGATGCCGCCAAGGCCGGCTGGTACAACGAACCGTGGCTGGGCAGCCTGCGCGATGCGATACACGGCACCTACCAGGCAGGTCAGTTCGGCAGCAGCGTATTTCCGGGTACGGGGCTGAAGGTTACCTTCCAGACGAACGTGGTGACTTACTACGATTCCATCGCCGCGCTGACGCTCAGGAACTTCTGGGGTGCCGATGCGATGAAGCCGACGCTGGACACGCAGCACTCGCAGTTCCTGGAAGACGCCATCATCGTCAAGGCGGCCGTGTTCTCGTCCACGGACAAGACCCAGCCGACGGACTGGTGGCCGGTGCTGAAGGGGGCCGCGCAATGGCCCATGATGATTCCGGTCAATCCGGAGGCCGATCCACCGGAAGATCCCACCCTGTGGACGGGCTACGTCACGCAGTTCGACATTATCGTCAAGGACAAGCAATCCTCGCCGGACACGGGCTGGGTATTCATGACGCTCGTCTATGACGCCAATGCACCGGGCAAGGACGCGTGGGACAAGATGGTGCCCCTGGGCGTGCAATGGGGCAATGACGAAGCGGCCGGCGCCGATTCCAGGAAGCTGGTGGAGAACTGGAACAATCCGAAGGCGCCGAAATATTCCACCCAGACACTGGGCTGGGGTGATCGTCTCTCGGGGCCGAATGACGGTGCACGCAACAACATCACCTTCAATGGCAAGGCGTACGTCAATTACCCCAATTCCAGCTGCATGAGCTGTCATAGCACCGCCGAGTGGAGCACGACGAAGAACCGCATGATGTCGTTCCTGCTGCCGTCGTACTACGCGGATGCCAATCCTGGCTTCAAACTATGCAACCAGCAGGGCAAGGACGATCCGGAAGGTACCTACATCTGCTCGCCGCCGCCGGGTTCTGCCGCATGGATGAAATGGTTCAAGAACCGCAAGGGCGATGTCGCCATGGATCCGGGTTCGTTCGCCACGGACTTCGACGAGGTGTTCTCGTTCAAGGCGCTGAAGCTCTGGTACACGGCCACCAATCCGAAGAAGGAGGCCGCGCCGCAGCTTAAACTGTTGAGCCGGCCGGGTGAGACGGTGAGGTTCAATCAGTACACGGGCGCGCCGCTGCCGAAGACCGACAACGTCCCGAAGAGCGACAACGGCAACTGACCCGTCGGGGACGGGGCGCTAGTGCGCCTCGTCCCAGTTTGCGCCCACGCCGATGTCCACCTGCAGCGGAACACTGAGTTCCGCTGCACCGGTCATGAGGCGTTCGACGTTTGCGCGCACGTCATCCACGGCATCCTCGCGCACCTCGAATACCAGTTCATCGTGTACCTGCATGAGCAGGCGCACGTCGTCGCGGGATTCGGTCCATGCGGCCACGGCGATCATCGCGCGCTTGATGATGTCGGCGGCGGTGCCCTGCATCGGGGCATTGATGGCCGCGCGCTCGGCTCCGGCACGCAGCGCCTGGTTGCGCGAGCTGAGGTTGTCCAGGTACAGGCGGCGACCGAACCAGGTCTTTACGTAGCCGTCCTGGTGGGCCTGTTCGCGGGTGGCGTCCATGAAGGCGCGCACGCCCGGATAGCGCGAGAAGTAGCGTGCCATGTAGTCGGACGCTTCGCCGCGGTCCACGCCGAGCTGGCGGGCCAGTCCGAAGGCGCTCATGCCGTACATCAGGCCGAAGTTGATGGCTTTGGCTGCGCGACGCTGGTTGGTGGTGACTTCATCCGGCGTGACGCCGAATACTTCCGCCGCCGTGGCGCGATGCACGTCGCCGCCTTCGGCAAAGGCGCGCACGAGGCCTTCGTCGCCGGAGAGGTGGGCCATGATGCGCAGTTCGATCTGCGAATAGTCGGCCGCCAGGATGCGCCAGCCTTGCGGGGCCACGAAGGCCTGGCGGATGCGCCGGCCTTCTTCGGTGCGCACCGGGATGTTTTGCAGGTTGGGGTCGGACGAGCTGATGCGGCCCGTGGCGACGGCGCCCTGGTGGTAGCTGGTATGCACGCGGCCGGTGCGCGGGTTGACGATGCCGGCCAGCTTGTCGGTATACGTGGAACGCAGCTTGGCCAGTCCGCGATAGTCGAGGATCACGCGCGGAAGCTCGTGCGCGTCGGCGATGGCTTCCAGGGCTTCCTCGTTGGTGGAGGGCTGGCCGGTCGGCGTCTTCACCTTTACCGGCAGGCCCAGTTCGTCGAACAGCACGGCCTGCAGCTGCTTGGGCGAATCGAGGTTGAAGTCGTGTCCGGCGACCGCATAGGCCTGCTGCTGGAGTTCGACCATGCGCTTGCCCAGCTGCTGGCTCTGCTTGCGCAGCTCGTTGGCGTCGATGAGCACGCCGGTGCGTTCCATCTTCGCCAGCACGGGCACGAGCGGAATCTCGATGTCTTCGTATACTTTGCGCAGCGATGGCTCGGCTTCGAGCTTCGGCCACAGGGCGTGGTGCAGGCGCAGGGTGATGTCCGCGTCTTCGGCGGCGTAGCGGCAGGCGGTGTCGCAGTCGACCTGCGAGAACGGAATCTGCTTGGCGCCCTTGCCGGCCACCTGTTCGTACTTGATGGTGGTGTAGCCGAGGTAGCGGTTGGCCAGGGAATCCATGTCGTGGCGCGTGGCCGTGGCGTTGTACACGTACGACTCGAGCATGGTGTCGTGCGCAAGTCCGCGCACGTTCACGCCGTAGTGCGAAAGCACGTTGATGTCGTACTTGCCGTGCTGCCCCACCTTGGGACGCGTGGCGTCTTCCAGGATGGGCTTCAGGGCGCCGAGCACATGTTCGCGCGAAAGCTGCTTCGGCGCGCCAGGGTAATCGTGTGCCAGCGGGATATACGCCGCCTTGCCCGGTTCCACGGCCAGCGACACGCCGACGATCTCCGCCTGCATGGCGTCGATGCTGGTGGTTTCCGTGTCGAAGGCGATGAGCGGGGCGGTTTCGAGTTTTTCGACCCAGCGGGCGAAATGTGCTTCGTCGAAGACGAGCTCGTATTCGGCCTCTCCCGCGAACGGGGTGGCTTCAGGGGTAGTCGTGGCAGCGGTCGGTGCTGCAGCGACCGGAGAGGCAGCCGGCGCCGGCAGGTTGCCGGAGTCCAGGTCCTTGAGCGCAGCCTTGAAGTCGTAGCGGGCGTACAGCTCGCGCAGGGCCTCGACGTCGCGCTCGCGCATCGTGAGGTCGGCCGGGCCCTGGTCCAGCGGTACGTCGGTGCGGATGGTGACCAGCTCGCGCGACAGCGGCAGGCGCGGGATGGCCGCGCGCAGGTTTTCGCCGATCTTGCCGCCGATGCGGTCGGCAGCGGCGAGTAGCGCGTCGAGGTTGTCGTATTCGGCCAGCCACTTGGCGGCGGTCTTGGGGCCGCACTTTTCCACGCCGGGCACGTTGTCTACCGTGTCGCCCACGAGGGTGAGGTAGTCGACGATCTGGTCGGGGCGCACGCCGAACTTGGCGATGACGCCGTCGGTGTCCATGGTGGTGCTGGTCATGGTGTTGACCAGCAGCACGTGGCCGTCCACGAGCTGGGCGAAATCCTTGTCGCCGGTGGAGATCACCGTGTGGATGCCCGCGGCGGCGGCCTGCCGTGCCAGGGTGCCTATGACGTCATCGGCCTCGACCCCGGGAATGCACAGGATCGGAAAGCCCAGCGCGCCTACGATCTTCATCATGGGCTCGACCTGGGCGCGCAGGTCGTCGGGCATCGACGGCCGGTTGGCCTTGTAGTCGGCGTAGAGATCGTCGCGGAAGGTGCGTCCCGGCGCGTCGCAGACGAAGGCGACGTAGTCGGAACCGGCCTTCATCGTGGTGCGCAACATGTTGACGATGCCGAACAATGCGCCGGTGGGTTCGCCATGGGCATTGGTCAGGGGCGGCAGCGCGTGGAACGCGCGGTACAGGTACGAAGACCCGTCGATGAGCGTGAGCGTAGGCATCGGTGGATTCTCTCATGGCACGACGTGTGCCGCCTGTTCACGTGGATTGGGGTATGCGCCTTGGTATGCTCGCAGGCCCGCAAGGAGACCTCCCATGAACCGCACGCACGCCCTCGTCGCCGCGCTCGCCATCGCCCTGGCGCAGACCGCCACGGCGCAGACCGCCCAGGATCCCCAGCTGAAGGCCTTGCCGCCGCCGGCGATCAATGACCCGGGCCACAAGGAAGGCGAGCCGGACCGTTCCGGCCAGAAGCCGATCGAGCGTCCGGTGACCTACGATGAAGCTCAGGGTGGGCAGGCCACGCCGGCCACCTCCGATGCGATGGGGCGCAAGGTCTCGGCGGACAATCTTCCCTCCCTTGACGGCCGCGGCGATCCGCCGCCGCAGGTGTCGGTACACCAGGAAGGCGACAACCGGGTCGAGGAGTACCGCAGCGGCGGCAAGCTCTACCAGGTGATCGTGACGCCCAAGAACGGCGTACCACAGTATTACAGCGTGGACGACCAGGGCCGTCGTCACGAAGCCGGCGGCCGCAACGGGCCGGTGAGCCCGGTGCAGTACAAGGTCTATGAGTGGGGCGCGCCGCAGAAGCCAGCGGGGTCGAACTGACCACTTAATGAAACCCGGGCCGGTGCGAACTTGCCGTTCGTTCCGGCTTGCGGCTTCGCCGCGTCGCGCGCAAGGCGCGCTCCTACACAAGCCGCCCTGCACAACAACGGCTCCTGTAGGAGCGCGCCTCGCGCGCGACCGGCCCGAAGCGACACACACAAGGCCCGCCGCTTTGTAGGAGCGACACAGGACACGCCGCTTTTTGCAGGAGCGCGCCTCGCGCGCGACCGGTCAGCCATCAAGCTCCGGGTAATGCCGGAAAATCCCCGTGGTGTTGAACGCCACCCGCCGCTCCGAGGCGAGATAGGCAGCAATGTTCGGCCGCTCGGCCACCCGCCTGGCCAGATCCCGCAACAGCGGCACTTTCTGCTTCGCCAGCGCCTTCGGGAAGGCGTACTCCAGCCCCGCCATTATCTGGAACAGCGACAGGTCCACATAGGAATGCTTGCGTAGCGGAAACCGCCCGCCACCCCGTTCGATGGCTTTCTCGAAATACCCCAGGTACTTCGGAATCCGCGACTCGCGGAAGTCCTTCGAACGCCGCTTCGCCTCGTCACGCTGGTCCTCGTAGTAGAGGCCGCCAGCCACCGGATGGTGGGTGTCATGCACTTCGACGATGAAATCGGTGATGGTCAGTTCGAGCTGGTGCGCGTAGATCCGCTTCGACTCGCTTTCCGGCACCAGGTTATGGCGCGGGCCGAGGTACTGGAGGATGTTCGCCACCTGGGCGATCACCAGCCGGCCGCTCTTGAGGAACGGCGGGGCGAAAGGCAGGGCACCCTCGTGCTCGCCGTTGAGGAAGGGCGTCATCACGTCGTCCCCTTCGATGCGCGCCACGTCGGTATAGGCCGCTCCGGCGTCTTCCAGGCACAGGCGCACGAATTCCCCGCGACCCTGCAATCCCGTCCAGTAGTACAGCTGGTAACTCATGGGCACCCTCCGGCGTGAAAGCCCGAGCATGCCTGCCGGGCGTTTAAGCGGGCGTGAGCGTGGTGGCGGGGTGGGTTGTGGCTTCGCCGCGTCGCGCGCAAGGCGCGCTCCTACAACGGCGCTTCGGACTGGTTGCGCGCAGGCGCGCCCTCACGGAGCAGCTTGTGTAGGAGCGCGCCTTGCGCGCGACCGGTCAAAGCGACTGGCTGCACGACATTCAACGCCCCACGGGAGACAGCGCGGCAGCTACCTCACGAAACGCCTCCCACACCGTCTGTGCAGGCGGTGACAGCGATCGCGCCCTGCGTCGCAACAAGGTCACCTCACGATGCACCTCGGGCGTCAGCGAACGCACGGCGAGCCCAGGCCGCAAGGCATCCAGTGACAGCGCCGGCGTGACGGTCACCCCAAGCCCCGCCTCCACCATGCGGAAGGCGGTATGCGGGTGACCTACCTCAAGGGTGATGTCCACGGGAATCTGCCGCCGCGCGAACACCTCGTCGATAAGCCGCCGGCTGCCAGAGGCATGGTCGAGCAGGATCAACGGCTGACCGGTCAATGCCTTCCAGGGAACGGCTTCCCGCTCGACGAAAGGATGATCCTCACGGCACACGACCAGAAACGGATCGCGCAGGATCGTCTGCGCATCGAATTCCTCGGTGGTGGCCGGTTCCACCGTGAGCCCGAAATCCACCTCACCACCGCGCACGGCATCCAGCACCTGGGCCTGGCTCTGGTCGCGCAGCAGGATTTCCAGCGCCGGGTGTTCCTGGGCGCAAAGGGCGATGCAGTTGGGCACCAATCCGGCAGACACCGTGGGCACGGCGGCGATCCGTACGCGGCCGCGCAGCGGATCGGCCTGAGCACGCGCATGGGCCAGCACCCCGTCCAGTTCGTCCAGCACGCGGGAGACAGCCTGTTCCAGATAGCGTCCGGCCTCTGTCGGCACCACCTCACGGGTGCTGCGATCGAACAGGCGCACGTCCAGTTCGGCCTCCAGGTCCGCGATAAGCCGGCTGACGGCCGGCTGGGTCAGGTGCAGGGCGTCGGCAGCGCGGCGGAAATGCCGGTGGCCCGCCACGGCGAGAAAGGCACGGAGCTGGCGCATCGAGACATTCATGCGATAAATCTATCACTGAATCAGATAAAACGATTTGCCTTATCAAGCCTGCGGCGCTGCAATACGCAACATCCTTCACTTCGCACCGTCACGCCGCCATGCGCCGCTTCCTGCCCGATGGATTCACCCTGTCCCTGATTGCCACGGTTCTGCTGGCGAGCTTCCTTCCCTGCCGGGGAGCGGCGGCGCAGATCTTCGAGGTGCTGACCGACGCGGCCATCGCCCTGCTGTTCTTCCTGCATGGCGCCAAGCTGTCGCGCGATGCCGTGGTGGCCGGCATGACCAACTGGCGCCTGCACCTGACCGTGCTTGCCAGCACCTTCGTGCTGTTCCCCTTGCTCGGCCTGCTGCTGAAGCCGGTGCTGTCGCCGCTGGTCTCGCCCGATCTCTACCTGGGCATCCTGTTCCTGTGCACACTGCCCTCGACGGTGCAGTCATCCATCGCTTTCACCTCGATCGCGCGCGGCAACGTGCCGGCGGCCATCGTCTCGGCCTCTGCGTCTAGCCTGCTGGGCATCTTCATCACGCCGCTGCTGGTGGGCCTGGTGATCGCCGGTACGGGGCAGGGCAGCCTGTCGTGGCATTCGGTGGGCGTGATCGTGTTGCAGCTGTTCGTGCCGTTCGTGGCCGGTCAGGTCGCGCAGCGCTGGATCGGCGGCTGGGTGCGTCGCCATGCGGCGCTGCTGACTTATGTCGACCGTGGCTCGATCCTGCTGGTGGTCTATACCGCGTTCAGCGCTGCCGTATTGCAGGGCCTGTGGCACCAGCTGCCGCTGCCCATCCTGGCGGGCCTCATCGTAGCGAACATCGTGCTGCTGGCGGTGGCGCTGCTGGTGACGCGCTACGGTGCGCGTGCGCTGGGTTTTGGTACGGAAGACGAGATCACCATCGTGTTCTGCGGCTCGAAGAAGAGCCTGGCCTCGGGCGTGCCGATGGCGAAGGTGCTGTTCGCGGGGCATCCGCTCGGACTGATCGTGCTGCCGATCATGTTGTTTCACCAGGTGCAGCTGATGACCTGTGCGGTGCTGGCGCGTCGTTACGCGATGCGCAAGGAATCCGATGTTGTAGGAGCGCGCCTCGCGCGCGACCGGTGAGGCGATAACGATAAACGTTGCCGTATCACCGGTCGCACGTATGCGTATCAGTGACGGAAGTGACGGATGCCGGTGAATACCATCGCCATGCCGTGTTCGTCGGCGGCTTCGATCACTTCGTTATCGCGCATCGAACCACCCGGCTGGATCACGGCAACGATACCTGCTGCGGCGGCGGCATCGATGCCGTCGCGGAACGGGAAGAACGCATCGGATGCCATCACGCTACCCGGCACCGTGAGACCGGCTTCTTCGGCCTTCAGGCCTGCGATCTTCGCGCTCACCACGCGGCTCATCTGGCCCGCACCGATACCGATGCTGCGGTTGTCCTTCGCGTAAACGATAGCGTTGGACTTGACCATCTTCGCCACGCGCCAGGCGAACAGCAGGTCGTCGAGTTCGGTGGGCGTGGGCTGGCGTTTGCTCACCACCTTCAGCTCGTCGCGCGTCACCTGGCGGTGATCCGCGGTCTGCACGAGCAGACCGGAGCCGACGCGCTTGATGTCATGCGTGTTGCGACCGTCACCCAGCGGGATTTCGAGCACGCGCACATTGGCCTTCTTCGTGGCCTCTTCCACGGCACCGGCTTCGACGACGGGGGCAATCAGCACTTCGACGAACTGACGCTTGAGAATCACGCGTGCCGTTTCCGCATCGAGCGGGCGGTTGAAGGCAATGATGCCGCCGAATGCCGAGGTCGGGTCGGTGGCATAGGCCAGTTCATACGCGGCGAGCGGATCGGCAGCCACGGCGACGCCGCAGGGATTGGCATGCTTCACGATCACGCAGGCCGGTGCATCGAACTGGCGCACGCATTCCCATGCGGCATCGGCATCGGCGATGTTGTTGAACGAGAGCTCCTTGCCCTGCAACTGGCGGAACGTAGCCAGCGTACCCGGTGCCGGATACAGATCGCGATAGAACGCACCCGCCTGATGTGGGTTTTCGCCGTAACGAAGGTCCATGACCTTCACGAAGCGGCCGTTCGACTGCTCGGGGAATTCCGCATGGGCGGCAACGGCGGTGTGCGTGTCATCCAGGCTGAGGCCCGAAAGATAATCGCTGATGGCAGCATCGTAATTCGATACGCGATTGAACGCGGCCACCGAAAGACGGAAGCGCGTGGCGCGCGACAGGCCGCCCTTCGATTCGATTTCGGCCAGTGCGTCGTCGTACTGCGCCGGATCGGTGAGCACGCCGACGTCGTTCCAGTTCTTCGCGGCGGCACGCAGCATGGCGGGGCCGCCGATGTCGATGTTCTCGATCGCGTTCTCCAGCGTGCATGCCGGATCGGCGACGGTACGCTCGAACGGATACAGGTTAAGCACCAGAAGGTCGATGGGCACGATGCCGTGTTCGGCCATCACCGCATCGTCGGTGCCGCGACGGCCGAGCAGTCCACCGTGCACGCGCGGGTGCAGGGTCTTCACGCGACCGTCCATGATCTCGGGGAAGCCGGTCAGGTCGCCGACATCGCGCACGGGAATGCCGGCTCCGCGAAGTGCCTTCGCGGAGCCACCAGTGGAAAGGATTTCGACGTTGGCCGCGGCGAGGCGGCGGGCGAGGTCGGTGAGCCCCTGCTTGTCGGAGACGCTGACAAGTGCGCGGCGGACGGGGACGAGGTCGGGCGTGGGCATGGGCACTTCCGGGGAGGAAAGCGCGTCATTATAGCCGCCCGGACGTCCGGGCGGCCCGGCGTAACGCCGGATCAGGAGATGCCGTGGGCGGCCAGCTTCTTGCGCAGGGTGGCGCGGTTGATGCCGAGGGCGGCAGCGGCGCGGCTCTGGTTGCCTTCGTGGAAGGCGAGCACCTCGCGCAGGAGGGGGCCTTCGACTTCGCGGATCACCAGGGCGTGAAGACCTTCACCGAACTCGGTGTCACCAATGTCTGCGAGATAGCGACGCACGGTCAGGCTGACGCATTCGCTGAGGGCGCTCTGCACGGAGGTCTCGTTGGCGGCCTCGCCGGCAGTCAGTCTCACAGCGTTCAAGGCATTCCCCTCTCGCAGCCCGGAACGCGGAGCTCCGGTCAGTTCTTGTTCGAATAATGGTCGCTTGGGTGCGACGAAGACGCACCACCAGAAGGGGGGCGAAAGTCGCGAAGGGGACCGAGTGTACTCGCCCAGACGCTGGAAGTGCAGGCTTGCAAAAAGAAATTTTTTCGAACGGTCACTCGAAGCTGAACGAGAATGCCACCGCCCGCTGGCCCGGGTCTTGCACTTCGAAGACCATCGCGGTGGTTGCGCCGGCGGACAATCCACGGGCACGCACACCGGCATCGCCGACATAGTCTTCCGGACGGAACCGGCGCATGGCCAGACGCTCGCCCTGCGCATCGGAAAGCACGATGGTCACCACCGGATAAGGCTGCGCGAAACCTGCATCGTTCCGCACGCTGGCGGTAATCAGCAGGCCGTCGGGCACCGAAGGATGTTGCTCGACATCGCGCGCGAGCAGGCGCAGGCGATCGGGTGCCGCAACCAGGGGGAGGCGGCAACCGAACACATCGCAGACCTTGCCCAGCAAGGGCCCTGTGGTGTCATCGGTAATCAGCGCCTCGCGCTTGGCCCAGCCCAGTTGCGCAAGCAGGCCGAGCAGCAGCACGGCGCACACCAGCACCCACGCGGCGGTCTGCCAGGAGCGGCGCTTGCGGCGGGCGAAGGCCGGCGTAAACGTGAGCTGGGAGAAGTCTTCCGCTGGCGCGGGTTCGTTCGGGGTGGTGTCCGGCGCCCCTGTCACGGCTTCTTCGACGAAGAGCGGTCCCTCCGGTTCAGGGACAGGCTCCGGCTCCGGCCTGGGACGGAATACCGCCACATCGGCAAGCGGTGGCTCGCGGTCGAGTGCGTGCTCGGGCAGGCGGGCGAACGGCTCGGGCGGCAGTTGGGTCGCCAGCGTGCCCAGCGCATTGAACACGGTGTCGCAATGGCGGCAGCGCACGCAGCCACAGGCCGGCACCAGTTGCTCGGCTTCCAGCTTGTAGACGGTGAGGCACTCGGGACACTGCGTGTACATCGTTCGATCATAGCCTGCATGGCCGGTAGAATCGTGGTTCCTGTCCCTCTGTTGCGATCCCACGATGCCCTGGCTCGAACTCTCCCTCACCATCCGCGCCGCCGAACAGCCGCGCGTCGAAACCGCGCTGGAGGACCTCGGCGCCCTGTCGATCACCCTGCGTGACGCCGATGCGGAGACGCCCGACGAAGAGGCCATCTTCGAGCCGGGCGTGGGCGAGATTCCGTTGTGGAACCAGATCGTGCTGCATGCCTTGTTCGACATCGAGGCCGACCGCCGCGGCCTGACCGCCGCCATCGCCGACGACCTGCCGTTCATCGAGCCGGCGCACATCGAGTGGCGCGAAGTGGAAGACCAGGATTGGGAACGCGCCTGGATGGACCAGTTCAAGCCGATGCCGTTCGGCCGCCGTCTGTGGGTATACCCGTGGAATATCGAGCCGCCGGAGGATGGCGGCATCGTGGTCGTGCGACTGGATCCGGGCCTGGCCTTCGGCACGGGCACGCACCCCACCACGGCCATGTGCCTGGAATGGCTCGATGGCCAGCAACTGGCCGGCAAGCACGTGCTCGACTACGGCTGCGGCTCGGGCATCCTCGCCATCGCGGCGCTGAAGCTCGGCGCATCGCGCGCGGTGGGCATCGACAACGATCCGCAGGCGCTGCTGGCCTCGCATGACAATGCCGAGCGCAATGGCGTGCATGCGGACCTGGCCGTCTATCTGCCCGGCGAAGCGCCGGTCGAGCTGGCCGATGTGCTGGTGGCGAACATCCTTGCGGGGCCACTGGGTGAGCTTGCGCCGACGTTTGCCGCCGCCGTGAAGCCGGGCGCGCCGTTTGCACTGTCGGGCATTCTTCACGGGCAGCACGAGGAATTGCTGGTGCGCTATGCCGAATGGTTCGACGGCCTGGAAGTACGCACGCTGGAAGACTGGGTGCGCATCAGCGGTTATCGAAAGGCGTAAGCGCGCAGGAGCCGATGCAACGCCTCGCGGTGCTGGTGAACCGGGGCGCTGGGTTCCAGCGTTCGCTGGAACGACGGGGTGTGAGGTTGCCGGTACTCATCTTTCCCCTCACGTCATTCCTGCGCACGCAGGAATCCAGCGCGATGCAGTCGGTTGTCGCGAGGGTGCTGCCTACGCAAAGGCCGATGCAGCGCCTCGCGGTGCTGGTGAACCGGGGCGCTGGGTTCCAGCGTTCGCTGGAACGACGGGGTGTGAGGTTGCCGGTGCTCATCCTTCCCCTCACGTCATTTCTGCGCACGCAGGAATCCAGCGCGATGCAGTCGGTTGTCGCGAGGGTGCTGCCTACGCAAAGGCCGATGCAGCGCCTCGCGGTGCTGGTGAACCGGGGCGCTGGGTTCCAGCGTTCGCTGGAACGACGGGGTGTGAGGTTGCCGGTGCTCATCCTTCCCCTCACGTCATTTCTGCGCACGCAGGAATCCAGCGCGATGCAGTCGGTTGTCACGAGGGTGCTGCCTACGCAGGAGCCGATGCGATGCCTCGCGGTGCTGGTGAACCGGGGCGCTGGGTTCCAGCGTTCGCTGGAAGACGGGGTGTGAGGTTGCCGGTGCTCATCCTTCCCCTCACGTCATTCCTGCGCACGCAGGAATCCAGCGCGATGCAGTCGGTTGTCGCGAGGGTGCTGCCTACGCAGGAGCCGATGCGATGCCTCGCGGTGCTGGTGAACCGGGGCGCTGGGTTCCAGCGTTCGCTGGAACGACGGGGTGCGGGGTGGGTATCGCATAAAAAAATCCCGCCTTTCGGCGGGATTTTTTTTACAGGGAGCGGATTACTCCCCCTGCGGTGCTTCCTTTTCCTTTTGCTCTGCCATGCGCTTCTCCAGATAGTGGATGTTCTGTCCACCCTGCTGGAAGCCTATGTCGGCCATGATGCGCTGCTGCAGCGGAATATTGCACTTCACGCCTTCGATCACCGTTTCGTTCAGCGCCATGCGCATACGCGCAATAGCAGTGGCACGATCCGGGCCGTGAACGATGATCTTGCCGATCATCGAGTCGTAGTTCGGCGGGATGCGATAGCCGTCGTAAAGGTGCGTATCGACGCGCACGCCCGGGCCACCCGGGGCTTCGAAACGCTTCACCGTGCCGGGGCTCGGCATGAAGGTGTCGGGGTCTTCGGCATTCACGCGGCATTCGATGGCATGACCGGTGAGGACGATATCCTCCTGGCGGATCGACAGCTTCTGGCCGCTGGCGATGAGCAGCTGCTCGCGTACGAGGTCCACGCCCGTGACCAGCTCCGTCACCGGATGCTCCACCTGGATACGGGTGTTCATCTCGATGAAGTAGAAACGGCCGTTCTCGAACAGGAACTCGAACGTGCCCGCGCCGCGATAACCGATGCGGATGCATGCGTCGACGCACACCTTGCCGATCTGCTCGCGCAGTTCCGGCGTGATGCCCGGAGCCGGTGCTTCTTCCACCACCTTCTGGTGACGACGCTGCATGGAGCAGTCGCGCTCGCCCAGGTGGATGGCATTGCCCTGGCCGTCGGCCAGCACCTGGATTTCCACGTGGCGCGGATTCTCCAGGAACTTCTCCATATAGACCTGATCGTTGCTGAAAGCCGCCTTGGCTTCCTGCTTGGTCATGACGATGGAGGCAGCAAGGTGGGCCTCGGTGCGCACGACGCGCATGCCGCGACCACCGCCACCGCCGGCGGCCTTGATGATGACCGGGTAACCGATCTCACGGGCGATGCGCAGGTTTTCGTCCACGTCGTCGCCGAGCGGACCGCCCGAGCCGGGCACGCACGGCACGCCCGCGGCCTTCATGGCGCGGATGGCTTCGACCTTGTCGCCCATCAGGCGGATCACGTCGGCCGTGGGGCCGATGAAGACGAAGCCCGACTTCTCCACCTGCTCGGCGAAGTTGGCGTTTTCGGACAGGAAGCCGTAGCCCGGATGGATCGCGGCGGCGTCGGTGATCTCGGCCGCGGCGATGATCGCCGGAATGTTGAGGTAGCTTTCGGCGGACGGACCCGGACCGATGCATACCGATTCGTCGGCGAGGCCGACGTGCTTGAGGTTGCGATCAACGGTGGAGTGCACCGCGACCGTCTTGATGCCCAGCGCGTGGCACGCGCGCAGCACCCGCAGCGCGATTTCGCCGCGATTGGCAATGACGACCTTCTCGAGCATGGCGAGGGCCTCAGGCAATCACAAACATCGGTTCGTCGAATTCCACCGGCTGGCCATTCTCGACCAGCACAGCGACGACGGTACCGGCCACATCGGCCTCGATCTGGTTGAACATCTTCATCGCTTCGATGATGCCCAGCGTCTCGCCGGCCTTGACCTGCTGGCCGACCGTGGCGAATGCCGGGGCGCCCGGGGTGGACGCGGCGTAGAAGGTGCCAACCATCGGCGCCTTCACGACGTGGCCTGCGGGCAGGGCGTCGGCAGCCGGGGCAGCCGGAGCGGCGACGGCAGCCGCCGGAGCGGGTGCAGCGGCGACCGGCGCCTGCTGGTACACCGGCGCGGCAACGGCGACGCTGCCCTTCGGCACGCGCGAAAGGCGGACGACTTCTTCGCCTTCCTTGATTTCCAGCTCGGCGAGGTTCGATTCCTCGAGCAGGTCGATGAGCTTCTTGATCTTGCGCAGGTCCATGGGACAAACCTATGTCGGGTGGTGGGATGGGCGCCTTCGGGCGCCGCAAAAAGGAAAATCAGGCGGCCGGAACGGCGAGGCGGATCAGGGCCGCTTCCAGCGCCAGGCGGTAGCTGTCACCGCCGAAGCCGCAGATCACGCCGCTGGCGAGATCCGACATATAAGAGTGATGCCGGAACGGTTCACGGGCATGCGGGTTGGAGAGGTGGATCTCGATGAACGGGATCGCCACGCCGGCCAGGGCGTCGCGCAGCGCAACGGAGGTGTGCGTGAAGGCGGCCGGATTGAAGAGGATCCATGCGGTGCCCTCGTCGCGGGCCTGGTGGATGCGCCCGATCAGCTCATGCTCGGCGTTGGACTGGAAGAAACCCAGCTCGTGACCGGCCGCCTGGGCGCGGCCCAGCAGCGAGGCATTGATGTCGGCCAGGGTCTCATGGCCGTACACCGAAGGCTCGCGCACACCGAGCAGATTGAGGTTGGGTCCGTGCAGGACGAGGATCCTGGCCACTCTTCACCTGTACCTTGGGGTCCGGGGCTCCGGAACGCCGCGCAGTGTGCGCCTGTCCAGGCAGGTTGTCCAGTTCGGTGACGTTCGCCGCAGTTCGCTGGAGATCGTGACTTTCCACACGCCACCGTATGGACTGTAGGAGCGCGCCTGCGCGCGACACGGTAGTGCGATCACATGGGGAGGGCACCGTTATCCCCGGTCGCGCGCCGGCGCGCTCCTACAAATGCCGTGTCGATCCGCGGAGCAGGGCGGCTTGTGTAGGAGCGCGCCTCGCGCGCGACCGCGTCAGGATTCGGCAAATAACTTCCGCCACCCCTCATGCCCCAGCCTGTCCAGCGTCGCCATATTCGCCTCGAAAATCGTCGAAGCTTCCGGAAACGCGGCAACGGCCTTGTCGATGCTGGCTTCCCGCAACAGGTGCAGCGTAGGGAAAGGCGACCGGTTGGTGTAATTGGTGATGTCGTCCGGCGCCGTTCCGTCGAACTGGAAATCCGGATGGAAACTGGCGACCTGGATGTCCCCCTCCAGCTCAAGATCGGCCACCGTATCGTCAGCCACTTCCAGGAATTCGTTGAAATCCTCGAAATCAACGAGCACCCGGGGATGGATCAGCAGCGTGGTATCCACCGCCTCGGGATCCGCATCGCGCAGGAATTCGAGTTCGCGCACCAGGTCCGCATGCAGTTGCAGCGGCTGGTCCGCATCGCTGACCACATAACGGACCTGGCCCTTGCGTTGCACGGCTTTGGCAAAAGGGCACAGATTCAGGCCGATGACGGCGCGTTCGAGCCAGAGGCGGGTCGCGTCGATCGCCTCGTCGTGGGTAGGGGTGGCGTCCATGGAGGTTCTCAGTGTTCCGGGGCCAGCCACTCGTCGAGTTCGGCGGGGCTGAAGGTGCCGATCTTGCGGCGCAGGATGCGCCCATCTTCGCCGATCAGCACGCTATAGGGCAGTACCCGTCGCGTATTGCCGAACGAGAGCGAGCCACCCGGTGAGTCGCTGCCGGCGATCACCACGGGGTAGCTGACCGGCCGCTCCGCGATATAGGCACGTACGGCGTCGGCGGTGTCCTCCGCCGCGCCGATGACGGCGACGTTATGCCCGCGATAGCGCGGATAGGCCTCGCTCAGCAGTGGCATTTCCCGGCGGCAGGGGGCGCACCAGGTGGCCCAGAAGTTGATCAGCACCTTCTGTCCTCGCCAGTCCGACAACGGACGGGCTTTTCCGTCAGGCGTGAGGAATACGACGTCGCGTGGGATATCGCCCTCGACGGCCACCGTCACGCCCTCGGGCGGCGACGGATTCAGGCGCCGGTGTTCGGTCCAGAAGCCGGCGGCCGCCGCAACGACCGCCAGCACCACGATCCAGAACGCAGGGCCGCGGGTCATGGGTGGGCGGCGGCCTCGAGTGCCTTCTCGACGGTGTCGTAGGTGAGCACCGTGGACAGCTTGTGGCCGTCGCCACCCTTCGGATACACGACGTAGAGCGGCACGCCCACCGAGTGGTACTGGTCGAGGAAAGCGGCGATGGTGGCGTTCACGTCGGTCCAGTCGCCCTTCATGTAGACGGTGCCGGTGCGCTTGAGCAGGTCGCGGAAGGCGTCGGTGTCGAGCACGGCGCGTTCATTGGCCTTGCAGGTGATGCACCAGTCGGCGGTCATGTCCACGAACACCGGCGTGCCCGCGGCGCGCAGCTCGGCCAGTTTCTCTGGTGAATAGGGCACCGAGCCGTCCGCCGCGACGCTGGCGCCGGCCGCCTGGGCCGGCAGACCGTGCACGGTCCACAGCGCGGCCGCCGCACCGATGGCGAGCACGGCGCTGAAGATCCACGACAGACCGCCGCGACGACGGCCGTACCACCACAGCGCCATGGCCAGCAGCACACCACCCGCCAGCACCAGTGCCGTGGCATCGGCGCCACGCTGCTTGGTGAGCACCCACAGCAGCCATACGGCCGTGAGGTACATCGGGAAGGCCAGCGCCTGCTTCAAAGTTTCCATCCAGCGACCGGGGCGCGGCAACAGGCGGGCGATGGCCGGCACGAAGCCGATCAGCAGGAACGGCAGCGCCAGGCCGAAACCCAGCGCGATGAAGATGAGGAAGGCGACGGCGATGGGTGCCGCGAAGGCAAAGGCGATGGCCGAACCCATGAAAGGCGCGGTGCAGGGGCTGGCGACTACCACGGCGAGTACGCCGGTGAAGAAGTCGCCGGCCGGGCCCGAGCGCGAAGCCAGTCCGCTACCGATATTGCCCAGCGAACCGCCGATCTCGAACACGCCGGACATCGACAGGCCCACGGCCAGCATCACGTAGACCAGCAGGCCCACGGCCAGCGGCTGCTGGAACTGTGCACCCCACTGGATGCCATGGCCCGCGGCGCGCACGCCGACCACCACAAGACCCAGGGCGGCAAAGGCCACCAGTACGCCCGCCGTGTACCAGAGGGCATGGCGGCGCGCCGCGCCCGGGCTTTCACCGCTTTCCAGCACGGTGATTGCCTTCAGCGACAGCACCGGCAGCACGCAAGGCATGAGGTTGAGGATCAGGCCGCCCAGCAGGGCGAGGCCAAGGGCAGCGGCAATGCCGACGGGCGTGTCGTCGCCTGAGGGCTTCAGACCGGCCGGCGGTGGCGTGGGTGCCACGTCGGCAGGGGCAGAGGAGGCGGTCTTCGTATCGATCTTGCCGACGACCACGGCGCCACTGCCCAGGTCGACGCTGAGGTGGCGGGTCATCACCGGATAGCAGATGCCGTTTTCCAGGCAGCCTTGGTAGGCGACATCCAGCTCCACCTTCTTCGACGCATCGAGCCCGGTAAGCGGCACGGGCACTTCGACCTGGTCGAAGTAGACGATGGTGTCGCCGAAGTTCTCGTCGTGGTGGGCGGTGCCGCTCGGCCAGTCGGGTTCACCGGTCTTGGCGCCGGCCGGCGAGGTCACGGTGATCTGGGTCTTGTCGCGGTAGAGGTAATAGTCCTTCGGCATGGTCCAGCGCAGGACCAGTGTCTTGCCTTCCTTCGCCAGGGCTTCGAAACGGAAGGCCTGGTCGGGCGGCAGGGAGGCGGCTTCGGTGCCCGGCGTGGCGGCGGGCGCACCGAGCAGCGAGGCGCCGCTGGAGAAGGCACCGCCGGCAGCCGGCGTACCCGTGGATGCCGGGATCGTGGAGGCACCGCCGATCTCAAGCTTCAGATGTTCCGTGTTCGGCGGATAGCAGATCTTGGGCTCCACCTCGTGGCAGCCCTGGTACTGGACGTCCAGCGCGAGAGTCTTGGTGCCCTTGTCGAGCAGCGTGTAGGGCACGCTGGCTTCGATGTCGCCGTGGTAGATCTCGACATCGCCCAGGTATTCGTCGTGCTTGCGGATGCCGTCCGGCAACGTCGGCTCGCCCAGTGTCGCGGCGTTGGGCTCGGCGGCCTTGATCTTGATGCGACCCCGGTAGAGGTAATAGTCCGGCGCGATGGTCCAGTGCAGTTTCACCATGCCCGGCTGGCTGGCGTCCGAGGTGAGATGGAAGGCCTCGGTGACCGGCAGCAGGTTGTCGTCGTCCTGGGCCATCGCCGGCAGGGCGGCGACCAGGGCGACGGCGGCGAGCAGGTTCCGCGCGAGGCGGGCAAACAGCGACATGGCAACTCCGTGGATCGGGGCGGCGACGAACCGCGTCGGGCGTCGGTGATTATGACCGGGCGACCCCGGATTCGCTTGCAGCGACGTTGGCACGCAGCCAGTCGAGGTAGGGAGCATGCCCGGCCGAGACCGGCAACGCCACGATCTCGGGCACCTCATACGGATGCCGCGCCGCGACGAAGGCCTGCAACGCCGGGTAGGCATCGGACGTGGTCTTCGCCAGCAGCAGGTCTTCCTCATCGGTGACGACCTCGCCCTGCCAGCGATAGGTGGACCGCATGCCGGGCAGGCGGTTCACGCAGGCGGCGAGCCCGGCTTCCACGAGGCTGTGCGGGCGAGGGTGTCGGCCGGTTCGCCGGTGGGGCAGGCGATCAGGACCACGAGGGCGTCGGTCTGGGTCATGCTTTCTTCTCCCGCTGTCATATTTTTTGTACCGCCGCCCTTGAACCGTTTCCGGACGGCGCCATATCTTCGCGAGCGCCAGGCCCTTCCGATTCCGGGTAGGCTTTGGCTAGAATTCTGGCACTCGCCCTGGCCAAGTGCTAACAAGGCGAACCTTTTTTCTTAACCATCAACCACATGCTTGGAGTAGTCATGAGCAAGCTGAAGCCGTTGCACGATCGCGTCATCGTCAAGCGTCTGGAAGAAGAGCGCGTTTCCGCCGGTGGCATCGTCATCCCGGACAGCGCCACCGAGAAGCCCACCCGCGGCAAGGTCATCGCCGCCGGCACCGGTCTCACCCTGGCCAGCGGCACCGTCCGCGCCATGGGCGTGAAGGAAGGCGACGTCGTGCTGTTCGGCAAGTATGCCGGCCAGGAAATCAAGGTCGACGGCGAAGAGCTGGTCTTCCTGAAGGAAGACGACATCGTGGCGATCCTCGAGGGCTGATCTTGCGGTTGGGCCTGCTCTGACGCGTCAGTCGCGCTGGCAGGCCCTCAAGATCAAGAACCCTTTACCTAATTTCAAAATTTTTGAGGCAAAAATTTTATGGCAGCTAAAGAAGTCCGCTTCGGCGAAGACGTCCGCGCCCGCATGCTGAAGGGTGTCAACACCCTCGCCAATGCCGTCAAGGTCACCCTTGGTCCCAAGGGCCGCAATGTCGTGCTCGAAAAGAGCTTCGGCACCCCGACCGTCACCAAGGACGGCGTCTCGGTCGCCAAGGAAATCGAACTGGCCGACAAGTACGAGAACATCGGCGCCCAGATCGTGAAGGAAGCCGCCTCGAAGACCTCCGACGTGGCCGGTGACGGCACCACGACGGCGACCGTCCTCGCCCAGGCGTTCATCCAGGAAGGCCTCAAGGCCGTTGCCGCCGGCATCAACCCGATGGACCTCAAGCGCGGTATCGACCAGGCCGTCGTGGCCGCCGTCGGCGAGCTGAAGGCGCTGTCGAAGCCCACCGCCGACGACAAGGCCATTGCCCAGGTCGGCACCATCTCGGCCAACTCCGATGCCAACATCGGCGACATCATCGCCACCGCGATGAAGAAGGTCGGCAAGGAAGGCGTGATCACGGTTGAAGAAGGCTCGGGTCTCGAGAACGAACTCGACGTCGTCGAAGGCATGCAGTTCGACCGCGGCTACCTGTCGCCGTACTTCATCAACAACCAGCAGTCGCAGCAGGTTGAACTGGACGACCCGTTCATCCTCATCCACGACAAGAAGATCTCGAACGTGCGCGAGCTGCTCCCGGCGCTCGAAGCCGTCGCCAAGGCCGGCAAGCCGCTGCTGATCGTCGCCGAGGAAGTCGAGGGCGAAGCCCTGGCCACCCTCGTCGTCAACACGATCCGTGGCATCGTGAAGGTCGCCGCCGTCAAGGCGCCGGGCTTCGGTGATCGCCGCAAGGCCATCCTGGAAGACATCGCTGTCCTCACCGGCGGCACGGTTGTCTCCGAGGAAGTGGGCCTGGCCCTCGACAAGGCCACCATCAGTGATCTCGGCCGCGCCAAGCGCGTCGTGATCACCAAGGAAAACACCACCATCATCGATGGTGCCGGCCAGGCAGAACTGATCCAGTCGCGCATCGGCCAGATCAAGGCGCAGATCGAAGAGACCTCGTCCGACTACGACCGCGAGAAGCTCCAGGAGCGCGTGGCCAAGCTGGCCGGCGGCGTGGCCGTCATCAAGGTCGGTGCCGCCACCGAAGTCGAAATGAAGGAAAAGAAGGCCCGCGTCGAAGACGCCCTGCACGCCACCCGTGCAGCCGTCGAAGAGGGCGTGGTCCCGGGCGGCGGCGTCGCCCTGATCCGTGCGCTCAAGGCCCTCGAAGGCCTCAAGGGTGCCAACCAGGACCAGGACCTCGGCATCGCCATCACCCGTCGCACGCTGGAAGCCCCGCTGCGCGCCATCGTCACCAACGCTGGTGAAGAAGCGTCGGTCGTGGTGAACAAGGTGAAGGAAGGCAACGGTAACTTCGGTTACAACGCTGCCAACGGCGAGTTCGGCGACATGATCGCCTTCGGCATCCTGGACCCGACCAAGGTCACCCGTTCGGCCCTGCAGTTCGCTGCCTCGGTCGCCGCCTCGATCATCACGACCGAAGCGGCCGTGACGGAAGTGCCGAAGAAGGACGACGGCGCCGGCCACGGTGCTCCGGGTGGCATGGGCGGCATGGGTGGCATGGACTTCTAAGTCCCTGCCTTCCAGGCACTCGCTCCATAAAAGGGCCTCGCGTTTGCGGGGCCCTTTTTTTTGCGCTTCGCTCCGTAGGAAGGGCTCGCCTGTCGGCCTCGCGCTCGGCGCCTGTGGCGTGGTCGCTTAGAGGCGGCGGGTGCGGCCCTTGTCGCTCCGGCCTGCGGTGTCCCTCGGGAAAGGAGGAGCCGCTGCGCGGCTCAGTGTCTTATGGCTTACGCCCCTTCGGGCACGGTGAGCGGGCGGGGTTTTTCGACTCGGCTCCTGCCTCGGCGAAAAAGGCCGGCCTTCCTGGCCGGCCCCGCTTCGCGGCCTGATCCACCCGCTCCCCTCACCTCCATCAAGTCGCGCCAAGGGCCGCCCCGCCGCCTCTACCGATTTCACGGTGATCGTGTGGAAAAACCTCTGGGGTTACTGCACCCCTGTAGGAGCGCGCCTGCGCGCGACCGGTTATCGCGAACACCATCATCGTTTCGATACCACCGGTCGCGCGCAAGCACGCTCCTACAACTTAATGGTGCCGCGGGGAGGGGTGATCAGCCTCGCGATAACGTTTCGCTGTAGAAACGCGCCTGCGCGCGACCGTTCATGACGATGTACATCATCGTTTACTTCACGCCGGTCGCGCGCAAGGCACGCTCCTACGGAAAGGATGGAGCAGTGCGTCGGCGATTTACGTTGCGGTGCATACAAAAAGAGGGCCTCGCATCGGGAGGCCCTCGACGATTCAATAGAAAATGGTGGCTGATGTAGCAGTCGTGCTCAATCCGTAATTGCACTGCGGGTTGATGCCCGACGTATCGCTGCCCTGCCACGGTGGGCTGGTCACGCGGGTGTTGTTGCGGTCGTACACCTGGATGTTGCTGAAGGTGATCGGGCCGCTCGGGTACTGGTTGCATGTCGCTACGTTGTACACCTCAAGCACGCCACCGAAGACCCAGGTAAGGTCGGCGTAAGGATTGGTGGTCAGCGTGCTGGTCTTACCCGTCGTGGTATTGCGCGAATCGATCCTCCACGTCGAGCAGGCCTGGCCGGCGGCGCATGTGGAGTAGGTATCACCGACCACCACATCGCCTGCCTTCGCAGCGATAGGGTCGCTATGGAAGGTGGTGCCGTTCACGCAGCAGTTCCAGCTGGCGAGTGTCCAGAGCTGGTCGTTGTAGCCGTTCCATCCCAGTACGGGCTGGAGGATCGACTGCACGTTGGGCAGCTGTTCCAGGCCCGGGAAGAAATAGATCACCTGGTTGCTCTTGCTGGAGGGTGCCGTTGGCACGGTCCACGTTGCCACGATGCGGCCGATGGGTTTGCCGCTGGTGTAATTGGCGGCTTGCACCCAACCACTCTGTACGGGTGGCGGCGTGCGCTGGAGCGAGCGGCGGCCGTCTGCTTCGATGCGCTGGCCGTCCAGCGTGAAGTTGGCCTTGCCGCAGGTAGCGGCCTTTTCGGAAACGCCTGATGCGCGACGGATGAGGCCGTTCGCCTGTAGCTCATCACCCTGATGGATGGTGGCTACGCAGTCGGGCGAGAAATAGCCGTTGGGCGTAACCACGTAGTCGTCGGGTACGCCGGCCGGCTTGGCGGATGCGGGGAGGCTGGCGACGCTGGTGAGCGTGAGTGAGGGTGCCGTTGCCGGGGTGTCGGCGGCATAAGCCGCGAGGGAGAAGGAGAGTACGGCCGCCACGATGCCTGCGCACGCCACGACCCTGCCGAGTGAAGCGAACCTCTTCATGCGTTGGACTCCTTACCTTGAGTGGGAAGAGCGTCCCTTGCGTGTACGCCGGACCCGGCGTGCACGCACCCCTGTTCCTCCACGCCGAACGGGCGTGGAGGCTAGAGGCTAGCGATGAGATGAGGGCCGAACTGTGACGTGCGTGGCGTTCGCGTCCTATTGATGCGCGCCTGCGGCGGCTTCTTCTTCGGTCTTGCCTGTTTGTCGCGCGACGGTAGTCATATCCGGCAAGGCGTACTGGGCGACCAACGGATCGAGCTTGCGCTTCATGCGCAGCAGGGCGACGTTGCCCATCGATGTGTCGTTGTCCTTCAGGGACGGATCTTCGGCGGGCACCGGTGCATCGGGTGCGTGTGTAAGTGATGCCAGCTGTGGCCCGATCACCTGCGTCAGTGCGAAGTAAGGGTCATCATGAATGCCTGCGCGTTCCAGCAGACGGCCTGGCAGCATCCAGGCGGCGAGGTCGCCGTTCTGTGGTGCGGGGCCATCGCCATGGGCATCGATGAGGATGTACGGCACCGTTTGCGCAAGCATGTTGGCGCCGCTGGTGAAGCCAGCCTTGGTGTAGGTTTCCGTGAGTGCGGGCAGGTGATCGCCGTAGAACAGCAGCAGCGTGGGGCGCTCGCGTTTCTTCAACAGGTCGGCGAGGCGGCCCAGTTCCGCGTCGGCGTGACGCATGTGATAGATGTAGTTGCGCAGCTGAAGCTTGGCATCGTCGCTGATGCCGTCGGGCACGGGAATCGCGTCACGCTCTTCGGTGTCGATGTTCGGCGACTTGTCGTACGGGCCATGGGCTTCCATGCTGATGGCGAAGACGAAGCGGGGAGGGCCGCTGTCCTTCAGCTGGCTCATGATTTCGTCAGTCATGGCGCTATCGGCCATGTATTCGCCGTCACGAGGGACGTTCTGCGGGAAATCCGGCTGCGAGACGAAACGGTCGAAACCCAGCGACTTGAAGGCGGCTGTGCGATTCCAGAACCCGGCATCATTGCCGTGCACGGCAATGGTCTCGTATCCGTGCGAGCGCAGCGTGCGCACCATGCCGGGCATCACGCCCGAATGCATCTGAAGATACGGGAACTGCATGCTGGGGAAGTAGCGCAGCGAAAGGCCGGTCAGCACTTCGAACTCGGTGCGGATGGTGCCGCCGCCGAAGGTGGGAACGTGCAGCTGGCCGGAGCTGGCGTGCTGGGCCAGCCGATGCAGGTTGGGCGCGAAGGTGTCGCCTTCGAGGCCGCGAATGACGGAAGGATCGAAGAACGATTCACTTTGCACGATGACGATGTCGGGCGTTTGCCGACGGTTTTCGGCAGCGGCCGCCATGTGCTCGCGCAGCGGTGCATCGTTGGTGGCGATGAAGCGGGCGGCTTCGTCTGGATCGGTCTTCTGCTTCTTGCCCTTGCCGGCGTCCTGCAGGCGGAACTGCATGAGCGTGGTGACGACGCCGTTGTACGTGGCGTTGGCGGCGGCTGACCAGGGCTGCATGCCCAGGCGGCCCTTGTTGTAGACCTTGGCCCAGCCGGGCATGCCAATCATCAGCGTGCCCAGGAGCGCCAGCAGGGTAACGCCGGCCACGAGGCGGCGCCCGCGGGTGCGGCGCGCAAACAACGGTGGCTCGTAGCGCGCAACGAGGGCAATCAGGGCGATGGTGCCGGCGATGGCAAGATAGGGCATCGGGTTGCTGGGCAGGTAGCCGCCCAGCAGGTGCAGGCCGCCGTTCTTCAGCTGGCCGACCATGCGGAAGTCGGCTGGCAGCAGGGGCGAGCCGAGGTTTTTCATCTTGATGGCGCTGACGGCCAGCACGGCGCCCTGGAGCATGAAGGCCACGCCGAAGGACAACCATGCGCGGCGCGTGAGCACCAGCAGCAGGGAAGCCAGCATGAGGCCGGGAATGGCATTGACCAGCAGATGGCCCGGGCGGGAGGACCACTGCTCGCTGGCGACCCCCGGATTGCCGTCGAGGAAGCCCGTGTAGAGCACGAACGCCAGGGCGAGCAGCACCGGAAGGGCCACACGGGAGGCAAGGTTTCGCCAATGTGTTGATTGGAAAGCCATATCACCCTCTTGTCACGCCCCTGTCAGCGAGGGGGTAGGGACTGTAACGCAATGGACATGAACCGGTTGTCAGGCAAGTTCCTGAAGTTCTGTAAGGGTTTTTCGCATGAGATGACGAAGCCCTTGGCGTACGGGGCCTGCAGCGAGGCGACTCACTGCTGCACAATGACCGTCCCATGAATACCGCCACCCCTACCTCGCGCGAGAGCCCGGAGCTTCGCGCCCTCATCGACCAGCGTTACGCCGACGTGATGGCGGCGTGCCGCGTGGCCCGGATTCCTCTTTATGACGACGCGGGGGTGGCTGAGCGCATACGTCGCACACTGCTTGCCTCGGATTTCGCCTTCGAGGTGTTCCGAAGGCAGCCGGAGCTGCTTGCGCCGGCTGGCCTTGAGCGCCTGCGTGCCGGTTCGGATGCCGGTGCGCGTGGTGCGTCGCTGGATCTCCCCGTCGACGAAATCGCCTGCATGGCGGTGCTGCGTCGTTTCCGTCATGCAGAGGCGGTGCGCCTGGTGTTTCGTGACGTGAACGGCCTGGACGACATCGACGAAACGCTGTCGTCCACGAGCACGCTCTACGAAGCCCTGCTCGCTTCGGCGCTGCGCTGGTCGGAAACAGCGATGCATGCGCGCTACGGGCGACCACGCGACGCAGAAGGCATCGAGCAGCGCATGGTCGTGGTCGGCTTCGGCAAGCTCGGTGGCAACGAACTGAATTTCTCTTCGGACATCGATCTCGTACTGGCGTATGCGTCCGGTGGCGAAACGGACGGCGCGCGCCCGCTCGACAACGGTGAATATTTCATCCGCGAAGCACGCCAGCTGGTACGCCTGCTGGCCGAGCCTACGGTCGATGGCATCTGCGCGCGCGTTGACCTGCGCCTGCGGCCCTTCGGCAATGCCGGGCGCCTTGCGTTGCCGTTCTCGGCCATGGAGCAGTACTACCAGCGCGAAGGACGCGACTGGGAGCGCTACGCATGGATCAAGGCGCGGCCGGTGGCAGGGGATCGCACGGCGGGGCGCGAATTACAGGACATGCTTCGCCCTTTCGTCTACCGCCGCTATCTCGATTACACGGCATTTGCCGGTTTGCGCGAGATGAAATCGCTGATCGATGCCGAAGTGGCCCGCAAGGACCTTGCGGGAAATCTCAAACTGGGCCCGGGCGGCATCCGCGAGATCGAGTTCGTGGTGCAGCTCACGCAGATGATTCGCGGCGGACGCGATCCCGCCTTGCGTGTGCGCGGCCTGTTGCCTGCGCTGAAGGCTTGTGAATCGCGCGGGTACATTCCTGCCGCTCGCGCGAAACTCCTGCGCGAGGCTTACGTCTTCCTGCGACGCCTGGAAAATCGCGTGCAGATGCTGCGCGACGCACAGACGCATGACATCCCGGACGACGACCTGACCCGCGAGCGCCTGGCGCTAGGTCTCGATTACGCCTCGTGGCACGATCTCGAACGTGAACTCACGAAGCATCGTGAAGCCGTGTCCTCGGAGTTCGCCGCCGTGCTGGTGCCTGAAGCGGGCGGCACCGCGACGGTGCCTGCTGCTGACCGGGATATCTGGACGAAGGCTCGGGATGCGTCATTGAACGCCGCCACCATGGAAGCCTCGGGTTTCGTGCCGGGCAACCCGGTGGCGGAAGAACTCACCAAGCTACCGAATGCGGCATCCGTGCGATCCATGTCCGCGCGATCTTCCGAACGGCTGGAGCGACTGATGCCGCAGCTGATCGGCGCCGCGCGTGCCAGCGTGTCGCCATCGCCCAGCCTGCTTCGCCTCATCCGCCTGGTGCAGGCGGTGGCACGACGCTCGTCGTATCTTGCGTTGCTCGATGAGCAGCCCAATGCCCGGCGTCGTGTGGCCGGCGTATTTGCGGATAGTGCGTTTCTCGCCGAGCGCGTGATTGCGCAGCCGCTGTTGCTGGATGACGTGCTCGATCCGCGTATCGACCAGCTTCCGTTGAAGCGCGCCGACATCTCGGCGGAAATCGCCCGCACGCTGGGTGCACTCGACGAGCGCGACGCGGAGCGCGAGCTTGAGCGCATCAACGAATTCCGTTCCAGCATCGCGTTTCGCCTGGGCCTTGCCTTCAACGATGCGCGAGCTGATGCCACGGCGACCGCACGTCGTCTCGCAGGCCTTGCCGAGGCCGTGGTGGGCGCCGTGCTGGCGCTGGCGATGCGCGAGCTGATCGCCCAGCACGGGCGCCTGCCGGGCGAAGGCAGCGGGTTCGCCGTGCTTGGGTATGGCAGCCTGGGTGGCGAAGAACTCGGTTTCGCGTCGGATCTCGACCTGGTCTTCGTATATGACGGCAAGCGTGCCAACCTGATGAGCGACGGCCCGCGCCAGGTCGATGGCACGCGCTGGTACCAGCGACTGGCCCAGCGTGTGATGCACTGGCTCGGAGCCCAGACGCATGCCGGCAAGCTGTACGAGGTCGATACGCGGCTGCGTCCCGACGGCTCCAAGGGCCTGCTCGTGGCGAGCGTGGATGCCTTCGAAGCCTATCAGCGCGATCGCGCCTGGACGTGGGAGCACCAGGCCTTGCAGCGTGCGCGCCATGTCGCGGGTGACGAGCGTCTGGGTGGAACCCTGGCGCATATCCGCCGCGACATCCTTGCCGTGCCGCGCGATGCCGACCGGGTGCGCAGCGAGGTGAGCGCCATGCGCACGCGCTGGCGTGCCGAGCGCGACCGCTCCACGGACGCGCTGGTGGATGTAAAGCAGGGAAGGGGAGCGCTTATCGATATCGAGTTCATGCTGCAGGGCATGGTGCTGGCCCATGCGGCTACGCACCCGACGATCCTCGACACCACGGCCAGCAGCGTGCTGGTCGATGTTCTTCGCGATGTGGGCCTGCTCACCGTGGCACAGGCCGACGTCCTGCATGTGGCGCATGCCGACCTGTTGCAGATGGGACTGGCCTGTACGCTGGACCTTCGTTCGCGCGTGGTGGCGCGGACACCGGAGTTGGATGCCTTGTGCCAGGGCGTGAGTCGTGTCGCCGTCGAACTGGGTTTCGATTTCGAAAGCAGCGGCGACGCGGCCCGGAAGGCTGTCTGAACGGCGCGGGCGGCGGTATGCTGTCTGGCCGTACAGAGAACCTTGCGCGATGAACCGACTGCCGCTGCTGATCGACACCGACCCGGGCGTGGACGATGCCCTGGCCATCCTCATGGCCCATGCGCATACGGATGTGACCGCCCTTACCGTTGCCGCCGGCAATGTCGGCCTTGGTCATACCGTTCGCAACGCCCGCACGCTGGTCGACCTGATCGGTGCGACCACGCCGGTGTTCGCGGGCTGCCCGTCGCCCCTGGTGCGTGCGCCGGAAGAAGACGCGGCCTTCGTACATGGTGAGGATGGTTTCGGCGATGTCGGCTTTTCCGAGCCCGCTCACAAGGCGCAGGCCGAGCACGCCGCGCTGGCCCTTATCCGCCTCACGCACGAGCGCCCGAACGAGCTGACTCTCGTCGCCCTCGGCCCCCTCACCAACCTCGCCCTGGCCGTCCGCCTCGACCCGACCCTGCCGGCACGCGTAAAGCGCCTGGTGATCATGGGTGGTGCCGTCACGGGCCACGGCAACACGGGCAAGATTCCCGCCGAGTTCAACATCGGTTTCGATCCGGAGGCCGCGCACGTGGTCTTCGAGGCTTTCCCGATGTTCGACCTGGTCGACTGGGAAGCCACCGTCCGCCACGCCTTCCCCGATGCCACCTACGACGGCTGGCTGGCCGGTGGCGACAAGCGTGCCGAATTCTTCGGGAAGATCTTCGCCACGGCGCAGCGCTTCAATGCCGAGCACGAACGCACCGGCTTCATCGCGGCCGATGCCCTGGCCATGGCCGTGGCCCTCGATCCGGAGATCATCACCCGTGCCGAAACGCGCCACGTGGCCATCGAGCTGGACGGCCGCCTGACCCGCGGCGCCACCGTGGTCGACTGGCAGAACCGCCTGGGCGGCAAGCCGAATGCGCGGGTGGTTCTCGAGGTGAACCAAGATAAATTCGAGGCGATGATCGCCCGGGCGCTCGGCGTGGCCTGACGGTTTTCGGGCGGTCACGGGGCATCCCTGCCGTGCCTGCATCCCCGGTCGCGCGCAAGGCGCGCTCCTACAGAGTCACCCAGTCCTGTAGGAGCGCGCCTCGCGCGCGACCGGTATCCGGGCGCAAGGGCAGGGCCAAGACCATCAGCGTCCTGTAGGAGCGCGCCTTGCGCGCGACCGGTACCCTCGGGCCCTTCCGATTCTCAGTGCCAAGGCTTCTGGCCCGGAGAAAGGCGACTCAGACCGCCGCCCCCTGGTCGCTCCTTGACCAGCCGTAGTCCGCTCGCTACAATGCCGCTCTTTTCACCCCGCTATTCTCGAGTCAAGACTATGAAAGAGAACATCCATCCGAATTACAAGCCGGTGGTCTTCCAGGACCTCTCGTCTGACTTCGCCTTTCTTACCCGTTCGACGATGTCCAGCAAGGAAACCGTCAAGTGGGAAGACGGCAACGAGTACCCGGTGATCAAGCTCGATATCACCAGCCACTCGCACCCGTTCTACACCGGTAAGCAGAAGACGCTCGACGTCGGCGGCCGCGTCGACAAGTTCCGTCAGCGCTACGGCAAGAAGTAATACAGCGACATCCGCGCGCCGCCTGCGGGGTGGCGTTTCGCGAGGATCGCGGACACGGGGCAGGCCAACCGCCTGCCCCGTGTCTTTTTGCGTTTGCGATTCGACGTTCATCTAACGGACGTTTGAATCGGCACTGTGCGATAATGGGGAACTTCGGTCGCAAGCGCGGCCGGTACGACACCTCACCCCCGGTGTCGTTTTCCCAACTATCGACGCTGCCCGGTTCCCCCTGGGCGGTGGAGCAAAGAAAAGAGGAGCTCGCCGTGTCCGACGCCAAAACCGTCAAATTGGTCGATGAATCCAACAAGCCCGTGAGCGAACTGCCGGTCATCGGCGGCACGCTCGGCGCCGAGTGCGTCGATATCGGCACCCTGTACAAGGACACCGGCTACTTCACCTACGATCCGGGTTACGGCAGCACCGCCAGCACCAAGAGCGCCATCACCTACATCGACGGCGACAAGGGTGTCCTGCTTTACCGCGGCTACCCCATCGAGCAGCTGGCCGAGAAGTCCACCTTCCTCGAAACCTCCTACCTGCTGCTCAACGGCGAACTGCCGAGCAAGCCGCAGTTCGAAAAGTTCTCGAACGACATCACGCATCACTCGATGATGCACGAGAACCTGAAGGACTTCCTGAAGGGCTTCCACCACAACGCACATCCGATGGCCATGCTGGCCGCGTCGGTAGCGTCGCTTTCGGCGTTCTATCACGACGATCTGAACGTCGAGAACCCGGAAGACCGCAAGCTGGCCGCCATCCGCCTCATCGCGAAGATGCCGACCATCGCTTCGGCCATCTATCGCCACTCCATCGGCTGGCCGAACCGCTACCCGCGCAACAACCTCGAGTACGTCACCCGCTTCCTGCACACCATGTTCGAAGTGCCGAGCGAGTCGTACCACGTGAATCCGGTCGTCGCCAAGGCGCTCGACCTGCTGTTCATCCTGCACGCCGACCACGAGCAGAACGCCTCGACGTCCACGGTGCGCCTGGTGGGTTCCACCGGTGCGAACCCGTACGCGTCGGTTGCCGCCGGCATCACCGCGCTCTGGGGCCCGGCGCACGGTGGCGCGAACGAAGCCGTGCTGCTTCAGCTTGAAGAAATCGGCACGGCCGACAAGGTCGAGAACGCGGTCAAGCGCGCCAAGGACAAGAACGATTCGTTCCGTCTCATGGGCTTCGGCCACCGCGTCTACAAGAACTTCGACCCGCGCGCCAAGATCATTCGCGAGGCATGCCACAACGTGCTCAACGAGCTGGGCGTGAACGATCCGCTCCTCGAAGTGGCCATGAAGCTGGAAGAAGCTGCCCTGAAGGACGAATACTTCGTCGAGCGCAAGCTCTACCCGAACGTCGACTTCTACTCGGGCATCATCTACAAGGCCCTGGGCATCCCCACCGAGATGTTCACCGTGATGTTCGCCATCGCGCGCACCTCCGGCTGGATCTCGCACTGGATCGAGCAGCACGAAACCCCGGGATCGCGCATCGGTCGTCCGCGCCAGATCTACACCGGTGCAGATGTTCGCGATTACGTGTCCAGCGACAAGCGTTGATGAAAAAGCCCCGCGAAAGCGGGGCTTTTTTTATGGCTGTCGGTGCAGCCGTGCGTATGTGCATTACCGGTCGCGCGCAGGGCGCGCTCCTACAGGGTTATCGTTGCCTTGTAGGAGCGCGCCTTGCGCGCGACCGTGGTCTACATCGAACCAAACGCAGCCATATCCTCCTCCGCCAGCAACTGCTGCAACATCGCTACGCTGGCCCGGCGCATCGGCCGCTCGTCCACGCGATCAAGTGGAGCCTGTCGGATCGCATCCGCAGGTAGCACGGTGATGTCGAAGGGAATCCCGTCGGCGCCGAACAGCAGCACGGTGTGCTCGCTCTGCTCGTGATCCGACCAGCGCAGCCGGCGGGTCTGGGTTTCCAGGGGGATGCCCTGCTCGCGTAGGAAGATTCCCGGGGCCTCGGGGTCGTCGCTGAAGACATGCAGGCAGACGGCGGAATGCTCGTCGGCCGTACCCTCCAGCACGGCGCCGACCAGGCGGGCGTCGAAGCCCCGCAGGAACCGCATCGCCTCCATGGCGGCCTCACGCCTTGCTCGCAAGGCCTGGGGCTGGCTGTCGGCCTGGAAGATCCGCTGGTGTTCGCGTAGCGCCTGCTCGATCTCGTTGTTGCGGGGCAGGGCTTGTGTGTCGGCGATGCCTAGCCGCTCGGCGGCTTTCAGCTTCGCATGGTGGAAGTCACGGATGCCATGCTCGCTCATCAGGCGGGCCGCCTCTTGGGCGACCAGGACGCGATTGCGCTGCGTCCTGTCCTGGGCATGGATCCTGTGGTGCTCGCCTCGTGCCATGACTCACCCCCATGTGGTGTGTTCGTGTGTCCGGAGTGCGGGCTCGTGCTCCGCACTCAGAAGATGTCGTAGGCGTGGTCTTGCTGTTCCTCCTGCTGCTTCTGCTGTGCCTGTTCACGGAGACGGTCGACATCCTCGACCTTCATGATTTCATTCATGCCACCGGGAGATGGCAGACCGGAACCCGGATCGATCTGTACGGTGGCGATGCCCGGCGGCATGGCCAGGGTGTGCGAGGGCTTGTCCTTCAGGACGTCGCCCATGTAGTCCATCCAGATGGGCAGGGCGGCCTTGGCGCCGAATTCGCCGCGACCCAGCGAGCTGAAGTCGTCGAAGCCCACCCACACGGCGGTGGAGTAATCGCCATTGAAGCCGACGAACCATGCATCGCGGTGATCGTTGGTGGAACCGGTCTTGCCGGCCAGGTCGTCGCGGCCGAGCGCCTTGGCCGCAGAACCCGTGCCGCGCTTGATGACGTCCAGCATCAGCGAGGTGATGAGGTAATCGTTGCGGACATCGATCACGTGAGGTGCCAGCTTCGGTGCCTGTGAAGCATTGTCGTGCGAGTCGGCCGGCAGCACGGCGTCGCCCGTACCGCTGCCACCCGCGCTGCCCGAACTGGCAGGACGCGCCGGGATCAAGGCGGTGCTGGCCTGCGTCGGCGGCCCCGGCGGGGTTGGGGCGAGCAGTCGCTCCTGGCAGTCGGCACAGGCGCGTTCCGGGTTGGCGGTGTACACGGCCTTGCCGTCGCGGTCGTCGATGCGCGAGATGAAGTACGGCGTGACCAGATAGCCACCGTTGGCAAACACGGCATAACCGCGCGCCATGGCCATGGGCGATACCGAGGCGGTGCCAAGGGCCAGCGACAGGTTCTGCGGCAGCGCATCGGGCGTGAAGCCGAAGCGAGTCATGTAGTCGCGCGCATAGCGCACACTGATGGCATCGAGCAGGCGCACCGAGACCAGGTTCTTCGACTTCACCAGGGCCTCGCGAAGACGCATGGGACCGTCGAACTTATTGTCGTCGTTGGCGGGTGTCCACATGCCGTCAGGGCGCGAGGGGTCCGGGAAGGCCACCGGGGCGTCATTGACGATGGAGGCCGGCGTGAAACCGCGCTCGAACGCCGCCGAGTACAGATACGGCTTGAAGCTGGAGCCCGGCTGGCGGGCGGCCATCACGGCGCGGTTGAACTTGGAACGGACGAAGCTGAAACCGCCCACGAGGGCACGGACGGCACCGTCCTCAGGATCGAGCGAAACCAGCGCGGCCTGGGCGGCGGGAATCTGGGTGAGGCGCCACGGTCCCTTCTGGGGTTCCTGGTGGCCGCTCTCGGTACCTGCGGCCGTATCGGTGGCCTTGGCCTCCTCGGAGATGTCGTCCTTTTCGCTACGGATCAGGCGAACGACATCACCACGCTTGAGTACGGCGTCGACCTTGGTCGGCGTGGCGCCGGCGCGGCCTTCGTTGACGTAGGGACGGGCCCAGGCGATGGACTCCAGGGTGATCGTGGCCGTCTCCTTCGCGGACAGGTACACCTTCGCCTCCTTGGGACCGGTCTCCGTGACGATGCCGGGCATCATGCCCGCCACGCTTGTGTAGCCGGCGAGAACGCGATCGTAGTCATCCGGGCCAGCGCCGGCCGCGAGTTCCTCATGCCCCTCGGGGCCGCGGTAGCCGTGACGGCGGTCGTAAGCGGACAGGCGGCCGCGCAGGGCCTCGTTGGCGGCCGTCTGTGTTTCGCTGGAGACGGTGGTATGCACGACATACCCCTCGGTGAGGGCGTCGTTGCCGAGTTTCTCCAGCACCTGCTGGCGGACCATTTCGGCCAGGTAGGGCGCATCCACCTCGATCTGCTGCTCGTGTGGGTAGGCGTCGTTGGGCTCCTTGATGGCCTCGTCGTACTCCGCTTGCGTGATGAAGCGGTTCGAGAGCATCTGCCCAAGCACCCAGTCACGGCGTGTCAGCATGCGCTTGGGATTGTTGAGCGGATTGACTACCGAAGGCAGCTGGAAGGTGGAGGCCAGGGTAGCGGCCTCGGCCACGGTGAGCTGGTCGAGGGTCTTGCCGTAGTAATACGAGGCGGCAGCGGCCACGCCGTACGAGCGATGACCCAGGAACATCTTGTTGAGGTACAGCTCCAGGATCTGGTCCTTGGAGAGCTCGTTCTCCATGCGCAGCGCGATGAACATCTCGGTGAGCTTGCGCGAGTAGAGCTTCTCGGGGCTCAGGAAGAAATTACGGGCCACCTGCTGGGTGATCGTGGAGCCGCCCGGCCCCTTGTCGCCACCGGAGAGGATCACGTGAATACCGGCGCGGGCGATGCCATGCCAGTCGACGCCCGGATGGCTGTAGAAGTCGCCGTCCTCGGCCGACAGCACGGCGTTCTTCAGGCGCGCCGGCACATCGGCGATGTGGACGGGGATGCGTCGGGTCTCACCGAACGATGCGATCAGCCGGCCATCCGAGCTGAGCACGCGTAGGGGAACCTGCATGTGGTAATCGCGCAGGACAGCCACGGATGGCAGGCGTGGCGCCAGCAGCCAGTAGGCCACGCCCACGGCTCCCACCACGAAAAGGATGCCGGCCAGGGCGAGGTACAGCGCGTAGCGCAGCAGACGCTTCAGGATTCGCATGGATGGGGACTTCGTCACCGCCGTTTGGGTCGTGGCGAAGTATAGAGCCTCCCCGGCCTCCCGGACGGGGACCCGGGGCTCGACGGAAGGTCAACGGGATTCGCTAACCCAGTGATGGGATTTGTGAAATAGTGCCTATAAGTGGCCAGAAACGGCCGTTGCCAATCCGTTAAGTTTTCGATCTAATGCCTTCGCGCCGACAAACCAATTCCGACAAAGGCGCGGGGAAAGGGGGACACCGTGGGGCTCTTTACACCCAAATCGACGCCGCTCATTGGCGTCGACATAAGCTCGACCGCCGTCAAGCTGCTCCAGCTGAGCCAGGCGGGCGGCCGCTTCAAGGTCGAGCACTACGCGGTGGAGCCCCTGCCGCCCAACGCCGTGGTTGAGAAGAACATCGTCGAGGTGGAAGCCGTGGGCGAGGCGATCCGCCGCGCGCTGGCCCGCTCGGGCTCGAAGCTGAAGCACGCTTCGGCCGCCGTGGCAGGCTCCGCGGTCATCACCCGCGTCATCCCCATGTCGGCCGATCTCTCCGAAGACGACCTGGAAGGCCAGATCCTGGTGGAGGCCAACCAGTACATCCCGTACCCCATCGAGGAAGTCAGCCTCGATTTCGAGGTGCTGGGGCCGGTCCGCGACAACCCCGAGATGAACAATGTCCTGCTCGCGGCCTCGCGCACCGAGAACGTGGACATGCGCATCGCCGCGCTCGACCTGGGCGGTCTCACGGCCAAGGTGATCGACGTCGAGGCGTTTGCCATGGAGAACGCCTTCGGCATGGTGGCCGACCAGCTCGCCGTACCGCGCGAGGCCTTGGTCGCCATGGTGGACATCGGCGCCACCATGACCACCCTGGCGGTGCTGAAGAACCAGCGCACCATTTATTCCCGCGAGCAGGTCTTCGGCGGCAAGCAGCTCACCGACGAGATCATGCGTCGCTACGGCCTCTCCTACGAGGAGGCCGGTCGCGCCAAGCGCAAGGGCGGCCTGCCCGAGTCCTACGAGATGGAAGCCCTTGAGCCGTTCAAGGAGTCGCTGGTGCAGCAGGTCAGCCGCCTGCTCCAGTTCTTCTTCGCCGGCAGCGAATACAGCCGTGTCGACCAGGTGGTGCTGGCCGGCGGTTGCGCCTCCATCGAAGGCATCACCGAACTGCTCGAACAGCAGATCGGCGTACCGTGCGTCGTTGCCAACCCGCTCGCCCGCATGGCCCTGTCCAGCCGCGTGCAGGCCCAGACCCTGGCCCAGGATGCTCCCGCGCTGATGATTGCCGTGGGCCTGGCCATGAGGAGCTTCGACTGATGGCACGGATCAACCTGCTTCCCTGGCGCGCCGACCGGCGCAAGGTCCGCGAACGGGAGTTCTACGCCCAGCTCGGCCTTGCCTTCGGTGCGGCGCTGGTGGTGCTGATCGCGTGGTCGTTCTGGATGGATGCGCGCATCGACAACCAGAACGACCGCAATACGTACCTGCAGGGCGAGATCAAGCAGCTCGACGACCGCATCGCGAAGATCAAGGACCTGGAAAAGGTGCGCGCCGACCTGCTGCAGCGCAAGCAGATCATCGAGCAGCTCCAGGCCAACCGCGCGCAGATGGTTCACCTGTTCGACGAGCTGGTGAAGACGATCCCGGCCAGTGCCCGCCTCACGGGGATGAAACAGGCGGGAGACTCGATGTCGCTGGACGGCGTATCGCAGTCCAATTCGAGCGTGGCCGATTACATGCGCAATATCGAAGCCTCTCCGTGGATGGGGCACGCCGACCTGCGCAAGACCGAAAACACCCACGACGCCTCACGCATGCCCTATGCCTTCGGCCTCGACGTACACCTGACGACGCCTGTCGACTCGACGCAGGCCGAAGATCCTTCATCGGCAAAGCCCGCTGCTCCGGCCAAGGCAGGAGCAAAGCCATGAAATTCGTAGACGATCTTCGTAACCTCGATCGCAACAACATCGGCGGATGGCCGAAGTCGGTGAAGTATTTCTTCACCGGACTGATCTTCGTCGTCGTCACCTTTTTCGGCTGGTATCTCTACATCAGCGACCAGCAGGACCAGCTCGAAGGGCTTGAAAGCCGCGAAGCCGCGCTGAAGACCGAGTTCTCGCAGAAGCAGGCCAAGTCGGCCAATCTCGAAGCGCTGGAACAGCAGCTCAAGGAAATGCAGGACATGCTGCGTACCCTGCTGCGCCAGCTGCCCAGCAAGACGGAGATGCCCGAGCTGCTGGTCGATATCTCGCAGACGGCGCTCGCCGCCGGCATCGAGAACGAGCTGTTCCAGCCCGGTCCGGAAACACCGCGCGATTTCTACGCCGAGAAACCGATCACCTTGCGGATGGTGGGCACCTATCACCAGTTCGGAAGCTTCATCAGCGGCGTGGCATCGCTGCCGCGCGTGGTGATCCTGACCCTGCACGACGTCTCCCTGAGCCCCAAGGATAAAGATGCCGGCAAGAAGGGCGGTGATTCGGGCCTGCTTATCCTGCAGGGCACCGTGAAGACTTACCGTTACCTGGATGACGACGAAGCGGCAGAGCAATCCAAGGCAGCGAAGGGAGCCAGGAAATGACAGCGTCTCTCTCGCGTGGGCGTGTCGTCCTGCTTGCGCTCTCCGTGGCATCTGCACTGGCCGGCTGCACCAGCGGCACCTCGGACCTGCACGAATGGGTGGATGCCGAGAAACACAAGAAAGGCGAGCCCATTCCCCCGCTCCCGGTACTGCGTACCTTCGAGACCTTCGCCTACCAGGACCAGAACGCCCGCGATCCATTCAGCCCGAGCGCGGCGGAAGCGGATGCCTCGACGACATCGGGGACACGGCCTGACGAAAACCGTCCGAAGGAGCCGCTGGAGATGTTCTCGCTCGACACCCTGCGCATGGTGGGCACGATCGGGACGGGCAACGCGCTGGAAGCCCTGGTCAAGGACCCGGGCGGGGTGATCCACAAGGTTCACCGCAACGAATACATGGGGCAGGCCTATGGCCGCGTCACCGCCGTCGGGGAAGACCACATCGATCTGGTCGAGCTGGTTCCCAATGGCACGGGCGGCTGGATGGAGCGCCCGGCAAGCATATCGGTCGGCGACAAATGAGTATCTCGGGGATGACGCACATGACCACCACTTTCCACCTCCTGCCGGGACGCGCGCGTCGCTGGATTCTGGGTGCGGCACTCGCCGCATCGGCAGGATTCGCCGGCCAGGCGGTTGCCGCCAACGCCCTGCGCAACATCAGTTATGACGCGCAGCCGGGCGGCCGCGTGGAGCTGACGCTCGCGTTCAGCGAGAAGGCGCCTGATCCGAAGGTGTTCACGACCAGCAACCCACCGCGCATCGCGATCGACCTCGCCGATACCACCAATACGTTCAGCTCCCGTCACCTGGATATCGCCAAGGGCGCGACGTCGGGCGTATCCATCGTGTCGGCAGGGGGGCGCACGCGTGTCACCGTGGAGTTATTCCGTGACTCGGCCTACAAGACGCGCGTCGATGGCAACAACCTGATCGTCACCGTCAACAATGGCCCCACCGGTGCCACGACGACCACGGCCATCGTGTCCGACCCGACCAAGGCGCTGCCCTCGAGTGCCGGCGTGCCGCTGTCGAACATCGACTTCCGTCGCGGCCAGAACGGCGAAGGCCGTGTGCTCATCACCCTGGGCAACAGTGCCACCACACCGGAAATGCGCCGCCAGGGCGATCACGTGCTCGTGAGCATGCCCGGTTCCAGCCTGCCGCCCAAACTGGCGCAGCGCCTGGACGTGCTCGATTTCGCCACCCCCGTCCAGTCGATCGAATCGAAGGCCGCAGCGGGCGGTGCTCATATGGACATCGCCACCAAGGGCGAGGTTGAAGTTTCGTCCTACCAGAGTGGCAACGACTACGTGGTCGAGGTGGCACCGAAGAAGGCCGCCCAGCCCTCGGCAAAGAATGCGAAGGCCGGACAGGAAACCGTCTATGCCGGTTCGCGTCTCACCTTCAATTTTCAGGACATCCCCGTTCGCTCTGCACTCCAGTTGATCGCCGACGAGGCGAAGCTGAACCTGGTGGCATCCGACAGCGTGGCCGGCAGCGTAACCCTGCGACTGGTGAACACGCCCTGGGACCAGGCGCTCGATGTGATCCTGCGCGCAAAGGGCCTGGACAAGCGCCGTAGCGGCAACGTGATCTGGATCGCTCCGCAGGCCGAGCTGGCGAACTACGAACAGAGCCTTGCCGACGCGCGGCAGAAGGCCGAAGACAGCGCGGAGCTCATTTCGGATTACATCCCCATCAGCTACGGCAAGGCGCAGGACATCGCCAAGCTGCTGACCCAGGGAAGCATGCAGTCCACCAGTGGTGGTGGCCAGACAGGCAACCAGGCACATGGATTCCTGTCGCCTCGGGGAAGCGTATCGTTTGACGATCGTACGAACACCCTGCTTATCAACGATACGCCGGACAAGATCCGCGACCTGCGGGAGCTCGTGGGAACACTGGATCGACCGGTCCAGCAGGTGCTGATCGAGTCCCGCATCGTGGCTGCCACCGACACGTTCACTCGTGCCCTGGGTGTGCGCTGGGGCGTACAGGCGTTCAATCACAACAACCGCAACCAGATCGTGGGTACATCGCCGGATCTGTCTTCCGGTACCAATGGCACGGGTACCGCAGACCTCGTGACCAGCGTGCGCAACAGCGATGTGAATTACGCGAACGCGCTCGCTCAGCAGGCGGCGAATCCGACTACCACCATTCCCACGCGCAGCCCTTATACGTTGCCTGGCGGCTACAACGTGAACCTGCCCGTATCGAATCCGGCAGGTAGCATCGGCCTTGCCATTCTCGGCTCCAATTACCTGGTGGACCTTGAACTTTCGGCAGCACAAACCGAAGGCCGTGGCGAGGTGATCTCCAGTCCGCGCGTGATCACGGCCAACCAGCAGGAAGCCGTGATCAAGCAGGGTACCCAGATCGGCTACGTGACCTACCAGGCCTCCAGCTCGGGCGGTGGCGCACAGAACGCTACCGTGCAGTTCAAGGATGCCGTACTCGAATTGCGTGTGACGCCGACGATCACCGCCGACAGCCGCGTCTATCTCAAGATCAACGTCAAGAAGGATGCCCTGGCTCGCCTGGTGGACAGCCCGGGAGGCGGCTCGGTGCCGCAGATCGACACGCGTGAGATCAATACCTCGGTGCTGGTCGACAACGGGCAGACGGTCGTCCTCGGCGGCATCTACGAGATCACCAAGTCGAACACCATCTCCAAGGTGCCAGGTCTCGGTGACATCCCGGGTCTGGGCGTGCTGTTCCGCCGTACCAGCCGGCAGAACGACAAGGCCGAGCTGCTGATCTTCGTCACGCCACGCATCCTGAGCGATACGTTGCAGTAAACCGCGCCGAGCGGGCGGGCGAGGGGGCGGCAACGCTCTTTCGCCCGGTCCCCAACCTTCGGCCCTAAACTTCTCGGGCTCGCTGTGGTCTCATCGGTCCTCCGCCCGTTGTAGAGATCCGCCGATGTCCGACACGCCGACCGCCGCCACGCCGCTACAAGAGGCGTTTGTCCGCCTGCGCGAGGAGCTGTCCCGCGGCATCATCGGCCAGCCGCACCTGGTCGAGTGCCTGCTGGTCGCCCTGTTGGCCGACGGCCACCTGCTGGTCGAAGGCGCTCCCGGCCTGGCCAAGACCACGGCGATCAAGGCGCTGGCGACCCGCGTGGAAGCCGATTTCCACCGTATCCAGTTCACGCCCGACCTGCTGCCGGCCGACCTCACCGGCACCGACATCTTCCGTCCGCAGACCGGCACCTTCGAATTCGAGCGCGGGCCGCTGTTCCACAACATCGTGCTCGCCGATGAGATCAACCGCGCGCCGGCCAAGGTGCAGTCCGCCCTGCTGGAGGCCATGGCCGAGCGGCAGATCACCATCGGCCGCCGCACCTGGCCGCTGCCCGAGCTGTTCATGGTGATGGCTACCCAGAACCCGATCGAGCAGGAAGGCACCTTCGCGCTTCCCGAGGCGCAGCTCGACCGCTTCCTGATGCATGTGACCATCGGCTATCCCGATGCCGATGCCGAGCTGGCGATCCTGCGCCTGGCCCGCAACCAGGCCCGCGAGGCGATGCATCCGGTGACGCCCGTGGCGCACCTGTTGCGACCCGGCGATGTCTTCGCCGCGCGCGGTGCGGTACTGGCCGTGCACATGGCCGAGCCGCTGGAGCGCTATATCACCCAGCTCGTGGTGGCCTCGCGCGAAGCCGGCAAGTACGGTCCCGAACTCGCCCGCTGGATCGCCTGGGGCGCCAGCCCGCGCGCCAGCATCGCGCTGGACCGCTGCTCGCGTGCGCATGCATGGCTGGCCGGGCGCGACTACGTACTGCCCGAAGACATCCACGCCGTGGCCCACGACGTGCTCCGCCACCGCGTGCTGCCGAGCTACGAGGCGGAAGCCGAGGGGGTGCGTGTCGATACCATCGTGGATCGCCTGCTGGACCTCGTGCCGCTGCCGTGAACGCCGCCGTCCCCGCCGCCGACGGGCGCGTACGCGTTTCGCTGCCCGAACTGATCGCCCTGCGCTCGCGCGTGGCCCGCGCACCTGCGCCGCCCGTCGTTTCCCGTGCGCCACGAAGCGGCCAGCGTCCCGGTCGTCTTCACGGACGTGGCATGGATTACGCCGAATCGCGTGTCTACCAGGCTGGCGACGATGTACGCCGCATGGACTGGCGCCTCACGGCACGCAGCGGCGTGGCGCATACCAAGTTGTTCCAGGAAGAACGCGAAGGCCGCCTGCTCGTGATGCTCGACATGAACACGAGCATGCGTTTCGGTACCCGCACGCGCTTCAAGTCCGTGCAGGCGGCGCGTGCCGCGGCCATGGCAGCGTGGTACGCCATTCGTGGCGGTGATCGCGTCGGCGTACTGGCTTTCGGCGGACAGCGGCAGCTGATCCGGCCGCAAGGTGGGTCGCGCGGCGCGCTGGCCGTGGCCGGTGCCATCGCCGCGTGGGATGCGTTGCCCCAGGGCGACGACGAATCGCTTTCGGCGGCACTGCAACGCGCCGGGCGGCTGATGCATGGCGCTTCGCGCGTGCTTGTGGTCACGGACGGCTTCTGCATCGACGACGCTTCGCGCGGCCGCATGCTGGGGCTGGTGGGCAAGGCGGAGGTATCCGTGCTGGTCGTGGCCGATCCGCTGGAGATGGCCGAGCCGCCGGCAGGACGCTACCCCTTCGCTCATCGCGGCGCACATTTCGATGTTGCGCTTTACGGCGACCGGCAGCGTGCCGACTTCCTCCGCTCGCTGGGCGAAGGACGCCATCGCATCGATACGCTGGCCTCGTCGCTCGGCCTTCGTCATCGCACGCTCGATACCACGGCCGATCCGCTCGATGCCGTGGTTGCGTTGCTCGGCACCACGAGGGCCATGTGATGCCGCCGAAGGCTCCTGAACTCAGGGATATCCACGTTCCCCACGTCCCCGCATGGTGGCCGCTGGCGCCGGGCTGGTGGGTGCTCGCCGCGCTGCTGGTCATCGTCGTGATCGCCGTGGCGCTGTTGTTGCGCCGTCGTCGCGCATGGCGGCGGCAGGTCGACAACGTGCTCGCGGAGCTGCATGGTGCGCGCGATCAGCATGCGCGCGACGGCGATACCGCTGCCTTCGCCACCGCGGCCAGCCAGCTGCTTCGCCGCGTGGCACGCACGCGCGATTCCCGCAGCGTCACGCTTTCCGGTGATGCATGGCGTGGCGTGCTGGCACTTTATGGTCCGAAGGTCCCGACAGATCGGCTGGCTGCGTTGGATACGGCCATGTATCGACCCAACGTCGCTCTCGATGTGCAAGCCACATCCCGCGATGTCGAAGCATGGATACGTACCGCGCTGCGTCGCCAGCCACGCTCGCAGGGGAGGGCCTCGCATGTCCCTGCCTGAATTCGCTTGGCCGTGGTTGTTCGCGGCGCTGCCGCTGCCGTGGTTGCTGAGGCATGTGTTGCGACCGGTGAAACCCGCGCAGGCGCTCAATCTTCCGCATCCTGGTCTCGCCCTGTCGCAGGGCCCGCTCGGTCGGGCCCCCTTCGCGGCGACGGTTCTACTGGTGCTCGCCTGGATCTGTCTCGTCGTCGCGGCGGCGCGGCCGCAGCGACTGGGCCCACCCGAGCCGCAGCATCGCAGCGGCCGCGCCACGATGCTGGCGGTCGACCTGTCGGGCAGCATGTCGCTGGACGACATGGAGCTGGCTGGTCGCACGGTCACCCGGTTTGCCGCCGTGGAAGCCATCGCCGGCGACTTTATTGATCGCCGCGTCGGCGACGAACTGGGCCTCATCCTCTTTGGTACACAGGCATATCTGGTCACACCACTCACCTACGACCTCGACGCGGTGCGTGCACAATTGCACGAGGCTGTCGTTGGCCTTCCCGGACGCGAGACCGCCATCGGCGATGCGCTTGCGGTGGCGGTGAAGCGTCTGGCCGACATGCCCGAGCAGGCGCGCGTCGTCGTGCTGCTGACCGATGGCGTGAACAACGCCGGTTCGATCGCACCGCGTGAAGCGGCACGTGCAGCGAAAGCGGCCGGCGTGCGCATCTACACGATTGGCATCGGTGCCACGGCGATGCGCGTGCCGGATTTCTTTGGCTCCCGCGTGGTGAATCCGTCGGCGGACCTCGACGTCAGCATGCTCACCGATATCGCCAATGAAACCGGCGGGCGCTTCTTCCGTGCGACCGACACCAACCAGCTTGCGCAGGCCTATCGCGAGATCGACTCGCTGGAACCCGTGCCGCAACAAGGCGCATCGCTGCGCCCGCGTTATGAGTTGTTCCGCTGGCCTCTTCTGGCTTCGTTGCTGCTGCTGGCCCTCGCCGCGGTGCCGCGATATCTCGGCCGGAGGACCACGGCATGAGTGCGTTCTTCGGTGCGTTCCATTTCATCGAGCCGCGCTGGCTGTGGCTGCTGGTGCTGGTACCCGTTCTTGGCTGGCTGGTGTCGCGGCGCTCCGGAGGCACCCATGTGCTGACGAAGCTGGCCGATCCGGCGCTGTTGCCTTATCTGCTCGACGGCAAGCCGGGTTCTTCGCGTGGCCCGGTCGCGGCCTTCGTTTCGGCGGCGATACTGGCCGTGCTGGCCCTGGCCGGCCCCACCTGGAACCGGCAGACGCAGCAACTGTTCGCCGAGCATGCCGCGCAGGTCGTGGTGGTCTCGATGTCGCAACACATGCTTTCGCATGACATCGTGCCCGACCGTCTCAGTCGCGCACGCTACAAGGTGCGCGAGCTCTATACCGCCAACCGCGATGGCATGAACGCGCTGGTGGCCTATACCGGTGAGCCGTTCATGGTGGCGCCGCTGACCACCGATGCGCATAGCGTCGACGACCTGCTGTCTGCACTGGCGCCCGACACACTGCCGGTTGGCGGTGACGATCCGGCCAAGGCCATCGACATGGCGGCCGCCCTGATCCATCGTGCCGACATCCGCGGTGGTTCCATCGTGCTGGTGACCGATCATGCGAATGATGCGGCCCATGCCGCCGCGCGCCGGGCACGCAGCGCAGGCAACCGGGTGTCCGTGCTGGGTATCGGCACCACGCGTGGCGGTCCCATCGCCAGTGACGACGGTGGCTTCCTCAAGGATGCGCAGGGTGCCGTGGTGATGGCGCAGCGCGACGATGCATCGCTATCAGCCCTGGCCGCTGCCGGTGGCGGTCGTTATGTGCCCGTATCGGCCGACGGCTCGGATGTCGCCACGCTGGCGACGATGCTGCACGGCGACGATGACGGCAAGGCTGTCGACGGCGCTACGTCCGGGCAATGGCAGGATCGCGGTCCCTGGCTGCTCATCCCCTTATTGCCGCTGGTGGCCCTGGCATTTCGTCGTGGCTGGTTGCTCCTGCTGGCGCTCGCCATCCTGCCGCTGTCTCCGGCGCGCGCGGATGGACTCACCGACCTGTTCCGCACGCGCGACCAGCAGGCACAGAATGCGCTGGCCTCAGGCGATGCGAAACGCGCGCAGGCCCTGGCCGACAATCCGGGCCTGCGTGGTGCGGCAGCCTATCGCGCAGGAGACTATGCAGCGGCTGAGGCTGCGCTCACCCACGGCACGGATAGCGACTCGCAATACAACCTGGGCAATGCGCTGGCGAAACAGCAGCGTTACGAAGATGCCGTGGCTGCCTACGACCGCGCGCTGAAGGCCAACCCTGCGAATGCCGATGCGGCGGCCAACAAGAAGTCCGTGGAAGACTTCATGAAGCAGCAGGAGCCCAGGGACGACAAGAATACGAAGAACGACAAGAAGGGCGGTGGCGGCGGCCAGGGCCAGCAGAATCCCAAGGACAAGGGCGAGAACCAGAACCAGGGCCAGGATTCGCAGAAGGGCGACCAGGGTTCGCAGGGCGGCCAGCCATCGGGTGACAAGGGCGGCGAAGACAAGGCCGGCCAGCAGGGCTCCCAGGACAAGGCCGGCGAAGGCGAGGGCAGCGATCGTGGCAAGGATCAGGGCAAGGGAGAGGCGCCGCAAGGCGACCCCGCGCAGAAGTCCGCCGCCGAACGCGCGCAGGCCGAGCAGGCGCAGTCCGCCCTGAAAAACCAGATGGACAAGGCACTCGCGGGCCAGCAAGGCAAGGACGGAAAGGACGGCGGCGACAGGGAACACGACCTTGGCACGCTGTCCCAGGACGATGGTTCGTCGAAGCTTCCCGCCGACGTGCGGCGCGCGCTGATGCGCGTGCCCGATGATCCGGGTGGCCTGTTGCGACGGAAATTCATGCTCGAGTACCAGCGTCGGCAGGGCGTTGCGGAGCCGGAGGAATGACGATGCGTGGTATGCGATACCTCCCCTTGCTGGCCTTGTGGCCGATGCTCGCCCTGGCGCAGTCCGCCGGGCCGACGGCATCGCTCGACCGCAGCAAGGTGGGCATGGGCGAGACAGTGACGCTCAACATCGAGATGGGCGAAGACGATGCCGGCACGCCGGACCTGTCGCCGTTGATGGGCGACTTCATCGTGCTGGGTACATCGACCAACCACTCGCTCAGCATCGTCAACGGACAGCGCGAGGCACACAACATCCTCGGCATCGCCCTGCGTCCCCGCCACGAAGGCCACCTCACGGTGCCGGCGTTGCAGGTAGGCTCACGCAAGACGCAGCCGCTCGGACTGGACGTACAGGCGTCCGATCAGGGCGGCCCGGCCGCGGCTGATCGCCCCATTGCGCTTGAAGGCAAGGCTGATCCTGCACAGGCCTATGTCGGGCAGCAGATCGATTACACGTTGCGCCTCTATTTCGCCGTGAACCTGGCCGATGGCCAGCTGGGCGACCCGGCCGCCGAGGGCGCGGAAATACGCCGTGTCGGCCAGGACGCCAACTACCAGACGATGCGCGGCGGACGCCGCTTCAACGTAGTGGAACGCCATTACGCGATCTTTCCCCAGCATGCGGGCACGCTGGAGATCCAGCCGCCCACGTTCCAGGGAACGGCGGTGGACCCGAACGACGCGGGCTCCTTCTTCGGGGCCGGCGATCCGGTGAATGCCGTTGCCGACAAGGTGCGCGTCGAAGTGAAGACGCGGCCGTCGGCAGCAGCGGACGGTGCATGGATTCCCGCACGTGCGCTCACACTGTCGATCGACGGCATGCCGGCCGATGGCAAGGGCACGGTGGGGCAGCCGGTGACGCTCACCATGCGCCTGGATGCCACTGGCATGCCGTTCGAAGCGTTGCCTGCGTTGTCCCTGCCGAAGCTCGATGGTGCGGACGTCTATCCGGACAAACCGGTTACCGGTGGCAGCAGCAGTGGTGCATGGGTGACCGGGCGTCGGCAGCAGAGTTTCGCCGTGGTGCCGACACGCCCCGGCACGCTGCACATTCCCGAGACCACGCTGCACTGGTGGAATGTCGTCACCGATAAGCCGGAAGTGGCGACGCTGCCAGCGCGCGATCTCCAGATCGTGGCGGCTACGGGTTCGCAGGCAACCTCGCCGAAAAGCGTGCTGCCGCAACCATCCAGCGATGTATCGCCTGTCGCGAGTCCCGTAACGACGCCGGCTCCGGCCACGTCACCGCCCTGGTGGCGATGGGCGTTCTTCGGCGTGCTGGCACTGTGGCTGCTGACCCTCGTTGCGTGGATCTGGCGTGCACGCCGGGCCCGTCCGGCAAAGGGTGGCCCAGCAGCGTCCGGTCAGGAGCCTGTGCGCGAAGGCCCGGCGAAACAGGCCTTCCTGAAGGCGACGCTATCGGGGGATCCGGCCATCGTGGAGCAGGCGTTGCTGGCCTGGGCGCGCACGGTGCGGCCGGGAATCCGGTCGGTCGGCGCTCTGTCGGCCGCTTTGCGTCCGGGGCCGCAGCGAGAGGCGATCGCCGCCTTGCAGAAGACCCGGTTCGCCGGTGGCACCTGGCAGGAGGAGCCCCTCCGCGTCGCGTTCACCGGTGGCTTCGACTGGGCGCCGCCGGCAGGTGCTGGTCCGGATGACCTTTTGCCGCCGCTTTATCCGCGCTGAGCAGGCTGGCCCAGCGCGGCGCGATAGGCGTCGGTGGCCGCCGCGCCGAACGTACAGAAGGTCACCTCGGCCGGTTGCCATTCGGCCGTCTGGACGGCTTTCACGGCGATGGCCGTGGCGGCTTCCAGCGGATATCCATACACCCCCGTACTGATGGCGGGAAAGGCGATGCTCTGGATACCGTGCTCATGGGCGAGTTTGAGACTATTCCGATAACAGGCGGCCAGTAATTCCGCCTCACCGCTCGATCCGCCATGCCAGACAGGGCCCACGGTGTGGATCACATGGCCGGCAGGAAGCCCGAAACCGCCGGTGATACGGGCCTCGCCGGTCGGGCAGCGCACGCCCGGCGAAACCTCCGGCAAAGCCCGGCAGGCCGCCAGAAGCGCGCTTCCCGCCGCCCTGTGGATGGCACCGTCGACCCCACCTCCGCCCAGCAGGGTTTCGTTGGCCGCATTCACGACGGCACCGACGTTCAGGGTTGTGATGTCCGTTTCGAGCAAGTGGATGTTCATGGGTGTTTTTTACTGTGACGACCGCGTGTCAAACCGCTAGGATGGGGTTTCCCGCCGCGCCGTCCTTATGAAGGTTTATGGTCGACCAGCTCAAAGTTGAAGATATCTCGTTCGCCTACCTGATCAACGACGTCACCCTGCTTTTCCGCAAGCATTTTGACCGGCGGGCGGTGAAGTTCGGCCTGACCCGTGCCCAGTGGCGGGCGCTCAAGGCATTGCACCGCACGCCGGGCATGCGCCAGAACGAACTGGCCGAGCGGCTGGAAATGGAGCCCATCGCGGTGGGCCGCGTCATCGACCGCCTCCAGGCGGCCGGCTTCGTCGAACGTCGCGCCGATCCGAAGGATCGCCGCGCCTGGCGCCTGCACGACACCGAGCAGGCCCGGGGCATCATCGACGACATGGAAGACATCGCCAAAGGCCTCCGCAAGGACGCCGTGGAAGGTATTGCGATGGAAGACCTGCAGACGACACTCGCGGTTCTCAACCGCATGAAGGAGAATCTGCAGGGTCTCGACGGTCCGGCCGAGGAAGGCTGAGGCCCCGGGTCAACCGAATCGCCGGGCAACCGTTCGCTATAAGGTTGTCCGACCCAAAAACATGTCCGCGTCCCCGCGCGGCGACCGATCCAGGTGGAGTCGGCCGGAGCACTCATGCAGCGATCCCCAGGGAAGAAACTCGTCCTCGTCGTAGGCCTCGTGGCCGTGGCCGCCGTGGCGGCGGGTATCTGGCGCCACGACGCCGGAAGCAAGGACGTGCAGACCAAGGGCAAGACAGCACAGGCGCAGGCCGGCGTGCCGGTCACCACGGATCTCGCCACACGCGGGGAAATCGATCTCTCGCTGAAGGTCATCGGCCGTGCCGAGGCCTATTCCACCGTGAACGTGCGCTCGCGCGTGAACGGCCAGCTTGAGCGTCTGGCGTTTACGCCGGGCAGTCATGTGAAGAAGGGCGACCTGCTCGCGCAGGTGGACCCGCGTCCGCTGAAGGCTGCCCTCGATGCCGCCAAGGGCAATGTCGCCCGTGACGAGGCGTCGCTCGTAAAGGCCGAGGCCGACCTGGAGCGCTACCAGAACATGCTCGGCAAGGGTTTCGTCAGTCGTGCCGACTACGATCTCTACAAGGCCAATCTCGGCGTGGCGCGAGCCAATCTCGAAAGCGATCGCGCCGCCGTGCGTGCCGCGCAGGTGCAGCTCGACTTCACCACCATTGCCGCGCCGTTCGATGGCATCACGGGTGCGCCGCTGGCCTATCCCGGCGCGACGCTGAGCGCGGACACCACCGATATCGTCGTGCTCAACGAAGTGGACCCCATCCGCGTGGCCTTCGCCATTCCCGAGGATGGCCTGTCCGCCGTACGCGCAAGTGCGCGACGCGGCACGCTTCCGGTGGAAGCGCACGTACCGGGCGACACCAGCGGTCCCTTGCAGGGCGAGCTGGAATTCATCGACAACGCCGTGGATACCACCACCGGCACCATCGTCCTCAAGGGTCGCTTCGTCAACGCGGATGGTCGCCTCACGCCGGGCCAGTTCGCCGAAGTCACCTTGCCGACCACGCGACTTGCCGATGTCGTAAGCGTTCCCGTCGTGGCTTTGCAGAGCTCCACCTCGGGCAGTTTCGTCTTCGTGGTAAAGCCGGACAACACGGTGGAGCAGCGCACCGTTACCACGGGTGCCGCCTCGGGCAACCGGGTCGTGATCGACAAGGGCCTGCAAGGCGGCGAACGCGTGGTCACCGAAGGCCAGATGCTGCTCGTGGACGGCGCGCGCGTGCGCCTCGACAAGGCCTGAGGGTCCGCGCATGAATCTGCCGGAACTCTGCATCCGCCGGCCCGTGATGACCACGCTGCTGATGGCGGCGCTGGTGATCTTCGGCCTGGCCGCGTACCCGAAGCTGCCCGTCAACGAACTGCCGAACGTGGACTTCCCCACGATCAACATCAGCGCGAGCCTGCCGGGCGCGTCGCCGGAGACGATGGCATCCTCGGTTGCCACGCCGCTGGAAGCGCAGCTGTCCACCATCGCGGGCATCGACTCGATGACCTCGTCCAGTTCGCTGGGCTCCACCACGATCACGGTCACCTTCGCGCTTGATCGCAGCATCGACGGCGCCGCGCAGGACGTGCAGGCCGCCATCTCCGCCGCACAGCGCCAATTGCCGCAGGACATGCCCACGCCGCCCACCTATCGCAAGGTGAACCCGGCGGATGCACCGATCCTGTTCCTCACCATGCAGTCGTCCACGCTGCCGCTTTCCACGGTGGACGACTACGCCGAAACGGAGCTGGCGCAGCGTCTGTCCATGGTCGATGGCGTGGCGCAGGTGAATGTCTACGGCTCGCAGAAGTACGCGGTGCGCATCGCGGTCGATCCGGATCGCCTCGCGGCCACGGGCATCGGCGTGGACCAGATGCGCCAGGCGATCGCCGCGGCCAACGTCAACAAGGCCACCGGTTCGCTCAACGGCAAGCGCCAGCTACTGTCCATCCGCTCCGATGGCCAGCTCATGCGCGCGGCCGATTACAACCAGGTGGTAGTGGCGTATCGCAACGGCGCGCCCATTCGCCTGTCCGATATCGCCGTGCCGCGTGACAGCGTGCAGGACGACCAGAAGGCCAGCTGGTTCAACGGCCATCGCGCGATCACCCTTGCCATCCAGCGCCAGCCCGGTGCCAACACGGTGGAAACCGTCAATCGCATCCTGGCCCTGCTGCCGGCCTTCTCGGAAACGCTGCCGCCGTCGGTGAAGCTTGACGTGATGTACGACCGCTCGGTGTCCATCCGCGAATCGGTGGCCGACGTGCAGTTCACGCTGATCCTGGCCGGCATCCTCGTGGTGGCGGTGATCTACCTGTTCCTCGGCAATGCCTCGGCCACGCTGATTCCTGCCGTGGCGTTGCCTATCTCGGTACTGGGCACGTTCGGCGCGATGTTCGCCTTGGGCTACAGCCTCGACAACCTGTCTTTGCTGGCGTTGACGCTGGCGGTGGGTTTCGTGGTGGACGATGCCATCGTGATGCTGGAAAACATCATGCGTCATATCGAAATGGGTGAAAAACCCTTCGATGCGGCCGTGAAGGGCGCCAGTGAAATCGGCTTCACCATCTTCTCGATGACACTCTCCCTGGTGGCAGTGTTCATCCCCGTGATGTTCATGGGCGGCATTGTCGGTCGCCTGTTCCACGAGTTTGCCGTGGTCATCAGCGTGTCGATCCTGATCTCGGGCTTCGTCTCGATCACGCTCACGCCGATGCTGTGCAGCCGTTTCGTCAAGGCGCACGACCACGACAAGCGCAGCTTCATCGTGGTGTGGTTCGACAAGGGATTCAGCGCGCTCACGAATGGCTATACACGCACACTGGGCTGGTGCATGCGCCACCCGCTGACGGTGGTGGCCGTGTTCTTCCTGAGCCTTGCCGCCACGGCCGTGCTCTTCATGGTGACGCCGAAGGATTTCATCCCTGCCGGTGACAGCGGCCAGCTGCGTGTTACCACCGAAGGCCCGACCGATATCTCCTTCTCGGCCATGTCCGCGCGCCAGCAGATGCTGGCGGAAATCGCCGGCAACGATCCGAACATCGAAGGCTATATGTCGAGCGTGGGCGCCGGTGGTGCGCGCGCAACGATCAATTCCGGATCGATCCTGCTACGCCTGAAACCTGCCGATGAGCGCGGGCACACCACGCCGGACGAGATCATCCAGGAGCTGCGGCACAAGTTTGCCGAGGTGCCGGGTATCCGCACCTATATCCAGAATCCACCCGCCATCCAGGTGGGCGGCCGCCAGTCGAAGGCGCAATACCAGTACACGGTGCAGTCCACCGATCTGCACGCGCTTTATGACTGGTCGGGCAAGCTGGTCACGGCGTTTCAGAAGCTTCCGGGCTTCCAGGACGTCACCACGGATCTCGACCTCAACAGCCCCTCGATGGTCGTCACGGTCAACCGCGACAAGCTGGCGCCGCTGGGCCTCACGATGGAGCAGGTGCAGACCGCGCTCGGTACCGCGTTCGGCGAGAACCAGATTTCCACGATCTATGGCTCGGCCACGCAGTACTGGGTGATCCTTCAGGTGGAACGCCGCATGCAGGATGACCCTGCCGTGCTGTCGAAGCTTTATGTGACCTCGGATACCGGCAAGCTGGTGCCGCTCAATACGGTCGCTCGTTTCGAGCGCAGGCCGCAGGTGCTCACGGTGAATCACCAGGGCCAGCTGCCGGCGGTCACTGTTTCGTTCAATCTGGCACCGGGTGTGTCGCTGAGCGATGCGGTGCAGAGCATCGATCGCGCCACTACCGAAATGAAGCTTCCCGCGACACTGAGCGGCAGTGTGCAAGGCACGGCGCAGGCCTTCCAGGATTCAGTGAAGGGCATGGGCCTGCTGCTCCTGCTGGCCGTGTTCGTGATCTACCTTGTGCTGGGCATCCTGTACGAGAGCTTCATTCATCCACTCACGATTCTCTCCGGCCTGCCAGCGGCGGCCGTGGGGGCGTTGCTGACGCTGGTGATCTTCCACGCATCGCTCGACCTGTTCGCCTTCGTTGGCATCGTGATGCTGGTGGGTATCGTGAAGAAGAACGCGATCATGATGATCGACTTCGCCCTGGAGCATCAGCGCGATGGCACGGTATCGCCGTTCGATGCAATCTATGAAGCCTGTCGCGTGCGTTTCCGTCCGATCATGATGACGACGATGGCGGCGTTTGCGGGTACGTTGCCGATTGCACTGGGTATCGGCGCGGGCGCGGAGACACGTCGCCCGCTGGGTCTTGCCGTGGTGGGCGGCCTGGTGGTGTCGCAGATCCTGACGCTTTACCTCACACCCGTGATCTACCTGTACATGAATCGCCTGCAAGAGCGCCTGGCGCCGAAGCAGGTAGAAGGCGAGCCGCTGCCGAATCATTGATGCGCCGATACCGCGGCCATCTATCCCTGTAGGAGCGCGCCTTGCGCGCGACCGGTAGGCGGGAATACGGCATCCTTCCGTATCACCGGTCGCGCGCAAGCACGCTCCTACAACAGCGGCGCAATTGCGACAGCCGTTGTGGACGAGTCATGCCCCCATGTAGGAGCGCGCCTGCGCGCGACCGGTGCTACGGGGATGTTGACACCCCTCGTATCACCGGTCGCGCGCGAGGCGCGCTCCTACAACAGGGTGTTGATCGTTAATGGTCAGTCGTGTGCGCCGTCGTTGGCGAACGCGCCCGGTGCCGAACCGAAATTGCCATCCGCTTGCGCCGCGAGATACGCGAACGTCGCATACACCGCCACATTCTGTGCAAGCGCCTTCGGATCGATCTTGTCCAGCGTATCGTTCGCGTTGTGGTGGTAATCGAAGTAATCGGTGCCGTCCTGCGTCAGCGACAATGCCGCCATGCCCTTGGCATGCATCTGCGAGAGGTCCGAGCCACCACCGCCCGGCTTGCCTGGATCGTAGGCAACACCGATCGGTTCCAGCACCTTGGCAATCTGCGCGATGGCGCCACGCGCTTCCGGCTTCACCGATGCCGTCATGCGCCAGATGCGTCCCGCACCGAAGTCGGACTCGGTACCCAGCTGGAACTTCGCCACGTCCTTCGCATGCGCATCGGCATAGGCATGACCACCCCACAGGCCCATTTCCTCGTTCGCAAACGCAATCACGCGAATCGTGCGATCAGGCCGCTGCGGCATGTCCTTGATGAGTTTCGCGGCAGCGGCGGCGATGGCCACGCCTGCACCGTCGTCGATGGCGCCCGTGCCGAGGTCCCAGGAATCCAGGTGTCCGCCAATGGCGACGACTTCATCCGGATGCTTGCGACCGGTGACTTCGGCGATGACGTTGGTACCTTCGTACATGCCCTTGAAGCCGACATCGAGGTCCAGCTTCAGCGTGACGGGCTTGCCTTCCTTTAACACGCGTTCGAGCTGGTCGGCATCGGGAAGCGACAGCGCGGCAGCCGGGATCGCATCCTTCGGATCGGTGAAGCCGGTGACACCGGTATGCGGCGTACGGCTGTGCGGATCGGTACCGGCCGAGCGCAGCAGGTAGGCAGCGGCACCCATCTTCGCGGCAAGCACCGGGCCGCGCGTGCGCGTGGCCGAACCCATGCCGTAGTCATGGCCGTCCTTCTGCTGCGCCATATGCGTGCTGACGTAGACGATCTTGCCCTTCACCGTGGCCGGGTCAGCGGCCTTCAGCGCATCGAGCGTATCGAAGCCTACGACTTCGGCGGTAAGTCCACCCTGCGGCGTGCCTGCGGAGTAGCCGAGCGCCGTGACATACAGCGCCTGCGGGAACGGCGCGACGATGGCCGCGTGCTCGCTGTGGCGCTCCCAAAGCGGATAGCTGACCTTTTCGGTGTACACCTTGTCGAAGCCCATCGCCTTGAACTTCGCGATGGTCCAGTCGACGCCACGCTTGTCGGCTTCGCTGCCGGCCAGGCGCGCACCCACTTCGGTGGTGAGCCCGGCCACGAAGTCATAGCCGGTGTTGTCGTTCATGGCCTTGTCGCGCAGCGTAGTCGCTGCGGCGATGGCCTTCTCCGGAATGGTGGTGTCCTTGCCGGCGGCATGGGCGGAAAAGGCAAACGCAAGGCACGCGGCAAGCGCGTGCAGGCGGAAGGTGTGACGCATGATGACCCCCGGGGACGGAAAGATCTGATTATTGCGCCGGGGGTGCGGCCTTGAGTAGGCCAAAGGTCATGTAGGAGCGCGCCTCGCGCGCGACCGGTGATACGGCAACCATCAATGGATACGTGCCCACGGTCGCGCGCAAGGCGCGCTCCTACAGGAGTAGGAGCGTGTTCGCGATCAGGATCGCGAAGGCGTTGAATCAGGGCGTGCGGTTCTGCTGCTTCAGCAGGTCGCGGATTTCCTGCAGCAGCACCACGTCCGCTGCCGGCGGGGCCGGCTTGTCTTCCTCGCGGCGGGTGAGCTTGTTGATGCCCTTGACCACCAGGAAGATCGCGAAGGCGATGATGACGAACTGGATCAGCACGTTCACGAACACGCCGTACTGGATCGCCACTTCGGCGGTCTTGGTGGCGGCATCGGCCGGCTTGAGCACCCACTTCCACTGCGACAGGTCGATGCCGCCGATCAACCAGCCGATGGGCGGCATGATGATGTTGTCGACGAGCGAAGTGACGATCTTGCCGAACGCCGCACCGATCACCACACCGACCGCCAGGTCGATCACATTGCCACGCAGGGCGAACTTCTTGAATTCCGCGACGAAACTCATCGGTTGTGTCTCCTTCTCTTGATGTTGCGTCGTAGGTGGAAACTACCCACCCGGATGTCAGTGGTCCGCGAAGTCAGCTCACGCGCCCCTCGAGCGTGGTGACGCCTTCGAGGGTCGCACGAAAACGGTCGCCGCGCACGATGGCCGATACGCCCGCCGGGGTGCCGGTGAAGACGAGGTCACCGGCCTTCAGCTCGAACAGGCGCGACAGGTGGGAGAGGATGGCCGGCACGTCGAGCAGCATGTCGCCCAGCGTGGCGTCCTGGCGCACGGTGCCGTTCACTTCCAGCGTGATGCGGGTGGCCGCCGTGGGACGGACCTCGGTGGCGGGGACAATGGCCGACACCGGGGCGGAATGATCGAAGCCCTTGGCGACGTCCCACGGGGCACCCTTGGCCTTGGCCTGCGCCTGGAGGTCGCGGCGGGTGAGGTCCAGGCCCACGCCATAGCCCCACACGAGCCCGGCGGCCTGCGCCTCGGTCAGGTCCGAGCCACCGGCACCCAGTGCCACCACCATCTCCACCTCGTGGTGCAGATCGCTGGTGGCCGAGGGGTAGGGCACGTCGGCGCCATCGGTCACCACGGCATCGGCCGGCTTGGTGAAGAACATCGGGTTCGACATGTCGACGGTGGCGCCCATCTCCTTCGCGTGATCGGCGTAATTGCGGCCGATGCAGAAGATGCGGCGGACAGGAAAGCGCTCGGAGCGCCCGGCGACGGGAAGGCTCGGCTGGGCCGGCGAAGGGATGACGGTATTCATGGCCGTAGGTTAGCAAAGGCCGCATGACACCTGTCACGACCGATGGCTGATGGCCGGAAATGGTTCGCGAGGCCCCCCGATCGCATGATCATGCCATGCCAGGAGCGTATCGGGGACAAGGGGACATGAATTCGAATGCCGAGCTGCTGAGGCAGCTGAAGATCGACAAGTCGCACCGGGAGGCGCACGGAAACGGCGGTGGTCGCGGTGGGCGTACCGCGCTGGTCGTGGCCGGCGTGGTCGTCGCCGTGCTCCTTCTGGGCGGTGCGGCCTGGGCCTTCATGGCAAAGCGTCCCGTCGAAGTGCACACCGCCACGGCGATGGCGCCGGCAGCTGCCGCTGAAGCCGGTGCCGTGCTCCAGGCCACGGGCTATGTCACCGCCCGCCGCCAGGCCACCGTTTCCGCGCAGATCACCGGCACGCTGACCGAGGTGCTGATCGAGGAGGGCGACCGGGTGACCAAGGGCCAGGTGCTGGCTCGGCTGGAAGACAACGCACTGCGTGCCGGCCTGCAGTCGGCCCAGGCCAATGCCGCCGCCGCCCATGCCACGGTGACCCAGAACGAGGCCCAGCTGACCCAGGCGCTGCGTGACGCGGATCGCCAGGACGCTCTCGTCGGGCGCGGGCTCGTATCGAAGCAGGCGGCCGAGCAGACCCGTACCCAGGCCGATACGTATCGTGCCCAGGTGCAGACGGCCCGCCGCCAGGCCGCTGCGGCCGATGCGCAGGTGGGCGTGGCGCAGGTCAATCTCGACTACACCATCGTGCGTGCGCCCTTCGATGGCGTGATTACCGACAAGGCCGCGCAGGTGGGCGAGATCGTGTCGCCGCTGTCGGCCGGTGGCGGCTTCACCCGTACCGGCGTCGGCACCATCGTGGACATGGGCTCGCTGGAAATCGACGTGGACGTCAACGAGGCCTATATCGGCCGCGTACAGCCGGACATGGCTGCTGAAGCCGTACTCGACGCCTATCCGGACTGGAAGATTCCCGCCCATGTGATCGCGATCGTGCCGGCCGCGGATCGCGGCAAGGCCACCGTGAAGGTGCGCGTGGCGCTGGAAAGCCGCGATGCGCGCATCGTGCCGGACATGGGCGTTCGTGTGTCTTTCCTGGAAAAACGCGCTCCGGTGGCCAGCGAAACGCCAAAGGGTGTGTTCGTGCCTGCCGCCGCCGTGGCCCGTCGCGATGGACGCGAGGTGGTGTTCACCGTGTCCGCCGATCACGCCAGGCGTAACGACGTCACTGTCCGCCCGGATGGCGATCCGCGCCTGGTATCGCAAGGCATCGCCGCCGGCGACACCGTGATCGTCTCGCCTTCCGATTCGCTCGCCGATGGTGCCGCCGTGCGCGTCGCCAGCTCATCCACCTCGCCCTGACACGTACGGAGACACCCACGATGGCCACCCTGATCGACATCCAGGATCTTTCCAAGACCTACGAACGCGGCCGGCAGAAAGTCGAAGTACTGCATGGCGTGAACCTGAGCATCGAGGAAGGCGACTTCCTCGCGCTGATGGGGCCGTCCGGTTCGGGCAAGACGACCTTGCTCAACCTCATCGGCGGTCTCGATACCCCGACCGGCGGCAGCCTCAGCGTGGCGGGCGAGCGTATCGACCGCCTCGGCAGCGGTGCCCTGGCGAAGTGGCGTGCCGCACATGTCGGTTTCGTGTTCCAGTTCTACAACCTCATGCCCATGTTGAGTGCGCAGCGCAACGTGGAACTGCCGTTGTTGCTGACGAAGCTGTCGGCATCGCAGCGCAGGCAGAATGCGTCTGTCGCGCTGCAACTGGTGGGTTTGTCCGAGCGTGCCTCGCACAAGCCATCGGAACTCTCCGGCGGCCAGCAGCAGCGTGTCGCCATTGCACGAGCCATCGTCTCCGATCCCACGCTGCTGGTCTGCGACGAACCCACGGGCGACCTCGACCGTCAGTCGGCGGAAGACATTCTCGGCCTGCTGCGCGAACTCAATCGCGAACACGGCAAGACCATCGTGATGGTCACCCATGATCCCAAGGCCGCCGAGTACGCCAACCACACGCTGCACCTCGACAAGGGCACCCTCGTCGAACAAGTGACGGCCTGACGCGGAGGATGCCTGCATGAAATACCTGCACCTCATATGGGCGGCGCTGTTCCGCCGCAAATCGCGTACCTTCCTTACCCTGGTGTCGATCCTGGCCGCCTTCCTGCTGTTCGGCATGCTCGACGCCACCCGCGCCGCATTCTCGTCGGGCGATAGCGTGGCGGGCGTGGATCGCCTGGTAACCACCTCGCGCTATTCGATCATCCAGTCGCTGCCCGCCAGCCTCACCACACGCATGGAAGCGATTCCCGGTGTGGCCTCGGTAGGCCATGCGAACTGGTTCGGTGGCGTTTACCAGGACCCGAAGAACTTCGTGCTCAGCTTCGCCGTCAGCGACAACTACCTGGATCTCTACAAGGAGATCGAACTGCCGGCCGACCAGCGCAAGGTGTTCGAGAACACCCGCACGGGTGCCATCGTGGGCGCTGCACTGGCGAAGCGCTATGGCTGGAAGGTGGGCGACAAGATCCCGCTGCAATCGACGATCTTCCCGCAGCGCAACGGCGACAAGACCTGGCCTTTCGACATCGTGGGCATCTACACCCCGGCAAAGGGTGCAGCCAACGGCACCGACCAGCAGTTCCTCTTCCACTACAAGTATTTCCAGGACGCCAATGCCTACCGCAGCCTGGGCTCGACCGTGGGCTGGTATGTGGTGAAGCTCACCTCGCCCGATCAGGCGGACCGCGTGGCCAAGGCCATCGATGCGCTTTCGGCAAACTCCGACCACGAGACGAAGACGCAGACCGAGCAGGCTTTCAACGCATCGTTCGCGAAGCAGCTGGGCGATATCGGCCTCATCGTCTCCGCCATCATGGGCGCCGTGTTCTTCACCCTGATCCTGCTCACCGGCAACACGATGGCGCAGGCCGTGCGTGAGCGCACCAGCGAGCTGGCCGTGCTGAAGACCATCGGTTTCTCCAGCGGCAGCGTGCTTGGCATGGTGCTGGCCGAGGGCGTGCTTCTGCTCGTGCTGGGGGGCGTGATCGGACTGGGTCTTGCCGCCGTGCTGGTGCCCATCGTCGCCAAGGGCAGCGGCGGCATGCTCAACCTGCCGCCCATCGGTACCCAGACCTGGGTGCTCGGCATCGTACTCATGGTGGTCATCGGCGCCGTGGTCGGTGCGTTGCCCGCTATCCGCGCCATGCGCCTGAACATCGTCGACGCGCTCGCCGGTCGCTGACAAGGATACCTACCCATGAAACGTTTCGGTTTCGGTTTGCTGATGTTGCTGGTGGTCGCCGTCTTTCTTGGCGTGTGGATCGCGATGCCCTGGCAGGGTGTGGTGCTTATCGCCGTGCTGTTGGTGCTGTGGATGGGCCTCACCCGGCGGGGCCGGCAGACCTGGCAGGTGACTTCCGTGGGCCTGGCCACGATCACCCAGCGCCTGGGCTCGTCGTCGGTGGTGGTGGTCGGTATCGCGGGCGTGGTCGGTGTGCTCGTGGCGATGCTTGCCATGGGCGAAGGTTTCTCGGAAACACTGCGTGCCACCGGCAACGACCGTACGGCCATCGTGTTGCGTGGCGGCTCGCAGGCGGAGCTCAACTCTGTGCTCGACCGCGACAGTGCGAACGTGGTGATGCAGGCGCCGGGTGTGAAGAAATCGGCGCAGGGGCGTCCCATCGCATCGAGCGAACTGGTCGTCGTGGCCAATCTTCCACGCAAGGGCGATCCGTCCGCCGATGCCAACGTGCCCATCCGTGGCGTGGGCGATGACGTGTGGCCGCTACGCGAGCAGGTAAAAATCGTGGAAGGGCGGAAGTTCCAGCCCGGCATGCGCGAACTCATCGTCGGCAAGGGCGCGAAGGCGCAGTTCGAAGGCCTCGACGTCGGCAGGTCGATCCGTCTCGCGGGGCAGACCTGGGCCATCGTCGGCACGTTCGAATCGCACGATGCGCTGGAGTCCGAACTGTGGGGTGATACGCAGAGCGTCGCCTCTGCATATCGCCGTGGCAGCAGCGTGCAATCCGTGACCGTGCTGCTCGATTCGCCCTCGGCGTTCGACGCGTTCAAGGCCAACCTGATGGCCGACCCGCGCCTGAAGGTAGACGTGAGCACCACGCAGGACTATTTCAGCAAGCAGTCCGAAGGCTTGACCAAGGTGTTGCGTGCGGTGGGCATCGTGGTGGGCATCATCATGGCCATCGGTGCGGTGTTCGGTGCGCTCAATACGATGTTTGCAGCGATCCAGGCGCGTGCCCGTGAAATCGCGACACTGCGCGCCATTGGGTTCCGCGGCGTGCCGGTGGTGGTGTCGGTGATGCTGGAAACGATGCTGCTGGCCTTGCTCGGTGGCGTGATCGGCGCGGGCATTGTCTGGATCATCTTCAACGGCTATTCGGCCTCGACGCTGGGCGCGAATTTCAGCCAGGTGGTGTTCCGCTTCCACGTGAGCGCGGCCTTGCTCTGGACCGGCGTGAAATGGGCGCTGGCCATCGGCTTCATCGGTGGCTTGTTCCCGGCCGTACGCGCCGCGCGACTGCCAGTCACCACGGCCCTGCGCGAACTCTGACGAACCTCATGGTGCCCCCTCGTCCACGAGCGGGGCACCTTCGGCACACGCTTTCGCCTGCGGCATCCAGCGTCCGCCCTCGTCTTCGCACAGCGCCCATTCGTTGAGCTCACGCGCCGGTGTCAGCCGCAGGTCATCCGCCTCCGCCTCGTAGGTCTGGCACGACGCCAGCGCCGCTGCCGCGATACCGAATACCGTCGCCGCCCTCGCCACGCACATGCTCACCCGCTGGGCCCGTGAGCCCTCGCCAAAGATCGATCCCGTCACAGCCACCTCCATTCACAAGGAGGCCGAAGCTAGGCGGGGCTTAGGGTGGCGGATATCGAATAATTCTCAAAATAGCGGGTCGTGAACCCGTATCGGGACGGGCGTCACGCCTGGAAGTTTTCCGACTATTTCGTGGGCGTGGTCCACCCGGACACCCGCTCATCCCGGCATCTTCATTCCACGACACCATCGAGATTTTGGGTTGCATGTTTTCTATACCCAAATAGGTATATCGTGGACGAATCCGGATTCAAGGCGCTTGGAGAATCACCAGTGACCAGCGTGCAACGCAGCGAAGGTAACGTTTACGCCGATCTGGGAGGCGAGCATGCGGAAGACATGCTCATCAAGGCCCAACTGGCGACGAAGATCTCGCAGATCATCGAGCGTCGCGGCTGGACACAGGTGCAGGCGGCTTCCGTGCTGGGCATGACCCAGCCAAAGCTCTCCGGCCTCCTGCGCGGGCACTTCCGTGGCATCAGCGAGACACGAATGCTCGACTGCCTTGCGCGTCTTGGCAGGGATGTTCGCATCGTTATCGGTGCCGAATCAAAGCAGACCGAGGGACGGGTAACGGTGGTGTTTGCCGAATAACAACCTGTAGGAGCGCGCCTTGCGCGCGACGGGCACTCCCTCAGCGCTGAGGCACGTCCTGTCGCGCGCGAGGCGCGCTCCTACAGAGAGGGGTCAGGCTTTGCGGGTGCGCATCATCGTGATGATGCCTACGCCTACCAGGATGATCGCCATGCCGGCCAGGTCGAACGGTCCGACATGCTCGCCGCCAAGCGCCACGCCGAACAGCACGGCCACGGGCGGATTCACGTAGGCATAGCTGGTCGCCAGCGCAGGCCGCACGGTTTTCAGCACGTAGAGATACGCGCTGAACGCCACGATGGAGCCGAACACGATCAGGTAGCCCAGCGCGAACGTCGCGCTCCACTTCGGATGCGCTGGCAGGCTTTCGCCGTGCAGCAGGCCGAGGATGATCAGCGAGACGGCCGCGCAGAGCATCTGCGCTGCGGTGTTCATCGGCCCCTTGGGCATGTCCCTGCGCTTCGACCACACCGAACCGAATGCCCACGCGATGGCGGCGACGATGAGTGCCGCCGCACCGAGCGGGGAGCCCGAGAGGCCCGCGCCGAGATTCAGCACCACCACGCCGACGAAACCCAGGAACAGTCCGGCCATTTCACCGCGCGACGGGCGCTCTCCGTAAAGGCTGGAGAACACGGCCGCGAATAGCGGCATGCTGGCGACTGCCACGGCGGCGATGCCCGAGCTGACCGACTGCTCGGCGAAGCACACCAGGCCATTGCCACCCGCGAGCAGCAGGGTGCCGACGATGGCGGCATTGCGCCACTGAAGACGCGTCGGCAGCGCAACGCCGCGCACGCGCAGCACCACGAACAACAGCGTGCCCGCGATGGCGAATCGCAGTGCCGCCAGTAGGAACGGCGGATAGCTTTCCAGCGCGTAGCGAATGCCCAGGTAGGTAGAACCCCAGATCACATACATCGCGAGCAGGGACAGCGGCACCAGCCAGCGGGGATCGGCGAGCGCCGGGGAGGGCGCCTGGTTCGGGGAAACGGCAGCGTCGGACATGGGGAGATCCAGGGATGTCCGCGCCGCGTCATGCGGCGCGAATCCGGAACGATATCGTCGTCGCGGAAACTTCGGAAGCGAAACCTGCGAGGGTCAGCCTTGAACGGCTTTCATGCCACGTTCGATGGCAAGCAGTTGTTGCTTGATGTCCACGCCCCAGCGCCAGCCACCCAGGTTGCCGTCTTCGCGGATGATCCGGTGGCAAGGCACCAGCAAGGCCAGCCGGTTGCTGCCACAGGCACGGCCGACGGCGCGTGCCGCCTTCGGCATGCCGAGCTTCTGGGCCAGTTCGCCATAGCTCAGCGTCTCGCCGCGCGGAATGCGGGTGAGGGCTTCCCATACACGCCACTGGAAACCGGTAGCAGCGACATCGAGGGGCGGCATGGCCGGGCCGTTGTCGATATCCCAGCCCAGGTCGCGCGTGACACGGTCGATCACCGCATCGAGCCATTCCTCACGGCCGGCATCGACGCGCTCGCGTTCGGCGAGCGGGAATTCATCTGCCAGGCGTGCTTCCAGTTCGGCATCGTCAGCACCCAGCGTGACCGAGCAGATGCCGCGTGCCGTGGTCGCCACGAGCAGGCGGCCGAGCGGCGTGTCGGTGGTGGTGTAGCGGATCGAGGCACCTGCGCCGCCCGCACGGTAACTGGCGGGCGTCATGCCCAGGCGACGGTCGCTTTCCTCGTAGACGCGGCTACCCGAACCGAAGCCGGCTTCGTAAACGGCGTCGGTCACGGCCGAGCCGTCGCGCAGCGCCTCGCGCAACTGGCCGAACCGCCGCGCACGGGCGTATTCCGCCGGACTCACGCCATAGCGGCGGCGGAAGACGCGTTGCAGATGGGAGGGGCTGAGGCCGGCGATCGCCGCAAGGCTGTTGAGATCCGCAGGGCCGCTGCCTGCGTCGAGGGCGGCGCGGACGCGCTCAAGGGCATCGTCGGTGGGGGAACGCATGGCCAGGACCTGGGTATTCATGAGGGTCTCCTTCATGGGAGACCAGCGTAGGCGGCGGACCGCGCCGTCGCCATCCGCTTCTTGCGAGACCTCAGTGGTGGACCGGACGGCCCTGCTGGATCACGGTGAACTCGCCTTCGAGGACGTCAGGGGCGTGGGCGTGGCTGGCAGCCGAAGGACCGGCCGCACGTGCGCCATGACCGGCGCGGGCGAGCTTCCACTGACGTATGGCAAAGAACACGACACTGCCGGCCACGAGCAGGCCCAGCACGATGGTGCCGAAGACAAGCAACACGCCGACCACGGCCAATCCGGCAATCACGGACAGGATACGCACCAGCGGGTTGCGCGAGCGGCGGATGGGCGGGAAGACGAAGCGCATTGGTTAAAAATCCGTATGGCACAATGACATGCGTGCGGCCCCTTTACCTTGGGGCATCCCTACCCCATAGACAAGTGCCATGACCGCTACCGCCGACACCCCCACCCTCTGCCAGCTCGACGATATCCCCGATGGCAACGCCATCGAAGTGGAGGCCATGGTCGGTGGCGAGCCCGAGTCCCTGCTGGTCTACCGGGACGGTGGCGAGGCGAGGGCCTATCTCAACGTCTGCCCCCATGCGGGACGCCGGCTGGACTACGCCCCTGGCCGCTTCCTGGTGCGCAACGGCCTGATCATCTGCGCCGCCCACGGCGCCACGTTCGCGGCAGGGGACGGTCACTGCCAGACGGGCCCCTGCAAGGGCGACCGCCTGCGCGCGGTACCGGTATCGGTCACCGACGGCGCAGTACACCTGGCCTGAGAAATTCCGGATTCACCCCCTGTAGGAGCGCGCCTCGCGCGCGACCCGGACATTGCGGTACCCCCAGGTCGCGCGCAGGCGCGCTCCTACAGGGAGGCTGCGCTGCTCTTGTAGGAGCGCGCCTTGCGCGCGACCGGATGTGACGGTAACCCCAGTTCGCACGCAGAAAGCGAATCAGCGATACATCAGATTGATGGTCACCAGGGTGATGGCCAGCACCAGGATCGTGAGCGGCAACCCCACCCGCAGGAAATCCTTCGACCGATACCCACCCGGGCCGGCCACCATCATCAACGCCGGGTGCCCGGACGGCAGCAGGAACGTATTCGACGACGATACGGCCACGATCAGCGCATATGCCGACGGGTTGCCACCCGTACTCACCGCGACGCTGATGGCGATGGGCACCATCATCACCGTGGCGCCCACGTTGGACATCACCTGCGAGAACATCAGCGTGAGCACCGCAATGCACAGCTGCAAGGTCCACTGCGGCGCACCGCCGAGGATCGCCAGCACCTGCTGCGCCAGCCACGAAGCCGTGCCCGTGGAATCCATCGACCAGCCCAGCGGAATAAGACACGCCGTGACAAAGATGGTCTTCCAGTTGATGGCCTTGTAGGCCTCATCCATGTTCAGCACGCCCGTGAGCAGCATCCCCACGGCACCCGTCATCATCGCCACCGACAGATCAAGATGGGTGAACAGCGCCAGGCACTTCGCCAGCACGAAGAACCCCACCGCCTGCCAGATCTTGCCGGGGCGCTGTTCTTCCTTGGGAATATCCGTGACCACGACGATGTCGCGGTCTTCCTCGGCCAGCATCAGGTCGCGCCACTTGCTGTGCAGCACCACCGTATCGCCTGCGCGCAGGCTCACGGCGCGGACATCCTCGCGGAACACTTCCTCGCCACGGTTCACCGCCAGCACCGAGATGCCGAAGCGCTTGCGTAGCCGCAGCTCGCCCACGGTCTGCTTGATGAAGCGCGACGTGGGCGGAATCACGGCCTCGGAAATACCCGCCCGCGTGGGATTGAACTGGTCGCCCAGCTGGCGCATGCGCATGGACACACGGCACAGCTGGTTATTGGCAAACGCGTTGATGGCATCACGCGGCGCCAGCACGCCCAGCACCGTGCCCACCCAGATCATCTGGTCGGACGGCGGCGCCACGCGGCTTTCGTTGCCGTTTTTCAGGGCCAGGATCAGCGGCGCGCCATGCAGCTGCTCGACCTCGCCGATGCTCATGCCCACCAGCGGGCTCTCGGCCGTAACGGTCAGTTCGGCCGTTTCGCCGGCGATGCCGTAGGTATCGGCGAAGTAGCTCTCCGTACGGCCCGGGGTGACCTTCAGGCGCTCGTCCTCGCGCTCGGGCAGCAGCTTGCGCGTGAACAGCCAGAAGAAGGCCACGCCCAGCACCGCCAGCACGAGGCCCACGGGAGTCACGCTGAACAGGCCGAATTTGGGGATCGTATGTGCGCCCGGCGGCAGGTTGCTGTTGGCGCTGGCGATGAGGTCGTTCAGCACGATCAGCGGCGAGTTCGCGATGAGCGTGGTGTTGGTGGCCGTGAGGATGCAGAAGGCCATGGGCAGCAGCAGCCGCGACAGCGGCACGCCCGTGCGGGCCGACAGGCGGCTGGTGACCGGAATCATCAATGCCGCCAGCGCCTGGCTGGGAATCACGGCGCTGAACAGGCTGGTGACGCTGTTCACCACCACGCCCAGGCGCGATTCCATGCCGCGCGCCATGCGCATCACGAAGGACGCCGTAAGGTTGAGCACGCCTGCGCGGTCGAGGCCGGCGCCCATGATCATGATCGCGATGATCGCGATGACGGCGTTACCCGCGAAGCCGTTGAACACCTGGTCGCCGGGGATCAGGCCGGTAAGGCCGATCGTGACCACGACGAGCAGGGCGACCATGTCCGCCCGGATCCACTCCAGAACGAGCATGAGCATGGTGAAGCCCACCAGGCCCAGCACGAGGATCATTTCAGGAGTGAGGGTGAGTGCCACTAGCCGGCTGTCCGGACCCGTCGGTTAGAGCGTGCCACGGCATCGGATGCCGGGCTGCGAAGGATGTCGCAGGAGTATACGCAATAGGGGTGGCTCGGGGCTGAAGACGAGGCCGCATTTCCTGTTGCGATAGTAGGTAGGCTTCGCCTACCCCTCTTCATCCACCCCACGACCCGTCGCTCCTGCGAAAGCAGGAGCCCAGGGCGGTGCGTGTGGGGAGGGCGAAGAGCCGGATCGACGCTCTCGCGACAACCGACCACTGAGGCGCTGGATTCCTGCGTTCGCAGGAATGACGGGTAGGTGATCCCTCTTCATCCACCCCACGATCCGTCGCTCCTGCGAACGCAGGAGCCCAGCGCGGTGAGTGGGGGCAGAGCGAAGAGCCGGATCGACGCTCTCGCGGCAACCGGTTACCGAGGCGCTGGATTCCTGCGTTCGCAGGAATGACGGGGTAGGTGGGGTTCTTAGCGGCTCAGGTTGCTCAGGGCCAGGTCCACGATGGAATCGCCGCGGCCGCTCATTACGGCCTTCAAGGCATACAGGCTGAAGCCCTTCACCTGGCCAGCGGTGATCTTCGGTGGCATCGACAGCTCCATGCGGTTGCTCACCACATCGAGCAATGCGGGCCCCTCATGAGCCAGGATCTCCGCAATGGCCGAAGGCAGCTCGGAAGCCTGGGTCACCCGTCGCCCATGAATCCCCATCGCATTGGCCATGGCCGCGAAATCCGGATTCTTCAACTCGACACCGGTCTCGATCAGCCCCGCCGTCTTCATCTCCATCTCGACAAAGCCCAGCGTGCCATTGTTGAGCACGATCACCTTCACCGGCAGCTTCTCCTGCGCCAGCGTGATGAAGTCGCCCATCAGCATCGTGAAGCCGCCATCGCCCGAGAGCGACACCACCTGCCGCTCGGGAAACGCCGCCTGGGCACCCAGCGCCTGCGGCAAGGCATTGGCCATCGACCCATGCACGAAGGACCCCAGCAAGCGCCGCTTGCCATTCATCGCCAGATAGCGCGCCGCCCACACCGTAGGCGTGCCCACATCGCAGGTGAAGATCGCATCGTCCTCGGCCAGCTCGCTCACCAGCCGCGTCACCTGCTGCGGATGGATCAGCTCATGCCCCGGCTCGATGCGAGCCAGTTCGTCCAGATCCGCACGCGCGCGCTGGTAGTGGGCAAGGCAGCGATCCAGATGACCACTGACCCGCTTGGGCTCGATCCGCGGCAGCAACGCTCGCAAGGTCTCGCCCACATCGCCCACCACACCCAGATCCACCCGGCAGCGCCGTCCGATGTTTTCCGGCCGGATATCCACCTGCGCGATGCGCGCATCCTCCGGATAGAACTGCCGATACGGAAAATCCGTGCCCAGCATCAGCAAGGTGTCGCAGTCTTCCATCGCGTAGTAGCCCGAGCTGAAGCCGATCAGCCCCGTCATGCCCACGTCGAACGGGTTGTCGTACTCCACGAATTCCTTGCCGCCCAGCGCATGCACGATGGGCGACTTCAGCGCATCGGCCAGCGCGATCAGGTCCGCATGCGCACCTGCCGTGCCACGACCGCAGAGCAGGGTGACGCGCTTGCCCGCATTGAGCAGGGCCGCCAGGGCATCCAGCTCGCGTTCGGCCGGCACCACCTTGGGCGACGGCGGCAGCAGGCCTGCGGCTGGCGTGACGCTCTTCACCGGCGAGCGCCGTGTAGCCACATCGCCCGGAATCACCACCACGGCCACGCCGTGCTGGCCCACCGCCGCACGAATAGCGGCCTCGAACACCTGCGGCATCTGCGAGGCGTCGGACACCATCTCGCAATACACGCTGCACTCGCGGAACAGCTCCGTGGGATGCGTTTCCTGGAAATAACCGCTGCCGATCTCGGCACTGGGAATATGCGCGGCAATAGCGAGCACGGGCGCGCGCGACCGATGGCAGTCGAACAGGCCGTTGATGAGATGCAGGTTGCCAGGGCCGCAGCTGCCCGCGCACACGGCGAGCTGGCCGGTGAGCTGCGCCTCACCGCCCGCGGCGAAGGCCGCGGCTTCCTCATGGCGTACATGGACCCAGTCGATATGCTGGCGCTGGCGCAGCGACTCGGTGATGGCGTTGAGGCTGTCGCCAACCACGCCGTAGATACGGCGGACGCCGGCCTCTTCGAGGGTTTCGGCGATCAGGTCGGCCAGGGTGGAAATGGACATCGGCGGGGACTCCGTAGGCACGAAGCCCCCTTTATGCCGGTATCGCGGTCAAGAGGCCGTCGTCGCCCCGTGCCATTCGTAGAGAAAATCCCACACGCCATGGCCCAGGCGCATGCCACGGCGCTCGAAGTGCGTCTCGATGCGCCACGCCGGCCGCTCGGCCGACTGGCCCGGGCCCACGCGGTTGCGCCAGCCTTCGGCGGCTTCCATCACCTCGCGCATGTGCTCGGCGTAGGGCTCCCAATCGGTAGCCAGATGCAGCAGGCCACCCGGCGCCATCCGCGAGGCAAGCAGGGCCACGAAGGCCGGCTGCACGAGACGACGCTTGTTGTGACGCTTCTTGTGCCACGGATCAGGGAACCAGATGCGCGCCTCGGACAGGCTGCCCGGGGCGATCTCGTTCTCCAGCACTTCCACGGCATCGTGCTTGTAGATGCGCACATTGCTCGCATCACGCTCGGCCAGCCCGTTCATCAGGCGGCCGACACCCGGGCCGTGCACTTCCACGCCGATGTAGTCGCGGTCGAGATCATGCTCGGAGGCCCAGGCCAGCGCCTCGCCGTTGCCGAAGCCGATTTCCAGCACGCGCGGCGCCTGACGACCGAAGGTGGTGTCGAGGTCGCGCGCGTTGCCCGTGTAATCGAGCCCGAAACGCGCCCAATGGTCGTCGAACGCGCGCTGCTGTGCGGGCGTCATGCGGCCTTCGCGCAGCACGAAGCTGCGGATGCGGCGCTGGAACGGCTGGTCTTCGTCGTGTGTCATGTTCAACCGACCAGCCCGTCCACGGGGCTCGACGCCGAGGCGAAGCGCTTGCGCGGAATGCGACCGGCGCGGAACGCCGCGCGGCCCGCTTCCACGGCCAGCTTCATCGCATGGGCCATCAGCACGGGATCCTTCGCGCCAGCGATGGCGGTGTTCATCAGCACGCCGTCGCAGCCCAGCTCCATGGCGATGGCCGCATCGGAAGCCGTGCCCACGCCCGCATCGACGATGACCGGCACCTTGGCATTCTCGACGATCTCAAGCAGGTTGTAACGGTTCTGGATGCCCAGGCCCGAGCCGATGGGCGCGGCCAGCGGCATGATCGCGGCGCAGCCGATCTCTTCCAGGCGACGGGCCAGGATCGGGTCATCCGAGGTGTAGACCATGACGTCGAAGCCATCGGCCACCAGCTTCTCGGCGGCGGTGAGGGTCTGCACCACATCGGGATAGAGCGTGCGCTCGTCGCCCAGCACTTCCAGCTTCACCAGGTTGTGGCCGTCGAGCAGCTCGCGGGCGAGGCGACAGGTGCGCACGGCGTCGTCGGCGGTGTAGCAGCCGGCGGTGTTCGGCAGCAGCGTGAAGTGGCTGGGCGGCAAGGCGTCGAGCAGGTTCGGCTGGCTGGCGTCCTGGCCGACGTTCACGCGGCGGATGGCCAGGGTGACGATCTGCGCGCCAGCGGCATCCGTGGCGCGACGGGTCTCGTCGAAATCCTTGTATTTGCCGGTGCCGGTAAGCAGGCGGGAATGGAAGGTGCGGCCGGCGACCGTCAGCAGGTCGTCACCAGCGGGGGAGAAGTGGTTCATGCGGGGATCTTCCGTCGGGGGAGAGCGGAGGCGTCAGCCGCCGCCGATGGCGTGGACGATTTCCACCTTGTCGCCATCGGCGAGCAGGTGTGTCGCGTGCTCGCTACGGGGCACGATGTCGAGATTCACCTCCACCGCGACCCGCTTGCCGGCATAGCCGGCCGATTCGAGCAGGGACGTCACGGAGGTACCGGGCGCGCACTCGCGCGCTTCGCCGTTAAGGGTGATGTGCATCCGCCGATTGTAGCGGAGCCGCCCGTCAGCCGGGGCCGACCGTCAGTGGCTGTAACCCCGCCAGCCCGCCTGACGCAGGGGGATGCCGGTACCGGGCTGGGGGCCTGTGCCGACGCCGGTGCCCGGCTGGGGACCGCGCTGGTTGGTGACGCCCGTGCCGGGCTGCGGAGGCGGCTGGTTCCAGCCGCCTCCGTCGTTGCCGTTCCAGCGGCCGTGGTGACCTGTGTCGGGCGGCGGCTGCGGCGCCAGTTTCACTCCGGCGCCCGACGCGCCACCGGCACCGCCGCTATTGCCGGCGGCCAGCGAGGTGGAATTGCCACGCGGCGGCGGCCGGTCGTGCCCGTCGCCGGGATAACCGTGATCGTGCCGGTTGCGGTCGCCATCGCGACCCCGGCGGTCGCGGTCGTCGTTCCAGCCGTAGCCCGGCGGATAGGCGCCACCGTAGGCATAGCCACCGTCGTTGTAGCCATCGTTGCGCGAGTCGGGCGCGGGCTGGGGCTGCGGGGCGGGCGTGCCGGCATAGAAGTGCGGCACCGCGGGCAGGGTACTCACCGTCTCCCGTCGTTCCGGCACGGCCGACGGGCCGGAGATATAGCTGACGCCCGGCTTGGGCATGTCGGCCGTGGAGGCGGTACGCGACTGGGCAGCGGCCGGGCCACACACGCCCAGCACCAACCCCGCGACGATGGAAAGCGACAGCACCCGATGCATGACCGGACCTCGTAAGGATTCCCTGGGGCGATTATGCGCCGGCCTCGCGCGGGTGGCGTGGGCGGGCGCTCACAGGTTCAGGCGGCTGCCACCTTTCGCTGGTTGGCGGTGTCGTATTAACATCCGGGTTCGATGCGGGTGTAGCTCAATGGTAGAGCTGTAGCTTCCCAAGCTACTGACGAGGGTTCGATTCCCTTCACCCGCTCCACCCTCCATAGTAGCCCTTGCGGCACAACGGTTGCAGGCAATCAGCGATACCCGGAAACGACCTTCAAAAAGGTATCGTTTGAGGTATCGCCTTCGTGCCAAAGCCCCTTTTCCTCCATCGCCCCGCCGGACTCTATGTCCGCTTCCGTGTGCCTGCGGACTTGCTCGGTGTGGTTGGCTCCAGGTTCCTTGTTCGCCCGCTCAAGATGGTCAAGGGCACCGTGCCCGACTGGTTGCAGAGACCATGGCTGTGGCACTCTCCGAGGCGTTCGGTCAAATGAGACAGGGGATTGTCGTGGACCTGAAAAAAGCACTGGAAGCTGCCCACAGTGTCGACCGCCGCGACCTCACGCTGGGTGAGGTGTTCCTGCCCAACGGTGCGGTTTTCCGTGACGTGCTGATTGACACCGCTTCACGGCCGCCGAAGAAGCCCTCCTGTGCGCCTTGGCCGTTGGGATCAGTCCGGCGGAGCATGCGGGCGGGGCGTGAAAATCAATACAGTTCGAAGTTGGGTCCGCGCGGTGCTGGAGAGGTCCGGGCATCCGAACGTCCTGGCACTTGCAACCCACATAGGCTCTCCGGAAGCGTTGCTACAAAACAATGGGGGAAATCAGGTGAAGCTGGAATTTGGCGATCTTTGGAAGTTCGTCGTGTCCGCTGGTTTCGGATTGATAGGGGTAGAGCTGCTGTTTGTGTGGTTCCTTCTCAAAGAGCCTTTCGACCTCAATGTAAAATCGTCGGACCTTGCAGCGCTCACGCCCGTCGCACAAGAGACCGTGCGCATCAGGCAGCAAGCCGTTCGTGACTTGCTCCATTGGGCCCCTTTGCTAACAGTACTGGCCCTTCTGTTTGGTACGGGTATTTCCGTGTTCGGATTCATCAAGTGGAGAGTGGCTCAGCGTCACCATGATGCAATCCTGAGAAATGCGGCGGAACAAGCGCAAAACGCAGTGCGCCCGTCTACGGAAGATGAATTGGCGAACAAGTCGTCTCAAGATGCATTCGATATACCGCTCACCACAGAGTTCGGGACACCTGCAGTCGCGCTTCGGAAGGCTACGCCAGCTACTCGCTCTCGTCATGCAGAAGACATTTTCGAAAGTCGTCTTAAATTGGCACTCCCGCCCACCTACTGTCTCGAGCGAGATATGGCGATATCGAGGGTGACAGTCGACTTTCTGCTCACGAGCAACGCCCTGCTCGAAAAGGATTTCCTCGTCGAGCTGAAGTATATCTATCGGGGATTTAACGTGGGTTGGCTTGCTCAGGGCGCGCTTCAAGTCCAGCGCGCCCGACTCGACTATGAGGCAAGCCGCAACCGATCTCCGAATACGGCAGTAGTCGTAGTGGTCGAAGATGATGTCTGGAGAGCTCGATACGAGAATATTTCGGATGAAGTTTCCAGCAGGGTCACCATGCGAAGGGGAAAGGACAAGATTCTTGTTGTCCGATTCTCGGAACTTGAAACCTTGGATAAGGATTGGTTCTCCCGAAAACTCGGAGTCCCCATTGCTGGGTGAGTTCAGCACAGGAAGTCAATTCTCCACCGCAGCGCAAATCTTCGGCATGAAGCCCAAGTGTGCACCCTGCACCGCAAACAGCGGATGATTTGCTTCCGCACGGCTGCCCATCTCGGTCAGAAGCGGTGCGCTTGCCGCTCTTGATGAGAAAGTCGGCCCTTCAAGCGTTGCGATCGCGCCCCGGTATCTGACTACTGGAAAGGTAGTACGTGGCAGAGCAAAATGAGGTAATCCATATGCACCAGGAAGTGATGCATGAAGGCAAACCTCAAGGGGCTCGTCCAGCGACTCAAGCTCGAAAACGGCAAAGGGATGATGCCCCTCTACGAAGCCATTTCGAATTCGATGGACGCCATCATCGAAGCAGGTAAGACCGGTACGGCCGGTCGCATCGACATTCGGCTTATTCCGTTGCAAGACTTGGGAACGAACGCCACTGAAGGCAGGCTGGTCGTTGACGGTGTCGAGGTCACCGACAACGGTATCGGACTAGATGATGGGCATCTGGCCGACTTCCGGGAAGCCCACACGATCTCGAAGCTCAAGGCTGGTGGAAAGGGCGTCGGCCGGTTTACCTACCTCAAGGTGTTTGACGAGGTCCGGGTGGTCAGTATTTTCGGCAAGGACGGCGAGCACAGGCTGCGGGATTTTCCGTTCGATTTCGGCGATGAGGACCTGACCAAGGCTGACGCGACCACGTTTGTCGAGGAGCCTACGGGGACGACGGTGACCATGAAGGGGATGGCGTCCCAATACAGGGCATCTTGGCCCACGAATGTTGAAGGTGTTGGCCGCCGCATCATCGAGCATTTCCTTATCCGGTTTGCCTCGCAGGGATGTCCGCAAATCACAGTGTCGGCCCTCGGATTCTCAAATGTGGACGTCAACCGGCTGTTTGACACCACGGTCGTCGGGCAAATCCAGGAGGCCACGTTTGATGTCAAAGGCCAACAGTTCACAGTCCAGGTGCTCCGCCAATTGGGTACAAGCCGAAGCCACGAATACCACCTCTGCGCGACCTCGCGGGATGTGGCATCGGCCAAGCTCAAAGAGCTCCTGCCAGAGTTACCGGACCGGTTCGTGGGTGAGGACGGCAAGGCGTTCAGCTTGATTGCGCTGATCACCGGTGAGTATCTAGACGAGAACGCGAATCAGGAGCGGACCACCATCACCTTCGAGACCGACGAGGGGTTGGAGCTAGACCGGGTCTCCATTTCCCGACGTGCCCTCAACAAGGCGATCGGCGACACGCTGCGGACCCTCCTTGCCGAAGACTTGCGGGTTACCAATGCTGAGAAGATTGCCCAGATTGAGCGGTTCGTGGAAAAGGCTCCGGAATACCGCGTCTTGACCCATGAGCGGTACCGCGCCCGTCTCGAATCCCGTGTCTCTCCAGGTTTGACGGATATACAACTGGACGAGACCTTGCTCCACATCCGCCGGGAAATCGAAGACGAGGTGTCCAGGGAGGAGAAGAGCCTGGCTGCCCGGATGGAGAAGGAATCGTTCGACAAGTACCAGGAAAAGTTCAAAGTGCTCATGGAGGAGCTCAACGAGGTCGGCAAGGCCAAGCTTGCCTCCTATGTTGCCCACCGCCGGACCCTGCTCGACCTAGTTGATGCCAGCCTGAAGAAGTCCCGGACGGACGACAAGTACCCACTGGAGAAAGTGCTCCACAAGATGGTGTTCCCGATGGGGGCGTCCTCGAAGGATGTGTTTTTCGAACAGCAGAATTTGTGGCTCATCGACGAGCGTCTATCCTTCCACACCCTACTGACGTCGGATGTGGCAATGAAGAAGGCGCAGGGACTGGAAGACACATCGGCGAAGGAGCCGGATATCCTCGCCCTGTTCTGGGATCGGCCGGTTGCCATAGCCGAGCCGGAGGCACTGGCTTCTGGTGGGGTGGTCATTGTCGAGTTCAAACGGCCCGGCCGGGACGACTACAACAAAGACCCCGGTGACCAGATAATCCAGCGCTTCGTCGAAATTGCAAAGGGCGGCGTCAAGGACGTCGATGGACGACCCATCAATCCAACCGGCGTCCGATACCATGGCTTTCTCATTGCCGACCTGACGCCCAGCCTCAAAAATCACGTGGCGTTCCGCTATATCGAGGCATTTGATGGGGAGGGCTATTTCCTGACGCTGCCCGGGGGGAACGGGCACGTCGAAATCATCTCGTATGACAAGCTCATCCGGTTGGCCACGCAGCGGAACCGGATGCTGTTCGACAAGCTTGGGGTCCACAAGCACTGACCTCTTCTTCGCGTCGAGGAGCGTCAGTCCGTCTCGTGCGAGGTAATGGTCACCGTCGGGAAACCACATGGGAAAGGACATGGAAGAAAATGAGCAAGAGGAACTGTTTTCGAGCTATTCCACCGTGGATGTCTTCAGGGTCCTCTTGGCCGACCTTCACGGCGACGTTGATGGAAAGATTGGTCGGTTCCACCAGCTTGCCGACCTGTCCACCAGCCTCGGGTCGGCCGGTTCGATCTTGGCCGGCGGTGAGGTGGCATTCAATGCGTGGGTGGAGGCGCGGTCTTCCTTTGTGCATGGCAACTTCATCGCCACAGTGCTCCTTTGCCAGAGCCTGGCCGAACATCTCCTGGCCGCACGCCTCAATATGTTCGAGCAGGATCGGTTGCCCAACCGAATCGCCTTTCAGGAAACACTCAAGCGCTGCCTCGCAGCTGGGCTCATCTCTCCGGACGATGAGGCCGACCTGCGATGTCTGATGGGCCTGCGCAATCCGCTGTCTCACTTCCGGGACCTCCACGACCCAGCAAGCCTGTTTCGGCGCTCCTTGGAAACGATGAGTGGTCCTGAGGAACATCTCCGTGCCGTCGCCGCCTTTGCTATCACGATGGCCGTCCGTTTGCTGTCCCTCCCCGCCTTCCGGGTGGACGGTAATCCCGACGAATAGCCGGCCAGCGGACCTAGGAATCGAAGGCGCTATGGTAGCTTTTCCCAAGTCCCGTTCTGGGTACTCCTGATTGCCCCCCTGTCCGGCCACAAAATGTTGGCGAGCGAGGGTTTCGAAGCAGGGAGAAGGTCTTCCCTTCACCCGCTCCAGCTTCGGCCATGCCGATGCCAGTTGTCTTTCCTGCAACGTCTTTTTCGGCTGACGCAACGAACCTGAAAAGCCCTCCCAAGGCATCATTTTAGGTATCGTTTTTGCGCCAAAGCCACTCCTGCTCCATCTTCCGGCTGGCCTGTATGCGTGCTTTCGCGTGCCAGCCGACCTGCGCGAACGAGTTGGCTCTCGGTTTTGGTGCGCCCACTCTGGCAAGCTCTAGGGGAGGCAGCGCGATTCTGGTGCTCAAACCGGAGGCGACGCGCGAGGCCCGCCCCTCCATGTGACAGAGCACTACATGCCGTAACCGCCGTGGCTCATGACTGGACCTTGCGATTCGGTCTGTTGCTGCGTCACCTGCTGGCTTTGCACCTGCTGCTGGGCTTGTGTCTGCTCGAACTGCTGCATGGCCTGCGGCCATTTGGCGCCGCTTTGTTCCATCGGCGTCATCGCTTCAGCCGTTGGTACGCTGGTGCGCAGGTCAAACAGGTGGTCGGTGCGCCCCGGCGGCGTTTGCACGCCCCAGAGTCGCTGCCCATCGGTGGACAAGGCCATCTGGTCGATGCGCTGCAAACCATCCGTTCGGGCTTGTACGGCCGCGGCAGAGGCCAACTGGTCGGTGTGCGCATCAGGGGTACGGCCCATGCTGTGGTCGATCGCCACGACATGGCCGCGCGCCTGCTGAAACAGGGCATGGTCCGGGTGCGCCGGGTCATCCAACCGCTGCGGGGCCACCGGCACATGCTGATATTGATGCGGCCCGTCGGCCGTGTGGTCGAACGTGTGTGGGGTGGCCGGCTGCGTGCTGCTGTCCAAATACGGGATGGATTGTTTGGATGGCGCGAGATTGAGCCCGGCCTTTTCCATCATGTCTTCGTAAAGCCCGGCGTGGGCCATGTTGATCTGAATCTGTGGTGCCGGATCCCTGCCGTGTGCAGCAGCCCGCTCCTCGGCGCCGATGGTTGAGACGGCCCAGCCGGCGTAATAGTTGGGATAGTCCTCCACCCCGCCGTGCGCCAAGGCCATCGAATTGCGCGTATCTCCCGATTGGCGATGCGCCGCCGTGGGCCGGTCAAAATAGTTGTGTCCCATGGCGGCCACATTGCCTGGCGTATGGGGCATGATCAAATCGGCATTGAGCTGAACATTGGCATGGGCGACGAACCCCGCCCCATGCGGTTCGATGAAGTCGGCGGTGCGCGCCGGCAACGCATTGGCCATGTCGGTCAGCGAGATGCGGCCCTGGTCGTGCTGGACGCGGCTTTGCAGCGCGTTCCATCCGGCAATTTGCGCGCTGGCTTCATCTTCTCGGCCCGACTGGATGTGCCGCTCAACAAGTGCCGTGTAGTCGTGGACGGGTTCCGGCGTGGCCGCCAATGCGCGCACATCATGAACAAACGCGGTCCGTGCCTGCGCAGCGGCCTGCGCGTTGAACCCATGCTGGACTTCATGCCCGATGACGAAGGTCAAATCATGCGGATTATAGGTGCCCGGGCTGCGCGCACCTCGGGTCATCAGTGATTCGCTGACCAGGTTCATAGCGTGGTCGGGGGCGTTGAAGCTTCCTCCCACGCCCGCATCCGGCGCGGTGAATGCGAAGGATTCGAGAATGCGGTGGGACGGTTGAAGTGGGTCGGTCGTTGTGGCGGCTCGCTTGATTTCTTCAGCCAAGACTGGCGAGTTGTTGAGCGTGCCCTGCAAGTTATTGAGCATGTCCGGGGTGACCGCTTGGCTCGCGCCCGCGGTGTCGGTGTAGCTCTTGGCGCCAAACTCCGTGACCATCGCTTGCACGCGCAGGACGGCGCCTACGTCAGGATGTGGCCCAGAGAACGCTGAGCTTGGCAAGGTCATCGTGCCGGCGGTGCGGTCGTAGTCGCCCACGGGGCGATCGGGCGCACCCGCCGCAGCCAGTGCAAAGCCGCGCAGCGCACCGCCTGCCGCCTGCGTATCCAGGCGCTGGCTCACATCGGGGTCGGCGGACAACGCAGCGCGCAGGGCCGACACGTCGGCCGGGCTCACACCGGGCTGTTGGGCAAACTGCTGAACGGCCGCATCGAGGGCCGGATGGGGCGTTGCCATGGGCAATCCTTATTCAGTCAGTGACCGTCGCTGGTCTGAATGGCCAGCACGCAGGCGGTGCCATTGATGTCGGTGCCATCCCGCGGAGTCAGGGTCAACACCACATCGTTCTTGCTGAATTCGACGGCCAGGATGCTGCCGATTTCGGAGGGCACCGGTCGCTCAACCCAGCCGTGGGCGGTCAGCGTGCTGCGCAGCCGGTCCAGGGGCAATGCACAGACCGGCGTGGCGTCGGCCGTGCGGTCCGGATGGTCGAACCAGAAACGAAAGCCATTCTTCATCGATGGCCGGGCATCGGACTGCTGCACCCAGTAGGTCCAGCCGCGACCGATATCGGGGCTGTGGTAGACCGACCAGCCCGCACCATTTTCGGAGTCTGGGCCAAGGCTCACTCCGAAGGCCCGTCCGAGCGACTCGGGCTTCAGCGTAGTCGTGCTGTTCAGGGTCGACAGAAAGGCCAACAGGTGGTCGGCGGCCACGCGCGCCCCGGGCAACGCGTGGGCTTCGAGGGATGACACCATAGATTGGTCCTTAACGGGAGAGGAGGGCGCCGGCTTGGTTACGGCCGCGCGCGGCATCGCGGGATGCGCGGGCGTAGCGCACGCGACCAACAGGATTGCGCCAAGGTTGGCCAGCACGGCGGCGGGACGCATCATCGGGTGGTCATCCATGGCTCCTTGAGTCATGCCGCACGGTTACGGCCGAGGGTCATCTTAGCGAAGCGTCAGGGTGGCCGTACTACCACCCGTACTCGTTTTCGGTGAAGGACTGAGCAGCCTACGGCGGGTCCTTGCCGGACAATCGCAAGCGCCCGGTTGCCAGCCGCAGACCTTTGGTGCTGCGCCGGGACCGTGAAGTCTGCCCTGGATTGCACTGGGTACGGAGTGCGCTGGTAGCCTTTCATTCGATTTGACGTCTGTAGATTTTGTGCCCGCTTGGCTGGTCTCCGTCGTCATATGCCCTTGCTGCAATCCGTGCGGACTTCCTTGCACGCATAGCCACCCGCTGATTCGCAGGTGGCTATTGCCCGTGCAGCCGCTCCCTTCTCATCATCCGTATCGGGAGTGGTCCCACCATACGAGTGACCTGATACATCCTTTACCAATGAGATGCAGCCGTCTCCTTGCTGGACGAGAACGGTGCAATCATCATTTGTGCATTCATCTTTAAGGGCTTCCCATGCGGCTCGTTCATTGGGGCTGCGGTGGACAAAGAAAAATTTTCCAGTGCTTTTTTTGACAATAATGGTGTTGAAGAAGACGGGAACGGACCATCGGGCATCCATGTCCTTCGCCAGACCCGAGGGCGGGAAAGGAAGCGTCTCTTTTCGCTCATCTCCGCGTCCGGCAACGACCGTGCTACGGGTTGCGCTTGTGACGCGCCACACGCCATTCTGACGATTGAGTTCGATGACGGTAGACGATGGTTTCTCGCCACTATCGAACTGGTCAATATGGATGTGACCCGGGGTGACCTTTACGTGCCTGGGGCGGAATGGATCGTCATGGAACTGGCTGCATAAAGAACAAGCAATGAGTTTTTCGCTGGTGAAGTTCTTCTGGAAAACACCATTCTTCTTGCCGAAGGTCATCAGGACGCGATTGCGAATCCCTGCTTTATCGGGGCTTCCTTCAAAAATGGCTACTGCGTCTGCATCGGATTGATCGCCGCTTGATACGAACGCGATAAGACGACTGCCTTTAGGTGCGGCTGAATCGATTTCCACCGGCACAGTCGCGGTTGAAGAGGCGAAGATTAGCGTGGGCAAAATCAGGGTCGCGGCAAGAACCAAGGTTGATCTCCGTGGCATGTCTTAGGGGGCTGACGCGTCGGTACTCGTGATGTCTTCCGGGTGCGCGATAAATGGCTTGATGTCATCACGGTTGTTCATTAACAGATACTCGCCGGTTACCACGATGCTTCCGTCGACCTTCGCGAAGTGTTCGGGTTCTTCGCCAACCCATGCTGATACAGCTCCATGGACTCCCGGAACTCTCACTGGCGATACGCTATCGATGTGACCATCCGCGCGATTCAGCGTCACCACTGAGATGAACGTCTGGGAGAGCGAGGCTTGAGACGTCGTTTCGGACTGAACAAGTGCATAGACCTTCTGCCCATCTCCCAGGCAGTGAGTGGCCTGATTCTGATACCAGTCTTTCCTTAGCGGAATAGGCGCGGCCCACTGAATGGCGTGCGTTCTTGTGTCTTCGACATAAACATGGGCTCGTCCATTCATGCCATCGTCGTCAGTTGCAGTACCTGCTACACATTGCAAACCAGAGCCGATATCTCTGCTGGCATTCTTATGAAAGTGCTTTGGTAGACCAGCGGCTAGCGGCGATCCGGACATTCCGAGCATCAGAAAGGCTCCGCTTGCTAGTGAAAGCACAGCGGTGGGTATACGAGGGCGATAAGCAAGAAGCGATATGGAGAAAGCCACCCGGAGCTCCTTTAGAAATGATTCGCCAGCGTAGTCAGCTCACCATGCCTGTTTCGCTGATGCGAATGATTCTGCGGAAGATAAGATAGCCCAGGCGGGCCAGGAAGCCGTTGGCTCCATTCTCCCTTGGCGCCCTGGGTTCTTCTGGTGCTTGGGCCAGGTCGATGACTGTCTGAACGTTCTTGCCGAAAGCGTGCGGATGAGGCTACGTATCGATGTATACCGTCGCGCGGCCGAAGAGAAAAAAACACAACGATCAGTTGCAAATCTCTCGCACACCTACAGACATTACAGAATCAATCTGATACGTTTCATCCCGTTGCCTGTGGATCGGATGCGAAGAAGAAGCACAGGCAACCACGCTCACCCCATGGGTGATAAGCGCAGCCGCCCGGGTGCTGTAACACCCGAACGGCCACTTCCTCAACCTCGCATAGAAGGCTGAAGCAATGTCGAAGTCTACGTCATTCCCGTGTCCACCGCTTGGACGCGGCATTCCCCCTGACGACCATCGCCCGGCCCGGAGTCCTTCCGGACGCAGCTGACGCGCCTCGGCGCTCCGGCGATCTCCTGCTTGTGTTTGCCTTGCCGTTGCCATCCGGCGCGTTGCCGTATGGGCGGATGGGGTCGCCTGATGCCGATTCACTGCGCTGAGCCGGTCGCTTCCCGATAGGGGAGGCACGGGAGCCAGCGCTTGTCACCCGAGCGATGAGGGGTGCGTCGAGAGGCGTACTCCGGGGTGTGGCACGGCTGCAAACGTGCCGCACCTCGGGTCCGGGCGCCCCCGGGGAGATATCTCAATGAATATACCGAACGACCTGGGCAGGCTGGGCGAAGGCAGTTATGTCCTCGACCCGCAAGCTGGCCTGGATGCTCTGCTGGACGATGCAGCCGAATGGCTTGCGTATGCGGAAGGCATCAATGAAGTGCTTGCGGAGTGTTTTGTCGATCTGGATGTGCCGAATCGCCGGCATCTGATTCGGTTGCTGGGTGCGAGTACCTTGTTGACGCGTATGAGCGAGCAATGTGTGGCGCAGGCGAAGGTGAGGCTTATATGGGATGCGCAGGTTGCATTGGGGGCGCAGTGATGCAGGTCATTGTGGTTGTGGTGTTTGGGGGTGCGTTTTTGCTTGCCATGAACGACATCGTCCCCCTGTAGGAGCGCGCCTTGCGCGCGACCGGTTCAGCGCGAAAACCGGTCGCGCGCAGGCGCGCTCCTACAGGGCTTTCGAATACCGGGTACGTCGCGACTATTGCGTCGGGCTGTGGCGCGCGTAGTGTATGGGGCTGTTTACGCCTTTTCCCGCGACCATGACCACGGAGCACACCATGCACTGGGACCGAAAGGCCGCCCGCAAGGGCGACCTCGATGGCCAATTCCTCATGGGTTCGCTTTCGGCGGGCACATACAATCTGCCATCCTGCACCGTGCCCATGCGTCGCAAGGATGATCTGGTGACCTTCGCCTCGGAGGCGCAGGCCAAGGCTGCCGGCCTCAAGGCCTGCAAGGTGTGCAAGCCTGATCGCTACTACGCGACACACGGCAACGGGCTCGGCGAATACCACCAGCTCGCCGCACTTCTGGCGCAGAGGCCGGCATCTGTCGTGAATGGCGCGGCCCTGGCCGAAGTGATCGGAGCCACGCCTGAGCGACTGGAAGTGCTGGTGGGCGATCATGCGCATCTGACGGCCGCCGAATGGCTGGATCGCGAACGCTCGCGGTTCGCGGCACGAGCGCTCATTGGCGCAGGTACTTCCGTGTCGGCAGCAGGCGTCGCCGCCGGCTTCGCTGATGAAGCCGTTTACAAAAGCGTGTTCAGCGCACACATGGCCATGTCTCCGGAGAACTACCGCAAGCTTGGGAGCAAGCAGGGATTCACACTCCAGTTGCCGGCGGACTACCAGACCGCCTATGTACTGGCCTACCAGGGACGTGACCCGGAAGGGATCGCCGAGCGCAGCGACGATAGCCGGGTGTGGAAAGCGCTGTCGACTCCCGATGGCCCGGTGGTGATGGAAATTCATCTACAGCGCGGCGCGGCCAGAATCACGGTAGAAGGCAAGCGGCCGGTTGGGCCGGAAAGCATGGCCAAGCTGCACCGTGATGCACTCAAGATCCTCGGCCTGGGCACGGACATCAGCCGGTTCGAGGCCGCCCATCCCGAGTTGGTGGGCATGCGCCGCGGCCTGCGTGTCACCCTCATACCCAGTGCGTTCGATGCGCTGGCGTGGGCCATCATGGGTCAGCAGATCAACGTGAGTTTCGCGGGTAGCCTGCGACGCGATCTCATCTTGCTGGCAGGGGAAAAAGTCGGCGATATGTACGTCCATCCCACGCCGGAACGCGTGGCCGGGCTGGATGCGGCCGACCTGACGAGCCGCCGCTTTTCCCGCTCCAAGACAAAGTATCTACTGGACGTCGCCCAATCCATTGCAGCCGGCGAGTTGGACATCGAAGGTCTCGTCGATGGATCGGCGGTGGATGCGGAAGCCGCACTCACGGCCCAGCACGGCGTCGGCGTCTGGACCGCGCGGTATGTCTTGATGCGTACGGGATTCGGCGATGCGGCGCCGGTAGGGGATAGCGGTCTGGCAACGGCCCTGCATCGGCTGCATCAGATGCCCGAACGCCCGGATGCCACCGGCACCGCCCGCTTGATGGCCCGGTATTCGCCGTGGCGAAGCCTGGCGAGCATGCACTTGTGGGCATCCCTGAGCGCGTAGTTCGGCCAGCGGGTAGGCCGTGCCCATGGTTCACCCCGGACAACATCGCCGTGATGCGAAGAGACTTCGACAATCCGGGCGTGTCCCGGGCGCGGCCGAACCGATCGACGACGGCGGTCAGCGGCGCAATCAGCCGCCCGGCCCTGGGGACAAGTCGTTGGTGGGCCGCCGCTGGGCTTCTTAGGCGTTCCGGTTTTTCGACGTATTTTAGCGTTTTTTCATGAATATTCGATTTTTTTAGCGTTTTAGGGTGATGGTTAACGTTTTGAAGAGATTCGGTGCTTGATAACGTTTTGGTATACGATTGCCTGAAAATTAGCATTTTTGAGATCTGGTTAAAGGATTTCCACCATGCAGGTCGGCTTCAAGGCGCTCGCCGTGCAGTACGGCATTTCACCGGTACAACCCCTGCGCGTCGACTCCACGATCGGCGCAAGCCGCATGAGCCGCGACATCGGGGGGCAGGTCGAGAATCGCTATCCCGCGGCGTACCGCCCAAGCGATGATTTTGCCGGTCATTTCGAGTTCGGCCTCAAGTACGAAGATATCCATCTGGAATTCTTTGCACGCTTGTTCGCCGTGGTTGGCCCTCAGCCGATCGAGGCCTGGTGCAGGAAGGAGCCTTTCGGTCAGTACGCCCGCCGCACGGGTTTCTTCTACGAGTGGCTGACCGGTCATGCATTGGATGTTCCGGACGTAACGAACGGCGGCTACGTCGACGCCCTGCCAGCAGATCAGTATCTGGTTCGCACAGAGTCTGTGCGCGCGCGCCGCTGGCGCATCAACAACAACCTGCCCGGAACAAGGGAATTCTGTGCCGTGGTTCGCCGCACACCGGTTGTTCAGGAGGCACTGCAATTCAATCTCGGCGCCGAGTTGAATGAGTTGGACCGTACCTACGGCGCCGATGTTCTCATGCGCGCCGCCAGTTGGTTGACCTTCAAGGAATCACGCGCGAGCTTTCTGATTGAGAAAGAAGCTGATCAGGCAGATCGCATCCAGCGATTTGCGCACGTCATCGCCCAGCATTGCGGCCATATCAAAGATCCACTGAGCAACGAAAGCCTGCATACGTTGCAAGCAGGGATCCTGGGTCATGAAGCATTCGGGCTCGGCTTGCGGCGCTCCCCCGTCTTCGTAGGCCAGGCCACGATGCGGGAAAATATCGTGCACTACATAGCACCGCATTTCGACGACGTTGCATCGATGCTTGAGGGCCTGGCTGTGTTCGAGCAGGTAACGAAAGGAGCCGAATCACTGGCGCGCGCCGCTGTGCTCGCGTTCGGATTTGTTTACATTCACCCGATGCGCGATGGCAACGGGCGGCTCCATCGGTTCCTGATCAACGACACACTGGTTCGCGACAAGGCGTTGCCAGATGGAGTGATTCTACCGGTGTCCGCCACCATCACCAGCTCTGCCGCGTTCCGCTCGGGCTACGATAGCGCACTGGAAGTATTCTCCCGTCCGTTCATGCGGCGGTATGGGACGTCCTATCGTTTTGGTGAGCTAGTTACCTATGAAGACGGCACGCCGAGTAATTTCATCTTCGATGACTATGGCGATGCGCGATCTGCATGGCGATATCCTGACCTGACCGAGCATGTGCAATATACCGCTCGCCTCGTTGCACACACGGTTCGGTCAGAGATGGCCGAGGAAGCCAGGGTGTTGATGGTTTTTCAGCGAGCAATGGAGAACCTCAAGGAGGTTGCTGAGATGCCCGATCAAGATGCTCATCGCATCATCCGTTCGGTGAAGGAGAATGGATGGATGTTCTCAGGGAAGCTAAGAAAGCAGTATCCAAAGCTCGGAGACGAACGTCGAGCTGCCCGGATACTGGAAGCCATCCGATCTGCATTTGAAGCTGACGGGATCGACGAGCTGGGCGAGTAGCGGCCTGCTTCCCCGCGAATGACGATCGTGTGACCTTCCCTGGCCGAAGAAGCAGATGTCTTAAAAAATCGATGGCCACTGGGATGCTGCTCAACGTACCCATTTCTACGAAAATAGGCGGGGCTCAGGCTTCAGGTGCGGCCGTAAGCAGCTTCACCAGTTCGCCGAAACTCGCACCCTCGGCACCCTTCGCAAGGTCACCGGCCTTCAGCTGTTCCATCGCCCGGCGCAGGTCGCCAAGCATGCGCATGTAGAGCGATGCACCCATGCTTACGCGCTTTACGCCTGCGGCCTGTAGCTCGGCCAGTGGAACCGTGCCTGCCATCGTGCCGACTACCAGGTTAACTGGCTTGGGCGCTACGGCCTTCACGATAGCCACCACATGACTCATGTCCGACGGATACGGGGCGTAAAGGACATCGGCGCCGACGTCGGCAAAAGCGGTGAGGCGGCGGATCGTGTCGTCGAGGTCGGGACGACCATGGAGATAATTGTCCGTGCGACCCGTAAGTACGATCTTCCCTTTGGCTACCTTGGCTACCTTGGCTGCGGCAGCGACGCGGGCCACGGCCTCATCGAAATCGCGGATGGGTTTGCCGGGGTTCCCCGAGGTGTCTTCGATGCCAATGCCGGCAAGGCCGGCATCGATCGCCGCCTTCACGGTGGCGGCCACGTCATCGGGTGTGTCGCCGTAGCCGTCCTCGAAATCACCATTGACGGGCAGTCCCGTGATCCGGGTCAGTAGCTGCGCGTGAGCCAGGTGTTCTTCACGGCTGACGGTGTGGCGGCCGTCGACACGTCCCAGGGATGCGGCAAGCGCCGCAGAGGACGTGCCGAGCGATTCAAAGCCGGCCTCCTTCATGAATAGCGCGGAGCCGCCGTCCCATGCATTGGGCATGACAAAGGCATTCGGGCGCTGGTGCAGGGCCAGGAAGCGTTCGTAAAGATCGTGCTGGGACATGGCGTCATCCTTCGGGGGCCGGGTGAAGCTAAGGCTACCCGAGATTGCCCACGACCAATGGATTTACCCGGCTCTTGTAGGAGCGCGCCTTGCGCGCGACCCGTGCAGCGCGAAAAGCGGTCGCGCGCAGGCGCGCTCCTACAGGGAGTGGTCGTCCGGGAGGTATTGTCTCGCTACGGGCGGGGGGGTAAGAGCGCATCCAGGATCACGGCATCGGCCATCACACGATTACCCTCGTCACCCGGGTGCAGATGGTCGCCCGAGTCATAAGACACCGCCAGACGTTTCGGGTGCCCCGGGTCGCGCAGCACCGCATCGAAATCCACCACGGCATCGAACGTGCCACTCTCACGAATCCACGCATTGACCTGCTGGCGCAATGCGTCCTTGTCCGCCTGGTAATAATCGCTCAGTGGCGTATCCGGCAACGCCCCTTCGAACGGTGTCAGGGTGGCTCCCATCACGCGCAGGCCCCGGGCATGGGCCTGCTCCACCAGCTGCCTGTATGTGCTGGTCAACGTGGTTAGCGTGGGGCGCCGGTCGGTGCGGGCGAATGCCGTCCCCGGCCACGCGATATCATTGATGCCGATCAGGACGATGATGCTCTTGATCCCGGGTTGCGCCAGTACGTCGCGGTCGAGTCTCGCCAGCACATTCACGCCCATGCCGTCGGATAGCAGGCGGCCACCGGAAATCCCTGTATTGATGACAGCCACACCATGCGGTGTAAGCCGCGCGGCCAGATAGTCCGGCCAGCGGTGGTCGGTGTCGAGGCTGGCCGTTGCACCATCGGTAATCGAGTCGCCGATGATCGCGATCGTCGATGCAGTGGCAGTGCCATCGACCTGGATGCCGCTCAGCAGTAGCCGTGCGGTCGTCGTGATGGCGTGAGGTGTGGTCTTGTCGAAGGCTCTGGCTTTTGTCTGGTCGCCCGCGACGATCCAGCTCGTCTGCCGGCCATCCCAGTGGAAAGTGCGTACGGGAGTGGATGCGGGGAGATACGTATTGACGACAATACGGGCAAGCGACGGAACGCGCATGTTCACCGCATCGCTGATAAGCGACGCGCCCGGCGGAATGCTGGCGGTGATGTTTCCGCCGAAGGTTACCGGCTTCGGAGCTGCCGGAGCGTCACCTTGCGGTTCCCGTGCGACGGTAACGGGCCCGAGTATGAGCGGCTCGGTGCCGTAGGCATTGGAGAACACCAGCCGCATCCGTTCGCCGCCCAGGCTTATTCGCGCCGTCTGGTGCACGGTCTGGTCGTGCAGGATGGCGGGAACATTCGTGGGAAACAGGAAGTCGGCGGCCCACACGGGCTGTGGACTGGCATGCCACGTGGCCACCCAGGCGTGAGGCGATGCCGGCAGGCTGTCTGCCGCCGAAGCGGTGGCCGTCACGAGGGTCGAGGTAGCGAGAAGCACCCGTTGCAGCGAAGAGCGTGGGTGGGACATGGATGGGGTCTCAATCAAAAGATGATCCATGGTGCAGCGCAGGTTGGCTCTGGAATAGACTGGCCGCCGGAACAGCATTTGTGAAATGAATTCATCGGGGGCGTCATGGCAGGCACGGATATCAACCGCATCCGGGAGCTGGAAGTGTTCGTGCGCGTCGTGGAGCTGGGAGGCTTCTCGGCGGCTGCCCGGGTGTCCGGCATGACCCCGTCGGCGGTGAGCAAGCTGGTCACGCGGCTGGAGCAGCGCCTGGGCTCACGCCTGTTGAACCGGTCGACGCGACAGGTGCTGCTGACGTCCGAGGGCTGTGCGTTCTACGAGCGTGGCGTTCGTGTGCTGGCCGATCTCGACGAGGCGGAGCGTTGCGCGGGGGCACAGCAGGTGCCACGCGGTCGCCTGCGGGTGAATGCCAATGTGCCCTTCGGTCATCACTTCCTGCTGCCGCTCATCCCTGATTTCCTGGCGCGTTATCCGGACATTGCTCTGGACATCGTGCTGACCGATGAGGTCGTCGATATTCTTGAGCAGCGCACCGATGTGGCCGTACGTGCCGGGCCGCTCAAAAGCTCCAATCTCATCGCAAGGCGACTAGGCGTCACCCGGATGGTGGTGGTGGGCTCACCAGATTATCTGGCGCAACACGGCAGGCCCACGACGCTGGATGAGCTGCATGGCCATAACCGCTTGTCCGCGACGTACGCACGCGTGCAATCCGGGTGGCCGTTCCGGGAGATGGGTACGGATATCGTCATTTCGCCCACGGGTAGCGTGCAGGCGAGTGACGGCGAAGCGCTGCGTCGGTTGGCGGTGGCAGGGGTTGGTCTTGCCCGAATGGCGGCGTTTCAGGTCCGCGACGACATGGCGGCCGGGCGGCTTGAAGCGGTGCTTGAAGATCACAATCCCGGAGACCTGGAAGAAATACACGCGGTGTATGTGGGGCAGGGTGGACATCTTCCCCTGCGAGTGCGCGCGTTTCTGGATTTCCTGGCGGAGCAGGTGAATATCGAAAACGCTCCCCCGCTCGTGTAGGAGCGCGCCTTGCGCGCGACCAGCGGAGCGATGAGAGCGGATCTCATCCGCGATGGATGCTCGCAAAAGCGCCTATCGCTCCGTTGTGCTGAGCCGGATAAGTTGGTCGATATGATCCATTTTCTTGCGCTTAAATCGAATGATATTTCGATACTCAAGGGGCGCTTAGTGATGTGCTGCCATAACGGCAGTAAATTTCGAATTTGTCAGTGAAGGCTTACACAAAGCTCAGCTGACACCTACGCGGTATGTCTCTTAATCTCATCACGCCGCATGCCGTGTCGCATGTGATGCCGAGATCGGCATCCATGAAGCACGGCATCGCAGGCGAGGTATGCAATCGGGGGGAGTGGGGCCGTATTGCACGACGAAACCAGAGAGGGCGGCAGCTGTCCGTCCTTCGTTCTGCTGGGAAGGGGCTGTGATCAATCACGTTTCGTTGACGCGGCCCTGCAGGGCCGTTACCGAGTACCCCACAAGCACCTGTCATTTAGTCGATCAAAAGGCCACTTATAATGAACGTCGTTATCAGCGGAGGTTTTCTTCCTGATCTTCCTCGGATCGTTGGTGTCATTGGCGTATCTGTGACAGATTTTGACTGGCATATCGCCAATGTCGAAGCAGCGCCCTGGGACGCCGGATCAGGGCAGGGATGGTTCAGTGGCGACGAATTGGCGAGCCGATTCGCTAACGATCCAGTCGACATCTACTGGGGAGTTTTCGACGCATTTCCAGCTGGTATGCGACCGAATATCGAAGTACAACCCTGGGCAGACGGAAATGCATCTGTCTGGGATGCCGATGCCAGACCTCAGATTGCCGGAGCAAAGTTTGAGATCGTTTACTGGGATAGCGGTGACGTTATCCTAATTGGGTTGACCGAAGGTCAGGCCGCTTCGGTGACGAACGTATTCTCCGATGCACGCATAGGCTGATGGTTTCTGAACTGCATTCACGTCGTGGCTCACGGCACGAGCTGTGCGGATATGTTTAAGTTGATAATTTTTCACGAATTAATGGCCATGCTCTGGGCTGCATGCATGACGATGATTGTCGTACTCATCTACCCGGGTTACGGGGCCATCTGGAAGGTGTTTCTTTTCTGGGGCGCGTTGGCCCAGGTGCTGGTGGCGCTTCGGGTGGCCATGGATAGAAGGAAGCGAAGGGCGAATCACTGAAAAATGGTTGCATTTGTCCCCTGCATGCAGGTGAGCGAGAGAGGCATGCAACCATGTCCATCCTGCCGGAGGATATGGGGTTCAAACGGGTATCACCAAAGTGATCATTGCATGAGTTCGACGAATATCGATCCCGAAAATCCTTCACAACTCGTCGCTCGTATCGACGAGGTGCTGGATAGCCTGGACGTATCGAATGACTTCCATACCGTGCCGACGATAGCCATCGCTTTTTGTGATGTGATACATGAATCGCTTACGACATCTCAGAAATGTGCGTTGGCGGCGGCCCGTCGATACCTTTCGGCAGGAGATGGCGACGAAGCCGATAAATGGATTCTGGATCTCGCAAAACGAGTAGGAAAGCGTTATCCGGCGGGAACCGACCCCGTGGATATCGAGAGGGAGCGCCTGGTATGGGGGACGTTGAATCGAAACACCGTGTTGAGCGGAGTAGCGATTGAATTTCTTCTCCTGACGGGGCAGGGCGCGGGCTTGTCATTCGAGCAGATGTGTCATGCAGTGAAGAGCGCGATGAGCGGCGTGCTTCCCAGCGTGTGAGTCTGGTATCGCCAAAGTGACAGCCCATGACGTCCCATAACACTGATGCAGTCAATTCCCGGAAATTTCTGATCCGCGTGGAAGATGCACTGGGCCGTCTTGATGTATCCGGTGACAGGCGAGTCGCACCAACGATCGCCGTCTCATTCTGTGACTTGCTGCATGAGTCCCTCGCCGCATCGCAGAAAATGGCATTGGCTGCGGCGTGGTATCTCTTGGATGGGACTGTCCAGCGCTTCTTCATGTCGTTCTCCCGGGGATAACGTCGATTGCGGGCTGAAACGTTCATCCGGGACCAGGGTTTGTCCTGGGAATTGGCAAAGGCTAGCTTGCCGGCCTTGTGCCAGCCATAGGTCTATAGGTATATCGATGGCGCAAGGCGCCGGGGGGGGCGTGGCATGGGGCCTTCCATGTGGAGTATGTGGCCCGTATTTGTAGGAGCGCGCCTGCGCGCGACCGGGGTTATCGCGAGAACCGGTCGCGCGCAGGCGCGCTCCTACAGGGGGCGTCAGAACGTGTAGCGGGCTGTCAGCTGGAGGGACCAGCGGGACTGGGCGCGGTCGTCTTCCGTGACGTACGTGCCGGGGTTGTAGTTGCCACGTGCATCCACCGGCAGCGCATAGACGTACTTGCCCGTCGTCGGGTCAACGCCGGCAAAGTTCGCCAGGCTGCGCATGTAGGGATAACCGATGTCGCGCACCTGTCCCCAGCGCTTGTTGATGAGGTTGGTGACGTTGAAGATGTCCAGGCGCAGCTCACCCTTGTTGCCCTTGAACAGGCCGGGGATTTCCTGGCGGATGGAGAGATCCACCTCGTTGACCCACGGCGAGTGCGCGGCATTGCGCTGGGCCACGTGGCCCTGGCGATCCTTCAGGTAGCTGTCGCGACCGATGTAGCTGTAGAACTGGTCGATCACCGCTTGCTTGGTACCCTGCTGGAACAGCACCTCGCCCGGCTTCGGGATATAGGCGAGGCCCAGCGGTGACGACGTGCCGGTGGCGGCGATGCCGCTGACGTCGTTGCCGAACACCCAGCTGTAGGGCTGGCCGGTGTGGCCGTCGTAGAACGCCGAGATGCTGGTGTTGTAATCACCGAAGAAGCGATGCTGCCAGCTGAGCGAGGCAATGATGCGGCGCTGGATCTCGAAGTTGCTGTGACCGGTGGCGTCGGCGTTGGGATTGAACACGGCATCGTTGGCCCACGTGCTGGCGGCTACCTTCTCGTTGCCCGAGCTCACGTCCTTGGAGCTGCCGAACACGAAGCCCAGCGAGCCGGACCAGTCGGAGTCGGATGTGAACGGCTTGGACAGCTGCAAGGTGCCATAGGTGGCCTGGCCCTGGCTGGTATTGCTCAGGTAGATCACATTGCCGAAGCGCGGGTCGCGATTGGCGCGCGGCGACGCGCAGATGCCGCTCTGCGTGGCGCAGATGGCCTGCCCTGAAGCGCTCTTGCCCACGGTGCGGAAGGCGGCCGGATCGGTCGTGGTCCAGTAGCTCTGGCGACCATCCGGCAGTGCGCCGGTGGCGGCGCCGAGGTTGAGATCCTGGAAGCGCACGGCGTTCTTGGTCTCAAGATGCTCGACTTCGGCGGTGAGCACCAGGTTCGACCAGGGCAGCTGGTGATCGAAGCCCAGGCTGGCCTTCCACACCGTGGGCATCTTGAAGTTGCGGTCGGTAACGTCGACCTCGGGCGAGCCGCCCTTGCGCACGTTGGAAGGAATCAGCGGGTTCGACGGATCGGCGCTGAAGCCCGTGCCGTTCGATGCGGAATAGCTGGTCAGCGACAGGCCGTTGTTCGTATACGGGTTGGACAGCCACACGCCCGGAGGGGCACCTTCGGACAGGCCGATGCCGCCGCGCAGCTGCGTGGCGCGCTCGGTGTCGAAGGCGTAGTTGAACGAGGCGCGGGGTTCCAGCACGCCGTTGCCGTCGATCGTCGCGTTGTTGGGGTAGCCGGGGAATGCTGCGTTGAACACGGGGTTGGCCATCGGCGAGTTGCTCACCTTGGGCAGGTCGTAGCGCAGGCCGTACTGGAGCGAGAGGTTGCCAAGCTGCCAGGTGTCCTGGGCGAAGAAGCCCCACTGGGTCAGGTCCCACTTGGCCGCGATGCTCGACAGATCGCCATCGGTGGGGCGGTATACCGAGTAGCTGAAGTAGTTGCGGTTGGCAAAGGCGTCGATGCTCGGGAACACATAGGCGCCGAACTCGGTGCGGCCGAACAGGTTGTAGAACTCGTCCCGCTGGTAATCCACACCGGCCTTGATCGAATGGTCGCCCACGTTCCAGGTGCCGGCGAAGAAGCCGTTGTAGGAACGGATGCCAAGGATGTTGTAGTGGCGGAATTCTTCCTCACCCAGGTTCACCGAAGGTCCGGTGATGGTGTTACCCGTGATCGTGCCGTTGGTATACACGCGCACCTGCGGCTGGCGGGTAGCCACCGTGGGCGACGCATCGTACTTTGAGTACGAGAACGAGCCTTCGGTGGAGAAGCTGTCATTCCACTCGTCGTACGCGTTGAGCACCCACTGCGAGTCCTCACGGTGCTTGGTGAACCAGTAGCTGGAGAGGCTGAGGCTGGGCGAGGTCGACGAGGTGCTGTAGCCGTTGAGGTTGGGCTGCTCGCTCTTGGTCTTGTCGTAGCGCAGGCTCACGCGGTGGCCATCGGCGATGTTCCAGTCGATCTTGAACAGTCCGCGCTTCTCTTCCTGGTTGGCGCCGCTGGCCGTGGCCGTACCGGGGTTCATGCCCAGTCGCGAGGCGATGGACGAGATCCGGTCGATGTCGGCCTGGCTGATGGGCACGATATTGCCCTTGCCCGAGCCCAGCGGGCCGAAATTGGGTGCTGCCGCTACCGTCTTCGACTTCTCCAGGCTGGCGAAGAAGAACAGCTTGTCCTTGATGATGGGGCCGCCGAAGGTGGCGCCGGCCGTCCACTGGCGGGTGTAGCCCTTGAATTCGTTGCCGGCGCGATCGTCGCCCACCATGTTGGAGGCATTGCGATACACATAGTAGGTGGAGCCGTGGAAGTCGTTCGTGCCGCTCTTGGTCACGATATTGATGTTCGCGCCCACGGCCCGCTTGTTCGCCACGTCGTAGTTGGCCGTGGAGATGTTGTAGGCCTCGATGGCATCCAGCGACACTGGCTGGTTCAGCGCGGGCAGGCCGTTGTCTTCCAGGCCGAACGAGTCGTTCGTTGGCACCGAGTCGATGGTGATGTTGTTGTAGCGGCTGTTCTGGCCCAGGGCCGAGATTTCGCCCTTGCTCTTGTTGGTGATGTTAATGGTGGGATTCAGGCGGGCGATATCCTGGATCGACCGGTTCGGCACCGGCAGCACGTCCAGCTGCTGGCGCGACACGCGCACGCCCATGCCCTTGTTGTCGGCATTGAAGGTCTGGGCCATCGCCACGTCGGAGGCGTTGGCGTGCACCTGCACGTTTTCCAGGTTGGTCGCCGTGGAGGCAGGGGTGGCCAGCGACAGGTCGAGGTTGGTGTCCTGGGCCAGCTGGAGGTACACGCCATCGCGCTCGGTCGTGCCGGAGGGCGTGGTGGCGATGATGTTGAACGGGCCGCCCAGGCGAAGGCCCTGGGCGCGGTACCGGCCGTCGGCGTCGGTGGTGACCTCGCGGGTGGTGCCCGAGGGTACGTGGACGATCTTCACGGAACCGCCCACCACAGGCGCACCCGCGGCATCCAGCACGCGGCCACTCATGGAGGAGGAAGTGTTCTGGGCGTGGACGCCACCCATGGCGAACAAGGCGGCAATGGCCACGCACAGCGTGCGGCGCCGGACAAGAGATTCCATGTTTTTCCCTGGCAGTAGGCGGACGGTTGTCCGCAAGAAGATCGCGGACGCGCACGGTAGACCGGGAAAATATACGAGTAAAGTCAAAATTCTTGCGATATGGTGACTGCCGCCGGCGACGTCGCGATTCTGTGCGCTAGGTAACAGATGCCATGTAGGAGCGCGCCTTGCGCGCGACCGGTTCAACACGGCATCCTGTCGCGCGCAAGGCGCGCACCTGCAGAAGCCGTACCAGACCAGCCACATCTTCCAGCAAGATTTTACGATTGGCCAGAAGGCATTTGGCAGACATGTCGCTACGACACATCGAAGTATCCAGGGGAGGATGTTTCCATGCCGCGCATCACCACGCGCAATGTGCTCTTCATCGTGGCAACACTGCTCTCCGCATGGCTTGCCCATGCGATGGCCTACCTTACCCATGAATACGCGCACTCCATCGCCGCATGGCTGCTGGGATGGATGTCATCGCCCTTCGATATCGACTATGGCCCCCCAAGCCTTGGAAACCTGCTTTTTCTTGGTGACGTGTCCGACAACGTCAGCTATGACCCGATCTTTGCCGCAGGGCAGGGCGTCCGCGCTGCACTGATTGCGCTGGCCGGGCCGTTTGTCGGTAACGGTTTTCTGTACGTTGTCCTGGCTATCCTGATCAGCAAATGCCCAGCCACTGGTTATCGCTACCTTGGCATGCTGCTCTACTGGCTGGCTCTCATGTGCGCTGCCAATGTGTGGAGCTACGTACCCATTCGAAGCATTACCACGCATGCTGATATCGCGCTTGCGGCGCGTGGGTTCGGGGTATCGGTCTGGGTGTTTCTGCCGTTCGTTCTGTTGCCATCGCTTGCCATTGCCTGGCATTTTTTCTTCCGGCTGTTCCCGGTTGTCTATCCGCGTCTGGTGGGAGATTCCGTGACAGACTTCGTTGTGCTTATTGCTTATACGGGGTTCTGGTATTTCTCCTTCTTTGCCGGGTCCGATGTGATCGACGGGCGTTACGGGGCCGTGTCCCAGGTGTTGGCCATCCTGTCACGTTATTTCATGTTTCCGCTGTGCGTGGTTTGTCTTTGGGCGATGCGGCGGATGGAAGCTGCAGCGGCTTCGCGATGAACGGTCGCGCGCAAGGCGCGCTCCTACAACGTGCACCGCCCCATGCACGCGACCTCAGTCTTGTAGGAGCGCGCCCTGCGCGCGACCGGCGTTAATGCCCCCCAGCGAGCACATCGCCATTCCGTTCTCCCTGCCGATAAGCAGGGAAAATACCCGCTGTCCGCCGATCAGTACGCGGTTGGACGATTGTTGCGAATGTTCTTAATCTGTTAAGATAGCCGCCCAAACGATGAGCCAGCTCCCGGGCAAGCCCCAGTCGTGACATACACGGGCGCTCTGCGTGAGCGCCCCGGGCTTTCCGCTTCTCGGGGTTTACAGCATGTCTCATCGTCTTCAGGGCCATTTCCGGCCTTCCTTGCTTTGTCTCGCTTTGGCAGCAGCGCTGCCAGTGGTCGCGCATGCGCAATCCGCCACGGAAGGCGACAGTCATGATGGAAGGAGCAAGAAAGCCACGACGCTCGACGCGGTCAAGGTGCAGGGCCAATCCGCGCCCACTTATACAGTCAACGAATCCGCAGCCACCACACGATTGCCACTCACGCTACAGGACACGCCGCAGTCCATCAGCGTCATCACCGAGCAGCGCATCAAGGACCAGAACCTCACCAGCCTTCGCGCCGTGCTGGACAATACGACCGGCGTGAATTCCACCGCCTACGATTCCGAGCGCGTGGTGTTCTGGTCGCGTGGTTTCCAGATCGAAAACATGTCGTACGACGGCGTGCCCATTGCATCCAGCCTCAACATCAGTTCGGCTGATTCGTCGCTGGACCCGTCGATCTACGAGCGCATCGAAGTCGTGCGTGGTGCCACCGGCCTGCTGAGCGGTGCGGGCAGCCCGTCGGCCATGATCAACTTCGTGCGAAAGCATGCGGATAGTCGTACACCGGAAGCCGATGTGTCCGTGAGCTACGGTTCGTGGAATACGCAACGCGAGACGGTCGATGCGTCTACACCGCTCAACGCCTCGGGCAGCGTGCGTGGCCGCTTCGTGGCGGCGCATCAGGATGGCGACTCCTATATTGATCGTTATCACAGCCAGAAGAACGTGGCCTATGGCGTGATCGATGCGGACCTGGACGAGAACACGACGCTCAGCGTGGGCTACGACTGGCAGAAGACGCGTCCCACAGGGGTGACATGGGGCTCGTATCCCGTGCTGTTCTCCGACGGGGGCTTCATTAAATGGCCGCGCGGCTTCTCTTCGGCTGCGGACTGGACCCACTGGAACAACACCACGCAGACGGGCTTCGTCGATCTTAAACACAGCTTCGACAACGGCTGGCAGATCCATGCCATGGCAAGCCATCGCAAGACGAATGCCGACTCGGCGCTTTTCTACGTTTTCGGCGCACCGGACCGGCAGACGGGCGAAGGACTCACTCCCTATGCCTACAAGAGTTTCCAGCGCGGCAGCCAGAACAACGTGGATGTCTACGCATCTGGCCCCTTCTCGGCCTTCGGCCGTGAGCATGAACTGGTCGTAGGCCTCACCGATTCGCACTATCGCACCGATTACTTCGATTATCCGCACGGCGATCTTCCGGATATCGGCAATTTCCTGGCATGGAATGGCAGCTATCCGTACCCGGATTTTTCGTCGTCCAGCGAACGCGTTTCCATCGCCCGGACGGAGCAAAGTGGCGCATACGCGGCAGCCCGCCTCAGTCTCGCCGATCCGCTCAAGCTTGTGGTCGGTGCGCGCTATGCTCGTTGGAAGAACGATACCAACGACAGCACGTCCGGTATTTATCACCTGAAAGCCAGCAAGACGATCCCGTATGCCGGCCTGATCTACGACATCACTCCCGATTACTCCGCATTCGTCAGTTACACGCAGATCTTCGACCCGCAGAACAATCGCCGGGCAGATGGAAGCTATCTTCAGCCGGTATTGGGTACCAGCCGCGAGGTTGGCATCAAGGGGCGTCACTTCGACGGGGCGCTCAATACCTCGCTGGTGTTCTTCGATACCCGGCAGGATCACGTAGCCGATGCGTTGCCCGGCGTCTACCTGCCCGACGGCACCACGCAGGCCTACCGCTCGGTGGATGGCACGCGCTCGCGAGGCTACGAGTTCGAGGCATCCGGCGCACTCACGAGCAACTGGAACGGCACGCTGGGCTGGTCGCATTTCAACGTGAAGTCGCCGGATGGCGGCGCACTTCGCCCATCGCTGCCACGCACGCTGGTCCGCGTGTTCAGCACCTACACGCTGCCGGGAGCATGGAGCGGCCTGACCGTGGGTGGCGGCGTGAACTGGCAGGGGCCGTCCAAGGCCGATATCGATGATGGTCACGGCGTGGTCCGGCTGTATCAGTCATCGCAGACCCTGGTCGGCGCCATGGCCCGCTATGCGTTCGACGATCACGCCTCCGTGCAGTTCAACGGCGACAACCTGTTGAACCGGAAGTATTTCGTGCTCGATGACGCCAGCAATCTCTACTACGCGCCGGGCTCCACCTGGACGGTGTCGTTCAACTACAAGTTCTTCTGACCGGTTTCACCGGGCGGCAGCCCTCATGGCCGTCGCCCGGCGCTGACCCTCCGACACCGTAACGTGGGTGTCCGGAACGCCGGGGTGGCGAAGCAAGGGAATTGCTGGCTATCATCGCGCCGTTGGAAAAGGGGAAATAGGGATATGACCAAGCATGTGATCCGTGCCTTCGTCGTGGGCCTGCTGGCCAGCGGCTTTTCGTTTGCCACCCTCGCCGGTACCGCGGATACCCGTGGTGCATCGGCCGTGGCCGATGCCTGGATCGGGCATGAGGCTGCCGATCTGCTGATGCAGTGGCCCGTCGATCGCGGCTTCCAGCAGACCGAAATGGAAAATGGTGCCACCGCCTACGAGTATCACTTCGGTACCGAGGCCTATCACGCGAAGGGTTCCACCAGCACGCTGGGGGCAGGCCCCACGCCCGGTGGCGTGATGCAGACCATTTCCTACTACGACTACTGGGTACCCGCCCAGACGCATTGCGTCGTGGTGTTCTTCGCCAATCGCGACGGCATCATCGACGACTACAAATTCAACGGCGAACGCTGCAAGCCTTACATGAGCAGCTGGGGCAAGCCGAAGAAGAGTTGATGTACGCCGGCGCCCTGCGTACGGGCGCACCTCCCGCAACCGCTCTCAGGTGACGTATGAAATGGATCTTTGCCGCCCTCCTGGCGGCTCTTGCGCTCGCTCCCTCCCTCGCCCTGGCTGACGATGTGCGCCATGGCGTCGTCATGCAGATCAAGCCCATCGACAACCGTGGCGATGACGAAAGCGACCAGCACAAGCAGGGCCGCAAGGTCGGCCGCGGTGTCGGTGCGCTCCTGGGTGGTCTGTCGCTCGGTAAGCTCGGCGGCGGTGTGACCGAGCAGGTGGTGGCTCGCAACGCAGCGGACACCGGCGACCAGATCGGCGGCAATGTCGCCGGGCAGGGTCCGTCCGCGCACTATATGGTGAGCGTGAAGATGGACGATGGTCGTACCGTAAGCCTGGTGCAGCCAGGTCCGCAGGTGCAGGGTCTCCAGGCCGGCAGCAAGGTGTCGGTGACAGGGGCGGGCGATTCCGCCGTCATCCGCGCGGAGTGATGCGGCCGATCATGCCCGTCGCTCAACGACGGGCATGATCCTGCGCCACATCAGGCGCTTTCGATTTCACGCTCCCTGCGCATGGCCGCTGACGTGGCCTGCATGCGATATTCCATCAGCAATGGCGAAGGAATGCGGCTGTCCCGATGCATGCGGCACAGCTGCAGGATCGAGCCGGACACGCCACTCATCAGCCCCGGATTGTAGGCATCTCGCGCGAGGCCACCGACGATGCCGTGTTCCTCGATGCTGGAGAGGATCAGGGCCATGCCGGGCATGGCGGCTACGGGCACCAGCGACGGATCGATATGCGCAGCGCGCTCCAGTAGTTCCCAGGTGCTGAGGTCGCCGTGGCATAGCGTATGGCTGTGGCCCCAGCCACCGCGCGCAGCGGCGGCGACGGCGCGCCGCAACGCATGCAGATGACGCGGGTGGCGTGTGCGTTCGTAAAGATCGCATGCGGCGAAACCGATGCCGACGCTGCCATGACACCAGCTGTCGGCGAAGTCGCGGCTCTCCGGCTTGCGGACATCGAGCCAGTTTGCCGACGGCTCGTGGTAGAGGGATTCCTCGAAGTCGAACGCCAGCTCACCCAGGGCAAGCCAGCGATGGCGATCCTCGTCACTTCCCGCATCGCTCAGGCCCAGCCGCGTCAATGCCCAGCCGGTGCCGGTGGCGCCGTGAGCGAAGCCACCCAGTGGTTCATCGAATACCGAGGCCGGCCAGCGCGCGCCTCGTTCGTCGATGATGGCTGTCGATTCCAGATACCGGCCGGCACGCGCGGCCACGGCCAGCCAGCGCGTGTCGCGCGTGGCTTCGGCAAGGTTGAGCAAGGGGACGATGGCGCCGCTCACGCCTTCGAGGATGTCGAGGATCTGTTCGCCTTCGAATTGCCTGGCTTCCAGGCGCGCGGCCTGCTCCACGGCATCGTGCAGGTAGCCCGAGTCCGGGCGCAGGTGGTCGACGGTGAGCCATGCCTGCACCTGCGAGGCCAGGCCGACGAAACCACCTACCGCATCGGTGTCGTCTATTCGCTCCGATGCCCTGAGTACGCGAAGGGCGCCTTCAAGGGCTTGCTCCAGTCCTTCCACAGCATTGGCGCGGCCGCTGTTCATTTCCTCGATGTAGGACGCCAGCGTAACGGCGATGCCACTCATGCCGACATAGAGGTTGGGTTGCAGTGTGCGCATCGTCCAGCCGCTGCGGCCGAGCACGGGACTGATCCATGTGATGGTGCCATCGTCGCCACGTACGGAGAGATGCAGGAGCTGCTCGATGGTCTGCCGTGCCAGTTCCCTCCGGCGCCGGTCCAGATCCCGTGCATGCGGTTGGCGGGCCGCCAGATCGTAGGGGAGGCGTTTGTCGTCGTTCAGGCGCACGTTGAGATGCGCCGTGACCAGCGCACCACGGATGGTCAGTTCTTCCAGCTCCACGCGCATGCTGGCCCAGGCCTGGAATACTTCGTCGAGCTGGGCGCGATCGAGCATGCTGGCGAACACCGGAATGTCGCCGAAGCGCAGGTCGTCGATTTCGCAGGCGATGATCGCCGGATCGGAAGGGGCCATGGGCATCACCTGCGCATTGCGTGTCATCAGGTCGTTGGCGCGGTCGATGGCCGCCTTCTCGTCATGCAGCGATGCCGGGTGCCAGAGCATCCGCATCACTTCCACATAGGCCTGCGTGGGACGCAGGATCTGCCGGATGCGGCAGCCGACGAAGGCGTGCAGCAAGGGCATCAGGGCGCCATGGCGGTGCATCTGCATCAGCCGTTCGGTCAGCGTGAGGAAGCCGGTGACGATGTCTTCCCAGAAGCGGGAAATGTCGGGGTTGTCGCATGGGTGGTTCCTGGCGGCATCGATGTCGACGCTGACGAGCCCCACGCGTGCTTGGGTGGTGCCCGCGTTGATGATCTTGGGCGCCTGCACCTTCGGCTGTTCGCCCTGCAACGCGCCGATGGCGGAAATGTCCACGCCATCCATGCCCAGCGTCGGCGAACGGAACGGCGCCAGTCCGGTACGCAGTACCGACGAACGGATCAGCTCCTGGGCCAGGTCCACCGCTTCGCCCTTGCCCGTCGGTGGCAGGGGGAATTCGATGACGAAGAGGCTTTCCACGTCCACCACGTAAGGGGTGATGGACGATGCGATGAGGTTTTCGTAGTGGATATCCGTACCGCCCAACAGGCGCATCACGGCCAGCCAATGCCCGATATTGCGGTAGAAGACCGTCAGTTCGGCATCGTCGGCGCAATAAATATGATCGACGTGATGGGCCCAGCCATAGCTTCCCCGATCGAGTACGGCCGGTACGCGAATACGCGTGGCATCGCCTTGGAAGATCGTTTCGAGGAAGCGTTCGAGGGTGGCGTCCACGCGCAGCGAGCGCGGCTTGTACATCAGCGTGCCGCCGGCGAAGCCAAGCTTTGCGACGGATTGTCCCGATTCGTGGACGTCGCCTTCGCCAAGATGCAGCGTATGCAGCGCGCCGAGGTCGGTGCCTGCAAAGGTGGAGAGCAGATCGCGGTCGGCGTGCAGTCGTTCGAGCATTGCAACGATGGCACGGCGTTGCTGGTCGAGGGCGCGGAACAGGCGGGGGGCGAGTACGGGGTAGCGGCGACCTAGTGCAGCGATGAAATCGGCGGTCAGCGCTTTTTCGATGAAGGCGGCAAAGCGCTCTTGTTCCGTTCCGTCGGGAAGTTCGCCGCCGAGTTTCGCGGCGTGCAGTTCCAGAAGCAGAACGCGGTTGAGCTTGCGCTCCGCGTTGGATATCAGGGCCTTGTCGGCCACTTCGGCAACACGTTGGCGCTCTGTGTCGTCCAGGCCGGCCTGGGCGGCGATGTCCGCGGCGAGCTGCCGACGCACGTCGGCCGAAAGGTAAGCAATGACCGGTGCGAAAGCGTTCAGCGGCGCGGAGGCGTCCATGGACTGTCCCGTGAATCCCGAAAGGGTGCCCGGTGTGGGCGAGAGATAGCCGTGGCGGCCTGCCACGGCTATCGCCACTACCGCTGGTCAGTTAGCAGCAGAAGCCCGGCCGGGAGGCCGTACACGAGCTGCAGTTCGTACCGATGGCCACTTCGGGGTTGGTCATCGCGTTCATCGTCTTGGCCAGGCCCTCGGTGTAAAGCGAGCCCGCCGGATTGTCGTACCCACCTACGCTATCGGCACCACTCAACCAACCCGCAAGGATCTTGTCGGTCTGCATTGGAGTACTCCCTGGTGTTATGGGTCTGCGCCCGGAACGAGAAGGACGTGCATCGCAGCGGGCGCTTCTGCGACGACGCCATCGGACCATTCTGAAGAGTCCCGGACAAAGACATGGGAGAACTTGCCGAATTTACATGTAAAACGTGGCAGGTAATTTTCGTAGCCGTCTGGCACGATGCCCCTGACGCCACCGGAGGGGATGGACGTATCGATGATCCTGAGACGTTTCATCCTGCGGCATAAGACACTGGTTTCCGGTGCCGTGGCGCTGTCGGCCACCAGTGCACTGGCAACCATGATGCTGCTCTCGCACATCAACGAGATGGCCGCCCACGGGCTGCCTGCCGATCCCATGCGCACGCTGCTTGCGGGTGCCGGCTGGCTGCTTGCGGTGCTGGCGGCCAGCACGGTGTCGCAGTTCATCCTGGCGCGGCTTGGCGGCGAGCTTGTGGCGCAGCTTCGCCTGGATCTCTCCCGTCGCTTCATCGAACTGGAGTACGAAAAGCTCGCCAACGACAAGCACACCATCTTCGGCTCGCTCATCGAGGATGTGGCGAGCATCGCACCGCTGGTGCTGGTTGCCCCTTTGCTGGCCTACAACGTGCTCCTGGTGGCGCTATACACCGTGTACCTGGGGAGCATTTCCCTGCCGTTGCTCGGCGTGCTGCTGGCGTTCCTCAGCACCACCATGACCGCATCGCTTGTGCTGGAACGATTCCTTAGGCAACGCTTTGATCGCCTGCGCGAGGCCAATGAAAAGGTATTCGAATATTTTCGTTTTCTGAGCGAAGGCAAGAAGGAGATGACGCTCAATACAGAGCGGGGCAGGCATGTCGAGGAGGCGCTGATCCGTCCGGCCATTGATCATGCGCGACGGCTCACTGTCCAGGTACACACCGGACTGGGTTTCAACGAAGCCTGGTCGTCGGCTGCGCTCTATGCATCCGTATTTGTCATCGTCTATCTCGGTTATGTCGTTCTGTCGCTGCCACAGGCGACTTTGCTCCGTTTTGTCATCGGTGCATTGTTCCTGAGCGGGCCGGTGGCTTTCATCGTCAGTGCAGCGAGGCAGGTCGGGGCAGGGACGGCCAGCCTTCGCCATCTTCAGAAGGTGGGTCTTGATCTGGATCGCGATGCCTTGCCTGCGTCGCACCGGGTGAATCGCGGGAGCGACCCATGGCAAAGCATGGCTCTGCGTGGCGTCAGCTATGCGTATCCCGGCGAGATGGATGGGCGTATTGCCCTGGGACCCCTCGACCTGGAAGTCAGCAAAGGCGAGCTTCTTTTTATCGTGGGAGGCAACGGAAGCGGAAAGTCCACACTTCTACTCCTTCTGGCCTCGCTGATCACACCCCATACCGGTGAGCTCATTGTCGACGGTCTCGCGGTCGGGCTGGACCGTCGGCGGCACCGTAGCCGGTTCACCGGCGTGTTCGGCGATTTCTTCCTGTTTCCCCATGTGCTCGATGATCGGGGTGATGTGCTACCTGATGAGCGGACCAGGGCCTTGCTGGATTCGCTGGGTCTTGGCTCTGTGGTGAGCGTAGAGAACGGCGGGCTATCGAAAATCACGCTTTCGACGGGGCAACGCAAACGCCTTGCCCTGCTCCAGTGCTACGCCGAGGATCGCGAGATCTTCTTCTTCGACGAGTGGGCCGCCGACCAGGATGTGCATTTCCGCGACTATTTCTATTGCACGCTGCTTCCCGAACTCAAGGCAAAGGGCAAGACCGTCGTGGCCATCAGTCATGATGACCGCTACTTTCATGTCGCCGATCGGGTGATCAAGCTCGACGCAGGCCAGATCGTCTCCGATACACGGCAGCGTCGCGGCGTGGACCTTCCAAGGGAGTCCGTGCTCTCCCCGGAGTAACTCCTGTGTCAGGCCGAGGTCGCTGAGGGCAGCGCGCCTACACTCCATGGGGCCAGGAAGCGACAGGTCTGAATAGGGGGCTTGCGTAGCATCCACCGGCAATGGCCGTGACGGCCGATGTGGCCCACTTCTATCCCCATGCCTCTTGATCTTCCTCTGGACCACACTCCTTCTGCCTATGTCGCTTCGCAGAAACAGACGGTCCTGCAATCCGATGCCGAGAACGTTGCGGCGGCTGCATGGCTCGATCTGCGCCAGGATGGCGCGTTCAAGCGATTCTGCCGGGACTACGACAGCGATCCGGATTCCTTGACAGCGCATCCTGATGGAAGCTTCTCCCTGCAAAGTCCGGTGCCGCACGGAATGCTGGTCACATTCTTCCGTCCGTTCGGCATCAACGGGCAGCTGGCCGTGCCCTTCTCGGAGATGGCGGATGCATTTCGCTGGAGGCCATCGCTGGACGTCCTGTTGCGTCACACGTACGCCTTGAACAGGGACGTGGGGCGCGACGACATCGGTGTCTCCAGAATCAATGGTGTTGAAGCCATGGATATGCTTCTGCGCGCAGGGCCGGTAGCGACCGATGCCGGTGCCCGGGCATCTGCCTTCAAGTTTCTTGATGTCTTTTCCGCGTTGTACCGGGGTGACGAAGAGCAAGCGTCGCCGCCCGTCACCCTTGCGACGTTTTCCCACCGCTTTCAGGCAGACGCCAATCTACGTTATCTCGCGGGCTGGATAACCAGTCAGCCTGCCGACACCCTGCCACCACGGGCCGCGCTGAAGGCTGTAGGGAAACTTGCTAGGATGGTGCAGCAAGCCTACGTGGCGGACCTGCCGCTATCGACTGACGAGTCAACACAGACAAGGGAGTACTTCATCGATTACGTCAGGCGGCGTGTCGCTCCTGCGGCGGTTGCCGACCATATCCGCGTGGCACCCGGAACGATCGATTTTGCAGCCGATGTCCTTTATTGGACAGCCAGCGACGAAGCACGCATGCGGCCGCTTCCTCTGTGGCCTGTGCAGGTACCGGTACCTCCGGAAACGCCATATCCGTTCGTTGATTCCCGGGCCCCCACTCCTGCATCCGTGGACAATCCTGCGCCGATTGCACCGGCACGATCCCGTGTCAACGACACGGAGCATGGCATACGACATGAAGGGCGAGAGCATGCCGACGTCGTTTCGTCGTGGCCCATGGTCGCTAAGGTGACCACTTTCGGAGGAGGTGTCGTTGTGCTGAGTGCGAGCGTCAGTACGGGGCTGACGGCTGTGCAGAAGGCCGCCGTGGTATCCGTCGGGAATGCGGCTTCGCTGGCCGGCGTCTCGGTACTTGCCATTGTGGCTCCCGGGGTGGGTCATACGCTGGGCGTCGTGGGTACCTCCGGGCTGTTGTATGCCAGTATCGCCGACTACCTGGCGTCGGCAGGTGTTGCACCCGCGCTGGCGAAAAGTGCGGCGATCGTCGAGGTATCGGGGGTCTACATCCTGGTGGGCGTGGGCCTTGGGGATAGTACCGATGCCTTGCTGGCCCTCGCCCGGAATCCCGGGTGGCGGGAAGCCCTGCGCTTGTCGGCGACCATCCTGGCCACCATCGGTACGATGTCGGCGGGCGCCCCTGCGGCTGACAAGGCCGACACGTTCAACGTGGATGACGCGCGGTATGGCTTCTTCAGCGAGCATCCTGATCTCTCCGGCCGGCTTGGACACTCAGGCAATGGCGTCGTCCTGGTCAGCCAGGGCGTATTGCAGACAACGGACGATACGGTCTCAAGGCGCGACGGCGAGCGCTCGTTCTGGGATATCTTCTTGTCCTCTTACGATCCCTCCGGCACGCCACGCGGTACGTTGTCCCAGTGATCGTAACATTCGGGAAAAAACACCCGGCGCCCTGTTTCCCCACAGTTGCGCCGGGTTCCGTCAAGGAGACGGAAATAGATGAGGCTCAGAATCGATATGAGGCGCCAAGGTTAACGATCATGCTTCGATTCGACATGCTGGCACGGAATGCCACGGCTTCGCCTTCGATATGTCCTTTGCCCAGGCCTTTCTTTTCGTAATACTTCTCGTAGCTGGTCCGGGCGAAAAGTGACCATCGGCTATCGATGGCGTAGTCGGCCTTGATCGATGCGGCAATCATCTTCGAACGGCCGCCTTTCATTCCGGAGACGTACTCTCGTTCGATGTGATTGTCATGATCCTTGCCGCGCGCCCACAGCGAACCTGAGATCTCGCCGGAGAGAGTCAGCTTGCCTCTTTGATAATCGGTACCCATGCCGAGGTAGGGCGCTCGCCAGCGCTGCGTATATTTCACGCCTGAACCGTCGTTGTCGTAACCGACCGTGTCGCGAAAGGATTCCGGATCGAATGCCTCTTCGGGGTCGGAAGACGAATAGATGTAGCTTCCCTTCGTGGCATGCCATGCCAGCTTCTTGAGTCGATATCCGGCTACGGCACGAAACGCGAAGTCACCCGACGAGGCGAAGGTGTAGCCGACGCGTGTGTCCAGGCCATAAGCCGTTTTCAGGCGCGTATCGCCATGCCGAGAGTAATCGGTCCATTCGTTGATGCCGGCATCCCTGCCGAGCCAGTCATAGTCGGTCATGAGCGTGTTGCCCGACTTCAATCTCGTCCATGCCTGGGTATCCCACGACCAGCGGTCGTTGATATGGAACCTGAAGTCTGCCCCGATGACCGGCGCGGCTCGTGTGCGCCAGTTCAACTGGCTCAGGCGCTGGCCTTCGTCATAAACCCTTTCCGTTGATCGGTTGTTCAGTACGCCGGTGAATACGTCGACACTGAAACGCTGGTTATCGGCGACGGTTCGCCGCGTGCGGGTGTCGATGTCGCCTGCTTCGGCGAAGGGAGCTGCAAGCGCGGCGAGGGAGAGAAACGCTGCTTTCCGGGACGCTTTCATGATCGGTCATTCCTCGTAACTGGTGTGGTGGCCTGGGGAAAGCCACCTGTCCAAGCTATCGGTGACATGCCGCATACGCATACAGGATTAGTCCTAAAAACATGACCTTGTGTCTTCATATCGGTGATTGGAGACGGTGCCGCATTGAGAACGAGGCAGATCGGTGCGGATCGATCATGTATCCGGGCGTTTTGTCGCAGTGACCTGCCGAAATATCGTCTTGTATGACCAATGGCACGGGGGCACGGAAGCTGGCCGGGCGTTAATGGAGGGGATGTCCATTGCCTGGACAGACGCATTGAACGCTTATTGCTGGATGTCCCATGACGTATCCGATATCGCCCTCACCCGATGCCCGGGTTTCGCATTTCTCAGGCAGGCAACGCCTGCGTTGGTTCACGATTCTGTGCTCCGCCGCCCTGCTTGCATCGCCGCATGTTTTTGCGGATGACAAGAAGCCCGATGCGTCGGCGCATGAAGACAAGAAGCCCGAGCAGGACCTTCCGCCACTGCCAGCCGACAAGACCATCCGGCAGAGCGTGAATGTCGATGGGCACAGCCTGTCCTACGAGGCGACGGTGGGCACCATCGTGGTGCGCAACGACAAGGGCAAGAAGATCGCCGAAGTGGTCTATACGGCCTATGTGGTGCCGCATAAGGGGCCGGGCCGTCCTGTGACGTTCGCCTTCAACGGTGGCCCTGGCGCCTCGTCGGTGTACCTCAACATGGGGGCCATCGGGCCGAAGCGTGTGCAGTTCGGCATGGATGGCAATGCGCCTTCCGATGCTGCCGTCACCAAGGACAATCCGGCCACCTGGCTCGACATGACGGACCTGGTCTTCATCGATCCGGTAGGCACGGGTTTCTCCCGCTCGCTGGAAGACGATGACGCCACCAAGAAGGACTTCTACGCCACCGAGACGGACATCAAGTACCTGTCCCGCGTGGTCTACGACTGGCTGGTGAAGAACGGCCGTCTTCGCGACCCGAAGTACGTGGTGGGTGAGAGCTATGGCGGCTATCGCGCGCCTCGCATCGCCTACACGTTGCAGACCAGCATGGGCGTGGGCGTGAATGGCCTGGTGATGGTGTCGCCGTATATCGATCCGGCGGCCATCGGCGACGGGGATTCGCTGTCGCCGCTGCCCTGGATGATCAACCTGCCGTCGATGGCAGCCGGTCACTTCGAAGAGCAGGGCCGGTTCTCGCCGCAGGCGGTGCAGGAGGTCGAAAACTACGTCCGCAAGGACTTCGTGGTGGACTTCCTGGCCGGGCGTTCCGATCCCGGCGCCGTGGGCCGCATGGTACAGAAGGTGGCCGGCTATACGGGTCTCGATCCCGCGCTGGTCGCGAAGCTCGATGGCCGTGTGGACATCGGTACCTTCCTGCGCGAAGGCCATCGCGCCGACAAGAAGATCGGCAGTGTGTACGACTCCAACGTGACCGCATGGGACCCGTTCCCGGGCTCGGCCCACCGGCAGTCGGGCGATCCGATCCTGGAGGCGATCATCGCTCCGGCGACCAGTGCCATGGTGGATTTCATCACCCGCGAGGTGGGCTGGAAGGCCGATGCGCATTACGAGGCGCTGTCCGACAAGGTGAACGAAGCCTGGGATCGGGGCTCGCCGGACGACAAGCCGGTGGCCGACCTGCGCAAGGCCATCGCGAATGACCCGAACATGCATGTGCTGATCGCGCATGGCTACAACGATCTGTCGTGCCCTTTCTTCGCGTCGCGGATGATCCTCGACCAGATGCCGGCGTTCGGCCAGGCAGAGCGGGTGAAGCTGGCGATCTATCCGGGGGGCCACATGTTCTACGGCCGGCCGGACAGCAATCGTGCCTTCAAGGCCGATGTGCGCGCGATGTTCGGTAACAAGTAAGTCAGGCGTGCGCGGGAGCAGCATGCTCTCGCGCACGCTGCCTGTTCATGCTCGCATCGACGTTCTGTGTCGGCTAGAACCTGCGTGGCGCTTAGCAGCCCGTGACCGGGATATCGTCGGGAAGATATCGCACGGAAGGAATCATCGCCGCCTGTCCTCGATGCGTGCCATCAGCATCGGTGAGCTGCCACACCGTGACGTTCTCAATCCAGAAACGACGCCCGTCGCGGGTGATGCGGATGCCCCGGTAATCCGAGACATAGCCGTGCCGACTGACCTGGTCGAGAAACGCCTGGCGCTCGCCCTGTTCCGGTGCTTCGGCGGACAGGCGCGAGGGCAGGGCGGTGATTTCCTCCCAGCTGTAGCCGAAGATGCGCTGCACGCGCTGGTTGCCGTAGACGAACACGGGATCGGGCAGCGTGTTGTGGGCCAGGATGCCGAAGGGAGCCGTCTCGTAAAGCCATGCAGCGCCTTCCTGCGGGGTCAGCCCCTCGGGCACAAGTGACTTGCCGGTAAGCCGCCGATGATTGTCTGCCAGCAGGATGAAAAAATCAGGATCGTTGTGGAGGGACATGGAAAGCTGTCGTGTGGTGGGGATGTCCCAGTGATAGGTGCGAGGGGGCATGGCCGTCATGTCCGAATGCCTCATCGTTGACGGATTCCGTGCTCGTCAGGCCCGGCCCATGCTCAACCTCCGTGATAAATGAACGAACATCATGGGAGGGAATAGCAAATATCACTTCAATCAGCCGATATTCGTGAGTGCCCGTGTTTCTAGGATGGTTCCATTTCCGACGATGGAGTTATCGATGAACGCTTCGACCTTTGTGCTTGTCCCCGGCGCATGGCACGGCGGATGGGTGTGGAACACAGTGGCCGCACGATTGCGTGCCCAAGGACACCGCGTCACGACACCGACCTTGTCCGGCATGGGGGATCGCCGGCGTGAAGCAACGGCAGACATCGGGTTGCCCGATCACATCGACGATCTCGAAGCCCATCTCTTCATGGAAGACCTCGACGACGTGGTGCTCGTGGGCTGGAGCTATGGTTCCTTTGTAGCGGCAGGCGCCGCCGCACGGATGCCCGGCAAGGTACGGGCAATCATCTACCTCGACGCCATCGTGCCGTCGTCCGGCTGTTCGGTGGCGGATTACGCGGCCCCTGCCACGAAAGACTTCCTGGCGACGCTGGCCGCCGAATCGCGTCTGCTGGCGCCCATACCCTTCGACGTCTTCGGCGTAACTGATGCCGACGTGATCGCGCATGTGCAACCGCGTCTGGTCGACCAGCCACCGCGAACCTTTCTTGAACCGATGCCCTCGATCGTCGGCATCGAGGCGATTGCGCAGGCCTACGTGCACTGCAAGCGCACCAACATTCCTTCGGTACGCGAGGGCTACGAAGGATTTCGCAACGCGGGGCGCGGCAAGGTGATCGAATTGGATGTGGACCACCACTGCATGCTGACGGCGCCGGAGGAAACGGTCCGTGCCCTGATCGAGTGTCTGCCCTGACCGGGGTTGCCGCGGAATTGATCCGGGTAGAAATGGAAAACAGCCGTACCTGAAAATTTTGCTTGTCTTGGCAACTAATAGGCTTCTATCATTTTCGCCATGAAGCCTCGCGACAAGCTCTACATGCGACTGACCACCCTGGTGCCGGCCACGAGCCGGCGCTGGATGCGGCTGGTCGACCTGCGCCTGGGCGACATGGACATCACCTCGGCGAGCGTGGTGCCTCTCATCTTCATCAGCCGCTCGAAGGGCGGCATCAACCAGGTGACGCTGGCCGAGCAGGTCGGCGTTGTCGGTCCCACGCTGGTGCGCACCCTGGACAAGCTCGTGGAGCTGGGCCTGGTGGTGCGCGAGAACGATCCGGACGACCGCCGCGCCAAGACGCTGTGGCTTACCGAACGAGGCCAGGAGCTGGCCGATGTACTGGAGGCGCGGCTCATCGCCGTGCGCCGCGAGGTATTCGACCGCCTGCCTCCCGAGGACATCGAAGCGGCGGTACGCGTGCTTCAGACCCTCGAGGATGTCGTGGGCGGCGAGCGGGACGACGCAGACAGCTGAACCATGAACCTGCCGACGGCATCCGAATGGCTTTACTCGGGGAAGGCTTTCCTCGCGGCCGTGCTCGCGTTCTACATCGCGTTGCTCATCTCCCTGCCCAACCCGTACTGGGCCTTTGCGACGGTGTATCTCGTATCGCATCCGCTGTCCGGCGCCACACGCTCCAAGGCGGTGTATCGCGCGATGGGAACGGTGATCGGCGCGGGCATGGCGCTGGTGCTGGTGCCCATGTTTGCCTCGAGCCCCGTGCTGATGGTGCTGGCGATCGGCCTGTGGAGCACGCTGTCGCTGTATCTGGCGCTGCTGGACAACAAGCCGAGCACGTATACCTTCCTGCTGGCTTCGTATACGACACCGTTGGTGGCCGTACCTGCGATCATGGCGCCGGGTACCATCTTCGATATCGCGGTGGCGCGTTCGGAAGAGATCCTGCTGGGCATCGTGTGTGCCAGCGTGGTCAGCACGGTACTGTTTCCCAGTCGCGTGTCGCCGGTCATCGACGACCGGGTGGCATCGCTGCTGGACGATGCCGGCGCCTGGGTGGCGCAGCGCCTGCGCGCCACGGGGCGTCGTGAACGCGTGCCGCTGCGATTGCGCCTGCTGGGCGACATCGTGGGGCTCGATGGCCTGATCACTCACCTGGGCTTCGATGCCTCGCGTCGCGCGCAGACCGACGAGGCGCGCCAGATCCGTTTTCGCATGACCATGCTGGTGCCGCAGGTCGCGTCGCTGACCGACGCGATCCACGCCATCCCGTACGACGGTGATATACGCGAATGTTCCACCCTGCTGGGCGACGTGGTGGACTGGCTGGAGCAGGGCGCGGATGGCACGCCGGCGCAGGGGGATGCACTGCGTGCGCGCATCGCCGGATGGCGGGAGACCCTGGGCAGGCCTGTCCTCGCCACCCTTGCCGTGGACAACGCAGCGGGACGCCTGCGCGACGTGGTGGACCTGTGGCAGGACTGCCTCGCGCTACGCCTGGCGTTTTCACGGCGCGACCATGCCGCCACCGTGCTGTCGTATCGCGCAGCCATACCGGATGGCCGCCGCCATTTCGATCATGTGCTGATGCTCTACGCCGCGGCGATTCCCGCGTCGGCCTTCGTGCTGGCGGCATGGGCATGGTTGTACAGCGGCTGGCCCGCAGGTGCCGGCGGCGTGGTGATGGTGGCCGTGGGTACGGGCTTCTTCGCCGCCTCGGATACGCCCTCGCCCATGGTCGGACGCTTCCTGCTGTGGGAGGCCATCAGCATCGCCGTGGCGCTCGTATACCTGTTCTATATCCTGCCGCAGGTCACCACCTTCGTCGGCGTAGCCTTTGTACTGGCGCCGCCTTTGCTGGCGGTGGGCCTGTTCACTGGCCGGCCTGCCTTCAACATGGGCGTGCTGTTGCTGACCTCGCAGAGCATCAGTGACATGGTGCTGCGAAACAGCTCGGCGGCCGATTTCGAAGTGTTCGCCAACTCCAGCGTTGGCATGTTGCTGGGCCTGATCTTCGCCATCGTGTGGACGGCCATCGCGCGTCCGTTCGGCGTGGAGATTGCCGCTCAGCGGCTGGCGCGTGCGAACTGGCGCGAACAGAAGCGTCTCGTGGTGCGTGGCAGGCCGCTCGATCCGCGTGCTGCCTTGTCGGCCACCATTGATCGTTCGGCCCAGCAGCTTCCCCGCCTTGCGCTACTTGAAGGCGAATCGCCGATGCACCTGGATGCGCTGCGCGACCTGCGCGTGTGCGTTGCGCTGGTCGAGCTGCGCAGCCGCCCGCTTGACGATGCCCATGTGGCGGCCGCGGTCGATCATGTGATGGCCGTCAGTGCGTCGTACTTTTCAGCGTGCCTCGACGAAGATCGTGCACTGCCGCCACCCGCCGACCTGCTTGCCGCCATCGGCGACAGCATGGCATCCATCGTCGGCGATGCCCCCGACGTGGCATCCACCCTCCTGCGTTACCGCCTCGCCCTGCTGGCCCTGCCATCGACAGAGCCGGCACCTTCCGTTCCATCCGACCAACCGTTGACCGTCATCCCACAGTGAACACCTCAATCTACGGCGAGCTGAGCCTGCACGGCGTCTACTTGCCTACCCTCCTGGCCCTGATGGGCCTGGCCTACGTGCTCAAATCGGCCGTGCGTTTCGTGCTGGGAAAAACCAGCTTCTATGCCTGGGTATGGCACCCGGCGCTGTTCAATTTCGCGATCTATGTGCTCGCCCTTTCGGGCGTCATGGCTTTCGTACTGGGAGCATCCCGTGACTAGGTTCGTCCGCAAGCTCTGGCCCGCCGCGGTCACGCTTTCCGTGGTGGGTGTATCCCTCGTCGTGGGCTGGCATATGTGGCGTCGCTACGACGACGTGCCTTGGACGCGCGATGCGCATATCCGCGCCGATGTCATCCAGGTGGCGCCGGATGTGTCCGGGTGGGTGTCCGAGGTGTACGTACATGACAATCAGCGCGTGAAGCGTGGCGAGCCGCTTTTCGTGGTGGACCGGGCACGCTTCGAACTGGCCGTGCGTCGTGCCGACGCCGCCGTGGGCGAACAGAAGGCCATCGTGGAGCAGCTGCGCCGCGAAGCCGCGCGCAACCGCGAGCTGAGCGATCTCGTCGCCCGTGAAGCGGCCGAGCAGGTGAGTGCGAAGCTGGTAGCGGCCGAGGCACGTCTGCAAGCGGATGAAGCGGCCGCCGATACGGCCCGCCTCGACCTGGAACGCACCATCGTGAAGGCGCCGGCAGACGGATTCCTCAATGATCGTGTGGTTCGCGTGGGCGATTACGTCACCACCGGGCACGCGCCGTTCGCCATGGTCGATGCCAACTCGTTCCATGTGGATGGCTATTTCGAGGAAACCCGGCTGCATGGCGTGAAGCCAGGCCAGCCCGTGACGATCCATGTCATGGGTGAACCGGATGCACTGGATGGCACCGTGCAGAGCGTGGCCGCAGGCATCGCCGACCGCGAACGTGCGGCGGGAGCGCATGAACTGCCCGACATCAATCCCACGTTCAACTGGGTGCGGCTTGCCCAGCGTATTCCCGTGCGGATCAGTATCGACCATCCTTCCGACGACCTCCTGCTGATCGCGGGGCGCACCGCCACCGTCACGATCCGCACCGCGAAGGTGGCGTCGCACTCATGAATCGCCTTGCCTGCCTCCTGGGCGCGATGACGGTCGCGCTGACCGGATGCGCTGCCGTTGGTCCGGATTACAAGCTTCCCGCCGAAGCGATGGTCAACGATTCACGTGCCAATGGGGATTTCGTCGATGCCGACAGCCCGGCGCTGGATCGCTCGCATGCTGCGCGGGACGACTGGTGGAAGCTCTATAACGATCCGGTGCTCGATGACCTGGTGAAGCAGGCCTTGCAGGCGAATATCGCCTTGCGGGTGGCGGATGCGAACCTGCGCCGGGCTTATACAGCGCTGGATATCGCGAAGGACGAGGGCGGCTTTTCGTCCGAAGCGTCGGCCAGCGTGAGCCGTACGGAGATTTCCGCCGAATCGCTGCTGCATACCGAGAAGCTCCCGGTGTACAACCTGGCCGTGGGCGGCGTGCAGGCGGCCTATGAGTTCGACCTGTTCGGCAAGATACGCCGGGGTGCTGAAGCCGCTTCCGCCGATGCCGACGTGACGAAGGCGGCGCGTGATCTCGTGCGTATTACGGTGGCCGCACGGGTAACCGAGAGCTACATCGGCATCTGCGAGGCGTCGCACGATATCGAGGTGGCCCGGCACACGGTGGCCATTCAGGAAGGCGCGGCCAACGTCGCGCAGCGGATGTTCGGTGCGGGTCTTGGCAACAAGCTTGATGTGACCCGGGCCGCCACACAGGTCGATCTTGCGAAGGCCGCGCTGCCGCCACTGCTCAAGCGTCGCGAGGCCTCGGAGTACGCGCTGGCCGCCCTGCTGGGCCATGCGCCCGGCGATATCCCTTCCCATGCGAAGTCGTGTGATCGCGCCCCTGCGCTGGACCGGCCGCTTCCCATCGGCGATGGCATGGCACTGTTGCGGCGCCGGCCGGACATTCGCGCTGCCGAGCGCCGTCTTGCTGGCGCCACGGCGCGTATCGGTGTGGCGGTGGCGGATATGTATCCGACGGTCACCCTCGGCGGCAACCTGGGAACGAACGGCCTGCTCGACGATTACAACAAGGCGCCGGCGCATTACTGGTCGATTGGCCCGCTGATCAGCTGGTCGATTCCCGATCACTCGTCGAAGTTGCGCGTGCAGCTGGCGCGCGATGGGGCGGACGTGGCGCTGGCCAGTTTCGACGAGACGGTGTTGCAGGCGTTGAAGGAAACGCAGACGGCACTGAGTACGTATACGCATGCGCTGGATAGGGAAGAAGCCCTGCAGCGTGCATTCGAGGAAGCGACCGCGGCCTCCCGGCAGGCGCGTGAGTTGTACAGCAATGGGCGCACGCCGTACCTGAGTGCCCTGGATGCCGAACGCTCGCGCGTGCAAGCCGAGGCGGCGCTGACGGAGGCCGAGTCGGTGGTATCGGAGGCGCGAGTGGGGCTGTTCCTGGCGCTGGGTGGCGGGTGGCAAGCAGCCCCCTGAAACAATGCGATACCCCTGTAGGAGCGCGCCTTGCGCGCGACCGGGCTTTCGCCATGACCGGTCGCGCGCAAGGCGCGCTCCTACAGAAAGCAAAAAGCCGCCCGGGTCTTCAGGCCCGGGCGGCTTTTTTGCTTCTGCTTAAGCCCGCAGATCGAACCGGTCGAGCTCCATCACCTTCGTCCATGCCGCAACGAAGTCATACACGAACTTGCCCTCGGCGTCCGAGCTGCCGTACACCTCGGCCAACGCACGCAGGATCGAGTTCGAACCGAACACCAGGTCCACGCGGCTGCCGTTCCACTGGTGCTTGCCCGTGCCACGCTGCTTGCCTTCAAACGCCTCGCGGCCCGGCGACGTGCCCTTCCACTCCGTACCCATGTCGAGCAGGTTGCGGAAGAAGTCGTTGCTGAGCTTGCCGGGGCGATCGGTGAATACACCCAGGTCGCTGCCGTCGGCATTGGCACCCAGGACACGCAGCCCACCGACCAGTACCGTCATTTCCGGTGCCGTCAGCGTCAGCAGCTGTGCCTTGTCGATCAGCAACGCCTCGGCCGGGATGCTGTAGCGTCCCTTGAGGTAGTTGCGGAAGCCATCGGCAATCGGCTCCATCGGCTCGAACGAGGCAACGTCGGTCTGCTCCTGCGTCGCATCGGTGCGGCCCGGAGAGAACGGCACGGTGACGGCATGCCCGGCATCCTTCGCGGCCTTCTCGATACCGGCGCTGCCGCCGAGCACGATCAGGTCGGCGATGGAGATCTTCTTGCCGCCGCTCTGGCCTTCGTTGAAGGCCTTGCGTACGCCTTCGAGTTTCTCCAGCACCTTGCGCAGCTGCTCCGGACGATTTACCGCCCAGTCCTTCTGCGGGGCGAGACGAATACGCGCGCCATTGGCTCCGCCGCGCTTGTCGCCGCCGCGGAAGGTGGAAGCCGATGCCCATGCGGTGGACACCAGTTCCGAGACGCTGAGGCCTGAAGCAAGGATCTGCTCCTTGAGTGCCTTCACGTCGGCATCGTCCACCAGCGGGTGGTCGACCTTCGGCACCGGGTCCTGCCAGATCAGCTCTTCGGCCGGTACATCCGGACCAAGGTAACGGGCACGCGGGCCCATGTCACGGTGGGTCAGCTTGAACCAGGCGCGGGCGAAGGCGTCCTGGAAGGCAAGCGGGTTGTCCTTGAAGTGGCGCGAGATCTTCTCGTACGCAGGATCGAAGCGCAGGGAGAGATCGGTCGTGAGCATCGTGGCGCGGTGCTTCTTCGTCTTGTCGAACGCATCGGGCACGTCTTCCGCGCCGTCTTTCGCCACCCACTGGTGGGCGCCCGCGGGGCTCTTGGTGAGTTCCCATTCGTACTTGAATAGGTTCTCGAAGAAGTAGTAGCTCCACTTCGTGGGCGTCTGTGTCCAGGTGACTTCAAGGCCGCTGGTGATCGCGTCCTTGCCCACGCCACTGTGGAAGCTGCTCTTCCAGCCCAGGCCCTGCTGTTCCAGTTCGCCACCTTCCGGCTCGGCAGCCACGTTGTCGGCCGGGCCGGCACCGTGCGTCTTGCCGAAGGTGTGGCCACCGGCGATCAGCGCGACGGTCTCTTCGTCGTTCATCGCCATGCGGGCGAAGGTTTCGCGGATGTCGTGCGCTGCGGCCACCGGGTCCGGGTTGCCCTCGGGGCCTTCCGGGTTCACGTAGATCAGGCCCATCTGCACGGCGGCCAGCGGGTTCTCCAGGTTGCGGCCCTGGGCGTCGGTGCGATCCTTTTCCTTGCCGTGCATCTCAGGGTCGGCCACGAGCTTGCCTTCGTCCGGACCCTTGGCGCCGCCCTTGCCGTAGCGGTCGTCGCCGCCCAGCCAGACGGTCTCGGTACCCCAGTAGACGTCCTGGTCCGGTTCCCAGGTGTCCTCGCGGCCGCCGGCAAAGCCGAAGGTCTTGAAGCCCATGGATTCCAGCGCGACGTTGCCGGTGAGGATGATCAGGTCGGCCCAGGAGAGATTGCGGCCGTACTTCTGCTTGATGGGCCACAGCAGGCGGCGTGCCTTGTCGAGGCTGACGTTGTCGGGCCAGCTGTTCAGCGGCGCGAAACGCTGCTGGCCGCGACCGCCGCCCCCGCGACCGTCGCCGGTGCGGTAGGTGCCGGCGCTATGCCAGGCCATGCGGATGAACAGGCCGCCGTAATGGCCGAAATCGGCCGGCCACCAATCCTGCGAATCCGTCATGAGCGCGTGAAGGTCTTTCTTCACAGCGGCCAGGTCGAGCTTCTTGAACGCCTCGGCGTAATTGAATTCCGGGTCCATCGGGTTGGACCGGGAGGAATGCTGGTTGAGCAGGTCGACCCGAAGGCGCTTGGGCCACCAGTCGCTGTTGGTCGTACCGCCGCCGGCGGTGTGATTGACCGGGCACTTGGATTCATTCGACATTCGCGCTACTCCTCACTGGTTTGGCCGGGACGAATGATCGATCGCCGGAGGGATGTGGCTGGGATGCTCCCTCAGGATCATAGGTAACGTATCACCTTAGATAAAATTGATTGATCCAATAATGGCAAGAGGTCACGTCTATCGATCTGGCGTGAATGTTGCGATGCATGATGCCGGTCGCGAACCGCTTCAGGCGGCTCGCGACCGGGTGTTTCAGCGGTTGCCGATGCTGTTGCCCATGCGGGCAACCCAGCGATACATGAAGAACACGACCAGTGCGAAAACGATGCCGCCGATCCACTGTGCCGCCTCGGCAAAGCCCGGCCCCACCAGTGCCAGCGGAGTCTGCAGATTGCTGAAGCCCAGCTTGTCGGCGAACGCGACGATCGCGGCAATCAGCACGCCGATGATGCTCTCGCCCACGATCAGGCCCGACGCGAGCAGTACACCCAGCTGTTTGGTGCTTTCAGGCCGTGCCGAGCGATCGGCGCGACGGTCGAAGTACCAGCCCACGAAAGAACCCACCACCACCATCAGGGTGCTCACGGTCGGCAGGTAAATGCCCAGGCCGACGGCCAGCGGCGGAATGCGCACGCGCCGGGTCGTACGCGCCAGGATCTCGTCGATGGCGATGATGACGATACCGATGCCGGCGCCGATTTCGATAAGGCTCCAGTCGATGTTGCCGGTGATGACGCCCTGGGCCAGCGCGGAAATCAGGCCCGCCTGCGGTGCCGGCAGTGCGTGGGCCCCCGCGCCCGCTACGCCGACGAAACCGTAGGCCTTGTTGATCAGGTCCAGCACCGGCGGAATGACCGCCGCGCCCGCGACCACGCCCACCACCAGGGCAACTTGCTGGCGCCACGGCGTGGCGTCCACCAGCTGGCCGGTCTTGAGATCCTGGAGATTGTTGTTGGCAATCGCGGCAACGGTGAACACCAGGGAGGTGATGAACAGCGCGAACGCCACGAGTGCCTTGCCTTCCTCTGCGCCGACGTACGGCTTGACGAAAGCCACAAGCAACAAGGCGGCGGTGATCACCACGATGATGCCCACGCCCGAGAGCGGGCTGTTGGACGAGCCGATCAGCCCGGCCATGTAGCCGCACACCGTCGAAACGAAGAAGCCCATCAGCACCACGAAGGCGACGCCGCCAATGGCCAGCACGCCGATGTGCTCACCCAGGCCGGCCGTGTTGCCGAAGTAGCCGAGCAGCCAGGCGATCGGTATGAAGCAGGCAAGCGTGACCAGGCCGACGATACCGATCGGGATGTCACGCTCGGTACGCGGCAGGGTGTGTGCATTGCCGGCCTTGCGCACCTTGGCAGCGGCCATGGCCGAGGTCAGTCCGGTGATCACCGGCTTCACCAGCTTGGCCAGCGTCCAGATAGCGGACACACCGATCGCACCGGCACCAACGAAGCGCACCTTGTGGCTCCATGTGGCATTGGCCAGATCGGACATCGGCTGCGACAGATCGCCGAGCATGGAGAAGTGCGGCACGCCCCAGCCCCAGCCGATGATCGCGCCGATCAGCATGGCGATGCCCACCGACAGACCCACCAGATGACCGATGGCAAACAGCGCGAAGGAAAGACTGAAGTCGAATCCGCTGACCGCGCCCCGGTCGTTGACGCGGAAGTAGCGCACGAAGTCGCTGGCAAACACCTGCGTGGCGACGATTACGGCAAACACGGCAGAAACGATGGAGCCCCACAGCACAGCCAGCAGGCCGTCACGGCCTTCCTGCACGCTGTTGGCATCGGCATCGTCGCCACTGCCCACCTTCAGTACTTCGGCGCAGGCAAGGCCCTCGGGGTACGGCAGGTCTGAATTGGTGACCAGCGCGCGGCGCAGCGGGATGGAGTACATCACGCCCAACGTGCCGCCCAGGGCGCACACGGCGAAGGATGTCCAGAACGGAAAGTCTGCCCACCAGCCGATCATGATCATGCCGGGCAGCACGAAGATGATCGAAGACAAGGTGCCCGCCGCCGAGGCGATGGTCTGCACCACGTTGTTTTCCTGGATGGTGGAATCCTTGAACCCGCGAAGCAGGGCCATGGAAATCACCGCCGCGGGAATCGAGGTGGCGAAGGTCAGGCCGGCCTTGAGACCGAAGAACACGTTGGCCGCGGTGAACACCACCGTGATGATCACGCCGAGGATGAGACCGCGGACGGTCAGTTCCTTGCGATTTTCGGTTGGGAGAGGATTGCCGCTCACGAAAGTCGTCCACCCATGCTTGTTTCCCCTAAATAATTGATTTTCTATAAAAAATGACGCAGAAAAATTGACGCAGGCGCTCAGCCATGCCGAGGTCACGCTGAAAGCCGGCGGCCAGCTTACGCGCTAACAGGCGCGTGAGGTGCAGGCTGGTCCGCTCACGGGGCAGTGATCATTTTGCGGGTGCATCAATGACCTCGATGGTGGCCTTGCCACTGCCGAGGCGATCGGCAAGTTTTTTCAGCTCGGCATCGCTGAGCCCATAACCGCCCTGACCGGGTGAGATGGACAACTTGCCCGTGGTGATGGGCTCCTGCACCGTGACGGTGGTGAGTGCCTTGCCATTCGCCACGAAGCTCACCCGCCTGCCGACATGGGCGGCCGTAAATTGTGCGAACGCATCACACGAGGGGCTTGCCAGTTCGACATCCAGGCGTGCGGGGCCGCCGGGCGCATCCTCCACGACTGCGGCACGGGCGATGTCCAGCCTGAGTGGGGCGACGTGGGCCGCCATGGCCATGAACGGCAGCGCCAGGACAAGGCCTGGCATATATCCACGAATCCTGCGCATCGGCGGCTCCTTCGGCCGGAACGGGGGCGCCCATCTAAACACATCTTCCCGTGGTCCGATGAGCACCTGCATGGCCGGCCGTGAAAAGCACAAGGCCCCGCGCGGAAGCACCGCGCAGGGCCTTGGTCATCTGATCATGCAGGTAACGGCTGCGAACGCTACTTACCTGGCCTTTTCGCGCACCGTGTCCGCGACTTCGCCTGCCTTGCGCTGGACCTTGCCGAGATTCTTCTCGGCGGCACCTTCCAGTTCTGTCTGCTTGTCGCCCGTGATCTTGCCGATGGCTTCCTTGATCGAGCCCTTGGCCTGCTTGACGCTGCCGTCGATGCGGTTCTTGTCCATGGAATGTCCTCGTGATGAATGAGACCGGCGTTGAAGGGGAGAGGCCGGCACGACCATGATCGCGATAGCGGCGCCCGGGGCCCACATGCGAATGCACTAATGCCACTGGTGCATCCGCGCCCTTTCTACTTGCGACGCGTGGTTTTCTTGCCCGTGCGTGCGGAGAATCCGCGTTCGCGCGCCCAGACGATGGCTTCGCCGCGACTGTGTACGTCGATTTTCGAGTACAGTGCGGCCACGTGGTTGCGTACCGTGTTGGGCGAAAGACCCAGCTCGCCGGCGATCTCCTTGTCGGCGAGGCCTTCGGCAATGTGGCCCAGTACATCCTTCTCGCGGGCCGTGAGGTCCGCCAGGCCATAGGCATCGGCTCCCTGCGGGCGATTGGCCCGGCGCACGTTGGCAAGCTTTTCCAGCAGCGTTTGGCTGAACCACGAAGCATCCTGCATGACCGCCTCGATGGCCGTGACCAGTTCCATTTCCGTGCGCTTGCGATCGGTGATGTCCATGAAGGACACGAGATAGCAGCGCACCTCGTGGATGCTCACCGTTTCGGCGGAGATCAGGCAGTCCAGATGCTCGCCATCCTTGCGGGCGATGGTGTACTCAACATTGAGCAGGCTGCCGGTTTCTTCCAGCGTGTGGCAGAACTGCTGGTAGGCCTGCCGGGTGACAAACAGGCCGATGTCCTTGATGGTCTTGCCGACGATCTCCTCCGTCGCATACTGCGTGGTCTGCGATACCGCTTCGTTGATCTCGACCAGCTGCAAGGTTTCGGCATGGCAGATGAGCGTCGGCACCGGCGTGATCCGGAAGGCCTTGGCGAAGCGTTCTTCGCTCTGGCGAAGGGCCACTTCGGCGCGTCGGCGCGGCTCCAGGTCCATGAAGGTGAACAGCATGCAGGCCTCTTCCCCGATATCGATGGGCTGGCCGGCCACGACCACGCATTTGCTCGTTCCGTCGGGCAGACTGAGCTCGGCCTGCATCTGCGGGATGGTGGCGCCTTCGTTGAGGCGTTCCACGCCCAGTTCGCGACGGTCGGCCATCTCCATGACATCCACTTCGAAGACGCTCTTGCCGATCACGGCCTCACGGGTATAACCGGTCATTTCCAGGAAGCCCTGGTTGACCTTGATATAGCGCTTGTCTTCGAGGCGACAGATCACGGCCGGTGCGGGGTTGGCGTTGAAGGTGCGCTCGAAACGCTGTTCCGCGCTGGCCCAGTCGCTGGCGTCGGCCACGATGAGCACGAGGCAGTCGGGTTCTCCCTCGGCATTGGTGAGCACCAGGCTGCGTACGCGGTGAACCCACTTCTGTTCGTCGTCGCCATCGCGGAAGACCTCGACGACCACATCTTCGAATACCTCGCCGGCGATCACCCGGTCGATGGGATAGTTGCCTTCGGTCAGCCTGTGGTTATTGCGGTACCTCAGCTGGAACCGTTCGCGGTATTCGCTGACCGTGGCGCCCAGCTCGTCGATGCCGCCCGCACCGTGCATCGTGAGTGCGGCCTCGTTGGCCCAGGTGATCGACTGGTCAGGCTCGATGAGGATCACGCCTTCGCTGAGGCCGGTGATGATCTGCTGCAACTGGCGGCGGTTGGTGGACGTGGGCGGAGCGGCCGGGCTGGCGGCTGACGACATGGGCGTGCCTCGGTAATGGCTTCGGACATGAGCCAAGGGTGACGGCTCACGGTAGCGGTCACCTGAAGCGAATGCACTAGTGCCGCTGGTGCATCCGCGTCAGGCGGGACGTGGCCGCCGATTCCACACTGCACCCACTTCCCCCACCGTACCAGAGGTCTACCCATGGCTCAGATACTGCGCCCCTTCGTCAGCCCCAGGATGTCCTGGGGAGCCGCCCTGACCGGCTGCACCTTCTCGCTCGTCACCTATCTTTCACTCAGTGTCCTGGGCACGGCCATCGGTGCGGCCAGCATCGATCCGCTGCATGAGGCCAACCCGGTCAGTGGTCTTGGTACGGGCGCCGGCATCTGGCTGGTGGCGAGCACGCTGATTTCCGTGGCGGTGGGTGCCTTTGTCGCCGGCCGTGTCGCCACGGTGCGTGGTGGTCTGCATGGCCTGCTCAGCTGGGCCATCACCTCTTTGGTCACTACGTGGCTGGTGGCGGCCCTGGCGTCGAGTGCCGTCGGTGCTGCATCGAGCGTCGTTGGCAAGGGATTGTCGCTGACCGGCCAGGGCATCGCCGCAGCGGTCCCGGCCGTGACCGATAGCGTGAAGAACGAAATGAACAAGCAGGGCATCCAGCTGGACTGGAACGACCTGCGTGGGCAGCTGGATACGCTGCTGCGCCAGACCGGCAAGCCGGAGCTGAATCCGGATCACCTGAAGGACCAGGCGCAGAACGCTGCAGCCGATGGCAAGAACAAGGCCGCCGATGCAGCCCAGACGCCGCAGGCCGCGGGTGATGACCTGTCCGCCTGGTTCGAGCGGGTGCGTCGTGAAGGCAAGCCGGCGGTCGATGCGGCTGATCGCGATGCGCTGGTGAACATCATCGCCGCTCGTACCGGCAAGTCGCATGAAGAGGCCGGGCAGATCGCCGACAACTATGTGCAGACCTACCAGAAGGCGGTCGCCCAGTATGAGTCGCTGAAGCGCGAGGCCGAGCAGAAGGCCCGCGAAGCTGCCGACGCCACCGCGCGCGCCGTTTCCCATGCTGCGTGGGTCACGCTGGTGATGCTGGTGCTGGGCGCGGCGATTTCCTTCGCCGCAGGCCTGCTGGGACGTCGCAGCGATCCGGTCGTGGTCGAGGAATGATGCAGGAAGCGCCGGGCCCGCAAGGGCCCGGCGTTCACGTCATTCGACGAGTTCGATATCGAGTCCCAGCAGCAGGGACGTGGCTTCCGGAAGGGAGAAACGTGCCCTGCGTATGTCGTTCTGGCGGATGTCGATGCGGTAGTTCACCGCATCGACGAAGTGGCTGCCGGTCAGCCGGGTATGCCGGAACGTGGCGTCCTGCAGGTCGGTGCCGGCGAAGTCCGCATCGGCACAGTCGGCATCGGTGAAATCGACATCGCGGGCGCGGCACTCGAGCATGCGCAGGCCTTCCAGGTACAGGCCGAAGAAGGACGAATCGTTCAACAGGCAGCGTTCGAAGCGGAGTGCTTCCGGGGCCTGCACCGAAGGCCAGCGGGCGCGTGTCCAGTCGATGCCGAGCATGCGGCAGTCGACGAAGCGCACATCGGCGAACAGGCTGCCTCCGATCGTGGCAAGATCGAGACGACAGTCGATGAATTCGCACTCGCGGAAACGGCAGTCCTTGAATGTGGCGCGGTCGAAGCGGCACTGTCTGAAGGTGCAGGCTTCGAAGCGGACGCCTTCGAGCATGGTGTCTTCGGCGTCGATGTCGCGGAACGTCATGTCGGCGTAGTCGCCGCCGTTGGTGATCGTCGTCATGGCTGTCGCGCTCTGGTGGATACCGGATGATATCCGCAGGCGGTGGCTCGTGTTTCTTCCTGATGAAACGTGCGACGGAGCGGTGATGAAACGTGTCTTTCTCGGCGTTTGCCTGTTTGCCGGTGTCATGGTGGGGATGGGTGTGAACGCTACCGATCAACCTTCTTTCTGGCGCGAACAGCCTGCTTCCTCGCAGCAGAAGGTTACGCCGGCGCACTATCGGGCGTACACGCTGGATCTGGCGGCTTTGAGACGCGCGCTGGCATCGTTGCCTGCACGCATCGGCATGCCTGCGCCTGATGGCACGTCTCATGACTTTGAAGTCACGGCTGCCCAGGCGTTGCCGCCGGCACTGGCGGCAAGGTATCCGGATATCCGCAGCTACCAGGGCCGTGACGGGCAGGGACGGCGTCTTCGCCTCGATATCTCGGACAAGGGACTCAAGGCGGCGGTGTACGGCGATGCAAAAGGGGTGTGGCTGGTCCAGCGTGCAGACACGCTATCGGGCGATGCGGGCGATGCGGGCGATGCGGGCAGTGCGGCGGCGCCGGGCGATGTGTACTGGAGTTTCCTGAGGAACGATCTTCCGGCAACACCGGAAACCTTCCGTGAGGGCGGCGTCAGGCGCTGAATGTGATGACAGACCGCGCCCCTCGCGGGGCGCGGTCGTTCTACTCTTACAACGAGATCGTCGAGTTCTTCGGGGATACCGCGAAGAAGATATTGTCGGTGCAGCTCACCTTGAAGCGCGCCTGCGTGGTGGCGTTCTTCGGCAGGGTGACGTTGGCTGAACCGTTGTTTGCGACCGAGGCTGCCAGTGGCGAGGCCAGCCAGGTGTGCCCACCGTCGGTGGACAGGTCGATGCGCACCTTCGCGCACGAGATGGGCGAGGCGTCCGTCTTGGCCACGTTCCACTTGATCGTCTGTGCCGAGCCGCCGTTCCACTTCACGGCCGTGGAAGGTGCGGTCACCGCGAAGGCGCTGCCGGTGTTCACCACGTTCACCGTGACGTTGCCGGTGACGGTGGTCGGGCCGCTGCTGTCGGCGTCCGAGGTGGCAATGCCGTCACGCACCGTCACACGGAAGTTGAGCTTGCGGGCCGTGGCCGGATACACCTCGCCCTTGTCGAGGGCCTGCTCGCCCAGCACGCTTTCCAGCTTGGGGAACACGCGCTGGCCGGTGGTGTTGCCGGGGAACGAGCGGAAGATCGGGCCCGACCCGGCGTCGTAGAGCGCGGCGACACGGGTCTCCTGGTGGCCGGTATCGGCCTCTTCCCAGGTGTAGTTCAGCACAGCCTTCGGGTTCGCATGCCGGGCGCTGACTTTGAGGGCGAAGGGCGTCTTGGCAGGGATGGACTTTGCATTGGCCTTCAGCGATGCATCGTCGATGACAGCCTGGCTGTTGGTATTGGTCTTCTTCACCGCGCAGGTGCCGCCGGTGCCTGCGATGGCCGTCTGGATCTGGTCGATGTTGATGACGTTGAAGTACGGATCGGAATGCGGCTGCAGGTCGGTGGAGCCGCATACGCCTGCATAGGCCATCACCGTGGTGCCGCTGCGCGGTTCGGCGGCGAACTTGGCATCGTCGTAGGCACCGAAGCCTGCGAAACCGTCGCAGCCGGCGAAGGGGTGGTGGCCGCCGAAGGAATGGCCGATTTCATGGGAGACATAGTCGATCCAGAAGGCGTCGCCCACGGGATCAGGGCGGCCCGTGCTGCCGGATGCTTTGAGCGAGTCGTTGCAGGTGCTGCCGATGTCCGCCATGCCGCCGTCGCCGGCACCATCCACCACATGGCCGACGTCGAAGTTCGCGTTGCCGATGACCTTGGCCAGGTTCTTTACATTGGCCGCATTCATTTTCGCGCTGCCGGGATCGATACCGTTGTAGGGATCGGTCTTCGCGCTGGTGTAGATGATCTTGTCTTCGTCATCGACCAGCGTCAGATGCACGCCCAGGTCGGTTTCGTAGACTTCGTTGATACGGTTGACCATGGTCACCACTTCGGCCAGTCCGTCCTGCACGGTCGTGCCAAAGCTGTTGGTGTAGCCGCTGGTGGTGGCCATGGCGAGCCGGTAGTTGTACAGCGTGGTGCCGCCATTGGCCGCCTTGGCGGCGGCGACGCGGGCGGTGGCCTGCGGATTGGTGAAGGCAGCCAGGTCGGTATCCGAAGGCAGTTCCACGAAGCCCGACTTCGTCAGCGGCAGGTCGGCGCGGCGGAAGCTCCAGTATTCATCGCCGCTGGATGCAGCAGTGCCCACCTTGCCCGCGAGGCGTTCGGCGCGCTGTACGAGCCATACCTCGTGGTTGTCGTAGATGGCGGCGCGAAGACCCTGCGGCGACACGTCCACGCGGACGCGGCGTCCTTCGCTGTCCACGCCCTTGTAGCTCTTCAGCTCCGGATAGCGTGCCGCGAGCGAGGCGGGCAGGGCATCCGATTCGCTGAGCGTGAAATAGGTCATGCCGCCGCCAGGTAGTGGCAGGGCCAGGTTGTTGGCCTGCCCACGGCGAATCGAGCGCGAGCTGGCTTTCAGCTCCGTGCCAAGACTGCCGAAGTCGAGCGTGAAGGCGCGGTAATGCGATGGCGTATTCGTCGGCGTCGCCACCGAACGGGCACTGCGTGCCGATGCGGCGGCGGCCGGTGCCTTCTGTGGCAGTTCGTGCCAGAACCCTGCCGTGTCGGCCGCACTGGCGACTGACGCATACAGGAAACCGCCTGCGATGAGCGCGCTCAGCAGGCGCTTGCGTGGATGATGCATGTTTTCCTCCTCCCGAAATGGCCGTCCATGCGGCCGTGCGTAAGATCCTTCGTTCTCCCCTTGCTTCTAAACGCAAGGACGCACGAGCACCCCACCCGTCACCGGGCAGGGCAGCTCATTTCGTGAGGCAGGTCTCATCAGGCCCGGCGCAGGCCCGTGCTTTCCGTAGGGCTGCCTTCGATGGACAGCATCTGGTCGAAATGCACTGTGACGTCGAGGTCGTAGGTGAGGTCGTGGAGTACCAGGGTGCGCGCGTCCCAGTCGATGGCACAGAGCCGGCCGCGCTCCACGGTGACCCTGTGCGCGTCGTGGTGATACCCCCTTATCGCCAGATGGGTGCCGGGAGGCATGGCAGCCAGCCGGGTCTCCAGCACGGCGGCCGTGGGGTTGGGAAAGCGGCGCATGGCGGCGATATCGGCGAAGCGAATGGTGAGGGAATCGGGGTCTGCCTTGCGGCGGGGGCGTGGCTGGATATCGGGCCAGGCGACGACCAGTTCGTTCCGGCTATCCTCTACATGGTCGACCATGCCCAGCAGCACCTTGCGATTGCGCAGCCAGAGCCGCACGCAGGTGCCGGGGGCGAGATGGCGGAGGAGGTCGTCCGCGACCGGGTTGCCTGTAATTTCCATGGCGCTTCCTGTGGTGGGCCGTGTGTACCATCGTGGTCACATCGTCGTGTCGTGGCATGCACGAATTCCGGCATGCACATGGATTTCACGTATTTTCAGAGCTTTCTGACATGTCCGGACCCCGCCCCGTGCCCGAACCGATGCTTCGCCCCGCCGGCCCTGCCGACGAGGCTGCTGTGTTCAACCTGCTGATGCAGACGTACCGCGCCACCTGGGAGCCGCACCTGAGTCCTGCGGCGGCGGCCCGTTTCGCCTCGGGTTCGGCAACCCGTGACTATGTTCGCGCGCATCTGGCCGAAGTCATTGTGGCCGAATATGAAAGCCGGGTCGTGGGCATGGTTCACGCAAAGGGCAATTTCATCGACGCGCTTCACGTGTTGCCGGATATGCAGCGTGCCGGCATCGGAGGCCGGCTGCTGGCCCATGCGGAAGAGCGCATGCGCCGGGCCGGCCACACCCAGTCCCGGCTGGAAACAGACACCTTCAACGAACGCAGCCGCGCTTTCTACGCCAGGCACGGCTACACCGAGATCGACACCTACCCCGACGAGGAATGGGACAGCGGCTTCACCACCGTCCTCATGACCCACCCCCTGTAGGAGCGCGCCTCGCGCGCGACCGGTTGGAACGTTGCGCTCCGTAGTAAAGCAGCCCGTGTGGTGTTTCGCTCCGTAGGAATGGCTCGCCTTTCGGCCTCGCATCGGCGCTGGAACGTGGCGTTGCAGAGGCGACGGGGGCGGCCCTTGTCGCTCCGGCCTGCGGTGTCCCTCGGGAAAGGAGGAGCCGCTTACGCGGCTCAGTGTCTTATGGCTTGCGCCCCTTCGGGCACGGAGAGCGGGCGGGGTTTCCTGACTCGGCCTCCGTGCCTCGGCAGGAAAGGCCGGCCTTCCTGGCCGGCCCCGCTTCGCGGCCTTTTCCGCCCACTCCCCTCACCTCCATCAGTCGCGCCAAGGGCCGCCCCCGCCGCCTCTACCCACGTCGCGGCAGCTTGTTGTAGGAGCGCGCCTGCGCGCGACCGGTTGTCGCGAATACCATCATCGTTTCGATGCATCCGGTCGCGCGCAAGCACGCTCCTGCACGGTTTATTGGCCGGCGGTGTTGCTGCTCCAGATGGGGCCGTTGGCGTCGTAGATGACGACGTTGCCGTCGCCCTGGACGAAGAGGCGGGCATCGGGGTGGCCGCCGGAGTTGGACTGCCACAGTTTCGTGCCCAGCGAACCGTAGAGGACGAGGTTGCCGTCCGGGTCGAGGCGCAGCTCGCCTGCGCCGCGGTTATAGGTGCCGGTGGTCCATAGCGATGCCCCGGTTGCCTTGTAGAGCACGCCGTTGCTGTCGTTCTGAAGATCCAGGCGATAGCCGCCGTCGCAGGAGGTCACGCTTTGTCCCGGCAGGATGCCCTCGCCCGGGCCGATCGAGCCACAGCCCGTGGGTGGGGCAATGGCTGGCTGGCCCGGTGGCGTGAACAGGGTCAGGTCGATGGCGTTCGCGATGGCCTGGTGGCCTGCGTCGTTGGGATGCAGGTGGTCGCCCGAGTCGTAGGCGGGCAGGTATTGCGTGGGGTTGGCGGGATCGTGGGTTGCCGTGTCCTGGTCCACGATGCCATCGCAGCCGCTGTTTGCACTGCGGATGAAGGCGTTGATCTTCTGGCGCGCGGTTTCACCCTCCTGCGACCAGCTGCCTGATCCCTGGAAGGGTGTGAGCGTGGAGCAGAGGAAGCGGAAGCCGGCGTTGTGGGCGCGGGTGATCAGCGACTGTTCGGCTGTAATCAGCGCATCGGCCGACGGTATAGGGCGGTCGCCCAGGTCGTTGATGGGATCGTCGGAGAAGATGACCCAGCGCGCGCCCGGCTGGCCGAGTACATCGTGATCGAAACGGTTGGCGGCGCTAGGACCGGAGCCGTCGCGCAGCAAGGTGTTGCCCGCGATGCCTTCGTTGATGACGCCGACGTTCTTGCCTGCGTTGACCAGCCTGGCCGCGAAGTCGTTCGACCAGCGGGTGTTTTCGTTGAAGGAGGAGCCGGTGCCGTTGGAGATCGAGGCGCCAAGCAAGACGACGGCGCCCTGTGGCGCGGGGCCTTGCACGTCGAGGTTGGTGACGAACACGTAGTTCTGGCTGGCACCGGCGTTGATGGTGGCTTGCCCGGCCACGTCGCCAGTGGCGTCGTAGCGCGTCTGACCGCTGAAATCGTGGCCGGTCAGGGCGGCCGGCGCCTGCGATACATAGAAGCTGATATCGACATCGGACAGGGCAGGAACCGCCATGTCGATGCCGTCGGTGTCGACTTCCTGGCCAGCGGCCAGGGTGACGCTGGATTGTCCGTTGACGGTCAGCAGGTGATCGGTTTCCGGGCGCACGGACGAACCGCCGGCGCTCACCGCGACGTGGATGTCACTGATGGTGAGCGGGCCGTCGCCGTAGGCATTGCTCAGGTGCACGCGGGCGGACGAGCCACCGATGCTCGTGTGCACGATATGGCGCAGGGTCTTGCCGGTGGGCGATGCATCGCCGATGGGTTTCTGCGCCACCGCCCAGCTGCCGACCCAGGGTGTCAGCGTTGAGGCGGCCTGTGCGCCTGCGCTGAAGAGAAGGAGGGTTCCGAGGGCGAGTGCGAGCTGCCGTCGACGTGGAGACGGGCCTTGCATGGTCATGGTGGTCGCCTGGCATGAATGGGCAGCCAGTGTTTCGTTACGCTGCGGGCGGGGTTTTGTACGAATCCGCCATGTCGTGCGATTCTGCGGACTGGATCACGCCAGACCTGAAGCCGTGCGCATTCACGACGGCCGTCTGCCGGGCAGGACGACGGCCTTTCGTGCAAGACTCCGGCGTCGTTATTCGTGTATCAGCTTGCTGGCATTTACTCACTCCGTTTCCGGGCTATCGACAGACGCATGAGCGTGACCACCGACACCGAAGTCATCGACCGCCGCCCCCTGGGCCGCAGCGATGCGAAAACCCTTCTGCTTTCCGCACTGGGCGGCGCCCTGGAGTTCTACGACTTCGTGATCTTCGCGTACTTCGCGAAGGTGCTGGGGCACCTGTTCTTTCCGTCCGGCACGTCGGATTTCGTGGCCCAGTTGCAGGCCTTCGGCATCTTCGCCGTGGGTTATCTCGCGCGTCCGCTAGGCGGCGTGGTGATGGCGCACTTCGGCGACAGGGTGGGACGCAAGCGGATGTTCACGCTCAGTGTCTTCCTCATGGCGGTGCCTACGTTGCTCATCGGGTTGCTGCCTACGTATGACAGCATCGGCGTGTTTGCGCCCGTGCTGCTGACACTGCTGCGCATGGTGCAGGGCATTGCCATTGGCGGTGAGATTCCCGGCGCCTGGGTATTCGTCGCCGAGCACGTGCCCCGTCGTCGCGTGGGACTGGCCTGCGCGAGTCTTACCTCCGGGCTTACTGCGGGCATCCTCATCGGTTCGCTCGTGGCGGCAGGGCTGAGCAGCCATCTCTCCGAGGCAGAGATGCTGGATCACGGCTGGCGCATTGCCTTCATCATCGGCGGTGTATTCGGTTTCTTCGCCGTGTACCTGCGTCGCTGGCTTAGCGAAACGCCGGTGTTCGCGCGGATGCGTGCACGCAAGGAGCTGGCGGAAGAACTGCCCGCGTGGCTCGTGCTGCGTGATCATTTTCCTGCCGTGCTGCTGTCGATGGTGATTACCTGGGTGCTCACCGCGGCCATCGTGGTGGTGATCCTGATGACACCCACGCTGATGCAGACTACGTTCCACATCGAGCAGTCCCGTGCGTTCACCGGCGGCAGCCTTGCCGCGCTGGCGCTGTGCTTCGGTTGCTTCGGCGGCGGCCTGCTGGTGGATGCGGTGGGGCGTGGCAAGGCGATGCTTATCGGTTCCCTCGGGCTGGTGGCGAGCACCTACGCGCTTTATTTCGACCTGCGCGCGGGCGGCGCCAACCTCCTGCCGCTGTATTCGCTGGCGGGTTTCTTCGCAGGCGTAGCCGGCATCATCCCGGCGATCCTCGTCACGGCATTTCCGCCCGCCATCCGGTTCTCCGGGATTTCGTTGTCGTACAACGTGGCTTACGCCATTTGTGGCGCCGCCACGCCCGTCGTGGTGGGCCTGCTGGCGAAGCAGTCGGGCGGCATGGGGCCTGCACACTACGTGGGCCTGGTGTCCCTGGTCGGCGTGCTGGCGGGGCTTTACCTCATCTTTGCCCGCCGGGCACCGCACCACCCCTGAGCCTCCGCTTCACGGGTGTTTCACCCGTGTGACGGTGGTGGCCGGGGGCCACCACCGTCCTGTTGCATTCGCGCCCCTGCCTTCGGCATCCTTGCGCCGTCTTCCCCCGCCCACGTTCCGCACCAGACCCCATGACTGATGTCATCACCCTTGGCTGGCGCGAACGGCTTGCACTTCCGTCGCTCGGCATCCCCGTCCTCAAGGCCAAGCTCGATACGGGCGCGCGCTCGTCGTCGCTGCACGTCGAATGGCTGGAAGTGGACGAGCGCCCGGACGCGACATGGCTGCGGTTCCAGGTGCGCACCACGCGCCGGGGCGGCGTCTCCGAGCCCTGCGTGGCGCAGGCCATTGGCCGGCGCGGGGTCACCGATTCGGGCGGTCATTCCACGCTGCGCTGGTTCATCCACGCCGACGTCGAACTGGCCGGCCAGAGCTTCCGCGTCGAGGTGAACCTCACCGACCGGGGCCGCATGCTCTTTCCCCTCCTGCTCGGCCGGACCGCGCTCGAGGGGCGCTTCCTGGTCGATCCGTCGCTTTCCTACTCGCAGACGCCGCGCCGCGCCGTCCGGGAACCCACATGAAAATCACCATCCTGTCGCGCAACGCGCGGCTTTACTCCACCCAGCGTCTGGTGGAGGCGGCGCGCAAGCGCAAGCACACCGTGCGCGTGATCGATCCGCTGCGCTGCTACATGAGCATCGCGCCGCAGTCGTTCGCGATCCACTTCAAGGGCAAGCCGCTGGGCCCGGTGGACTGCGTGGTGCCGCGCATCGGCGCCTCCAGCACCTTCTACGGCACCGCCGTGCTGCGCCAGCTCGAACTGATGGGGGTGTACACCCCCAACCCGTCGGATGCCGTGCTGCGTGCCCGCGACAAGCTGCGCTGCCTGCAATTGCTGGCGGCAAGGGGCATCGACATGCCCCTGACGGCCTTCGGCGACAACCCGGACGACACCTCCGACCTGCTGGCGATGCTCGGCGACCCCCCGCACATCATCAAGCTGAACGAAGGCACCCAGGGTGCCGGCGTGGTGCTGGCCGAGAAGCGTTCGGCCTCGCAGAGCGTCATCGAGGCCTTCCGTGGCCTCTACGCCAACTTCCTGGTCCAGGAGTTCATCCGCGAGGCCAAGGGCAGCGACCTGCGTTGCTTCGTGGTGGGCGACCGGGTGGTGGCGTCCATGCAGCGCTCGTCCGCCCCGGGCGAGTTCCGCGCCAACCTGCACCGTGGCGGTACGGCGGCGGCGGTGGAGCTGACCGACGACGAGCGCCGTGTGGCCATCGAAGCGGCTTCCGCGCTGGGCCTGGAGGTGGCCGGCGTCGACCTGCTGCGCTCCAGCCGTGGCCCCCTGCTGCTGGAAGTGAACGCCTCGCCGGGCCTGGAAGGCATCGAGGGCAGCACTGGCGTCGATGTGGCCGGTGAGATCATTGCCCACTGCGAATCCCGCATCGCGGCCAGGCCGGTCGCCCCGAAGCCGCGCCGGACAAGGGCTGCGAAGGGATTAACGTCGATTTAAACGATGCTGCCCTATAAAGGACCCACTGTGATTCCGCGAAGCGGGGTGACGGTATCGGGGCAGTAGTTCTTTCGGCCCGGGCGGTCCTTCCGCCCGGGCCTTTCTTTTGGGCGTTCATCGGCCCCCTGTAGGAGCGCGCCTTGCGCGCGACCGGGGCTTGCCGCAAACCCCGGTCGCGCGCAGGCACGCTCCTACGTAATCAAATGCTGTCCGTTTAACGGGTTCCCCGTTAAGCTTCCAGTCGCAATACTGTTAAGACTTAGCGACCGCTCAACGGAGTGCCCAATGCGCGTTCTGGTCATCGAAGACAACACCGACATCGCGACCAACATCGGGGACTACCTCGAGGATCGCGGCCATGTGGTCGATTTCGCCGGCGACGGCGTCACCGGCCTGCACCTTGCTGTGGTCCACGATTTCGACGTGATCGTGCTCGACCTCACCCTGCCGGGAATGGACGGCCTCGACGTGGCGAAGAAACTCCGCCACGAGGCGCACAAGCAGACGCCGGTGCTCATGCTCACCGCCCGTGATTCCCTGGATCACAAGCTCATCGGCTTCGAGTCGGGCGCCGACGACTACATGACCAAGCCCTTCGCCCTTCAGGAACTGGCGGCGCGCCTGGAAGTACTGGCCCGTCGTGGCAAGGGTCCGCAGAGCCGCAGCCTCAAGGTGGCCAACCTCACCTACAACCTCGACACCCTCACGGTGAACCGTGACGGCAAGTCGATCCAGCTCAACCCCATCGGCCTGAAGCTGTTGCAGGCACTGATGGAGGCCAGCCCGTCCGTGGTGACGCGCCAGGACCTCGAACAGCGCGTGTGGGGCGAGGAGCTTCCCGACTCCGATTCGCTTCGCGTGCATATCCACGGGCTGCGTGCGGCCATCGACAAACCTTTCGACAAGCCGCTGATTCACACGCGTCACGGTATCGGATATCGCATGGTCGATCCGGATGCGGTCCAGGCGTAAGTTACGGTTCCGGCTGGTTGTCACCTTCACGCTGTTCGGTTTCGGGCTGAGCGCGCTTTTCGCGTACGCGGCCATCAACATCCGCGCGCGCGTCGAAGAGCAGCTGATCAACTCGGCCCTTCAGGATGAAGTCGATTCGCTCAACGAGAAGGTGCGCGCCAAGGAGCCCATCAGCTTCGAGATACTGAAAGGCGCCACCTTCAGCGACCGCACCATCTACAAGGCGCCCTTGCCGTGGCAGCCGCTGGACTCGGGTGTCCACGACATCTACGAGACCACGAAAGACGGCAAGGATCACCACTACAAGGTGGCCGTGCGTCGCAACGAAGGCATCATCAGCTTCCTGCAGTTCGATGTATCGCGCGACGAGCTTGGCAAGCGCCAGCTGCTCACGAGCGTGATCGCGGCGGTGTTCCTGTTTGGCCTGTTCTCGCTGGTGCTCGGCGTGTGGCTGTCGTCACGCGTGCTGCGTCCGGTGACGGACCTGGCACGGCGCCTTCGCGACTTCCGTCGCGTGGGCAAGGCGGAGCCGCTGGCTCCCCATTTCGCGGATGACGAAGTCGGCGAGCTGGCGGTGGCACTGGATGAATACGCGATGCGGCTCACCTCGGTGGTGGAGCGCGACCGCGAATTCAATTCCGACGTGAGCCATGAGCTGCGTACCCCGCTTGCGGTTATCGCCAGCACCACCGAGCTGTTGCAGGGTTCCCCTGACCTTACCGACAAGCTGCGCGAGCGGCTGAAGCGTATCGAGCGTGCGTCGCGGCAGGCCACGGAGCTTATCGAAGCGCTGTTGCTGCTTTCCCGTGCGGAGCGTCGCGGGCCCACGCGCGGTGAAACCACCGATGTGGCGAAGGTCGCCTCCGATGTCATCGAGAGCCAGCGTCCGCAGATGGGCGGCAAGCCTATCGAGATCGAGCTGGTGTCCGATGGCTCCGTCACGGTCAACGCGCCGGCGTCGGTGCTCTCGGTGGCGCTGACCAACCTCATTGGCAACGCCATCAAATACACGATGGAAGGCACGGTCACGGTGCGCGTTGCCGAAGGACGCATCGACGTCATCGACACGGGGCCGGGCATCAAGCCCGAAGACGCCGAGAAACTCTTCCAGCGCGGCATCCGTGGCGAGAGCGCCACGGGCGGTGGGGCAGGCCTTGGCCTGGCCATCGTACGTCGCTTGTGCGATCTCTACGGCTGGGACGTCTCGCTGCGTCCGCGCGCCGAAATGGCCGGTGCGATTTCCACCATCGACTTCCGCTGAGAGCCGCGCTGCCACAAGGCAGCACGGCTTTTGTCACGGAATCTGATGCTGGTTGTCATCGGCCTTGTCATGAAGCTTTCATTTGTTCGCAGGAACATGCGGGCCTTCCACGGCGCGTGATGGGCGGTCTCAGGGGAGACCAGCCGCGACGCGTCCGAGTTGTGTAAGGACGCAGCCCTTGTTCAAGCAGACCGTTCTGGCCGCCGCCCTCGGCATGGCCTTCGCTTCCGCTGCCTACGCCGCGGACACTGACACCACCGCGACCGATACCGACACCACGAGTGCATCGGCCCGTCGCGAGAAAGCGCAGGATCTCGACACCGTTTCCGTGATCGGTGCGGGTGAGACCCGCCAGGTGCAGCGCCTGCGCACGTCCGACCAGAAGGCGCTGCCGCCGGGTACCAGCCTGCAGAAGGTGTTGAACGTGCTGCCGGGCGTGAACGCACAGTCCGTGGATGCGCTGGGTGCCAATGAGCAGTCGATGACGCTGAGCCTGCGTGGTTTCAGCGGTACGCGCCTGGGTTACACGCTCGATGGCATGCCGCTGGGCGACAGCGCCTACAACAACTACAACGGTCTCTCGGTGAACCGTGCGCTGATCTCGGAGAACTTCGGCGGTGCCGAGCTTTCCGAAGGCATCGGTAACCTTGGCACGCCGTCCACCAGCAACCTCGGTGGCACCATTGCCTACACGTCGAACGATCCGTTGAAGAAGATGGGCGGCCGCGTCACGCAGAGCGTGGGCAGCGACCAGAACCGCCGCACCTTCGCGCGCTTCGACACGGGTGAGTACAACGGGTTCTCGATGTACCTCTCCGGTGCGCGGACCACGTCGGACCTGTGGAACGACCAGACCGCCTACAACAAGTCCACCACCAAGCAGTTCAACGGCAAGGCCGTGTGGGACTTCGACTGGGCGCGCCTGACTGCCTTTGCCGATACGTCGCGCACGTCGCAGGCCGACTACTTCTACCTGTCGAAGAGCGAGCTGGCACGCGGCCTGGGCTGGGACTGGGGCGGCTACGCGCCGAACTGGAACAAGGCCGTGGCCAAGGCGTACTGCAACGCCGGCACGCTCAACGCCAAGCTGTGCGATCGCAGTGGCGCGGATACCGACGCCGATGGCGCCTTCACGGCCGGTCAGATCCTGCGCAGTGATGACGTCTACTACCTCGCCGGCGATTTCTTCCCGAGCGACTCGGTCACCATTCATGCGCAGGTCTATCACCACGAAGATGCGGGCGAAGGCCACAACTGGAACAGCGGCACGTATTCGTTCCCGGGCACGCCGCAGCAGCTGCCGTTGATCTTCCGCAACACGCTGTACACGATCAATCGCACCGGTGCGGTGCTGTCGGCTGGCTGGGACTTCGCCAACCATCACATCGAAGGTGGCGTGTGGTACGAGCACAATATCTCGTCCGCCTCGCGCTACAGCAGCTACGTGACCGGTCCGCGTGATCTCAGCGGACCGATCGACACGCAGCCGGATCTGGGCGTGTTCGACCAGCGTACCGTGTGGAATACGCGCCAGGCGTTCCTCCAGGACACCATGCGTTTCCTCGACGACAGCCTGACGGTAGACGTGGGCGTGAAGAGCCCGCACATCACCTCGCAGGCACAGGCGTTGCCGGGCGTGGCGAAGAAGCCCATCGTGCCGACGTCGAACAACCAGTTCGCCAGCGGCAAGCTCAGCGCCAGCAAGGCCCTGCTGCCGCAGATCGGTGCGCGCTACAAGCTGGCCGAAGGCCAGGAAGTGTTCGCCAGCTTCTCCAAGAACATCGCGATGTTCCAGGGTGGCTTCAAGCTCGGTCCGCAGGCGGTGAGCCAGGCCATCTGGGACAGCCAGGCTTCGCTGAAGCCGGAGAAGTCGCGCAGCCTGGAAGCGGGCTACCGCATCGAGGCCGGTGACGTAGCCGCCTCGGTGGCGGCGTACAACGTGCGCTTCGACAATCGCCTGCTCCAGTACAACCCCTGCGATTCGCGCCAGCCGGTGGGCCCGAGCTGCGGAAACCGTTTCTACAACGTCGGCGGCGTGAACAGCCGCGGCGTGGAACTGACCTTCGTCTGGACGCCGATCGAAAACCTGCGCTGGTTCAACTCGGCCTCGTACAACCGCTCGACCTATGCGAGCGACTACACCCAGGCCGGCGTCGTGCAGCACACGAAGGGCAAGATCCAGACCGATACGCCGACCAAGCTGTTCGCCACGCAGATCGACTGGAACCAGGGTCCGTGGTTTGCCTCGCTGCGTGGCAAGTACACCGGCAAGCGCTATTACACGTACACCAACGACCAGGGCTTCGGCGGCTTCACCACCTGGGATCTCTCCGGTGGCTACGACTTCGGTCCGGTCTCCATTGCCAAGGATGTGCGCCTGTCGGTGAACATCACCAACCTCGGCGACAAGCGTTACGCCAGCAACCTGGATTCCAGCGCCTTCGTGCCGAGCGATCCGAACGGCACCGCCTATGTGTTCCATGCGTCGGCGCCGCGTCAGGTCTTCGCAAACCTGGACGTCCGTTTCTGATGCGCCGCTGCCTCGCGGGACTCATCATCACCTGCCTCATGGGAAGCGCCATGGCGCAGTCCCTCGAGGTACGCAAACCCGATATCGCCACCTCGCCGCTGCCGCGCAGCGTCGAGGATGGCGGGGTCACCTATACCGATCATGGCCTGGCGGCGACCGGTTCGCTGCCGGCAGGCACGGTGGATTTCCTCGGCGATACGCTGGGATCTTTCTCGTCGCTGTCGATCGAGCCGGGCACGTGGAAGCGCGATGGCGATACCTATACCGCTGTGCTGTGGACGCTACCCGACCGTGGTCGCAACGACCCCGAGCACAACGAGTTCTACGACTACCGCGGGCGCCTTCACCGCTTCCGTTTCACCCTGACTTGTAGGAGCGCGCCTTGCGCGCGACCGGAGGTTGCGGTGGAGAGCGGTCGCGCGCAAGGCGCGCTCCTACAGGAGGCCGGGGTCGTTACCCTCGTTCCCGATGGCGGGCGTGAGCTGAAGGACTTCGACGGCAAACCCTTCACCGGCGCAGAACCTGCGCAGGGCGTGCGCACCGAACGCGGCATCGTGCTTCCCTCGCCAGCCAAGGGCATCGGCGCAGGCCACATCTCCCTCGATGCCGAATCGCTCCAGTTCACCCGCGACGGTGGCTTCTACATCGGCGACGAATACGCGGCCAACGTTTACCGCTTCGATGCCAGGGGCAAGCTTACGGGCATCGTCGTGCCGCCGAAGGCCGTGCGTCCGCTCGACAAGGCCGGCAAGCCGGACTTCACTTCGCTGCGGCCGCCGGCCACGGGACGCCGCAACAACCAGGGCGTGGAAGGCATGGCCCTTTCCCCGGATGGCAAGCTGCTTTTCGTGGTGTTGCAAAGCGCGCTCGTGCAGGACAGTGCTCCCGGCGATGCCTCCGGCCGTACGCTGACGCGCGTGCTGGTGTACGACGTGTCGAAAAATCCGACGCCATCGAAGCCGGTAGGTCACTACGTGGTGCGCCTGCCTGCCTACGACGGCAAGGGTGCCGACAGCAAGCCGGATCGCACCGCTGCGCAGAGCGAGATCCGTGTGCTCGACAGCCATCGTTTCTTGATGCTGGCGCGTGACGGCAACGGCTGGGGCGCCGAGAACGGCCGGCCGCTCGTGTTCAAGCAGGTGATGCTGGTGGATACGGACGGTGCGACCAACCTGGCCGGCACCCGTTACGAGAACGACACCGTTCCCGTCATCGATGCCGACGGCGCGCTGCGTGGCGATATCCACACCGCCAGCTCGCAGCCCTTCGTGAATCTCCTCGACCCCGCCGACCTGAAGCGCTTCGGCCTCGGCCTCGATGCCGGCAAGCAAGGCATCGCGCAGATGTCCGAGAAATGGGAAGCCATGGACCTGGTGCCCGTGCTCGATCCGCAGTGGCCGGATGACTGGTTCCTGCTGGTGGGCAACGACAACGATTTCATCGCGAAGCACTGCGTCATGGACGGCCAGCGCTGCGACTCACCCATCGACAACGACAGCCGCATCCTTGTGTACCGGCTCACCCTGCCGGGCCTTGCGGCTCCCCACGCTTCCCAACCACGCTGAAGGTTTCGAGCATGATGAAACGTACGGTTCTTTCGCTCCTGTCAGCGAGCCTGCTGTTCGGCTCCGTTACCGCCCAGGCCAACTCGCCTGCCTATGTCGACAGCAAGGAATACAAGGCGCTGGTCGATCCCTCGCGCTTCAATAGCAACCCGTCGTCGGCTGCCGCGAACCTGCTTCAGGATCTATCGGTGCGCCTGTCGAACCTGGGTTTCGACAAGACGATCAGCGGTGGTTTCAGCGCCGGTGACCGCGACACGCTGGCCTATTACGACACCGCCGGCAGCTGCAAGCTGGTGAATCGTGGTTACACGGTGCGTACGCGCGCTGGTGCGCATTCCGACATCCAGTTCAAGTTCCGCCATGTGGATGAAGAGCTGTCTTACTGGACCGACGTGACGGGCGCCGGCAAGAAGGCCAGCACCAAGTTCGAAACCGACGTGACCCCGGGCAGCCTGGTGCTCTCGCACTCGACCAAGCAGACCTTCACGACCACGCCGGCCAATGTCAGCGAACTGATCAAGCAGTTCCCGGGCGCTTCGACGCTGTCGGACATTTCGTCGGCATCGCTGTCGAAGGTGGCGGGCGTGAATGTTACCCAGCAGGAATACACCGGCCCGACGTCGGATATCGGTCAGTCCACGGCCGAGTTCACCCTGACGCTGTGGTACATCGATGGTGCCGCCAACCCGGCGCTGGCCGAGCTGTCGTTCCGCGTGGCGGCCGATGCCGACAAGTACTTCACCACGCCGGTGCTCACCCGCTCGCAGACGCTGAACCAGGCCATCGGCTCGATCGGCAATGGCTGGAACATCGCCAATGACGGTGGCAAGACGAGCTGGCTGTATGCCTATCGTTCGGCCAGCTATCCGAACGGGTTCTGCCAGTAATAGCGTTTCGCGTTGAACGGTCGCGCGCAAGGCGCGCTCCTACAAGACTGCGTTGACCCTGTAGGAGCGCGCCTTGCGCGCGACGGCCCCGAAGGGGCCAAAACAACAACGCCGCCCAGGGGCGGCGTTGTTGCGACAGTGACCAGCAAAAAGCCTCAGAGCGGCTCCAGCCAGCCCCAGCGGTCCTGCGTCTTGCCGTTGAACAGGCCGAAGAAAAGCTCCTGCAGGCGACGCGTGATCGGGCCGGCCTTGCCGCTGCCGATCTTCTTGCCGTCTACCGAGCGGATCGGCGTGACTTCGGCGGCGGTGCCGCACATCAGGATCTCGTCGGCGAGATAGAGGTATTCGCGCGGCAGGTCGCGCTCGATCACCTCGATGCCTTCCTCGCGGGCCAGCATCATCAGCGTGTGGCGCGTGATGCCGGTGAGGATCGATGCGCTGGCCGGCGTGGTGTGCAGTGCGCCGTCGAAGACCAGGAACAGGTTCTCGCCCGCGCCTTCGCTCAGCAGGCCGGTGGAGGCCAGCGCGATGCCTTCGCCGAAACCGAGGCGGCGCGCCTCGCGGGCGATCAGCTGGCCCGAGAGGTAGTTGCCGCCGGCCTTGGCGCCGGCCGGAATGGTGTTGGGTGCGAAACGCTGCCAGCTCGACACGCAGGCGTCGATGCCGTTGTCCAGCGCCTCGGGTCCGAGGTACGGGCCCATGTGCCACGAGGCCACGGCCACGTCGGTGGGGCACTCGGCCGAGAGGCCGAAACCGCCCAGGCCACGGAAGGCGACCGGGCGCAGGTAGGCGGCCTTCAGGTCGTTCTTCTTCACCACGTCACGGCAGGCGGCAGCCAGCTCGTCGATCGAGTAGGGAATCTCGATGTCGTAGATCTTGGCCGACAGGTACAGGCGCTTCAGGTGATCGGTCAGGCGGAAAATGGCCGCGCCATCGGGCGTTTCGTAGCTGCGGATGCCTTCGAACACGGACGAACCGTAGTGAAGGGCGTGCGCCATGACATGGACGGTGGCATCGCGCCAGGGCTTGATCTGCCCGTTCTGCCAGATCCATTCGGGGTAGTTCTGCGACATGTGTGCGCTCCGTAGGGGACCGCCCATGATAACGGCTGGCGCCCGGGCGCACATGGCGCGATGCGTCAGTGCGTGGCCGGATGGTGGCGCGACAGGGGCCTGACCATGGCCCGGGAGGCCGGGTGGAGGGGCTGGTGTCGCCCTGGCGACGGATGTCTCAGGACAGGCGTTCCAGCACCGCCTCGGTCGTGCGGTAGCGGTTGATCGTATAGAAGTGGATGCCGGGGGCCCCGCCGTCCAGCAGGCGCTGGCACAGCCCGGCCACGACATCCGCCCCCAGTTCGCGGATGGCCCTGGCATCGTCGCCATGGGCCTGCATGCGCTTGACGATCCAGCGGGGGATCTCGGCTCCGCATTGCTCGGAGAACCGGCGCAGCTGGCTGAAGTTGGCGATGGGCATGATGCCCGGCACCACGGGAATCGTCACACCCAGCTTCGTCACGTCGTCGACAAAGCGGAAATAAGCGTCCGGATTGAAGAAATACTGGGTGATCGCGCCGTCGGCACCGGCGTCGCACTTGGCCTTGAAGTGCTGCAGGTCGACCAGGGCGTTTTCCGCCTGCGGATGGATTTCCGGGTAGGCCGCCACCTCGATATGGAAGTGGTTGCCGTAGTTCTCGCGGATGAACGAGACCAGCTCGGCGGCGTAGCGGAAATGACCGGGCGAGGCCATGCCCGAGGGCAGGTCGCCACGCAGGGCCACGATGCGGCGACAGCCGCTTTCCTTGTACTCGTCGAGCAGGGCACTGATCTCCGCCCGGGTGCCGCCCATGCATGACAGGTGCGGGGCCACCGACAGGCCGTGCTCGGAGCGGATGCTTTTCACCGTCTCGTTGGTGTAGCTCAAGGTGGAGCCGCCGGCACCGAACGTCACGGACACGTAGTCGGGAGCGTGTTGCTTCAGCTTGCGCACGGTCTTGTCGAGCTGGTCGCGCTGCTCGTCGGTCTTGGGCGGGAAGAATTCGAAGCTGATGGCAGGCATGCGGCGGTCTCGGTCAGTTGGCCGCAGTATATATCCTTCTATCGAGATGAAAAGATGGCTATTGCGGCAGCGGGCTCGTCGTGGCGTGGTCCCGGTCGATGCTCTCGTCCAGGATGCGGCGGATTTCCAGGATGGCGGCCGGGGTTTCCTGCACGCTGTGGCCGGAGACGATGACTTTCTCGGAGGCCGCACCGTCCAGGTGCGAGCTCCAGTAGGGCACCAGGCCGTCGTCGCTGGCATCCAGCGGCCCCTCGGCCGAGCGCCGGGCGATGATCGAGTGGTAGCGCACGGCAGGCGAGATGGGCAGGTTGGCCGCGGCGCGGATGAAGGTGTCTTCGGCGCTGAGGTTGTCGATGCTGTTCGGCACCAGCCGCACGCCTTCCTTGGGGGCATCCTTACCCACGCCGTTGATGTCCGCGATCATGCCGCCCAGGGTGGTGAGCACGGCGGGGGGCAGGCGGATCAGGTTGGCGATGAGCCGGGCCAGCTTGTTGCCGGCAAATACGGTGCCCCGATGCGGCGCGGCGATGAAGATCGCTTCGCTGAACTGCGGCATCGGCTGGAATTCCAGATATGGCTTCAGTTTGTCGGCGTGTTTTTCCATGCGCTGGCGGCGCTTGTCGTCGTTCTCGACGATGCCGTTCCATACGGCGTCACCCGACGACGACACCATCAGCCGCGCGATGACGCCGCCCATGCTGTGCCCGACGATGACCATGTCGCGCGAGGCTTCCGCGTTGCCGTCCGGATCGAAGTAATGCAGCGTTTCCAGAAAGGCCTTGCGGATCTCGCGGTGGTTCAGCGGAATCGGCATGTTGGTGGGGTAGTAGACCTGCCACACCTGGTAATGCCGACGCAGGCGTTCGTCGCCGAGGATTTCGTTGGCGACGTTTACCCAGGCCTCCGGACTGCTGGCCAGGCCGTGCAGCAGGAGGATCACGCGGCGATCGGGATCGTAGGGCTGCATGAGATACACATGCGGCTTGTCGATGCCCTGCATGCGTCCGAACAGGCTGCGGATGGATTGCGTGGCAAAGCCGGAGCGGGCGAGCCACAGGCCATAACCTGCGGTGAAGTTGGCGGCCAGCGGTACGGTGGTGGCGCCTACCTGCACGGTGGATTGCCGGTAAGGGTCGTAGCCGGCAAGCGTCGCCTGATGACTTGCCAGCACGTCGGCCAGCGTGGTGCCGTCGAAGCGAAGGAACGCCGTGGCAGACGGCGTGGGCATCGCACTGAACGGTGCCTTGGTCGAGGTATCGCCCAGGTCCGCGACCAGTTCGGCGCCCAGGCCGTCGCGGCGATAGACGCTGCGGATGCCGACGAAGCGGAGCGCGGAGGCCGGGACCACATCGCGCGGCTGTGCGTTGGCCCAGGACAGGGCGCTGACGTCTTCGTTGACGGTGGTGTCGGCGATGGTGACGGAGGACGGCCGTGGTGCCTTCGGGCCACCCGGTTCCGGCAGGCGCGTCACGCCGATGGTGAGCTGCTGCACCGAATAGTTGTAGTAGTCGCGCACCTGGGTCTGGCGGTCTTCGAACGAGCGCTCCGATGACGAGCGTTCGGTGAAGAATAGGTAGGCATAGGCGTGGCGTGCCGACTGGAGGTACGCCGCCAGCGCCGCGTCCCCCGGCGCCGCCTTCAGCGGCCCCCTGCCGGTCAACGCGCGGCTATAGGCCAGCCACAGTTCGGCCAGCGCCGACTGCCTGCGCTCCTCGTCCATGGGCGAGACCCGGGTGAGGGCGTCGATACAGGGCAGGGCATCGCGCTCGCAGGGGCGCACCGACACGCCCGCCGTGCGCAGGGCTTCCGCCGTGGCACTGCTGAGGTGCTTCGAGGTGAGGATGTCGCCACGCCGCTGGGCCACGTAATCGGCCGAATCCACCGAGCTGACACTGACCATGGCGCAGCCGCTGGCGAGCAGGGCGAGTGCGGCCAGCATGAAGTGGCGGCTGGCTCGGAGGATGGCGTACACGTCAGGCATGGCCAGGCTGGCGGTGAAGGTAAAGCGGATCGTACGTCAGGTATGCATCTACGAGAACATTACCACCCCCTCACGTCGTCCCTGCGGAAGCTTCGGACCCAGTGCGGTGCGGTGGGTTTTTGCGAGAGGGTTACCTGCACACGAGCCGATGAAACGTGGCGGTGTTTACTGGTGAACCGGGGCGCTGGGTTCCTGCGTTCGCAGGAACGACGGGTTGCGAGATTGCAGCTCCCCACCTACCCCTCACGTCGTCCCTGCGTAAGCAGGGACCCAGTGCGGTGCAATAGGTTTTTGCGGCGGTGCCACCTACACACAAGCCGATGAGGCGTAGGGTGTTTGCTGGTGAACCGGGGCGCTGGGTTCCTGCGTTCGCAGGAACGACGGGTTGCGAGATTGCAGCTCCCCACCTACCCCTCACGTCGTCCCTGCGTAAGCAGGGACCCAGTGCGGTGCAATAGGTTTTTGCGGCGGTGCCACCTACACACAAGCCGATGAGGCGTAGCGGTGTTTGCTGGTGAACCGGGGCGCTGGGTTCCTGCTTTCGCAGGAACGACGGGTTGCGAGATTGCAGCTCCCCACCTATCCCTCACGTCGTCCCTGCGAACGCAGGGACCCAGTGCGATGCGGTGGGTTTTTGCGAGAGGGTTACCTGCACACAAGCCGATGCAGCGTGGCGGTGTTTGCTGGTGGACTGGGGCGCTGGGTTCCTGCGTTCGCAGGAACGACGGGCATGCGTAGCTTCTCGGGGCCCCAAAAAAACACGCCCCCGTCTTTCAACGAGGGCGTGCAAGTTCTACCGGCCTACAAAACCGCCGATCAGTAGCGGTAATGGTCCGGCTTGTACGGACCTTCCACCGGCACGCCGATGTAGTCGGCCTGTTCCTTGGTGAGCACGGTGAGCTTCACGCCGATCTGCTCAAGGTGCAGGCGGGCGACTTCCTCGTCGAGCTTCTTGGGCAGGCGGTACACGGTGTTCTCGTACTTGTCCTTGTTCGCCCACAGGTCGAGCTGGGCGAGGGTCTGGTTCGAGAAGCTGTTGGACATCACGAAGCTCGGGTGGCCGTGGGCGCAGCCGAGGTTCACCAGGCGGCCTTCGGCCAGCATGTAGATGCTGTTGCCCGTGGACGCGAAGGTGTAGCGGTCCACCTGCGGCTTGATGTTTTCGCGGGTGGCGTCCTTCGAGGTGTTGAGGCGGTCGATCTGGATCTCGTTGTCGAAGTGGCCGATGTTGCAGACCAGGGCGTTGTTCTTCATCTTCGCCATGTGTTCCAGCGTGATGATGTCCTTGTTGCCCGTGGTGGTGACATAGATGTCGCCGGTGCCGAGGGTTTCTTCGATGGTGGTGACCTGGAAACCTTCCATCGCGGCCTGCAGGGCGTTGATCGGATCGATTTCGGTCACGATCACGCGGGCACCGAAGCCCTTGAGCGAGTGCGCGCAGCCCTTGCCCACGTCACCGTAGCCGCAGACCACGGCCACCTTGCCGGCCACCATGAGGTCGGTGGCGCGCTTGATGCCGTCGGCCAGCGATTCGCGGCAGCCGTAGAGGTTGTCGAACTTGCTCTTGGTGACCGAGTCGTTGACGTTGATGGCCGGCACCAGCAGCTTGCCGGCTTCGGCGAGCTGGTAGAGGCGGTGCACGCCGGTGGTGGTTTCTTCCGACACGCCCTTCCATTCGGCGGCGATCTTCTTGAACCAGCCCGGACGGGCGGCGGCGGTGCGCTTCACGAGGTCCTTGATGACCTGCTCTTCGTGGTTGCCGCTGGGGGTGTTGACCCAGTCGCTGCCGTCTTCGAGTTCCACGCCCTTGTGGATGAAGAGCGTGGCGTCGCCGCCGTCGTCGACGATGAGCTGCGGGCCCAGCTCGCCCGGATGGGTGAGCATGTCGAGCGTGCAGTCCCAGTACTCTTCAAGCGACTCGCCCTTCCAGGCGAACACCGGCAGCTCGCCGGCGGCGAGGGCGGCGGCAACGTCGTCCTGGGTGGAGAAGATGTTGCAGGAGGCCCAGCGGACCGAGGCACCCAGGGCGCGCAGGGTCTCGGCGAGCACGGCGGTTTCCTTGGTCACGTGCAGCGAGCCGGACAGGCGCACGCCCTTGAGCGGCTGCTCCTTGGCGTAGCGGGCACGGATCTGCATCAGGCCGGGCATTTCTTCTTCCGCCATGCGGATGCGGCGGCGGCCCAGGTCGGCCAGCGAAATATCGCGGACCTTGTAGTCCTGGAAAGTGGAATCTTTGGTGACGGCGTTCATGGCGTATCTCCGGATGGTCACGGGGGCGCCGTTGTGCGGCAAGCCGCGCCGAGCCTGGCCATTGGGGGAGAACCCCTCCGGTCGCAGCGCCCCTCGGCGGGCGAAAACGGTCGACCATTGTATCCCGGATTCCGGATGAGGAGATAAACACACTTTTTTGGTTACTCTCAGGGTTCCGCATCATGCAGAGAGCCCGATGGAAGCCGTACGCGATCCAGAATTCCTGCCCCATGACGGTCCTCTTCGCGAGGACGTGCGACGGTTGGGAGCCCTTGTCGGCCAGATGCTTGCGGAGCAGGGCGGGAAACCCTTCTTCGAGCGGGTGGAGCATGTGCGCACCGCCGCGATCCAGCGCCGGCGCAGTGGCGCCGGGGTGGATGCCCTGGCCGAAAGCCTGAACGGCCTGGGCGCCGCCGATGCCGAGGCGCTGGCCCGGGCCTTTGCCGCCTACTTCCAGGCCGTGAACGTGGCCGAGCGGGTGCACCGCATCCGCCGCCGGCGTGATTACCAGCGCGAAGGGGGCACCGCCCAGCCGGAATCGCTGGCCGCCGTGCTCGCCCAGCTCAAGGATGAAGGCGTCACCCGCGAGGAACTGGAAACCCTGCTGCGTCGCCTCGACGTGGAACCGGTGTTCACGGCGCATCCCACGGAAGCGGTACGTCGCTCGTTGCTGGAAAAAGAGCAGGAGATCGTCCGCGCGCTGGTCGACGAGTTCGACCCCACGCGTACGCCGCAGGAACTGCGCGACGACGATGCGCGCATCCTCATGGCGTTGTCGGCCGGCTGGCAGACCGCCGAGGCCTCGCCGGTGCGGCCCAGCGTGTCCGACGAGTTCGACCATGTGGGTTTCTACATGGCGCGACCGATCTACCGCGTGCTGCCCGCGCTCTACGAAGCGCTGCACCAGGCCATCGTGGAAACCTACGGTGAGGACGTGACGATTCCGCGCGTGCTGCGCTTCGCCACCTGGGTGGGTGGCGACATGGACGGCAACCCGAACGTCAACGCAGACACCATCGCGGCCACGCTGTCCGCGCAGCGCACGCTGGTACTCGAACGCTATATCGAGGATGCCCACGCACTGGGCCGCCTGCTCAGCCAGACGGACGATCGCGTCAAGCTGGACGACAAGCTGCAGCGTCGCCTGGATGCCTATCGCGAACGACTGGTCGATGCGGCGGCAGGTATCCGGCCGCGGCATGCAGACATGCCTTACCGGGCCTTCCTCACCTTTGTCGCCGCGCGCCTGGAATCCACCCTGGAAGACGGCGCCGATCGTTATGCGTCGGCGCAGGAATTCATCGACGACATCGCCCAGGTCGAGCACAGCCTGCTTCATCACGGCGGCAGGCATGCAGGTGCCTATGCAGTGAACCGCCTCCTTTGGCGTGCACGCACGTTCGGTTTTCATCTTGCCCGACTCGATGTTCGTCAGGACGCACGGGTGCATGACGAGGCGCTTTCCGCACTGTTGGGCGATGCCGACTGGGCCGAGCGCGACGTTGCCTCGCGGGTGAAAACACTACGCCCCTATGCGGCGGGCGAGCGCAGTTTCGTGGCAGGTGAGGATCACGACGCCGCCACCATGCTGCGCCATGTCTTCGCGACGCTGGCCGATTCGCGCAAGCGCTACGGCCAGGAGGCCACCGGTCTCTACATCATCAGCATGGCCGAGACGGCCGCCGACGTGCTGGCCGTGCTGGCGCTTGCCCGTCGTGGCGGCCTGCTGGAAGACGGCCGTGTACCGCTCGACGTGGCACCTTTGTTCGAAACGGTGGACGACCTGAAGGGTGGCCCGGCCACCTTGCAGGCCCTGCTGGATGATCCGATCTATCGTGCGCACCTGAAGGCGCGTGGCGATCGTCAGTGGGTGATGCTGGGTTACTCGGACAGCGGCAAGGATGGTGGCACCGTCGCCTCGAAGTGGAGCCTGCAACGTGCGCAGGTGGAACTGCTCGACGTGGCGCAGAAGGCGGGTATCCGCGTGGCCTTCTTCCATGGTCGTGGCGGCTCGGCCAGCCGTGGCGGCTCGCGCATCCTGCCGGCCCTGATGGCATCGCCGCGTGGGTCGGTGGCGGGTGTGCTGCGTGTCACGGAGCAGGGTGAGGTGATCCACCGCAAGTACGGTATCCGAGCGCTGGCCGTGCGTAATCTCGAACAGACCCTCGGTGCCGTGATGCGCGCGTCGCTGCGGCCGCGTGTGGCCGAAGTGCGCGAATCCGGCTGGAAGGATGTGATGGCGAAGCTCTCCGACGAGAGCCGCAAGGCCTATCGCGCCTTCGTGGATCGCGAGGGCTTCGTGGATTATTTCCGGGGCGCCACGCCGATCGACGTGATCGAGCGCATGACGCTGGGCTCGCGCCCGGCGCGTCGTCGCAGTATGAAGGGCGTGGAGGATCTGCGCGCGATTCCATGGGTGTTTTCGTGGACGCAGTGCCGCGCGGTGCTTACCGGCTGGTACGGCCTGGGTTCGGCGCTGGAGGCGCTGGCGAAGGATGGTCACGAAGCGACGCTGGAACGCATGGCGCATGAGTGGCCGTTCTTTGCCACGATGCTCGATGACGTGGAGATGGTGCTGGCGAAGGCGGACATCCATATCGCCGAGGCATTCTCGCAGCTGGCGGGGCCGTTGCACGAGAAGTTCTTCCCGCTGATTCGCGATGAATTCGAGCGTACGGTGCGCTGGGTGCTGAAGCTGAAGGGTTCGGGTGAACTGCTGAGCAGTGAACCGCGCCTGGCGACATCGATCCGCCTGCGCAATCCGTATGTGGATCCGATGAGCCTTTTGCAGGTAGATCTTCTGCGTCGCTGGCGTGCAACAGGAGGCAAGGACGATGCGCTGCTGAGCGCACTGGTGGCCTGCGTGAACGGCGTATCGCAAGGCTTGCAGAACACCGGCTGACAATTCCTGTAGGAGCGCGCCTTGCGCGCGACCGGTCATCGCGATAATCGGTCGCGCGCAGGCGCGCTCCTACAGGATACGGATCAGCCTTCGAGTTCTTCCCAGCGGGCGAAGGCGATGTCCAGTTCGGCCTGAAGCTTCGCGATCTCGTCGGTCACCTTCGTGATCGACGCGGCATCCTGCTGGTAGAACTTCGGATCGTTCATCGCCTCGGTGTGCTTCGCGATGGCCGATTCCAGTTGTTCAAGCTTCGCCGGCAGCAGTTCGAGTTCACGCTGTTCCTTGAAGGAAAGCTTCTTTTTCGGCGCTGCGACGGGTGCAGGCGCAGGTGCCGGAGCGGCTTTTGTCGGTGCGGCAGGCGATTTCACGGAGGCCACCGGCTTCTGTCGCAGCCAGTCGCTGTAACCGCCCACGTACTCACCGATGACACCATCGCCTTCCAGCACCAGCGTGCTGGTGACCACGTTGTCGATGAAGTCACGATCGTGCGACACGAGCAGCAGGGTGCCGGAGTACTCGCCGAGGATTTCCTCCAGCAATTCCAGCGTCTCCACGTCGAGGTCGTTGGTGGGTTCGTCCATGACCAGCAGGTTGGACGGCTGGGCGAACAGCTTCGCCAGCAGCAGGCGATTACGCTCGCCGCCCGACAAACGGGTGATCGGCGCTCGCGCACGCTCGGGCGAGAACAGGAAGTCCTGAAGGTAACCGATGATGTGCTTGCGCTGGCCGTTCAGCTCGATGTACTCGCGGCCCTGGGCCACGTTGTCGAGTGCGTTCATCTTGTCGTCCAGCGCGATGCGGTGCTGGTCGAAGTAGGCAATCTGCAAACCGGTGCCCTGCGTGGCCTCGCCTTCCTGCGGGGCGAGCTGGCCAAGCATGATCTTCAGCAGCGTGGACTTGCCGGCGCCGTTCGGCCCCATGATGCCCACGCGGTCGCCGCGCATGATCGTGGTGCTGAAATCGCGGATCAGCGTGCGGCCGCCGTAGGCCTGGGTGATGTGCTCGACATCGACGACCTTGCGGCCGGATGCCTGCGCCGTGGCCAGGTTCATCTTCGCGTTGCCGGTAGTCTCGCGGCGCTCGGAGCGTTCGCGGCGCATGGCCTTCAGCGCGCGCACGCGGCCTTCGTTGCGGGTGCGGCGGGCCTTGATGCCCTGGCGGATCCACACTTCTTCCTGGGCCAGCTTGCGGTCGAAGTGCGCATTGGCCTGCGCTTCGGCATGCAGGCGCTCTTCGCGACGGCGCAGGTAGTTGTCATAGTCGCCCGGCCAGCTGGTGATCTGGCCGCGGTCGATCTCGACGATGCGCGTGGCGAGCGAGCGCAGGAAGCTGCGGTCATGGGTGATGAAGACGATGGCGCCGCTGAAGCCCTTGAGGAAGGTTTCGAGCCAGGCGATGGCCTCGATGTCGAGATGGTTGGTGGGCTCGTCGAGCAGCAGCAGGTTCGGGTCGCGGACCAGCGCCTGGCCGAGCAGCACGCGGCGCTTCATGCCGCCGGAGAGGTCGGCGAAGTCGGTCTCGGCCGGGAGTTCCAGGCGCTCGATCACCTGCTGCACGCGGGAATCCAGATCCCAGGCGTTCTGGGCCTCGATCTTCGACTGGACGTCGCCCAGGGCATCCATGTCGCCTTCGGAGAGCAGGTGGTGGTACTGGGCGAGCAGGTGGCCCAGTTCACCCAGGCCATCGGCCACCACGTCGAACACGGAGCCGCTGGTGTCCTGCGGCACCTCCTGGGTGAGGCGGGCGATGCGGGTGCCGCCCTGCAGACGGATTTCGCCGTCGTCGGGGTGCAGTTCGCCGGCGATGAGCTTGAGCAGGGTGGATTTACCCGCACCGTTGCGACCGACCACGCAGACGCGTTCGCCGGTATCGAGGGAGAGGTTCACCTGTTCGAGCAGGAGGGGGCCGCCGACGCTGTAGTCGACGTTGAGCAATTGGATGAGCGACATACCCCCATTGTAATGCTTATGCAGGAGCGCGCCTTGCGCGCGACCGGTTTTCGCGGGGAAGTCGTGTTTTAGAAAAAACCGGTCGCGCGCAAGGCGCGCTCCTACACGGTATCCAGGCGGTATCGCGTGTGCTGGCGCCAGGTCTGGCCGGGGCGGAGGATCGCCGCTTCGGCTTCCGGGCCGTTCACCTGGTCGGGGTAGGCCTGGGTCTCCAGGGCGAAGCCGGCGAAGGGGCCGTAGGTATCGCCCCGGCGCCCGGGCTGCCCGGTGAGTTTCTGGCCGCTGTAGAACTGCAGGCCCGGCCGGTCGGTATCCACCGTGAGACGCCGTCCGCTGGACGGCTCGGTGACCACGGCCACCGTACGGACCGCGCCGGATGTCCGGGGGATGTAGCAGTGGTCGAAGCCACCGGCGATGCGCAGCTGCGGGTCGGGCCAGTGCAGCCGGGAGCCGATGGGGGCGGCCTCGCGGAAATCGAAGGCCGTACCGGCCACGTTCTCACGCCCGACGGGGATCGCCCCGGCGTCGATGGCAAGGAAGGTGTCGGCATCGATGCGGATCAGGTGGTCGCGGATGTCCTGGCGGCGGTCGTTGAGATTGAAATAGGGATGGGCGGTGAGGCTGAGCGGCGTGGGTGCGTCGCTGGTGGCCTCGTAGCGCAGGTCGAGGGCGCCGTCGTCGCCCAGCTGCACGCGCAGCCGGACCGATACCTCACCCGGAAAACCGCCGTCCCCCTCGGGCGATACCAGTCGCAGTGAAAGCGCATCGCCATCCGGCTCTACGTCCCAGCGCTGCAGGTGGAAACCGTGCGCGCCGCCATGCAGGTGATTGCCGTGGTCGTTGCGGTCTACCCGATAGTCGATGCCATCCAGGGTGAAGCGGCCGGCGCGGATGCGATTGGCCCAGCGTCCCACGATGGCGCCCATGTAGGCATCCGAAACCAGGTACTGCGATGCGTCGGCATGGCCGAGCACCACCTCGCCCAGGCGACCCTGGCGGTCCGGTGCCAGCCACGAGAGCACGGTGCCGCCCAGATCGGTGATATCCACCTGGGCGCCGGTGGCGTTGCGCAGGGTCCAGCGGTGCAGGGGGCGGCCGTCGGGCAGATGGCCCCAGGCGGAGGCGGAGGAAACAGGCATCGGTGGAACGGTCCTTGCCGGCGACGTCAGGTCGTCGAGGTCTTGCGGTGGAGGTCGAGGTATTGGCGTGGCGTGCAGTCGTACTCGCGCCGGAATACCGCATACATGTATTGCAGTGACGTGAATCCGCAGCGCACGGCGATGTCGGCCAGCGAGGCATCCGACTGCGCGATGAGCTGGCAGGCGGCATCCAGCTTGTGCTGGAGGATCACCTGGTGGACGGTCTGCTTCAGTTCGCGCTTGAAATGTTCTTCCAGCACGGTGCGTGACACGCCCACGTAGTCGGCGACCTGTTCGGTCTTGATGCCCAGGCAGCCGTACTGGCGGATGTAATGGCTGGCGCGCATCACGTGCGGGCTGCGCAACGGCTGGTATTTGCTGGAGGCCTGCACATTGATGCCCACCGGGGGCACGAGCACGCGGGTGTCGGCGCAATCGGCGCCGCGCAGCATCTGGTGCAGCAGGTGCGCCGCCGTGCGGCCCATTTCCTCGGCACCCTGGATCACGGACGTGAGCGGTATGCGGGTGAGCAGCTGGGCCATGGGATCGTTGTCGATGCCCACGATCGCCACCTGCTCGGGCACCGCGATACCGCCGATCACGCAGGCCTGCAACAACTGCCGTGCGCGCGCATCGGTGGCGGCGACGATGCCGATGGGTTTGGGCAGCGCACCCAGCCACGCCACCAGCAGTTCCACGGCATGGCCCCAGCCGCCTGCGCTGGTTGGCAGGCCCCGGTAGACCAGGCCTTCCACGGACTCCTGCTTCACGATGGCTTCGAAGGCGCGCTCGCGCTCCTGTGCCCAGCGGCTGCCGGGATGCGGAGGCAGGCCGTAGAAGGCGAAGCGTCCCAGGCCCTGCTCGATCAGGTGGTCGTAGGCGAGACGGACCAGGCGTGCGTTATCCGTGGCGATGTAAGGCACGCCCTCCGGATAACCGGCAGGGTCTTCGTACGACCCACCCACGGCGACCACGGGAATATGCAGGTCGCGTAATGCCTCGGGCGCTTCAGGATCGTCGTAGTCGGCAATGATGCCGTCGCCGCGAAACTGGCGGATGTCGCGCATGCGGCTGCGGAAATCCTCTTCCATGAAGAGGTCCCACTCCACGCGCGTGCTGTTGAGGTACTGGCCGATGCCGGCGATGACCTGGCGGTCATACACCTTGTTGGCGTTGAACAGCAGGGCGATGCGATGCGGTGCCATAAGGCCGAACGCTAGCAGGATTCGCCGCTTCCGGCCATGACGCAGCGCGGCAACGAAAAAGCTTCCGGCCGTGTGGGAAATCGCAATTGCGCCACATGGGTGCGTCTGGTCAGCATCGTGGAATTCGTCCCCGCTCCGTGAAGGAAAGCGTTATGTCGTACTTTTCCAGCGTCCCCCCGATCCGCTACGAAGGTCCGGGTTCGGACAACCCCCTGGCCTTCCATCATTACGAAGCCGACCGCCGCATCCTGGGCAGGACCATGGCCGAGCACCTGCGCCTGGCAGCCTGCTACTGGCATACCTTCGTGTGGCCGGGTTCGGACGTGTTCGGCGCGGGCACCTTCGAACGCCCATGGCAGCAGCCGGGCGATCCGATGACGCGGGCCCGCGAGAAGGCCGATGCCGCCTTCGATTTCTTCTCGCGGCTGGGCGTGCCGTTCTACACCTTCCACGACACCGATGTGGCGCCCGAGGGCGACAGCCTGAAGGACTACCGCAACAACTTCGCGGCCATGACGGACGTTCTGGAGAAGAAGCAGGCCGACACCGGCATGAAGCTGCTCTGGGGCACGGCCAACGTGTTCAGCCACCCGCGCTATGCCGCAGGTGCCGCCACCAACCCGCAGCCGGAAGTATTCGCGTATGCCGCCACCCAGGTGCGTCACGCGATGGAAGCCACGCATCGCCTGGGCGGTGCCAATTACGTGCTGTGGGGTGGCCGCGAAGGCTACGACACCCTGCTCAATACCGACCTGAAACGCGAGCGCGAGCAGCTGGGCCGCTTCTTCCGCATGGTGGTGGAGCACAAGCACAAGCTCGGCTTCAAGGGCACGATCCTTATCGAACCCAAGCCGCAGGAGCCCACCAAGCACCAGTACGACTACGACTCGGCCACGGTCTACGGCTTCCTCAAGGAGTTCGGTCTCGAAAACGAAGTGAAGACCAACCTCGAAGCCAATCACGCGACACTGGCCGGCCATTCCTTCCAGCACGAGGTGGCTACATCTATCGCGCTGGGCCTGTTCGGTTCCATCGACGCCAACCGCGGCGATCCGCAGAACGGCTGGGACACCGACCAGTTCCCGAACAGCGTCGAGGAAATGACCCTGGTCACTTATGAAATCCTGAAAGCAGGTGGTTTCACCACGGGTGGCTTCAACTTCGATACCAAGGTGCGCCGCCAGAGCAACGCACCGGAAGATCTGTTCCATGGGCACATCGGCGCCATCGACACCCTGGCCCTCGGCCTGGAGCGCGCTGCGAAGATGATCGAACGTGACACGCTGGCCGAATTCAAGGCCAGGCGTTACGCCGGCTGGGATGCCGAGCTCGGCGCGAAGATCCTCTCGGGCGGTTTCACGCTGGCTTCACTTGCCGACGAAGCGATGTCGCGCGATCTGCACCCGAAGCATGTGTCCGGCAATCAAGAGTTGCTAGAGAACATCGTGAACCGCTATATCTATGGGTGATATGAGACCCGACATGGAAGCTTCGGAATCCCTTTACCTCGGCATCGACCTGGGTACCTCCTCGGTAAAGGCGGTGCTGGTCGATGGCGCCGGAGCCGTGCGCGCCAGTGCATCCAGCCCGCTGGAGGTCGCTCATCCGAAGCCTCGCTGGTCCGAGCAGGATCCTGCGTCCTGGTGGGCAGCGACCGAGGCCGCCGTTGCGGATGTCCTCAGTCAGGCCGATGCGCGGCGCGTGAAAGCCATCGGCCTGTCGGGGCAGATGCATGGTGCCACCTTGCTCGATAAGTCCGACAACATCCTGCGCCCGGCCATCCTGTGGAACGACGGTCGCTCGGATGTCGAATGCGCCGAACTGGAAAAGGTGCCGGGCTTTCGCGAGATCACCGGCAATCTCGCCATGCCCGGCTTCACGGCACCCAAGCTCGCCTGGGTGCGTCGCCACGAGCCGGATGTCTTCTCGCGCGTGGCGAAGGTGTTGCTGCCCAAGGACTACCTGCGCCTGAAGCTCACCGGCGACTACATGACCGATGCGTCGGACGCCGCAGGCACGCTCTGGCTCGATGTCCGCAAGCGGGCCTGGAGCGATGCGATGCTGGCCGCCACGGGCCTGGATACCTCGCATATGCCGCAGGTGTTCGAGGGCAGCCAGCCTGCCGGCCGGTTACGCAAGGAGCTGGCCGGACGCTGGGGCATGGATACCGTGCCCGTCGCGGCCGGTGGTGGCGACAACGCCGCCGGTGCCGTGGGCGTGGGTATCGTGCGCCATGGTCAGGCGATGCTCTCGCTGGGTACCTCGGGCGTGTATTTCGCGGTGTCCGATGGTTTCCGGGCCAGCCCGGAAAACGCCGTGCACAGCTTCTGTCACGCACTCCCCGACACCTGGCACCTGATGTCGGTGATGCTCAACGCGGCAAGCTGCCTCGACTTCACCGCCCGGCTCACCGGCCAGAAGGACGTGCCCGCCCTGCTGGCCGAGGCGGAGCAACGCGGACTACGCGAAAACGGCCCGCTTTTCCTGCCTTACCTCACCGGCGAACGCACGCCGCACAACGATGCCCATGCACGCGGCTCGTTCACGAACCTGGGGCCGGATACCGATCGCGCGGATCTCGCCAACGCGACACTGGAAGGCGTGGGGCTGGGCCTGCTCGATGGCTTGCTGGCCGTGGAGAGCACCGGGCTCACCAGCGACGAGATCACGGTGATCGGCGGTGGATCGCGCAGTGCCTACTGGACGCAGATGCTGGCCGACATCCTTGGCAGGCGCCTCGTGCTGCGTAGTGGCGGCGAGGTGGGGCCGGCGCTCGGCGCCGCACGGCTTGCACATCTGGCGGTGAATCCGCATGCCTCGTTGGAGGAGGTATGCCCCATGCCCGAGGTAACCGCCGTGCGCGAGCCCGATGCAGCGCGTCATGCTTATTTCCTGCAAACGCGCCACCCTTTGTTCCGCCGCTCCTACGAGCAGTTGAAACCGCTTTATTCCCACGCCGCCCAGGGCGACGACTTGCGCCCGGCGTGACCGGGTGAAACCACGCATGGAGAAGAGCATGAAGCAGAAGGCCCTATACACGTTGCTGGCCGTATCGATGGTCGCCGCCGGTGTCTTCGCGGCACCGCAGGCACACGCGAGCAAGGACAAACCGGTGATTGGTTTCTCCATCGACGACCTGCGCGTCGAACGCTGGACGCGTGACCGCGATTATTTCAAGGCGGCAGCGGAAGCCAAGGGCGCCACTGTCAAGGTGCAGTCGGCCGATGCCAACGAGCAGAAACAGCTGCAGCAGATCGAAAACCTGATCTCGCAGAAGGTCGATGTGATCGTCATCGTGCCGTTCAATGCCAAGACCCTCACCACGGTGGTGGCTGAGGCGAAGAAGGCCAACATCAAGGTCATCTCGTACGACCGCCTCATCCTCAACGCCGACGTCGACGCCTATATCTCGTTCGATAACGAGAAGGTGGGCGAGATGCAGGCACAGGGCGTGGTCAATGCCACCGGTGGCAAGGGCAATTACTTCCTGCTCGGCGGTGCACCCACGGACAATAACGCGAAGGTCTTGCGCGATGGTCAGATGAAGGTCCTCAAGCCGCTGGTGGACAAGGGAGACATCAAGATCGTCGGCCAGCAGTGGACCAACGAGTGGCTGGCAAGCAACGCCCAGTCGATCATCGAGAACGCGCTCACGGCCAACAAGAACAACATCCAGGGCATCGTCGCCTCCAACGATGGCACGGCCGGCGGCGCCGTCGCCGCCCTGCAAGGCCAGAAGCTGGCCGGCAAGGTGGCCGTGTCGGGCCAGGATGCCGACCTCGCTGCGGTGAAGCGCATCAAGGCAGGTACACAGGCCATGACGGTCTACAAGCCAATCAAGATGATCGCCACCGATGCAGCCAATCTTGCCGTGCAGTACGCCAAGGGCGAGACGCCGCAGTTCACCTCGAAGATGAACAACGGCACGAAGGACGTGGATACCGTACTGCTCACCCCGACCCTGCTCACCAAGCAGAACGTCGATCTCGTGGTGAAGGACGGCTTCTACACCCAGGCCCAGGTCGGCAACTGACGTACCCATGTAGGAGCGCGCCTCGCGCGCGACAGGTTTTCGCGAACAACGACACGCTCGCCAAAACCCGGTCGCGCGCAAGGCGCGCTCCTACACGTTAGGTTTTATCCCTGAAGGATGCTCCACGTGAGTGATTACCTCTTCGAGATGCGCGATATCGTCAAGGAATTTTCCGGCGTGCGCGCGCTCAACGGCATCAACCTGGCCGTGCGGCCCGGTGAGTGCGTCGGCCTGTGCGGCGAAAACGGTGCCGGCAAGTCCACACTGATGAAGGTGCTTTCCGGCGTGTATCCCTACGGCACCTGGGAGGGCGAGATCCTCTTCGACGGCAAGCCGTTGCGGGCGCATTCGGTGCGCGACAGCGAAGCGGCCGGCATCGTCATCATCCACCAGGAACTGATGCTGGTACCGCAGCTTTCGGTGGCCGAGAACATCTTCCTCGGCAACGAGATCAAGAAGTTCGGCGGCGTGATGGATTACGACGCCATGTATGCGAAGGCCGATGCCCTGCTGGCGCGGTTGAAGCTGAAGGACGTGAACGTGGCCGCGCCGGTGATGAACTACGGCGGCGGCTACCAGCAGCTGTTCGAGATTGCCAAGGCGCTGGCCAAGAACGCGCGCCTGCTGATCCTGGACGAACCTTCCTCGTCGCTGACCTCGTCCGAGACTGACACCCTGTTGTCGATCATCGAGGACCTGAAGCGCGACGGCGTAGCCTGCGTCTACATTTCCCACAAGCTGGAAGAAGTGGCACGGGTCTGCGACACGGTCACCGTCATCCGCGACGGCAAGCACATCGTGACCCGGCCGATGAGCGAGATGACCACGCATTCCATCATCACGGCGATGGTGGGGCGCGACATCGAGAACCTGTTCCCGAAGGTGGAACACGACATCGGAGAGGTGATCTTCGAGGCCCGCCACGTTACCTGCTGGGATGTCACCAACCCCAACCGCAAGCGTGTGGACGATATTTCGTTCGAAGTGCGTCGTGGTGAAATCCTGGGCATCGCGGGTCTGGTGGGTGCCGGGCGTACCGAGCTGGTTTCGGCCATCTTCGGTGCCTATCCCGGCCGCTACGAGGCCGAGCTGGTGCTGGAAGGCAAGCCGCTGAAGATCAAAACGCCGGAGCAGGCGATCAAGGCGGGCCTTTCGCTGGTACCCGAGGATCGCAAGCGCCAGGGTATCGTTCCGTTGCTGGGCGTGGGTGACAACATCACGCTGGCCACGCTGTCGCATTACGCACACGCGGGCACCATCGACCGGCAGGCGGAGATGCAGACCATCGATGCCGAGATCAAGCGCCTGCGCGTGAAGACGGCAAGCCCCGAGCTGGCCATCATGGGCCTGTCCGGCGGCAACCAGCAGAAGGCCGTGCTCACCAAGATGCTGCTGCCTGATCCGAAGGTGCTGATCCTCGACGAGCCCACGCGTGGCGTGGACGTCGGTTCCAAGTACGACATCTACAAGCTGATGTTCGAACTGGCCGCCAAGGGCGTGGCCATCATCATGGTCTCGTCCGAGATGCCCGAGGTACTGGGCGTCAGCGACCGGGTGCTTGTCGTGGGTGAGGGACGCCTGCGCGGCAATTTCCAGAATGTCGGTCTCACCCAGGAACAGGTGCTCTCCGCAGCGATCTCGCATGCGGCCGAAGGCCCCGCGCACGCGGCCTGATCCCACGTATCCATCCAGCGCCACTCCACGGAAGCTCCTCCATGCAGGCCCAGAAAATCCAGCAATTGTTCGTCCGCTACAAGATCCTCGCCCTGCTCATCGCGGTGGCGCTCATCTGGGTCTTTTTCCATGTAAAAACCGAATCGGCCTTCATCACGCCGGGCAACCTGTCGAACCTGTTCCGGCAGATGGCGATCACCGGCATGCTCGCCTGCGGCATGGTCTTCATCATCATTGCCGGCGAGATCGACCTCTCCGTGGGTTCGCAGCTAGGCTTGCTGGGTGGTGTGGCGGCGATTCTCACGGTGAACCTTGGCTGGGGAACGTGGCCGTCGATCGGTGCGGTGCTGCTGCTCGGCCTGATCATCGGCGCCTTCAACGGTTTTGTCGTGACGAAGATGCGGGTGCCATCGTTCATCGTGGGCCTGGGCGGCATGCTCGCGTTCCGTGGCATCGTGCTCTACGTGACCGGTAGCTCCACCATCGCGCCGGCACCGGATGATCTTGTGCAGCTGGGCCAGGGCTTCGTGCCGCCGATGCTGTCGCGCTGGATCGGTGCCTTGATCTTCCTGGCGATGATCGGCCTGACCGTGCGTCGCCGGGTGCGTCGTTCGAAACTGGGGCTGCACCAGGTTGCGTTGTGGATGGATATCGGTCGCCTGGTGCTGATCGGCGCGGTGATCTTCGGTTTCATCCGCATGCTCAACGACGCCAACGGCATTCCCATTCCGGTGATGATCCTGCTGGCGCTCCTGGCCGTGTTTACCTATGTCTCAACGCAGACGGTGTTCGGTCGTCACATCTACGCGGTGGGCGGCAACATGGAAGCCACGCGCCTGTCGGGCGTGAACGTGGCGCGCGTGAAGCTGGTGGTGTTCGCGCTGATGGGTCTGATGTGCGCCTTCGCGGGCATCATCACGGTGGCCCGCACGGGTTCGGGTTCGCCGTCGGCGGGCACGGGCGGCGAACTGGATGCCATCTCGGCCTGCTTCATCGGCGGCACCTCGATGCGCGGCGGCTCCGGCACGGTCTACGGCGCACTGATCGGCGCCCTGGTGATGGCGAGCCTCGACAGCGGCATGCAGCTGATGGACGTGGACAACTCCTGGCAGATGATCATCAAGGGCGTGATCCTCGTCCTGGCCGTCTGGGTAGACGTCCTCTCCGGCTCCAACCGCAACGCCTGACCCCTGTAGGAGCGCGCCTGCGCGCGACCGGTTGATACGCTGAGTCACTGAAATAAAGCTGCCTGCCTACCGAAGGTGTGGAAGCCGATCGCATCGGCGATGTTGCGCTCCGTAAGAACGTCAGCCCTTGGCGGTTTTCGCTTCGTAGGGAGGGCTCGCCTACCGGCCTCGCACTCGGCGCGTGTGGCGTGGCGTTGCAGAGGCGACGGGTGCGGCCCTTGGCGCTCCGGCCTGCGGTGTCCCTCGGGAAAGGAGAGCCGCTGCGCGGCTAGTGTCTTATGGCTTGCGCCCCTTCGGGCACGGGGAGCGGGCGGGGTTTTTCGACTCGGCTCCTGCCTCGGCGAAAAAGGCCGGCCTTCCTGGCCGGCCCCGCTACGCGGCCTTATCCGCCCGCTCCCCTCACCTCCATCAAGTCGCGCCAAGGGCCGCCCCCGCCGCCTCTGCCCAACGTGATCGCAGGCTGTTGTAGGAGCGCGCCTGCGCGCGACCGGTTATCGCGAATATTTTCATCGCCTCGATTTCTCCGGTCGCGCGCAAGCACGCTCCTACAAATGGTGTTAGCGGGTGGGGAGGGACTTGGCCATGTCGAGGTGGTGCTTGATGGTCGGGAGGGTTTTCGTCGCGAATTCCTTCAGCTTGGGATTGGAGCCTTTTTCTATTTCTACCTGGAAGATCGCTACGGCTTTTTCGTGGTCGGCGACCATCTCTTTTGCGTAGGCCTTGTCGAAATCCGCACCTTGCAGGCGCGACATGGCGTCGATGGCTTTTTGTGCATCCGGTGCCGGTTCTTCGACCAGCGAGTAACCCTTGTCACCTGACTTCAGCGAGCGCAGCTCGTCGTTGGCCTTGGTGTGGTCGTCGATCATGTGCTGGGCGAATGTTTTCACCGAAGGCGATTTGGCCTGCTTCAGCGCGACCTGGCTCATCTGGATCTCGGCGACGTTGGCGGCGCTCGCGTTCTGGAAGAAGCCGGCGTCGGTCGGGGTGCCGCCCTGGCTGTCTTTCTCCTGGGCATGGGCCGCCAGGGGCAGTACGGTGGCGAGGAGGGCGAGGGTCAGTAGACGGGGCATGGTGGCTTCTCTGGTGGCGAAGCCCTGGTGTCTCACCGCGGGGATGAAAACGTTGTGACCTGAATGAGAACGGGCGCCTTTCCAGGGGAAAGGCGCCCGTTTCATTTATGCACAGGTCGCGCGCGAGGCGCGCTTCTGCGGATGGCGCTTAGCGCTTCTTGCCGCCGAGGCCGGCGGCGTCACGAAGGATTTCGGCCTTGTCGGTCTTTTCCCACGAGAACGCGGTGTAGGTGCTGCCGTCGGCGCCCTTCACTTCGTACGGCTTGCGGCCGAAGTGACCGTAGGACGCGGTCGGCTGGTAGATCGGGTGCACCAGGTCGAGCATCTTGATGATGCCGTACGGACGCAGGTCGAAGTACTTGCGGATCAGCTTCTCGATCTTCTCGTCGGGAATCTTGCCGGTGCCGAAGGTGGTCACGGAGATCGAGGTCGGGTCGGCGACGCCGATGGCGTAGCTGACCTGGATTTCGCAACGGTCGGCGAGGCCGGCGGCGACGATGTTCTTGGCGACGTAGCGGGCGGCATAGGCGGCCGAACGGTCGACCTTCGAGGGGTCCTTGCCGGAGAACGCGCCACCACCGTGACGGGCCCAGCCGCCGTAGGTGTCGACGATGATCTTGCGGCCGGTGAGGCCGCAGTCGCCCACCGGGCCACCGATGACGAACTTGCCGGTCGGGTTGATGTGGAACTTGGTGTCCTTGTGCAGGAGCTTGGCCGGCAGCACCGGCTTCAGGATCAGCTCGCGCACGCCTTCGACGAGGTCTTTCTGCTTCACGCCCGGATCGTGCTGGGTGGAGAGCACGACGGCGTCGATGGCAACAGCCTCGCCGGCTTCGTTGTAGCGCAGGGTGACCTGGCTCTTGGCGTCCGGGCGCAGCCACGGCAGCGGCGAGTTCTTCTTCTTGCGGACCTTGGCCTGCTGTTCCACCAGGCGGTGGCTCAGGTGGATGGCGGCCGGCATGTACTCGGCGGTTTCGTTGGTGGCGTAGCCGAACATGAGGCCCTGGTCGCCGGCGCCCTGTTCTTCGGGCTTCTTGCGGTCCACGCCCTGGTTGATGTCCGGGGACTGCTTGCCGATGAGGTTCAGCACGCCGCAGGTGGCGCCGTCGAAGCCGACGTCGGAGGAGTTGTAGCCGATGTCGAGGATGACCTGGCGGGTCAGGGCTTCGAGGTCGATCCACGCGCTGGTGGTGATTTCGCCCGCAACGATGGCGACGCCGGTCTTCACCAGCGTTTCGCAGGCCACGCGAGCGCGCGGGTCTTGAGCCAGGATGGCGTCGAGAACGGCGTCGGAGATCTGGTCGGCGATTTTGTCCGGATGGCCTTCGGAGACCGACTCGGAGGTGAAGAGGTAGTTGCTCATCGCTGGGATATATCCTTCTTTACGGATAAAGAGATAAAAGGGGGCGGGGTATGATACACGGCCCCTTGGCCGTTTGCAGCGGGAAGGGTACCGCCCGGGGGTGACGATTGCATGGATGTTCAGGGGGCGGGGCGGGTGGTGGGTGGAAATTCGCTTCGGGCCGGTCGCGCGCGAGGCGCGCTCCTACATGCCCACCTGAGGCTATATACAAATGCCCCACCCGGCCATGTAGGAGCGCGCCTCGCGCGCGACCGGCCCGGAGACGACGCCCCGGACCACAGGGCGCCCCCGAAGACCGCTCAGAGCCGGAGTCGCACCACCTTCCTTGAGTCATTTATCTCTATATTCGAATAAAGAGATAAATGACGCTCGCGAGGCAAAAAGTAGTCGCCCGGACGTCCAAAGTCAAATGCGGCACCATGCGGTGGATGAACGGAGATGACCGATGGCGCAACGGCACGTGGTGATCGCGACGGTGGGATCGCAGGGGGATCTTTTCCCCTTCCTTGCCGTTGGCCGCGAGCTGGTGGCACGGGGGCATCGGGTGACTGTGGGTGCCCATGCGATGCATCGTGATGCCGTGGTGGCAGCGGGCCTGGATTTTGTGGTTGCCAGTGGCATTGCCGAGCCCCGGGACAAGGCCGCGTTTGCCGCGCGCGCGTTCCATCCGCTGCGCGGCCCACGCTTCGTGGTGCATGAACTTGCGGCACGCGATGTGGCGGAGAGTCACGCGTTGCTTGCACCGGTGTGCGCCGATGCGGATGCCATCGTGACTACCACGCTCGCATTTGCCGGCCAGATACTCGGCGAAACATCGAACGCCGCATGGCTCTCGGCGGTGCTATCGCCATCGGTGTTCCTTGCCGCCGACGATCCGCCGGCTACCGGTATCGGGTGGCTCGATCGTTATCTGCGTGGCTCGCCGCGTCGCGGTGCGTGGCTGCGCCGGGTGGCAGAGGCGGTCACGTCATCGTGGACGGCGCCCGTGCGGCAGTTTCGTTGCTCCCTGGGATTGGCGCCGGTGTCGCCGTGGGGCGATCCGTTTCATCGCGGCCAGCATGCGCGCGATGGGGTGCTGGCGATGTACTCGCCGCTGCTTGGTGCGTTGCCTGCCGATGTACCTGAGAAAACGACACAGGTCGGTTGGTGTCGTTACACGGCGGATGATGGATCGCTGGACGATGCGCTCATGCGCTTTCTCGATATGGGCGAGCCTCCGCTGGTCTTCACGCTGGGCTCGGCAGCGGTGCATGCCGGTGAATCGTTCCTGCGCGAAAGCATCGAGGCCACACGCATGCTCGGGCGTCGTGCGGTGCTGCTGGCGGGATCGCCCGGGCTCCGGGAGCGGTTGCCGCCGTTGCCTGCGCAGATCATTGCGGTGGATTACGCATCGCACGGTGCGCTGTTCGAACGCGCAGCGGCGGTTGTGCATCACGGTGGCATCGGTACCACCCACGAAGCCTTGCGCGCGGGCGTTCCGATGCTCGTCGTACCGCATGGTTTCGACCAGCCGGACAACGCGGCGCGTGTGCATCGACTGGGTGTCGCTGCGGTGTTGCCGTCCGGACGTTACCGGGCCGACCGTGCGGCAGGGGCGTTGCGCCGCTTGCTCGCCGATCCCGACATCGATGCGCGTGCATCGGCCGTGGCGGCATCGCTTCGTGTCGAACAGGGCGTTTCGATGGCGGCATCCACCATCGAAGCCGCCATGTCATGGTAGGAGCGCGCCTTGCGCGCGACCGGGGTTATCGCAAAAACGGGTCGCGCGCGAGGCGCGCTCCTACACATGCAGGTCAGGCGTGGATGCCATAGCGCGAGGCGGGGCGCGACTTCGACAGCTCGCCGAACAGCGCGCGACGTGCATTTTCCAGCGCGTCCACCAGTCCCTGGTCTTCCACCGCCGGCAAGGTCACCAGTTCACCGGCTTCCAGCCCGGCAAGCGATGCATCCACCATGTCTTCCGCGCTCATCACCCAGCTCGCATCGAGCTGGTTCACGGCCACGCCGGCCGTCGGCCAGAACTCCGTGGCAGTCGCGCCGGGCAATACGGCCTGCACGCGAATACCCTTGTCGGCAAGCTCGTGATGCATCGACTGGCTCAGTGCCAGCACGAACGCCTTGCTGCCCCCGTAGACGCCATTGAGCATGTGCGGTGCGATGGCGACGATGGACGCGATGTTGATCACCGTGCCACCGCCGTGACCGATCATTACCGGCACGGCCTTGTACGCGAGCCGCGTGGCGGCCGTGACGTTGAGGGTGATCATGTCGGTGATGGCGCCGATGTCGGATTCCAGCAGCGGCGTCCGCGAGCCCACGCCGGCGTTGTTGACCAGCACCGTGAGGTGGTCCGTTTCGCCAATGACCTGCTCGACCCTGGCGATGTCTTCGTCGCGGATCAGGTCGGCCACCACGACGCGCACGGCGCGGCCGGTATCGGTGGCGATTTTCCGCGCCAGAGCGTCCAGCTTGTCCTTGCTGCGGGCGACCAGGATCAGATCGTGGCCAAGGCGCGCAAGGCGGTCGGCGTAGACGGCGCCGATACCTGAGGAGGCACCGGTGATGAGGGCGGTTCCGGGATTCGTGGTGGTCATGATCTTGCCTCTGTGTATATGCACATTTATAGATGATATGTGTGTATGCACATATCGGAGCAAAAAAAGGGCTTACTCGATCTCGCTCATTTGCAGCAGGGCCTTGCGGGCGGCTGCGGCGGCATCCTCACCACCAAAGCGGGCGACGAACTCGTCCTGTGCGGCCTGCCACAGGGGCGAGGCCTCGGCCACCCGCGTCACCCCTGCGGGGGTAAGCGTGTAGCTGTTCTGGCGGCTGTCAGCAGCCGAACTGCGGACGGCGACCAGCCCATCGCGCTCCAGAGGTTTCAGGGCGCGGATCACGCTGGTTCTGTCCATCACCATGTCTTCCGACAGCTGGCGCATGCCGATCCCGGGCTGCTCTTCGATCAGAACGAGGATCGAAAACTGATTGCTCGTCAGCCCCGTGGCGGCCAGGTGACGCTCGTAATCCCGGGTAAGGGCGCGCGCCGCCTGGCGGACGGCAAAGCAGTTGCAGAGGTCGAGGCGGCTGGTCATGGCCAGAGAATGGTGTGCGTATGCACATAAGTCAATGGCAGGGAGCTGATCATTCCATGATCGTTGTAGGAGCGCGCCTCGCGCGCGACCGGGCCGGGCGAAGGATTGACGGTCGTCGTATCGGCCGGTCGCGCGCAGGGCGCGCTCCTACAGGGCCCGTGCCGGATCCGCGTACACGGCATCTCTACCTGTCATGTCTATCTTTAGTGGCCTGGAGCGACCCGGCACCTTGTGTGCGAGCCGCGCTATCCATCCTGGAGAAGCGATATGTCATCCCGTCCCCCCTTGCATCGCCCGCCACGCATCAGTGGCGTGGTGATCGCCATTCTTGGCTTCCTCCTCGCCGCCGGAGGCGCCTGGCTGGTGGCCCTGGGCGGTTCGTTCTATTACCTGATCGCGGGTCTCGCGGTGGGCGTCACCGGCATATTGCTGGCAAGGGGAGCGGCCAGTGCCTTGTGGCTCTACGCCGTCACCCTGCTGGCGACCGCCATCTGGGCCGTGCACGAGGTGGGTCTCGACGGCTGGTCGCTGGAGCCGCGCCTGTTGGTGCCCGTGCTGCTGGGCATCTACCTGCTCATGCCCTGGGTTCGCCGAGGGCTGCTGCCGCCACGAACCGGTGCGATCGCCGTCGCGGTGGCCGTGCTCGTCGGCATCGGCGTGGGTGTGGCCGGCTTCATGCAGCCGGTGGGTACGCAGGGTGAAAGCGTGGCGCGCAACCTGCCCGATGGCGGTGACAGTTCGGTCGCCGACGGCGACTGGATGTTCTACGGCCGCACGCCGAAGGGCGACCGTTTCTCGCCGCTGGACCAGATCAACGCGGGCAACGTGAAAAACCTGAAGGTCGCGTGGACGGCGCGGACGGGCGACACCATGCGCCCCGGCGAAGACGTCGGCGGCACCGACGCCGGCCACGAGTTCAACTTCGAAAACACCCCCATCAAGGTCAACGACACGCTCTATGTCTGTACCGGGCACAGCTGGGTGGTAGCCTTCGATGCGGCCACCGGACAGAAGAAGTGGAGCTTCGATCCGAAGGCCAACACGGATGCCGACGTCTATCTCGCCTGCCGTGGCGTGGCCTACTACGAAGCTCCGGCAGGCACCCAGACGGACTGCCCGCGTCGCATCATCGCCCCCGTGCTCGATGCACGCGTGCTGGCGCTAAATGCCGACACCGGCAAACCCTGCGAAGACTTCGGCGAACACGGCTTCATCTCGCTCACCCAGTACCTCGGCCACGTGCCGGCGGGCTTCCACTTCGTCACGTCGCCGCCGCTGGTGTTGCAGGATCGCGTGATCCTCGGCGGCTGGGTCTTCGACAACCAGGCCGAGAACGAGCCGTCCGGTGCGATCCGTGCCTTCGATCCGATGAGCGGCAAGCTCGTCTGGGCCTGGGATGTCGGTCACGATCCGCAGAACTGGCTGCCGGGCCCCGACGACCAGCTCACGCGTGGCACGCCGAACGCCTGGGGTGTGTACACCGCCGATCCGGATCTGGGCATGGTCTACCTGCCGATGGGCAATGCCACGCCAGACTACTTCGGCGGCCATCGCCGTCCGTTCGACGAGAAGTATTCAAGCTCCACCGTTGCGCTGGATATCCGCACGGGCGAACCGAAGTGGGTTTACCAGAACACGCACCATGACCTGTGGGACATGGACGTACCCGTCGGCCCCTCGCTGGTAGACCTTCCCGGTCAGAACGGCGGCGCAAGTATTCCCGCACTGGTACAGACCACCAAGCGCGGCGAGTTCTTCGTGCTCGACCGCCGCACCGGCAAGCCCGTGACCGACGTGGAAGAAAAACCTGTTCCGCAAGGCGCGGTTCCCGGTGACTGGACCTCGCCCACACAGCCCTATTCCACGGGCATGCCATCGCTCACGCCGGCCGACCTGAAGGAAGAACACCTGTGGGGTGCCACGCCGTTCGATCAGCTGATGTGCCGCATCGAATTCCGCAAGGCGGTCTACAAGGGCCAGTTCACGCCACCGCAGCTGAAAGACACCATCGTTTACCCCGCCTTTGACGGCGTGATCGACTGGCACGGTGCGTCCATCGATCCTTACAACAAGCTCATCATCGCCAATGCGAACTACATCCCCTTCATCATCAGCCTCGCGCCGCGTGGACCAGCAGAAGCCAAGGGCCTGGTGAAACCCTGGGATGGCACGGGCAACGAACCGAAGGTCGGCGGTGGTCTCGCCCCGCAATACGGCACGCCATATGTCGGCAAGGTGCATCCGTGGCTGAATCCATTGGGCGTGCCGTGCAATCCGCCGCCGTGGGGCACGATTGCCGCCATCGATCTGGTGACCCACAAGCTCGTCTGGGAACATCCGCTGGGCACCACGCGCGACACCGGCCCGTTCGGCACGCACGTCAATGCGCCGCTGCCGACCGGCATCTTCAACATCGGCGGCAGCATGACGACGCGCGGCGGCCTGGTCTTCATCGGCGCCACGGCAGACAACTACCTGCGTGCCATCGACGAGCGCACGGGCAAGGAATTGTGGAAGGCACGCCTGCCGGCCGGTGGACAGGCCAATCCGATGTCGTACTCGGTCAATGGCAAGCAGTACGTCGTGATCGCCGCAGGCGGCCATAGCGGACTGGGCACGACATCGGGTGACTATGTCGTGGCTTATACCCTGCCCTAACGATGAAGCACCGTATCCCTGTAGGAGCGTGCTTGCGCGCGACCGGATGCATCGAAACGATGAATGTATTCGCGATAACCGGTCGCGCGCAGGCGCGCTCCTACAAGATCACCGTGAGATAGGTAGAGGCGGCCGGCGCGCCAAGGGCCGCCCCCGTCGCCTCTGCACCGCCACGTGCCAGCGCCGATGCGAGGGCGATAGGCGAGCTCTTCCTACGGAGCGAAACACCACATGGGTTGGGTTTCTACGGAGCCCAACATCGCCGATGCGATCGGCTCCCGCACCTTCGGTAGGTGAGCCCCTTTTCAACTGGCGACGCTACGTATCAAACGGTCGCGCGCAGGCGCGCTCCTACAGGGGCTCTTGAAATGGGTGGGGGTGGCCTTATGTTGGCTGTCATCGGTTGCTGCCTGCCCTGGGCAGGCGTAGCATCCGCATCCTGAAACCGGAGTTGACCATGTCATCGTGCAAGCACGCATTGATCCACCTGCCAACGATCGCCCCACGGGCGCGTCGCGGGTGCGCGCGTGCCGTGAATGGCGGAGCCTCGTCGTAAGACGACCCCGACGCCACCGGATACCTCAAAGCACCCGCAAGGGTGCTTTTTTTTTGCCTTCGAAACCTGGAGCAACGTGCCGTGAAGAACTGCCGCGAACCCCGATCCTGATCCGTTCCGCTCACGCCAGGGGCGACGGTAAGGCCTCGGGGAATGCCTCGCTCGACATCGTTATCGAGCCCCTGGCGATCCCATCAGGAACCGTTATGAGTACCCGCGACACTGTCATTCCCGTCGGCCGTTGGCGCAACCTCGGCATCATCGCCCACGTCGACGCAGGCAAGACCACGCTGACCGAGCGCCTGCTCTACAAGACCGGCACGATCCACCGTACCGGCGAGGTGCACGACGGCGCGACCACCACCGACCACATGGAGCTGGAGCGCGAGCGTGGCATCACGATCGGCGCCGCGGCCGTGCGCGCGAACTGGACGCCCGAAGGCGGCCAGCCGCATCGCCTGACCCTTATCGACACACCCGGACACATCGACTTTGCCATCGAAGTGGAGCGCTCGCTGCGCGTCCTCGACGGCGCCGTGGTGGTGTTCTCCGGCGTGGCCGGCGTGCAGCCGCAGTCGGAAACCGTATGGCACCAGGCACGTCGGCATGGCGTGCCGCTGATGGCCTTCGTCAACAAGATGGATCGCCCGGGTGCGGACTTCGACGCCACGGTGGCGCAGATGCGCGACAAGCTCGGTGCGAATCCGTGGGTGGTTGCCTTGCCCGTCGTGGAAGGCGAACACATCGTGGGTCTTGTTGACCTGGTTGCGGAACGTACGTGGCGCTTTGACGATGCGGGGCAACCCGAGGTCCACGGCTGGGACGACGACGAACGCTCCGCTCATGCGGGTGCGCGCGCCGACCTGGTGGCTTCCATTGCGGATCGCGACGAGGCCCTGGCCGAGGCGTGGCTTGCGGAACAGCCCATCGATGCGGTGGCGCTGACCGCAGCATTGCGTCGCGGCACGCTGGCGGGCCTTGGCCAGCCGGTGCTGCCGGGATCGGCTTTCCGCAACGTCGGCATCGAACCGTTGCTTGATGCCTTCGTCGCATACCTGCCTTCCCCCGTGGATCGTCCTGCCGTGCTCGCACACACCGACGAAGGCGACACGATGATTGCGCCGGATGCCGGTGCGCCGCTGGCGGCGCTCGTCTTCAAGGTGGTCAACCAGTCGCATGGCCCGCTGGCTTTCGTGCGTATCTATGCAGGCCGCCTGAATGTCGGCGATGCCGTATGGCGCAGCGGTACCGATCGCGTCCAGCGCATCGGCCGCCTTGCCGTCGTGCGTGCGGACGACACCGAAGCCGTGGAGTTTGCGGAAGCAGGCGACATCGTCGCCATCGCTGGCTGGAAGGACGTCGCCACAGGCGAGACACTGTCGGATTCGCACCATCGCGTGCGGCTGGAGACGATCCAGGCGCAGCCGGCGGTGTTGTCCTGGCGTCTGTCGCCCGAGCGTTCCGCCGACCTGCTCAAGCTCGGCAATGGTCTCGCACGCCTGGCGCAGGAGGATCCGTCCTTCCGCGTGGGCACCGATCCGGATACCGGCGAGACCCTCGTATGGGGCATGGGCGAACTTCACCTGGAGGTGATGGTGGAGCGCCTGCGTCGCGAATGGGGCGTGCAGGTGCGCACCGGTTCGCCGCGCGTGGCCTATCAGGAAACACCGGCGAAGGCGTCAGGTGCGATCGAGGGCAAGCTCGCCAAGCAGACCGGTGGCAGCGGCCAGTACGCGCGCGTGGTGCTGTCGGTGTCGCCGGTGGAAGGCGAGACAAACCGCTACGAAGACCGCACGACGGGTGGCGTCATTCCGAAGGCGTTCCAGGCAGCGGTGGAGAAGGGCGTGCATTCGGCCCTGCTCGAAGGACCACGCGGTTACCCGGTGGTGGGTACGGAGATCGTCGTGCTCGACGGACAGGCGCATGCCGTGGACTCCAACGAGATGGCCTTCCATCGTGCAGCGCAGATCGCAGTGAAAGCTGCGCTGGACGTCACCGGTACCGTGCTGCTGGAACCGGTGATGCGGGTGTCGGTGAGTGCGCCGGGTACGGCGGTGGGTGATGTCCTGGGCGACCTGCAACGTCGCGGCGGCCAGATCGTCAACCTCACCGACCGGCAGGAGCGTACCGAGATCGAGGCCGATGTCGCGCTGGCGCAGCTCGATGGCTACAGCACCGCGTTGCGTTCGCTGAGCCAGGGACGTGCGTCGGCCACGGTGGCGTTCCATGCCTATCGGCCTGCCGCGGTGCAGGAGCCGGTGCGTCGTACGGCGTGAGGTGGTGGCTGCCCTCGTCTGGAGGATTCGGCAAGGGCAGTCTTTTTCGTCGATACCGGTCGCGCGCCTTGCGCGCGGCCTGGGAAAGCGACATCGTCAATCGATGTTGCCTTCCCAGGCCGCTCCCGGGCTCCCGTCAACGGGGTCGGATGCTGAACAAACGCGCGAAGAATGAGTCGCCCACGATGTTTGTGTTCCATTGACCCATGATGCCCGACGCCGTTACCAGGGATGTGTTGTTGGCGCTGGATTGGAGTTTCTCCGTAGGGCCTCCGCTGTTGGCCATAGCGCCGGACGTAGCAGCTAGCACCGTATTGAGATCCCCCAGATCAAAGGCTTTGAGTGCATCCACCAGCGCGGTGGTGCTTGGTGACATCCCGGCAGGCAACAGGCCCTGAGGACGCGGGAACGGCATGCCTGCCTTGCTGGCTCCGGCCATGCTGTCCAGATCGATAGGAGCCAGCGAGTGAGCGATATCTTCGCTTGAGCGGAAGCTCGCACTCCCATAACCTTTCGCACGGTAGGCCCCAGCACGTCCTCGCAACACGGATCGGCCCCGTGAAATAGCGGCGCCCGCGCGATTCATGAGGTTCTTCGCCGCCCGAAAGCCGGATCGCCCCAGTTTGAGCGCCAACTGGGCCACCTTCTTTCCGAGGGCGGCTACGCCACCTGCCAGGCCGGTGGCCAGGGATGCCCAGCCGAGGGCCTTTGCCAGTTCGGGGTTGCTGTCCGCAAGGGCGGCAGACGCGATACCGAGTCCGGCAGAGACGGCCGCCAGCGTGACCAGGGCGGCGGTGATCAACAGGGACGCACCACCGGTCAGGGCGGCGGTCATGACGCCGATGACACCCCAGATGATTGCACTGATGAGCCCTCCTCCTTTGCCCATGCCCAAGGGCCCGGGAAGGGTGTCACCCCATATCCTGCGAAGCCCGCGGTTCACCGCGCCCGATCCCACCGCCATATGCCCGCTCGGATCGGCCATGTTCGCCGGATCGCCATCGAAGCAGCCGTGGGACTGTGGGCCGCCATCCCCGAAGGGGCTCCGGTCATCGGGTACGCCGAACTGCATGCCATCGGTGTGGTACGAGCGATAGCCGCAGCCCAGCGGATACTGGTCGTTGAGGGGGTCGCGGTACTCGCCCTTGAAGCCCAGCAATGAATCGGTCTCGGTGGAGCTGTGCGCACCCCAGGCGGTATAGGTGTGGTACTTCGGTGTTTTCGCCGTGGCATCGAAGGTCAGCAGTACGGTGCCGTCGATATCGCGCAGCTCGAACAGGATACGCAGCACACCTGAGCGCTTGACGGTCTGCACGGTGCACCCTGCGCTGCCGGGCGCCAGCCAGCGACCATCGTTGTCTGGCTTCAGCTCACTGCGCAGGTTGGTGCCGTCGTAGACCAGATGGTGCTCGGCGTTACCCTGGCCGGTGGCCGACAGGCCGTTCAACGGGGTGTAGGTGTAATACCGCGACCCGGCCTGGGTCAGCCGGCCCAGCCAGTCGTAGGTGTAGGTCTTGCCGGTGATGTCCTTGGTGATGCGACCGTTCTTGTCGTAGACGGGCGTCGTGGCGGCCGGATAATCCGCATGGCTATGGGTGATGCCTGAGAGCCGGCAACCACTGGTGTCGTCATAGGTGTAGCTGCTGGTGCAGCTCCCGCCATCGAAGGTGGTGGTGCAGGCGGTGACGTTGCCCAGGCCATCGACGGTGAAGTCTTGCTGGCTGATCGTCTTGTCACCCGGGGTCCGCGGCTGCCAATCGCCGGTATAGCGGCACGACTTGATGCAGCCGGACGCGGTGTAGGTGTAGCTGCGCTTGCCCTTGCTGGTGCTGCCGTCCTGCCACTCCACGCTGTCGATGCGATCATCGCCGAAATAGCTGTGCGTCAGCGTGTAGTCAAAGCCACCGGCACCACTTTTCAGGAAACGCCGGCGGGTTTCCTTGCCCTCGCTGTCATAGGTATAAGTCACGGTAACGGTATCGGCGCCACGGACGATGGTGTCGCTTGCCAGGCGCCCCTGGGCATCGTAGGCATGCGTGGTGGTGACGTCACCGGCGGTGGTGGTCACGCGCTGTCCCTGGGTGTTGTAGGTATAGCTTGCGGCATGCCCGCCACCGTCGTTGTCCGAGAGCAGGCGTCCAGCCGAGGTGTAGCTGCGCTCCACGGTGCGTGTGACGCCAGTGCGTACGGTGGTCGTCTGTTTGATGATCCGTTCGTTGATGTCGTGCTCGCAGTCGACCTTGGCCGCGCCTTCGGTGGCCGAGGAGGTGCGGGTGTTGCCGTGCATGTAGCTGAAGGCTTGCGACAGCGTGCCTTGCTTGAGGGATGCCAGCTGATGCCCCATCTCAGGGATGGTCGTGTAGGTCAGCGAGGTACCGTCGCCATGTGTCCTGGTGGCGGGAGCAGGCGTGGCGCCGCTGTAGGTATAGGTCTCGGTAATCCCGGCACGGGTGAGGGTCGTGCAGCGTCCCCAGGTGTCGAAGGTGCGTTCGCCCAGGGTTCGGGTGGTGCTGTCCCAGGTCACGGTCCGTTTGGTGGGTTCGTTGATGAGCCAGTCGGTGGGGTACTCGTAGTTGTAATCGTAGGTATGGTCGCCCTCCTCGTGGGCTTCCCTGGTCACCCGGCCGATGGCGTCGTAGCCATAGGTGGTGGTGTGCGTGCCGTGAGGCGTCACACGGGACAGCTCCAGGAGCCAGCCGTTCGCACGATAGGTATACGTATCGGTGCATGCGACATCACCGTTGGTGTCGACGGATTCGATCTTGGCGACCGAGCCGTTAAGGTTATAGGTGGTGCGCTTGCGTTGTTTGTCGCTGGCGGTGCCTGACCATTCCTCGCGGACGCGGTCGATGGGGTCGTATTCGTTAAACTCCTTGCGACCATCGCTGTAGGTATGGTGGCAGGCCTCACCCCAGTCGTCGTACTCGGTCGTGCAGGTGCTCTCCAGAGCGGTGCCGTCGGCCAGATAGTCGAATTCCCTGACGACAGATTCGCGCCCGAGCGCGTCGTACGTGATGGTCTTGACGTTGCGCCACGCCGAGGTGTCGGCGTGCCATACCTGTTCAAGGATGGGCTGGTCGCCGCCATCGTGTTCGCTGGCGTGCTTCTGGCCGTCGGGATCGGTGATTTCAACGCGGCCTGGCGACGGGTAGGCAAAGGTGGTGGTTTCTGCGTAGGTGGGGCTCTGTGCGCAGACGACGTGGGTGACGAGCCGGCCATGGGCATCGTAGGCATAGGTTGCCTTGTTGTTATCGGCATCGAGCTGTTCGATGAGTCGGCCGCTGAGCGTGCTGACGGTTTCTCTGGTGGTGCGAGAGATTCCGCTGCGCGTTTCCGTCGTCGTCGTGGTCAGCTCGGTCTGGTCGTCGTTGAGTTCGTAGGCGAATGCCAGAGACGTTCCGGTGCCGGCGACGATATTTTCGTTACCATCATCGTCTGCATCGTTGTTGCCTTGGGTGATGCTTTTCTTCAGGCCCTTCCGGAAGTCGTCGTCCTCCCACCATGTAATTTTCTGGATGAGCCTGGCAGCGAGTTTCGGTCCGCAGGCTTGCTTGGTGGTTTCTATTTTCTTTCGGTTCAATCCGGTGATGTCGTGATAGTTATAGTCCTTCCAATAGGTGATGCATGATTCATCTTCTTCGATCATCGCTACGATGGTCTGGCGATTGTCGATCGTTTCGATAAATCCTTGTGCGAGCGTCGGTGGAATGATTACGTCTTCATCTAGTAAAGATAGGTCGTCTTGATTTCTTAACTCGGAAAAGAAATTCGGATGCAACGATGAACCTGCTTTCGGAATTAGTATTCCAGAATAAAGCGACATGAAGTCATTCTTTGTGAGCGTCGCGAACACGCCTATTTCTTTCGTGGGATTGGCATCGTCAAACTCAGGATCGGAAGAGGCATAGGCATAAGCTGTTCGTGACGATACATCCAGTTTTAATGGTGATCTTCCGTCTTTAAAGTGGATGTACGAGATGGATGCATGCGTCTTTTTCTCGTCGTCTAATGCCTTAGATTTCTCCTCGTCGGTTTTTGCTTTTAAGAAGTTTTCAGCGGCTTCCTTTCGTATGTGTTTGTATGTTTTTAAGCTGGTTGATGATTGAGTGTGTAATTCATCATCCGAATGCGAGGTGACAATATGCTTCTCATCGGTGACCGTGATTTCCTCCTTCTCTGCATGGCCTGATGTGTAGACATGAATCGTCTTTCTGTTGCCCTGCACGATTTCCGTCTGGTAGCCATTGGGCATCCATGACTCAGTTAGCTTGTAGCGCTTGTTATCGTCTTTCCAGAAGTAGCTGTAGTCCGCCGTCGTGGCGTCGCCCTCACCACGAGGTGTGATGGTGTGGCGGGCAACGCACGGCAGGGCGGAGAGTTTCTCGTTGCCCGGAAACTTCAGCCCGTTATCCACGTAGGTCACGGATTGCCTCAGGCCTTCGAAGGTCACGATGTCGTTGAGCAACCAGCCGCAGGTGGCATGCTCTTGATAGGCGAAACGGGCCTTCGGTACATCGGCGGCGCCCACCGGTTTCTTTGCCTTGTCCTGTTCGGCTTTCCATAGGGCGAACTCCGGCGGTTCGATGGAGGTAAGCGCGTACTGGGCGTTCAGGTTAAGCGTGTAGGTTATGGCCTCGGTGGTGCCGGGCCAGAAATTCAGGCGGATATCCGTGGGGGATGTGACCTGGTCATCGGCTGGCCCGGTGGCGTCGGCGCGGTAGTCGATCGTGAGCAGGCGTCGTGCCGCCGCCTTCTTGCCTGACGCGTCGGTGGCGCCATCGTCGTCGATGGCGGTGAGGCGGATCTGGTATTGCGTGTTGCCGGCCACTGTTTGTGCGACGGCGACCCAGGTGAGATTCAGGTAACGGTAGCCGTCGGTCGTAAATTTCACCGGTACCCAGATCTGACTGCTGCCCTGCTTCTTGAGGGTCTCCACGCGGCCGTCGGTGCGTTCGACCGTCATGGTCGTGTTGTTGTCCGTCCAGGTGATTTTCACGGCGGCGTTCTTGAAGGTTGCACCCTTCTTGACGTCGATCACCTCACCGGTATGCAGGGTGAGGTCGTCGTTCTTCTCGTACCAGGTGGTAACGGCAAAGGACCAGCCATCGCCGAGGGCGGCCATGTTGTTCACCACAGGGGAGTAGTACAGGCTCAGGTCCATGACCGGGCCCTGTCCGGCGTTGCCGGTGATTTTGGGCAGTGGCACCAGTGCCTCGAACAAGCCCGTCCGTGGGTCGACATGCGTGCGCTTCTGCGTCGTGGTGTTGAAGATGGCGTCGTTCTGGCTATCGCAGGGGTCCGTGCCCATCGCATTGTGGTCCATGTCGCTCTCCTGTGCGGTGCGGATGTGGGGTTCGGGAGGCGCGCGTCGACGCGCTGGCTAGCAGCGTGAACCGTGGGATGGGGGGGCGATATAGGGCGTCCGTTGTAGGCGCGAATAGGCAGAAACGGTCGGGAGGATGCGAGGTATCGGTTTCTGCGCGAGATTCCTGCATGTGTAGGAGCGCGCCTTGCGCGCGACCGGACGAAGCGAAGGAATGGAGATGATCGCGAACGATGAGCGTGAGGCGTGATCGCAAAAACCGGTCGCGCGCAAGCACGCTCCTACACAAGCAGGTGGCCGCAGCGTGGGGATATCCGGTGGGAGCGGATCGCATCCGCGATGGGTGCTCGCGAAGGCCATACGCGGGCGGCGCCTACAGACAATTCTGTGTTGTTTTGCTACGTTGTCACCGCTGCCTGCGCTGTCGCTTCACTCGTATTCGCAGGCAGCCTTCGCTCCAAGGCGGTGAAAGCGTGGAATCGGGAGGACGGCAATCCGTCCCGATCCCACTAACCACCGAGTCATCCTCAACTAGCGTGAACTAGCAAGGAGTCGTCCATGGCTATCTGCCATTCTACGTCACTCGTCCGCCCGCCGCTTCTCCGCGGTGGCCCACCCTCCGGTGCCCGGGCCGTTCCGGTCCTGCCCGAACGCGGTTGACGAACCGCGGCGTTCGCCGCGCCTCTAGCGCTTTGGCCTTGCCGTAAACACCCGGCGCGTTGCCGGCTGCCCGGTGATGGCCCGCTGACGCCGCATCCACTTCGACAATCACGCCGCCCGGCGTCCGCTCACGGACACGCCGGAGAGCCTCATCGTCCCGGAGCGATGCGCAGTAAAACGTCAACCTGACGTTGCGTTACCCCGTGGCACGTTCATGGTTTCCATGGCGTGCCACACCTGGGATGGGAGGGCGGCGCTGACCCATGGAGTTGTACATGAAGGACATCAACGAACACTGGATTCTGGAGGACGACGATGCCTCCACCGAACGGTTGCTCAATGAAGCGACGGAGTGGCTGGCGTATGCGCAGGGGACAGCGCGCTTACTGGCTGAGGTGGCGCATGAAGAAGCCGATGATGCGGATCATCGCGACCTGTCGCTGGCCATCGGCGGCGTGGCGGCACTGGTGGCCGTCGGTCAGCACTGTGTGCAGCGCGCGCATGTGCAGGTGATGTTCGAGTCACCGTTGCTTCCGGACACGGAGGAGGTGCGCCATGGGGATTGAGATCGCGCAGATCACGATGGCGCTGGGGTTGATGGTGATCAATGTGCTGGTGTTCATGGATCGCCGCGAGGGAATGAGCCTTGCCACGCGCGGTGCGCGCGGATTCGCGGTGGCGGCGTTCGGCAGCGCCATCGTGGCGTTGCTGGCCATGGATCAGCTGATGATCCAGGTATGGATACATCCGAAGGACGAAACGACGTTCGTGTTGTTTCGCCTCGCGATGACCGGAATGGGATTGGCAACGTCAGGCGCCGTAGCCTTCTGGGTACTATCGCGCTGGAACGTGTAGGAGCGCGCCTCGCGCGCGACCGGTGGAACGGGAGCGATGATGAGCCGCGCCATGAATGGTCGCGCGCAGGCGCGCTCCTACAACGTATTCGCACCACGACCCCATATCCTTGTAGGAGCGCGCCTTGCGCGCGACCACCTGCGAAGACGCAACGCCCAAAAGCCTGCGCTATCCTTTCCCCATGCCCAACCGCCAAGCCACCGCCCTGCAACCCCTGACTGGCGGCCTCATCCTCGCAGGCGGCCGCTCCTCCCGCATGGGCCACGACAAGGCCCTGCTGAAAATCGACGGCACCACCTTGCTGAATCGCACGTCCCAGGTACTCCGTGACGCCGGTGCCGACCTGGTCGTGGTCAGCGGTTCTCGCCCGGGCGGCATTCCCGATCACTTCGATAACGCCGGCCCCCTCGGCGGCATCGCCAGCGCCGCGCCTTTCCTCCCCGATGGCCGTTGGCTCGTGGTCCCGGTGGACATGCCGGGATTGTGCCTATCCGTCCTGCGTCCCTTGCTGGAATGCGCGGGGGCGGCCGCCAACTGGCAGGGCCATCCGCTGCCCTTCGTCCTTGATCTCGACGATGAAGTGAGGGCGCTTGTGGAGCAGTTGATGGAACGACCGTCATCCGAACGATCCCCAGGCACCCTTCTCTCGTGCCTGAAGGCAACGCACCTGCCACTCGACACACTGGACACACGCTGGCTGGTCAACTGCAATACCCCGGACCAATGGCGCGAGGCGACCGCATGAGGGTGCAGCTGGAAGACGACACGATCCGTGTGCGAATCGATGAAGACGAGCTCGCCGAGCTGCTGGACGATGTGGCGCTGCTAGGGTCCACGGCGTTCGGCAAGGCCTTCACGATGCGCTATGCGATCGATGCGACGGGGCGCGATACCTGTGTGCTCGACGGCACGGCGCATGAGTGGACGCTCGAAATACCACGGGTTCAGCTCTTGGCCCTGAAAGAACGCCTGCCCAGCAAGGACGGGCTGGTGTTCGATATTCCAGGCCTGGATACCGTGGCGACGAAGGTGCTCTTCGACGTGGACGTGAAAGACAGCCTCCGCCGCCGCAAGGGATAACGTGTAGGAGCGTGCCTTGCGCGCGACCGCTCTTCGCGAAAACCCGGTCGCGCGCAAGGCGCGCTCCTACAGGGGGATTCGGTCGGGGTGTGAGTACACGTTGAATCGCCCCGGCCGCGCAAAGCCGACCAGTGTGACCCCGCAGCTGCTCGCCAGTTGCACCGCAAGCGCCGTCGGTGCCGAGATCGCCACCAGCACGGCCATACCCGCCATGGCCGCCTTGGTCACCATTTCATAGCTCGCGCGGCTGGTGATGAGTGCGAAGCCTGCCTGCGAATCGATGGACGCGGCGAGCATGGCGCCGATGAGTTTGTCGAGGGCATTGTGGCGGCCGACGTCTTCGCGGCTCAGCACGATGTTGCCTTGTATATCGACCCATGCGGCGGCGTGGACGGCACCGGTGAAGGCATTCACCGGCTGATGCGAGCCCAGGATTTGCAGGGCTTGCTGGATGACCTTGGCATCCAGGGCGGGGCCGCCGTTGACCGCAGGTGGCTGGCGGATGACCTCTTCCAGTTCTCGCGTGCCGCAGATGCCGCAGGCGGTTCGGGCGGGGAGGGTTCGGTCGGTCGGGGCGCGCGCGAGGCGCGCTCCTGCAGGCAACGTGATGTTTGCCGTGATGCCTTCCAGTAACTCGGTGATGGCGATGGTGATGTGGTCCCTTGACGTCACCAGGCCTTCGGTCAGTGCGAAGCCGCGTGCGAAGTCCTCAAGGTCCATCGGTGAGGCCATCATCACCGCGAACGGACTGCCGTCGAGGTGGATGGCCACGGGAACTTCCTCGGCGAGACGGTCGATGGCATCGCCGCCCTGGCCGGCCTCGTAGCGCCGCATCGAACGCGTGGCACAGCCGGGCGGCGGGGGGCCCTCATGCATGCGAGGGCTTCCTGCGCGGATTACCGGGTGGAAGCGTTGAGGCGACGATGCGCACCGGTACGGACTTGTAGGTCGGGGTGCCCGACGCCGCATCGTGGTTTTCCAGCGAGATGAGTGCGTTGCCCTCGGGGTAATACATCGCCACCGAGCCTTCCGCGATGTCATAGGCCACGGCGGTGAACCCTCGTACCGAGCGTTCCTTGCCGTCGGCGATGTTCGCTCCCGTTGCATGGATGTCGATACGGTCGCCGTGTTTCAGGCCGCGTGCTGCAAGATCCTGCTTGTGCATGAAGACGACATCGCGCCGTCCGCTCACACCGCGGTAACGATCGTTGAGTCCGTAGATGGTCGTGTTGTACTGGTCGTGCGAGCGAATGGTGGTCAGCATCAGGCCGGCACCGTCGCCGGTTTCATCTTCTTCCAGTCCTGCTGCCAGCAGGAAATGCGCCCGTTTCTCGGGGGTGGCCCAGTCACGCTCGCTGGCAGCGACGCGCAGGCGGAAGCCGCCCGGCACGTTCACGCGCTTGTTGAAGTCGTAGAAGATGGGAAACACCTTTTCGATATCGTCGCGGATGAGGTTGTAGTCGCCAACCAGGCGATCCCAGTCCACCCGGGTCGCCGGCAGGGTAGCCTTCGCGATGCCGGCCACGATCCATGGTTCGGAACGCAGGAACTCGGACGCCGGCTTCAGCGATCCCATCGAGGCGTGCACCATCGACATGGAGTCTTCCACGGTCACCGCCTGCGGGCCCGTCGCCTGTTCGTCCAGTTCGGTGCGACCAAGGCAGGGCAGGATGAAGGATTCCTTCGCAAGCAGCAGGTGCGAGCGATTGAGCTTGGTGGCGATATGCACGGCCAGGTCGAGCTTGCGCATGGCCTCGAAGGTTTCTTCCGTATCGGGCATCGCCACGGCGAGATTGCCACCCAGGGCGATCATGGCCTTCGAGCGGCCTTCGCGAATGGCGAGCACGGCGGCAACGGCATCGTGACCGTGCTCGGTGGGCGGCTCGAACCCATAAGTGCGGCGGATACCGTCGTTCAGTTCCGCATTGGGTTTCTCGGTGATGCCCACGGTGCGATCGCCCTGCACGTTGCTGTGTCCGCGCAAGGGGCATATGCCGGCACCGGGACGGCCGATGTTGCCGCGAAGCAGGAGCAGGTTGGCGATCTGCTGTACGTTTTCCGTGCCGTGCTTGTGCTGGGTGATGCCCATGCCGTAACAGATGATGACGTTGTTCGCCTTCGCATAGATGTCGGCAGCCGTTTCGATCTGTTCCTGCGTGAGGCCGGACTTGCGCTCGATATCCGCCCACGACGTGCCGAGCACGTCGGCGGCGAGTGCGTCGTAGCCCAGCGTGTTGTCCCGGATGAATTCGTGATCGAGCACGGGAGGCTCGCCGAGGGTGAGCGCAATGGCGTCCGTCTCGATCAGGGTCTTCATCATGCCCTTGAGCACGGCCACGTCGCCGCCGATCTTCACCTTGTAATAGGTGGAGGCGATGCGCACCGAGCGTCCGGTCAGCATCTCGGTGGGATGCTGCGGCGAGGTGAACCGCTCCAGCCCGCGCTCGGGCATCGGGTTCAGCACCACGATGGGCACGCCGCGCAGCGAGGCCTCGCGTAGGGTGGAAAGCATGCGCGGATGATTGGTGCCGGGGTTGTGGCCGATGCAGAAGATCGCATCGCATTGCTCGAAGTCGTCCAGCGTCACGGTGCCCTTGCCGGAACCCACCGACTTCGGCAGGCCCACGCTGGTGGCCTCGTGGCACATGTTGGAGCAGTCCGGGAAGTTGTTGGTGCCGTATTCGCGGACGAACAGCTGATACAGGAAGGCCGCTTCGTTGGAGGCACGTCCCGAGGTATAGAACTCCGCCATGTCCGGATCGGGCAGGGCACGCAGTGCCGCGCCGATGCGCTGGAAGGCCTCGTCCCAGCCCAGGGGCCGGAAGGTGTCGCTGTCACGGTCGTAGGCCATGGGGTGGGTAAGCCGCCCCAGCCCCTCCAGGGTGTAGTCGGTCAGCTTCCATAGATCGCTGACGGTGTTCTTTGCGAAGAACTCGGGCTTCACGCGCTTGGCGGTCGCTTCCCAGGACACGGCCTTGGCGCCGTTCTCGCAGAATTCGAAAGAGGAGGTTTCCTTCGGATCGGGCCATGCGCAGCCGGGGCAGTCGAACCCGTGCGGCTGGTTGACCTTGTGCAGGGCGATGGACTCCCGGGCGATCGCCATCTGGCCGCTGAGAGCGCGGGCCACGGCGCCCAGGGCCCCCCAGCCGCCGGCGGGGGCGTCGTATTCCTCGATACCGGGGACTTCTTTCTCGCTCATGGCGGGCGCTCGGTCGGTCGTCGGAAAGCTGATTCTACGCCGCGCGCCGTGAGCATGAAGTCGGCCCACGGGTTCTTTCACACCTCCTTGGCGGCCGCTCGGCCAACCTCCGCGCGCTCGCGCCCCTCCCCAGGCGCCCGGAACGACCCACGGTGAACCTGTCCAAGCTCGAGGCCGTATCGCACGGCCAGCCGCCGTCGCGCGGCCTGCCACTCGGTGACCTGCGTGGTTTTGCGCGGGTCCGCGCCGATGCGGCCCTGGCCTGTCTCGCCATCGATCGCGAGGCGGGATTGCTGCGTCCATCACACGACGAGCGCGACCTGCTGAGCCTGCATGTCGATGGCGAGGTGGAATGGCAGCAGGCTTATGTGCCAGGCACCAACGTGCTGGAGACCACGGGACGTCGCGAGGGAGCGGAGCTGCGTGTGGCGGATTTCATGCCGCTGACGGAATCACGGTCGGGCCAGCCGCTACCGAAGGGCCGCTTCGTCCGTATCGTGACCTGCACCGAAGGCGATATCGCGTTCCGCCTGGTGTGCGCCGCAGGGATCGAAGGTCGTCCCGCGACGTCTGCACGAACCACGCAGGGCTGGTACGTTGCCTGCTCGCAACCGATGGGCGTAGGCGCCGACGTGGCTGCGACGAAGGTTCGCCTGGGCGAGGGCGAGAGTCTTGTGCTCGTGATATCCAACGAAGCGGTGCAGGGCGGTGAAACCCTGCTGGCCGATGCGTTGCATGGTCTTGGCGATACGATCCACTACTGGAGCTGGTGGAGCGATCGCTGCCGCTACCGGGGCGAGGACGCCGAGGCGAAGCTGCGCGAGGCGCTGTCGATCAAGGCGGCCTGTGGAGAAGCCGGCATGCTGGTGGAAGATCCCGGGGTCCGTTCGTTTGCTCCGGCCCCGTTGGGCGACGTAGCCCGGGCGGCGGCCTTGTTCCTGGAACTGGGCTATCGCAGCGAATGCGCCAGCCTGCTGGCCCAGGTCGCGCAGGCGAGCCACGCGGATGCCTTCGGCCGCCGTCCGTCCGACGAGATGTTCTACGACACGGTGCGTGCCTATGCAGAGCGTTACGGACGCGCGGCCTTGCCGTCCTGTGTCGCGTTGCCGGACGACACACCGACGCGGATGGTCCGGTAAGCGCGGTGCATTGTTGACGCAAAGGCATGACACATATGCCGTCCAGGCCATCGCCGCGGCATAGGGAAGGCGTCACCATGGGCGGCGGTCAACTTGCGGAGTAGCGACAATGAAAGTGACATTCCTTGGATTGGGTGGCATGGGCCGGCGCATGTGCGCCCGGCTGATCGCCGCGGGCCACGAGGTGACGGTCTGGAACCGCACCCGTAACGACGAGATCGAGGCTTCGGTGCGTGGAGCGGCCTGGGCCGCTACGCCGCGCGATGCGGTCAAGGGCGCGGAGTTCGTCATCGCGATGCTGACCGATGACGTGGTGTCGAAACATGTCTGGATGGATGCATCCGACGGTGCGCTTCATGGCATCGCATCCGACACCATTGCGATCGATAGCTCGACGCTCTCACCTGCCTGGATTCGTGAGCTTGGCGAAGCGGCGGCCGCACGGCATGTCCGCTTTATCGAAGCACCGGTCTCCGGCAGCCTGCCCCAGGCCGAGGCAGGGCAGCTGGTGTACCTCGTCGGCGGTGACGAAGATACCTGCACGGCCACGGCCCTGTTGCTCCTGCACATGGGTTCCACGGTGAAACGGGTGGGCCCGCTGGGCTGTGGTGCGCTGACGAAGCTGGCGACGAACACCATGCTCGGTGTTCAGGTGACGGCGCTGGCGGAAATCAGCGGCATGCTGTCGAAGGCCGGTGTGGATGCGGCCCCCATTTTCGACGCCATCGCCGCCACGCCGGTATGGAGCGTCATCGCCGGGCGCATCATGGCGTCCATCACGGCGGGTGACTTCAAGCCGATGTTCCCGGTCAGACTGATCGACAAGGATTTCAACTACACCGTAGCCGAATGCGGATCGGCGTCCGATGCGCCGACGATTGCCGCGGCCCGCGACGTGTTTGACCGTGCATTGGCCGAAGGCATGGGCGATCTGCACATGACGGCGGTGGTGAAGTTGTTTGCAGAGATTCCGCCGGCCGGTAAATAACCTGCACCCTGCTTTTGTAGGAGCGCGCCTTGCGCGCGACCGGTTATCGCGGAACGAAGATGTTTCTGCCACGCCTGTCGCGCGCAAGGCGCGCTCCTACGGGTGACGGGCGGTCAGGCGGCCAGGGACACGCCCGCCGCGAGGGCGTCGAAGTACTCGCGCGTGAGGCGTAACTGGGTGGCCGCGTCTTCGGCGCGGTTCACCACATGGCGGAAGGCCGCGTTTTCAGGGCGGTCTTTCGCATACCAGCCCAGGTGCTTGCGCGCGATGCGCACGCCCATCACCTCGCCGTAGAACGCGTAAAGGTGTTCGAGGTGGCCGACGAGGATGTCGCACACCTCGGTGGCCGTGGGTTCCGCGAGGTAACCACCGGTTTCCAGGTGATGCGCGATCTCGCGGAAGATCCACGGTCGCCCCTGCGCACCACGGCCGATCATCACCGCATCGGCACCGGTGGCGGCGAGCACTTCGCGCGCCTTGGCCGGCGTGGTGATATCGCCGTTGGCGAGCACGGGAATGCCGATGCTGGCCTTCACGGCAGCGATGGTCTCGTATTCGGCGTCGCCTTCGTATTTATCGGCCCGCGTGCGGCCATGCATGGCAAGGGCGGCGATACCGGCGTCTTCCGCGATGCGCGCGATGGTGAGGGCGTTGCGGTGGTCGCGGTCCCAGCCGGTGCGGATCTTCAATGTCACCGGGATATCCACCGCGGCGACCACGGCTTTGAGGATGCGCGCCACCAGCGGTTCGTCCTGCAACAGGGCAGAGCCCGACCACACGTTGCACACCTTCTTCGCCGGGCATCCCATGTTGATGTCCACGATCTGCGCACCGTTGTCGGCGTTGTAACGGGCGGCTTCGGCGAGCATGCCCGGGTCGTAGCCGGCGATCTGCACGCTGACCGGTTCCGGTTCGCCGTCGTGGTCCATGCGCCGCAGCGATTTGCGTGTGTTCCACAGGCGCGGATCGGCGGTGGTCATCTCTGACACGGCAAGGCCAGCCCCCATGCGCTTGCACAGCAGGCGGAAGGGCTTGTCGGTGACACCGGCCATGGGCGCGAGGACCACGGCCGGCGCGATATCGTAGGGACCAATGCGCATGAAAGGCATTTTACGTCAGTGGAGATCGCAAGATCCTTCGATGAGGTTATATTCCCGGGAATGAATATCCGACCCTATACCCCCGCCGACCGCGACGTGCTGCTGGATATCTGGCTCCGCTCCGTCCGCGCCACCCACCATTTCCTCTCCGAGGCCGATATCGAGGGGCTGATTCCCGCCGTGCGCGATGGCGCGCTGCCGATGCTCGAGGTCTGGGTGCTCACCACCGCCGAGGGCCAGCCGCTGGGCTTCATGGGCCTGGATGGCAGCAAGCTCGAGGCCCTGTTCCTCGATCCGGAGCACGCCGGCCAGGGCGGCGGCTCGCGGCTGCTGGCCCACGCGCGTGGCCTGAAGGGTGCGCTTACCGTCGATGTGAACGAGCAGAACCCGGATGCGCTGGGTTTTTATCGCGCCCGTGGTTTCACGGTGGGTGGTCGCTCGGAAACCGATGGCGAGGGACGTCCGTTCCCCCTGCTGCATCTGGTCGAAGCGTAAGAAGCCGGGTTTCCTGCCGGAAATTACGGCCAAGATCGGGATCTGCCGACTAGGCTAGGCTACGCGCCCCATCAGCGAGGTAGCCCATGCGCAGCCTGTTCGCCGTCGCGACGTCGTTCGCGCTTTCCGCGTCCCTGGCGCAGGCCGGGACGGTCCGCGTCGAGGTCGTCGATGTCGATGGCCACCCGGTACCGGATGCCGTGGTCAGCCTCAGCCCGGACGGCGACAAGCCGGCCCGGGCCATCCGCCCGGTCACCCGCTACGTGGATCAGAAGGACCAGACCTTCATCCCCTACGTCACGGCCATGCATCCGGGTGACAGCGTGGTCTTCCGCAACAGCGACGAGATCGACCACCAGGTCTATTCGTTTTCCGACATCGCCCGCTTCGAGTTCGTGCTGGACACGGGTGAATCGTCCAAGCCACTCAAAGTGGACAAGACCGGGGTAGCCGCCGTGGGCTGCAATATCCACGACCGCATGCTCACCTACCTGTACGTGACCAAGGACCCCGACCTCGTCGTGACCGACGCCCGGGGCCAAGCCCATATGGACGGCGTTCCCGCCGGCCACTACATGGCGCACGCCTGGCATCCGCAGCTGCGTCCGGCCATCACCCTGCCGATCCAGGACCTGACCGTCGCCGGGAATGGCGACACGGTGTTGCGATTCGTGGTGGCGCCTCTTCTTCCCGACCCCCGTACAGCGATGGATCGCGCCCACCCGGGCATGTGACATTTCGTGAGGCTGCCTGGTTTCCGTACGCGGCTGGCGATGTTCTTCGTCGCCGCCCTGATCCTCGTCCAGGGCCTCACCGCCGGACTGGCCTACGAGGTGGCACGCCGGCACCTGCTGATGCAGGGGGGCGACCAGCTCACGGCGAATGCGGAAGCCTTCGTCGCGCAGATGAACGACCTGTCCGGGCGCGTGGCGTCCGGCGTGCAGATCATGTCGCTCGATTACGCCCTGCGTTCGGCCATCGGCACGCGCGATCGCGGCACCATCGTGTCGGTGCTGCGCAACCATGGCAGTCGTGTCGGTGCGGCGCGCATGCAGCTGATCGGCCTGGATGGCCGCGTGCAGATCGACTCCACGACATCGGCTGGCGATGGCCAGCCATTCGCCTTCCCTGACCTTGTGTCGGGGGCGTACGACGGGCATGCCGCCGCCGTGGTGGTGATGAACGGCAAGGCGTTCTGGGTCGTGGTGGTGCCGGTGTATGCCCCACAGCCCGTGGGCCTGGTGGCGGCAAGCATTCCGCTGGACGATGCGCTGGTGGCGCATATGCAGCGGCTTTCCGCACTCCCGCGCGACGTCGAGCTGGTGTCGCGCGATGGTGCGCATGGTTACCGGGTCATCGCCCATGGTGATTCGCTGCCGGAGCTGACCGCGAGTTTCGCGGAGCGTGGCGAAGGCCTGCCCAGTGCACCCACCCTCACGCACATGAACGGCCGCGAATACATTGCGCTGGCCCAGCCTTTGAAACAGCCGCGCGGCAGCGGCGACGTACTCGCGGTGATGGGTTACTCGCTGGATGACGCGATGCGTCCCTACAAGGCCATCTGGAGTGCGTGGCTGGGGCTGCTGGCGCTCGGGCTGGCGGGCGGTCTGGTGGCGTCGTGGCTGGTGGCGCGCGGCGTGTCGCGTCCGCTGGAAGCGCTGGCCGAAGCGGCCCGGCGCATTGCCGGTGGCGACTACCAGGATGCGCCGCCGGTCAGTCGCAAGGACGAGATCGGTGATCTGTCCCGGGCGTTCCGCACCATGGGCGAGGCCGTGCGCGAGCGCGAACGGCGCATCCGCCATCAGGCCATGCACGATCCGGTAACCGGCCTGCCCAATCGCGCCGCCACCGAAGATGCGATCGATACCGACCTGGGCATGCAGCCGGATCGCGGTGGCGCGCTGCTCATGGTGGGGGTGACCCGGCTCACCGATATCGTGAAGACCCTGGGCCACGCGCTGGCCGATCGCCTCATGGACGACGCGGGCCGCCGCGTGGGTGCCATTGCAGGCAGGCATCTCGTGGCGCGGGTGACCGATACGCAGTTCGCCATCTGGTTACGTGGCGGTGACGTCAGCGCGGCCGCGATCATGGCGCGACGCGTGATGGACGCATTGGCCGAGCCCTACCAGGAAGCACAGATTTCCATGGACATGGGGCCTGCGGTCGGCATCGCGCTGGCGCCGTCGCACGGCGACCGCGCGGCGGCGCTGCTGCGGCGTGCCGAGGTCGCGGAATTTGCGGCCATCGGCTCGTCCGCCGGCGTGGAAGTCTACGACCCATGCACCGATCCGCACCGGCCCGAACGCCTGTCGCTGATGAGCGAGCTGCGCGATGCCATCGACGGCGATGCGCTGGAACTGTGGTTCCAGCCCAAGCGTCATCTTGCCGACGGCAGCATCGATGCGGCGGAAGCGCTGGTGCGCTGGCACCGGCCCGGTCACGGCATGGTGCCGCCGGACCAGTTCATCGGCGTCGCGGAGGAAACCGGCAATATCGGCCGCCTGACGCGCTGGGTGCTGGCACGGGGAATCGCCTCGGCGGCACGGCTGCATCATGAAGGCCGTCCGCTCAAGGTCTGGCTGAACCTCTCTGCCCGCGACATCGGTGATACCGGCCTGCCGGATCGCGTCGCGGAGCTGTTGTCGATGCATGGGCTTCCCGCCCGTGCCATCGCACTGGAGGTGACCGAAAGCGCGGTGATCGGCGAACCGGAGGCAGCGCTCGGCGTGCTGCGCCGCTTCGCCGACATGGGTATCGACGTGGCCATCGACGATTTCGGCATCGGCCAGACCTCATTCGCCTACCTGCGTCGCCTTCCGGTCAGCGAGCTGAAGATCGACCGCATGTTTGTCCGCCAGCTGGCCACCGATGCCAGCGACCGCACCATCGTGCGTTCACTGGTGGAGCTGGGCCAGCGCCTCGGCTTCCGGGTGACGGCCGAGGGCGTGGAAGACGGAGGCAGTCTCGACTATCTGGTGGGTGTCGGTTGCGACCATGCCCAGGGTTATTTCATCGGCCGGCCGATGCCGTTTGCCGATCTTTGCGATTTCTACGATGCGCAGACCGTGGCGCCGGCCTGAACGGGGCGTAGGATGTGCGCCAACGTCGATCGGGTCGGGGGCGCGGGTGGAGCAGGATCAGTGGGAGCGCAAATACCATCTCGCGCTGGAACGGATGGAGCGCGACGAGCACGACTTCCGCCAGGTGGAGGAAGGCCTGCGTCGCCTCGCATTGCGCCTCGCCCTGCTGGCGCGGGGCCAGAGTCCCGATGCCGATGCATTGCTCGACCGCCTGACGGGCAGCCTGCACTCGGCCCAGTCGGTCGATGTCATCGAACCGTTGCTGGATGACCTGAGCGCAGCCGTCGCCGCCCTGGACGTTCCCCATGTCGCGGGCGATACCGATACGGTGCAGGCCCTGCGTGAAGATATCGCCCGACTCCAGGATCTGCTGGCGGAAGTCGGTGCGCGGCTCGGCGACGTCACCCGTTTCCTGACGGGAGGGATGCGCGAGGCAGAGGAAGGTGAGAACCAGACCCGTACGCTGGATGCCCGCGTCCACATCGAAATGCGCCTGCTCGAAGAGCAGGTAAGTGCCGCCACCGACCTGGCCGGGCTGCGAGCCCAGGTCAGCGAACGACTGTCGATGATCGACATCCATTTCCGCGAGCATCGCGAGCGCGAGGATGCGCGACTGACGGCCTACCGCGACCGGGCGCGGCGCATGCGGCATCGCGTGGAAGAACTGGAAACCCAGGCGAGCACCCTGCAGGACTCCCTGCGCCGCGAACACGAAAGGGCGCTCACCGATCCGCTGACGGAACTGCCGAACCGGCTGGCCTGGGAACGGCGTATGGGCGATGTGGAGCGCGAGGTGCGCCAGGGCGGCAAGGCCTGCGTCGCCGCTTTCGATATCGATCACTTCAAGGCCATCAACGACACCTACGGTCACGCAGCGGGCGACGCCGTGCTGCGCATTGTCGGGCGCACGCTCACGCAGGCGCTGGGTGAAGGCAGCTTCGTAGCCCGTTACGGCGGCGAGGAGTTCGTGGTGGTATTTGCCGACCAGGATATCGATGCCGCGCTGGCGGCGGCCGAAGGACTCTGTGCCACCGTGGCCAGACTGGCCTTCCACGCGGGCGGCAAACCGGTGGCGGTGACGATGTCAGGCGGCATCACGCGCTTTGCCTCGCGCGACACCGCCATCACCGCCTTCGAGCGGGCCGACCAGGCGCTTTACGCGGCCAAGCGCGCCGGGCGCGACCGCTGCCTGGTCGGCTGAGTTGCTCGCTTAGTCGCGGCGAGCCAGCAGCATGCCGACGAGGATGCCCACGCCGAAGCCGCTGAGGATGGCACCGAGCGGACGATGGGCTACCGCTTCGCGCACGCTTTCCACCGCCTCGCCGGCCTTGGCCTGCACGCGACCGGCGGTTTCGCGGACGGCGCCCTCGGCTTCGAGTTCGTGATCGCCCGTAAGGGCACCAGCGGCACGCTGCACACGGCCGCCGACGGTATTGGCCGCACCGCGGATCTGGTCTTCGTTCATGGTCCTCTCCTCGCTTGGGTGACGATCGACAGACGGTGACGGGGCGAGGGTGCACGTCGCGTCAAGCTGGCGCTTTCACCGTGTCGATGCGGCGACGCGTCATAATGGCCCCTTCGTTTGCCACAGGGGTGCTGCCCGACCCATGGAAGCCACGACCGACACGACGCCCCAGGGCGCCGCCGCGCAACCGGAAGCCACCGTGGAACGGGGCGAGGTGCGCTTCACCGTGCTGTCGCCACGCCTGATCCGCCTGGAATGGAGTGCCGACCGGCAGTTCCGCGACGGGCGTACCCAGATCGTCGTCCACCGCGCTGTCGACGTGCCGATGTTCTCGCTGAACGAGGACGACAGCACGCTGGACATCGATACCGGCAATCTCCGCCTGCGTTACCAGAAAGGCACGGGCCGTTTCACGGCCGCCAATCTTGCCATCGACGTGCGTCGTCCCTCGGGTGATCTCACCTGGCATCCCGGCGACGTCCAGAAAGACAACCTCGGCGGCACCTACCGCACCCTCGACCGCTACGACGGCGATACCTGGCAGGACGGCAGCAAGCTGCCGCTGGAAGACGGCCTCATCGCGCGAGACGGCTGGCATGTGGTGGACGACACGGAAGGCTTCGGCATCGACGACGAAGGCTGGGTGATACCGCGTCCGCACGGTGAACGCCAGGATCTGTACTTCTTCGGGTATGGCCACGATTACCGTGCGGGCCTCGCCGATTTCGCCGCCATCGCCGGGCCACAGCCCGTACCGCCGCGTTTCGTCTTCGGTTACTGGTGGTCGCGCTACTGGAATTACGCCGACGAAGAACTGCGCACCCTGGGGGCGCGTTTCGAGAAGGAGCGCATTCCGCTCGATGTGCTGGTGCTCGACATGGACTGGCATACCACGCCGGGCCTGTCGCTACGGCCGGGCCACGAACAGCACGACGTGTTCGGCGAGCAGTCCGGCTGGACCGGCTATACCTTCAATCGCAGCCTGTTCCCGGAGCCGGCGGCCTTCATGCGCTGGGCGCACGGACAGAACCTGCGCATCACGCTGAACCTGCATCCTGCCTCGGGCGTGATGCCGCACGAGGAAAAGTACGACGCGATGGCGAAGGTGCTGTCGTGGGATACCTCCACGCGCGAACCCATTCCCTTCGAAGGTGCGTCGCAACCGTACATGCGTGCCCTGTTCGACACGATCCTGCATCCGCTGGAAAAGCAGGGCGTGGATTTCTGGTGGCTGGACTGGCAGCAGTGGCCCGAATCCAGGGCGGTGCCGGGCCTGTCGAACACCTGGTGGCTCAATCATGTGTTCTTCACCGAGATGCAGCGCGACGACGACCGGCGCGGGCTGATCTATCACCGCTGGGGTGGCCTGGGTAACCATCGTTATCCCATCGGTTTTTCCGGTGACAGCGTGATCTCGTGGACGTCGCTGGCCTTCCAGCCGCATTTCACGTCGATGGCCTCGAACGTGCTCTACGGTTACTGGAGTCACGACATCGGTGGCCACACGTTCCACAAGCACATACCGCGACCGGAGCGTCACCTCGATCCGGAACTCTATGCGCGCTGGATGCAGCTGGGTGTCTTCAGCCCCGTGCTGCGTACGCATTCGGCGAAGGAAGCCAGCCTGCACAAGGAGCCATGGCACTTCGGGCCGCCCTATGGCGACGCGATCTTCGCGGCGATCCGCCTGCGCTACCAGCTGGCGCCGTATATCTACGATGCCGCGCGTGCCGCGTATGACACAGGCACCTCGATCGTCCGGCCGATGTACTACCACTGGCCGGAGCACGAGGAAGCCTATGCGCACCCCGCGCAATACATGTTCGGAGAAGACATCCTCGTCGCCCCCGTGACCGTTCCCGTGAGCGAGGATGGCTCGGCCGCCTTCGCCGTCTGGCTGCCGCCGGGCCTGTGGTACAGCCGCGATGGTGCGGAGGCCTATGAGGGCGGACAGGTGCTGGAGCGCAATTACACGCTGGCGGAAATGCCCATCTTCGTGCGGCCCGGCAGCGTGATTCCGCTTTATCCCGAAGGCCTGCGCGATCTCGCCAGCGTGCCCGATACGCTGATTCTCCAGGTGTTTCCCGGTGACGAAGGTCATACGGCGCTCTACGATGACGATGGCCGGAGCCAGGGTTACCAGCGTGGCGAGTTTGCCCGCACGCCGGTCCGCAGCCGTCGTGGCGATCGTGCGCATCGGGTGCATATCGATGCGATGGATGGCCACTATCCCGGCAGGCCGGCAACGCGTGCCTACATCGTGGAGCTGCTGGATGCCGGTATTCCCGAAAGCGTCGAGGTCAACGGCCGGGCGCTGCCATACAGTGCGACCCCTGCACCGGGCTCATGGTTGTTCGACACCGCATCACTGAGCATCCGCATCGACCTGGGCCAGGCGCCTGTCGATCAGGCCCACGATGTGGTGGCGCGTTTCGCGCCGGAGCACGGATTGCCGCGAGGCCTGCTGCATCGCATGCGCCGCGCCGGGCTGGCCGTGGCTTACCTGAAGCAGGTATGGGGCGATATCTCGGCGTTGCCGGACGATGTCGATCTGGCCGGGCAGGCGGCGCGCGCGCTGGCCTACGCGGTAGAAGAGGGCGACGACGAAGGGCGGGCGGAGCGTTTCACGCAAGCGGTGCGCGCCTTCGAGCAGCGTTTCGTCTGCCTGCCTGCGAGCGTGGACGCGACACCGATCGACGAGGCATTCAAGCGGACGTTCGCCGATTTGCTGGGTCGCTGACTTGCGGCGCATCCTTGTCGCCCTGCTGTGTCTGCTCTGCATAGCCGTCGCCCAGGCGGAGGTACCGGTGCGGGTGGGTTCCAAGGCGGACAACGAGGGTGCCGTGCTGGGGCAGATCGTGCTCCAGGTATTGCGCCGCGAAGGGATCCCGGTGGCGGATCGCACGCAGCTCGGGCCTACCTCGATCGTGCGGCGCGCGCTCGTCAACGGCGATCTCGACGTGTATCCGGAATACACGGGCAATGCAGGTTTCTTCTTCCATCGGGAGGCCGACCCTGCATTCCGGGATGCTGCGCGGGCCTATGCGCTGGCTTCGTCGCTCGACCGGGAGGCAAACCACCTGGTCTGGCTGCACCCCGCGCCAGCCGACAATCACTGGGCCATCGGCGTGCGTGCGGATGTTGCAAAGGCCAACCGATTGCGCACGCTGGATGACTTCGCACGCTGGGTGAATGGCAACGGACGCGTCTATCTGGCGGGATCGGCGGAATTCGTGGAAAGCGATGCGGCGTTGCCTGCGTTCCAGGCCGCCTATGGTTTTCGCCTGCGCGGTGACCAACTGCTTGTGCTGGCCGGTGGCGATACCTCCGCCACCATCAAGGCTGCCGCCGAGGGTACGTCGGGGGTGAATGCGAGCATGGTCTATTCCACGGACGGGGCCCTGGCGATGACCGGGCTGGTGGTTCTTGAGGACCCGCGTCACGTCGAGATGGTCTACCAGCCTGCGCCCGTCGTACGCGAACAAGTACTGAAACGGTATCCGGTGATGCGCGATGCACTGGAAAAGGCCTTTCGCCCGCTGACCGTCGAGGTGTTGCAGCATCTCAATGCGCGCACGCAGATCGATGGTGAGGATGCATCGAAGGTGGCCGCCGATTATCTGCGCGGGCAGGGCGCCGGGCCATGACGGACAGCGCCCGTATTGCCCGTTTCCTGCCGGTGGTCATCCTGTGCGCCATCGGTATCGCGGCGGCCGGGCTGCCCTTCCTGCATGTGGCGCCCAATCGATTGCTCAGTGGTGTGCCGCAAAACCCGGATCCGATCGCTCTGCTCGTCGCGTGGTTGCTTGTTGCCGTGGCGGGATGTTCGCGGTTCCGCTGGCTGGCGACAGCCTGCACGGCCGCCATGGTGATCACCTTGCCATGGCTTGCGGGCCATGATGCAACGCAGTTGCTGGAAGGTGCATCGTCCACCACGCGTATCCAGACGGGTGCCGGTTTCTGGACGATGTGGCTTGCCGCCCTGCTGTTGCTGCTGGACCGCGTGCGTGGTCTTCGCATCGCCTGGCAGGCAGGTATCTGGGGGGGTGTGGCGTTTGTCCTCGTCCTTGGCGGCATGGCCGGCGCTTTCGATAACGTTGCCGTCATGCGTGAGTATCACGCGCAGCGTGGTGCCTTTCTCGATGCCTTGCAGACTCATCTGGTGTTGTCGCTGATCACCCTTGCGCTTGCCCTCGCGCTGGGTCTGCCGCTGGGCGTATGGGCCTGGCGTGCGAAACGGGCAGGGGGCATGTTGCTCGGGGTGTTTTCGTTCTTCCAGACCGTGCCCTCCCTGGCGCTGTTCGCCTTGCTGATCGGCCCGTTCGCGTGGCTTGCCCGCCAGTGGCCTGCGCTGGCTTCCCTCGGCTTTGGTGGCACGGGCGCGGCGCCGGCAGTGTTCGCACTGGTGCTTTACGCGTTGCTTCCCGTGTTGCGCTACACCGTCACCGGGCTCGATGCCGCACCGGTGGATGCACGCGAGGCGGCGCGTGGGCTGGGCATGAGCCGCTGGCAGCTGTTGACCCGGGTGCAGGTGCCGCTTGGTCTGCCCGTGTTGCTGGCCGGGTTGCGTATCGTGGCGGTGCAGACCGTGGGCCTGGCGGCCGTGGCGTCGCTGATCGGCGCAGGTGGCCTGGGGCGTTTCGTCTTCCTCGGTATCGGACAGGGAGCTACCGATATGGTGTTGCTGGGTACGCTGGCGATCATCGCGCTGGCGCTTGCGATGGACCTGCTTTTCCAGGGATTGCACGCATTGGCGGAGTCGCGTTCATGATCGTCTTCGAAGGCGTGAGTAAGCACTTTGCGGATCGAACGGTGATCGATGCGCTGGATCTTCGCGTGGAGGACGGCGAATTCTTCGTGCTGGTGGGGCCTTCAGGTTCGGGCAAGTCCACCCTGCTGCGCATGGTCAATCGCCTGGTGACGCCAGACAGCGGGCGGGTGCTGGTCGATGGCGACGACATCGCCATGATGGACGTGGAGCAGCTTCGCCGTGGTATCGGCTATGCCATCCAGTCGGTGGGCCTGTTTCCCCATCGCACGGTGGCCGAGAACATCGCGACGGTGCCGCGGCTGCTCGGCTGGTCGAAGCAGGACATCGCTTCGCGGGTAGGCGAGTTGCTCCATCTGTTGAAGCTGGATGAACCGGGCATCGGCGATCGTTATCCGCGTACGCTGTCCGGAGGCCAGCAGCAGCGCGTCGGCGTGGCGCGGGCGCTGGCGGCCCGGCCCCGCATCGTCCTGATGGATGAGCCGTTTGGCGCGCTCGATCCTTTGACGCGCGAATCCCTGCAAGCGAGCCTGCGCACGATCCAGCGGGAAACGGCGACGACGATCCTGTTCGTTACGCACGACATGGACGAGGCGTTCGGCCTGGGGGATCGCGTGGGCCTCATGCTCGATGGCCACCTCGTGCAAGTGGGGACACCTCTGCAATTGATTCGTGAGCCCGCCGATGACCGGGTTCGCGAGTTCGTGGGTGGATCGCGTGCGCATCTGCGTGCGCTGGCGATTCGTCCGGTGCGGGAGCGGCTTCGGCATGGAGAAACCGCGGAAGGCGAGGCGGTGGATATCGCTGCCAGCCTTCAGGAGGCGCTGGGCGCGATGCTGGCGCAGGGGCGTGATCGTCTGCCGGTGACGGAAGGCGGCCACGTGGTGGGATCGATTGCACTGGTCGATCTGGTGGACGGGAAACGATGAGGGCGATGCTTCCGTTGCTGGGCCTGCTGGCGCTGCTGCTGGTGTTGCCGCACGCATCGCCCTGGTTCCACGCGTGGATGCCCGAACTGTCGCATCCGTTGTATACGCGTACGCCATTTCATGTGCTGACGCTTGCGCATCTGGCCCTGGTGCTAGGTGCGACGCTGGTGGCGACCGTGCTGGGTCTTTCGCTGGGCATTCTGGCGACGCGACCTGCGGGTCGTTCGCTGTTGCCGACGGTGCGCGCGGTGGCAGTGATCGGCCAGACGTTTCCGCCTGTGGCGGTGCTGGCCATTGCGGTGCCGTTGCTGGGATTTGGCGCGGCGCCGACCTTCGTGGCACTCGTGCTCTACGGCGTGTTGCCCGTATTGGGCCAGACCGTCGCGGGCCTGGATGCGGTATCTCCCGCCGCACTTCACGCCGCCGATGGCATGGGCTACGGCCGCTGGCGTCGCCTGTGGGACGTGGAACTGCCGCTGGCGGCGGGCCCGATCATGGCCGGCATTCGTCTTTCCGCCATCGTGAGCATCGGCACGGCCACGATCGGCTCGGCGGTAGGCGCCACGACGCTGGGCTCGCCCATCGTCGAGGGCCTGGTGGGCAACAACACCGCCTACGTTCTGCAAGGCGCCCTTCTGGTAGGCGCCCTGGCCCTCACCCTCGACGGCATGCTGGCCTGGCTGGAACAAAAACTCCGCCCCTTGTAGGAGCGCGCCTGCGCGCGACCGGTTGTCGCGAAGAAATCATTCCTTCGCGACAACCGGTCGCGCGCAAGGCGCGCTCCTACACGAGCAGGACTACGAGATTTTCAGGCGTTGGGTCGCATCGAGCACGAGCGGGGGTCACCAGATTTTTACGCGCTGGGTGGGGTCGAGGTAGAGCTTCTGGCCGGCCTGCGGCTTGAATGCGTCGTACCAGGGATCGAGGTTGCGTACCGTCTGTGCGCGGAACTGGCCCGGGGCGTGTCCGTCGCCGATGACCTGCTGGCGCATCGCTGCGTCGCGGGTCTTTTCACGCCAGCTCTGCGCGAAGGCGAGGAAGAAGCGCTGGTCGCCGGTGAGGCCGTCGATGACCGGCGCCGGCTTGCCGCCCAGGCTCTCCTTGTAGGCCGCGTAGGAGATGGTGAGGCCGGAGAGGTCGGCGATGTTCTCGCCCAGCGTCTGCTGGCCGTTGACGTGCAGGCCGGGCAGCGGTTCGTACTGGTCGAACTGCTTCACCAGGCGCTGGCCGGCGTCCTTGAAGTGCTTCTGGTCGGCGTCGGTCCACCAGTTGGCGAGCTTGCCCTGGGCATCGAACTCGGCGCCGGTGTTGTCGAAGCTGTGGCTGATTTCATGGCCGATCACGGCGCCGATGGAACCGTAGTTGGACGCGGCGTCGGCCTTCGGATCGAAGAACGGCGCTTCGAGGATCGCGGCGGGGAAGTTCAGCGCGTTCTGCAACGGCAGGTTCACGGCGTTGACCGTCTGCGGGGTCATCCACCATTCGTCGCGGTCTACCGGCTTGCCGAGCTTGGCGACCTGGTGGTGGTACTCGGCCAGTTCGGCGCGCTGGTGATTGCCCAGGGCGTCGTCCGGGCGGATGTCGAGGCCTGCGTAGCTGCGCCAGGTGTCCGGATAACCCACACCGACCTTGATGGTGGCGATCTTGGCCTTGGCTTTCTGGCGGGTGGCGGGCGACATCCATTCCAGGGTGTCCACGCGGGCGTCGAAGGCCTTCAGGATGTTTTTCACCATGTCCTGCACTTCGGCGCGCGAGGAGGCGGGGAAGTACTTCTTCACGTAGATCTGGCCCACGGCATCGCCGAGGTCGCTATTGACGGCGCCCAGGCCGCGTTTCCAGCGGTCGCGCTGCTTCGGCGTGCCAGTGAGAGTCTTGCCGTAGAACTCGAACGAGGCCTCGTCGAAGGCCTTCGGTAGCACGAAGGTGTTTTCGCTGATGGCGTGAAAGCGCAGCCAGGCCTTCCAGGTGTCCAGCGGTTCGCTGGCGACGAGCGCGGCAAACTTCGTCACCGTGGCCGGCTGCCAGACGATGAAGGTGGGCTGGTCGTCGAGGCCGGCGGCCTTGAAGTAGGCGTTCCAGTCGATGCCCGGGGCCTTCGTGGCGAACTCGCCGCGCTTCCACGGATTGTTGGCCTTGTGGATGTCCTCGCTCTCCACGATGGAGGCCTGCGCTTGGGCCAGCTTGGTTTCCAGCGCGACGATGGCCTTCGCCTTGGCGGCGGCATCGGGCGTGCCGGCGTGGGAGAGCAGGGTTTCGACGAAGGTGGCGTATTTGGTGCGCGCTTCCACCATGTCCTTGTCGTTCTTCAGGTAGTAGTCGCGGTTGGGCATGCCCAGGCCGCCCTGCAGGAGGTACGGGTAATTCTTCGACGGGTCTTCGAGGCCCTGGGCCACGAACAGGCCGAGCAGGTGGCCGGTGTCGAGGTTGGTGGCATTGATGGGGTCGACGTCGGCGCGCAGCTGGGCCCCCAGGGCCGTGGAGAGGGCCTGCTTGTCGGCGATGGCATCGATGGCGGCCAGTTCGGGCTGGAGCGGCTTCAGGCCTGCCTTCTCGATACCGGCCTGGTCCATGAAGGCCTTGTAGTAGTCGGCGATCAGGCGCTCGTTGCTGCCCGCCGGCGCGTTGGCCGCGGCGGCCTCTTTCACGAGGTCGGCGTTGCGCTTCTCGGCCTTCTGGAACACCTGCAGGAAGATGCCCGTGCTGGCGCGGTCGGCGGGGATCTGCGCCGTTTTCTTCCAGTTGCCGTTGGCATAGCCATCGAAGTCGTCGCCGGGCTTCACCGCGTGGTCGATGCCCTTCAGGTCCACGCCCGAGGGTGGCTCCGCGGCTGCGACGGTGGAGGACGCCAGCGCGCAGGCGATGGCGGTGGCGAGCAGCCGGTGGATGGTGGCCATGAGGGCTCCTTGGGCGTGGAAAGGGGCGTCCACGATAGCCCCGCACCTGGCTGTCGTGTGTATGACCAATGGCACCCCCGTATCCGGCAAAGCGTGACGGGGGATGTGCCCTAATGGCTGTCCGGCCCCGCAATGGGGACCGGCTGGGCGGGCCGTGGGTCGCCCCGGTCTGCCCGGACCTTCCAATGGCAGCTGATCTTTAGGGAGATCACTTATGAACGCTCGTTTCGAACTCACCGGCCCGCAGATGGACATCGCCAGCTATCCGACCTGGGCACAGGACATGGTGTCCTCCTGTGCGGATGCCCGTGCGGCCATCGTCCGTCATGACATGTGGTCGGCGATGTGTGCCGCCACGCTCGATGCCCAGACCACCCGCCACTTCATGGTGGGCGTGTGGCCGGTCATCGAGGGTTTTCCGGGGTACATGGCCCGTAGCCTGCTCAAGACCCAGTACGGCCGCAGCCGGGGCGACGATCTCGCCCGTCGCTGGCTCGTGCGCAACATCCGGGTAGAGCAGAACCACGCGGAGTACTGGCTCAACTGGGCGGAATCGGCGGGGGTGTCCCGCGAGGAGGTCCTTTCGGGTGAACCGCCCAAGGGCTCCCAGGCCCTGGCCGACTGGTGCCAGGAGGTGTCCCGGCATGATTCACTGGCCGCGGGCATGGCCGCCACCAACTATGCGGTGGAGGGCGCGACCGGGGATTGGTCGCAAATTGTCTATGAAAGCGTGGCATATGCGGAAAGTCTGCCGATTTCCGGCCGCAAAGCCGGTTTGCGCTGGCTTCAGCTGCACGCCGCGTATGACGATACCCATCCGTGGGAGGCTCTTGAAATCGTCTGCACCTTGCTGGGAAGCAACCCTCCGGTAGACCAGGTCGAACACGTGAAGGAATGCGTCCGTCGTAGTTACGTCGCCATGACGGTGACGCTGGATCGTTGCATGGACGGCATCCTCTCCATCCGCAAGTTGAACGAGGCAGCCGCGTAACTCGTAAGTTGCAGCTGAAGTAGCGCAATATCACGTCGGTTTGAGGAATCGGGGATTCGATGCGACGCATTGAAGCCAGTCAACAGCGACCGCTCGCAAGGCGCCTGAGGCCTCTGGCCTATGCGCTTGTCGCCGTCGTGGGCCTCATCCTCACCCTGACGTGGGTCGCGCTGCAGACCCAGGTGACTCTCGCCGGTTTCCTCAACGGCGAGAGTCTTTGGTCGAAGGCCCAGAAGCAGTCGGTGATCGACCTGGACGATTACGCCCGTCACGGGCGTGCTGACGACCTGATCGGTTTCAGACGTAACTATGCCGTGCTGATGGCCGACCGCGCGGCGCGCGACTCCATCGCCAGTGGCAGCTTTTCCCATGCCGAGGTCGAAGACGACTTCGCGCGTGGCGGGGTCATCCCCGAGGCCATCCCCGGGATGGTCTTCATCTTCCAGCATTTCTCCGGCATGCCGTACGTGCGCGAGGCCATTACGGAATGGCGCTCGGTCGACGACAGCCTTGCCGAGATGAACCGTATCGCCGACCGCCTGGAAAAGGGCTATGCGGACGGCAGCCTGACCCAGGCGGATCTCGATGCGGAGCGCGTGCGCATCGGTGACCTCAATCGCTTCATCGAACCGCGTGCCAAGGCTTTCTCGCTGGATATCGCCAACGGCGCCTCCTGGCTGGGCCGGGTGCTGTTCTTCACGGTGCTTGGCGTGGCGGCGTTTGCCTCGGCGTTGTGGCTGCGCTTCGCCAGCCGCATCCTCGCGGGCATCCGTGGCACGGAGGAGCGTTACAGCCTGCTGTTCGACAGCGCCGCCGATGCCATCTTCATGGTAGACGAGGAAACCGGGCGCATCCTCGATGCAAACCGTCGCGCGGCCGCCTGGATCGGATGCGCGCGACACGACCTTACCGGTATCCAGCTGTCGAGCCTTTTCACGGAGGGTTCGGCCTATTCCGGCGTGGGCACGTTGCGCAACACGGAAGGTGCGACGCGCCCCGTGGAAACGCAGAGCAGTCTCGTGGTGTGGGGTTCTCGCCAGGTATGCCAGGCCATCGTGCGCGATATTTCCGATCGCGTGGCGATGGAGCAGGAGCGCAAGATCGCCGCCGAGGCACTGGCGAGCATCGCCGAGGGCGTGATCATCGCCGACGCGGATCGTCGCGTGACCACGGCCAATGCGGCGATGACGAAACTCACCGGCATCTCCGTGCAGGCGCTGCGCAAGACACGCTTCGATGCCACGCGTACGCTGCCGGATGGTCGTCCGCTGCCGGCATCGCTGTGGGAAAACATTGCCGCCGGCGACAACTGGCTGGGCGAAGTGGAAAGCCGCCGCGCCGATGGAAGCACGTATCCGGAGCTGATGAGCATCAGCACGATCCGGGATTCGGACGGCCGCCCGCAGCATTACGTAGCGGTGGTCTCCGACATCACGGCGCGCAAGGCCGACCGCCAGCGCCTGCAACACATGGCCACGCACGATCCGCTCACGGGGCTGGTCACGCGTTCGGAATTCGAGCGGCTTTGCGCGGAGGCGATCACGCGCGCGGCCCACGAGCGCGGTGCCGTGGCCGTGCTTTTTGTCGATCTCGATGCATTCAAGGTCATCAACGACAGTTACAGTCACGCCACCGGCGATGCACTGCTGATGCGCGTGGCGGAACGCATCCGCGCACAGTTGTCGGCAAACGACATCGCGGGGCGCATCGGTGGTGATGAGTTCACCATTCTTCTGGGCGACCTGCGTTCGCGCGAAGAGGCCCTGGTAACAGCCGAGGCCTTGCTGGCCGCGCTGGCGCGTCCGTTCGACCTTGGCGATTACGAGTTGTACGTCAGCGCCAGCATCGGTATCGCGGGCTACCCGTTGGATGGCAACGATCCGGTCACCCTCATCGCGAACGCGGATGCCGCGATGTATGTGGCGAAAACGGAAGAGCGCAACGCATTGCGGTTCTACACGCCGAAGATGCATGCGGATGCACGGCGTCGCCTGAAGCTTGCCTCCGAGCTGCGCCAGGCGCTGGCCCGCAACGAATTCCAGTTGCTATACCAGCCCAGTGTCGAAATCCGCAGCGGGCGCATCGTGGCCGTGGAAGCACTGATCCGCTGGCGCCATCCCGAGCGCGGCGCCGTACCTCCGGATGAATTCATCCCCATTGCAGAAAGCCTCGGCCTGATCCGGCAGATCGACGAATGGGTGATGGAAACCGCCTGCGCCCAGCTGGTGGCCTGGGATCAGCTGCGCCTGCCGCCGCTGCGCGTGGCGGTGAACGTTTCCGCAGGGTCTTTTGCGCATCCGGAATTCCTTCCCGGCGTGGAGCATGCGCTTGCTACCACCGGCGTGCCCGCGAACCGCCTGCTGGTGGAGCTCACCGAGAGCGCGATCCTGCGCCTGGGCGAGGATACGGAGCGGACCATGGTCGCCCTGCACAAGCTGGGGATCGCCGTGGCGATCGACGACTTCGGCACGGGCTATTCCTCGCTGGCCTATCTGAAGCTGCCTGCCGTGGCTTATCTCAAGATCGACCGCTCCTTCATCACGGGCCTGCCGACCAATGGCAACGACGTGGCGATCACCGAGGCGATGCTGGCCATCGCCCGCAGCCTGGACCTGCACACCATCGCCGAAGGCATCGAGACCGAGCCCCAGCACGATTTCCTGCTGCGTGCCGGCTGCGAAGAGGGGCAGGGTTTCCTCTACTCGCGCCCGTTGCCGCCGGATGAAATCGCCCGCCTGCTGGCTCCCAAGGCCTCCACGGCGGCCAGCAAGCGTCTGTCGCTGGTGCCGCCCAAGCGCGCCTGAACGTTGCCGGCCTTCGGATCGTCACGGCTGTCCCCATATGATGGGCATCCGCATTCCGTACGAGGCTGTGCCGTGTCCGACCGCGATTCCATCGTCTTCCTGTTCGACGTCGACAACACCCTGATCGACAACGACCGTTTCAGCGCCGACCTGGCCGCCCGGCTGGAGCATGAATTCGGTGACGGGGGCAGGGAACGCTACAACGCCATCGACAAGGAGATTCGCGGGCAGGTGGGCTATGCCGATTACCTGGGCGTGTTGCAGCGCCTGCGTGGGCAGCAGAGCGATCGCTCGTTCATGGAGATGTCGTTCTTCCTGCTCGACTATCCGTTCGAGCAGCGGCGTTTTCCGGGTGTGCTGGAAACGATCGATCATCTGCGCACGCTGGGGCGGCCGGTGATCATGTCCGATGGCGATACGGTGTTCCAGCCGCGCAAGATCCGCCGTGCGGGGTTGTGGGAAGCCTTCCGGGAAGACGTGCTGATCTACGTGCACAAGGAAGAGATGCTCGACGACATGCAGGCACGGTATCCGGCCGATCATTACGTGATGGTGGATGACAAGCCGCGTATTCTCGTGGCGCTGAAGAAGCTGCTGGGCGATCGCGTCACCACCGTGTTCGTGAAGCAGGGGCATTACGCGGCGGCCGCGGGCAAGGAGCTGGTGGATACGCCGCCGGATATCACCGTGGAGTCGGTGGCGGACCTGGCGAAGCTGGGGCGTGAGGCGTTTCTGGCGGCGGCTTGATGCTAGTGTGACCGGTCGCGCGAGGCGTGTTCCTGCAAACGCCGCTTCGGTCCGGTCGCGCGCGAGGCGCGCTCCTACAGGGGCCGCTTTGGTCTGGTTGCGCGAGGCGCGCTCCTGCAAGGGGCGCTTCGGTCCGGTCGCGCGCGAGGCGCGCTCCTACAAGGGTCGCTTTGGTCTGGTTGCGTGCGGGCGCGCTTCTACGAGGCGGCTTGTGTAGGAGCGCGCCTTGCGCGCGACCGGATACCCGGAAACTCACCCATCAAACGCCCCTCGCACCCACTCCACCACTGCACCCTCAAACCCCACCACATCAAACCGGCACGGCCTGCGCGCATCGAACGGCCTCCCCGCCAGCCAGATATGCGCCGCGCTCACGATGCGCCGCCGCTTGGCTGCCGTGACCGATGCCAGCGCCCCGCCGAACGCGCTACCGCGTCGGTAACGCACCTCGACGAACACGACCACCTCGCCATCGCGCATCACGAGATCGATCTCGCCATGCCTGCAAAGGAAATTGGCTTGTATAAGGCGCAACCCGCGCGCCTGCAGAAACGAAAGCGCCGCGCCTTCGAAGTGGTCTCCGGTGGCGCGGCGCGGGGTGGTTTTACGAGGTGCTTTCAACGCGGACTCCTGTCCGCGCCGGTGGGGAATCAGCCGCCACCGCTCTCGACGGTGGGAGCCGTGGCCGGCGCTTCGAGTTCGAGACTACCGGCGACCGGACGGGCCACGCCGTCAGTGAAGCGCGCCCAGATGAGTACGCGGCGCACGCGACCGAATTCATCGGCCACCAGCTGGCCGGTGGCACCCGGCAGGTAGCTGCCCGGGTGGCCGCGCATCCAGTCGATGTAAGGCACCAGCCCCCACGCATCCATGCCGAAGGCGAACAGACGGGCGGCCACGCCCCGGGTGGCGGGGATCGCGCCGGCCAGATCGGCGCGGCGCGGCAGGCCCGGCTGTGCGTCGAACAGCCAGGGCGCGTCGCAGAACTCCACGCCTTCGAGGTCGCGGTCCGCGGCCGCATCGTCGCTACCCGTGTAGACGTGCGAGGTGGCGAACACCGGCTGGGTGTTGCGGGTCAGGCGCAGCTGTGGCATCAGCAGGCGGGCCTGCTGCGGCTTCATGCTGAGGAAGACACCACCATCGGTATCGCCCTCCGGCGTGGCGCCTATGCCGGCGCCGGAAAGCTGCGAGGCGAAGTCGATGCTGGTGGCGTCAAGCGTGACCTGCCCGGCGAGCTTGCCGCCACGGGCCTGCCATTCCGCCTTGAAGGCATTGCCTGCGCGGCGTGCGAAGTCGTCGGTGGATACGATCACCACCGCCGAGTGCAGGCCACGGTCGGCCATGTGGTCGGCCACCTGCGCGCCTTCGGTTTCCGGCAGCAGGCCGAATTCGTTGGCGCCGGACGGCGGCAGGTTCTTGTTGTCGTTGGGATAGTTCAGCGTGAGCATCGGCGCGGGCAGCGCGCCCTTGGCGAAGATCGCCGAGACGCCGTCGCGGTTGAGCGGGCCCACCACGAAACGGGCACCTTCGGACACCGCCTTGTCGTAGGCGGCGACCGCGTGCGACGCGTCATTGCCGGAGTCGTAGACAGCGACCTCCGGGCGCGGCGCATTGGTATGCGCCGCATCGATGTAGTTCGCGAAGAAGCCGTCGCGGATGGCGGCACCGGCACCGGCGAGCGGGCCGGTGAGCGGCAACAGCAGGGCGACCTTGGTGGGCACCTTGTAGCCTTCGCGCACGCCCTTGTCGCCGGTGACCGTGCCCACGGCCTGATCGAGCACGGCAGGCGAGCGCGTGGCGCTGCCGAGCTGGGTCTGTGCCTCGAGCACCCAGGGGCGCAGCGGATCGTTCGCCGGCAGCGCATTGCCACGGGTGGCCAGCGGTTCGGCGCCGAGCCCGGTGAGCAGGGCGAGGATCTCCTTGCGATTCTGTTCGCGGTCGATGCCGCGCAGCTGGCCGTCAAGATCGACGCGGGTCTGGGCGGCGCTCCACGGATCGCCCGATGCGGCCTGGGCGCGGGCATGCAGTTCGGTCAGGCGCTGTTCGATCTGCGGGGACACACGCGACGACGGCTTGCCGGTAAGCGACAGGGCGGTGGCCGGGTCGTTCTTCTTCAGGGCGAGTTCGGCGCGAAGGGCGTCGAAGCGCAGGGCGTCCTCGCCTTCCAGTCGCGAGCGGCGAATGTCACCAAGCACCGGCGCGGCGCGGTCGAGGGCGCCTTCCTGCCGGTACGACTCGGCGGCGAGCAGGCGGAAGTAGTCCCGATGATCGGAGTCCTGGTTGGCCAGGGCGAGGTAGGCCTGCGCCGCCTGGTCGAACTGGCCCTTGGTGTAGAGCGCCTGCGCGGCCTGGGTGGCCTCGCCGGTGGGTGCCGTGCCGTGGGGCTGGGTCGTCGTGCCGCCCTGGGTGGCACAGCCGGCGAGGCCGGCAGTCAGCAGGAGGCCGAGGGTAGTGGCACGCATCGCTCGCATCGGAGTTTCCTTTGGTAACGCGGGAGGCGCCCTCCGGCGCCGAAACGCCCGGATCATAGCCCATCGCTTCGCGAGCCCGGCGTGATCGGGCGCGGGGTGTGACGTGGCGGTAGGGGGCGGTTTATCGGAGGAGGGCGCAGGCCACGTGGGGTTTGGCGTATGCGTTGTGACCGGTCGCGCGCAGGCGCGCTCCTACAGTGAGCGCCTGTGTAGGAGCGCGCCTGCGCGCGACCGGCGAAGCCGAATGTCGGCTGACAGGAAGCTCAAGCCCCGTAAAGCGCCTTGCGCGGCGCACCGGTAATCGCAGCCGCCAGCTTCGCAGCCTTGGCCGGCGGTAGTTCCTCTTTAAGGATGCCGAACACCCGCAGCCCCTCGGCCAGGCGTTCGTCTTCACCCGCCTCACGACCGCCCACCATCACCACGAACTCGCCCTTCTGCTGGTTCGGGTCTGCGGTGACGCGCTCCACCAGCTCGCCCAGCGGTGCACCGAGCACCGTCTCGAACAGCTTGGTCAGCTCGCGCGCCATCACCGCCTCGCGGTCGGCGCCGAACACCTCGCGCATGTCTTCCAGGCACTCGACGATGCGATGCGACGACTCATAGAAGATAAGCGTGCGCGATTCGCCGGCCAGTTCGGTCAGGCGCGAACGCCGTGCGCCGCCCTTGGCGGGCAGGAAGCCTTCGAAGATGAATCGATCGCTCGGCAGGCCAGCCACCGACAGCGCGGCGACGACGGCGCTGGGGCCTGGCACGGGACTGGCCTTCAGGCCGGCAGCCCGCACGGCGCGCACCAGGCGAAACCCCGGATCACTGATAAGCGGCGTACCGGCATCGGAAACCAGGGCCACGTCGTCGCCCTGTCGCAGACGCTCCACCAGCGCATCCACCGCCGTGCGCTCGTTGTGGTCGTGCAGTGCCACCAGTGGTGTATCGATGCCCAGGTGCTGGAGCAGTGGACGGGTATGCCGGGTGTCTTCCGCGGCGATCACGGCCACCTTGCGCAGGGTCTCGATGGCGCGTGCGCTGATGTCGTCACGATGCCCGATGGGCGTGGCGACGACGTACAGGGTGCCGGGGCGGGAGGAGGACATCGGGGTTTCCGCGGTGACTGGCCGGTCATTCTAGCGAGCATGGCGTATAATCGGCGGTGGAGTCGGCCGGACAGTCGCGTCGCACCTTGTGTGCATCGAGGAAAGTCCGGGCTCCACAGGGCAGGGTGCCAGGTAACTCCTGGGCAGCGTGAGCTGACGGCCAGTGCAACAGAGAGCAGACCGCCGATGGCCCCGCAAGGGGATCAGGTAAGGGTGAAAGGGTGCGGTAAGAGCGCACCGCGTGCGGGGCTAACGTCGCACGGCACGGTAAACCCCACCCGGAGCAAGACCAAATAAGGGAACCATGACGCGGCCCGCGTCGTTCCCGGGTAGGTTGCTAGAGCCTGGCGGTGACGCCAGGCCGAGAAGAATGACTGTCTCGTCGCAAGACGTACAGAACCCGGCTTACAGGCCGACTCCAACCTTTCGTTGCGATCGGGGCATCCCATGCCCCGATCGCGCTTCTCCCACCAATCTCCACGACCCTCTGCCGCCTACACGTCAATTTCACGGCGTGCGGGACGCCTTCGCACAGGCGTTTCCGTCAAAAAATCCCCGCGATTCAACCACCTTCCGCTGGTTCCTCAGAAAAGGCTGGAATTGGTCATGAATGGCAGCTTTCTCTTTGATTCACAAGAAAAAATTCCTTGACAGTCTCAAGGGGCGAGACTATCGTGGGCTCCAGTGTGAAATCGTGGGATTTAGTGGGGTAGCCAGCAGACATGTTTCAAGGCGAAACCGCCATCACGGTCGACGACAAAGGTCGTCTGACGATTCCGACTTCTTATCGGGATCTGGTGGCTGACGCCTGCGCAAACCGTCTGGTGATTACCTACAACCCATTCGAGACGGGATGCCTTTGGATTTTCCCGTATGCCGAGTGGGAGCAGGTCCGCGACCAGGTCAATGCGCTGCCCAGCGTGAAGGCCGTCCACCGTGCGTTGCAGATGAAGCTGGTGGGCGCAGCCGCGATCGTCGAACCCGACGGCGCAGCACGCGTCCTCCTTCCGGCCAGTCAGCGCGCCGCGGCGGGCATAGAAAAAAAAGCCGTGTTGCTGGGCATGGGCAACAAGTTCGAGCTTTGGAGCGAACAGGCCCACCTCGCCAAGATCAGGCAGACGATCGGCGAGGACGAGATCAGCGACGACATGGCGGAGCTGCGGTTGTAACGACTAACTGAACTTAAGAAGTAGAACGGGAGCGGGATGTGGCGATGGCGGGGCGCGAAGTGCACATCCCGGTGATGCTCGAAGAAGCGGTGGAGGGCCTCGCCTTGCGCGAGAACGGGCGTTATCTGGACGGGACATTCGGTCGGGGCGGTCACGCCCGGGCCATCCTTGCCCGGTTGTCCGCCGACGGCCGCCTGTATCTGATGGATCGCGATCCCACGGCCATTGCCGTGGCCGAGGCTGGCCTCGCCACCGATCCGCGTGTTTCCCTGCGCCACGACAATTTCGCCACGATGGGCGAATGGCCGGCACTCGAAGGTGGCCTCGACGGCATCCTGCTCGACCTGGGCGTCTCGTCGCCGCAGCTCGATGACGCAAGCCGCGGCTTCAGCTTCATGGGCGATGCACCGCTCGACATGCGCATGGACACCACCCGCGGCATCAGCGCAGCCGACTTCCTGGCCGAAGCCAGCGAGGCAGAGATCGCCGACGTGCTGTGGACCTTCGGCGAAGAGCGCTTCAGCCGTCGTATCGCCAAGACCATCGTTGAGCGTCGCGCCACGGCACCGATCGCCCGCACCGGCGAGCTGGCCGAACTGGTCGCCCGCTGCGTCGGTCGCCGCGAGCCGGGCAAGAATCCAGCCACCCGCACCTTCCAGGCGCTGCGCATCCGCGTGAACGCCGAGCTGGAATCCGTGGAGCGTGGCCTCGATGCCGCGCTGGAGCTGCTGAAGGTCGGCGGCCGTCTCTCGGTGATCAGCTTCCACTCGCTGGAAGACCGCACGGTGAAGCAGTTCATCCGCTCGCACGAGGGGCGTGTGCAGGGCAATCGCCGCGCGCCGCCCGCCGAAGCCAAGACTGCGCGCCTGAAGCCGGTCGGCAAGGCCATCTTCCCCTCCGACGCCGAAGTGGCCGCGAATCCGCGCTCGCGTTCCGCCGTGCTGCGCGTGGCGGAGAAACTTGCATGAAGATCTTCGGCGCGTTCTGCCTCACGATCCTGCTGCTGGCGGTCATCGTCAGCGCGATCGGCGTGGTGTGGACGCGCCACGAGAGCCGCATCCTCTTCGTCGAGCTGTCCCGGCTGCAAAGCCAGAAGGACGACCTCGGCGTGGAATACGGCCGTCTCGAACTGGAACAGGCTACCTACGCCGAACCCAGCCGCATCGATGCAGAAGCCCGTGCCCGCCTCAGCATGTACACGCCGAAGCAGCAGGACATCCAGCTGGTGCGTCGATGAAGGCCCGTTACGGCAAGCCGGTGGTGCCGAGCCGCCGTCGCGGCCAGGGCCCCAGCCCGCGCAAGCGCATGACCGTGATGGTGGCGCTGCTGTGTATCGCCGCCTCGGGTCTGGTGGTGCGTGCCTTCGACCTCCAGGTGGTGCGCAAGCAGTTCTACCAGGATCAGGGCGACGCGCGCTTCCTGCGTGAAATGCCCATCGCCGTGTCGCGCGGCACCATCTTCGACCGCAACGGCGAGCCGCTTGCCGTGTCGACGCCGGTAGCTTCCATCTGGGCCAATCCGCCCGAAGTGCTTGAGAATGCCGACCGCATTCCCGAGCTGGCGCACGCGCTGCATGTGGATGCCGACGATCTCAAGCAGAAGATCGAAGCCCGTGCAGATAAAGAGTTCATGTACATCGCGCGCCAGATGCGTCCGGAAGACGCGCAGGCCGTCGTCGACCTGAAGATTCCCGGCATTGCGTCGCAGCGCGAGTACCGTCGTTATTACCCGTCGGGTGCAGTAAACAGCCATATCCTCGGCTTCACCAACATCGACGACCACGGCCAGGAAGGCCTGGAACTGGCTTTTGAAGAGTGGCTGGCCGGCAAGCCGGGCGCCAAGCGCGTCATCCGCGACCGCATGGGCCATGTGGTGGAAGACGTGGAACTGGTGCGCGAGCCGCAGCCGGGCCGCGACCTCACGCTGTCCATCGACCGCCGCATCCAATACCTCGCCTATAGCGCGCTCAAGGATGCGCTGGACAAGAACAAGGCCGATTCGGGCTCCATCGTGGTGATGGACGTACACACCGGCGAAGTGCTGGGCATGGCCAACCTGCCGTCGTTCAACCCGAACGCGGTGCGTGGCAGCACCCCGCAGGAACGCCGCAACCGCGCCGTCACCGACGTGGTGGAGCCGGGCTCCACCATGAAGGCGTTCACCATGGCCGCCGCACTCACCAGCGGCAAGTACACACCGACCTCGCCGCTCATCGAGACCTCGCCGGGTACGTGGATGATGGGTGGTCACCCGGTGCGCGACACGCATAACTGGGGCACGCTCACCCCGACCGGCGTCATCACCAAGTCGTCGAACGTGGGTGCCGCCAAGATCGCGATGACGCTGGATACCGATTTCCTCTACGGCATCTACAAGTCGTTCGGCATCGGCAACAGCACGGGAAGCGGCTTCCCCGGCGAAGCCTCCGGCTACCTGCCGGTGGGCCGCACCTGGAAGCCCATCGAGAAGTCGCGCCTGGCCTACGGCTACAACCTCAACGTGACGCCGCTGCAGCTGGCCACCGGCTACGCCGCCATCGGCAACGGCGGCCAGTATCGTGCGCCCAGCTTCATCAAGGGTGCGGACAACCCGCCCAACCAGGTCGTCACGCCCGACGTGGCCCATGAGCTCGTGCGCATGCTCGAGACCGTGGTCGCCCCGGGCGGCACCGGCTACGGCTTCGCGTCCGTCGCCAACTACAGCGTGGCCGGCAAGACCGGTACCTCGCACAAGAATTCCGCCGGCGGTTACTACGCCAATAACTATATTTCGCTGTTCGTGGGCATGATCCCGGCCAGCGCTCCCCGCATCGTCACCGTCGTGGTCATCAACGACCCGAAGGGTGGCCGGTACTACGGTGGCTCCGTCGCCGGTCCGGCCTTCGTCCAGGTGATGCAGGGTGCGGTGAGGCTGCTGGACATCCCGCCGGACAACGTGGGTCGCTGGTACGCCGGCGGCCCGAGCCAGGGTGGCATGATCAGTACGAACAACGCACCGCCACAAGCGGACGACAGCGCGGCGGAAGAGGTGGTCCCGTGACCATGCGCCTCGCCGATCTACTCAATGGTTTCGCCGACGCCCCGGGTGCCGGCGAAATTCTCGTTTCCGGACTCTCGCTGGATTCGCGCGCCATCATCGAGGGCAATGCCTTCGTCGCGCTGCGTGGCACGAAGGGCCATGGCATCGACTTCGCCGCGAAAGCGGTGGAGCAGGGCGCGGCCGTGATCCTGGCCGAGCCGCCGTTCGACGCCGTCGATCCGGGCGTGCCCGTGATCACCGTGAAGGATCTGCGCGAGAAGACGGGGCGCATCGCTGCCCGCTTCTACGGTTCACCGTCGCAGCCGCTCCAGGTCGTGGGTGTCACCGGCACCAACGGCAAGACCTCCACGGTGCAGCTCATCGCCCAGGCGCTGGCCTTCCTCGGCCGTAAGCCGGCCACGGTGGGCACGCTGGGTGCGGGCATGCACGGTCATATCGTCGAAGGCGAGCGCACCACGCCGGATGCGATCAGCATGCAGTCGCTGTTCGCGGATTTCCGCGAGGCCGGCGCCACGCACGTGGCGATGGAAGTGTCGTCGCATGCGCTGGAGCAGGGCCGGGTCAACGGCGTTGCCTTCGACGTGGCGGTGTTCACCAACCTCACCCGCGACCATCTCGATTACCACGGCACCATGGAAGCGTACGGGGCCGCGAAGGCGAAGCTGTTTGGCTTCGACGGCCTGCGTACGGCGGTGATCAACGTCGACGACGCCTTCGGCGTGAAGCTGGCGAAAGGCCTGGCGGAAGGCGTGACGAAGCTGCGCACGTCGATGGCCCACGAGGCCACCGAGAAGGACGCCGAGATCCGCGCCGACATCATCGTCACCTCGGCCAAGGGCCTGTCGTTCAACCTGAATACGCCGTGGGGCATGCGCACCGTGCGCAGCGCCCTGCTGGGTCGCTTCAATGTCGCCAACCTGCTCGCCGTCGCGGCGGTGCTGGGCGCACTGGACGAGCCGTTCGAGCGCATCCACGCCGCGCTGGAATCATTGCAGCCCGTCAACGGGCGCATGAGCCGTCTTGGTGGCGATGGCAAGAAGCCGCTGGTGGTGGTCGATTACTCACACACGCCCGACGCGCTGAAACAGGCCTTGCTGGCGCTGCGTTCGCATACCAAGGGTCGCCTCATCTGCGTCTTCGGCGCTGGTGGCGATCGTGACCAGGGCAAGCGCCCGATCATGGCCGGCATTGCCGAGCGCCTCGCCGATGTGGTGATCGTCACCGACGACAACCCGCGCAGCGAAGACGGCGACACCATCGTTGCCCAGATCGTGGCCGGCTTCGCCCACCCCGACACCGTCATGGTGGAGCGCGACCGCGCGTCCGCCATTGCCCTGGCCCTGGCCGATGCGAAAGCCGACGACGTCGTGCTGATCGCAGGCAAGGGCCACGAAACCTATCAGGAAGGTCCGGAGGGCAAGCAGCCCTTCGACGACCTCGCCGTCGCCCGTGAGGCGATGGCATCCAGCACCAAGGGAGCCCGCGCATGATGCGCCTTTCCGCCGTCGCCCTCTGGACTCGCGGCCGCCTGCAGGGCGCCGATACCGAGGTGACCGGCTTTTCCATCGATACCCGCAGCCTGAAGGCCGGTGACCTGTTCGTGGCGCTGCCCGGCGAGCGCGTGGACGGCCACGATTTCGTGGCCATGGCCGCCGAGCGCGGCGCCGTTGCCGCGCTGGTCACCCGTCCCGTGGATGCGCCGATCGCCCAGGTGATCGTCGACGACACCCAACTCGCGCTGGGCGACCTCGCCAGTGCCGTGCGCGCGCAGCGCAACGTGCGCGTGGTGGGCATCACCGGTTCCAACGGCAAGACCACGGTGAAGACGCTTACCGCGTCGATCCTGTCGCGCCATGGCCGCACCCACGTCAACGCCGGCAACTACAACAACGAGCTGGGCATGCCGCTGACCCTGCTGGCGATGCCCGAGGACACCCGTTACGCCGTGCTCGAAATGGGCGCCGGCAAGCCGGGCGACATCGCCTATCTCGCCGCCATCGCACGGCCCGATATCGGCCTCGTGAATTCCATTGCGCCTGCGCACCTTGAGCGCATGGGAACCATCGAAGGCGTCGCCGAGACCAAGGGCGCGCTGTACCAGGCGCTGCCGGTGGACGGCGTGGCCATCATCAACGCGGACGACGAGCGCTTCGCCGGTTTCTTTGCCGGCCTGGCCGGCTCGCGCCGCACGCTGCGTTATGCGCTGGGTCACCGCGCCGACATCGGTGCCGACATCGTCGAAGAGACCATCGACGGCACGCACTTCGTGCTGTCGACGCCCCATGGCGACGGCGACGTACGCCTGCCGCTGGCCGGTCGTCACAATGTAGCCAACGCCCTTGCGGCGGCGGCCATTGCCATCGCACTCGACGTGCCGGTGGAGACCATCGTGGAAGGGCTGGAACAGGTGCCGCGTGTCGCGGGCCGCCTCAACCTCGAACCGATGCCGGGCAACTGGACGCTCATCGACGACAGCTACAACGCCAATCCGGGTTCGGCCGCCGCCGCCATCGACACGCTGGCCCTGGCCAGGGGCGAGCGCTGGCTGATCCTGGGCGACATGGCCGAACTGGGTCCGGATGCGGTGAAGATGCATGCCGATACCGGTCGCCTCGCCCACGAGCGCGGCATCGAGCGGCTGTTCGCCATCGGTGCGAAGAGCGCGGCGGCGGCGGAGGCCTTCGGCAAGGGCGCACACCATTTCACCACGCAGGAAGCCCTCATCGAGGCGGCCTGTCATGACATCCACGCGGGCGTCACCGTCCTCGTGAAGGGGTCGCGTTCCTCCGGTATGGAGCGGGTCGCGGCAGCAATGAAGTCGTACGCTGAAGGAGCATCCCATGCTGCTTGAACTGGCGGAATGGATGGCTCGGCACTTCACGTCGCTGCATCTGTTCCAGTACATCACTTTCCGCGCCATCATGGCGGCGCTTACCGCGCTGGCCGTGTCGCTGCTGCTGGGTCCGGCCATGATCCGCAAGCTTGCCGCGCTGAAGGCCGGGCAGGTGGTGCGCAGCGATGGTCCGCAGACGCATCTTTCCAAGGCCGGAACGCCCACCATGGGCGGCACGCTGATCCTGTTCGCCATCGGCATCTCCACGCTGCTGTGGGCCGACCTCGGCAACCGCTACATCTGGGTGGTGCTGCTGGTGACCGTGGCTTTCGGCGCCATCGGCTTCTACGACGATTACCGCAAGCTGGTGCTGAAGGACAGCCGTGGCCTCGCCAGCCGCTGGAAGTACTTCTGGCAGTCGGTGTTCGGCCTGGCCGCCGCCGTGTTCCTTTACCAGACGCACCAGCTGCCGGCGGAAACTGCACTTTACGTGCCGCTGTTCAAGCAGGTGGCGCTGCCGCTGGGCGTGCTCTTCGTCGTGGTGGGCTACTTCATCATCGTGGGCTTCTCCAACGCGGTGAACCTCACCGACGGCCTCGACGGCCTCGCCATCATGCCGAGCGTGCTGGTCTCCGGTGCGCTGGGCATCTTCGCCTACCTCGCGGGCAACAAGCTGTTTTCCGAATACCTCGGCATCCCGGCCATTCCGGGTGCCGGTGAGCTGGCGATCTTCTGCAGCGCGCTGTCGGGTGCGGGTCTGGGGTTCCTCTGGTTCAACACCTACCCGGCCCAGGTCTTCATGGGCGACGTGGGTGCGCTGGCCATCGGTGCCGCGCTGGGTTGCGTCGCGCTGATCGTGCGCCAGGAAATCGTGCTGCTGGTGATGGGCGGCGTGTTCGTGATGGAAACGGCTTCCGTGATGCTTCAGGTCGCAAGCTTCAAGCTGCGTGGCAAGCGCATCTTCCGCATGGCGCCGATCCATCATCACTTCGAACTGAAAGGCTGGCCCGAGCCCCGGGTCATCGTGCGCTTCTGGATCATCAGCGTCGTGCTGGTGCTCATTGGTCTGGCTACGTTGAAGGTGCGCTAAGACATCATGTTCGGCTTCGGTAACAAGCAGGCACAGCGCCGTCAGGGCCCGCGGGGGAGTTTCGATCTCCCGCTGCTCGTGGCTGCGCTCGCGCTCGCCACGATGGGCGTGGTGATGGTCACCTCCGCCTCCATCGCCGTGGCCGACGGCTCGCACGTGGGCGCGTTCTACTACCTCAAGAAGCACCTGAGCTTCCTGGCGCTCGGCTTCGTGCTGGCCGGTGTTGCCATGCGTACCGAACTGAAGACGATCGAGAAGCACAGCACGCTGCTGCTGCTCGTCGGCATCTGCATCCTGCTGCTGGTGTTCGTGCCGGGCTTCGGCATGCGCATCAACGGTGCGCGTCGCTGGATCAACCTGTTCGTCACCAGCTTCCAGCCGGTGGAAGCGGTGAAGCTGATCCTCGTGGCCTATCTGGCGAGCTACCTCGTGCGCCATCGCGAAGGCGTGGAGTACGAACTGTTCGGCGTGGTGAAGCCGATCGCCGTGGCCGGTTTCATGGTGCTCCTGCTGCTGGCCCAGCCCGACTTCGGTTCGGCTGCCCTCGTGGTCGCCACCACGGTCGGCATGGTCTGGCTGGCCGGTGCCCGCATGCGCAACCTCGTGCTGCTGGCGATGCCGCTGATCCCGCTGCTGATCTACGCGGCCACCGCCGAGGACTACCGCATCAAGCGCCTCACCTCCTTCCTCGATCCGTGGAAGGACCCGTTCAACGATGGCTTCCAGCTCACCCAGGCGCTCATTGCGGTGGGTCGTGGCGAATGGACCGGCGTGGGCCTGGGCTCCAGCGTGCAGAAGCTGTTCTACCTGCCCGAGGCGCATACCGACTTCATCCTGGCCGTGCTCGCCGAAGAGCTGGGCCTGGCCGGTATCGTGGTGGTCATCGGTCTCTACATCGTGCTCGTCGGCCGTGGCCTGTATATCGGCCTGAAGGGCGTCGAGCTGGGCCAGCGTTTCTCGGGCTACGTGGCCTACGGCATCTCGCTGATGATGGGTTTCCAGGCGATGGTGTCCATCGGCGTGAACCTCGGCGTGCTGCCTACCAAGGGCCTCACCCTGCCGCTGATCAGCTCTGGCGGTTCGTCGGTGCTGATGACCTGCGCCATGGTCGGTGTGCTGCTGCGCGCCACCTTTGAAATCAATCGTGCCGAGGACGCCCGCCAGTCGGCGGTGCGTCAGCCCGCCAATGCGGTGCCTACCTCGGCACCGGCAGGAGGCATGGCATGAGCGCTCCTGTGCTGATCATGGCCGGCGGTACCGGCGGCCACATCTTCCCGGGTCTGGCCGTGGCGGACGAACTGCGTTCGCACGGCGTGCCCGTGGCGTGGCTCGGTGCCGAAGGCGGCATGGAGACCCGGGTCGTGCCGTCGCATGGCCTCGACCTGCACACCGTCAAGGTGGGCGGCCTGCGCGGCAAGGGTATGAAGACCCGCGTGCTGGCGCCGCTGATGCTGGTGCGCGCCCTGTTCGAATCGCTGGCGCTGCTGCGCAAGCTGAAGCCGCGCTGCGTGCTGTCGATGGGCGGCTATGTCGCCGGTCCGGCCGGCGTGGCTGCACGACTGGCCGGCATTCCGCTGGTGGTACACGAGCAGAATGCCGTGGCCGGTTTCACCAATCGCAAGCTCGCCTCGTTCGCGAAGCGCGTGCTCACCGGTTTTCCGAATGTGCTGCCGAAGGGCGAGTGGGTCGGTAATCCGGTCCGCGCGCGCATTGCCGCGCTGCCTGCGCCGATCGATCGCCTTGCCGGTCGCGAGGGCGCGCCGCGCCTGCTCGTGCTTGGCGGCAGCCTCGGTGCGCGCACGCTGAACAGCGTGGTGCCGAAAGCCATCGCCCGCCTTGCGGCGATGGGTTCGATGGTGCCGGAGGTAGTGCACCAGACCGGCGAGCGCCACCTCCAGGACACTGTCGATGCCTATAACAAGGCTGGCAGCGCCGCGAACATCGTGGCCTTCATCGAAGACATGGCCGGCGCGTACGAATGGGCCGACCTCGTGCTCTGCCGTGCCGGTGCGCTGACCGTCGCCGAACTGTGCGCCGCCGGCCAGGAGGCCGTGCTGGTGCCGTTCCCGTTCGCGGTGGACGACCACCAGACCAGCAATGCCCGCGCCATGGTCGACGTGGGCGGCGCACGCATCGTTACCGATGCCGCGCTCGCCGGCCACGAGTCGCCCGACCTGCTCGCGAAACTTCTCGACGAGCTGCTGGCCGATCGCAACCGTATTCTTTCCGCCGCTAACGCGTCCCGCACGCTGGCTAAACCCGACGCAGCAGCAACGATTGCCCGTCATTGCATGGAGGTATCCGCATGACGCCCGGTCGTTTGCGCGCCCACGACGATTTCATGACCTCGTTCCGCCGGGTCCACTTCATTGGCGTGGGTGGCGTGGGCATGAGCGGCATTGCCGAAGTGCTCAACAACCTCGGCTACAGCGTGTCCGGTTCCGACCGCGCGATGTCGCCGACCACGGAGCGCCTGGCCAGCCTGGGTATCCAGATCCATGTAGGCCACGACGCCGCGAACATCGACGGTGCCGACGTGGTGGTCACCTCCAGCGCCATCCGCAAGGACAACCCGGAGCTGGTCGCCGCGCACGCCTCGCGTATTCCCACGGTGCCGCGCGCCGAGATGCTGGGTGAGCTGATGCGCTTCCGCCGTGGCATCGCCATTGCGGGTACGCACGGCAAGACCACCACCACCAGCCTCGTCGCCAGCGTGCTGGCCGAAGCCGAATACGATCCGACCTTCGTGATCGGTGGTCAGCTCAACGCCGCCGGCGCCAACGCGCGCCTGGGCACCGGCCAGTACCTCGTGGCGGAAGCCGACGAGTCGGATGGCTCGTTCCTGATGCTTTCGCCGGTGATGGCGGTGGTGACGAACATCGACGCCGATCACCTGGAAAACTACAACGGCGACTTCGCCCAGGTGAAGAAAGCCTTCCACGATTTCCTGCATCGCCTGCCGTTCTACGGCATGGCCGTGCTGTGCATCGACGACGAAGAAACCGCGAAGCTCGCGGAAGACACCTCGCGCCGGATGATCACCTATGGCATCGACAACCCGAAGGCTGACGTGGTGGCCACGAACGTGCGCCAGGTCGGTTTCCAGATGCAGTTCGACGTGCGCCTGCCGGGCATGGCCGATGCGCTGGCGATCACGCTGAACCTGCCGGGCCGCCACAACGTGCAGAACGCGCTGGCCGCCGCCGCGGTGGGCTGGCAGCTTGGCGTGGAGGGCGAGGCCATTGCCCGTGCGCTGGCCGGTTTCCAGGGCGTGGGTCGTCGTTTCCATCGTCGCGGCGAGATCGCACTCGACAGCGGTAACGCCCTGCTGGTTGACGACTACGGTCACCATCCCCGCGAACTGGCGGCGGTGTTCGCCGCCGCGCGTGGCGGCTGGCCGGAGCGCCGCCTCGTCGTCGCCTTCCAGCCGCATCGCTACAGCCGCACCCGTGACCTGCTCGACGACTTCGCCAACGTGCTGGCCGAAGTGGACGTGCTGGTACTTACCGAGGTGTACCCGGCCGGCGAATCGCCCATTGCCGGTGCCGACGGCAAGGCCCTGGCGCGCGCCATCCGCGCACGCGGCAAGACCGATCCAGTGCTGGTGGACCACCCGCGCGACCTGCGCGACACGCTGCCCGCGCTGGCGCGCGACGGCGACCTGATCATGCTGCTGGGCGCTGGCGACATCGGCGCGGCGGCCATCGAGCTGGCCAACGCCGGCAACCTGAGGACCCGCAAGTGATGAGCACCACCCGTTTCCCGCGCCTGGTCACCGATCCCGCCGATTTCGGCCGGGTGGCCGTGGTCTATGGCGGCAATTCCGCCGAGCGCGAGGTTTCGCTGAATTCCGGACAGGGCGTGCTGGAAGCACTGCGCGCCCGTGGCGTCGATGCGCATCCGATCGACGGCATCCCCGCGCTGCTCGACGCCGTGCGCGCCGGGCATTTCGCACGCGTGTTCAACATCCTGCATGGCGCCGGTGGCGAAAACGGCGAATTGCAGGGCGCCCTGCAATCGCTGGGTGTGCCTTACACCGGTTCGGGCGTGCTGGGTTCCGCGCTGTCGCTGGACAAGATCCGCGCCAAGCAGGTGTGGCTGGCCCTCGGCCTGCCCACGCCGAAGTTCAAGGCGCTGCCGCGGGGTGCCGACGTGCATGCCGCCGCGCGCGAAGTGGGTTTTCCGCTGATCGTGAAGCCCGCCTGGGAAGGTTCCAGCGTAGGCGTCACGCGCGTGTTCAAGGAAGACGATCTGGACGCCGCCGTGGAACTGGCGCACCGCTACCCGGGCGACCTGCTGATGGAAACCCTGATCGAAGGCGATGCGAACGAGGGCGGCGAATTCACCGTCGGCATCCTCGGCCGTGAAATCCTGCCCACGATCAAGATCGTGCCGGCGCAGGAGTACTACGACTACAACGCCAAGTACATTGCCGACGACACGCAATACATCTGCCCGGGCCTTTCCGCCGGCGCCGAAGACGAGATGCGCGCACTTGCGCTGCGCGCCTTCGATGCCGTGGACTGTTTCGGCTGGGGACGCGTGGATATCATGCGCGACCGTCACGGCAAGAACTGGCTGCTCGAAGTGAACACCGCTCCGGGCATGACCTCGCACTCGCTCGTGCCGAAGGCCGCTGCCGTGGCAGGACTGGATTACCAGGCCCTGTGCTGGCGCATCCTGGAAACCTCCATGGAAAGGAGGGCATAACCACATGAAGGGAGCCGCTGCCACGCGGATCGTCGCCTGGGGCATCGCCATCACCTTGGTGGCGTTGCCCGTGGTCGGCGTGATGCAGGGCTGGTTTGCCGCCGGTCGCTGGCCGGTGACGCAGCTGAAGGTCGAGGCGGAGTTCACGCACGTCAGTGCCGAACAGATCCGCGCGGCCGTGCTGCCCAGCCTGGGCAAGGGCTTCTTTGCAACGAATCTTGAAGCAGTACGCCGTTCCATCGGCGGACTGCCGTGGGTGGAATCGGTCGAGGTGCGCAAGCGCTGGCCGGACACGCTGCTGGTGCGTATCTACGAGCGCCAGCCCTTCGCACGCTGGAACGGCGACCGCCTGATCAGCCGCCAGGGCCAGGTGTTCGATGCACCGGGCGCCGACCAGATGGGCGACCTGCCGCGACTGTCGGGACCGGACTCCCGGCTGGCCGAGGTGGTGAGCTTCTATGCACAGGCTCGCAAGGCTTTCGAAGGCCGCGCGCAGATGTCAGTGGTGGGTGTGAGCCTGTCCGAGCGTGGCAGCTGGAGCGCCATCACCGACAGCGGCGCGGAGATCGTGATCGGCGACCGCGAGCAGGCGGACCGTCGCCTCGCGCGCTTCCTCGACGTCTACCCGCAACTCCTTTCAGGCCATCGTGGCGGCTTCGCCTACGCTGACCTGCGTTACACCAACGGATTCGCTATCCGGTGGCCGCAATCGGAAAACACGGCCACCCCAAAGGTCGGAAGCTGAGCTAATACATGAGAAACAAGAACGACAAACAGCTCGTCGTCGGCCTCGACATCGGAACCTCCAAGGTTGTCGCGATCGTGGGCGAGTACGAGCCGGGTGAGCCGATCGAAGTGATCGGCATCGGCACCCATGTCTCGCGCGGCATGAAGCGCGGCTCCGTCGTGGACATCGAATCGACCGTGCACTCGATCCAGCGCGCGGTGGAGGAAGCCGAGCTGATGGCCGGCTGCGACATCCGTTCGGTTTACGCCTCCATTTCGGGCAGCCACCTGGAAACCCGCAACTCGCACGGCACCGCCGCGATCCGCGACCGTGAGGTGATGTCGGCCGACCTGGAACAGGTGCTGGAAGCGGCCAGCGCCGTGGCGATCCCGGCCGACCGCAAGGTGCTCTACAAGGAATCGCAGGAATACCGCATCGACGGCCAGGATGGCATCCGCCATCCGGTCGGCATGAGCGGCGTGCGCCTGGAAGCCAGCGTGCATCTGGTCACGGGCGCAGCCAGCGCCGTGCAGAACATTTCCAAGTGCATCCAGCGCTGTGGCCTCACGGTGGACGAACTGGTGCCTGCTGCTGTCGCCAGCGCGAAGTCGGTGCTCACCGAGGACGAACTGGAACTGGGCGTATGCCTGGTGGATATCGGCGCGGGCACCACGGATATCGCCATCTACACCCAGGGTGCGATCCGCTACACCAAGTCGCTGCCTGTGGGTGGCGACCAGGTGACTAACGACATCGCCTACGGCGTGCACACGCCAACCGCTCACGCGGAAGAGATCAAGATCAAGTACGCCTGCGCGCTGGCCCAGCTGGCCCACGCAGAAGAAACCATCCAGGTGCCCAGCGTCGGCGATCGCCCGCCGCGCCGCCTTGCACGACAGGCGCTCGCGCAGTCGGTGCAGGCGCGCTACGAGGAAATCTTCGAGATGGTGCAGGACGAACTGCGCCGTTCGGGCTACGAGAGCCTGGTCGCTGCCGGCATCGTGCTCACCGGTGGCGCGGCGCGCATGGAAGGCGCCCTCGAGCTGGCCGAGGAAATCTTCCACAAGATGGTGCGCGTAGGTGTGCCACAGCATGTTTCGGGGCTGGGTGATGTCGTGTCCAGCGAACTGCATTCCACCGGCGTGGGCCTGCTGTTGCATGGTTCCCGCGCCAATGGCGGTAGCCGGCAGATGAGTTCCGCCGCCGGCAACGTCGGCAACATGGTCGAGAAGTTCCGCAGCTGGTTCAGCAAGAACTTCTAGACCGGATAGTTCATCGGCGCCCAAAGGATGGGGGGCGCCGGGGCATAAGGACGGCCCGCCGCTCGCGATCGACAGGAGTCGGTCACGGGACACAAACCAAAATAACTAAAAGTTCTGCGGAGGACGGGAAATGTTTGAACTCATCGAAAAGCTGGCACCGAACGCGGTCATCAAGGTCATCGGCGTGGGTGGTGGCGGCGGTAACGCCGTGGCCCACATGGTGAATTCCAATATCGAAGGCGTCGAGTTCGTCGTCGCCAATACTGACGCGCAGGCCATGAAGAGCTGCGGCGGTCGTACGCACCTGCAGCTCGGTGGCAATGTCACCAAGGGCCTGGGCGCGGGCGCCAACCCTGAAGTGGGCCGCCAGGCCGCACTGGAAGACCGTGAGCGCATCGAGGACATGCTCGAAGGCGCCGACATGGTCTTCATCACCTGCGGCATGGGTGGTGGTACCGGCACGGGCGCGGCTCCGGTCGTGGCCCAGCTCGCAAAGGAAAAGGGCATCCTGACGGTCGCGGTCGTTACCAAGCCGTTCCCGTTCGAAGGCCGTCGCCGCATGCAGGTGGCCCTGAAGGGCATCGAGGACCTCTCGCAGCACGTCGACTCGCTGATCACCGTGCCGAACGAGAAGCTGCTCTCGGTGCTGGGTCGTGAAGTCACCCTGCTGAACGCCTTCAAGGCCGCCAACGACGTCCTCCTGGGCGCCGTCCAGGGCATCGCCGACCTGATCACGGCCCCGGGCCTGATCAACGTCGACTTCGCCGACGTGCGTACGGTCATGAGCGAGATGGGCATGGCGATGATGGGTTCCGGCACGGCCCGCGGCGACGACCGCGCGCAGGCTGCCGCCGAAGCCGCCATCAACAACCCGCTGCTGGAAGACGTGAACCTGGCGGGTGCCTGCGGCATCCTGGTCAACGTCACGGCCGGCCCGAACCTCACCATGCGCGAGTTCGACGAGATCGGCCGCGTGATCCACGACTTCGCCTCGGAAGATGCGACCGTGGTGATCGGCACCTCGCTCGACCCGGAAATGCAGGACGACGTCCGCGTCACCGTGGTGGCCACCGGCCTCAATCGTGGCACCGTGGCCGCCAAGCAGCCGGTCCGCCAGCCGGTCCAGCAGCAGGTCGAAATGCGCCAGCGTCCGCGTCCGGTCGTGCTGCGTACCGGTACTGGCAACGAAGTGGTGGACTACGCCCATAATCCGGAACCGGCACTGCCCCAGGCGTCCTCGCGCGCCGAACCGGCCCAGCCGGCGAAGAGCCAGGAACCGGCGATCGACTACCTCGATATCCCGGCCTTCCTGCGTCGCCAGGCCGACTGACCGGGGAACTGATCGTGTCAGCGAGAAGTCTCAAGGCACGTTAAGGAAAACGTGAGGACGACCCGGCACGAAGCCGGGCCGCCCACCGCGCCGCCGCCGTTCCCGTCCGGGCGGTGGCGCGGTGCCGTGCCGCCTGGAAGGCAAGGCGGGAGGGAATTCAATAAGTTGCAAGTGATTGATGCGCCGCGCAAATCGGTCGCATGCTAGCTGAGAGCTGTTCTCAGAAAAAACTGAAGCCTCGGTGAAAGGAAGGATGAGCTGTACTGTCCGGTTTGTTTATTCCGAGGTTAAGACTGTGTTAGCATGTACGTTACTCAGGCTGCTGCCAGCAAGGTTTGACACAACATGATTAAGCAGCGCACGCTCAAGAACATCATTCGCGCCACCGGCGTCGGTCTCCATACCGGCGACAAGGTCTATATGACCCTCCGTCCGGCGGCGCCGAACACGGGTATCGTGTTTCGTCGCGTCGACCTCAATCCGCCGGTCGAGCTCAAGTCTCGCCCGGAGAACGTCGGCGACACCCGCCTGTCCACCACGCTGATCAACGGCGACGTCCGCGTCTCCACCGTGGAGCACCTGCTCTCGGCGATGGCTGGCCTCGGCATCGATAACGCCTACGTCGATCTCTCGGCGCCTGAAGTCCCCATCATGGACGGCAGCGCAGGCCCCTTCGTGTTCCTGATCCAGTCCGCTGGCATCGAGGAACAGGACGCCGCCAAGCGCTTCATCCGTATCAAGAAGCCGGTCATCGTCGAAGACGGCGACAAGTGGGCCAGGCTCGAACCGTTCGATGGCTTCAAGGTGGGCTTTTCGGTCGAGTTCGACCACCCGCTGTTCAACAAGCGCAATTCGCAGGCCGAGATGGACTTCTCCACGACCTCGTTCGTGAAGGAAGTCAGCCGTGCCCGCACGTTCGGTTTCATGCGCGACATCGAGATGCTCCGCGAGCGTAACCTCACCCTCGGCGGCTCGATGGACAACGCCGTGGTGCTCGACGACTACCGCGTGCTGAACGAAGACGGCCTCCGTTACGACAACGAGTTCGTCAAGCACAAGATCCTCGACGCCATCGGCGACATCTATATGCTGGGCCACAGCCTGATCGGTGCCTACTCGGCACACAAGTCGGGTCACGAGCTCAACAACAAGCTGCTCCGGCGCCTGATGGCCGACGCCACGGCATGGGAAGAAGTGAGCTTCAAGGACCCGGCCAAGGCGCCGATCTCCTACGCCCATCCCGCCCAGGCCGTCTAAGCAACGCATCCGGGTAGAAAGCAAAAGGCCGCGAGAAATCGCGGCCTTTTGCTTTCCCCTGTAGGAGCGCGCCTGCGCGCGACCGTTTGAAACGTAACGCTCAGTAGGAACGCCAGTCCATGTGGCTTTCCGCTCCGTAGGAGAGGCTCGCCGTTGGCCTCGCTGCTCGGCGCTCGTGCGTGGCTAAGGACGAGCCGACGGGTGCGGCCCTTGTCGCTCCGGCCTGCGGTGTCCCTCGGGAAAGGAGGAGCCGCTTACGCGGCTCAGTGTCTTATGGCTTACGCCCCTTCGGGCCCGGGGAGCGTGCGGGGTTTCCTGACTCGGCCTCCGTGCCTCGGCAGGAAAGGCCGGCCTTCCTGGCCGGCCCCGCTACGCGGCCTTTTCCGCCCACTCCCCTCACCTCCATCAAGTCGCGCCAAGGGCCGCCCCCGCCGCCTCTGCCCATCGTGATCGCAGGCTGTTGTAGGAGCGCGCCTGCGCGCGACCGGTTATCGCGAACAACATCATCGTTTCGATTCATCCGGTCGCACGCAAGCACGCTCCTACAACGCTGTCCGGCTACCTATGGGCGATCGCATTGGCGATTCCTGCGAAGCGAAACGCTCATCTCGTCTTTATCGGTTCCTACAGCGCCGTTACGTCCTTCACCGCATCGACAAATGCTTTCGGTGCTTCCTGCGGCAGGTTATGTCCGATGCCGCCGGTGATGGTGCGATGCGCGTACTTGCCCGTGAACCTGCCGGCATACGCAGCCGGTTCTGGGTGCGGTGCACCGTTGGCATCACCTTCGAGGGTGATCGTAGGGACACCGATGCCAGGCGCCTTTGCCAGCTTCGCTTCCAGCTCGTCGTACTTCGACTCGCCTTCGACGATACCCAGCCGCCAGCGGTAGTTGTGCACCACGACGGCGACATGATCGGGATTGTCGAAGGCTGCTGCCGAGCGATCGAAGGTGGCGTCGTCGAAGGCCCACTTTGGTGAGGCGGTGTGCCAGATGAGGCGGGCGAATTCCCTGCGGTTCTTCTCGTATCCCAGGCGGCCGCGCTCCGTCGCGAAGTAGAACTGGTACCACCACGACAACTCCGCCTGCGGTGGCAGCGGTGCGGCGCCGGCCTTCTGGTTGCCGATGAGGTAGCCGCTGACGGATACCAGCGCTTCGCAACGTTGCGGCCACAGAGCGGCGAGGATGTTGGCGGTGCGCGCGCCCCAGTCGAAACCGGCGATCACGGCCTTGTCGATGTTCAGGGCATCCATCAACGCAATGATGTCCACGGCAACGACGGACTGCTGGCCGTTGCGCATGGTGTCCGGTGACAGGAAGCGGGTGCTGCCGTAGCCGCGCAGGTAGGGAACGATGACACGGTAGCCCGAGGCGGCAAGCGCCGGTGCCACTTCCTCGAAGGCATGAATGTCATACGGCCAGCCGTGCAGGAGGATGGCGACGCGGCCGTTGGATGGCCCCAGTTCGGCATAGCCGACGTCGAGCAGGCCGGCCCTGACCTGGCGGATGGTGCCGAGTCCTTTGCCACCCGGGAGTGCGATGGATGCAGACGCGGGCGATGATGACGGCGACGAAGGCATGGCCATCGTCGAGGCCATCGCCTTGCCGATGCCCAGCAGGCCGAGCGGCGCGGCTGCCGTGAGTGCGGCGGCGAAGCCCATGAAGCGGCGGCGCTGCGTGTTGGTGGGTTCGTTGTCGCGGACATCGTTCATGGGATGGCTCCAGGAGTCTTGGGGTGATCAGCCGAAGGTGAAGGCGTAGGCGGAGGCGCCTGGGTCGATGAAGCGGATTTCGAAGGTGTGCTCGCCGGTGTCGCCCGCCTGGCGGATGAGCTGGTACAGGCGGGTTTCGTCGACATGGCCGTTGCCTTGCGCATCCGTGTCGGTGCCATGGGCATCGCCCGGAGCCTTGCCGTCGAGGGTGACGGTGAAACGCAGCGCCTTGCCGTCGCTGCCGGGGGCGAGCACGAGGTGCAGGTCGCGGGCGCGGAAGCGGTAGACGATCGAGGCGCCGGTCTTGTCGGCGGTGGCGCGTTCGCCGTGGACGGTCCAGTCGCCGGTGAGGCCCCAGTGATTGAGGCGCGGGTTGGTTACCGAGTAGTGCTGGCGGTGGTTTTCCGCGAAGCCTTCGGGGGAGGCGAAGCCCTCGGCTTTGTCGAAGCCGATGTACGTTTCGTCTGAGGCGGCGCCAGCGGGATCGGGGGCGACTTCGGTGCCTTTTGCCTGCGGCGCGACCAGGCCTTCGTCGGTTGTATGTTGTCCGGAGGCTTCGGCGAGCAGGTCCTGGATGACGTGCTCAGACAGGTCGTAATCGCCTTCGCCGTACTGGTGGTGGCGGATGTGGCCGCTGGCGTCCACGAAGTAGAGCGCGGGCCAGTACCGGTTGTGGAAGGCATTCCAGATGCTGTGTTCGCTGTCCACGGCCACTGGGTAGGTGATGCCGAAACGGGTGATGGCCTGGCGGATGTTGCCGTCGTCCTTCTCGAAGTCGAACTCGGGTGTGTGCACGCCGATGACCACGAGGCCCTGGTCTTTGTACTTGTCGGCCCAGGCGCGGATGTAGGGGATCGTGCGGATGCAGTTGATGCAGGAGTACGTCCAGAAATCGATGAGGACGACCTTGCCCTTGAGCTGCGCCGGCGTCAGCGCCGGACCGTTGAGCCAGCCCGTGGCGCCGCTCAGCGCGGGCAGGGAGCCCTGGACGGGCAGGGCGCTGTGGTAACCCTCCGTGGCGCCCACGCCGGTGGCGGTGAGCAGGCCCGCAATGAGGGCGAGACGGGTGGAGCTGAGGCGAAAAATCGCAGACATCGACATGGGCGGCCCTGGGAGGTGGTTCCTGGATGCCGTCCATGAAACCGCTTCGATGTATCCCGGGTATTTGCTGTCGCCGGCCGATATGTACCGGAATGTAGCCCTGGCCGCCTACGGGGCGCGGCTGATCCGCGTCAAATTTACGTGCAAATTAGGTGTTTGCCCGTTTCATGCGTGTTATAAAGTTCGCCGCCCTGGATTCTGCCGAGCTGTTCGCAGGTTGCGAAAGGCGACGCAAGTGACGGATCAGTCTTGATTTTCGGCCTGGGAGGCCAGTTCAAGGAACAGGTCCCGCAAGGTGGGGTCCGATAGTGTCGCCGCGACAGTCCGCAGGTGTCGGGCTGCCGAGGCGGAAAGCGGTTTACGCAGGTCGGGGATCTCATCCTCGACCGGCAGGGGGGCCACTTTCACGGCAACCGCGAAGGCCATCGCGCCCATGGCGCGTGCGGCATCGAGGATCTGCGTCTGGTACAGGCGCACCCGCGAAGCCCAGGCCGACGAGGGCGCAAGGAAGACAAGCCTGCCGTCGCGCAGGTCCGCCAGGCGGACCTGGTCGCGCATCGGATTGGGCAGTGTCGCGCGTAGCTGGCGGTCCAGTGCGTCGAGTTCGCGGGCTTTGCGGGCCAGCGACGCGACAGGACCCACCTCCACGATGGACTTGAGTCCTCGCGTGGTGCGGCGGGTGGGCTGGGACGGCGGTGGCATGACCGGCTTCGACGATTCGATGGGAACGTATGCAGATCATACTCGTGTCACGAGGCCAGAAAGGGCCGAAAACACTGGACTTCACCTGCCGGCGCATGCGCTGCAAGATGGTGGGCATGGCTGCCGTGGCGTTCATCGGCATCGCCGGTGTAGGTGCCGCCCTGGCGCTCGCGCTTTCAGGCTCGCGTTCAGCAGCCCCGGTGGTCGCCAGAAACACGCCCGAAGCCCAGCGGGTGGCCGATCAGGCTGACGCGCAGCGCGAGTTGAATGCCCTGGCGGTGAAGCTGGGCCAGCTACAGGCGCAGTCGATTCGTCTCAATGCCCTGGGCGAGCGACTGACCCAGGTGGGCAAGCTCGACGACGGCGAGTTCAACTTCAACGAAGAGCCGGCGCAGGGCGGTCCCGAGATTGCCCCCAGCAGCGACGCTGCCTATCTGAAGCCGGCGGCCCTGGGCAAGGATATCGACCTGCTTTCCGGGCAGTTCGATGCCCAGCAGGCCCAGCTCGAAGCCCTCCATGACATGCTGCTCGACCGCAAGATCGAGTCGAGCCTGCGCCCCACCGGCATGCCGGTGAATGGCTATATCTCATCTTTCTTCGGCGGCCGGCCGGACCCGTTCAGCGGGCACGCCGCGCGCCACACGGGCATCGACATTGCCGCACCGAAGGGTACGCCGGTGACGGCGGTGGCCGAGGGCATGGTCACTTTCGCAGGTCAGCGCAGCGGCTATGGCGATGTCGTCGAAATCGACCACGGCAATGGCTACATGACCCGTTACGCCCACAACAGCGCCATCCTGGCGAAGCCCGGCCAGCACGTGCGGGTGGGCGACGAGATCGCCAGGGCCGGCTCCACGGGCCGTTCGACCGGTTCCCACGTGCATTTCGAGGTCTGGTACCACGACCGCGTGGTCAATCCGCTGGCGTACGTTCGCAGCCACCGCTGAGAAAGGCTTGAAACCGTGACGGGCTGCCGCCACCCCGGGGAAAGCCCGGGGCGGTCGTACGTAGTATGATCGTCCCTTCATGCCGTCCGCCCCCGGGCGTATGGCGTCTCTTTCGTTTCAGATCCGGATGATCGATGTTCAATCGTGCCCTGACGAGCATTTTCGGAAGCCGTAACGACCGCGTGCTGCGCGACCTCTCCAAGACGGTCAAGCGCATCAACGCCCTCGAAGCGGAGTACGAAAAGCTTTCCGACGACGACCTGCGTGGCAAGACCGAGGCATTCCGCCAGCGCCTTGCGGCTGGCGAGACCCTCGACAAGCTGCTCCCGGAAGCCTTCGCGACCACCCGCGAGGCCGCCAAGCGCGTGCTGGGCATGCGCCACTACGACGTCCAGCTCATCGGCGGCATGGTGCTGCATTCGGGTCGCATTGCCGAAATGCGTACCGGCGAGGGCAAGACCCTGGTCGGTACCCTGCCGGTCTACCTCAACGCGCTGGAAGGCAAGGGCGTCCACGTCGTCACGGTCAACGACTACCTGGCCCGTCGCGACTCGGCCCTCATGGGCAAGTTGTACAACTTCCTGGGCCTCTCGGTCGGCGTCGTGTACCCGGGCATGGACCACGCCGACAAGCGTGGCGCCTATGCGTCGGACATCACCTACGGCACCAACAACGAATTCGGTTTCGACTACCTGCGCGACAACATGGCGCTCAGCAAGGACCAGCGTCACCAGCGCGGCCTGCATTACGCCATCGTCGACGAAGTCGACTCCATCCTCATCGACGAAGCGCGTACGCCGCTCATCATCTCCGGTCCCGCCGAGGATTCCCCGCAGCTCTACATCGCGGTGAACAAGGTCGTGCCGCACCTGATCCGCCAGGAGAAGGAAGACGGCGCCGGCGATTACTTCGTCGACGAGAAACAGAAGCAGGTGCACATGTCCGAAGAGGGCATGGAGCACGCCGAACAGCTGCTGCGCCAGGCAGGTGTCATCGAGCCGGAAAGCGGCCTGTACGACTCCAAGAACCTCGCGGTGGTGCACCACCTCAATGCCGCGCTGCGCGCCAACGCCATCTACCAGCGCGACGTCGATTACATCGTGCGCGATGGCGAAGTGATCATCGTCGATGAGTTCACCGGCCGCACCCTCGCGGGTCGCCGCTGGTCCGACGGCCTGCACCAGGCGGTGGAAGCAAAGGAAGGCGTGCCCATCCAGCGCGAGAACCAGACGCTGGCCACGGTCACGTTCCAGAACCTGTTCCGCATGTACAAGAAGCTGGCCGGCATGACCGGTACGGCCGATACCGAAGCCTACGAATTCCAGAGCGTCTACGGCCTCGAAGTGGTGGTGATCCCCACCCACAAGCCGATGGTGCGCGTGGACAATCCCGATGCCGTGTTCCTCGGCCCGGATGCCAAGTTCAAGGCCGTCATCGAAGACATCAAGGCCTGCCACGAGCGTGGCCAGCCGGTGCTGGTGGGTACCGCCTCCATCGACGTGTCCGAGCTGGTCTCGGGCCTGCTCAAGCAGGCGAAGATCCCGCACGAAGTGCTCAACGCGAAGCAGCATGAGCGCGAAGCGCACATCGTGGCCCAGGCCGGTGCGCCGGGCGCCGTCACCATCGCCACCAACATGGCCGGTCGCGGTACCGATATCGTGCTGGGCGGCAGCCTCGAAGCTGCCCTCGCCACGCTGCCGGAAGGCGCGTCCGACGCCGATCGCGAGAAGATCAAGGCCGACTGGAAGCTCCGTCATGAGCAGGTGCTCGCTTCGGGCGGCCTGCACATCATCGGTACCGAGCGCCACGAGTCCCGCCGTATCGACAACCAGCTGCGCGGTCGTTCGGGCCGCCAGGGTGACCCGGGTTCCTCGCGCTTCTACCTGTCGCTGCAGGACAACCTGATGCGCATCTTCGGCGGCGAGCGTATCGGCCGCTGGATGCAGATGTTCGGCATGAAGGAAGACGAGGCACTGGAAGACCGCCTCATCACCCGTCAGATCGAAAAGGTGCAGCGCAAGGTCGAGCAGCACAACTTCGACATCCGCAAGAACCTCCTCGATTTCGACGACGTGGCCAACGATCAGCGCAAGGTGATCTACGCCCAGCGCGACGAGCTGCTGGAGCTCGAGGACATCTCCGACATGGTCGGCGATATCCGCCTCGACGTGGTCGAAGGCCTGGTGCGTCGCTTCGTGCCGGCCGACAGCATCGATGCCCAGTGGGATGTCGCTGGTCTGGATCGCGAGCTGGCCAGTGAACTCAACCTTCGTCTTGACCTGCCCAAGTGGGTCGAGAGCCAGAAGGAAATCGACGCGGAAGGCATCCTTGAGCATGTCCGCGAGGCAGTCGATGGGCTGTTCGCCGAGAAGGAAGTACAGGTCGGTCCGGAAACCATGCGTTCCCTTGAGAAGCACGTGATGCTCTCGGTGGTGGACAACGCCTGGAAGGAACACCTTGCCAGCATGGATTACCTGCGCCAGGGCATCTATCTGCGCGGTTATGCGCAGAAGCAGCCGAAGCAGGAGTTCAAGCGCGAGTCGTTCGAGCTCTTCTCGGAAATGCTCGACCGCATCAAGAGCGAAGTGGTGCAGATGCTCGCCCGCATCCGTATCCGCAGCGAAGACGAGGTGCTGGCGATGGAAGCCGAGCAGCAGCGCGCCGCCGAATCGCAGCGCCTGCAGTTCCAGCATGCCGACGCGCAGCCCATGGGCCAGCCGGAGGGCGCGATCGAGACCGAGCGCGCCGGGCAGGCACCGTTGTTCAGTGATGCACCGAAGGTCGGTCGCAACGACCCTTGCCCCTGCGGTTCGGGCAAGAAGTACAAGCACTGCCACGGTCAGCTGAGCTGATATGAAAAACCCGCCGGAAGGCGGGTTTTTCTTTTGGGGTGACTTGGTTTTCTGACTCTTGGGCGTTTCGTTCTTTACCGGTCGCGCGCGAGGCGCGCTCCTACAGGGGCGGCTGGTGTAGGAGCGCGCCTTGCGCGCGACCGGTCCAGGGTAGATGCACCAGATCACGCTCCACGCGCGACCCGGGTCATACTCAATCCCCGCCACCCTTCGGCTTCTGCCGGTGCGGTTCGGCCTGTACGGTGACGTACTCCGGCTCTTCGCTATCCAGCCGCAACGCCGTGAGCTGCCCACCCCATACACAGCCCGTATCGATGGCATACACGCCAAGCCCGGCAAAACGCCCCAGGGCCGACCAATGCCCGCAGACGATCTTCGTTTCGCGCCGGCGCATGCCCGGCACTTCGAACCACGGATACATCCCCGGTTTCTGCGTGCCAGGGGTGCCTTTGCCTTCGAAATCGATCCGCCCGTTGACGTCGCAGTAACGCATGCGGGTCAGCGTATTGATGCTGGCGCGATGGCGCTCGACACCTTGCAAGCGGTTGTTCCAGCCCGGGGGACGATTGCCGAACAGGTTCTTCAGCAGACGCTGATAACGCGGGCCGCTGAGCTCGCGTTCCACCTCCATCGCGGCGCGCTGTGCCTGACGCAACGTCCAGCTCGGCGCCATGCCGGCATGGATCATCGTCCAGCCCAGGGCTTCGTCATGATGCAGCAGCTTCTGCATCCGCAACCATTCGAGCAGCACGGGCGCATCGTCGGCGAACAGTACCTCGCGCAGCTCGGCATTGACGCGAGCCTGCGCATCCTCGCGGCGCTGACCGATCGCCAGCAGCGAGAGATCGTGATTGCCCAGCGTGATGACACTCTGCTCGCGCAGCGAATGGATGAGACGCAGCGTGGCGAGGGACTCGCCGCCGCGGTTCACCAGATCGCCACAGAACCAGAGGCGGTCGTTCGCCGGGTCGAAACGGATCTTCTCCAGCAGGCGCTGGAGCTCGGGATAACAACCCTGGACGTCACCGATTGCGTAAACGGCCATCAGTCGAGTCGCTCCATGGCGTGGTATGTGCTTTCCATGGATGCTTTCCTAATGCAGCGTACGCGGGATCGACAGGACGAAGGCGGGGATCTTCGCGTCGAAATGGGTGCCGTCGTCGGCGATCATGCGGTAGCTGCCTTCCATCGTGCCGACGGAGGTTTCCAGGACCGCCCCCGAGGTGTACTCGTACGAATCGCCCGGACGCATCCAGGGCTGTTCGCCGACGACGCCGTCGCCGCGCACTTCCTCGACCTTGCCATTGGCATCCGTGATGACCCAGTGACGGGTCATCAACTGCGCGCCGGTGTCGCCGATGTTGCGCAAGGTGATCGTGTAGGCGAACACATAGCGGTTATCGGCCGGCTGCGACTGGTCGGGGACGAAGCGGGTTTCGACCTCCACGTCGATCGTGTAGGGATTCTTGGAATTCATGCACCGATTGTCCGGGACGGGGGAGAGGCGGGCAAGCCCGCCTTTCGTCCGTTCAGATGGCGTTGGCGAGGGTGACGAAATCGCCGGGAGCCAGTGTTTCGGCGCGGGCACGCGGATCGATGCCCAGATCGCGGATCGTGGCCTCGTCCACCAGGCCTTTCAACGTGTTCGAAAGGGTTTTGCGACGCATGGCAAATGCAGCCTTCACCACCGTGTGGATTTTTGCCGGATCGCCCTTGGGCAGCTGTTCCGGCGGCAGGGGCACCAGACGCACCACGGCCGAATCCACCTTCGGCGGCGGGCGGAAGGCGCCCGGTGGCACCGTGAACAGCGGCGTTACCTTGCAGGCCAGCTGCAACATGACACTGAGGCGCCCGTAGACCTTGCTGCCTGGCTCGGCGGCCATGCGGTCCACGACTTCCTTCTGCAGCATGAAATGCATGTCCTGGATGGCGGACGCATGCTCGACGCAGTGGAAGAGGATAGGGCTGGAAATGTAATAAGGCAGGTTGCCGGCAACGCGCAGGCGCTCCGCGCCCAGTTCGCGCGCGAGTGCCGTAAAATCGACCTTCAGTACGTCGGAATGCACGATGCGCAGCTCGCCGATGGCGGCGGCGCGTTCCTGCAGGCCCGGAATCAGGTCGGTGTCCAGCTCGATTGCCGTCATCTTCTTCGCGACGGCGAGCAGCGGCATGGTCATCGCACCTTCGCCCGGACCGATCTCGACGACGGTGTCACCGTCCTTCGGGGCGATAGACGTCACGATGCGGTCGATATAACGCTTGTCGTGCAGGAAGTGCTGGCCGAAACTTTTCTTGGGTCGTGCGTTCATGCGAGGGCCCCGCGACGGGCGAGGTCGATGGCAAGCAGGGTCGCGGCGAACAGGCTGGCGGGATCCGCCCGGCCGCTGCCGGCCAGGTCGAGTGCCGTGCCGTGATCGACGGACGTGCGGATGAAAGGGAGTCCGAGCGTGACGTTCACCGTGCGGTCGAACGCCTCGCTCTTGAGTACGGGTAGCGCCTGGTCGTGATACATGGCCAGCACGGCGTCGTAGCGCTCGCGCATGGCGGGGACGAAGGCCGTATCGGCGGGCAGCGGGCCGAGCAGCTCCATGCCCTCGCCGCGCAGGCGCTCAAGCAGGGGGATGATGGTGTCCAGCTCTTCGCGCCCCATATGGCCGCCTTCGCCCGCATGGGGGTTAAGACCCAGCACGGCGATGCGCGGCGTCGCGATGCCGAAACGGACGACCAGCGCATCACGCACGATGCGCAGGGTGCGTTCCAGCAAGGGTGCGGTCACCGCCGATGGCACGGCCGACAGCGGCAGGTGGGTGGTGGCAAGCGTCACCCGCAGCTCGGGGCTGGCAAGCATCATCACGACCTCGGCGCCTGCGCGTTCGGCGAAGAACTCGGTGTGACCGCTGAAGGGGATACCGGCTTCGTTGATGCTGGCTTTCTGTACCGGCCCCGTGACCACGGCATCGAAGCTGCCATCGAGACAGCCTTCGGCAGCGAGTGCCAGCATATCGAGCACGTGTCGCGCGTTGGCCGGATCGGGCTGCCCGAAGTGCTCGGCTGTACCTAGCGGCACGTGACGCACACGAATGCTGCCGGCGGCACGTTGCGTCAGGCGGGCGCCGTCGTCATCGAGAATATGGAGGGACAGGCCGCATATCGCGGCGGCCCGTTCGAGCAGGCCGCGATCGGTGATCGCGACGAGGTCGGCAGGAAGGTCGCTTGCCGCAAGCTGGGCAAGCAACTCGGGACCGACCCCGGCAGGCTCACCGGCGGTGACGGCGAGCCGTGGCAGGGTGGTCGCGTTCATATCGGTTTACGGCGTGCTGGCAGAGGCCTGCTTGTCGTCCGGTGCTTTCAGCTCCGGTACGCGGATGTCCACGAACGACTGCGAGCGCAGGTCACGCAGGAAGTTGTCGTAGGCGGCGTCGGCCTTGCGGTTGCCGATGGTCTGGCGGGCCTGGTCGCGCTGGAGCTGATCGGTGAGATCGCTCTGGCGGGTGCCCAGGCGCTGCAGGATGATCCAGCCGGCGTCGGTCTGGATGGGATGCGAGACCTCGTTGTCCTTCAGCTGGTCGATGCTGTTCGCGATGGCGGCGCCCCAGGCGTCCTTAGCAAACCAGCCCATGTCGCCGCCGCTGTTCGCCGTGGTGTTGTCCTTGGAGTCGTCCTTGGCGATCTTGGCGAAGTCTTCGTGCTTGTCGACCACGCGGGTGTAGATGTCCTGTGCCTTCTTCTCGGCCTGTTCCGGGGTGACGATTTCGGACGGCTTGATGAGGATCTGGCGTGCGTGATACTCGGTGACCACCTGGCGGCCCGGAGCGCGGGTGTCCACCAGCTTCAGGATGTGGAAACCGGTGGGGCCACGCAGGGCGCCGGTGGTCTCGCCCGGCTTCAGGCTGGACACGGCATCGGCGAAGGCCGGCGGCACTTCGTCGAGACGACGCCAGCCGAGATCGCCGCCGTCCAGGGCATCCTGGGCATCGGAGAAGCGGATGGCCGCGGCGTTGAAGTCCATGCCGCCCTTGATCGCCTTGAGGGCTTCCTCGGCCTTGGCCTGGGCGGCCGCGATGTCGGCGGCGCTGCCGTTGGAAGGCGTGCCGATCTGGATGTGGGCCAGATGCACTTCGCCCGCTTTGTAGCTCGGGCTGGCGAGGAGGTTGTTCACTTCGGAATCGGTGACCGAGACCTGGTCGCGCACGATGCTCTCGTGGAGCTTCTGGGCGATGATCTGGTCGGACAGCTGCTGGCGGAATGCCGCGAAGCTATAGCCGTCCTGTTGCACGGCGACACGCAGCTGGTCCGGGGTCATCTTGTTCTGCTGGGCCACGTTGGCCACGGCCTGGTCGACATCCTGGTCGGAGACCTTGATGTTCTGGTCGTTGGCCTTGGAGACCTGCAGCTTCATCAGGATGAGGCGGTCGAGCACCTGGCGGGCCAGGATGTCCTTGGGCGGCAGCTGCTCCGGGTTGGAGGCGTACTGGCGCACGATGGCATTGATGGCCTCGTTCAGCTCGCTCTGCAGGATGACGTCGTCTTCCACCACCGCGACGATGCGGTCGAGTGAACCGTTGCCGACATCGGCACTACCCGGCGTGGCCGGCTGGGCGGCCGGCAGGAGCTGGGCGTGCGCGGACGGGACGGCCACCAGGATGGAGGCGGCGAGCAGGGAGTAGGCGAGGATCTGCTTCATCGGGTAAGGGTGCCCGGGGCCATTGCCCCACTTATTGATAGCCAAGGATAGCACGGCGCAGGTACTGGCCCGATTGCGGGTTCAGCGAGCCCAGGCCCTTGAATTCCACCTCGAACATGATCGCGTTCGCCGTGGAACGGGTGTAATCGTGTACGTAATGGCGGCCGAGCAGGCGGAAGGCCGCGCAGCAGCTGTCGTACTCGATGCCCACCGCGGCGTCCAGGGTGCGGTGCGAATAGGTAAAGGTGTTGAACGTGGCGCCGTTGTATGTGACCGGAACGATGTCGCGTCGGGCGAAGACCCAGCGGGCCAGCGCACGCCAGCGCTCGGACACGGGGTAGACCACGGACGTGTCGAATTGTTCCATCACGTTGCGGCGGTAACGATACGAGAAGTTGACGATGCCGTCGCCCTTGATCCGTCGCTGGATCTGGACGGTGGCCAGGTCGGTATCGCGACCCTGATCGAAGCTCTGGTTCTGAAGGTTGGGGTAGGGGCTGATTTTCTTGTTCGGATTCCACTGGTAGGAGCTGTTCAGGCGCCAGTTGTCATTGAATTGCATGCTCATCTGGGCCACGTAATCGGATTTCTCGAACGTGGTAGGGGTGATATACGGGTAGGCCTGTACCTTCTGGTCGGAGAAGTAATGAATCTGACCGATACTGGCCGAGAAGCGTTCGACACCATGGTCGTCGAGCAGGCGAGTGGTGAGGGCGGCCGTCAGGTTGTTCGCATCCATCTGCCGGTCTGCGCCAGAGAACCGGTTGGTGGTGAACAGCTGCCAGAAATCGAACGACATCTCGTTGGTATCGAATAGTGGCAGGTTGTTCTGGTTGCGATAGGGCACGTACAGGTAGTACAGGCGTGGCTCAAGCGTTTGCGTGTAGCTGGTACCGAACAAGTTCGTCTGGCGGTCGAAGATCAGGCCCGTATCAAGGCTGGCAATGGGAAGTGATCGTGATGGGGTTCGCTGGGTGTAATTGAACTTCTGGTAATCGCTGTCCAGCTGGTAACCGGTGTATCGATACTCAAGGCGCGGGCGGACGAACCACGACGCCCCCGAAAAATCAGCCGACACGAATGGCGCGATATCCAGGCGGTTGCCATCCACCTGGCCGGGCACCTGCGGGTTGGATGAGATCGGCGTCGGATCGAGCTTGCGGAAAGCTACCGCTTCGGTATTTACCCCGAAATCCAGCCAGTTGTTGGCAGGCGCATCCACGTTGAACGTGGCACGTGGCCAGCGACGATAGGGCACTACGTAATTCGGCAGCCCCGCATCGACGTTCTGGTAATCGTCCACGCCAAGCGACGCATTCCAGTATTTGCCACCCTTGCTCACATAGGCACTGGATGTCAGCAGCCCGATCGCGGAGGAATACAGGTCGTTGCTGAAATCGCGGAAGTACTGGTTGTCCGAGGCGTGGTTGATATTCGCCCCGAAATGGAAGCCGTCGCCCAGGTCGGTCGAGTTCGTGACCTGAATCAGGTAACGCTGCTTGGAGCCATCACGATCGCTGGTATGGCTGATGTCCTGGTCCGGGCCCTTGTCATTGGCCATGTACTGGAAATAGACCGTGCCATTCGACTTAGGAAGCAGGTAACGGAACTCGCCGCCCAGCATGAAACCTCGGTCGGAGTAGTAGCGCGGATCGATCGTGGCATCGTAGTTCGGCGCCAGATTCAGGTAATACGGCGTGGACAGGTAGATGCCCGAGTAGCTCGATGAGCCGAACGTCGGGTACAGGAAACCGCTCTTGCGACGATCATCCAGCGGGAACGTGAAATACGGCAGGTACATGAACGGCACGTTCTTGAAACGCATCGTTGCATTCCGCGCCACGCCGACGCCGGTTTCCTTGTTGAGGTTCAGCGTCTTGGCGCGGAAGTCCCACATGTGGCTGCCGACGTCGCAGGTGGAGTACGTGGCCATGCGGAAACGGCCGTGTTGCGGGTCGAGCACGGTGGCGTGCTCGGCCACGCCATTGCCGCGCGACTGCAGCAGCTGGTAACGGACATTCTCGGCCTCGCCTTCGTTGGGCGTGGTGGTGCCCGTCATGCGGTCGGCGGAGACCAGCATGCCGGCCTCCTGGTAGCGCACGTTGCCTTCGGCGTCGTACGCCGTGGAGTCGGAGTTATAGGTGACATCGTCGGCGCGCATGACCTGGTCCGCGCGTTCGAGACGGACACCGCCGGTCATGTGGTAGACGTTGGGCTCGGGACTTTCAACCTTGACGCCGCTCTTGCCGCCGTCGTCGATGCCGGAATGGACATCGGTGGCCGCGGTGGCACGCAAGGTCGTGTCCTTGGTGATCTCGGGCTCATAGAAGCCCAGCATGGCGTTCGGCCGGCACATGGCATAGCTGAGTGGCCGCGGCGGACAAATGAAGGAGCCCAGCGGACAGTTCGCCACCGGGGCCTGCGTGGAGCCGGCCTGGATGACATTGCTGTTCTTGGGAGTCTTGGCCTGCACGCCGACAGCGGTGCCAGCGATGACGAGGGCGACGGCGGTCGCCAGCAGGCGGCGTTGAGGCAGGATGCTGATGCGTGACGTCACGGGCTCGGTCTTATCCGTTCGAAAGGGCGCCAAAGTAGCAGAATCGTCGCATCGGCCGCACGCTGGCGCGCCCCCCTGGCGCAACGTCCCCTGCGGCCTCATGGCCCGGAAGGCCAATTCGACGCTGCGAGCTTACATCGTCCCGCGATCAGCCGCGTGGACGTCGTTCATGTTGCCAGAGGGTTTCGCCATGACCGCTGCGTCGTGCCAGCACGCGCGCGAGCACGAAGAGCAGGTCGGACAGCCTGTTCAGGTAGCGGATGGCCTCGGGGCGCACGTCCTCGAGGCGGGACAGCGCGACGGTTTCGCGTTCAGCGCGGCGGCAGATCGTCCGCGCCAGTTGGCATGATGCGGCGGCCATGCCGCCTCCGGGCAGGATGAAATCCTTCAGGGCCGGCAGGTCGGCGTTGAAGTCATCCAGCACGGCCTCCAGCCGGTCGATGTCGGCGCCCTGGATCATGACCATACCGGGGATGCACAGCTCCCCGCCCAGGTCGAAGAGCTCGTGCTGGAGCTGGAGCAGGACCTCGCGGACATCGGCGTCCACGCCATCGGTGGCCACGACCATGCCGATGGCGCTGTTCAGCTCGTCCACGGTGCCATAGGCCGCCACCCGCAAGGAGTCCTTGCCGGTGCGGCTGCCGTCGCCCAGGCCGGTGGTGCCGTCATCGCCTGTGCGGGTATAGATTTTCGTCAGTCGGTTGCCCATGGCAGTGATTCTATCGGGCGCCCGGTGACTGCGGCAGGCGGACGCAGTACCGGCGCCTTCACCGGGCGGCGTTATCATCACGGCATGACTTCCCCAGATCCCATCCTGATCGTCGGCGGCGGCCTGGTCGGCGCCAGTCTTGCCATCGCACTCGATACCGCCGGCATCCCGGCCGTGCTCGTGGAGGCCGCCGCGCCCCGCGTGGACGACCAGCCCAGCTACGACGAGCGCAACCTGGCCCTGGCCCGTGCCACGGTGAACGGCCTCAAGGCCATCGGTGTGTGGGAGTTCGCCGAAGCGCGCGCCACGCCCATCGTTCATATTCATACGAGCCGTGCCGGTGACTTCGGCAGCGTGCGCATGGACGCGGCGGACGAAGGCGTAGATGCCCTGGGTTGGACCCTGCCGGCTCGCGAACTTGGTGCAGCATTGCTGCGGCGTCTTGATCGTTGCCGCCTGCTCACCCGTCTGGCCCCGGCCCGCGTGGAGCGGATCGAGCCGGTCGAAAATGGCTGGCGCGTGGTCATGACCACGCCCGAAGGCAGCGTGGAGCGCACGACGCCCCTGCTGGTGGGCGCCGACGGCACCACCTCGGGCGTCCGCACGCAGCTCGGCATCGGCACGCGTGATCATGACTACGAGCAGGCCCTCTTCGTCAGCACCATGACACCGGAGCGCGATCCGCGCGGCCGGGCCTACGAGCGCTTCACCAACGAGGGGCCCGTGGCGGTGCTGCCGCTGGCGGACCGCCGGATCGGCATGGTTCTCACGGTCGATGCCGACCGGGCGGACGAAGTGGCGGCGATGGACGACGCAGCCTTCGTCGCCTTCGCCCAGGAACGCTTCGGCTGGCGCCTCGGCCGGTTGTCGCGGCCTGGCAAGCGTTCTCCTTATCCCATCCGCCGTGTAGCGGCCGAGGCGCTGGTCGGAACGCGCGCCGTGCTGGTCGGCAACGCCGCGCAGACCGTGCATCCCATCGGTGCACAGGGCTTCAACCTGGGCCTGCGTGACGCCCTGACCCTGGCCGAACTGGTCACCGACGCATCCGACGTGGGTGCCGCAAGCCTGCTCGGCGAGTACGCCAGCCGCCGCAAAGCCGATCGCGAAGGCACCATGGCGATGAGTCATGGCCTGGTTCGTCTGGCCTGTCTCGACCAGCCTCTGCTGAGCCCGGTCCGCTCCCTTGCGATGCTGGCCCTCGACCGCATTCCGCCGCTGCGCCATGCGATGAGTCGCCGGGGCATGGGCTTCCGCGCCCATGCACCCTTCGCCGTGAGGGAGACCACACCATGAACGACTGGAAGGAATCCCCGCGCCGTCGCAGCGGCCTGCTCGACGTCGCCATCGTGGGCGGCGGCATGGTCGGTGCCACCGCTGCATTGACGCTTGCCCGCGCAGGCTTTGCCGTGGCGCTGGTCGATGCGAAGGAACCTGCGCCATGGTCCGCGGCCGACGAACCCGACCTGCGTGTGGTCGGCCTGGCCCCGTCGTCCATTGCATTGCTCGATCAGCTCGGCGTGTGGTCGCGCATTCGCGACGCCCGTGCATCGGCCTACGAGCGCATGGTGGTATGGGACGCCGAGAACGGCGCCACCGTTCGTTTCGATGCGGCCGATGACGGGCGCGATGTCCTCGGCTACATCGTCGAAAACAATCTCGTGCAGGCCATGCTGTGGCATGCGCTGGACGATGCCGGCGTCCGTCGCATCGTTCCTGGCGAAGTCGTGGCTTACGCCGGGCGCGAAGATCGTGCACAGCTGGATCTCGCCGATGGTCAGGTGCTTGCCGCACGCCTTGTCGTAGCTGCCGATGGTGCCGATTCCGCGCTACGTGGGATGGCAGGCATCGGCACGCATGGCCGGGATTACGGCCAGCGTGGTGTCGTGGCACACGTGGCAACCGAGCGTCCCCACGAGCGCACTGCTTGGCAGCGTTTCCTGCCTACCGGGCCCCTGGCCTTCCTGCCGATGGCGGACGGTCGCTGCTCCATCGTCTGGTCGCTGCCCGAAGACGAGGCCCAGCGCGTGCTGGCGCTCGACGACGACAGCTTTCGTGCCGAACTGGGCGTCGCCAGTGACTTCCGCCTGGGGCCCATTGGCGCGATGACGCGTCGCGTGGGTTTCCCGCTGCGCCTGAAGCTGGCCGACCGCTATGAATCCGGCCGCCTCGTGCTGCTCGGCGACGCCGCGCACACCGTGCATCCGCTGGCCGGGCAAGGCGTGAATCTCGGCCTGCGCGATGTGACGGAGTTGCGCGACACCCTCGTTGCCGCGCGCGACGCCGGCCGCGATATCGCCGCCACGCACGTGCTCCGCCGCTACGCACGCCGTCGTCGCAGCGCCGATGGTCTGGACGCCTGGTCGTTCGACACGCTGAAACGTATCTACGCCTGTAAGGCCGCACCTCTGGTGGCCGCCCGAGGCGCAGGCATCCGCCTGCTGGAATGCCTCGCGCCCATAAAACGCCGCCTCACCCGCCACGCCTCCGGCCTGTAGGACCCGCCTCATGCGCCCCGGCAGACTCCGCCACCTCCTGTAGGAGCGCGCCTCGCGCGCGACCGGATGGGAGACAACGCTGAACACCTTCCGCCCCGTCAGCCCCGTCAGCCCCGTCCGCTCAGGCGCGAACCATCGCACCCCTCATTGCCCGGCATATCCATCCGGTCCGGTGCTTCCTGACGCTGGTCGCGCGCGAGGCGCGCTCCTACACTCGGGCCTCTTCCCAGGGAGGTTTACCGATGCGCCTTTCGTTGCTCGCCTTATCCCTACTGCTGCTCGGCTGCGCCGGCAGCGTGCAGGCCGAAGTCGTCGCCAAGCCCGTCCAGTGGACGGAGCAGGGCGTCACCTACAAGAGCTTTCTCGTCTACGACGATGCCGTGAAAACCAAACGCCCCGGCCTCGTCATGGTGCCGAACTGGTTCGGCGTGAACGACAATGCCATCGCCAAGGCCAAGGACATCGCCGGCAAGGACTACGTCATCCTGCTTACCGACATGTATGGCGAGAAAGTGCGTCCGAAGAACGCCGACGAAGCAGGTGAAGCCGTGAAACCGCTGTACGCGGATCGCAAGATCATGCGCAATCACGTGACGCGTGCCTTGCAGGAACTGAAGGCCCAGGAAAAGAACGCACCCATCGATCCGACGAAGCTTGCGGCCATCGGTTTCTGTTTTGGTGGTTCGGCCGTGCTCGACCTTGCGCGTACCGGTGCCGATATCGCCGCGGTGGTGAGTTTCCACGGCCTGCTAAGCACCGACGACAAGCTGCCCAGTGATATTCATGCCGCCGTGCTGGCGCTCAATGGCGCGGACGACCAAGGCGTGCCGCCGGAGCAGCGCCAGGCATTCGAGAAGGAAATGACCACGGCAAAGGCCGACTGGGTGTCCGCCGATTTCGGCAACACGGTGCATTGTTTTACGGAAAAAGAAGCTACCGATACGACAGGTAACTGTCGTTACAACGGCAAGACGGCCAAGCGGGCGTATGGCGCGATGCGCGCGTGGCTGGACGAGGCGTTTGCCGCGAAGCATTGAGAGAGTGGTCGCGCGCAGGGCGCGGTATCGTGCGGCATGTTGGGTCATCGGTCGCGCGCAAGGCGCGCTCCTACAAGGCAACGAGGCCCATGTAGGAGCGCGCCTCGCGCGCGACAGCCAACGAAGCGAAGAAGCGCAGGCAGATCACATCCGCGATTAACCCACAAAGCGAGGGAAGCGAAAAACCCAACCGCTTCCCCATCGATCAGAACCGCCGCTCCACCGAATAATCGGCCAACGCCAGCAACGCATCCCGATGCGCCGAAGCCGGCAACACCGACAGCGCATCCTTGGCCGCGCGCGCGTGCGCCGTGGCCTTCTCGTGAGTGCGCTCAAGCGCACCCGAATCGCGAATGGACGCCACGATCCGGTCCAGCGAATCCAGCCCGCCATGCTCGATCGCATGACGCAGCGACTTCAGCTGCTCGGCATCCGCCGACTGCATCGCATAAATGAGCGGCAGCGTCGGCTTGCCCTCGGCCAGGTCGTCACCGATGTTCTTGCCCAGTGTCTCCGCATCCGACACGTAATCGAGCAGGTCGTCGGCAATCTGGAAGGCATAACCCAGCTCCATGCCGTAGCGACGAAGCGCCGCCGTCTGCGTATCGTCCAGCCCCCCAAGCACGCCACCCAACTCGGTGGCGGCCGCGAAGAGCACGGCCGTCTTGCGCTCGATCACGGCCAGATAGGCGGCTTCATCCACGTCGGCATTGCCGATATTGAGCAACTGCAACACCTCGCCCTCGGCGATGGTGTTGGTGGTATCCGCCAAGATGCGCATGATCCGCATATCGTCCAGCTCAACCATCAGCTGGAACGACCGCGAATAGAGGAAGTCACCCACCAGCACGCTCGCCGCATTGCCCCACAGGGCGTTTGCCGTCTTGCGGCCGCGACGCATGTCGGATTCGTCCACCACGTCGTCGTGCAGCAGCGTGGAGGTGTGGATGAACTCGATGATGGCGGCGAGCTTCGCGTGCTCCTTGCCCTGGTAGCCGGCGGCGCCGGCCGCGAGCACATGGAGCATGGGGCGCAGGCGCTTGCCGCCACCGGCGATGATGTGGTCGGCGATGCGGTTGATCAGCACCACGTCGGACGCCAGGCGGCTGCGGATCAGGGCGTCGACCTGCGCCATGTCGTCGGCGGCGAGGGCGCGGACGCCTGCGAAATCGAGGGTGGTCTGGCTTTCGGCGAGGGAGTGCATGGTGCCCGTTATGGTGTGTGCGGCAAATCAGCCCACATTATAGGCATGAGCCCGTGCCGGGACGGTTCACTGGCCGACGATCCGTATAATCGAAGTCCGTTGTCGCCCTGGTGCGCCGTCTCCGGAACCCTTCGGTGAGCAAACTCAGCCCCCTCGAACTGCGTAGCGCCATCACACTGGCTGCGGTGATCAGCCTCCGCCTGTTCGGCCTGTTCCTCATCCTGCCCGTCTTTTCCGTTTATGCGCGCAGCATGCCTGATGCCACGCCGTGGCTGATCGGCGTGGCCCTGGGCGTCTACGGCATCGGCCAGATGTGCCTGCAGGTGCCGCTGGGCCTGCTCTCCGATCGCATCGGCCGCAAGCCGGCCATCACCCTGGGCCTGCTCGTCTTCGCCGTCGGTGGCATCGTGGCTGCCTGCTCGCACACCCTGGCCGGCATTGCCCTGGGCCGGGCCCTGCAAGGCATGGGCGCCGTGGCTGGTGCCGGCAGCGCGCTGGTGGCCGACCTCACGCGTGAAGACCGTCGAAGCAAGGCCATGGGCATCATTGGCGTCTCCATCGGCATGTCTTTCCTGCTGGCGCTGGTGCTCGGCCCGCCGCTGGAAGCCGTCTCCGGCCTCGGTGGCCTGTTCGGCCTTACCTCCGTGTTGGCCCTGCTGGCCATGATCCTGCTGTGGTTCGTGGTGCCTGCGCCCGAGATCCAGCGCGCCAGCGGCGGGAGCACCTGGCGCGACCTGCGGGTGATGTTCCTCGACCCGCAGATGTTGCTGCTCAACGGCTCGGTGTTCTTCCTGCATGCCCTGCTCACGGCCAGCTTCGTGGGCCTGCCCATCCTGCTCACCGACACCTGGAAGCTCGCGGTCTCCGACCAGTGGATGCTCTACCTTCCGGTGATGCTGGTCGCCGCGCTGGTGATGGGCGGCCTGCTGCCGCGCATGCGCGAAGTGGGGCAGAGCATGCGGATGATCGTGGCCTGCGTCCTCGCCCTGGGCGTGGCCCTGGCTGGCATGGCCGTCACCGCCAGCCACATCGTCTTCCTGGGCGCCGCCGCCACGCTGTTCTTCTCCGCCTTCAACCTGCTGGAGGCGGCGCTACCCAGTCTCGTCTCCCGCCTGGCCCCCGCGCCTTTGCGTGGTGCGGCCATGGGCGCCTACTCGTCGAGCCAGTTCTTCGGCGCCTTCGTGGGCGGCGCCCTGGGCGGCGTGGCGCTGGGCCAGCTTGGCGTGCAGGGCGTGTTCGTGGCCGCCGCCATCGCCACCCTGGCCTGGCTGCCGCTGGCCCTGTGGGGCACCCGGCGCATCGCTGGCGCGGCCGCGCAGGCGCTGGGCTAGGCCGGGAAGCCGCCCACGCCAACGGCCGGGCGAAACCTGTTTGATCCGGAGCCGGGCATCGCCCAAACTACACGGTCCGACCTGTTCGCCGCCCAAGGGCGTTCGCGGGACATCGGCAGCGCCCCCGGCCACGGGCCACGGGGCCAAAGACACGTATTACGAGGGAATTCCATGGCACGCGGCATCAACAAGGTCATCATCGTCGGCAACCTCGGCGCGGACCCCGAAGTCCGTTACACCGGCAGCGGCACGGCGATCACCTCGCTGCGCATCGCCACGTCCGAAAGCTGGACCGACAAGCAGAGCGGCGAACGCCAGGACCGCACCGAATGGCATCGCGTCAAGCTGTTCGGCAAGCTGGCGGAGATCGCCGGCGAGTACCTGAAGAAGGGCCGTCAGGTCTACATCGAAGGTTCGCTGCGCACCGACAAGTACACCGACAAGGACGGCGTCGAGCGCTTCAGCACCGACATCGTCGCCAACGAGATGCAGATGCTCGGCGGCCAGGGCGGTGGTGGTGAAGGTGGCGGCGGCTTCGGCGGCGGCCAGGGCGCCTCGCGCCCGCAGCAGTCGCGCGGCGGCCAGCAGGGCGGCGGCAACTTCGGCGGCGGTGCCGGCGGTGGCGGCAACAACTGGAGCGGCGGCGGCAACCAGCGCAGCGGCGGCGGTGGCGGCAACTTCGGTGGCGGCCAGGGCGGCGGCGATTACGGCCAGCAGCGTGGTGGCAATCAACCGCAGCGGTCTGCACCGCCGGTCAATGAAGGGTTTGATGACGACGATATTCCGTTCTGAGGCGTACTCGCCTCTAACGTGATTTGAAAACAAAGACACAGCCTCGCCATTTCGAGGCTGTGTTTTTTTATACGCGGAAAAACTTCGGTGACTGTGAAACTGACGAAAGACAGACGTTCTCTTTTGTCCCTCTACGGTAGTTCCAATCGCCTAAGAATCTGCGTGGCATAAAAGACGCGGTCCCGCTTACCTTTGGGCTCAGCGAGAATCTCCCGCTCTACAAGCAGGCCGATAGCATCGTTTGCCGTCGGGAAGCTCACCCCGAGTTGTGCAGCGGCTTCCTTGACGGTAATCACCGGTCGTCCCAACAACAGCTGTGGGAAGCGGCGAGCAGCTGCGTTGCTCCTGAGATCGGACAGACTCTGAACCCACTGATCATGGATGGCATTGAGATCCGCTGCCACGGCGATGGATGCCCTGGCTGACTGCGCGATCGCGTCGCAGAACATGATGCCCCAGGTGTCCCACTGTCCTTTGAGTTGAACACCCGCCAGTGCATCAAAGTAGGCGCGGCGGTAACGCGCCAGATATCCGGATAGATACAAGGGCGGGTAGCCTTCGGCCGCCATCATCAATGGAAGGATCAGACGCCCTACGCGACCATTGCCGTCGGCGAATGGGTGAATCGTTTCGAATTGGGCATGGGCGATGGCCATTTGCGCCACGATGGATATTGTCGTCATTTCATCGTCGCGCGGCTGGTACTGGAGCATTGAGGATTCCAGTTCCTGCATGCAGCCGGATACGACGGCCGGAGGAGGCGGCACGAAGGTGGCATCTTCCAGACGACCGCTTCCGATCCAGGCCTGGGTCGTGCGGAAGTGCCCGGGCGTGAGTTCTTCCCTTGCACCGTCCAACAGGACGGCATGCATTCGCTTGATCAGGTCGAGCGTGATGCCTTGGCGCCCGGGATGTTCGCGAAGGGAGCCCAGACCTTCTTCCAGGGCCTGCACGTAGCGCTCCACTTCGGGGGCATCGGGTGCCTTGCCATCCGCGCCCTGCGTCACCTCGTATTCGAACAGGTCGGGTAGCTGGGTTCGGGTGCCTTCGATCTGGGAGCTGAGCACCGCTTCGCGGCGGGACAAGGTCCGGGTGATCGGGTCGGCATTGGGCAGCGTTGCCGCCGCTGTCCGCAGGGCGCCCAAGGCCTCGTGTGCCTCGTTGAGCCGCCTGAGGAGCAGCGGTATGGTGCCGGGCAGCTTTCGAGGCGTTGGTGGTGGAACCATGGCCCAGCAGTGCGGGTGGTCCTCAAGCTTGACCAGGAACGGTTGGCGATCGCGGCTGACGTCAGTTCGGCGCATGGCGCCATCCTTTAATAAGATCAAGGCTTATTAAAGGTTAGCACCTTAAACTTTAATAGTGTTGGTTGCTATTAAAGGTTAGGGCAGCCGGCCCTGTCCTCCTTTAAGCCGGCCGGATGAGCAGGCAATTTGGCCTTCATGGGCTAGCGAGGTCGCCCGGCTTCTATCCACTGGAGCGTGCGCTCCTCCGATAGCCGATATCGCGCGCTGTTGTACGGCTGCATGGAATCAAGACGCTCGTTCAGCAACGCCCTGAAAGTGTCCGCGTCTGAGGGCTCCAGATGAAGTGCCTGAAGAGCAGCCTCCAGCGGTTTGCCTACGCCCACAATCATGCCGATAGCCGATATCAACTCACTACGAAAGCGAAGGGCCGTCTGATCCACGCCACTCGCGGCCTGAAGGATCGCCTTGTATCGCTTGATGGAGCGTCGGTAAGTCCACTCGAAAAGATCGGTGGCTGCACTGAAATCATTGAACTCGTAGATGCCCATCACGGCCCGCGCGTAATCGCCGCGGTCTACGTCCATGAAGGCGAGTGGCGAGCAGTTGTACAGCGTGAGGGGAATGTTCGCCGAGATGCGGCTCGTTCGCTTGTTGCCGTCGATGAACGGCTGAAGGTAGGCGATGTGCGTCCACAGGAAGTAGGCCGCTTCAATCGGCTGGACGATAAGACGGGCCTTGTAGGCGATGGCGGCGAAAAGCTCGTCGATCACCTGGGGCGATTGAAGGGGGATGAAGGTGGTTCCCGTGATGAATACGGGCGTGCTGCGGATATCCCCCAGTTGTTCATCCGGGATGAGGTTTTCCATCAGCAGCGCATGGATATTGCGCATCGTTGATGTGGTGAGACCGCGCATCGGGCCGTCATCGACAAGGAATTCGATGGCGCGCTTGTGGTTCAGAAGCATCACGGCATCCATGTCCGTGTCGGTGGCGTTCTGTTTGAAAAGGCGTTCCGTGTCGAGCATGGAATAGGTGTTTCCCTCCAGCCTGGATGATGACCAGGAGAGATCGACGAGCAGTTGTTCCAATACCTTTCGTGCGTAGGTGCCTGCGGGTTGCTGATCGGGCAGCCGGCCTTCCTGCAGAAGGTCGTCGGCGAGCATTTTTGGCAGAAGCCACGTGACGCCCGGGACGTAGTTGTCGAGCAGTGTCCGGTTGTACGCGACGGGATCGCGGGCCATGAGGGGTGCGGCCAGCTTTTTCAGCAGGCGGCTCGCCGCCGGTGACCATGCGATGCTGCTGTAGGGAGCTGCTTCCTGCCTGACTCCGCCCGGAGGCGCGTGCATCACCTCCGGGGCATGGGCATAGGCGAGTGAATAGCGAGTGCTACGCGCCCGGCCTTCCACGACCACTTTCCCTGCGGCTACCAGTCGGGTGAGGTGGCGTCGCGCCGTGGATTCGGAAACGGTGGCTTTCCCTGCGACCTCGAGCGCGGAAGCTCGTGGTGTACCGTCAGCTGTCAGTTCCTCCAGTGCCTGAAGTACGGCGGTCTCCTGTATGGCCATGGCTGCTCTCCGGGCAATGAAGTGACGATTTGACGGGATTCCTGGATACTCCGCCAAAATGACGCGATAAGCTCATCATCCCGTCAATATGGCGGGATTTCAAGTCTATGCCTTCAAATTGACGGGATTTCGACGGAATTCTCGCCCTTTCCAACGGAGATGACGGCGGAAACCCGCTTTCGCTTCTTGCCCGGAAGGGGCCGTCACACCAAGGGCGCCTCGGGAAGCCTCACGTCGGGGAAACCAATGTCACCGCACATACCCCGGACGTCGGGACGGATGGGCATCACGGAACGCGGGCAGCTCGAAGCAGCGTGCCGTGAGCGTCGCGACTTGCGGGTAGTCCGTGACATCGAGGTCATAAAGCTCGGCAGTGATGATCTGCCCGGCGATGCATATATCGGCGATACCCGGTGCGTCGCCCAGTGCAAAGGGCGACGCAGGACGATGCCCGAGCAGGCGTTCATACGTGGCGAGCCCTTCGGCTGCCCAGTGCCTGCACCACGCCACAATCGCGGCGTTGTCTGCATTGAATGCATGGGCGAGATGATTGCGCACGCGCGGCACGACGAGGGGATGGGCATCCGCGACGGAGACGAGCGCCAGTGAGCGTGCATAGGCACGTTCCTCGGGGTTGTCCGGGAGCAAGCGCGGCTCCGGATGAATCTCGTCGAGGTACTCCATGATCGCCATTGACTGGAACAGGCGATGGCCGTTGTGGATGAAGGTGGGCACGACATGTTCCGCATTGAGCGCTGCATACTCCGGATCGAACTGCTGCCCGGAGAGGATGTCGACTTCGATTTCTTCGCAGGGGATGTTCTTCAAGGCAAGCGCCACACGAACGCGGAAGGCAGCGTTCGAGCGCCAGAAGCCGTAAAGCTGGGTAGTCATGGATGAGCCTCGTCGGGAAGTGTGCGGTGTCCTTCCAGTGATCCGCATGCCGGGCGATCGGGCAGGCTTCGCCGTACCCGGCAGGATGTGTCGGGTCGTCGCGGGGCATCTGTATCGCTGGGCAGGCGATGGTCGTCCGGGCATGATGCGACTCATGAATTGCAATTGCAACTGTCGTGCATCGCCTTCGCCAGACGCGAGCAAAACGATCACGCACCATCGGCCCTTATACACGCAACCCGCACGCGAAAACCCATCTCACCGCACTGGGTTCCAGCGTTCGCTGGAACGACGGGTGGCGCGTTGATCTGGCAGTCAGCGCGGGGTGATTAGGCTTGCTTTGCCCTTATTGCCTGATAATTTTTATTATTATTTATTGGCAATTCGGGACTACAGTGTTGTGTGCTGATGCACGCACGGGTCATCACGAGATATCGCCATGTCTACGCGCAGAGATTTTATTAAGAAGGCTTCCCTGGCCGCTGGTGCCGGGTTGCTGGTTTCCCATGGGCTGCGCGTTAATGCAGCGACGGCATCCGGAAAATGGTGGATGCCCGATGAGCACCTTCCGCAGGAGCGGGTATTCCTTGCCTATGCGGCGTCGCGTTCGGTGTGGAAAGATTTCGCCGAGGATGTCAACAGCACGGTGGCGTTGCTGGCGCGAACCATTGCGCGATACCAGCCAGTGACTGTGCTTTGCCGTGAAGACCAGGAGGACGATGCCCGCGAGGAATGCGGGTCGGGAAATATCGATTATCTACCGATGCCGGTGGACGATATCTGGATACGCGACTACGGCGGTTGTTTCGTCCGGAATGCCGATGGCGATCTTGGTCTGGTGGACTTCAACTTCAACGGCTGGGGCGGCAAGCAGAAGCATGCGCGGGATGCGCAGGTTGCAGGCGCACTAAGCCATGAGTTGAAAGTGGACTACATGCGCAGCCTCGTGACTGGCGAGGGTGGTGGCATCGAGGTTGATGGGCATGGCACGGCGATCATGACGGAGAGCTGCTGGTTGAATCCCAATCGCAACCCGGGCATGAGCCGCGCGCAGATCGAGGCGGAGCTGAAAGCGCGGCTTGGGTTGCGGAAGATCATCTGGTTGCCGGGCATCCGGGATGAGGACATCACCGATGCGCATGTGGATTTCTATGCACGGTTTGTGCGGCCGGGCGTGGTGATTGCCAATCTGGACAACGATCCGGAGTCGTATGACTACGATGTCACCCGGAAGCATTTGCAGATACTCAAGTCAGCGACGGATGCCGATGGCAAGCGGCTGGAGGTGCATGCGTTGCCGCCGCCGCTGGAGATCCGGGATAGCGAATTCTCCGAGGATGATTCGACGTTTGCGGCGGGGTATATCAATTTCCTTCCGATCAATGGTGCGGTGATTGCGCCGCAGTTCGGGGACGGGAAGGCGGACCGGTATTGCTGGACGCTGCTTGCTTCGTTGTATCCGGGGCGGGAGGTGGTGCAGGTGAATATTGATCCGATTGCTTCGGGTGGTGGTGGGATACATTGCGTGACGAAGAACATGCCTCGGGTTTAATGATGGATGCATGAAAAAGCCCCGGGAGACCGGCGCTTTCTTTTCCAGAGAGGAAGCCGATGGGGCGTGGGGTTGAAACCGATTGCATCGCGCTGGGTTCCTGCGTACGCAGGAACGACGTGAGGGGGCTTGCAGCGCACCGTAAGGAAGCTTGCAGCATGGTGCGGAAGCTAGCAGCCTGGTGCGGGAGCTTGCAGCATGGTGCGAAAGCTAGCAGCTCGTCGTTCCAGCGAAAGCTGGAACCCAGCGCCTCGGTTTGCCAGGAAGCATCGTTGGCTTCATCGGCTCTTTTAGGTGGAGTTTTCGCGACAACCTGTCTCACTGCGCTAGGTTCCTGCATTCGCAGGAACGACGTGAGGGGACTGGTGCTTTATCGGTCTTCGTGGCGCCTGTGGTGGCGGGTATCGTCGGGTTGTGCCGCTGTGCCGATAAAACCACGCGCAGCGAGCCAGTGGCCGAACATATCGGGCCACGCTTCTTCTTCCGGGATGCCTTCGGCAAGGCCGGCACCGTGCTCGCCATGGCGGAACAGATGCGCATCCGCCTGCACACCGGCCGCCTGCAAGGCATTGGCGAACATCACGCTGTTCTGCGCGCTGATGCGCTGGTCGTCCATGCTCTCGAAGAGAAACACCGGAGGCGTAGCCGACGTGACGTGGTCCTGACTGGACAGCTCATGCTCAAGGCGATCCAGTTCGCCACCGCTGTATCCATTGAGCAGGTGCTTGAGCGAGTTCGGCGAGGCGTACTGCGAGGGCAGCATCGAGATCACCGGATACCCCAGGCCCAGAAAATAGGGGCGGGCATTCACCGCGTCGATGGCGTCATGCACGGGCATGTCGAAGTCCGAGGCAGGGTGCAGGGCGAGCGTGCTGGCGAGATGCCCGCCGGCGGAGAAGCCGAACAGGCCGATGCGTTCGGGGTCAATGCCCAGGCGACCGGCATCGTGGCGCAGCAGGTTGAGGGCGCGGCGGCCATCCCACATGGGGACGGGATAGCGGTAGGTGCCGTTGTCCTGCACCAGGCGGTAATAAAGCACGAAGGCCTTGACGTGGTACGCGTCTGCGAAGTGCTGGGCGACGGGCTCCTGCTCCCTGGCATCGGTCAGGTGATCGTAGCCGCCACCCGGAATGATGAGGATGGCGGGCTGATCCGCGGTTTCGCCGTCGGCGGGAACGTACTCGCGCACGAAGGGGATGTCGCGGCAGGCATCATCACCCACGGCGCCCGGTGCCCGGCCCCGCCATAGAGGAATGTCGCGGGCGTCGGACGGGTCGAAGCAGGTGGCTGAGGAGATGGCGCGCTGGGCTTCCTCGCGATGGCTTTTCCTGGCGCTGGCGGGGTTGCTGGTGATGAAGGCCAGCAGGCCGATCGCGAGGATCAGCGGGACATTGCGGTACATCGGGGGGTTTCCTGTGAAGAGACGCATGGCGAGGCACCTCCAGGAACGGCCGTGGCGGCCTGGCGTTGAAGCGAATTCCTGCGAAAAGCGCAGGCTATTTGGCTTTCGTTGTGTTTTTACACGCGATCTTTTCGCATGCAAGCATCAGAGCGCGGGAAGTACATCGCGTATGTGTTCCTCAAAGCATTCCAGCAGGCGGGAATGATGACTTCCTGCCGTCTGCACGGTAATGCCCACCGAGGGAAGCGGCGGTAGTCCGCTGGAAGGCGGCAGCACCTGCAAGTCCGGCGGTACGCCGGTCAGCGTCATCACGGTGATGGCCTGCCCCGAGCGCACCACGGCCGTCAGGCCGGCCACGCTGCCGCTGGCATAGGCAACGCGATAGCTGCGTCCCTCACGCTCCAGGCTGGTCGTGGCCGCGATGTGGTCCAGCGCATCGGGGTCCGAGAGTGCCAGTTGCAGCGGGTCCAGCCGGAACGCCTCGCTACCCTTGCCTCCCACCCACACGAAAGGCTCGCAGCGCAGGAATTGTTCGCGCTCGGGGCTGTCCGGCTGCGACACGATGGCGATATCCAGCGACTGGTCTTTCAGGCGTTCCAGCAGGCGCGGTGTCGGTGCGCACACCACTTCGATGAATACCTGGGGATGCTGGCGGGCGAAGCTTTGCAGCAGGCCGGGAAGGAAGATGCGCGCGTAGTCGTCGGGGCAGCCGAAGCGTAGCCGCCCTGAAAGTGCATCGCCGGTGAGTTCGGCCACGGCATCGTCGTGGACACGGAGGATCTTGTACGCGTGGGCCAGAAGTCGCTCGCCATGCGTGGTGAGCACCACGCCGCGTCCGGTACGGATCATCAGCGGCTGCTGCACCGCCTGTTCCAGCTTCTTCAGCTGCTGGCTGAGGGCGGCCTGCGTGCGACCGACATGCTCGGCGGCGCGGCTCATCGCCGTGGCATCGGCGATGGCGACGAAGTTACGCAACAGCGCGATGTCGAGTCGGACGCCCATGGGCATCACCTTGCGCGGGGACGCGTCGGGGGAGGGATTAGCCATTCTTAAGTCGGGCGGCATGGGCAGATAAAGATGACTTATGGGGGATGGGGGACGTCACCACCGCCGATGATGCCCACGGTTAACGGCAACTTATGGGACCCATTAGCGTTTTTAGCTGTCGCCTGCCCGCGACCCATGGCTAAATCGTTCGCTGACCGATTCGGTCGCTTCCGCAACCACAGGATGAGTGTATGGGGATGACTCAGGGGAAAGTGCGTTTGCTGTGTTTCCTTGCCGCAATCGTGCCAGTCATGGCCACGGCGGCGCCGGCCGATCCGCCACCGCAGGGGCTGGTGGGGACCAATGACATACCGAAGACCTTCGAGGACGTGATCCCCGGCGGGCAGGATTTCGTCAAGCGCGTGGTGATGATCCCCATGCGCGATGGGGTGAAGCTGCAGACGATCATCATGCTGCCCAAGGGGGCGCACGATGCGCCCATCCTGCTCACCCGTACGCCATACAACGCCGAGGAACGCACGGGCAACGAGAAGGCCTCGACCATGCTTTCCGCGTTGACGCACAGCGATGCGGTATACGTGAAAGCGGGCTATATCCGTGTTTACCAGGATGTGCGCGGCAAGTACGGCTCCGAGGGCAGGTACGTAATGATGCGGCCCGTGCGTGGGCCGCTGAACCCGACGAAGGTAGATCACGTCACCGACGCCTGGGACACCATCGACTGGCTGGTGAAACATGTGCCGGAATCGAACGGCAACGTGGGCATGATCGGCTCGTCGTACGAAGGCTTCACCGTGGCGATGGCCCTGCTCGACCCGCATCCGGCGCTGAAGGCGGCGGTGCCGGAGAGCCCCGTCATCGATGCCTACATGGGCGATGACTGGTTCCACTACGGTGCCTTCCGCAACATGATGCTCGGCTACGTACACATGCAGACGGTGCAGCAAGGGCCGGGCGTGGTCACGCCCAGCGACACCTTCGACAAATACGACGAATACCTGCGCGCAGGCTCCACGGGCGATTACATCCGCAGTCGTGGCCTCGACAAACTGCCCTTCGTCAGTCGCATGATGGAGCATCCTGCCTATGACGCCTTCTGGCAGGGGCAGGATCTCGCCCGCCTGTTGGCGGCCCATCCCTCGTCGGTGCCCACGCTGTGGGAGCAGGGCCTCTACGACCAGGAAGACATGTGGGGCGCGAACCATGCGTGGCTTGCATTGAAGGCCGCAGGGCATGCGTCCAACAACTGGCTGGTGCTGGGGCCGTGGTCGCACAGCCAGGTCAATGGCATCGGTTATACGCTGGGGCCGTTGAAGTGGTCGGGCGATACCGCGCTTGAGTACAACCGCGACATGGTGCTGCCGTTTCTCAACCAGTATCTGCGGGGCGGTGCAACGGCGAAGCTGGCGCATGTCTCCGTGTACAACACGGGCGAAAGCCATTGGGATCATTTCCCGGACTGGCCGGTCGCGTGCGACAAGGGCTGTGCTGTGGGGTTGAAACCGCTGTACCTGGGCAAAGATCGCAGCCTGTCGTTTACGGCGCCTACGGAAGCGCAGGCCGGTGACAGCTATGTCAGCGATCCGGCACGACCCGTGCCTTTCCTGCCGCGCCCCGTGCTCGATCCGTTTTTTGGCTATGGATCGACGTACGCGGGCTATGTGCCCTGGAGCAAGTGGCTGGTGACCGACCAGCGCTTCGTCGATGGCCGTACGGATGTGCTGGTATACGAGACACCGGTACTTAAATCACCGGTACGGGTGCAGGGCACTCCCGTGGCGGACATGCATATGATCACGACGGGCACCGATGGCGATGTCATCGTGAAGCTGATCGACGTGTACCCACCGCAGGTGCCTTCCGACCCGACGATGGGCGGGTACGAACTGCCTATCGCGCTGGATATCTTCCGCGGGCGGTACAGGGAGAGTTTCGAACACCCTGCGGCGATTCCGGCCAACCAGCCGCAGCGCTACCGGTTCGAACTGCCCAACGTGAACCATGTGTTCCAGCCGGGACACCGGATCATGGTGCAGGTGCAGTCCACCTTGTTCCCGCTTTACGACCGCAATCCACAGACCTTCGTGCCGAACATCTTCAATGCGAAGGCGGAGGATTACCGCCCGGCGACGGTGACTGTGCTGCGTTCGGGAGATCAGGCAAGCGCGATAGGGTTGCCGGTCGTCGATGGGCCGTAGCTTGTACGAAAGGGCTTTCCCTGCCGGGAGGGCCCTTTGCGTGCCTGGGCACGGGCGGTGTCGACTTGATGAAGGACTATTAAAGGACTAAATTAAGTCCATATCAGTCCGGGGTCTACCCATGCGCTACTCGTCTCAGGTGAAGCCGATCAGCTACCTCAAAGCCAATGCAGCCGAGGTTCTGGCCCAGTTGGCGGAGCAGCGCGAACCGCTGGTGATCACCCAGAATGGCGAAGCCAAGGCCGTTATTCAGGACGTGGCTTCTTTCGAGGAAACGCAGGAGGTCCTGGCCCTGCTGAAGGTCCTCGCTCTGGGTAACCAGGAAGTGGTCGCCGGCAAGGTCAAGCCAGTGGCAGATGTGGTGGCACGTCTGCGTGCGAAGCGTGTCGCGGACTGATGCCGGCTCGACGAGGCTCTTACGACGTCCTGCTGAGCCAGGGTGCGGAACAGGACCTGGAATCGATTCACGACTACATCGCGGAATTCGACTGTGTAGCGAATGCCAACTACGTCCTGGATCAGTTGATGACGGCGGTAGAGCAACTCGCCCGGTTTCCAGAGGGTGGTAGCCATCCCAAAGAACTCCTGGCACTCGGTATCAAGGAATATCGCCAGACCACCTTCAAGCCGTACCGGGGGATCTATCGCGTCCACGAAAACCGGGTCGTTATCTATCTGATCGTGGATGGTCGCCGAGACATGACATCGTTGATGACCCGGCGCCTGTTAGGCGGCTGAGCGAACCGGGAAGCGTGTGAACGGGTTATCTCGCAAAGCGCCGCGCACCAGTCACGCAGACGACAGCGCCAAGCGTAACCACAAGCATCGCCCAGCTTACGGTTTCGTGCAGCAGCAGTGCCGCGAGGCCGAGGCCGAGGAATGGTTGCAGCAATTGCAGCTGGCCTACCGCCGCGATGCCGCCTTGCGCGAGGCCGCGATACCAGAAGATGAAGCCGATCAGCATGCTGAAGACGGAGATGTAGGCCAGGCCGATCCATGCCGATGAGGACACGCTGCCGGGGGAGGCGGGCAGGGTGAGGACGAACATCGGCAGCATCACGGGCAGGGCCAACACCAGCGCCCAGCTGATCACCTGCCAGCCGCCGAGCTTGCGCGACAGGCTGCCGCCTTCGGCATAGCCCATGCCACAGACGACCACGGCCAGCAGCATCAGCAGGTCGCCCTGAAGCGACGAGGCCACACCATCGCGTAGGGCGTAGCCCACCACGCAGGCAGCACCGGCAATGGAGAACAGCCAGAACGCGGGACGCGGGCGCTCGCCGCCACGCAGCGCGCCGAACAAGGCCGTGCACAGCGGCAACAGGCCCAGGAACACCAGCGAATGGGCGGCCGAGATGTGTTGCAGCGCCAGCGAGGTCAGCAGGGGAAAGCCCAGCACGACGCCCACGCTCACGATGGCCAGTGAAGAGAGATCGCGGCGGCCCGGGCGGCGCTCGCGCAAGCCCATCAGCAGGCAAAGCGCCAGCAGGGCGGCAATCGTGGCGCGGCCCGCGGTGACGAAATACGGGTCGAGCTCGACCACGGCGGCGCGGGTGGCGGGCATCGAGCCGGCGAAGATGGCCACGCCCATCATGCCGTTGAGCCATCCGCTAGTGGACTTTTCCATGACCTGCTCCTTTGAGTAGTGTCCAGTGGACCACTCGCAGCGGCGCTTCCCAAGGCACGGTTGAGTACAATTGGAGGAAACTGTTTGGTATCAATGGCAGTACAGTTTCGGAGAAGTGTCATGAGGCGTGGAGATACCCGGATCGAGGCGGTGGTGACGGCAGTGCGTGCGGGCATTGCTTCGCGCACCTATGGGCCCGGCACGCGGCTGCCCTCGGTGAGGGCGCAGGCCAAGGCCATGGAGCTGTCCGTGTCCACGGTAGTCGAGGCTTACGAGCGGCTGGCCAGCGAAGGTGTGATCGCGTCGCGGCCGGGTTCGGGGTTCTATGTCACGGGTGCGGCCGCGCCGTTGTCGCTGGCGGATATCGGGCCGCGGCTCGATCGTGAGATCGATCCGCTGTGGATGTCGCGGCAGGCGCTGGAGACCGGTGCGGATGTACTGAAACCCGGCTGCGGCTGGCTGCCGTCCTCTTGGATGTACGAAGAGGGCATGCGTCGTGCCCTGCGTGCGGCCGCGCGTGCCGATACGCCGATGCTTACCGATTACGCATCGCCGCTGGGGCCGGCCGAGCTGCGCCAGTTGCTGTCCAGGCGTATCGCGGCCACTGGCGTCGATGCCTCGCCCGAGCAACTGATGCTCACCGAGTCGGGTACGCATTCCATCGACCTGGTATGCCGGTTCCTGCTGGAACCGGGCGATACCGTAGTGGTGGACGATCCGTGCTACTTCAATTTCCATGCGCTGCTGAAGGCGCATCGGGTGAATGTCATCGGTGTGCCGTATACGGCGACAGGTCCGGACATCGACGTATTCGAAGCGGTGTTGCAGGAGCACTCGCCGCGCGTCTACATCACCAATTCAGGGCTGCATAACCCCACGGGCGCCGTGCTCTCCCCCGTCACGGCGCATCGCGTGCTGAAGCTGGCCGAGCGCGCGGACATGGTGATCGTCGAGGACGATATCTTCGCGGATTTCGAGACCACGCATGCGCCACGGCTGGCGGCCTTCGACGGGTTGTCGCGGGTGATCCTGATCGGCAGTTTCTCCAAGACGATTTCGGCGTCGCTACGCTGTGGCTGCATTGCGGCCCGGGCCGACTGGATCGACAGCCTGATCGACCTGAAGCTCGCGACCACGTTTGGTGGGGGTCGTCTGGCCTCCGACATCCTGTTGATGGCGCTTACCGACAGCGGTTATCGCAAGCACATGGAGTCGATCCGCCACCGCCTCGCCGAAGCGCGTGAGCGCACCATTGCCCGGCTGCGTCCGCTCGATATCGAGCCGTGGCTGGTGCCGCAGGCGGGGATGTTCCTGTGGTGTCGCCTGCCGGAAGGGCGCGATGCGGGTGATCTTGCGCGCGCGTGTCTTCGCGAAGGCGTGGTGCTGGCGCCGGGCAACGCATTCAGTCAGTCGCTGAGCGCGGGTAATTTCCTTCGTTTCAACGTGGCGCAGTCGTCGGAGAAGAAGATCTTCGATACCCTGAGCCGCGCCCTGTCAAAGCGAAAACCCCTGTAGGAGCGCGCCTTGCGCGCGACCGGTCGAGGCGAGAATGTTGGTCATCGTGATAACCGGTCGCGCGCAAGGCGCGCTCCTACAGGGAAGGGGTGGCTCTTACGAAGTCGACGAAGGCGCGCAAAGGTGAAGGCAGGTGGTTGCGGCCGGGGTAATAGAGAAACGGCCCGCTGAAAACCTGGCACCAGTCCATGAGCACGGGCACCAGCGCGCCGCTGTCCAGGTAAGGCTTCAGCCAGTCCTCGAACAGGCGGATGATGCCCAGTCCCTCGACGGCGGCATGCACCGCGAGGTCGAACGCGGCACCCTGGCGAACGACCAGCGGCCCCTTCGGATCGACACGCAGGATTTCCCCGTCGCGTTCGAACTCCCATGGCGGCATCGCGCCACCAGAGAACTGCCCGCGCAGGCAGGCATGGTGCAGCAGGTCGCCTGGGTGCCTGGGCGTACCGTGCACCGCCAGATACGAAGGTGCGGCGGCCGCCATCAGACATTGCGTGCGCGGACCGATCGGCAGGGCGATCATGTCCTGCTCCAGCCGTTCGTCATAGCGGATGCCTGCGTCGCATCCGGCGGCCATCAGGTCGACGAAGCTGTCTTCCACGACCACCTCGACGCGGATATCGGGATACATCCGCAGGAAGGGCACGAGGATCGGGCCCAGTACCGTGCGTGACACGTTGGCGGGAACGTTGAGTTTCAGGGTTCCCGCCGGTCGGTCGCGATAGAGGTTCACGACGTCGAGGGCGGCTTCTACCTCGTTGAGTGCCGGCGTCAGCCGCTCGACCAGGCGTGCGCCGACTTCGGTGGGCGCCACGCTGCGCGTCGTGCGGTTGAGCAGCCGCACGCCCAGCCGGGTTTCGAGTCGGCGTACCGCCTCACTGAGCCGGGAGGCGGAGGTGTCGGTAGAGCGCGCGGCCTCGCGGAAGCCACCGGCGCGGACCACGGCGAGGAAGGCGAGCAGGTCTTGCGGATCGGCGTTCATTGTTCGGGATTCCGTACAGCCCGTGCCGATTCGACCGGATTATCGGGGGAGTGGTCAATACCTATCTTTCGCTCCGTCCACTCATACCGGAGCGAGTCATGACCGATCTCAACAAAGCAGGTACCTGGTCGCTGGGCGGCCGTCAGGTGAAGCGCATGGGCTATGGCGCCATGCAGCTGGCGGGTCCAGGGGTGTTCGGGCCGCCGAAGGATCACGCGGGTGCCCTGGCGGTGCTGCGCGAGGCCGTTGCCGCCGGCGTCGACCATATCGATACCAGCGATTTCTATGGCCCGCATGTCACCAACCGCCTCATTCGCGAAGCCCTGGGTCCTTATCCGGACAACCTCACCATCGTCACCAAGCTTGGTGCCGTACGTGGTGACGATGCCTCGTGGCTTCCGGCGCAGGAACCAGCGCAGCTGGAGCAGGGCGTCCACGACAACCTGCGCAACCTCGGTGTCGACGTGCTCGACGTGGTGAACCTGCGCATCATGGGCGATATCCACAAGCCCAGCGAAGGCTCCATCGAAAAGCAGTTCACGGCGCTGGCCGAGTTGCAGCGCAAGGGACTCATCCGGCATCTGGGCGTAAGCAATGCCACGCTGGCGCAGGTGCAGGAAGCGCGCTCCATCGCGCCAGTGGTCTGCGTGCAGAACCAGTACAACCTCGTGGAGCGGGATGATGAGTCGTTGATCGATACCTTGCACGAGCTGGGTATCGCCTACGTGCCGTACTTCCCGCTGGGTGGGTTCTCGCCGTTGCAGTCCGAAACGTTGTCGAACGTGGCGAAGCGCCTGGAAGCGACGCCGATGCAGGTGGCGTTGGCGTGGCTGCTGCACCGCTCGCCCAATCTGCTGCTGATTCCGGGTACATCGTCGGTGGGGCACCTGCGGGAGAACCTGGCGGCGGTGGATATGGTGTTGCCCGACGATGTGCTGGGTGAACTGAACTCGATGGCCTGACCCTCCCTGTAGGAGCGCGCCTTGCGCGCGACCGGTTGAGGCGAGATGCCTGTCATCGCGAGAACCGGTCGCGCGCGAGGCGCGCTCCTACAGGTGTAGATAGGTGTCGAGGGCGGCCAGGGCTTCGGCGCAGTCCGCGCGGCCGTAGCCGATACGGAAGCGGTCGGTGGGAGTTGGCAGCAGGGCGGAGGCATAGTGGGTTGCCGGCAGCAGCAGGACGCCGGAGGTCTCCACCAGCTTCGCCGCGAACGCATCCACCCCTTCGCTACCCAGATAACGTGGATATGCGATGCAGCCGCCATCGGGGCGATACCACTCGAAGCGATCCGCCCAGCGGGCGAAGAACCTGTCCAGGTGGACGAGATTGGCATCGAGCAACGTGCGGATGCGCGACAGGATCGTCTCCCGCGCCTTGAGGGCAATCAGCGCCAGCTGCTCCGAGGGCCCGGCATTGCAGATTGAAAGATAATGCTTGTAACGCTCCATGCGTTGCAGCAGGTCACGATCGCGGCACGCGATCCAGCCGATGCGCAGCCCCGGCAGCCCATAGGCTTTCGACATCACCCCCAGCGACAGCCCGCGTTCGTAGACATCCACCGCCGCGGGCAGGTGGATCGTGCCCGTGGGCCCCAGCGGTCGGTAGACCTCGTCGCTGAAAAGCCACAGGCCATGCTTGCGACACAGCTCGACCAGTGCATCGAAACGCTCCCGTTCGAGGATCTTGCCCGTGGGATTGTGCGGAAAGTTGATCGACACCAGCCGTGTGTTGGGCCGGATAGCCGCAGCGACACGGTCGATATCGAGCGACCAGTGGTCGTCGGGATCGAGCGCTACGCCGGTCACTTCGCAGATCGCGAGCGGCACCGTTTCCGCCGATTGGTAGTTGGGGGTGACCACGATGGCATGGTCACCCGGTTCCAGCAGGACGCGCATGGCGATGTAGATGCCTTCTTCCGCGCCCGCGAAGCAGAGGATGTCCCCGGGGAGGCGGTCGGCGTAGAGGCTGGCGATCTCCTCGCGCAGGGCGGGTGCGCCATAGGTCTGCGTGTAGCCCAGATGCAGCCGTTCGAAAGCCTCCCGGTCGTCCGGCGTCGCCAGGTCAAGCAGTTCCGCCAGGCTCATGGACTGCGCATCGGAGGCCGTGAGGTGGTAGCGCGCGGCGAATTCCCAGCGCGAAAAATAGGTTTCGAGGCTGAAGTCGGGGAGTGTCGTCATGGGGGAGATACCGAAGTCGTCGGTGGAGACTATATGTCTTATGAAGACCATTAGTCTATATTGTCAGCAGGCTTGACCGGAATGCTTGCGCATTGAGGTACCGAGGCTTCATCTTCGCGGTTCCCGGCCGGCGCTTCCCCGCGACCGCGCCTATCGAGGCAGGTCCCCACAGGTTCATGATGAACACGCTACGCACTTCCACCTGGCTTCCGGCGCTGGCCGTCCTGGGCTCGATCACCTCGTTGTGCATCGGCACCTCGTTCGCCAAGAAGCTTTTCCCACTGGTCGGTGCCGAAGGCACGTCGGCCATGCGCGTGGGTTTCTCGGCCGTGGTGCTGCTGCTGTTCTGGCGTCCGTGGCGCTGGCCGCTCACCCGTCGCGACGCGATCTCGATTGCCCGTTACGGTTTCACGCTGGGCGTGATGAACCTGCTCTTTTACATGGCACTGCGGACGATTCCATTCGGCATCGCCGTGGCCATCGAGTTCAGCGGCCCGCTGGCGGTGGCGATGTTGTCGTCCCGTCGCGCGGTGGATTTCATATGGCTGGCCTGTGCCATTGCCGGCCTGCTGATGCTGCTGCCACTCACTCATGACAGCGCGCTGGATCGTACCGGCGTGCTTTGCGCCATGGGTGCCGCGGTCTGCTGGGCGCTCTATATCCTTTTCGGCAAGCGGACAGGGCACCTGCATGCAGGTCACTCCGTCTCCCTCGGCCTGGTGGTGGCGAGCCTCGTGGTCGTGCCGTATGGGGTCATGCACGCCAGTGGCAGTCTGCTCGATCCGTACATTCTTGTGGCCGGTGTCGGCGTGGCGATTGTGTCCAGCGCCATTCCGATGACGCTGGAGATGGCGGCGCTGAAGCGCCTGCCCAGCGAAACCTTCGGGGTGATGGTGAGCCTTGAGCCCGCCGTTGCCTCCCTGCTTGCCCTGCTCCTCCTGGGAGAGCACCTTTCCGCCAGTCAATGGATCGCCATCGGCTTTATCGTGGCCGCGTCGATCGGCAGCACGATCACTGCCGGCCGGGCGCGGACCCAAGCGGCAGAAATGGCCGGCTAGTGCGCCAAAGAGGGCTGCCAGGCGCGTTTCTTCGCAACCGTGTCGTGGCAACTCTCGCTACCGTTTCGCAGGACGGCCGGCCGTTCAGGCGTGAGCCGATGCGCCTTCGGCGATAACAGGTCTGCGGGGGACGCATGGCGCGAATGCGGCACGCGAATCATGCCCGCAGGCGGAAAAGGCCGGATACCGTTGATGATGGCGATCCTTCCGCTTCCCAGGGAACCGTCATTCAGGGTATAAAGCGCCACTTGAGGATGACAAGTCGGCGAGGCGCCCGCGTGCGCGGCGACGCAATTCCTCTGAAAATAGTCGTGAACGCGTTCAGGCCTTGCGGCGGGAACTCGCTTCACGATTGAATCCTTTGCGTCCCTGTCTCCGATGGGGGCGCCCAGGGGTGTTACATTGATCTGCCAGCAGGCGCGGCGAAAGCCGTGGAGGGCCCATCGTCCCGAGGGGTAACCGACGCCGCGCTTGCATCCATAAATAACGAATGAGGAGTAACCCATGAAGCTCGCTTCGATCACTGTTCTTGCTTTCGCCGCCGTTGCCGCGCTCTCGGGCTGCAACAAGACCGACGACTCGGCCAACACCGCTCCGGCCGCCGCCTCGACCGCCGCTGCCGCTCCGGCTGCTGCTTCGACCGCCGCTGCCGCCCCGGCTGAAGCCCCGGCTGCTGCCTCGACCGCCGCTCCGGCTGCTGCCTCGACGGCCGCCCCGGCTGCTGCTTCGACCGCCGGTCAGCAGTAATACGCCTCATCCGAACCCGCCGCGTCTCGTAAGGGGCGCGGCGGGTTTTTTATTGCCCACGATTCGCCGGGGCATGACCTATGACGATGGTGGTGGCGTTCAGCTTGGGGCAGGCTAGGAGGGTTTCGTCCCAGACAGCAGGAATCGCCATGTCGATATCGCTTCGCCCGTTGCCCGCCATGCTCGCCTTGTCCCTGGCCGTGTCCCCTTCGCTTGCCCTGGCGCAGACGGCGCCGATGACGCCGGATATTCCGGCGGACTACAAAGCCTCCACCAGCGCCAACGACTACGTGAAACGCGTGGTCGAGATCCCGATGCGCGATGGCGTGAAGCTGCATACCGTGATCGTGGTGCCCAAGGGGGCCCATCGCGCACCCATCCTGCTTACCCGTACCCCCTACGACGCCGACGGCCGGACCGAGCGGGTCGACTCGCCCAGCATGCGCAACCTGCTGCCGCAGAGTGACGAGGTGTTCGTTGATGCCGGCTACATCCGCGTCTTCCAGGACGTGCGTGGCAAATATGGCTCCGAGGGCGACTACGTGATGACCCGCCCCCTGCGCGGGCCGCTCAACGACACGAAAGTGGACCACTCCACCGATGCCTACGACACCATCGACTGGCTGGTGAAGAACGTGCCGGAATCGAACGGCAAGGTCGGCATGCTCGGCTCCTCGTACGAGGGCTTTACCGTGGTGATGGCCCTGGTCAATCCGCACCCCGCGCTCAAGGTCGCCGCCCCCGAAAGCCCGATGGTGGATGGCTGGATGGGCGACGACTGGTTCCACTACGGCGCCTTCCGGCAGACCAACTTCGACTACTTCACCGGTCAGACGGCGAAGCAGGGCAAGGGCTGGCCGGTGCAGCGCCAGGGCTATGACGACTACACCAATTTCCTGCGGGCGGGCTCGGCCGGCGACTATGCGCGTGCCGCAGGTATCGATTCGCTGCCCTACTGGCGGAAAGTCAGCGAGCATCCGGCCTACGATGCGTTCTGGCAGGGACAGGCGTTGGACAAGGTGATGGCGAAGCAGCCGCTGAAGGTGCCCACCATGTGGATCCAGGGCCTGTGGGACCAGGAAGACATGTGGGGCGCCATCCACAGCTACGAGGCCGTGGAGCCGAAGGACACCACCAATACGATGAACTATCTGGTGATGGGGCCGTGGCGGCATAGTCAGGTGAACTATGGCGGTGCATCGCTCGGTGCGCTCAACTGGGACGGCGATACCGCGTTGCAGTTCCGTCGCGACGTACTGCTTCCGTTCTTCAACCAATACCTGGTGGACGGTGCGCCCAAGGCGAAGACGCCGCCGGTGTTCATCTACAACACGGGCGAGAACCACTGGGATCGCTTCACATCCTGGCCGCAGGCCAAGGGCACGAAGCCGCTGTACCTGGAAGCCAACGGCGGGCTGTCGTTTACGGCGCCGGCGGCCGATGCCGCGAAATACGACGAGTACGTTTCCGACCCGGCCAAGCCGGTGCCGTATGTGCCGCGCCCCGTGCACTTCGCTGATCGCCAGTCGTGGACGACCTGGCTGGTACAGGACCAGCGTTTCGTCGATGGCCGGCCGGATGTACTCACGTACGTTACCGAGCCGTTGAAGACGCCGTTGCGCGTGGCCGGTGCGCCGCAGGTGAACCTGTACGCGTCCACCAGTGGCACCGACAGCGACTGGGTGGTGAAGCTGATCGACGTGTATCCGGATACGGATGCCACGACGCCAACGATGGGCGGCTATGAGCTGAGCGTGTCGATGGATATCTTCCGTGGCCGCTATCGCGAGGGTTTCTCGGAAGGGAAGGCGCTGACACCGAACACGCCGTTGCAATATCGCTTCGGCCTGCCCACGGTGAACCACACCTTCCTGCCGGGGCATCGCGTAATGGTGCAGGTGCAGTCGTCGTGGTTCCCGCTTTACGACCGCAACCCGCAGACGTTCGTGCCGAACATCTTCTTTGCGAAGCCGTCGGATTACGTCAGGGCCACGCAGCAGGTGTGGCATGCGCCGGGACAGGCGAGTGCCATTGAGCTACCGGTGGTGGACGGTCATTAATCCATAGTGTCCCTCACGTCGTCCCTGCGAACGCTTCGGACCCAGTGCGTTGCAATAGGTTTTTGCGAGAGGGTTACCTGCACACGAGCCGATGAAACGTGGCGGTGTTTACTGGTGAACCGGGGCGCTGGGTTCCTGCGTTCGCAGGAACGACGGGCTATGAGATTGCAGCTCCCCACCTACCCCTCACGTCGTCCCTGCGAAAGCAGGGACCCAGTGCGGTGCGGTGGGTTTTTGCGAGAGGGTTACCTACACACAAGCCGATGAAACGTGGCGGTGTTTACTGGTGAACCGGGACGCTGGGTTCCTGCGTTCGCAGGAACGACGGGTTGCGAGATGGCGATGCCCTGCCTACCCCTGACGTCGTCCCTGCGGAAGCAGGGACCCAGTGCGGTGCAATCGATTGTCGCGACAGGGCCACCTACACACGAGCCGATGAAACGTGGCGGTGTTTACTGGTGAACCGGGGTGCTGGGTTCCTGCTTTCGCCGGAACGACGAGTTGCGAGATGGCGGTTCCCCTCCTACCCCTCACGTCGTCCCTGTGAAAACAGGGACCTAGTGCGGTGCGCTAGGTTTTCGCGAGAGGGTTGCCTACACACAAGCCGATGAAACGTGGCGGTGTTTACTGGTGAACCGGGACGCTGGGTTCCTGCGTTCGCAGGAACGACGGGTTGCGAGATGGCGATGCCCTGCCTACCCCTGACGTCGTCCCTGCAGAAGCAGGGACCCAGTGCGGTGCAATAGGTTCTCGCGAGAAGGCCACCTACACACGAGCCGATGAAACGTGGCGGTGTTTACTGGTGAACCGGGGCGCTGGGTTCCTGCTTTCGCAGGAACGACGGGCCGGCGGTTGGCCGGCCTGTCGTTTTACGAGCTTACTTACTTTCCCTGCATCCGACGCAGCGACGCCATCACTTCATAGCAAGCGCCCATGGTGTGATAGTCGGTCTTGCCGGCGGGGCTCTTCTCGTCGTCGTACTTCTCGTTGTTCCGCTTGAGGATGCGGTACCACGCGCCGTACCTGTGGTCGACGAAGTGCTCCCAGCTGTACGCCCAGATCTTCTCGTACCACTCGTCGTACTGCTTCTCGCCGGTGGTTTCGAACAGCAGCTGCGCGGCGCCGAGCGATTCGGCCTGCACCCAGAAATACTTGTCGTCGTCGCAGACCTCGCCCTCGGGAGCGAAGCCATAGGCGATGCCGCCGTACTGCTTGTCCCAGGCCTTGTCCAGCGCAACGTCGAACAGATGCTTCGCGGTCGGCACCAGCCATGCCTTATGGCGCGGCGTGCCCTTGGTGTAGCGCTCCAGCATCATGAGCAGCTTGGCCCACTCGGTCTGGTGACCCGGTTGGAAGCCCCACGGGCGGAACAGGTGCTTGGGATTGTCGAGGTTGTACTTGAGATCAACCGTCCAGTCCTGGTGGTAGTGCTCCCACACGAGCTTCTGCTCGGTGAGGGCGGCCTGGCGCTGGGTCATGTTCTCGGCGAGCAGCAGGGCGCGGTCGAGGTAGCGGTCGTCCTTCGTGGCTTCCCACGCGGCGATCATGGCCTCGGTCATATGCATGTTCGCGTTCTGGCCGCGGTAACCGGTGAAGTTCCAGTCCTTGTCGGCCTCGTCGCGGTACAGGCCGTAGTCCGGCTCCCAGTAGCGCTTTTCGAGCAGGTCCCAGATCTCGCCCTGCCAGGCGCGGGCTTCGTCGAAGCCCACCTTCACGCCACAGGAGTAGGCCAGCAGCATGAAGGCCAGCCCGTAGCAGTGGTTCATCTGATCGTCGCGCTTGCCGTCCTGAATGGTCCAGGCATAGCCGCCGGTTTCAGGATTGCGATGCACTTCGCGCAGGTACTTCAGGCCGTGCATGGCGAGATCTTTGTCCTCGGGCTTCTTGAACTCGAGGTAGGCCATGGCATGGTTGAACACGAAGCGCGTGCTCGACACCAGGTGGCGATGGCTGCGGTCGTAGACCGTGCCGTCGTCCTTGAAGTACTGGAAGAAACCGCCGGCCGGATCGACCTCGTTCGGCTTGTAGAAGGCCATGGTCTTCGCGACATGGTCGCGCAGGACATCGACGGAATGGAAATCGGGAAGGGGTACGTTCGTCATGCGTGCTTCTCCATGAAGGCCTTGACTTCGGCCTGGTCGGGAATGGCGGTGAACGAGCCTTTGTGCGTGGCGGTGATCGCGCCACAGGCAGCGGCGAAACGAATGAGGTCGCTCAGGCGATCGCCGTCGGCGACCAGCGCGTCGAGCTTGTCGAGGGTGACGCCCTCGGAGGCCAGGCGGGCGAGCAGGCCGCCCACGAAGGCATCGCCGGCCGCGGTCGTGTCGACGGCGTCCACGCGATAACCCTTGATGACGCCACTGGCCGTACGGGTGAACCAACGCATCGGCTCGGCACCATCGGTGACCAGCAGTAGGCGGGCATGGCCTTCCCACAGGCGCTTGAGTACGGCCTCGTCGGAACCGGCCCCCTCATGCAGAACGGCGAATTCTTCGGCGCTGAGCTTGATGACGTCGGCTTCGGACAGCGTTTCCCACAGGCGCGGGAGCTGGTCTTCGCCCTTGGGCCACAGCGCCGGGCGCAGGTTCATGTCGAAGCTGACCAGCGCGCCGGCGGCGCGGGCGCGGCGCATGCCTTCCACCGTGGTGGCGGCGATGGCAGCCTCGGTCAGCGAGTTGGAGCAGACGTGGAAGACGGCAAGATCGTCGAACGCTTCGTTGCGGAAGTGCTCGGGACGGAACAGCAGATCAGCCGCGGGCGGACGATAGAAGCTGAAGCTGCGATCGCCCTTGTCGTCGTGGGCGACGAAGGCCAGCGCGGTGCGTGCCTCGTCGGTACGGGCGACATCGTCCGTGCCGACACCGAGGTCGGTGAGGCTCTTGAGCAGGAAGTCGCCGAACATGTCGCGCGCGAGCATGCCGGCAAAGCGGGCCTGCGCACCGAGACGGGCCGCGGCGACCGCGACATTGGCGGGTGCGCCGCCGGCGAAGGGAACGAAGGCGGGAGGCTGACCGGCGCCGCCCTGGGGCTGTGCGTGGAAATCGATCAGCGCCTCGCCGAAGCAGAGGATAGAAGACATGCGAACGGCGTGTCCTTGGGGCGAGGATGGAAGAAAAAACGCGGCGACCGGCGCAAGGGCCGGTCGCCGTCATGGGGAGGTATCAGCGGGTCGCGACCGGAAGATTGCGGATCTTCGAGCCACTGAGGCCGTAGAACAGGATGTAGCCGTAGCAGATCAGCGGAATGAAGAACGCGTGCTGCACGCCGATGGCATCGGCCACCACGCCCTGGATCCAGGGGATGAGCGCGCCGCCCACGATGGCCATGATCAGCAGGGACGATGCCTTGCCGGTCAGCGGACCCATGCGCTCGATACCCAGCGAGAAGATCGTCGGGAACATGATCGAGTTGAACAGGCCGATGCTGACGATGCTGTACACGGCAACCGTGCCGGTGGTGCTCATCGTGGTGATGACCAGCAGGGCGTTGATGACCGCGAAGGCGGCCAGCAGCTTGCGCGGCGAGAACTTGGCCAGCAGGGCCGAGCCGATGAAGCGGCCGACCATCGCGCCACCCCAGTAGAAGGCGACATGGCTGGCGGCGACCTCACCCGACATGTTGCCGATCTCAGGCAGCTGCAGGTAGTTGATCATGAAGCTGCCGATCGAGACCTCGCCACCCACGTAGAAGAAGATGCCGAGCACGCCGAAGAACACGTGCGGGGTCTTCAGGGCGTCCATCAGCGAGTGGTGGCCGTCGTCGGCCTTCTCGGTGGTTTCCTGCAGGGTGGGCAGGTTGAACAGGTACACGCCGATGGCCAGCAGCACGAGCACCACGGCCAGGCCGATGTACGGACCCTGCACGGCGCTGGCTTCGTGGGCGCGGTAGGTGATCTGCTCGGCAGCGTTCATCTTGGCGATGTCGGCGCCGCTCTTGACCTCGTTGGAGAGGATCAGGAAACCGCCGAAGAACGGAGCGAGGAAGGTGCCGAACGAGTTCAGCGCCTGGGCCAGGGTAAGGCGGCTGGAGCTGGTCTTCTCAGGACCCAGCAGGGCCACGTAGGCGTTGGCTGCCACCTGGAGCACCGTGATGCCGGTAGCCAGGATGAACAGGGCGCCGAGGAAGAAGGCATACACGCGCATGCCGGCGGCCGGCCAGAACAGCGCCGCGCCGATACCCGCGATGATCAGGCCCGCAACGATGCCCTTCTTGTAGCCCAGCGACGCCACGAGGCGGCCGGCGGGCAGCGACATGATGAAGTACGCGCCGAAGAAGGTGAACTGGATCAGCATGGCCTGGGCGTAGTTCAGTTCGAACACGGCCTTCAGGTGCGGGATGAGGATGTCGTTCAAGCACGTGAGGAAGCCCCACATGAAGAAGATCGTCGTCATGACGCCGAGCGCCAGCGGGAAATAGGTGTAGCGGGTATCGCCGGAGCCTGTCGCGGACGACGAGGTGGGCAATGGCGTGGGACCGGTGGCCATGGGGCGCTCCTTGTGGGTCAGGGTGAAGTCGGAGGGCAGCTGCTTTCGCGCACCACCAGCCGGACGGGGGCGATCGTATAGGCCGTATCGGTCTCGGGATTGCCCAATCGTTGCAGGATGAGTTCGGCGCTGCGCCGGCCGAGGCCTCGCGGGTCTACCGCGATGGTCGTCAGGGGCGGCACGCATACCGAAGATTCGGCGACATCGTCGAAGCCGGTGAGGGCAAAATCCTCTCCCGGCCGGCGTCCGCGTCGCGTGAGGCCCAGCATCAGGCCCAGCGCGACGGCGTCGTTGTAGCAGACCGCTGCCGTGGGGGCCGGATCGCGCGCAAACAACGCGCCGGTCTGGCGGGCAGCTTCAAGGCGGGTCGGGGCACTTTCGATCAGCCAGTTGGGTTCCACCGGCAGGCCGGCGTCCTTCATGGCGCTCGTATAGCCCCGGCGACGCTGCTCCACCGAGCTGGAGTCGCGGTGACCGCCGAAGAAGGCGATGCGCTGGTGACCCAGGCCGATGAGGTGTTCCGTCGCAAGGCGGGCACCGTGCTCGTTGTCCATCTCCAGGGTGTCCCAGCGATGGGTGCCGTCGTTGTCGGGCAGTTCGCGGTTGAACACCAGCAGGGGCGTATGCATGCCCACGGCCGAAAGCACCCGCTCACCGTCGCTGCCTTCGGCGGGCGAAAGGATGATGCCGGCGGGTCCGTGCTCCACCAGGGAGGTGAGCACCGCCTGCTGGCGCTCCGGCGATTCGCCGGTATTGCCCAGCAGGGTGACGTAGCCGGCGCTGGCCAGGGCCTCGTCGGCGCCGGCCGCGAATTCGGCGAAGAAGGGGTTGCCCAGGTCGTTGACGACCAGGCCGATGCTGGAGGAGGTACGTCGGCGCAGGTTGGCTGCCGCCCGGTTATAGACGTAGCCCTGGCGCTTCAGTTCGGCCTCCACCCGGGCCCGGGTGGCGGAGTTGACCAGTGGGCTGCCGCGCAGCACCAGCGAGACGGTGGCACGCGAAACGTCGCATCCCTGGGCGATATCGGCTAGCGTGACCTTGCGGCGCTGCGGGGTGGACCTCGGCATCGTTACTCCTTCAAACGATCTAAACCGGGCGATGATCGCTCGGCAGGGTCAGGGATGCATCACGCACTGCAACATGCCATGCGGCGGCATCTTTGCTACTTTCAGAGCGTTTGTCACGATCCAAATGATCGTGACCACATACAACGCGTCCAAACGAGGGGAGCCACCGATGTCGAGTCCGTCCCGTCTGCGCCGAGGCCTGCTGGCCGCGGCCCTGTCTCTGGCCCTGCCAGCCCTGGCCCTGGCGGCCTCCGGCGGCAAGCCGACCAGCGCCTTCCAGGCGGTGGACCCCATGATCGGCACCGGTGGTGACGGCCATACCTTCCCGGGTGCCACGGTGCCCTTCGGCATGATCCAGCTCTCGCCGGACACGGCCATGCCGGACTTCAAGCACGCGTACAAGTGGGCCGCCGGGTATCAGTACGGCGACACGAGCATCCTCGGTTTCTCCCATACGCATTTCTCCGGCAGCGGCCACTCCGACCTGGGCGACTTCCTGGTCATGCCCATTGCCGGCGACGTGAAGCTGGACCCCGGCACCCCCGACCAGCCCGGTAGCGGTTACCGCTCGCGTTTTGACCACACAAGCGAAAAGGCTGAGGCAGGGTACTACGCGGTCACCCTGGCCGACTATGGCGTGCGCGCCGAGCTGACCGCCGGGCGCCGCATCGGCTGGCATCGCTACACCTTCCCCAAGGGCAAGCCGGCCCATCTGCTGATGGACCTGCGTCCGAGCATCTACGACTACGACGGCAAGGTGCTGTGGTCGTCCGTGCGCGTGCGTGCCGACGGCACCGTGACCGGCGGCCGCACCACGCGCGGCTGGGCCCCCGGCCGCCAGCTGTATTTCGCCATGCGCTTCAACCAGCCGCTGGTCTCGCGCAGCCTGAAGAACCGCGAAGAGAACATTCCTTACCGTGGCTTCGGTGGTCCGGGCAACCGTGGCACCGACACGGACGCCATGAGCGGCCGTGCGCTGGAAGGCGTGTTCGACTTTGGTGACCTGACCCAGCCACTGGTGGTGAAGATGGCCATTTCCTCGGTGAGCGAGGAAAACGCCATCGCCAACCTCGACCAGGACGGCGCCGGTTTCGACTTCGACACGCGGCGTGCCGAGGCCCGCCAGCAGTGGGAGAAGGTGCTCTCCGTGGTGGACCTCGATGCCCCGGCGCAGGATCGCAAGACGTTCTACACCTCGCTGTACCACGCGATGCTCTCGCCCACCCTGTCGATGGACGTCAACGGCCAGTACCGCGGCCCGGACAACCAGGTGCATACGGCCAAGGGCTTCGAATTCCACTCCACGTGGTCGCTGTGGGATGTCTACCGCGCACAGCAGCCGCTGATGACCCTGCTGGAGCCGGAGAAGAGCAACGACTTCGTCAGCTCGCTCATTGCGTCGCGCGAAGCCAGTCCGTTCGGCATCCTGCCGGTGTGGGCGTACCAGGGCATGGAAACATGGTGCATGATCGGCTACCACGCCGTGCCGGTGATCGCCGATGCCTATATGAAGGGCATTCGCGGCTACGATGCCAACAAGGCCCTGGAAGCCATGGTCGCCAGCGCAACCTACGGCCCCTATGGCGGCCTCGACGACTACATGAAGCTTGGCTACGTGGCGATCGACCACCAGCCCGAATCGGCGTCGAAGACCGTTGAATACGCCTTCGACGACTGGTCGCTGGCGCAGATGGCCAAGGCCATGGGCAAGGACGACGTCGCCGCCACCTTCATGAAGCGCGCGGGCAACTGGAAGAACAGCTTCGACACCAAGACCGGTTTCCTGCGCGCCCGCAAGAGCGACGGCCAGTTCCGCGAGCCGTTCGATCCCTCGTCGGCGGCCTATGGCAGCGATTACACCGAAGGCAATGCCTGGCAGTACTCGTGGTATGTGCCGCAGGACGTCGCCGCCCTCATCGAGGCACTGGGCGGCAACGATGCCTTCGCGAAGAAGCTCGACGAAGTCTTCGAGGCCAAGGTCGATCCGAAGTCGTTCGCCCATGTGGAAGACATCACCGGCCTCATCGGCTGGTATGCCCACGGCAATGAGCCCAGCCATCACGTGGCCTATCTCTACGACTACGCCGGCAAGCCCTGGAAGACGCAGGAGCGCCTGACCCAGATCATGAAGACCCAGTACACGCCGACCCCCACGGGCCTGGTGGGTAACGACGACCTCGGCCAGATGTCGGCCTGGTACATCTTCACGGCCCTGGGCTTCTATCCAGTCGCGCCGGGTAGCAACCAGTACGTGATCGGTCGTCCGTTCGTCGGCAAGGCCACGCTGAATCTCTCCAACGGCAAGCACTTCACTGTGTCCACCGACCACCTGGATGCCGGCCATCCGTACGTGGGCAAGGTCACGCTCAATGGCAAGCCGCTCAACCGCACCTTCATTCGCCACGAGGAAATCGTGGCCGGCGGCGAACTGCATTTCTCGATGCAGGCCACGCCGGCGAAGGACTGGGCCACGGGGGGCGACGCGCTGCCTTACTCGATGAGCAAGTCGGCGAATTAAAAGGGCTTTTTCGCTACCGTCACAGGTTCTTCACGGGGCCTTGGGCATTAAGGCGATCTCCATGGGGCGGGTGTGCCACTCCCGCATCGCCGGACCGGTCTGACTGGTCCGGCGATGTCGTGGTGGCACGCCCGCCTTCGTTTTAGCGATGCCCGGACTTCAAGCGCCGTCCTGATGCCATACACGTCTACAATGAGGGCCCTAAACCGGGCAGGAGTCGTCGTGGGGATGACCAAGGCATGATCAAACGCATCGGATTGCGCTGGCGACTCGTCGGCCTGCTTGCCGCCGTGCTCGTGATCGTGGCCTTGCCCTACGCCGTCACACGTTCCAGCACGGATGACGCCCTGGCCGCCCGCGACTGGGTCACCCACTCCGCCGACATCAAGGCCAGCGTCTACCGGCTCGATGCGATCCTGCGCAGCAGCGAGGCGGCGATCTACGCGCGCCTGGCCGGCGCACCGGATGAGCCTGTGCTTCAGGAGCGCGCCCTGGGGCCGCGCCAGAATGCACCGGAGATCCTCGCCACGCTGCGCACGATGATGCGCGACAACGCCGAGCAGCTCACCCGCCTGGGCGCGATCGATTCGATCACCAACGGGCGCATCGTGCTGACGGACCAGGCACTGCAGCGGCTCAAGGCGGGCGACCGCGACGGCGCCTTTGCCTCGATGGAAGATGCGCGGCAGCTGTTTCCCTTCCGCGAGCAGGTCAAGCAGCTGCTGGAAGAGGAATCCAGGCTGCTGAGCACCCGGCGCGCCGATGCCGAGGGCCTCGCCTCGAACAATCGCTCGGTGCTGCTGGTCGCCGCGCTGGCGCAGATTCTTCTTCTCGGTATCGTCGTGGTGGTGTCCGAACGGCAGATCGCCATCCGCCTTGCCGCGGAATCCAAGGTAGCCCAGGCGGTGCAGCGTTCGCAGCTCATCGTGCAGGCGGTGCGCGAGCCCATTGCCATGCTCGATGGCGATCTGCGCGCGTTGCTGGTCAATACGGCTTTCGCCGAACTCTACGGTTCCGATCCGGAAAGTCGTAAAAACACGCCGCTCAACGAGATCGGCGATGGTGCATGGAAGGACACGGCGTTGCTCCAGCGCCTGTCCGACGTCATCGCGCGCGACCGCGAGTTGTGGGATTACGAACTGACCCAGCGCACCGTCGATGGCATCGACCGCTTCGTGGTCATCAACGCCCGCCGGATCGAACAGCCCGACAACGACGAGCCGGCCCTGCTGTTGACCGTCAGCGACATTACCGCCCGCGCCCTCGTTGAGCAGAAAGTGACGGAGCTCAACCGCCAGCTCGAAGGCAAGGTGGAGCAGATATCCGACGTCAATCGCGAACTGGAAGCCTTCAGCTACTCGGTGTCGCACGATCTGCGCGCACCACTGCGCCATATCTCCGGCTTCGCCAGCAAGCTTGAACTTCAGCTGGGCGATCAGGTTGATGACCGCGTGCGTCACTACATCGACGTCATCAGCACGTCGTCGCGACGCATGGCCCAGCTCATCGACGACCTGCTGGTGTTCTCACGCCTGGGTCGCGGCGCGTTGCGCCTGCAACCGGTGGACATGCAGTCGCTGGTGGAAGAGGCCCGTGCGCTGGTGGAGACCGACATACGCGACCGCCGCATCGAGTGGCGCGTGGCGCCGCTGCCGATCGTGGTAGGCGACGAAAACATGTTGCGCACGGTGTGGCAGAACCTGCTGGGCAACGCCGTGAAGTACACCGGCAATCGCGAAATAGCGAAGATCGAGGTCGGTCTTGATCGTACGAGCTCTGGTGATTACGAGTTCTTCGTACGCGACAACGGCGCCGGCTTCGATATGCAATACGCGGGCAAGCTGTTCGGTGTGTTCCAGCGGCTGCACCGTGCTTCCGAATTTCCCGGCAACGGCATCGGCCTTGCCAACGTGCGACGCATCGTCGCCCGCCATGGAGGGCGGACCTGGGCCGAGGGCGAAACCGACCGCGGTGCCACCTTCCATTTTTCTTTGCCGGCCTCCGACCTTCCGGGTGCCAGAACGGGTGACTCATGAACCAGCGCGAGAAACTGCGCACCATCCTCCTCGTCGAAGACTCGATGGCCGACGCCGAGATGGCGATCGATGCGCTTCGCGAGGCCAAGCTGGCCAATCCCATCGTGCACCTGGAAGATGGCGTGGATTGCCTCGACTGGCTGCATCGCCGCGGCGCCTATGCGAATCGCGAGGAAGGCGATCCGTCGGTGATCCTGCTCGATATCAAGATGCCGCGCATGGATGGCCTGGAGGTACTTCAGCATCTGCGTGACGACGAGCGCTGGAAGCGCGTGCCGGTGGTGATCCTTTCGTCCTCGCGTGAGGAAAGCGACCTGGCCCGCAGCTGGAACCTGGGTGTGAATGCTTATGTGCTCAAGCCCGTCGATGTCGATCAGTTCTTCCGCGCCGTACAGACGCTCGGCCATTTCTGGGCCGTGCTGAACCAGCGGCCCGACGGCGGCTGAGCGCGCGGACGTCAGGTAAGGATCATTCTCGCCATGAGTGCTCAAGACCATAAGGTCAGGATTTTGCAGGTCGAGGATAGTCCCCTCGATGCGGAACTGGTATTGACCGAGCTCGATCATGACGGGCTCGACTACGATGTGCGCCTGGTCGATGACGAGGCCGCCTATCTCGATGCCCTCGATACTTTCCGGCCGGATATCGTTCTTTCCGACCTGAGCATGCCGGTGTTCAGCGGCGAACGCGCGCTGGAACTGCTGCGCGAGCGGAATACCGAGATACCCTTCATCTTCATCTCCGCAACGCTGGGCGAAGAAGCGGCCATCGCCGCGCTGCGCAACGGCGCCACCGATTACATCCTCAAGCAGAACACCGCGCGCCTGGCTTCGGCCGTGCGTCGCGCGCTGCGCGAAGCCGAGGAGCAGCGGGCGCGCATGCGCGCGGAGCAGGAGCTGATCCGTGCGCAACGCTTCGAAAGCCTGGCGTTGCTTGCGGGTGGCCTGAGTCACGATCTGCGCAACCTGTTGCAGCCGCTGCTGCTTGCAGGCGACACGCTGGAAGATTATGCGGACGACCCGCGGCTGGCGCGCCTGGGCACGCTGGTGCGTGACTGCGGGCGTCGTGGCCTTGAAATGGTGTCGTCGATGCTGTCCTTCGCGCGAGGCGCACGTCGCGCCGAGCAGGTGCGGCTGGGTGCCTTGCTCGACGCGCTGCGCCTGCTCATGCAGGGCAGCGTGCCGCGCAATATTGCGATGGAAGTGGACGTCGTCGATGCCGAAGTGACGTTCGAAGGCAACCATACGGAATTGCAGCAGTGTCTGCTCAACCTGTGCCTCAATGCGATCCAGGCGATGCCCGAGGGTGGCCGCCTGCGTATCGAGACGGCACAGGTCACGCTCGCGGACGACTTCTTCGCCGATGGCGAATCCACGGCGCCGGGACGTTACCTGCGGTTGTCGGTGATCGATTCGGGCCAGGGCATGTCGCCGGATGTATTGCAGCGCCTGTTCGAGCCGTTCTTCACCACGAAGGAAACCGGCACGGGCCTGGGGCTGCTCTCGTGCAAGCGCATCGTGGCAAGCCATGGTGGCCTCATGCGCGTGCGCAGCCGGGTGAACGAGGGGACGCAGTTCCATCTCTATCTGCCGCTGAACGTCGAGCACGACGAACATGGCGATCCGATGCTGATCGAGCCGTCGCTCCAGGGCGAGGCGGAGCGGGTGCTCGTGGTGGTGGAAGAAGCCACGCAGCTGTCGCTGCTTGTCGATACGCTGGATGCCTACGGCTATCAGGCCGGCGCCAGCCAGAGCGGCACGGCCGCGCTGCAATGGATCGAGGCGCATGGCGTGCCGGATCTGGTGGTGATGGACGCCGACATGAACCTGTTCACGGGCGTGCGCACGCTGGCGGCGCTGCTTGACCACGGTTACACCGGTGCGGTGCTGCTGCTGGCACGCAAGGATTCCCCGCCGAATCTCGACGAACTGCCGCAGCTCGATCGCCTGCATGTTCTCGAAAAGCCCATCCAGTCGCGGGCGCTGTTGCGCAAGGTCCGCGAGGCGCTCGAGGAAGCCTGAGCGCTGCTGCTCTTGTAGGAGCGCGCCTTGCGCGCGACCGGTCAATGCGATGGATTGATGATTGTCGCGATAATCGGTCGCGCGCAAGGCGCGCTCCTACAGTCAACGGGGGTGGGGAAGGATACGACTGTGTCGTTCAACGGCAGCTCGTTCTTCGAGTGCCGCACGGGAGCCGGTTTCCATGGATCGCCCATGCCGAACAGCTGCCCCTCACTCTCCGGGCCAAAGCTGTCCAGCGCCTCGAACACATAGGGAATGCCTTCGGATCCCTCGAACGCCATCGCATCGGCAACCTGGAAATGCAGGTGCGGCGCTGCGGAATTCCCCGACTGTCCCAGCGCACCGATCACGTCGCCACGCGCCACATGCTGGCCCGTCTTTACCTTGACGCTACCCTTTTCCAGGTGCGCGTACCCCGCATACCGGCCTTGCCCCAGATCGAGCACCACATAGTTGCCGAACAGCCCGTCGAGCGAGAGCGAGGCCGGTTCCGGCTGCGCCTCCAGCGGCGCATGTTCGTCCTGCCCGTCACGCATGGCCACGACGGTGGCATCGGCGACGGCCAGCACCGGCGCGCCATAGCCATACCAGTCGCTGTGTCGTGTCGCATGAATGTCTTTTACCGGTCGGAACGCACGCCCTTTCTTGTCGATGCCCACCAGATCGAGGGCGTAACGCTGGGGAACGGTGAGCGATCCGTTGACCGCGACAAGGCTGCCCCAGTGATGTGAATGCGCATTGCCGGGTCCTTCGTGGGCCAGCCATTGGCCGCCGCGGACCGGCGGACCCAGCCGGATCGGTGTCGCGCCGCTTAGTGGTGTCGTGATTCCGTCCAGCACGAAGCCGGCCGGACCGGCGAAAGCGACGCGATGTTTCAATGTGTGCGGACTGCTGCCTTCGGGCAGGGTGAGCCACAGGTAGAGAACGCCGCGCTTGCCGGGCTGGATCGTGGGTGGCTGGTTTTCGTCCGGCGAAGGCCGTATCGCGGCGGCAATGCCCGCCTGGTCCAGGTGCAACAGTGCATGCCCCAAGTCATCACTGACATCGATCGCGGTGGGTACGAGCGGCCCCGTATCGCCATAGAAGTTGGTGACGTGCAGCTCGTAGGCCAGATGCATGGCGCCATCGTTGCCGCGGAACGGTGTCGGAGCGAAAGGAATGCGGGCTTCTACCGGTGCTGGCGTCGTCGCGCCGGCCATGCCGGCGAACAGGACACACGCGGCCAACGCGATACGCCATGCAGACACGGCGCGATAGATCGATGTCATGGATGAGCCTCCCCCGGCGTCACCCTAGCCTAGCACTGTAGGAGCGCGCCTTGCGCGCGACCGGTTATCGCGAAAGCGTCCGCGTGGCGTGGCCTTTCGTTGCGCGAAGGGTTCGTGCCAGGGTGCGCCAAAAGCGGTCGCGCGCGAGGCGCGCTCCTACAGGGGAGGGCGGTTAGTCGATGCCCAGCTTTTTCAGCTTGTAGCGGAGGGCCCGGAAGGTGATGCCGAGCTTTTTCGCCGTGGCCGTCTTGTTGTAGCGGGACTCCTCAAGCGCCTTGACGATGGTGTCTCGCTCGATGTTGGAGATGTAGTCCTCCAGCGAGCCATCGGTGACGACGTTGAGCGGTGCGGGCGGCGCGGCCACGGGCGTGGTTTCGGCCGGTGCTGGCGCTGCCGGCGCCGGTACGGTGCGCTGGGGCAGCATCAGGTCGTCGGCTTCGATGGATTCGCCCTCGCACATCGCCATGGCGCGTTCGAGGATGTTTTCCAGCTCGCGCACATTGCCGGGGAACTGGTACGACTCCAGGGCGGCCAGCGCCTCGGGCCTCAGGCGGTTCGGCGTCGTGCCTGCCTCGTTGGCGAGCTGGCGCAGGATGAACTCGGCCAGCCTGGGCACGTCGCCGCGACGCTCGCGCAGCGGCGGCACGCGCAGTTCGATGACGTTGATGCGATAGAACAGGTCCTGGCGGAACAGTCCCTGCTCGACCAGTGCGGCGAGGTTCTTGTGCGTGGCCGACAGGATGCGTACGTCGACGGGAATCTCGTCGCGACCACCGATGGGGCGCACGGCCTTTTCCTGGATGGCGCGCAGCAGCTTCACCTGCATGTGCAGGGGCAGCTCGGCAACCTCGTCGAGGAACAGCGTGCCCCCCTGCGCAGCCTGGAACAAGCCTTCCTTGTCCACATGGGCGCCAGTGAAGCTGCCCTTGCGATGACCGAAGAACTCGCTCTCCATCAGCTCGGATGGAATGGCGCCGCAGTTCACCGGTACGAAGGTGCCGGCCGAACGCGGTCCCAGCTCATGGATCAGGCGGGCCACCAGCTCCTTGCCCACGCCGGATTCCCCGGCGATGTAGACCGGTGCCTGGTTGCGCGCCAGCTTGGCGATCTTCGAGCGCACTTCGGTCATGACCGCCGAGTCGCCGATCAGGCGGTCGGCACCCGGGGCCGGCTTCGCGACGCCCGCTTCGGCCTTGCGCTCTTCGGAGAGCCGAAGGGCCGTGCGCACGAGCCTGCGCAACAGCTGGATATCGACCGGCTTGGAGACGAAGTCGAAGGCGCCGGCCTTCAGCGCGTTGACCGCGGCATCGACGTTGCCGTACGCGGTGATCATCGCCACCGGCATGTCGGGATGGGTGGCCGCGATGAGCTCGATGATTTCCTGGCCACTGCCGTCAGGCAGCCGCATGTCGGTGAAACACAGGTCGTAGCGGCGCGCAGCCAGTGCGCTCCGCGCCTCGGCGACGCTTCCCACGGCGTCGACGTCGAGTTCCATCCGACCGAGGGTGATGGTCAGCAACTCGCGAATGTCCCGCTCGTCGTCGATGACCAGAACGGTCTGCTTGCTCATGGGGTCCGAAAGGTTCGGTGAAGGCGCCCAATGTAACCGCCCCGGCCGTTCAGGCAAAGGGCGAAAGTCACGCCCTGGCCGCCATCAGGGGCATACCGACACTGCGGGCCGGGGGTGTGAGGCTGAGGCGGAAGCAGCTTCCGCCACCTGCAACTCGCACGTATTCGAGTGCAGCCTGGTTGGCTTCACTCATCTGCCGGGCCAGGTACAGGCCAAGCCCGGTGCCGTATTCGTGGGTGGTGAAGAAGGGTTCGAAAATCTGTGCGGCCACCTTCGGTGGGATGCCCGGGCCCCGGTCGATGACCTCCAGCGTCGGCACGCCGGCCTCGGAGTGGCGGGCCACGACCATCACCCGCGCGGCCTCGCCGGGAATGCGACCGTAGCGCAGCGCGTTCTGCACCAGGTTCCAGATGACCTGTTGCAGGTGCTGCGGGTCGGCCACGGCGGCTACCGGCTCACTGCCCGACACGGCGCGCAGGATATCGTTGCCCAGGTCGTTGCCCTGGCGATACTCCGCCACGAAGTGATGCACCCACTTGCTGAGGTCCAGCGTCTCCGGGCGCGAACGCTCGCGGCGGGAAAGTTGCAGGATGTTCTCGATGATCTCGTTGAGCCGCGCGCAATGGTTGTTGATGATCTCGACCATGCGCAGGTCGGTGTCGTTCATGTCGGTGGACTCGGCCAGCAGTTGCGCCGAGTAGTGGATCGCCGCGAGGGGATTGCGGATTTCATGGGCGATCGATGCCGACAGCCGGCCCAGCGAGCTGAGCGTGAGTTCTTCCGCGCGGCGCGACAGCAGCGAGGTGTCGTCGAGAAAGATCAGCACGTGGGAATCGTCGTTCGCGGCCAGGCGCGAGAAGCGGGGCACCACTTCCGGGGTGCCGTCCGCGAGCGTAGTGGCGCTTTCGTCCAGCTTGCCCGAGGTGCGCCAGTGATAGAGCCGTCGTGACAGCTCAGGCGCCAGCGTGCCGAGGTCGCGCTGGTCGGCGGATGGATTGCCCATCAGCATCCAGGCCGATTCGTTGAGCTGGTGGATGCGGTTGCTCTCGTCGACCAGCAGCACGCCGGTCTTCATGCGGCGGATGATCAGCTCGTTGACCTGGGCAAGGTTGGCCAGGTCGATGCCGCGTTGTTCCGCCAGGGCTTCCGAGGCGCGGATATTGCGGCCGAGCATGTAGCACAGCGAGGCGCAGGCGAAGTAGGCCGCGCCGAACAGGCCGTATTCCACCAGTTCGCGATCGGAGGTGTCCCGGGAATCGGCGATGTCGAACACCGAGTGGCCCAGCATGCCCAGGGTGGCCAGCGCGGCGAAGAACATGGACAGGCGCAGGGGCAGCAGCAGGGCGCCCGTGGCGATGTTCACCGCCAGCATCATCGAGATGCCCATGCGCACGTCGTGCATGAGCACCAGGGCCATCAGGGCTGCCACGATGTCCAGGATCAGGCCCGTGGACACCACCAGCACGGGCCGATGCAGCGATTGCCGGGTGCGGGCGACCATGACCAGGGCCGCCAGCAGGTAGGCCATGCCCATCAGGCGGGCCAGCAGCGGATCGGGCAGGGAGGGCCATGCCATGTGCTCCGGACGGAAGGCCAGGGCGGTGTACACCGCCGCCTGCCCGAGCCGGAAGTAGTTGAAAAAGAACAGTTCGTGGCGTGCCGTGGCCGGCGTCGTGCTGGATCGGCTGGGCGTCGGCGGCGCGGGCGTGGACACGGGACGATTCTCTCCGCAGGCGACTCCGAAAGGCCGCAGGTGACAACCAGTATAGGCGCCGGGAACCGCGCGGCAACACGCCCTGCGGCCGGTCCGGCCGGCCCCGGCCAGGCACCATGCGCGGGCGAATGCGGGTCGCGCCCCTTTCCTTCCGGGGCGCCATACAGGAAAATACGCGGCCGTATTGCGTGAAAAAGGCGCAATCGCTCCATCCCCACACCCGTGCGTGTCGTTCGCGGCCGCGCGCTTTTCTCACGTGTTTCTCCCGTTCGCTCGAGGTATCGAATGAATTTCCACGAGTACCAGGCCAAAGAACTGTTCGCGAAGTACGGCATCGCCGTGCCCCCGGGCAAGGTAGCCAACTCGCCCGACGCAGCCGTCGATGCCGCCAAGCACCTCGGCGGTTCCCAGTGGATGGTCAAGGCCCAGATCCACGCCGGTGGCCGTGGCAAGGCCGGTGGCGTCAAGTTCTGCCGCAGCCTGGATGACGTCCGCGCAGCCGCCAAGGGCATGCTCGGCACGAACATGGAAACCTACCAGTCGGCCGGCCGCGCGCTGCCCGTCAACCTGGTTCTGGTGACCGACGCGACCGACATCGCGAAGGAACTCTACCTCTCGATCCTCACCGATCGTGACACCAAGTCGATCTCGTTCATCGCCTCCAAGCACGGCGGCGTGGACATCGAGCAGGTGGCCGCCGAAACGCCGGAAGACATCCACACCTTCCAGGTGGATTTCGTCGAAGGCCTCCAGCCGTACCAGTGCCGCGATCTCGGGTTCAAGATGGACCTGAACCCGAAGCAGGTCGGCCAGCTCGTCAAGATCATGCTTGGCCTGTACAAGCTGTTCAATGAAAAGGATCTTGCGCTGGTCGAGCTCAACCCGCTCGCCATCCTCGAAGACGGCAACCTCGCCGCCCTCGACGGCAAGGTCAACTCCGACGACAACGCCGAGTTCCGTCACCCGGACCTCGCCGCCATGCGCGACCTCACGCAGGAAGACGCCGCCGAAGCGGCCGCCGTCCAGCACAACCTCAACTACGTCACCATGGACGGCACCATTGGTTGCATGGTGAATGGCGCTGGCCTGGCCATGGCCACCATGGACGTCATCAAGCTGGCAGGCGGCGAGCCGGCCAACTTCCTCGACGTCGGCGGCGGCGCCACCAAGGAGCGCGTCTCCGAGGCGTTCAAGCTCATTCTGTCCTCCGACAAGGTGAAGGCCATCCTGGTCAACATCTTCGGCGGCATCGTCCGTTGCGACCTCATCGCCGAGGGCATCATCGCGGCCGTGAAGGAAGTGGGTCTGCAGATCCCCGTGATCGTGCGCCTGCAGGGCACCAACGTCGAGAAGGGCCGCGAACTGCTGGCCAACTCGGGCCTGGCGATCACGCCGGCCGACGATCTCAACGATGCGGCCCGCAAGGCCGTGGCCGCAGCGGCCTGAGGAGCGATAAATCCATGAGCGTCCTGATCAACAAGAACACCAAGGTCCTCGTCCAGGGCTTTACCGGCCAGCAGGGTACCTTCCACGCCGAACAGGCTGTCGACTACGGCACCAAGGTCGTCGGTGGCGTGACCCCGGGCAAGGGCGGTACCGAGCACATCGGCCTGCCGGTCTTCAACACCGTGCGTCACGCCGTCGACCAGACGGGCGCCGATGCCTCGGTCATCTTCGTGCCGCCTCCGTTCGCGGCTGACTCGATCCTCGAAGCCATCGACGGTGGCATCAAGGTCATCGTGGCCATCACCGAAGGCATTCCGGTGCTCGACATGATGCGTGTCAAGAACGTGCTGAAGTCGCACCCGGACGTCGTGCTCGTCGGTCCGAACTGCCCGGGCGTCATCACCCCGGGTGAGTGCAAGATCGGCATCATGCCGGGTCACATCCACAAGCCGGGCAAGGTCGGCATCGTTTCGCGTTCGGGCACCCTGACGTACGAAGCGGTCTTCCAGACCACGAACGAAGGCCTCGGCCAGTCCACCTGCATCGGCATCGGTGGCGACCCGATCAACGGCCTGAACTTCATCGACTGCCTGAAGCTCTTCCAGGACGATCCGCAGACCGAAGGCATCATCATGGTCGGCGAAATCGGTGGCAGCGCCGAAGAAGACGCCGCCGAGTTCATCAGCCAGTACGTCAAGAAGCCGGTCGTGTCGTTCATCGCTGGCGCCTCGGCCCCTCCGGGCAAGCGCATGGGCCATGCCGGTGCGATCATCTCGGGCGGCAAGGGCACGGCGGAAGCCAAGTTCGCCGCGCTGGAGAAGGCAGGCGTCACCACGGTGAAGTCGCCGGCCGACCTCGGCAAGACCCTCGCCGGTCTGATGAAGAAGTAAGAAGCATCGTTCCTTCCGGATCGATCAAAAGCCGCGACCCCCGGGTCGCGGCTTTTTTATGTGCAAACGCGCACCATGCCCTGTAGGAGCGCGCCTGCGCGCGACCGGCCATGAAACGTATACCCCGGTTTCACAGATAGATTTGCCGTGCCTCCGGTCGCGCGCAAGGCGCGCTCCTACAATGGCGAGGCTCCCGAACCTTGCACTATGTCCTGTAGGAGCGCGCCTGCGCGCGACCGGCCATGAAACGTACGCCCCGGTTCCACGGATAGATTTGCCGTGCCTCCGGTCGCGCGCAAGACGCGCTCCTACAGTGGTGGGGTGTTTAGTTGATGACGGCGGGGCCGCGGTCGGCGTGGCCGGTGGATCGTGGTCCCTCGACGATATAGGCCCTCATCCGACGCATGTTTTCGTCCGAATAGGTATAGCAGTTGGCACGGAACGCGGAGGCGGCTGGGTACATGTTGCTTTCGCAGTACCAGGCCCAACGGAAGCCCAGCTTCGCGTTGTCATGGGTGGCGCCGAACAAATGCCCCAATTCGTGGGCCACGATCCGGTAGCGCCCGGTGATGGCGGACAGCGCGGCGTTGCCTTCCTGCCAGGCGATGCCTGTGACACCGGGCTGCGGATCCAGCAGGGTTACCAGCATGAATTTATTGAGATGCGTGTCGTCGAAATCGATGTCTTCGGCCTCTGCCCATGATCGCGCGATATGGGTCCAGTCCTGTAGTGCTCTCGAATGCATGTAAGGAATATTCGTGATGCCTTCGACGAAAGCGTGATAGCTGACATCGAATCGCACGAAGGGCAACGCCGAGCCGATGGCATCGCTGAGCCACCACGCGACGTAGCCTGCATGGACCTGCGCGGGCGTCATGTAGTCCTTGATATCGTCATGGATGAAGATATTGAGCTTTACCGACCGGGATACCACGCCTTCTGGCAGCCCTTCGGAGCGTCTGGAGCGTTGCAGGGGCGCGCCGCCCGGAGTGCCACCACCGACATCGGGAATGACGATGTTTTCGACCCGGGATTCGCCAGCCGAATATCCAGCCACATGCATGCCGTCCTCCTGCGGCTGGCTGATGTCGATGTGCCCGTTCCTGCGGGTGAGAACTACGGGGCTATCGCTATACGTGCCTCGGAAGAGGCGCCCCTGGGACTCATCGGGGAAGCCAATGGAAACGGGAAGTTCGGCGTCGATCGTCAATGCGGCGGACGCTTCCGTGGCGAGATCACGCTTTTCGCGTGCACGCTCCACCGGAAGGTCGAGCGTGAAAGGCAGGCCCGATGCCACGCCGAGGTCGAACGCCGCGACGACATCTTCCGTGCGCAAGGTAGTGCCATGGGCCCAGTTGGAAAAACTCATGCCTGCCATGAGCACCGCAGCCAGTGTCGGTATTTTCTTCGCCATGATCGTCACGCGTTGCTCCATCGTCCTGTTGGAAGCCCTTCACTCTAGAGCGAGGTGCGTGTCCGTGAATGCGTGTTTTACAGGCAAGGCGACAGGACGACAGGAATATCGGCGCAGCCCGTGGCGCTCAGGGCGGCGGAAGCTTCCAGGCATCGCGAAGACGCATGTACTCGGCCCTGGGAAGCAGGACGAAGACGGGATTCGCCTTTGGATCGAGCCATGCGAGCAGGCGCTCCATCGTTGCGTCCGTCATCGCCGTACAGCCGGCTGTGGTCGAGTCGGACGCGCGCCAGAGATGGGCGAAGATGCAGCTGCCACCGCCCGGACGATTTCCAGGATTGTTCTCGATGACAAAGCCCAGTCGGTACAAGCGGTCGCCATTCAGATGAAGATCACGGCGCATCGGTTCGGTCGATCCTGCGACCGCCGCCTTGCCGACCGTATCTGTGTCCACGAGCTGGTTGTAGTAAGGCGACCCATCGACATCTACGCAGTAATCCGTAGCGGTGAGGCCTGTATACGGCATCGCAGTGCGTTGCGACGCCGCGTAGCCGAAGGCCTTGCCGATATGGAACACGCCTGCCGGGCTGCGGTTGTCTTCCTCGTGCTTTTGCGGGCCGTCCTGAGGCAATGGATGAAGGCCGGTTCCCCACGCGCTTCCGTTCTTGCCGATCACGACATCCGCTGCCGAGCCTTCCTCCTTCCACGAGGACCCGCTGCGGACGTAGGTGCGCAGCGTGCCATGGTTGGCCTGCCAGCCGTCGGTGGTCACCACGATCATCTGCCGGGCGTCGGCCCAGTGATGTGGCGCTCCGGTCGGCAGCACGGCAGAAGACCACGCGAACACGGCGACGTAGGACAGCAGGACGGCTATGCGCATGATGATTCCTGGTGAAACCCATGGCGACATGGGTAGTGTCAGAGCGGTTCAAGACCCTGGATGCCCCGTATACCTAGTCCGGGCTCATCCGCGATGCTGATCTGCGCAGCGTCGAAGAGAGTGCTGCTGTCCACCGGATCGAAAGCGCATAGCGCTGGCACATCGAGGTCGATCTTAGTGATGACGTCGGCCCTGGCTGTCGCCACATGAGCGGCAGCAGCAACACCGATACCCGATTCGAGCATGCAGCCCATCATGCATTCCATGCCGTGCTCGCCGGCGATGTCGGCGATGCGAAGCGCAGCAGAGATGCCACCGGCTTTCATCAGCTTGATGTTCACGATGTCGGCGGCCCGCATGTGGATCAGCTCCAGCACATCCCTGGGGCCGAAAACGCTCTCGTCCGCCATGACCGGCGTATGCACACGCTCCGTGATGTAGCGCATGCCTTCCAGGTCATGTGCTTTCACCGGCTGTTCGAGTAGCTCCGGGTGGATGCCCTTGTTTTCCAGCGCATGCAGCACGCGCACCGCATCCCTTGCCGTCCAGCCCTGGTTGGCGTCCAGCCGCAGCGTTGCGCGGCCCTGTACGGCGTCGTGGATAGCCCGGATGCGGTCGAGATCCGTGCCGATCTCCTTGCCGACCTTGATCTTCAGCGAGGGGAAGCCGTTTTCAACGGCCGCGAGTGCATCGGCAACCATCTTGTCGATGCCATCGACGCTGATGGTGATATCGGTGGTCATTACAACGGGGCTGCCGCCCAGGAGCCGGTAAAGCGGCGCGTCATGCAACTGCCCCCATAGATCGTGCACGGCCATCTCCAGTGCAGCCTTTGCACTGGTGTTGTGCGTCATCGCCTGCTGGATGCTTCGTGTGATCCGGTTGAGATCGGCGATGTCCATGCCGATCAGTCGCGGGCCGATATGGTGCCGTATGGCGTCGATGATCGACGCATGGGTGTCGCCGGTGATTACGGCGGTGGCAGGCGCGCTCCCGTAGCCCGTACGACCCTCATCGGTATGCACGGTGACCACGACGTCTTCGACATGATCGACCTGGCGCAAGGCCGTCTTGAAGGGCGTCTTCAAAGGAGCGCGGAGCATGCCGAGGCGGATATCGGTGATCTTCATGGTGAGCCGTCAGTGCGCTGCCGGCCGGATGCGCACGATGCTGGTCATGCGGTCGACGAAACTCTGGGTATCGTTGAACATCAAGGGCAGCAGCGGTGTCACGGCAACTTCATTCAACGTGATGCCGCGCATGGCTCCATCGGCCTGCCGGTAGGCGATGCCGCCGACGTCGTGGATCACATAGGGCTCGCCGTTGATCCGGCCGATCACCATCATGACGTGACCGGGGATGTAGACCAGGTCGCCGACGTCCAGTGCGGCGATGGCCTTGCTTCGCACCTCGCGGGAATCCTTGTCGGTATACACGGTGTGGTCCAGGCCGGGGCTGATGCTCTGGTCCCCGGTATTGCGGGGCATCTGCACACCCATGCTGCGATAGACATCGGAAACGAACCCGCTGCAATCGCGACCATTGAAGGCATGGCCCCAGCCGTAACGCTCGCCGAGGAAGCGGAAAGCCTGGCGCACGATGTTGGCGCGGGTCAGCGGGAGATAATCCGGCGCCGAGTCTTCGGTGCGTTGAAGCAGAGCGGGGTGGAACGACAGTGAACCATCGGAGCCGCGTACCGGAAGGCTGAGCACCCAGGATGTGTAGGGGCTCTGGCCGTTCACAGGCTGGTCGGCCGGTGCCTTCGTATCCAGCGGAACACGCGTACCCATGTCGAGCTGAAGCTCGGACAGGGCGGGCATGTCGGGCGTGTAAACCGTGCGTGGCTTGGCGCCGGTCACTATGCGGTATGGGGTGGCGTCTGCATGGGCAAAGACGTCGGTCGACGTCCCCGTCGCGATATCCGCGGCGTGCACCCAGGCCGCATAACGCGCGCTCACCACGAAATGCCATAGTCCGTCGCGACTGGTATGCACGATGACGAGCGGATCTCCTGGAAAGAGCGCGCTTTCCTGGAAGCGATCAATATCCGTGTCGTCAGGGTGGCTGAACACGCGAAGGTCGGTGGGGTAGCCCCGCAGTGCCGTGCGTCGTACCGCCATGCCATAACGAAGCGTTGTGGTTTCGGGGATGTGGTCCAGCGCCGCGTTGGCGAGAATGTCATCGATAGCGCTGGCCGTGACAGGCCTGCCGACGCTGTCGAACAACGGTTTCTCGGGGCGCTTCGTGAGCTTTGCTATCCAGCCGCTCACGGTTGCCCGCGGCAGCGTGGGCGACAGATGCCGGATGTCGTGCATGGAAGGGTCGAGCCGGACGATACGTTCGTTCAAGGCGGCAATGGCCGTGCTATCCAGGATGACATCGTCCGGGCGGGCCAGTGTGCCGATCCAGAAACCCGGTGTCAGTTGGGCCTCACCGATGCCGGGAACCCCCGAGGGCGGTATGGCGGCATCCGTTGCATAGGCAGGCAGGGTGCCTGCGACGGCGAGTGCAACGGCAAATAGTGTGCGACGCATGATGCGATTCATGTCCCGATCCCTGTCACGAGGCCAGTGACGACAGCACGGAGGCGACGACGAGGCCAAAGCCCGTGCCAAGGATATATCCCAGCAAGGCCAGCAGGATGCCCACCGGTACCAGCGAGCGCGAATAAGTGGCGGCAAGTACCGGCGTCGCTGCCACGCCGCCGATGTGGGCCAGTGACGAGATGCCGCAAAGATACAGGTCGAAATGGAACAATCGCGCGAAGAGGCACAGCAGGATCGCGTGCAGTACGATGACCGTGACGCCGCAAAGAAGATAAAGCGGCGCGGCAGCGATGCCGGCAAAACTGCTTTGCGAGGCGAGCACCGCCACGACGGAAATAAGCAAGGCGCTTGAGATTGCTTGCGCGCCAGGAAGCCGGGTCAGCGGCGTATGTGCGGCCACCAGGCCGGCAATCGTAGCGATGAGAATGGTCCATGTCGTGGCCGAAATCATGCTGCCGACAGGCAACCGTGCGCCCATCAGCGAAGACAGCGCGGCCACCCCCAGAGCCAGCCCCAGCCACAGCAGCACGCTGTCCCCTGTGGCGGGTGCGCGCGGCGCGGTATCGGCTACCACGAGGCCTGCGCTGGACGTGGCACGCGTCCAGCGGTTGAAGGCGGGGGCCAGTCGCGCCACGGCAAACAGCACCACGACCCACATCGAATAACACAGCGCATCGGTGAGCAGGGTCGTGGCAAGCGCTGCGTCGGACATGCCAATGGCCTGCTTTACCGCAATCATGTTTGCCGTGCCGCCGACCCAGCTCCCGGACAGCGATGCCAACGGCATCCAGCCATCGCCTGGCATCCAGTGGCGGAACAGCAGGTACGCGGCAACGAAGGCGATGAACAGGCTTGCCGACGTGCATACGAAGACACCGAGCACGCGCGGGCCCAGCGCGAAGATCGCCCGCAGGTCGCAGTTGATCATCAGCAGGAAGAGCAGGGCGGGCACCAGTCGTGCGACGAGCATGTCCTGCGCGCCATGTATCTCGGGCGACGCGCTCCATACCCCGGCGACGGACAGCGCTGTGACGGTGAGATAGGTGAGCACGATGGGCGGAAGGACGTTGAACACCTTCCAGCCGTACCGACGTTCGATGGCGGGCCAGAAGCCCGCTGCGAGCAGCATGACGGCCAGATAAGGCCATACCGACTGGATCACGCGCCCCTCCCGGGATGTGGCCACGCCCCCAGCATACCCCCTCCAGCCCCGACTGTAGGAGCGCGCCTCGCGCGCGACCGCCACGCATCTATTGCACCCGTCCCACGACACCCCATCCCCGCCACATTGCCGACAAGAAACGAATGACGTAGCGTCTCTCGCACGCCTCCGGCTGCACAGGCCTACCGATGCGCTTCGCAGACACATTTCCGGTTTCGCCGCACACGGCCACGAAACACGTGCACCTCATCGGTGCCGCATGCCTTTTCCTGACGGCTAGCCTTCCGGTGGCGGCCCATTCGCCAACCGATGCGCCAGATGCCGGCCTCACCGATATCCGCACCCTCGTCCCCGATATCGCCGAAGACATCCGCTACGCAGGCAGCGACAATTTCACCGGTGCGGTGGTCGATGGCTACCGTGCACCCAAATGCCTCCTTCGTACCGCCGCGGCGAAGGCGCTGGCTTCGGTGGAAGCGGACCTGCGCCGCCAGGGCTACCGCCTGAAACTCTGGGACTGCTATCGCCCCGCACGGGCGGTGGCGGCTTTCGTGCGCTGGGCAGGTGAGCCCGAGGACGGTCGCACGAAGGCAGCGCACTACCCGGCACTCGACAAACGCCAGCTGCTCGGTGAATACATCGCGCCGGTATCGGGTCACAGCAAGGGCGCCACAATGGACCTGACCCTCATGCGCTGCGAGTCCGGCCACTGCACGCCGCTGGACATGGGTACGCCGTTCGACTTCTTCGATCCGCGTGCACATACCGATGCCCCGGGCATCACGCCGGCACAGCGGGCCAACCGGCAACGGCTGCTGCGGGCGATGTCGGCTCATGGCTTCGTGAACTACGCCGCGGAGTGGTGGCATTACACCCTGCCGCCGGCGGCCTCGCAGGCTGCCATGGACGTGCCGGTGGAATAGTCCCGGGGCGCGACGGGAGTATCATGGCGCGATCCCCGAGACCGTACGGATTCTCCATGTCCACCCTTCGTTTTGCCCTGGCCCAGTACGATTTCCCGGTCGGCGCCACCGCCGGCAACGCACTGAAGGTCAAGGCCCTGGCCGAGGAGGCACGCGACCGCCTCGGCGCCTCGCTGGTCGCCTTTCCCGAACTCACCCTGTCCGGCTATCCGCCCGAAGACCTGCTCCAGCGCCCCAGCTTCCTCGAAGCCTGCACGCGCGAGCTGCAAACCCTGGCGCCGGGCATCAACGGCATATCAGCCGTCGTCGGCCACCCGGACACACGGGGTGAGGTGTTCAACGCCGCCTCGCTCATCCGCGAAGGCAAGGTCGAATGGACGTATCACAAGCAGGCGCTGCCCAATTACACGGTGTTCGACGAGAAGCGCTACTTCCGTCATGGCGAAGCGACCCGTGTCTTCACCATCGAAGGCGTGCGCGTGGGCATGCTGGTGTGCGAAGACATCTGGGAGGCCGAGCCGGCCGCTCATGCGGCGCAGGCCGGTGCCGAGCTGATTCTGGTCATCAACGCATCACCCTACGATCATCGCCAGGCCGCAACCCGCGAGGCGCTGCTGCGCCAGCGTGCCACCGACAACGGTGTGGCCATTGCCTACGTGAACCTCGTGGGAGGCCAGGACGACCTGCTTTTCGACGGACATTCGCTGCTGGTGCAGCCCGATGGCGAGATCGTCGCGCGGGCACCGTCGTTTGAGGAAATGCTGCTCACCGTCGAATACGACAGCGACACGCGTCGCCTCACGGCCGTCGACTGGCCGGCCACGGACACGCGTGACGCCGAAGCCATCATGTATGCCGGCCTCGTCCGTGGCGTGCGCGACTACGTGGGCAAGAACCACTTCTCCGGCGTGCTCCTGGGCCTGTCGGGCGGTATCGACTCCGCCTTGACCCTCGCCATCGCGGTCGATGCGCTGGGCAAGGACAAGGTCACGGCGGTGATGATGCCCACCGAATACACCTCCGACCTGTCGCTGCGCGAGGCCAAGGCCCAGGCGGAGCACCTGGGTGTCGAATACCACGTGCTGCCGATCGAAGGCATCTACGAGGCGTTCACCGGCGCGCTGGCTCCGGTATTTGCCGGTCGCGACCCGGACATCACGGAGGAAAACCTGCAATCGCGCACGCGCGGCGTGCTGCTGATGGCCATGTCGAACAAGACCGGCCGCCTGCTGCTGTCCACCGGCAACAAGAGCGAGATGGCGGTGGGCTACGCCACGCTCTACGGTGACATGTGCGGCGCCTATGCGCCGCTGAAGGATCTCTACAAGACCGTGGTCTACCGCCTGTCGCGCTGGCGCGCGGCCATCGACGGCGCCATTCCCGAGGTGGTGATCGATCGTCCGCCGTCGGCCGAGCTGCGGCACGACCAGGTGGATCAGGATTCCCTGCCGCCCTATGACGAGCTCGATGCCATCCTCGAGATGTTCATCGAGGGCGAGGCTTCGGCCGAGGACATCATCGCGGCCGGCTACGACGATGCCACGGTGCGCCGGGTCATCCGCATGGTGTTCGTGAACGAGTTCAAGCGCCGCCAGGCGGCTCCGGGGCCGCGCGTCACCACCAAGGCCTTCGGCCGCGAACGGCGCTACCCAATCACCTCAGGCTGGCGCTGACCCGGTCGCGCGCCGACGCGCTTCTGCAAGGGCTTTGGGGCGACCTACCCCGCCTGCCGTCGTTCCAGCGAACGCTGGAATCCAGCGCGGGGCAGTGGGTTGTCGCGAGGGAATTACCTACGCCAAAGCCGATACGGCGGCCCTTGCCATGCTGGGAAACCGAGGCGCTGGGTTCCTGTTTTCACAGGAACGACGAGCGGGAGGTTGTCGTTCCATCGATGATTTTGCAGTGAGCATAAAAAAAGCCGGCTTTCGCCGGCTTTTTTTCGGATCAATGGTGACCCGAGAACGGGATCGCCTTGCGCCACGTCGAAGGGTGGTGCGGCCAGGTCGGATCGGTGAGATACGGGTGGTCTGGGTAGTTCAGGGCCAGCACCGAGCGGGTCTGGTCGGCCAGCGGCTTGCGATCGAGCGCGAGGTAGCTGCGGGTGAGGATCGCCAGGGCGTCGGCCGTTTCCGGCGACTGCTGGTAGTGCTCGATCACGTACTGAGAGCGGTTGGCCGAGGCGATGTACGACTTGGTCCGCAGGTAGTACTCGGCCACGTTGATCTCGAAGCGGGCCAGCTGGTTGCGCAGGAAGATCATGCGCTGGCGGGCGTCCGTGGCGTACGAGCTGTTCGGATAACGGCGGGTCAGCTGGCTGAAATCGTCGAAGGCCGTGAGGTTGTAGCCCTGGTCGCGACGGGTCGCGGCGCTCTCTCCGCGCTGGAAATAACGCTCGATGAAGCCGCTCGTGCGATCAAAATTGATCAGACCCCGCAGATAGTAGGCATAATCTGCATGCTTATGGGTCGGAAACGTCTTGATGAAGCGGTTGATCGTCGAGTACGCGTCGTCCGGCTTGTTGTCCTTGTACTGCGCGTAGGCGAGCTCAATCTGAGACTGCTCGTTGATGTCACCAGACGGGAAGCGGGCGATCAGGCGCTGGTAGGCCTTGGTCGCGGCGGCGTAGTCAGAGTGCTCTAGCGAATCGTGGGCAGTGGCGTACAGCCGGTCGACCGGCATGGTGTCGATCGTTTCCTTCTTGCTGCGGAACATCGAGCAGGCGCTCATCGACAGGGCGAGGACGAGCAAAATGATGATCTTGGTTGCACGCATTGAGAGAGTTCGGATGCTTGAGCGAATGGGCATGATAGCCGAAACCGGCCCCCGGCCGGGTGAGGGCCTATGAGGACGTTACGACACGAAGCCACGGTGCCCCTGACGGCGGCCGGACGGCGTTTCGACCAGTCACTGGCCGAGATGTTCCCCGATTATTCCCGATCCAGGCTCACGGCGTGGGTCAAGGAGGGCAAAGTGTTGCTGGACGGGGCCCCCGTGGCTCCCCGGCACCTGCTGCGGGGCGGCGAAACGGTGGTGCTGGAGGCCGAGCTGGCCCCCGAGGTAGACGCCCAGCCGGAGGACATCGCCCTGAACATCGTTCATGAGGACGATGACCTGATGGTGGTCGACAAGCCCGTGGGACTGGTGGTCCACCCCGGTGCCGGCAATCCGGCGGGCACCATGCTGAACGCGCTGCTGCACCATGCGCCGAGCCTGGCCGAACTGCCCCGAGCGGGCATCGTCCATCGTCTGGACAAGGACACCGCCGGCCTCATGGTGGTGGCCAAGTCCATCGCGGCGCAGACGGCGCTGGTGGGCATGCTGTCCCGCCATGACGTCCATCGACAGTACGAGGCCGTGGTGCTGGGCACGATGGTGGCCGGCGGCACGGTGGACGAGGCTATCGGCCGCCACCAGCACGATCGCCTGAAGCAGGGCGTTCGCGATGTGGAAATGGGCGGCAAGGAAGCGGTCACGCACTACAGGGTCCGTGAGCGTTTTCGTGCCCATAGCGTCATCCAGTGCAATCTGGAGACCGGGCGTACCCACCAGATCCGCGTCCACATGGCCCATATCGGCCATCCGCTGGTGGGCGACCAGCTCTACGGCAACGGCCTGCGCCTTCCGCGTGGCGCCAGCCAGGAACTGATCGACTCCCTGCGTGGCTTCCGCCGCCAGGCACTGCACGCCGAGAAGCTAGCCTTCGAGCACCCGATCACCGGTGAATACCTGGAGTTCAACTCGCCCCGTCCGGCCGACCAGGAGGAACTGATCGAGGCCCTGCGTGCCGATACGGTGCTGAACCCCATCGAGGACTGACAGCGTGCCCCACGAGTGGATCGTCCCGCACTGGAACGCGCCCGCGAACGTGGGCGCGGCCGTTTCGACGCGGCTGGGGCCCGGGATGTCCGAGGCGCCTTACGACCGGCTCAACCTGGGCCTGCGTTCAGGCGACGAGCCGTCCACGGTGCTGGCCAACCGGTCGGCACTGAGGGATGCCCTGGCATTGCCATCGGATCCGCTGTGGCTGCGCCAGGTCCATGGCACCGCCGTGGCGGAAGGCTATGGCGGCGGCTTCGAACCGGAGGCCGATGCCGCCGTGGCTCGTGGTCCGGGCCGCGTGCTGGCGATTCTCACGGCGGACTGTCTGCCTGCCCTGTTCGTTTCCGCCGACGGGCAGACGATCGGTGCAGCCCACGCGGGCTGGCGTGGGCTGGCGGCCGGTGTGCTGGAGCGCACCGTGGAGCAGATGGGCGGCACTGATATCCAGGCCTGGCTGGGGCCGGCCATCGGGCAGGCTTCGTTCGAAGTCGGCGAGGAAGTGAGGGCTGCCTTCGTGGATACCGATGCCCGCGCGTCCTCAGCCTTCGTGGCGAACCGGCCGGCACACTGGCTCTGCGATATCTACGCACTGGCGCGACTGAGGCTTTCCTCGGTCGGCGTCAGTCATGTGTCGGGTGGTGGTTTCGATACCCGCACGGACGACAGGCTTTATTCGTATCGCCGCGACGGCGCAAAAAGCGGCCGGTTCGCCTCCCTGATCTGGACAAACCCTTCGTCGCGTTGATGACCCAGCCCGTCGTTCCTGTGCAAACAGGTACCCAGCGCCCCGGTTTGCCGGCAGGGGGAGGACGCTTCAACGGTTTTACGTAGGGTATTTCGTCGCGACAGCCGACTGCACCGCGCTAGGTTCCAGCTTTCGCTGGAACGACGGCTTCGGGTGGGATTGCCGCCACCTGCCTACCCGTCAGCTTCGTGTGGGATTGCCGCCACCTGCCTATCCGTCGTTCCTGTGAAAACAGGAACCCAGCGCCCCGGTTCACCGACAGGGTGAGGGCGCTTCAACGGTTTTACGTAGGGTATGTCGTCGCGACACCCGATTGCATCGCGCTAGGTTCCAGCTTTCGCTGGAACGACGGCGTCGGGTGGGATTACCGCCACCTGCCCACCCGTCGGCTTCGGGTGGGATTACCGCCACCTGCCCACCCGTGGGCTTCGGGTGGGATTGCCGCCACCTGCCTACCCGTGGGCTTCGTGTGGGATTGCCGCCACCTTCCTACCCGCGGGCTTCGTGTGGGATTACCGCCACCTCCCTATCCGTCGTTCCTGTGAAAACAGGAACCCAGCGCCCCGGTTCACCAGTGCAGCGAGAGCGCCCCATCGGCTTTCAATGCGCGGCCGGCCCTCCGGGCGGCGTCATGACCGGCGAGGGCACGTAGATCTCCGGCTTCACCTTGGGCGGCTCCATCAAGGCATGCAGAAACGCATTGCGCCACGCGGTGATGTCATTGCGCTCCAGCACGTCCATCATCGACTGCCAGCGCATCCGGCGTTCCTTCAGCGGCATGTCCAGCGCACGATGCAAGGCGTCCGATACCTCATCCAGGTCGGAAGGGTTCACCAGCAGCGCGGCGTCCAGCTCCTGCGCGGCACCGGCAAAACGCGACAGCACGAGCACGCCGGGGTCTTGCGGATCCTGGCAGGCCACGTATTCCTTGGCGACCAGGTTCATGCCATCGCGCAGCGGCGTGACCAGGCCCACCTTGGCGACACGGAAATACCCCGCCAGCACCTTATGGGCGAACGACTTGTTGACGTAGCGGATCGGTGCCCAGTCCGGCTCGGCATACTGGCCGTTGATATGGCCCGCACTGCGTTCCAGCTCCCGGCGAAGTGAACGGTATTCGGGTACGTCGGAGCGCGACGGCGGCGCAATCTGCAACAACGACACACGACCACGCATATCCTTGTGATCGCGCAGAAGGCGCGCGAAGCCTTCGAACCGTTCCGGAAGACCCTTCGAATAATCCAGCCGGTCCACACCGATGATCAGCGATCGATCATCGAGCGACGCTTTCAGCTTCGACACCGCGCCACTGTCCTCCGCACGATGCGCCAGCTCTACCGCCTCGGCCGTATCGATGCTGATGGGAAAGACCCCGGCACGGAAAATTCGCCCGTTCGCTGCACGGATACGGCCACCGGTGCGCATCGCAGCACCGAGTTCGTGCAGGAAATAATCCTCGAGCGCACGCAGGTCGCGCTGCGTATGCAGGCCGACAAGATCGTACGACGCCAGCGATTCGAGCAGTTCGCGATGGCGCGGCAGCGTAATAAGCAACCCCGCCGCCGGAAGCGGCGTATGCAGGAAGAAACCGATGCGGTTCTCCACCCCCAGTTCGCGCAGCATCGCTGCCAGCGGAATCAGGTGGTAATCGTGCACCCAGACGATGTCGTCCTTCTTCAGCAGCTTCGCCACGCGCTTGGCGAAGATGCGATTGACCCTCAGGTAGCCCTCGAGGTGATCGCGGCGATAGTCCACCAGGTCGCCGCGATAATGGAACAGGGGCCACAGGGCGCGGTTGGCGAAGCCACTGTAGTAGTCGTCATGGTCCGCCTTGGACATGTCGATGGTGGCATAGCTGATGTGACCATCCTCGACTTCGTGCAATTCCTTGCCGGTTTCGGCAGCGAGGTTGCCGCTCCAGCCGAACCACAGGCCGCCCATTTCCTGCAGGGCGGCATTCATCGCGGAGGCCAGGCCGCCGGTTTGCGTCTGCTTGGGCAGCGCCACGCGATTCGATATGACGACTAGTCGGCTCATCTTGCGGTTGCGGCTCCTCGCTTCAGTCGTTTGTTCACGTCATCCAGCCAATCCTGAACATCGGCCGGGCTAGACAATGTGAACGTCGCGCATGACGGTGTGCGGTCACCCACGCGTATCGCATGGCCTGCGCGCGCCAGGACGACGGCAAACGCGTGTTCGTCGGTGAGGTCGTCGCCCAGGTAGATGGGCGTGCGTCCGCGAAAAGGCGGTTCATCGAGGAAGGCGGCCACGGCCACGCCCTTGTCCATACCCCGCGGCTTGAACTCATAGACATGGCTACCTGGCTGCAGTTCGAAGCCGGGAAAGGCCGCGACCAGCACGGGAGCCCTGCGTCGTAGTTCGTCTTCGTACCCGGGGTGCTCGCGGCAATGCAGCGCCACCGACCAGCTCTTGTCCTCGACCCGTACCCCGGGCAACTCGCGGGCCACGGCATGCGCCGCCGCGCGCAGTTTCGCCAGTTCGTCACGATCCACGGGCATGGTACGGGTGTGGCCGGAACCATCGCGTCGTTCCAGTCCGTGCTGGCCGGCAGCGGCCCAGTGGGGGCGATCAAAGATGCGATCCAGGCCGTCGATGGCCCGGCCGCTGACCAGCGCGAGGGCGCCGCCGAGGGTATCGTGCAAGGCGTCCAGCGTCGCCATGAGGCCGGTGGCCGGTGCCACTTTGTCGGGATCGTCGGCGAAGGCGAGCAGGGTGCCGTCGGCGTCCAGGAACAGGGCGCAGTCGGGGACGAGCAGGTCGAGCGCTGGGCGGGGCAGGATGTCGCGGGAGGCTGTCACGGGGACTCCGGGGCGAGGCAACCGGTCGAGGATGCCTGTACGGACGTGAAAAAAGCGCTGCCAAAGACACCCCGTGCACCGTTGAAGCCGCAGGATCTCACCCGCATCTGTGACGGCAGAGGCGGTCGCGGGGGAGGGCCCCGGGGCGCGCCAGAACCTTTGGGAGAAACCATACGATGCGAATGGACAGACTTACCTCGCGTTTCCAGCAGGCGCTGGCCGACGCGCAGTCGCTGGCCGTAGGCCGCGACAACAACATGCTTGAACCGGTGCATGTCATGGCGGCCCTGCTCGACCAGCAGGGGGGCTCGACCGGCCCCTTGCTCACGCAGGCCCAGGTGAACGTGCCGTCCTTCCGCCAGCGCGTGGGCGAGATCCTGGAGCGGCTGCCGCGCGTGAGCGGGCAGGAAGGCAACATCAATATCGGCAACGACCTGAGCCGCGTGCTCAATCTCACCGACAAGCTGGCCCAGCAGCGCGGCGACCAGTTCATCGCCAGCGAGCTGTTCGTGCTGGCGGCGCTGGAAGACCGCAGCGAACTGGGCGGTGCGCTGAAGGCCGCCGGTGCCACGAAGGAGCGCCTGGAAGCCGCCATCGACAAGCTGCGCGGCGGCGAAAAGGTGCAGTCGGAAAATGCCGAGGAACAGCGGCAGGCCCTGGAGAAATACACCATCGACCTCACCGAGCGCGCCGAGAGCGGCAAGCTCGATCCGGTGATCGGGCGCGACGAGGAAATCCGCCGCACGATCCAGGTGCTTCAGCGTCGTACCAAGAACAATCCGGTGCTGATCGGCGAGCCGGGCGTGGGCAAGACCGCCATCGTCGAAGGCCTTGCACAGCGCATCGTCAACGGCGAAGTACCCGAAGGGCTGCGCGACAAGCGCGTGCTGTCGCTCGACATGGGCGCGCTCATCGCGGGTGCGAAGTTCCGTGGCGAGTTCGAGGAGCGCCTGAAGGGCGTGCTGAACGACCTGTCCAAGCAGGAAGGTCGCGTGATCCTCTTCATCGACGAGTTGCACACGATGGTCGGCGCCGGCAAGGCCGACGGTGCGATGGATGCCGGCAACATGCTGAAGCCTGCGCTGGCGCGTGGCGAACTGCATTGCATCGGCGCCACTACGCTCGACGAGTACCGCAAGTACGTCGAAAAGGATGCAGCACTGGAACGCCGCTTCCAGAAAGTGTTCGTCGGTGAGCCCAGCGTGGAAGACACCATTGCGATCCTGCGTGGTCTCAAGGAGCGCTATGCGGTGCATCACGGGGTGGAGATCACCGATCCGGCCATCGTCGCCGCGGCCACGCTTTCCTCACGCTATATCCCGGACCGCCAGCTGCCCGACAAGGCCATCGACCTGATGGACGAAGCGGCTTCGCGCATCCGCATGGAAATCGACTCCAAGCCGGAAGAACTCGATCGCCTGGAGCGTCGTCTTATCCAGCTCAAGATCCAGCGCGAGATGCTGAAGAAAGAGCAGGACGACGAATCGAAGCAGCGCCTGGCCACGCTGGAAAACGATATCGACAAGCTGGATCGCGAATTCTCCGACCTCAACGAGGTGTGGAAGTCCGAAAAGGCCACCCTGCAAGGCGCCACCAAGATCAAGGAGCAGATCGAACAGGCCCGCCTGGAACTGGAAGGCGCGCAGCGTCGCCAGGATTACGGTGCGATGAGCGAGATCCAGTACGGCCGGCTGCCTGCGCTGGAAACCCAGCTTGCTGCCGCACAGAAGGCTGAAAAGCAGGACTTCACGCTGTTGCAGGATCGCGTCACCGCCGAGGAAATCGCCGAGGTGGTAGCCCGCTGGACGGGCATCCCCGTGGCGAAGATGCTAGAAGGCGAGCGCGAAAAACTGTTGCACATGGAAGATGCGCTGCATGATCGCGTCGTCGGCCAGGAAGAAGCCGTGCGTGCGGTGTCCGATGCGATCCGTCGTGCGCGTGCGGGTCTGTCCGATCCGAACCGGCCGTATGGTTCGTTCCTGTTCCTGGGCCCCACGGGCGTGGGCAAGACGGAACTGTGCAAGGCGCTGGCGGATTTTCTCTTCGACACGCAGGACGCCATGGTCCGCATCGACATGAGCGAGTTCATGGAGAAGCACTCCGTGAGCCGCCTCGTGGGTGCACCTCCCGGTTACGTGGGTTATGAAGAGGGCGGCTACCTCACCGAAGCGGTACGTCGCCGTCCGTACAGCGTGATCCTGCTCGACGAGGTGGAGAAGGCGCATCCGGATGTCTTCAACATCCTGTTGCAGGTGCTGGACGATGGTCGCCTCACGGACGGCCAGGGCCGCACGGTGGACTTCCGCAACACGGTCATCGTGATGACGTCGAACCTCGGCTCCAACCTCATCCAGGAGCAGGCCGGCGACAGCGAAGCCGACTACATGCAGATGAAGGCCTCGGTGCTGGGCGTGGTACAGGCGCATTTCCGCCCGGAGTTCATCAACCGTCTCGACGACCTCGTGGTGTTCCGTCCGCTGGACAAGAAGCAGATCCGCTCCATCGCGCGCATCCAGCTGGAATACCTGGGCAAGCGGCTGGCTGATCGCCAGCTGGGCCTGGATGTCTCCGACGCGGCGCTCGACCTGCTGGGCAGTGCAGGCTTCGATCCGGTATACGGCGCGCGGCCGCTCAAGCGTGCGATCCAGCAGCAGCTGGAAAACCCGCTGGCCCAGCGCATCCTGCGCGGCGAGTTCTCACCCGGCCAGACGGTCCGGGTGGATTCGGACGGCAACCACCTCCGTTTCGAGGCGGCGTGACCCACCCTGTAGGAGCGCGCCTGCACGCGACCGGTAAAACCGGAATGCCCGGCAACCCCCGTTCGCGCGCAAGGCGCGCTCCTACAGGCCATAATGCGCGGCTGAGATAGCCGGAAATCCTTTCATGCCCATCTACGAATTCCAGTGCCAGGCCTGCGGCCACCGCTTCGAGCGCCTGCAGAAGATGTCCGACGCCGACCCGTCCAACTGCCCGCAATGCGGGGAGCCACGGGTGGGCCGCATGCTCAGCGCGCCGCAGTTCCGGCTGGCCGGTGGCGGCTGGTATGAGACCGATTTCAAGAAAGACGGCGACAAGAAGCGCAATCTCGTCGAAGGATCTTCCGGCGCACCGGCGGCCGGCAGTGCCCCAGCGGCGCCAGCCAGCACCAGCAGCACCCCGTCGGGCGGCTCCGACGCCTGACGGCGCAATGTTGGCGCAAGAAATCGTTCAATCCGCGTTGCAAATTCCTGCGCTAGCGTACGTCCCAAGATCCATCTGAACGACGATAGGAGTGGGGTATGCGCGCTGTACTGGGTGGCCTTGCCGTGGTGGCGATGGCGTTGACGATGAGTGCGGTGTCCCTTCCGGCGCATGCACAGCGCTACGGCGGGACCATCGATTGCGGCAGCAGCGACAACCGTCCGGGCCGCTGCCCGGTACCGTGGCGTGACGCCCGGCTGATCCGCCAGGACTCGAACTCTCCCTGCATCCGCGACCGCACCTGGGGCGTGGATCGCGACGGCATCTGGGTGGACCGCGGCTGCCGCGGCATCTTTGCCGACGCTGGCGGTGGCTGGGGCGGTGGTCGTCCGGGCTGGAGTGGCGACCGTCCGCCTCCGCCGCCTCCGGGCTGGGGCGACCGTCCCTCCTGGGGCGGTCCGCAGCAGACCATCGACTGCGGCAGCAGCAACGGTCGCTGGGGGCACTGCAACATCGACACCCGTGGCCGCGTGCGTCTGGTGCGCCAGAACTCCGATTCGCGCTGTGACGAAGGCCGTACCTGGGGCGTGGATGGCAGCGGTATCTGGGTCGACAAGGGCTGTCGGGGCATCTTCTCCGTAGGCGGTCGCTGAGCCCGGCAAGGGTAGGGAAGACCCCGGATCGTGCTACGATCCGGGGTCTTTTCCCATGCCACAGACCGCTTTCGCGGTAGCCGGAGCTTCAAGCGCATGCGCACCCATTTTTGCGGCCTCATCGACGAGTCGCTGATCGGCCAGGACGTCACCCTCTGCGGTTGGGTGAACACCATCCGCCTGCAGAGCCACACGGCCTTCGTCGATCTGCGTGACCACCACGGCATCGCCCAGGTCGTCATCGAACGTGAGAATGCGGATGCCTTCGCCGTGGCTGGCGAGCTGGGTTACGAATACGTGGTGAAGGTCACCGGCCAGATCCGCAAGCGCCTGTCGGTGAACGACAAGCTCAAGACCGGCACCGTCGAGCTGGTGGCCGAAAAGGTCGAAATCCTCAATGCCGCGCGCGACCTGCCGTTCGCGCTGCACGAGACGCCCAACGAGGACATGCGGATGACCTACCGCTACCTCGACCTGCGTCGCCCCGAAATGCAGCACATGATGCGCACGCGTACGTCGCTGGTCCGCGCCCTGCGCCGGTACCTCGACGATGCCGGTTTCCAGGACATCGAGACCCCGATCCTCACCAAGGCCACGCCGGAAGGCGCGCGCGATTACCTCGTGCCCAGCCGCGTGCACCCGGGCCAGTTCTACGCGCTGCCGCAGTCGCCGCAGCTGTTCAAGCAGATCCTGATGATGGCGGGCTTCGACCGCTACTACCAGATCGCCCGTTGCTTCCGCGACGAAGATCTCCGCGCCGACCGCCAGCCGGAGTTCACCCAGCTCGACCTCGAGTTCGCCTTCGTCGAAGAGCGTGACGTGCAGGACTTCGTGGAAGACCTGATCCGCCACGTGTTTCGCGAGGTGCGCGGCGTGGAGCTGGACGCCAGCTTCCCCCGCATGACCTACGCGGAGGCCATGCGCCGCTTCGGTTCCGACAAGCCCGACCTGCGCAATCCGCTGGAACTGGTCGACATCGCCGAGGCGGTGAAGCACATCGAATTCAAGGTGTTCGCCGAACCGGCGAATGATCCCGCCGGTCGCGTCGTCGCACTGCGTGTGCCGGGTGGCGCCGCGCTCTCCCGCAAGGAGATCGACGGCATGGCGGAATTCGCCGCCAGGTACGGCGCCAAGGGCCTCGCCTGGCTGAAGGTCGACGACCTGGCCAAGGGCCGCGAGGGCATCAATTCGCCGGTAGCCAAGTTCCTCGACGATGCCGCGCTGGAGCAGGTGCTGAAGCTCTCCGGTGCCGCCGACGGCGACATCGTGTTCTTCGGCGCAGGCCGCTGGAAGACGGTCACCGACTTCATGGGCGCCGTGCGCCTGAAGGTCGGCCGTGATCGCGACCTGGTGGAAAACACCTGGAAGCCGCTGTGGGTCACCGATTTCCCGATGTTCGAGTACGACGACGAAGAGCAGCGCTACGTGGCGCTGCACCACCCGTTCACGGCACCCAAGGTCGACGACATCGCCGACCTGCGCACGAATGCCGCCGTCGCGGTGAGCCGTGGCTACGACATGGTGCTCAACGGCAACGAGATCGGTGGCGGCTCCATCCGTATCCATCGTCCGGAAATGCAGAGCGCCGTGTTCGAGCTGCTCGGCATCGGTGCGGAAGAGGCCGAGGGCAAGTTCGGCTTCCTGCTCAAGGCCCTGCGCATGGGCGCGCCGCCCCACGGTGGCCTGGCCTTCGGCATCGACCGCATCGCCGCCCTCATGGCCGGCACCGAGTCGATCCGCGACGTCATCGCCTTCCCGAAGACCACCAGCGCGCAAGATCTGATGACCGACGCGCCGTCGCCGGTTTCCGAGCCACAGCTGAAGGAGCTCCACGTCCGCGTGGCGGCGGAGGCCAAGGCCTGATCCGGGCCAGCCGCCGATGAGCACCCCGCCTGACGATGTCCTGCTTCTCCATGGTCTGTGGATGCGGGGCTTCGCCATGGCGATGCTCCACCGGCGGCTGAAGGACGACGGTTTTCGCGTCCACCAGTTCGAATACATGAGCGTCGCCGCGCCGCCCGAACAGGCCATCGCGCGGCTGCGCAAGCGCATCCGCGCCCTGGCACCGGCGCCAGTCCACGTAGTGGGACACAGCCTCGGCGGCATCCTGGCCTTGCTGGCCTGCCGTGAAGACGACCTGCCCACCGGCCGCATCGTCTGCCTGGGCTCTCCGCTCAACGGCAGCGGCGCGGCCCGCGGCCTCACGCATCGCTGGGGCGGCGACATGCTCCTGGGGCGCTCCCGCGAGCTGCTGGAACACGGCCTGGACCACTGGGATGGCGGCCGCGAGGTCGGCATGATCGCCGGCCGGCAGCCCATGGGCCTGGGCGCTTTCGTAGGGGAGCTGGGCGACGAGCACGACGGCACCGTTGGCGTGGCGGAAACCCGCCTGCCGGGCCTGGCCGATCACTGCGTGCTGGAAACCAGCCACACGGGCATGCTCGTTTCCGCCGATGTCGCCCGCCAGGTAGCCTTTTTCCTCCGCGCCGGCCATTTCGACCCCCACCCCCCGTAGGAGCGCGCCCCGCGCGCGACCACCCACGCGCCGGTCACCCATCCCCTTGTAGGAGCGCGCCTTGCGCGCGACCACCCAAGGCCGGGCAACAGGCCAGGGGCTCGCCAGTCTTAAAGCGCGAGGCCCCCCAGGTCGCGCGCAAGGCGCGCTCCTACATGCAACCCACTTCCGCTAGAATTCCGCCCCTGTCCGTCCGGTAACTCCAGGAAACGCCCATGGGTAGAGGCCCGTCCATCGAAGGTCGCAAGAATGCCGAAGACGCCAAGCGCGCCAAGGTGTTCACGAAGCTGATCCGCGAAATCACCATCGCCACGCGTGGCGGCGTGCCCGACCCCAACGGCAACCCGCGCCTGCGCGCTGCCATGGACAAGGCCCTGGCCGCCAACATGACCAAGGACACCATCGAGCGCGCCATCAAGCGCGGCTCGGGTGCCGACGGCGGTGCCGACATGCACGAGATCCGCTACGAGGGCTACGGCCCGGCGGGTACCGCGCTCATCATCGACTGCGTCACCGACAACCAGACCCGCACCGTCGCCGACGTGCGCGCGGCGCTGAACAAGCTCGGCGGCAACATGGGCACCACCAATTCGGTGGCCTTCCAGTTCACCCGCGTGGGCCAGGTGCTGGTACACACCGGTGGCGATGCCGACGTCGAGGCGAAGCTTGAAGAAGCCGCCATCGAGAACAACGCCGAAGACATCGTCATCGAGAACGGCATCGGCACGGTGCTGCTGGCGGCCGACCCCGTCGCGGTGGAAGCCATGCGCAAGGCGCTTGCGGAAGCAAAGTTCGACGTCGAAAGCTCCGACGTGGTGATGCGCCCCAACGGCCCTCTCGTCACCCCGACGGGCGAGGCCCTCGAGCAGTTCGAAAAGCTGCTCGAACGCCTCGACAGCCTCGACGATGTCGACGAGGTCTATCACAACGCCGTGCTTCCCTCGGAAGCCGGGGACGCGTGAGGCCCTTCGGGCCCCACGTCGTTCACGCGTTTCCCTCGCTGTCATGACCCGCATCCTAGGTATCGATCCGGGTAGCCAGCGCACGGGCGTCGGGGTGATCGACGTGGCGGACAACGGCGCGCTGAGCCATGTCTGGCACGGCGCGCTGGCTGTCGCCGGGGAGGCTACCTTCCCGCTGCGCCTGAAACGCATCTTTGACGAACTCTGCGCCATCATCGGCACGCACGTTCCGGCGGAAGCCGCGATCGAGCGCGTGTTCATGGCCCGCAACGCCGACTCCGCCCTGAAACTGGGGCAGGCGCGTGGTGCGGCTATCTGTGCCGTGGTCAGCCAGGGAATCGTCGTGCACGAATATGCTGCGACCGAGGTGAAGCAGGCAGTGGTCGGTACCGGCCGCGCCGACAAGACCCAGGTCCAGCACATGATCGGGATGATCCTCGGCCTCAAGGGGCCGTTGCAGGCGGACGCCGCCGACGCACTGGCGATCGCCATCGCCCATGCGCACACCCGGTCCAGCATTGAACGCGTGGGTATCCCGCGCACGGCCTGGAGACGACGCCGATGATCGGTCGCTTGCGCGGCACCCTGATAAGCAAGCAGCCTCCGTCGCTCCTCATCGAAGTGGGTGGCGTGGGTTACGACGTCGATGCACCGATGTCGACCATCTACGACCTGCCGGCCACCGGCAAGGAAGTGATCCTGCTCATCCATTACGCGGTGAAGGAAGACGGCGTCTCCCTCTACGGTTTCATGCACGAAGCCGAGCGGGCCATGTTCCGCAACCTGCTGAAGGTGAGCGGCATCGGCGCAAAGATCGCGCTGGCCGTGCTCTCCGGCGTATCCACCGATGAGCTGTCGCGCCTGGTGCACGCGGGCGACGTGGTGGCGCTGACCAAGATCCCTGGCATCGGCAAGAAAACGGCCGAACGCATGGTGGTGGAGCTGCGCGACCGCGTGGATGCTGCGGGCGTGCGCTTGCCCGTGTCCACGTCCGCCGGCGCCGCGCCGCTCGATCCGGTGGGCGAAGCCACCGTGGCGCTCCAGCAACTCGGCTACAAGCCGCCTGAGGCCCTGCGCCTCGTCACCAAGGTGAGCGCCGAAGGCGACACCGCAGAAACCATCATCCGCAAGGCGCTGCGCGCCGCGCTGGGAAGCTGATACCCATGGGCATGACTCACGCCGAAGAACTCCGCAACGCGCACGGCAAGAAGCTGGCGACTCTCGCCCTCGGTGCCATCGGCGTCGTCTTCGGCGACATCGGCACCAGCCCGCTGTACACCATGAAGGAGACCCTCGGCACGCACGGCATGACGCCCCAGCCGGCCGCCGTGCTCGGCGTGCTGTCGCTGATCTTCTGGTCGCTGCTGATCGTGATCTCACTCAAGTACGTCACCTTCGTGATGCGTGCGGACAACAAGGGCGAGGGCGGCATCATGGCGCTGATGGCGCTGGCCCAGCGCAGTGTCAGTGGTTCGCCGCGTGCCCGCTGGGTGCTGGCGGCCATCGGTATTTTTGGTGCCTCGCTGTTCTATGGCGATGGCGTCATCACGCCCGCCATGTCCGTACTGTCCGCAGTGGAAGGTATCGAGGTGGCTGCGCCATCGCTGGATACCTACGTGTTGCCCATCTGCCTTGTGATCCTGCTGGCGCTCTTCGCCATCCAGCGTCACGGCACCAACCTGGTCGGCAAGGCCTTTGCGCCTGTCATGTGCGTGTGGTTCATCGTGGTAGCCATACTCGGCCTGCGCCAGGTGATCCAGCATCCGCAGGTGCTGTGGGCGGTGAATCCCACCTACGCCGTGCAGTTCTTCATGGAGCACGGCAAACAGGCCTTCATCGCCCTGGGTGGCGTGGTGCTGGCGCTTACCGGCGGTGAGGCGCTGTATGCCGACATGGGCCACTTCGGCAAGAAGCCCATCCGCTATGCATGGTTCTTCTTCGTACTGCCGGCCCTGCTGATCAACTACTTCGGTCAGGGCGCGTTGCTGCTCAGCGACCCGTCGGCCATCGAAAACCCGTTCTATAAGCTCGTGCCCGAGTCGCTGCTCTATCCGATGATCGCCCTGGCGACCGCGGCGGCGGTGATTGCTTCGCAGGCCGTGATTTCCGGTGCCTTCTCGATGACCCGCGAAGCCATGTCGCTGGGCTACTCGCCGCGCATGGCCGTGGTGCACACCTCGCGCGAGATGTCCGGCCAGATCTTCGTGCCGTGGATCAACCGCATGCTGCTGGTGCTGGTGCTGCTGGCGGTGGTGGGCTTCCGTTCGTCGAACAACCTCGGCGCGGCTTACGGCATTGCCGTGACCGGCACCATGACCATGACGACCCTGCTGGCCCTGGTGGTCGCCAAGCGCCGCTGGAACTGGCACTGGTCGGCCGTGATCACCGTTGGCGTCATCTTCCTCATCGTCGATCTGGCATTCTTCGGCGCCAACGCGCTCAAGATCGCCCATGGCGGCTGGTTCCCGCTGGTGCTTGGCGTGGTGATCTTCACCGTGATGACCACCTGGCGCCGCGGTCGCGACCTCGTGGTACGCGAGATCAAGCAGTCGGGCCTGGCCCTGGCGCCGTTCGTCGAGAACATCGCCGACCACCCTCCGCTGCGTGTACCGGGCACGGCCGTGTTCCTCACGGCCAACCAGCACTCCGTGCCGCACGCGATGCTGCACAACCTCAAGCACAACAAGGTGCTGCATGAGCGCAACGTGCTGCTCACCGTGGAAATGCTGGAAACGCCTGTGGCGGAATACGACGAGCGCATGGAGCTCATCGAGTACGGCGGCGGCTTCTATGGCCTGCAGCTGCGTTACGGCTTTGCCGAAGACCCGAACATTCCCGTTTCCCTGCAACGTGCCAGCAGCCTGGGCATCGACTTCGACATGATGGACACCACGTTCTTCCTGTCCCGCGAAAACATCGTGGCCGACGCCCGCCGCCCCGGCATGGCGCTGTGGCGCGACAAGCTGTTCGCCTTCCTGGCACGCAACGCGATGCCGGCCACGGCGTTCTTCCAGATTCCGGGTAATCGCCTGATCGAGTTGGGCGCCCAGGTCGAGATTTGATCGATGCCGATAGATGGCTGCTGTAAGGCAGCCATCGTCAGCGATCAAGGCTTGCTAAAGACCATCAGCTCTCGACGAGTTTGCGCGCGATATCGAGAAGTCTCGCCTGATTCTCCGCGCGGGCCTCGGGATGAAGCGGCTGCAGTTGCAATGAATAGAGCTTCCGCTCGTTGGCCCAGCCGATGGTCACGAGAGTACGTCCCGAGGCGTCGCGGGCCGTCCTGGCGGTGCCCGGCTGGCCATTGACCTCGATATTCACCCATTCCTTGATCATGGTGACGGACTCTTTCCCTGCAGCGTGATCGGTTTCATTGAGGATCACGACGCCAAGTTCAGGGACGTCGAAGCTGCGCCCCAGCCCTGTCCACTTTCCACGGACGTGGCTACCGCCGAAGCGGACCTCCAGCAAGCTCGCCGCCGATAGTTCGGATGATCCCAGGTCTACCGGTTCGACCAGGAGATCGTGCCTGACCTCTGCCACGGAGAAGAAAGCCCTATCGTGTCCAGGCACATGACCGTGCATCGTCGTTGCTCTCTTCGCCGCCGGCGTGTTGGCGACTTCCCCGACCTCAGCCGAGTAGAAGCCCTGGCTACGCTGTTGCTCGATCTGTTTTCGCTCGATGTCGGCGTGCCCGGCCGTACTCCAGGACTGGCTCAGAGGAACAATGTGGAGCCCAGGTGCCGGGTTGACCTTGCCAAGATAGACACCTTCGTCGATGGTGCCCGGGATGCCATTCGCGCGGCTGAGTACTTTGATGGTGGCGGAAGCACCTGCCACTGCGGCGACGACAACGATCACTGTAAGTATTCGAGTGTTCATATCTGCTTCTTCAAAGAGCCGTCCGGAACGGGCCTCGACAAATTAAGAGCATGTCCGGGAGTGGTGTAGTCGGTATCGTCGGTCTCTTGGTGTGCGGCAGGTCAGTCTGATGATGTTGGAGACCGCCTTCGCTGAAACGAGAAGACGCTTGTCGGACTGTCCGGGCCTGGGGTTCGTGGAATTGAATGAGTACGAGTACAAGGAGAGCGGCGGATCCATCACCCTGGTGAAGGAAGCCATCAACGTTGATATTCATGGATATCCGGGGGTGCTGAAGGTGTCGCGATCCGACGATGGGATGACCAGTCTTTCTCTCGGTTGGGTGACCGATCGCTCCGTGTACCGGCTGGACCTCTAGCCATTGGACCATCAGCAGGTGCAGGCCAACCGGGAGGCGTTGCTGGCGGTAGCCCGGGCGCTAGGCGCCGCAGGTAAACGCTGACCTGTAGGAGCGCGCCTTGCGCGCGACCGGTTTTCGCGATGGCGTACCAGCTCCGTAATGGGTTTCGCGAAGAACGGTCGCGCGCAGGCGCGCTCCTACAGGGGGGTGGCATCGCCAGAGGGCTGTCCGCTCGGGGGCATGCCATAATGCGCACATGTCCGACCATCGCATCATTTCCGCTGCCGCCGCCATGGACGACGAGGCGTTGGAAGCCAGCATCCGCCCCAAGCGCCTTGCCGAATACCTCGGCCAGAAGGCGGTGCGCGAGCAGATGGCCATCTATATCGAGGCGGCACGGCGACGGGGTGGGGCGCTCGACCACGTGTTGATCTTCGGGCCTCCCGGGCTGGGCAAGACCACGCTGTCGCATGTCATTGCGAACGAAATGGGCGTCAATGTCCGGTCCACGTCAGGCCCGGTGCTCGAGCGCGCAGGTGATCTCGCCGCGCTGCTGACCAACCTCGAAGCCAACGACGTCCTCTTCGTCGACGAAATCCACCGCCTGTCGCCCGTGGTGGAGGAAGTGCTCTACCCGGCGATGGAAGACTTCCAGATCGACATCATGATTGGCGAGGGCCCTGCGGCCCGTTCGATCAAGCTCGACCTGCCGCCCTTCACCCTCATCGGCGCCACGACCCGCGCGGGCATGCTCACCGGCCCGCTGCGCGACCGATTCGGCATCATCCAGCGCCTTGAGTTCTACAGCGTGGACGAACTGGCGGCCATCGTCCGTCGTGCGGCCCGCATCATCGGCGTGGATTGCGAAGTGGAAGGCGCGGAAGAAATCGCGCGCCGCTCGCGTGGCACCCCTCGTATCGCCAACCGCCTGCTGCGTCGCGTGCGCGACTACGCGGAAGTACGCGGCGACGGCCGGATCACCCGCGACGTGGCCCGGGCCGCCACCGACATGCTGCGGATCGACGCCGAAGGCATCGACGACCTTGACCGCCGCCTGCTGGGTACCATCATCGAGAGTTTCGATGGCGGGCCCGTCGGCGTGGAATCCCTGGCCGCCGCCCTCAGCGAGGATCGCGGCACCCTGGAAGACGTGGTGGAGCCCTACCTGATCCAGCAGGGTTTCCTGGTGCGGACCGCCCGCGGCCGTGCAGCCACGGCCAAGGCCTGGCGCCACCTGGGGCTCACGCCCCCGCCGAAGCAGTCCGCCATGCCCGACCTGTTCTCCGGCGACTCATGAGCGAGTTCACCTGGCCCATCCGCATCTACTGGGAAGACACCGATGCCGGCGGACTCGTCTACCACGCCAACTACGTCCGCTACTTCGAGCGGGCGCGGACGGAATGGCTGCGCTCCCATGGGATCGACCAGTCCGCCATCCGTGAATCCACCGGCCTGGCCTTCGTACTCAAGCACATGCACCTGGATTTCCATGCCCCGGCCCGTCTGGATGATGAACTCCTTGTAAGCGTGGCCGTCAAAGAGGCGCGGTCTGCCAGTATCCTGTTCAGCCAGAGCGTCGCCCGGGGGGAAACCCTCCTGGTCCAGGCCGAGGTCCGCGTCGCGATGGTCAACCTCGACACGATGCGCCCGGCGAAGATCCCGGCCGAACTGTTTCCTGCTTTCTTTTCCTAATCAACCCAAGCCTTTGATATTCCGGCGGAGAGCCTTCTTGCGATGAACGGTGGACTCAATATTTTCAAGCTTGTCGCGGAAGCGAGCCTGCCCGTGCAGCTGGTCATGCTGCTCCTGCTGGGGTTCTCCTTCCTGTCGTGGATGATCATCATCCGCAAGTTCTCGCAGCTGAAGCAGGCTCACACCAATGCCGAAGCCTTCGAGGACCGCTTCTGGTCCGGCGCCGACCTCGCTGCCCTGTTCCGTGAAGTGGGCAACCGCGAAGGCCAGAGCGGCATGGAGAACGTCTTCGAAGCCGGCTTCCGTGAGTTCGCCCGCCAGCGCCAGCGCCGCGTGACCGATGCCAACCGCGTGATGGAAGGCGCCGAGCGCGCCATGCGCGTGGCCGGCACCCGCGAGATCGGCAAGCTGGAGTCCAACCTCGAATTCCTGGCCAACGTGGGTTCGATCAGCCCCTACGTGGGCCTGTTCGGTACGGTGTGGGGCATCATGGGCGCCTTCCAAGGCCTGGGCGAAATGAAGGACGTCACCATCGCCGTGGTGGCTCCGCACATCTCCGAGGCGCTCATCGCCACGGCCATGGGCCTGTTCGCCGCCATCCCGGCCGTGTGGGCCTACAACCGTTACGCCAACAAGGTCGAGCGCATCGCCTCGCGCTACGAGGTCTTCCAGGAAGAATTCTCCTCGGTGCTGCAGCGCCAGATCCATACCGACGACGCGGCCTGAGCCGGAGCGTAAGCAATGCGCACTTCTTACCGCCGTCAGAAGCGGAAGCTCAAATCCGAGATCAACGTCGTGCCGTATATCGACGTGATGCTCGTGCTGTTGATCATCTTCATGGTCACCACGCCGATGATGAACCTCGGCGTGGACATCCAACTGCCGCAGACCAATGCCAAGTCGCTCCAGGACAAGAAGGACCCGATCGTCGTTTCCGTCGACGAAAACGGCCAGATCTACCTGACGGCCAATGGCACCAAGCGCGAGCCGGTCAGCGAGGATGAATTCCGCAAGAAGGTCACCGCGTTCCACGATGCCAACCCCGAACTCCAGGTCCTGGTCGCGGGCGACCAGCGCGTGGGCTACGGCAAGGTGTATTCGATCCTCCCGATCCTCCAGGAAGCGGGCGTCTCCAAGATCGGCCTGATGAGCCAGCCGCAGTCCGCGCAGAATGGAAAACCGTAACGGTACCCCCCGCGCGGTCGTCCTGGCCGCGCTTCTCCACCTGGGCATCGTGGCCTTCCTGGGCCTCGCGGTGATCCCATGCTCGGACTACGAAAAGTGGGCCGAGGCCATCGGGCTGCCTGCGGAATGGAATCCGCTGAAGTGTCCCGCGCCGATCCAGCTGCCGGGCCAGATCATCGAGGCCACGCTCATCGGTCCCACGGGCGCGCCGCCGCCGAAGCACTCGCAGAAGCCGGTGCCCAATACCGTGCCGCCGCCGCCCACACCGCCCACGCCTCCGCCGCCGCAGCCCGAGAAGCCGGTGGTGAAGACACTGCCGCCGCCGCCGAAGCAGCCTGACGTCAAGGATCAGGAAAAAATCGTCGACGACGCCGTGCAGAAGGCCGAGGACGCCAAGAAGCTCCAGGAAGAAAAGCAGCGCCAGCAGCAGGCCGAACTGGACGCGCAGCAGGAGCAGAAGAAAAAGGAAAAGCAGAAGGAGATCGACGAGATCTTCAAGCAGCTCGATGCCGCGAAGTCGCAGACCAAGCAGGCCGACACGAAGAAGAAGCAGGCCGATCAACAGCTGAAGGACCTCCAGAACGCCAAGGACGACGGTCGCGACGACCTGCCCTTCGCCGAGAAGGCCCAGACGGGCCAGAACGGCAAGGACAACAGCAAGCAGGCGGCCTACATCGCGGCGATCCAGAACGCGGTCACCCCGAACTGGCTGCGCCCCGACAACACCCCGGCGGCGCCCTGTACGGTGCACATCGTGCAGATCCCCGGTGGCCAGGTACTGAGTGCCAAGGCCGATGCCAGCTGCCCTTACGACGCGGCAGGCAAGGCGTCGATCGAGAACGCCGTGCTCCGCTCCCAGCCCTTGCCGTACCAGGGTTTCGAGGATGTCTTCCAGCGCAACCTCACCTTCACGTTCCGACCGCAATGATGTAACGAGCCCCGTTCCGGCCCCTGGCCGGGGCGGGGTGGTTCAGACAGGGGTCATGCTTGGCATGGCTACCGCGTTAAGATTCCGTCGCCGTCTCTCCCTCCAGGTCGCAATGAACCAGCCCATGCGCAGAACGCTCTCCCGACTCGTCATCCTCCTGGCCGCGTTGACCGCTTTCGTGGCCGGCCCCGCCGTCGCCCAGTCGCTCAACGTGGATATCGTGGGCGGCCTCAAGACGGCCACCCCCATCGCCGTGGTGCCCTTCGCCCAGGCCGGCGGCGCGCCGCTGCCGACCGACGTGGCCGACGTCATCCGCGCCGATTTCAACCGCTCCGGCAAGTTCCGCTCGCTGGACAAGAACGACATCGTCGAGACCCCGTCGCAGGGCTCCGACATCAAGTTCGCCACCTGGCGCCTGCTCAAGCAGGACTACCTCACCATCGGCCGCATCAGCGATGCCGGCGGCGGCATGGTCAAGGTCGATTACGAACTGTGGGATGTGAACCGCCAGCAGAGCCTGCTGGCCCAGTCGTTCACCGCCCCCACGGGTGACCTGCGTGGCGTCGCCCACCAGATCGCCGACCAGATCTACGAAAAGATCACCGGCGTCCGCGGTGCCTTCTGGACCCGCATCGCCTATGTCACCGCCGTGGGCGTGGGCAACAACACCACCTACTCGCTGATCGTGGCCGACTCCGACGGCTTCAATCCGCAGGTCGTGGCCCGCTCGCGTGAGTCCCTGCTTTCGCCGGCCTGGTCGCCGGACGGCAGCAAGATCGCCTACGTCTCGTTCGAGAGCGGCAACTCGGCCGTGTACGTGCAGAACATCTCCACGGGTTCGCGTAGCCTGATCGCCTCGCACCCGAAGGGCATCAACAGCGCTCCCGCCTGGTCGCCGGATGGCAGCAAGCTGGCGGTGAGCCTGTCCTACGTGGGCAACCCGGAGATCTTCATCATCGACGTCGCCAGCCATGCCGAGACCCGGCTGACCAACAACTTCGCGATCGATACCGAGCCGACCTTCACCCCGGACGGCCAGAGCATCATTTTCACCTCCGATCGCTCGGGCAAGCCGCAGCTCTACCAGACCTCGATCAGCGGCGGTAACGCCACCCGCATCACCTTCCAGGGTGGCTTCAACGCCAGCGCCGACGTGAGCTACGACGGCAAGCAGATTGCGATGGTGCAGGGCAACGGGAACGTGTATCGTATCGCTATCTTGGACCGTAGCCTGGGTGGGCAGGTGCGCTTCGTTTCCCCCGGTAACGTGGACGATTCGCCCAGCTTCGCACCCAACGCGAGCATGCTGCTCTACGCGGCATCGCAGGGTACGCGTGGCGTCCTGTATGCGGTTTCGGCAGACGGTCTCGTGCGTCAGCGCCTGGTCCTTTCGGACGGCGACGTGCGCGAGCCGGCCTGGGGGCCGTACCGACAGCGTTGAGGGCGCACCCGAAAGGGTAGCGACTTCAACAACGTCCCAGGGAAGGGCGCGGAGATTTCCGCGCCTTTTCCTGCGGACGAACGATTGAAGGAACACCCGGCAGTCGCCTGACGGCGGCTGACGGAGCGAAGGCGTAGGGTGCGGGACAGCGCCCCGTCGACGTGGATGCAAGTAGAAAAACAGCCGGACAACCGGCGGTGTCTGTCCCGAAACCGTAAATCGACTGTCGGAACTCAACTGTTGAAGGAACGTCCCATGAACAAGACCGTTACCATCACCCTGGCCGCCCTGCTCTGCGTTGGCGCGGTCGCTTGCTCCAAGAAGCAGGTCAAGACCCCGCCGGCACAGCCGTCGGAGCCGGTCGCCCAGACCCAGGTCCCCACCAACGACGGTAAGTACCAGCCGTCCGATCTCGACACCGACGCTTGCCTGCGCCAGCGCGTTGTCTACTTCGACTTCGACAAGAACGACGTCAAGCCGGAGTTCCAGCAGATCATCGCCTGCCACGCCAAGTACCTGCGTGACCGTCCGCAGTCCGCCATGACCCTCGAAGGCAACACCGACGAGCGTGGCACCCGCGAGTACAACCTGGGCCTCGGCGAGCGTCGTGGCAATGCCGTCTCCAGCGCCCTCCAGGCTGCTGGTGGTTCGGCCAGCCAGCTCAACGTGACCAGCTACGGTAAGGAAAAGCCGGTCTGCCGTGAGCACAACGAAGACTGCTGGTCCAAGAACCGTCGCGTTGAGATCGTCTACACCGCGAAGTAAGTAATGAAGAAGACTCTGGCTAACAGTTTCACGGCCAGGCTTGGCGTGGCGGGCGCGATTGCGTCCGCCACGCTTTTTGCACTGCCCGCCATCGCCCAGGATCGCCTCAGCCTCGCCGACCGCGTGTCGCGGCTTGAGCAGCAGAGCCAGGCCAACGCCGGCAACACCTCGCTGGTCAACCAGGTCAACGACCTGCAACAGCAGCTGTCGCAGCTGCAGGGCCAGATCGAGGAGCTGCAGCACCAGAACCAGCAACTCCAGGATTCGCAGAAGGCACAGTACGCGGACGTCGATTCGCGCCTGGGTCGTCTGGAAAAGGGCGGTGCTCCCGCCCAGGCTCCGGCCACCGCACCGGCGCCGCAGGCTTCCGCTCCGGCTCCGGCCGCTCAGCAGCAGCCGCAGGCCGCTGCTCCGGCACCTGCCGCCGCGTCCAGCAGCCCGGGGCAGGCCGCGCCTGCCGAGCAGGCCGCCTACGATGCCGCGTTCAAATCCCTGCGTGGGGGTGATTACGTCACGGCCTCGCGCGGTTTCCGTGATTTCCTCACCAAGTACCCGGACAGTCCGCTCGCACCCAACGCCTATTACTGGCTGGGCGAGTCGTACTACGTGACCATGAACTACCCGGTGGCCATCGAGGCGTTCCAGCGCCTGGTGAAGCAGTTTCCGCAGAGCGAGAAGGTCTCCGATGGCCTGCTCAAGGTCGGCTATTGCCAGATCGAGCTCAAGCAGCAGGATGCCGCCATTGCCACGCTGAAGCAGGTCACCACCAAGTATCCGGGTACCAAGGCCGCAGGCCTCGCACAGGAACGCCTGCGCCGCCTGCAGCGCCAGACGGCCAACTGATCCCATGAACGGCAACACCGCAACTCCGGCGGGCGTTCCGCCGGTCGCTCCCGTCCGGGAGCGCCTGCGGATCACCGAGATATTCCACTCCGTGCAGGGCGAGGCCGATGCCATCGGCTGGCCCACGGTCTTCGTGCGCCTTACCGGCTGCCCGCTCCGCTGCGTGTGGTGCGACACCGAGTATTCCTTCCACGGTGGCCAGTGGCACGACATCGACGACATCGTGGCCCAGGTGGCCAGCTATGGCGCGCGCCATGTCTGCGTCACCGGCGGCGAGCCGCTGTCGCAGAAGCGCTGCCTTATCCTGCTGCGCAAGCTGTGCGATGCGGGGCATGACGTATCGCTGGAGACCTCCGGCGCCATCGATGTCTCCAGCGTCGATCCGCGCGTGCGCAAGGTCATGGACCTCAAGGCGCCGGATTCCGGCGAGAGTGCGCGCAACCTGTGGTCCAACCTCGACCACCTGCTGCCGCACGACCAGGTCAAGTTCGTGATCGCCAGTCGCGGCGACTTCGAATGGTCGCGCGACGTGGTTCGCGAGCATGCGCTCGACCGCAAGGTGATGCCGCTGTTCTCCCCGGTCTGGGGCAAGGTGCAGCCGCGCGAGCTCGCCGAATGGATCATCGAAGAACGACTGCCGGTGCGTTTCCAGCTGCAGCTGCACAAGCTGCTATGGAACGACGCCGCCGGTCATTGAGTAATTTCTACAAGGGCTAGCCATGAATACCTCGAACACTCCCCGCAAGGCCGTCATCCTCGTCTCTGGCGGCATGGATTCCGCGGTCACGATCGCGATGGCCCGTGAGCAGGATTTCGAGGTGTATGCGCTCAGTGTCGCCTATGGCCAGCGCCACAGCTCCGAGCTGGAAGCCTCCGAGCGTGTATCGAACATGCTCGGCGCCAAGCGTCACAAGACCGTGCACGTGGACCTGCGCAGCATCGGAGGCTCGGCACTCACCGACGACATCGACGTGCCGGCCGACGGCGGCGAAGGCATCCCGGTGACCTACGTGCCGGCGCGCAACACCATCATGCTGTCCATCGCGCTGGGCTGGGCCGAAGTGCTCGGTTCCACCGACATCTTCTGCGGCGTCAACGCTGTGGATTACTCCGGCTATCCGGATTGCCGCCCGGCCTTCATCGACGCGTACGAAGCGCTGGCCAACGTTGCCACCAAGGCAGGCGTGGAAGGCGCGGGGATCCGCATCCATGCACCGCTCATGCACATGGGCAAGGGTGACATCGTGCGCGAGGGCGTACGCCTGGGCGTGGACTTCTCGCAGACGGTGAGCTGCTACAACGCCGACGACGAAGGTCGCGCCTGCGGCCATTGCGATGCCTGCCGCCTGCGTGCGGAAGGCTTCGCCAAAGCCGGCGAGAAGGACACCACGCGTTACGTGTGAGCTTCGGTCTGCCGCGCCGAACGCGCGGCGCCCGGCGGATAACCCAGCGTGCGCTTGAATGCACGGCTGAACGCGGCCAGTGAACCGTAGCCAAGACGGAAGGCCACGCTTTCGATCGGTTCGCGTGCGTGACCGATCCACTGCGCGGCCAGTCGCATGCGCAACTCGGTGAGATAGCGAACCGGCGTCATGCCGGTGACGGCGAGAAAGCGCTCGGCGAACACCGAGCGCGACGTGCCCATTTCATCGGCCAGTTCTGCCACGGTCCAGTTGCGCCCCGGCTCGCGGTGCAGCGCGACGATGACCTTGCCAAGGCGCGGATCGCGCAGGGCTTCCACCCATCCGGTGGCATCGCCGCAGCCGCATTCCACCCAGCCGCGCACGATAAAGGCCGAGACCACGTCGGCAAGACGGGCAAGAATGCCGGCGAAGCCAGCGCGACGTGTAAGCGACTCACGCTCCATGGCCGCAAGCATCGCGCATAGCTCCGGGTAGCGATCGAGCAGGGTGCCGACCAGCATCACCTCGGGCATCGAGCTCACCAGCATCTGCATGCTGCCCAGGTCGAACTCCATGCATGCGCTGAAAAGAAGCGCGCCATCGTGCTCTACCGGGACATCCTTCTGTGCACAACTTTCCACGGTGGGGCAGATGGGCACGCTGTGGAAGATCGAGAGATCCTTGCAGGGTGATACGTCGGGAGACGACAGGATCTGGTGCTCGCCACCGCGCGGCAGCAGCACTGCGTCTCCCGTATTCAGTTCATAGAGCTGGCCCGATGCACTGCGCAGCCAGACCGGCCCCTGGCCCACGAAATGAAACTGTGCCCGGTCCGGCAGCTCGCCGAAGTCGAGCCCGAACGGTCGCGGCATCTCCACGCGACGGTATTTCACGCCCACCAGCCGCATGCCCAGCAGGAGTTCGCTGGCGGGGTCGGCATCGGCAGGCGGCTGGGAAACGTAGGCGACCATGGGTGTTCCGGACGATAGATCAATAAGTGCGGATTCTATGTCATAGACCGTCCGGCTGCGCGCCCCTAAACTAACCTCAGTCTTTTCTCATTCCCTATAGCCATGAATCCAGCCATTTCCTCCCCGGAAGGCGGCGTCGCGCCCGAAAAAGCCAACTGGGCAGCCGTGTTTTCCATGACCCTCGGTGTGTTCGGCCTGGTAACGGCCGAATTCCTGCCCGCAAGCCTCCTCACTCCCATGGCTGCCAGCCTCGGGGTGACCGAGGGCGTGGCCGGCCAGACGGTGACGGTGACCGCCGTCGTCGCCATGATCGCCAGCCTGTTCACCGCCTCGGCTACCCGTAACCTCAACCGGCGCTACGTGCTGCTGGGCTTTTCGGTGCTATTGCTCGCCTCCAACTTCATGGTGGCCTTTGCGCCGAGCCTGCCGGTAGTGCTCGCTGCACGCGTGGTGCTTGGTATCGCACTGGGTGGCTTCTGGACGATGGCGGCGGCCACGACCATGCGCCTGGTGCCGGAGGCGTACATTCCGCGCGCGCTGTCCATCCTCTTCAGCGGCGTTTCGCTGGCGACCATCGCGGCAGCACCGCTGGGCAGCTATTTCGGCGGCCTGATCGGCTGGCGTGCGGTGTTCCTGATCGCGGCGGGCATCGGTGCCGTGGCCTTTGCTTGGAAGCTTGTCGCGCTGCCGAGCATGGCATCGAACGGCAATACCAACCTGGGCACGCTGGTGCAGGTGCTGAAGCGCCAGGGCGTGGCACGCGGCATGTTTGCCTGCATCCTGGTGTTCACCGGGCACTTCGCGTTCTTCACTTACCTGCGCCCGTTCCTTGAAACGGTGACCGGTGTCAGCGTCAACGGGCTGTCGGCGATCCTGCTGGGTTTCGGTGTCGCGAACTTCGTAGGCACGTCACTGACCGGTCTGCTGCTGGAGCGCAGTCTCTGGGTGACGCTGGTGATCATGCCTTTCGGTATGGCCTTGATTGCACTGATGCTGATCGCTTCTGGCACCATGCCGATGTTCCACGCCGTGATGGTGTCGCTGTGGGGCATGGCCTTCGGTGCCATTCCCGTCGCGTGGACCACCTGGGTCACGCGTATCGTGCCGGATGAAGCGGAGAGTGGCGGCGGCCTGATGGTAGCGGCGGTACAGCTTGCCATCACCACGGGTGCGGCCATGGGTGGCGTGGTCTTCGACGCGGCCGGTGTAAAGGCGGTGTTCCTCGCCAGCGCGCTCGTGTTGTTGCTTGCAACGCTGGTGATCTCGCTCGGCTTCCGTGCGCACACCACGTTCGATACCGTGGCCGAAGACGGGGCGGCATAAGCCGCCCCGCGTTTCCCGCTTAGTTGACCGACACCGCGCTCCATGCGGTGGCAACAGCCTGCGACTCCGTGGAATTCGCACCATAGAGATCGTTCGCCGCCTTGATGGTGGCAGCACGTGCATCGGGATAGGTGCTTGTCGAGGTGAAGTACACGCTCAGCGCGCGGTACCAGATCTTGCCCGCCTTATCCCGGCCGATACCGGCGAAGCTGGTGTTGCCGTTGCAGACCAGATCCTTCGGCTGGTAGTTGAAGCCGCTCGGCACCACCGGGCCTTCCGCCAGCAGGTAGAAGAAGCGGTTGCCCACACCCGAGCTGTAGTGCGGATCGTAGACGCCGCCCTGGGTGGTCTTCGAGGCAGTGAAGCCGCCCGACGGATAGCAGCTGAACGAGCGGCCGTCGGCGTCCTGCTTGAACATCAGGCGCAGTGCCTTCGTGCCGTTCGGGTTGCTGGAATACACCGCTTCGCCAATCAGGTAGTTGCCCGGATGCCCCGGCACGTTGGCGTTGAACTCGACCAGCGTGCCGAGGATGTCGGAGTTAGCCTCGTTGAGACCGCCGCTATCCTTCACGCTGTAGTAGCCGAGGTTGGCCGTGGCGCTGTTCACGCCATGGCTCATTTCATGGCCGGCCACATCGAGTGCCACCAGCGGCAGGTAACCCTGGCTGATGTTGCCGTCGCCGTAGTACATGCTCTTCGTGCTGGCATACCAGAATGCATTGACGTAGTTCTGGCCGACATGCGCGTACGACTTCACGCCCTTGCCGTCGTTGAAGATGCCGGTACGTCCATGCACGTTCTTGTAGTAATCCCACGTGGCGGCGACGCCGAAGTAGATATCCGCACCCACCGTGGCACGGTCGGACGTGGCGTTGTTGCCCCACGTGTTGGTGGTGCTGGTATACAGCGTGGCCGACGAGGTGTTGAAGACATCCGACGGATTGTGCGCATCGTAGGTGGCGCCATTGCCGCGCGACGGATCGACCAGCTGGAAGCCGCCACTCACCGAATTCGTGGTGATGCTGACATTGCCCAGCGTAAGCGACTTGCCCGTGCCCTGGGCCGCTGCCGTTTCCACCTGGTCGTCAAGGCCGAGGATCGTGCCGGTCTGCGCATCCACGTAGTAGATGATGTCGCCGATGGGCACGCCGTCGTTACGTTCGCCGAGCACATGCACCTGATAAGCGAGGGTCGGCGCAACGCCACGTGCATACAGTGCCAGCGACGTTTCCGGCACGCCATTGATGTCGCCCGGGAAGGCGGCGGCCGCTTCGACACGCGCCTGGTCGGCGCTGATCTTCGGCGTCACCGAAGGACGCTTCGCGGTGGCGAGCTTCATGCTCACGCTGTTGAGCACGCCGCTGCGCGAGTGCGAAACAACATCGCCGCCAATGACAGGAAGACCACCGAAGAAGCGATCGAGTCGTACGTGCTCCGTGCCATCGGCATCCACGATGACATCGCGGGCCTTGAACTGGTCGGAACCGGACGTCGCCTGTGACGTCGAAAGTGACAGCGTCCTTGCCGAGCGCGACAGATTGGTCGCAGGCAGGCTGAAGCTGTCAGGATGAGCGTTGACGAGGCTGAGGGCCCGGTCGATGACGGCCTGGCGATCAACGTCGGCGGCAGACGCCGAACCGACGATGCCGAACACGGCAGCGGTAAGCAAGGTAATACGAAGTCGCATACTTCCTCCCTAGATGGACATGTGCGCGTCACGGCCTCGCATGTACCGTGGGCACGTATGGGCGTCGGCCCCCACCGACGCGAAATCGCGGATCAGTCGATCCGCGGGCATCGAGGATGGCATGGCGGGGATCATGAAAAACGCCCTTGTCGTTTCCGTGGAAGAACGACCTGTTCCCTGTAGCGGGGTAGGGTATTCGTGATTTCTTGCGTTATGCAAAGGGATCAAATGCACAAAAACGGCGACCAGGTTATCTCGCGAAACGTAGGGATATCCGGGCTTCGTCGAAAGCTTCGGCTCGATTAAAGCCCGAGCTCCTTAAGATATTCGCCGGGCGGTACACCCATGAGGCGCGCGAAGGCCGTGGAGAAACTACTGGCACTGCGATATCCCACATCCAGTGCCACTGCGATCAGTGGCTCTCCCTGGATCATGTGCTCGATGGCCATCACCACTCGCATGCGATCACGCCACTGGCGGAAACCAAGGCCGGTATCCTCCTGAAACTTTCGCGCCAGCGTGCGCTCGCTCGTGCCGACGCGCACCGCCAGTTCGGCAAGTGATTCGGACGAAGCAGGATGCTCGCGCAGATAGCGAGTGATGCTTCGTACGCGTTTGTCGCTGCCGTCAGGTATCGAAAGCATCGAACCTGCCTTGTACTGCTCCAGCTGAACGACCAGAAGCTCGCGTATGAGATCGCGTTCGCGATCATCCGCGATGCCCAGCCATGCCGTTCGCTTGACCAGTTCAAGGGCGAGGCCCGACAGGGGTAACAGCACGCAATGGTCGGGCAGCGCCCGTGCGTCCGCGGCCGGCAGATGCATGCGGATCAGTTCGCACACCTTTGGATAACTGGCCGCGTGCTCGTGCCGGGGTGGTACCCACACAGCCGTGCCCGGTGTCGCCAGATGCCATCCGGCGTGGTCCTGGATGCGGACCGTCCCATCAAGTGCGAGCGTGAGCTGGCCCTCGTGATGCGTGTGCAGATGAACCTCTGCGCCCGCGGGGTGGGTAACCCTGTTAGCACGGAAAACGGGCATGGCGGGAGTCGAGGGCATCGTGACCGGGCGACAAAACGATTTGGCCGATTGGCGAAATAAAGGCTTCTTTGTTTCGCCTAACGTACTCCCATCGTCTACCAAAGGTAAATCGTCATGTGCCCCACCCGTATTCTCGGTATCTCCGGGAGCCTGCGCTCCGGCTCGCACTCCGATGGCATCCTGGCCAGCATTGCCGACATGCTTCCGGATAACGTCGCCTGGTCCACGCTGGACATCGGCGAACTGCCGCACTACAACGCCGACCTCGAGGCCAGCGCACTTCCGGCGGCCGTACTACAGGCGCGTGCCAGGGTAGAGGCTGCTGCCGCGGTTGTCCTCGCCGTACCCGAATATAACCACGGCATTCCCGGTGTACTGAAGAACACCCTGGACTGGCTCTCGCGTCCGGTCAGGGCCAGCTGCATGATGGGTAAGCCGGTATTCTTCGTCACTCAGTCGGCAGGTACGCTCGGTGGTGTACGCGCTCAATGCCAGCTGCGTGAAACACTGGCCTCGATGTTGTGTGAACTGCCGCCCATGAAAGAAATGGTAGTAACGCATGCAGGCGAAAAGATTCGTGGCGGACGCATCTGCGACGAAACCACTGCGCAGTTCATCGAGGCCCAGCTGCTCGCCTTTCTCGATCGCTATGTCCCTCTCGGAGAGATCGCATGACCACGGCCTTGATCGCACTCGCGACCGGACTCGTAGTCGGCGCCCTGTTCGCCTGGCTGCGTCTTCCGATTCCCGCACCGGCAAGCCTCCCCGGCATTGTCGGCGCCGTAGGCTGTTTCCTCGGTAGCGTCATCGTCCAGTCCTTCCGCTGAACACGACGCATAGTGGGGATGTCGCGCGCAAGGCGCACTCCTGCAAGAGCGGTCCCGTCAGCCCAGGCGGCGCGTCGGCTTGACGCGGTGACGATGATGCGTGCCTCCGCGTATGCGGCGGCGCTTTACGGCATCTTCAAGATCTTCTTCGATGCGTTCTGCGAGGTCGTCGCCATCACGCGTGTAGATGCCGACCAGTTCGTCATCGGGAGCCGTACCCGGATATTCGACCGTCACCATGCCATCGGGTCCCACGCAGACGGCCCGCGCGGATTCAAAGGTAAGAATCGCCGCCGCCGCACGACTGGCGCAGGTCGCCGTGGTGTGCTTGCCCAGGCGGCCGCAGTGTCGTTCACTCATCTCATGCTCCATGGCTGGCGTTTTCGATGCCAGAGTTCAGATCGAATACCTGTCGATGGCGGTTTCCACGGAGTCGCGATCGATGCGTTCGTGAGTCATCGTCGTGAGCTTCGCGACGATTTCTTCCATGTGCTCGTCAATGATGGTGTCAAAGACCACGGCTACGTCACGGGGATGGGCTTCCACCAGCGAGCCGTCGCGCAATTCCACGTCGAATGGCAGCCGAAGGAAGTTCTCGTTACCGCGTCCGGATGCAGGCGGTGCGAACGGAGCGAGCGCTTTCGCCAGGGTCGGGTGCATGCCCTTCATCATGATTCTCTCCCGTAACCGACCGGGACGGTCGGTGCGAAAATAGAATACGAAATGCATAAATTGACGTCAATACGATTTGTATAAAATCACGTCAAACGGTATGCGTACTGCATAGTTTGTTTATGCTGCGTTCACTAAAAAGCGTGACTTGTCATAAAGAGAGCGGTTTTACCTTGCTTCCGCAACCGCGGAAGTCCGTAAGGTGACAGCGCTCCTTTGGGCTACTTCGACGTGCCGGAGCCCCCCCGCATGGCCCGGACCATCGCCAGAACGGCCTGCTGCTGCTCATCGCTGAGCCCGCGCATCTCGCGCGCCGTCGCTGCTGGCAGCTTTTCTTCCACGAGCTCCACCTGACCCTCGGTGATCGAGTCCAGATCGGTCTGGAGTACGTCCAATAGTGCTTTCAGCTCTTCCATATCCCAGCGCGACCCCCTGGTGCCGTTGAACCATGACGCGACGGTGGAGTAAGCACGCTCGATGCCGCGGCGGCTGAGTTCCGCCAGTACATCGTCGTTCTTGAGTCCGAGGGCGTCTCGCCGTGCTGTGAGATTCGCAGATATCTTGCTCATAGATTGAGACGCTTGGTACGCGCGGCTTTCAGGGGTGGTTCCCAGCCTAAGCGCGGGCTTGCATTCGTATTATACGATATGTATTGTTATTCACGATGCGAATCGTATAAATAAGGTTCGCGAAGGACAGGACGATCGACTGCAGCGATGCCGGACCTGTCGATACCGCGCGGGCCGCTCCACAGCGACGTCCCGCGTCGATTCCACTCCATTGTCCGGAGAACGCCATGGACGATCTTGATCGCGCCGAATCCTATGAATCCATCGCGCGGGAAGCCGCGCTCCACCGTCACGCGGCACGTCCCCGCTTCATTCCCGACTGCGAAGCCTGCGGCGTGGTTCCCGCCCATGTCACCTCCACGGGCGTGACATGGCGCTTCTGCTCCGACTGCGCCGAAGAACACCTGAAGAAACGACGCGACGCCTGATTCCCTACACGGCAGGCCTGCATGACGACGTACCCATCGAGAAGGAGAGAGCCATGACGATTTCAAGCGACGTTTCCCATGCGTCATTCCGCGAGCGGGTGCATGCGCTGGTGGGGCATACGACATGGCGCGAGTCTTCCGGTGGCGGCCCACGCTACCGCAACGGCATTCCCGGCGATCACATGATCGCCGCGGCGCTTTCCTTCGGCCGTGCGCATGCCGAGGATATCGGCCCGGACATCGCATTCGACATCGCGACGGGGAGGGCAGGTCACTACGGTCGTGTCTGTGCGGCCCTGGGCAACGCCCTCGGTCGCGATCGTTCAGTGCTGGTGCGACGAAATCGCGCGTGCCTGGGTCACGTGAGCATGGCGGCTTATCATGTCGTGATGGGTAACCCGTGCCCGGCCATGCCTGCCGGCATAGCCGAAGCCGACTGGCGCAACCTCGTCGCCGCCGGCGCCTGTGTGCTCGAACGCATGGCGGAAGATGCACTGGCACTCGCAGCGCGAAAGGCGCGTTTCGCCGCGTAGGCAAACCACGCTTGACAAGGTTTCAAACTGCGAGAAACTTTCACCATCGACTTCATATGCCCCGCCTTCGCGGGGCTTTTTTTTGGCCGCCCCATCGCGCAGCCCCGATATCCCCACCCGTCACGTCACGACCCGAGGTCGTGACGCATCTTGTGCGAGTTCGACTCGCTCCATTACCGGGAGCACCATGATCACTAAGGACCTGGCGGCCGAATCCGGCGTTGCCCTGGCAAGACTTACCCCACCCGCTGCCGTCGTCACCGCCTCAGCCAGCGGTTACTCACTGCAGGACTGGACCTATATCGGCACCCTGGCCTTCCTGCTCATGCAGGGCGCCTACCTCGCCTGGAAATGGTGGAGGGAATGGCACTACAAGAGGCTGGCGCCATGAACGGCCGCTGGCTCGGAACCGTGACGGCCGTTGTGGTGACGGCAGCCGTTGCACTGGTCGCGCAGTTCGAAGGTACACGCTACGTGGCCTATCCCGATCCGGCCACTCGCGGTGCACCGTGGACCATCTGCAAAGGGCATACACGCAACGTCAAGGAAGGCGACACTGCGACGCGGAAGCAGTGCGACGATTGGCTTCGTGAGGATCTGGACGAAGCCAACGACGCGATCAACCGCTGTATATCGGTTCCACTCAACGACAACCAGCGGGCGGCCCTGATGTCGGCCGTGATGAATGCCGGGCCATCGCTGGTTTGCGGATCGAGTCTCCAGCGAAAGGCGAATGCCGGCGATCTGATGAGCATGTGTGGGGAACTGTTGAGATGGATTTACGCAGACGGGCGCGTGCTGCCTGGCCTGGTGAGGCGTCGTTCTGAGGAACGTGCCCTATGTGAGCGCAAGCCATGACCAGCGTTCGCATCGCAGGAACCGCAGGCTTCCTTCTTTGTATCGCGCTGGCTTATACAGCCGGGCACCGAATCGAAAGTCTTCGCGCTGACGCACAACTGGCCGCGTTCCAGAAACGTGCCGCCGAAGAACGGGATGTGGCAAACCAGGCCCAGCTACAGCGGGAACGGAACCAGGCGGCTGCCTTCGACCAGGTGGCCGCCCACTACGAGGAAGAACGGCAACATGCAAAGACCGAAGCTGATCGCGTCATCGCCGATCTTCGCGCTGGCACTCTGCGCCTGCGCGACCGCTGGGCCACCCAGATGCTCGCCGGCAAAGCCCTGGCTGCCACCCGTGCCGCGGGAACTGATGCAGGCACCGCAGACCGAGCGCAAAGTGCGGGACGAATTGTTCGATCCGCCGCCGAATGCGACGCACAAGTCCGTGGACTCCAGTCCATTCTGACGAAGGAAAGAGAATGAACGATGCATCATTGAAGGAGCTGCTAGCGAACCAGCGCCTGCACGTGCGGGGAAAGTCGTTCGCCAGCGCGAAAATGGAATTTCTTTGTATAGAAAGCACCAAGGCCCGCATGCGTTCCCAGGGGATACGTATCCCGCCTGCGATGGCATCCGTGGATCACCGGAGGCGACGCGGAAAATCGTCCGTTCAGGGTGTTGACAAGGTTTAGATCTGCGCGAGAATTTCATCGTGGGGTGATTTCGTCACCGGACCACGGCATTTGCGATACCCGACGAACTATCGTCCCTGAACCCGCCTTTGCGGGTTTTTTATTGCCTGTCTGGTCAAGAACGGACCCGAGGCTTCGCTGAAACGATGTCCTTCTCGCCTCATCCACAGGCGAGACGGCCGTTGCCATCGAGCGATACATCGCTCGCTCTCCTTCCGGCCGTGAGGCTGGTCTTCCACATGCCTTCCCATCCCCATGGACGGGTGGCTTCGCGTCATCTCTTTATTCGGGAGAATTCGTACATGACTGCTGGCATTGCCGCATCGGGCGCTCGCGCCGCTTACTATTTCGTCCTCGAGAACGCCGACGGCACCACGCCTGCCACCCCGGCGTTCAAGCCCCTCCGACTCACCCAGAACGGCCTGGTGGAACAGGCCAACGAGATCCAGTCCAATGAACTGGCGGCGGACCGCCACCGTCGTTCGGCACGCCGGGGCGCCACGAGCGTCAGCGGTGATATTGCCGCCGAACTGTCCTACGGTTCGTTCGACGACCTGCTCGAAGCCGCGTTCTGTGGCACCTGGGCTTCGGACGTACTGAAGACTGGCGCGACACGGCGTAGCTTCGCCATCCTCAAGCGCAACCTCGATATCAATGTCGACACGATCTATCGCGGCTGCCAGATCAACCAGCTGAAGTTCGCCTGTCCGCTGCAGGAGAAGATCACGGTGACGTTCTCGGTTGTCGGCAAGGCAGAAGAGTCGTACACCGTGCCGGCAGGTGCCACGTTCGCCACGCCGTCCACCAGCGACTACATGACCACCTTCGAAGGTTCGCTCGATCTCGATGCCGCTCCGCTGGGTGCCGCGACCGAACTGAACATCACGCTCGCCAACAACATCGAAGCCAAGTATGGCCTGTTCAAGCGTCCCGCCTATGCGATGAAGATCGGCATGATCGACGTGACCGGCGATCTCTCCGCATACATCGAAGATGCGGCGCTCAAGGACAAGTACCGCAACGAAGTCGACACGGCGATGGTCGTCACCATGGCCGACAAGGCCAGTGGCGGCAACAGCTACGTGCTGACCCTGCCGCGCGAGCGCTTCACTTCGGCGAAGGACACCTTCAATGCCGACGACCTCGGTGTCCAGCAGCTCAACTTCCGCTCCCTGTATGACGCAACCTCCACGACGGAACTGATGATCCGACGCGTGGCGGCGGCTGCACCGGGCGGTAACTGACGGGCCCCGCGGGCCCGGTCGACCGACATCAACCTCTCATCATGGATTACGACGTGACCGACACCACCCACCTCGCAACGGTCGCAGCCGATATGGCTGCCTTCGCTACCCGAAAAGTCTCCAACGAAGGCATCCGCCTGCCGCTGGCCTTGCCTGACGGTACGCCGAGTGATCGCTACCTGGTCGTCCGCAACTATCGTTGCGATGCCTATCGGGCCAAGCTCAACCAGATCCGCGATCGCATCGCGGAGCATGGCAAGGCCAGCGATGCACAGCACGAAGCCGATCGCGTGGCGCTCATTTCCAGTCTCATCTCAGGCTGGAACTTCGAAATGCCGTGTACGCCGGAGAACGTGGCGGCTTTCCTGGCCGAAGCGCAGCTGGTCGCGGAACAGGTGGATCGCGTCGCCATGGAGGACGAGCGTTTTTTCGGCAAAGGTTCGACACCTTCCTCCGATGGATCGAAGGTGAACTGAAGCTCGACCGGGTCCGCGGCACGCGGACCATCCGGCAACACCTCCATGCGCACTGGAAAACCACCGGCAGGAAGCCGTTGGCGTTGACCGCGCACGGAGCATGCCCCGAAGGTTTCGGATTTCTCGTCGATGTGTTCAGGCGGTTGTCGCGCCAGCGCTGCCGCTCCACAGGCGTCGATCCGATCACCCTGGGCGACATCGACGCCTTCCAGCGACTGGAAGGCGTCTCCTTGCGACCCTGGCAGGTCCAGGCCATCGAGCAGATCGATGTGCTCTGGCGAGCCGTAAGCATATGAGGTCATCATGACGGACGAAGTCGCTCGTCTTGCCGTCACCGTCGACAGCGCGTCGGCGGCAAGCGCAACAAGCATGCTGGATACCCTGAAGGACGTTGCGTCTGCCGCCGAAACGGCGTTCAAGTCCCTGTCCCAGGCGCTGGGTCCTGCTTCCACCCAGTTCGACAAGCTGGCAGACCAGCTCAAAGGCGCGCGAACCGGCAAGGAAACCAAGAAAGATTCAAAGGACCTGGCAGACGTCGCGCAGAAAACGATGGAGGATCTGAAGGCCAAGGCGACGGATTCCGCGGGCGTGTTCACCAAGGTGGTCGGTGACCTGAACACCGGCCTGGCCGATGTCCTTGCATCGGCGGCATTGAAAGGCAAGGCGAACATCAAGGGGTTGGTAACCAGCATCCTCACGGAAGTGGCGAAGCTGGAAGCCAGTCGCCTGGCGGCAGGCCTGCTCAGTTATGCCATCAATCTGTTTCTGCCAAGGAACAGCATCGATTCACCCAGTAATTTCAGCCTCACGGGTGGTGAATACAGTGGTCCGGGTTCGCTTTCCACGAGCTGGGCGGGCGATGGTACCGGTTCGAGTGCCGGGCTGGGCAGCCTGTACGGCCTTGGCTCCGGCACAAGCTCCGATTTTAGCGGGTTCAACCTCATGCAGTCGTATGCATCGCCGAGTGTGGATACCTCGTCGATCGTACCGGCGTCGTTCGCAGCACCCATGGCGTTCTCTGCACCCGACGTGGGAGCGTCCAACGCCCAGGTCGCCGTCACCGTGAACGTGGGTAGCGATGGTGGCGTATCCGGTGGCATGACATCGCACGACGCGGACGGCTTCGGCCGCGAGATGGGGCAGCAGATGCAGGCGGTCGCGGAACAGGTGGTCGCCAGGAACCTTCAGCCGGGCGGAAAATTGTGGAGGGCCAATGGCCGTGTCTGATGTATTCGATTTCGCCGTGGATGCCGGTACCAACGGCACGACCACGTTCCGCGTGAACAAGACCGCGTTCGGCGACGGTTATACGCAGCGCGTCCAGGACGGCATCAATAGCTCGAGCCGCCGCTGGAACATTACGGTCGCTGATCGTTATGACGATGAGATCCAGCCCATCAAGGCATTTCTCGACGCGCATGCCGGTGCCCGTGCATTCCTCTGGGCTCCACCCAACGGTGTACAGGGGCGTTATGTTTGCGAGACGTATAGCGAGACCCCGGCCATAGCGGGTCTCACCACGCTCACCGCGGTCTTTGAAGAGGACTTCGCACCGTGACCTTATTTGCCGATATCCAGACGCTGCAACCGGGTGCCTGGGTCGAGCTGTTCGAACTGGACGCTCGACCGATCACCGGTGGTGGTGCGGGTGATGTTCTGCACTTTCACGGCTATACGCAGCTTGGACCGATCACCTGGCAGGGTATTGCGTATGAGCCGTGGCCCGTAGAAACCCGTGGCTTTCGCCTTGATCCCGAGCAGCCGCCCGTGCCGACGTTGAGCGCGGGTAACGTGGATGGCCGGATGACAGCTCTTTGCCTGGCTTACCAGGACCTTGTCGGTGCTCGCCTTACGCGTCGCCGGACGCTCGGGCGATATCTCGACGCCGTCAATTTCCCAGGGGGCAATGCCACGGCCGATCCCGAGCAGGAGGTCGCGCCGGAGTTGTGGTTCATCGAACGCCGCTCCGCCGAGGACAAGACGCAGGTGACCTGGGAGCTTTCAAGCCCGATGGACTTCGGCAATCGCCAGCTCCCCCGTCGGCAGATCGTTGCCAACGTCTGCAGCTGGCTGGCGATCGGTGGGTATCGGGGGCCGAACTGCGGTTACACCGGTCCTGCGGTGGCTACCGCCGACGATACGCCCACGAGCGATCCGTCGCTGGATCGTTGTGGCGGGCGGATTTCATCGTGCAAGATGAGGCAGTGGCCGAACGACGAGTTGCCTTATGGTTCGTTCCCGGCGGCGGCGCTGATCAAATGACGCCCGAAACGCGAGCGGCGATCCATGGCCACGCACTCGCCGATTATCCCAGTGAGAGCTGCGGCCTGGTTGTCGTACGCAAGGGCAGGGAGCGCTACATGCCTTGCCGGAATGTAGCGGCCGACCCGAAAGCCCACTTCGTGCTTTGTCCACAGGACTACGCGATGGCCGACGATGCGGGTGAGATCGTCGCCATCGTGCATTCCCACCCCGATGTGCCGGCGCGTCCTTCAGAGGCCGACCTCGTGCAGTGCGAGGCATCGGGTATTCCCTGGATCATCGTCAGCGTGATGCCGGGAGCATCGTGTCCCGTGGTGACCGATACGCATATCGTGGAGCCGACGGGATACAAGGCACCCCTGGTGGGACGCTCCTGGTCGCACGGTACCTTGGATTGCTGGGCACTGGTCAGGGATTGGTATGCGATGGAGCGCGGTGTATCCCTGCCCGATCCCTATCGGACCGACGACTGGTGGAACGACGGTCACTCCGATCTATATGGCGATCGCGCCATGGAAAGCGCGGGCTTCTTTCGCATCGATCTTGAATCCGTTATCGCCGGCGATGTGATCCTGATGCAGATAAGAGCAGCGAACCTGGTGCCAAACCATGCGGCGATCTACCTCGGCGACGGATTGATCCTGCACCACCTTTACGGCCGGTTGAGTTCCCGCGATGTCTTTGGCGGGTACTGGCAGGAGGTGACCCGTTCGGTGTGGCGATACGCTTCCTCGTCGTTGGTTACAACCGGATAAGAGGAAAAGACATGACAGCAACGACGGTCCTGCTTACCGGCGAGGCCCGAAAACGGTTCGGCGCCGAATTCAGGCTTCATCTGGAAACGCGAACTCCCGCCGAGGCCATTCGGGCATTGTGCGCCACGGTTGTGGGCTTCCGGGATTATTTGTTCTCTGCCCGCGGACGGGGCATCGAATTCGCCGTCTGGCGAGGCCGGGGTGGCACGGCGGAGAACATCGGCTACGGACAGCTGCGTGAACCCGCGGGCGATACGATCCGCATCGCACCGGTGCATCTGGGCTCGAAGAATGGCGGTGTGCTGCAGACGATCGCGGGTGCCGTGCTCTTTGTCGTCGGCGGGCTGATTTCCGGCTGGACGATGGGTGCCGGCTCCGGTATCGGTGGCGCGATGATGTCCGCGGGTATCGGCATGATGGTGGGTGGCGTGGTCCAGATGCTGACGCCGCTTCCCAGGCTCAACCAGAGTATCGAGTCATCCGGCAACCAGCCCAGCTACATCTTCAATGGTGCCGTCAACGTCACCGCCCAGGGAAACTGCGTGCCGGTGTTGTATGGCGGCCCACTTGAGATCGGAAGCACCGTGATGTCCGCAAGGATCGATGCGATGGATTACAGCTCCCGGCCGACCAACGTCGGTATGGGCACGCCCCGGGGAAATGCGAAGACATCGCTGTACGAACCCGAATGAATGCATGGGTGGTCCTGTGATAAAGCGGATCATCTTTACTGGAGAAGCCATGACAGCCACCACTGTCTTACTTAGCGGCGAGGCGCGAAGGCGCTTCGGTCGGGAATTCAAGCTCCATCTGGACACCAATACACCGGCCGAGGCCATTCGTGCGTTGTGTTCGATCCTCGGCGGGTTTCGCGCGTATCTCATGAATGCCAGGGAGCGAGGCATGGAATTCGCCATCTGGCGGGGTAGCGGCAAGCAGGCGGAGAACCTGGCCTACGATCAGCTCAGGGAGCCGGCCGGTGGCTTGATCCGTATCGTTCCCGTCCATGCAGGCGCAAAGAATGCCGGTGTGCTCCAGACCATTGTCGGGGTCGCCCTGGCCGTGGTGGGAAGCATCTACCTGCCAGGCTCGACCGGCTTTGCCAAAGGTCTGTTCGCCAGTATGCAGGCGACCGGTATCGGCATGGCTGCCGGTGGTGTCGTGCAGCTGCTGAGCCCGCAGCCGAAGCTGCAGGCCAAGGCCGACAAGCCCGAAAACCAGGCCAGCTACCTCTTCAACGGAGCGGTGAACACGACAGCCCAGGGAGGCTGCGTACCCGTGTTGTACGGTGGCCCGATGGAAATCGGCAGCACGGTGATCTCCGCGCGCATGGATGCGGTGGATTACAGCGCGCGGCCCTCCAACGTGGGGCTGGGCACGGCCACGGGCAACCTCAAGCAGACGCCCTACGACGCCGCCTGACGCGTCCTGCAGACCCAGATCAATCACCACGGCCCGCTTTCGCAGGCCTTTTCATGGAATCCGCATGGGAATCGATCCTCGCATTACCGGCGCCAAGGGCGGCGGTAGCTCGCACACGCCTGTCGAAGCACCTGACACCCTGCGTTCGATCTCTTATTTCCAGATCGAGGACGCGCTGTCGGAAGGTGAAATCGGCGGCCTGGTCAATGGCCTGCAATCGGTATGCCTCGACGGTACGCCGGTGGCGAATCCCGACGGCAGCCTCAACTTCAAGGGTGTCTCCGTCCAGGTACGCGCAGGTACCCAGGACCAGAGTTATATCCCGGGCTATGGCTCGGTGGACAACGAAATCTCCATATCCACCGAGCTGAAGTCCGAGTCGCCATGGGTGCGCGCCGTCAACAATACGCAGTTGTCCGCCGTGGCCATCACCTTGCAGGTCGATGCACTACAGAAGAACAACGCCAAGAACGGTGACATCAACGGCTATCTCATCCAGTACGCCATTGATGTGTCTACCGACAACGGCGCTTATCAGACGGTCATCAACGGTGCCTTCAACGGTAAGTCCAGCGGACCTTACCAGCGTACGCATCGCGTCGATCTTCCCCAGGCTACCGCCGGATGGAACGTGCGCGTGCGTCGCCTGACCGCGAACGCACACAGTGCGACCACGGCGGATACAACCCGGGTCGTATCGATGACGGAAATCATCGATGCGAAGCTTCGCTATCCCAATACCGCGTATGTCGCCATCAGCGGTGACGCGTCCCAGTTCCAGAATATTCCTGTCCGTTCCTACGTCTGCTTCGGTCGCCTGCTTCGTGTGCCGTCGAATTACGATCCATCCACGCGAACTTATTCAGGCGTGTGGGATGGCTCATTCAAGGCCGCGTGGACCGATAATCCGGCCTGGATCCTCTACGACATGGTGTCGAACAACCGCTTCGGCCTGGGCGACCTGATCGATGCGTCGCTTGTGGACAAATGGGAGTTGATGCGCATCTCGCAGTACTGCGACCAGCTCGTGCCGGATGGCAAGGGCGGGCAGGAGCCCCGCTTCCGGTGTTCTGTCTACCTTCAGAGCCGCGAGGACGCCTTTCGCCTCATCGGTGACATGGCTTCCGTCTTCAGTGGCGTCAGCTACTGGATGGGCGGCGCGATCACCACCGTTGCGGACATGCCGCAGGATCCGGTGTACACGTACTCGGCCGCGAACGTCATCGACGGCAACTTTTCCTACCAGAGCAGCCCGCGAAAGACGCGCTTCACCACGGCCCTGGTGACATGGAACGATCCGGAGAGCAACTTCCGGCAGCGCGTCGAGTATGTGTCCGACGATGCAGCCATCGCGCGATACGGTATCCAGCCGACCGAGTTCGTTGCCTTCGGCTGCACGAGCCAGGGCCAGGCCCACCGACGGGGGCTGTGGTCGCTGCGTACCAGCCAGTACGAAACCGACTCCGTGACCTTTGCCGTGGGCCTGGAAGGCCTGCGCGCGGCGCCGGGCCAGATCATCCGCGTGCAGGATCCGCATCGCGCGGGCATGCGACAGGCCGGTCGTCTCAGTGCGGCGACGACCACCACGGTTACCGTGGACAAGGCTCCCGGCGAAGCGGTGGTTGGCGACACCCTGACGGTGCATCTGCCTGGTGGTATGGCCGAAACGCGTACGATCACCGGCATCGACGGCCTCGTCTTCACCGTGAGTCAGCCGTTTACCGATGCACCGGTCGCGGAATCGGTATGGACGGTGGAAAGTGCCACCCTGCAGACGCAGACCTATCGCATCCTGAGCGTTAGCGAAGATACCGGCCAGAATGAGATCCGCTTCACGATCAATGCTGTCCAGCATAACGCCAGCAAGTTCGAGTCGATCGACAAGGGTGCACAGATCCAGGTGCCTCCGATCAGCAAACTACCCGTAGGCGCACAGGTACCTCCCTCCAACGTCCGCATCGGCGGCCACGTGGTGGTGGAACAGGGCATTGCAAACAACGTGATGACCATCGAGTGGGACGCGGCCAAGGATGCGGCCAGTTACAAGGTCGAATGGCAGAAAGACAACGGCGCCTGGATTCCGGCGGGTACGGTAGCGACTACCTCGATCGATGTGGTGGGCGTCTATACCGGTACCTACGTTGCGCGGGTGACGGCATACAGCGCGGCAAATACACCGTCGCTGGCGGCGATGAGTGCCCCCACGGCGATCACCGGCAAAACGGGCGCGCCGCCGGCCATGACCAGCTTGAGCTGCCAGAGCCTGGTCTTCGGTATCGGCATCAAGTGGACGTTCCCGGAAGGCGCCACCGATACGCAGCGTACGGAAATCTGGGCAAGCACCACGCCGCAGCGTCCGGACGCAGATAACCCTGCCGTCGTGCCATATCACCTTGGTGACTATGCGTATCCTTCGAGCAGCACGGAACTTCACGGCCTCATGGCCGGCACATCGTTGTACTTCTGGGGTCGCCTGGTCGACAAGGCCGGCAATATCGGTCCGTGGTATCCACAGACAGGAGCGATCAACGGCCAGAGCAGCAGTGATGCGAGTGCGATTCTCGACGTACTCACGGGTCAGATCGAGAAGGACCAGCTCGCCCAGGATCTGCGCAGCACCATTGACTCGGTGGCTGACCTGCAGTCGTTCGTGAAGCCGCCGGCGCCCTGGGACACCACTCACGCTTATGCGGTGGGTGATGCGGTCAGCAAGGATGGCCGGATGTACCGTGCCCTGGTGGCGGTGCCATCCGGAGGCGTCGTACCCGGTACGGATTCCCATACCTGGCAGGATGTTGGCGCGGCGGTCCAGACCGCTACCGGCCTTGCGCTGGGCATGGCGGATACTTCGCTCAAGGTCGAGCAGCTGGATGGCGTGGTCAAAGCCACCGCCGAGAAGACGGACTCCGTTTACGCCGAAGTGAACCCGATCGGCGCGGGCGAGATGACCGGCGAGCCGGCTGGCAGCGTGACGCGCATTCCGTCGGCAGGCTTTTATGTGCAGACGATCGCGCAGGTCGATAACGACCACGCTCTCGGTCGCCGCATCGAGACCACGCAGGCCCAGATCGGCGATGTCCGTTCGGCAGTTACCGTGGAAACGCAGGCGCGCATCGATGGTCAGAATGCGCTGGCGTCCCAGGTGACCTCCGTGGATGCCAAGGCAGGGACGGCACAGGCCACGGCACAACAGGCGTTCAATGTGGCTGCCGGCCTGGATGGCAAGGTATCGGCAACGCTCAGCTCGAAGGTGGCCATTACCGCAGACGGCCAGTATTACTCTGCCGGCTATGCGGTGGGTATCGACAACAGCACCGGCCCCGTCCAGTCGCGGTTCCTGGTCATGGCGGATCGCTTTGCAGTCTTGCCGAGCACGGGCGGCGGTTCGGCCGTTTCTCCATTCGTCATCCAGAATGGCCAGACCTTCATCAACCAGGCGCTGATTGGCACCGGCTGGATCACGAACGCGATGATCGGCAATGTCATCCAGTCCACGGCCGTGGACAGCACCGGCAATCCGGTATGGAAACTGGACAAGAGCGGACAGATCAGCCTGCGCAGTTCGTCAGCCGCAGGGCGCGTTGAGCTGGACGGTACAGGTGGGCGCGTTTACGACGCGAACGGCACCTTGCGTGTTCGCTGGGGTATCTGGGGGTGATATGGCGTCGGGATATCAGGTTTTCGATGAGCGCGGGCAGGTCGTCCTGGATACGACGGCGCGTACAGGACGCATTTTAGGATCCGTGAAACTGCAAGGCGCTGTCGGACGAATGGATATTCCCGGCATTGAAGGCACGCCTTTTGTGTTGGTGCCTCAGTGGCCTAGGTCAATGGGCAGCGGGCAGTTTGGAAATGCCTCCATGGGGGGATCCGTGTCGTTCTCCGGAGCGACGCTTTCCTGGTCGTTCAACACCGGGTTCGGTACCACGTTCACCGGATCGACCCTCGTTTACTACGGAGCTTATTGATGTCGGTCGGCTATCAGGTATTGAACGATGCAGGCGGCATCCTTCTGGATGCGAACTATCCCAATCTGGCTCTTATCGCAAAAGGTACGGTGAACATCGGAACGAATACCTATGCAGGTGGCTGGTACGGTCAGTTAAACGTACCCGATACAGGCCCGTCCATGGTGTTCATACGTAGCCCGGGCTTCGCCGCGGTCCTGGGGGTGGACGCCGGCGTGATCCAATACTACCTGGGCAAGGGCTCGACGAGTTTCGATTACTGGGTTTTCGGGCCACCGCAGGACGTCGGCGCGCGATTCGGCATGCAGGTCTTCACCGATGACTCCCGGCTAGCTTTCGATGCGGCACAGCGATACCTGCGGGTCATCGGTTCGATCAATACGAACACCGGCCTGATCTTTCCGGATCAGGGTGGTGTCGGTCCCGTTCAGTCCTTTGCATTGCCGGCCGGAACGCCGGCGGTATGTTTTGTCGATCCGGGGTTCCAGTATCAGGTACTCACGGGCGATGGCGTATGGGGCGGCTTTACCTTTCGCACCGTTGCGCAATGCGCGATGCGCATATCGGGACAAAGCCTGGATATTGCACTTGTCCAGAACGTAGGGTCACTTGACCTGCCCGGCAATGTCCGGGTGAACACCCGGGGAGGCGGTGCACCCATATCGGTCATTCTCGCGGATGTATCGGGGTTCTGAGGGCGCCTTTCGCATAGTGAAATGGAGTAAATCATGCAGTTCTCCAGAGTCGATTTTCGTCCGATCGCCAGTGGCGGAGATGACGTAACGGCAGCCCTGAAAAAACTCGATCTCAACTTCGGCGACCTGCAATCGGCACTCTCCGACAGTGGTGAGATCGGTGCCAGGCAAATCCAGCTTGAGGCGAAGATGAATCGCCTGGCGACCTCGATGTCGGCCTATCGCAACCGCCTCATCAACGGAAACTTCGATTTCTGGCAGCGTGGATCGGTGGGTACCGTTCCAGCGTCTTCATCGCGTTTTCTGGCGGATCGCTGGCGCGTAAGGACGGTAGAGTCGAAGGTAGACGTCGCGCGCGTACCGCTTGGCGTGTGGGCACCTGTCTTTCCAGGATGCGGCCGTTACGCCTTCCGTGCGACGGTGTCCAGTGCGGGTACGCAGACTTCCTATGCCGTGCTGGCACAGGCCGTCGAAGATGCAGCAACGCTGGCAGGTGGAAAAGTAACCTTGTCGTTCTGGGTCTACGTCAGCAGCCCCGCCGGCATCGGTGTCGAGCTGGTGCAGAGCAACGGAGGGAATGTGACCACCGGTATCGGTTCACGCAAGTTCGTTGCCTCTACCGTCGGTACCTGGAGCCGCTATGCGACGACGATCGACGTGCCGGCGTTATCTGCACCAGAAGGGTCGGGTGATAACCTCCAGGTGATCATCTGGCTGGATGCAGGAAGCGATTTTGCAGCGCGGTCCGGTGGTGTCGGAAACCAGTCGGCAACCATCTGTATTTCGCAGATCCAGCTTGAAACGGGAGACCAGCTGGCGTCGTTCGAGCGCAGGCCTTATGCGATCGAACAGCAGCTGTGTGAGCGCTATTTCCAGAAGAGTTTCGATATCGACCAGCCCCCCGTCAGTACGATCTCGGCACAGCCCAGAGCAAACATGGTGTACGCCGATACCGGCGTGGTGGCCTCCGTACCCTTGCGTGTCCGCATGCGGGTACCGCCAGCGCTGACGTTCTGGGGATCATCGACCGTTCCGTCGTCCGGCAACAACTGGGTGATTCTTTCCGGGACAGGGTGGCAGGCAGGTCAGACGGCGCCCTTCATCGTGACGGAAAGCGAGTTCTCGTGCACGACGATATTTCCTCCGGGCGGGTTCAACACCATCAAATCCATTTACGTCCAGGGCAGCTGGACGGCAGACGCGGAGTTATGAAATGGCTCGTTACCAGCTGACATCCAATCCCGGCTATGTGCATGACACTGAGACCGGTGCATTCGTACCTCGTACCGGTACTTATCAATCTGATCAGTTCCAGGCATGGCTCGATCAGGGCCACGTTCCCGATCCCGTACCTGCCCTTTCTCCGGAAGAAATCCTGTCGTTCAATATAGGACGCCAGCGTGACCTGCTCCGTAGCGCTGCCGAGGCCATCGCTCCGCTGCAGGATGCAACCGACCTTGGCGTTGCCACACAGGAAGAAGCCAACGCGCTCAATGGATGGAAGGCCTATCGCGTCCAGTTGAACAGGGCGGATACAAGCGTGGCAAACCCTGCATGGCCGGCCATGCCCGGTCAATCGGCGGCCTGACGATGCAATTCTCCAGAGTGAGCTTCGTTCCGGTTTCCATCGGCGGTGACGACGTCACCGGTGCCCTCCGAAAACTAGATCTCAACTTCGGCGATCTCGGGCAGTCGCTCGGCAACGCTGCAGGCATGAACGTCGGTACGGTCGAAGGTAGCGTTGCGGCGGGAAACGATGACCGGTTGACCAGGGATATCTGGCGCAACAAGATACTCAATGCATCATTCGACGTGTGGCAACGCGGGCCGGGGCCGTTTACGAACGGTTATACCGCTGACCGCTGGCTTACCACCAGCGCGGGAAATACCTGTGTCGTGGATCGATTCCCACTAGTGGCAGGGGCCTCGTCGTCACGTAATGCCGTAAGGTGTTCAGTGGCATCTGTACCCGGCGATGGCAGTTTTTCCGCGCTACAGCAACGTATCGAGGATGTGGTCACCCTTGCCGGGAGCACGGTGACTGTGTCGTTCCTTGCATCGGCTTCCTTGGATGGCAAGCGCATCGGTGTCAACCTGGAGCAGAACATGGGGCCCGGCGGCTCCGCGGTCGTGCAACTTCCGGGGCAGTCAATCGCCCTTTCCGGGAGCCTGCGTCGATACACACTGCACTTCGATCTTCCATCGCTATCGGGCAGGCTCATCGGGGCATCGGGAAGCGATTTCCTGGAATTGATCTTCTGGTTGGATGCGGGTCCTTCTTTTGCCATGCGGTCGGGATCCATTGGCCAGCAGAGTGCGACTGTCTATATCAGCGATGTGGAGGTGAAGCCCGGCACCGTGGATACGGTCTTCGAGCGTCGGGATCGCGCGGCTGAACTGGCCTTATGCCAGCGTTATTACGAGAAGAGCTACAACCTGGAAACGAAGCCGGGGGCGATTGAATGGCAGGGGCGCGTTTGCATCGACAGCAATGGTATCTCGCATGGCACGACCATCATCATGAAGGAGGGTTTTTCTGTAAGGAAACGGAAGTCGCCCGTCATCACGGGATACTCTGCCGTCGATGGAGCCGTCAACCAGGCAGCTCAAAGTGATAGTTCGAATACTGGCCTGGGGATAAGGGTGGTCGGTGAAAGTGGCTTCGAATGGTTCGTGAACAACGCACCTGGTGCCGGTGGCGCTTATTTTCACTGGACGGCCGACGCTGAGCTTTGATGCTCGGGGGCCTCGTCCAGCACAGACCGTGCTTTCACTGACTCATCCGCCGGCCCTATGAGGATATTGCAATGAACTTCTCACGTGTCAGCTTCCAGCCGATCCAGACGGGCGGCGACGACGTCACGGGTGCCCTGCGAAAACTGGATCTGAATTTCGGATCGCTTGCCTCGGCATTGGGACCGGTATCCGCCATGAATACGGGGACCGTGGCCGGTACCGTGGCGGCGGGTGATGATCCCAGGCTTGTGTGGGGCGGATTCCGGAATGTACTCATCAATCCGTCGTTCGACATCTGGCAGCGGGGCGTGGGGCCCTTCTCTGTGGGCTACACCGCTGACCGTTGGCTGGCCAGCAATGTCGGCCTGTCCTGCATCAGCGAAAGAATTCCCATGTCACTCGACGTGTCGACGTCGCGCTACGCAATCCGGCATACCATCGCGTCGACTCAGGCAAGTAACAGCTATTCTGTCTTTCAACAATGCATTGAAGGCGTGGGTACGTTGGCGGGACGAACAGTCACCGTATCGTTCCTGGCATCGGCTTCCGTTGCGGGAAAGCGCATTGGCGTAAATCTGGAACAGTATTTCGGCGCTGGTGGATCCGCGGCTTCCGGCGTCGCAGGACAGTCGGTGAGCCTTGACGGTACCTGGCGTAGGTATTCATTGACTTTCGACCTGCCTTCGATCAGCGGGAAGGTGCTCGGAGCCGATCACACCGATTTCCTGAAGCTGAACATCTGGCTGGATGCAGGTAGCAGCTTCGGCCCGACATCGGGATATGCCGGACAGCAGAGTGGAGTGGTCTGCCTTGCCGATGTGGAGCTGAAGGCCGGTGAGGGGGATACCGGGTACGAGAATCGCCCGCTGGCCCTGGAACTCCAGCTTTGCCAGAGATACTTCGAGAAGTCCTATGGCATGGACGTGCGTCCCGGTACGCCCCAGGCAGGCGGATTTCTGAATGAATGGACGCCCGGACTTGCTTCGGCGGTGGCGTTCAGCCGCCCCGTGTACTTCAGGGTACCCAAGCGTGTGACACCTGCCATCACCCTGTATGCCAGCGTATCTGGTGCATCCGGAAAGATCTCCGACGGCGGTGCCGCAACCGACATCGCCGCCGCCATCTACACGGCGACCGATTCGGCTTTCACCTGGACTTCCACTATGAAGTCCACAAACCAGATCAATTACGGCATGCACTTTACTGCGGATGCCGAGCTATAACGAATCCGATCGGGGGAATCTGGTAATGGAATTCAGCAGGGTAGATTTTGGCGCCATGAAGGATGGCGGGGACGATGTGACCGGAGCACTTCGGAAACTTGACCTCAATTTCAGCCAGTTGAACTATTCGCTGGCTGACCAGGGTGAGATCGGTCAGCGTTTTGTTCGTCTGGAAAGGATAATCGGTGGACTCGGAGACGCAGCGAGCCGGAACGTGGGGCTCGGGGCGGGCACTGTGGCCGCGGGCGATGACCGGCGCTTCTCGGATCTGGCGGATCGTGCGGCCCAGGCCAGATCCGTGGCGGATGGAGCGCTTCAACGATCAGGCGGCGTGGTGTCAGGCTCAGTCATGGTGGGACGCGATGCCGTTCCTGCGGGTAAGCTTGATGTTCGCACGGGCGCAGGCGGCTATATCTTCCGCACATTCAATAGCGGGGTGATCGACGAGCCCATCATCGACGGCGTCAACGACACCAACGATGCTTTTGGCATGTTCGGTGTCGGCGGCGCGGTCTTCAGCTACCTCTCGCGGTCAGGCGACGGACGTCTTCTGATGCGTATGAACCCAGTCATGAGCCTGGATTCGGTAAATGCGGCTAACAGTACGTTCCGGGCGATGCAGTTCACCGCAACGGGATTTACGTTCAATGGTGGAAATATCCAGGTTAATGGAAGCATTGTGGCCACCGGATCGGTTACGCCATCGGATGAGCGACTGAAGAAGAATATACGGCGACGTGATGTGAAGCGCGGAATGGCTCTGTCACTTGCAAATGCTTTCTCCGAGTGGGACCTCATCGACGGCGGACAACATCAGGCCGGCGTGGTAGCGCAGAAAGCATTGGATATATGTCCGTTCTGGGTTACTGAGGTTGATTATTGCGCGACTCCGGTATTTGTCGATGGCAAGACCGAGATGGTTGCATCGGAGTCTGTGAAGCGTCTTGCAGTCGATGCCAAGGGTATGGCCCTGGAAGCAAGCATGGACAACGCACTTGCCATCGAAGAGCTACGTCGTGATCTGAAAAGTGCCGTCGCACGAATTGCAGATATCGAATCCGTAATTTGCGAAAGAATCAATCAAAAGCAGATTAAGTAGCGATATTCCATAAGATCCACGGAGATAGCAAGATGCCACAGGGATTGCAGGTCTGGGACAGGAATGGAAGTTCCACCCTTGATGTCAGCGACAGTCTTACCCGTGTTCTCGGGATGATTCAGACCAAAGGTGGCGACGGTGATAGCGGATCTTTCAACGATGATCGGCTTCTCTCCGGGAGGCCATGGTTTGCGATTGTTCTTCAAAAGGTGGAGTTCGTCATGCCAGCGGTAACCATTAGCGGATCCACGATCAGCTGGGCTTCCGAGAAGTACTTCAATACATCTGCGTGTAACTTGTACTACGGGGTCTATTGATGTCGAGCGCAGGATGGATCGTTTCCAATGACACTGGGAATCTCGTTATTGATTCCCAGTCGAAGAATCTGGCGCTTCGTTACAAAGGGTATGTGACGTCCGCCCAGGGTACGCCGACGGGAGGCTCCCAATATATGGGGATCGACATGGCATATGACCGGGTTATTCAGATTCCTTTGAGCGTACGTAACCCCGTAATTGCCATTCGTCCGGACTCATCTTCGGCGCCATCGTCGCCCTTTGGCGACTGGTCAAGCGCTCCTAACCTCGCCACCCTTTCCCATATGGCGTCGCTTGGGGGCGACCTTTACCAGTTTGAGTTCTGGTACAGGGGCGCCTTTACTTACTACGTGTTCGACGAGCCACAGGCCCCGAGCGACGCAGATGGTGCAGGACTGAGAGTATGGAACGAGCGCGGAGAACTTTGCTTCTCGTCTGCTTTCCAGTACATGCGCATCGTGAGTTCGTTCGTTGGTTCATTCGATATGGATGGTCCCTATGCTCGTGTCAATCACGTGCCGGAGCCACCCGGAAAGGCGTATGCCCTGGTCCAGAGCAAGAGCCATTCACAGGAATACAAGGCAGGTGAGCCTGTGGAGCACCAGAAGTACGGCATTGTCACCACGAGTAGCTTCGTGCTTCGCTCGCCGGGTTTTGGCATAGGACTTGTCATGGGCATTATGAACTTCAGTGGGTACTTTTTCTTCAACCAGCAGGTCATACCCGGCCTTGGAACCTTTCTCAAGGGATCAAGTCTTCTGGTCGATGTCAGTGGATATTGAGGAAGGTCGGCGCGTGCCCGCTGGCGTCTTTCAAACGCCAGTTCAATACCATTCAATTCCCCTATATCCAGGAAGCTAATTATGGATTTCTCCAGGGTCAATTTTGTTCCATTGCAAATGGGCGGCGACGATGTGACAGGTGCCCTGCGCAAGCTCGATCTGAACTTTGGCGCGCTAGGCGATGCCCTTGTTGATCAGAACGCCATCGATAAACGACTGGGTAACGTCGAAACCATCGTGGCGGGTCTCGGACAGGCATCCGTCATGAACGTGGGCAATCGCGCTGGTACGGTGGCAGCCGGCGACGACACCCGGTTCAACATGGGTGCCTGGCGCAACAAGGTCATCAATGGCAACTTCGACTTCTGGCAAGGTGGCCTGAACGTGACGGCGCCGGGTGGCCCCAATACCATTATCTGGGGTCCCGACCGCTTCCTCGGGCAGGCATATACCGGCTCGAGCGGAAGCGGCAGTTCCACGGTCAGTCTGTCTGCGCAGGCATTTCCGGCCGGCCAGACGGAGGTTCCCGGCGATCCGGCTTACTTCGCCAGGCTTCAACCTGTATCGCTCGCCACGCTTGGTGGTGCAGGAGGGATCATCCGTGTCGGCCACTACATGGAAAACGTGGCTACGTTGAATGGTCGCTACGTTGCCGTATCCTTCTGGGCCAAGTCGAATGCATCTCGAACCATCGCCGTAGCGTTGCAGCAGAACTTCGGAAGCAATGGATCGACCTCGGTCGTCAAGAGTACGTCCTTGTCGATCAACGTGAACTGGGCCCGATACACGGTCAGGTTTCCGGTAGGTGGCATCGCGGGGAAAACGATAGGCGACAATAGCAATCTGTTCCTTGGCATCTACCTTTTCAACAATGACAGTACCGGGGGCGTGGATCCTGTTGGTAGCTGGACGACCGGTCAGTACCTGGATCTTTCGCAGATACAGGTTGAGGAGGTGGATGATCCGGCTGCTCCGGCGACACCATTCGAGCGCCGGCCCATGTCCGTTGAGGAAGCTCTTGTCCGTCGTTATACGACCACCAGCAAGCTTTACATGATCGGTCGCTGGGGTTCGGCGACGAATGTCAGGTTCTACAACCAGTATGAAGTGCCTATGCGACGTACGCCCGATTGCATCCTGCAGAGCACGACATTCGGTTGTGAAATGGCCCAGGTCGCGGCGTATACGATGTCGAACGCCAGCATCGCCCAGTACTCGGGGGATAACCGCCAGTGTTTCATTGATTTCTCGGGCAGCCCCAATGGAACGCCTTCCGGTGGCGCGATGGCGCAGATGAATAGCAGTGGCGTCGTTCTTTTCCGCGCCGAGTTCTGATTGTTCCGACGCCAAGGATACTCATCGGAGGTATGAATGGAGTTTTCACGTATCAATTTTCGCCCTGTCGTCGAAGGTGGGGACGACGTCACGCGTGCGTTTCGAAAGATTGACCTGAACTTCGAGTCGCTGGGTACGGCATTCTTGCCTACAGGCGAGGTGGGGGCGCGGTTGACGGCACTGGAAACGGTGGCTGGGGAACTGGGCGACGCGGCCCGCAGGAATGTCGGGGCGGTGGCCGGAACAGTCGCCGCCGGGGACGATCCCCGGTTTCTCGCGGTCGGCGATGTGGCAGGCTCTGTCGCCGCAGGAGACGATTCCCGTTTTGCCTCGAACGCTGCTGCTGCGGGGGCTGCCCAGATGACGGCTAACAATGCGTTGCCCCGATCCGGTGGATCGATTACGGGTGCTATCAGCGCGAAGCTCGGGGGTGTGGTTGCCTTTGGAACGACCGGCTCGGCAAATATCGGTGGCCTGGTATATAGCGACTATTTCCAGAACACCATCGCCGACGTCAGCGGAAATATCTTCATGCGTCTGCAATGCGTGGATGTCACGGGTGGCGCGACCTACTCGCGGCTAGTCACTTCGCATTTCGATGGAACGAATGCCTCGTTCATGTTTCAGCACAATGGCGTTGCCCAGGCTACAACGTGGCAGAGCACGTCGGATGCCCGTCTGAAGCGCCACATGGTCGTTCTCACCGAGCCCCTCGACAAGATCGATGCGATCGTCGGGTATGAGTCCTATGAGAAGCGGGTGCTTGGTAACGCCACCGATTCCGAGGGGAACTCCGTTCCCGCTCAATACACGCGTACGTGTGGCGTGCTTGCGCAGGACGTCAAACAGGTGCTTCCTGCGGCCGTCGACAACCTCGGGTCCGGTTGGGATACGAACGACAAGCCGATCGATGACGTGCTTGGCGTCAACGACGCGGGTCTGTCGGCACTCTTCGTCGAGTGTATCAAGGCTCTGAAAGCCCAGAATGCACTGCTGTCACAGCGCGTGTCATTGCTGGAGGCCGGGTCGGTCTCGCAGAAATCCGTTTCTAAACCAGATCGGTAGCCGCTGGCATGGATGGGCGATGCCGCCATCTTGAGTGGCAAGGCGAGTAGTCCCGGGAATATCCATTCTCGCAGCAATTTTATTGGAAAGTCTGGGTTCCAGCGTAAGGGCCTGATGAGGGGATTTCCTTGCTTTTCCTATCGCAATTTAAGGAGGCCATATGGCGGTGAATATCCAGAGAATAAACTTCGATCCCATCGGCGGTGACAGCGTAACGGCTGCTTTCAGAAAGCTGGATCTTGATGTGGGTGAGGTTGTCAATGCTATAGATGGCGATGGCTCGACCACATCAGGTATTTCGAATCGACTTGCCCTGGCCGAAAATAAACTCGGTGCACTTGGCAACGTATCTACGAGGAACATCGGTACATCGGCTGGCACGGTGGCTGCCGGAGACGATGCGAGATTCCTGACTGTTGGTACGACACCCGGTACGGTGGCTGCCGGTGATGACGCGAGAATCACCAGCGCATTGCCGAAGGTCAATCCGACGTTCAGCGGCGGCTCCGGTATCGGCCGGACAGGCGTCAAGTTCGAATATGCATTCAGGGTCAGCAACGGCAATTCAGACAACGGCATCGGAGGTGCATACGGTGAATGGGCGGGGGATCTGACGCCGGCCGTACAGATCGACTGCCAGGCTCCGTCCAGTCATTACATGGGTATCAGGTGGACGCACTGGGGCGTCAAGCACCTGGCGGCGATTCATGCATACGAGGGTGGTGCCGGCAGCCCGACCACACTCATCGGCTTTCACATTGCGGGCAAAACAAATAGCCACATTTTCGACAGCAACGGAAACGCCTTCTTTGCCGGTACTCTGTCACAGAACTCCGATTACCGGATCAAGGCAAACGCCAGCTCGCTATCTGCGCCAGAGGTTGCTGCCGGCCTGCGTGTCCTCAATCCCCTGACGTATAACGACACCCGCCGGCCGGCGACGGACAGGCCGCTGGTTGGACTGTTCGCTCATGAGCTGCAGGCTCAGTTTCCACTGCTCGTGGATGGCGAGAAAGATGCGGTGCAAACAGAAATGGTGTGGGTGGGGGACACGACGCCATATCTACCGGGCATGGAGCCATCTGATTACACGCCGCCACATCAGGAGAGCCGGCAGATGCCTCTCTTGCAGAACGTGAACTATGTCGGACTGGTACCGTACCTGATTGCCGGCTGGCAGCACAGCGATCAGCGCCTCGGAGCTTTGGAAGCAGAGATCGGCGCGCTACGTACTCAGGTCGAGGCACTGCTGGCGCGTTGACGACGATGGCGGACGGTCTGTCGAAGGGCGCTGGTATACAACACAGCAACCGCGTGACGCGAATGGTGGGTCGTGACGGACTCGAACCGTCGACCTACGGATTAAAAGTCCGCTGCTCTACCGACTGAGCTAACGACCCATGCGCGCGAAGCCGGCTAGTTTAGTCGGCGCGGGAGGGGGGCACAAGTCGGAAGGCGAGTTTGTTCAGGTGATCGCGACGATCGGTTGCACGTCCCGGCCGGCCGCACGCCAAGCGTCGAGGCCGCCCGTGAGGGGATGGACGTTGGAAAAACCCAGTTTCACGAGGCGTTCGGCCACCTTGGCGGCGGAGGCTTCGTTGGGGCACGAGCAGTAGACCACCACCGAGCTGTTCCGGGGCAGGGTCGCCAGGGCGGCGTCCGCGGAGGCGAAGTCGAACAGGTGGGAGCCGGGAATCACGTAGGGATCGGTGCGGCGGCTGGCGGCGGAGCGCACGTCGACGATGAGCGCGCCCGGGTCCGTGGCGAGCAGCAGTACCAGTTCGTCCACGGAAATCCGTGCGCGTCGGAAGCTCATGATGAGTAACTGGCGGCGGACGAAGCGAAAGCCGATCCAGACCAGCAGGCCGACGACGGCCAGGGCCGCCAGACCGATACCGAACTGGCGCAGCAGGGAGAGCACGGCATCGATCTGCCGGTAGAACACCAGTCCCACGACGAGACCCACGGCGATCCAGAGCGCGGCGCCCAGCAGGTCGTAAAAGGTAAAACGCGAGAACCGCGTATCGCCCGCGCCTGCGATGGGGATCGCGACCAGCGACAGGCCCGGCACGAAGCGGGCGATCAGCAGCAGCTTGACGCCACGTTTCTCGAAAAAACCGCTGGCGCGACGTACGCAGGTATCCGGTGACAGGGAGATCCGGCACAGGCCGTCGAGCACGCGGTAGCCGAAGCGGCGGCCGGTGAGGAACCACGCGGCATCGCCCGCGAAGGCGCCGGCCAGCGCACCGATGAAGGTGGACAGGATCAGCAGCGGCGAGTGCGCGGTGGCCAGGCCGCTGCCCACCAGGATGAGGGTGGGCATGGCCGGGACGGGCAGGCCGATGGCGGCCGCGAACGTACCCACGAACGCCACCATGGGCGCCGTTTCCGACCAGTTGACGCTTGTCACGAACCCATCCTCGATGGCTCCACAGGGAGCCCGACAAAGATACGCCGGTCGGCTCGCCGACGACAGGGGCTGGCGTCAGGGCGTGGTGAATCGTGAGACGGGCGGCACGCCCCGGGGCAGGCCTGCCCCGGCACCGGGCAGCTTCACCCAGTACAGCGTGCCCCGGCCGGGAATGGAACGGGCGCCGATCCGGCCGCCCAGGGTATCGACGATGCGGCGCGCGACGGCCAGGCCGAGGCCAAGGCCCGGATGACCGGGCAGGCGGGCGAGTCCGTCGAACAGCCGGGCCAGCTGGTCGGGCTCGAAACCCATGCCGTTGTCGCGGACTTCCAGGCGGATGTCGTCGCCACGCCGGCGGATGGCGACGAGCACGCGCCCGTGCGGCGTGCTGGCGATGGCACTGACCAGGAGGCGGTGCAGCAGCTCGCCCAACAGGGCGGGGTCGCCGTGCAATGCCGTGCTGCCGCCACGCCAGCGCAGCGTGACGCCTTGCCGTCCGGCATCGCCGGCGGTGACGGTGCGCTGCCGCACGAAGAGGTCGGCAGCCAGCAGGCGTACCGGCGCGGGTTCGACGGCGCCGGCGTCGAAGCGGGCGAGGTCGAGCATGCCGTCCAGGAGCTCGCCCAGGCGCGTGAGGTTGCCGCGCATCTGCGACTGCACGGCGCGCTGGCGGACGTCGTCACCGGGTTGCATGCCCGCCACGAAGAGGGAGAGAGCATGCAGCGGCTGGCGGAAATGATCGCCCAGCTGCTCGATGAAGCGCGTGTTGCGCGCGATGTCGTGCAGGCGTAGCCGCATCGCATGGGTCATGGCCAGCTCGTGCCGGTGGCGCACGTCGTCGAGTTCGGCCAGCAGGCCATCGAGCGCTTCGGCTTCGCCTTCGGCGGAATACCGAGTTACGGGCTGGCGACGATGCAGCGCATGTTCCACTCTCACGCGGATGGTTCGCAGCGTTACGGCCGTCTCGTTTTCGATGCTGCGCAGGCAGAGGAACAGCGTGTAGACAATGCCGGCCACCAGCCACAGGCCCATGAATCCGGCGGCCACGCGACGCTCGTACAGCGATGACGCATCCGAGACGGTCTCCAGTTCGCCGGAGGGGGTATTCAGTCGTACGGTCAGGGTATGTCGCGTCGATAGCCGGCGTTCGCTATCCACCACCAGCGTATTGCCGTCGTCCTTGCGCAGCGATGCGCGCCCCGTGGGAACACTGCGTGCCAGGGTCCTGGCCATGGACACCCGTAGTGCATCGTCACCTGCATTGCGCGGCAGTGCCGCCGCAATGCGAATGGCCTGGATGCGGGCAACGTTGCGCGCCTCGGCCGAGATCGCCTCGGCGTGCAGATAGATGAGTGCGGCGACCAGGGCGAGGGCGATCAGGGTTATCGGCAGCAGGCCCTTGCGGACGATAAGCCGATGGGGCGACGCGGTCCTGCCATGAAAGGAATGCGACGCGATCATGAAAGCGGCCCTTGGGGCGCGTGGTCTCATGACGAATGTAGGGGACCGCGGGACGCCGCGCGATAGTCAAGGGGGCGTAACCGGGCGGCCTAGTGCTTCTGGCGTATGCCTTATGGATCGGGCGTATGTGCAGGCCCCGGGAGTCAGTCGGCCAGGTGTTGTGCCGCGACCAGCGCCTCCAGGCGATTGCGCACATGCAGTGCGCGGAAGATCGCCGCGAGGTGGATCTTTACGGTGCCTTCGCTGATGCCGAGATCGGTGGCAATGCGCTTGTTTGGCTTGCCCTTGGCCAGCAGGCCGAGCACATCCATCTGCCGTTCCGTCAGCACGGTTTTCAGCTTTTCCTTGGTAGCGAGTTGCTCGCTCCCGTTCGTGGCGAAGCTCATGGTGTTGTTCGACGGAGCCGGTGGCTTCATCGCTTCGGGCGGTACGTAGATGCCGCCGCCCAGCACGAGGCGCACGGCGTTGAGCAGCACGTCCGGTGGCGAAGACTTGGGAATATAGCCCTGTACGCCCAGATCGAGGACGTGGCGGATGGCGTTGGAATCCTCCGTGCCGGAAAGCACGACAACGGGCCGCTTGCGACTCAGGCCGTTTTCATCCTCGGTTTCCCGCAGTGCCTCCACGGCATGCCTGATGTGCTCGATGCCATCGGCACCGGGCATGGCCATGTCGATCAGGGCCAGTTCGGGGAGTGGTTTTTCCGCGAGCCGGCTACGCAATTGCGCCACCGATTCGGCTTCGACGAACTGGACATGATCGCCCAGCTCGAGGAGCTTGATCTTCACTCCGTCGATGATGAGCCGATGATCGTCCGCGATCAGAATACGCATTCCAGTCCCTCCGCCTGTGGTGCCACAGGCTACCCCGTACGGGGAAACATAGCCTTCCCCCGGTCCGCGGGCAAGCAGGCCATTCGGCTCAGACGGCTGCCCGATGGACAGAAAGGGCAGAAACCATTACATCGTGAAGCCGGTCGGGAGAAACCGGCTTGTAAAGCACGGGTGTCGTGCTCGGGTCGACGTTTCGCAGGAAATCGCTGCGGGTCTCGCCGGTGATCAGCACTCGTGCGAAAGGCGGCGGATCGCCGGGGCGGCGACGGTAGTAGCGATCGAGCAGGGCGATCACGTCCAGGCCCGTGCCTTCGCGCAGGCGCAGGTCGGAAATCACGATGTCCGGAGGCTGCATCCACAGGTGCACGGCTTCCATGGCCTGCTGTGCATCCTCTGCGGTCATCACTTCGCATCCCCAGCTGCCCAGCAGATAGCTGATACCGGCGAGGATGCTCGGTTCGTCGTCGATCACCAGCACCCGCATGCCGGTGATGTCCTGCCGCACGACCGGCGCGCTGGCGACCGGCGCCGGTGTTTCGATTTCGCCTGGCTGTGTCTCGGGCAGCGTGATGGAAAACACGCTGCCGCGCCCCGGCCTGGAGCGCACGGTGGTTTGCGTGCCGAGCAGGCCGCCCAGCTTCTGCACGGTGGACAGGCCCAGTCCCAGGCCACGCCGGGGACCTTCGTTGCGACCGGCTTCGGGGCCGTTCTCCACACGATAGAACTCGTCGAAGATGTGCTGGAGGTGCTCCCGGGCGATGCCGGGGCCGGTGTCCCATACATCCACGCGCACCGTGCCGTCCCGGTGGCGACGGGCTCCGACGAGAACGCCGCCGCAACGCGTGTAGCGCAGCGCATTGCTCACGAGGTTGTTGAGGATGCGGGCCAGCATGGTGCGATCGGTGCGCACCCACAGGTCGGTGGTGCGCACGACGAGGCGCAGGTCGTGCTGTTCGGCCACCATGCGGAAATTCACGCTCACTTCCTCGAACACCTCGTCCAGCGGCACGTCGCGATGTGCCGCTGGCATGGCACCGGTTTCGAGGCGGGAAAGGTCCAGCAGTTCGCTGAAGAGGTGATCGAGCGCTTCGACGCATTCCTGGATGTGGGCGATGCGGTTGAGCCTGACCGGGTCGTATTCGTCCACGGCCAGCCCGGACGAGAACAGGGTCAGCGCATAGAGCGGCTGGCGAAGGTCGTGCGAGGCGGCGGCAAGGAAACGTGCCTTGGCGACGCTGGCCGCTTCCAGCGCGGCGTTCTTTCGTGCCAGTTCCTCGGTGGCATAGGCGATCTCGCGTTCCATGCCGATCTGGGCGTGGAGCAGCTTCGACGCAGCGCCGTTGAAACCACGCTGGAGGTCGCCGATCTCGGTGTCGTCGGTGATGGGCACCACCACGGTGCGATCCCCCAGACCGAGCTGGCGCACGGCGATGGCGAGGTTGCGTAGCGGGGCGCTCAGCCAGCGGGCGGTGGACCAGCCGATCATGGCGGCGATGAGCAGGCTCATGCCCAGCCAGAGCAGGGCGTTGTGCACGCTGGCCCGTTGCGCCGCCACGGCGTCTTCGACGCTCACGTCCACCGTCACGGCGCCGACCACGCGATGGCCTTCCGGATCGAGTACCTGGCGAGATACGGTAAGGCTTTCGTCGTGGTCCACGGAGCCGTTGCCGCGATCCACCAGCATGCCGCCATCCGCATCGCTGATCCGCACGCGGGAGACCTGGGGCAGTTGCACGATGGACTGCGCGATGCGGCCCAGTTCGTGTCGCTCGCCGTCGCGCAGGGCCTCACCGGATATCGAGGCGGCCTGCTGGGCGATGGCGTCGGCGGTGGAGCGGCCCATGTCGCGCAGGCTGTCCATCTGGTGACGGGTAAGCAAGGTGACCAGCAGGATCGCGCTGATCGCCGTGGGCACCAGGGCGACGCAGGTCAGGCGCTGCACGAGCGACGTGCGGCGCCAGACTTTTTCCAGCCATGAAGCGGGTACGTCACGCATTCGCCATTCCCTGTCCCGTGCCGCGCGGGGCGACGAGGGAAAGCCTAGCGCACTTCGCGGGAAAGGCCGTATCTGCCTTCTGGCTGGCGGTCAGGGCGGCGAAGGTCGTGTAGTGCGGCCGCCGACGTTGCCGCGGTCGGCATGCTTCATCAGCTCGATCAGCCGGCGCGCCGCAAGGCCCAGGGGGCGTTCGCGGGACCACACGATGTCCACCAGCAGGTGCAGCTGGTTGCCGGTATTGTCGAACTCGATGGCAAACAGCTCGCCGGCCTCGATCAGCGGCTGCGCCAGTGCGCGTGGCAGCAAGGCCCAGCCCAGCCCGGCCTGCACCAGGCGCAGCGTGGCGAAGGGGTTGTCGGTGTGCCAGACGCTGCGCGAGAAGATGAGGCGGGAGTCCACGTGCGTGCCGCTGCGGCCGGTCATGACGATCTGGCGCAGGTCCAGCAGGTCTTCCAGGCGAAGCCGGCGTCGCCGCTGGCCCGGTGGACGAAAACCTGCCGCCACCACGGCGACCATGGTGTCGCTGTCCACCACCTCGAAGCCTTCGCGCTCGTCCAGGTGTTCCCGCTGGAAGGCAATGGCGAGGTCTACCTCACCCTCGTGCAGCAGCCGCAGCGCGTCGCGTTGCGGCGCCGAGGTCACGTCCACTTCCAGCGAGGGAAACTCGCCGGCCAGCACGGCCAGCGGATCGGTCCACGGTGCCGAGACCAGTTCCGGTACCACGGCGATGGTCAGGCGGCGTTCGAGGCCGTGATGCAGGGAAAGCGCGTCGGCCTCCATCTGCCGGAGCTGGCTGGCGATGTGCCGGGCCCGGGGTTCCAGCGCACGGGCGGCATCGGTGGGCTGGGGTTCGCGGCCGCTGCGATCGAACAAGGCCACGCCCAGGTCCGTTTCCAGCTGGGAGATTGTCATGCTTACGGCCGATGGCACCCTGCCCAGGGCGCGCGCGGCTGCCGAGAAGGAGCCGCGGTCGAGGACGGTCAGGAAGACGTTCACGCTCTCGCTGGAGAGGGCCATGATCTATCAGCGCTTATGCCTGCTTTGCCCACGAATCGCGCAGCGTGACCACGCGGTTGAACACGGGGGCGTCGGCCGTGTGGTCGTGCATGTCGGCCACGAAATAGCCGAGGCGCTCGAACTGCATGCGGTCTTCGCGGCTGGCGTGGGCGGCGGCCGGTTCCACGTAGCCCCGCACGACACGGCGCGATTCGGGGTTGAGGTGGTCCTTGTAGGTCTTGCCGTCGGTGTCGTCGTCCGGATCGGTGACGTCGAACAGGCGGTCGTACAGGCGCACTTCGGCAGGGACGGCATCACGCGCGCTGACCCAGTGGATCGTGCCCTTCACCTTGCGATCCGCACCCGGCAGGCCGGTGCGCGAATCGAGGTCGAGCGAGCAACGCAGCTCGACGATATCGCCCGCTTCGTTCTTCACCACTTCGTCGCAACGCACGATACCCACGCCGCGCAGGCGCACTTCGCCCTCGGGCTTCAGGCGATGGAAGCCCTTCGGCGGCACCTCGGCGAAATCCTCGCGCTCGATCCACAGTTCGCGCGAGAAAGGCACTTCGCGCGTGCCGAAGGATTCGTCCTTCGGATGGTTCGGGAAGACCAGCGTTTCGCGATGATCGTCGGCCAGGTTGGTGATGACGAGCTTCACCGGGTCGATGACGGCGAGGCGGCGCGGGGCGCTGCCATCGAGGTCTTCGCGCACGCAGCCTTCCAGCACGCCCATGTCGATGATGCTGTTCTGCTTGCTGACGCCGATGCGTTCCCAGAACAGGCGGATGCCCGCGGGCGTGAAGCCGCGACGGCGCACGCCGGCGATGGTGGGCATGCGGGGATCGTCCCAGCCGTCCACGAGGTTTTCGGTGACCAGCGTGATGAGCTTGCGCTTGCTCATCACCGTGTAGTTGAGGTTGCCGCGGGAGAATTCGATCTGGCGCGGCTTGCTCGGTGCGGTGGGCAGGCCGGCATCGACCAGCGGCTGCCACAGCTCCGGGTCGTTGGCGAGATCGACCTTGTCCACGCACCAGTCGTACAGCGGGCGGTGGTCTTCGAATTCCAGCGTGCACAGGGAGTGCGTGATGCCTTCGAGTGCATCGGACAGCGAATGCGCGAAGTCGTACATCGGGTAGATCGGCCATGCATCGCCGGTGTTCTGGTGATGCACCTTGCGCACGCGGTACAGCGCCGGATCGCGCAGGTTGATGTTGCCCGAGGCCATGTCGATCTTCGCGCGCAGCGTCTTGCTGCCGTCGGCGAATTCACCGGCGCGCATGCGCTGGAAGAGATCGAGGTTTTCCTCGATGGAGCGGTCGCGGTAGGGCGAGTTGCGGCCCGGCTCGGTGAGCGTGCCGCGGTATTCGCGCACTTCCTCGGCCGAGAGGTCGTCCACATAGGCCACGCCCAGGCGGATGAGCTTCTGTGCCGAGCGGTAGAACACCTCGAAGTAATCCGAGGCGTGACGCAGCTCTGACCACTCGAAACCCAGCCACTTCACGTCGCGCTGGATGGCGTCGACGTATTCGACGTCTTCCTTCGACGGGTTGGTGTCGTCGAAGCGAAGGTTGCAGGTGCCGGCCGATTCGCTGGCCAGGCCGAAGTTCACGCAGATCGACTTGGCGTGGCCCAGGTGCAGGTAGCCGTTCGGCTCCGGCGGGAAGCGCGTGTGGATCTTCGTGTGCTTGCCGGAGGCCAGGTCCTCGCGGACGATCTGGCGGATGAAGTGCTGCTGCAGGACGGGCGTATCGGTCGACATCTCGAATGACTCGGAAGTGGGGTCGCGGCAAACGTCCGAGTTTACCTTTCTTGCGCCGCTGGCGCTTGCTGCCCGCCGGCTGGCCGGGTTAGCTTGGGGCCATGCGCACCGCTTATCACGCCGAGACCCTCATCGACGCCCATCTGGTGAAGGATGCGCTCGAGCATGCCGGTATCCCGGCCTTCATCGCCGGTGAATTCCTCACCGGGGCGGTGGGGCAACTGCCCGCCCGCGATTTCATCGCGGTGATGGTGCCCGAGTCAGCGGCCGGGGAGGCCGACGAGATCGTTCGCGCCATCGACGCCCAGCTTGCCGAGTCGCGTGCCGCCCTGGCAGCCGACGACGACCTGGACACGGCTATCCTTCCCGCCTGAGTCGCTTTCCCTTTCCCCAGGATTTACCCATGCCGTCCATTTTCGACCTCGTCCGCGACGTGCCGGACTTTCCGTGTCCAGGCGTCCTGTTCAAGGACATCACGCCCCTGCTGGCCGACGCGTCCGCGTTCGACCAGTGCATCGACCAGCTTTGCGCCCCCTGGCAGGGCCAGGGCATCGGCGCCGTCTGCGGCATCGAGTCGCGCGGCTTCATCTTCGGCGCCGCCATGGCGCGGGCGCTGGATGCCGGCTTCGTGGCGCTGCGCAAGAAGGGCAAGCTGCCGCCGCCGGTGTTCGGCGTGGATTACGGCCTGGAATACGGCAAGGACCGCCTGGAAATCGGCCAGCACACGCTGTCGGCGGGCGAGCGGGTCATCATCGTGGACGACGTGCTCGCCACGGGCGGCACGCTGGATGCCGGCCGCCGGTTGGTGGAGCAGTTCGGCGCGCATGTGGCCGGTGCCAGCGTGGTGATCGAGCTGGAGGCCCTGAAGGGCCGCCAGCGCTGGGAAGGCCCCGCGCCCCTGCATTCCCTGGTGGTTTACTGATCCAGCGCCTGCACGAGGACGATCTCGCAGCCTGCGGGACCGTCGTCGTTGCGGACCAGTGAGGTGGTAACTCGCCAGCCATCGTCGCGGCGCACGTCCACCAGCATGCCTTTCACATGCACCACGTCGCCCGGGCGGATATCCCGCAGGCGGGCGGCGATGGCGTCGTTGGCGGGCACCATGTGCATGTTGGCGCTGGAGTTGAGGATCTCGTCGCGGGAGATCACCGGGTTTTCGCTGGCATACCAGTAATAGAGCCGGTTCGACTGCGATATGCGGATGTGATGCAGCACCGAGTTGTCCGACATGCGGCCCCAGCCCAGCGCGAAGTCGGTGGGCGAGATCGGCGCCAGTTCGTCGAGCTGGTAATCCTCGCGGGACAGCAGGCGGGCATCCATGTCGAACGTGGCCCGTGGCTGTAGAACGAAGTGCCCCATCGTGACCGGGCTGGCATCTACCAGGTCGTGCTGGGCTGGCGCCTCGGCGGCCACCACGCCCCGTGCCCTCGCGGCTCCGCCGTGCGACCAGCACGCGTAGCCTGCCAGGGCGCACAACAGGAGCAGTGGAGCGAGCCAGAAGCGCATTCGGCGGAAACCGTCGGAGTGATGACGACGCAACGGTTGAAAAAACTTATGGTTGACAGTCGCCCGTGGCGAACAGCTCTTCGGGGATGTCGCGGATCACCGCCGCAAGGGCCTCGAAGAACGGCGTCATGGCTGAACTCTTGCGCCAGAGCATGGCGATGCGCCGGCTGGGTGCCGGGGCCGCGAACTCGATGAGGCTGACGTTGGGCGACTGCGCCACCGGTGCCTTCACCGCCAGGGCGGGTAGCAGCGTGATGCCCACGTTGGCCGAGACCATCTGCCTGAGCGTTTCCAGGCTGGTCGCGCGGAATCCCGTCTTCTCGCCGGCACCGGCCAGATGGCAGACCTCCAGCGCCTGGTCGCGCAGGCAGTGCCCATCTTCCAGCAGCAACAGGTTCTGCTCGGCCAGTTCGTCCATGCGCATGCAGCGGCGACCGGCCAGTTCGTGATCGCCGGGAACGGCCAGCACGAAGGGTTCCTCGAACAGGAACTCGGTGTGCAGGGAGTCGTCATGGACGGGCAGGGCAAGGATGCCGGCGTCGAGGGTGCCCTCGCGCAGCATGTGCAGCACCTGTTCGGTTTTTTCCTCGCGCAGCAGCAGTTCCAGGCGGGGGAAGCGCTCGCGCAGGCGCGGGATCACGTGCGGCAGCAGGTAGGGTCCCAGGGTGGGGAAGATGCCCAGGCGGATCGTGCCCGATTCGGGGTCGCGGGTGCGCTGGGCGATCGACTTGATCTCATCGATCTGCGACAGCACCCCCCGTGCCCGGCGGGCGATTTCCCGGCCGGTTTCCGTGAGCAGGACTTTGCGGGGCGTGCGTTCCACCAGGGCCACGCCCAGCTCGTCTTCGAGCTTGCGGATCTGGGTGGAAAGGGTGGGCTGGCTGACGAAGCTGGCTTCGGCGGCCCGGCCGAAATGGCGGTACTCGGCCAGGGCGACGAGGTACTGGAGGTCCCGAAGGTTCATGCGGCGGCTCTAGGGGCTCTTGATAGCCAAAGCCTATCACATTGATGCCTACAATCGATTTGAGATATGTGCGCGGGGTCGCTAACCTTGGGCTTCAGTCGCGTTACCAAGCGCGCAACGAGTTCACCCAAACCCTCAACGGAGAGTCGAAAATGCTGACCATTGGCGATAAGTTCCCCGAATTCAACCTGCTGGCCGTCGACGGTGGCCCGCTGGCCAACAAGATCGAAGACGCCTTCACCACGATTTCCGACAAGTCCTACGAGGGCAAGTGGAAGCTCGTGTTCTTCTACCCGAAGGACTTCACCTTCGTGTGCCCGACCGAGATCAAGGGCTTCAGCGACCTGAACGAGCAGTTCGCCGACCGTGACTGCCAGGTGCTGGCCGCGTCGACCGACTCCGAGTTCGTCCACCGCGCCTGGCGCATGGACCACGCCGACCTGAAGGACCTCAAGTTCCCGATGCTGGCGGACATCAAGAAGGAGCTGACCACCGCTCTCGGCATCCTGACCGCCGACGGCGTTGCCCAGCGCGCGACCTTCCTGGTCGATCCGAACGGCGAGATCCAGTTCGCCTACGTCACCGCCGGTTCGGTCGGCCGTAACCCGGACGAAGTGCTGCGCGTCCTCGACGCCCTGCAGACCGACGAACTGTGCGCATGCAACTGGAAGGCCGGCGAAGAGACCCTCAAGGTCGCCTGATCCTTCGACGCTCGACGTCCCGCGCCGCATCCCTCCCTCCCCCGCGCGGCGCGGGCACCCTGCAGGAGCGCGCCTGCGCGCGACCAAGGTCGCCGCAGGCACCCGTGACGCGCAAGCGCGCTCCTGCAACCCTCTGGCTACATCCCGTATGCCCTCGCGTGAACCGGAGCCCGCGCTCCGAGCCATTCCGCGCCCCTTTCCCATGTCCCATTCGATAAAGAAGGTGCATCCATGAGCGTCGCCGAACTCCGCAGCAAGCTTCCCGAATACGCCAAGGACCTCAAGCTCAACCTCGATTCCGTGTTGAGCGAAGCCGGTGCCCCGGGCCTCAACAAGGCGCAGATCGCCATGGTCGCGCTGGGTTCGGCCATCGCCGCCCGCTACAAGCCGCTGACCGAGGCGCTGGCGGTGTTTGCCGAAGAGAACGCCACGCCGGAACAGGTGACCGCCGCCAAGGGTTCGGCCGCGATCATGGGCATGAACAACATCTATTACCGCTTCCAGCACCTGGTCTCGCACCCGGAATACGCGTCCATCCCGGCCAAGCTGCGCATGAACGTCATCGGTGCCTACAAGGGCGATGCGAAGAACGATTTCGAACTGGTCTCGCTGGCGGTGTCCGCCGTGAACGGTTGCGGCATGTGCATCGATTCGCACGACAAGGTGCTGCGCGACGGTGGCATTCCTGTGCAGGCGATCCAGAGCGCCGTGCGCATCGCGTCGGTGATCCATGGCGTGGCCGTGGTGCTTGAGCAGGCTGACGCGGCGGGTTGATCGTCGCCCCGTTTTAACCGGTGGCGCGCGAGGCGCGGTCCTGCAAACCGCCGCTCCGGACAGGTCGCGCGCAAGGCGCGCTCCTACAGACCACCGCTCCGGATCGGTCGCGCGCGAGGCGCGCTCCTACAGGGTGGTTTGTGTAGGAGCGCGCCTTGCGCGCGACCGGTGAAACGACCGCCTCGACGGCCCGGATGCGACCGGTAACACCGCACCCGTACGCCCCCTTTCTGCCGCACCGCCGCACCCCAGGGGTGCCTTCTGGCACTGTGTCGAAGGTCACCCGGTTCGCACGATGGCGGGATCGTCCAAAAGGGGATCTTCCTGCCATGCGTCGTTTCGTACGCCCTCTACTCCTGACCGCGCTCGCCGCCAGCTGCGGTGCCGCCCTGGCCGCCGGCACGGAGGCCCCGCCGCTGGGCCACCTGCCCACCTGGGCCCAGCCCGAAAGCTACCGCCTGACCTTCAAGGTGGACCCGAAGCAGGAAGACTACGCCGGCAGCAGCACGATCAAGGTCAAGCTGACCCAGCCGTCGGACTTCATCTGGCTGCATGGCAAGGACCTGAAGGTCTCCCGGGTTACCGTCACCGACGCCGCCGGCAAGAAGCACGCGGGCAAGTACACCGTGGCCGCCGAGCAGGAAGGCGTGGCCCGCGTCGATCTGGGCGCGAAGCTGGAAGGTGAGATCACCCTCGCCATCGACTTCACCGCTCCGCTCAACAAGCAGCTCCAGGGCCTCTACAAGGTCTCGCACGAGGGTATCCCCTATGCGATGACCCAGATGGAGCCCGTCTCGGCGCGCTACGCATTCCCTGGCTTCGACGAGCCGTCGTTCAAGACGCCGTACGACATCAGCCTGACCATTCCCTCCGACGACCAGGGCGTGGCGAACACCGCGCAGATCAAGGAAGAAAAGGCCGGCACCGGCTGGAAGACGCTCACCTTCTCCACGACCAAGCCGCTGCCCACCTACCTTGTCGCCTTCGCGGTGGGTCCGTGGGATGTGGTGAAGGGCCCGGACATTTCGCCGACGCAGTACCGCGCCACGGCGACGCCGCTGCGCGGCATCGCTGCCAAGGGCGAAGGCCACCGCATGCAGCACGTGCTGGGTGAAACCAACTCGATCATCCACACGCTCGAGGACTACTACGGCTTCGGCTATCCGTTCGACAAGCTCGACCTGCTGGCCGCGCCGGACTTCAGCGCGGGCGCCATGGAAAATGCCGGCCTGGTCACCTTCCGCGATTGGCTGCTGCTGATCGATCCGGATTCCGCCGCGTCGTACGTGCGCGGCTCGTTCAACGTGAACGCCCACGAGCTGGCTCACCAGTGGACCGGCGATACCGTCACCATGGCCTGGTGGGACGACCTCTGGCTCAACGAAGCCTTCGCGACGTGGATGCAGCAGAAGGTCACGCAGAAGGTGCATCCGGAATACCGCGCCGATCTTGATCGCGTGCGTGGCGCGCAGGGTGCGATGAATGGCGACAGCCTGGTCAGCTCGCGCAAGATCCGCCAGCCGATCACCGGCAACGGTGACATCGAGACCGCGTTCGACGGCATCACCTACCAGAAGGGCGCCGCCGTGCTCGGCATGTTCGAAGGCTATGTCTCCGAACCGGTGTTCCAGAAGGGCATGCGTGCCTACATCCAGAAGCACAAGTTCGCCAACGCCACGGCAGACGATCTCGTCGATTCCATCGCCGAGGCCGCAGGCCAGGGCGATGCATTCAAGAAGGCCTTCAACAGCTTCCTCGACCAGTCCGGCGTGCCGTACGTCACCGCCGAGGTGAAGACCGAAGGCGGCAAGGCCGTGCTGCACCTGGCGCAGAGCCGTTACCTGCCGCTGGGCAGCACTGGTGATACCAGCCGCGTGTGGGGCGTGCCCATGTGCGTGCGCTATGCCACCAACGGCGGCGGCAACAAGGTCAAGTGCGAACTCTTCGACAAGGCCACCGGTTCGATGGTGCTGGAAGATGCCGCGAAGAACGCCTGGGTGCTGCCGAACGCCGATGGCCGCGGCTACTATCGCTTCGCGCAGAGCAAGGCCGACCTCGCCGCACTGGCGAAGGTGGTGGGCACGCTGAGCGATGCCGAACAGCTGGCTTATGCCGATGCCGTGCGCGCCGGCTTCCAGCATGGCGAACTCGACGCGGGCGACGTGCTCGCTGCCTACAAGCCGCTGACGGCATCGAAAACCCGCGAGGTTTTCACCGCCCCGCTGCAGACCTTTGTCTGGATTCTCAACAACGAAGCCGTCAACGATGCGCAGCGTGATCACCTGCGCAAGTGGGCCATCGATGCGTACCTGCCCAAGCTCAAGGAACTGGGCTATCGCAAGAAGGCCGGCGAGCCCGACAACGATACGCTCACGCGTACGGCGCTTGCGGGCTTCCTTGGCGACGACCAGATCGCCGCGCCGGAAGTGCGTGCCGAACTGCTCAAGCAGGGCGATGCCGCGCTGAAGACGAAGGACGGCCACCTCGACCTCGACGCGGCCGATCCGGATCTTCTGGGCGACGCGCTGTCCGTGGCCGTGCAGGAACATGGCGCACCGGCGGTCGATGCGCTCATCGCGGAAATCCCGAAGACCTCCGACCCGGCCAAGCGCAACGCGATGCTGAGCGCCCTGGCCGATACGAAGGACCCCGCCCTTGCCAACAAGGCGCGTGACTTTGCGCTCGGCAAGAACGTGAAGGTGGGCGAGATGGCGATGGTGCTGCGTGGTGCGCGCGGCACCGAAGCCTCGCGCAACGACCTGTGGAAGTGGTTCGTGGCCAACTACGACCGCATCGTGGAGCGCACCGGCAGCTTCGCCGGCGGCCAGCTGCCCGGCCTTGCCGGCGGTGGCGGCTGCTCGAAGGCCGAAGCCGATCGCCTGGGCGAGTTCTTCAAGACCCGCGCGGCGAAGGTGACAGGCGCCGAGCGTGGCCTGGCACAGACGAGCGAGTCGATCCTGCTCTGCACGGCCCTGAAGGCCAAGCAGGATCCGAAGGCCATCCTGCGCTAACGCACCTGTAGGAGCGCGCCTCGCGCGCGACCGGGTTTTTCGCGAAAACCGGTCGCGCGCGAGGCGCGCTCCTACAGCAGGCTTGCCTGCAAGGTGTACATTCCGGCATAGCGGCCACCGAGCGCCATCAGCGCGTCGTGCGTACCTTCCTCCACGATGCGTCCGCGCTCCAGGAAACAGATCCTGTCCGCATGCCGGATGCTCGCCAGCCGATGCGTGATCAGCACCACGGTGCGATCCCGGGCCATCCTGCGCAGCGATTCATAGACCGCGAATTCCGCCTTCGCATCCAGCGACGACGTCGGCTCGTCCCAGATCACCAGCCGTGCATCACGGTACAGGCCGCGCGCAATCGCCATGCGTTGCCATTGGCCTCCCGACAGTTCCTGGCCACCGTGGAACTGGCGCGAAAGCAACGTATCCCATCCTTTTTCCAACCTCGCCACCACGTCATCCGCACCGGCTTCTCTCGCCGCGGCGAGCAGGCTTTCGTCGTGGGTGTCCTCACGCGTATGCCTGCCGAGACGCACGTTTTCCCGTGCACTTCGTGGCCAGCGCAGGGGGTCCTGCAAGACCATCGCCACGCGGTCGGCAATCGAGGTTTCGGACAGCCCGCGAAGGTCCAGTCCATCCCAGCGGACACAACCCGTGTCGGGCTCGTACAGGCCGGCGATGAGCTTTGCCAGCGTCGTCTTGCCCGAGCCGTTTTCGCCTACCAGCGCGATGCTCTGCCCACGTGAAATGTGCAGGTCGACGTTGCTCAGCGCATCGCTGGACGCGCCGGCATAGCGAAACGAAACCTGCTCGACCACGATATCGCCCGGCGTGGCGGGTGCCTCGCCTTGCGCCTGTGCAGAGCGGTTGCGCCTGCGCACCGCCGTATCCAGAAACGTCTGGTAGTCGCTGATATAGAGCCCTTTCTCGAAAAGCTCGCGCGCCACCACGACCAGCCGCTGTACGGACATCGCCGCACCGCGCATGGCCATCACGGCCGTGCCGGCGACGGCAATACCGATCCAGCCCAGGTGAAGCATGGCAGCGAGCGCGATGTAGGCTGTCCATTGCCCAAGTCCCGAAAAGACATGCCCCCAGGTGGCCGCTCGCGCCTCGGCCAGCCCCTGGCGCACGAGGTGATCCTCCAGTGCGGTCGTCGCCTGCGCGAATTCGTGCACCACGTGATCGCGCGCCTGGGTGACGCGCAGTTCCGCCGCCGCATCGCGCTCCATCGTAAGGTCGCCGATAAGGCGCGCCTGTCGTGTCAGCGAAATCGTCGTCGCCATGGCGGCATATTGCAGGCTGGCTGCGCGCAGCGTGGCCCATGCTTCCGGCCATAAGGCCAGCAGCATCAGCAACGGCAGCACGGGATGCAGTACGGCAAGCGCTACCGTGGCGCCTCCCACGGTGACGAGCGACGAAAGCAGGTCCACCACCGAGGCCGTGGCGGTTTCCAGATGCAGGATGCCGCGCTCCTTCGCGCGATGGAGCTGGTCGTAGAAGTCCGGGTCGTCGAAGGCGGCCAGTTGCACATCCAGCCCGGCGGCCAGCAGTTGTTCTTCGGCAAGCCGGTGTACGCGCGGCGAGAGCCTTGCCCTTGCGCGGGCGGTGACCGCATCAAGGCCTACGCGCAGTGCCTGCACCGCGGCCAGCAAAACGATGGTGGGCAGTAGCGCCACCATGCGATCGAGGGCGAACTGCCCTTCGATGAGTTTGCGCAGCACGTCGGCGGCCATCACCAGTGAGCCGGCGGTGGCGATGCCCGAGCCCAGCTGCGATGCAAGGACGACGGCGGCCGTCCATGGCGCCGCCTTGCGCAGGATGGCGAGCACGGGGCGTACGGCCATCGACAGGCGTTGCAGCGTAGCGGTGGCGCCATGGCGCGATCCCGGCGCCGCACCTTCGATCCGCCAGTAGGGTGCGTGCAACCGGGTGTCGTCGGCAGACGTGCTCACACGTCGTCTTCCATGGTGAGGATGGTTGGCAATTCGTGCCCTTCCCCGGCGCGCAGTAGCTGCCATGCGATACCGCCGAGACCGGACATCAGGCCCGGCGCGAAGGCATCGCGGACGATGCCGCATACGGGGCCGTGGTCTTCCATCGATGTCAGCCATCCGGCCAGCAGCGATTCGCGACTCACGCTTTCAGGGCCTACGCCACGGCGGATGGCGGCATCCAGAAGCTCCCATGCCGATGCATCACCGTGGCAGGTGGAATGATTCCAGCCGAGTCCGCGTGCCCATGTGGCCTGTGCCGCACAGTGCAGGCGATGCAGCGATGTGTCGCCGGTTTCGTTGCGTCGTGAGAGTCCGATGCCCACGGCACCGTGACACCACGCAGCCGCCGTGGGTGCGTCGGGCAGCATGCGCAGGTCTTTCCACCCCGCCAGCGTCACGTCATACAGTGCGTCGTCGAAGGCAAAGGCCTCGGCGGCCAGCTGCGCGATGTCGGTATCTCCGGATACATCGGCGAGTTTCTGCAACGCCCAGCCGATACCAGTGGTGCCATGGGCAAAGCCGCCGATGCCATCGGGCCATTGTGCGTGCGGCCACCACGCACGGCCTTCGTTACGCGTGGCCTTGTCACGCAGCACGTCCGCGAACTCGCAGGCCATCGAAAGGAACCGTGTTTCGCCGCTGGCGCGGTAAAGCATGAGTAGCGCAGGAATGGCCCCGGCTGTCCCCGACAGCACGTCGGGCATGTCGTCGGCAGCCACCGCATCCGGCAACGTATCCGCCAGGGCCATCGCATGAGCCAGTCCATTGGCGTCGATGCCCCAGGCATGCAGGCGCAGGCGCACCCAGATCAGCGAGCCCACGCCGAAGTAGCCGCCGGGTTGCGGTGGCCGGATGCGGATGACGTCCTCGCGTTGCGCGGCCCACTTTGCCTCGGCGAGATCCATCGTGCGCAGTGTCGCGGCCAGCACCCCGTCCAGACCGTGCACAGGGTCTGCGCGGCCGGCCTGCATCTCTCGGCGGTAGCCGGCCACCAGCAGGGCAATACCCGCAATACCGCCGTAGACGTCGTGGCCCAGCGGGCGCACCGCCCAGCCGAAGGTCGGGTCGAAGACCGGTGCAATCCAGGCGATGCTGCCGTCTTCGCCGAGGATGGCGCTGGCGACGATGCCGCGCAGGATGTCGGCGGCGATCTGTCGGCGACGGCTGTCCAGATCGCCCGGGCGCGGTTGTGCCGGCCACAGGGACGTTTCCTCGGGAACCCAGCCTTCGTTGATATAGGCACTGACGAGGGCCGCGCGAATGATGTTGCGCTCCAGGGTGAAGTCCGCATGCCGCCAGTGCAGCAGTGCCTCGTCCACCAGGTTGCCGACCTTGCCCCAGCGCGTGCCGCGCGGACCGTCGAGGCGGCCATAAGCCGGCGTGGTTTCGAACAGCGGGATGTCGCCTTCCAGCAGTTCGTCGATTTCGGCCGCGATGACGGTGGCCGAGCCGGGCGCGGTGGCGACATTGCCGGCCATGCGCTCCAGCAGGGCACGCGCGCGTTCGCGAGCACTCGCTTCGTCGTGCAGCGACACGGGGTGCCAGAGCATGCGCGCCAGTTCGGCGTATACCTCGGTGGCGCGCGTCACCACGCGCACGCGGCAGGATTCGAAGCTGCCCATGATGGGACGCAATGCGCCAGCCGCATCGAGGGCTTGCAGGGTGGCGGTCAGTGAGTCGAAGCCCGCAAGCACGTCGGGCCAGAAACGCGACAGTACCGGTTCGGTGCAGGGATGATTCTGCGCAGCGGCTTCCACCGTGACCATGCGCGTGCCGATGCGCACGCGGTCGGTGCCGGCATCGATGAGGTCGAGCTGGGAAAGCATCGGCTGCTGACCCGGCAAGGCGCCCAGTGCAGACATGTCCACGCCGCGCCAGCCCAGGCCCATGCCGCGCCCGGGCAACATGCCGATGCTGAGCACGGTGCCTTCGACCGTCTGGGCCGCGCGATCCACGGCTGCGCCGAAACCGGATGGCCGTGGCGGACGTCGAGGGGTGAAGAGCGTCTCGCAGTCGATGACATAAGGGTGCGCGCCGTGCGCGATCAGGTTCTCCGCGTGCAGGTCGGTGCCGCCCAGCAGGCGCATGACGGCCAGCCACTGGCCGATGCCGCGATAGAACTCATGCAGCTCTTCGTCGCTTTCCGCGTGGCGATGGGTGACGTGCGCGCTCCAGCCGTGTTCTTCGAATCCCAGGGAGTGCGGCAGACGCATGGCCATGGTTTCGGTATGCACGGGGCGTAGCTGGGCGAGGAAGCCCGCAAGGGCTGCGTCGATCGCCATGGGGCGTGGCTTGTAGACGAGCCGCCCCCCTTCGCAGTGCAAAAGAGCAACCGTCTTGCCGCCGCGATGGCTATCCCCGGCGCCGAACGAGAGCTGCCACAGTTCACCGGGAGGGCAACCGTCGAGCAAGGCATGCAGCGCGGGCCGGTCGGCAGCCCAGTGCAGCGCGAAGGTCAGTGCGGCGTCGCAGCGTTGCTCGATGAGCCGGCTCGTGCGCGCCGCGAGGGTGGGGTAGTGCTGGCGCAGTTCGTCCCAGAAAGCCTGGGTGGCCGACAGCGCCAGGAATTCGTTCCAGCGTCCTTCGCTGGTGTCCGCGTGCAGGCGTCCCGCCTTGCGGGCTTCGTGCAGTTCGAGCACAAGCAGGCGGGCAAGGCGCGCATGCAGCACCGCATGCAGGGTTTCCTCCACGGCGCCGAGGATCACGCCGCGTTCGCGGTCGGTCAGGCCGGCGACGGTATCGAGCCGGGTTGCCAGTCCGCCCACGGCGGGACGGAGCAGGCAACCCAGCGAGACATCGAAATCGCCGGCGTCCGTCGTCACGGACGCCATGCGATCAGCAACACTGACGGGTGCGCGAGCCCGTACAGGCGGTACCGCAACCGCCGACGGTGGTCGGGATGGCCTCGTTGGCAATCTCGGACTCGGCGAACGCGCCGGCGGCGTACAGCGGGCCCGCCGGGTTGTCGCTGCCGGCCTCGTTGCGCCACAGGCTGTTCACGTCGTTGTACTTCTCCATGGTTCCACCCTCATGCTGTAAGTGACAGTTGCAAGGAAGGACGCGCCGCACGGTCCGGGACGTGCGAGTGGCGAAGTACGAAAGACGGCATGCCAACGGCAAGACCATCGACCCCTGGGCGCGCGAAGGGACAGGGCCCTCCGTCGGCGGTTCTAGAAACGAAGCGGGAGGAAAGTCAATCGTGAGGCTCCGCGTGCCGTGGCGGCGCATAGGGCGTGTTACAGCCGCCCGCGGACGACATCGATCTTTTGCCGTTTTCGTGCAGGTGTGACCGACGGCTCACATCGCGCCGCGGCGCGGTGATTCCCGTGGGCACCCCTCGCGTCGGCTATATTCGTTTCCATGCCTACGCGTGTTCCTTCTGCCCGCATCACTGCCAAAGACGTCGCCGAACGGGCCGGTGTTTCGATATCGGCGGTCTCGCGCACCTTTACCGAAGGGGCCAGCGTCTCGGAGCGCACGCGCCTGAAGGTGACCGAGGCGGCGACCGAACTGGGCTACCGCCCCAACCAGCTGGCTCGCAGCCTGATGACCGGGCGCACGGCGCTCATCGGCCTGGTCTCCAATCACTTTGCCAATCCGGCGTTCATGGAGGTCTTCGACCTGTTCACCCGCGAATTGCAGGCCCGTGGCCTGCGCCCGTTGCTGGCGAACCTGGGTGAAGACGAGGACGGCCTTGCCGCCCTGGACATGATGCGCCAGTACAGCGTGGACGCCGTGCTGATCGCCACGTCGGCGCCGCCGGAAGGTTTCGCTGCGTCGTGCCGGGAGGCCGGCATGCCGGTGTTGCATGTGTTCGGCCGGGCAGGGCGATCGTCGCCGGCACCGGTCGTCACCGTCGACAACGTGGCAGGCGGCCGGCTCGTGGGCGAAGCGATGCGGGCGGCTGGCCGCCGACGCCTGGCCTTCATCGGCGGATCGTCGCACGACGCATCCACGATCGACCGGGGCAGGGGATTCTCCGATGCCGTGGGGAGCGCCTTGAGCGAGGTGGTGCATGCGGGCGATTACACCCATGCCCATGGCCGCAGTGCGATGCTTGGTCTGCTGGATGGCGGCTCGAAGATCGACGGCGTCTTCTGCGCCGACGACGTGCTGGCGCTGGGTGCGCTGGATGCGTGTCGCGAGCGCGGTGTCGAGGTACCGGGACGTATTGCCGTGGTGGGTTTCGACGACATGCCGCTGGCATCCTGGGCGTCGTATTCGCTGACTACCGTGCGTCAGCCCATTCGCGCCATGGTGCTGCACGCGATCGAACGGATCGTCGCGTGGACCGATGGCGAAGGCAGCGTGCCGCGCAGCCGCCTGTTCCCCTGCGAGCTGGTGTGGCGCGACAGCCTGCCCGGGCCACGCTAGCTCAGACGTCCACCCAGCGCCGTTCGCATGCGGATACGAGCGCGGCGGAAATCACGCGGTCTACTTCGTAGCCGTCGCGGAAGGTCGGCCATACGGATTCGCCCGTGGCGATGGCCTGGAGGAAGTCGCGCATCTCGATCACGATCTGCTCGTTGTACCCCGTGCCATGCCCGACACCCTGGTTGAAGGCGAGATAGTCGGGGTGCGCCGGGCCCATCAACAGCTTCTGGAAACCACGGCGCGACGCATCGCGCGACGCGTCGTAGAGCCACAAGGCGTTCTGGTCTTCCTGGTCGAAGGCGATGGCACCGCGCGTACCCGTGATGCGGTAGGTGTAGCCCATCTTCCGGCCGGCAGCCATGCGGCTGAAGCTCAGGCTGCCGCTGGCGCCGTTGGCGAAACGCAGCAGCATCTGGCCCAGGTCGTCGTTCTCCACGGCTTCCGGTCCATGGGGCCCGGGGCGCGTCGCCTGCACGATGCGTGTATCGGCTACGAGACTTTCGATGGGGCCGACCAGGCGCAGACAGGCATTCACGATATGCGGCGCGACGTCGCCCAGGGCACCGGCTTCCGTACCCGTGGCGATACGCGTGCGCCATGAAGCCGGCAACGCGGGATCGTGCAGGTAGTCCTCGACATGTTCGGCGGTCACCTGGATCACGTCGCCGATCTCACCCGAGGCGATGATCTGCCGCGCGAGCTGGCTGGCAGGCGTGCGGATGTAGTTGAAGCCGGTCATGTTCGCCAGGCCGGCACGTTCCACGGCTTCGGTCATGGCCAGTGATTCGCCCACGTTCGCACCCAGTGGTTTTTCGCAGAACACCGGTTTGCCCGCGGCGATGCAGGCCATGACCATGTCCAGGTGCGTACGTGGCGGGGTGGCGATGATCACGGCGTCCACGCGTGGATCGTTCACCAGTTCACGCCAGTCACCAGTGGCGTGTCGCCAGCCCCAGCGCCGGGCATGTCCGGCCGCCCCTTCGGGCGTGGAGGTGGCCAGCACCTCGCACACCGGGCGCAGGGTGGGTTCGAAGATGGCGCCGACAGCCTGCAAGGCCACCGTATGCGCCTTGCCCATGTAACCGGCCCCGATCAGTCCGATCGGTATCTCGCCCATCGTCGGCAATCCCGTGGTGGCAGTGGATGCCACCGACTCTACGCATGCTGCACTGCGATTTGCAAGCGCTTGCAAAACGGCCTAGCGTAAGCCCGTAGCCAACCACCCGATGCCGCGTTTCGCGGCAGGAGACCACCATGAGCGCCATCGCGACATCGATTCGTCCAGCCTTCCCGCTGCGTGTCTTTACGGAGGCCGCCCTGGACACCGACGCCATCGTGGCGGAGCTGCTGGAAGGTGCGGGGGCGGTGATCCTGCGGGGCTTGTTCACCCCGGCCGAGATCGCCGAGGCACGGCGCATCGTCATGGACGAATCGGATGCGGACGCCGGCGGGGCGAAGGTCACGCATTTCCAGGGCGATGCGGAGAAGGCGGGCCGGATCAACCTGCAGCGCCGGGTGTGGAACCTGCTGGCCAAGGGCGAGATCTTTTCTCGCATGGCGGCGCACCCGGCGATCATGAAAGTCATGCGTGCCTTCCTGGGCACGGAGTTCATCATGGGCTCGATCGCAGCCAACCGCATCCTGCCGGGTGGTCCGGGGCAGGAGCCGCATATCGATTATCCGTACTGGGACTACCACTCGCCGGAAACGCATCCGGCGCGGATCAACTCATCGTTTCCGTTGAACGGGCAAGTCACGATCATGCTCGATCCGTTCACCGCCGAAACCGGTGCCACGGCCTTCATGCCGGGTACACAGCGCGAACTGCGTTATCCGGACGAAGGTGATGGCTTCTTTGACCGTTGCGAACGCATGCTGGGCGAGGTGGGCGATACCGTGGTCTTCTTCGGTGCCGTATGGCATTGCGCGATGCCGAACCGCAGCCAGGTTGATCGTTCCGCGATCATCACGCAGTACCTGCCGAAGTTCGTCAAGCCGATGGAAAACCTGCCCGCTGCCTTGCCGGCGGAGTTCGTGAAGCGGGCAAGTCCGGATATCCGGCAGTTGCTGGGGCTCAACTATCCGTATCCCGAAGTACTTGATGCTGCGCGCGGCGGCAACAAGGAGGGACGGGGCTACTGACGCGGCGGTGCGTTGAGCGTGCCGGACTTGATCCACTGCACGGCGGTAGCAACGGCCTCTTCGCCCGCCGGGGTCCTGGTAGACGACGTATTGTGCGTCAGCGTGGGAAATACGCGGTATGCGTAAGGCTTGTGTTGGGCCTTCAGCGCATCGAGCCTTTCGGTAGACAGCTGCACGGGAGCCTGCACGTCCTTTCCGCCAAAGAGCCACAGGCCACGAATGGTCAGTTTGGCGAGGCTTGTACGCGGATCGGTATCGGGAAAGTCATAGCGATCCGCGTCGTTGGCGATGTGCTGTCGTGCATCGGCTTCGGAGTGAGTATCCCAGAAGTTGGGCTTGCTCTCCGTATAGAACTGGAAGCGCAGCTGTTCGCGGGCCGTGGCGACGGGGCCGCTGAACATCACCATGAATTTCACCTTCGGATTCTTTTCCGCAGCCAGGGGAATGATCCAGCCCGCCTGGCTGAAACCCAGCAGGCCGATATCGCCGTGGGTCTTGGGCAGTTTCGCTGATAGCGCATCGATCGCGGCGCTGGCGTCGGTGGCCAGCAGGGCGAGATTGTCTGCGCCGATATTGTTGGTGCCGACTTCCGGGCCCGCGTAGACGCCACCGGATTCACCTACACCTCGCTTGTCGTAGGTGAGCGTGGCGATACCTTGCCTTGCCAGCAGGGTGGCAAAGCCGTTCATGCGCTTTTCCTGTCCGGATCCGTGGACGAGGACAAGGGCGGCCACCGTTTTTTCAGGGCGATAGATCGTGCCCGAGAGCGTGACTCCTCCGCTCTGGAAGGTGATGTCTTCCTTGGCGATATCAGCATCCGCCGCGATGGCAGTGACCATGGGCACACCTGCGAACAGGAATGCGAGCAGTAGCCCTATGACGAAACGATGCATCGTGAACCCCCGTGACGATATGTGAGTTCGAAATAACTTGCGCCGACCGGCCGGTCAATAGCCCAGAAGTTGCCAGGCCCCTGTAGGAGCGCGCCTTGCGCGCGACCGGTTATCGCGATGACCTGGTCGCGCGCAACCGCGCTCCTACAGGGGTGGGGTGTCGCGAGAACCGATCGCGCGCAGGGGCTGGCTGGATCGCTCATGGATGAAGCGCATGACATCGTCCATGACCGGCGCGATGCGATGCAGCGGGCCTAGCGCAAACACCAGCTTTTCGTGGCCGAGGTCCGGATACAGCTTCAGCTCTACCGGCTCGCCCATCGCGCGATAGCGGGCTTCCAGCGAGATGGCCTCGATGGGATACACCTCGGTATCCCGTTCGCCTTGCAGCAGTAGTGCAGGCGGCTCGTCGCCATCGACGAAGTTCACCGGTTGCGAGCGGGCCTGTTCGGCATCCGTGGCGCCGAACATGTCGATGTATCCCGGGTCGTCGAGGGGGAGGAAATCGTAGGCACCCGCCACACCGATCAGGCCGGCGAGGTCGCGGGGCTTCATGCCGACATGGGCCAGCCATTGCTTGTCGGTGGCGAGCATCGCCGCGATATGACCACCGGATGAGTGGCCCATGACGAACAGGTGGGCGGGATTGCCGCCGTACCCGGCAGCGTGGTCATGCGCCCAGCGGACGGCGTTGGCACCATCACGGAGAAACCCTTCCATGCGTACCGCGGGCCATAGCCGGTAGTCGGCCACGATGGCGACCACGCCCCGGCGGGCCAGGGCCTCGCCCACCCAGCGATACCACTGACGCTTTCCCTTGCGCCAGTCACCCCCGTAGAAATACACCACCACCGGCGCTCCCACGACGTGTTCGGGCGCGTAGACGTCAAGCGCCAGGTCGTGGGCAGGGTCGTAGACGATGTCCGCATGGGTCGTCACGCCCGACGACGATTGCGTGGCATTCACCGCGCCGAAGAACGTGGCATGGCAGCCGGAGAGTCCGGTCAGGGCGACGAAGGCGAAAAGCAGGGCGAGAGGGCGCATGCTGGAATTGTAGGCCTGCCGGTAGAATGCGTTCATGACCGATATACGCACGATCCTTCGAAACGCCACCGACATGCTTGGCGAGCGCCTTGAAGCCGAACTGCTGCTGGCCCACGTGCTGGACGTCAATCGTGCGTGGTTCTTCGCCCATGCCGAAGACGTGATCGGTGCTGCCGCGCAGGCACGTTTCAACGAACTGGTGCATCGGCGTGCCGGTGGCGAGCCCGTGGCCTACATCACGGGGCGACGGGATTTCTGGTCACTTCCCCTCGATGTCAGCCCGGCCACCCTGATTCCGCGCCCCGAAACCGAATTGCTGGTCGAGCAGGTACTCGCGCGATTGCGTGGTGGTGGCAGCCTCCTCGACCTCGGCACCGGCAGCGGCGCCATTGCCCTGGCGGTGGCCAGCGAGCGGCCCGATGCCGTGGTGGCTGCGGTGGATGCCAGTGCGGCTGCACTGGAGGTGGCCCGTGGAAACGCGACGAAGCTGGGGCTCGGGCGTGTCTGTTTCTTCGCGGGCGACTGGTTCGTTCCGGTGGCAGGGCGTCGTTTCGACGTGGTGGCAAGCAATCCGCCCTACATCGAGGCCGACGACCGGCACCTGGGCGAAGGCGACCTGCGCTTCGAGCCGCTGTCGGCCCTGGCCTCGGGGCCTGACGGGCTTGACGATATCCGCCGTATCGCCGCGAACGCACCTGCCCACCTCGCGCCGGGAGGCTGGCTGCTCGTCGAGCATGGCTGGAACCAGGGCGCTGCCGTGCGCGACATCTTCCTGGCGGCCGGCGGTTCGGACGTCTTCACCGCCAGGGACCTCGAAGATCGCGATCGCGTCACCGGTGCCTGCTGGAAATAGTTGCCGCGTATTCGGCAGCTTCGTCTCATCGCTGGAACACGCCTGACCCAGGACAAAAATAGGTGCGCTGCACCATATGCGTATAAACGAGATGTGCGTCGCTTTTAGTAATTTCTTGCGTTGACATCGTTGTCAGCCTGTAGGCAACGTCGGTGCGTTGGCGGGGTTCCGTGCTCATGGAGTCGCGCTGGCGAAGGGAGCCGAAGGCACATACGTGTCAGGCGAACGCAAGCTGTCGGTTGTACCGGGTAGGGCCGGAGGCAGGTGCGTCTTAAGGGGAAACGCATGCGTGGAAAGCCCGTGCAATCGGGCCTGCGCATGAGCGACATCGCCATGTGGTGAGACGGCTCCCGTCTCGATGTCTGGCTGCGGCCAGGCGCACTACGACCCTGTCACGGAGTTTCCCATGCGTGTCACGTTCCGACACTTGATCCTTTCCTGTGCCCTGCCACTCGCGTGGCTGGCCACCTCCGCTCATGCGCAGTCCGCCACCTGTACCGGCGTCTCGGCATGGAATGCCGCCACCATCTACAACGCCGGCGACAAGCTGACCTACAAGAACCACCTGTACCAGGCGACGTCGCAGATCTGGAATACCGCGCCCGATTACTGTCCGAGCTGCGGCTGGTACCAGGACCTCGGTACCTGTAGTGGTGGAGGCAGCAACCAGCCGCCCACCGCTGCCATCACCGCACCGGCAAACGGTGCGACCTTCACCGCCGGTACAAACATCACGCTGACCGCCAATGCGTCCGACAGCGACGGCACGGTCGCCAAGGTGGAATTCTTCCGTGGCGCCACGTCGCTGGGCAGCAAGACGTCCGCGCCGTGGTCCGTGGTGTGGAGCAATGCTCCAGCGGGCAGCTATGTGCTGACAGCCATCGCTACCGACAACGCGGGCGCCTCGACCACGTCGTCCGCGGTGAACATCACCGTTTCGCCTGCCAGCAACGATACCACGCCACCGTCCGTGCCTTCGGGTCTTGCCGGTACGCCGTCGTCGAACAGCGTGTCGCTCAGCTGGAGCGCTTCTACGGACAACGCCGGTGGATCGGGTGTTGCGGGATATGACATCTATCGCAATGGTGCGCTGGTGGGTAACTCGACCTCGCCGTCGTATACCGATACTGGCCTTGCGGCCAGCACGTCGTATACCTATACGGTGCGTGCGCGTGACAATGCGGGCAATGCCTCCGCGCAGTCCGGCTCCGTCGTCGTGAAGACCACGGCAGGCGGTGGTGGCGGCAATCGTCGTGTCATCGGTTACTTCACGCAGTGGGGCATCTACGATCGCGCCTACACGGTGAAGAACATCGAGACGAGCGGTTCGGCCGCGCGCCTTACCCACATCAACTACGCCTTCGGCAACGTGCGCAATGACCGTTGCGAAGTGGGCGTGATCCAGCCGTCCGATCCGAACACGGGCGTGGGTGGCGATGCGTTCGCCGACTACACCAAGTCGTTCGGCGCAGGCGACAGCGTAAGTGGCACGGCCGATACCTGGGACCAGCCGCTGCGTGGCAACTGGAACCAGCTCAAGCAGCTCAAGGCCAAGCATCCGGGCCTGAAGGTGCTCATTTCGCTCGGCGGCTGGACCTGGTCGCGTGGCTTCGCGCACGCGGCACGTCCTGAAAACCGCCAGGCCTTTGTTGCTTCGTGCGTGGACGCTTACATCAAGGGCAACCTGCCGGTGACCGACGGTGCCGGTGGCACGGGTGCGGCGGCCGGCGTGTTCGACGGTATCGACATCGACTGGGAATACCCGGCAGCCTGCGGCCTGCAGTGTGGTGGTCCGGAAGACACCGCCAACTTCACCGCCTTGCTCGCGGAATTCCGTCGCCAGCTCGACGCCGTGCGTCCGGGCCTGCTGCTGACCATCGCGGCGGGTGCCGGCGTGGACAAGATCCGTGTGACGCAGCCGGGGCAGTACGCGCAGTACCTCGACTACATCAACGTCATGACCTATGACTTCCACGGTGCATGGGACCCGACGACGAATCACCACTCGGCGCTGTATGCCACGGCGAGCGACCCGTCCACGGGCGACACGAAGAAGTACAACACCAACGACGCCATCCAGGCTTTCCTCGCCACGGGCGTGCCGGCGTCGAAGCTCAACGTCGGCATCGGCTTCTACGGTCGCGGCTGGACGAATGTGGCGAAGACCAACAACGGTCTCTACCAGTCGGGCACGGCGGCCCCGGGCCGCTACGAAGCGGGCATCGAAGACTGGAAGGTGCTGAAGGCCCTGAACTACCCAGGCTATGACGATGCAGCTGCCGGTGCGCACTGGATCTACAACGGCACCACCTGGTGGAGCGTGGACGATCCGGCGAACATCCAGCGCAAGATGAGCTACGTGAAGTCGCAGTCGCTGGGCGGCGCCTTCTCGTGGGATTTCAGCGGTGACGACGCCAACGGCACGCTGCTGAAGGCGATGGCCGACGGCTTGCAGTAAACCATCAACCCCCTGCCGCGGCCCTCACCGCGGCAGGTCTTCCATGTAGGAGCGCGCCTTGCGCGCGACCGGTTCTGGCGGAATTCATGCATTCATCGCCAAAACCGGTCGCGCGCAAGGCGCGCTCCTACAGGGGGTTTAGCCGGCGCTGGCTACCGGGGAGGCTACGTACTGCGGGAAGCGGTTGCGGATCGCGTTGCGGATCTGCGGCAGGTCGAGGCCGGCCATGGTCAGTACTTCCTCGCGGCTGCCGTGTTCCAGATACGTATCGGGCAGGCCCAGGTGGAAGATGGGCAGGGTGACGCCGTGGGCGGCGAGGCACTCGGCCACGCCGGCACCGGCACCGCCGGCGATGGCATTGTCTTCGATGGTGACGAACGCCTTGTGCGTGCGGGCCAGTTCGAGGATCAGTTCCTCATCCAGCGGCTTCACGAAACGCATGTTCACCAGCGTGGCATCCACTTCCGCCGCGATGACGGCGGCCGGTGAAAGCATGGTGCCGAACGACAGGATCGCCAGGCCATGGTGGCCGCGGCGACGCACTTCGGCCTTGCCGATGGGCAGGGTATCGAGCGATTCGGACAGGCGTGCACCCGGACCGGTACCGCGCGGGTAGCGGATCGCGGCGGGGCCTTCATAGGCGAAGCCCGTGCTCAGCATCATGCGGCATTCGTTTTCGTCTGCCGGTGCCATGATCACCATGTTCGGCAGGCAGCGCATGAAGGAGAGATCGAAGCTGCCTGCGTGCGTGGCACCGTCAGGGCCCACGACGCCGGCGCGATCGATCGCGAAGGTGACGTCGAGGTTTTGCAGGGCCACGTCGTGGATGGCCTGATCGTACGCGCGCTGGAGAAAGGTGGAGTAGATCGCCACCACGGGCTTCGCGCCTTCCACGGCCATGCCGGCGGCAAGCGTCACGGCATGCTGTTCGGCAATGGCGACGTCGAAATAGCGCTGCGGGTATTCCTTCGAGAAACGCACCAGGCCCGAGCCTTCGCGCATGGCGGGGGTGATGCCGAGCAGGCGCTCGTCGGCGCCGGCCATGTCGCAGAGCCAGTCGCTGAAGATATCGGTATAGGTGGGCTTGGCCGGCGCGGATTTCTTCGCCAGGCCGGCAACCGGATCGAACGGACCCACGGCGTGGTATTCGATCTGTGCCTTTTCGGCAGGCTCATAGCCCTTGCCCTTGGTCGTCATCACGTGGATGAGCTGCGGGCCCGGGAGGTCCTTCACCGTGTTGAGCGCGTTCACCAGCTGGGCCATGTTGTGGCCTTCGATGGGACCGGTGTAGTGGAAGCCCAGTTCCTCGAACAGCGTGGACGGCACGAACATGCCCTTGGCGTGTTCCTCCCAGCGCTTGAAGAAGCGACCGAACAGCGACTCGCGCGGCATGGCCTTCTTGGCACGCTCGCGCCAGACATTGAGGGTGCGACTGGACATCGCGCGCGCCATCATCTTGGTCATCGCACCGACGTTTTCGCTGATCGACATGCCGTTGTCGTTGAGGATCACCAGCATGTTCGGTTCGACGTCGCCGCCGTGGTTCAGGGCCTCGAAGGCCATGCCCGCGGTGATCGCGCCGTCGCCGATCACGGCCACGACCTTGCGCTGGTCGCCGCGGCGCTGCAGGGCGATAGCCATGCCGAGCGCCGCGGAAATCGAGGTGGACGAATGGCCCACGCCGAAGGTGTCGTATTCGCTTTCCTCACGACGCGGGAACGGGGCCAGGCCGTCCTTCTTCTTGATCGTGGTGATGCGGTCGCGGCGACCGGTGAGAATCTTGTGGGGGTAGCACTGGTGGCCGACGTCCCAGACCAGGCGGTCGTTCGGGGTGTCGAACACATGGTGCAGGGCCACGGTGAGTTCCACCACGCCCAGTCCCGCGCCGAAATGGCCACCGGATGAGGCCACCGCCTCGATGAGGTAGCGGCGCAGCTCGTCGGCGATGGCCGGCAGTTCTTCGGCCGGAAAACGGCGAAGGTCCTCCGGCGAGTCGATCTGCGCCAGATACGGGTAGCGGGAAAGGTCGTTCATGCGCGTATTGTTCGCCTACGGCGGGGCCGGGGCAAGGGAGGGTGCGTGAACGGGAGGGGGCAAAACGGGGGCGGAGGCCGGATTGCGGCGGTTTGCCGCGCTGGAACGGGCCCTAGAGGCGGCGGCGGTCCCTTGGCAGGTGGTTCACCAGGAACTCCATCTGGTCGGCCAGGATGTTGCGATTGGACAGGATCAGGTGCTCGACCCAGCTAGGTCGGTAGGGCACGGCCAGCAGGGGCATGTTGGCCTGCTGCGGGGTGCGGTTGCTCTTGCGCAGGTTACAGGCCAGGCAGGCGCTGACCACGTTTTCCCATTCGTCCTGGCCCTTCTTGGAGAGGGGCACCACGTGGTCGCGGGTGAGGTCGTGGCGGGTGAACTGCTGGCCGCAGTACAGGCACACGTGGCGGTCGCGGGCGAAGAGGGCCGTGTTGGTGAGGGCCGGGGACGGGTCGATCGCGTGTTCGCGGCAGTGGCCGGTGCTGGCCACGATGGGGTGGAGCTGGAGGGTGCTGCGCAGGCCGTTGTCGCGGTTGGTACCGCCGTGGACGGTGACGCACGGGTCGCCCAGGGTCCAGGCGACCACGCCGCGCACATAGAGGCAGACTGCGTCCTGCCAGCTGATCCAGTCCAGGATGCGACCCGCAGCGTCGAGGGAAAGCACCCGCGTCGCATGCAACGCGGTGACCCTCGGCAGGTCGTCATGGAGCACTTCCATCGTCATCGTGTCTCGTCCTTCACGTAAGCGAAAGAGCGTTCCAGCAAGTCGAACTCCGTGCGGATCGCGGGTGCGATCCCGCTCCCAAAGGGGGCGTTGGCCCGAGCATAGCCCATAATTGCTACAGAAAAGCATCCGTCCGGTACGCTTCTTGCGGGGCTGTTGCCATCATTCGGCGCTGCTATAGTTGGGGTTCGCACCATCAGCCCGACGGGTTTGGAAGGGGGGCCGGGGTGGCTTCCCAGGTCCGCCGGGTCCAAGAGGGATAGACAGTGGCAGAAGTGCTTTTCTACGAGCGTCCGGTTCCCCTGAACCGCACCGCCCATCGCGACCTTCGCCTGAAGGCCGTGAACAACATCAATTTCGCCGTCAAGGCCCACTCCGTGCCCCTGACGGGCGTGGAATTCGCCCCGGCCTCGCGCGATTTCCCGATCCTGTTCGCTGGCGACAGCATCGAGACCGCCGGTCCGATGGCCCTGCTGGGCCTGCGCCAGAACGAAAACCTGCTGGTCGGCGAAAACGGCTTCTGGGAGCAGGGCGTGTACATCCCGGCTTTCGTGCGCCGCTATCCGTTCGTGCTGGCCGAGAAGCCGGCCGGCGCCGAGGGCGACGATTTCACCGTGTTCCTCGACGAGGCCTATGAAGGCTTCAACGACAGCGAAGGCGAGCGCCTCTTCAACGAAGACGGCACCGATGCCCCGGCACTCACCAATGCCGTGAACTTCCTCGGCGAATTCCAGGATCACGTGGCCCGCACGCAGTGGTTCATGGGCAAGCTGCGCGAGCACAACCTGCTCGAGCCGCGCACCATCACGCTGCAGAAGGAAGGCAAGAACATCAACCTTAACGGCCTGTTCGTGATCAACGAAGAGCGCCTGCGCGGTCTGGACGAGAAGACGGCCCACGAGTTCCTGCGCGAAGGCGCCTTCGGTTGGATCTACGCCCACCTGGTGTCGCTCGCCAACATCGACCGCATGGCGGCTCGCCTGGATGCACGCGAGTCGAAGGAAGCTCCGGCTACTGTCGAGGCCTGAGTTTTCCGGTAACGCTTGTGTTGAGAAAGGCCGCCTTTGGGCGGCCTTTCTCGTTGGTGAAAGCCGATGTTGCGTTATCGCCGTGCTGGCAAACCGGGGCGCTGGGTTCCTGTTTTCACAGGAACGACGGGTAGGGTTACCTGACGGGTTTTGCCATGCGAACCAGGTCGGTATCGAAGCCGTGCTTTGCGTACAGCTCGCGAGCGCGTTCGTTGCCGGGAAATACGGCCAGGGTCACGAACTGGCAGCGATGTTCTTTTGCCCAGGTGTGCGCATGATCGAGCAGCACCTTGCCCACGCCGGTGCCTTCGAACTTCTCCGCTACTGCGATATCCGAGATATGGCAGTTGTCACGATGGGTGAAGAAGTCCTTGGTCTTCTGCAGATGGATGAACCCCGCCGGATCGCCATCCTCGTTCTCGACGATGAAGATGTAGCTGTTCGGCGGCTGTTCGTCGAGGTGCTTTACCAGGTCGGCTTCGATGCCCTTGAGGCAGTCCGTCTTCGTGCGGCCGTTGGGCAGCGGGAAGTGGATGAAGCGGTGGACGAGGCCGAGGATGAAGTCGTCGTCGTCGCTTTCGGCGAGACGTATCAGGAACGCTGGATCGCTCATCAGGTCGGGAACCGTTGGGTCGAGGGGTGTCCGGTTCCGGCAAGTTCTACACCTGATGGCAGGATGGGGGAAGTCCCCGGCGGAAAGTCCGGGGCTTCATTTCCCTTGGGCCGTGAGCCCGATGCCGTGACCCGCAAGTTGCTGCCGGCAGCTTGCGGGTCACGCTTTAATGCCCCGGAACTCAGGCGATATCGGGCAACGTCGCCACACCGGCCTCGATACCCGCCTTGTGCAGGACGATGCGCGGCAGGATACGGGCGAAGTAGAAGTTGGCCGTGTCGATCTTGGCCTGCCTGCGCTCTGCCGGCAGGACATCGGCGGCCACGACACTGCGGGCCCAGAAGTAGGCCAGGGTGATGTAGCCGGAGAAGTAGAGGTAATCGACGGCGGCGGCGCCCAGTTCTTCCGGGTTGGCCTGGGACTTCTGGGCGAGACTCTGCGTGACTTCGCCCCAGGTGGCGGTGGCAGCGGCCAGCTGCATCACCAGCGCCTTCACGGCGTCGTTGTTGGCGTTGGCCTTGCAGAACGCCTGGATTTCAGCGAGGAAATGCTTCAGGCCCGCGCCCTGCAACTGCATGACCTTGCGGCCGAGCAGGTCGAGCGCCTGGATCTGCGTGGTGCCCTCGTAGAGGGTGATGATGCGGGCATCACGGACGAACTGCTCCATGCCATGCTCGGCGATGAAGCCGTGGCCGCCGAAGATCTGCAGGGCTTCCTTCGTGCACTCCTGGGCGGCTTCGGTGATGAGGCCCTTGGCGATGGGAATAAGGAAGGACAGCAGTTCGCCGGCTTCCTTGCGCTTGTCGGCGTCCGGATGGCGTGCCTCGATATCGCTTTGCAGGCCGGCATAGGCCGCCAGCACGCGGCCGGACTCCACGAACGCGCGCTGCGTGAGCAGCATGCGGCGCACATCCGGGTGAACGAGCAGCGGATCAGCAGGCTTTTCCGGCAATTTCGGACCCGACAGGGCACGCATCTGCAGGCGCTCGCGGGCGTAGTTGAGGCTGTTCTGCAAGGCACGTTCGGCGATGGCCAGGCCCTGCACGCCCACGCCGAGGCGTGCTGCGTTCATCATGGTGAACATGGCCATGAGGCCCTTGTGCGGGGCGCCGATCAGCCAGCCCTGGGCATCGTCGAAGTTCATGACGCAGGTGGCCGAACCCTTGATGCCCATCTTGTGTTCGATGGCGCCGGCAGCGGCCGTATTGCGCTCGCCCACCGAGCCGTCGCGGTTCACCTTGAACTTCGGTACCACCAGCATCGAGATGCCGCGGCTGCCGGCCGGCGCGTCCGGGAGACGGGCCAGCACGAGGTGGACGATGTTGTCGGTGAAGTCGTGCTCACCGGCCGAGATGAAGATCTTGGTGCCGCTGACGCGGTAGCTGCCGTCGTCGTTGGGTTCGGCGCGGGTCTTCAGCAGGCCCAGGTCAGAGCCGGCCTGCGGCTCGGTGAGGCACATGGTGCCGGTCCAGGTGCCGTCGACGAGGCGCTTGAGGAAGACCTCCTTCTGCCAGTCGTCGCCGTGATGCTCGATGGCATCGATGGCGCCGTGCGAGAGCAGCGGGTAGATGCCCCAGGCCAGGTTGGCGGCGTCGATCATTTCCTTGGTGAGCAGACCCAGCACGGCGGGCAGGCCCTGGCCGCCGTGTTCTTCCTTCGCGGTGAGGCCGGCCCAGCCGCCGTCGGCGTACTGGCGATAGGCCTCCTTGAAGCCCTTGGGCGTGGTCACCGTGGCGGTGGCCTTGTCGTAGTGGCAGCCCTCGGCATCGCCGGAGGCATTCAGCGGTGCCAGCACCTGCTCGTTGAAGCGGGCGGATTCGTCGAGCACGGCGTCGAGCAGGTCGCGGGTATGCGCGTCGCCGCCATCGAGGCCGGTGAGCACGGCTTCGGCGCCGAGCACGTCGTAGAGCGCGAAGCGCATGTCATCGAGCGGGGCTTTGTAGATCGTCATGGAAGCGTCCTGGCGAAGGCTTGGGGTTAGCGGTAGGTGTCGGCGATGCCCGGCACCGGCGAGAGCCAGTCCTTGCCGTGCACCTCGAAGGAACGGGGTTTGTCTTCCTGTTCGGGCGTGCCGGTGATCCGGCCCTCGATGGTGTAGGGCAGGGTGCCTGCGCTGCCCTTGGCAGCGAGCGCGGCCAGTGCCCTGGCCATGTCGGGAGTGGGCAGGATGTCGAGCTGGGTGACGTCGGCGGCGAAGGACGGGATGTCCTGGTCGATCTTCGCGTCGAGCAGCACGCCGCCCAACTGGCCCACCGTGAGGGTGCCCTGGAAGCGGTCGAAGGCCATGCCGCCGTAGCTGTTGTTGCGCACGCGCAGGGTCACATGCCAGGTGCCGCCCGGCTTGGCGTGGACTTCCTGTAGCGAAAGACTCGGCGGAAACACGCTTTTCTTCGCGGGCCCGCAGGCGGCAAGGAGGGTGAGGGCGGCGAGCGTGGCCGCTCGTACGACATGCGTGCGAATGATCGGGGTCATCCCTAGGGCTTCCGGCGTTGGACGTCGAACAGGTGTTCGATGGTAGCGCCCGCACGTGGTGCGCGCGAGACGGGCGTTTGAAACGCGGTTCCCAAGCGGGAGCCGAGCAGGCATCATGCCCGTTCCGCTTGACACTCGAATCGCCCATGACCCGACGCATCGCCGCCCGCCGTTCCCCCATCCATGGAAACGGCGTCTTCGCCACCGCCCACATCAAGGCCGGCGATGAAATCATCGAATACAAGGGCGATCACATCACCCACGCCCAGGCCGACAAGCGCTATGGCGACGGCGGTGAAACCGGCCATACCTTCCTGTTCACGCTGAACGAGCGCTACATCGTCGACGGCAACAGCAACGGCAATATCGCCCGCTGGATCAACCACAGCTGCGATCCGAACTGCCAGGCGCTGATCGAGGAGGATGTGGAGGGCAAGCCGTCGAAGAAGGATCGCGTCCTCATCGAGGCTATCCGCGACATCGCGCCGGGTGAAGAGCTCACCTACGACTACGGCATCACGCTCGACATGCCGCACACCGCGCGCCTGAAGAAGATCTGGGCCTGCCGCTGCGGCTCGCCCAAGTGCATCGGCACCATGCTGAAGCCCAAGCGCAAGGCGGCGAAGTAAGCCTTCGCGTTTGCCTCCGGCGCATCGATACGTGCGACGCGCCGGGGTTCTTCGTCACACATGTCGACACCATGCCCCTGTAGGAGCGCGCCTTGCGCGCGACCGGTCTGGCGTGGGCGTTACAGCATGACCGGTCGCGCGCAAGGCGCGCTCCTACAGGTCAGTCTTCTTCTGCCCTGGGCTTCCAGGCTTCGGCCAGTTTCTTCTGTATGCCGGGCGGTACTGCGTCGTAGTGGCTGAATGCCATGGCGTAGCGTCCCAGCCCTCCGGTCATCGACTTCAGCTGCGTCGGATAATCGACGAGCTCCGCCAGCGGCACGCGTGCGCGGATCATCGTTTCTCCACCGCGCAACGCATCGGTGCCCATGATCTGCGCCCGTTTCGATGCCAGGCCGCCAGTCACATCGCCAACGTAGTGATCGGGAATGGACACCTCCAGATCCACCACCGGCTCCAGCACCCTGGGCTGAGCGCGCGACATGGCATCGAGGAACGCCTTGCGCCCGGCACTGACGAAGGCCACCTCCTTGGAATCCACGGGATGGTGCTTGCCGTCGTACACCACGACCCGCACGTCCTGGATCGGATACCCGGCCACGGCACCGCTATCCAGCGCCTGTCGCACCCCTTTTTCGATGGCTGGCATGAACTGCCCGGGGATCACGCCACCCTTCGTATCGTCGTCGAATACGAATCCCTTGCCGCGCTCAAGCGGCTCGACACGGAGAAACACCTCCCCGAACTGGCCCGCGCCACCGGTCTGCTTCTTGTGCCGGTGATGGCCTTCGGCATGCCCTCCCACGGTCTCGCGGTAGGCGATGCGCGGCGGATGCGTGACGACGTCCACGTCGTAACGGGCCTTCATCCGTTCCAGCATCAGCTTCACATGCAGGTCGGACAACCCGTAGATCACGGTTTCGTTGAGCTCCTTGTGGTGTTCGACGCGGAAGCACGGGTCTTCCTCGGTCAGTTTCGCCAGTGCCTGCGACAGCTTCTGCTCCTGTCCCTTGTGGGCAGGCTCCACGGCCACGCCGTACATCGGCGCGGGAAACGCAGACGGTGCGAGATGAATGCGACCTTCCTCCACCGCATCGTGCAGCACGGCGTCGAAGTGGATGTCGTCCACCTTGGCCACCGCGACGATATCGCCGGGAAGTGCCTCGTCGATTTCTACGTGATCCTTTCCCTTCAGGCGGAAAAGATGACCCACGCGAAAGGGCTTGCGCCCGTCGTCGACCAGCAGCTGGGAATCCTTGCGCACCGTGCCCTGCCACACGCGAAACACCCCCAGCTTGCCCACGAAGGGATCGTTCACGATCTTGAAGACATCGGCCACGACGTGACCGTCCGCCTTCGCGGAGATCGCGAAAGGCGCGCCATCGTCGGCACGGAACGGCGGCGGATTGACCTCGGTGGGGCAGGGCAGGATGCGCTCCACCAGTTCAAGCAGTTCGTTTACGCCGATGCCGTCGCGCGCACCGGTGAACACGATAGGCACGAGGTGTCCGTCGCGAAGACAATGCTCCAGCGCACCGCGAAGCTCGGCAGCCGTAAGCGCGGATTCACCGGCTTCAAGATAGTGCTCCATCACGTCGTCATCGATCTCCACGACCTGGTCGATGAGCTGCTGGTGGGCTTCGCCGGGCGAGGAGAAATCCGTATCGCCGCGGGTCTGGAAGAATGCATCGCGTACGGCGTGCCCCTTCGATGCGGGCAGGTTGAGCGGCAGGCATTCGTTGCCGAATTCGCTGCGCAGGTCGTCCACCAGCGCGCGCAGGTCCACGCCATCGGTATCGATGCGATTGACGATGAGGATGCGTGCAAGGCCGCGTTCCCGTGCATGTTGCATCATGGCGCGCGTGCCGTGTTCGATGCCGTTGGCTGCATTGACCACGACGGCGACGGTATCGGTGGCGGACAGCGCCGCCAGTGCGGGGCCGAGGAAGTCCGCATATCCTGGTGTATCGACCAGATGGATGCGGTAGCCGTTGCGTTCGATAGACGCCACGGCGGCGTCGATGGAATGGCCGCGGGCCTTTTCCATGGGATCGGTATCGGAAACGGTGGTGCCACGTTCGACCTGACCCATGGCGTTGAGCGCGCCACCGGCATAGAGCATGGCTTCGAACAGGGTGGTCTTGCCGGCACCGGCGTGGCCGGCGAGGGCGAGGCTGCGGATACGTTCCGTGGTGGGAGACACGATGCGACCCTCCTTCAGTGGGAGGGAAGGCGTGTGGATGCGGCGTCATCCTTCGGCGTCGCCTCGGGCACGCCTTCCGGCATGACGATGGCGGGCCGTCACGGTCGTCCGGTGGCATGGACGGTCATGGCGGTGATGCGGGCTGGGCCCGGCCCAAGGGTTCTCCTTCGCGGCGGCGGAATCAAGTGCCCGGGGGAATCTTCCGGCCCATGCGTTGTCTAGCCACGGGGCTTACGTTGCGTTTAGTCGCAAATCGCTATGCTCGCCTACTCTTTCGCGACCCAAGAAGGGACCTCGTTCGCGTGCAATACCCAGGTAAGGCCCCACCGCCCTTCGTCGAATCGCACCGGCTCACGCCGGATACGTCGTCGCGTGGGCGCGGCCTGGTGCCGATCGACGCTTCCACGATCGCCGCACTGCACGCCATCGGGCGGCGTCCGCCACCGCGCGATCGCGTGCGCTTCACGCTGGCGCTGGTGCTGGCCCTGGTTTTCCATATTCTGCTCATCGTCCTGATGCGCTACGAGATGCTGCCGCGGCCGCTGGAGGGTTTTGCCATCCCCCGCGACAAGGACGAAGTGATGGAAGTCCGCTTCATCGAGCCGACGCCGCCTGCGCCTGCCGTGGCCAACGTGCCGCCCCCTCCGCCGGTGGCCGAACCGCCACCGAAGGTGCGCTCGCGTGAGGCTACCCGTCCCGAACCTCCGCGACCGAAGGAAGAGCCGGCACCCCCGGCCGAAACACCGTCACCCCCGCCGCAGCTGAATCTCTTCGGCAAGGACGGCTCCATCGCGATGCCGAAGGCCGGTACGGGCAACGGGACCACCCAGGCGAGTTTCGTGCCGCGCGCGCCCACGGGCGATTCGCAGATCATGTCGCACAAGACCACGGTTACCTACAAGGAAACCCGGTTCGAAAAGGACTGGGCGCCACGCGACGAGAACATCGTCAACGGTGGCCTGCGCAAGGCGATGGAAAAAACCACGCTCAAGAAGACCTTCGACCTGGGCCATGGCGTGCGCGTGAAGTGCGCGACGGTGTTCCTCGTGCTGCCTGTGGGTTGCGGCGGGGAAGACCCGTCGAAGGCCTCGAGCAAGGTGGGCGATACGCGCCTCAACATGGCGCCCGCGAAGTCGCTGGCCGGTGACGATCCCAACCAGCCACCTCCCCCCAGCCAGGCCGAATGCATCGCGTCCTACCGCCGCAACGAGACGGTGATGGCCGGTTGCCCGTCCGATACCCCGCTCAAGGCCATGGACCAGGAAAACGCCGAGCGCGCACGCCGCGCAGGATCGTAAGGAAACGATTGTCCTGCGCCGCGCGAGCATGGACACTAGCTCTCCATGCCGACCCCGTTGCCGCCGGACAGCGATCGATCGATCGCCGAAGAATCGCTGCCCGTCTCGCCCCGCGAGGCGGCCATACGCGCGCTCGTCTATCGTCGCCTCCTGCGCGAGAAACCGCGCGAAAGCCTGCGCCGCATCGCCGGCTGGGTCGGCACCATCATCATCCACCTGCTGTTCCTCATCGGGTTCGTGCTGGGGCCGGCCTACGTGCCTCCGCCGTCGCCGCCGGACCAGGAAACCACCGACGTGCTGAAGGTGCGGCTGATCGACAAGCCGCCCGCGCCATTGCCGCCACGGCGTGGCACGCAGTCGCGTGCACCTCTCGTGCAGACCACCTGGAATACCAAGCGCTCGGCCGCTGCCGCGGCGTCCGGCGGCACGCATGCCGCCGCCGTTGCCAGTGCCACCAAGGCGAGCCGCCCGGCGAAAGCTACTCCGGCCGCCCCTGCGCCTCCGGTGAAGCCGGCACCGAAACCTGCCGCGCCGGCACCGAATACGGTGGCCGAGGAAAAGCGTCCGCCGACCCGCCCGAAGGCCCCGCCGAAACAGCCTCAACTTGAGCAGGTCCCCGTGCCCACCCAGGCACCACCGGACCTGGCGGTGGATACGCCCAGGCCGGAAGTCGTTCCGCCGAAGTTCCATCCCGAGCCCGTGCGCAAGGCGCAGGTCGAGGGCACCGAAGTCATGCCGCCCCCGGCATCGCTGGCGATTCCGCCCACCCCTGCCTCGCAGGTGGCGGTGACGCCGACACCACCGCAGATCACGTCCGAGCACACCACGCCGGTGGCCACCTCGCCGATCACCCTGGCCACCGTGCCGCGCCCTGAGGTTGAGGCTTCGTCGGCACCGCCGACCCCACAGGACGAGCCGCTTCCGGCCATCGCGCAGGAGCCGTCGGCGCCGCCGCGCCCGGATCTCGCGCCTGCGGACCGGCCCGTGCCGCCGAAGGTCTCGGTCGATACGGTCCGCGCACCGGCGGTGGACGTGCAGGCCGACCTGAAAGCCGTGCCCTTGCCCGACGCCGTGGCGAAACCCGACGTCTCCGCGCCGGTGGCGACCACCGAGCGCCCGGCAGTGCAGGCACCGGCCGTGACGCCGGGCGAGATGCAGCGTCCGGTGGCCGGTGCGGATACGTCGCCTGCTACGCCGGGACAGACGCCGGCGCCCGGTGAAAATCCGACCGCCCCGTCCACCGCGCAGGCGACCAACGGTCAGGCTAAGTCGGGCGAAAAGCAGGCTTCATCGACGGGCCAGGGTTCTACACCCGCTCCCGCGCCGGGCCCGGCCATCGCGTCGGCATCGGGCACGAACACCCCGGGCGCCGAAGCGGCAGACAGCGCAGGCCGACCCGGCTCACCGAACGGCGTAGACGACAGCCAGCGCACGACCGGTGCCAATGGCAGCTCGCAGCGCGACGATGGCGTGGTCGGCGGGCAGGGCGACAAGACGGGCCAGGTAGGCCCCGGCGGCGCCTATACCGAGCTGAAACCGCGCGGCAACGTCACGGTGCAGCAGGGCCAGCGGGTGCATATCGAATACAAGGCCACCCGCTTCGACAAGGACTGGACGCCGAAGAACGAATCATCGGTGGATACCGCCGTGCGACAGGCTGCAGGCGAGGCGACGGTGCACTCCACCTTGTCGCTTCCGCGCGGGCTGCGGCTGAACTGCACGGCGGGCCCCGGCAACACCGGCGGCAAGATGAATGCCGTGTCGCTGTTCACGCTGGGCTGCGGCGGCGATCCGCCGTCGAAGCCGGATCACGAGACGGCCGACAACCTCGTCAAGAACCAGACCATGGCGCCCGCGAAGCCCCTGGCCGCGGATCTTCCGCCGGCCAATGCGGCGACGGTGGCGCACCCCGTGGCTATCGACAACACGGCGTTCTGCGCCACGGCGCGTGTCGCGGGCGGTCCGCTGCCGCCCGGTTGCGAGCCGACGATCAAGATCAACGTGCAGCAGAAGACACCGGCACCGAACGGCTCGTGGGTGCCGGCCAGCGACCAGTTCAAGTAAGCGAGCGGATTTCCGTGCCAGCCAGCATGTCGTACACCGCGCGGCGGCGTGGGTCGAACAGCGCGGGTACCAGCAGGATCAGCCAGCCGGCCAGGGGGGCGTAGAGCGCGACCCGGAGCGATGTCAGCGGGCTGATGAGCAGAAGGGCGACGGGAAGTGCTGCCACCACCAGGCGCAGCAGGCCGCGCGGCCAGCGAACGGCAGACCCCTGGGAATCCGTGACCCTGATCCGCCAGGGCCGCATGCCCAGCGTCTGCCCACCACGCAGCCACGAAACCAGGAAATAGGCTCCGACGACGAGCGCTTGCAGCGGCTGGTACCACCACGCCAGCAGATGCCCCTTGTCGTCCGCCAGTTGTCCCCCGGCGGCAAGCTGGGCCAGCAGTCCCACCACCATCACGATGGCCACCACGGCCAGTGCGTCGTAGACGATTGCCGCGAAGCGGCGCCAGGCAGGAGCGATCGGTGCAGCTGACGTCATGGAGCGATTCCCTGTGGCATGCGACCATCTTCGCATGTCAGAAGAACTCGCCAACGACGACGCCCGGCTCATCGACCGCTTCATCGAACGGGTCTGGTCGGAAGACGGCCTGGCCGAACGCACGCTGGAAGCCTATCGCCGCGACCTTGAGCAGCTGGCGCGCTGGCTTGCCCCACGGGGCCGTACGCTCGCTACCGCCGGCCGTGAGGATGTGTCGGCGTATCACGGCAGCCAGCCGGTGTCCGTGCGCAGCATGGCGCGCCGGCAGTCGGCGTTCCGGCGCTTCTATGCGCAGCTGGCACGAGATGATGGTGCCCGCGAGGATCCCACGCTGCTGATGCAGCGGCCACGCATGCCGCGCAGCCTGCCCAAGGCGCTCGCCGAGCGTGAGATCGAAGCACTGATCGTTGCGCCCGATGGCGGTACGCCACTGGGGCAGCGCGACCGCGCGATGCTCGAATTGATGTACTCGTCCGGCCTGCGCGTATCGGAACTGGTGGATCTGCCGCTGTCGGGCCTCAATCCGCGACAAGGCGTATTGCGGGTTACCGGCAAGGGCGGCAAGGATCGCCTCATTCCGGTGGGCGAGGAGGCGCTGGCGCATATCGACACCTATCTGCGCGAAGCGCGGCCTTTGCTGGCGAAGGGGCACGGTCAGCCCGTCGCGCTGTTCCTGTCACGCCGCGGTGGTGCGATGACCCGGCAGATGTTCTGGACCCTGGTCAAGCGCTATGCCGTGCAGGTGGGCATTCCGTCGCAGAAGGTGTCGCCGCATGTGCTGCGTCATTCCTTCGCCACGCACCTGCTCAATCATGGGGCTGACCTGCGTGCCTTGCAGATGCTGCTGGGTCACAGCGCGCTCAGCACCACGCAGATCTACACCCTGGTGGCGAAGGAAGGCCTGAAGCGCCTTCACGCCCAGCATCACCCGCGCGGCTGAAGGTCCATGCCACAATGGATTGAACCGATCGCGCGGTACGTGTTCAAAGGCTGTTCCGCGTATCCCCCGGTCACAGATGGAGTCGTACCGATGCTGAAGAAAATCCTGCCCGCGCTGTGCCTTGGCGCGTTTGCCGCCACGGCGATGGCCGCCGACGACGCCGGCAAGGCCGCCCGCGACGCGGTGGAATCGCTCGCCCCGGGCATCAAGGTGGAAAGCGTCACCCCTGCGCCCATGCCGGGCTTTTTCCAGGTGGTGGCCTCCGGCCGCATGGTCTACGTGACGGCGGATGGCCGTTACATGATCAACGGCAACCTGGTCGACCTGAAGGACAAGACCGACCTCAGCGCCGCCAGCTGGGCCGTGACCCGCAAGGCCGCCCTGGCCAAGGTACCTGCATCGCAGCGCCTGATCTATTCGCCGGCCAATCCCAAGCACACCGTCACGGTCTTCACCGACGTGGACTGCGGCTTCTGCCGCCAGCTGCATGCGCACATCGACGAATTCAACAAGCAGGGCATCGCGGTCGAATACGTGTTCTGGCCGCGTGAGGGCCTGAAGACCACGGCCGGCAACGACACTCCCTCGTATACCAAGGCCGTGTCGGTCTGGTGTGCCAGCGACCGCAAGAATGCCTTCAACGAGGCCATGGGCGGTGCGGCGGTGAAGCCGGCGTCCTGCGAGAACCCGGTGAAGGACGAGTTCGAGCTGGGTGAGCGCCTGGGCGTGAACGGCACGCCGACCATCGTTACCGAGAATGGCGACATCGTGGGTGGTTATGTCACTCCGGCGCAGTTGTTGAAGGCGCTGACTGCCAAGGGTGGTTGAGGCCCTTTCTCACTTCCGGTCGCGCGCAAGGCGCGCTCCTACACAATCCGCCCCGTAGGAGCGCGCCCGGATCGAAGCGGCGTATGTAGGAGCGCGCCCCGCGCGCGACCGGCCCCAAGGCGGCGTGTAGGAGCGCGCCCCACGCGCGACCGGCCCCAAGGCGGCGTTGTAGGAGCGCGCCTCGCGCGCGACCGGCCCAAGGCGGCGTTGTAGGGGCGCGCCTCGCGCGCGACCGGCCCCAAGGCGGCGTTGTAGGAGCGCGCCTCGCGCGCGACCGGTCCAAGGCGGGATTCCACAGGGGGGCGCGCAACCGGATTCAGGGCGAGGCGCCGGCCGGCACCTGGCCCCCGAACCTGCTGCCCTGCAACATCATGTAGAATGGGCGTTTTCCTCCTGCGCCTTTTCCCCTCCGTATGATCGCACTCGACGGGCAGAGCGCCCTTTCGCCGTTTCGCCTCGAACGACTGAACGCCCACCTTGAGGCCCTGCACCACGGGACCCGCGTCCAGGCCGCCTGGTTCACGTACTTCGTGGATGCCGCCGTGTTGCCCGAAGGCGAGGCCCGTGCCCGCCTGCTGGCCGTGCTGGAAGCGCGCGATGCCACGCCGGAAGCCGCCACCCTCTGGGTCGTACCCCGCCTGGGCACCATCTCGCCCTGGTCGAGCAAGGCCACCGACATCCTCCACGGCGCTGGTTTCGACGTGCGCCGCGTCGAGCGTGGCGTGGCCTGGCGTGTCAACGGCATGCCCAACGCCTCGGATCCCGCCTACGCCGCCGTCATGGCAACGTTCTGCGACCCGATGGTGCAGTCGCCGCTGACGAGCCTTGCCGAGGCCTCCGGCCTGTTCCTGGCCGGTGAACCGGGTCCGCTGGGTCACGTCGAGCTGGGCAGCGACCCGCGTGCCGCATTGTCGGCGGCGAACAAGGAACTGGGCCTGGCCCTGGCCGACGACGAAATCGACTACCTCGCCGAGCGCTACGCCGAGATGGGCCGCGCGCCCACCGACGCCGAACTCATGATGTTCGCGCAGGCCAACTCCGAGCATTGCCGCCACAAGGTATTCAATGCCACGTGGACGCTCGACGGCACGGCGCAGGACACCTCGCTGTTCGGCATGATCAAGAACACGCACCAGAAATCGCCCGCGCATACGCTGTCGGCGTATCACGACAACGCGGCGGTCATCGAAGGCTACGAAGGCAGCCGCCTGTTCGTGAATCCCGATGACGGCGTGTTCCGCAAGGTCACCGAAGCCGCGCCGTACGCCATCAAGGTCGAGACGCATAACCATCCCACGGCCATCGCGCCGTGGCCGGGTGCGGCGACGGGTGCCGGCGGCGAAATCCGCGACGAAGGCGCCACGGGCCGCGGCGGCAAGCCGAAGGCCGGCCTCACGGGTTTCTCGGTGTCGCACCTGCGCATCCCGGGCCTTTCGCGCCCATGGGAGAAGGAGCGTCCGCTGCCGCCGCGCATGGCGTCGGCCTTCGAGATCATGCGTGACGGCCCGCTGGGCGCCGCCGCATTCAACAACGAATTCGGCCGCCCCGCGCTGGGCGGCTACTTCCGTACCTTCGAGCAGGAAACCGGCGAGAAGGGCGTGCGTCGTGGCTACGACAAGCCGATCATGATCGCCGGCGGCCTTGCGGCCATCCGTCCCGACCACGTGCAGAAACGCGCGGTGCGTCCGGGCGACCGCGTCATCGTGCTGGGTGGCCCGGCCATGCTCATCGGCCTGGGTGGTGGTGCGGCCTCGTCCGTCGCTTCCGGCACGTCCAGCGCCGAACTCGATTTCGCTTCCGTCCAGCGTGACAACGCGGAAATGGAGCGTCGCTGCCAGCAGGTCATCGACTCGTGCTGGATGCGCGGCGAGCGCAACCCGATCGTCAGCATCCACGACGTCGGCGCGGGCGGTGTGTCCAACGCCATTCCCGAAATCCTCAACGACGCGGGCGTCGGCGGCATCATCGATCTCTCGAAGCTGCCCTGCGACGATCCCACGCTCTCGCCCATGCAGGTGTGGAGCAACGAGTCGCAGGAGCGCTACGTCCTTGCCATCGGTGAGGAAGACCTTGCGCTGTTCGAATCGTTCTGTGCCCGCGAGCGTTGCCCGTTCGCCGTGGTGGGCGAAGCGACCGAAGACGCGCGCCTCATCGTGCGCGACACGCGCCGCGACATCACCGTGATCGACCTGCGCATGGATGTCCTGTTCGGCAAGCCGCCGCGCATGCATCGCGATGCCTCGCGCGTAAAGCCGCGCGTCGACCTGGTAGCCGACCTCACCGGCATCGGCATGGACGAAGCGCTGATGCGCGTCCTGCGCCTGCCGGCCGTGGGCAGCAAGAACTTCCTCATCACCATCGGTGACCGCACCGTCGGCGGCCTCAACCATCGCGATCCCATGGTGGGTCCGTGGCAGGTGCCGGTGGCCGACGTTGCCGTGACCATGACCGACTTCGACGGCTACACGGGCGAGGCGATGGCCATGGCCGAACGCGCTCCGGTGGCGCTGCTGTCGAGTGCCGATGCCGCGCGCATGGCCGTGGGCGAAGCCATCACCAATCTCGCGGCCGCGTCGATCAAGCTCGACGAAGTGCGCCTGTCCGCGAACTGGATGGCCGCCGTGAATCACCCGGGCGAGGATGCCGCGCTGTTCGACGCCGTGAAGGCCGTCGGCATGGAGCTTTGCCCGAGCCTCGATATCTCGATCCCCGTCGGCAAGGACTCCCTGTCCATGCAGACCGTGTGGACCGACGACACCGGCAAGGCCCAGAAGACCGTATCTCCGGTGTCGCTGGTCATCACCGGCTTTGCCCGCGTGGACGACGTGCGCCGCACGCTCACTCCGCAGCTGAAGCTCGATCGTGGCGACACCGACCTGTGGCTGATCGACCTCGGCGCAGGCCGCGACCGTCTCGGCGGTTCGGCGCTCACCCAGGTATTCAACCGTGGTGGCGGCGTGCCGCCGGATCTCGACGACGCAAAGCGCTTGCGCGCGATGTTCGAGCTGATCCAGGAAGCCAACCGCTCCGGCCTGTTGCTCGCCTATCACGACCGTTCCGACGGCGGTGCCATCGTCACCCTGCTCGAAATGGCCTTTGCCGGTCGTTGCGGCCTTGAAATCCGCCTCGACGGCTGGGCCGATGCCACGCTGCGCGCGCTCTTCAACGAAGAGCTGGGCGCCGTGGTGCAGGTAGCCTCGGCCAACCGCGAAGCCTTCGAACAGCTGCTGGTAAAGCACAACCTCGCCGGCCTCACCCACAACGTGGGTCGTCCCAAGGAAAAGCTCGGCATCAAGCTGCACCTGAACGGCGAAACCCCGTTCAAGTGGAACTGGACCGAACTGTTCCGCGCCTGGAACGAAACCAGCTACGCGATGCAGCGCCTGCGCGACAACCCGGCCAGCGCCGACCAGGAAAACGAGTGGCGCCTGGACGATGCCGATCCGGGCATCTCGCCGAAGCTCACCTTCGACCCGGCCGACGACATCGCCGCGCCTTACATCGCCACCGGCGTGCGTCCGCGCGTCGCGATCCTGCGCGAGCAGGGGGTGAACGGCCAGGTGGAAATGGCGGCGGCGTTCGACCGTGCCGGCTTCGAGGCCGTGGACATCCACATGACCGACCTGGCCACCGGTCGCCATCACCTGAAGGACTTCCGCGGCTTTGCTGCCTGCGGCGGCTTCTCGTACGGTGACGTGCTGGGCGCCGGCCGTGGCTGGGCCACGTCCATCCTCTACAACGACGCACTGCGCGAGCAGTTTGCCCGCTTCTTCGAAGATGGCTCCAAGTTCGCGCTGGGCGTGTGCAACGGCTGCCAGATGATGTCGCAGCTGAAGGACATCATCCCCGATGCGAAGCACTGGCCGCAGTTCCTGCGCAACCAGTCGGAGCAGTACGAAGCCCGCGTCGCCACGCTCGAACTGCTCGACTCGGGCAGCATCTTCTTCCGCGACATGGTCGGCTCGCGCATCCCGGTGGCCGTGGCCCACGGCGAAGGCCGTGTGCACTTCCCGAACGCCTGCAGCCCATCGAAGAGCCACGGCGCCGCGCGCTTCGTCGACAACCGTGGCAAGCCCACTGAGCTTTACCCGCTGAACCCGAACGGTTCGCCGGGTGGTCTGGCCGCCTTCACCGCCGCCGATGGCCGCGTGACGATCATGATGCCGCATCCGGAACGCGTGTTCCGCAGCGCGCAGATGAGCTGGCATCCGGAGCAGTGGGGCGAAGATTCCCCGTGGATGCGCATGTTCCGCAATGCGCGCGTCTGGGTCGGCTGAGCCAGGACACCCCATCGTGACCACCCAGGGCCTCACCAGCATCATCGTGGTGCTCGCCAACAGTGGCCCGCTGACGCGTGATTGCGTCGAGCGGGCCCTGCTCAGCAACGTCCCTGTCGAAGTCATCGTGGTCGACAACGGTTCGGCAGATGGCATCCCCGAATCCCTCGACCGGGCCTATGCCGACGATGCGCGCGTGCGCATCGTCTACAATCGCGCCAACCTGGGTTTTGGCCCTGCGGTGAACCGTGGTGCCGCCGAAGCACGAGGCGATAGCCTGCTTGTGCTGAATCCGGATTGCCTCATTGATCCGGACACCATCGCGCGCATGGCGCGGCACGTGGACATCCACACGGCCATGGTCGGTGCGGTGGTCTGCGACGAGCAGGGCCGTCCCGATCCGGCATCGCGCCGCTTCGATCCGCTGCTGCGTCGCGCGATCAACACCAAGCTGGGGCGCGAGGGCGGTATCGACATCCGTGGCCCCATGCCCGAGGGGGCCGAAGACGTCGAGATCGTCTCCGGTGCGATCATCCTCATGCCACGTGCTGCCTTCGATGCCCTGGGTGGCTTCGATGAAACCTTTTTCCTGCATTGCGAGGACATGGACCTGTGCCGTCGCGCCCGCGATGCGGGTTATCGGGTGATTCTCGCTGGCGATGTGCGCGTGCTGCACGGCAAGGGCGTTTCCAGCCGTCGTCGGCCGGTGTTCGTCAGCCGGCACAAGCATCGCAGCATGTACCTGTGGTTCCGCAGGCACGATCCCGCTGCGAAAAATCCCATCACTCGTGCCGTCGTCTGGCTCGGTATCTGGGCGCACTTTCTTCTGAAGATCCCCGGCCAGCTCAAGCGGGCCCGTCGATGAGCGAGGCGAAGGGAAGCGGCCTGGCCACGCTCGGACTGCTTGCCGTCACCGCCGTCTGGGGCTCCACCTTCGTCATGATCAAGGACGTGGTCGGCCGCATGCTGCCGATCGACTTTCTTGCCGTGCGTTTCACCATCGCCGCCGTGCTGATGCTGCTGTGCTTCGCCCTGCCTCTGCGCCGGTTGGGACGTACGCAGACCTGGCGTGGCCTTGCGCTGGGCGTGCTCTACGGCGTGGCCCAGTGGCTGCAGACCGAAGGCCTGGCGCTCACGTCGCCGAGCGTGAGTGGATTCGTAACCGGCATGTATGTGGTGATCACGCCGATCCTGGCTTTGCTGCTGTTCCGCCAGCGCATGCCTGCAACGACGTGGGTGGCCGTGCTGCTGGCCACGCTCGGTCTTGGCGTGCTGGCGCTCAATGGATTCAGCGTGGATCTCGGCGTGCTGCTGACGCTGGGTTCCGCCGCGCTTTACGCCCTGCATATCGTAGGCCTCGGGCACTGGTCGAAACCCGGGGATGCCTTTGGCATGTCGGCCATACAGATGGTCGGCATTGCCGCCGTCTGCCTGCTCGCGACACTTCCCCATCATGGCCCGGCGCTGCCACCTGATCGCAGTGCCTGGATGGCCGTGCTTTACATGGCGCTCGTGGCGGGTGCGCTTGCGATGCTGGTGCAGACCTGGGCACAGGCCCATATGCCTGCAACGCGTGCGGCCATCGTCATGACCACAGAGCCTGTCTTCGCGGCGGGCTTCGCCGTGGCCCTCGGCGTGGACCAGCTCACCATGCGCATGCTGGGCGGTGGCGGCCTCGTGCTGGTGGCGATGTACATGGTGGAGCTGGCGCCCCGGTTTCGCCGACGCCGGCCGGCCGAGTCGTTGCACCACGACGTGTAAACGCATTTACGTTGCGCCGCGTCATCGCAAGAACGCGCGATGACGTTAGGATGGCCGCCTGTTGAAGGGCGGGATGACACACACCATGGCACCACGGGCTGCAACCGGCAGGAACCTGCATGCGCGGGTGATCGACGAGATCGGCGAATCCATCGTCGGCGGCGCGTTGCGTGCCGGCGATGCACTGCCGGGCGAATCGGAACTGGCCGAGCACATGGAGGTAAGCCGCACCATCCTGCGCGAGGCGCTCAAGGTGCTCGCGTCGAAAGGGCTTATCGAAACCCGGCAGAAGATCGGCATGCGCGTGCGTGATTCGCGTTTCTGGAATCATCTGGACGCCGACATCCTCGCCTGGCGCTGCGCCTCGATGCCCACGGACGATTTCGTCGACAAGCTGGTGGAAATGCGCGGCATCATCGAGCCGGCGGCGGCGATGACGGCGGCCCGCCGACGCGATGCCGGGCAGCTGGCGGCCATCGGTGAGGCACTTGCCGGCATGGAGGCTGCCATGGACCTCGACAGCTGGGCGGAAGCCGATCTTCGTTTCCACGAAGCCGTGCTTGCCGCGACGAACAACGAACTGCTGAGCTCATTGTTCTCGGTGATCGAGACGGCGCTGGGCACGTATTTCGTGATGTCGGCGCGCACGGCAAAGAACTTCCGCTATTCGCTGCCCTATCACCGGGAGGTGTACGAGGCGATCCGCCGCCGTCGCCCCAACGAAGCGGCGGCAGCGATGCAGGCGATGATCGACGACTCGAAGGGCAATATGCGCCGCGGCCGCCGCAAGGCCTCCTGAGTCAGCAGCAACGTCCGCCCGTGCCGCGATAACGGGCTTCCTGCCGTTCGCGGAAAAATGCACCGTAGCTGGGCACGGGGCGCTCGGGATGATGCTCACGCAGGTGCCGTACGTAGGCGTCGTAGTCGGGCACGCCGCAGCAGAGGCGGGCGGTCTGCACCGCCCATCGCCAGAAAGCCTTCGGATACTTCAGCATGGCAGCCTCCTTACGGCGCGACACTCGATAGCGCCACATAGGGTTCTTCACGGGTCGAGGGCCGGTTGTCTTTCCACGCCCGCACGATGACGCGCAGGCAGAAGGCCAGCATGGTCAGCACCAGCAGCATGAAGATGGCTGTCAGTGCCATGTCCACGCGGTTGTTGGTGACGATGCGCTGCATTTCCTCGGCCGTTTTCGCCGGTGCAAGCAGTTTGCCGTCGGCGATGGCCCGAGCGTACTTGTCCGCGGCGGCGGTAAAGCTGATCTTGTCGTCGAACAGCTTCTGCCAGCCGGCGGCGAGCGTGCAGATCACCAGCCATGCGGCCGGCACCGCCGGCACCAGCACATAGCGCTCACGCTTGAGCTTCACCGTCACCACGGTGGCCAGCATGAGGGCGATGGCGGCCAGCATCTGGTTGGCGATGCCGAACAGGGGCCAAAGGGTGTTGATGCCGCCGAGCGGGTCCACGGCGCCCTGGTAGAGGAAATAGCCCCAGAGCCCGACACAGATCAGCGTGGCGATGACGTTGCCTATCCATGAGTCGGTACGCTTCAGCGGCGCCCAGGCCATGCCGGCCAGTTCCTGGATCATGAAGCGGCCCACGCGGGTGCCTGCATCCACGGTCGTCAGGATGAACAAGGCTTCGAACAGGATGGCGTAGTGGTACCACATGGCCATCATGCCTTCGCCGGGCAGGATGCCATGCAGCAGCTGGGCCATGCCCACCGCCAGGGTCGGTGCGCCACCTGCGCGGCCGAGGATGCTGCCTTCACCGATATTCTTCGCGGTTTCCGCCAGTTCGCCCGGCGTGACCAGGAAGCCCCAGTCGCTGATGGTGCGTGCGACCTGTTCCACCGTGGTGCCGACGAGCGCGCCGGGAGAGTTCATGGCGAAGTACACGCCCGGATGCAGCGAGGCGGCCGCGATCAGCGCCATGATGGCGACGAAGGCCTCCATGAGCATGCCGCCGTAACCCACCATGGTGGCTTCGCGCTCGTTGGCGAGCAGCTTGGGCGTGGTGCCCGAGGCGATGATCGAATGCCAGCCCGACACGGCGCCGCATGCGATGGTGATGAACAGGAAGGGGAACAGGTTGCCCTGGAAGACCGGGCCCGTGCCGTCGACGAACTGCGTAAGTGCCGGCATGCGCAGCATCGGCGCCGCGAGCATGATCGCCAGTGCGAGCAGGGCGATGGTGCCGATCTTGAGGAAGGTGGAAAGATAATCGCGCGGTGCGAGCAGCAGCCACACCGGCAGCACGGAGGCGAAGAAACCGTACCCGATCAGCAGCCATGCGAGCGATTTCGCATCGAAGTCGAACAGCACTGCCAGAGCCGGCGTGTCGTTCACCGTCTTCCCGAACCAGATCGAGCCCAGCAGCAATACGAGGCCGATCAGGGACACCTCAAGAATGCGTCCCGGACGGATGTATCGCAGGTACAGGCCCATGAGCAGCGCGATGGGGATCGTGGCCGCCACGGTGAACGTGCCCCATGGGCTGTGCGTGAGCGCCTTCACCACGACCAGGGCCAGCACGGCCAGCACGATCATCATGAGCACGAGCACGCCCACCATGGCGATCACGCCGGGCACCTCGCCCAGTTCCTCGCGCAGCATGTGGCCTAGCGAACGACCGTCCCTGCGAAGGGACAGGCCAAGGATCATGAAGTCCTGCACGGCACCGGCGAAGACCACGCCGATCAGGATCCACAAGGTACCGGGCAGGTAACCCATCTGGGCGGCGAGCACCGGCCCCACGAGGGGGCCTGCACCCGCGATGGCAGCGAAATGGTGGCCGAAGACCACCCATTTGTCGGTGGGTACGTAGTCCAGGCCGTCGTTGCGCAACACGGCCGGCGTGGCGCGTGACGGGTCCAGTACGAGGACGCGCCGGGCGATGAAGCGGCCATAGAGCCGGTAGCCGATCAGGAAGACCGCAATGGAGGCCGTGACCAGCCAGATCGCATTGATCGGCTCGCCACGACGCAAGGCCACGACGCCGAGGCACCATGCGCCGACGATGGCGATGGCCACCCACAGGATTTTCCCCGCGGGACTGGGTTTGGGTGTGGCGCTGTGCATGTCGGGGGCTCCCCTTGCGAATGGCACTAAGGGTCGTCCGCCACGTCGCGGGGGTCAATCTCTGCCGGGGAATTCAGGCATTAGCCATTGGTCGAATGGGGTGGAGCCGCTCTGATCCGTGGGAGAGGCTTGAGCCGGAGGCATTCCGGCGCCATGCTGGATGTATTCCCCTTTACCTACGGGTGCCCCGATGATCCGCGAAATCCTGAAGATGGGCGACGAGCGCCTCCTGCGCGTCGCACCGGCCGTCCCGAAGGAGATGATCGGCTCGGCCGAGCTGGACGCCCTCATCGCCGACATGTTCGACACCATGCATGATGCCGGCGGCGTGGGCCTGGCCGCTCCGCAGATCGGCGTGGACCTGCAGCTGGTGATCTTCGGCTTCGACAGCAGCGAGCGTTATCCGGATGCACCGCCCGTGCCGCAGACGATCCTGCTCAACCCGGTGATTACGCCGTTGTCGCAGGATATGGAGGAGGGCTGGGAGGGCTGCCTGTCGGTGCCGGGGCTGCGTGGCGCGGTAAACCGGTATTCGCTGATCCGGTACCAGGGCGTGGACCCGAAGGGTGAGCCAATCGACCGCACGGCCGAGGGTTTTCATGCGCGCGTGGTCCAACACGAATGCGACCATCTCATCGGCAGACTGTATCCCTCGCGTATCACCGACTTTACAAAGTTCGGCTTTACCGAGGTGCTGTTTCCGGGGATGGATATCGGGGACGACTGAAGGGGTGGGTCTGGTTGGCTGTTTTCGCCGGTGTGGCGGGACTTCGTGCCGGGTCATCGGGGGCAGGAGGGTTTTCGCGGTAACGGTCGCGCGCAAGGCGCGCTCCTACAAGAGCACCCGACAAGCAATAGCAAAACAGCCCACCGCACCCTTGTAGGAGCGCGCCTAGCGCGCGACCACCATGCAGCAACACAGCAGCCCACCGCACCTCCGTAGGAGCGCGCCTCGCGCGCGACCATCATGCAGCGTCACAGCAGCCCACCGCACCTTTGTAGGAGCGCGCCTCGCGCGCGACCGGCGCAGCCGAAACACGAAAACACTAGCGGCAACCCACCGGTTGCCGCTTGAGAAAGGGCCTCACTCCGCCTCGGCGAGTGCCTCGACAATAACCAGCAACGCCTTGCGACGTTCCTTCGAAAGGCGGCTGACCAGCCCCACCAGGCGAAGCTGCTCGCGCGAATCGGCGCGATAGAGGGCAGGGCTTTCACGGACGCCGGTTGCGCCATTGGGGGCGCCACGGCCGGTAGCCAGCCACTCGAAATTGACGCCGAACCTCACCGCCATGTCGATCTGGCGTTCCAGTTCCGGAAGGCCAAGGTCGCTGAGCCATTTTCGGGCGGTCTCACGGCTGACGTCGAAAAGATCGGCCAGCTGGGTGATTCGGCCTCGGCCTTTCTTCACGCCAGCCATGTCCAGCGCGACATGCAGACGTTGGGAAAAACCTCGGTTGGTAGGTGGCATGACAACTCCGGTGGAACGCGTTGGCGCCTGAAGACCCGGTATTGTTGGATACCGCGGAGCGACAGCGTAAGCCTTTTGCAGTTGCCAAGTAGTGCAATTTACGACTGCTTTTGCTTCAACGGCTCAATGTCGGAATGAGTTGACCAATTTTCTCATTTCATCCGCGGCGCGATGTGCTGCGTCTGCGAAGTCCGGGCCCGGGCTGGCGTAAATGATGGCGCGGGAAGAGGAAATCATGAGGCCGGTGCCGTCGGCCGTCTTGCCGTGTTCCATCACCGCGGCAACATCGCCGCCCTGCGCACCGATGCCGGGTACCAGCAGCGGCATGTCGCCTACGACGGCACGCACACGGCCCAGCTCTTCCGGCCAGGTCGCACCGGTGACGAGGGCGCAGTTGCCGTTTCCGTTCCATTCGCGCGCGATGGTATCGGCGACACGGATGTAGAGTGGCTGTCCACCGCAGTCCAGCGCCTGGAAATCGGCGCCGCCCGGGTTGGACGTGCGGCACAGCAGGATGACGCCCTTGTCCTTGTGCTCAAGGAACGGCTCGATGGAATCACGGCCGAGATAGGGGTTGAGCGTGACCGCATCCGCGTCGTAGCGTTCGAAGGCTTCGGCTGCGTAGTGCTTCGCGGTGGAGCCGATGTCGCCGCGCTTGGCGTCGAGCACCACGGGAACGCCTGGGTGCTTCGCATGGATGTGGGCGATCAGCCGCTCCAGCGCACCTTCCGCACGTTGCGCGGCGAAGTGGGCGATCTGCGGTTTGAACGCACAGGCAAGGCCCGCGGTGGCATCCACGATGTCGCGACAGAACGCGAAGATGCCTTCCTCGCCGGAAAGGCCAGCCGGCAGGCGGCCCGGCTCGGGATCGAGCCCCACGCAAAGCAGGGAATCGTTGCGACGCCAGGCGTCCTTCAGGGTGGTCATGAAGTTCATGGAGTGGCCTCGCTACGGGTGGAGGCGACCATGGGCCGCCGATGAATTGTAGGAGCGCGCCTCGCGCGCGACCGTCCAGCGCGCAACCCCGGGGCTGCAATAAGGCAAACCCCGGAGCTACCGCTTCGTCAGCCTGTCGCGCGCAAGGCGCGCTCCTACAGGTGTTGCGTCAGACGAGTGTTGCGTCAGACCAGCTTCTTGTACTTCACGCGCTTCGGGCCGGCGTCGTCGCCGAGACGGCGCTTCTTGTCGGCTTCGTATTCGTTGTAGTTGCCCGGGAAGAACTCGACGTGCGAGTCGCCTTCGAACGCGATGATGTGCGTGGCGATGCGATCGAGGAACCAGCGATCATGCGAGATGACGATGGCGCAGCCCGGGAATTCGAGCAGGGCGTCTTCCAGTGCGCGCAGCGTTTCGACGTCGAGGTCGTTCGACGGTTCGTCGAGCAGCAGCACGTTGCCACCCTGGAGCAGGGTCTTGGCCATGTGCAGGCGGCCGCGCTCACCGCCGGACAGCTGGCCGACGATCTTCTGCTGGTCGGTGCCCTTGAAGTTGAAGCGACCGATGTAGGCACGCGACTGGATCTCGAAGGTGCCGATGGTGAGGATGTCCGAACCACCGGAGACTTCCTGCCACACGTTGTTCTTCGAATCGAGCGCATCGCGCGACTGATCGACGTACGCGAGCTTCACCGTGTGGCCGAGCTTCACCTCGCCGGTGTCCGGCTGCTCCTTGCCGATGATCATCTTCATCAGCGTGGACTTACCGGCACCGTTCGGACCGATCACGCCGACGATGGCGCCAGCCGGGATCTTGAACGAGAGGTCTTCGATGAGCACGCGGTCGCCGAACGACTTGGTGACGTTCTTGAACTCGATCACTTCCTGGCCCAGGCGCTCGCCCGGCGGAATGAAGATTTCGTTCGTTTCGTTGCGGCGCTGGTACTCGACCGAGTTCAGTTCCTCGAAGCGGTTCAGGCGTGCCTTGCCCTTCGACTGACGGCCCTTGGCCGCCGAGCGCACCCACTCCAGTTCCTTCTTGATCGCCTTCTGGCGCGACTTTTCCTGGTTGGCTTCCTGGGCGAGGCGCTGGTCTTTCTGTTCCAGCCACTCGGTGTAGTTGCCCTTCCAGGGGATGCCGCGGCCGCGGTCGAGTTCGAGGATCCACTCGGCGGCGTTGTCGAGGAAGTAGCGGTCATGGGTGACCGCCACGACGGTACCCGGGTAGTCGTGCAGGAAGGTTTCCAGCCAGTCGACCGATTCGGCGTCGAGATGGTTGGTGGGCTCGTCGAGCAGGAGCATGTCGGGCTTGGACAGCAGCAGGCGGCACAGCGCCACGCGGCGCTTCTCACCACCGGAAAGCGGGCCGATCCTGGCATCCCATGCCGGCAGGCGCAGGGCGTCGGCAGCCACTTCGAGCTGGCGCTCAAGCGCGTGGGCGTCGTTGGCGGCCAGGATGCCCTCGAGGGTTTCCTGCTCCTTGGCGAGCTTGTCGAAGTCGGCGCCGTCTTCCGCGTAGGCGGCATAGACTTCCTCGAGGCGCTTCTGCGCGTCGAGCACGACGGACACGCCTTCCTCGACGGCTTCGCGGACGGTCTTCTCCGGATCGAGGTCCGGCTCCTGGGCCAGGTAGCCGATCTTGGTGCCGGGGTTGGCGCGGGCCTCACCCTGGAAGTCGGTATCCACGCCGGCCATGATCTTGAGCACGGTGGACTTGCCCGCGCCGTTGATGCCGAGCAGGCCGATCTTGGCGCCAGGGAAGAACGAGAGCGAGATGTCCTTGATGATCTCCCGCTTGGGAGGGACGATCTTGCTCACCTTGTTCATGGTGTAGATGTATTGCATGGACGCTCCGTCAGGAAAGCCGTGCCCCGGGACAGGGGAGTTCCCGGCAGGCAAACCCTGATTATAGCCGGCTCGCGGTAGGCTTGCCGTGACAGGGGCCCGCGGGCAGCGACGGCTATGCCGCCGTACGGCGCCTCCTTTACGGGACCTCGCCCATCCCGGGGTGATGACGGGATGGCAGTGGTCTCGTAAGATGCTGAGACCCTTTCCGTCATGTCCTTGTCATCCAGGGGCCGCGCCGGTCCGGCCGTCGTGACCTTGCCTTGCTGCCACTGAACATGGCCGGCCCCGGTCGCTCGCGGGCCGGAAGGTGGCTGCAAACGCCCGCTGAAGCTACACTTTCGGCTTATTTCCCCACCCGCCGCATGAGGTCGAGATGTTCCCGAAGGATGCAAAGATCGCTGGCTACGACGACGAACTCGCCAAGGCCATTGCCGACGAATCCCGCCGCCAGGAGGATCACGTCGAACTGATCGCCTCGGAGAACTACGCCAGCCCGCGCGTGATGGAGGCCCAGGGCTCGTCGCTCACCAACAAGTACGCCGAGGGGTATCCCGGCAAGCGTTACTACGGTGGCTGCGAATACGTCGATATCGCCGAGAAGCTGGCCATCGACCGCCTGAAGGAGCTGTTCGGCGCCGATTACGCCAACGTGCAGCCGCACTCCGGCTCGCAGGCCAACCAGGCCGTCTACTTCGCCCTGCTGCAGCCGGGCGACACCATCCTGGGCATGAGCCTGGCCCACGGCGGCCATCTCACCCACGGCGCCAAGGTCAACCTCTCGGGCAAGATCTTCAACGCCATCCAGTACGGCATCGACCCGGACACCGGCCTGGTCAACTACGACGAAGTCGAGAAGCTGGCCGTCGAGCACAAGCCGAAGATGATCGTCGCCGGTTTCTCGGCCTACTCGCAGGTGCTCGACTGGGCGCGCTTCCGCGCCATCGCCGACAAGGTGGGTGCCTACCTGTTCGTGGACATGGCCCATATCGCCGGCCTGGTCGCCGCAGGCGTCTACCCGAGCCCGCTGCCGCACGCCCACGTGGTCACCTCCACCACGCACAAGACCCTGCGCGGTCCGCGCGGCGGCATCATCGTGGCCAAGGGCCTCGGCGAAGAGATCGAGAAGAAGCTTCAGTCCGTGGTATTCCCGGGCATCCAGGGTGGCCCGCTGATGCACGTCATCGCCGCCAAGGCGGTGGCCTTCAAGGAAGCCCTCGAGCCGTCCTTCAAGGAGTACCAGCAGCAGGTCGTGAAGAACGCCAAGGCCATGGCGAAGACCCTGATCGAGCGCGGCTACAAGGTCGTGTCCGGTGGCACCGAGAACCACCTCATGCTGGTGGACCTGATCGGTCGCGAGGTCACCGGCAAGGATGCGGAAGCCGCCCTCGGCAAGGCGCACATCACGGTCAACAAGAATGCCGTGCCGAACGATCCCCGTTCGCCCTTCGTCACCTCGGGCCTGCGCGTCGGTACGCCGGCGATCACCACCCGTGGCTACAAGGAAGCCGACACGATCGAGCTGGCCCAGTGGATCTGCGACGTGCTCGACGCGCCGGCCGACGAAGCCGTGATTGCCGCGGTGCGCGAGAAGGTCACGGCGCAGTGCAAGAAGTTCCCGGTATACGGCTGATCGATGCATTGTCCGTTCTGCCAGCATGAAGACACCCGCGTCATCGATTCCCGGCTCACCGAAGACGGTGGCACGGTGCGGCGGCGGCGCGAGTGCCCGCAATGCGGCGAACGCTTCAATACCTTCGAGACTGCCGAGCTGAAGCTCCCGGCGATCGTCAAGTCAGGCGATCGCCGGGAGCCGTTCGACGAACACAAGCTGCGGGTGAGCTTCGAGCGCGCCCTGCAGAAGCGTCCGGTGGCCAGCGACGCGGTGGATTCGGCCGTGCGTGCCGTCACCAACGACCTGCGCCGCTGTGGCGAGCGCGAGGTGCCGTCGCGGCAGGTGGGCGAGCTGGTGATGCGTGAGCTGAAGGCGCTCGACCAGGTGGCCTACGTGCGTTTCGCGTCGGTGTACCGCCGCTTCGAGGATGTGCACGCCTTCCGCGAGGAAATCGAGAAACTGGAACGCGATCTTCCTAAGATTGAAGGCCTGCAACTCCCCCTGCTTGACGTCACCAAGCGCGGCCGCAAAGGCTAAGTTCCCTGTAGGAGCGCGCCTCGCGCGCGACCGGCACAGGCGATCCCGCTCGTTTCATACCTCAGCATTCCGTTCCAGCCCGGTCGCGCGCGAGGCGCGCTCCTACATGTCAGGCTCCTGTTCCTTCGGGGGAGGGGAAGGGGCTTTCGATCTGCGAGAATGGCGGCATGTCCAAGCCCTTCTTTCCCGCTCTCGACCACGTCCACATGGCGCATGCCCTGCGCCTGGCGGAGCGTGGCCTGCATACCACCCAGCCCAACCCCCGCGTCGGCTGCGTCATCGCCCGCGGCGAGACCGTGCTCGGCACCGGCTGGCATCCCAAGGCCGGCCAGCCCCATGCCGAGGTGTTCGCCCTGTGCGAAGCGGGCGAAGCGGCCCGTGGTGCCACGGCCTACGTCACGCTGGAACCCTGCGCCCATCACGGTCGTACGCCGCCCTGTGCGGATGCCCTGATTACCGCCGGGGTAGGGCGTGTCGTCATTGCGCATGAAGATCCCTTCGACAAGGTGGCCGGCAAGGGCATCGAAAAGCTGCGTGCCGCTGGTATCGGCGTGCAGGTGGGGCTGATGCGCGACGCGGCGCATGAGTTGAACATCGGCTTCTTCAGCCGTATCCAGCGCGGACGCCCGTGGGTGCGGGTCAAGCTCGCCATGAGCCTCGATGGCCGCACTGCGCTGGCTGACGGCTCGTCGAAATGGATCACCGGCGATGCGGCGCGTGCCGACGTGCAGCGCTGGCGCGCCCGGGCTTCGGCCATCCTGTCGGCCAGTGGCACGGTGCTCGCGGACAATCCCCACCTCACGGTGCGCCTGCCCGCAGGCGAAGCCTTCGTGCCGCCGCTGCGCGCGATCCTGGATACACACCTGCGTACGCCTGCCGGCGCCAACGTGCTCGATGAAAACGCACCCACGGTGTTGTTTCATGCAGCGGCCGCCGAGGTTCCGGCGCATCTGCAAGAGGCCAGACGTGTAGGGATCCGCCGCGACGATGGTGGCCTCGATCTGCACGCGGCCCTGCACTGGCTGGCATTGAACGACATCAACGAGGTACACGTCGAAGCCGGCCCGGTGTTGTGTGGTGCCTTGCTCGCGAAGGGGCTGGCCGACGAACTGCTCGTCTACGTGGCTCCCGTCCTGCTGGGAAGCACCGCAAGGCCCATGCTCGAACTGCCACCGCTGGACGACATGGCTTCACGCTGGCAGATGGAAACCCTCGACCGACGCCAGGTAGGCGACGACATGCGCCTGCTGATGCGCCCGGCAGCGAAAGCCTGAATGGCCATCGCACTCCACCCTGCCGTGAATCCTGCACATGGGCCGTAACGTGATCGCACGCCACCTAATGCACACGAGCCGTAACGTGATCGCACTCCCGCCTATGCGCACGAGCCGTACCGTGATCGCACCCCCGCCTATGTGCATGAGCCGTACCGTGATCGCACCCCCGCCTACCGTCATTCCTGCGTACGCAGGAATCCAGCGCCCCGGTCTGCGGTTGTCGCGAGAGCGCCGAATCGGCTCTGCGGCCCGTCCCCACGCTCCGCGCTGGGTTCCTGCTTTCGCAGGAACGACGGGTCGTGGGCGGGATGGACGTGCCACGGAACCCGGCGTCGAGCAGGGCGGTGCGTGGTCATGATGCACGTGGGGTGGGGCATTATCGGGTGCGGCGCGGTGACCGAGGTAAAGAGCGGCCCCGCTTTTTCCAAAGTCCCCGACTCATCGCTGGTTGCCGTCATGCGTCGCGATGCGGACAAGGCGCGTGACTACGCAACGCGCCACCATGTTCCTTGCTGGTACGACAACGCCGAAGCGCTGATCGCCGATCCGCAGGTCGATGCCGTCTACGTTGCAACCCCGCCGTCGAGTCATCGCGACTATGCGCTGAAGGCCATCGCCGCCGGCAAGCCCGTCTACCTCGAAAAACCCATGGCGATGAATCATCGCGAATGCATGGACATCGTGGAGGCGGGAAAGGCCGCGAACGTACCTGTATTCGTTGCGTACTACCGCCGGGCGCTGCCCCGTTTCACCACCCTCGCCAGCCTGCTTCGCGACGGCGTCATCGGTACGCCGCGCCTGGTGAACGTGCTGCTGCACCACCCGCTGGAAGCGCGCTACCGCGACCCGGCCAACCTCCCCTGGACGGTGCGCCCCGAACTCTCCGGTGGCGGCATCTTCGTGGATATCGGCTGCCACACGCTCGACATCCTCGATTTCCTGCTGGGCCCGATCGTCGACGTACGTGGCATGAGCGCGAACCAGATGGCCGCCTATCCGGCCGAAGATACCGTGGCCATGGCATTCGCCTTTGGCAGCGGGATACTCGGCACGGGCCTGTGGAATTTCGGGGCAGACCGGCGCGAGGATCGCGTGGAGATCGTGGGCGACCGTGGCCGGCTGGTATTCGCCACGTTCGGCGATGGTCCGATCCGCGTCGAATCCAACGGAAAGGTGGAAGAGCTTCGCATCGCCAATCCCTTGCATATCCAACAACCATTGATCAGCACCGTGGTCGATGCCTTGCTGGGGCGCGGGGGATGTCCCTCCACCGGTGAATCAGCCGCGCGGACGAGCCAGGTGATGGATCAGGTGCTGAAGCCACCCCGTCATACCTAGGCGACGACGCTCATTGTAGGAGCGGGCCTCGCCCGCGCCCCCTCAGCATCGGTTCCCTGCGAATGAGGCTTTGTGCGTCATCAGGCGAGCGTTTAGCGCCTGCCCGGTGGCGCCTGCGTCATTAGTCACCGTGGGTCTTCGCAGGGGTCGCGGGCAAGGCCCGCTCCTACAGGAGATCGGCGGCCGGCAGGATTCCGTAGCGGGGGCTTGAAAGGTGCATAGAAGCCCCCCATCCCGCCATGGCGCACGGAAAGCCCATGCTATCCTTGCGCCTCACAGCGTCTTCAGGGCGGGGCGAAATTCCCCACCGGCGGTAGGTTTCCTTCGGGAAGCGAGCCCGCGAGCGCTCCCGGTCCTGCCGGGAGGTCAGCAGATCCGGTCGAATGCCGGAGCCGACGGTCACAGTCCGGATGAAAGAAGACGGCGACAGGCATCCCCTTGCGGGGAGGCATGCCGCCATGCGCCTTGGGGCGTTTTTCGCTCACCACCGCGGGAAACGTTTCATGAAAAACCAAAGCTGCACCGTCGCCTTCCCCATGGGAGGCCACTGACATGTTCACCGGCATCATCCAGGCCGTCGGTCGCATTTCGCGACTCGAACCGCGCGGCGGCGACGTCCGCCTCGTCGTGGACACCGCCACCCTCGACATGACCGACGTCGCCCTGGGCGACAGCATCGCCGTGTCCGGCGTGTGCCTCACCGTGATCGAGTTCGACACCCATAGCTTCGCCGCGGACGTCTCCAACGAAACCCTCGCTCATACCTCGCTAGGCAACTACAAGGCCGGCGATGCGGTGAATCTCGAAAAGGCGCTGCGCCTCGCCGACCGCCTGGGCGGCCATCTGGTCTCGGGCCACGTCGACGGCACCGGCAAGGTGGTGTCCATCGTGCCCGACGGCCGCTCGCTGCGCTGGACGTTCGAAGTGCCGCGCGAGCTGGCGCGCTACATCGCGCACAAGGGTTCGGTCTGCATCGACGGCACCAGCCTCACCGTGAACGAAGTCAACGGCAACCGCTTCGGCGTGAACCTGATTCCGCATACGGTGGATCAGACCACCTTCTCCGCGCGCCGTCCCGGTGACTCGGTAAACATCGAAGTCGACGTGGTCGCCCGTTACGTCGAACGCCTGCTTTCGGCAGGCGAAGCGCCGCGCCTCGACGAGGCCTTCCTGAAACAGCACGGCTTCGCCTGACCCCGGACCTGTCATGCCATTCAATACCATTCCCGAAATCCTCGAAGACATGCGCAACGGGCGCATGGTCGTGATCCTCGACGATGAAGACCGCGAGAACGAAGGCGACATCGTGATGGCTGCCGAGAAGGTGCGCCCGGAAGACGTCAACTTCATGGTGAAGGAAGCCCGCGGGCTGATGTGCCTGACGCTGACGGAACAGCGCACGCGCCAGCTCGGCCTGAAGCCGATGGTCAGCGACAACAACTCGCCGTACCACACCAACTTCACCGTCTCCATCGAGGCCGCCGAAGGTGTAACCACGGGCATCTCTGCCCAGGATCGCGCCCGCACGGTGCAGGTGGCCGTGGCGAAGAACGCCTCGCCGGCCGACATCACCATGCCGGGCCACGTCTTCCCGCTCACCGCCCAGCCCGGTGGCGTGCTCACCCGCGCCGGCCACACCGAAGCCGGTTGTGACCTCGCGGCGCTGGCCGGCCTCGAACCGGCCTCCGTGCTGATCGAGATCCTGCACGACGACGGCTCCATGGCGCGCCGTCCCGAACTGGAAGCCTTCGCGGCGAAGCATGGCCTGAAGATCGGCACCATCGCCGACCTGATCCGCTATCGCCTGGAAACAGAGAAGACCATCGAGCGCGTCTTCGCCGAAGACGTGGAAACCGAGTTCGGTCCGTTCCGCCTCGTGGCCTTCCGCGACGCCATCCGTCGCGGGCTGCACTTCGCGCTCACCCTGGGCGATGTCGGCAACGGCGACCCCGTGCTTACCCGCGTCCATGTGCGCAATACGCTCTCCGACGTGCTGCACCTGAAGCGCGACGACCTGGGTCAGACCGTCACCGAAGCGCTGCGTCGCATCGCCGGCGAAGGGCGCGGCGTGCTGCTGGTGCTGTCCGGCGAAGACACTCCCGACGCCCTGCTGGCCCGCCTGCGTCGCGAGGCTGCCCCCCAGCCGCCGCCGAAGGACGACCAGGAGTGGCGCCAGCTCGGACTGGGCGCCCAGATCCTTGCCGACCTGGGCGTGAAGCGTCTCACGGTCATCGGAACGCCACGCAAGTTCGTCGGCATCGCCGGCTTTGGGCTTGAAGTGGTCGGTCAGGCCAGTTAAACACGTCACCATGCCTGCCTCCTACGACATCCGCCTGTTCGCACCCGCCGGTTACCCCCACAACGCCGAGGCCATGAGTCGCGGCATCCTCCGCCTGGAGGAGGCCGGGCATCGCCTGTCGGGCAAGGAGGTGCTGGAGCGCCGTGAACTGCGTTTCGCCGGCACGGACGCGGAGCGGGCGGCGGATATCAACGCCCTGACCGATCCATCGCGTCCGCTTCCCGACGTGATGCTGGCCATCCGGGGCGGCTACGGGGCCCATCCCCTGTTGCCGCTGCTGGACTACGAGGGCCTGCGTCGGCTGCAAGGCGCGCCGATGGCCCTGGTCGGCCACAGCGACTTCACCGCGCTGCAATGCGCGCTGCTCACCCGTAGCGGCGTCACCACGCTGGGCGGCCCGATGCTCGGTGCGGATTTCGGGGCACCTGAGCTGGATCCGCTCACCTGGAACCACTTCTGGCATGTCCTCGGTTCCGACGAGGCCGAAGCGACCTGGGACGCCCCGGACAGCGACGACCTGGAGGTCTCGGGCACCCTTTGGGGCGGCAACCTCGCCATGCTCACCAGTCTGGTGGGCACGGAGTACTTTCCCCACATCGAAGGGGGCATTCTCTTCATCGAGGAAATCGCCGAGCCGCCTTACCGGGTCGAGCGCATGCTCTACCACCTCATCCATGCAGGCGTACTGGGCCGGCAGAAGGCCCTGGTGCTGGGCGATTTCACCAGCTACCGGGTGGCCGGCTACGACAATGGCTACGACCTGCCCGTTACCTTCGAGCGTATCGCCGCCGCCTGTGGCATCCCCGTGATCCACGGCCTGCCGTTCGGCCATGCACCGGCCAAGTTCACCCTTCCGTTCGGCGTGCCCGGCACGCTGCAAGTGAACGGCGGGCGGGCCCGGCTGGCCTTCAGCGGGCATCCCCGGCCCAAAACCCCGTAAAATATCCGGCCGCCCGGCGGCCGATCCGCCATCAGGACACCCCACATGAAGATCATCGAAGGCGATTTCGCCACTCCCAAGGGCCGTTTCGCCATCGTCGCCGGCCGTTTCAATGCGTTCGTCGTCGAGCCGCTGGTGGAAGGCGCGCGTGACGCGCTGGTCCGCCACGGCGTGAAGGACGACGCGATCGACCTGATTCGCGTGCCGGGAGCGTGGGAAATCGCGCAGGCCGCCTACAAGGTCGCCGGCTCCGGCAAGTACGCCGCCGTGATCGGCCTGGGTGCCGTCATCCGCGGTTCCACCCCGCATTTCGACTACGTGGCGGGCGAAGCCGCCAAGGGCCTGGGCCAGGCGGCCTATGCCTCCGGCGTGCCCGTGTGCTTCGGCGTGCTCACCACCGACAGCATCGAGCAGGCCATCGAGCGTGCCGGTACCAAGGCCGGCAACAAGGGTGCCGACGCCGCCATGGTCGCGATCGAGATGACCAACCTCTATTCGAAGCTCGGCAAATGACCAACATCGATCTCGCTGCGCGTTCGCGCGCCCGCCGTCGTGCGCTCCAGGCCCTGTATGCCTGGCAGGTCGGCGGCAGCCGCATGGGCGCGGTCATCGCGCAGTTCCGTCACGAGCAGGACATGGAAGTGGCCGACCTCGAATACTTCGAGGACATCCTGCGTGGCGTCGAGCAGCACCTCGCCGAACTCGACGACGGCATCAAGCCCTTCGTGGATCGCGAAGTGGGCCAGATCGACCCCATCGAGCGTGCCGCCCTGCGCATGGGTGCCTACGAGCTGAAGTACCGTCCGGACGTCCCGTACCGCGTGGTGATCAATGAAGCGGTGGAAGCCACCAAGCGCTTCGGTGCCGATCACGGCCACAGCTATGTGAACGGTGTTCTCGACAAACTCGCGACGCACTGGCGTACGGCCGAAAAGCGATCCTGAGGAAAGGCATCCGCCCTTCCTCACCAGGACACGCATGGAATTCGACCTGATCGAACGCATCCGCCGGCATACCGAGTCGCACCGCGACGACGTAAAGATCGGCATAGGCGACGATGCCGCCATCGTCGCGGTTCCCGCAGGACGGGAACTTGCCATTGCAGTGGATAGCCTCGTGGAGGGTATCCACTTTCCCGTGGGTACCGATCCGGCCGACATCGGCTGGAAGGCACTGGCGGTGAATCTTTCCGACCTCGCGGCCATGGGCGCCACGCCGGCCTGGGCGCTATTGGCGCTCACGATCCCCACGCAGGACGAGGCCTTCATCGATGGCCTTGCCCGCGGTTTTGCCGAGCTGGCCACGCCATTTCGCCTCGCACTGATCGGTGGAGATACCACGCGCGGTCCGTTGACCGTGACCGTCGCGGTGCATGGTTTCACCGCACCGGACGAAGCACTGCTGCGCTCCACTGCGCGCGTGGGTGACGTGGTGATGGTCACCGGTACGCTGGGCGACGCGGCCGCTGGCCTGCGCTGTCTTGCCGAGGCCGATACCTCGCCTTATGCCGAACTCATCGGCCGGCTCAACCGGCCCACGCCACGGGTGGCGGTGGGGCAGGCGCTGCGTGGCATCGCCACGGCCTGCATCGATGTGTCCGACGGCCTCGTGGCCGATCTGGGCCATATCTGTGCGAAGAGTGGCGTGGGTGCCGATATCGATGCGGCCCTGCTGCCGCGTTCGTCGGCGATGATCGCCCACTTCCACGATGCCGACGCCATTGATTTCGCGCTCGGTGGCGGCGACGACTACGAGCTGTGCTTCACCGTACCTGCCGAACGTGCAGGCGACCTGTCCGCCGATCTGGCCCGGCTTGGCTGCGGCGCCACGCGGATCGGCCGCATCGTGGAAGGGCAGGGCGTGCGCGTCATCGGCACCGATGGCGAAACGCTTGCCCCTTCGCGTGCGGGCTGGAACCATTTCGCGGCATGAGCAGCACCAAATACGTCCTGGACCCGGCGGATCGGCGCCGCCTGCTGGCCTCGCAGGCAGGCTGGATCGCCTGTGGCTTCGGCTCGGGCCTGACGCCGAAGGCGCAGGGCACGGCCGGTTCTTTGGCGGCCCTCCTGCCGTGGCTGCTGCTGCGTGGCCTTTCGGTGCCGGCATGGCTGGTCGTGATCGGCGTGTCTTTCGTGATCGGCGTGTGGGCCTGCGATCGGGCAGGGCGCATCCTGGGCGTGGACGATCATCGCAGCCTCGTCTGGGATGAATTCGTCGGCCAGTGGATTGCCTTGCTCCCGGCGTTGTTCGCGCCGTGGTGGGCGGTGATCCTTGGCTTCGTGCTGTTCCGCGTGTTCGACGTGGCCAAGCCGCCACCCATCGGCTGGTTCGACCGGCGGGTGAAAGGCGGCCTGGGTGTCATGCTCGACGACGTGATCGCCGGTATCTTCGCCGGGGTGGTGCTTTACCTCGTCCTTTCGCTCATCCGCTAGGAATTTGCCATGCAATACCGTCGCCTCGGTTCCACAGGTCTGAAGATCTCCGCCCTGTCCTATGGTGCATGGGTCACCTTCGGACGACAGGTGGGGCGATCGGCTGCACGCGACCTGATCGCGCTGGCGTACGACAACGGCGTCAATTTCTTCGACAACGCCGAGACATACAACGCCGGCGAAGCCGAAAAGCTGATGGGCGACGTGATCGCCGACCTGCGCCTGCCGCGCGATGCGTACTGCGTATCGAGCAAGGTGTACTTCGGCGCCAGCAAGGATCCAAAGCCGACGCAGCGCGGCCTGTCGCGCAAGCATGTGTTCGATGCCTGCCACCAGGCGCTGGATCGACTGCGCGTCGATTACCTCGATATGTATTTCTGCCATCGTGCCGATCCGGACACGCCCGTGCTGGAGACGGTGTGGGCGATGGATACGCTGGTGCGCCAGGGCAAGGTGCTCTACTGGGGCACGAGCGAGTGGCCGGCGGAGCGGATCGAGGAAGCGCATCGCGTGGCGCGCGAGAATCATCTCGTACCACCGTCGATGGAGCAGCCGGAGTACAACCTGCTGCATCGCGAGCGGGTTGAGAAAGAGTATGCCTCGCTGTACGAGAAGCACGGCATGGGCACCACGATCTGGTCGCCGCTGGCATCGGGTTTGCTCACGGGCAAATACAACGACGGCATCCCCGACGACTCGCGGCTGGGGCAGCCAGACAACGCATGGCTGCGAAAGGGGTTGCTGGAAAACGATGGCGCCAGACTGAAAACGGTGCGTGCGCTGGCGCCCATCGCCGAAGAACTCGGCATCCCGCTCGCCCGCCTGTCGCTGGCGTGGTGCCTGAAAAACCCGCACGTTTCCACGGTCATCCTCGGCGCAAGCCGCAAGGAACAGCTATCGGAAAACCTGCTGGCACTCGACGCCCTGCCGCTTCTCACCGACGACGTGATGTCCCGCATCGCCAAGATCACCATGTAGGAGCGCGCCTCGCGCGACCGGTTGTTGCGTCAGCGTTCCATAGGACTGTCGCGCGCAAGGCGCGCTCCTACAAATGCCCTGTGACCGCCTATGACGATGTAGGAGCGCGCCTGCGCGCGACCGGTTATCGCGTCACCGTTCCATAGCCCTGTCGCGCGCAAGGCGCGCTCCTACAAAAGCCCTGTGACCGCCTATGACGATGTAGGAGCGCGCCTGCGCGCGACCGGTCATCGCGTCACCGTTCCATAGCCCTGTCGCGCGCAAGGCGCGCTCCTACAAAAGCCCTGTGACCGCCTATGACGATGTAGGAGCGCGCCTCGCGCGCGACCGGTCATCGCGTCACCGTTCCATAGCCCTGTCGCGCGCAAGGCGCGCTCCTACAAAAGCCCTGTGATCGCCTATGACGATGTAGGAGCGCGCCTGCGCGCGACCGGTTATCGCGTCACCGTTCCATAGGCTGTCGCGCGCAAGGCGCGCTCCTACAGAAGGTGGGGTGATCAGACGTCGCCGTATAGCGCCTGCAATGCCGCGATGGCGGCAAGCCCTGCTGTTTCGGTGCGCAGGATACGTGGCCCCAGCTTCAACCCGGTAAACCCCGTCGCCGCCAGCGCCGATCGATCCCGCTCACCGAAGCCGCCTTCCGGTCCGATGGCCAGGATCGCGGCGTCCTTCAGTGCCAGCTCCCCGGGGCGCTTCGACCCCTCCGGCAACAACGCCAGTCGCATCGGGCCGCCCTCGCCGAGCGAACCCAGCCATGCCCCCAACGACACCGCCGGCTCGATCACCGGCACCCGCGCCCGACCGGACTGCTCGCACGCGCTGGCCGCCACGGCACGCCAGTGCAGCAACCGCTTTTCGGCACGCGACGCATCGAGCTTCACCTCGGAACGCTCGGTAAGAATCGGCACGATCCGCGCGATACCCAGCTCCGTGGCCTTCTGCACGATCAGGTCCATCTTCTCGCCACGGGCCACGCCCTGGGCCAGGGTGAGCGCCAACGGCGACTCGTTCTCCACCGCGCGACCTTCGCCAACGGTGGCAACCACCTCCCGTTTGCCCACGGCACTCAGCGTAGCGTCGTATTCCAGGCCGTCGTCGCCGGAAAAGAGCACCACAGGAGCGCCGACATCAAGCCGAAGCACCCGGGCGACGTGCTCTGCGGCCTGGGCGGGAAGGGTGAAGTCCGTGCCGCTGGCGAGCGGGCGGTCGACATGGATACGGATGGTGCGCATGGGGCAGTCTGACGCATTCGATGGATCGCACATTGTAGCCAGCCCCGGGCCCCGCTATCGTCGGCCCACTCGCGAGGGAGCCCAAGGCATGTCGATCGTCTGGTACTTCGATTTCGTCTCGCCGTTCTGCTGGCTCCAGTGGCCCGCCATCCGCAAGCTGGCCGGGGAACGCGAGGTGACCCTCCGGCCCATCCTCTTCGGCGCCCTGCTCAACCAGCTCGAACAGCGCGGTCCGGCGGAAATCCCGCGCAAGCGCGAGTTCACCTATCGCTATGCCCTGTGGCGGGCCCGTCAGGCCGGCACGCCCCTCAAATTCCCGCCGGCCCATCCGTTCAATCCGCTGCCCGCACTGCGCCTGTGCATCGCCGCCGGTACCAGCATGGATGTGGTGGGTACGCTCTTCGAATGGATCTGGGCGCACGGCCGCGCGGCAGACAGCGCCGACGCCCTGGCGCCACTGGCGACGGCACTGGGCATCGACGACATGCAGGCAGCGCTGTCGTCATCCGAGGTCAAGGCCGCCTTGCAACGGAACTTCGAGCTTGCACTCGAAGACCGGGTTTTCGGCGTCCCCACGCTCGCCATCGACGGCGAGCTGTTCTGGGGCGCCGATGCCCATGGTTTCGCGATGGACTACCTGTCGCATCCTCAGCTGTTTGCCGAAGGCGAGATGCATCGCCTCGGCGAACTGCCCGTGGCTGCTTCGCGCCGTTAGGCCACGGCCTTTGCGATACCGGCGATGGCGGTATCCACCATGAAATCGATCTCGTCCTTCGTCACCACGTAAGGCGGCATGAAGTAGACGATGTTGCCCAGCGGTCGCAGCAAGGCACCGTTTTCCAGCCCATGCCGGTAAACCCGCAGACCGCGACGGTCACCGGCAGGGAAGGGCGTGCGGGTGGCCTTGTCGGCGACCAGTTCGATGGCGGCGATCATGCCGGTCTGGCGCACGTGGGCCACGTTCGGATGAGCGTTGAGCGGCGCGATGCGCGCGGCCATATGCGCCGCCAGCTCGCGATTGCGTTCCAGCACGGGATCGTCGCGGAAGATCTTCAGCGTGGCGGTGGCCGCGCGGCAGGCCAGCGGGTTGCCCGTGTAGCTATGCGAGTGCAGGAAAGCCTTGCCCGCAGCGTATTCGGCGTAGAAGGCCTCGTAGACGTCCTTCGTGGTGAGCACGGCCGACAGCGGCAGGAAACCGCCGGTAAGCCCCTTCGACAGGCACATGAAATCGGGCGATACACCGGCCTGTTCGCAGGCGAACAAGGTGCCCGTGCGCCCGAAGCCCACGGCGATCTCGTCGGCGATGAAGTGCACGTCGAACTCGTCGCACAGCTTGCGCAGGCCGGTGAGATAGGACGGATCGTACATGCGCATGCCACCTGCGCATTGCACCAGCGGCTCGACGATGACCGCGCAGGTTTCGTGCGCATGGCGTTCCAGCAGCGTGCGCATCTCGCCGAGGCGGCGCTCTGCGATATCGCGCGGCGATTCGCCCGGTTCGCCTTCGTAGGTATCCGGCGACGGTGCCAGTTCCGGTGTGAGCAGCAACGGGGCGTAGGTCTTGCGATACAGCGCCACGTCGCTCACCGAGAGCGCGCCCAGGGTTTCGCCGTGGTAGCTGCCGGTGAGTGCGATGAAGCGGGTCTTCTCGCCGTGGCCGCGGTTGAGCCAGTAATGGAAGCTCATCTTCAGGGCCACTTCGATGGCCGCCGAGCCGTTGTCCGCGAGGAAGACGCGATCCAGTCCCTTCGGGGTGATCCGCACCAGCTCTTCGGCCAGCTCCACTGCCGGTTCGTGGGTGAAGCCGGCGAAGATCACGTGTTCCAGCTTGTCGAGCTGGTCCTTCAGGGCGGCGCCGATGCGGGGTTCCGCATGGCCGAACAGGTTGGTCCACCAGGAACTTACCGCGTCGAGGTAGCGTTTACCGTCCGTTCCGACGAGCCACGCCCCTTCGCCACGAAGGACGGGTACCATCGGAAGGGTTTCGTGGTCGTGCATCTGGGTGCACGGGTGCCAGAGGGTCGAAAGGTCTCGCGCCACGAGCGCGTCGGCCGCCGGAGCGGTGAAAAGGGCGTCGGTCATCCGCCCATGATCCCCCCTCCGCCGACCGCTTCTCAAGTGAACGTTTCGAGGTGACGGTTTGAAGTGGTTCCGCTGGATCGGCCTGACGGTCGTGCTGCTGGCGCTCGGCGCAGGGCTGCTTTACTGGTTCCTGCCGGCCAGTGTCGCCGCAGCCTTCATCACTGCGCGGGCGCACGGCCTGGTGCTGGAAGACGTCTCGGGCACCGCCTGGGACGGTCGCGCCGGCCGGGTGGCAACGGCCAGTGGCCGTGAGCTGGGCGAGTTGCGCTGGCGGCTGGGGCGCGATGCGATCCTGGGCCGCACCCATCTGGATATCCATCTGAACGGACAGTCGGGCCGCTTCGACGGCCACCTCGACCGCACCGACCCCGATCGCATGACCTGGACCGGCGTGGACTTCCGCCTGGACGCCGCCGTGCTGACCGGCCCCGCACTGCCGCCGGAGCTGGTGCCGGTGGGCGTGGTCGAAGGCACGGTGCCGCGCGCCGAGTTGCAGAACAACTGGCCCATGGCGCTGGATGCCGACGTGCGCTGGCGCGCCGCGGCGGTGAAAACGCCCGAAGGCCACGTCGCCCTCGGCGGCATCGCCCTCAAGGCACGCAGCGATGCGGGCGTGCTGCGCGCCGACCTGCGTGACGACGGCGAGGGCTCGCTTGCCGTCACTGCCGCCCTGGCCGGCTCGCCGCTGGGCTGGCGTTTCCAGGGGCGCCTCGTACCACGCATTGCCGACAGCGCACTCACCCATCTCATCGCCCGTTTCGGCCCCGTGGCCCGCGACGGCTCCGTCACCCTCCAGCGCAAGGCGGGCCTGGCGCCCACCCTCGACCCATGACCGATACCCTCGACAAGGCCCTGGCCGCCGCCCGCGATGCCGCAGGCGCCGCCGCCGACATCATTCTTCATTACTGGCGCTCGGGCGTGGACGTCATCGTCAAGGGCGACGACACGCCGGTGACCGTGGCCGACCGCGAGGCCGAACTGGCGATCCGCGAGATCCTGGCCCGCGCGCTGCCCGAGGCAGGCATCTACGGCGAGGAATACGGCGCGGACGACACCTCGCGCGAATGGCTCTGGCTGGTCGATCCGCTCGACGGCACCAAGAGCTTCGTGCGCCGCACGCCGTTCTTCTCCACCCAGATCGCCCTGATGCACCGTGGCGAGCTGGTGCTGGGTGTCTCCTCCGCGCCGGTCTATGACGAACGCATGTGGGCGGTGCGCGGACGTGGCGCCTTCCTGGATGGCGAGCCCGTCCGCGTCGCGGATACCACCGCGTTCTCGCAGGCCGCGATTTCCACCGGCAACGTGAAGACACTGACCTCCGATGCACGCTGGAATGTGCTGGGCGCCATGATCCGCGACAGCAACCGTATCCGCGGCTATGGCGATTTCTGCCACTACCACCTGCTTGCACGCGGCAGCCTCGACCTCGTGGTGGAATCCGATCTCAACATCCTCGACATCGCTGCGCTGGCCGTGATCGTGCGCGAGGCGGGTGGCGTCTTTACCGATCTGGACGGTGGCCAGATCGGTCTGGATACCCGCAGCGTGCTCGCCGGCACGCCGGCCATCCATGCCGAAGCACTGTCGCGATTCCGGGGCGCTACAATCGACCGATGAACAAGCGCCCGACCATCCTCGCCACACGTGACGCGCCACAAGACCATTTCCGCCGTGTGGAGGAGGTCGATCTCGAATTCTCCAACGGCGAGCGTCGTACCTTCCATCGACTGCATAGCGGCGGCCATGGCGCCGTGCTTATCGTCGCCATGCGCGATGCCGACACGGTATTGCTGGTGCGCGAGTATGGCGTCGGCATCGACAGCTACGAACTGGGCGCACCCAAAGGGCGCATCGACGAAGGCGAAACCGCCGAACAGGCCGCCGACCGCGAACTGAAGGAAGAAATCGGCTTCGGCGCGCGCAGCGTGCAGTTCCTGGGCACGCTGTCGCTGTCGCCTTCGTACATGAGCCACACCATCCAGGTGATGCTCGCGCAAGATCTCTACCCCGAGCGCCTGCCCGGCGACGAACCGGAAGAACTCGAAGTGGTGCCCTGGCGGATGGATAAACTGCACGAGCTGATCGCCCGCGACGACGTCACGGACGGCCGCTCCATCGCCGCCCTGTTCATGGCCCGCGAATTCCTCGCCGGTCGCTATCGTCCCTCGTGATGTCGCCGGCCCCCGCCCAGTGCCTCGATGCCGTGTGTGCCATCGCACGACGTGCCGCCGAGGCCATCCTGGCGATCTACGCGCAGGATTTCGAAGTAGTCCGCAAGGACGACGATTCCCCCGTCACCGCCGCCGACCTCGCCGCCCAGCGCATCATTGCCGAAGGGTTGCGTGAGATTGCCCCGGGCGTGCCGGTGATTTCCGAAGAGGCGCTTGCCGCGCCCTGGTCCGAGCGCCGCACCTGGCGTCGGCACTGGCTGGTCGATCCGCTTGATGGCACGCGTGAATTCGTCAAGCGCAACGGCGAGTTCACCGTGAACATCGCACTCATCGAAGATCATCGCCCGGTCCTGGGCGTCGTGCTCGCGCCGGTCGGTGGCGATACGTACTTCGCAGCCAGCGGTGCCGGCGCCTGGCGCCAGCGCGAACCGGGTGCGGAAAAGGAGCGCATCCGCACGCGCCGCGCCGATGGGCGCCTGCGCGTCACGGGAAGCCGTTCGCACGCCGGCGCACGGGCAGGCGCATTGCTCGACCGCCTGGGCGAGCACGAAACCTTTGCGCTGGGTTCGTCGCTGAAGTTCTGTGTGATCGCACGCGGCGACGCCGACATCTACCTGCGCCTGGGCGCCACGTCCGAGTGGGACACGGCGGCGGCGCAATGCGTGATGGAAGAAGCCGGCGGCGCCGTACTCGACCTGGCCGGGCGTCCCTTCCGTTACAACACGCGCGATTCGCTCATCAATCCCGAATTCATCGCCTGCGGCGACACCACCGTCGACTGGACGGCACGCCTCATCGATCCGGACGACCACGCATGACCCGACCCGTCGACGACCTCCTCGCGATCATGGCTCGCCTGCGCGATCCCGAAGGAGGTTGTCCATGGGACCTGCGTCAGAATTTCTCGACAATTGCACCCTATACGATCGAGGAAGCCTACGAGGTGGCCGACGCCATCGACCGCAACGACATGCACGACCTGCGTGATGAACTGGGCGACTTGCTGTTGCAGGTGGTATTCCATTCGCGCATGGCCGAAGAGGGCGGTCACTTCACCTTCGGCGATGTAGTGCAGGCCATCTGCGACAAGATGGAACGCCGTCATCCCCACGTGTTCGGCGACCTCACGCACGAAAGCGACAGCGCGCGTTCCCGCGACTGGGATCGCCTGAAGGCGGAAGAACGCAAGGCAAAAGGCGGTGACGACACCAGCGCACTGGCAGGCATCTCTCACGGATTGCCCGAATGGCAGCGCGCAGTGAAGCTGCAAAAACGCGCCGCCAACGTCGGCTTCGACTGGCCCGACCACCGCCCGGTACTCGACAAGCTGGCCGAAGAACTGGACGAAGTCCGCCACGAATTCGACAACGGCGCCGTGGAAGAACGCCTCGCCGACGAAATCGGCGACCTGCTGTTCGTAGCCGCCAACCTGGCAAGACACGCAAAGGTAGATGTCTCCCGCGCCTTGCGCGGCGCCAACGCAAAGTTCGAACGCCGCTTCCGTGCCATGGAAACACTGGCCGCGCAAGACGGTCGAACACTCGCATCCTACCCACTGCAAGAGCAGGAATCGCTGTGGGCAAAAGTAAAAAGCAAAGAGTAGGAGCGTGCTTGCGCGCGACCGTTTGATACGCTGCGTCACCAATTAAAACTGTCTCCCTACCGAAGGTGTGGGAGCCGATCGCATCGGCGATGTTGCGCTCCATAGGAACGTCAGCCCGTGTGGGTTTCCGCTCCGTAGTAAGGGCTCGCCTATTGGCCTCGCACTCGGCGCGTGTGGCGTGGTCGCCTGGAGGCGACGGGTGCGGCCCTTGGCGCGCCGGCCTGCGGTGTCCCTCGGGAAAGGAGGAGCCGCTGCGCGGCTCGGTGTCTTATGGCTGCGCCCCTTCGGGCCCGGGGAGCGGGCGGGGCTTTTCGACTCGGCCTCCGTGCCTCGGCAGGAAAGGCCGGCCTTCCTGGCCGGCCCCGCTTCGCGGCCTTTTCCGCCCACTCCCCTCACCTCCATCACCTCGCGCCAAGGGCCACCCCCGCCGCCTCTACCCATCTCACGGTGATCTTGTAGGAGCGCGCCTGCGCGCGACCGGTTGTCGCGAAAACCATCATCGTTTCGATCCAACCGGTCGCGCGCAAGCACGCTCCTACAGGGATGCGGTGTCGCAAGACGGATCGCCGATGCGACCGGCGCCACCTCACGACTAACCTGACGCAACTACTGTCGTGTAGGAGCGCGCTTGCGCGCGACCATTCATCGCGCAGAACATCATCGTTGCCGTTCAACCGGTCGCGCGCAAGGCGCGCTCCTAGAGGGGGCGCGTGTCGCACGATGGATATCGAATCGATCGGCGCCAAAGCCGATTCGACCGCATGAAAGGCGTATACCGATGCGATGCAGTGCGTCTTTACGGAATACATGGCCGAAACCGAGTTGCCGAATCAACGCGGTGTCGCCCGGGCGATGTCGGGCGTCAACGTGCTGTATCGCATGCGTCTGCAATGCATCAGGCAGGCGAACGGGCGGCGCATATGGGGCGAGGTGCGTGCGCTGGGAGGCGCGAAATGATCGTGGGGCTGTGGGAAGTGGGTGTCGCGCTGATGTTGCTGGTGGTGAACCTGCTTATCTACCTGAGCAGCTATGGCGGGGCGTGTTCACTGGTGACGGGGGCGCGGATGTTTTCAGTGCTGTCGTTTGTGGTGTTTATTGCCGGGTCGTACGCCGTGGGCGATATGGCGAGCATCCATCGCCGATGCGATCGGCTCCTACCCCTCCGGTAGCAGCGTTACGTTGTAGGAGCGTGCTTGCGCGCGACCGGATGAATCGAAACGATGAAGGTATTCGCGATAACCGGTCGCGCGCAGGCGCGCTCCTACAGGGGTGCAGTAACCCCAGAGGTTTTTCCACACGATCACCATGAGATCGGCAGAGGCGACGGGGGCGGCCCTTGGCGCGACTTGATGGAGGTGAGGGGAGCGGGCGGAAAAGGCCGCGTAGCGGGGCCGGCCAGGAAGGCCGGCCTTTCCTGCCGAGGCACGGAGGCCGAGTCAGGAAACCCCGCCCACTCCCCGGGCCCGAAGGGGCGAAGCCATAAGACACTGAGCCGCGTAGCGGCTCTCCTTTCCCGAGGGACACCGCAGGCCGGAGCGCCAAGGGCCGCCCCCGTCGCCTCTGCAACGCCACGCCTCACGCGCCGATGCGAGGCCGTAAGCCGAGCCTTCCCTACGGAGCGAAACACCACATGGGCTGGGTTCCTACGGAGCGCAACATCGCCGATACGATCGGCTCCTACCCCTTCGGTAGGGATGCCTCTTTCAACTGGCGATGCGGCGTATCAAACGGTCGCGCGCAAGCACGCTCCTACAACGCATATCGGGGCGAAAAAGAAACGGAGCCATGAGGCTCCGTTTCTCGTGCTCGCAGCGGTCTTACTTGCTATCGGGGGTCTTTGCCGATGCGCGCTGCTGCATGCGTGCCTTGAAGGCTTCCATTTCCTGGTGGCGCTTCTGGTCCTGCGCGAGGCTCTCGTCGAGGCTCTTGCGCATCGTGGCGATGGCGGCGTCTACGTTTTGCGGCTGCATCTGCGTGCGGGCCAGGTGACGGTAAGCGTAGTCACGCACGCGCGGGTTCTGCGACTTGGCGAGGATGTCGTTGTACAGCGCGGGCAGTTCCTTCTGGCGACCGGACATGATGTACAGGCGTTCCAGGCCGCGGATGTCGCCGATTACGCCACTGCGCATGCCGCCGTGGCCGTGCTGGCTCCAGCCGCCCTTACCGTGGTCGCCACCGGGGCCGCGGCCCCACTTCTGACCCTGGCCCTGGCCCTGCGGGGCACTGTGTGCGGCCGGAGCGGCCGGAGCTTGCGGGGCGGCATCCTGCGCGAACGCGAAGGCGGCCGAACCGGCAAGGAGGAGTGAAACTGCGCTGGCGATAAGGGTCTTGCGTTGCATGAGATGTCTCCGGGTTGGGCTTGCACGGGGAAAAACGTGCCGTAACGACGACGGTTGACCGTTACGTTGGCGTTCGCTCAGATTCGCGGGAACTCCCGGTATGCAACCTTTTGCGGTCGGGCGGCATCCATGCCCGGGTCAGACACGCCCCCGGAGGATTTACCCATGCGTCAGTCACTGTTTGCCTTGCTGTTGCTTGTCCCCGCCGTTGCCATGGCCGATGGCCGTTGCGAATTTCACGCCGACCGCCATCTCGACCTCGATTTTTCGGGCGTGCGCCAGGTGCGTTTCCTCACCGGTTCTTACGAGCTGGAGGTTGCCGGAAATGCCTCTGGTAATCGTGGTTCGGCCGATGGAAAGGCTTGTGCATCCGACAAGGATGCCCTGGAGAATCTGGTCATCACCCAGAGCCGGGACGGCGACGTGCTGACGGTCACCCTGGGAAATTTTGCTCCCCAGTGGCATTGGAACAGCGGCTATAACGACCTGCGCGTAACGGCCAGCGTGCCAGCCGGCGTGCCGGTTCGCGTCGAAGTGGCTTCGGGTACCGCGAAGGTGCGCAGCGTGGCGTCGCTGGACACCACCGTCGCCTCCGGCCTGCTCAAGGCCGAGGGTGTCAAGGGCCAGGTCGGTGCACGGGTGGCTTCCGGGCAGGCGACGTTCACCGACATCGGCTCCTTGAATGTCGAAAGCGTCGCGTCCGGGTCGCTCGATGCCCGCCAGATCCGCGGCAATGCCACGCTGGGATCCGTGGCCTCGGGTTCCCTGCGGGTCAGCGGGGTAAACGGTAACGTCAGCGCGCGTGGCGTGGCCTCGGGCGGCCTCACGGTCAGCGACGTGAAGGGAAGCCTCGCCGTGGACCACAAGGGCAGCGGCAGCATCAACTACTCCGGCATCGGCGGCACGGTAGACGTGCCGAAAGACCGATAAACACCGGCGACCACTTCCGGCATGCTCGTGTCGGCGAAATTCCATCCTGTAACGTTTGGCTGTCCAGCCGCTCATCTCTACCGGCCCAGACTTCCACGGAGGCTTCATCCATGCGTCAACTCATCCTCGCCGCCCTCCTGCTGGCACCCGCGGCGGCATTTGCCAGCAATCACTGCGAGTTTCACGCCGACCGCAATCTCGATCTCGACCTGAGCGGTATCAGCAAGGTGCACTTCGTCACCAACGCCTTCGACCTCACGGTGGAAGCCAAGGGCAGCGGCACGCGTGGCAGCGTGAGCGGCAAGGCATGCGCATCGGACCAGAAGCTGCTCGACGGCCTGGCGGTTACCCAGCAGAAGAACGGCGACACGCTGACCATTGCCCTGGAAAGCAAGGAGAGCAGCTGGGGATTCGGTAGCCACTACACCGACCTCAAGGCCAACGTGGCCATTCCGGCCAGCATCCCGGTCGAGCTGGAGGTGGGCTCGGGCAGCGCCAAGGTGCGCGGCCTGAAGTCGTTGGACACCCAGGTCGGGTCAGGCGAGCTTGAAGCCAACGACATCGCCGGACCGGTCACCGTGAAGGTGGGTTCGGGTGAAGCCGCCTTCCGCGGCATTGGTCCCCTCAATGTGACGGCGGTAGGCTCGGGTGACCTGCGTGCCAATGAGATTGCCGGCGATGCCAGGGTGGACACCATCGGCTCCGGTGACGCCGAGATTGGCGGCGTGAAGGGCAGCCTGTCCGTGGACCGCATCGGCTCGGGCAGCCTGGCTGTCGGTCATGTCGAGAAGAATCTCACGGTGCGCAAGAAGGGCAGCGGCGACCTGAACTACACGAAGGAAAACGTCGGCGGCAAGCTGGATGTGCCGAAGCAGGATTGATTCATGCCTGCACGTGGCCGCGACGATCGCGGCCACTATCATCTGCCCATCTTGGGTGGGAATCTGCGGATGAACTGGTTGCCGGAGTCGCTGCGCGGATTACGCCGCGACATGTTGTTCCTCACGCTCCTGGCAGCGTCGGTCGTGTTCGCGATCGCGCTGCCGTCGCGCCTGCCCGAATGGCCCGGGCTGGTCGACTGGCCGACTATCGCGGCACTTACAGGTTTGCTACTGCTCACCAAGGCAGTGGAGACGAGCGGCGCCCTGCATGTGGCGGGTCACTGGCTGATCGATCGCACGGCCACTCGTCGCATCGCGGCGCTCGGCCTCGTCGCGGCCACGGCGCTGCTGTCGATGCTGCTGACCAACGACGTCTCGCTCTTTGTCATGGTGCCGTTGACACTCAGCATGTGCCGCATCGCGCGCATGCCGGCGACCAAGCTGGTGATCTTCGAGGCGCTGGCCGTCAATGCTGGCTCGATGCTTACGCCCATCGGTAACCCGCAGAATCTGTTCCTGTGGCAGCAGTGGGGCAACGGCTTCGGCGGCTTCGTGCTGGCGATGTTGCCGCTGGTGGCCTTGGCGCTAGGTTTGTTGCTGGTTGTAACGGCTTTTGCTTTTCCCGCAACGCGCCTCGAAGTGCACGACCGTGGCGACGAGCAGGTGGATCACCGCATGCTGATCGTCGCGGCAGTGCTGTACCTGCCTTTCATCGTGCTTGCCGACATGCACATGGCAGGCTGGGCCTTGCTCGGTGTCTTTGTCGTATTTCTGGCGTTTCGGCCGCGTATCGTCGTTGCGATCGACTGGGGGCTGTTGCTAACCTTCGTGCTGATGTTCATCGACCTGAAGCTGCTGGCCGGGCTCCAGGTGATTCGTGATTTCATCGGTGGCCTGGGTCTGGATCATCCGGGGCATCTCTACGTCACCAGCGCATTGGTATCCCAGGTGATGAGCAATGTGCCGGCGACCATCCTGCTCAGCGAGTACTCGCATGACTGGCGCACGCTTGCGTGGGGCGTGAATGCAGGCGGATTCGGCGTGGTGCTTGGTTCGCTCGCAAACCTGATTGCCTTGCGCCTGCTTGGTGAGCGCAAGGCATGGCTTGCGTTTCATATCTGGTCGATTCCCTTTTTCATCGTGGTGGGCTTGCTGGGCTGGGCGTTGCTCTAGCTCGCGTTATCCACATGGAATGTGGAAAGCCACTGCATAAGGGTGTGGATAAGCCGGGAGCGGGCTTTCGTGTCAGTAGCTTGCATTGCCTTGGTCAAACCGTGACCACTGTAGGAGCGCGCCTTGCGCGCGACCGGGGTCGTCGTGCTGACCGGTCGCGCGCGAGGCGCGCTCCTACAGAAGCTGGTTATCCACATGGAGTGTGGATACGCGCTGCATAAGGGTGTGGATAAGCCGGAACCGAGCTTGCGTGTCAGCAGGTTGCGTTGCAATGGTTAAAACGTAACCACTGTAGGAGCGCGCCTTGCGCGCGACCGGTTTCCGCGACAACCCCGGTCGCGCGCAAGGCGCGCTCCTACAGAAGCTGGTTATCCACATGGAGTGTGGATACGCGCTGCATAAGGGTGTGGATAAGCCGGAACCGGTCTTTCGTGTCAGCAGGTTGCGTTGCAATGGTTAAAACGTAACCACTGTAGGAGCGCGCCTTGCGCGCGACCGGTCAGCGCGACAACCCCCGGTCGCGCGCAAGGCGCGCTCCTACAGAAGCTGGTTATCCACATGGAGTGTGGATACGCGCTGCATAAGGGTGTGGATAAGCCGGAACCGGTCTTTCGTGTCAGCAGGTTGCGTTGCAATGGTTAAAACGTAACCACTGTAGGAGCGCGCCTTGCGCGCGACCGGTTTCCGCGACAACCCCGGTCGCGCGCAAGGCGCGCTCCTACAGAAGCCGGTTATCCACATGGAATGTGGATACGCACTGCATAAGGGTGTGGACAAGTCGGATCGCGCTTTGGCAGTCAACGACTTGCGTTTCACTGGTCAATTCATGAGCAGCGCACGTCAATCGGGATAAGCCTGCCGGCACAGTGACACGACGACATCGCGCAGCCAGCGATGCGCCGGGTCTGCATCCATGCGCGGATGCCAGATGGCGCAGATGGTGAAAGGCGGCGTTTCCAGCGGCAGCTCGAATGACACCAGGCCCGGGGTGGTCGTGTCGGTCGCGGTCAGTGCATTGCCCAGGCAGGAGCGTGGCACGGTCGCGACGAGGCCGGCATGTTGCGCGATGCGCAAGGCATCGGGGAATCCGGGCACTTCGACGCGTACATCGCGCCTCAGGCCCAGTGCGTAGAGCGCCTCGTCCAGCGGATGGGGAGTACTCCCTTTCGGCAACACTGCGACATGAGCAAAGGCCGCGAATTGCTCTGCGCTGATGCGTCGCTGTTTCAACAGGGGATGGCCTTCCCGCACCACGCCGACCAGCCGGTCCTGAAACAAAGGCTGTGACTGCATTTCCGGCGCAGGAGACTCCACCACGCCGACGTCCAGGTCGATCTGCCCCTCGCGCAGCGGCGTCGCATCCTTGTCCGGCTTCGGCGCGAAACGAAGGCGTACGAGAGGTGCCACTTCGTTGATCGCCTTCAGCAACGGCAACGAGAAGAACGCGATGAACGCCTCGTTTGCGCGGATGGTGAACAGGCGGTCCAGCGAGGTGATGTCCACGCGGTCGCTGGGCGGGCTCAGCACCGCGTGTACGTCCCGCGCGAGCGCAGGCACGCGTTCGCGCAGGGCAATGGCGTGCGGGGTGGGTACCAGGCCGCGACCGGCGCGCACGAGCAAGGGATCGCCCGTGGCCAAGCGCAGGCGCGTGAGCGTGCGGCTCATGGCCGAGGCACTCAGGCCCAGGCGGCGCGCGGCGCGGGTCACGCTGCCTTCGGCAAGCAGCACATCCAGGGCGGTGAGCAGGTTGAGGTCGATGGCGTCCATGGCGCGAGGATACCGCCATATATGGCGTTGAATGCAATCATGTATTGATTCCTATGCGTCTTGCGCATGTATCCACCCGGGCGCAGCATGCGTTGGGTCACGACCTCCGAAGGACTCTCCCATGGTTTACACCCCCTCTATCCTCCTCATCGGCGCCTCGCGTGGACTTGGCCATGCGATCGCTGCGGAATGCCTTGATAAGGGCTGGCATGTCGTCGGCACGGTACGTCGCGGGAGCGGACATACGCCGCTGCACGCGCTGGCCGATGCCCATCCCGGCCGCGTAGAGATCGAGGTGGTGGACGTCTGCGAGCAGGCCCAGATCGCCGCGCTGCGCGACCGCCTGGAAGGGCGACGCTTCGACATCCTCTTCGTCAACGCGGGAACGACCAACCGCGACCCGAGCCAGACCATCGGCGAGGTGGCAACGGACGACTTCATGCACGTCATGCTGACCAATACGCTCGGCCCCATGCGCGTCGTCGAGGCGCTGGAGCGCAACGTGCCGGCAGACGGCATCGTTGCCGTGATGTCGTCGGGGCAGGGCAGCGTGGGCAACAACGAAGGCGGCCAGCGCGAGGTCTATCGTGCGAGCAAGGCGGCACTGAACATGTGCATGCGCAGCTTCGCTGCACGTCATGCCGGTTCGTCACGGGCGATGGTGCTGATGGCGCCGGGTTGGGTGCGCACGGAGCTGGGTGGTACGGGTGCGCCGCTCACCATCGAGGAAAGCATTCCCGGTCTCGTGGACGTGCTGCTGAAGCAGCAGGGCACCCCGGGCCTGCGATACCTGGACTATCGCGGCCGGACGGTGCCCTGGTGACACTCAGGCGCGGCGTGTGCCCTTGGCGCCCGTATTGCTGTTGCCCTTGTCGAACTTCTTGATGAAGTCGCGGACATCCGGGTAGACGATCTCGCGCCAGCGGCGGCCACTGAAGATGCCGTAATGGCCGGCCCCTTCGATGGTGATGTGCTTCTTCTGCTTCTTGGCGATGCCCTTGCAGAGGCCATGCGCAGCTTCGGTCTGGCCCAGCCCGGAGATGTCGTCCAGCTCGCCTTCGATGGTGAGCAGGGCGGTGTTCTTGATCTTCGCCGGCTGCACCAGCTCCCCGTGCACTTCCCACGTGCCCTTGGGCAGGCGGTGTTCCTGGAACACGGTTTCGATGGTGTCGAGGTAGTACTCGGCCGGCATGTCGAGCACGGCGTTGTATTCGTCGTAGAACTTGCGATGCGCCTCGGCGTCGTCGAGGTCGCCCTTGCGCAGGTTTTCGTAGAAGTCCCAGTGCGACATGAGGTGGCGGCTGGGATTCATCGCGATGAAGCCGGCATGCTGCAGGAAGCCCGGATACACGTCGCGTCCCGCACCCGGATACTGGTAAGGCACCTTGTGGATCAGCTGGCCGCTGAACCACGACAGCGGACGCGTGGTGGCGAGGTTGTCGACGCTGGTGGGGCTCTTGCGCGTGTCGATGGGGCCACCCATGAGGGTGAGCGAGGCAGGCGTGTCTTCGCCACGGGCCGCCATCAGCGAGACAGCGGCGAGCACCGGCACGGTGGGCTGGCACACCGAGATGACATGCGCGCGATGCACGCCGACATGGCGGATGAATTCCTCGATGTACGACACGTAGTCGGCCAGCGAGAACGAGCCTTCTTCCACCGGGATCATGCGCGCGTCGACCCAGTCGGTGATGTACACCTTGTGGTCGCGCAGCAGGGTGCGCACGGTATCGCGCAGCAGGGTGGAGTGGTGGCCCGAGAGCGGCGCCACCACGAGCACCGCCGGATCGTGCTTCATCTTGTCGACCGTGGCCTGGTCGTCGGAGAAGCGCTTGAAGCGCTTGAGCGTACAGAACGGCTTCGCCATGGCCACCTGTTCGACGATGGCGACGTCATGCCCGTGGGCATGCACGCTGTGGATGCCGAACTCAGGTTTCTCGTAGGCCTTGCCCAGGCGGAACATCAGCTCGTAGCCCGCGGCGGCGCGGTCGGCTCCCGGCATGCGGGCGAAGGGGCTGGCGGCGTCGCCGAACATCTTCGCGCTGGCTTCGGCCCAATAGGTAAGCGGGCTGAGCATCGAGCGCTGCCATTCGTGCATGAGGTAGAGCATGCCGGTTCCGGGGGCGGGGAGATGGCGCATCATAACCAGTTGCGGCGCGCCATGTGTAAAGCCCCTGTTTTTACTCGATTTAAGGGGTGACCTTGCGGCAGACCAGCAGGACTTCGTCCACGCCAGCGCCCGGCGTGAAGCCCGGCGTGAAAGCCAGGGGCTTCTGGAAACGCACGCCCAGCGGCATGAAGACCTTGTTGTACCACCACATGGCGCGGGCCCGGCGATGGGTCAGGAACCACTGCCCCAGATCCAGCAGGCGGGAGGACTTCGGTTGCATGCCATAGACGGCGCTGCGCTCGATGGTGATCCCATGGCGGGCGAGCAGGGCGCGGATGCCGTCGGGCTCGTAGCGGCGGTAGTGGCCCACGAATTCATCGAAGGCGGTCCAGGCGGCAGGGTCCAGCGGCACCGACAGCAACAGGTGCGCTCCCGGCGTGGCGACGCGGGCCAGTTCGGCGACGGCGCCTTCGTCGTCCACCACGTGTTCGAGGATGTCGAGCGCGCAGACGAAGTCGAAGCTGGCGTCCTGGAAGGGCAGTTCACCGATGAGGCCGTGCGCCACATTGGCGCCGTGCTTCGCCAGTTGCGTGAGCGCGGGCTGGCTGAGGTCCAGGAACTGGGTATCTGCCAGGGGCAGGCGAGGGCGCAGGCCCGGGGCGATTTCCAGTCGACGGGTGGTCTTCGCCACCAGTTCGCTGACCAGCGGCCAGGTGTTGAAACGCTCCGGAGCGAACAGCTTCGCCTCGGACCACAGGCTGTCGTAGAAACGGCGATTGGTGCCGACCAGGTCGGCGTCGCTGCGCGGTGCCGATGGCCCCGAGGTGAACGATGAGAATGTCATGCGATACCTCGGGAACCGGTCGGGAATTACCGCAGCCGCGCCAGTTCGCGCAGCAGGGGCAGCCTGCGTACGCGCACGGCCGTGGCGCGGAAGACGGCATTGGCCAGGGCCGGTGCCGCGGAAGGAACGCCAACGACGCTCGCACCCGCCGGATCGGCGGTGGAGGGCACGATGATGGTCTCTACTTCGTTGGGCATCGGCTGCGTCGCGGACAGCGCGTAATCGCGCAGGCCGCTCTGCTGCACCTTGCCATCCTTGATGGTGATGGCGAGGTTGAGGGCAGTGGACAGTGCGTCCATGGTGGCGCCCTGCAACTGCGCTTCCAGGCCCTTCGGGTTGATGACCCGGCCGACATCGGCCGCCACCACGACACGCACGATGTCGATACCGTCCTGGGTGGGGGCGACTTCAACGGCATGGGCCACGTAAGCGCCGAAGACATAGGCGCAGGCGATGCCCAGGCCGTTCTCGCTACGCAACCAGCGGCTCCAGTCGAGCTTGTCGGCGGCGAGCTTCAGCACGTTCGCCATGCGGGCGGTATCGATGGGGCCACCGCGTCCGGCGTAGGGCAGCTGACGCGGGCTGCCCAGCAGGGCCACGCGGAAATCCAGTGGATTGGCCTGCACCGAATGCGCCAGTTCGTCGATGAAGCTTTCGCTGGCGAAGGTGGGCGTCACATGGGGTGAGCCGCGCCATTCGCCACGCTGCAGCTGCGACGACAGCGGATACCAGTCGCTGCGGAAGTTCGGCACCAGGCCGGCAGGGAGTGCGTCGGCTACCAGCTCGGACTGCCAGAGGCGATTGTCGGGAACGTTGCGGTTGACCAGCGCCGAGGGGCTGGCCATGCGCTGGTGCCAACCGACGATGTTCTTCTTGCGGTCGAGTGAGGCATTGAGACGGTGCACCGCCATGGGGCGGTAGTAGTCGTGACCGAGATCGTCGTCACGGGTCCACAGCACCTTGATCGGGCGATTGCGGATCGTGTCCGGCTTCTTCGCCAGGGCGATGGCCACCGCCTCGGCCACGTAGTCGGCTTCAAGGCGACGACCGAAGCCGCCACCGCCGCGCGGTACGCGGATATCGATCTGGTCCGGCTTCAGGCCTGTCATCCGCTGCACCACCGAGTACACCTGTCGCGGCGACTGGGTCGCGGCGATGACGGTAATGCTGGTGTCCGGGTCGAGGCGAACGGTGCAGTTGGGTGTTTCCGCGGTGGCATGGGCCACCCACGGCTGGAAATAGGTGGCTTCGAGGGCGCGTGCGGCCTTCTTGCGCACGGCGAGCACGTCGCCGTCGTTGCGCACCGTCGATGGCGTGGCCTGTTCGTTGCCGAACAGGTCGAGGGCCTGCTGTTCGAGCGTGCCGGTGGATGGCTCGGTGTTTGCGCCAGGTTTCCAGGTGGCCTTGAGCGCGTTGCGACCGGAGAGCGCCGCCCAGGTATCGCTGGCGAGCACCACGATGGCGGGCGCCTGCGCGGCGAGTCCTGCGGGCTGGCCTTGCTCAGGCGTCAGGTCGATGACAGCTTGCACGCCCGGAATGCGCCCGGCGGCTTCCCTGTCGGCCTGGTCGAGCGAACCGCCCGGATAAGGGCAGCGCGCCAGCACGGCGATGACGGGGTCGCCGATGTTGTCGTCGCCGGCATAGGCCAGTGCGCCCGTCACCACGGCAAGCGCATCGACGTCACCGGCCGGCTGGCCGATGAACTGGTAGCGGTCGGCCTGCTTCACCGGCGGCGCGCTGGACGGCGCGTCGATATCGGCGGCGCTGGCTGCGAGGTCGGCGTAGGAGATGCGGCGGCCATCGGCGGCCACGGCCATGCCGTTTTCGCCACGAAGCTGGTCGGCGGGGATGCCGAGACGGCGAGCGGCGGCCTGTAGCAGCAGCCAGCGCGCCAGGGCGCCGGCCTGGCGCAGGTCGGCCCAGGCGGCCGGGATGCTGGTGGCATCGCCGCTGCGCTGGTGGCCGTAGGTGAATTTCGCCTGGCCGTTGTCGACGCTGACGCCGAGGCCCAGCGGCTCGACGATGATGCGGCTCCAGTCGGCGTCCATTTCCTCGGCGATGATGCGGGCCAGGGAGGTGGCGGTGCCTTCGCCGTTATCGGGGTCGCGTACGCCGATGAACACACGGCCATCGGCGGCCACGCGCAGGTAAGGGCCCACCTGCGACCAGCTGTCGCCCAGCAGGGCCAGGGGCACCGGGCGCTCGGCGGCCTCGACGGAGCCGATGCCGATCACCAGGGCGCCAGCGGCACCGGCGGCGTACTTCAGGAAGCGGCGGCGGGAAAGACGGATCTCACCGCTCATGCCTTGCCGTCCTTCATGGTGTCGGCGGCGCGCTTGATCGCCTTGCGGATACGGCCATAGCTGCCGCAGCGGCAGAGGTTGCCGATCTTGTCGATATCGGCATCGGAAGGATTCTTCTGCCGGGAGAGCAGGTCGACCGCAGCCATGATCTGGCCCGGTTGGCAGAAGCCGCACATGATGGCGTCCTCGTCGATCCAGGCCTGCTGCACGGGATGCAGCTTGCCGTCCTTGCCGGCCAGTCCCTCGACGGTGGTGACCCGCTTGCCGGTCATCTTTTCCATCCGGGTCTGGCACGACGCCACGGCCTTGCCGTCGACGATGACCGTGCAGAAGCCACAGTCGCCCTGCTCGCAACCGTACTTGGCGCCGGTCAGACGCAGCACGTCGCGCAGGTACCACAGCAGCGGCATGGCCTTGTCGCCGGTGTGGCGGTAGCGCTTGTCGTTGACGATCAGATCGATGCCATCGCGTACGGGCTTGGGCGCCGGTTGACTGGCGTCATGGGCGTTGGGGACGGGTACGGGAGACGTCGGGCCTTGCTGTGCCATCTGCTTTCCTCAGCTGAACGGACGCATTGTGGCATCCGTTCAGCTGTTCAGCGAGCCACTTGGCTGAACAGCCGGCGCCACACGGCGTACACGGGCAATCCGGCAAGCACCACCAGGCAGACGACCCCGGCGCTGAGCGGTTTGGACCATGCGTACGCCGTGACCACGGCGATCACCGTGACCAGGAACAGCAGGGGCAGCAGAGGGTAGGCCGGGGTGACGAAGGCAGGGCGCTCGTTCACGCGACGGCGGTACCAGAACAGGGTGGCGATGGTGACGGCGTAGGCAGCCCAGTCGCCGAAGGTAGCGAAGTCGAGCAGCTGGCCGTAATTGGCTACCAGCACCAGGAAGATCGCCCAGCCGGAGAGCATCATCAGGGCGATGTTCGGCGTGCGGTGGCGCGGGTGCAGGCGCGACACCATGGAGAAGAACAGGCCGTCCTCGCCCATCACCTGCAATACGCGCGCACCGGCGACGAGGGTGATGTTGCAGAATCCAAGCGTGGAAATGGCAATGCCAATGGCGATGATCTTCGCGCCCGAGGCGCCGAATACGCGGCTCATGACATCGGCAGCCGGCGCCTGGCTGGCGGCGAGGCCGTCGTGGCCCAGCACGGCGAGGTAGGCGTAGTTGGTGAGCACATAGGCCGTGATCACTACCAGCATGCCAAGCACCAGGGCGCGCGGCAGGGTCTTCTGCGGCTCGCGCACTTCGCCGGCGAGGTTGTTCAGGTAAGCGAAGCCGGAGAAAGCGAACAGCACCGGCAGCAGGGCGCCGGCGAGGTTGCCCGAGGGCGGCGAGGCGCTGGCAGCGAGAGCCTGCGTGGTGCCGGCACCGGCGAACGCAAGCCCCGTGACCACCAGCACGGCAATGGCCGTTAGCTTCAGGATCGCGAACACGTTCTGTATCTGCGCGCCCAGGCGGATGCCGAACAGGTTGATGCCGGTCACGAAGACCAGGGCACCGGCCGCCAGCGGCTTCACCAGGGTGGGCGACAGCCCGAACACGGAGGTGGCATAGCTGCCGAAGATGGTCGCCACGGCGGCGGCACTGCCGCTGTAGATCACCAGCAGCATCGTCCAGCCGAACAGAAAGCCGGCCAGACGGCCAAATGCCTCGCGCAGGTAGACGTAGCTGCCGCCTGCTTCGGGCCGGCGCGCGCCCAGCTCGGCGTAGCAGAGGCAGCCCACCAGGGTGAGCAGGCCGCCGGCCACCCACAGGCCCAGCAGGATCAGCCCCGAGTCGGTGCGCTGCGCGGCGATGCCCGGATTGAGGAAGATCCCCCCGCCGATGATGCCGCCGACGACGATCAGTGCGGCGTCCATGAGGGTGAGGCGGCGGGCGTAGCCGGGGTTTTCCATGATGGGCGTCGCGGTGTGGTGATGATGGCCGTGCAGGATGGCGCGCGCCCCCACCTTACGCAAGGAAATGTCAGCGCTACCCATGCAGGAGCGCGCCCGCCACGGCCCCATCCCCCTGTAGGAGCGCGCCTTGCGCGCGACAGGCCAACGAAGCGATGACGAGGCGTGTTTCCATGGTTGCGTTCGGATAGCCTGCAAGGCGCCTGGCGTACCGGTCGCGCGCAAGGCGCGCTCCTACATGGGTGGCGGTTTGCCTTTTTCCCGTTGCAGCGCAACACTTCGGTGAATTTGCCGGGTAACCCGGCATCCGCTTTCCCCACCAACCGAAGAGTCCCGTGAGCGAGAACGCAAACGCGCCGTTGCCAGTCAACGCGCCCTGGATCGTCATGAAGTTCGGCGGCACCTCCGTGGCCACCGCCGCACGCTGGCGCAATATCCTCGAGCTGGCCGCCAGCCGCCGCGCCGAAGGCGCCCGCGTGCTGATCGTGGTATCCGCCCTGTCCGGCATTACCGACGGGCTGAAACAGCTTTGCACTCACTCCGAACCCAAACGTCGCTCGGATGCGGCCTCCGCACTGGCCGATCGCCACCATGCCCTGCTCGCCGAGATGTCCCTGGCGATGCCGGATACCCTGGGTGCCCGCCTCGCGGACCTGGCCGGACTCGCCGACACCGGCGCGACCTTGCTGGGTGAGCTGGCCTGGCAGGCTGCCGTGCAGGCGCATGGCGAGCTGATGTCCAGCGCCCTGGGTGCGGCCTTCCTCAGTGCCAACGGTCTGCCCACCACCTGGCTGGACGCCCGCGAGTGCCTGCACGCCGTGGCCCTGCCCAACCAGAACGAGCGCACGCGACTGCTCTCGGCCATGGTCGAGCCCCACCACGACGCCGCGCTGTCGGCGATGCTGGCGGAGCGGGGCGAGGTCTTCATCACGCAGGGTTTCATTGCCCGGGATGACGACGGTCGCACGGTGCTCTTGGGTCGCGGTGGCTCGGATACCTCGGCGGCGTACTTCGGTGCGCTGCTTGCGGCGGCGCGTGTGGAGATCTGGACCGACGTGGCCGGCATGTTCAGCGCCAACCCGCGCCAGGTGGCCAGTGCCCGCCTGCTCCAGCGCCTGGACTACGAAGAGGCCCAGGAAATCGCCTCCACCGGGGCCAAGGTGCTGCATCCGCGCTGCCTGTCGCCGTTGCGCGAGCCGCGCGTGCCTCTGCTGGTGAAGGACACGAATCGTCCGGAACTGGAAGGCACGGTCATCGGCCCCGAGGTGCGCGAGCATGCGCCCAGCGTCAAGGCGATCAGTGCGCGCAAGGGCATCACGCTGATCTCCATGGAATCCGTGGGCATGTGGCAGCAGGTCGGCTTCCTGGCCGACGTGTTCGATGCCTTCAAGCGCCACGGCCTGTCGGTCGACCTCATCGGCTCGGCGGAAACCAACGTCACCGTGTCGCTCGATCCCACCGAGAACCTGCTCGATTCCGACGCCATCGCGGCGCTGGCGGCCGATCTCGCCCGCGTCTGCCGGGTGAAGGTCATCGCTCCGTGCGCGGCCATCACCCTCGTGGGTCGCGGCATGCGCTCGATGCTGCACAAGCTGTCGGGCGTGCTGGCGGAATTCGGCCAGCTGCGCGTGCATCTCATCTCGCAGTCGTCCAACAACCTCAACCTCACCTTCGTGGTGGACGAGGACGTGGTGGACAACATGCTGCCGCGCCTGCACGAGCTGCTGATCGGTGCCGGCGCGCTGCGCACCGACGACAGCGTGGTCTTCGGTCCCAGCTGGCAGTCGCTGTACGGCACCGGTGAACCGGTGCTGCCGGCCGCCGCATGGTGGCAGGCCGAGCGTCCGCGCCTGCTCGAACTGGCTGGCGAACGCACCCCGCGCTACGTCTACCACCTGCCCACCGTGCGTGCGCAGGCACGCCGGCTGAAGGCGCTGAACGCCGTGGATCGCGTGCATTACGCGGTCAAGGCCAACACGCATCCAGCCATCCTGCGCGCTCTTGCGGAAGAGGGTTTTGCCTTCGAATGCGTGTCGCCGGGCGAACTGGCGGCGGTATCGGCCGTGGTGCCCGAAAGCGCGCCGTTGCTGTTCACCCCCAACTTCGCCTCGCGTCGCGACTTCGCCGCCGCACTGGCGACCCGCGCCACCATCACCATCGATGCGCTGCATCCGGTGGAGCACTGGGGCGAGATGTTTGCCGGTCGCGACATCGTGCTGCGCGTGGACCTGGGCCGTGGCCTCGGTCACCACGACAAGGTGAAAACCGGCGGCACGGACAGCAAGTTCGGCGTGCCCATCGAACATGTAGACCGCTTCCTGCGCCTGGCCGATGCGGCCGGTGCACGGGTGATCGGCCTGCATGCGCACCTGGGCTCGGGCATCCTCGATGCCGGTCACTGGGGCGAGGTCTATTCGCAGCTTGCGGCGCTGGCCGAACGCATCGGCACCATCTCGGTGCTGAACATCGGTGGTGGTCTCGGGGTGCCGTCGCATCCGGGCGAGGCGCCGCTGGACATGGCCGCGCTCGATCGCGTCATCACCTCCGTGCGCCAGGCGTATCCGCAGTTCCAATTGTGGATGGAACCCGGGCGCTTCCTCGTGGCCGATGCTGGCGTGCTGCTGGCGAAGGTCACCCAGGACAAGGAGAAGGGCGCGAACGTGCGTTACCTGGGCCTCGATACGGGCATGAACAGCCTGATCCGCCCAGCGCTTTACGATGCCTGGCACGAAATTGCCAACCTCACGCGTTTCGGCGAACCCGCCACCACGATGTACCAGGTGGTCGGCCCGATCTGCGAGTCCGGGGATATCCTCGGCTCCGACCGGCGCCTGCCCGAATCGCGCGAGGACGATGTCATCCTCATCGCCCAGGCTGGTGCCTACGGTGCGGCGATGGCGTCGCGATACAACCTGCGTGACGAGGCCGACGAGGTGATCCTCCCGTGACAACCCGGTTCACCGATCCACGCGGAAGCCAGCGCTTCCGCTTTGTCCGCCATGCCTTCACCGATGGCGTGGCCGAACTGGCGTATGCGTTCGACGAGGGTCCCGAACTCGTCGAACGCGTGACCTTCCCCGGCGCGCCCCAGGTGCCGGCCGGACGCGAGGCCGCTTTCGCGGCGGCTCTGCGCCTGCTCCACATCGTCGCCGGTGTCAGCTACTACAAGGCGGGCATTCCGGAAACGATCGTCGTCGAGGGCGAGCCCCTCGACGAGGACAGCGCGTCGCTTGCCGACGCGCTGTACTTGCATGGCCTGGCCGAGTTCGCCTATCGCAACCGGCTCGACCTGCGTGGTCGCATCCGTTTTCCCTTCGAGGGCAAGGGCGGTGGTACCGCGCCGGCCGTCGGCCTGCCGCATCGCTCGCTGCTGCCCATCGGTGGCGGCAAGGATTCGGTGGTGGCCGTCGAGGCGGTGAAATCCATCGGTGCCGAGGCCACGGCGGTATGGGTCGGCAATTCGCCGCTCATTGCCGAATGTGCTGCCCGCACCGGCCTGTCCACGCTCAATATCTCGCGTGAACTCGCGCCAGGGTTGTTCGAGCTGAACCAGCTCGGCGCGTGGAACGGCCACATTCCGGTGACCGCGATCAACTCCGCGATTCTTACGCTGGCCGCGATCCTGTATGGCTACGATTCCATCGTGTTTGCCAACGAGCGTTCTGCCTCCGTGGCCACGCTGGAATACGACGGCCAGGAAGTGAACCACCAGTGGAGCAAGGGCTTCGGTTTCGAGAAGACCTTCCACGATTACCTGCATTCGCATGTCGCGTCCGATCTCGACTACTGCTCGTTGTTGCGGCCGTGGTCGGAGTTGGCGGTCACCAGTGCGTTCGCGCGCCTGGGTGGTGAATACTTCGGTGTGTTCTCCAGCTGCAATCGCAATTTCAGGATACTGGGCCCCAAGCCGGCGGATCGCTGGTGCGGGCAGTGTCCGAAGTGCCATTTCGTGTTCCTCGCGCTGGCGCCGTTCATGCCCAAGGCACGCTTGGTATCGATCTTCGGCCGTAACCTGCTCGATGACGAATCGCTGGCTGGCGCGTTCGATGCGCTGCTGGAATACAAGGATCACAAGCCGTTCGAATGCGTGGGCGAGGGCGCGGAAGCGCGCGCTGCGCTGGCCTCGCTGGCCGAGCGGCCGGAGTGGCGTGAAGACGCCCTCGTCTCGCGCTTCCGTCGCGAGATCCTTCCGCAACTGGACAAGGACGAACTGGATATCGATGCATGGCTGAAGCCAGGCGCATCGCATCTGGTGCCGGAACGCCTGCGCGGAGCGCTGGATGCACTGGGCTGAGCTCGACGGTCGACGCGTTGCCGTCTGGGGATTCGGCCGCGAGGGTCGCGCTGCGCTGAATGCGCTGGCGCGGCACCTGCCGGGGCAGGCGGTTGATCTGTATGGCTCCGCCGAGGAGGCCGATATCGCACGGAAGGATTTTCCTTCCGTGGCGGTGCACGCCGTCGCGCCGGACGCCGATGCGCTGGCGTCGTTCGATATCGTGATCAAATCGCCCGGTATTTCCGCCTATCGGCCGGAACTGCTGGCGGCGAAGGAGCGCGGCACCCGTTTTACCTCGGGCACGGCACTGTGGTTCGCATCACATGCTGATACGCGTAGCATCGCGGTGACCGGTACCAAGGGAAAGAGCACCACCTCTGCGCTCATCGCGCATCTGGCGCGGTCGCTTGGCGTGCGGACGGCGCTGGCGGGCAATATCGGCCTGCCGATGCTCGAACTCGATGACGGCGTGGCCGATCTGTGGGTGATCGAGCTGTCGAGTTACCAGACGAGCGAAGCCAGTGGTGTGGATCTGGGTGTGGTCACCAGCCTGTACGAGGAGCATCTCGACTGGCATGGATCCCGCGAGCGTTATATCGATGACAAGTTGAAGCTGCTGGCTGCGTCGAAGAATGTGCTGGTGAATGCGATGCAGCCGGCGCTGCTTGATCGCGCTCGTGCGCATCCAGGATTGCACACCTTTGGCGATATGGCCGGCTGGCATGCCGCCGATGGTTTCATCCTGCGTGGCGATGAGCGCATCGCGCCGGCCACGGCGGTGTCGGCGCCGGGGCTGCACAATGCCATCAACGCCTGTGCCGCACTGGCGGCGCTGGAACTCATGGGCTTCGATGCGAAGGCCGCGGTGCCCGCGTTGTCGACTTTCGCTCCGCTGCCGCATCGTCTGCAACCGCTGGGCGAGCGCGATGGCCTGCACTGGATCAACGACTCCATCAGCACCACGCCGCTGGCGAGCCTTGCTGCGCTGGAAAGCGTGCCTGGGCAGCGCGTGGCGTTGATCGTCGGCGGGCACGATCGCGGGCTCGACTGGGCGCCGTTTGTCGATGCCATGCGTAAGCACTCACCCGAGGCGATCGTCTGCGAAGGGGCCAACGGGCCGCGTATTGCGGCGGCGCTGGAGGAAGCGGGTGTGCGCAACGTGTATCGGGTGACGGACCTGGCGGCTGCGGTGGAGGCATCGCGGCGCGTGCTGGGTCACACCGGCTGCGTCGTACTTTCGCCGGGGGCGCCGAGTTTCGATCAGTTCAAGGATTACACCGAGCGTGGCAGGCGTTTTGCCGAACTGGCGGGGTTCGAGCCGAAGGTGGCTTCGATTCAGGGGATGGGGATTTTTTAGGGTTCGTCACCTGTGGTCGCGCGCAAGGCGCGCTCCTACAAGGCAACGCATTCCATCCTGCGCAAGGCAGTGCCATGTAGGAGCGCGCCTCGCGCGCGACCCCGCACGCCAACGCATCCCCATCCTGTGCGCCCCCGATTCAAAGCGGCCGCCTTCCGCGCGACCCGCACGCCAACACATCCGCTTCTGTAGGAGCGCGCCTCGCGCGCGACCGGTCAGGCGATAACGACCGTACTTACTCCGCTGCCGCGGCCAGCAACGTTCCCACTACGGCTGCCAGCGCCGCATAAAGCTCCGGCGGCACATCCTCACGCAACCTCACGGCCGCCAGCAGCGTCGCCATCTGCGGATCGAGCTGCGGGGCAAGTCCCAGCGCCTGCGCACGCTCCAGCATCGCCTTCACCCCGTCGGCGTCGATCTGCTGGTTCTGTCCGTTGCTGGTAGGGGAGGCGAGTCGCAGCGTGACACTGCGGCGCGGGGAAGGAAGCGAATGGGTCATGCGCGTGCTTCGAGCAGGACGGCGCTGTACGCGTTCGTCGGGGCAGGCAAGCCGTGCGTGCAGGAGAACTGATCGAGCTGTAGCCCACTCTTTTCCAGCAGATGGCGCAGCGAAAGGAAACTGTCTTCCAGGCGGCCCACCGTCTGCTCGTGCTGCGCCCAAAGGCGCACCGAAACGCGCGGCACGCGAAGCTGGATTTCCCCCTGCACGGCACCCAGCGTCGGCGGATCGATGGCAAAGCCGATCGTCCACAGGCCCTCGGCTTCGACCGCGCCGGCCTTGCCTTCCTCGATACGCAGCTGGAGCACGTCATATCCACGTACGCCGGCCAGCGGAATCTCGACCATCCACAGCCCATGCTGCGGCTGGGATTCCAACTGCCCGATCTCGACGCGGGCCAGCGCGGCGCGGACATCGGTGCGCAGGTTGGCGACGAGGGTTTCCACCTCGTCGTCCGCGATCGCCAGTTCGGCGGCGCGCGGCTGTGCCACGAGGGCGCGCTGCGCCAGCGGCGGGGGAGTGTCGGCCAGGGTCCGTGGCGCCGCCAGTCCGGGGCGCGCCGTGGGCAGGTCGGCCAGCGCGCGGCGCAGCGCAAGCAGGGCCGCCTTGAAATCATCGGCGGCCGGAGTGGATTCGTCCGGTTGGGCGAGATGGGCTTCCAGGAAGCTGCCACTGCGGGCGATGGCCTCCTTCATGCCCAGCGGCGTGGCCACGTCGGCGGGCTTGTTGATCGAGGCTTCCAGCGTGGCGAGCGCGGCGCGCAGCGGGGCCGGAAGCGCCCGGGCCACCGGGCTGCGGGCCAGCTGCGCCAGCACGCCGAGCAGGGGCGCGTAACCGTTCTGCTGGGGAAGCCGCTCGCGCAGGCCCTGCATGGCCACGCGCTCATCCAGGCTGGCCATCAGCACTTCCAGTTGGGGCTGCGCACCCTGGGTCAGCACCCGCACCTGGAACTGCTGGGGGAGCTGGGTGCCGGTGGCATCCGCCTCGACGGCGATGCCGCCGATATCCAGCAGCACCTTGCCCACGTCGTTCTGGCCCATGATGCGTGCCGACAGCAGCGTACCCACCCGCCATGCATCGACGGCGGCCGTGGTGCCTGCGGCCGCGCCGGCCCACAACTGGGCGGCGAGGCTGGTCGGCTGGATGATCAAGGGCAGGTCCTCCGGGGGCCTGGGCGGGCCCCGGATGGGCGCGCTCCTATGGGATAAGGATCGGCCTGCCCGGCAAGAACTTTAGGCGGGTCGGCCGCACGGGCCGAGTCCGCTAGAATGGCACCCATGACCAATCTTCCCTTCGAACTCCTCGCCACCGACGGCGCGGCCCGGCGCGGTCGTCTCCGTTTCGGCCGTGGCACCGTGGAAACGCCCGCCTTCATGCCGGTGGGTACCTATGGCTCCGTGAAGGCCATGACCCCGCGCGACGTCCTGGACACCGGCGCGGAGATCATCCTCGGCAACACCTTCCACCTGTTCCTGCGGCCGGGGCTGGAGATCGTGGGCGAGTTTGGCGGCCTGCATCGCTTCATCGGCTGGGACAAGCCGATCCTGACCGACTCGGGTGGCTTCCAGGTGTTCTCGCTGGCACACAAGCGCAAGATCACGGAAGAAGGCGTCACCTTCGCCTCGCCGGTGGACGGCTCGAAGGTATTCCTGTCGCCGGAGGAATCCATGCGCATCCAGAAGGTGCTGGATTCCGACATCGCGATGATCTTCGACGAATGCACGCCGTATCCGGCTACGGAGAAGGTCGCCTCCGACTCCATGGAGCTGAGCCTGCGCTGGGCCGAGCGCTCGCGCCAGGCGTTCAACGACCTGCGCAACCCGAACGCCCTGTTCGGCATCGTCCAGGGCAGTACCTATGAGAATCTCCGTGCCCGTTCGGCCTCGAAGCTGATCGAGATCGGCTTCGACGGCTATGCCGTGGGCGGCCTCGCGGTGGGTGAGCCGGAGGCCGAGCGCAACCACACCCTCGACTTCACCCTGCCGATGCTGCCGAAGGATCGCCCGCGCTATCTCATGGGCGTGGGCCGGCCGGAGGACATCGTCGAGGCCGTGCGCCGGGGCATCGACATGTTCGACTGCGTGATGCCCACCCGTAACGCCCGCAACGGCTTCCTGTTTACCCGGGAAGGCACGTTACGCATACGTAACGCGAAGTTCGCCACCGATACGCGCGTGATCGAGGAAGGTTGCGATTGCTACGCCTGCGCCAACGGGTTCTCCCGCGCCTATCTGCGCCATCTCGACCGCTGCAACGAGATCCTGGGCAGCCAGCTGGCTACCATGCACAACCTGCGTCACTACCAGCGGCTCATGGCCGGTTTGCGTGGCGCGATCGAGGCCGGCACGTTGGATGATTTCGTGGCCGACTTCTACGAGGCCCGCAAAAAGGCGCAGGTGGACGGCCTGTAGAGCCTTGCGGCTTGCTCGCATCGCCCCAAAAGCCGTGACGGGGTGCGGTTCATTACCGCCGGGGCGCGTGGCATAATCCACGATCTTTTTACGTGAACGGTCGCTTTTCCTTGATCGTTCCATGACTTGCGAGAAATCCGATGAGCCTTACGACGTTTGCCACCGTTGCACAGCAGGGCGCCGCCGGCGCCACCGCCGGCGCTCAGCAGGGCGGAGCCCTCGGTCTTTCCCCGCTCATCATGATGGCGGTGCTGTTCGGCATCTTCTATTTCATGATGATCCGCCCGCAGATGAAGCGGCAGAAAGAACACCGCGCACTCCTGTCCGCTCTCGCCAAGGGCGACGAGGTGGTGATGAGCGGCGGCATGGCCGGTCGCATCGAGGACGTCGGCGAATCCTTCGTCCGTGTCGAGATCGCCCCGGGCACCGTCGTGCAGGTGCAGAAGGGCTCGATCACCCAGGTGCTTCCCAAGGGCAGCCTGAAGAAGTCCTGAGGGCTTTGTCCTCACCCGAGCGTCAGCCGCGGCCGGTTTCCCCGGCCGCCTTCATGGAACGTAATACATGAGTGATTTTCCACGCTGGAAGTACGCGCTGGTCGTGATCGTGCTGCTGTTCGGCATCGTTTACGCATTGCCGAACGTCTTCCCGCCGCAGCCGGCGGTGCAGGTTTCCGGCAACCGCGGTGCCGCGGTCGACGCCTCCCTCAAGAGCAAGATCCAGACCCTGCTCGACACCGCCAAGGTGCCGGCCTCGTCGATCGACGTCGACGACAAGGCAGGCCGCCTGCTCGCCCGCTTCGGTAATGCCGACGCCCAGTCGAAGGCGTCCGAGACGCTGCGTACGGGCCTGGGCGATGACTACACGGTGGCGCTCAACCAGGCATCCACGGTGCCGGGCTGGCTGCAGGCCATCAGCGCGAACTCGATGCCGCTCGGCCTCGATCTCCAGGGTGGCGTGCACTTCCTGATGGAAGTCGACCCGAACGCCGTGGTCGACGCGCAGGAAACCCGTTACACCGACGACATCCGCGCCCTGCTGCGCGAGAAGAAGGTCAACTACGACTCGGTCAACCGCAATGCGCGCGGCCAGGGCGTGAACCTCGTGCTGCGCACCGATGCCGACCGCCAGCAGGCTGCCGCGCTGATCGGCACGGATTACCCCGAGCTGCAGGTGGCCGACGGTCCGTCCAGCGGCAACCGCTTTACCATCAACGCCACGATCAAGCCGGCCAAGCTCCGCGAGCTGTCGCAGGCCATGATCACGCAGAACCTCACCACGCTGCGCCAGCGCGTCAATGCGCTGGGTGTGTCCGAGCCGCTGATCCAGCAGCAGGGCGCCAACCAGATCGTGGTGGAACTGGCGGGCGTGCAGGACACGGTCGAAGCCAAGAAGATCATCGGCGCCGTGGCCACGCTGCAGTACCGCGCGGGCCTCTACACGCCGCAGCAGGCACTCGACGCAGCCCGTTCGGGCAACATCCCGCCCGATGCCAAGCTTTACTGGGATCGCGATCACCAGCGCCCCTACCTGCTCAGCAAGTCCATCATCGCCACCGGCGACGAGCTGATCGACGCCACCTCGGGCCGCGACCAGCAGAACGGTTCGCCGAACGTGAGCGTCACGCTCAACGCCGCCGGCGCGCGCAAGATGCAGGACTTCACCAACAACAACGTCGGCAAGCCGATGGCGGTGCTGTACATCACGCGCACCACCGAAACCAAGATGGTCGACGGCAAGGAAGTGAAGACGCCGAAGATCACCGAGGAAGTCATCAACTACGCCAACATCAGCAGCCCCTTCGGCAAGAAGTTCCAGACCAACGGCCTGCCGTCGGACTCGGAAGCCTCCGAGCTGGCCTTGCTGCTGCGCGGCGGTTCGCTGGCCGTGCCCATCGATATCGTGGGCGAAAGCGTGATCGGCCCCAGCCTGGGCGCCGACAACATCGACAAGGGCTTCAAGGCAGTGATGCTGGGCCTGGGCCTCGTGCTCGTGGCCGCCGCCATCTACTACAAGCTCTTCGGCCTGGTGGCCGACATCGCCCTGTTCTTCAACCTCGTGTTGCTCGTGGCCGTGATGTCGCTGATCCACGTGACCCTCACCATGCCGGGCATCGCCGGTATCGTGCTGACACTGGGCATGGCGATCGACGCCAACGTGCTCATCTGCGAACGTATCCGAGAGGAACTGCGTAACGGCTCGTCGCCGCTGGCGGCGATCCGCACGGGTTACGACAAGGCATGGGCCACCATTCTCGATGCCAACGTCACCCACCTGCTCGCAGCGCTCGGCCTCATGACCATGGGCTCGGGCCCGATCAAGGGCTTCGGCGTCACGCTCTTCATCGGTATCCTCACCTCGATGTTCACGTCGGTGACGGTGACCCATGCCATCACGGCGCTGATCCACGGCGGCCGCAAGCTCAAGACCCTGTCGGTCTGACGGGAGGGACGCCATGGAAATCTTCAATCACAACTCGAACTTCAACTTCCTCGGCCTGCGCAAGTACAGCATCGGCCTTGCGGTGTTGCTGATGGTCGCCTCGCTGGCCCTGATCGGCGTGCGCGGCTTCAACTACGGGCAGGACTTCCTGGGCGGCGTGGCTGTGTCGGTGGCCTTCGATCATCCGGTCGATACCAATGACGTCCGCGTGGCCCTCGAAAAGAATGGCCTGGAAAATCCCCTGGTGCAGGCCGTGGGTGGCAATCGTGAAGTCACGGTGCGCCTCCAGCCCAAGGATGACAGCAAGCAGGCAGCTACCAACGAAAAGGGTGACGAGGTGGCTTCCAAGGTAGCCGCCGACGTCGTCACCGCCATCAAGGTGGGCCGTCCCGACGCGACCATGAAGAGCTACTCCTTCGTTGGCCCGCAGGTGGGCGAGGAACTGCGTAGCGACGGCATCGTGGCCGTGATCTTCGTGATCGTCGGCATCATGGGCTATCTGTGGATCCGCTTCGAGAAGCGTTTCGCGATCGCCGCGCTGGCGACCGAAGTGCACGACGTCCTGGTCACCCTGGGTATCTTCGCCCTGACCCAGCGTGAGTTCGACCTGACGGTGCTGGCCTCGGTGCTGGCGGTGGTCGGTTACTCCATCAACGACAAGGTGGTGGTGTTCGATCGCGTCCGCGAACTGTTCCGGTCCAGCCGTAACGCCACGCCGGAAGAAGTGCTGAACCGTTCGATCAACAGCACGCTGTCGCGAACCATCATCACCTCGCTGTTCACCGGCATCACCATGGCGGCGCTGTTCTTCATCGGCGGCCCGGTGGTTCACGGCTTCGCCATCACGATGCTCATCGGCATCCTGGTGGGCACGCTGTCGTCCATCTTCGTCGCCAGCCCCATCCTCCTGTGGCTGGGCGTGTCCAAGCAGGACCTCATGCCGCGCACCAAGGAAGATCCGGAACTGGAGCGTCGCCCGTAACAGGGCGTATCTCCGGGCAAAGAAAAACCCGCCATCGGCGGGTTTTTCTTTGCTGTCACGACCTCGTCCCTGAGATTCAGTGGTCGTCGCCATCCTCGAGGGCGCCTTCGGTGTCGTTGGCCAGAGTGACCACGACATAGGCGGACCCGACGAGTGAAGCGCACAACCAGGCGTATACCATCTGGATCGCCGTGCGAGGAATCGCGGCGGCTACCCTCGGCGTAAGCGCCAGGCCAACGAGGCCGACGATCGCGAGGATGGCGGCGGCGGCCCACGCCAGGCGCCGGGATGGCGACGTGGTGGTGGTGACGTTCATGGTGTTCAGCTGCCCCTGTTTGTTTCGTGTCACACCGCGTGAAGGATGCGTGACGGTGCTTGATGTAGGAAATACCCTACAAAAACTTGCGCGGCAAGTGCCAAAAACCTGAACGATGCCCTTGCTATTTTCATGTGCTTCTTGCAGGACGAATGGCAAATTCCTGCCTGCTTTGAATTTTTTTCTTTTTGAGGTCCCATCGATGGCTGAGCGCTCATTTCCCGGTTTCACACTTCGCAGCAGCGCCACCAGGGATGGGAGCCGCTTCAAGGCGCTTATATCCTCCCACCCCGTCGCGAGCGGGTTTCCCAGCTACTTCACCGTCTACGACAACCGCAGCTTCCGGGAGGAATCGGTGGCCGCCGAAGCCGCTGAAAAGGCGCTCGGGCTTGTCCTGGAGGTGGATGAAGAAGGCACGCCGGTCTTCGTCGAGGGAGAAACCGGTTTTGACGACGACCGGCCGGGTGCCGGGCCCGGTGAAGAGAGCGGCGAAGACGATGGTGAGAATGAGGACGACGAGGACGAGGGCAAGGACTGAACCCTGCGCTCAGTGATGGGTGGTGCGCATCGCGTCTTCGACGGCCTTCAGCAGGCTGCGCCGGTCGTAAGGCTTGGGCAGGAACGGGGCCAGATCGCCCAGACGGTCGGCGGCGTGGTACGCGTCGCCCGATACCACCACGCAGCGCACCGGATTGCCCAGGCGGCGGAGTTCGCGAACGAGCTCGATGCCGTCCATGTCGCCGGGCATGTTCACATCGGTGAGCACGAGCAGGATCTCCCGATGCAGGCCCAGCTCCACGAGCGCCTCGCGGGCGTTCATCGCGGTAAGCACGTCGTATCCCGCGGTCTCCAGGACGAAACTGGTGATGTCGAGGACGTTGCGATCATCTTCGACGACCAGAACGGGTCCTTTGGTGGCCATGCCGGCTCCATGCGAGAACTTCGATAGCACTGTCCGCTTCCATGTGTCGGGATGGCGTGAGAGTGGTGCTTGACAGGTGAAGGGCCGGCGTTGCGTGATAGAGGTGTTCAGGGGGCAGACGAACGGCGGGCGAGTCATGAGCGACTGGGAAGGACGGTACCGGCAATTCGTCGAGGCGTCGGCCGACTGCATGAAAGAACTGGATCGTGATGGCGTGATCCGGTTCGTATCGGGACTGGGGTGTGCTGCGCTGGCGCCGGATGGCCCGGAGCGGCTTATCGGTCGCCGCTGGGTCGATCTGTGGCCTGTGGAGGCGCGCGACATGGTGGCGCGGGCGCTGGATCGTGCCGCGACAGGCGATCGCGTGGATTTCGTAAGCGTCCGCGAAACCACGCTGGGAGCATCCCGCTGGTGGGAAGTGATGGTGGCGCCGGTGGTTGCGGGCGATGTCCTGGATCACTTCATCGTCATCAGTCGTGACGTCACCGAGCGGGTGCAGTTGCAGACAGCGCTGGAATCCATCAACGAATTGCTCCAGGACCGCCTGAACGAGTCCGTGGCCCGTTCGCTCAGTGCATCCACGCGTTACGGCACCTTGCTGGAGCGCCTGGAGTCCGAGCACGGCGCCCGGGAGGATGCGGAGAGCCGTCTTGCCGGTGTACGCGAGCAGCTGGACATGGCCCATAGTGCCCTCGACCTGGCCGAAGCCAGCGCCCGCCAGGCACAAAAACAGCATGCCATCGGGCAACTGGTAAGCGGCGTTGCCCATGACTTCAACAATATGTTGCAGACGGTCATCGTCAGCCTGTCGGGTCTGGAAGACGAGGCCACCAACCTCACGCCACGTCAGGGCCGGATGCTCTCCTATGCGATGGAGGGAGCCCGCCACGCCACGGCCCTCACCCGGCGTCTGCTCGCCTTCGCCCGCAACCAGCCGGAGCGCGCCGAGCCGGTGGAACTGGGCGAGCTGGTGAATAGCTTCGCCGACTTCGCACGTCATGCCATGGGCGGCCGGGTGGGGATACGGATCGAACGGCGGGACGGGGCGCTGCCCGTTTGGGCGGATCGTCACGCGCTGGAGCAGGCCCTGATGAATGTGTGCCTCAATGCACGCGATGCGATGGGCAATGCAGGCGACATCCGGATCGAACTGGGTGAACGCCCGGCGGCCTTGCCCCATGAACGCACCTTGCGTGAATCAGCTTCGGGCGTGCAGGTGTACGTGAGCGTGGCCGATACCGGCGGCGGCATGCCCGAGGAAGTTCGCCAGCGCCTGTTCGAGCCCTATTTCACCACCAAGGAAGGGGGCTCCGGCCTCGGACTGGCCCAGGTCTACGGCACCATGGCACAGGTGGGCGGCGGGGTGGAGATCGAGAGCGAGGCGGGAATCGGTACGCGGATTCGGCTCGTTTTCCCAAGGTATCCGGGACCGCTCACACTGGCGGAGTGATTCATGGACAAATCGTGATGGAATTCCTCAATTTGGCGAGCAACCAGCCGATAACGGAAACGACTGGGAGGAAGTGAAGTCATGTTGGTCATTATCGGTTCGATTATCGTCCTGGTCTCGGTGCTGGGTGGCTATGTTCTTTCGCACGGCACCATCGGGGCGCTGTGGCAACCTTACGAATTGCTGATCATCTTCGGCGCGGCCCTGGGTGCGTTCATCAGCGCCAACCCGCTGGATATCGTGAAGCGCTCCGCCAGCGAAGCCCTGGCCCTTTTCAAGGGGCCGAAGTACCGCAAGCAGGATTACGTGGACCTGCTGTCCCTGCTCTATGACATCTTCACCAAGATGCGCAAGGAAGGGCAGCTCGGCATGGAGGCCCACATCGAGGACCCGGCGAACAGCACGCTGTTCTCCGCGTACCCGAGGTTGATCGCAGAACACCACCTCATCGATTTCATCACCGACTGCCTGCGCCTGATCGTGGGCGGCAGCATGGACCCGCTTGAGCTGGAGCAGCTGCTGGAAGTAGAGCTGGAAACCCACCATCACGAGGCGCTGGCACCGGCGCTGGCGGTGCAGAAAATGGCTGACGCGTTGCCGGGCTTCGGCATCGTGGCCGCCGTGCTGGGTATCGTCATCACGATGCAGGCCATCGAGGGTGACACCGCGATGATCGGCCTGCATATTGCTGGCGCGCTGGTCGGCACCTTCCTGGGCATCCTGCTGTCCTATGGTTTCATCGGGCCGCTTTCGGCCGCGATGGAGTCGCGGGTGAACACCGACGGCAAGGCATTCGAATGCGTGAAGGTCGGGCTGATGGCCAACCTTCGCGGCTACAACCCCATGGTGGCGGTGGAATTCGCACGCAAGTCGCTGCACTCGGGCTCGCGCCCGAGCTTCCAGGATCTGGAAACGCACCTGAAGGGTGCCCGGTAAGTCGTCATGAGCGAGCTGAAGCAGGTTGTCATCATCCGGCGTCGGCGCAAGGGCGGCCATGGTCACCATGGCGGTGCCTGGAAGGTCGCCTATGCCGACTTCGTCACGGCCATGATGGCGTTCTTCCTCGTGATGTGGCTGGTGGGCGCGGGTACGAAACAGCAGCGTGCCGCCGTGTCGGAATACTTCAAGAATCCCAGCATGACGCAGGGACAATCCACCATGGCGCCGTCGGGAAAACTGGGGCCGGGTGGGGCGAGCACGAGCATGATCAAGCTCGGCGGCGCGATGGACCTGCCCAAGGGTCCGGGCGACCAGCAGGCGTTTGCCAAGCCCACCGACGCCGATGTAGATCGCCTGGCGAAGGAGAAGGAAAAGAAACGCCTCGAACAGCTGATGAAGGATCTCGAGGACGCCATCGCCAAGAGCCAGGCCATGGCTCCCTACAAGGATCAGTTGCTGCTCGATATCACGTCCGAAGGCCTGCGCATCCAGATCGTCGACAAGCAGAACCGTCCGATGTTCGATACGGGCAGCGGCGCGCTGAAGGTCTACACCGTGCAGATCCTTCACGAACTGGCCGGCTTCATCAACCAGGTGCCGAACCAGATCAGTATTTCAGGACATACGGACAATGCGCGGTATGTCCGTGCCGACAGTGCCTACGGCAATTGGGAACTGTCCGCCGACCGTGCCAATGCGGCGCGTCGTACCCTGGTGGAAGGCGGCATGCAGGCGGAAAAAGTCGCCCGCGTGGTGGGCCTTGCCGCGTCCGTACCCTTTGACAAGACCGATCCGTCATCGGCAGTGAATCGTCGCATCAGCATCGTGGTGATGACCCAGCAGGCGGCCAGGGCCGCGGCCGAAGTGGCGGGTGAGCCGGCGCCTTCCGATACACCGCGGGCACAGGGTGGCTCCCAGGCCGGAGCCCGTGGTGACCCCGCAGCGACGGCTCCTCCGATCGGCACGGCCGCGGTTTCTCTGCGGATGGCACACAACGGCTGAGTGGCCTGACTGGCGAATGGACGTCCATTCGCCATCGGCCGCGATCGTGCCGTCTTCGGCCCGCAACGACCGCCACTTGCAACGGTCATCTTCCCCCGTCAGTATCGGTTGCCTGGGGGAGGAAAACCGCAGTGGACAATCACAGCAAGTTTCGTGTGGTGGCCAAAGCCGTAAAACATCACGGCGATGAAGGCCACGTGTTCTACCGTTCGAGCTACCGTATCCTCGATCACATCGGTGAAGAAATCGATGCCTGTGACGGTGCGGTGGATCATCCCGATGTCACCAGCGCTTATAACGAAGCGTTTGCCCTGGGTCGCGAGCGATTGCGTGAGCTGGCCGCGGAATCGGTGCCGTGACGTAGCGGATCATTTGCCTGCGACGATATCGCGCAGTTCTTCCAGCTGCGCCGGCGTACCCACATTGCGCCAGAATCCCGTGTACTTTTCCGCGGAAAGCTGCCCTTGCACGATGGCGCGTCGATACATCGGACCCAGCTTGAACGCGCCGGGTGCTTCACCCGCCACCAGTGCGGGACGATAGACGCCGATGTTGCCGAAGGTCAGTCGCTCCGCGCCGGCGGGTGCGTTTTCGTCATGCAGGTGCCCCTCGTATAGCGAGAAGTCGCCTTCCGGATGAAACGCCGGATTCGGCACCATCACCAGATGGGCCAGGCCATCGGGCTCATGCGGCAAGGTGGCGTAATCGACATCGCTCCATATATCCGCGCTCACCACGATGAATGGCACGGTGCCCAGCAGCGGAAGCGCCTTGAGCATGCCGCCGCCGGTTTCCAGTGGTTCCGGGCCTTCATAGGAATAGCGGATACGTACGCCCCATGGCGCACCATCGCCCAGTGTTTCGGGAAACCGGTCCGCGAGATGCGCCGTATTGATGACGATATAGTTGACGCCGATCGCCGCAAGCTTCTCGATGTGATGCACGATCAGCGGCTTGCCATGCACCTCGAGCAGCGGCTTGGGCGTGACATCGGTGAGCGGACGCATGCGTTCGCCGCGCCCCGCTGCCAGGATGAGTGCATGCCTCATGCCGGGCTTGCCATCCGGATGTCGCGTCCGCCAATCTTCGCTTCGATGAGATCGGCGAGCGGCGCCGTATCGGCATGACGCCGCGCCGTGTCGAGTACATAACGCAGTACACGGGGAAGATCGGCAAGGTAGCCCGGTTTGCCGTCGCGATAACAAAGCCGGCAGAACAGGCCGAGGATCTTGATGTGACGCTGCAGGCCAGTAAGGTCGAACCAGCGACGGAAACGGTCGGTGTCCACCGTTTCGTCCAGCATGCGCGCATCGAGCAGGCGCAGGCGATACGCCTCGACCCAGCCTTCCACCCGTTCGTTGTCCCATACGATGTAGGCATCGCGCAGCAGCGACGCGAGATCGTAGGTGATCGGGCCCGACATGGCGCCCTGGAAATCGATGACGCCGGGAGAGCGTTCTTCCGTCACCAGCAGGTTGCGACTGTGGTAGTCGCGATGCATGAAGGCGCGAGGCTGCTCCGCAATGGTGCGCATGATGGTGCTGAACGCATTCTCGATGACGTCCCAGTCGCCGCACGCCAGCGATACACCAAGATGCTTTTCCAGCAGCCAGCTGGGCATCAGTTCCATTTCCATGGTCTGCCAGGCGTGGTCGAAGGCTGGCAGGCCGCTGGTATCCACGTGCATCTGCATGCGCAGCAACGCGTCGAGCGCTTCGCCGTAAAGTGCATCCACCGTGCCCTCGTTCAACTCGGGCAGGAAGGTACGGGTGCCGAGGTCCTCGATGAGCAGGAATCCCTGCTCCAGATCAGCCACCATTACCGTCGGCGTATGCAGCCCGGCGCCATGGAGGCGCTTGCCGATCTCCACCCAGGGAGCGGGGTTTTCCTTCTCTGGCGGGGAGTCCATCACGATGACCGGCTGGCCGTCGACGTAGCCGCGCCAGTAGCTGCGGAAACTGGCGTCCGCGGAGGCGGGTTCCAGGTCGAGGGAGGGCAGGCCGGTGGCGTGGCGGGCCCAGGCCAGGCGCGCGGCGGAGCGATCGTCGGTGGCGGTCATGCAGCGGATCGTAGCGGATGTGGGGCGCGAGCTTAGAGGGTTTGCCGGTCACTGTCATAGCCGGGCCGTGGCGCCGCGGGGGCACGGCTCCCCCGTCCGGTGGTACTAAGGCGGCGCTCTGGCGTGTACGCTTCGTTTCTTTTGGAAGCCCGGGCGCCTCATGGCTCTTACCCCTGATCCGCGGATCGGCATCATCGGTCTCGGTTATGTCGGCCTGCCGCTGGCCGTCGAATTCGGCAGACACTTCGATACCCTCGGATTCGATATCGATCCGAACCGCCTGGCCGAACTGCGCGAAGGTCGCGACCACACACGCGAAGTGGATGGGCAGGCGCTCGCCACGGCCGCCCGCCTTCGCTACAGCGGCGAGCTGGCGGATCTCGCCGGCTGCAACGTCTATATCGTCACGGTGCCTACGCCCATCGACGAAGCCCAGCGGCCGGATCTTTCCCCGCTGGAAGGCGCCTGTCGCATGCTGGGCGGCCTGCTGAAGCGCGGCGACCTGGTGATCTTCGAGTCGACCGTGTATCCGGGTACGACCGAAGAAATCTGCGTGCCGATCCTGGAGGCCGGTTCAGGGCTGTCGTTCAATGTCGATTTTCATTGCGGCTATAGCCCCGAGCGCATCAACCCGGGCGACCATGCGCGCCGCGTGATCGACATCCGCAAGCTTACCTCGGGCTCGTCGCCCGCGGCGGCCGAACGCGTCGACGCGCTGTACCGCACGATCATCCGCGCCGGCACGCACAAGACGTCCTCGATCCGCATCGCGGAAGCGGCCAAGGTCATCGAGAACGTGCAGCGCGACGTCAATATCGCCCTGGTCAACGAACTGGCCCTCATCTTCAATCGCCTGGGCATCGATACGGGCGAAGTGCTGGAAGCCGCCGGTACCAAGTGGAATTTCCTGCCGTTCCGTCCGGGTCTCGTTGGCGGCCACTGCATTGGCGTCGATCCGTACTACCTGACGCACAAGGCGGAAGTCACGGGGTATCACCCGGAGCTGATTCTCGCCGCACGACGTATCAACAGCCGCATGGGTACCTATGTGGCCGACCGCGTCATCCGCCTCATGAGCGAGCGACGCCTGCATATCGTGGATGCGCGCGTGCTGGTGCTGGGGTTTGCCTTCAAGGAAAACTGCCCCGACCTGCGCAATACGCGGGTGATCGATATCGTGCGTGAACTGCGCCAGTCGATGGCCGATGTCGATGTCTACGATCCGTGGGTCGAAGCCGACGAGTGCGACCGCGAGTATGGCGTACGGCCGGTGACGACCATCGATGAGGGCGCATACGACGCGGTGATCGTGGCCGTGGCGCATGACGAGTTTCGCGATTTCGGCGCGGAAAGGATTCGTGCGTTCGGCAAGCCCGGTGCCGTGCTTTACGACGTGAAATCGGTGCTTCCGCAGGACGCCGTGGACGGGCGCTTGTAAAGACGCGGGACGACCGACCTGGTTTCGACACCAGCGATCAACTTACGATAACCCTGTAGGAGCGCGCCTTGCGCGCGACCGGGTGATCGCGAAAACCGGTCGCGCGCAAGGCGCGCTCCTACAAAGGGCTGCGAAAAAAGACCCGGCTTCTCAGCCGGGTCAATAAGGGGAGGAGACGCCGTGCGATGGGAGAGTCGCACGGCGCCGATGTCGTAGTGATTGTTATCAGAGGTCGTAGCGCACCGCGAAACGGAAGTAACGCGGGGTCGAGAAGGTGATCGGACGCATGTAGGTCACCACCGGGGCGCCGGCGGCGCTTTCGCCCACTTCGATCACGCTGGTCTTGCGCTGCTGCGTGAACACGTTGAACACGTCGATGTTGAAGCCCAGCTTGTGATCGGCGAACGCCGGACGGTACTCGGCACCGATGTTCAGCTGTTCCGTCCACGGCAGGCGGCCACGCGAACCACGCGGCGACACCTTGCCGTCGCAGTAGAAGTACGACGCACCGTAACGGATCGGGTCACCCGGGGCCACGCCGATGCAGTTCACCGGACGACCGGACGCCACCGTGAGGTTGGCGCTGAACAGCCATTCCGGGGTCATCTGGTAGTAGCCGTACGCCTTGAACTGGTGCTTGCGATCGTTCGGCAGCGGACCGTTCGAACCTACCATGATTTCCGGTGCATCCCAGTCCTGCGTCACCGACGGGTCACGCTGGCCGATGTCCGACTTCAGCATGCCTTCGGAGTTGCCGTAGCTACGCGAGAACACGTAGTCGAACTTGCCGTACCACTTCTGGCTGAACTGGTGTTCGGCGTACAGGTTGAGCGCGTAGTACTGGCGCTTCAGGTCCGGGAAGCCCACGCCGTTGTTGGTGAAGTCCTGCTTGGTCAGCGTGACGTCGCGGTAGTTGCCCTTGCCGTCCATGTCTACCTGGAAGGTGTTGCTCTTGCCCGGGTTGAACAGGTAGCAACCCGAGATGGTGGCGTGGCTCATGTCGACGTTGTTGCGCTTGCCCCAGTTCGAGAACGGACGCGAGTCGCAGAAGTCGTCGATGGAGCTCTTCAGCTTGCGGTAGGTCGCCTTGGCACCGACCACCCACTCGCTGTCCAGCATCTTGTCGAAGCCCAGGATGTATTCGTCCTGGTAGTACGCGCCCATGCCCTTGGCGGCGATGGTGCGCGGGTCGGGCTGCGTGCCGTCGTGACCGTTGGAGGCATATTCGCTGCCGTTGGGCTTGAAGCCGACCGGCACGCCGGTCACCGGATCGACGCTGTCGAAGGTGCCGTACTGGCGCAGGAAGTACGAGCCCGACGCGGCGCGCACCGCCACGTTCGACGGGATGGCGAGGTGGTAGCGACCGGCGTTGCCGTAGATCTTCAGCGACGAGTCGCCGTAGACGTCCCAGGTGAGGCCCAGGCGCGGGGCGAGCTGGTGACGCTGCTTCACATAGACGTCGCCGTTACCGTTGATGTTCTTGAACTGCTCGTTACGCAGGCCGACGTAAGCCAGCCAGCGATCGTTGATCTGCCAGTGGTCTTCGATGAACTGGGCTTCCTGTACCGTCTTCACGTTGGACGCGGCGTAGTAGTAAACGCGCTGGACGTACTTCGTGGTGCCCTGGGGGAAGAGCACATCCGGGTAGCCGGCCACCGTACGGGCGTAGGTACCGTCTGGGTTCTTCTTCAGGTCGCCGTAGGACCAGTAATAGGCGCCGCCCTTGGCGCGACCGGAATCCGGGCCTTCGTAGAAGTTGCCCGCGAAGGATTCGAGGGTCTGGTTGTCGAGACCGGCGCGGATGTCGTGGTCACCCAGGCGGTACTCGACGTCGAGACGCCAGCCGTGGGTCTTGTCCTTGGCACCCGGGGCGATCATCTGGCCCTGCAGGTAGCAGCTGGGCGGGAAGACGGTCTTGCCGTTCTGCGTGTAGTTGCCGCTGATCAGCGGGCATTCGCCGCCGATGCTGTTGGTGCTCTGCACGTGGTCGGACACGCTGCGGCCGTACAGGGCATTCACCGTGAGGTTGTCGGTGAGGTAGCCGGTGTACTTGCCGATATAGACGTCACCACCCGGGGTGGCGCCGGCCGTGCCGTAGTTTTTGGTGCTGATCGAGCCGCGGTAGGCGCCGCGCTGGCCGGTGGTGTAGCTGTAGCCGTAGATCTGGTCCTTCTCAGTGGTCTTGTCGCTGAAGCCGGTGAGCTCAAGCAGGTGGTTGTCCGAGATGTTCCAGTCGATCTTGGCGAGCCAGCGGCTGGTCTTGGTGACCCAGTTCATATCGGTCGGCGCGGCGGTGGAGGCGCGCGTGAAGCCGTCCGTCTTGATGAAGTCGCCGGTGGCGTAGAGGAACAGCTTGTCCTTGATCAGCGGGCCGCTGACGTAGGCCGAGTATTCGGTGCCCGTGCTCTTGTTCTTGTGGCGGTCCTGGTAGAGCGTGCCGTTGACCAGGTAGATGTCGCGCGGGGAGTCGCGCAGGCCGCTCGGGGTGTAGACGATCTGGCCGCCGGCCTTCCAGGTGTTGCCGCCGCGCTTGGTGATCATGTTGACCACGCCGCCGGTGGAGCGACCGTACTCTGCGCCATAGCCGCCGGTGTAGATCTGCTGCTGGTCGATGGCGTCGTAGGGCAGGCTGGTGAGGCCCAGGCCCGTGAGCGCGTTGGTCACGGCGTAGCCGTTGACGTAGTACTGGTTTTCCGCTGCCGACGAACCGCCGAACGAGGCGACGTTGCCGTAACGGCCGTCGCCACCCACGGCACCCGGGGCCAGCAGGGCGGCCGAGGTGACGTCACGGGCGATGGGCAGCTTCTGCAGCTGCTCGGAGGTGAGCACGGTGCGCGAATCGACCGACGAAACGTCGATGGACGGCAGCACGTTGCCGGTGACCTGCACGCCTTCGAGGTCGTGGGCGGACGACGAGGAAGCGGCTTCAGCGGCGAACGACACGTCGACGCCGGTGCCGACCTGCACGGTGACGTTGTCACGGCTGCTGACGGTGGCGCCGTCGCGCAGGACCGAGATCTTGTAGCGGCCGATCGGCAGCGACGAGGCGCGGTAGCGGCCTTCGCCATCGACGTTGATGTCGCGGGTCAGGCCCGTATCGAGATTTTCCAGGTGTACGACGTTGCCCTGGCCAGCCGCAACGCGACCGAAGACGACGCCCGAAGCATTCGACTGCGCGTGAGCGGTACCGACCACCGCAAGCCCGAGGGCGAGCGCGAGAGCGGTGGGACGCAGGATGCTGCGGACGGGAGAGGAATAAAACATGCAAAAAGCCCCTACCGGACCCTGCCACGCAGGGCCCCGATTCGATGAACAGATGAGCGGCGCCCATGGGGGAATGCCGCGTGGATGCCCCGTTTACTTCGGCTGTCGACCTACCCAGCGACAGATGAAGAACGTCAGGCTATGACTGTTCTAGAGCAACATTTTGCGATTGTCAAATTCTTGTGAATCTGTTGTGACAGTTATATCTCAGGCATGATTCTGCCGAAAATGAGCATATTCTCAACGCGGTCAGCCACGTAAAAAGGCCGGCATTCCTGCCGGCCTCGTAAAATCCTGCACTTCGTTATCTGCCCGGAAGCGGGTATCAGGACAGGTTGTAGCCCCGCTCCTCATGCAGGGCGATATCCAGGCCGACCTGCTCCTGTTCCTCGTCCACGCGTAGGCCCACGATGACATCCACGAGTTTGAGAATGATCCACGTGGACACGAGGCTGTAGACCACGGTGAAGGCCACGCCCTTGCACTGGATCCACAGTTGCAGGCCAAGGTCGGTCACGGAGCCGAAGCCGCCGAGTACGGGCGCGGCCAGTGGTCCGGTCAGCAGGGCGCCGACGATGCCAGCCACCGCGTGCACGCCGAACACGTCAAGGGAATCGTCGTAGCCGAAGTGACGCTTGAGCCGCGTGGCGCAGAAGAAGCACACCACGCCCGCGATGAGGCCCAGCACCAGCGCTCCACCGGGGCCGCAGGTGCCGGCGGCGGGTGTGATGGCAACGAGGCCTGCCACCGCGCCGGAAGCAATGCCCAGTACGCTCGGGCGACGGTGGGTGAGCCACTCCACGACGGTCCAGCCGATCGCTGCGGCAGCGGTGGCGATCTGGGTCACCAGCATGGCCATGCCGGCGCTGCCATTGGCCGCCACGGCGGAGCCGGCGTTGAAGCCGAACCAGCCCAGCCAGAGCATGCTGGCGCCTACCAGGGTGTAACCCAGGTTATGCGGCGGCATGGGCGTGTGCGGATAGCCGCGCCGCTTGCCGATCACCAGGCAGCCGACCAGGCCGGCGATGCCCGCGTTGATGTGCACCACGGTGCCGCCGGCAAAATCGAGCACGCCCAGGTCGCCGAGGAAGGCGCCTGGGCCGCCCCACACCATGTGCGCCACGGGCAGGTAGGCCACGGTGAACCACAGGGCAGTGAACAGCAGCAGGGCGGAGAACTTCATGCGTTCCGCAATGGCACCCACGATGAGCGCCGGGGTGATGATCGCGAAGGTCATCTGGAACATCACGAACACCGCTTCGGGCACGGTGTTGTACAGGCTGTCGGGCTTCAGCCCGGCCAGCATCGCGTGGCCGAGGCCGCCGACGAAGGAATGCCAGCCGGTTGTTCCTGCGGCCATGCCGGTGGTGTCGAAGGCCACCGAATAGCCATAGACCACCCACAGCACCGTGACCAGCGCCGTGATGGCAAAGCACTGCATCAGCACCGAGAGCAGGTTCTTCGCGCGGACCATGCCGCCGTAAAACAAGGCCAGCCCGGGAATCGTCATCAGCAGCACGAGCATCGTGGCCGTGAGCATCCACGCGGTATCGCCTGAGTCCAGCTTTGCAGGAGCGGCGAGGGCCAGGGTGGGAAGAAGACAGGGGAGGCCGAATAGGGTCTTAAAGCGCATCGGCGTCCACCTCCTGGGTGCGGATGCGGATGGCTTGTTCCAGCTCCATCACGAAGATCTTGCCGTCGCCGATCTTGCCGGTACGGGCGGCTCCGCTGATGGCCTCGATGGCGCGCTCCACCTGCTCGTCGGTGACGGCAATCTCGATCTTGAGCTTGGGCAGGAAATCCACCACGTATTCCGCGCCGCGGTACAGCTCGGTGTGTCCGTGCTGGCGGCCGAAGCCTTTCACCTCGGTCACCGTCATGCCCTGCACGCCCACCTCGGCAAGGGCCTCACGTACGTCGTCCAGCGTGAATGGTTTGATGATCGCGTTGATCCACTTCATGACAGCGCCTCCCGTATCTGGACTACGGGAGACTCAGCAGGATGCGTGCCAGTGGATCGCGCCTTGTGCACCGCCGCACGGCGGCTCAAGGTGAAATGATTTGCACCATATGAGGGAGGTTGATCGCCCGCCCTTGGTGCAAGGGATTACCTGGCGGCCTTCTCGTCGTTGACGAAACGCACCAGCACGCGCTGACCGATGCGCATCGCCTGGCCGTCCGGATTGTCGAGGGTGAGGATGCAATCCACGGCACGCGAGTTGGCACGGACGGTGGGATCTTCCTCCAGCGTGCTGGCGCTGAAGACGGCACCGATGCGCTGCACGTGGGCGGCGATGGGTGTCTGGTCGCTGCCGTTGTCGTCGAGGATCTGCGCGACCATGCCCGGGTGGACATTGCCGACGAACGACTCGTTGAGCTCGGCACGTACGATCTTCGACCGTTCCGGCAGCAGGACGAAGGCCGCACCGGACTGCGCGGAAACACTGGTGCCCGGCTGGATGGAGCGCTTCACGACTTCGGCGGCCAGCGGCGCGCGCAGGCTGTGCTGGGCCAGGTCGTAGCGGGCCGATGCGAGCTTCTGGGTGGTCAGGGCTACGTTGGCGCGGGCGGCTTCCAGCTCGCCCTGCAACTGGGCGGCGCCCGCGTGGGCGTCGTCTGCGCTCTGGCCGTCGCCGGCACCGGCGCTGGCGGCATCCGTCAGGCGCTTCGCATGTAGCTGGGCAGCCTTCAGGCGGCCTTCCAGCTGTTTGACCTGGGCCTGCGCTTGGGCCTGTTCGGCCTCGGCGGCACTGACCGCCAGCTTGGCCGGCTCGGTATCCAGCACAGCCAGCAACTGGCCCTTGCGGACCTTGTCGCCCTCATGCGCACTGACCTCGGCAACGATGCCTTCGCGCGGCATGGCGAGGTTGACCAGCCCACCTTCGACATCGACGCGGCCGCGTGCCATGGCGGCGTAGGCCGGTGTGGCTGCGGTCGCGGCCGCCGGAGCCGGGTCGTTGTGCGAACACGCCGCCAGGGCCAGCGCGGCGGCGAGGGCGGCAAGCGGGAGGAGAGGACGGGCATTCATGGAGCGGATTCCTCGGTGCCGGGCGCGGCGTGCCCGGTAGTCGGACGCAGGGGGCCCTGCTGGCGACGATCGCTGAGTATGCGTCCGTCTTCCATCGTCAGCACGCGGTCGGCGTGGCTGACCAGTCGTGGGTCGTGGCTGACGCACAGCACCGTGGTGCCGTGGTCGCGGGCAATGCGGTGCAGGATGTCGATGATGATCTGGCCGTTGGCGGCATCCAGAGCACTGGTGGGTTCGTCGGCGAACAGCAGTTCCGGTTCCTTGGCCAGGGCGCGGGCGATGGCCACGCGCTGCTTCTCGCCGCCGGAAAGCTCCGAAGGGCGCAGGCGCATGCGCGGACCCAGGCCCACTTCTTCGAGCGACTGCACCGCGCGCTTCCTGGCTTCGCCGGGAGCGAGGCCAAGATAGTGCAGGGGCAGTTCCACCTGCTCGACCGCGCTCAGCGCCGGAAACAGGTTGAAGCCCTGGAACACGAAGCCCGTGTGATGCAGGCGGAAGCGTTCGAGCCTGCGGGTGTCGTAGTCGCAGAGGTTTTCGCCCAGCGCGTGCACGCTGCCTTCGTCGGGCGGCTGCAAGCCACTGAGGATCGCCAGCAGGGTGCTCTTGCCGCAGCCCGAGGGGCCCGAGATCAGCGTGAGTTCGCCCGTCTCGATGTCGATCGACAGGTCGCGCAGCACGCTGCTTCGCACGCGCCCGGAAACGAACGACTTGTGGATGCCGCGGGCCTGCAGGGCGATGCCGCGCGTGGATGCTGGAGTGTTCATCGCATTCATCGCAGCAGGGTGGCAGGGTCGGCGCGGCGCAGGCTGCGCATCGCGGCCAGTCCCGAGACGATGGCCAGGCCCATGACGAGGCCGAGGCAGGCAAGCGTGGCCACGGGGCTGAGCGCCACGGGCACGCTGTAATGGTGTGCGGCGAACAGGAACAGTGCGCCGAGGATCATGCTGCCGACCAGTCCGATGGCGCCGACCCAGAAAGCCTGCTCCATGACCACGCGGCGCAGTGCGCCCACGCCCACACCCAGGGCATTCAGCGTGGCGTATTCGCGCACCGAACCCACGACGGCGGCGACCAGGGTCTGGCTGGTGATCACCGCACCCACGAGGAAGACGATGCCGGCGAGGAACAGCACGCCGGCACCGGCGCCCGTATCAAGCATCCAGTACATCTGCGATTGGTGGGCGAAGTCGTCGGCCGTCCAGACGTCGTAGCGACCGAACGAATTGGCGCCTTCCAGACGTTCGGCCACGGCACTGGCTTGCGACGGATCGGCAACGCGGGCAACGAAATACGTGGTGCGGTTGCCGTCGCCCGGCGTGGTGTCGATGCGCCGGGCGGTTTCCAGCGAGGTGACGATGTTGACGCCGCCCAGGGCGCGCAGGCCCCGGCTCACGCCCACCACGCGCACGCGATGACCATTGATGGCGGCGACGCCACCGATGCCGACGCCAAGGTTGTCCAGGTCGGCGCGATCCACGATCACGGCGTCCGGCTCGGCGAGCTTCGCGCGCAGTGCAGGCGAGAGCGCCTTGGAGAACATCATGCCGTCAGGGCGGATGTCGATGCCGGAGACGAAGACGGAGACGCCGCCCGTGTCCTGCGGCCCGCGCCAGTCGGAATCCACCCACTGGAACGGCTCCACCTTCGTCACGGACGGGTCCATGCGCAGGTGCATCTCGATGCCGTTGTCGATAGTGCGCCCGAGGTTCACGCTCTGCGTGCCGGGGTAGCCCACCCACAGGTCGGCCGACGAGCCGGTGATGTAGACGCTGGAGCTGCCGAAGATGCCGAGCACGAGCGCGGCCTGCAGCAACTGCAACAGGCCGGCGAAACCCACCGCGAGGATCGCGGGCAGGAACCGGCGCCATTCGTAGATGAGGGTCTTGCGGGCGAGGGCGACCATCAGTGCTCGCCTTCGGCCGGATGCGGCGGCAGCGGTGCACCGCCCAGGGCCTTGTAGAGCGAGACATAGGCGAGGTCGCGTTCCACGCGGGCCTGGAGAAGGGCCAGTTCGCCATGGTCGCTTTCGATCTGGCTCTGGCGTGCATCCAGCGGGCTGGCGAGCTTCAGGCCCACCCGGGTCTGCAAGGCATCCGCACCCTGTCGCAATGCGGTGACGGCCTCGATGCTGGCCTGTTCGCGCTCGGACGACTGTTGCAGGTCGCCCATGGCGGTCTCGGCTTCGGCTACGCCCTGCAACACCGCCTGCCGGTAAGCCAGCACGGCGGCCTTGAGTTCGTAGCCCTTCGCGTGCGCGGCGGCAACGCGATTGCCCCAGTCGAACAGGGGAATATCGATGATCGGGCCAAGCGAAACGATGCCGCGGGACCGCGTATGCCGATAGCTGGTGATATCGGTGGACCACTGCATGGCCGCGCCGATTTGTAGATTGGGATACATCTGCGCGCGGGTCAGGCCCAGTTCGCCGGCGCTGCGCAGCACGTTGGCTTCGGCGGCCACGATTTCCGGCCGCGTGCGGACCAGGTCGGCAGGCGCGGTGGCAACGCGCAGCTCGCCCAGCTGCGGCAGGTCGCCGGCCTCGAGCCATGCGGCATCGGGTTCGGAACGACCGAGCAGCAAGGCGAGTTGCTGTGCACTGGCGTTGATGGCCTTGCGAGGATCGGCAAGGGTTGCACGGGCCTGTGCCTGGGCGACGCGTGCCTGGGCGACATCCTGGGTGGAGGCCAGGCGTAGTCCCTGGCGCACTTCGAGCAGGCGCAGTTGTTCTGCCTGGGCATCGACGGTGCGCTGGAGCACGGCTTCTTGCTGCTGCGCGGCGCGCAGCTGGATCCACTGGCGCACGACTTCGGCCACCAGCGACACACGCGCACCCTGCAGGGAGGCCTCGGCGTTTTCCAGGTCGCCCTGGGCGACACGCTTCGCGCCCTTGTGAGCGCCGAACAGGCCAAGCTCCCAGGTGGAATCGAAGCCGGCGATGAAGAACGACGCGCTGGCGTCGGGATCGATCGCGTCGTTGGTGCGGGCATGCAGGTTGGGCAGGAAGCGGTCGCCGCTGTGCCGCGCCAACAGGCGTGCGGCGCGGATGCGCTCGGCGGCCTGCTGGAGATCGAGATTCGTCTTCAGTGCTTCATCGACGAGGGCATCGAGCCGGGAGTCGCCGAAAGCGTGCCACCAGCCACGCAGGTCAGGCGTTGCGGCACCGCCTTCGGTGGGCGTCGCGTTGCGCCACTGGCTGGGCAGGTCGGGCTTGAGGTCGGGGGTTTGCACGCTGGCGCAGGCTGTCATGACAGCTATCGTCAGCGCCGTCATCGAGGCCCTAAGCAGGAGGCGCCTTGCGCCGGGTTTACGTTGGTTCCTGTCTGCCGGACAGCGAGACGGCGACAAATGAGCGAACACGTAACTTCCTGTACAGGACGATGAGGGTCCGGACGCGATCGCCAGCCAATCGCGTTCGGGCAGTGGATATCGAGAGGGCTGGGCCGGCATCCGGAACGCGGGTTCCGATGGGCCTCGGGTGGGGACCTCTCGTCCGGTGCGTATGTTAACCGCTCAGGCTTTCGCCAAGCTAAGGATGCGCTGATCTATTTCCATTCTCAAGCATGGCGGCGACAGGTATTCAGCCTCGCGTTGCACGCCGGGACGGAAAACAGTACCATTTTGGTCTGATTTCAACTGTCCCCCTTCCCCGATGCTCCGTGTCAGCCGACTGACAGACTACGCGACCGTGGTGATGACCTGCATCGCCGCGCACCCTGCCGACGTCCTCAGCACGGCCCAGATCGCCGACGAGGCGAGGCTGGAGCTGCCCACCGTGTCCAAGCTGCTCAAGCTGCTGGGGCACGCCGGGCTGGTGGAGTCGTTTCGCGGAGTCAACGGCGGTTATCGCCTGGCGCGTCCGGCCGAGGCGATCAGCCTCGCCGACATCGTCGAGGCGATGGAAGGTCCTATCGGTCTGACCGAATGCAGCATGGCCCACGGCCAGTGCGACCGGCAGTCCCAGTGCGGGGTCAGCGGCAGCTGGCAGTCCGTGTCCGGGGCCATCGGTGGCGTGCTGCGCGGCATGACCCTGGCACAGATGCTGGCCGGGCGCCCCGTGGCGCCGGTCGGGAGCGCGGCAAGCACCGCGCAGGCAAACGCATGAACGAGAGCGAACACATGACACGCGACGTGGCAGCGCCGGTGCGCGACAACGCCGAAGTCGAAGCGGCCCTCAACCGCCGCTACGAGGCCGGTTTCGTCACCGATATCGAATCCACCAGCCTTCCGCCGGGCCTGAACGAAGACACCGTTCGGCAGCTTTCGGCGATCAAGGGCGAACCGGAGTGGATGACCGAGTGGCGCCTGGCCGCCTACCGTCACTGGCTGACCATGCCGGAGCCGGATTGGGCCAAGCTCGACATCGCGCCCATCGATTACCAGTCGGTCAGCTACTACTCGGCGCCAAAGGCGGGTCCGAAGTCGCTCGACGAGGTGGATCCGAAGCTGCTGGAAACCTACGAGAAGCTGGGCGTGCCGCTGCATGAGCGCGCGAAACTCGCCGGCGTGGCCGTGGATGCGGTGTTCGACTCCGTGTCCGTGGGCACCACCTTCCGCAAGGAACTGGCCGAGGCCGGGGTGATCTTCTGCTCCATGTCCGAGGCCATCCGCGAGCATGGCGACCTGGTGCGCCAGTACCTGGGCAGCGTGGTGCCGGTAGCCGACAACTACTTTGCCGCCCTGAACTCGGCGGTGTTCTCCGATGGCAGTTTCGTGTTCATCCCCAGGGGCGTGCGTTGTCCCATGGAGCTGTCCACCTACTTCCGTATCAATGCGATCAACACCGGACAGTTTGAGCGCACGCTGATCGTGGCCGAGGACGACGCCTATGTCTCCTACCTCGAAGGCTGCACGGCGCCGATGCGCGACGAAAACCAGCTGCATGCGGCGGTGGTCGAGCTGGTAACGCTGGAACGCGCGCAGATCAAGTATTCCACCGTGCAGAACTGGTACCCCGGCGACGAGAACGGCGTGGGCGGTATCTACAACTTCGTGACCAAGCGCGGCGACTGCCGTGGTGCGGATTCCAAGATCTCCTGGACCCAGGTGGAAACCGGTTCGGCGATCACCTGGAAATACCCCAGCTGCGTGCTGCGTGGCGATCGTTCGGTGGGCGAGTTCTACTCCGTGGCGCTCACGCACCACCGCCAGCAGGCCGACACCGGCACCAAGATGATCCACATCGGCAAGAACACCAAGTCGAAGATCGTCGCCAAGGGCATCAGCGCGGGCCGCAGCTCCAACAGCTACCGCGGCCTGGTGAAGATCGAGAAGGGCGCCGACGGCGCGCGCAACTACACGCAGTGCGATTCGCTGCTGATCGGCAAGAAGTGCGGCGCGCACACCTTCCCGTACATGGAAGTGAAGAACCCCGGCGCCATCGTCGAGCACGAGGCCACCACCTCGAAGATCTCCGACGACCAGCTGTTCTATTGCCTTTCGCGCGGTATCGGCGAGGAAGACGCCGTATCGATGATCGTCGACGGCTTCTGCAAGCAGGTGTTCCGCGAGCTGCCGATGGAGTTCGCCGTGGAGGCCAAGAAGCTGCTCGAGGTGTCGCTCGAAGGTGCCGTGGGCTGATGGGCATCGTCGGCTCCGCTCCGGGCCTCACCGATCTGCGCGCGCTGCTGGCCGCGCTGGACCCGGTGTTGCATCCGGTGCCCAAGCGATTCCTGCATGTCTCGCATGAGAAGGCCCGCGAGCGCATGGCCGATGCGTTGATGATGTTCCGTGAAGACGAAGGCAGCACGCTCATCGTCGATGCGGAAGAAGACGCCTCCGAACGCATGCTCTGGGCCTGCATCACGCTGCGCGTGCAGTCCAGCCTTACCGCCGTCGGCATGATGGCGGCCGTATCCGCCGCGCTCGCGAAGCGCGGCATTCCCTGCAACCCCGTTTCCGCGTTCCTGCACGATCACATCTTCGTGCCCTGGGACCGCCGCGACGACGCGCTCGACGCGCTCTCGCACCTGACGCCCTGATGGACAGCACCGCCATGCACATGCTCAAGATCGACAACCTCCATGCCCGCGTCGAAGGCAAGGAGATCCTGAAAGGCCTTTCGCTCGAGGTGAAGCCGGGCGAGGTGCACGCCATCATGGGGCCCAACGGCGCGGGCAAGTCCACGCTGGGCAACGTGCTCTCGGGGCGCGAAGGCTATGAAGTGACCGAAGGCTCGGTCACCTTCGACGGCCGCGACCTGCTGGCGCTGGAGCCCGAAGATCGCGCCGCCGTCGGCGTGTTCCTGGCCTTCCAGTACCCGGTCGAGATCCCCGGCGTGAACAACACCTACTTCCTGCGTGCCGCGCTCAACGCGCAGCGGAAGTTCCGTGGCGAGGAAGAACTCGACTCCATGCGCTTCCTGAAGCTGGTGCGCGAGAAGCTGAAAATCATGCAGATCTCCGACGAACTGCTGCATCGCGCCGTCAACGAAGGTTTCTCGGGCGGCGAGAAGAAGCGCAACGAGATCTTCCAGATGGCGGTGCTGGAGCCGAAGCTGGCGATCCTCGACGAAACCGACTCCGGCCTGGACATCGATGCGCTCAAGCAGGTGGCCGAGGGCGTCAATGCGCTGCGTTCGGCAGAGCGCTCGTTCATCGTCGTCACTCATTACCAGCGCCTGCTCGACTACATCGAGCCGGACTTCGTCCACGTGCTGGCCGGTGGCCGCATCGTGGAAAGCGGCGACAAGCACCTGGCCCTGAAGCTCGAAGCCGAAGGCTACGCGTGGCTGGCCGACGCGCATCCCGAACTGCGCAAGGCCGACCTCGCCGGAGCGCCGGCATGACCAGCGCGCCGTCCCCGTTCGTGCGGGCGGCGCTGGACGCCGCCGCGACCGTACCGGCCAGCGGCATCGCCTGGCTCGACGCGGCCCGTCGCGAAAACCTCGATGCCTTTGCCGAGGCCGGCCTGCCCGAGGCCCGCAATGAAGCATGGAAGTACACCCCGCTGCGCGCGCTGGGCCAGCGTGCCTATGCGCGCGCCGATGCCGGTGTTGCCGCTTCCGTACCGCTGCCGTCGTTCACGCTGCCCGGTCTCGATGGTGCCCGCGCGGTGTTCGTCGATGGCGTGTTCCGTGCCGACCTGTCCTCGCTCGATGCGGGGCAGGGCGTGGAGCTGTCCTCGCTTGCCGCCGCCGTGCTGGCGCAGCCCGAACCGCTGCGCTTCGCGCTGGCGAACCGCTACCGCCGTGGCGCCGCCGATGCCTTCGCGCATCTGAATGCCGCGCTGGCCACCGATGGCCTCGTGCTGCGCGTGGCCGATGGCGTGCGCATGGCGAAGCCGCTGCACGTGGTTCACGCCACCAGTGGCGCACAGCCGGATACCGCCTGGCATGCGCGCGTGCTGGTGGAAGTGGGCAAGGGTGCCCATGCCGATGTCGTGGAGCATTTCGTGTCCGCCGGCGACGGTGCGCAGCTGGGCACCGTGGTGGCCGATTACGCCGTGCGTGAGGGCGCCACGCTGGGCCTCGTGCTCGTGCAGGACGCCTCGGCCTCGACGACGCTGGTCCGTCGCGGCCATGTGCGCCTCGACGCAAAAGCCGAAGTGACCGTGCATGCGGTGGAACTGGGTGGTGCGCTCGTACGTCACGAACTCACGGCCGACGTGCTCGGTGATGGCGCCCGTTTCGATACGCGCGGCGTGTTTGCACTGTCGGGCCGCCAGCATGTCGATACGCAGCTGGAAATCCATCACAAGGCGCGTGATACGGCATCGGATGCGCTCTGGCGCGGCATTGCCGACGGCCGTTCGCGGGGCGTCTTCCGTGGCGCCATCGTGGTCGCCGAAGGTGCCGATGGCACCGACGCGTCGCTGAGCAACAAGAACCTGCTGTTGTCGGGTCAGGCGGAAATCGATACCAAGCCCGAGCTCGAGATCTACGCCGACGAGGTGAAGGCCGCCCACGGCGCCACCATCGGCCAGCTCGACGAGCGCTCGCTGTTCTACCTGCGCTCGCGCGGCATCCCGCTCGTGCAGGCCCGCAGCCTGCTTACGCTGGCGTTCTGTCGTGCCGCGCTGGAGTCACTGCCGAACGAAGCCCTGCGCGAACACCTGGGCGAGCTGCTGGTGGCGCACCTGCCGACCAGCGTCACCGAATAAGTCCGGAGCCAGCCATGAACGCCAAGCCCGAACCGGCCGTCCTTCCCCTCGACGTGGAACGCATCCGCGCCGATTTTCCGCTGCTGTCGCGCACCGTGCACGGCAAGCCGCTGATCTATTTCGACAACGCGAACACGGGGCAGAAGCCGCTTTCCGTGATCGAGGCGGTGGATCGCCACTATCGCGGGCACAACGCCAACGTGGCCCGCGCCGTGCACCAGCTGGGCGAGGAGGCCACGTCGGCCTACGAAGGCGCGCGCGATGCCATTGCCCGTTTCATCAATGCATCGTCGCGCGATGAAGTGATCCTTACCTCGGGTACCACGCAGTCGATCAACCTGGTTGCGTATAGCTATGCGCTGCCGAAGCTGAAAGCGGGCGACGCCATCGTCACCACGGTGATGGAGCACCACGCCAATATCGTGCCGTGGCAGCTGGTGGCCGAGCGCACGGGCGCCACGGTGAAGGCGGCGCCGATCGATGCCAATGGCGAGCTCATCCTCGAAGAGTATTTCAAGCTGCTGACGCCGGAAGTGAAGCTGGCTTGCGTCACGCATGTGTCCAACGTGCTGGGCACGGTCAATCCGGTGCGCGAGATTGCCCGCGAGTGCCGCAAGCGCGGTATCCCTCTGCTGGTCGACGGCTCGCAGGCCGCGCCGCACCGCCCCATCGACGTGCAGGCACTGGGCTGCGACTTCTACGCGATCACCGGCCACAAGATGCTGGCGCCCACCGGCACGGGCGCGTTGTGGGCGAAGCGCGAACACCTGATGGCGATGCCGCCGTTCTTCGGCGGTGGCGAGATGATCCGCGAGGTGCGCTTCTCGGGCACCGTGTTCGCCGATCCGCCGCACCGTTTCGAGGCGGGTACGCCGAATATCGCCGGTTTCGCGGGTGTGAAGGCAGCCATCGATTATCTCGGCGGCATCGGTTTCGAGCGGATCAACGCCTACGAGCAGGATCTGCTGGCCTACGCCACCACGGCACTGGAAAGCGTGCCGGGCGTGCGGATTTTCGGCCGTGCGAAGGACAAGGAGCCTGTGATCTCGTTCCTGATCGAAGGCGCGCACGCCAACGACATGGCGACCCTGCTCGATCTGCAGGGCGTGGCCGTGCGCTCCGGACACCATTGCGCCCACCCGCTGATGCAGTTCTTCGGCGTGCCTGCGACCCTGCGTGCTTCGCTGGCGTTCTACAACACGAAGGCCGAGGTGGATGGGTTTATCGAGGCGATCGGCAGGGTCAGGAAGCTGCTGCTCTGAGATATGGCCGGTCGCGCGCGAGGCGCGCTCCTGCACAAGCCGTTTCGGTCCGGGCGTGCTCCTGCCCAAGCTGTCCTGTAGGAGCGCGCCTTGCGCGCGACCCGCGAAGCCATGATCCCACCGGGTTAGAATCCGCCCCATGACCACCCCGCACACTTTCCGCAACGCCACCCTAGCCGATGCGCCCCTCATCGCCGCCCTGGTCGAATCGGCTTATCGCGGCGACGCCAGCCGGGCAGGGTGGACCACGGAGGCCGATTTCCTGCATGGCCGCCGCACCGATGCCACCGAGATCACGGAACTGCTTGCCAGCGGTAACGGCCGTTTCGTCCTCCTCGAACGCGACGGCACGCTGGCCGCTTCCTGCTACATCGAGCGCCAGGGCGTGGTCTGTTACTTCGGCATGTTCTCCGTGCACCCGCCCCTGCAAGGCAGCGGTATCGGCCGCCTCGTGATGGCCGAGGCCGAACGCATCGCTCGCGAGGAATGGACATGCGAGCGCGTGGAAATGACCGTGATCGACATCCGCGACGAGCTGATCGCCTGGTACGAGCGCCGCGGTTACGCCCGCACCGGTCGCACCAAGGCCTTTCCGTATGGCGACGAGCGCTTCGGCCTGCCCCAGCGCGACGACCTGCGCTTCGAATACCTCGTGAAGGAACTCGCCTGATGGACGGCTGGATCCGCGTCGGTACCCGCAGCGAGCTGCTTCCCGGTGAATTCCGCGTGGCCTGGGATGGCGACACGGCCATCGCGGTCTACAACATCGACGGCGATCTCTACGCCATCGAGGACGTCTGCACCCACGACGGTGGCGAGCTGGCCGGTGGCCCGGTCATCGGGCACGAAGTGGAATGCGTGCGCCATGGCGCCCGTTTCGACGTGCGTACCGGCGAGGTCACCTGTCCCCCGGCCTACGAACCGGTGGCGACCTTCCCCGTGAAGGAAGACAACGGCGCGATCTGGACCCGCGACGACCGCTGATCCGTCAGTGGTAACCGATAGCCGGTGGCGCGCAAGGTCCTGCGCCCCTTAAGCTTCGCGCCTGCACGCCCACTCCCCCTGAGGAATCCATGCCCCTGAACGTCCATCGGCGCGCCGTGCTCGTGTTCGCGCTCCTGTTCGTTCTGTACCAGGGCGCGGAGGGCATCGGCGACATCCTGCTCGGCCGTTTCTGGGTCCAGGCCGGTTTCATGCTCGCCATGGTCGCGGCAGCGTGGCCACTCGGCCGCTGGCTGGGTTTCCGTGGCTACGACGCCTATGCGCTGGAATGGCGCCGGGTGACGCCCGTGCTGCTGATCGGCGGCCTGATGCTGGCGCTCATGGCCAAGTACATCGGCGTATGCGTGGGCATGGCGTTCGACATCTACGCGGCACGCGCACGCAACGCGACGCCCGTGGCGGCGGTGTCCTTCCTGTCGTCCATTCCCTGGGTGCTGGCGATCACCTTCGTGCCCTCGATCGCCGAAGACATCCTCACCCGGGGCTTCCTCTGGCGGGCGATCCGTCCGCGCTGGCCATCACCGGCGGTGTTCGTGCTGGCATCGGCAACGCTCTACGTCGCCAACCACATCTACCGGCTGGATGGCGGGGTGTCGGAGTGGGTGATGCTGTTCTGCTTCGGCCTGGCCTATGCCACGGCCGTGGTCCGCACCGGCTCGCTCTGGCTGGCCGTGGGCCTGCACTGGGGCTGGAACCTCGCCAACATCCTCATGGACGACATCCTGCCCTACGACACGCTGTCGATGGGCTGCTCCAACCTGCTGTCTGCCGCCGCCCACCTGGTGATGTTCGGCGTGATGTTTGCCATACCGTCCGTGCAGGAAACGGACGGCATGGACGCCGAGCCGGCCTGATCCCGATCAGAAGTGGTAGACGAAGGCCAGGGTCTGGGTGAACTGGTTGCGGGTGCCGAATCGGCGCACCAGCGGGCTGGCGGCCGCATTGCCCAGCAGCCGGCCGTAGGTGAGGCCCAGGGCGAAGCCCGTGTGCTCCGAGGTGGGAATGAACGCGTCGTAGCCCAGGCTGACCTGCTGGCGGCCGCCGCCGGGATGCCAGGTCGGGGTGCCGAGGTTTTCGGCCTCCAGGGCGGTCAGGCCGAAGAAGCGGCCCATGGCCGAGCCGTTCATACCCTCCACCAGCAGCTCCACCGAATGCTCGATATAGCCGATCTTCGGCAGGTCAAGGTCGGCATAGACGCCCCAGTAGGCGCCCGCGCCATCGAGATCGTGGGCCACGTGGGTGCCCACGGTCAGCTGCTTGCTGAGGTCGTATTCCAGGTAGCCGCCCCCGATGAAACGGGGCGAAAGCGAGGTTACCTTGCCGCCCAGGCGGCCCAGGTCATCGTGGGTCCGGCCCCACAGCCAGTTGCCGTAAATGCCCCCGTGCCAACGGTCATCACCTAAAAGGTCGATTGTGAGGCCGTCAGTAGTGGATAATTCACCTACGCCCGGCAGGTTGATGTCCACGTATGGAATGGCCTGGTTGCGGTGATCCTTCGATCCCTGCCATGTGGGCATCCGCTGCACGCCTGCACCGAATGCATAGGTAGGGGTTTCATCCTCGGCGTGAGCTGCGGAACAGGCGAGCATCAGCACGGAGATGGCGGTGAGCCAGCGACGCATGCGGAACAACCATCGGGAAAGGGGCGGCGAGCATGCCACATCTCCCGTATATCGGGCCTTCACGAGCGGGAAAGCCCTTGGAAAGGATGCTCACGTAGCCTCCACATTAACCTGGAACAAGGCTGTATCAACGTGGTGAGCAATACCTCCTGGAACATCCTCTGCGACTTCGACGGCACCATCGCCGTGGAAGACGTCATCGACTCGCTGCTCGACAATTTCGGCCGTCCCGGCTGGGAAGTCCTCGAGCGCGACTGGCGCGCGGGCATCATCGGTTCGGCCGTGTGCATGGCCGGCCAGGTGGCCCTGCTCGACATGGATCGCCCGCAGCTCGACCGCCACCTGGCGGGCCTGCGCATCGACCACGGTTTTGCCGCGTTCGTGAAGGCCACCATCGAACACAACATCCCCATGGAGATCGTCAGCGACGGCCTGGACCACGCGATCCACGCGATCCTCGCCAACCATGGCATCGCCAGCCTGCCCACCGTGGCCAACCACCTGAACCAGGCCGGTCCGCGCCAGTGGAACCTCACCTCGCCGTTCAGCGCCCCGGGCTGCCGCAGCGGCACCTGCAAGTGCGCGCGCGTGGCCTCGGCCAAGGCGCGTGGCGGCAAGACCCTGCTCATCGGTGATGGCGCCTCCGACTTCTGCGCGGCCGACCGCGTCGATTTCGTATTCGCCAAGAACCGCCTGATCGAACACTGCCGCGCCGCGGGCATCCCGTATGCCCCGATCGCCAGCTTCGACGAAGCCCTCGAATTGCTTCCCGCCCTGCTCGACGGTCGCCTGCCTCCGCAGGCCGTCATGCCCACCATTCTGCCGAGCTCCCAGGAAATCCCTGCATGAACGTGTTTGCCAAGAACTCCGATGTCGTGATCGACGACGCGACCCTGCTTGCCGACGAAGCGAAGTACTGCTCGTTCGGTGACACCGTCCATTACGTCGATCCGCCGAAGATCTTCCGCCACGCCGAAGGCAGCTACATCTACGACAGCGAGAACATCCCGTTCCTCGACCTGCAGATGTGGTACTCGGCCGTGAACTTCGGTTACGGCAACAAGCGCCTCAACGATCGCCTGAAGTCGCAGATCGACCTGCTGCCGCAGGTGGCCAGCCAGTACCTGCACCAGGGCAAGATCGAACTTGCCAAGACCATCGCGGTCGATGCCAAGCAGAAGTTCGGCGTCGACGGCCGCTGCCACTTCAACGTGGGTGGCGCGCAGGCGGTGGAAGACTCGCTCAAGCTCGTGCGCAACGCGCGCGGCGGCAAGAGCCTGATGTTCGCCTTCGAGGGCGGCTACCACGGCCGTACCCTGGGCGCTTCGTCCATCACCTCCAGCTACCGCTACCGTCGTCGCTTCGGCCACTTCGGCGAGCGCGCGCAGTTCATCCCGTTCCCGTATCCGTTCCGTCGTCCGAAGGGCATGACCCCCGAGGAATACTCCGACGCCTGCGTCCGTCAGTTCGAGCGTCTGTTCGAGACCGAATACAACGGCGTGTGGGATCCCAAGGTCAACGAAGCCGAATACGCCGCTTTCTATGTCGAGCCGATCCAGGGCACCGGCGGCTACGTCATCCCGCCGAAGAACTTCTTCATCGACCTCAAGAAGGTGCTCGACAAGTACGGCATCCTCATGGTCGTCGATGAAATCCAGATGGGTTTCTGGCGCACCGGCAAGCTGTGGTCGATCGAGCACTTCGGCGTCACGCCGGACGTCCTCGTCTTCGGCAAGGCACTCACCAACGGCCTGAACCCCCTGTCGGGCATCTGGGCGCGTGAAGAGCTGATCAACCCCACCGTGTTCCCGCCGGGCTCCACCCACTCCACGTTCAACTCCAACCCGCTGGGCACCGCCCTGGGTCTGGAAGTGATCCAGATGGGTTACGAGCTCGACTACGAAACCAAGGTGGCCGAGAAGGGCAAGCACTTCCTCGAGGGCCTGCGCGACCTGCAGAAGCGCCACAAGGAAATCGGCGACGTCGACGGCCTGGGCCTCGCGCTGCGCGCCGAGATCTGCACCGAAGACGGCTTCACCCCGAACAAGGCGTTGCTCGACCGCATGGTCGACATCGGCCTGGCCGGTGGCCTGACTCATGAAGGCAAGAAGATCGGCCTCGTGCTCGACGTGGGCGGCTGGTACAAGAACGTGATCACGTTCGCGCCGTCGCTCGACATCAGCCACGACGAGATCGACCTCGCCATCTCCCTGCTCGACCAGCTCCTCACGCTTGCCAAGCGTGGCGGCTGATCGCCGGTAAAGATCCGGTGGCGTTCGTGAACCAGCTCGAGCCGGATTCCCTGCTCGGGCACTTCAGGCGCCATCCGCCGCCGATGTTTCATCCCATCCCCGCGGCGGATGGCGCGCCACTTTTCGTGGCGCCGTTCGATCTGCTCACGACCGCCGACGAAGACCTTCGTCGGCGTGTTTCGTCGTGGCCGCTGCAAAAACTGCTCAGACGCCTGCTGGTGCAACGCACCTGCTTTGCCGGCACGACCGTGTCGGAATACTCGCTGTTTGTCGCGTCCAGCGATCCGGTGAAGGTGGCGCGTGACTGGGTGCGTCAGTTCGGCAGCGAGAACCCGCTGCTGATCGTGAAGGATCTCGCCGTCGACTCGCCGCTGACCAGCGCGGCCGATCGTGCGTGGACCGGGCGTTTCGTCGAGGCGGCGCGTGATGTGGGCTACATCCTCGTCGAGGGCCAGGCCCTGGCCTATGTGCCCATCGATTTCACCTCCACCGACGAATACCTGTCGCGCCTGTCGTCGTCGCGCCGGAAGAACCTGCGCCGCAAGCTGCGCTCGCGCGAAAAACTCCGGGTGGAGCGCATCCTCACGGGTGAGGCGTTCGCCACCGATGCCATGGTGGACACCTATTACGCCCTGTTCGAGAACGTCTACGACCAGAGCGAAATCCACTTCGACAAGCTCAGTCGCGATTTCTTCGCAGCGGTGCTGCGCGATGCCGGTGCCGTCGTTTTCAGCTACTACGCCGATGACCAGCTGGTCGGCTGGAATCTCTGCTACGAGCACGACGGCAAGCTGCTCGACAAGTACGTGGGCTTTTCGTATCCCGCAGCGCGGGATCTCGACCTGTACTTCGTCAGCTGGTTCGTGAACCTCGAATACGCCATCGAGCGCGGCCTGACTCACTACGTGGCAGGCTGGACCGATCCGGAAGTGAAGGCGCAGCTGGGTGCGCGCTTCCATCTCACCCGCCATGCGGTGTACGTGCGCAATCCGATCCTGCGCACGGTACTGCGGCGTTTCCAGCATCACTTCGAATCCGATAGCCAATGGGGGGCACACGATGCGGCAGCCGGTCGTTCTTGATGTCGACGGCTCGCTCGGCCCCCTGGCGCGGCGCATCGTATTGCCGTTGCGGGAGTGGGAAGAGACGATCCGATTCGGTTGTTCGCTGGCTAACATGCAGCGTTTTTCGAAGACGCTGGTGGAAACCCTGCCGCGTGAACATGGCACGGTGTTCCTGGGCAGCGGTGACTTCCATCACCTGACCTGGCCGCTGGTTGAGCGGGTGCCTGGCAGCGAGCGTTTCCAGGTGGTGGTGCTCGACAACCACCCCGACAACATGCGTTTTCCCTTCGGCGTGCATTGCGGTTCATGGGTGCGCAAGGTGGCGATGATGCCGCGCGTATCGCACGTGCATGTCATCGGTATCACATCGTCCGACATCGGCCGTGGGCATTCGTGGGAGAACTATCTCGGTCCGCTACGCGCGGGCAAGCTCACGTACTGGTCCACAGGCGTGGATGTGAGCTGGGCACGCCGGGTTGGTCTGGCGCAGGGGTTCCGCAGTTTCGAGTCATCGGAGGCGATGGTGGATGCCTTCGTTGACGACCAGCAGGGCAGCCGCGAGGCCACCTACCTGTCGATCGACAAGGACGCCTACGCACCCGACGTGGCAATGACGAACTGGGACCAGGGCACGCTCAGCGAGGCGGGCGGTGCGGCAATCATCGACGCGCTGCGCGGCCGCGTGATCGGCAGCGACGTCACCGGTGAGATTTCGCGCTACCAGTACAAGACATGGTGGAAGCGTCGCCTGAGCGCGATGGACGGCCAGGAAGACATCGACCCGGCCCGCCTGGCGGCATGGCAGGCCCAGCAGCACGCCCTGAACGTCCGCCTCCTCTCCCTCATCCACCGCTAATCCCCCGTGTAGGAGCGCGCCTCGCGCGCGACCGATCGAAGCGCTGCGTCGCCCGTTGAAAGCGGCCTCCCTAACGAAGGAGTGGGAGCCGACGCATCGGCGATGTTGCGCTCCGTAGGAACCCAGACCTTGTGGTGCGTCGCTCCATAGGAAGGGCTCGCCTATCGCCCTCGCATCGGCGCTGGAACGTGACGTTGCAGAGCCGACGGGGACGGCCCTTGTCGCTCCGGCCTGCGGTGTCCCTCGGGAAAGGAGGAGCCGCTGCGCGGCTCAGTGTCTTATGGCTTGCGCCCCTTCGGGCACGGTGAGCGGGCGGGGTTTCTCGACTCGGCCTCCGTGCCTCGGCGAGAAAGACGGGTCATCCTGACCCGCCCCCTTCGGGCCTTGTCCGCCCACTCCCCTCACCTCCATCAAGTCGCGCCAAGGGCCGCCCCCGCCGCCTCTGCCGAACGTCATCGCAGCTTGTTGTAGGAGCGCGCCTGCGCGCGACCGGTTGTCGCGAACATCATCATCGTTCCGATCCATCCGGTCGCGCGCAAGGCGCGCTCCTACAGGGATACGGGGTCGTGGTGCAAATACCTTGTAGGAGCGCGCCTGCGCGCGACCGGTTGCCGCGAACATCATCATCGTTCCGATCCATCCAGTCGTGCGCAAGGCGCACTCCTACAGGGATACGGGGTCGTGGTGCAAATACCTTGTAGGAGCGCGCCTGCGCGCGACCGGTTGTCGCGAACATCATCATCGTTCCGATTCATCCGGTCGCGCGCAGGGCGCGCTCCTACAGGGATCGGGTTTTACGGTATCGGTCGCCGTGTTCCTAGGAAACATCGACCGCATTTTCAGACCAGTCCTAAAGACATTCCCCTTCGCATGCCTACACTGGGGAACCTCTTCAGTCACTGATGAGGTCGCCTCCCTTGAGGCTGCGCAACAGGCTCTTTCCGGTGATCGGCATCGCGCTGTCGATCGTGGCGGCCCCTTATCTGGCCGGCCAACTTACGCTCTGGTTTCTCAGCCTCACCGATCCTCCGGTGACCTGGCACCTGTGGTCGGACTACGCCCGGGTGATGCATCAGGCCGGTTATGCCGCCTACGCCTGGCGCATCCGTCTCGCCGGTGGCCTGGGCTTCGGCATACCGCTGCTGGTGATCCTCGCCTGCGTCGTCACGTTGATTCGCGCTTTTCGCGCTCATCGTGCCTTGCGCCCGACACCGCGCTTCGAACCGCTGACCCACGTATCGGCAGCTTTCCGGCATGGCGTCGTCCTCGCGCGCGGTATTGCCACTGATCATTCGGTACTGGTCGTCGCGCCAAATGCCCGCCGCGCACTGCAAGGCACCCTCGTGCCGACCCTGCGCCACGCGCGTGGCCCCTGGCTGCTCGTCGGCACCCCGGAGGTCATTGCTGCCACAGCGTCGCAGACCCGAGGCCGGCCTGTGGTTCGCGTCGCTCCGTTCGGCCACGGCCATCGCTGGAATCCCTTCGCGGCGGCGTGGAGCGAAAACGGCCTGCACCTGCCTGTGTTGGAGAGTCTTGCCGAACGCTGGTTTCCGGTCACCGACCCTCGCCAGCGCTTGCTCACCAGCCATGCGCGGCAGGCGTTCGTGGCGCTGGTCCGGGCCATCGATGACGTACTTCGCCATGGTGGCGAGGTGGTCATCCCGGCGCCGGGTGACCTTCAGCGTTTCATTGAGCCTTTGAGTAAGGATTCACGCCGGTCCTATCTGGATCACCTCATCGCGGCACCGGGTATCTCGGAAGCTACGCGGCAGGCGCTGCAGCCCTGGTGCGCCCTGGACGACAAGGCCTTCGCACGGGTGAGCGAGGCCTTGCGGGGTGGCCTTGGCCTGTTCAGCCGTCCGCTGGCCGACGCCGCGACCCGGGGCAATGACCTTGCCGGCATCGACCTGACGAAGGCGGTCGTCCTGTTGGAACTTCCGGCCGACATGCAGCGACAGGCCCGGCCTCTGGTCGATGCCTTCATCGCGTGGTGGCGACATGCCACGCGCGAGGTACCGCATCGACGGCTGATCCTCGATGGACTCGACCACCTTGGCCACCTGCCGGTGCTGCTCGACGGCGACGTGTCATGCCTTGCCACGACGCGCCGCCTGTCGAACCTCCGCACGGTCTACGGTCGTGACTTTTCCGCCTTGCTTCAGCGCTTTCCCTGCGTGGTCATGCAGACCGCCCCCGATCAAACCACCGCGGAGGCTGAACAGGCCGCACTGGAAGCTTATGTGTCCGTGCATGAGCCGCACCGGCATCCACCGACGCGCCCGGCGACGACACGCGATCTGTGCGAACTGAAGGCCGATCACCAACTCGTGCTGATCCGTCCGCATTCGATACCGCGTCTATGTCGCATACCCACTATGCGCTACCGGCCTGCCACCTTGCCAGACCGTCCCGATGGAGATGCCATGCCTTTTCCCCGTTCCCTCGCCGGCCTGCTGGCCTCACTGATAACAGCGTGTTCTACGCAGGTACCCGATGAAAGCGTAGCTCCCGGATGGAGATATCGCGAGGATGATCCGCGTTGCAACAGCATGCACAAAACGGATCATCCGCCGCAGATGTACATCGACGCCTGCCTGGGACCGCATCGATTCCGGTTCTTGAAGAACCTCTATGTCGATCACATCGGGCAGGATCTCGTAGGAACAAGCGTCGGTCTTGCTGTTCAGTGGCCCTCCCTGGAGCCATTGCCGTTGGGGCTGGATTATCACGCAAATACACTGACCTTCATTTCGAATGTATCCATCGACATCCGTTTCACCGGCGGTCGATCAAAGGCATTGAATAAGCAGTACATGCTTAGGGCCATTCAGCCGCTCAATCCGAATGATCCGGTATCGCGGGCGCACCCCGGTGAAAATCTGGGTCTTCGTCTGAAGGAAGCCCCTGTCTACGGGCTGACACCGTATCTGGCCGACTTTGACAAGCTGAAGATCTACTATCGAAAGAAGTACGGGGTGGAGATGCCTGCGGCCAGCCCTGATAACAACAAGGACTGGTTTGTTCAGTTGGATGAAGACGGCGTACCCACCACGTTGATCAGTTGCGACTCGAGGCTTCTTGCCGATGGCGCTCGTATCGTGAATGGTCACATCGTCGATGCATTCAAGGAGGACCGGAATCGATCACTATGTGAACACCAGTTTCTCATACAGGAGTATGACCTCATTGTCTATGTGAGCTACTTACGTGTCGTCATGCATGACTGGCAGCGCATCGAAGCCTATGTGCGACGGCTTATTGCCTCGACGGAGGTTAAGCCGTGACCTCACCTGCAAGAGCGCTTGATGAAAAAGACCTGACCGTTCTCCAGCATTACGCGGATGCAGGGAATCGTGAACTCTATTGGAACTACCTTGCCCAGCTACCCGGTAATGACGGTTACGGTCTCCTGGCGTTGGGTGTGGTGCGTAATGACAACATGCCAGGGGCTACAGCCAATGCATATGCGCAGAACTATGCCCAGGACCATAACGGCAAGGTATTGACTGAGCGCGAGTGGGACGATTTCGGTGTTGATCTGGTAAGGCGAGATTTCTTGCACCGCAAGATATGGGCATCAGATCCAGATCATCCGGAGTATTCCCTTAACCTCCCCGCTCGATGGGTAAAAGATGCGCACGACAAATCGTTCGACAAGATAGGCATCGATCCCAATGCGTGGACGCCACGCAAGCTTCTGGAAGCAGCACAACAAAGGGATGTGGCGGAGAAGCAGCAAATCGCTCGTGGAGAGATGCTCCCCGAGGATGCCAGGCATCACGCCGAAACCCACTGGTCCACCATGCTCAACAACGGCTACGGCGGCCTGCACCGCATGAGCGCCACGGCCCTGCAAGCGTCGGTCGATCGCGTCATGTCACCGGACGACCAGAAGGGCTACATCACTGACATGGCAGCAGCGTACTTCACGGCCATGAAGGATCGCTCCCATCTTTCACCCGACATCATCGGCCAGAAGGATCACTACTTCGGTCGTGACCGCAATGGTGACTGGAGCGAATTCCGCGCCCTGCATACGGCGATCGGCACCGAGACCGACATGCGGGATGTCACCGATCCGAAGACCATCCAGGAGCTGGAAGACACCCGCAACCTTCGCCTGGAACGCAAAGCCGCCCGCGAGGCGTTTCATCCGGATGATCCAGGTAAGCTGCAGGCGTCGCCGCATCCGCTGGCGGATAGCCGGCCGTCGTCGAGCTTTCCTTCAGAGGCAGATGATCCTGTCTACGCCAGCATGCGGCTCCAGCTGCCGCTGGACGTATCCGATGAGAAGGTGGCGCAGATGGCGGTGCGGGCGAGGGGTATCGGCATTCACCACGAGCGTGATCTGGCCGGGGTGGATGTCGAGGGGAGGGAGCTGGTGTGTCGGGGCGTGCGACCGGGGAGCGAGGTGGCTGTGTCGATGGATACCCCTGCGCTACCCAAGGAGGACAACATGGCGTTGGCGCAGGGGCTGGATCAGCAGGCGTTTCAGCAATCGCAGCAACAGGCGATGCAGCAGGCTCAGCAGGTGGCCATGCAGCAGGACGGCCCGGTGATGCGGTTGTAGGAGCGTGCTTGCGCGCGACCGATTGTCGCGAAAACCATCAACGCATTCGCATCACCGGTCGCGCGCAAGGCGCGCTCCTACATGGTGTGGTTACCAGCGGCCTATGAGGTGTTGTACGAGCAGGCTGGTGAGTGCCACGGCGGCCCACACGCCCAGTCCCAGCAGGATCGGGCGTGGTCCCGTCGATGCCATGCGGCGCAGGTCGGCGGAGAGGCCGATGGCGGTCAGTGCCACGATGATCAGGCATTCCGCGATGAAGTGGATCACCGGCAGGGCAGCTTCGGGAATGACGCCTGCCGTGCGGATCGCCGATGCGACCAGGAACCACAGAATGAACCAGGGGAAGATCTTCGCCAGGCTGAAGTCGGTGGCGCCGCCGCGCTTTTCTTTCCACGCGACGACGAGTGCGATGACGAGGCAGATGGGAATGATCAGCGTGGCGCGGGTGAGCTTCACGATGGTGGCGTAATCGCCTGCCGCGTGGCTGTAGCTGTAGCCGGCCGCTACCACCGACGAGGTGTCGTTGATCGCCGTACCAGCCCACAGGCCGAAGCCGAGGTCGGAGAGGCCGAGCCAGTGGCCGAAAGCGGGGAAGGTGAGCACCGCCACGAGGTTGAACAGAAAGATGGTGGATATGGCGAACGCAGTGTCGTGTTCGTCGGGTTTCACGATGGGCACGACGGCGGCGATGGCGGAACCACCGCAGATGGCGGTGCCTACGCCGACGAGTAGCTTGAGCATGTCATGCACGCGCAGCAGCTTGCCCAGGCCCCAGGCAGCGAGGCCGGCGGCCGTCACGGTGGCGAGGGTCACCGACAGCGATTCCATGCCGGTGTGTGCGACCTGGGTGAGGCTGAGGCCGAAGCCGAGCGCGATGATCGACCATTGCAGCACCTGCTTGGAGGCGAAGCGGATGCCGGGCTGGAAGCGGGCGGAAGGAGCGGCGAAGTGGCGGACGAGGATGCCGAGCACGATGCCGCAGACCGCGCCTCCGACCAGGGGCATGAGCCGGCCAAGGCCGTAGGCGATGGCGGCGACGCCGAAGGCCAGCGCGATGCCCGGCAGGCGGGATTCGGCTGCGGGAGATGAGAGGGGGACGGTAGCCACGGGGTGGATCCTTCGCTTGGGACCCGTGAATTGTCGCGTGCCCACATCCATAAACATATTGAAAATGATTTATTCGGTGTATAAATCATCCTTATGCATTCGGTCAGCCCTCGTCAGTTGGATGTTTTCGCCGCCATCGCGACGACGGGCAGCGTGCGCGCTGCCAGTGAGCAGTTGTTCCTGAGCCAGCCTGCGGCGTCCATGGCGTTGGCGGAGCTGGAGCGCCAGATCGGGGCGCCGTTGTTTGACCGTGAGCGGGGGCGTCTGCGTCTGAACGATCGTGGCCGCGATCTGCTGCCGCTGGCCCGCGAGTTGATCGAGCGTCACGCGGAATTCGGTCGTCGCGCGCAGGGTGGTGTAGCCGAGCTGGCGGGGGATATCGGGGTCGGGGCGAGCAATACGGTGGGCAATTACCTGGTGGGTGACCTGCTGGGGCCGTTCGCCGAAGCCCACCCTGGTGTGTCGTTGCGTCTGGGTGTGTCAAATACCGCACAGATTGCGCAAGGCGTGCTCGACCATGAGTACGACATCGGTTGTGTCGAAGGGCCGGTGACGCATCCGTCATTGGAATCGCGGCCGTGGCGGGAGGATCGGCTGGTGGTCTGTGCGCGTCCTGCGCATCCACTGGCGGGTAAGAAGCGTCTGCGGCGTGAGGATTTTGCCGGTGAGCGCTGGGTATTGCGCGAGCGAGGCTCGGCTACGCGAGCGCTCAGCGAACGTGCCCTGGCGGAATTGCCGGAAGGGCACACCGTGCTGGAGCTGGATCAGTCGGAGGCGATCAAGCAGGCGGTGATTGCCGGACTGGGTATTGCGTGCCTGCCCGTAGTGGCGGTGAGCGACGCTGTGCAGACCGGGCGCTTGTGCGTACTGCCTACGCCCTTTCTGGATTTGCGAAGAATGCTGTCGATCCTGCTGCACCGGCGGAGATACCGTGGAGCGGTACTCGAAGCGTATCTTGCGTCCCTGAATCAGATCACCTAGCCGTCGTTCCAGCGGAAGCTGGGACCTGGCGCGATGCAGTCGGTTGTCGCGCTAACACCCCCTACGCCAGAGCCGATGCAGCGCCCTCGCTGTGCTGGTGAACCGGGGCGCTGGGTTCCTGTTTTCACAGGAACGACGGGTAGGAATGTAGCGGTAACCCTAACCAAGCCGCCGGGTAGGGACGTTTCGACAACCCCGCCCGAAGCCGTCGTTCCAGCGAAAGCTGGAACCCAGTGCGATGCAGCCGGTTGTCGCGCTAACATCCCCTACGCCGGAGCCGATGCAGCGCCCTCGCCTTACTGGCAAACCGGGCGCTGGGTTCCTGTTTTCACAGGAACGACGGGTAGGAATGTAGCGGTAACCCTAACTAAGCCGCCGGGTAGGGAAGTTTCGACAACCCCGCCCGAAGCCGTCGTTCCAGCGAAAGCTGGAACCCAGCGCGGTGCAGTCGGTTGTCGCGATAACACCCCCTACGCCAGAGCCGATGCAGCGTTCTCGCCTTACTGGCAAATCGGGGCGCTGGGTTCCTGTTTTCACAGGAACGACGGGTAGGAATGTAGCGGTAACCCTAACCAAGCCGCCGGGTAGGGAAGTTTCGACAACCCCGCCCGAAGCCGTCGTTCCAGCGAAAGCTGGAACCCAGCGCGGTGCAGACGGTTGTCGCGATGACACCCCCTACGCCAGAGCCGATGCAGCGCCCTCGTCTTACTGGCAAACCGGGGCGCTGGGTTCCTGTTTTCACAGGAACGACGGGTAGGAATGTAGCGGTAACCCTAACCAAGCCGCCGGGTAGGGAAGTTTCGACAACCCCGCCCGAAGCCGTCGTTCCAGCGAAAGCTGGAACCCAGTGCGGTGCAGTCGGTTATCGCGATAACGCAGCTACACCTCTCAAACACCAAGCACGCTACGGTTCTTCCCGTTTCGCTTCGCCTCATACATCGCCTCGTCGGCAGAGGCGACCAGGCGATCATAGATATCGCCCTGCTGGAACAACGTCACGCCGATGCTCGCACCGATGCGGGCGGGAATACGAAGATCAACGACGTCGAGCACATAAGGCTCGGCGATCACTTCGCACAAGGTCTTACATCGCGCAAGCGCACCTTCCGCGTCGGCCGTGTCGTGCAGGAGGATGGCGAACTCGTCACCGCCAAGACGGGCCACCGTATCGCTGCCACGTGTGCGCGCATCGATGCGCGCGGCAATCGCCTTGAGCAGCTCGTCACCGGCCGCATGGCCATGACCATCGTTCACGCCCTTGAAGCCATCGATGTCGATATAAGCCAGGGCAAACGAAGGGCCGCCGGCATTTGCAGCGTCGATGGCGCTCTCCAGCCGCTCGCGGAACAGCACGCGATTGGGCAGGCCGGTGAGGGCATCGTGCATGGCCTGGTGACGAACGACCTGCTCCATGCGCGTGCGCTCGGCCACTTCGCGGGTGAGCTGCTCGTTACGCTGCGAAAGCTCATCCAGTGCCTGCTGCAACAGCGCGCGCGCCTTGTAAAGCTCCAGGAAGATCTTCACCTTCGACTGCAGAATCACGTCGTTGATCGGCTTGGCGATGTAATCGACCGCACCCGCCGTGTAGCCCTTGATCCGGTTGATATCGTCCGAATATGCCGCCGTGACGAAGATGATCGGCGTCTCGCTCAGGTGGTCGTTCTCGGAGATGAGCTGCGCCACCTCGAAGCCGTCCATCTCCGGCATGTTGACGTCGAGCAACACCAGTGCGAACTGATGGTCCAGGCACAGCACCAGGGCGTCGTTACCGTTTTCTGCTTCGTAGATATCGGCATCGGCGCGCGCGAGCAGGCGGCGCATGGCGATGAGGTTGGCGGGGGTGTCGTCAACGACGAGGATCTTCGGGCGAATCGGATTCATGGCATGCACAATCGGTTGAGCTCGGCCGCGATGGCATCCAGCGGAAGCAGGACATCGGCACCTGCGACTTCCAGGCCGGCAAGCGGCATGACGTCGACTTCGGCGGTGGCAGGGTCCTGGATCACGGCGTAGCCACCCGCGTCGCGCACGGCCTTCAGGCCGTTGGCTCCGTCGGAATTGGCGCCGGTCATCAGGACGGCGACGAGGCCGTCGTGCCATGCCGCGGCAGCGGTTTCGAACAGGACGTCGATCGAAGGGCGCGCATAGGCAACCTTGGCATCGACACTCAGGGAAAAATGGGCGTTGCTTTCCACCAGAAGATGGTAGCCAGTGGGTGCCACATGCACGACACCCGGATCGATCGGTGCGCGTTCGCGCGCCTCGACCACGGGTAGCGGACTGTGCAGCTGGAGCAGTTCAACCAGCAGCGATACGTCGGGCGATCCGGTATGGCAGCAGACCACGACAGGTACTGGCAGCTGCGGATCGAGACCGGGAAGGAGCCGCTCCAGGGCGATGAGCCCCCCGGCACTGCAACCGATGGCGATGGCCGTACGCAGGCTCATTTGCGCAACGGCCTCGCGCCGGCACCACCGACCTGATAGATGCGCAGGGCACCATCGATATCGGCGAAGCCTGCGGCGGAAGGGGAGAAGTCGATGTTCTCGCGCGTACCCAGGCAAAGGAAGCCGCCGCGGACGAGGCTGTCGCGGAACAGGCCGAGCGTGCGGTCCTGCAAGGTGTTGCTGAAATAGATCAGCACGTTGCGGCACAGGATCAGGTGGGCTTCGCAGAACACCTCGTCGGTGACGAGGTTATGGTTGAAGAAAGTAACATTGCGGCGCAGGCGCTGGTCGATCTTGATGAAGTCGTAGCGTGCGCTGTAGTAATCGCTGAACGAGCGCGCACCGCCGGCCTCGATATAGTTGCGCGACCATTCGCGAGCATCGCGGGTGGCATAGATGCCTTCCGCTGCAGCGGCGAGCGCTGCGTCGTTGAAGTCGGTGGCATAGATGCGCGAGCGATCGTAGAGGCCGGCTTCTTCCAGCAGGATCGCAAGGGAATAGACCTCCTGCCCGTGCGCGCAGCCGGCCTGCCAGATGTTGATCTCCGGATAGGAGGCCAGCACCGGCAGCACCTTGTCGCGCAGCGCGCGGAAGACGGGCGGATCGCGGAACATCTCCGAGACCGGCACCGAGAGCCCTTCGATCACGCGCGACAGGAAACCATCCTCGTGCAGCACGCGATTCACCAGTTCGATGATCGTACCGGTATCGTGCGTGCGCACGAGCTGCTGCACCCGGCGCTTCAGGGATGCCGGAGCATACTCGCTGAAATCGTGCCCGTGGCGCAGCTGCATGGCGCGCACGAACAACTGGATCTCAATGTCCTCGACGTCCAAGTCAGTTCCTTGCCGGCAACCACACGCGGATCATCGACAGCAGGCGATCGATGTCGATGGGCTTGGAGAGGTAATCGTTGGCACCCGCTTCAAGACACTTCTCGCGATCGCCACGCATGGCCTTGGCGGTGAGCGCGATGATGGGCACCTTGGCCACGGCCGGCCGCGCGCGGATCGCGCGGGTGGTTTCGTAGCCGTCCATGACCGGCATCATGATGTCCATCAGCACCAGTTCGATAGCGGTGTCCCTGTCCAGCGTGTCGAGGGCCTTCTGGCCATCCTGCGCCATGGTGACGTCGATGCCCTTGGCACGCAGCACCTTGGACAGGGCGAACAGGTTGCGCATGTCGTCGTCCACGAGCAGCAGGCGACGCCCACGCAGATCGGCCTCGTCCACGCCGCCGGCTGCCGTCGCGGCTTCAGAACGCGCACCGCCGCCATGGCGGATCGAATGCAGGAACAGGCTCACCTCGTCGAGCAGGCGATCCGGAGAGCGGGCACCCTTCACCACGATGCTGTCGGTGTACTGGCGGATGCGCATGCTTTCCTCGCGGGAAAGATCACGACCGGAATAGACCACCACGGGCGGCGTGTGTCCGTTGCGAGAGAGGTGCTCCAGGAACTCCATGCCCGACATGCCGGGCAGGCCGAGATCGAGCACGATGCAGTCGTACGAGGTCTGCGTGCAACGGGCGAGGGCTTCCTCACCCGAGGCCGCCTCGTCGATCTCGACCGAGTCATCCTTCAGCAAGGTGCGAACGGCCGTGCGAGCGCTGGCGTCGTCATCCACCACCAGCAGGTGGCGTGTACGGCCTTCAGCGAAGTGCAGCAGGCGTTCGAATGCCGTGGAAATGGATTCGCGGCTGACCGGCTTGGTGAGGAAGCCGACGGCGCCCAGTTCGAGGCCGCGGCTGGCATCGTCGGTGGCGGAGATGAAATGCACCGGGATGTGCCGCGTGGAAGCATCGGACTTCAGGCGCTCGATGACCGTCCAGCCATCCATGCCCGGCAGCATCACGTCGAGCAGGATGCCCGTGGGACGGTACTGGCGGGCCAGGGCAAGGCCCGACTCGCCATCGCCAGCCGCAAGTACGCGATGCCCCTTGCGATGGATCATGTCCGCGAGAATGCGCGCGAAGGCCGGGTCGTCTTCCACTACCAGGATCGCCGTGTCGCCCGGGGCGATCGAACTGCGATCATCCGGAATGCTGTCGGCGATGAGCGATGGAGACAGGGGCAGGGTGGCCTCGGCGGCGGCCTGCTGGAGCGGCACCGGCTCGGCGCGGATGCCGCTGCCTTCGGGCGCTTCGTCGGGCAGGAAAATGGTGAACGTGCTGCCTTCGCCCGGCTGGCTTTGCAGCACGATGTCACCACCAAGCAGGTTGGCGATGCGCCGGGAGATGGCAAGCCCCAGGCCGGTGCCGCCGTACTGGCGGCTGGTGCTCGCATCCACCTGTTCGAAAGCGTGGAACACACGCTCGAACTTGTCGGCGGGGATGCCGATGCCGGAGTCGGTGACGGCGATGCCCACCGTATGCGCGCGGTCCATGCCCGTCGGGATCTTCGTGTCGGCATCCGGCCGGGCGATGCGCAGCGTGACGCGGCCTTCCGATGTGAACTTGAAGGCGTTGCTGAGCAGGTTGTTCGCCACCTGTTCCAGCTTGCCGCCATCGGTGCGGATCGACTCCGGAATGCCGCTGTGCAGATCGACGTCGAACCGCAGGCCTTTTTCCTGGGCCACATGGTTGAAGGTGCGGCCCAGCGTGCGGGCGAGGTCGCCCAGCGAGAAGGTGTCGACCACCAGTTCCATCTTGCCCGCCTCGACCTTGGACAGGTCGAGGATGTCGTTGATGAGGCGCAGCAGGTTGCTGCCGGCATCGTGGATGATGCGTGCGGATTCGACCTGCTCGCCGGTGAGGTTGTGTTCGTCGTTGTCGGCCAGGCTGCGCGAGAGGATCAGCAGGCTGTTGAGCGGCGTGCGCAGCTCGTGCGACATGTTGGCGAGGAATTCGGACTTGTACTGGCTGGCACGGGCCAGCTCTTCGGCCTTGTCCTGGGTGTCCTTCTGCAGGGATTCCAGGGCGTCCTTCTGCTGGTTGAGGGTGACGCTTTTCTCGCGCAGCTCCTCGTTGGATGCGTGCAGCTCTTCGGTCTGCACGCGGAGCTCTTCCTCGGAAGCGACCAGACGCTGCGACTGTTCTTCTAGCTCGGCCGTCTTGTTCTTCAGCTCTTCGTTGGTCTCGCGCAGGTCTTCCTGCTGGCGGCGCATGGCTTCTTCCGAAGCGCGCAGTTCGTCGGCCTGGCTCTGGGTCTGTTCCAGCAGCACGCGGGTGCGCAGCGCGCGGGTGAGGTTTTCCAGCGAGAGCGCCACCACCGGCATCAGCTCGTCGAGCAGGCGTTCCTCGATATCGCTCAGGTGCGCGAAGCTGGCGATTTCCAGCACGCCCAACAGGTTGTCGCGCGAGACGATGGGCACCACGGCCACGCTGCGCGGCGAAGCTTCGCCGGTGCCGGAGTGGATGCGGGTGTAGTCGTCGGGAACGTCCTGCAGGATGATCGAGCGGCGTTCGGTGGCGGCCTGGCCGATCAGGCCTTCACCCAGGGCGTATTCGGTGGTGACGTGGCGACGCTGCTTGAAGCCGTAGCTACCCAGCAGTTCGAGCCGCGAATTGTCCTCGCGGAACAGGTAGACGACACCGACGCCGGCCTTCAGTGCCGGCACGAGTTCGGTGACCAGCGTGTCGGCGAATTCCCGGTACGTGGTGGCTTCCTGCAACTTGCTGGAAATGGACGAGGCGACCGACTTGAGCCAGGTCTGGCCCGCCGTCTCGATCGCCATTTCCTTGAAGATCTGCAACGCGCGGGCGATTTCACCGATCTCGTCGCGCCGGCGGAGCTGGCGTACTTCGATGCTGTGGTCATGCGCCGCGAGGCGGGTCATCAGCTCGGTCATCCGCACGATGGGGCGGGTGATGAGGCGGAAGGTCATGGCAATGACCAGCGCGCCGAATACCAGGCAGAGCACCAGCGAGGCAATGTTGATGTACTTGGTGGCACGCAGCGTGCTGTCGAGTTCGCCGTTGCGGATGTCGAGCAGTTTTTCCTCGGTGTCCGACATCTCGTCGATGAGCTTGCGGATGTCCGTCATCAGCACCGTGCGCTGGGCGAGATAGCCCCGGCGAATGGTGTCACGAGCGGCGAGTGTTTCCGGGGTGATCTCCGTGCCCGTCTTGCGGATCGGATCGAGGGCGATGGTCTTCACCTCGGTCTTCCAGCGATCCAGCATGTCCTGGAGCCGGTCGATGCGCGCCTGTTGCAGCGGGTTGTCGATGGTGAGCTGGCGCAGCTTGCCCACGCTGTTCACAAGGTCGCGGTCGGCCGATTCGAAGTCGGCCGTTTCGCTATCGGACTGGTTCAGCAGGTAGCCCCGCGCTGCAACCTGCCGCGACTGCGCATCGGCGCTCACGTCGGCCAGGGTAAGCAGCACCACATAGGTGTGCCGCGACCAGCTCCGTGTGTCGCTTTCCCGCTCCATGGATATGAGGTTGGCGATGCATGCCGCCACGAACAGCACCAGCAAGGCACCGATGGCGATGACGATCTTGCGCTGAAGGGGCTGGTCGGCCAGCCAGTGACGCTGTTTTTCTTCGGTGGACATGCGATGACCGGTGGGATGCGGGTAAAGGGCGATGGCCCCTGGGGTAGTACATCGGAACGGCGTGTCCCATCCATGGGCGCCGCCACATTATCAGCGATCCGTCATGCCGGTGGCGTGTCACGGCGCCAGGGCGGGGGCACGAGGCTGCCCCGGCGCATCGCCAGGGCCAGGAAGCCGGCGGTCACCATGGAACAGATTCCCACCGTCACCACCGAGGCCTCCACGCCAAAAGCACCGCCGGTCAGCCAGTCGGGGCCCTGCATGTGGGACGCCAGGAGACCGTGCTGCTCGAAGCCCGACACCGGGATGCCATAGAACGGTCCCTGGGTGACATTCCAGGCGGCGTGGGCGCCCATGCACGCCCAGAGCGAGCGGGTCACATGGAAGAGCAGGCCAATAAGAAGGCCCGCCTCGATGGCGATGGCCACGGCAGACCAGGTGGTGGCGTTGGGGTTGGCGATATGCAGGCCACCGAAGACCGCGGCCGAGACCAGCAGGGCCGCCCAGGTACCCAGCCCTTCCTCGACGATGCGGAAGATCACGCCCCGGCTGATGATTTCCTCACCGACCCCGGCACCCACGCCCATGACGAGGATAGGCCCGAGCCAGTCCACATCGTGATGGATGCCATTCACGCCATACGCGCCAAGCGCCCACAAGGCACCGACGATGAGGGAGAACATGGCCGCGCCTCCGGCCAGCCCGAGAAGAAGGTGGGGCAGGGCCTTGCGTGGCGCCAGTTCGTTCACGCGCCGCCATTCGATGAAGCGGACGAGCAGCCAGTAAGCCAGCACGATAGGCAGCAGGCGAAAGAACTGGATGGCAGGGGTGACGTCACGGAACGCGATATGTCCGCGCGGCAGGCTCAGCGCGTTATAGGCGAGCTTCGTGAGCATATGGAGGATCGCCATGATCACGAAGAAAGCGACGATCCGCCCGAGAGGGCTGCGGAGCAGGCGGAGGGGGAGGCGGGGCGATGGCGCGTCAGGTTGCATGAAGGTCTCGTGGATGGGCTTGCGCGGGCAGTCTACGCAGGCATGATGTGCGGCATAAGCCCGATCGTGCCGTCAGCTCCATCCCCCCCTGGAACGCCGCCGATGTCCAAGCCGTCCGAGAACGACCCGTCCAGCCCGCTGAACCGTCGCGAGCAGACCTTTCCCCGCCTCGATGCGGACATGGCAGGCCGGATCGCCACCTATGGCCGCGAGGAGTACGTGCCCGCCGGCACCATACTCTTCCAGCGGGGCCAGCGCCGGGTCGATTACTTCTTCATCATCGAAGGCTGCATCGAGATCTACGACTTCGGCGAAGATGGTCAGCCGCGCATCTTCAATGTCCACGGCCCCAGCCAGTTCACCGGCGAGGTCGATCTCTTCAGCGAACGACAGGTCATGGTCAACGGCCGCACGGGCGCCGACACCCACCTGATCCGCGTCGATCCGGCCGGCTTCCGTCGCATGGTCTCGGCCGAGCCGGACATCGGCGAAATCATCATGCGCGCCTTCATCCTGCGCCGGGTGGGCCTGATCCAGAGCGGGCAGGGCGGCGTGACCCTGGCCGGTTCGGCCCATGCGGCGGATACCGTGAGGCTGCGCAGTTTCCTGATCCGCAATGGTTACCCCTATCGCCTGCTCGACACCGACGTGGACGAGGACACCCGTCACCTCATCGACGGCTTCGGCCTGGATCCGACCGAATGCCCCGTCGTGATCCTGCCCGACCGCCGCGTGCTGCGATGTCCGTCGACCGCCACGCTTGCCGACGAACTGGGCATCACCATCGAACTGGATGCATCCCATGTGTATGACACGACGGTGATCGGCGCCGGGCCGGCCGGTCTCGCGGCGGCTGTCTACGCTGCATCCGAAGGCCTCGATACGCTCGTGCTGGAGGCACTGGCGCCGGGTGGTCAGGCCGGCACCAGTTCCAAGATCGAGAACTACCTGGGCTTTCCCACCGGCATCTCCGGCCAGGCCCTCGCCGGTCGCGCGCAGGTGCAGGCCATGAAGTTCGGCGCACACATGGCCATCGCCCGCTCGGTGGAGCGCATGGATTGCAGCAGCCACCCCTATCGCCTCCACCTGGACGACGGCAGCGTCGTCACCACGCGTTCGGTCGTGATCGCCACGGGCGCGCGCTATCGCAAACTGGTGCAGGTGGATTACGAACGCTTTGAAGGGCAGGGCATCCACTACGCGGCCACGGCGATGGAAGCTACGCTCTGTGCCGGCGAGGAAGTGGTGGTCGTCGGCGGCGGCAACAGCGCCGGCCAGGCAGCGGTGTTCCTCGCACGCACCGTGGCACACGTACATATCCTCGTGCGTGGCGATGGCCTCGCCGCCACGATGTCCGACTACCTCGTGCAACGCATCGCGCAATCGCCACGCATCACGCTGCATTCGCACTGCCAGATCGATCACCTCGATGGCGATGGCTATCTGCGCGAAGTCGGCTGGCACTGCACGCGCACCGGTGTCACCACGCGCCGCGGCGTCGGCAGCCTCTTCGTGATGATCGGCGCCGAACCAAACACCGCCTGGCTACGCGACTGCCTCGACCTCGACCGCAAGGGTTTCGTGCTGACCGGCCGCGACGCAGACGGTTTCGCCACGCCATCCCCCTATGCCACCACCCTGCGCGGCGTATTCGCCGTGGGCGACGTACGCTCGGGCTCCGTAAAGCGCGTAGCCTCCGGCGTAGGCGAAGGCTCGGTAGTCGTCCAGGCCATCCACCGCTACCTCAACCCCTCCCCCGTGTAGGAGCGCGCCTTGCGCGCGACCGGTTGGAATGGTGTCGCTCCGTAGTAAAGCAGTCCATGCGGTGTTTCGCTCCGTAGGGTGAGCTCGCCTATTGGCCTCGCGCTCGGCGCCTGCTGCGTGGTCGCTCAGAGGCGACGGGGGCGGCCCTTGGCGCTCCGGCCTGCGGTGTCCCTCGGGAAAGGAGGAGCCGCTTCGCGGCTCAGTGTCTTATGGCTTGCGCCCCTTCGGGCCCGGTGAGCGGGCGGGGTTTCCTGACTCGACATCCTGTCTCGGCAGGAAAGGCCGGCCTTCCTGGCCGGCCCCGCTCCGCGGCCTTTTCCGCCCACTCCCCTCACCTCCATCAAGTCGCGCCAAGGGCCGCCCCCGCCGCCTCTACCGATCTCACGGTGATCTTGTAGGAGCGCGCCTGCGCGCGACCGGTTGTCGCGAAAACCATCATCGTTTCGATCCAACCGGTCGCGCGCAAGCACGCTCCTACAGAGATGCGGTGTCGCAAGATGGATCGCCGATGCGACCGGCGCCACCTCACGACTAACCTGGCGTAACTACTGTCGTGTAGGAGCGCGCCTGCGCGCGACCATTCATCGCGCAGAACATCATCGTTGCCGGTCGACCGGTCGCGCGCAAGCACGCTCCTACAGGGATTGCGTGTCGCTCGATGGATATCGAATCGATCGGCGCCAAAGCCGATGCGACCGCATGAAAGGCGTATGCCGATGTGATGCAGGGCGTCTTTACGGAATACATGGCCGAAACCGAGTTGCCGAATCAACGCTATGTTGCCCGGCTGATGTCGGGCGTCAACGTGCTGTATCGCATGCGTCTGCAATGCGCCAAGCAGGCGAACGGGCAGCGCACGTGGGGCGAGGTGCGTGCGCTGGGAGGCGCGAAATGATCGTGGGGCTGTGGGTGTCGCGCTGATGTTGCTGGTGGTGAACCTGCTTATCTACCTGAGCAGCTATGGCGGGGCGTATTCACTGGCGACGGGGGCGCGGATGTTTTCAGCGCTGTCGTTTGTGGTGTTTATTGCCGGGTCGTACGCCGTGGGCGATATGGCGAGCACCCATCGCCGATGCGATCGGCTCCTACCCCTCCGGTAGCACCGTTGCATTGTAGGAGCGTGCTTGCGCGCGACCGGATGAATCGAAACGATGAAGGTATTCGCGATAACCGGTCGCGCGCAGGCGCGCTCCTACAGGGGTGCAGTAACCCCAGAGGTTTTTCCACACGATCACCGTGAGATCGGTAGAGGCGGCGGGGGCGGCCCTTGGCGCGACTTGATGGAGGTGAGGGGAGTGGGCGGACAAGGCCGCGTAGCGGGGCCGGCCAGGAAGGCCGGCCTTTCCTGGCGAGACAGGATGTCGAGTCAGGAAACCCCGCCCGCTCACCGTGCCCGAAGGGGCGCAAGCCATCAAACACTGAGCCGCGCAGCGGCTCCTCCTTTCCCGAGGGACGCCGCAGGCCGGAGCGACAAGGGCCGCCCCCGTCGCCTCCAGGCGACCACGCCACAGGCGCCGAGTGCGAGGCCGAAAGGCGAGCCCTTCCTACGGAGCGAAACACCACAAGGCCGCTTTACTACGGAGCGACACCATTCCAACCGGTCGCGCGCGAGGCGCGCTCCTACAGTTCGATGGAGGCGGCGTGTTCGCGGGTGGCGGAGAAGCGGATGGTGGGCCAGCGTTCCTGAGCCAGTTGCAGGTTGACGCGGGTGGGGGCGAGGTAGACGAGTTCGCCGGCGGCGTCGATGGCGAGGTTGCCGGCGTTTTTTTCGCGGAATTCTTCCAGCTTCTTCGGATCGTCGCAGTGGATCCAGCGGGTCGTTGCCACGCCGACCTGTTCGAAGGCCGCATCGACGTTGTATTCGTCTTTCAGGCGGTAGGCCACCACGTCGAACTGGAGTACGCCGACGGCACCGAGGATGAGGTCGTTGGACATCAGCGGGCGGAAGAACTGCGTGGCGCCTTCTTCCGACAGCTGCGCCAGGCCCTTTTGCAGGGCCTTCATCTTCATCGGATCGCGCAGGCGCGCACGGCGGAACAGCTCTGGTGCGAAGTTGGGGATGCCGGTAAACGACAGGCCTTCACCTTCGGTGAAGGTGTCGCCGATGGTGATGGTGCCGTGGTTGTGCAGGCCGATCACGTCGCCGGGATAGGCTTTTTCCACGATTTCGCGATCCGACGCCATGAAGGTGAGTGCATTGGCGATGCGCACTTCCTTGCCCGTGCGCGTCTGCTGCATCTTCATGCCGGCGGTGTACGTGCCCGAGCAGATGCGCATGAATGCCACGCGGTCGCGGTGTGCCGGGTCCATGTTGGCCTGGATCTTGAAGACGAAGCCCGAGAGCTTTTCTTCATCCGGAGCGACTTCGCGGGTGAGCGTCTGCCGCGAACGCGGCGACGGGGCGTGTTCCACGAAGAAGTCGAGCAGCAGCTGCACGCCGAAGTTGTTCACGGCGGAGCCGAAGAACACGGGCGTCTGCTTGCCGGCCAGGTAGTCTTCCACGTTGAACGGGTTGGATGCGCCCAGCACCAGTTCCAGTTCGTCGCGCAGGTCGTTCAGGGCTTCCTCGCCGATGCGTGCGGCGAGTTCGGGGTGGTCCAGGCCCTTGAAAATGGTGGAATCCTGGCGGGTGAAGTTCTTGCCCGGCTCGAACACATGCACTTCGTCGAGCAGCACGTGGTACACGCCCTTCAGGCGCGAGCCCATGCCAATCGGCCACGTGAGGGGGGCGCAGGCGATGCCGAGCACCGATTCCACTTCGTCGAGCAGCTCGATGGGCGAGCGGCCCTCGCGATCGAGCTTGTTGATGAAGGTCATGATCGGCGTGTCGCGCAGGCGGCAGACCTCCATGAGCTTGATGGTGCGTTCCTCGACGCCCTTGGCGCAGTCGATCACCATCAGGGCCGAGTCCACGGCCGTGAGCACCCGGTAGGTGTCCTCGGAGAAGTCCGCGTGGCCCGGGGTGTCGAGCAGGTTGACGATGGCGTCGTTGTATGGGAACTGCATCACCGACGAGGTGACCGAGATGCCGCGCTCCTTTTCCAGGGCCATCCAGTCCGAGGTGGCGTGACGGGCCGCCTTGCGGCTCTTCACCGAGCCGGCCATCTGGATCGCGCCTCCGAACAACAGCAGTTTTTCGGTCAGCGTGGTCTTGCCCGCGTCGGGGTGGCTGACGATGGCGAAGCTGCGGCGGCGCCGGGTTTCGGAGAGGTGTGAGGACATGGAATCGTGGCCGTGGATGGGGCTAACCGCCTATTCTAACGCGGATTTGCCCCGCCGCCTGCCCCGGAAGCCGAGGGGGCGGACTTGGCCCGGATACCCCCCGTGGGATAGTCTCCCGCGATTGCAGGCCGCATACGACAGGGGCGGCCCTCCAGCCTTTCATCCGGATTACCAGGACATCATGCAGGACACCCACGATCAGGGAACGCGCGAACAGGGCGGTTACGCCCCCGACGCCGTCGAGACCGCCGCCCAGCGCTTCTGGAACGACACCCGCGCCTTCGAAGTGACCGAGGCCACGGACAAGCCGAAGTACTACTGCCTCTCGATGCTCCCGTACCCCTCGGGTGCCCTTCACATGGGCCACGTCCGCAACTACACCATCGGCGACGTGATCAGCCGCTTCCAGCGCCAGCAGGGCAAGAACGTGCTCCAGCCGATGGGCTGGGATGCCTTCGGCCTGCCCGCCGAGAACGCCGCGATCAAGAATCGCACGGCGCCGGCAAAGTGGACCTACAAGAACATCGAGCACATGCGCGAGCAGTTCAAGCGCATGGGCTTTGCCTACGACTGGACCCGCGAGGTCACCACCTGCCGCCCCGAGTACTACCGCTGGGAGCAGCAGATGTTCACCCGGCTCATGAAAAAGGGCCTGGTGTACCGCAAGAACAGCGTCGTGAACTGGGATCCGGTCGACCAGACCGTGCTCGCCAACGAGCAGGTCATCGACGGCAAGGGCTGGCGTTCCGGCGCCGTGGTGGAGAAGCGCGAGATTCCGCAGTGGTTCCTCAAGATCACCGCCTATGCGCAGGAACTGCTCGACAGCCTGGACACCCTGCCGGGCTGGCCCGATGCCGTGAAGACCATGCAGCGCAACTGGCTGGGACGCTCGCAGGGCCTGGAAATCACCTTCGACGTCGAAGGCCAGGCGGAGCCGCTGAAGGTGTTCACCACCCGCCCGGACACCCTGCTGGGCGTGTCCTACGTGGCCGTGGCCGCCGAGCACCCCATCGCTACGCGCGCCGCCGCGGGTAACGCGGGGCTCACCGAATTCATCGAAAGCTGCAAGGCCGGCGGCATTTCCGAGGCCGAGCTGGAAACCCAGGAAAAGCGCGGCTACTACACGGGCGTGGACGCCATCCACCCCATCACGGGCGAGAAGGTGCCCGTGTGGGTCGCCAACTTCGTGCTGATGGGTTACGGCACCGGTGCCGTCATGGCCGTACCCGGTCACGACCAGCGCGACTGGGAGTTTGCCCAGAAGTATTCGTTGCCGATCAAGATGGTGGTGGTCGACCGCGGCGTGCTCGACGCGCTGGCGGAAATGAGCCGCGACCTCAACAAGGGCGACGGCGCCGACGCCACCCAGCAGGCGCTGGAGGGCGGTCACACCGATGCCTACGCCACCTCGGCGGCCGTGGAAACGGTGCGCTCGTTCGAAGTGGCCATCCAGGATGCCGCCGCCTACACGGAGCACGGCTACCTGGTGAATTCCGGCGAATTCGACGGCCTGGATTTCGACGCGGCGTTCGACGCCATCGCGGCGAAGCTGGAAGCGGCCGGTCGTGGCGAGCGCCGGGTGAACTGGCGCATCCGCGACTGGGGCGTCAGCCGCCAGCGTTACTGGGGCTGTCCGATCCCCGTGATTTATTGTCCCAAGTGCGATGCCGTGCCGGTGCCGGAAGACCAGCTGCCGGTGGTGCTGCCCGAGGACGTCGAGTTCTCCGGCGTGCAGTCGCCGATCAAGGCCGACCCGGAATGGCGCAAGACCACCTGCCCGAACTGCGGCGGCCCGGCCGAGCGCGAGACCGACACCTTCGACACCTTCATGGAGTCGAGCTGGTACTACGCCCGCTACACCAGCCCGGATGCACAGGCCCAGGTGGACGAGCGCGCCAACTACTGGACGCCGGTCGACCAGTACATCGGTGGCATCGAGCACGCGATCCTGCATCTGCTGTACTTCCGCTTCTATCACAAGCTCATGCGTGACGAAGGGCTGGTGAACAGCGACGAGCCGGCCACGAACCTGCTCTGCCAGGGCATGGTCATCGCCGAAACCTATTTCCGTAAGGAAGCCGACGGTTCCTTCACCTGGTACAACCCGGCCGACGTGGACGTGCAGCGCGACGATCGCGCGCGCATCGTCGGTGCGACCTTGCGTGCCGATGGTCAGCCGGTGGAGATCGGCGGCGTCGAGAAGATGTCCAAGTCGAAGAACAACGGCGTGGACCCGCAGGAAATGATCGCGAAGTACGGCGCCGACACCGTGCGCCTGTTCTCCATGTTTGCCGCGCCGCCCGATCAGTCGCTGGAATGGAACGAGGCGGGCGTGGAAGGCATGTCGCGCTTCCTGCGCCGCCTGTGGCGCGATGTCACCGCGCATGTCGAGGCGGGCGCGGGGCAGGGCGACCACCCGGCCGGCGACGCCGCCCGCAAGACGCTGCGCCGCCAGTTGCACGAAACCATCCAGAAGGTCACCGACGACATCGGTCGCCGGCAGTCCTTCAACACAGCCATCGCGGCCCTGATGGAACTGCTGAACGCCGTGGGCCGGTTCGACGATGCCAGCGCGCAGGGCGTGGCCCTGCGCCAGGAGATCTTCACGGCCGTGATCCGCCTGATCAACCCGTTCACGCCGCATGTGTCCCATGCGTTGTGGCAGGCGCTGGGTCATTCCGAGACGCTGGTGGAGGACGCCGGCTGGCCGGCCGTCGATCCGGCGGCCCTGGTTCGTGACTCGCTCACCTACGCGGTTCAGGTGAACGGCAAGCTTCGCGCTACCATCGAGGTACCGGCTTCCGCTTCGAAGGAAGAAGCCGAGTCCATGGCGAGGGCCGTGCCGCAGGTGGAGGCCTTCCTCGAAGGCCTGACCGTGCGCAAGGTGATCGTCGTGCCCGGCAAGATCGTCAACATCGTCGCAGGATAACCATGAGCCTGAAGCTTCCCCGTTTGCTGCGTTCCGCCCTGGTGGTGGCCACCGTTGCCCTGCTGGCCGGTTGCGGCTTCCACCTTCGCCAGTCGGCCTCGTTGCCGGCGGGGATGAAGAAGATCCACCTCACGGTGTCCGGTGGCGGCAAGCTTGAGCGCGACCTCACCCGCGTGCTGGAGGGCTCCGGTGCCGTTGTCGTCGACAAGCCTTCGGCCGATTCGGCCGAGCTGGCAGTGACCAGCAACACCTTCCGCACCGATTCGCTCACCGTGAGCGGCACGGCGCGCGTCACCGAATACGCCGTGCGCTACCACGTCGAATTCAATGCGAAGGCACCGGACGGCACGCAGATCATTCCGACCCAGTCGGTCGATATGTCGCGCGAGTTCAGCTACGACGCCACCAACACCATCGGTACCGCCAGCCAGACCGAAGAACTGCAGCGCAGCCTGATCGGCGACATGGTGCAGTCGATCCTGTTCCGCCTGCAGGCGGCGGGTGCGCACCCGGCATTGGCAACACCAACACCCGCCGCGCAGTAAGGGAGCAGCTCCGGTGTCGATGAATCCCGGCCAGTGGCAGAAGCACCTTGCCGGCGATCGCATGGCGCCGGTGTATCTGCTGGTAGGCGAGGAACTGCTCGTGCTCGAAGCGGCCGATGCCGTGCGCGCCATGGCGCGCCGGCTGGGCTATGCCGAGCGCGAGGTGCTGGAAGCCGACAGTCGCTTCGACTGGGACGACCTGGCCCGTGCATCGGCCGGCCTGTCCCTGTTCGCCACCCAGCGCCTGCTCGACCTGCGCCTAGCCGGTGGCAAGGCAGGCAAGGATGGCGGCGCCGCCATCACGGAATTCGTGGGCAATCCGCCACCCGACACCACGCTGCTGATTACCGCCACCGAGTGGAGCAGCAAGCATGATGCGGCCTGGACCAAGAACGTGGACAAGGCCGGCATCCAGATCATCTTCAATGCGCCGCGTCCGCACGAGTGGACCCAGTGGATCGGCGCGCGTCTCGCTTCGCGCGGCGTGCAGGCCACGCCCGACGCCGTGGCCATGCTGGCCGAACGCGTGGAGGGCAACCTGCTCGCTGCGGCCCAGGAAGTGGACAAGCTCGTGGTGCTGGCGGGCGACCGCCGCCTCGATGCCGATACCCTGGAAAGCCTCGTCGCCGACAGCGCGCGCTTCGACGCCTTCAAGCTCACCGATGCGGCCTTCGCCGGGGAGGGCGGCCGCGCGCTGCGCATCCTGGCCGGGCTGCGTGCCGAGGGCGAGGAATTGATCGTACTGATGGGCTGGATGGTCAATCAGCTCCAGTTGGCCCTGCGCCTGGCCAACGCCCGCGACTTCGCCTCCCAGGCCCGGGCCGAGCGCCTGTGGCCGGCGCGCGAGCAGTTGTTCCGCAAGGCCCTGCGGCGCGCACCGCGCGAGCACTGGCTGGCCTGCCTGGCCCGTGCGGCACGCATCGACCGCATGGCCAAGGGGCGCCAGCAGGGCGATCCCTGGCTCGAGGCGGAGCGCCTTGTCGCCGCCATTGCCGAACCCCGCGCTGCCACGGCCTTCGCATGAGTGAATTGCGTCCGCTCGCCATTCTTGGCGGCACGTTCGATCCCATCCACAACGGCCACCTGCGCGCCGCGTGGGAGGCCGTGGAGGCACTGGACGCCGAGGTGCGCATGGTGCCGGCACGCACGCCGCCGCACCGGCCGCCGCCGGTGGCGGATGCCGCTGGTCGCGTTGCCTTGCTGCGTGCGGCGTTGTCGGGGCAGGACCGCCTCTCCATCGACACGCGCGAGCTGGATCGCGACGGTCCTTCGTACACCGTCGATACGCTGGCTTCGTTGCGTGCCGAGATCGGCCCCGATCGCCCGCTGGTGCTGCTGGTGGGTGCGGATGCCTTTGCCGGCCTCGCGTCCTGGCATCTGTGGAAGGAACTGTTCCGCCTGGCACATATCGGCGTGCTGACCCGGCCCGGTGGCGATCATCCGCTGCCGGACGAACTGGCCGCCTTCGTGGCGGACCGCCGCGCGCCTCGCGTGCAGGGCCCCGCAGGCCTCGTGGTGGACATCGCCATCACGCCGCTGGATATCGCCGCCACCGCGATCCGCGAGACCTTCGCCGCCGGCCACGAACCGCGCTTCCTGATGCCCTCCGAATGCTTCGCCGACGAGGCCTTGCTGGCGCCGTACCGCGCGCTCGGACGCTGATCCGGCGCAAGTCGCGGAGAGCGTCGCGACAGCCCATGGGCTATCCTTCCGGCTTGCAAGCCCGTCAGGTCTTACCGTCATGCCCATCCGTGTCCTGCCGCCCGAACTGATCAACCAGATCGCGGCCGGCGAAGTCATCGAACGCCCCGCCTCGGTGGTGAAGGAACTGGTCGAGAACAGCATCGACGCCGGTGCCCGCCGCATCGAAGTGGATATCGAGCAGGGCGGTTCGCGCCTGATCCGCGTACGCGACGACGGCGGCGGTATTCCGCGTGACGAACTGCCCCTGGCCGTGGCATCGCATGCCACCAGCAAGATCGGCAGCTTCGACGATCTCGAACGCGTGGCCAGCATGGGTTTTCGTGGCGAGGCGCTGGCGTCGGTGTCGTCCGTGGCCCGCTTCTCGCTCACCTCGCGGCATGGCGGCGAAGACGCGGCGTGGCGCATCGAGGTAGACGGTGGAAAGTTGCAGGATGCACGCCCCGCGCAGCATCCCCCCGGCACCACCATCGAAGTACGCGACCTGTTCTACAACGTGCCTGCACGCCGCAAGTTCCTCCGCGCCGAGCGCACGGAGTTCGCGCATATCGACGACCTGCTGAAGTCGCTCGCGCTGGCTCGCGAAGGCGTGGACATCCGCCTCACGCATAACGGCAAGCCCGTGCGCCTGTTGAAACCGGCGCGTGACGAGAACGCCGCACTGGCGCGTGTCGCCGAAGTGCTGGGGCCGGAATTCCCGGGGCAGTCGTTGCGGGTGGATCACGAAGCCGCGGGCATGCGTTTATCGGGGTGGGTTGGATTGCCCACGGCATCGCGCGCGCAGGCAGACCAGCAGTATTTCTACGTCAACGGGCGTCTTGTGCGTGACCGCGTCGTGGCCCATGCGGTTCGCCAGGCGTATGCCGACGTGCTTTTCCACGGACGCCATTCGGTGTTTGTGCTGTTCCTGGACGTCGATCCGGCGGGTGTGGATGTCAATGTGCATCCGGCCAAGAGCGAGGTGCGTTTCCGCGAGCAGCGCCTGATCCACGATTTCCTGTTCCGCACCTTGCACGAGGCCCTGGCGCATACGCGCGCCGGTGGCTCGCTGGCGGCGACGGACGCGCCGATGCCCATGGCCGCGATGTCGCCGGGTATGCCCTCGCGCCTGTCGGCACCGCAGGCATCGCTGCCGTCGTGGCCGTCATCCGCCAGCCAGCCGCGCCTGGACCTGGGCGTGCGCGACCAGCCGCTGGCCGATTACGCCACGCTGTTCGGGCCGCCAACGTCCGCTGCGGTGGCAGAACGACCGTTACCACAGGCCGGCCATGCGCTGGATGCGTCCAGCGACGTACCGCCGCTGGGTTATGCCATCGCGCAGCTGAAAAATATCTACGTGCTCGCGGAGAACGAGCATGGGCTCATCCTCGTCGACATGCACGCCGCGCACGAGCGCATCACCTACGAAAAGCTGAAGAACGGCCGGGTTACGGCCAACCTGCGCTCGCAGATGCTGCTGGTGCCGCTGAGCATTGCGGTGAGTGCCAAGGAAGCCGCCGCCGCCGAGGAACACGCCGAGCCGCTGGCCGACTGGGGGCTGGAGCTGTCGCGCAGCGGCCCGACAGGCGTGGTGGTGCGGCGCATTCCGTCGCTGCTGGAAGGCGCCGACGTGGCACAGCTCACCCGCGACGTGCTCGCCGAACTGGCCCAGCACGGCAGCTCGCGGCGACTGGAAGAGCTGGAAAACGAACTGCTTTCGACCATGGCCTGCCACGGCTCCGTGCGTGCGGGTCGTCGCCTGGGCATTCCCGAGATGAACGCGTTGCTGCGCGAGATGGAAGCCACCGAGCGCTCCGGCCAGTGCAACCACGGTCGTCCGACCTGGGTGCAGCTGTCGCTGGGCGAACTCGACCGCCTCTTCCTCCGCGGCCGCTGACCCCGCCATTGATGTTGTAGGAGCGCGCCTCGCGCGCGACCACCTCCGCCGAGCCTCTGTCATGACCCATCACGAAGCCTCCGTCCACAACGCCCGCACTCACCGCCTGTCCCTGCTTCAGTCACCTGGCGGCTGGCTCAGTCTCATCGGCCTCGACTGGTTGCAGCCGGGCGCGAATCGCATCGGTAGCGCCACCGACAACGACATCGTCCTGAAGGCGGGCCCGGCTCACCTGGGCACGATCACGCTCGCCGACGACGGTCGGACGACCATCGACCTGGCGCCGGGCACCGGCGCAACGGTCAACGGCGAGAAAGTCACCCACGCAGAGCTCTTCGACGACGCCCCGGGCCACACCCCCAGCGAAGTCCGCTTCGGCTCGGCGCATTTCTTCGTCATTGCCCGCGACGGCCGCAAGGCGCTGCGCGTGAAAGACGAACAGGCACATACCCGCACGCATTTCGAAGGGCTGGATTACTTCCCCATCGATGCCTCCTGGCGCGTGGAAGCCGACTGGGTACCGTTCGATCCGCCGATGGAGCTGGAAATGGGCACGGTGCTGGGCACCATCGACAAGGAAAAGGTGCCGGGCAAGGCCGTGTTCGTGCGCGACGGTCGCACCTTCGAGCTGTTTCCCATCCAGGAAACGCCCGATGCGTTGTTCTTTGTCTTCGGCGACCTCACCAGTGGCAGGGAAACCTATGGCGCGGCGCGCTTCCTCGATACGGGCCTGCCGCAGGACGGCAAGCTGGTGATCGATTTCAACGAGGCCCGCAATCCGCCCTGTGCGTTCACGCCTTACGCCACCTGCCCGCTGGCACCGCCGGAAAACCGGCTGGATATCCGCGTGGAAGCCGGCGAACTCAAATACAAAGGCTCGGCCCACTAACCCGCGCCGAGGCACCCCCTGTAGGAGCGCGCCTTGCGCGCGACCGGGATATGCCGTGCGCCGGTCGCGCGCAAGGCGCGCTCCTACAGGATGCCGGGTCATTGCGACGAACCGGTCGCGCGCGAGGCGCGCTCCTACAGGAAAGCGGGCTTCAGGCGCCCTTGAAGGTCGGCTTTCTGCGTTCGAGGAACGCGCTGGTTCCTTCCTGCATGTCCTCCGTCGAAAACGCGATGGCGAAGCCCTGCGTTTCAAACGCCAGGCCCTGATCCAGCGCGCACTCGCCGCCCTCGATCACCGCCTCGAGAATGCCCTTCAGCGCCAGCGGCGCGGCGGCGGCCAGCTGGTCGGCCATCGCGTCCACGGCGGTGTCCAGTTCTTCTGGTGTTACCACGCGGGTGACCACGCCCACGCGCTCGGCGCGGGCGGCATCGATCTGCTGGCCGAGAAGGCACAGCTCCAGCGCCACGCCACGGCCGGTGAGACGGGTGAGCCGCTGGGTGCCGCCGAAACCGGGAATCAGGCCCAGGCCGATCTCCGGCTGGCCGAACTTCGCCTTCTCACTGGCCACGCGCAGGTGGCAGGCCATGGCCAGCTCCATGCCACCGCCCAGCGTGTAGCCCCGGATCTTCGCGATGACCGGCTTGCCCAACCGCTCGACGGTCAGCATGAGCTCCTGGCCGGCGCGCGAGGCCGCCTGTGCCTTCACGGGCGACCACGCGCTCATCTCGGAGATGTCGGCACCCGCCACGAAGGCCTTCTCCCCGGCGCCCGTGAGGATCACGACACGCACGGCGTCGTCCTGTGCCGCCTGGCGGAAGGCGAGGGTCAGCTCGCCGATCGTCTCGCGGTTGAGCGCATTGAGCTTGTCGGGGCGGTTGACGGTGATCGTGCGGACGGCGCCGCGGTCCGCGGTGACGAGATTGCGGAAGGCCATGGTGGATTCCTGGCTGGGGGATGAGGGCCGAAATGGTAGCAGGGGAACCTTTCCCCATCCGGGGGCGTCTGAGGGCGTACGGACGAGCGAGCGGCTGATGGACTATCCTCACCGACGCCAGAAGTCCGGGTTCACGGAGAACGGGATGTCACGCTTGCGTTTCCTCGCCATTGCCACCGCATCGCTCATCCTGGGCGGCGCGCAGGTGCATGCGCAATCGGCGCCCGCCTCGGGCGCCCCGGCGATCGACAAGGCCAAGCTGTCCTACGCCATCGGGTACCAGATCGGCACCCAGTTCGCGAACAGCGCACAGCCGGATGTCGACATCGCCGTGCTCGTGAAGGCGTTGCAGGACGGCTACGCGAAACGGCAGCCGAGCGTGCCCATCGACACCATGCAGCAGCAGCTGGTGAATTTCGATTCCAAGGTGCAGCGCGACTCGATGGTGGAGTTCCGTCGCGTGTCCATGGCCAATGCCAAGCGCAGTGCCGATTTCCTCGCCAAGAACCGTACCCGGCCGGGCGTGGTGACCCTGCCGTCGGGCATCCAGTATGCCGTGCTCAGCAAGGGTAACGGCGCACAGGCCCAGCTCACCAGCACGGTGGTGGTGAATTACCGCGGTGCCCTCATCGACGGTACCGAGTTCGACAGCTCCTACGCCCATGGCAAGCCCGTCACCTTCACGGTCAACCGCGTCATCCCCGGCTGGCAGGATGTGATCCCACGCATGCACGTCGGCGACAAGTGGCAGGTGGTGATCCCGCCGGCCCTTGCCTATGGCGAGCGGGGCGAACTGCCGCGCATCGGCCCCAACGAGGCGCTGGTGTTCGACATCGAGCTGATGGACATACGCCAATAACGTGCCAGCACCCCGGCCGCCGCCGCGCTAGAATGGCCGGCGGTATGGCCACTTCGTCTCCGTCCCCTCTGCCATCGACACCCTGCACCGGCGTCTGCCGCATGGGCACGCACGGGTTGTGCGAGGGCTGCCTGCGCAGCCTCGATGAGATCGCGGCCTGGGCCGGTTTCGACGAAACCCACCGCCAGCGGATCATGGCGAGCCTCCCGTCGAGGAGAGCCGCCTGATGGACGACATGCTCGCCCGCCTGCACGGTGCCTTGCTGCCACTGGACAGCCCTCCCGGCCCGCGTGGCTGGAATCACGACGACATGGCACAGCTGATCGGCGCAGGTCCGCGTCGGCGCGCGGCCGTGCTGCTCGGCATCCGCGACGACCGCGACCAGAACGTGCTGCTCACCGTGCGCACCGACACCCTGCAACAGCATGCGGGGCAGGTGGCGTTTCCCGGTGGGCGTGTCGAGCCGGACGACCGCGATGTCATCGCCACCGCCTTGCGTGAAAGCCATGAGGAAATCGGGCTGGATGCGGGCCTCGTCACGCCGCTGGGTTTTCTCGATTCGTTCGAGACGATCAGCGGTTATACGGTGACGCCCGTCGTGGCCCGCGTTTCCGCGGACGCACACATCCGCCCCGATCCGGGCGAAGTGGCCGAAGTGTTCGAGGTGCCGTTCGGGTTCTTCATGGACCCGGACAACCTGCGTCGCTACACGATGGAATTCCGCGGCCATAACCGCGACATGGTCGAGTTCCTGCATGCGGGCTATCGCATCTGGGGCGTCACGGCCGCCATCCTTCTCAATCTCATCCGGCGAATGGGCCAACCATGCTGATCTCGCGCACCCTCATCGACACGGCCACGGCCGCCAACCTGCCGCTCGACGAGGTGCTGTTCGTCGATTGCCGGTTCGATCTCGCGGACGCGACGAAGGGCGACAGGGATTACGCCGACAGTCACATCGTGGGCGCGGTGCGCGCCGACCTGGATCGCGACCTGGCCGACATGGCCACGCCGGCGAACGGTCGGGGGCGTCATCCGTTGCCCGATCCTGCACGGTTCCAGGCGTTTCTTTCGCACATCGGCTGGCGGCCTGACGTGCAGGTGGTGGCCTATGACGGCGCGGGCGGCGCGCTCGCCGCGTCGCGTTTCTGGTGGCTGGCGCGTCTGGCGGGCCTGGACAACGTTGCCGTGCTCGATGGCGGCTGGCCGGCGTGGCTCGCGTCGAAGCTGCCCGTTGACGCCACGCTGCCGGTACGCGAGGCGACCAGCATGCATCTGCGTTTCGATGCGACGGGCACCGTATCGGCCGAGGAGCTGTCGGCAGGCTTGGCCAGCGGTCGCATCGTCTTGCTCGACGCGCGCGCGGCGCCACGGTATCGCGGCGAAGTGGAGCCGCTGGATCCCGTGGCGGGACACGTGCCCGGCGCACGCAATCGTCCCTTCGCCGACAATCTCGATGCGCATGGTTTCTTCCAGCGTCCCGAAGCCCTGCGCAAGGCATTCGAAGGACTGATCCGCCCTCACGACTCTGCCGAAGTCGTACACATGTGCGGCTCCGGTGTCACCGCCTGCCACAACCTGCTGGCGATGGACTACGCAGGTCTCTGCGGCTCGCGCCTGTACGCCCCCTCATGGTCAGGCTGGGTAAGCGACCCCACCCGCCCCGTAACCACCCTGTAGGAGCGCGCCTTGCGCGCGACCGGTTGGAATAGTGTCGCTCCGTAGTAAAGCTGCCCATGTGGTGCGTCGCTCCGTAGGGTGGGCTCGCCTGTCGGCCTCGCGCTCGGCGCCTGTGGCGTGGCGGCGCACGAGGCGACGGGGGGGGAGGGGGGGCTTGTCGCTCCGGCCTGCGGTGTCCCTCGGGAAAGGAGGAGCCGCTGCGCGGCTCAGTGTCTTATGGCTTCGCCCCTTCGGGCACGGGGAGCGGGCGGGGTTTCTCGACTCGGCCTCCGTGCCTCGGCGAGAAAGGCGGGTCATCCTGACCCGCCCCCTTCGGGCCTTGTCCGCCCACTCCCCTCACCTCCATCAAGTCGCGCCAAGGGCCACCCCCGCCGCCTCTCCCCACGTCGCGGCAGCTTGTTGTAGGAGCGCGCCTGCGCGCGACCGGTTATCGCGAAAATCATCATCGTTTCGATACCCCCGGTCGCGCGCAAGCACGCTCCTACAGGGAGATGGTGCGGCGTTCGGTGTAGGAGCGCGCCTGCGCGCGACCGGTTGTCGCGAACATCATCATCGTTTCGATACCCCTGGTCGCGCGCAAGCACGCTCCTACAGGGAGACGGTGCGGCGTTCGGTGGAGGAGCGCTGGGCGGCTTCGATGACGCGGATGACGTCACATGCTTCGCGGGCTTTCACTGGCAACGGCGCGCCATCGCGGATCGATGCGGCTACGCCTTCGTAGAACGCCGTATATCGTCCTGGCAACGTGTCGATGACGGTACCGGTGCCATCCGCGTCGGTGAAGCGCCCGAAGAATGCCGGCTCATCCTCGCCCCAGCGCTCGCCACCGGGGCGCTTGCCGTCGCGCAACGCGGCTTCCTGCCCGTCGATGCCGTATTTCACGAAGCTGCCGCCATCGCCGTGCACGAGGTAGCGCGGCCCGGGATCGCGCACCAGTACGGAGGCATGCAGCACCGCGCGGCGGCGGCCGTAGTCGAGCACCAGGTGGAAGTAATCGTCCGCGCGCGCCGCGGCCCGCTGGCGGGTTACGTCCGCCGTGACGGCCTGCGGCAGGCCGAACAGCACCAGCGCCTGGTCGATGAGATGTGCGCCAAGGTCGTAGAGCAAGCCGGAGCCCGGCGCTTCCGTTTCACGCCAGCCCTGCTTGATCTCGGGCCGGAATCGGTCGAAATGCGCTTCGTAATACGCGACGTCGCCCAGCCGGCCATCCTCGACCAGCCGCCGTACCGTAAGGAAGTCGTTGTCCCAGCGCCGATTCTGGAAGACGGACAGGCGCCGGTCCACGCGTTCGGCCAGGACGATCAGCGCTTCGGCTTCGCCGGCGTCCAGCGTGAACGGTTTGTCGACGACGACATGCTTGCCGGCCTCCAGCGCAGCGCGGGCCAGCGAGGCATGGCTCTCGTTGGGCGTGGCGATCACCACCAGCTCGATGGCGGGATCGGCCAGCAAATCTTGAGGATTTTCGTACGCAATAGCCTCGGGAAAGTCGCGCAGGATCTCGTCCTTGCGACGGCTGCCGATGGCGGCAAGGCGAAGACCGCTGGCGGCGGCGATAAGGGGCGCATGGAAGAACGCGCCGGCCGTGCCGTAGCCGATGAGGCCGGTAGGGATCGGGTGCATGGTGGCTCCACGAGTGGACATGCCGGCAAGGGTAGCGCGGCCGGCCTGAGCGTTTCGTTTAGGATCGACCGGTTTGTCGCCGCTGAAGCCCACGCCTATGAGTTCCGCCGAGTCCGCCCCCGCCCGCGCACGGTTGCCACGCCAGATTCCGTTCATCATCGGCAACGAGGGTTGCGAGCGCTTCAGCTTCTACGGCATGCGCAACATCCTCACGCCCTTCCTGGTGACGTCGCTGCTGATGTACCTGCCGGAGAGCGAACGCCCCGGTGCGGCGAAGGATGTGTTCCACACCTTCGTGATCGGTGTCTACTTCTTCCCCTTGCTGGGCGGCTGGCTGGCCGACCGTTTCCTGGGCAAGTACCGCACGGTGTTCTGGCTGAGCCTGGTGTACTGCGTGGGCCACCTGTGCCTGGCGCTGTTCGAGCATAGCGTGGCGGGGTTCTATACGGGACTGGCCTTGATTGCCTTCGGTGCGGGAGGCATCAAGCCCTGCGTCGCGGCCTTCGTGGGCGACCAGTTCGACGAGAGCAACCGCAAGCTCGCCAAGGTGGTCTTCGACGCGTTCTACTGGATCATCAACGTGGGCTCGTTCCTGGCCTCGCTGCTGATGCCGTTCTTTTTACGCAACTATGGCGCGGCGGTGGCGTTCGGCCTGCCCGGGGCGCTGATGTTCGTGGCGACGGTGGTGTTCTGGATGGGGCGCCGGCATTACGTGATGGTGCCGCCCAGCCGCAATGATCCACACAGTTTTGCGCGGGTGGTTCGTACGGCGTTGACGGCGAAGCGCGAGGGCCAGCCACGTCAGGGTCTTGCCGTTGCCATTGTCGCGACATGTCTTGCCGTGGCAACGCTGGCGCTTGCTCCGTCCCTGGGCATCGTGGCCACGCTGTGCATTGCCCTGGTGCTGCTGATCGGTGGCGGTGCGTTGGGTACGCGCATGCAGCTGGAGCGTGCACGTGGCGCGCATCCCGATGACGCCATCGATGGCGTGGCCGCCGTGCTTCGCGTGCTGGTGGTGTTTGCGCTGGTCACGCCGTTCTGGTCGCTGTTCGACCAGAAGGCTTCCACCTGGGTACTGCAGGCCAACGCCATGAGCGTGCCGGACTGGCTGCATCCGGCACAGATGCAGGCATTGAATCCGTTGCTGGTGCTGTTGCTGATTCCTTTCAACAACCTCGTGCTGTATCCGCTGCTGCGCCGTCGCGGTATCGAGCCGACCGCGCTGCGGCGGATGACGGCAGGTATCTTCCTGGCGGCGATCGCCTGGGTGATCGTGGGGGCGATGCAGCTGGCGCTGGATGGCGGCGACCCGATTTCCATTGCCTGGCAGATCCTGCCTTATGTGTTCCTTACGATGGGCGAGGTGTTGGTTTCCGCCACGGGCCTTGAGTTTGCCTACAGCCAGGCGCCCCCGGCGATGAAGGGCACGCTGATGAGTTTCTGGACGCTCAGCGTCACCGTGGGCAACCTGTGGGTGTTGCTTGCCAATGCCGGGGTGCGCAACGAGGGCGTGCTGGCGGCCATCGCCGGGACGGGACTTGGCACCACGGCCTTCCAGATGTTCTTCTTTGCCGCATTCGCTGCCGTCGCGGGGCTGGCTTTCGGGCTGTACGCGCGCCGGTACCGCGAGGTCGATTACTACCGGTCCGCGTGACGCCACCTCCACGGCGCTGCGCGGACCATCGCCAGCAGCCCGCCGGAGGATTCCCGCCATGCCAGCACGCAAACAGGCCGCACCCGTTCCCGCCTCAGCCACGAGCGAGTGGCCGGGCAGGGTGGTGCTGATTACCGGAGGTGCCCAGGGCGTGGGCAAGGGCATCGCGGAGGCGGTGCTGGCGGCCGGTGGCAGTGTCTTCATCGGCGATATCGACAGCGAGGCGGGCAAGGCCTGTCTCGATGAGTGGGGTGCCGGGGATCGCGCGGCCTTTCTCGCGCTGGATGTGTCGCGCGAGGCGAGCGTGACGCGTTTCGTCGATGTGGCGAAGCATCGTTTCGGGCGCATCGACGGGCTGGTGAACAACGCTGGCATTGCCGATCCGCATACCGGTCCACTGGAGAAGCTGGACTGGTCGGAGTGGAAGCGGCGCATCGATACCAACCTGGGCGGCACGTTCCTGTGTTGCAAACATGCGCTGCCGGAGCTGCGCAAGGCGAACGGCGCCATCGTCAACATTGCCTCGTCGCGCGCGCACCAGTCCGAGCCGGATACGGAGGCCTATGCGGCGAGCAAGGGTGGTGTGATCGCCTTCACCCATGCGCTGGCGATCAGCGCGGGTCCCGTGCGGGTGAACGCGATCAATCCCGGGTGGATCGTGGTGGACGACTGGAAAAAGCCATCGGCACGCCGCAAGCCGAAACTCTCGGCGGCCGACCACGCGCAGCACCCCGTAGGCCGTGCCGGCATCCCGCCGGACATCGGCGCGCTGGCAGTATTCCTGCTGTCGTCGCAAGCCGGCTTCATCACCGGCGAGAACTTCACGATAGACGGCGGCATCGCAAGAAAAATGCACTACGTGTAGGAGCGCGCCTCGCGCGCGACCGTCTGAAACTCCGCGTCACCGATTAAAGCGGCCTCCCTACCGAAGGGGTGGGAGCCGATCGCATCGGCGATTTTGCGCTCCGTAGAAATCCAGCCCATGCGGTGTTTCGCTCCGTAGGAAAGGCTCGCCTTACGGCCTCGCACTCGGCGCGTGAGGCGTGGCGTTGCAGAGGCGACGGGTGCGGCCCTTGGCGCGCCGGCCTGCGGTGTCCCTCGGGAAAGGAGGAGCCGCTGCGCGGCTCAGTGTCTTATGGCTTACGCCCCTTCGGGCACGGTGAGCGGGCGGGGTTTCTCGACTCGGCCTCCGTGCCTCGGCGAGAAAGACGGGTCATCCTGACCCGTCCCCTTCGGGCCTTTTCCGCCCACTCCCCTCACCTCCATCAAGTCGCGCCAAGGGCCGCCCCCGCCGCCTCTCCCCACGTGATCGCAGCTTGTTGTAGGAGCGCGCCTGCGCGCGACCGGTTGTTGCGAATATCTTCATCGTTTCGATTCAACTGGTCGCGCGCAAGGCGCGCTCCTACACGGGTTTGTCGATTTTTGTTGTGGTGGCGGGGTGGAAGGTTTGTGTTCCTTCGTTGAAATTCCACTGCTGTACCTGCGCGCTTCTTCCCTTGTGATGGATCACATGAAACGAATTGCTGATGCCTTCTCGGATGCGTGTCGATAACGCCGTTCCCGCCTGTACCGACCACATGCTGTCTTTCAGGTGGCGCACATAGGGCAGGTGGATATGTCCGCCCAGCACGAGATCGGCGCCGGCGTCGCTCCATGCGTCGATGGCCTTCTCGTGGTTGATGAGCAGGTTGGATATGTCTTTCTCGCGAATCACGTGTACCGGCTGGTGTGTGACCACGATGCGCAGTTGCGTTTCCCGGGCATGGCGCAGGTGTTTACAGACCTGTTCAATCTGCCTGTCCGAAACTTCGCCATTCTTGTGTCGCCCTGCCCTGACGGTGTTTACGCCGATGACCAGCAGATCGTCCTGTTCGTGCATGGGCTGAAGATCACGTCCGAAGACACGGCGATACTCGCCGAACGGATTGAAGATGCGTGCCGGCAGGTTGAACAGCGGCACATCATGGTTACCCGGCACTACGAGCGTCGGTCGCGCGTAGCCATCGATGAAGCGTCGTGCGGCATCGAACTGCGCACGTCGCGCGCGCTGGGTCACGTCGCCGGACAGGATCACCAGGTCAGGCATCAGCTGGCCGATGGCATCGTGCAGGGCACGCACGACCTCAGGCCGTTCGGTGCCGAAGTGGGTATCGGATATCTGGACGATGACGCTCAACCCGGGTCCTCCCCGGGTTGTCGGCCACCCCGGGTGATCAACACCAGCGGCCTGGGTGCCGCACGGAACACGAGCGGGCCATCCATCCAGAGGATTTCTCCATCCACCGCTACTTTCACCTTTTCGCGGTGCCGCTTCGGCGTGACGACGATCTGGCGGAAAGGGAAGCTCACCACATTGTCCGCATCGCCCAGGCGACCGATGGCGCCGCGTAGCAGCAGGCCGAGCATGGTGAGCTTGCCGATGGGCTTCAGTACCAGGCCAGCCAGCGTGCCGTCGTTGCGATGGACGTCGCTTGCCTCTGGCAGGCCGATTTTTTCCAGTTGCAGGGCATTGTTGCCGACGAACAGCGTGGGGGTGCGCAGCTGGCGTGAGCGGTCGCCGTCGCTGACTTCGATTCGCAGCGGGCGATATTCCCCCATCATGGTTGCAAGGCCCGACCAGAGTGCCACGAGGCGATGGCGTCCCAGGCGTTGCTTCCATGTTTCGCGATCTTCCAGCACCTGCGGATAGAGTCCGAGGCTGGCGTTCACCAGGAACAGGCGGTCGTTGACCATGCCGGCCTGCACGTTCATCGGTTCGCCGCGCAGCAGGGCTTCGGTAGCTTCGGCCGGGTCGGCGGAGATGCCGTGTGTGCGGCCGAAGAAGTTGAAGGTGCCCTGCGGCAGCACGCCCATGGGCAGCTGTTCACGCCATGCCGCGCCGGCCACGCAGTTGATGGTGCCGTCGCCACCCACGGCTACCAGTGCGCCGCCTTCGTGTCTGGCGTAGGTCACGGCATCGCTGACGGCCTGCGCGATGTCATGCGCTTCGTCGATCAGGAAAAACCGGTGCGGTCGTCCGGCTGCGTCGAGCAGGGTGCGGATGGTATCGCGCGCGGTGTCTGCATCGCCCCGTCCCGACCCGGCATTCATCACGATGGCAAGGGGAGGGGCATAGGACATGCGCTATCCGTCGGCGATGGGGTTCAGGGTGCCCAAGAGACCATCGCCCACGTGTTGGTCGCATGAAATTACGTTTCGGCCTTCGTGCCTTCGCGCAGGCGGAAGTACTCCGCGCTGCCGACACAGAGCGCCAGCCAGCCCAGGCCTGTCGCGTAACCGGCCATCACGTCGCTGAAGTAGTGCACCTGGAGCAGGATGCGCGAGATGCCGATGAGGGTGATCATCGCCACGGCGGCAATCACGATGGGGCGGTGAAGACGGGGCGGGCACAGCACCAGCAGCACATAGGCCAGCATCCCGTAGAAGACCATGGAGCCGGAGGCGTGGCCGCTGGGAAAGCTGAAACTATGCTCGGTGATGAAACCGTGGTCGTGCAGCGGGCGCTCACGCTGGAACCAGGCCTTGAGCGCACTGTTGATCAGGGCCGTGCCGCCGAGCGTGGCGATCCAGATACCGGCCAGCCGGACGTGCCGGCGCCACAGCAGGGTGACGAAGACCAGGCCGGCGGCGATGGCGACCACGACGGGGTCGCCGGTGTGGGTGAGCATCGCGATGATGCGCAGTACCGGTAGCGGGGTGTTGTCGCGCAGGTCGCTCGCCAGGGCGGCGTCGAAGGCGGTGAGGCCGGCTTGTTCGCGCACCTCGACGCCGATGGCTGTGGCGATCAGCAGCGTGGCCACGACCACGGCCAGCGCCGTCATCGGGCGCAGGAAGCTCCGGGCCACGGGGTCGAGCCCCTCGCGTCGGCGCACGGCGCGCCGCCACACGGTATCGGCGCCCAGCAGGGCTACGGCAAGCAGCACGGCCCACAGGGACAGTGCATGCCGGCTGATCCATTCCGCTTCCATTTCCGTCTGATCCTCGTCTCATGGCACGATCTGGGGATGTTGCCACGCCGCGACCCTCGCGGCCCATGAAGGGGATACCACGATGAAGGCCCGATCCGCCTGCGCCTGGCTAGCGTTCACCTTGTCCGTTTCACCGCTGCTCGTCCACGCGGACGACGCCCCGCTGGCCCATCGCATCGTCCGCGTGACGCTCGATGGCGCAGCCACCACCAAGCCCACCTCCGGCCGCCTGCTGCTGTTCGCCATGCCGGCCGACAAGGCGCGCGAGGCCGCGAAGGACGGCAAGGTCGAGGAAGTGGACATCAATCCGTTTCATCCCACGGCGGTGGCCGTGGCGGCACGCAACGTGAGCTGGATCGTGCCGGGACAGTCCGTGGATATCGACACGGATGGCGAGACCTTCCCGCAGCCGTTTTCGTCGCTGCCGGCGGGTGACTATGTGGTGCAGGCCGTGCTCGACGTGGCCCACGACTACAACTACAACTCGCGCCATGAGGGCGATTTCGTGAGCGACGTGGTACCCATGCACTTCGCGCCCGGAGCAAGCCTTCCGGTGGTGAAGCTGAGCAAGGGCGTGCCGCCGCGCGATCCCTGGCAGATGTCGCCCAGCACACCGCAGGCGGTGCGCGATGCACTGCCTGAGGCACGCCAGCATGCGCACGCGGAAATCATGCAGAGCCCGTCCCTTACGGCGTTCGCGGGACACCCGGTGTCCGTGCGCGCCTGGGTGGTGACACCGCCCGGCTACGATCCCAACGGCAGCACGCGCTATCCCACGGTGTATCTGACCCATGGTTTCACGGGCAGCTTCGATCGTTACGTGGGCACCATCGCCGGGGTCTACCAAGCCATGGCAACCAAGCAGACGCCGCCGATGATCTGGGTGTTGCTCGACGAATCCAGCCCTACCGGCACGCATGAGTTCGCCGATTCGGTGAACAACGGTCCGTGGGGGCAGGCGCTCACCACCGAGTACATTCCGTGGCTGGAATCGCGCTATCGCATGGATGCAAAGTCCACGGGCCGCTTCCTCAACGGTCACTCGTCCGGTGGCTGGGCGACGATGTGGTTGCAGACGCGCTATCCGAAGGTCTTCGGCGGCACGTGGTCCACCTCGCCCGATCCGGTCGATTTCCGCGATTTCACGGGCGCCGATCTCTACGCCGCCAACGCCAACATGTATCGCAAGCCGGACGGCTCCGCCAACCCGCTGATCCGCGACAAGGGCCAGGTGATCGCCACGTTCGAAACCTTCGCGAAGCTGGAGCGTGTGCTCGGCCCCTACGGCGGCCAGCTCGCATCGTTTGAGTGGGTGTTCTCGCCGCGCGGCGCCGACGGCCGGCCGCAGCCCATGTTCAACCGCGACACGGGCGCCATCGATGCCAATGTGGTTTCCTACTGGCGCGACCACTACGACATCGCACAGCGCCTGCGCACGCACTGGCCTGAGCTGAAGCCGGACCTCGACGGCAAGATCCACCTGATCGTAGGCACGGCGGATACGTTCTACCTCGACGGCCCGGCAAAGCTGCTCAAGGAAACCCTCGACGGCCTGCATGCAAAGAGCGACATCCGCCTGATCCCCGGCCGCACGCACTTCGACCTGTACACCGAAGGCGACGACCGCCAGGCATTGCTGAAAAAGATCGCATGGGAAATGTACGAAGTAGCCCGCCCCGGCCAAGCCAAACCCTAACCCTGTAGGAGCGCGCCTGCGCGCGACCGCTACGAAGCCATGCCAATCATGCGCTTCGCAGCGGTGGCGTGCGGTCGCGCTCCGATCATTAGGGGTGGCTTGTGTGTTCGGCGACACCGGGAAGCATGACGGATACCACGTCACGTGCAACGATGGCATGGTCTTCGATATGCAGGCGTGCCACATAGGCCAGTGGGCCCTGGGCGCCGTTGATGATCGCGTCGTAACCGCGTTCAACGAGTTCGACGGATATTCGCAGGGGATTGCCGAGATCGGCAAAGGCTGTTGTAGGCACCCCTACCGCGCGATCCTTGCAGCGAATACGAAGCCCTGAGGTTATCGTTTTTGGCGTCGTTCCCTCTGCACCCCATATCGCTGTGGGCCATGAGGGTGTGTAAACTTGTGAATACAGTGCTCTGGCCGGCTTACTCAAAATCAGGCTGCAGTACCACAGTCCGATTTGCTCTCAATATTAACTAATAGACTTCGCAAGAAGGGCTATGCCGCCAGCAACAACAAGACATCCGGCGAAGAGTGCTAGAGCGTAGCCAACCTGACGCCTTAGGCCTAAGCCTTTTTCGGTTAGCAGGTTTGGGAAAAGCAGTGCATTCATTGGATTCCATATGGTTTTTTTAGAGAATCGATCTGAGGATGACTTGAATTGCCAAGTCATCCGTACTGCTGAAATCACCGCCCAAATGACAGAAAGTGCGCCAGTTATGCATGACAATAAGAAGAAAAATGATATTGCGCGCATACTGATTCCTGGTCAAGTTCGTCCGAGTCTGGATTGGTTCCTGTCTCGGCGCTGCATGAGTGCATAAGTAGCCGGCGCTTGCGTGATTTCAAGGGCAATAGCTCATGGCCGCTTTATAGAAGGTCCATGTGAGGCTGATGGCAACTAACGTCCTGCCAGACTGGGTGATTGGCTCAATAACGAAAGACCTTCCATTGCGGCAAAAGTATGCTGAAGGCGTAGGTTCCGTCACCTCTTTTCTTAGCGACCAGCCCTGAGCAAGGAGGGACTTCTTTGTGTTTTCCATGACTTGTGTCGTGGATACTTCTGTGTCTACGCTTTGGGTCGCCCCAACAGAAGAGACTCTGTCGAAAGTCGTTCTTCCGAAAGATAGGCCCGCAACGGGTATTGAGGCTAGTTCTGTTGCAAGCTCTGCGGTTGTTGGTCTTGGGCGTTTGTCTTCATCGCTCTTCCATTCGCACCACTGGTAAATGTGAATTGATACTGGCGTTATGGCTGCAATGGCGAATAACGTAATCAGCGATGTTCTTGCCTTTGTTTTCATTGAATCATTGCCGTGCCCATGGTGGATGAGGTGTTCTTTGGTGCTTGGTAGAATGAGCAAAGTGTTGAGGCCTGTTTTCGTCTTCGATCCTGCTGGGTCTGAGGATGTGCACCATCCGGCCTCGTGAGTAGTGCTGGGTCTGCGTGAATCGCGAACGAATTGATAGGCAATGCGGAAACCGGGTGTGTCGGCGAAAGCACCTGGCCCGCGCTAAGTCGCGGTCAATTTTTCGATGGCTGTATCACTACATCTTGTTTCAGTGTAGGTGTCCACGCTTCCGTGCGTGGAGAAATACGAACGATTTAATAAACTCAACGATGTCTTTTCATTTTTGATAGGTGACCGGCAAATCCTACGCAGAATGTCGAGAAGCCTAGTGCAAAAACGCCAACTCCAAGAATCATGAGGCCTAATGCTGCAACCGAAAAAGCCAGTGCTCCAAGAGAAAAGCCAATCAATGCTATGCGAAGGCCAAGTAAGCGAGGATCTTTTAGGGTTACGGAGATATCATGGGTAGACCCCCTGTGCCAGGGGTGCCCACAAAGCCAGCGCCAATGCCGACGAGTCAGCTTCGCCGGGATGTCCAAGTTGGTTGACTTGCCCCTGATTCATCGCTACTCAATCGTTGCCGCTTTTAACCTCATGACGGGAAATTTTTCCGTATTCGTCGTAGACATCCAAGATGCGGTGCTGCTTATCAGCATCGAAATTTTCCACAGAAAAAATACGGCCCCATTCTGCAGCCATGAATGTGCCAGCGATCTTTCCATCAGCGTCTACGCATGACTTCGACAATCCTACCTGTCCCCAGGAGGCATATACCGTTCTTGCGGGTTGTTGACAGACGTACCCACTCTGATGATCTAGTGCGTATTTGTTGTCCGCTCCAGAGCAGGATGCGATCGAAAGTGTTGCAATGACTAGTGATGTGAGGATTAGTTTCATTTGTATGGATCGGCCATATAGGGGCTAGGGATGGGCGATTGGCGGTCAAATGGGTCTGCTCCATTTGATGCATCGAGTGTGTCGCGAACGAAGGAATGGCAGTAGTTCATCGGTGGAATGAAGCGGCCTAGTGGTCGCCCTGGTGATATGAGTCTATTTACATTCGCTTCATCGGCGCCAGGTGCAAGTCGGCACTCCGCGCTTCTTCCGGCGCTACGAGTTCCATGGTCCACGGTTTCCACTGGTGATCCAATAAAGTCATATTGATTGCCCGCATTTGCTCCTGCCTTTGCGGTGCCCATTCCAGCTTCCTGCGTGTCCGTCTTCAGCCAGTAGTGATCGATAGGGCCGAGCTTTCCATCAAATGCGGGATCGCGGCAAACCCAAACGGACAAGCCTAAAGTATCGCTGTAGGTCAGTGGGTCGTTAATTCCATACGTGTATGTACTTTTCCCCCCAGAAAGGCCTAAGGGGTCGCTCTGTATATATCGGCCTGCAAGCGCATCATAGTCACGGTGCAAGTTGTAGGCCTTGCCCGCTTCCTTGTCGTAGTATTGCCCCGGAAAGCGCAGGTTAAGCGCGTAGCCTGTCGTCGATACCGGCCTTGCTTCGCCAAACGGATTGCTGGTGTAAGACCAATGCCAAGCCATTGCACCGGCGTTTGTTGTAACCACACGTGGCGATCCGAGCGCATCGGCATGCACATAGTTCAATGATGCGGCGCCGCCGTTGTCCAGCACGCCCACAGGAATGCCGCCGAGCCACAGATAGTCACGCGCCGCACTCTCGGTCGCCTCCGAGAGCAACTGACTCCCCTCGTCATACGCAAAGCGCGTCGTCGTCCCGTCCGCCGTCTTGCTCGTGCGCTGCTCCAGGCTGTTGTACACGTAACTGCCCACGATCTGGCCGTTACGCTGCACTACCGTCATCCGGTTACGGCCGTTATAGCCATAGCCCCATGCATCACCTGCAAAGGCGTTGCCTGTCGTATTGCCGTTGGCGTCATAGGTCCGCGATGCCGTGCCGATGCTCGTCAGCCAGTGGGTGCCGGGCTGATAACCGTAGTTGCCGGTCGCTAGACCATTGCCCGTCTTGCTGAGGCGGTCACCGGTCTTGTTGTATGTATAGGCCTCGATGGCCTGCCCAGCCGGGTCGTCCACGCTGGCGAGGCGGTATAGCGGATCGTAGCGATAGCTCTCCGAGCCAGTGCCCGCCTCACTCACCCCCGTGATGTTGCCCATCGCATCGCGGATGAAGTGCAATTCCAGGGCCGGGCTGACGATGTCGGTGATGCGGTAGTTGGCGTCGTAGGTGCGGCTGATCGTCTGGCCGTTGCCCAGCGTATAGGACTGGATCGGGCCGAACGGCAGGTAGGTCGCGTTACTGACGACGGCCTGTGTGGTGCCGCCCGGCGGCGTGACCGTGAGCCCGCTGATCTGGCCGAGGGCGTCATAGCTGTAGGTCACCACGGCGCCGCTGGGGCGGGTCTCGGTGTGGATGCGGTCGGCCAGGGTATAGCTGTACGCCACGGTGTCCGTCGCATCGCCCTGGGTCTGGCGCTTCTGGATGACGTTGCCCCGGGCGTCGTAGCAGTAGGTCGTGGTGACGGCCTGCTCCACGATGCGGGTCAGGCGGCCGACGGGAGCGGATGCGGCGCAGCCGGTGACCGTATTGGCCTCGTCGTAGTGATAGCTGGCGTTGAGGCTGGTATCGGCATAGCTGGCCGAGGTGCGCCGGTTCAGGGCGTCGTAGGCGTAGGTGGTGGTGATCCCCTTGGCATCGGTCTGGGTCAGGCGATTGCCGGCGGCATCGACGGTGAAGGTCGTGGTGCCGGTGTCCGGGCTGTGGATGCCGGTCAGGTCGCCCAGGCCGTTGTGGTCGTAGAGGGTGTTGAGGCCATCCGGGTCGCTGATGCCGGTGACGTTGTCGCTGGCGTCGTGACTGGAGATGGAGGTCGTGTTGGCGGTGGCGGGGTTCGCGCCGTTGTAGTCGTCGATGGTGCTGACCAGGCGGTTCAGTGCATCGTAGCCCTGCTTTCGCTGCATGCCCTTGGCATCGGCCGAATGCACCGGATGGCCTTCGGCGTCGTAGCCGTCGGTGGTGTCGAAGGACAGCACCGTGCGGTTGAGGGCATCGGTGACGGTCAGCAGCTGGCTGAGGCTGTTGAAGGTGCGCGAGAGCGAGCGGCGGACCGTGCCGCTGGCATCGAAGGTTTCTTCCTTCGTGCGGTTGCCGGCGGCATCCAGGGTGTAGTGCACCCGGTTGCCCTGCCCGTCGGTGATGTCGGTCAGGCGGCTGGCGTCGTCGAAGGTGTACTTGAGCGTCATGCCATCGGCATCGGTGGTCTGGATGATGTTGCCGACGGCGTCGTAGGTGAGCGTGGTGACCGACGGGGTGCCGTTGGCATCCCGGGTGGTGGTCGCCAGCCAGCCTTCGGGGGTGTAGGTCATCAGGGTCACGATGCCGTTGGCATCGGTGAGCTTGCCCGGATGGCCGTACAGGTCGTAGGCGTCGTAGCTGGTGACGTGGCCCAGGGCATCGGTGGCCGTGGCAAGGCGGCCCTGGGCGTTATAGGTGTAACGGGTGATGTCGGCCACGTCGGTACGCGGGCCGTCTACCGTTTCGACGAGGCCGGCGGCGTTGTAGGTCATGGTCGCGACGCGGTCGGCCGTGGCGGCGTGGGTCAGCGCGGAAACAAGAGCGAGCGCGAGCGGTGTCCAGCGAAGTCCTTTGGTCATCGGTCAGTCCTTGAGCGAGCGAACGGTGGTCGAGAGCGGGCGGCCATTAGCGTCGTAGGTGTACGACGTGACCCTATCGGCCGTGGTCACGGTTGCTGGGCGGAAGCTGGTGCCGTCCCAGGTCGTGGTGATCGTGCGCTCTTCGGGGGTGCTCTTCGCTTCGGTTTTCGTCGTGATGCGTCCCTGGGGGTCGTAGGTGAACGCGGTGATCCTGCCCAGTGCATTGGTTTGCGTGGCGATCTGTCCGCGTGCGTCGTAAGTGAAGGATGAGTTGCTGATGGGGCAGCCGGGCACCGGTTCGCCGGATACCGAGGTCATCCGGCGTGTACCGCCCACCGTGCCGTAGGTGTAGGTCACCACGTGTCCCAGGGGATTGGTGACCGTGGTGGTGGCGTCGTCGACGTAGGCAATGACGGTCTTGTCGGCGCCACCGGCGTGCTCGCTGGAGATCGCCCGGCCTTGGCTGTCGTAGGTCCAGGTCGCGGCGCGCACGCCCCGCTCGTCGAACAGGCCGGTGAGGAAGCGCGGGTGCTCGACATCCTCATACACGTAGCGCCGCGACGTGGTCTTGCCCTGCACTTTACGTGTCGCCTGCTGCAATTGTCCTTCGTCGCTATACGTATAGGTCACGCTTACGCCCGTCGAGGACAGCGAGACCAGCTGTTCGGAGAAGCCCTTGGTGAAGACCAGCGTATGGCCACGAGAATCCTTGACGGTGACCTTGATATTGAAGTTGGCATCGAAGCCATAGGTCAGGGTCTGGGTCAGGCCGTTGGCGCCGCGGTAGCTGGTGAGCTGGCCCTGGCCATTGAAGGTATAGACATCGTTCGCCGGAGAGCTGTAGATCCATTTCGATCCGGAACGGCTGAGGCTGCCGCGCTCCGACGACTCGCCGGTCGCCACGCTGCCCGTGACCGCGAATAGCGAGGCTCGCCCATCGTCCAAGGTCAGCGAGGCCACGCCCATGCCTACGATCAGATTCGCGCTGTACGTATGGCGCCAGCGGCCATCGGCACTGTTGTAGAACCGAGTGAAGGCCAGCTCGCCATCGGCATCCGCGAAGTCGCTCTCGCGCTGGAACTTGTTGCCGATGGCGGCGTTGATCGGATTACCCTGGCAGTCGTTCGGATCGTTGTTGGGATCGTCATCGGGATCGCCAAACTGCTTGCGAGCGAGCGCATCACCATCCAGGACGCATTCACCGGTGACGAAGTCGAAGACCTTATCGACGTCGCAGGGGCCTTCGACGACGGCGATGATGTGGGGAATGTGTTGCGGCGCTCCCTCGCCCACCCGCGCCAAGGTGTCGCAATTGTATAGATACGGGTTTCCCGACATCGGTGCGAAGGTGGGTGCCACATAGGCAAGGACGTGTGAGTTGCCCGAATTGTACTTGGCCACATCGGCCTTGTAGGCCGCCTGGCAGGCGGCATCGGCGGACGGGTAATGCGCCATGTCGTCGGCGGGTGGGAAGGATGGGGAATCCAGTGCGAACCACACCTCATCGGCATGCGCCACGTTGGCGAGTGACAGAATGATGGATACGGCGATTGCTGTGGTCTTCATGACCTCTCCCTGATGATTCGGTATCCGTGGATCAGAAGAATGATGGTGGCATCTTGGATCCGATGAAGGGCCTGCATGGGCAGGCCGGCGTGATGATTCCTGGCTGGCTGTCGTTCTGGCAGTGGAAGATGGCTAGTTTCGCAGTGATGATTTTAGTGAGTCACGCGAAAACGGCAGATTGAATGCTTATCTCTGCCCATTGCGTCCATGCGGGCGAGCCCGCACGGCGGGGCTCGCATGAGATCACGCGTGATGGGTTTTCGTCTTGAGAAAGATGGACAGGAAACGTGTCGTTGTTGAGGCGATCGTGTGTCGTTGATGAGGTGGTAGCGCGATACCGATCACATCAAGCGCAGTTGCAGGTGCGCGCCTCGCGCGCGACATGTGCGAGGCGATACGTGCGGAATGATCGATGCATCGCGATGGTGATGATGCGATGCGCTTGGAGTCATCGCTGTGTTGATGCGTGGCCGGTCGCGCGCGAGGCGCGCTCCTACAGGGGTGCGTGCAACTTGGGGTGGTTTTTCGGACTCGATCCTACAGACATGATGGAATTGATCTGATAGGGTGCGTTCGTTGCCTGTGGATCGGACGCAAGAGAAGAAGCACAGGCAACCGTCACTCACCATTGCGGTGAGAAGCATGGCCGCCCGGGTGCTGGAAACACCCGAACGGCCACTGACTCCAACCTTGCAGCAACAAGGACCAGAGCTATGTCGAAGTTTACGGCATTCCCACCCCCTCCGCTTTTATGCGGGCACCCTCACGGTAGCGATCGCGCGTTCCGGAGCGCTTCCGGCCGCGTCTGACCCCACGCGACGTCCGCCGTGTCCATGAGAAGGTTCCTCGCCGTTGCCACCCGGCGCGTAGCCGTGTGGCCGGTCCCGGCCGGCTGACGCCGCTTTCATACGCTGTCCCTGACGCCCGATCGTTCCGTGGAGGAACGGCCGTGGGAAACGCTTCCCATCGTTCGAGTGACGAGGGGTATGCCGGGAGGCATGCCCCGCCTCGATACGGGCGCACCACAAGGAGTGTCTTCATGATTGACTCGAACAGCAGCATGGGCATCGGCATGGCCCCGTTTTGTCCCGACCCGCAGGCCACGGTGGAATCCCTGCTCGACCTCATCGGCGACTGGCTCACGTATGTGGGTGGCATGCATGAGGTGCTGGCTGACATGGCGGCCGATCCCGAACCGCCGGATCGTCATCAGCTGGCTTGCATGCTGGGTACGGTGGCGTTGCTGATCCGGCAGAGTGAAAGTTGCATACGGCAGGTGAAGTGTCGCTATGTGCGACAGGCCGGCGAGATGACGGGAGGTGATTGATGGATCTGCCTGTCACTGCCATTACGGGTGCCGGGCTTGGTCTGCTGGCCGTGAACGTGGCGGTTTACCTCGATCGCATGCATGGGGTTACCCATGCCTGTCGCAGCGCGCGTGAGTTCTGTGTGGTGTCGTTTGGTTTTGCGCTGGTGGCAGCGGTGGCGTTGCTGGACCTTGTGACTGAGGTGTGGATTGATCCGCAGGAGAGTGTGGCCTTGGGTGTGCTGATGTCGGCCGGGATCGGGTTGTCGCTTACGACTTCGGCGGCGTTGGGGTTTTGTCTGGTTTCCCGGTTGTAGGTGGGGTGGCTGGGGCAATACGGTTTTATTGGGGCGGTCGCGCGCGAGGCGCGCTCCTACAAAAGCGGGGTTCGACCATGGTCCATAGGCGGGCGTGATCTCTGTGGGCTACCCTCGGGATTCTTATCCTGTAGCGGAGGCGGCGCATGGGTTACGAGGAGAGCTGGCGGCGGTCGGTGGATGAGCCCGAGGCGTTCTGGGCGGAGCAGACCCGGCTCATCGACTGGAAGGAGCCGCCCCGGCAGATACTCGATGCTTCGCGCCCACCGTTTCGCCGTTGGTTTGTTGGTGGCACCACCAATCTCTGCCATAACGCGGTGGATCGCCACCTTGCGACGCGGCCCGACCAGCTCGCCATCGTGGCGGTGTCCACGGAAACGCAGGTCACCCGTGAGATCAGCTATCGCGAACTGCATCGTGAGGTGAATGCATTTGCCGCGACGCTGCTTGCACTGGGTGTGAAGCGGGGCGATCGTGTGGTGATCTATATGCCGAATATCGCCGAGGCAGTGTTCGCGATGCTGGCCTGTGCGCGGATCGGGGCGATTCATTCCGTCGTGTTTGGTGGCTTTGCCGCGCATAACCTCGCCATGCGCATCGACGATGCCGAGCCCGTAGTGCTGATCTGTGCCGATGCGGGTATGCGCGGTGGCAAGGTCATTCCTTACAAGCCGCTGGTGGATGCGGCACTGGCTGAGGCGAATACACCGCCGGCCCATGTGCTGGTGGTGGATCGTGGACTGGATGCCGGCATGCAGATGACCGGGGGCAGGGATGTGCTCTACGTGCCACTTCGCGAGATGCATCTTGATGCCGTTGTGCCGGTGGAATGGCTTGAATCGAACGAGCCGAGCTATCTGCTTTACACGTCGGGTACGACGGGGCGGCCCAAGGGTGTGCAACGCGATGTCGGTGGTTACGCCGTGGCGCTGGCGTTGTCCATGACCACGATCTTCGATCTGCAACCCGGGCAGGCGATTTTGTGTACGTCGGATGTGGGCTGGGCCGTCGGGCATTCGTATAACGTGTATGGGCCGCTGATCGGTGGTTGTACCGCGATTCTTTATGAAGGCCTGCCTACGAATCCTGACCCCGGCATCTGGTGGCGCCTGTGCGAAACCTATGGCGTGCGCACGGTATTTTCGTCGCCGACGGGGATACGCATCCTGAAGAAGCAGGACGAGGCGTGGTTGCGCAGGTACGACCTGTCGGCGTTGCGGTGGATCTTTCTTGCGGGTGAGCCGCTGGACCAGCCGACGTATGACTGGCTGACTGAAGGCACGGGCAAGACGGTTATCGATAACTACTGGCAGACCGAGACAGGGTGGCCGGCGTTGTCTTTGATGCCGGGATTGGATTTGAAGCCGGTCAGGTCTGGTTCGCCGGGTTTTCCCACGTTCGGTTACCGCATGCGGGTGATCGACGATGCCACCGGTGAAGATAAGGCGCCGGGCGAGAAGGGTGTGCTGGTGATCGAGCCGCCGTTGCCGCCGGGTTGTCTCACGACGATCTGGCGTGATGACGAGCGTTACGTACGCAGTTACTTCGGGCATTTCAAGGAGCTGCTGTACAGCTCACTGGACTGGGCGGTGCGCGATGCCGACGGGTACATTTTCATCCTGGGGCGCACGGACGATGTCATCAACGTGGCGGGGCATCGGTTGGGGACACGGGAAATCGAGGAATCGGTGGCGACCTTGCCAGCGGTGGCCGAGGTGGCGGTGGTGGGCGTGGCCGATGGGTTGAAGGGGCAGGTGCCGGCCGTGTTCGCGACGTTGAAGCAGGATGTCGGTGGCGATGCGGGCGAGGCGGCGAGGGCCATGGAGCAGCGGGTGGTGGAGTTGCTGGGGGCTCTGGCCCGGCCGGGGTGTATCTATGTGGTGGGTGCGTTGCCCAAGACGCGCTCGGGGAAACTGCTGCGGCGCGCCTTGCAGGCGGTCGTTGAGGGGAGGGAGGCGGGAGATCTTTCGACACTGGATGATCCGGGGGCGTTGGAGGGGATTCGGCGGGCGGTGGAGGCGGGGCCGCATTGTGGGCAGCGTCGGTAGGTGTTCGGCTTCGCCGGTCGCGCGCAAGGTGCGCTCCTACAGGACGGCGTGTGCGCGATCACGCCCGGGCACGACGGCATGTGCGCGACCACGCCCGGGCAGGGCAGCTTGTGTAGGAGCGCGCCTCGCGCGCGACCGTCCGGGCGGCGACTCTCCATCTGCCCGTGCCTCCCAAGGCTTAGCCGCACCGCAACAAGGCTTAAACACTCCTTCGCGCTAAAATGGCGGTCTTTACGCGGAGAGTTCCATGGCACAGCAAACCTCGCCCGGCGCCCGTTTCCGCGCCGCGCTGGCGGAAGAGAAGCCGCTGCAGGTGATCGGCGCGATCAACGCCAACCACGCCCTGCTGGCCAGGCGGGCCGGTTACCGTGCCATCTACCTCTCCGGCGGCGGCGTGGCCGCCGGCTCGCTGGGCCTGCCGGATCTCGGCATCAACACCCTCGACGACGTGCTCACCGACGTGCGCCGCATCACCGATGTGTGTGACCTGCCGCTGCTGGTGGATATCGACACCGGCTTCGGCCCCAGCGCCTTCAACATCGCGCGCACGGTGAAGAGCCTCATCAAGTTTGGGGCCGCGGCCTGCCACATCGAGGACCAGGTGGGCGCCAAGCGCTGCGGTCACCGGCCGGGCAAGGAAATCGTCAGCGCCGGCGAGATGGCCGACCGCGTCAAGGCGGCCGCCGATGCGAAGACCGATCCGGACTTCTTCCTCATCGCCCGCACCGATGCCATCGCCGTGGACGGCGTGGAAGCCGCCATCGAGCGCGCCATCGCCTGCGCCGAGGCCGGTGCCGATGCGATTTTCGTCGAGGCCGCCTACGACCTGCCCACCTACAAGCGCTTCACCGATGCGTTGAAGGTGCCGGTGCTGGCCAACATCACCGAATTCGGCCAGACCCCGCTGTTCAGCACCGAAGAGCTCGGCAGCGTCGGTGTCGGCATCGTGCTTTATCCGCTGTCTGCCTTCCGCGCCATGAACAAGGCCGCGGAAAACGTCTACACCGCCATCCGCCGCGACGGTCACCAGCGCAACGTCATCGACACGATGCAGACGCGCGAAGAGCTCTACGACCGGATCGGTTACCACGAATACGAGCGTCGTCTCGACGCTCTTTTCTCGAAGAAGGGTTAAGGAGAGTCACGCATGAGCGACACCACCACCCAGCCGAAGGCGAAGAAGTCGGTCGCCCTCTCCGGCGTGGCAGCCGGCAACACCGCGCTGTGCACCGTCGGCCGCAGCGGCAACGATCTTCACTACCGTGGCTATGACATCCACGACCTCGCGGCCAAGGGTTCGTTCGAAGAGGTGGCCTACCTGCTCGTCCACGGCGTGCTGCCGAACTGGATGGAGCTGAACGCCTATCGTGCCAAGCTCAAGCGCTTGCGCGGCCTGCCGGCCCCGGTGAAGGGCGCGCTGGAACTGCTTCCGGCCGCGACCCACCCGATGGACGTGATGCGCACCGGTGCCTCGGTGCTGGGCACCGTGCTTCCGGAGAAGGAAGACCACAACCTCACTGGCGCGCGCGATATTGCCGACCGCCTGATGGCCAGCTTCGGCTCCATGCTGCTGTACTGGTACCACTTCAGCCACAACGGCAAGCGCATCGAGACGGAAACCGACGACGATTCCATCGCTGCGCACTTCCTGCACCTGCTGCACGGCAAGAAGCCGAGCGACCTGCATTCGCATGCGCTGGATCGCTCGCTGGTGCTGTATGCCGAGCACGAGTTCAACGCCAGCACGTTCACCGCGCGCGTCATCGCCGGTACCGGTTCCGACATGTATTCGGCCATCACGGGCGCCATCGGTGCGCTGCGTGGTCCGAAGCATGGCGGTGCTAACGAAGTGGCGATGGAAATCATTGCCCGTTACCGCGATGCGGCCGAGGCGGAAGCCGATATCCGTGCGCGCGTGGAGCGCAAGGAAATCATTATCGGCTTCGGTCATCCGGTGTATACCGTGTCCGATCCGCGTAACGAGATCATCAAGGAAGTCTCGCGCAAGCTCTGCACCGATGGTGGTAACCCGCGTCTGTTCGAGGTGTCGGAGAAGATCGAGAAGCTGATGTGGGAACTGAAGAAGATGTTCCCGAACCTCGACTGGTTCTCGGCATCGGCCTATCACATGATGGGTGTGCCCACGGCCATGTTCACGCCGCTCTTTGTCATTGCGCGTACGTCGGGCTGGAGTGCGCATGTGATCGAGCAGCGCCAGGATGGCAAGATCATTCGTCCGAGCGCGAATTACACGGGGCCGGAAGATCAGGTTTACGTGCCGATCGAGAAGCGTTGATTCGCTAGCGAGCGCACGGATCAGGGTGCGCTCTGGACCGGTCGCGCGCAAGGCGCGCTCCTACAAGGTAACCCTGTAGGAGCGCGCCTCGCGCGCGACCGGATTCAGATCGAAGCCGCCAGCCTCGTCGCCTGGTCGATCGCCCGCTTCGCATCCAGCTCCGCCGCCACATCGGCGCCACCAATCAGGCGCACGTCCATCCCACGCCCCGCCAGCGCATCATGCAGCTCGCGGTTCGGCTCCTGCCCCGCGCAGACGATCACGTTATCCACCGGCAGCACGTGCTTCTGCCCATCCATGCTCACATGCAGGCCGTCGTCGTCGATGCGCTCGTAGGTGACACCACCGAACATCTGCACCTTCTTGTTCTTCAGCGTGGCACGATGCACCCAGCCTGAGGTCTTGTTGAGCCGCGCACCGGGACGCCCCGCCGTGCGCTGGAGCAACCATACCTGGCGCTCCGGCTTCTCCGGGTGCGCCGGCATGAGGCCGCCCGGCGTCGCCATCGTCATGTCCACGCCCCATTCCTTCGTCCAACGCGTGACGTCGGTGGTGGGAGAGGGCGCGGCCTCCGTGAGGAACTCGGCAATGTCGAAGCCAATGCCACCGGCACCGATCACGGCCACCTTATGGCCGACCGGCGCGTTGCCATGCAGGACATCGAGGTAAGAGAGCACCTTGGGATGCGTTGCTCCCTCGATGTCGAGCGCACGCGGCAACACGCCCGTGGCGAGCAATACCGTGTCGTAACCGGCCAGTGTCTCGGGCGTGGCGGTGGTGCCCAGGCGCACATCCACGCCCGTGGCATCGAGACGATGGCGGAAATAACGCAGTGTCTCGTGGAATTCTTCCTTGCCCGGCACACGCTTGGCCATGTTGAACTGGCCGCCGATCTCGTTGGCGCGGTCGATCAGCGTCACGGCGTGTCCGCGCTCGGCCAACGTCGTGGAAGCGGCCAGTCCGGCCGGGCCGGCGCCCACCACGGCGATCCGCTTCTTCGCGGTCGCCGGCACGATGGTGATCTCGGTTTCATGGCACGCACGCGGATTCACCAGGCACGAGGCGCGGCGATTCTCGAACACATGATCGAGGCAGGCCTGGTTGCAGGCGATGCAGGTGTTGATGGCCTGCGGCGTGTTTGCGCGGGCCTTGTTCACCCATTCCGGATCGGCGAGCAGCGGCCGCGCCATGGACACCATGTCGGCATCGCCGTTGGCGAGGATGCGCTCGGCGACATCCGGCATGTTGATGCGGTTGGTGGTGACCAGGGGAATGCCCACTTCGCCCTTCAGTCGTCGGGTGACCCAGCTGAAGGCACCACGCGGCACGCTGGTGACGATGGTGGGTACGCGGGCTTCGTGCCAGCCAATACCGGTGTTGATGATGGTGGCGCCGGCCGCTTCGATCTTCTTGCCGAGGGTGACGATGTCGTCCCAAGGCTGGGCGTTGTCCACCAGGTCGAGCATCGACAGGCGGTAGACGATGATGAAGTCCTTGCCCACCGCCTCGCGCATGCGGCGCACGATTTCCACGGGGAAACGCATGCGGTTTTCGGCCGAACCGCCCCAGCGGTCCGTGCGCAGGTTGGTGCGCGGCGCCAGGAACTGGTTGATGAGGTAGCCCTCGGAGCCCATCACTTCCACGCCGTCGTAGCCGGCATCGCGGGCCAGCTTCGCGCTGCGCACGAAGGCGTTGATGGTGCCTTCGACACCGCGGCCGCTCAGTTCGCGTGGCGTGAACGGCGTGATGGGCGACTTGATCCGCGACGGCGCCACGGACAGCGGGTGATAGCCGTAACGGCCTGCATGCAGGATCTGCATGCAGATCTTGCCGCCTTCGGCGTGCACGGCGCGGGTGACCTTGCGGTGGCGCGCCACCTGCCAGGGCATGGCCAGCGTGCCCGACATCGGCTTCAGCCAGCCGCGCAGGTTGGGCGCGATGCCACCGGTGACGATGAGGCCCACGCCGCCACGGGCACGTTCGGCGAAGAACGCGGCGAGCTTGTCGTAGTCAGCGGCCTTGTCTTCCAGGCCCGTGTGCATGGAGCCCATGAGCACACGGTTGCGCAGGGTGGTGAAACCCAGGTCGAGCGGAGCGAGCAGGTTTGGGTAGGCCACGGGACGGATCCGGTTCAAACGATCGTTCGAATGATCCCCGTAACCGGTCGCCGGGGCAAGGGCGGCCGCAGCACGGGCGTTACGCGCTGTATCGGGGCGTTAACAGGGCGGGGGGCCGCCATGGCATGCAAAGGGCGCTCTGGCGCGGGTGCAGCGGCTTCCTGCGAAAGGCATGCAACTTGCTCGGTTGGCTCAACCGGCGCGTCGGCAGGGCACCCGGCCATTCGAAACAGGGGATTCGCATCGCTCACAGGAGACTCTTCCATGCGTAAGACGCTTATTGCCTCGGCGATTCTGCTCGCCATCGGTTTTGCCTTGCCGGCCATGGCCGACGATACCCAGACGGGATCGTCCGGTGCATCTGCCCAGCGCAAGTCCATCGCCGTGCAGTACACGGACAACTCCACGTCTACTCCGACGACGACCAATACCACCACGAACACCACCAGCGATTCGTTCAACTCCACCACGGCCGTGGCGAACAGCACGCTCAACGGCACGGTGTCCAACATCACGGTCAATCCCACGGGTAACGTCGCCACCAATGCCGGCAACGCCAGCGGCGGACGCGGCGGTGCAGGCGGCGCCGGCTACGGTGCGAAGGGCACGGGCGGCGACGGCGGCAACGGCGGCAGCAGCGGCCGGGCCGGGGCACGTGGCGCGGTGGGCGGCGATGGTTCGAGCAGCAGCGGCGATGCCGGATCGCTGACGGCATCGGCAGGCGGCAACGCCTCCGGCAACGGTGGCGCGGCCTCCGGCGACGGCGGTGGCGCTCGTTCGCGCGGCGCAGGCGGTGGCGCGCCCTCGGGTGGTGCATCGGCCAGCACGGGTGGCGCGAGCGCCAGCAGCGGCGGCGCGGGCACGTCAGGCGATGCCACGGCGACCGCGACCGGTGGCGCAGCCAACGGCGGTGCGGGTGGCGAAGCCACGGCCAGTTCCGGTGCAGCCGGTGCCGGCGCGGCGGGCGGCAACGGCTCGGGTGGTTCGGGCAGCGGCGCCAGCGGTGGTGCGGGCGGTGCCGGTGGTTCGGCCTCGGCGGCAGCCGGTGCGTTCACCGTGACCAACAACGCCGGCAGCGCGGGTACCGGTGCGGCGGGCATCTTCAATCTTGCCCAGAACAGCGGCGCGGCCTCGCTCATCCAGCAGAGCGTGAACGTGCAGGCCAACGTCAACGCCCACTGAAACCCTGATCACGAAACCACGGGGCGCATGCCGCCCCGTGGCGACGTGGAGGTAGGTATGCCATGCCAAGGTTCCGCGAAGCATGCACCGCCGTGCTGGCCCTGTTCGCCATGGGTGCGGCAGCAGGCCAGAGCCCTCCGCCCGTCACGCTGGGCTCGCCGGTACCGGTGAGCCAGTTGGCAACGATGTGCGGCGGCAGCGATACCACGAACAACATCAACACCCAGGCGCTTACCGGCGCGGTGAACGACAACCAGGCGAACAACACGGTCAGCGGGGGCAACCTGGTTTCCGGCAGCGCCTTCGGCGGGGCAGCCGGCCTGCCTACGGTGATCCAGAATTCGGGCAACAACGTACTGATCCAGAACGCGACCATCGTGACGGTGAGGATGGTCCCGTGAAAGCGAAGGGCATGCTCGGCCTGGCCCTGCTGATGGTGGCGACCGCCAGCCATGCAGGGCGGGCCGAGGTGCAGACCTCGCCGGGCACGTCGTATCCGCTGCACCTGACCAGCCTGAAAGAAGCGCGTTTCCGCAACACCATCCGGCAGAAATACGACTTCAGCTGCGGCTCTGCTGCCGTCGCGACCTTGCTCACCTATCAGTACGCGTATCCCGTCGACGAGCAGGCGGCGTTCGACATGATGTACGAGAACGGCGACCGGGCGAAAATCGGACGGGAAGGGTTCTCGTTGCTGGACATCAAGCGTTTCCTCGCCTCGCGCGGCTTCGATGCCGATGGTTTCGCCGTGCCATTGCAGAAGCTCGACGACGAGGGCATGCCGGCCATCGTCCTCATCGACGAACGCGGCTACCACCATTTCGTGGTGGTGAAGGGCTACCGCAACGGGCGCGTGCTCATCGGCGATCCGGCGCGCGGCACACGCTCGATGTCGCAGCGTCGCTTTGACGACCTGTGGAAGAACCGCATCGTCTTCGTGATCCACAACCAGCGCGACCGCGCCATTTTCAACAGCCCTCGCGACTGGGCGGTGGCGCCTGCCGCGCCGCTGGGCGAGGGCATCGAACGCAACGGTCTCGCTCCCATCGTGATGCCCAAGCGTGGACCGGGGGATATATGAACAGGCGCGTGCTCGTCGTCGGTGTCGTGCTGGTGGCGTCAAGCCTGCCGTTGCGGGCCGCCGATTTCACTCGTCAGGAGGCCTTGCCGGATGCGGCGCTCGACCAGGTGCGCGGCGGCATGGACCTGGGAAACGATGTACTCGCGTCGCTCTCACTCCAGCGCACCGTGCTCGTCAACGGCATGGAAGTGATACAGAACAGCGTATCGATCCCGGATATCGCCCACATCACCACGGATCAGGCCACGGCACTGTCCGATGCACTACGGGCCACCACGATCACCACCGGCATCGGTGGCGTATCCACCGACCTGGGCAGTTCCAGCGGTGCGCTGGTCATCCAGAACTCACTCAACAACCAGGCCATCTCGGCCACCACATCGATCGACGCATCGGTGAACAGTGCACGCATGCTGCAGAACCTGCGGCTCGGCGAGGCCATACAGGACGCGACGATCCAGTTCCGGGGGAACTAACCCATGTATCGCAATGGCAGGGTGATGCAGGCGGGCAGGCGCGCGGGCGTGTTTTCGCTTGCGGTACTGCCCATGTGGATCGGCGCATGTCTTGCGCAGGACGCCAGTATCGATCCGGCGCTGCGCGAGAAGATCGAGGCGCAGGGGCGCAAGCTCGATGCCATGCGAAGTCGCATGGCCGAGCAGTTGGCCGAGCTGGAGCAGATGAAGCGGGATCTTTCCGCGCAGGAGGCACAGTACGCCGACCTGCGCAAGGCGGTGGGCCTGAATGCATTGGACGATGCGCGCGGTGGTTCGGCCGCCGTGGCAACGGCGTCAGGTGATCCTCCGCCGGTCGGATCGCCTGTACAGGCCGTTGCAGCCAGTCCTGTTGGCAGGCGGCCTGAGCAAGACGAGCGACCGCCCGAGGTGGCGCCGATCTTCGACCAGCCCGGCGTGCTCACGCCGCGCGGCAAGCTGATCGTCGAGCCTTCCTACCAGTACGGCTATTCATCGGCCGACCGCGTGGCGCTGGTGGGCTATACGGTGATCCCGGCCATTCTTATCGGCCTCATCGACGTGCGTCAGGTGAAGACCACCACGCAGACGGCGGCGGTGGCATTTCGCTATGGCCTCACCCATCGCATGGAGCTTGAGGTTCGCATCCCGTATGTGGATACGCATACCGACACGATCAGCCGTGAGATCTTCACCGGTACGGCGCAGGACAGTCTCTACACCACCAGCAGCAAGGGCATCGGCGATATCGAGGCGACGCTGCGCTACCAGCTGAACGATGGCGGGGCCGACAAGCCGTACTACGTGGGTTGGTTGCGTGCCAAGTCGCGAACCGGTCGCGATCCATTCGAGGTGACGACCGATTGCATCACGCGGTGCCTGGAGAACTTCACCGGCACGGGCCTGCCTGTCCAGAGTCCCACGGGTAGCGGATTTTATTCGGCACAGGCGGGTGTGACGTGGCTTTACCCGTCTGATCCGGTCGTGTTCTTCGGCAACGTGAGTTATCTGCACAACTTCGAACGCCACAACGTGAGCCGCAACGTGTTGCTGGAGGGCAAGCAGTTCCTCGGCAATGTCAAGGCGGGCGATATTGCCGATGTGAGCGTCGGCATGGGGCTTTCGCTGAACGAGAAGGCCTCGATCAGTATCGGTTACGACCAGAGTTTCGTCGGCCGCACCACGCAGAACGGAAATTCCGTGCCCGGTTCGGCACGCGTGACGCTCGGTTCGTTGCTGCTTGGTGGCTCCTATCGATTCAACGACAAGGAAACACTGAACGTGACGCTAGGCGTTGGCGTGACTCGCGATACGCCGGATTCCACGGTGACGGTGCGCTTGCCTATAACGTTGTGAATGCATCTGCGCAATGTTTTCACAATGTATTCACTGAACGATTTTGCAACACTCGCAAGTTCCCGTGCACGTCTTGCACACATAAGGGCTCGTTAAGATTTCAAACGGGGGTTCGAACACACACTATAAAAACCTGCAGGGAGTTTTCTTACATGCGCACTCGTCACCATCGTTTCGGCAAGGCCACGGCTGGCCTCGCATTCGCTTCACTCGCTGTCTTCGGTGCCGCTGCGCATGCGCAGGACAGTGGTTACGCCAAGAAGTCCCAGTCCCCCGCGCTGGACAATATCAGCCTGTGGGTGGGTGGTTACTACACCAACAACGACACGAACATCGGTGCCCACACCGATATCCTCAACTCGCGCGGCAACCTGAATCTAGAGCACGACCTCGACTTCAAGAAGCACAAGACCGTGCCGCGCGTGCGTCTCGACTTCCTCATCGGTGAGCACCAGGGCTTCTCGTTCGACTACTACGAAGTCGATCGCGACCACTCCAAGACCCTCTCCGATGGCATCAACTTTCTCGGCACGCCGATCGAAGCCACCGCTCGCGTGAAGGGCGATCTCAAGTTCACCTTCGGCAGCGCCGCGTACAAGTGGTGGTTCGGTACCGGCAACGACGTGTTCGGCGTCGGCCTGGGTGCGGCTTACTACAAGGTGCACGCGAGCATCTACGGTTCGGCCACCGTCAATGGCGACGGTTTTGCCGATGGTGCCAGCGCCAACGAAAGCGCCTGGGCGCCGAACCTGCAACTGGGCTGGCGTCACGCGTTCAACGACCAGTGGCGCATGTATGTGAATGCGTCGGGCGTGAAGAAGAACGGTGGCAGCCTGAATGGCCACATCTACGACGCCGCCATCGGTCTTGAGTGGTTCCCGTGGCAGAACGTGGGCTTCGGTGCGGAGTACGCGTACACGAAGATCAAGCTCAACCAGGACAAGCGTCGTTACGACCTCGACCTGGACATGAAGCTCACCGGTCCGGCTGCTTACGTCCGCCTGCGCTTCTGATTGCCTCGTTTGCTGGATACAAAAAGGCCGCCTTCGGGCGGCCTTTTTTCTGCGTCGCGCGGACCGGATACCGCTGACCTGTAGGAGCGCGCCTGCGCGCGACAAGGTTTTCGCAGCGACCCGCCTACCGAAGGGCGAGCCAACCGTGCCGGCGATTCCTGCGGAGCGATGGATGCGTTTTCGCGAGCACCCATCGCGGATGCGATCCGCTCCCACACCTCCGGTAGCACCGTTGCATTGTAGGAGCGTGCTTGCGCGCGACCGTTGGTATCGAAACGATAATGATGTTCGCGATGACCGGTCGCGCGCAGGCGCGCTCCTACAGGGGTGCGGGCTTCTTGCGGGTGGTCAGCCAGCCGCCGCCGCATACCGCGGCTATCAGGAGTGCATCCAGCGACCAGGCGGCCCAGGGGCGTGCGTCGAACCAGGGCGCCGTCAGGTGATCGTGCGCGATCATCCTTGCCGCCGTCCAGGCGATGGCGCCGGCGCCGATGTAGACGATCACCGGGAAGCGGTTGATGAGCTTCAGGATCAACGTGGACCCCCACACCACCAGCGGCACGCTGATCGCCAGGCCGAGCACTACCAGCACCATGTGGCCCTTGGCGGCACCGGCGATGGCCAGCACGTTGTCCAGGCCCATCAGCGCATCGGCGACCACGATGGTGCGGATGGCGGCCCAGAAGCCCGGGGCCGGCGCGATAGCGGGGTCGTGGTCGTCCTGCTTCAGCAGCTTCCAGGCAATGGGCAGCAGCAGCAGGCCGCCCGCCAGCATCAGGCCCGGGAGCTTCAGCAGCCAGATCACCACGAAGGTGAGGGCGATGCGTATGGCGATGGCGCCGAAGGTGCCCCAGAACACGGCCTTGGTCTGGAGGTGCTTCGGGAGATTGCGGGCCGCCAGCGCGATGACGATGGCGTTGTCCCCGGCCAGCACCAGGTCCAGCAGCACGATGGCCGCCAGGCCGGAGAAGAATTCGGGGGTGAGGAAATCCATGGGGCAGGTCCTTCGCGCGCTGAAGACAAATGCGGCGGCGACGGGTACGCGCGCCCGTCGTCACCGCAAAAGTCTCGTTCCCGGCGCGAAAGCCGCTGCGACGACCGGGACGCGATGGAGCGTCCGTACTGACGATCGGCGCACACGAGGCAGGATGCCTCGCGGAACTACTCCCTCTTGGGCTGTAGTGGGCGGCATTGTCCTCCGTCGGTTGCGGCGCGGCAAGACTGTCTGCAAGGGGACCGGCTAAAATCGTGGGCTTTCCCAACCCCTCACGAGTGAAGTCCATGAGCGCACACGATATCCGTTCCGCCACGCGTCCCGATCCGGACCAGCCGCTGGTGGACATCGCCAACTACGTGGCCGACTACAAAATCGACTCGCAGGAGGCCTACGACACCGCGCGCTACATGCTCCTCGACTCGCTGGCCTGCTCGGCCCTGGCGATGAAGTTCCCGGACTGCGTGAAGCACCTCGGCCCCATCGTGCCGGGCGCCACCCTGGAAGACGGCGTCCGCGTGCCGTTCACCTCGCATGTCCTCGATCCGGTCCAGGCCGCCTTCGCCATTGGCACCCAGATCCGCTACCTCGACTTCAACGACACCTGGCTGGCGGCCGAGTGGGGCCACCCGTCCGACAACCTGGGCGCCATCCTCTCGGTGGCCGATTACCTCTCCCGCAAGGCGGTGAAGGAAGGCGGCAAGGCCCTGACCGTCCGTGACGTGCTGGGCTACGCCATCAAGGCCCACGAGATCCAGGGCTGCTACGCCCTCCAGAACAGCTTCAACCGCGTGGGCCAGGACCACGTGATCCTGGTGCGCCTGGCCTCCACGGCGGTCACCACGGCGATGCTGGGCGGCAACAAGGACCAGGTCACCACGGCCGTCTCGCACAGCTGGATCGACAACGGCGCCCTGCGCACCTACCGCCACGCCCCGAACACCGGCCCGCGCAAGAGCTGGGCTGCCGGCGATGCCTGCCGCCGCGCCGTCACCCATGCCATCAATGCCGTCTACCGCAACGTGGTGGGCTATCCCTCGGCCCTGTCGGCCAAGACCTGGGGCTATTACGACGTGGCCTTCAAGGGCAACGCCTTCCAGTTCGAGCGCCCCTTCGGCAGCTACGTCATGGAGAACGTGCTCTTCAAGATCAGCTTCCCGGCCGAGTTCCACGCCCAGACGGCCGTGGAGTGCGCCATGAAGCTGCACGCCCAGGTCGGCTCGCGCATCGACGAGATCGAGAAGGTGGTCATCGAGACCCAGGAAGCCGGCGTCCGCATCATCGACAAGACCGGCCCGCTGGCCAATTACGCCGACCGTGACCACTGCATCCAGTACATGGTGGCCGTGCCCCTGATCTTCGGCCGCCTCACCGCCGACGATTACAACGACAACGTGGCCGCCGATCCGCGTATCGACGCCCTCCGCGACAAAATGACCGTGGTCGAAAATCCCCAGTTCACCAAGGATTATTTCGATGCCGAAAAACGCTATATCGGCAATTCGGTTCAGGTGTTCTTCAAGGACGGTTCCAGCACGGAAAAGGTTTCCATCGATTTCCCCATTGGCCACCGCAAGCGCCGCGCCGAAGGTATCCCCGTGTTGCTGAAGAAGTTTGAGGCCGCGCTGCGGGCCGAGCTCCCGGCGGATCGGGTTGAAAAGATCCTGGCCCTTACTTCTTCTCCGGAAAATCTTGACTCAACCCCCATTCACGAATTCATGACGCTCTTCACGGCTTGATAATGGCTGTGACTCAAGTATGAACGGCGGTTTTTAGCACGTGTTCAATTGTTTGATTTTTGCTAAACTGCCGCCGCCCGTTGAAGGGGTATCAAAGCGAGGGACGGCCGAAGTCCCCGGATTCGATAAGAGTTCTACGCGCGATTTCCGTCTGGGGTGGAGCGCGGACGCGAATACCAATAATGAGGAGACACCGATGAAACGTAAGGGCTTGTTTTTGCTGATTGGTTTGGCCCTGGGCGGCGTGGGTGCCGTTCACGCGCAGGAATCCGCCGACACGGCGGGTAACGGCTATGACGGCCGCTGGTACATCGCCCCGACGGTTGGCGGTTACTACAACGACACCGACCGGAACACCAACAGCCGGCAGGTCTATTACGGCCTGGGCTTCGGTAAGTTCATCTCCAACAACGCTTCGATCGACATCTTCGCCGATCGCACCAAGCGTGATAACGATGGCAATGGCCACTGGGCCAACAACAGCTACGGCGTTGCCGCTCGCTTCTACGCTGGTGCGTGGGACAGCTGGCGTCCGTACCTGCTCGCCGGCGTGATGGGCTCGTACCACCACAACCCGTCGAACAATGGCTGGTCCCCGGCCGCTGAGCTCGGCGTCGGCGTGTCCAAGACCATCACCGACAGCTCGGACTTCCGCGTGGAAGCCGGCTACCGTTACGACTGGGACGACAAGACCGTCCGCAGCGAGAACGGCTACGGCGACTGGTTCCTGGGCTTCTCGATCGTCTCGCGCTTCGGCGAGCCGCCGGCAGCTCCGGCCCCGGCCGTTGCTCCGGCCCCGGCTGCTCCGGACTGCTCGACCCTCGACAGCGACGGCGACGGCGTGAACGATTGCGACGACAAGTGCCCGGGTACCCCGGCTGGCACGATCGTCGGCCCGGATGGTTGCCCGCAGAAGGTCGTCATCGACCTGCGCGGCGTCAACTTCAAGTTCGACCGTCCGAAGAAGGGCGAGACGAACATCGGTCCGTCGCTCCAGGAGCCGACCAGCGAGTCGCTGGGCGTCCTCGACCAGGCTGTCGACACCCTGCAGCGTTACCCGCAGGTCAAGGTCACGGTTGCCGGTTACACGGATAGCGTTGGTAAGGACGCCTACAACCAGGGCCTGTCCGAGCGTCGCGCCAAGATCGTGTTCGACTACCTGACCTCGCACGGCATCTCGGCTGACCGCCTGGAAGGCCCGATCGGTCACGGCAAGAACAACCCGATCGACACCAACGACACGGCCGAAGGTCGTTCGCGTAACCGTCGCACGGAACTGCAGGTTCAGCAGTAATCCAGGCACGATCGGTAGCTACATAAAAGAGCCCGGCGAAAGCCGGGCTCTTTTTTTGCGCCCTATCTTCTGTAGGAGCGCGCCTCGCGCGCGACCGGATACACAGCAGAAATGAACCCGCCACCCCTTCTGTAGGAGCGCGCCTTGCGCGCGACCGGGCGAGCGGGAATGTCCCATCGGTACGGCACGTCCGGTCGCGCGCGAGGCGCGCTCCTACAGGGGGATATGGTTACCAGGCGTAGCGCAGGCGGCCGTACCAGTAGGCGCCGTTGGTGCCGATGGGGGAGATCACGTCGTAGGGGAAGTTGCCGGCATAGGCGATTTCCGGGATCGACCTGCGCGGGTACTGGTCGGTGATGTTCTGCCCGCCCAGGGCCACCGAGAAGCGCTCGGTCACATGCCACTCGGCCTCGGCATCCAGCTGCCAGCGGGCGCCATAGGTCTGCGTCGGCACGTCGCCACCGCCGAAATCGAACACGCGGGTGGTCGCGCCCTGGCGGGTGAGCCGGCCCAGCAGCGACCAGTGGGGGCTGTCCCATTTCGCCATGAAGGCACCGCGCTGGCGGGGCGCCGCGCTGGTGAGCGTGTTGCGTTCTTCTAGCCCGAACAACACCGCATCGGCACCCAGGGCCGCCAGTTCCGGCGGGGTGTCCTGCACATGCCGGATGGTGTTCTTGTTGTAGCTGTACGTTGCGGTCAGTGTCAGGTTGCCGCCATAGGCTGCCTGGCGATAGTTGGTCACCAGTTCGGCCCCACGGGTGCGGGTATCCACCGCATTGGTGAAGAACGAGACGCTCTGGATGCCCTGCACGCCGAAGCGGGAGGCGATGTAGTCCTCCAGGCCATCGGGAGCGATCTTCTCGGACAGCGTGATCCGGTGGTTCACGTCGATCTGGTAGATATCCAGCGAGGCATCGAAGCCCTGGCCCAACTGGGCGGTGAGGCCCAGGCTGAAGTTGCGCGACTTCTCCGGGCGCAGCGGCCTGGCCCCCAGTCCCTGGGCCACGGGGTCGTTGACCGAAAGCACCCGGCTCTCCACCAGCTTGCCGTCGGCCCCATAACCGGTGCCGGTAGATTCGAACCCTTCCTGGCTCAGCGAGGGGGCGCGGATATTGCTGGAGATGGCGCCGCGGATGGCGAGGGCGTCGGTCAGGGCGTAGCGGCCACTGAGCTTGCCCGTCCAGGCCGAACCGAAGTCGTTGTAATGCTCGTAGCGGGCAGCGGCGTCGGCAAAGAAGCGATCCGTGACGTCACCCGAGAGATCGACATAGGCCGCGCCGACATTGCGATGCAGGTTGGCCGTGTCCTGCGGCGTGATGCCACCGCCGGCCTGGGCACCGGTCGGAGCGCCGACGGCCGGCCCTACCGCATACGATGCCGGATCGCCCGCATAGGTATTGAAACCCTCGCGGCGGAACTCGGCGCCGGTGGCCAGGGTAAACAGCTTCGAGCCCCATTCGACGGAGCGGCTGAGGTCCAGGTTGGCCGTGCCCTGGGTACTCTCGTACTTGCCGACGTGGAAGAAGGTGGGGCTGGCCGTACCCAGGGAGGCATTCACCGAGTCGCGCAGGTCGTAGTCGAAGCTGTTGCTGCCCCAGGTCAGGCTCCCATCGATGTCCCACTCGCCCAGCCGACCACGCGCACCGGCCGTCAGGTTGAGGTCGCGGTTATAGCCGAGGGACTCCGGGCGGTAGCCGTTGGGGTAGATGGACGGCACGTTGGCAGGGTCGTCCGGATAGCGGAAGTAGTTGTCGCCGATGGTGCGGCGCTGGGTATAGGTGCCGAAGGCATAGCCCTTCACGGTGTCGCCGAAAGGCAGCTCGGCATTGAACCAGCCGCTGTAGCTCTCGTTCTGGGGGTCACCCGCGGCGTAGTTGCGCTTGCCCTGCAAGGCCAGGTTGGCCGGGCTCTGGTTCTCCCAGGGCGGAATCTGGTCCGGGCCGGCGCGGTTGGTCGCATCGTGGTTGTTGCTCTCGATACCCGAGCGGAGGAATCCGCCATCGCCGCCCAGCTTCGTGCCCGCCTTGGCGCTGACGAAGCTGCTCTGGCCGTCCGTGATCTCACGCCCCAGCGGGCGGAAATTGGTGTGGAAGGCGCCGTAGCTGGTGGTCACCTCGCCGCCCTCGGGGGCGTCATCGAGGATGATGTTGATCACGCCCGCGATGGCATCGGAGCCGTACTGGGCGCCTGCGCCATCGCGCAGCACCTCGATGCGCTTGATCGCGCTGATGGGGATGGCGTTGAAATCCACGGGCGTGGTGCCGCGCCCGACCTTGGTGTCGCTGTTGACCAGGGCCGAGGTGTGGAAGCGCTTGCCGTTGACCAGCACCAGTACCTGGTCGGGACTCATGCCACGCAACTGGGCCGCGCGCACGTGATCGGAGCCGCCCGAGTTGGACTGGCGGGGGAAATTGAACGAGGGCAGCAGGTTGGTGAGAGCCTGGCCCAGCTCGCCGTTCACGGCACCGGCGGAGCGCAGGTCCTCCGGGGTCAGGACGTCCACCGGCACCGGGGAGTCGAGAACGGTGCGATCCTTCGCGTGCGTGCCGGTGACCACGACCTGCTCGAGGGTGGAGGCATGGATGGGCTCGGCCTGCTGTGCAACGACGCTCGAAGCGGGCAGGGCGAGGGCCAGGGCGAAGAAAAGACGGGTGTGACGCATGGGTGTTCCTGACAATACGGGGCCTGCGCCGCCCCGCTAAAAGGGGGGCGGCGACATGGATGGGTACGATGATTGGCGCGGCGGGTCAGCCGCGCAGGAGGGCATCCGGCCGACATCGACCGGCCACGAAACGGCCGGTGCTGATGTTTTGACGGACAGGATGCGGAATCACGTTAAGGCCCCTGTGGCGGGTATGCGTCGCGCCACTTTTCCTATTTGTTGCATTGCGGTGTACGCTGTGTCAATACATCGGACACATAGCCGTATGGACGTCCGTTTGAAATATGCAGGTGCAGAGGTTTCGATGAAGCGTTTCCGTGGTGTTCTTCTCGCCGCCGTCATGGTGGCAACATCGGCCTGCGCCGCCACGGCGCCCCAGGCAACCCATACCGCCCAGGTCGCCACCTTGAGCGGCGATGCCGCCCATCCGGGTGCCACCCAGGGCTGGGTACGCACGGAGCTGTACTTTGGTCTGGGGTTGGAAAGCGGTGGCGGTATCGATGAGGCGGGCTGGCGCGAGTTCCTCGATCGTGAGGTCACCCCGCGATTTCCTGACGGCCTGAGCGTGGTGGACGTCTACGGACAGTGGCAGGGCAAGGATCAGGCGGCACCTGAGCGGCTACGTTCGAAACTGATCGTGCTGCTCTACCCGGATTCGCCGGCGCATCGCGCCGATGTCGATGCCATCCGCGTGGCCTGGAAAACAAAGACGGGCGACCAGTCGGTGTTGCGGGTGACCCAGCCGGCCGAGGTGTCGTTCTGATGAACACGGCAGTTGCCCCGCGCCGCCGTTTCGGCGGCGGTGATCTCAATGGCGTGCTAGGTCTCGTCGTAGACAACCTCTCCCTGCTGGCCTTTCTGTCCGTCGCCCTGATCGGCATCTTCGGCATGCCGGCCGACCTGGTGTTCCGTCGCATGTTCCCGGGCACGGCCTTTGGCGTGCTTCTGGGTAACCTCGCCTATACATGGATGGCTCGTCGTCTGGCCGCCCGAACGGGTCGCGAAGACGTGACCGCCATGCCGCTGGGTATCGACGCACCCACAACCATCGGCATGGCACTTCTGGTGCTGGGCCCGGCGTTTGCGGGCTACCGCCAGTCGGGCATGGATGCCGTCGCGGCGGGCGAGGCCACCTGGCACCTGGGCATGGCGTCCCTCGTGGTGATGGGCGTGCTCAAGTTCGTGCTGTCGTTCTTCGGTGCCTGGGTCCAGCGTTCCGTACCGCGGGCCGGCCTGCTCGGTTCCATCGCGGGCATCGCCCTGGTGCTCATGGGCCTGCTGCCCCTGATCGAAATCCTGCGCGTACCGGTGGTGGGTTTCGCCGGCCTGGGCATCGTCCTCTATGCGCTGGTAGCGAAGCGGCGACTGCCGTTCGGACTGCCCGGCGTGCTTGCCGCGTTCATCGTGGGTGTCGCACTGTATTACGGCCTGGGCCCGTCGGGCCTGCTCGGCAGTGGCTACCACGCCCCCGCCGCGTGGACGTGGCGCCTGGGCCTGCCGCTGCCCAGCCTGGGCTTCCTCGATGGCCTGCCGGCCACCGTGCCCTATCTGCCGCTGATCCTGCCCTTCGGCCTGCTGATGGTGGTCGGCGGCATCAACGTCACCGAGAGTGCCCGTGCGGCCGGTGACGACTACTCCACCCGCGACATCCTGCTGGTGGAGGCACTTGCCACCCTGGTGGCGGGTATCTGCGGCGGCGTGGCGCAGACCACGCCCTATATCGGCCAGCCGGCCTACAAGGCCATGGGCGCACGCTCGGGCTATACGCTGGCGACAGGCCTCATCATTGGCCTGGGCGGTGTATTCGGCTATCTCTCCAACCTGGTCGAGCTGCTGCCGGTGGCCGTGCTGGCGCCCATCCTGGTGTTCGTATCCATCAGCATCACGACGCAGGCTTTCGAAGCGACGCCGGTGCGTTATACGGCCGCGGTGGTTTTCAGCTTTTTCCCCGCCATAGCGCGACTGCTGGCGATCAAGCTCGGCGATCCGTCCATCGTCGATCCGGCGCATTTCGCTTCGCTGTACGCGCAGAACGGGCAGGGCGTATCCGACATGGCGGTGATCGTCATCCTCGGCAACGGCTTCATCATCACCTCGATGGTGTGGGCAAGTTTCGTCGTGGCGATGATTGACGGACACGTACGCAAGGCGGCGGGCATCGTTGCGTTCGGCGGCGTGCTCACGGCGTTCGGCATCATCCACTCCGTGCAGCCGATCGGCTCGGTGTACCTGCCGTGGCTGCTCGATGCCACGTCACGGTCACTGGTATGGCAGTTCGTGTCGGCGTATGCGGCTCTGGCCGTGGTGCTGCTTGGCCTGTCGTTCGCTCCGAAACGGCATTGAGCCCGCCACACCACCAACACGCACCCATGTAGGAGCGCGCCTTGCGCGCGACCGGTTGAATCGAAACGATGATGATGTTCGCGACAACCGGTCGCGCGCAGGCGCGCTCCTACAACAGCCTGCGATCACGTTCGACAGAGGCGGCGGGGGCGGCCCTTGGCGCGACTTGATGGAGGTGAGGGGAGTGGGCGGAAAAGGCCGTAAAGCGGGGCCGGCCAGGAAGGCCGGCCGTTTTCGCCGAGGCACGGAGGCCGAGTCGAAAAGCCCCGCCCGCTCCCCGGGCCCGAAGGGGCGCAAGCCATCAAAACACTGAGCCGCGCAGCGGCTCCTCCTTTCCCGAGGGACACCGCAGGCCGGAGCGACAAGGGCCGCCCCCGCCGCCTCTGCAACGCCACGCCACAGGCGCCGAGCGCGAGGCTGATAGGCGAGCCCTTCCTACGGAGCGAAACACCACACGGGCTGCGTTTGTACGGAGCGGAACATCGCCAATGCGATCGGTTCCCATCCCTTCGGTAGGGACGGCTTTGCTTACTACGGAGCGTTACGTGTCAAACGGTCGCGCGCGAGGCGCGCTCCTACAGGGGTGGGGTTGATTTGGGGGTGGGGTGGGCCCATGGTCTGGGGTTTGCACTGGAGACTTTTCATGGCGCTTTCCGATCTCACGTCCTTGCCGGGTGTTACGGCCAAACCCGATGCGGTGACACACGGTTATGTGTTCAACCATACGATGATCCGTGTGCGCGATCTCGATGTATCGCTGGATTTCTACACACGCGTGCTCGGCTTTACGCCGGTCTACAAGAACGTGTTCGACGAAGCCGCGTTCACCATCGTCTACCTCGTGCTGGTCGGCGATACCTCGGTCATTCCCGACGACGATGCCGCGCGTCGCGAATGGGTGCTGCGCCAGCCGGGTGTGCTGGAACTCACCCATAACCATGGCACCGAAAAAGAAGCCAAGACTCCTTACCACAACGGCAACACCGAGCCGCGTGGCTTCGGCCACCTGTGCGTCAGCGTGCCGGACGTGAACGAGGCCTGCGCCCGTTTCGAAGCGCTGGGTGTTACCTTCCAGAAGCGCCTCACCGACGGGCGCATGCGCCATATCGCCTTCATCCGTGATCCGGATGAATACTGGATCGAAATCCTCCAGCCGACCCCGCTGGCGGTCTGAAGGAGCTGTATCGATGCTGTCACGCCTGTTGCCAGTGACCCGTGCCCTGCTGGTGGCGAACATCCTGGTGTATGTCCTGCAATGGCTGCTGGGTGACGACCAGACGCTGGCGCTCACGCGCTGGTTTGCCCTGTGGCCGCTCGGGCCCGATGTAGTTTTCTCCAATGCGGGCGATACGCTGGGTTTCCGCCCGTGGCAGGTGATCACCTACGGCTTCATGCATGGCAGCATCATGCACATCGTGCTGAACATGTACGCGCTGTACATGTTCGGCAGTCTGCTCGAAGGCGTGATGGGCGCGCGCCGTTTCACCATCTACTACTTCACCTGCCTGGTGGCTGCGGCTTTGGCCCAGCTGGCGGTGGTGTACTTCTTCGAACAGGGGCGCATGTACCCGACGGTAGGTGCCTCGGGTGCCATCTTCGGCCTGCTCGGTGCTTTTGCGATGCTCTTCCCGCGGGAAAAGCTGATGCTGATCCCGATCCCCGTGCCTATTTCGGCGTGGTTGTTCGTGGCGCTCTATGGTGCCGCGGAGCTGATCTTCGGCATCACCGGCACGGTGGCCGGCGTGGCGCATTTCGCCCACCTGGGTGGGCTTATCGCGGGGCTCGCATTGCTCTGGGCGTGGGGCGTGCGACCGCCGCCACGCCAGAGCGCCTGACTCCGGTCAGCGCATCGCCAGGAAGTCGGGGCTGACCACGAAGCGCACGGCGTCCAGGCGCACCCGGGCTTCGGGAATGGCCGCCAGCAGGGCATCGCGTTCCGCGGCCACGGCTTCCACTTCGGCCGCCGTGATCGACGGATTCACCGCGCGCAGGGCGAGCAGGCGGGTGTACTCGGCACCCAGTTCCTGCGTGGCCAGTTCGGCCGCTTCGTACTTGAGCACTTCCGCACGGCCTTCGGCGAGGTCCTTCGCCTGTTCCAGCATGGGCGGCACGAGCTTCGACAGAAACTTGCGGTAGCGCGCCACGTCGATGTTGCGATCCGGCGCACGACGAAGCGCCACGTCGCTGGGGCGGAAGCCCGGGCGTTCGTTGAGGCGGGTGTCCACGGTGAGCACGAGCGGCGTGGCGGGCAGGAAGCGCTCGGCATCGAGCTTGCGGTCGGCCACCACTTCCACCACGAACACCGTCTGCAACAGCACGGTGCGTACCGGAATGGCATCGTCCACGAGGAAGGCCGCATTGCCGGCCTCACCCGAAACCAGGAGATCGACCGCCGCGCTCACCATCGGATGGTCGATGCGCAGCAGGGGGAGATCCTCACGGGCCAGCGCCACCTCACGCGAGAACGTGACCGACAGCGGGCCATCCGCGAAGCCCGGCAGGCCATCGGTGGAGAGATACTGCGGATCGAGCAGCACGATATCGCGGCTGAGCTCTTCCGTATGCACGCCGTAGCCTTCGAACAGGCGCTGGATAAAGGCATCGCGGCCCGGATCGTTGTCCTCGCGCGCGAAGCTGCCGGCAAGGTCATCGGCGTGGGAATCGCGGCTGGCGGCCAGTTCGAGCAGGTGGTCGCGACCGGCATGGATCAGGGCCGACAGTTCCTCATGCGCACCGCGCGTTTCGGCGATGAGCGAGTCCAGTTCCTGGTCGCGGTCGTCGTCGCCCCGTGCGTGCTCATCGGCAAGACGCGACAGCAGTTCACCGAAGCGACGCAGCAGTTCGCGGCCATCGGCCGGGCTGCCACGGAATGCGTCGAGGCCCTCGTCGTACCAGCGCGCGAGCACGTGCTGGGCTGTCTGCGCCACCACGGGCACATGGATCGAGATGTCGTGGCGCTGGCCGATGCGGTCCAGACGGCCGATGCGCTGCTCCAGGAGATCCGGATCGAGCGGGAGATCCCACATGACCAGGCGGTGCGCGAACTGGAAGTTGCGACCTTCGGAGCCGATTTCCGAACAGATCAGCAGGCGGGCACCATCGGGTTGTGCAAAGAACGCCGCGTTGCGGTCGCGCTGGATGATGCCAAGGCCTTCATGGAAGCGGGCCACGCCCACGCCACTCTTCGTGCGCAGGGCGTCCTCGATGGCGAGCACCTTGGCCTGGCTGCGGCAAAGAAGCAGGAATTTGTCGGACGGATGGGCATCCAGCAGATCGATCAGTGCCTGGAGGCGGGGATCGTCGTTGTAGTCGAATTCGAGCGGCGATGGCGGCTGCTGGATGTCCGAGCGGAACTCGGCCAGCAGGGCATCGCGACGGCCCGGGGCAAGCACGCCCGGATCGATCGCGAGGATCTCCGGCACGCGACGCGGAAACCCACCGATGCCGGCACGGCGGTTACGGAACATCGCACGCCCGGTGCCATGACGGTCGATAAGCGCGGCCAGCAGGGCATCACCCGAACCGGGACGGTCGAGCAGGTGGGCCAGTTCGCGGTCGCCCTTGAAGCGCTCGGCAAGCAGGGCGCGCTGGTCGGCATCGAGGCTCTTGCCTTCGGCCAGCGCGCTGGCGAGGTCGGACAATGGGCCGTAGCTGGCCGATTCGGCCAGATAGGCGTCCAGGTCGCTGTAGCGCTGCGGATCGAGCAGGCGCAGGCGGGCGAAATGCCCGGCACGGCCGAGCTGTTCGGGCGTGGCGGTGAGCAGGATCACACCGGGCGTGGCTGCTGCCAGTTCTTCGACGAGGCGGTAGCGGGGGCTGGCGCCCTCGGGCGTCCATTCCAGGTGATGGGCCTCGTCGACCACGATGAGGTCCCAGCCGGCTTCCACGATCTGCTGCGCGCGGCGCGGCGCGCCCTGCAGGAAGGCGAAGTCGGCGATGACGAGTTGTTCGTCCTCGAAGGGATTACGCCCGTCGCTGGCCTGTTCGATGGCCTCGCAGCGCTCTTCGTCGAAGATGGAGAACGACAGGTTGAAGCGGCGCAGCAGCTCCACGAACCACTGGTAGACCAGCGTCTCGGGCAGCAGCACGAGCACGCGACCGGCGCGGCCCGTTGCCAGTTGGCGGGCGAGGATCATGCCGGCTTCGATGGTCTTGCCCAGGCCTACTTCGTCGGCAAGCAGCACGCGGGGCGGACGGCGGGCGGCCGCGATGCCTGCGACGCGCAACTGGTGCGGCACCAGGCCGATACGGGCCGATTCCAGGCCCCAGGCGGCCGAACGACGTGCGTCGGCGCGGCGGCGCAGGGCCTCCAGGCGCAGGTCGAAGCGTTCGTTGGTTTCCGTGCGGCCGCCGATCAGGCGGTCGTCGGCCTGGGACATGGCCTGCTCGTCGTCGAGCTGGCCTTCTTCCAGTTCGCGGCCTTCGCCACGGTAGACCAGCAGGCCCTCGCGCTCTTCCACGCGTTCCACGAGGAAGGCGATGCCCTTGCCGGACACGCGCTGGCCGGCGCGGAATTCGGCTCGTACCAGCGGGGCGCTGTCGACGGCGTAGGGACGCAACACCCCGGCCTTGGCGAAAAGCACCTGCACGCCGCGTCCTTCGACGCGAAGAATGGTACCGAGACCGAGCTCGGGCTCGGCAGTGGAAATCCAGCGTTGACCGGGTTGGAACATGCTTTGGGGGCGCCGCTACGTACAAGGGGCGCTAATTATCCGCCCCGGAGGGGGCTGTGCATACCTTTGGATGCGTTTTGCGCGTCTGGGCCGGTGAACTTGAGGGGACGGGTGGTCGCGCGCGAGGCGCGCTCCTACAGGAGGCGATGCCCAAAAGGTGATGCCCAAAAAAAGACGCCGCACTTTCGTGCGGCGCCTTCGGCGGTCAATCGCTTAACGCGCAGTTACCAGATCTTTACCTGCTTGTCGCCTTCGCGAATCATCTTCGAGCCCGGCTTGCACTGGAAGGCCGTGGCGAAGGCTTCCATGTTCGACGGGGCACCGATGGCGCGCAGCGAGGCCGGTGCGTGCGGATCGACGTTGAGGTAAAGCATCGCCTGCTTCTCGCGGACGCTGCCGCGCCACACGCGGGCCCAGTTGAGGAAGAAGCGCTGGTCCTGGGTGTAGCCGTCGATCTTCTCTTCGGCTTCCTTCGGATTCTTCTTCAGGGCTTCCTGCAGGGCGTCGTAGGCAACGTTGATGCCGCCCAGGTCGGCGATGTTCTCGCCCAGGGTCAGCTTGCCGTTGACGTGCAGGTCCGGGTGGTCCTTGAGCGGGGCATACTCGTCGAACTGGGCCACGAGCTTCGCGGTACGGGCCTCGAACTTCTCGCGGTCGTCCTTGGTCCACCAGTTCTTGTTGTTGCCCTCGCCATCGAACTGGCTGCCTTCGTCGTCGAAGCCGTGGCTGGCTTCGTGACCGATCACAGCGCCGATACCGCCGTAGTTGATCGCATCGTCACCGTTGGCGTCGAAGAACGGCGGCTGCAGGATCGCGGCCGGGAAGTTGATCGTGTTGTCGGTGGGGTTGTAGTACGCGTTCACCGTCTGCGGGGTCATGCCCCAGTCGAGGCGGTCGGTCGGCTTGCCGATCTTGGCGATGTCGTAGTGGTAGTTGAACTTGCCGGCCGCCTGCACGTTGGCGAAGAAGTTGTCGCCGCTGACTTCAAGGCCCGACCAGTCACGCCACTTGTCCGGGTAGCCGATCTTCGGCAGGAAGGTGTTCCACTTGGCGATGGCCTTCTGCTTGGTCTCGTCGCTCATCCAGTCGAGCTTCTCGAGGCGTGCCTTCAGGGCGTTGCGCACGTTGTCCACCAGCTCGTTGGCGCGCTGCTTGGCTTCCGGCTTGAACACCTTGGCAACGTACAGCTGGCCCAGGGCTTCACCCATGGAGCTGTTCACGGTGCCGAGCACGCGCTTCCAGCGCGGCTTCTGCTGCGGCTGGCCGGCGAGGGTCTTGCCATAGAAGTCGAACTTGTTGTCCTGGAAGGCCTTCGAGAGGTACGGCGAGGCGCTGTCCAGGGCGTGGAAGCGCAGGTAGGCCTGCCACGTGGACACGGGCGTGCTGGCCAGCATCTTGTCGAACTGCTTGAAGAAGCCCGGCTGCGAGAGCGAGAAGCCCTTGTCGATGGTCACGCCCTGGGCGGCGAAGAACTTCTCCCAGTTGAAGTGCGGGGTGATCTTGTCGGCATCGGCAACGGCGACGAAGTGGTACTGGTTTTCCGGCTTGCGCAGGTCCACCGGGGCCAGCGAGGCCGCGGCGAGTTCGGTTTCGAACTTCATGACCGCATCGGCCTGCTTCTTCGCGTCGGCCTCGGCCACGCCACCGAGGGTGAGCGTCTTGGCGATGTAGTCGACGTAGGCCTTGCGGTTGTCGGCCTGCTTCGGATCGGTGTAGTAATCCTTGGTGGGCAGGCCCAGGCCGTCCTGGTTCGCGTAGGCGATCTGCACCTTGGCGTTCTGGAAGTCGGCACCGGAGCCGAACGAGAACACATAGCCGTCGCCATCGTTGAAGCTGGCGTCGAGGAAATCGGCGATGTCCTTGGCGGACTTCAGCGCGTCGATCTTGGCCAGTTCCGGCTTGAGCGGATCGACGCCGGCCTTTTCGATGGCGTCTTCGTTCATGCCCGAGCGGTACAGCAGGCCGATCTTTTGTTCGATCGTGCCGGCCTTGGCGGCGTCGGCGCCCTTGTCGGCGGCATCGACGATGTCGTGCTGCGTGTTCAGGCTGTTTTCGGCGAGCTGGTCGAATGCGCCCCAGCGGGTGCGGTCGTCCGGAATCGGGTTGGCGGCCACCCACTTGGCGTTGACGAAGCCGTTGAAGTCGTTGCAGGCGTCGATGCCGGTGTCGAGGTCGGCCACGTTGAACGTGGGCGCGGCGGGCTTGGCGGCGACGGTGCTGGCGGCGGCCGGAGCGGCACTGCCGGTGGCGGCGGGCTGGTTGCCGGCGGGCGCGGTCTCCGCGTCGTTCTGCTTGCTGCATGCCGTGCCGGCCAGCGCGATGCTCAGGGCCAGCGCGAGCGGCTTCAGGTACTGCTTGGTCATGTATGTCCCTCTGTGCGTATTGCGGTTGGTACGGCGCCCCCGGCACCGGTGGGCTCCGAGCATAGCCCGGCAGGCCGTCGGGAAGGAGAATCCGTGACGAAAGTCATGGATTGGTGGCCTGTGCAGGTTTTCGCGTGTTTTGTCCTGCACCTGTCATAACGCAGGCCTAGCCTCGCCCCCACCGCATGACAGGGGATGCGGGCAAGCCATTCGGTCGACCACGTTCCGAGGAGCCATGTCATGCGCAAGCTACTGGCCGCAGGTATCGCCTGCGTGCTCACCCTGTCTGCCGCGTCCATTGCGGCGCAGCAACTCGCCCCGGCCGAATCGGCCAGTGCCCTGGGCTTCTGGCCCGGCCACGACCGCGGCCCCCACACCGCCACCCCGATCCGCCACCTGGTGGTGATCTTCCAGGAGAACGTCTCCTTCGATCACTACTTCGGCACGTATCCGTACGCTGCCAACCCGAAGGGCGAACCGGCGTTCTATGCGCGCCCGTTCACCCCGCCGGTCAACGGTTTCGACGGTCGCCTGCTGACGAAGAACCCCAACGCGCTCAACAGCGGCAACGGCGACGGTGCCATCAATCCGTTCCGCCTGGCCCGCGCACAGGCCGCCACGGCGGACCAGGACCACGGCTATACCTCGGAACAGCGCGCCTTCGACGGCGGCAGGATGGATCTGTTCCCGAAATACACCGGCCATGGCGAAGACCTGCCCGGCGCCGATCCCTCGCAGGAGGGCAAGGGCCAGGTGATGGGCTACTACGACGGCAACACCGTCACGGCGTTCTGGAACTACGCACAGAACTACGCCCTCAACGACAACAGCTACGGCACCGTCTTCGGTCCGTCCACGCCGGGTGCGATCAACCTGATCTCCGGGCAGACCGCGGGCGTGGTCGACACGCTCAACGGCACGGGTGCCGAAACCGACGATGGTCATGGCGGCCTCACCATGATCGGCGATCCCGATCCCATCGGTGACGTCTGCTCGTCGCCCACCGCGAACCAGGTCACCATGGGTGGCCACAACGTGGGTGACCTGCTCAACGACCAGAACATCACCTGGGGCTGGTTCCAGGGTGGTTTCGACCTGACACGCAGCAATGCGGACGGCAGCACGGGCTGCACGCGGCGCACGCTGTCGGCGGTGACCAAGACCACCTCCAACGATTACAGCCCGCACCACCAGCCGTTCCAGTACTACCCGTCCACGGCCAATCCGACGCATGCGCGTCCGACCTCGGTGGCGATGATTGGCAAGACCGACCAGGCCAACCATCAGTACGACATCGAGGACTTCTACGATGCCATCGACGGCGGCAGCCTGCCGGCCGTGAGCTTCCTCAAGGCACCCGCTTACCAGGACGGCCACGCGGGCTATTCGGACCCGCTGGACGAACAGGCCTTCGTGGTGCACGTGATCAACGCGTTGCAGCAGAACGGCCAGTGGAAAGATACGGCCGTGGTGATCGCTTATGACGATTCCGACGGCTGGTACGACCACCAGGAGCCGCCGCATGTGAATGCTTCGGTGGGCAATACCGATGCGCTCAATGGCGCAGGTGTCTGCAGCGGCCGCGCAACGCTGCCGGGCCTGGATGGCAAGACGCCGGCGCAGGGTCGCTGCGGCTTCGGTCCGCGCCTGCCGCTGCTGGTGGTTTCGCCATGGGCTCGGGAGAACATGGTCGATCACACGCTCACCGACCAGAGCTCGATCACCCGTTTCATCGAAGACAACTGGCTGGGCGGCAAGCGTATCGGTGGCGGTTCGGCAGATGCGCAGGCGGGTAGCCTCGGCAACATGTTCGATTTCTTCCTGCCGCGCCTGTTCGATCGTAAGCTGATCCTCGACGAATCCACGGGGCAGCCGAAGCGTCCGAACTGGCCGCACTGGCCCTTCGGGAACGGTGGGCATGGTTGATCGCCGTCGTTTCCTGACGGCGGCAGGCTGGGCAGCCGCGGCGGGATGGATCCCGTCGCGGCTGTTCGCGCATGACATGAAAGCGATGAAGACGATGCCGGCAGGACAGGTCGGTAACGGCCTGTGCATGCATGCGATGGGCGATACCACGCATATGCCGGGCCTTGTCGATCCTGCGAAGCTCGCGCCGTTTGTCGATGTGCTGCCGTTGCCGCCCGTGTTGCGCCCCGGCAAGGGACAGGTGTTGCAGGTTCGCATGGGGCAGAGCACGCAGAAGCTGCATCGCGACCTGCCGCCTACGACGTTGTGGACGTATGGGGGGCATTTCCCTGGGCCCACCATCGAAGCGCATGCGGGCGTGCCGTTCGATGTGGTCTGGGACAACGGCCTGCCGACGAAGCATTTCCTGCCGGTGGATCACGCCATCTGCGGTGCGGAGGCCGACAAGCCCGAGGTGCGCGCCATCGTTCATTTGCATGGTGCAAAGGTGCCGCACAAGGATGACGGTTATCCCGAAGACTGGTATGTGCCCGGTAAGTCGCGGCGCCACCATTACCCGAATGGGCAGGAAGCGGCCACGCTCTGGTACCACGACCACGCGATGGGCATCAACCGGCTCAACATGTATGCGGGGCTGATGGGCTTGTACCTGCTTCGTGACGAGCACGAGCTGTCGCTGGGGTTGCCCTCGGGGGAGTTCGAGTTGCCGCTGGTGCTGGCAGACCGCTGGCTTCATGCGGATGGCCGGCTTTATTACCCGGATTCGGGTGATCCGAAGGCACCCTGGGTGCCGGAGGTGTTCGGCAACCTGACGCTGGTCAATGGCGCCATCCTGCCGCGTGCTGACGTGCAGCCGCGCCGCTATCGCCTGCGCGTGCTCAATGCGGCGAACGGGCGGTTTTACCATCTGCGGTTTCGCGACGGCCGGCCGTTCCAGGTGATTGGCTCCGATCAGGGGTTGCTGGCTTCGCCGGCGACGGTGAAGTCGTTGTTCCTTGCGCCGGGTGAGCGGGCGGATCTCGTCGTGGAGTTTGCGTCTGCGCGAGGCGCCGACCTTGAGTTGATGAACGATGCGTTGCCGCTGATGCGTTTTGCCGTGGGCAAGGGCGAGGTGAAGGACGATAGCCGCGTGCCGGCGGTGCTACGGGATGTGGTGCGGTTCACCGAGGCTAGCGCCGCGAAGACGCGTGAGCTGACGCTGGATGAATACAGCGATTGTGTCGCGACGCCGATGCTGATGCTGCTCAACGGCAAGCGCTGGCACGAGCCGGTGACGGAGCGGGTAAAGCTGGGTAGTACCGAGATGTGGAACCTGGTGAACCTCACCGAGGACACGCATCCGATCCACCTGCATCTGGTGCGTTTCCAGATACTCGACCGGCGTCCTTATGACGTCGACGAGTACATGGAGAAGAAGACGATCCGCTATGTCGGGCCGGCACAAGAGCCACCGCCGCATGAGCGTGGGTGGAAGGATGTGGTGCAGGCGTATCCGGGGATGGTGACGCGTATCGTGGCGACGTTCGATGGGTATGCGGGGCGTTATGCCTGGCATTGTCATCTGGCCGAGCACGAGGCCAACGAGATGATGCGTCCCTTTGAAGTCTTCGCCTGAACGTGCGGGAGGGTGCTTTGCGCGTGACCGCTCTGGCTGGGCGCCTGTCGCGCGCGAGGCGCGCTCCTACAGGTGGGTGAGGGCTTCGGTGTCGAGGCGCAGGACGGGGTAGTCGCCTACCTTTTGCGCTGTGTACCAGGGGCTGCGTTCGAAGAAGAATGCCAGGCGTGCGCGCGGGCTGGCGGCGAAGGTGGCGTCGCTCTTCACCTTTGCGTCGAACTCGGCCTTGAGTGCCGGATTCTCCGCGATCATCTTCCTCGCCAGCGCCTCGACCACGCGAGGCTCTCCATATTCCTTCGGCTCGAAGATCGCATCCAGATACCCCCAGCGAAGCAGGGAATCCGGCGCGCGGGCATCGAGAAGATTCAACGCGAGCACGGCATCGGCATCATTGGCGCGCACGATGACCGTGCCTGCCGGCAGTTCGACATCTTCCCGGGCCGGTACGATGTTCACATCCTTCAACAGATGATGACCTTCGAACGGCTTCTCGGCCCATGCCGGCTGGGTCAGCTGGTCGTGCGTCACGCTGACCTTCGTCGCCCGGGCGATGCGTGTATAGGCAATGCCATGGGCATCGAGTCGATCGATGACCTGGGTCCACTGCGGGGGAATGGCCCAGGCCGCCGGAACCGGTGCGGACACATCCGGCAGCAGCCCCAGCCAGCTCTGGATGGCGTAGTTCTTCTTCACCGCCGGGTTGTACTGCACCCAGGTGTCGCCCGAGATATCGCTGGCGGTCTGCGTGAACGCGAAGCCTTTGAGCGTGAACGGCGAGGGCGTCGGATCTTCCTTGAAGGTCACCGGCAGCGATGCATCCGGCTTCGACGCGAGCGATGCTGCCCATGTGTCGGCGTCCTTCGACGCCCGAAGCAGGGCGGCCGGATCACTATCCACCCGCTCCAGCACGCTGCGCACGATGTCATAGGTGGCACGCACACGCACCGCATACGGCTTCAGCATATGCGTTTCGACCAGCAGGCCTGCGCGGTTGCGGATAGCGGCGTATCCGGTGGAAAAGCGCGGCCCGGAGCCAAAGTTGGCAATACCCTTGGTGATGTCGCGCCCGTCGCGGAATTCGAGATACGGCGAAGCGAGATGTCCCAGCTTCTCGTAGCGCGCGACGGCATCCTTCGCGATGGCGTCCCGCTGCCACGCGGCTATCGACGGCGGCAGCTTGTGCGCGTCCTCGGTGTACCAGGTGAGGTCGTACTGGTAGTCGGCGCCATCGGTGGTGTGGATATCGATGAGCAGGTCGGGGCGCCAGGTGTTCCACAGTTTCAGCCATGCGCGCGTTTCAGGCGCATCCGCCTTCACGTAATCCCGGTTGAGGTTGAGGTACTGCGACTGGCCGCGAAAGCCCATTTCCTTCGGGCCGTTCTGGTTGATGCGGAAATACGGCCCCGAATTCTCGTGACCATCGACGCTGTAGACGGGAATGAAGACAAGCACCGCGTGGTCGAGCAGGTGTGGCAGTCGGCCGGTGACGGCGATGTCGCGCAACAGCATCAGCCCCGCGTCCTTGCCTTCGATTTCGCCGGGATGGATACCGGCCTGGAGCAGGACGATGGGCTTGCCGGCCGCGCGCGCCTGCCCGGGCGTCAGATCACCGTCCCTTGCCGCGACCACCACCGTCATGGGGCGTCCCTCGGGCGTGGTGCCGAAGGTTTCCACACGGAGCGTGCCGGGCGCGGCGTCCGCCAGGCGATGCAGCCAGGCCAGCGTATCCGCATAGGACGGCGTGGTGCGGAAGCCGGCCGTCTCCGCTGGCGTGGTCCAGGCATCCCTGGCGGGCGCGGCAAAGGGCGCCGCGCAGAGCAGGGCCAGCAGGAGGCGGGAAGGCAGCGTCACGGTCATGGGGATATCCGGCAGGGAAACCGGCCCATTGTGTGACGTCTGGCAGGGGGTGCGCATAGGGCATCAGTTGGTTGCGGCCCGCGCATTGGCGCATCCCTAAGCAGACGCTAAGCTGGCCCCACCGATAATTCCGCGTCCCGAACGCACAGGTAGGACGCCCTTGCACATCATCCTCGTCGAAGACGACGCCCAGCTTGGCGATGCCATCCGCCGCGCCCTGGAGCGGCTGGCCTATACGATCAGCTGGTTCCGCGACGGCAACGAGGCCCTGGCTGCCCTGCGCGACCACGACGCCGACCTGGTGCTGCTGGACCTCGGACTGCCCGGCAAGGACGGCTTCGACGTACTCACCGAGGCGCGCCGCCAGCGGGTCACCACGCCGGTGATCGTGATGTCCGCGCGTGACCAGCTCGATGCCCGCATCCTGGCCCTCGATGCCGGTGCCGACGATTACCTGGTGAAGCCTTTCCACCTCGACGAACTGGCGGCGCGTATCCGCTCGCTTGCCCGACGCGTTCGCGGTGCCGCCGTGAACCGGCTGGAAGCCGGCGCCCTGTGCCTGGACCTGGGTACGTTCGAAGTGCTGTGGCACGGCAACAAGGTGGACCTGACACGCCGCGAGTTCTCCCTGTTGCAGGCGCTCATGGAGCGTGCCGGGCGTATCGTGCGCCGTGAGGTGCTGGAGAATTCCCTGTACGGGCCCGACAGCGCCATGAGCACGAGCGCACTGGAAGTGCTGGTGCACTCGTTGCGTCGCAAGCTCAGCCACGATGCCATCCAGACCGTGCGTGGCTTCGGCTACATGGTGCCGCGGGAGCCGAAGTGAGGGCGATCAGCCTGCGCACCCGCCTGCTGGCGCTCATCGTGCTGGTGCTGGCGGCCGTATTGCTTCCGCTGGGCATCCTGAGTGCCATGCGCACGCTGGAAGAAGTGGACGAACTGTCCGACGGTCGCCTCGCACAGGCGGCGCGTACGCTGGAAGTGCTGGTCGGGCGGATCGGCGTGGAGCAGTTGCGCAACCAGCGCGCCACGCCGGCACTGGTGCCCAGCTATTCGAACCATCCGCAGGAGCTGACCATCCAGGGCCGCACCTTCGAATCGGAAGTGGGCTTCCAGGTCTTCGACCGCGATGGCAGCCTGCTGCTGGCGACGGAAAACCTCTCCGGCGTGCCTCGTACGCATGCCCCCGATGGTCGATTCGAGGACGTGAGCAGCGGTCGCTACCAGTGGCGCATCTTCACGCTGATCATGGAGAACAAGGGCATCACGATCCGTGCCGGCGAGCGCTACGACAGCCGCCACGAGATCACCCATGCACTGTGGATCGAGCATGGCCTGCCCACCCTCCTGGGTCTGCCGCTGCTCGCGGTGCTGGTGGGGTGGGCGATTCACAGGGGCCTGCGGCCGCTCGGCGCGCTGGCCGAGGCGTTGGCGCGGCGCGAGCCGGGAAGCCGCGAGCCGATTCATCTGCCCGATGCGCCGACCGAGTTGAAACCCGTACTGGTGGCATTGAACGACCAGATTGGACGGCTCGAAAGCGCGCTGGAACGCGAACGACGCTTCAGCGCCGACGTGGCTCACGAACTACGCACGCCGCTGGCATCCACGATGATCAATCTGGAAAGCGCCATGGTTTCAGCGCGCCCCGACGAGGCGCAGCTGGCACTGGAAGCGGCGCGGGAATGCCTGGTATCGCTGGCGCGACGCACGGAGCAATTGCTTGCGTTGGCGCGACTGGAAGTCGGTGCCGCATCGGGACCGCGCGGGCGCGTCGATCTCGTCGAGCTGGCGCTGGATGTCATCGAAGAGCTGGCTACCGCGATCGGTGCGGGCGGTGTCGAGCTGGAACTGGTCGAGCTGCCTGAACACGTGTGGCTGGAGGGTTACGCTGTCGCCCTGGCCGCGTTGCTGCGCAACCTGCTGGAAAATGCCTTCCGGCATGTGCCGCGAGGCGGCCACGTCGGACTTTCCATTCGCGGCGATGACGCGGGCTTCGCCGTGATCGAGGTGGTAGACGACGGCCCGGGCATTCCGGCCGAACGTCGCGCAGGCATGTTTACGCGATTCCAGCGTGGCCTCGATACCCAAGGCGAAGGCTATGGCCTGGGCCTGTCCATCGTGCAGCGCGCTGCCGAACTGCACGGCGCCACCATCGAATTGCTCGATCGCGATGAAGGCACGGGGCTGCGCGTGGTCGTGCGCATTCCCCGTGCCTCCGTGGCCTGACGCTTCGCTCAGGGCGTGGGCGGAATCACGAGACAGGCGCCCGGGCCATTCGCGGGCGGGGTGGTGGGGTAGCTGCCTTCCGGCAGGATCGACACCGGCGTGGTAGCGATGAATCCGTCCGCAAAGCGGAACTCCACGAAGGTGGCGCCCCAGCCGGTATCCGGCGTTTCTTCTGTCACTTCAAGCTCGCGTTTGCCCGCGTCCAGCGGCGTGGACTGGTAACGGATGCCGCAGGCGTAGCGGAAGTCGCGGGAGGCCGGGTTCACCGCATGCCACACGGTGGCCGACACCGGCGTCTCGCTCAATGCAATGGACAGTACCGCCTTGCCATCGCGGTGCACCGTGGTGGTGTTCACGCGCGGCAGCGGCACATGCTTGTCCCAGCGCACCAGGAAAGGCAGCAAGGTGTCGTGCACGGCATTGCGGATGCCGCCATGGTCGCTGTTCGGTGCCACGCGCAGCGTTGTGCTGCCCGGCAGGTCATCCACGTACAAGTCGGTGGCATCCGGTGGGAAGAAATCGTCGCCGCTGGCGTTGACCAGGTATTTCGGTACGGCGAGGCGCCTGCGCGACGGACCATCGAGGTAGGTGTAGGGGTCTTCGATGTGCATCAGCCAGGCGAAGGCCGGGCTGCGGTACACGTCGGGACCGATGCCCTGTTTCTGGTAAGGCAGCAGGGCGATGGGATAGTCGCCGCCGTAGACCTTCTGGATGTGCTCGATCAGTGGCTGGATATGCATGGCGATCACGTAGGGCACGATTGCCGCGATGCGATCGTCGCCGACGGTGGTGAGCCACGCGGCCCAGGCGCGCTTGGACGAGCCGGTCACGATGAAGCGGGTGTTGGCAGGCAGCTTGAGTTCGCTGGTGGCCAGGTCCATCGCGCGTGTCGCGGCGGCAGCCATCGGCACATGCAGCGGCAGGGTGGATTCCGTCGTACGCATGCTGCGTACCCAGGTGGCGGCAACGAGGTCGTCTTCCTTGCGCGGTACGTCACCGGCCAGGGTCAGGTACTGGTTGGGCGCATCGCCCACGGACACCACGGCGCGGTGGGTGGTGGTGGCCACCTCGCTCAGCAGCGCATCGTCCATGTCGGACGGCGGACGTGCCGGGTCCTTGCCATTGCCTTGCAGCGTGCCGTTGTTGATGACGAGTAGCGGCGTGCCCGAGGCATCGCCGTCGGGCTGGTAGATCGTCACCCGGTGATGCCATGCGGTGGCGGCCGGATCGTTTTCCGGCCAGGTCTGCGATACAAGGTCGTACTGGCAGCGACGGCCTCCGGTGATCGGCTCGCAGCCTTGCGCTGTGTACTGCACGGGCGTGGCATGCAGGCGGTCGCGATAGGCGGGCCACGCACCTTTCGGCACGTCGCGGGCGCCGGCCCCGATCGCCACGAAACCCAGCAGGGCGGCGATGATGGCGCGTTGCAACGGTGTCGTGCGTTGGGCCTTCTGGCTAAGCATGCTTTGTCGCTCCGGGGCTGGCGTGGAGCGGCAGGATAACTTGCGATTCACTGTCACAACTTAGTAGTAAATCGCAGGAATGATCCAAAGCAATCGTAGAATCGTAATAAACCCCGGGCTTATTTCACGCTGCCCGTCGTCGATACCTTCGGCCGAGTTTCACCGGATTCATGTAGGAGCGCGCCTTGCGCGCGACCGGGGGTAACGGTATCTCCCGGTCGCGCGCGAGGCGCGCTCCTACAGGGCGTGATGTGGCGTGTGGAGGGTTATTTCAGCGGGGTGGCGATGGCGCCGATCAGGTCCTTGCCATCGCCGCGCACGAGGTGCGGGTACTTCAGGCCGTCGTGGTAGTTCACCGTGACGTGGCGGTAGTCGTCCACATCCTTGATCAGGAAGTCGATGGGCGCCGTGGTGCCCTTGGCCTCGGTGATGGCGTCCTTGAGGCCCTGGCCCGAGAAGTCCTTGCCGTTGACGGCCACGATGGTCACGCCGGGCACGAGGCCGGCCCTGGCTGCCAGGCCCTCCCATTGCGCGTCGCGCACTTCACCCTTGGCACTCACCGAAATACCCAGCGAATAGCTGAGATTGATGTTGCCGCGGGTCTTCTCCGACGTCTTGGCGAAGGCCGACGGCTTGTCGTCGTAGACCAGCTTCCAGCCGCCGCCTTCGATGCCGTGCTCCGGAAGCGCATTGCCGTGGTCGTCCAGGCGCTGACGCAGGAAGCTCTTCCAGTCGTACGGTTGCACGCTGTTGAGCGTGTTCACCACATCGTCGAAGGTATAGGTCTTCGGCACGTAGCTGCCGTTGTCCACACCATGGAATGCACGCGCGAATTCATCCAGCGTGTGCTTGCCACCGGAGAGTTCGCGGATCTTCGTATCGACGTCGAGCCAGAGCATCTGGCCTTCGGGGTAGTAGTCGGAGCTGCGGCGGTAGTTCGTCCAACCGGGGCTGGAACCGCGCGACGACAGCGGGATGCCATCGGCGGTGTCCTGCAGCGAGCGCCACGAGCGACCCGTGCGGGCGGTCATGTCGGCAGCGATACCGGCGAGCGAATCGCGCCACTGGTCCGGTGTCCAGATGCCGGAGCGCGCGGTGAGCACGCCCGACCAGTAATCGGTGAGGCCTTCGTACACCCATAGCAGGTCGTCCTGCATGGGCTCGGCAAAGGTCGGCGTCCACAGGTCGGCGGGGCGACGGAACTTGCCGTTCCACGAATGGATGTATTCGTGTGGCAGCAGCGAGCCGGCGGCGACGTTCACGTCTGCGTCGGTAAGGAAATTGGCGGGCAGGCGATCGTCGCTGGACTGGTGGTGCTCCAGACCGAAGTGGCCCGTGTGGTCGGAGGTGACCAGCAGGAAATCGTAGTGATCGTAATGGTGGGCGCCGAACAGCTTGTTGGCCTGCACGACAAGCGCACGCTGGAGCTCCACCTGCTTGTCGGTGGGCTTCACGCCGGTGGCCGAATCGCCCGTAATATCCAGGTGCACGGGAACCTTCTGTCCCGGTGCCAGATCGACGCGGGTGAAATACTTGCCCGTCATCAGAGGCGAGTCGACCAGGTTCTCGAAGCTCACCGGCTTGAAGCTGACGGTGTCGCCGCTCTGGCCCGTGGTTTCCAGGGCACTGGCGAACTTCCATCCGGAAGGCAGCTTCACGGTCGGTTCGACGGTGATCTGGCTTACGTAGTGGCCTGCCGGGTAGAACGCCACTTCGTTGAACGACAGCGGTACGTAGTTCGGCGTGGCCGGGGCAAGGTATTCGAACTGGAGATCCAGCGTGCCGACGCCGGCCGGGATGTCGAGATGGAAGGCGTACATGTCCTTCAGGTCGCGACGCCACGGGATGCGCTGGCCGTTGCCGGTGGCAATCAGGCCGGCCACGTTGGCGAGCGGACCCGCAGGGCCATGCACGCCGGGAATCCACTGCGGGTAGTAGATCGTCAGCGCGCCCTGGGTGACGGGGATGCTCTCGCGCACATGGAAGATGTGGCGCGGTGCATCGCTCAGGTCGACATTGAGCTTCAGGTTGCCGGGGTAGGGCTGGTCGACGGGTGCCGGAATGTCCTGGGCAAATGCCGGAGCGGCGAGCGCCATGGCCAGGGAAGACGCGAGTAGGGCACGGCGGAGCGGGAAGCGCATGGCTCGGATTCCGGCAAAAGAGGGAATCCCGATCTTCATGAACGATCGTTCAGCCAGCCTGTGCCAGAGGTCACGGGCCGACCACGTTTGAAACGGGGGACTACGCGGCCGTGGAGGGCATGGCTAGCATGGTGGCCGGTTTCCGCTACACGTCGTGACTTCCATGAAAGCACCCACCCTGCGCCGCTTCCTCAATGCGTGGCCTCCGTTTTTCTTCACCGGCATACGCGTGGTGAAGCTCGACGATTACCGGCATGCGCGGGTGCGCCTGAAGCTGGCCTGGTACAACCGGAACTACGTGCGCACGCAGTTCGGCGGCAATCTGTTTTCGATGACCGATCCGTTCTGGATGATCATGGTGCTGAAGAGCCTGGGCAACGATTACATCGTGTGGGACCAGGCGGGGGAGATCCGTTTCGTGGCGCCAGGGCGAGAGGATGTCTACGCGGAGTTTCACGTTGACGATGCGTTGCTGGATGAAATCCGCGCGGCGACGGCGGGTGGAGAGAAGTATCTGCGCTGGTTTGATACGGACATCCGCACCGCCTCGGGCGAGCTGGTGGCGACGGTACGCAAGCAGTTGTATGTGAGGCGCAAGAAGCGCTGAACGAGGGGGCGATTCCCCCACCCGTATACTCCACGTCGATCCTGTGAAAACGAGAACCCAGCGCCCCGGTCTACGCATGATGCGATGGTGTCGCATCGGCCTTTACGTAGGTGATGCTGTCGCGACAACCGGTTGCATCGCGCTGGGTTCCTGCGTACGCAGGAACGACGAAGGGGAGGGTGTCGCACGCAGCGACACCCGGGGCTCAGAACACCAGCGAGGCCATCTTGCGGCGGTAGGTGCCTACCAGTTCCGCATTGTCCAGCGTGGCGAAGGCGGCGAGCAGGCGCTTCTTTGCCTGGCCTTCGTTCCAGTCGCGCTGGCGCTTCAGGACATCGAGGAACTGGTCGAGACCGGCGGCTTCCTCGCCTTCGATGAGCAGACGCACGCCGAGCAGGTCACGGGCTTCCCAGTCGTCGCCGTTCGTCTCGATGCGCTGGCGCAGCTCGGCCAGTGACGGGGCGCCGGCGAGGGCACGGGCCAGTTCGAGCTGGCTGCGCAGGCGGACGGCGCGGGCATCGGTGGCGAGGTTGGCGGGCAGGGCGTCGAGTTCGGCCTGGGCCGGCTCCACGCGACCGGCGCGCATCAGCGCCAGGGCAAGATCGAGCTTGAGTTCGGCGCGCTCAGGCTCGGCCGCGATGTCCTGCTGGATGCGGTTGATTGCGTCTTCCGGGGTTTCAACGGCGGCCGGGGCCTCTTCTTCCGTACCGGCTTCGCCGGCCACGATCCCATTACGGGCGAGGAACTCACGGATCTGCCCCTCCGGCTGCGCACCGGCGAAGCCGTCGGCCATCTGGCCATCCTTGATGAGGATGACCGTGGGGATGCTGCGGACGCCGAACATGGCGGCGAGCTGCTGCTCGGCATCGACGTCGATCTTGGCAAGGCGGAACGCGCCGTTGAACTCGATGGCGAGCTTTTCGAGGATGGGGCCCAGCGATTTGCAGGGGCCGCACCACTCGGCCCACAGGTCGACCAGGACCGGGGTTTGCATCGACGCCTGGACGACCTCGCTCTCGAACCCTGCCGTGGTCGCGTCGAAGATGTGTTCGCTGGTGCTCGGGGCGCTGCTCACGGGAAAACTCCTGGGTACGATGGCTATGTGCGGAAAATCGGGTAAGCCCGCAAGCATATCAAGGCCCTGACAGCCCATCAGCGACCCGGTTGGGGGCTTCGTCATGCGCCGTTTACGCGGATTTGCGATCATACGCCACCGGGCCAGTGCGGCCTCGCGCCACTGGAACGCATGGACAAGGCCCCCTCCCTCATCGTCTGCGAACACTGCGATACCGTGTATCAGCGGCGACACCTTGCCCGGGGTGAGGTGGCCCGTTGCAGCGTCTGCGGCGCCGTCCTCGAACGGCATCAATGGCTTGGCGTCGACGGGCAGCTGGCGCTCATCCTCTCCGCGCTCATCGTGTTCGTCATCGCCAACGTGTCGCCCATCGTCACCCTGGGCCTTTCCGGCATGCTGGCCGATACCACGCTATGGGGTGCCGTCATCGCCATGTGGCAGGACGACGCCCAGGTCGTGGCGGTGCTGACGGCGCTGACCCTGTTCTTCTTTCCGCTGTCGCAGATCCTGCTGTTCGGCTGGGTGCTGTGGTTCGCCCGCCAGGGGCGCCGCGCGCCCGGATTCCGCGAGGCCATGTCGGCGCTGGTGAGGCTGAAGCCCTGGAGCATGATCGAGGTCTTCATGCTGGGCGTGCTGGTGGCGGTGGTAAAGGCCCACACCTATTTCGACGTGATTCCCGGTGCTGGCATCTGGGCCTTCGGCTTTCTCACCATCCTGATCACGGTGTTCGCGAGCCACGATCCGCGCAACCTGTGGGATATCACCCGCGAGGACGCCCGATGAGCGCGCTGCCTAGGGCCCGTGAGCTGGGCATGATGAGCTGCCATGTGTGCCGGCTGGTCACCACGTATTCGGAAGACCCGCATGCCTGCTGCCCGCGTTGCGGCAACGCCCTGCACATCCGCAAGCGCGGCAGCCTGGGGCGGGCCTGGGCGCTGCTGATCGCCGCGGCCATCTTCTACCTGCCGGCCAACCTGTTTCCGATCATGCGGACGCAGAGCCTGTTCAGCAAGGACGACAACACGATCCTGAGCGGCATCGTGGAGCTATGGCGGGCCGGTTCGCCCGACCTGGCGATCATCGTCTTCACGGCGAGCATCGTGGTGCCCATGCTCAAATTCATCATCCTGGGCTACCTGCTGGTGTCCGTGCAGCGGTCCAGCAACTGGGGTTCGCGCCAGCGGGCGAAGCTTTATCGCTTCGTGGAGCTGGTGGGGTACTGGTCGATGCTCGATGTCTTCGTCGTCGCCATTCTCTCCGCCCTGGTGCATTTCAAGGTGCTTTCCCGCGTCGAGCCGCTGCCCGGCGTGGTGTATTTCGGCATGGTCGTCGTCCTGACGATGTTTTCGGCCATGAGCTTCGATCCCCGGCTTATCTGGGACAACAGGAAATCGCAATGAGCGACACCAACCAAGGAAACTCGCCGCGCGAGGACGAGCTGCCCCAGCCGGAAGTGCGTCGCTCGAAAATCGGCATCTCGCTGATCTGGCTGGTGCCCATCGTGGCGGCCGCGGTCGGCATCTCACTGCTGGTAAGCCATTACCTGTCGGCGGGGCCGCGCATCACCGTCACCTTCCTCACGGCCGAAGGCATCGAGGCAGGCAAGACCCAGGTCAAGTACAAGAACGTGGTGATCGGCAAGGTCACCAACATGCGCCTGTCGAAAGACCGCACGCACGTCTCGGTGATGATCGACCTGGAGAAAGACGCCCACGGCTTCGCCACCAAGGGCACGCGCTACTGGGTGGTGCGGCCGCGCGTGGGTGCCAGCGGCGTGTCGGGTATCGATACCTTGCTGTCGGGTGCCTTCATCGGTGCCGATGCGGGGGCTTCCGACGATGAGCAGGACGACTTCACCGGACTGGAAACGCCGCCTGCGGTAACGCATGGCGCACCGGGTCGTCGCTTCACGCTGCATGCCGCCGATCTGGGCTCGCTGGATATCGGCTCGCCCGTCTATTACCGCCGCATCCAGGTAGGTCGCATCGTGTCCTACCAGCTCGACGAAGACGGCAAGGGCGTGTCGCTGCAGCTGTTTGTCGATGGCCCCAACGACCGCTTCGTCACCAAGGACACGCGCTTCTGGAATGCCAGTGGCGTCGACGTGTCGCTGGGTGCCGACGGCCTGAAGTTGAATACGCAGTCGCTGGCAACCGTGATTGCAGGCGGCGTGGCGTTCCAGAGCCCTGCGGGTCCGCAGCATGATGAAACGCCTGCGCCGGAGATGAACGAATTCACCCTGTTCGGCGACCAGACCACGGCGCTCGCGCCGCCGGATGGCAAAGCGCGTTATATCCGCATGCGTTTCGCGCACTCGCTGCGCGGGCTCAACGTCGATGCGCCGGTGGAACTGCTGGGCATGAAGATCGGTCGCGTCGTCTCCGTCAACCTCGACTACGACCCGAAGAGCCAGACCTTCCCGGTCATCGTGGGCGCCGTGGTCTATCCGCAGCGCCTCGGCCAGGCGGCCGACAAGCTCGCCAAGGCCGTGGGCGGTGACGAAGACCAGGCCTTCCCGAAGATCATGAGCGGCCTCGTGGCCCATGGCCTGCGTGCGCAGGCGCGTAACGGCAACCTGCTCACCGGCCAGTTGTACATCGCCCTCGACTTCGACCCGAAGGCGCCCAAGGCCACGCTCGACCCGAATGCCAAGCCGGTGGAGATCCCGACCACGCCGGGCGATTTCGATCACCTGCAGGAGCAGCTGTCGAGCATCATCGACAAGGTGCAGAAGATTCCCTTCGACTCCATCGGCAAGAACCTCGACGGCAGCCTGAAGGAGCTTCACGGCACGCTCAAGCAGGTCAACAGCGACCTGCTGCCGGAGGCGAAGAAGACGCTTCAGGGCGTGAATACCACGATGGGCACGGCCAACCAGGCGTTGTCGGAGGACTCCCCGCTGCAGCAGAACATCGGCAACACGATGGAAGAACTGCAGCGCACGATCCGTTCGGTTCGCATCTTCACCGATTACCTCGGTCGCCATCCGGAAGCCTTGCTGCGCGGTCGCGGTGCCGATGCGCCCGCACCGAAGCTCACCGCACCGTCGACCTCCAAGCAGGGCAAGGAAGAACAGCCATGACCACCATCCTCCGCCTTGTCGGCGCCACCACCCTGCTCACCGCCCTGGCGGCGTGCTCATCGGCGCCGACGCATTTCCACACGCTGGTGCCGCGCTCGGTGTCGCCCGTGACCACGGCAGCACCGTTCAACATCGATGTACAGGCGGTCAATGTGCCGCCTCAGGTGGACCAGCCGGCGATGGTATTGCGTCAGGGCGTCAGCACCATCGCGGTGATGGATGGCGAGCGCTGGGCGTCGCCGCTGGGTGACGAGATCCGCGGGGCTCTGTCGGCCGATCTGGCGGCACGCCTAGGTACCCACGACGTGCACGGCCTGCCGCGCGGCAAGGAGCCCACGGTGCGGGTACAGGTGGATGTGCGCCGCTTCGACTCCGAGCTGGGTGGCGATGCCACGCTGGAAGCCGCCTGGTCGGTCCGTGGCAAGGATCAGGCCGCCACCTGCACCTCCCGGGTGGTCCAGCCGGCCGGTGGCAGCTACGACACCCTGGTGGACGCTCACCAGCGGGCCCTGGGTCAGCTCTCCGACGAGATCGCCATCGCCGTGCGGGCGGTGGCCAACGGGCAGGCTTCGGCCTGCCGCTGATCGCCTCGGTCGTCGCTCCGCGTCTGTCGCGGTCGGGACGCCGTGCCTGTGTAGGAGCGCGCCTTGCGCGCGACCGGTTGGATCGGAAGGCATCAGCACCCCGCATCACCGGTCGCGCGCGAGGCGCGCTCCTACACCAGCCAGTCGGGCACCGGGATGCCCTTGCCGCGCAGGAAGCCGGGATTGAACAGCTTCGCCTGATAGCGCATCCCGCCATCGCATAGCACCGTCACGATGGTGTGCCCCGGCCCCAGCTCCCGCGCCAGGCGGATCGCCCCGGCCACGTTCACTCCGCTGGAGCCGCCTACGCAGTAGCCCTCGTCCCGTAGCAAGGCGTGAAGCAGGGGCACCGATTCCGTATCCTCGATTGACCAGGCCAGGTCCACGGGCGCATCGGCGAAGTTGGCCGTGATCCGGCTGCTGCCGATGCCCTCGCTGATCGACGAGCCTTCGGCCACCAGCTCACCGGTGTTGATGAAGCGCGCCAGGGCGGAGCCCGCCGGATCGGCCAGGGCCACCCGTAGCGCCGGATTCCGGGCCTTCAGCGCCCGTCCGACTCCCGCCAGGGTGCCCCCGGTGCCGGCTGCGCAGACGAAGCCGTCCACGTTCCCCGAGGTCTGCTCCCAGATATCAGGCCCCGTGTGCGCCTCGTGCCAGTCGCGGTTGGCCGTGTTGTCGAACTGGTTGGCGAACCACGCACTGCCGGGGGAGGTGGCGTTCAGCTCCCCGGCCAGCGCCCGGGCGATGTGGACGTAGTGCTTCGGGTCCTTGAATGGCACTGCAGGCACCAGCCGTACCTCGGCGCCCGTGACCCGCAGGGCATCGATCTTCTCCCGGCTCTGGGTGTCGGGCATCACGATGACCGTGCGATAGCCCCGGCTGTTGCCCAGCAGGGCCAGGCCGATACCCGTATTGCCCGCCGTCCCCTCCACGATGCTGCCACCGGGCCGGATCAGGCCACGTCGTTCGGCGTCATCCAGCAAGCCCAGGGCTGTGCGGTCCTTGACCGAGCCGCCGGGGCTGAGGAACTCGGCCTTGGCGAGGATCTCGCAGCCGGTGGCTTCCGATGCCTGGCGCAGGCGGACGAGGGGAGTGTGGCCGATGCCGGCGGAGAAGGTGGCGTGGGTGGTCATGGCGGCATGGTAAAGGGCCGGGGCGCCCGCGATAACCCGTCATCTCACATGGAGGCTGGGGCTGCCCCGGCAGGTCGCGGATTCCTGCGATGCCCATGCCTACCGGCTGGATGCCTGTGAATGGACGGATAGCAGGGTTTGGACGTCCATATGAATAATGCCCGGAAATCGCCTTAAGGCAGTGGTGCGTACAGCGCGTGGCAGCCCTCCAGGGCTTGATTCCGGGCGTGAGGTTGTCGGCATGATGGATGTATAGACGTCTAAACGGCTGTTGACACCCCATGGATCGAGGCGTATCGTCGGCTCCACTCATCGAGACCGGCTGAGGGACAGGCCCTTTGAAGCCGGGGCAACCTGCGGATTTCCGCGACGGTGCCAACTCCTGCGGGGCGTGTCGTTCACGTCAGCCGATAGATGGGATGTCCGTTACGGGCGTGCATTCGCGCACCCGCCGCGCCGACAGTCCGTATGCCGGTTCCTCGCAGGGCTCGACCCTTCACGCAGGAACCGCATGACATGTCAGCCGAGCCCGTCACCGTGATCCCTCTCTCTGAAGCGACCGTCGTCGCGGCGCCGCGTTGTGCCGCCGACCTCACCGAGCAGCGGGGCACGCGCCGCGTCTCCTTCGTTCCCAAGTACGGCAGCGACGCCGTGGCCGTGGACGTGCGCTACCTCTGGTGTGGCGCTCCCCATGCACCGACAGTGATTATCCAGGGCGGCATCTCGGCCGACCGCGATGTCTGCGCCGGGCGCGAGCGTCGCACGGGGTGGTGGCAGGAGTTGGTGGGGCATGGCGCGGCCATCGACCTGGCGCATTGCCGCGTGCTCTCCATCGACTGGCTCGTGCCGTCGGATCTGGGCGACGTGCCCTCGGTATCCAGTGAAGATCAGGCCGCCGCACTTGCGGCGCTGGTAGATGAGCTTGGCATCGGTCGTGTGCATGCCTTCGTCGGATCGTCCTACGGTGCGATGACCGGCCTGGCATTCGCCGCCAATCACGCTGACAAGCTCAAGTCGCTGGTGCTGCTGGCCGGTGCACATCGTCCGCATCCGCTGGCGACGGCGCAGCGTTCGATCCAGCGCAGCATCGTTCGCATGGGCATCGAGTCGGGGCGCACCGACGAAGCCCTGGCCCTGGCCCGCCAGCTCGCCATGACCACCTATCGCGGCAGCGAGGAATTCTCGCGTCGCTTCGCAGCAGGCCCCGAACTGCGCGACGGTCGCTTTCATTTCCCGGTGGAGGATTACCTGGAGCATGCGGGGCGTCGTTTTGTCGAACGCTTCGATGCGTCGCGCTTCCTCGTGCTGTCCGAATCCATCGACCTGCATGACGTATCGCCGGAAGCCATCTCGGTCACCACGACGCTGGTCGGCTTTCCCTCTGATCGTCTCGTGCCGCTGGCCGACCTGTGTGAGTTGCAGCGTCGCCTCGGCGGCACCGCCACGCTTGAAGTCGTGGATTCGCCCTACGGCCACGACGCCTTCCTTAAAGAAACCGCGCAGCTCGCTCCCGTGCTGCGTCACGCCATCAACGACTGTCGCGGAGACTGTTGAGCCATGACCGATTCCCGTCTTTGTACCCGTGCCGTTCGTGCCGGTATTGAATCCGATACGCAGCATGGCGCGGTCGTGCCGCCGCTGCATCTGTCCACGAACTATGCGTTTGAAGGCTTCGGTCGCAAGCGCACCTACGATTACTCGCGCAGCGGCAATCCCACTCGCGACCTGCTGGCAGAAGCACTGACCGAACTGGAAGAAGGTGCCGGCGCGGTCGTGACCAACACGGGCATGTCTGCCGTGGCGCTGGCGCTGGAACTCGTGCCGGCCGGTGCGCTGGTTCTCGCGGCGCATGATTGCTATGGCGGCACCTGGCGCCTGCTCGATGCATGGGCGAAGAAGGGTCGCTTCCAGCTGCGTTTCGTCGACTTCACCGATCCGACGGCGCTGGCCGATGGCCTTGCCGCGAAGCCGGCGCTGGTGTGGGTGGAGACGCCGTCGAATCCTCTGCTGCGCATTACCGACGTGCGTCATGTCGCCCAGGCGGCCCATGCGGTGGGTGCGCTGGTCGTAGTGGACAACACCTTCCTCTCGCCTGCGTTGCAGCAGCCGCTCACGCTCGGTGCCGACGTGGTGCTGCATTCCACCACCAAGTACATCAACGGCCACAGCGATGTGGTGGGTGGTGCGGTCATTGCTGCCGATCCCGCCGTCGCGGAGCAGCTGAAGTGGTGGGGCAACTGCAACGGACAGACCGGTTCGCCGTTCGACAGCTTCCTGACCTTGCGCGGTGTGCGCACGCTGGCCGTGCGACTGCGCGCACACGAAGAGAATGCCCGTCGCATCGCCGACCTGCTCGATGCGCACGAAGCCGTCGGCCGCATCTACTATCCGGGCCTGGCCTCCCATACAGGCCATGCGCTTGCGCAGCGTCAGCAGAAGGGCTTCGGCGCGATGCTCAGCTTCGAGGTGAATGGCGGCACGGACGCGATCGAAGCGTTCATCGATGGCCTTCGTTACTTCTCGCTGGCCGAATCGCTGGGTGGTGTCGAGAGCCTCGTCGCGCATCCAGCCACGATGACTCATGCGGCCATGACGCCGGAAGCCCGCCGCATCGCCGGTATTTCGGACAGTCTGCTGCGTCTTTCCGTGGGCATCGAGGATGGTGACGACCTGCTGGAAGATATCGGTGCGGCGCTCGATCGTGCAGCCGACGTCGCCTCGGCAGGTTCGAAACGGAAAGTCGGCGCATGAGCGCGGTGGTCGCCGTTCCCGTGGTGCCGGTCCAGCCGCATACCGCCGCCGTGCTCCTGGGCACGGGCGTCGTGGGCCGGGCATTGCTTACGTTGCTTGCCAGCGGCGCGGCGCGGGATATCCGTCTGGTGGGTGCGGCGAACTCGAAGCGCCAGCATGCGGCCGCGGAGGGTGTATCGCTGGCCGAGATATCGCAGCGGCTGACCTCCAATCGCGAGGGCAGGGACAACGCCCTGCTGCTGGCGGAGCTGGATCGCAGCGGTGCGTCGCGCAAGGTGGTGATCGATGCGACGGCCTGTACGACCGAGGCAGGGCGGCATGCCGAATGGCTTGCCGCCGGCTATCACGTCGTGACGGCGAACAAGGCGCTGGCAGGCGGGCATCTTTCCGGCTGGCGCGCGCTTCAGGCGGCTTCGGCCAGTGGCGCCGTCTATGGTGATGCCGCTACGGTCGGCGCCGGACTACCGGTGCTATCCACGCTGCGCCGCCTGCGTCGCTGTGGCGACAGCCTGCTGACGCTGGAGGGCGTGTTCTCCGGGTCGCTCTCCTGGCTGTTCAATCAGTACGACGGATCGAAGCCGTTTTCCGAGCTGCTGCTCGACGCGCGCCGGCTGGGTTTTACCGAACCGGACCCGCGTTCCGACCTTTCGGGCGAGGATGTCGCGCGCAAGTTGTTGATCATTGCGCGTAACGCGGGCTTTTCGCTGGGCAGCGACGAGGTGGAGATTGAAAGCCTCGTGCCCGAGGCTTTGCGTGAAGTCGATACGAAAACCTTCCTGGCACGAGCGAAAGAGCTTGATGCACCGCTGCGTGCACGTCACGAGCAGGCGAAGGCAAACGGGCGTGTGCTGCGTTATCTGGCCCGTCTCAATCAGCGCGGTCGTGCACGCGTGGGGCTGGTGGAGGTCGAGGCATCGCATCCGGCCGCGCGCCTGTCGGGCACGGACAACCAGTTCGCCCTGACCACCACGCGCTATCACGCCACGCCACTGGTCATCCAGGGCCCGGGTGCCGGACCGGAAATCACGGCCCAGGCCCTGCTGGGCGACGTGCTCTCGATCTGAAACGGCGCCAGATACCCCTGTAGGAGCGCGCCTTGCGCGCGACCAGTCATCGCGAAGAGCGGTCGCGCGCAAGGCGCGCTCCTACAGGAGGCACGAATCACGCCATAAAAAAGCCGCTCATGAGAGCGGCTTTTTCGTTCAACGATGCCCGGTCACTTTCGCGGCTTCATCCGCACTGGGCGGAAGATCCGGTCCGCCGTGCTCGTCGTCGTGATGGAAGCGCGCGGCCTCCACCATCGGCGTGCGCCAGCCCGTGCGGATGCCCCAGAAGTAGAACACCGCGCCGATCACGGCGATGAGCGCCAGGTCGTAGCCATACGGGATGTAGTCATGGCCACCGAAGGTCTTGCTACCTGCCCACGATACGAAGGCGATGACCGGCAGGTAGACGATCAACCACAGCGCGCCCTTGAGGTGGCGGCCGAAGTCTTCGAAACCTGTCTTGGCGGTGTAGTAGAAGTAGATCGGCAGCGCCACGACCATCAGCAGGATGATCTCGCCGGTGAGCGGCCACTTGGCCCAGTACAGCAGCTCGGTGGCGAAGATGAAGGCGAGAGCGGCCAGCACCGGCAGGCCCGGGATGCGCAGCGGGCGCTTCAGCTCCGGCGCCGTGCGACGCAGCGTCATGACGCTGATCGGGCCGGTGAGGTAGGAGATGATCGTGGAGACCGAGATCACCGCCGCCAGCGTGCCCCAGCCACGGAAGCAGAACAGGAAGATGAAGCTCACCACGAGGTTGAGCCACATCGCAGGACGCGGGATGCCGAAGCGCGGGTGGATGTGGCCGAAGATCTTCGGCAGGTGCCCGTTGCGCTCCATCGCGTAGATCATGCGCGCGGTGGTGGCGGTGTAGGTGGCACCGGTGCCGCTGGGGCTCACGAAGGCGTCGGCGTACAGCAGGATGGCCAGCCAGTTGATCATGAGCGCCGTGGCGAGCTGTGCGAACGGCGAGGCGTACTGCAGGCCTGCCCAGCCCTGGCCGAGCTGGTCGGGCGGTACGGAGCCGATGAAGGCGATCTGCAGCAGCACATAGACCACGGCGGCGAGCAGGATCGAGCCGATCACCGCGAAGGGAACGCTGCGTCCGGGGTTGCGCGCTTCGCCGGCGAGATTCACCGGACTCTGGAAACCGTTGAAGCTGAAGACGATGCCCGAGATGGCTACCGCGGTGAGGATCGACGAGATATCTATCGCGTGCGTGCCGCCCTGCGCGCCGATGTGGAAGTTCTCGGGGTGGAAGCTGGTGGAGATGAGTGCGATGGCGGTAGCTGCCGGCACCACGAGCTTGAAGATGGTGATCGCCGTGTTGCTCTTGGCGAACAGCTTCACGCTCCAGAAATTGAGGAAGAAGTACACGAACACGAGCACCACGGCGATCGCGAGGCCCGGCGGCGTCAGCTCGCCGTGGCCGTTGGTGACGACGTAGAGCTCCTTGGTCCAGGCTGCCCATTCCCACGGCCAGGAGGCCATGTACTGCACCGAGGCCTCCGCTTCGACGGGAATCACGGAGACGATGGCGATCCAGTTGGCCCAGCCGGCGATGAAGCCGACGAGTGAGCCGTGGGAGTAGTGGCCGTAGCGAACCATGCCGCCGGACTCGGGAAACATCGCGCCCAGTTCGGCGTAGCTGAGGGCGATGAACAGGATGATGACGGCGCCGATGATCCAGGCGTAGATCGCGCCAGGGCCCGCCAGCTGGGCGGCGTGCCAGGCGCCGAACAGCCAGCCCGAGCCGATGATGGAGCCGAGGCCGGTCAGCATCAGGGCGAAGGCGCCGACGTCGCGGCGGATATGGTGGTGGGACATGGAAACTCCGGTCGGACGGACCGGAAAGACCCGGCCCAGGGCGGCACAAGGGCCGGATAATGACAGCCCGGGGCTCGCCTGTCAGCCGTCCACCCCCTACGCAAACGAACGCTGGCACGATATACACTGGCCGACGCGGTAGGGCGAAAGGGGTTCGGATGCGTTCAATGAGGGTCGTCGGCGGCGTGTTGTTCATTGCCATTCTGGTATGCGGCAATGCCGCAGCCGAAGAGCAATGGAGCGACAACGGCCGCGTGGTCGATTCCGAGTCGTACGACCGTACTGCCAAGGGTTTCTACTTCACGCTGCACCCGGGTGAAGACCCGGTGGAGGCCGTGCGGCGCTGCGCCATAACCATGCGCGAACTGGGGCACCTGGCCTCGGTTTCGTGCTTTGCGTATACGAGCAAGCAGCGGTTCGATACCCGCCAGGGGAAGTTGAGAATCTGCTACACGGCCGTCGCCAACTGGTGGGGACAGGACGAGCCGGTGAGGGTCGAGACGGTAGACCGGCTGCCGCGGGCCTGTCCGATGCGGTGATTCGTAGAGGGACGCGCGACCTCATCCGAAGCGGCGAGCGGGAATGCCCGTCCCGCCGCCTGGTGTTCTCAGCACTCGATCACGTTGACGGCCAGGCCGCCACGCGAGGTTTCCTTGTATTTGTCCTTCATGTCGCGGCCCGTGTCGCGCATGGTGGCGATGACCTTGTCGAGCGACACGTGGTGCTTGCCGTCGCTCTTGAGCGCCATGCGGCTGGCGTTGATCGCCTTCACCGAGCCCATGGCGTTGCGCTCGATGCAGGGGATCTGCACGAGGCCGCCGATCGGGTCGCAGGTGAGTCCGAGATTGTGTTCCATGCCGATCTCGGCCGCGTTCTCCACCTGGGTGACGCTGCCACCCAGCGCGGCGGCCAGGCCACCGGCGGCCATGGAGCAGGCCACGCCCACTTCGCCCTGGCAGCCCACTTCGGCGCCGGAAATCGAGGCGTTTTCCTTGTAGAGGATGCCGATGGCGCCCGCCGTGAGCAGGAACTCGATCACGCCGTTCTCCGAGGAGCCCGGGCAGAAGTGCTTGTAGTAGTGCAGCACGGCGGGGACGATGCCGGCCGCGCCGTTCGTGGGCGCCGTGACGACGCTGCCGCCGGCGGCGTTTTCCTCGTTGACGGCTAGGGCGTAGAGATTGACCCAGTCGAGGATGGTGAGCGGATCGCGCAGGGCGGCTTCCGGCTGCGAGCGCAGCTCGGCGGCCATGGCCGGCGCGCGGCGATTCACCTTGAGACCGCCGGGCAGCACGCCGGGCGAGCGCAGCCCGCGGGCGACGCAGTCCTGCATGGCCTTCCAGATTTTCAGCAGGCCGCTGCGGGTTTCTTCCTCGCTGCGCCAGATGCTCTCGTTACGCATCATCAGCTGGGCGATGGTGAGGTTGTGCTCCTTGCACAGCGCCAGCAGCTGGTCGCCGGTGGAGAACGGATACGGCTGCTCGCTTGTGTCCGCCACGATACGGTCTTCGGCCGCTTCGTCCGGGTTCACCACGAAGCCGCCGCCGACCGAGTAGTAGTCGCGCGTGGCCAGTTCGTTGCCCTGGGCATCGTAGGCCGAGAAACGCATGCCGTTGGTGTGGTACGGCAGTTTCTGGCGCTTGTTGAAGACCAGGTCGGCCTTCTCGTCGAAATCGATCTCATGGCGACCCAGCACGCGAATGCGCTTCGTGCTGCGGATGCGCTCGAGCGTGGCCGGGATGGTGTCCGGGTCCACCTTGTCGGGCCACTCGCCTTCGAAGCCCAGCAGCACGGCCTTGTCGGTGCCATGGCCGCGACCGGTCATGGCCAGCGAGCCGAACAGCTCGCAGCGCACGCGGGCGACGCGGTCAAGCACGCCTTTTTCTTCCAGCCAGTGTTCGGCGAACCGTGCGCCGGCGCGCATCGGGCCGACCGTATGCGACGAGGAAGGACCGATACCGATCTTGAAGAGGTCGAAAACGCTGACTGCCATGGCTGCGAGGGGACGTTGGCTACGGGGAATAGCCGGCTATTCTACGCCTTGCCTTCCGCCAACCCCATACACCTGCGCATGTCTGCCTTCACTTTGTTCCAGCGTGACGATTGCCACCTCTGCGACCAGGCGCTTGATGTGCTGGCCTTGGCGCGTTTTCCCGATTTTTCCTCGGTATTCATCGATGATGACGAGGTGCTGGAGGCCCGCTATGGCGCGCGCGTTCCCGTGTTGCGGCGCAGCGATGGCGTGGAAATCGACTGGCCGTTCGACCCGGCAGCCCTGCAATCGATGCTCTTGTAGGAGCGCGCCTTGCGCGCGATCTGCGAGGGGCCAACCGTATCGGCGATGACAGCGGAGCGATAGATGCGGTGTCGCGATTACCCATCGCCGATGCGATCGGCCCTCCCTTCGGTAGGGGGTTTCCTCATTCGGAGACGTCACGTTGCAAACGGTCGCGCGCGAGGCGCGCTCCTACAGGGGGCGGGTTATTTGTGGAGGCGCTTCAGGATTTCCTCGCGTGCTTCGCGAAGGATCGAATCGCGGTCGAGGCCGGCCACGATATCGGCTACGGCGCGCTTGGCGCCGTGCTCGCCCCAGGATTTGCCGGCGACCAGATAGTGCTCGGCGGCGCGGCCGATGAGTACGGTGGCATACCAGCCCAGCGCCCCTTGCGCGGCAGCGGTGACCACCACCGACAGCCCGCCGCTCAGCCCCTTCAACGCGGAAGCCGCCAGCTGCATACCCCAGACGGCGCCCATGAGCGCGGCCAGCTGGGTACTGATGACGGCGACGAGGCGGCCCGATTCACTGCGGGTGAGGGGTAGGCCGTATACCCGGCTCAACTGCACGACCATGGCGGCATCCAGGCCGCCGGCCAGCAGCAGGTCGGCTACCGGGATGGGATTGAGCGCCACGGCGACGGCCTTGGCGATGCAGTACTGGCGGATGACCCCGCTGGCGACTTCACGACGCGTCGCGGCGATGCGCGCCGTGACCTGGTCGGTGAGGCGGCCGGCGAACAGGCCGGCATTGATGGCCGACAGGGCCTTGCCTTCGCGTTCGGCGATGGCGAGCAGCCGTGACTTCAGTGCGGCGACATCGGGGGCGACTTCTTCGGAAATGCGCCGTTCGTTGCCCTGGTTATCGACTTCCACGACATCGCGCGCGGCCGGCCGGGCAGCTACCGCGAGCACATCTTCGCGACGGACGAGACCCTCGGCGTGTTCGCGCAGTCGCTCGATGAGGCCATCGCGTTCGTCGTCCGAATAACGGTCGGCCTTGTTGAGCACCAGCAGCAGCGGCCGTCGCGTGCTGGCCAGCGTGCGCAAGGCGTCGCGTTCTTCACGGGTAAGATCGCCGTCGGCGACGAAGACGATGAGGTCGCTGACTTCCGCCACTTCAAAGGCGAGTTTTTCGCGATCTTCGCCACCGAGTTCGTTGATGCCCGGTGTGTCGATCAGCACGAGGCCTGCGTTGCTGGCTTCGTCGAGCTTCGCCGCATCGGCTTCCGTCGTGGTTCCGTGCAATACGCCTACGACGAAGGCATCGCGCCCGAGCAGGGCATTGCCCAGCGCGGATTTACCCGCCGACACGCGGCCGAACACGGCGACGTGCAGTTCTTCGTTCTCCAGACGGTCGAGCATGTGCTCCACGCGACGGAAATCGCCGGCCATCGCCGCGCGGACGTCGGCCGGGATCGAGGGATCGTCGAGCAGGCCACGCAGGCTCACCGCCACGGCGCCTCCGCGTTCGTCCGTCACCCCGGAGGATGACGGACGGCGGAAACGGTCGGTGAGGCCACGCAGTCGCTCGCGGAATCCCGCCATGCGGTGATTACTTCGGCTGCAGGTTCAGGTTGCCGTTGACCTCTACCTCGTTCGGAATGACCGAGGTGTCCTTGTAGTCGCCGCTGCCCACGCCGAAGTCCAGGCGCTTCACCGTGCCGGACACCGCGAGGCTTGCACCACCGGCGCTGGGCTTGAACACCACCTTGAGCTGCACCGGCTTGGTGACGCCATGGAGGGTGAGGTTGCCGTTGGCAATGACGTCACCCTTGGCATCCTTGGTGAAGCCGGTGGTGACATAGTGCGCGGTGGCGAACTTCTTGGCATCGAAGAAATCCGGGCCGGGCAGCGCGCCGTCACGATCGTTGTCGCCGGTCTTCGCCGTGGCGACGTCGACTGTTACGTCGAATTTCGAGGTGGCGAGGTTGGCCGGGTCATAGCTGATGGCGGCGTCGAACTTGCCGAACGAGCCGTCGAACTGCTGGCCCTGGAACTTGCTGCTGAAGCCCAGGACGCTGCCGGGGGCAACCTTGTAGTTCGCAGCGGAAGCTGCGAAGGGGAGCGCCAGGGCGACGGCGAGCGCAGTCAGGCGGCGGATGGACGAAGTCATGGCGTATCTCCGGGAGGGGTGGGGGTGCTCCGACGCGGGCGGCCGAAGGGCAGCATGCGGCGCAAGGTGTCGTCACGATCGATGAGATGGTGCTTCAGTGCGCCGCCGATATGTGCGACGAGCACGAGAAGAAGGAACCAGAACAGGTATACGTGCACGGTGCCCAGCGTCTGCGAAAGCTCGTCGTTCTTCTCGAACAGCGCCGGCAGGTTGAACTGCTTGAAGTACTGCAACGGGAAACCGTGCGCGGAATTGAACGCCCAGCCCGAGAGCGGAATGGCGACGATGAGCAGGTAAAGCAGGCCATGCACGGCGTGCGCGGCGAGCTGCTGCCAGCGCGGTGCGGCGTCTTCCGCCGGCCGGCGGTCCATGGCACGCCATAGCAGGCGCAGCAGGAACAGTGCCAGCACGGTAAGGCCGATCGACTTGTGCAGGGCAAACATGTTGATCTTCTGCATCGACGGCTTGAGGCCGTCCATCCAGAAGGCGAAGGCACCGTTGCCTAGGATCAGCAGCGCCGTGACCCAGTGGAAGGTCTTGGCGACGGCGCCCCAGCGGCTGGGTTCACTGCGCAGGGGCATCGGAGGTTTCCTTGTCGGAGGTGGAGCGGGCATCGCCGCCGCGGATGGCTTCGATCTCCAGCCAGACGGAGACATCGGTGCCGATTGAGTTGAGGTTGGACTTCATGCCGTAGGCCGTGCGGTCGAGCGACACCCGGGCCGAGAATCCGGCGACGGTGTGCAGGCCGTAGATGGTGCGACCGATGCGGTTCACCCGGAACGGAATATCGAGAGGCAGGGTCACGCCGCGCAGGGTCAGCTTGCCGTGGACGATGCCGTCGCTGTCGCCACGCTTTTCCACCGACTCACTGGTGAAGCGGGCCGTGGGGGCGTGGCCGGTATCGAGCAGGCTGCTGCCGCGCACGGCCTTGTCCCAGCTGGCGTCACCCATGTCCACCGAGGTGGTGTCGATGGTGGCGTCGACGGACGAGGCGGCCCAGTTGTCGGGGTCGAACCGGAGGGTGCCTTCGGTGACGCGCAGGCGGCCGAACGAACGCGAATAGCCGTTGTGGTCCACGTTGAAGACGACCTGGCTGTGCACCGGATCGAGGCGGTACGTCTGCGGCTCGGCAAAAGCCGCAAACGAAACCACGGCCAGCACGGCGGGGAGAAGGTATCGCGCGTAACGCATGCGGGGAGGGCCTGCTCCGGAAAGGGCCGCCTTGCGGCCGGTGAAGGGCAGTTTCGCCCACCGCAGGGGCCTTGTCAGCACGTTCGCGGCGAACGCATTGTTCACCTCAGCGATCCCGCAAGACCTCACGGGTGAGTTCGGTGAGCCGTTGCAGCCTTGAAGCGCTGCCATCGGCAAGCAAGGCACGCAGTTTCTGGCCGGCTTCCTCGCCATCGAGCCGGCCCCGCTCGGCCAGGGTGGCCGCCAGCGCGTGACCGAGGCTGTCAAAAATGAGGGCGTAGGCAATGGCGTGAAGCACGCCGCCGCCCAGGGTGCCCAGGCCCGGAAATGCCTTGAGCCCGTTGCCGGCAATGGCTAGGACGACAGTAGTGCCGGTGCGCACAGTCATGCGCGCCTCGCGCAGCAGCGCTTCGATCTCGATGTCGCCCACCGTGACCTCGTAGAGCCTTGCGAGGTCACGGACCAGTCCGGCAGCGAGTGCGCCCTGGACGATCAGGTCGGTACCCGGGGCCACGGCGGCCATTGCACCCACGATGGCCCGGCGCGAGTAGCGGGTGACGATGCGTTCGGCCTCGGCCGTGCGGAATGCCGATTCGCTTTCGGTGGTGCGCTCGTGCAACCCGGCCAGCACGGCGTTGGCACGCTGGGCTTCGAGGCCGTCGGCACCTTGCCTTGCAAGGCGTTCAATGGCTTCACGCAGGGCGTCGATGTCGGGTTTTCTCTGACGGCGGACATCTTCCGCCGAACCATCGGGCAGGCGGCGCGTGAAGCGCTCCTCGCCACCGGCGCTGGTGGCGACCACCGCGTCCGGCATGCCGTCGGCATGTTCGCGGACGCGGACCAGGATGGCGTCGCGTTCTGTCGTGGTCCACTGGTCGGCCTTGTTGACGGCGACGACCAGGGGCTTGCCGAAGTAGCCGAGCCAGTGAAGTTCTTCTGCCTGGCTGCGGGTGAGGTCGCCGGCACATACATACACCACGGCGTGTGCCCGCAGCGCTTCGTCACGGGCCAGGCGTTCATGGGCCTCGCCCCCGGCCTCGGCCGAGCCGGGGACATCCGCCACCACCCACTCCTGTCCGTCGGGTGAACTGCCTTCATAAAGGGTGACTTCGCGCGTCGTGCCGCCGCGTGCGTCGCTGCGGGCGGGGGCGCCGGGAACCAGCGCCGAGATGAGGGCCGATTTGCCGACGGAAATCTCGCCGAACACGGCCAGGTGGATGCGGCCGGAAAGCTGACGCCGGTCAAGTTCTGTCAGCTCGCTCAGAAGGGTCTCAACATTGACGTCACGCCCGCGCAGGCCTTCGATCCGTTCCTCGAGGGACAACCGGTTGGGCGCCTTGGCCTGTGGGCGCGGTTTCCTCGGACGTAACCAGTACAGCCCGGCGATGAGACTGCCTGCCGCGATAATCGCCAGCACCACACCGATCAGCCAGCGGATGCCGAGAGGCAACGTCATGAACCGCTGGGCCATCGAAAGCGCGCGCTCGAGCGTGGCCAGCAACAGCCATGCGAGGGCGGTGATGCCGATGGCGGCGACCAGGAGGCGGAATCGACGTGACATGCCGGCCATCTTAAGGCCAAGCGTGTCAGCTTGCGCCTACGCGCAGCCCCGTCCATGGCCGACTCTTGGCGTCCGTATCGGCGTGTGATGATGATGCTGATCGATGGGAAGAGTGGTAATGCCATACACATGCATGGCGAGATGGATTCTCGTATTCGCGGCGTTCATCGTCGCCAGGGCCCAGGCAGGCACGCCGTTGCCTCCGGTGCCCACGCCACAGTTCCGCAATTACGGCCTGCTGGAAGGCCTGCCTGGCAGCCATGTACAGGCGGTCGCCCAGGACTCCAAGGGCTTCATCTGGATCGCCACCTCCGCGGGTCTCGTACGCTTCGACGGCGTGGAGTTTTCCGTGCCACGGATCGGCGGTGAAGCCGAGCATTCCCTGGCCGTCGGCGGGGCGGTCACGATGATGATCGACCGCGACGATCGTGTCTGGATCGGTGGGAGCGGCTTTGGAGTGGGGCGATACGATCCGCTCAGCGGTTCGTTCGTCCAGTGGCGTGACGGGCTGGCCGACGACGACGTGCGCTCCATCGCCCAGACGCTCGATGGTTCGGTCTGGGTGGGCACCTCGGGCGGGCTCGACCGCATTCTTTCCAGTGGCGTCGTCGAGCATCACAGCACCACGTCGGACACGCTGAGTTCGTCCTCCATCCATGCGCTGCACGCCACAGACGATGGATTCCTGTGGATCGGCAGCTCGGGCGGCGTGGATGCCATCGATCCCCGTGGCCGGCTGATCCGCGTGCATTTCGCCGACGACACCGCTCCCACCGTGATGCATATCGACGGCCGTCCGGGTGATCTGCTGTTTTCCACCGACAAGGGCATTTTCCGTGCAGGCGTCGACAGCCGCCTGCGTCGCGATACACGGTTTCCGGCGGCACTCACGTTCGGTTCGCTGGCCGACAGTCACGGCAACCTGTGGGTGGCGACCATCGATGGCCTCAGCATGCTGGATCGCCACGGGCGGCTGAATACGATCCGTGGGGCATGGGTTGCCTCGGGCGGCCTGCCTGGCCGCAGTGTCCGCAGCATGATGGAAGACGACGAACATGGCCTCTGGTTCGGGTTGCTCGACGGCGGCCTGTCCTATCTGGGCCCGGGCTGGGAAGACTTCACGCGCTTCACCCATGTGGCGACGGATGCGGACAGCCTGCCCGCGCGTGCGGTCACGGCCGTTGCGTCACGCCGCGAATCGTCATTGTGGGTCGGCGGCTATCGCGGCTGGATCCGGGCCTTCGATCCGGCGACAGGCAAGACTTCCTCTGGGTTCGACATCGGGCCCTCCCGTATCCAGTCACTGCTGGAAACGGCGCAGGACGACCTGCTCATCGGCACGGTCGATGGCCTCTCCCAGGCCAGTCACGGTCGCGTGCGTCCCGTTGCAAGGCAGCAGATCCACCGGCCGGTCGTGGCGATGAGTCCATCACCGGACGGCCGGGTCTACGTGGCAGCGATGGGGCAGGGGCTTTTCCTGGTCGATCCCCGGACCGCGTCGGTGACGGCCGTTCCCTTTGACACCCCGTGTCGTGGCGTACTGGACACGCGACAGATGGACATCGTCGAAGGTGAGCTGTGGCAGGCCAGCGTGGCGGGCCTGTCCCGGCGCGATCATGCAACGGGAAAGATGCGTCCGGTCACCGGCGTGGCGCCGGGCCGCATCAATGCATTCGAGCCTGGCGACGAAGGATTCTGGGTCGTGCGTCCCGAGGTGATGGAGCACTACACCTGGGCCGACAATCACGCCACCCTCGATCGCAGCATCGGCGGCGCGGAAGGATTTCCGGCTCATGACATCCTCAACATCCGGCGCGACATCGCTGGCCGCCTGTGGTTGTACGGCCAGACAGGGGTATGGCGTTTTGATCCCGATCCCGGCGTGTTCCGACGTTTCGGGCTGGCCGACGGACTGGCTACGGGTGAATTCACCAATGCCGTCACAGTGCAGCTCGCCGACGGAACCATGTACGGCGCCACCCTGGGCGGTGTCGTCGGCTTTCGTCCTGACCGGCAGCGTGACCACTCCCATCGGCCATCCATCGTCGTGCTGGGTGCCAGCGTGATGCGCGACGGCGCGCGCCAGCCGCTGCCAGCCACCGATGAGGTGCTGCACATCGACTGGAGCGACAGGGATCTGGAAATCCGCGCCCGGGCCCTTTCCTACGTGGATCCCGAACGAAACCGGCTTGAACTCAATCTTGAGCATGAAAGCGGAGCGAGCCGGACAATTACGGGTACGGAAGGCACGTATCGTTTCGGCGTGCTGGCGCCCGGAAGTTATCGCCTGCTGATCGCCGGTGCTGAACGCGATCGTTTCGGTGGTGCGTCGATGGTGCCCCTGCGTTTGCAGGTTGATGCGCCGCCCTGGTTGCGCTGGTGGGCCTGGGCCGCCTATGCATCGATGATTGCCCTGATCGTCGCCCTTGTCGTACACGGCACGCGACGACGGGTACGGCAGACGATGCGGCTGAAGCTTGCCGAGCAGGAGCGCCAGCTTGCCGAACAGGCGAACTCGGCGAAGACCGAATTCATGGCGACGCTGGGTCACGAGATCCGAACGCCCATGACCGGCGTCCTTGGCATGGCGGAACTGATGGCGCAGACATCCCTGGATGATACGCAGCGCTCCTATGTCGAAGCCGTGCGACGGTCGGGAACCACGTTGCTGCGGCTCATCAACGATGCCCTGGATATCAGTCGTATCGAATCCCGCCAGCTGATCCTCGAATCCGAGGCCGTGCCGGTGCGCCCGCTGGCCGACGAAGTGGTGGCCCTGGCCTCGGCCAATGCATGCCGCAAGCAGTTGTCGCTCTCGGCGGCGGTGGACGTGGATGTGCCGGAGGCCGTGCGTGGCGACCCCGTGCGCCTGCGCCAGATACTGCAGAACCTCGTCAACAATGCGGTGAAATTCACCGAGCGTGGCGGCGTGTCGATACACATCGCGTGGGAGTGCGCCGCACTGGTGCTCATCGTGAAGGACACCGGGCCGGGCATGCCCGACGAACTGAAGACGCGCCTCTTCTCGCGCTTCTCGCAAGGTGGCTCGCCTCAGCGCGGCGAAGGGTCAGGCCTGGGGCTCGCGATCTGCCACGAGCTGTGCGTGCTGATGGGTGGAAGCATTGCCGTGGACAGCGAAGTGGGGCGTGGAAGCGCTTTCACGGTGCGCCTGCCGCTGGAAGCCTGCCCTTCGGACTTCGCACCGATGGTCGCGGCGCACCCCGCGCCCATGCGGGAGCAGCGGTTGCTGGTGGTGGAAGACGATCCGATGGTGGCCGACGTCATGCTCGGCCTGCTGCGCCAGCGCGGCTATGACGTCACGGTAGTGGGCGACGGCCTGTGTGCCATGACGGAGCTATCCCGGGCCGCTTTCGATGTGCTGTTGCTGGATCTCGACCTGCCGCTGGTCGATGGGTTTCAGGTGGCGCGGATGGTGCGCCGGCTCGAACACCTGTCGGGCCTGCCTATCGTGGCAGTCACGGCCCGCTCGGAGGGTGATGAAACGGCGGCCATTCGCGAGGCGGGCATGGATGCACTGGTGCGCAAGCCCATGACCGGCGCCGATCTTGATGCGGTGCTCGACACGCTGGCGCACTGACGACGTACGGGCGTCCTCCCGGACGCCCGCGGCTCAGCCGAATCGTCGGAAATACGCTATCGCGCCGACCACCAGGATGGACGTAGGCAACAGATTGGCAAGTAGCGGCGGCAAGCCGTACACGGTACCGAAGTTGACCATGGCGCCCTGCAGGAAGTACCAGCCGATGGCCAGCAGCACGCCGATGAACAGGCGCTTGCCGAAGCCACCGGAACGCAGCGAGCCAAACGCAAAGGGCATGGCGCAAAGCACCAGCACCAGCGTATTGAGGGCGAACAGGGCGCGGCCCCAGAAGGCCACCGCATACGCCCCGGGATTCTGTCCGTTGGCTTCCAGATAGCGCATATTGCGGCGCAGATCGGCCATGGACAGGTATTCGGGATGGATCACCGACTGCTCAAGCACGTGCGGGTTGAGGTGGGAGGTCCAGGTCTGCGTGGGCTGCTGCGTGGCATGCACGGCGGCATCGTCGATCGTGGTGGTGCGCACGTTGGACATGATCCACTTGTTGCCATCGTGGATCGCGCTGTCGCCGTGCGAGAACTCCTGCACCTGGCCTTCCGGCGTGAAGGTGAACACGCGTACGTCCACCAGTTTCACGGTAGTGCGATCGCCATCCTGCACGGCGATGGCGGATTTGGCGTTGATGATCTTGCCGGCATCGCGTGCCCACAGGCCACTGCTGGTGGCACCCAGGTTGCTCGAACGCATGCGGACCTGGATGGCCTGCGCATGCTGGTCGCCGTAAGGGCCGGCGGTTTCGCCCATGACCACCACGGCGAAGGTCATCACGGCGATGACGCCGGCCGCCGAAGCGGCGATGCGAAGCTTGGACATGCCGGCCGCGCGCAGTGCCGTGAGCTCGCCCGTGGCCGCGAGGCTGCCCAGGCCCAGCAGGCCGCCGATGAGGGCCGCATTGCTGAACATCTGGTACAGGCGACGGGGAATCGTCAGCGCGATATAGGCGATGGCGTCGTACAGCGTGAAGCCGTTCTTGCCGATGTTGCCGAGCTGGCGCACGAACTGGGTGAGGGCGTCGAAGCCCGTCAGTACCAGCCACACCAGCAGCAGGGTGCCCAGTACACTCACGCCGATGAGCCGGTCGGCGCGCTTGATCGTAAGGACGCTCATCGGGTGGCCTCCTTCGCGCGGCGCGGCGAGTTTTGTCGCCAGAACACCCAGGCCGCGATGGCGAACACGATGATGTGCAGCACCCAGATAGGTATGGGTGTGTGCAGGCGTTCCTTGATGATCTGGGCGCGGGCGATCAGCTGCCAGATCACGTAGAGGAAGTAAGCCAGCACGGCCACGAGCAGGCGGCCGTAGCGGGCATCACGCGGCGCCTGCCGAGACATGGGCAGCACCATCATCATGAGCACCAGGGTGCTCACGGGGGCCGCGAAACGGGACACCAGTTCGCCGAGCGCGTCGGCGTCGGTCGCCTTGAACAGGGCCGGCGTGGTGAGTTCGTGCGCCGGATCTTCGTCGTCATCGTCGGCGATGCTCGACAGCGAGGCGTCGTTGCGCTCGTACTTCATGCGGCGCCAGTTGTCGGTGCCCAGCGGAATTTCATACTGCCAGCCGTCGTAGAGGGCGAGGAAGCGGTTTTGCCCGTCGGCTTCCTGATACATGCGGCCGCTCTTTGCGTTGACCACGCGCACAGAGGTGCGGCCCTGGCTGTCGACATGGTCGGAGGCAAGGAAGGTCTTGCCCAGTACCGTGCCGTCGCGGCTCAGGGCATCCACGAAGATGATGCCGCCCTTGCCGGGCAGTTCGGTGAAGCGCCCGGCGTCCAGGCCCGCAGCGATGACGGACTTGTTGGCCACGGCGATGACCTGGTCGGCCTTGCGGGCGGACCACGGACCCAGCCAGAGGGACACCGTGCCCACGACGAGGGTGGCCACCACCGTCAGCATGATGACCGGGCGCAGCATGCCGCGCGGGCCCATGCCCGATGAGGCCAGCACGTGCATTTCGCTCTCGCGGTACATGCGGCCCAAGGCGATCAGGGTGCCCAGGAAGGCGGCCATCGGCAGCAGGGTGGAGAGCAGGTCGACCATCTGCAGCCCCAGCACCTCGAACATCACGCTGGGCTGGATACTGCCGTTGGCGACCTTCTGCAGGACGGTCGCAAACGCACCGCCGGCGAAGATCACCAGCAGCACGACGGCCGTCGCAATGACGCCGTAGGCAAGTTCACGCAGGAAATAGCGGTCTAGGATGCTGAGCATTTGGTAGAATTGGCGGTTCGTGCCGCGTCAGTCCTGGCCGGCAATCCTTTAGTCTAGCCTGTCCGGGCCCCGGCGGGCTTTCGCAAGGCAGTTTGCTATGACGGTTCAGTTCAGCCTCGGTTCCAACGCTCCCGAAACCACCACGACCCCCGTGGCGGTGGTCGGTGTCTACGAAGGCGGCATCCTCACCAGCGCCGCCGCGCGCATCGATACGGCCGCCAACGGCGCCATCAAGCGCCTGGTGGAAGCCGGCGACGTCACCGGCAAGGTCGGCAACGTCGTCACCCTGCTGCAGCCGGCCGGTGTTGCCGCCGCCCGCGTGCTCATCGTGGGTCTCGGCGCCCAGAAGGGCTTCGACGCCGCCCGCTACCAGCGCGTCACCCTGGAAGCGGCCCGTGCCATCGGCCGCCTGCCCGTCGCCGAGGCCGTCAGCTGGCTGGCCGAGATCGAGGTCCCGGGCCGCGACGCCGCCTGGCGCGTGCGCGTCGGCGCCCTCGCCATCGACCACGCCGCTTACCGCTACACGGCCACCGTGAAGCCTCGCGACAAGGCCCAGCCGGAGCTGACCTCGGTCACCATCGTGGCCCCGGCCGACGCCGAGCACGGCCTCACCGAGGCACGCGCCATTGCCGAGGGCGTGCGTTATGCCCGCGAGCTGGCCAACCTGCCCCCGAACATCTGCAACCCGGCCTACATCGCCAAGCAGGCCCGCGCCTTCGCCGATGCCACCGACGGCGTCACCTGCGAAGTGCTCGAGCGCGACGACATGGAACGCGAGGGCTTCGGCTCCCTGCTCGCCGTGGGCCGCGGCTCGGCCAACCCGCCGCACCTGGTTATCCTGCAGTGGAACGGCGGCAAGGAGGGCGACCGCCCCTACGCCTTCGTCGGCAAGGGCATCACCTTCGACACCGGCGGCATCAGCCTCAAGCCCGGCCCGGGCATGGAAGAAATGAAATTCGACATGGGCGGTGCGGCCGGCGTGCTGGGCGCCTTCGTGTCTGCCGTGCGCCTGAAGCTGCCGGTGAACCTGGTCTGCGTGGTGCCGGCCGTCGAGAACATGCCGGACGGTGACAGCTACCGCCCGGGCGACGTGCTCACCAGCCTTGCCGGCATCACCATCGAAGTGCTCAACACCGATGCCGAAGGCCGCCTGATCCTCTGCGATGCGCTCACCTACACGGGCAAGCGCTTCGACCCGCACACCATCATCGACGCCGCCACCCTCACCGGTGCCTGCGTGGTCGCCCTGGGCAAGCACGCCAGCGGCCTGATGACCAAGGACGAAACCCTCTCGGCCGAACTGCTCTCGGCCGGTGAGACCACTCTCGACCGTGCCTGGCGCCTGCCGCTGTGGGACGACTACCAGAGCCAGCTCGACTCCGTGTTCGCCGACGTGGCGAACATCGGCGGCAAGTATGCCGGTGCCATCACGGCCGGCTGCTTCCTGGCCCGCTTCACCGAGGGCCGTCGCTGGGCGCATCTGGATATCGCCGGCACGGCATGGGACGAAGGCCGCAAGGGTCTGGCCACGGGCCGCCCGGTGCCGCTGCTGACCCAGTGGTTGCTCGACCGCGTAGCGGCAGGCTGATCGTCGCCCGATGCCGCGCGCCGACTTCTACCTGATCGACAAACCGCGGTTCCGTGAGGATCCGATCCTGCTGGTCTGCGAACTCGCCAAGCGCGCGTTCGCGGCCCAGAAGCCCACGCTGATCCTCACGCGCGACTTCGAACAGGCCGAGGCCATCGACGAGCGCCTGTGGGACTTCGACGAAGATGCCTATGTCCCGCACCAGCTGGCTGGTGACGAAGATGACGGCAATATCGCCGTGCTCATCGTGCCCCCCGGCGTCGACACGCCGGATCGCCCCATGGTGATCAACCTGCGTGATGTATGCGCGCCGGGAGTCTTCGAACGGGTGCTGGAAGTAGTGGCTGCCGACCCGGCAGAACGCGAAGGCTCGCGAACGCGCTGGACGGAGTACAAGCGCGGCGGGTTCGAGGTGAACAAGCACGATATGTAGCAAGAGGCCGGCATTGCCGGCCTCGTCATTTCCGGCGACTGACCAGCCCTTCTGTAGGAGCGCGCCTCGCGTGCGACCGGTCGTTGCGATAACAGGAGGTCGCGCGCAGGCGCGCTCCTACATGGGAAGCGGTGCGTTTCCCGGTGGCGATGACCTGATTTGTAGGAGCGCGCCTTGCGCGCGACCGGCGTTGCGATCATGCCGGTCGCGCGCGAGGCGCGCTCCTACACGAGCGGGGCTTAGCTGCCCAGCTTGCGGGCCTGTTCCTTCAGCGCATCGACCTGGCGCGTCCAGTCGCTGATGCGCTGGCGCTCCTGATCCACGACTTCCGCTGGTGCGTTGGCGACGAAGCTGGCGTTGCCCAGCTTGCCTTCGCACTTGCGGATCTCGCCTTCGACGCGGGCGATTTCCTTGGCGAGGCGCGTCTTTTCCGCACCGACGTCGATCAGGCCTTCGAGCGGGATCAGCGCACGCATGCCACCGACCACTGCCACGGCGGCTGCCGGCTCGTCACCGTCGACCCACACCGGCGATTCGACACGGCCGAGGAAGGCGATCTGCGCGGCGAACTTCGCCGCACGGGCACGATCGGCGGCGTCGCCATCGGCGAACAGCAGCGGAATGACCTTGCCCGGTGCGATGTTCATCTCCGCACGGATGCGGCGCACGCCCGTGAGCACGCCCTTGACCCATTCGATCTCGGCCGTTGCCGTGGCATCGGCCGGCACTTCGTCGGCTTCGGGGTAGGGGCGCAGCATGATCGTCTCGCCTTCGATGCCGAGCACCGGACGCACGTTCTGCCAGATTTCTTCCGTGACGAACGGAATCAGCGGGTGCAGCGCGCGCAACAGCGTTTCCAGCACATGCACCAGCGTATAGCGCGTGGAAGCGACGGCCGCGGCATCGTTGCTGTTGAGTGCCGGCTTGGACAGTTCGAGGAACCAGTCGCAGAACTCGTTCCAGGTGAACTCGTAAAGCGCCTGGGCTGCGAGGTCGAAACGATAAGTTGCCAGCTGTTCCTTCACGGTGGCAAGCGTGTCGCGCAGGCGGGTGAGGATCCAGCGCTCGGCTTCCGTCGTGGGTGCAACCTTCTCGACCGGGCCATCGCCAAGATTCATCAGCACGAAGCGCGAGGCGTTCCAGAGCTTGTTGACGAAGGCCTTGTAGCCGCCGCAACGCTCAAGGTCGAACTTGATGTCACGGCCATGCGTGGCGAGCGAGGCGAAGGTGAAGCGCAGGGCATCGGCACCGAAGGCGGGGATGCCTTCGGCGAACTCCTTGCGGGTGGCCTTTTCGATCTTCTCGGCCATCTTCGGCTGCATCAGCCCGCGCGTGCGCTTGGCGAGCAGTTCGTCGAGCGTGATGCCATCGATGAGGTCGAGCGGGTCGAGCACGTTGCCCTTCGACTTGGACATCTTCTGGCCGTCCTTGTCGCGGATCAGGCCCGTCATGTAGATGTCCTTGAAGGGCACCTGGCCGGTGAAATGGTCGGTCATCATGATCATCCGGGCCACCCAGAAGAAGATGATGTCGAAGCCCGTGACCAGCACGTTGGTGGGCAGGTAGCGGTCGAAACCGCGCTCGGCCTGCGCCTGTGGGTCGGGCCAGCCCAGCGTGGAATGGCTCCACAGCGACGACGAGAACCAGGTCTCCAGCACGTCGTCGTCGCGGCGCAGCTTGCCGGTGTAGCCCTGCTGCGCGGCCAGCGTCGCCGCTTCCGCGTCGTCGTGCGCCACGATGATGCGGCCGTCGTCGGTGTACCACGCGGGGATCTGGTGGCCCCAGGTGAGCTGGCGGCTGATGCACCAGTCCTGGATGTTGCCGAGCCAGTGGCGGTAGGTGTTGATCCAGTTCTCGGGCACGAACTTCACGTGGCCCTGCTCGACCAGTTCGAGGCCACGCGGGGCGAGGGTGTCCATTTTCACGAACCACTGCCAGGTCAGGTAGGGTTCGATCACCTGGCCGGTGCGGTCGCCGCGCGGCACCTGGAGCTTGTGCTTCTTCGTCTCGACGAGCAGGCCCTGATCTTCCAGATCGGCCAGCACGGCCTTGCGGGCGACGTAGCGATCCATGCCGCGATACTTCTCCGGCGCCGCGTCGTTGATCTGCGCGTCGTCCGTGAGGATGTTGATCATCGGCAGGTTGTGGCGCTGGCCGATGGCATAGTCGTTGAAGTCATGTGCCGGGGTGATCTTCACGCAGCCCGTGCCGAAATCCTTCTCGACGTAATCGTCGGCGATGATCGGGATCTCGCGATCGGACAATGGCAGCTTGAGCGTGCGGCCGACGAGGTGCGCGTAGCGTTCGTCTTCCGGATGCACGGCCACGGCGACGTCGCCCAGCATGGTTTCCGGGCGCGTGGTGGCGACGACGAGCTCACCCGAGCCGTCGGCCAGCGGGTAGCGGATGGACCATAGCGAGCCGTCTTCCTCTTCGCTGAGCACTTCGAGATCGGAGATGGCGGTCTTCAGCACCGGATCCCAGTTGACCAGCTTCTGGCCGCGGTAGATCAGGCCTTCCTCGTGCAGGCGCACGAAGGTTTCGACGACGGCCTTCGACGGGCCCTCGTCCATGGTGAAGACCTCGCGGCTCCAGTCACCCGACACGCCGAGGCGGCGCATCTGGCGGCCGATGGTGCCACCAGATTCCTTCTTCCACTGCCACACGCGCTCGATGAACGACTCGCGGTCGAAGTCCGAGCGCTGCTTGCCTTCGGCATTGAGCTGGCGGGTAACCACCATCTCGGTGGCGATGCCCGCGTGGTCGGTGCCGAGCTGCCACAGGGTGTCGTAGCCGCGCATGCGGTGGTAGCGGACCAGCGTGTCCATGATGGTGTGCTGGAACGCATGGCCCATGTGCAGCGTGCCCGTTACGTTGGGCGGCGGCAGCATGATCGTGTAGGGGGTGCCCTTGCCGGACGGCTTGAAGTAGCCGTTGGCCTCCCACTGGGCGTACCACTTCGACTCGATCTGGCTGGGCTCGAAACTCTTGTCCATGCGTTGGCTCTCGGTTCGCGCCGGCAACGGCGCGCAATGACAGGCGAAAAGACGGCCATTGTAGGCGATACTGGCCGGATGACTGAACACGAAGTGGCCGCGATCCTCGGCGCGGAAGGTCCGTTTGCCCGTGAAGTACCCGGTTTCGCGCCGCGCGAGGCCCAGCAGCGCATGGCGGCGGCCGTGGCGGAGGCCATCGACGAGCGCGACCTGCTGATCGCCGAGGCCGGCACGGGCACCGGCAAGACCTTCGCCTACCTCGTACCTGCCCTGATGTCGGGGCGCAAGGTCATCGTTTCCACCGGCACCAAGGCCTTGCAGGACCAGCTGTTCTTTCGCGACCTGCCCCGGGTGCGCTCGGTGCTGGGCAGCCGCGCCAAGGTCAGCCTGCTGAAAGGGCGCGCCAATTATCTCTGCCTGCACCGGCTCGACCAGGCCGTCCGCGAGGGCAACCCGGACCGCAAAGTCGCAGGTCAGCTCTCGGCGATCCGTGCCTGGTCGGCGCGCACCCGCTATGGCGACAAGTCGGAAATGGTCGAGGTGCCGGAAGATTCCGCCCTCTGGCCACGGGTGACTTCCACGCCGGAGAACTGCCTCGGCGTGGAATGTGCGTTCTTCGACGACTGCCACGTCGTGAAGGCCCGCCGCGAGGCCATGGATGCCGACGTGGTGGTGGTCAACCACCACCTGCTGATGGCCGACCTGGCGTTGAAGCAGGAAGGTTTTGGCGAAATCCTGCCCGGCGCGGATGCCTTCATCCTCGACGAGGCGCATCAGATTCCCGAGCTGGCGGGCCAGTTCTTTTCGCAGAGCGTCAGTTCGCGACAGCTGACCGAGCTGGCGCAGGACGCCTTGACCGAAGCGCAGGGCGTGACCGGTGCCACCAGCCAGCTGCTGGAGCCGGTGGACGTGGTGCAGGACCTGGTCCGGCGCCTGCGCCTGGCGATGGACCCGTTGCCCGAGCGCGGCCCCATCGGGGCGCTCGACCGCCACGAGGCCGTGCATGCACTGCTGACCGAGCTTCGCGATGTCGTGGCGGCGCTGGCGGATCTTCTGGCAGGGCTGGGCGAACGCTCGCGCGGCCTGGCGAATGTGCATGAGCGCGCGCAGATGCTGAGCCTGCGCCTGGATCGCATCGCCGAAGAGCATTCGGTGTCGGATGTCCGCTGGTACGAGACCTGGCCACGTGGCTTCGCGCTGCACGCTACGCCCCTGGATCTCTCGGCACCATTGCGCGCCATGCGCATGTCGACGGATGCGGCGTGGATCCACACGTCGGCCACGCTCTCCATCGCCGGTGACTTCCAGCATTTTGCCCGCCAGCTGGGCATTGAAGACCCGCGCACGCTGCATGTGGAAAGCCCTTTCGATTACGGCCGCCAGGCGCTGGCCTATCTGCCGAAGGATCTCCCCGAACCCGCCGCCCGCGATTACACGGACAAGGTCGTGGCTGCGATCCGGCCGATCCTGGACGCATCCGACGGCCGCGCCTTTTTGCTATTCACCTCTCATCGCGCCTTGCGCCGTGCCGCCGAACTGATGGAGGGGCGGGTGCCCTGGCCGCTGTTCGTGCAGGGCACGGCACCTCGTCACCGCCTGCTGGAGGAATTCCGCCAGAGCGGGCGAGGCGTGCTGCTGGGCGCGGCCAGCTTCTGGGAGGGCGTGGATGTGGCAGGCGATGCCCTTGGCGTGGTGGTGATCGACAAGCTCCCGTTCGCCATGCCCGACGACCCGGTGCTCCAGGCGCGCCTGGAGGCCCTTGAGGCGGCCGGAATCAACCCCTTCATGGGCTGGCAGGTGCCTACGGCGGTGATCGCGCTCAAGCAGGGTGTGGGGCGCCTTATCCGTGACGTGCATGATCGCGGCGTGCTGGTGCTTTGCGATCCGCGCCTGTCCAGCAAGGGCTACGGCCGCTTGTTTCTGGCGAGCCTGCCGCCGATGCCGAGGACGCGCGAACTGGCGGAAGCCGTGGCCTTCCTGCAAGCCGGGCACGCGCCGGACTGAGCGGGGCATCAGGCCTCTTTCGCGTAGAAGACGATGACCGTGGCGCCCCGCGGACCGGCAGAACCCATGCTGGCAACGTCCAGGCGCTCGGCCAGCGCATCGCCCGGGCGAATCACGGTCTCGCTGCCATCCCGCTCCACCAGCCATAGCTCGCCCTCGACCAGATAGCCCGAGTCGGGCAAGGCGTCGCGATGCCAGGGCAGCGAGGCTCCGGGACCGATGGATATCCGCAGCATGCGCATCGGTGGCTGGTCGTCCAGGTAGGCGGGTGCAAGCAGCCGCTGCCGGAGTAGAAACGCATCTCCCGGCGCGGGCGACATGGCCAGGGCGAGCAGGGCACCGAGAAGGATGGCAAGAGGGATCGCAAGCTGGGCGGGCGGCATGACGGGGCCTCGCATGTGGACTGCCCCGATGCTCGCCATGAAAGCGTCCTCCTGTCATGAGAACACTCTCACGAAAACCTGCGAAGTTGCTCAGGTCTTCGCCTCTTTTCGCCCTCGATTGCCCGCGCATCGCCATTCGCGCCGCCGCACGGCAACAGGAGCAACCCACAGCATCCGGGGCGACTACCTACGAAAGGACACCGCCGATGCTTCGCTGGACGCAATCCATTACCGCCAAGGTTCTTGGCATCGGACTGCTCGCCTTGCTCATGCTGATTCCGTTGTCGCAGTCGGACGGACTCGTGCGCGAGAGACAACAGATGCGCCATAACGCATCCACCCGCGTGGCCGAAGGCTGGGGCGGGGCACAGACCCTTGGTGGCCTCGTGCTGTCGGTGCCGACGCGTACGGAGGTTCGCAGCAGCGACGGCAAGTCGCTGGGCGTGCGGGAATCCTCGGAGATCGTGCTTGCCGACGAACTGGATACCGTGGCGGACCTCGCCGTGGATCGTCGCCGGGTGGGCATGTACGAGGTGCCCATCTACACGGGGGAGGTGGCCGTCCGTGGTCGTATCCAGCCGGCGGATATCCGGCGCCTTGCCACGGGAAGCGATACGCGATGGGACAGCGACAAGGCAGAACTTCGCCTGCTGATTGCAGACACGCGAGGCCTGCAAGGCATTACATCGTTCACGGTCGACGGGCATCCGGCGCGGCTGGCGTCGTCCACGGCGCGCATGGGGCCCTATACGGTGCTGTCGGTGCCCATGCCTGTCGATCCCGAGCGCGATACACCCGTGGATTTCGCGCTGAACCTGCGTATTGCAGGTACCGAATCGTTTTCCGTACTGCCCCTGGCGCGCTCGAACAGCGTGCGCATCCGCTCGCCGTGGGTTGATCCGAGTTTCATCGGCGCCTTGTTGCCAGGCACCCGATCGGTGACGGCCAGGGGTTTCGACGCCGACTGGCGGGTGCTGGATCTCAATCGCTCCTATGGGCAGCATTGGGACGCAGGGGATCGCGACGTCTCCGAGCGACTGGAACCCTCGTCGTTCGGCGTCACGCTGTACCAGCCCGGCAGTGTCTACCAGCAGAACGACCGTGCGGGTAAATACGGCTTGCTGTTCATCGCGCTGACCTTCGTGGCGTTCTTCCTGTTCGAGGTACTGAAGGGCTTGCGCCTGCATCCGGTGCAGTACCTGCTGGTGGGGGCGGCGATGGCGAGCTTCTATGTGCTCCTTCTGGCGTTGTCCGAGCAGATCGGCTTTGGCTGGGCCTATGTCGTGGCCGCGGCCGCGGTGGTGCTGATCGTGGGTGGCTATGCCACGGCGGTGCTGCGGGCGCGCCGGGCCGGCCTGTTGCTGGGCGGCGTGCTGGCCCTGGTTTACGCCATACTGTATGGCCTGATCGGTGCGGAGCAGTACGCCCTGCTGATCGGCTCGGTCGTGCTCGTGGCAGTGGTTGCGCTCCTCATGTACCTGACCCGCCGCATCGATTGGTACGCCTATGGCGTGCCGTTCAACCCAACGCCGGAAACGCCATGAATTACCTCGCCATCGAAACCTCCACCGAAGCCTGCTCCGTCGCCCTCGTGCACGGCGATGAAGTGATCGAGCGCAGCGAGATCGCCCCCCGCAGACACGCCGAGCTGGTGCTGCCGATGGCGGACGAACTGCTGGCAGAAGCCGGGCTGAAGCGCGAGGCCTTGCAGGGCATCGCCGTGGGCCGTGGGCCGGGTGCGTTCACGGGCGTGCGCCTGGGCGTGTCACTGGCGCAAGGCATGGCGCTGGCACTGGATATCCCGGTGGTCACGGTGTCGTCGCTGGAGGCGCTGGCGCTGGAAGCCCCTGAGGACGACGCGGCCATTCTTTCCGTGATCGATGCGCGCATGGGCGAGATCTACGTGGCTGCGTGGAAGCGCGAGAACGACGGCAGCGTGACGCTGCTGGATCGCGAACGCGTGGATACCGCCGCCGCACTCATCCTGCCGGAAGCCTCGGCATGGCATGTGGTCGGCACGGGCTGGGAGACCTACGCCTCCGTGTTGCGCGAGCGTATTCATGCGCCTGTCCGCTCGTCGGAGGGCTTGCGCTATCCACAGGCACGCCACGTGGCGGAAATCGCGGCAAAGCGCTTCCGCGCCGGCGAGGCGGTGGCCCCGGAACTGGCGCTGCCGGTCTACCTGCGCGACAAGGTCGCCCTCACCCTGGTAGAACAAGGCAAAGCCTGACCCGCCGTTGTAGGAGCGCGCCTCGCGCGCGACCGTTTGATACGTGGCGTCGCCAGTTGAAAAGGGGCTCACCTACCGAAGGTGTGGGAGCCGATCACATCGGCAATTTCGCGCTCCGTAGTAAAGCAGCCCGTGTGGTGCGTCGCTCCGTAGGAAGGGCTCGCCTAACGGCCTCGCACTCGGCGCTGGCACGTGGCGGCTTAGAGGCGACGGGTGCGGCCCTTGTCGCTCCGGCCTGCGGTGTCCCTCGGGAAAGGAGGAGCCGCTGCGCGGCTCAGTGTCTTATGGCTTGCGCCCCTTCGGGCACGGGGAGCGGGCGGGGTTTTTCGACTCGGCTCCTGCCTCGGCGAAAAAGGCCGGCCTTCCTGGCCGGCCCCGCTACGCGGCCTTTTCCGCCCACTCCCCTCACCTCCGTCAAGTCGCGCCAAGGGCCGCCCCCGCCGCCTCTCCCAACGTGATCGCGGCTTGCTGTAGGAGCGCGCCTGCGCGCGACCGGTTGTCGCGAATGTCGTCAACGTCTCGCCTGGCCGGTCGCGCGCAAGGCGAGCTCCTACAGGGTGTGTGTCAGGAGAGGGCTACGGTGGCTTCGATGACGGCGCATACGTGTTCGAATGCTACGTCGTCGAGCCAGGGGCTGTTGGTGATGGTGAGCGTGCGCGCCGCGAAGTCGCGGGCGTGGGGGACGTTATCGCCACCGGGCATGCTGCCGAGGTAGTCGTAGTCGGGCAGGGCGTGGATGAACATGCGTGCCACGCCGTATCGTGATGCCCATAACCGTGCGAGCACCGCATCGCGTGTGCGTTCGTCGGGCATGCGCAACATCAGGTAAGGCCAGGTGCCGCCTTCGTCGGAGAACGCGTGCACGCCGGGGATCGATGCCAGTCGCGGCAATCGCGCGCGAGATTGCGCCGTGGTGATGTCGATGAATTGCGCCAGTCGCGGGAAGGCCCTGGCGCCGACGGCGCGGCGCCAGCGTCCCACGGTGTGCAGGGGAAAATCGGCGCTGAAGTGTTCGCCTGCCGCGCCGATGAGGTCGCCCTTGCGCAGCGAGCGGCGCATGTCGTTGCCATAGGCGAGGGCCATGCCGCGTGGGCGATACAGTGCCGTGTAGCCGAGCAGTTCGAGCGTGCGGCGCAACTCCCAGCCGGGATGCCAGCGGGCGATGCGCTTGCTGGCACGGCGAAAACGCGCGCGCCACGCCTCGTCCTGCGCGACCAGCAGGCCGCCTTCGAAGATGGACAGGCCTTTGCCGGCTGCCAGGCTGAAGAAACCGATATCACCCCGTGTGCCCGCGAAGCCGCCGTCGAGACGTGCGCCCAGCGCCTGCGCAGCGTCTTCGATGGTGAGCGCGCCGGCAGGGTGGGCGATGGCATTGGCCGTGGCGACATCAGCCAGGCGGCCGCCGAGATGGGTGGGCACCACGGCCAGTGTCTGTTCGCCGCAGGCCTCGGCGAGGCGCTGCGGGTCCATGTCGAAGTGACCGGGAAGCAGGTCGACCAGGCGGGGCACGAGACCCGCGCGGCGCACTGCCAGGGGCACCAGTGGACACGTATAGGCGGGGATGGCGACCTCCCGGCGGGAGGGCGCGTGTTCCGACAAGGCGGTCAGCGCTACCGTGAGCGCCGCCGTCCCCGAGCATTCCAGTTGGACTTCTTCAACGCCCAGCCATGTCGCCGCCTGCGCGGTGAGCGGCGCGGCGACGGAGCCGGCGAGGTCGTGCAGGCCTAGCGGCAGGCCGGCAGTGGGCGGCGATTCGCGCTCAGGCCGTAACCGCATCGCTGCTGGTCTCGTCGTCGCTCTCGGCGAAGGCCAGGCAGACGATGCCGGCGATGATCGCCACGGCGCCGATGATCTGCGGCATGCCGATCGGCTCGTGGAAGACCCACCACGACAGCACCATCACGCTGATCACTTCCAGGTGCGACGCCGCGAATGCCGGCCCGATGGGCGCGTGCTTGAGCAGGCTCATCCAGGTGAGGAAAGCGCCGATATAGCCGACCACCGCACCGTAGATCCACGGATGGGAGAACACGCGCATCACCCACTCGGTGCTCATCTCTACGGGCAGCGCATGGCTGCCGGCCATCTTGAAGCAGACGAGGTTCAGCGTGTCGAACGCCATGAGCATGGCGAAGCCGATGAGATAGAAGCGCTTCATGTACCCACACCCACGATGGCCACGCCCGCGGCCACCAGCAGGATGCCGGTGACCCGCAGCGGGCTCAGTTTTTCGTTGAACAGGAAGCGGCCCGCGACCATGATCGCCACGATGTTGATCGAGCCCAGCAGCACGCCCTCGGAGAGCGGTACCAGCGAGAGGAAGGCGATCCACACGAGGAATTCGGCGACATAACAGCCGATGCCTGTCCAGATCCACGGGCGGGCCAGCATGTACTTCCAGCGGGCGAGGCCATCGCCCGCGCGTTCATCGCTGGCGGCGGCCTTGAAGGCCAGCTGGCCACCGGTATCGAGTACGACGTTCGCGATCCACAACGCGACAACCAGACCATTCATGCGGTCAGGCTGCCATGCGTGTGGGACGTGCGTCGCGCGCGATCCGGCTGAAGAAGTCGGCGGTGCGCTCGATCAGCAGGCGACGTTCGCGGTCGACCGTGATCATGTGATAGCTGTCGCCAAGCAGAAGAATCTCAATGGGGCCGCTGACCCGGCGCGCGACGAGGTCGGCATTGCTACGGACGCTCGCGATGTCGTCGTCTACCGCATGGGCGATGAAGCACGGTGCGGTGACCTGCGGCAGGCGACGGCGCGTGTCGCGTGCCAGGGCCATCATCTCGGCCACGGCGAACCAGGGATTGCCCGGCAGGCCGGCGCTCTTGCTGTCGCCCGAGAGCATGGCCGAGCTGATCTGCGCGCGCAGGCGCTCGTCACGGATGCCGTAGGGCGGTTTTTCCTGGAAGCTCACTTTCTTGCCGATGCCCAGCGACTTGAGGATGGGCAGCAGGAAGTTGAAGCGACGCTCGATCCAGGGCATGGACCAGCCGTCGTAGCGGAACGTGGCGCCGAACACGCCCACGCCCGAGACCCACTCCGGCCGCGTGGCGGCAAGGCGCAGCGCCAGCACGGCGCCCATGGACAGGCCGGCCACGAACAGGCGGTCGACCTTGCCGCGCAGCTGCTCGGCAGCCTTCTCCACGCTGTCGTACCAATCCTGCCAGGTGGTGGCCAGAAGATCGTCTTCGGTGCCGCAATGACCCGCCAACTGCACGCCCACGACGGTGAAACCCGCGCGGTTCAGCCCCTTGCCGACGAGTCGCATCTCGGTGGGGGTGCCGGTCAGGCCATGGATGAGGAGGACGCCATCGCGCCCGCCTTCGAACTGGAATTCCGCCGTCTCGCTCACTGGACGCCTCTGCCCTTCAGGGACTTTCAATGATGACATGGTGCCATGCCTCCGGTTTCATGTGGCTTTCCGGGGCTGGGCGGGGCCTGTCAGGTGCTGTGGTGCGGCCCCGGGGCAGGGAAACGGATCTCGACACGCAGGCCACCCACCTCGCCGTGCATGAATTCCACGCGTGCGGAGTGGCGTTCGGCGATGCTCTCGACGATGGCAAGGCCAAGGCCCGTGCCGTCTTCATCGCTGCCGGGCACGCGGAAGAAGCGCTCGCCCAGCTGGGCCAGGAAGGCATCGGGTACGCCGGGGCCATCGTCTTCCACCGCCAGCACGATATCGCCGACGGCGTCTTCCACCGACACGGTGACGCTATGGCCGCGACCGGCGTAGTGGAAGGCGTTGTCCACGAGGTTGTCGATGGTTTCCTGGATCTGCAACGCATCGCCACGGATGAAGCACGGGCGTTCGAGCCCTTCGTAGCCGAGGTCCACGCCCTGCGCGATGGCCTGGTGGACGCGCATCGACACGGCCTCGGGCACGACCTGGCTGAGGTCGATGAGGGCCATGCCATCGTGGTCGGGCAGATCGGGCGACTGCGTGCGGGTGAGCGCCAGCAGCTGTGCCGAGGTGCGCGCCGCACGGGCAGCCAGGCGATGCACGTGGCGCATGGCTTCGATGCGCTGGGCGGGGTCTTCCATGCCCTCGTAGCGTTCGACATGCATCTGGATGCCGGCCAGCGGCGTGCGCAACTGATGCGCGGCATCGGCGATGAATCGCTCCTGCAGGCCGATCATGTTGCGCATGCGGGCGAACAGGTCGTCGATGGTGCGTGTGAGCGGCAGGATTTCGATGGGCACGTCTTCCTCGCCGATCGGCCCCAGGTCGTGGCCGCGCCGTCCGAGTCGCGTGGTCAGCGGTTCCAGCACGCCCAGGCCGTGGCTCACGCCGAACCACACCAGCAGCAGCACGGCGGCAATCAGCAGGGCCTGCATCGGCAGGGTGAGAAACAGGATCTCGCGGGCACGGATGTGGCGGTCGCGCAGGTTTTCCGCCACGGTGATCGTCAGGATGTCGCCGTCTTCGTGGCGGTTGGGCACGCGCATGATCGCAGCGCGCAAGGGGCGACGGCCGAGCGTGGTGTCATAGAGGCGCGGCGGCGCGTCCACGTGCACGTTGCGTTCGGGGCCGTCCAGCTCGGCGTTGCCCACAATCCGGCCGTGCCGGTCGCTGACCACCGTGTAGTAATTGCGGCCGTCGGGATCGTATTCGAGCAGGAACCGGGCCTGTTCCGAGAGCTCGCCGCTGAGTGCATCGTTGCCGATCAGCTCTGACAGGGTGAGAGCCTGGTCGGACAGGTCGGTGTCGTGGATGTGGTTGGAATACGCCAGCGCGATGAAATAGCCGATCACCGTATCGAGCACGAGCACGACCAGCACGGGCACCAGCAGGAAGGTGAGCAGGCGGCGGCGCAGGCTGGGCCGCGGCGGCCGCTGGGCCGCGTGACGGCGGTCAGGCATCCGCGGTTTCTTCGAGCAGGTAGCCCAGGCCGCGGATGGTGCGCACGCTGGTGCCGGAGCCCTGGAGCTTCTTGCGCAGGCGGTGCAGGGCGATGTCCAGGCCGTTGTCCGTGAGGTCTTCGTCCCAGTTGCACAGCGCCTCGACGAGCTGGGCGCGGCTGGTCACCTTGTCGACCCGGGTGGCCAGGGCTTCGATAAGGCCGAACTCACGTGCCGTGAGGTCGAGCGGCAGGTCGCCGATCCAGGCGCGATGACCGGGTATATCCAGGCGCAGGCGGGCGATACGGAACTCCGGCGTGCCATTGCTGGTGCGACGGCGGAGCAGTGCGCGCACGCGCGCGTCGAACTCCACCAGCGCGAACGGTTTCAGCAGGTAATCGTCGGCACCCAGGTCGAGCACGCGCACGCGCTCCTTCAGGCCCTCGCGGGCCGTCACCACCAGCACGGGTAGGCTGTTGCCGCGTTTTCGCGCGCGCGCAAGGACGTCGCTGCCGTCGAGCTTGGGCAGGCCCAGGTCGAGTACGAGCAGGTCGTATTCGTGGTCACGCAGCGCGTTGTCGGCGGTCACCCCGTCGGTCACGTGGTCCACGGCGTGACCACTTTGTTCGAGCGAGGAGCGTACGGCGGCGGCGATCGATGTGTCGTCTTCGGCGAGAAGGATGCGCATGGTGCCAAGCATACGCCGGGGCAGGGCAGGGACGCATGCGCTGGCGGCACGCTTACGGCAGGTTCGCAGGAAAGCGTTAAGTCATTAATTGCGAACGATTCGCGTTTATTTTAACATTCGCATGTTTTTGCCAATTGCCCCCGGGGACCTTCCAGCTATGCGCGACACCGTGGACCGGCAACGCCGCGCTTTCTGGATCAAACACTTGCATCGCTGGCACTGGATCAGTTCCGCCGTGTCGCTGGTGGTCTTGCTGCTGTTTTCCGTAACCGGCTTCACGCTGAATCATGCGGCCCGCATCGAGGCCGCGCCCCGGGTGGAACAGAAGGACGCCCTCCTCCCGGAGGGCCTGCGCGGCCAGCTCGTGGCACCCCAGGACACGAAGTCCGCACCGTTGGCACCTGCGATCGCGACCTTCGTCGCGGAGCGCACCGGCGCCGATGTCGCAAACAAGCCGGGCGACTGGAGCAACGACGAGGTGTACGTCTCGCTGCCGCGCCCCGGCGGCGATGGCTGGGTGAGCATCGACCGTGAAACCGGTGACGTTCACTACGAGGTCACCGACCGCGGCTGGCTCGCCTATCTCAACGACCTGCACAAGGGCCGCAATACGGGCCCGGTGTGGAGCTGGTTCATCGACGTGTTCGCGCTGGCCTGCGTGGTCTTCGCGCTCACCGGCCTGCTGCTGCTCAAGATGCATGCCGGCCAGCGCGGCATGACCTGGCCGATGGTGGCCCTCGGGTTCGTGCTGCCGCTGCTTGTCGCCCTTCTTTTCATCCACTGACGGGACATTCCATGCGTCGTTTCCTGTTCCTGGCCCTCGGGCTTGCCGCTGCACCGGCCTTTGCCGCCGACATGAATCTCACGGTGGAGATCCCCACGCTGAAGGTTGCGGAATATCACCGCCCTTACGTGGCCGTGTGGATCGAGCGCGAAGACCACAGCGTCGCCGCCAATCTGGCCGTCTGGTACGACGTGAAAAAGGCCGACGGCGAAGGCACCAAGTGGCTGAAGGACATGCGCCAGTGGTGGCGCCGCAGTGGTCGCGAACAGGCGATGCCGATCGACGGCGTCTCCGGCGCGACGCGCCCCGCCGGCCAGCACCAGCTGCGCTTCACCGGCGGCAAGCCGCCGCTGGGCACGCTGGCACCGGGACATTACGAACTGGTGGTGGAAGCGGCGCGTGAAGTCGGCGGCCGCGAAGCCCAGCGCATCGCGTTCGACTGGCCGGCCACGGCGCCGGTGCACCTTTCGGCCAAGGGTTCCGAAGAACTCGGCCAGATCAGCCTCGATATCAATCCGTAAAGGGAGACTCCGATGAAGCACGCCCTCGTTCGTGCCGCGCTGTGTGCGGCCCTCGTCCTGCCCTTCGCTGCGCAGGCGCACAAGATGTGGATGGTCCCTTCCGCCACGGTCGTCTCCAGCGACGATGCGTGGGTGACTGTCGATGCCGCGATTTCCAACGATCTCTACTACCCGGATCACTTCCCCGCACAGCTCGACCAGCTGGTCATCACCGCACCGGACGGCTCGCAGGTGAAGCCGGAGAATCCGTGGACCGGCAAATATCGCAGCGCCTTCGACCTGCCCGTGCCGCAGAAGGGCACGTATCGCCTTGCGATGGTCAACCAGGGCCTGTTCGCGAGCTACGAAGCGGACGGCCAGAAAAAGCGCTGGCGCGGCAAGGCCGACGAACTCAGGACAGGTATCCCGGCCAACGCGAAGAACGTGCAGGTGAGCGAGATGGCTTCGCGCGTCGAAACCTTCGTCACCCAGGGCAAGCCCGGCGGCGTAGCGCTGAAGCCCACCGGCAAGGGGCTGGAACTCGTGCCGGTGACGCAGCCCAATGATCTGGTGGCGGGGGAAAAGGCCAGCTTCCAGCTGCTGCTCGATGGCAAGCCCGCCGCGAACCTGAAGGTGGTTGCCGTGGCCGGTGCCACGCGTTATCGCGATGCGCAGGACGAGATGGACACCACGACCGATGCCGACGGCAAGTTCGGCTTCGCCTTCCCGAAGGCCGGCATGTACTGGGTGAACGCATCCACCGAAGACAACAAGACCACGGTCAAGGAAGCGAAGACCCGCCGCGCGGCCTACACCGCCACGCTGGAAGTGCTGCCGCAATGACAAGCGGCACTACCTCTTGTAGGAGCGCGCCTTGCGCGCGACCGGTTATCACGAGAATTCTCGGCGTTCTCGCCATGCCGGTCGCGCGCAAGGCGCGCTCCTACAGGGGGGCTGTGTTCCTTCTGCTCTTTCTCCCCGTCATCACCCTTGCCACCGAAGTGCGCCGCTTCGAAGGCGAAACCATGGGCAGCACCTGGTCCGTCAACGCGGTGCTTCCCGACGGCGCGAACGACACCGCCATCCGCAACGGCATCCAGGCCGAAGTGGATCGCGTCGTCGCGCAGATGAGCACCTACGAAGCCGAGTCCGACCTCAGCCGCTTCAACCGTGCTCCCGCAGGTACCTGGCAAACCCTGCCACCCGAGTTCTATACGGTACTCAGCTACGCGCTGTCGCTCGCAAAAGACTCCGGCGGTGCCTACGATCCGACCGTTGGCCCCCTGGTAAACCTCTGGGGGTTCGGCCCCGACAAACACCCACACGAAGCCCCGGACCCCAGCACCGTCGAAGCCGCACGCGCACGCGTCGGCTGGTCACGCATCCGCCTGGATGACGCCACCCACCGCGCCTTTCAGCCGGGCGGTATCTACGTGGATCTTTCCTCCGTGGCCAAAGGCTTCGGCGTAGACCAGGTCGCACGCTTCCTGGATCGCTCGGGCATCCGGGCCTATCTGGTGGAAGTGGGTGGCGAGTTGCGCGGCAAGGGCCGCAAACCCGGCGGCAGCCCATGGCACGTCGGCATCGAACGCCCTGGCGCGGCGGCAGGTGCCGTTGACGACCCGGATGAGGTACAGCGCGTCATCGCGCTGACCGACAAAGCCATCGCCACATCCGGCGACTACCGCCACTTCTTCGAAAGCGGCGGGCGTTTTTACTCGCACCATATCGATCCACGCACCGGCTATCCGGTGGCCCATCGTGTCGCCTCCGTCAGCATCCTTGCCGACGACTGCATGCATGCCGATTCGATGGGCACCACGATGACCGTGCTGGGGCCCGAGCAAGGCATGGCCTACGCAAAGGCCCACCATGTAGCCGTGATGTTCATCCTCTACGGCAAGGACGGACGTTTCGAAGAACGCATGTCACCGGCCTTCGCCGCTGCGTTGAAACAGGCCAGCCCATGAAGTCGGTTACAGGGCAGGCGCTTATCGGCCTTGCGCTCATGGCGGTGGTGCTGGGTTTCAGCACTCTCCACGACTTTCACGGTGCGCGCCTTGCCACGCCGGAACGCATAGCACTCGCCGCCGTCGTGGCGCTGGCATGGGGCGCATACACCTGGCGGTCCGCACGTCGCGGACTTGCGCGCCCGCCCTCGTTACCGGCATCCGGTGCGATCATGGTCATCCATGCATCGCAGACGGGTTTCGCGACAGAACTCGCAGAGCGCACGGCAAACAGCCTGCGCTCCGCAGGCAGGCAGGTCGACCTGTTATCACTCTCGCAGGTCGACGAAAAGCGCCTGCTCGCCGTCCAGCAGGCACTTTTCATCGTCAGCACCACGGGCGAAGGCGACGCTCCCGACCTTGCCACGGGTTTTCGCCGTAACGTCATGTCCACCCATCCGGCGCTTCAGGGATTGCGCTACGCCGTACTGGCACTCGGCGACCGCGACTACGAAGATTTCTGCGCCTTCGGCCACGAACTCGACCGCTGGCTGCGCGAAAGCGGCGCCAGCACCTGGTTCGATCTCGTCGAAGTAAACAACGGCGACGACGGCGCGTTACGCCACTGGCAGCACCAGCTGACGCATGTGGCAGGGGCCAGCGACAGCGCCGACTGGAAGCGCCCGGACTACGCCCTCTGGACACTGCGCGAGCGTCGCCTGCTCAACCCCGGCAGCGCCGGGCAGCCCTGCTTCCACCTCGCACTGGTTCCCGATGATCCCACCCGACTTGCCTGGGCTGCGGGAGACATCGCAGAAATCGGCCCCCGCAAAACCAGGGACGACGAGCTAACACTGCCTCACCGCGAATACTCCATCGCCTCCATCCCCGCCGACGGTGAACTCCACCTCGTCGTACGTCAGATGCGCGACGAAGGCGGGCGACTTGGCCAGGGCTCTGGCTGGCTCACCGCCATAGCCGCCGAAGGCGACACGATCGACCTGCGCATCCGCAGTAACCCCGGTTTCCATGCCCCCGACGACGCATGCCCCCTGCTGCTCATCGGCAACGGCACCGGCATCGCAGGCCTGCGCGCATTGATGAAAACGCGCATCACGCGAGGCCATCACCGCAACTGGCTGCTCTATGGGGAGCGCCACGCGGCGATCGATCGTCTGCATGTCGACGAACTGGAGCGCTGGAAGGCGACAGGCTGCATCGAACGCCTGGACCTCATCTGGTCACGCGACGCCGAAGGTCCCCGCTACGTACAAGATCATCTGCGCCAGTGCGCAGGCCACCTGCGCCATTGGATCAACCAAGGCGCATCCATCTACGTCTGCGGCAGCCTCGCCGGCATGGCGCCCGGTGTAGACAGCGCACTACGCGACATCCTGGGCCATTCCGCCGTAGAACACCTGCTAACCACCACCCGCTACCGCCGCGACGTCTACTGACCCCCACTGTAGGAGCGTGCTTGCGCGCGACCGGTTGAATCGAAACGATGATGGTGTTCGCTACAACCGGTCGCGCGCAGGCGCGCTCCTACAACAGCCTGCGATCACGTGGGGAGAGGCGGCGGGGGCGGCCCTTGGCGCGACTTGATGGAGGTGAGGGGAGCGGGCGGATAAGGCCGCGTAGCGGGGCCGGCCAGGAAGGCCGGCCTTTCCTGCCGAGGCAGGAGCCGAGTCAGGAAACCCCGCCCGCTCCCCGCGCCCGAAGGGGCGAAGCCATAAGACACCGAGCCGCGAAGCGGCTCCTCCTTTCCCGAGGGACACCGCAGGCCGGAGCGACAAGGGCCGCCCCCGTCGCCTCTGCACCGCCACGTATGAGCGCCGATGCGAGGGCGACAGGCGAGCCCACCCTACGGAGCGACGCACCACACGGGCTGCTTTACTACGGAGCGCAACATCGCCGATGCGATCGGCTCCCACACCTTCGGTAGGGGCTCCCTCAGTCGGAGACGCCACGTATCAAACGGTCGCGCGCAGGCGCGCTCCTACAGGACGTGGAGGTGGATTTTGCCGTTGTGCGTGCCGGCGTAGCGCAGGGTGGTGAGGTCGGTCACCCATTCCACGTTGTCCGGCACTTCCTCCGGGTGGTCGCCTGCGATGGCGATGACGCGGCCACCGGCCGCCAGGCCGGAGTCGATGCCGGCGCGGGCGTCCTCGAAGACGAGGAAGTCCTTCGTGTCGTTCATGCGGCTGGCGCCCAGCAGGTAGGGCTCAGGATGCGGCTTGCCGTTGGCGACCATTTCGCCAGCGACCATGCGTGGGGGAGCCTTGATACCGGCGGCGCCGAGGCGTGCGAGGGCCAGTGGCGTGTCGGCGGAGGTGACGATGGTCCATGCATCCGGCGGCAGGGATGCCAGCAGTTCGACGGCGCCGGGGATGGGGACGATGCCGTCTACATCTTCAAGCTCTTCCTTGTAGAGCTTCTCGAATTCGGCCTCGACATCGTAACCGGCCGGGGTGAATTCCTTCACCGAGTCGTACATGCGCACGCCGTGCAGGCGGGGCAGGACGTAATCCCAGTCGAGGCCGTGCGCGTCGCACCAGCGCTTCCAGATTTTCTCGACCACCACGCGGGAATCCACCAGCGTGCCATCCATGTCGAAGAGCAGCGCGGTCGTCTCGATGACCGTGCCCGATTCAAGTCGCATATTGCCTCCGGGGAAGGGGACGTTTCGCGGTATCCCGCGAAAACGCCCACGATACCGGAGTGCAGGTGAATCGTCAGTGGGCTTCCACCGCCACGTGGTTGCGCACCGCGTCGGCGAGGATCTGGTTCACCTCGCGGGTGGCCGATTCGGCCGCCTGTTGCTGGCGCTGGTTCTGCTCGGCCAGCTTGCGGGCTTCCACGGCGCGCTCACGGGCCAGGTTGCCCATCTTGAGGCCGATGAGAGCCTGCTCCTGGGCGATGGTGGCGTGGCCCTGTGCGAAGCCGGCAGCGCTTTCCGGGCTGGCAGGGTTGCTGTTGCGTTCGGCCAGTTCGGACTGTCGTTCCGACAGCTTGGACATCTGCTCGTTCAGGGCTTCCTGTTCGCGATCCAGTCGCTGCTGGCGGTCGGCTGTCTGCTGGGGCAGGTCGGTGGCCTTCGATGCCCGTGCGTAGGCATCGTGGATACGCTTCAGGTAAGCCGGGTCGCGCAACACCCATGCCTTGTTGCCGTCGCGATACCACGCGAAGTATCCGTTGTCCTTGCGCAGGGCATCGGCACGCTCGAAGTCGTGGGAGCTGCCGCTCATCACACTGATGTCGTTGTCGCGATAGATGAAGGCATTTTTCGGATCATCCGTGACGGTCACGATGTTGACGTTGCTCGACGAGGTCGTCATGACGTGAGGCGTCCTCGGTGCAGCAGGTGCCCGCGGTACGGCGGGTGCTGGCCTCGGGGCAGGGGTTGCCAGGGCCGCAGGTGCAGGGGGCGGCGGCGGTGCAGGCGCCATGGGCGGAGCAGGGGGCGCCGGAGGCACCGTCACGAACGTTGGCGTGTTGTCCGTGGCAGACACGATGCGCCAGGGGAGGGCGGCGGCCATCGTGACGACGCACACCATGGCAAGGGTCAGCGCGCGGGGCGGCGCTTCGTGGATACGACCGAGCATGACGAGCCTCCTCTTGAGGTTCAGGAAGGTGGGGGACGCCCCGGGCAGGGCGTGATGCGGGTGAGGTGACACACCCAGGCGAAGCAGCAGGCGGCCGTAGTTCTGCGCGGGACGCTGGCCACGCGACACGACCATTGCATCGCATGCGGCCTCGCGGCACAGCGCGTATTCACGTACGGCCAGGTGAGCGGCGGGATGGAAGAAGAAGATGGCGCGTGCGAGCGCGGGTACCCAGCCCAGATACAGGTCGCCCCGGCGCACATGCGCCAGTTCGTGCATGAGGGCCATGTCCAGTTCGTCCGGTGCTAGCGTGTCGTCGGCCGGCAGCAGGATCGTGTGACGGAGCAGGCCCACCACCTGGGGCGAGACGACTTCGTCGGAGACGATGAGCCGGGGGGATCGACGCAGGCCCAGTTCCCGTGCGCGTCGCGCGCAGAGAGCTTCCACGCGCACATCGTCGTGGGGCGTGGCGCGGCGAAGCAGGCCGGGCAGATGGCGGCTGCGCCAGAGCGCAAAAACGAGTTGTCCGACAATAGCCACGACCCAGCCCGTGAGCAGTGCGGTCTGCCAGGACAGCGTCGACGGCTCGCTCGTGACGGCAAGGCTGCCGATGTCCGGCATGGCGCTCATGTCGACGGGCGCGGTGACGGTGCGGGCGACCTGCTGCGCAGGAAGCAGGCGCAGGGTGAACAGGTCGGGGCAGGCGATGCCAGCCACCATCTGCGCCGACACCAGCCACCACAGCCATGCGCGCAGCGAGGCGGACAGGGAAGGAATGGCCCGGCACAGGGCGAACACGAGTGCAGCAAGCAGGAACGACTGGAGCGATGCGTGGAGCGTGCGGTGCAGGAGGGCGTCGACAAAGGCGTCCATATCAGCGCTCCTTCCGGCGTGACTGCAGGGTGCCTACGAGGGCTTCCAGTTCCGCCAGTTCGGTGTCGCTGACCTGGCCACGCTCGGCCATCCAGGCGACGAAGGGGGAGACGGATCCTTGCAGGGTCTTTTCGACGAAACGGGCGACGGCACCGGTCATCACTTCGCCGGTTTCATTGGTGGCGTTGTAGCGGAACGCGCCGTCGTGCTTGCGGCGCGTGAGGTAACCCTTGGCGCGCAGGCGTTCCATCATCGTCAGCACGGTGGAGCGTGCCAGCCCGCGCGGCTCGCCGTAGCCGGCGCAGACGTCGGCCACCGAGCTTCGCGGGGTTTCTTCGATGTACTGCAGGAGGGCGAGTTCCTGGTCGCCGATACTCTTGCGGTTCATGGCCTATCCTCTGACTACAGATGTAGGCAGAGTGCGCCTGACGACAACTGTAGTCAAGCATGACCTTCGGCACACCGGCTGTTGTAGGAGCGCGCCTCGCGCGCGACCGGTCAAGGCGAAAATCCTGACGCACTCGAAACCAGGCTGTCGCGCGCGAGGCGCGCTCCTACATGGCATGAAAAAAGCCCCCGCCAGGGGCGGGGGCTTTCAGGTGCGCCTCGATCACGCGGCGGACGAACCACCGCGGAAAGATCAGGCAGCAGCGTCCTTCAGCTTCTTGAGCGGACGGACCTTGACCTTCACCGAAGCGGGCTTGGCAGCGAAAACCTGCTCTTCACCGGTGAACGGATTCTTGCCCTTGCGCTTCGGCTTGGCCGGAACGTTGACGGCAGTGATCTTCAGCAGACCCGGCAGCGTGAAGGCGCCAGCGCCCTTCTTGTGGATCGACGCATGGATGGCGCTCTCGAGGGAGGCCAGCACGGCGGCGACGTCCTTCTTCACCACGCCGGTGGCTTCGACGAGATGCGCGACGAGCGACGACTTGGTGAAGGTTTCCTTGATCGGCTTGACGGCGACCGAGGCCTTGGCAGCCTTTACGGTCTTGGCAGCCTTGGCGGGGGCCTTCTTGGCGGTTTTCTTTGCCGGCTTCTTGGTAGTGGCCATGGTTATCCTTGTCACGTGATTCGAATGAGGCGGCCGTTCCGGCCGGTGCCCAGCGGGCGACTCACTCTAGCGTTGGTTTCGTCCGCTGAAAATAGGGTCCATGAAGTTTTTTTCCGATTTCGGTCCTTTTTTTTCGGCCTTTGTGTGACGCGTTGCGGAAAAGTCAGCTTCAGGCACCCTCGCGGGCATGTCATGCTCCTTTCTGGCGAGAACTCTGGCACGATGCATCCACGGGCGCGACGCGCCCGCAACGCCCGCCTTACACCCGACGTGTTTCGCTATGGCCATGATGCTCCCACTCGCCGACAGTCATGGTCGTACCAAGCGAAAGCTGCGGATATCGCTTACCGACCGCTGCAACTTCCGCTGCACCTATTGCATGCCCGAGCATCCGGCCTGGCTGCCGCGCGCGAGCCTGCTGGAGCGACACGAGGTGCTCAGGCTCGCCCGGCTGTTCGTCGGGCAAGGCATTACGCATATCCGGCTGACCGGTGGCGAACCCCTGCTGCGGCGCGATCTCCAGGCCTGCGTGGAAGACCTTTCCGCACTGAAGGCGCAAGGGCTGCAGCGGCTTTCCATGACGACCAATGCGTCGCTCATCGCGCCGCAGGCGGCAGCGCTGGTGGCGGCCGGCATCGACGACTTCAACGTGAGCCTGGATGCCCTGGATGCGGATACCTTCGGGCGCATGACACGCCGCGAGGTGGCGCCGGTCCTGGCTGGCATCGACGCACTGATGGCCACGGGGGCACGGATAAAGCTCAATGCGGTCGTGGTCCGTGGCGACAACGAGTCCCAGCTGCGTCCCTTGCTGTCCTGGGCCATGGCGCGGGGATTACCGCTGCGATTCATCGAATACATGCCGCTGGATGCACCCGGCCACTGGCAAAAGGATGCCGTGGTGACGGAAGCGGAAATCATCGCTGGCCTGCGTGAGGAACATCGTGTGGAGCGACAGGTGCGCAGTAGTGATCCGGCCACGCCATACCTTGTCGATGGCCATTACCCGCTCGGCATCATCTCCACGGTGTCGCAGCCGTTCTGCGCCAGCTGCGACCGGTTGCGGATCACCGCCACGGGCGAACTGTTCACCTGCCTGTTTTCGGCTACCGGAACGCCCCTCGGCATGCGTATGCGCGAAGGCGCCGATGACACGGCACTGGAGGCACTGGTACGCACGGCGGTGTGGCGCAAGGATGCCGGTTACGCGTCCCGTCCCGGTCCGGTGGACAGGGCGACCACCATGCATGCAATGGGTGGCTGAAGGCCGCCCACGGATATCTTTCGATCATGATCGTTTTCGAATTCTTCGCCAGCCTGGAGCGGCTGGCCGGCGCAAGGGAACTGCCGTTCGATGGTGTTTACGCCACCGTCGGAGAGGCGCTGGGCGCACTGGCGGCTGCACGCCCAGAACTCGCTTCCCTCGTAGAGCGATGTGCATGCGCCTCGGGGGATGTGATCGTGCGGCGTGCCGATCCGGTACCGGCTGACGGGCGCATCGCGCTGCTTCCACCCGTGGCGGGAGGTTGATGATGGAGGTTCTTTTTCATACGCCCCTGGCCGTCGAGCCCATGCTTGAGCTGCATGCCCATCCGGAATGCGGTGGCCTGGCCCTTTTCGTGGGCACCGTACGTGACCATCACGAGGGTCGTCAGGTATGGCGTCTGCGCTACACGGCCTACGAACCGGTCGCGACCAGGGTCATCCGCGAGGTGGAGGCCTCCACGAAAGAGCGCTTCGGCGTGCCGTACGTGCGCATCGCACACCGGCTCGGCGACCTCATCATTGGCGATGTGGCCATCGTCTGCGTGGTGAGGGCACCGCATCGCGCGGAAGCCTTCGAAGCCTGCCGGTATGCGGTGGATGCCGTGAAGCACGGGGCCCCGATCTGGAAGGAGGAGTTCTACGCAGACGGAAGCAGTGCCTTCGTCGAAGGTTGCTGCATCAGGGACGACGGGCACGACGTCCCTCACGTTTTACCTCGCCACCCCACGCATACGAGTCACGGATGAAAGACGTCAGCCAGAAACCGGATTCCCTTCGCGTTGCACGCGCCACGGCCACCCTGCATGCGCCAGCGGACTGCATCGACCTGCTGCGCAGCGGCGAGACGGAAAAGGGCGATGCCCTGAAGACGGCGCGCGTCGCCGGCATCCTTGCGGCCAAGCGCACCGACGAGTTGATCCCGCTGTGCCATCCGCTGCCCATCCACCGGGCTGAGGTTACCTACGAACTGGCGGAGGCCTCCGTGCGTGTCATTGCGGAGGTGCAGACCATCGGGCCGACGGGCGTCGAGATGGAGGCGCTCACGGCCGCTAGCATCGCGGCGCTCACGCTCTATGACATGCTCAAGCCGTATGCGGAGCCCGAGGAACTGCATATCGAAGCCTGCCACCTTGAACGCAAGACTGGCGGCAAATCCCAGCATCGGCGCCGGTTGTCGCAGCCACGCCAGGCGGCGGTGATCGTTCTTTCCGATACAGTGGCGGCGGGGCAGGCGCGGGACACGGCCGGTGCTTTCGTGCGCGATGCGCTGGGCGAGGCCGGGTTCACGCCGGTGGCTTACCGGGTCATCGCCGACGATGCGCAGGTGCTGCAGGGTGCCCTGCGGGGATACATATCGGAAGGCACCCCGCTGGTCATCACCGTGGGCGGCACCGGTCTTGGTCCGCGCGATGTCACCGTCGATACCGTCCGCCCCCTGATCGATACCGAGATACCGGGCATCATGGAGGCCGCGCGCGCCTTCGGCCAGCGGCGCATGCCATTTGCCATGCTCTCGCGCGGTGTGGCCGGTTACGCAGGCAACACCTTGCTCATCACCTTTCCCGGCAGTCGGGGCGGCGCCTCGGAGTCGCTCGCGGCAACGCTTCCCGGCATCGTGCACCTGCTCGATACGGTTCGCCCTGGCGAACGCCACCCGGGCGGTTATGGCGGGGAGTCCTGACGATGGCCTTGCTTCCCCTCGGACAGGCATTCGAACACTACGCGCGCACGCTGGCTCCCTTGTCCGTGCAACGTGTGCCACTGGAACTGGCACTGGGATCGGTGCTTGCGGAATCACCGAAGGCGCGCATCGCGCTGCCACGCTTTACCCAAAGTGCCATGGACGGTTACGCGGTTCGTGCCGCAGACGGCGTGGCGTCCCGCCAGCTCATTGGCACGGCCGCCGCCGGTTCCCCGGCTGGCGTGCATGTAGGCCCGGGGCAGGCCGTGCGCATCCTTACCGGAGGGATGCTGCCGGATGGCGCCGATGCGGTGGCGCGCCAGGAGATCGTCGAACGTGATGGACACGGCATCTGCCTGCGCCAGGCAGTGCGCGTCGGGGACGAAGTGCGTCGCGAGGGTGAGGAATTGCTCGCAGGCACGGTGCTGGCTCATGCCGGCCAGCGCGTCACCTCCGGCCTCGTGGCGGCGTTGGCCATGGCAGGTGTCGATACGCTGGACGTTCATCGGCGGCCGCGCATTGCCGTCCTCGTGACGGGCGACGAGGTGCTGCGCGTGGGGCACCCGCTGGGACCGGGGCAGATCTACGATGCCAACGGTCCCTTGCTGCGTTCATGGTTCGTCGAGCATGGCTATGGCGAACCGGTGGTGGCTTACGTGCCCGATGACGAAGCGGCGCTCGAAGAGGCGCTGAGTGCGGCACTGGATAGCGCTGACCTGGTGGTCACCAGCGGCGGCGTGTCGGTGGGCGATCGCGATTACGTGCCCGCCGTGGCCGATCGCCTGGGCGTGCGCGCCTCCTTCTGGAAAGTGGCGCAGAAGCCCGGCAAGCCGCTCTGGTATGGCGTGCGCGACGGCAAGGCGCTACTGGGCATGCCGGGTAACCCGGCCGCCGTGCTGGTCTGCCTGGTGGTGCACGCCCGGGCGGTGCTATCGCACCTGGAAGGCGAAACGGCTGTCCAGCCGGTATGGAGCCAGGGTGTGCTGACGGAATCGATGGACGCGGATGCCCAGCGCGACCGGCTGGTGCGCATGCGTCTGGATCTGGGCGATGGTACGGCGAGGCTGCATCTTCTGCCGAAGCAGGAGTCGCACATGCTCAGCAACCTGGCATCGGCGCACGTGCTTGCGTGGCTGCCGGCAAGGGATGAGGCGTTCAAGGCGGGCGAGCGCGTGGCCTGGGTGCCTATCTGAAACGATGCGCGGCCGGCGGCCGCGCATCGCGAAAACACGACTTACCAGGCTTTGACGTCGGAAACGACGACGGTGTAGTCCTGCATGTCAGCCGAGTAACGGAACAGGCGGCCGAGGTCGAAATCGACGCTCTTGCCCGGTTCGATGTTGGAGGTGCCGGCCGGCCAGCCCTGCTTGCTGGCGATGACCTTGCCGGAGGCATCCTTCGCGTCGATGCGGATCTGGGCAGCGGCCGCTTCCGGGCACTTGTTGACGAGCTCGCCCTTCATGCTGAAACGCGGCTGGCCAGCACCCTGCTGGATCTTGACGGCGAAGCCTTCGATGCTGAAATCCTTGGCGGCGCAGGCGGCATGCGCCGAGAACGGAGCCGCGGCGAGCAGCGCCGTGGCAATAACGAACTTCTTCATGGTTAGTCCCTGTAAGCAATGAGCAAGACATACGCCCAAAGATGGAGGGCGTTGGCAGGCGTATCGGCGGGATCAACCAGAACTTTAGGACGTTTGTGACAGGGCTTCGGCAAAGAGATCGGCAACCGGAGGCGTTTCCGGTTCGAACCAGCGCTTTACCGGGGCAAAACTGCGCCGATGGGCCTCGCAGGGCCCCAGCCGGCCCAAGGCATCGAGATGCTCGGGCACGCCGTAGCCCTTGTGCCGGGCAAAGCCATAGCCGGGGAAACGCTCGTCGAGCGCGTGCATATGCCGGTCGCGGCTGACCTTGGCCAGGATGGAGGCGGCGCTGATGGCCGGCTCGGTGGCGTCGCCGCCAATCACGGCGCGGGCCTCGCAAGGCAGGGTACGCGGCAGGCGGTTGCCGTCGATCAGCGCCATCTGCGGGGCGATGGACAAGCCCATGAGCGAGCGGGTCATGCCCGTCATGGTGGCCTGGAAGATGTTGATCCGGTCGATTTCCTCGCGCTCGACGAAGATCACGGTATAGGCCAGGGCACGTTCGACGATGCGGCCGTACAGTTTTTCGCGGGTGTCTTCGTTGAGCTGTTTGGAGTCGTTGAGCCCGCGGATGGGCCGCGCCGGGTCGAGGATCACCGCAGCCACCACCACGGGTCCGGCCAGCGGGCCGCGCCCGGCTTCATCCACCCCGGCGATGATGAGATCGCGGGCGAGCTGGCGGGTGACGTTGGGCTTGCGGGGCATCAGCGGCGGATCAGGTCGGCTATGGCATCGGCGGCACGGTCGGCCGCCTGGCCTTCCAGTCCGCCACGCAGTTCCTTGTGCAGCACTTCGAACGCTGCCACCACGGTGCCCCGTCGCTCGCTGTCGCCGAGCATCCGCAGCGTGGCCTGCGCGAGATTGTCGGCCGTGCAATCGTCCTGCATGAACTCGGGAACCAGCAGCTCATTGCCGAGGCCACAGGCACGGGCAAGGATATTGGGCAGGCTGTAGACGTCGGTCTTGAGCATGCGCAGCGCCTTGGCGATGCGGTAGCTCGTGGGCGACACGCGGTAGCCGACCACCATGGGGCGCTTGGCCAGCATCGCTTCGAGCGTGGCCGTGCCTGACGCGAGCAGCACGACGTCCGCAGCCAGCATGGCCTCGTGGGAATGGCCATCGGTAAGCAGCGGCGGCGTGCCCGGGAAGCCGGCCAGCAGCTCCTTCAGGCGCGCATGCACGCGCTCGTTGGCCGAGGGCACCACGATCCGCAGCGCCGGCATGGCACTGGCAATCTGGCGTGCCGCCTGCACGAAGATGGCGCCGATCCGTTCGATCTCGCTGGGCCGGCTGCCGGGCAGCACGGCGAGCACCGGTGCGTCCTGGGGCAGGCCCAGCGCGTCGCGTGCCGGTGCGCGGTCGGACACCATCGGAAAACGGTCGGCCAGCGGATGACCCACGAAGCGGGCGTCGATGCCGTGCCTGGCGTAGATCGGGGGCTCCATGGGAAACAGGCACAGCACGCGTTCGGCCGAGCGGCCGATCTTCTCCGCACGCTTCTCACGCCAGGCCCATACCGAGGGGCTGACGTAGTGCACAGTGGTGAGTCCGGCGTCCTTCAGGCGCTTTTCCACGCCCAGGTTGAAGTCGGGTGCATCGATGCCGACGACGATATCGGGTCGCTCGGCCAGCAGCCGCTGCACGAGCGACTTGCGTAGCCGTAGCAGGCGCGGAAGATGCTTCACCACTTCGGCGAAACCCATGACCGAGAGTTCGCGGATGTCGTGCCAGGAGTCGAAACCCCTGGCGAGCATGCGTGCCCCGCCAATGCCGACGAAGCGCGCATCGGGAAAGCGCTGGCGCAGGGCCTCGATGAGATCGGCGCCAAGCTGGTCGCCGGAATCCTCACCTGCAATCAGGGCGATGAGGGGAGAGGGGCGGGTCGGGGACATGCGGACGGGCCTCCCTGGGAAAGTATCGGGGACCGGCGCGGGTGGGCGCCGGTCCGTCGGATCAGCGGGCGATGGCGCGCTCGCTACGATCGAGGAATTCGAGCAACTGGCGCACGTCGTCGCTGGCCTCGGCCTGCGACTGCAACTGCTCGCGGGCTTCGGCCAGCGGCAGGCCCTGCATGTACAGGGTGCGGTAGGCGCGCTTGATGGCGGCGATGCGGCCGGTGTCGAAGCCGCGGCGCTTCAGGCCCTCGCTGTTGATGCCACGCGGACGGCCACGCGTTTCGTTGGCCATCATCACGAACGGAGGCACATCGGAACCCACGAGGCAGCCCATGCCGAGGAAGGCATGGGCGCCCACCTTGCAGAACTGGTGCACACCCGAATAGCCCGACAGGATGGTCCAGTCGCCGATTTCCGCGTGGCCGGCCAGGGCCGAATAGTTGGAGAACACGATGTTGTTGCCCACCTGGCAGTCGTGCGCGATGTGCACGTAGGCAAGCAGCCAGTTGTCGTTGCCGATGCGGGTTACGCCGCCGCCGTCGCCGGTGCCACGGTTGATGGTGACGAATTCACGGACGAGGTTGCGGTCGCCGATGATCACTTCCGTGCGCTCGCCCTTCCATTTCTTGTCCTGCGGCGGACCGCCGATGGAGGCGAACTGGTGGATGCGGTTGTCACGGCCGATGGTGGCAGGCCCTTCGATCACCACGTGCGGACCGATCGTGGTGCCTTCGCCAATGACGACGTCGGCACCGATGACGCTGAACGCACCGATGCTGACGTTGTCCGCGATGCGCGCGGAAGGATCGATCTGCGCGGTGGGATGAATCATTTGTCGCTCCTTGCGGCGCACATGAGTTCGCAGCTGGCAACCACGTCGCCGTCGACGAACGCCTTGGCCTCGAACAGGCCCATGCCGCGGATCAGGCGCTTCAGGGACACCTTCATGACCAGCTGGTCGCCCGGCGCCACCACGGCGGAGAAGCGGGCGTTGTCGACCTTCACCAGGTAGAACAGGGGGCTGCCGCCCTGGCCTTCGGCCTGGCTGGTGATCTGGGTGAGCAGGCCGGCCGTCTGGGCCATGGCCTCGACGATGAGCACGCCCGGCATGACGGGGTGGCCGGGGAAATGACCCTGGAAGAACGGTTCGTTGATGGTGACGTTCTTGATCGCCGTGATGGTCTTGCCCAGGTCGATCTCGGTCACCCGATCCACCAGCAGGAACGGATAGCGATGCGGCAGCAGCTGCTGGATCTGCTCGACGTCCACCGGGAGCTTCACGGCGGCATTGTGTTCGGTCATTGCCCTTTGTCCTTTTCCAACGCCGCGAGGCGGCGCGCGTACTCGTCTAGGTGTTTCATGCGTGCCGCATTGCGGCGCCACTGGCGGTTTTCCTGCAGGGGCGAGCCGGACGAGTATTCGCCCGGTTCCTTGATGGATGCCGTCACGAGGCTTTTCGCGGTGATGGTAACCCGGTCAGCCAGTTCGAGGTGTCCGAGCACGCCTGCGTTGCCGCCGATGAGGCAGTAGCGGCCGATCTTCGCGCTGCCGGCCACGGCCGAGCAGCCCGCCATGGCGGTGTGGGCGCCGATGTAGACGTTGTGGGCGATCTGGATCTGGTTGTCGAGGCGCACGTCCTCTTCCAGTACGGTGTCTTCCAGCGCGCCACGGTCGATGGTGGTGTTGGCGCCGATCTCGCAGTCGTCGCCGATGCGCACGCCGCCCAGCTGGGGCAGCTTCACCCAGTGGTCGCGGTCGAAGGCGAGGCCGAAGCCGTCGGAGCCGATCACGGCACCCGGATGAACCAGGACGCGCTTGCCGAGGGTGACGCGGATCACCAGGGTCACCCGGGCAACCAGGCGCGACTGTGCGCCCACGACGCAGCCCGGGCCGATCGTGCAATGCGGGCCCAGGATGGCGCCTTCCTCGATGACGGCGCCGTCTTCCACCACGCAGCACGGGCCGACGCTGGCGGTGGCATGCACGCGCGCGGACGGCGACACCACGGCGCTGGGGTGGATGCCACGCGGTGCGGCGGGATGTTTCTCGAACAGCGATGCGATCTTCGCGTAGGCGACGTAGGGATCTTTCGCCACCAGGGCAGCGCCCTTGCGCAGCGGCAGCGCGTCGGCATGGAGCACGACGATGCCGGCCTGCGTATCGGCCAGCTGCGAGGTGTACTTCGTATTGGACAGGAAGGTGAACTGCGACGGCGTGGCGGCGGCGAGCGTGCCTACGCCGTCCACGGTGGTGGACGGGTCGCCATGTGCTTCCAGCCCGAACCGCTCGGCCAGTTCGCCAAGCGTGAATTGCGGATTCCCGCTCACAAAGAACTCCCAAAAGAAAAGGGGTGGCAAAGGATCGCTCCCTGCCACCCCCGTGATTCTACTTACTGTTCAAGCCCTGCGCTTCACGCTCTTAGAACGTGTTGCCGAAGGTGAACTGGATGCGCTCGACGAAGCGGCTGTCGGAATCCTGCTTACGGAACGGCACGGCGAAGTTGATGATCAGCGGACCGATCGGCGCCTGCCACTGCAGCGAGAGACCCGTCGAGGCACGCAGTTCGCTGGCCTTGAACGCCTGGTAGTTGGCGTAGACGTTACCCACGTCCACGAACCAGGACACGCGGGCGGTGTTGACGTCCTTCAGGAAGGGCAGGGGCAGGAAGACCTGCGCGGTACCCAGCACCTTGAACGCGCCACCGACCGGCTGGCCGTAGGTGTAGTAACCGCCCGTGCATCGACCGTGGCTGTCCGGCACCGACGAGGCGCTGCCGCCGTCGCAGAGACGGGGACCCAGGGTGTTGTCCTGGAAGCCGCGGACGTCGCGCACACCACCGGCGTAGTAGTTTTCCCAGAATGGGAAGTCGATGCTCTGGCCTTTGGCGTAAACCTGGATCGGCTTGCCGTTCGGATCCGGATTGGGAATGTAGCCGTCTTCCTTATACGTCTGCCCGTAGGTCTTGCCGTAGCCGACCTGGCCGTCGAGGTAGAGCACGAAGCCCTTGCCGATGGGCCAGTAGTGGTTGGCTTCGCCGAAGATCTTGTAGAACTGCACGGTGGAACCCGGCAGCGCACCCTCGATGGACGCGGTGAGCTGGCCGCCGCGGGTGGGAGCCCAGTAGCTGTTGCGGGTGTCGTGCGTATAGCCGAGGCTGGACGTCCACGAATGGATGGTCTTGTTGCCCACGGCGTTCTGGTATGCCTGCAGCACGGATGGCGTGAGGCTCGACGTGTTGATCAGGTTGGAGCTGATGCCCAGGCTGGTCGACAGCGAGTCGTAATCCGAGATCGGCACCGACAGCGTCGTCTGGAACGACTTGGTGCTGTAGGTGTAGTTCGCCAGATCGGTATCGCCGTAGTCGAGCTTGCTGTAGCTGAGGTTGTAACCCAGTTGGATGCCCGAGTCGGTGAGGTACGGATTCACGTAGCTGGCGTTGACGCGCTTGTAGAACGTGCTGGTTTCAGCGCCGATCGAGAAGCGGTCGCCCGTGCCCAGGAAGTTGTTCTGGGACACCGAGGCCGACAGGATGATGCCGTTGTACTGCGAGTAACCCACGCCGAACATCAGCGAGCCGGCGGACTGTTCTTCCACCTTCACCGTGAGGTCGACCTGGTCGACCGTGCCCGGCACGAGCTGCTTGTCGATGTCGACGGTCTTGAAGTAACCCAGGCGCTGCAGACGGGTCTTCGAGCGGTCGATGGCGCCCTGGGCGTACCAGGCGCCTTCGAGCTGGCGCATTTCACGGCGCAGCACTTCGTCTTCCGTGCGGGTGTTGCCCTGGAAGACCACGCGACGCACGTACACGCGCTTGCCCGGTTCGATGAACAGGGTGACGTCGGCGGTGCGCTTGTCCTTGTCGAGCTTCGGCACCGGGGTGACCTTCGCGAAGGCGTAGCCGATGTTGGCCAGGATGCCCTTGATCGCGTCGTCGCTGGCCTCGATGGCCGCGCGGTTGAAGGTGTCGCCCTTGTGGATGAAGACGAGCTTGCGCAGGGTCTCTTCCGGCAGGATCAGCTCACCGAGCAGCTTCACGTCGGAGACGGTGTAGACCTCGCCTTCCTTCACGCTCGCATCGACGTACATGGTGCGCTTGTCCGGGCTGATCGACACCTGGGTGGAGTCGATGCCGAAGTCGGCGTAGCCGCGGTTCATGTAGTAATTGCCGAGCTTCTCCAGGTCGCCGGAGAGCTTCTCGCGCGAGTACTGGTCGTCCTTGGAGTACCAGGACAGCCAGTTGCTGGTGTTGGATTCGAATTCCTTGCGGATCGGCTTATCCGGGAAGGCCTTGTTGCCGATGATGTTGATCTCTTTGATCTTCGCGGCCTTGCCTTCGCGAATTTCAATGTCGATCGCCACGCGGTTACGGTCGAGGCGGGTCACGTGCGGATCGACCGACACGTTGTACTTGCCGCGGTTGTAGTACTGGCGGATCAGCTCCTGCTGCACGCGGTCGAGCGACAGGCGGTCGAAGGTTTCACCTTCGGCCAGGCCGATTTCCTTCAGGCCCTTGCGGAGATCGTCTTCCTTGATGTCCTTGTTGCCACGCAGGGTGAGCTTGGCGATGGCGGGACGCTCGACGACCTTGATGACCAGGATGCTGCCCTGGCGGTCGAGTTCCACATCGCTGAAGAATTTGGTCTGGTACAGGGCGCGAATCGCTGCCTGCGCCTTGTCGTCGCTGAGCGTATCGCCCTTCTCGACGGGCAGGTAGCTCAGCACTGTACCCTGCGCAATGCGGGTCAGGCCGTCGACGCGGATGTCGGAAACGACAAACGGCTCGAAGGCAAGCGCATTGGCGGACAGGGAGGCAAGCAGGATCAGGGCGGCGATACGCTTCATCGTCGATTCCGTTGGGTTAATTCCAGTCGCCGGCGGACGAGGCCGGAGACCGAAGAGGAGCACGCGCCTGGCTCATGCCCGGCGTCGTTCGGCCATGGGCGCGTGAGCGTCCAGGGCCTGGGTGATACGGATGCGCCCGATCAGGGCGCTCACGTGAGTCCGGTCCGCGCGGCGCGTGGACCCTCCTCACGAGACGAGCATTCGCTGTATGTCGTTGAAGAATGCCAGCCCCATCAGTGTGAACAGCAAGGCGAGACCCACATACTGGCCGGCGATCATGGTGCGTTCGCTGACCGGGCTGCCTTTGACCAACTCGATAAGGTAATACAGCAGGTGGCCGCCATCCAACACCGGGATGGGCAGCAGGTTCAGGATGGCGAGGCTGAGCGACACCAGGGCGAGGAAGTTGAGGAACCACCCCAGGCCGCGGTTGGCCGAGTCGTTGGCCACCTGAGCGATGCCGATGACACCGGAAAGATTCTTGGTGGAGGCCTCGCCGGAGAGCATCTTGCCGATCAGGCCGACCGTGTTGCGTGCGCCGTTCCAGGTGGCGGAGAGCGATTCGGTGAAGGCACGCACCGGGCCGTAGCGCAGCGTGGCGGCCTCGGGCGGCAGGGCGGCCACGCCGATCTGCCAGCGGGCCGGCTGGCCTTGCTCGGACGCCATGCGCGCGGTCAGCGAGATATTCATGGGCTTGCCGTCGCGCTCGATGACCAGCGCAAGCTGCGGCGACACCTTGGCCTGCTCGGAGACGAGCTTGCTGAAAGCCTCGAAGGTGGTGACTGGCTGCCCGTTGACGCTGACGATGCGGTCGTTGGCGCGCAGGCCGGCCAGCGAGGCGGGGGCGCCCTTGAGCACGCTGCCGATCACCGGGGGCATGGGAGCCATGGCGAGGCCCAGCTGCACGAAGCGCTGGCCGATGTCGCCGGAGTTGTCGAGCTTCTGCAGCGGCAGCACCACGTCGCGCTGGGCGCCGTCGGTGCCCGTCACCCGGACCGGCAGCGGCGAGGTGCCGAGCAGGGCATTGGCGAGGACGTTCATGGCGTCGCTCCAGGTGCTCACCGGCTCGCCGTCCATCGCCACGATGCGATCACCCGGGCGGATGCCTGCCTGGGCTGCGATGGTGGTGGGAGCGGCGGTGACCAGCGGGGCGACATCGGGCTTGCCCACGATGTACATCGCCCAGAAGGCGGCGATGGTGAAGATCAGGTTGAACGCCGGGCCGGCGGCCACGATGGCGATGCGCTGCCACACCGGCTTGGCCGTGAATTCCTCGCCGAGCTGGGACGGATCGACGTCGCCCTCGCGGGCGTCGAGCATCTTCACGTACCCGCCCAGCGGGATGGCGGCGATCTGGTATTCGGTGCCGTCCTTCGCCACGCGCCGCCACAGCGGCCGGCCGAAGCCTACGGAGAAGCGCAGCACGCGCACGCCACAGCGGCGCGCGACCCAGTAGTGGCCGAATTCATGGAAGGTCACCAGGACGCCGAGCGTCACCAGCAGCCAGAACACGGAACCAAGGACAGGGCTCATCAGGGAGGGTGGGTCTCGAGAAAAACGTTTAGGTGGAACGAGTTTAGCAGTAAGCGCGACGGAGAACGTCCCGCGCTGCGTGCCTTGCTTCGTCGTCGCGTCCCCTGAGGGTCTGGACATCGACCACGGGTTTGGCCGGCAGTTCCTCAAGAACGCGCTCGACGACCTCCGCGATGCCGAGGAATGGCAGGGTGCCGGCGAGGAATGCCTCGACCGCCACTTCGTTGGCGGCGTTCAGGATCGCGGTGGCGTCGCCGCCGGCACGCAGGGCCTCGAAGGCCAGCGCCAGGCAGCGGAAGGTGTCGGTGTCGGGGGCTTCGAAGTCCAGGCGGGCGTGGGCGGCGAGGTCCAGCGGGGCCACGCCTGCGCCGATGCGCTCGGGCCACGCCAGCCCGCAGGCGATGGCGGTGCGCATGTCGGGGTTGCCCAGCTGGGCAAGCATGGAGCCGTCCACGTAGTCGACCAGGGAGTGGATGAGGCTCTGCGGATGCACCACGACCTCGATGGCGTCCACCGGGGCGTTGAACAGGTGGTGCGCCTCGATGACTTCAAGGCCCTTGTTCATCAGCGTGGCGGAGTCGACCGAGATCTTCCGGCCCATGGACCACTTGGGGTGGGCACAGGCCTGGTCGGGTGTCACGGTGCCCAGGTCGGTCCTGCGCCTGCCGCGGAACGGGCCACCGGAGGCGGTCAGCACGAGGCGGCGCACGCCGGCGCCGGCCAGGTCGGGGCGGCCGCCGGGCAGGCATTGGAAGATGGCGTTGTGTTCGGAGTCGATCGGGATGAGGTCGCCGCCGCCTTCGCGCAGCGCCTGGAGCAGCAGCTCGCCGCCCATCACGATGGATTCCTTGTTGGCCAGTAGAAGACGCTTGCCGGCACGGGCGGCGGCAAGCGTGGAATCCAGGCCGGCGGCACCGACGATGGCCGCCACCACGGTGTCGCAAAGCGTGCCGGCCGCCGCTGCCGTGACCGCATCGGGGCCGGAAGCCACCTCGCAGCGTACGTTGGCGCTAGCGAGACGCCGGGCGAGATCGGCCTCCATGGAGGGATCGGCGACGATGGCCAGGTCGGGCCGGAAGCGCTCGCAGAGCCGCGCCAGCGCCTCGGTGTCCCGGTTGGCGGCCAGCACGCTGGCCCGGAAACGCTCCGGGTGTCGGGCGATGACGTCGAGGGTACTGGTGCCGATGGAGCCGGTAGCGCCCAGCACCGCGACCTGCCGCAGCGCCATGTTCAGAGCCCCAGGAGGATCTTGCCTGCCGCAAACACGGGCAGGGCGGCGAAGACGCTGTCCAGGCGGTCCAGCAGGCCGCCGTGGCCCGGGAACAGGTTGCCGGAGTCTTTCACTTCGGCATGGCGCTTGAGCAGGCTTTCGAAGAGGTCGCCCACGACGGCGGCAGCCACGGCGAGCACGCCGAGCACGAGCAGGCCGATGAGCTGGCCACCGTCACGCACGCCGAGCAGGTAGCCGCCGAGCAGGGCGACAAAGCCGCCGGAGAGCACGGCGCCATATACGCCCGCCCAGGTTTTTCCCGGGCTGATCCGCGGAGCCAGCTTGCGACGGCCGAGGAAACGACCGCTGAAGTAGGCGCCGGTATCGGCCGCCCAGACGATGACCAGGGCCAGCAGGGTCCACCAGTTGCCGTGGTCGCTGTCGTGCAGCGAGATGGCGGCGGCGAGCGTGGGAATGACCACCAGCACGCCGGCACCGAGCTTCAGCAGGCGGTTTTCGCTGTTGGGGGCCGCGGCGAAGGTGAAGTGACGCAGCCAGAAGCAGCAGCCGATCCACCAGGCCACGCCCACGAAGCTGAGCACCGTGAGCACGCCTGGCGTGCGCACGATGACCAGCGCGGCCAGGATGGCGGCGGCAAAGGCCACCACGATGCCGCGTCCCAGGGGCGTGCGGCAGCCGGCGAGCTGGCTCCACTCCCATGCGGCGCCCACGAAGACGAGGGCGACCACGGCGGCGAAAAAGCCCGTGGGCGGCACCAGGATGAGTGCCAGGACGACCGGAAGGAGGATCGCGGCGGTGATGATGCGTTGCTTGAGCATGTATGTCCGGCGTCAGCCTGTGGCGACCTGTTCGCCGGTGCGCCCGTAACGGCGCTCGCGGCGGGCGTAGTCGTCGATGGCCTCGGCGAGGCTGTCCTGGTCGACGTCGGGCCACAGGGTGTCGGTGAAATACAGCTCGGCGTAGGCGAGCTGCCAGAGAAGGAAGTTGCTGACCCGGCGCTCGCCACCCGTGCGGATGAACAGGTCGAGCGGCGGCTGGTCGGCGAGGCAGGTGAAGCCGTGCAGGCGATGCTCGTCGAGCTCGTCGGCGCTGAATTCACCGCGGGCGATGGCCTCGGCGGCGCGGCGCGCTGCCTGGGCGATATCCCAGCGGCCGCCGTAGTTGACGGCCACGTTCATGTTGAGGGCGGTGTTGCCCTCGGTGTGTTCCATGGCGGCCAGCATGCGCTTGCGCAGCTCGGGGGCGAAGGCGTCGAGATCGCCCACGAAGCGGATGCGTACGCCGTTGCCGTGCAGCTCCTTTACTTCCTTGTCGAGCGCCTTGAGGAACAGTTCCATCAGTGCCGACACCTCGGTGGGCGGGCGCTGCCAGTTTTCGCTGGAAAATGCGAACAGGGTGAGCGAGGCGATGCCGCGACGCAGGCAGAACTCCACGGCCTCCCGGACGGCTTTCTGTCCGGCATGGTGACCGAACGTGCGCGGGCGAAGACGCTGCTTCGCCCAGCGACCGTTGCCATCCATGACGATGGCCAGGTGGCGGGGAACCCGGGCTTCGGGCCTCGCTGCCATGGGTGTGGACCGATGGCGCGTCAGAGCGCCATCAGCTCCTGTTCCTTGGTCTTGACCACGTCGTCGACTTCCTTGACGTACTTGTCGGTCAGCTTCTGGATGTCGTTGTCGGCGCCTTTCTTGTCGTCTTCCGTGATCGCCTTGTCTTTCAGCAGCTTGTCGACATGCTGGATGGCGTCGCGGCGGACGTTGCGGATGGCGATCTTGGCGGCTTCGCCTTCCTTCGCCACGCTCTTGGCGAGCTCCTTGCGGCGCTCCTCGGTCGGGGGCGGGAAGTTGAGGCGGATGTCCATGCCCATGGTGGTGGGCGTGATGCCGAGGTCGGAAGCCATGATGGCCTTCTCGATCGGGCCGACCATGCTCTTGTCGAAGGGCTTCACGGAAAGCGAGCGCGCATCGGGCGTGGTGACGTTGGCCACCTGGGCCAGCGGAGTCGGCGAGCCGTAGTAGGGCACGACGATGTTGTCGAGGATGGAGGCGTTGGCGCGACCGGTGCGGATCGATTTCAGGTCGTGCTTGAGCGAGTCGATGCTCTTGCCCATGCGGGTCTCAGCATCTTTCTTGATGTCGTTGATCATGGGCTTGTTTCCGGTGGAACTGGTCAGCAGACGAGTATAGCAGGGAGCGCGGTCCGGCCTTGCCGCACCGCGCCAGGGCGCCCCTGGGAGGGGCGGGCCGGATCAGCCGGCGTCGACCAGGGTGCCTACCGGTTCGCCCTTCATGATCTTCATGAGGTTGCCCGGCTGGGTCATGTCGTAGATGCGCAGGGGCAGCTTGTTCTCGCGGCACAGGGCGATGGCGGCGGTGTCCATCACTTCGAGGCGGCGCTCGATCACCTGGTTGTAGGTGAGGTGCTCGTAGCGGGTGGCGTCCGCATGGCGCTTGGGATCGGCGCTGTAGACGCCATCGACCTTGGTGGCCTTGAGCAGCAGGTCGGCACCGATTTCCACGGCGCGCAGGGCGGCGGCGGAGTCGGTGGTGAAGAACGGGTTGCCGATGCCGGCGGCGAACAGGGCGACACGGCCCTTTTCGAGGTGGCGGATGGCGCGGCGACGGATGAAGTCTTCGCAGACTTCGTTGATCTTGATGGCGCTCATGGTGCGGGCTTCGCCGCCGAGCTTCTCGATGGCGTCCTGCATGGCAAGGGCGTTCATCACGGTGGCCAGCATGCCCATGTGGTCGCCGGTGACGCGGTCCATGCCGGACGCAGCCAGGCCAGCGCCGCGGAAGATGTTTCCGCCACCGATGACGACACCGACCTGCACGCCGGCGGCGATGACTTCGAGGATTTCCTTGGCAAGGCGGCCGATCACCTTCGGATCGATGCCGTAGTCCTCGCTACCCATGAGGGCTTCTCCGGAGAGCTTGAGCAGGATGCGGCGGTGGTTCAGCTGGTTGCTCATGTGGGGTCTCCAGATTGTGTGGGGCAAAACGCGCGTAGTGTAGCGCGCGTTCTTTGTTACAGGAACGTGAAAAACTGTCGCGGGGTTTGGTGGGGGCTTCGCTTCGTAGGGTGGGCTCGCCTGTCGGCCTCGCGCTCGGCGCGTGGGGCGTGGCGGCGGACGAGGCGACGGGTGCGGCCCTTGGCGCTCCGGCCTGCGGTGTCCCTCGGGAAAGGAGGAGCCGCTGCGCGGCTCAGTGTCTTATGGCTTACGCCCCTTCGGGCACGGGTAGCGTGCGGGGCTTTTCGACTCGGCCTCCGTGCCTCGGCGAAAAGGGCCGGCCTTCCTGGCCGGCCCCGCTACGCGGCCTTGTCCGCCCGTTCCCCTCACCCCCATCAAGTCGCGCCAAGGGCCGCCCCCGCCGCCTCTCCCAACGTAATCGCGGCGTGCTGTAGGAGCGCGCCTGCGCGCGACCGTTCATGGCGCGGCCCATCACCGTTCCCGTCCCACCGGTCGCGCGCAAGCACGCTCCTACAGTGATGCGGGGGCGTGGTGAAATACGTTGTAGGAGCGCGCCTGCGCGCGACCGTTCATGGCGCGGCCCATCACCGTTCCCGTTCCACCGGTCGCGCGCAAGCACGCTCCTACAGTGATGCGGGGGCGTGGTGAAATACGTTGTAGAAGCGCGCCTGCGCGCGACCGTTCACGGCGCAACCCATCATCGTTCCCGTTCCACCGGTCGCGCGCAAGCACGCTCCTACACGGGGGGGGGCGGGTATTCGGAGGGCGCGATCTCTCGCGGCCCTCCGGTGCTTATCGCATCAGGGGATGCTGTACGAATCCCCATAGACCTTCCAGCGCAGTGGTGTATCGAGCCCGAAGTTGCCTGCTTTCAGGAATACGCGCTGTGCCGTTTCCACGCGCGACGTGTCGGCGTGGGCTTCTTCCTGCTTCATCACTTTTACGCGTGCATCGAGAAATGCATTGAGATAGGTGGTTTCATTGCCGCCTTGCGCGGGCGTTTTTGCAACTTTCATTGCTGCCTTGCGGATGCCGCCGAAGCTGTCGGATGACGTGCCGGGGCCGTGCATCACGATGGCGTCGTAGTAGATGAACTGGCCAAGCGTGCGCAGGCCATCGGCCTTGGCCTGATTTACGGCCGGAGTGAAATACTGCTCGTCGCGGACGTTGTCCTGCGCCACCTGGAATGCGACATCCTTTGCGGCGGCACGCCAGTCGCCCGGGAAGCCGGGATCAAGGCCTGCGTGCGAGGCGGAGTTCTGGTTTGCGAGCTTTTGCAGGGCGGGAATGTATTTGGCGAGGCGATTGCCCGGCGACACGGCCTGGTAATCCTTCACCAGATCCAGCATGTCGCCGGTGCCGGAACAGAAACCGATGATGCCGGCGGTGTAGCCGCGGCCGTCCTGGATGTCTTCGATGTACGAGTACTGCGCACGCCAGTCGAGGCTGGAGTTTTCGGCACTGGAGACCAGTTGCATCGCGATCTCTTTCTTCGCGGGCGTATCGAGGTCGGCGGCGAAGACGGGGGCGGCGACGAGCGTGGCCAGGAGTGCGGCGAAAAGACGTCGTGTACGGCGAACGTGCATGGTGGCTTCCTTGTGATTTGCGCCGGGAATCGGCTCGCAAGTTATTGCGCTTGCGTGGCCTTGCGGACGCGACGGCGCTCACAGGAAATTGGTTGCGGTTCGAAGTATCGCGCTTCGTGCCGTTTTTCGCTTTTCACCTGTAACGAAGGCCGCGATGAGTGCGGCCTTCGGATTTGATCCGTGGGATCAGGGGATGTGGAAGTGCCCCTTGTTGACCGTCCAGTCGAGCGGCGTGTCGAGGTTGAGGTTTCCAGCGTTCAGGAACAAACGCTGCTCCGTATCGATGCGATCGACGTTGCCCTTGTGATCCGGTTCTTTCAGCATGATGGCTTCGCGCGCATTGAGGAATGCGGTGAGGTAGGCGGTTTCATCGCCACCTTGCGCCGGCGGCAGCGCGTTGGTGAGCGCTGCCTTGCGGATGCCGCCGAAGCTGTGGGCATCGTCGCCTTCGCCGTGCATGACGTACGCGTCGTAGTAGATGAACTGGCCGAGGATGCCGAGGCCGTCGGCCTTTGCCTGGTTCAGTGCCGGATTGAAGTAGATGTCGTTGAGTGCCTGATCCTGCGCGCCCTGGAATACCGGGTCGGCGGCCGCCGTGCGCCAGTCCTGCTTGAAGGGGTTGCCAAGGTTTTTCACCGATGACGAGTGTCGCTTCGACAGGTCGGCCAGTGTCGGCAGGTATTTGGAGAGGACATTGCCGGGTTCCAGGCTGTCGTACAGCTGGACGAGCGCGAGCATGTCGTCTTCGGCCGAGGTGAAACCGACCAGGCCGGCGGTATAGCCACGACCGTCCTCGAGATTCTGGATGTAGCCGTATTCGGCACGCCAGTTGAGGGTGGTGTTTTCCGCGCTGGAGACGAGTTCCATCGCGATTTCGCGCTTGGCTGGAGTGTTCAGGTCATCGGCGTGGGCGGCGAAGGCCCCGAACAGACCGAGGGCGAGAAGCGAGGTCTTCAGGAGCGAGGTGCTGCGTAAATGCATGTGGTTCTCCCTGTCGTTGGCGCCCGGGTTGGGCGCCCGCAAATTCTTGTGATTGCAGGCAGGGGGTGGCGCGATGGATTTCGCAGGAAATTTCTTTCGGTTCGAAGATCGGTGTTTCGGCGTGTTTTGCGATTTGGGTGCAAAGTCGCCATGAATTGTAGGAGCGCGCCTGCGCGCGACCGGATGATTCGAAACGATGTAGATGCTCGCGATCGCCGGTCGCGCGCAAGCACGCTCCTACAGATGGGGCATAAAAAAAAGGCCGCGATTGCTCGCGGCCTTTTTCTTTCAGCGGGGGAGGGTGGCTTACGCCAGGCCTGCCTGCTTCATCACTTCGGCGGCGAAGTCGTCCACCACCTTTTCGATGCCTTCGCCGACAGCGAGACGCTGCACGGCGACGATCTCGGCACCGCCCTTCTTGAGGGCTTCGGCAACGGTGACGTCCTGGTCGAGAACGTACTGCTGACCAACGAGGGTGGCTTCGGCGAGGATCTTGTTGACCTTGCCCGAGACGATCTTGTCCAGGATGTCGGCCGGCTTGGCCTTTTCCTTGTCGGACATCTTCGACAGCTCGATTTCCTTTTCCTTCTCGAGGAAGTCGGCCGGGACGTCTTCGACCTTGATGAACTTGGGGTTCATCGCGGCGACGTGCATGGCAATGCCCTTGGCCAGTTCTTCCGAGCCGCCCTTGAGGGCCACCAGCACGCCGATGCGGCCGCCGTGCGAGTAGGCGCCGATCGGGCCATCGTTGGCCACGCGGGCCATGCGGCGCACGTCGAACTTCTCGCCGATGGTGAGGGTGAGGGCCTTGGCGCCTTCCTCGACCGTGGTGTCGCCGAGCTTCGTGGCCTTCAGGGCGTCGATATCGGCGGCGCCGGATTCGAGGCCGACGTTGGCGACGTCCTTGGTGAACTGGATAAAGCCTTCGTTGCGCGACGAGAAGTCGGTTTCGCTGTTGACTTCGACAAGGAAGGCGTGGCCCGGCTTGCTGGCAACGGCGATGAGGCCTTCGGCAGCGACGCGGTCAGCCTTCTTATCAGCCTTGGCGAGGCCGTTCTTGCGCAGCCATTCCATTGCCGCTTCGATGTCGCCGTTGTTTTCGACGAGTGCCTTCTTGCACTCCATCATGCCAACGCCGGAACGCTCACGCAGTTCCTTGACGAGGCCCGCGGTGATCTCAGCCATGGTAAATCCTCAAAGGTTTGATGGGCGCCGCGGCGGTGTTGCCGCGGCGCCGGATGAAACGGAAGAGCGGTTTACGGGGTGGGGCGCTTACGCGCGGCCACGACCACCGTCACGGCCGCCTTCGCGACGCGGTGCACCCTTCTTGGCCGGGGCGCCGCGGTCGTTGCGACGCTCGCCGCGCGGGGCTTCGTCCTTGGCGACCGGGTTGCCGGCTTCGTCGAGCTCGACGAACTCGTTGGCATCGCCGCGGGCGGCGTGCTGCGGAGCGGCGGCCTTGCCTTCCAGGATGGAGTCGGCGGCGGCGCGGGCGTAGAGCTGGATGGCGCGGATGGCGTCGTCGTTACCCGGGATGGCGTAGTCGACGAGGGCCGGGTCGTAGTTGGTATCGACGACGGCGACGACCGGGATGCCGAGCTTGCGGGCTTCCTGAACGGCGATGTCTTCGTGGCCGATGTCCACGATGAACAGGGCGTCCGGCAGGCGGTTCATGTCCTTGATGCCGCCCAGCGAGTTCTGCAGCTTGTCGCGCTCGCGGCGACGGGCCAGCACTTCGTGCTTGACCAGGCGATCGAACGAACCGTCGGTTTCGGCGGCTTCGAGTTCCTTCAGGCGGGCAACCGACTGCTTCACGGTGCGGAAGTTGGTCAGCATGCCGCCGAGCCAGCGGGCGGTGACGAACGGCTGGTTGGCGCGGCCGGCTTCTTCAGCCAGGGCTTCGCGGGCCGAACGCTTGGTGCCGACGAACAGGATGGTGCCGCCCTTCTGGGCCAGGCCCGAGAGGAAGTTCATCGCGTCGTTGAAGAGCGGGAGGGTCTTCTCGAGGTTGATGATGTGGATCTTGCCGCGGGCGCCGAAGATGTACGGAGCCATCTTGGGGTTCCAGTAACGGGTCTGGTGGCCGAAATGGACGCCGGCTTCCAGCATCTCGCGCATGGTGACTTGTGCCATGGAATTACTCCTGGGCGAACCGCTTCGAGGCGGTTCTATGGGGGTTGGGACCTCCACGCATCCCCGGCTTCGACCCGGCCTGACCGCGGAGCCTTTCGCTCGGCGACGGTCTGGCAGGGCACCCCGAAGGCGGTGCCGATGCGTGTGTGGCGTTAAAAGCGAATGCCTTGCGCCCGGGCCAAGGATGGCCTCGTGCGGTTACAATCGCGCTTCGATTTGCCGCCGTGGCCACATGAAAGTGGCTTCGCCGGACAGCAAAACTCGCTAATTGTAGCCTTCACGGCCGGTCGCCCGCAAGCCGGGGTGGATTTCCGGACCGGGTGCCGCCACCTTTCAGGCTGGGCCCAATTCCCTGAGGGCAAAAGGAAAAGAGAGAAACCACCATGGCAGTCGTACCGAAGACCCCCGAAGAGATCCAGTCCATGCGCGAGGCCGGCCGCCTGGCCGCCGAAGTGCTCGCCATGCTGGTCCCGCACGTGAAGCCGGGCGTCACCACCGAAGAGCTCGACAAGCTGGCGCACGATCACATCGTGGACGTGCAGAAGGCGATTCCGGCCAACGTGGGCTACCGGGGCTTCCCCAAGACGGTCTGTACCTCGGTCAACCATGTGATCTGCCACGGCATCCCCAGCCCTTCCAAGGTGCTGAAGGACGGCGACATCATCAATATCGACGTCACCGTCATCAAGGACGGCTGGCACGGCGACACCAGCCGCATGTACTTCGTGGGCACGCCGAGCGTGCTGGCCAAGCGCCTGGTGGAAACCACCTACGAAGCCATGATGAAGGGCATCGAGGCCGTGAAGCCGGGGGCTACCCTGGGCGACGTGGGCGCCGCCATCCAGAAGCACGCCGAGGCAGCGGGTTTCTCGGTGGTCCGCGAATATTGCGGCCATGGCATCGGCAAGGTCTACCACGACGAGCCCCAGGTGCTGCACTACGGCCGCCAGGGCACGGGCCTGGAGCTGAAGCCGGGCATGACCTTCACCGTGGAGCCGATGATCAACGCCGGCAAGCCGCAGACCAAGTCGCTGCCCGACGGCTGGACGGTGGTCACGAAGGACCACTCGCTGTCTGCCCAGTGGGAGCACACCATCGCGGTTACCGACGACGGCTTCGAGATTCTCACGCCCTGGCCGGACGCCGCCTGACGATTCCCGGCGAAGGCTTCCGGGTCTTCGCCCGTTCCACCGATCCAGCCACCGAGGGGTCCTGTCGTGACGCTTCCACCGCTTCCGCGCCTGCCCGCCGTGGTTCCCCGCTCGGGCGTGTCGCCCGAAGCGCGGCGTTCGCTCCGCCAGCTGCTGGACGACGCCGATCGTGCGCTCGCCGTTGCCTTCCGCGACGGCGAGGATGCCTCGGAGCTCGCGCGGCGCCGGGCGGAGATTGTCGGCCGGGTGGTGGTCCACACCTGGGGCGCCTGTCTGGGCGACATGGCCGCCGCCACCTTGTTTGCCGTGGGCGGCTTCGGCCGCGGCATGCTTTTTCCGTATTCCGACGTCGACCTGCTGGCGATGGTCGGCGAAAGCTCGCCGCCGCTTTATCGCGCGCTTGAACACTTCTTCGCCTGTCTGTGGGACATCGGCCTGAAGCCGGGTCACGCCGTGCGCACGGTGGAGCAGTGCAGGGACCTCGCGGCGAGGGATACCAGCGTCTTCACCAGCCTGCTCGATGCGCGCCGGCTGGCCGGCTGGCCCATCCTCTCCGACGAACTGCGTGGCATCCTCGAAGACCCGGCGCTCTGGCCGCCCCGCCAGTACCTGGCTGCGCGGCTTGCCGAGCGCGATGCGCGTCACGCACGCTACGACGATACGGCGCAGAACCTGGAGCCCAACCTCAAGGACGGTCCCGGTGGCCTGCGCACTCTCGACTCCCTGCGCTGGCTGGGCCGGCGGCTTGCGAATGCGCCGGATTTCGACGAGATGGTGGCCGAAGGGCTGCTTGAACCCGTTGAAGCCGCTCGACTTGAACGCGCCGAGGAAACCCTGCGTCGCTACCGCTATGCGCTGCATCTGGAAGCCGGGCGGGCCGAAGAGCGCCTGTTGTTCGACTACCAGCGCGCCCTGGCGGCGAACCTGGGCTTCGAGGACGAGCACGCCAAGAACCTCGGCGTAGAGCAGTTCATGCAGGGCTATTACCGGGCGGCGACCCAGATCGAGCGTTCGGGGACGCAACTGGTCGAACGTTTCGAGGAAATGCTCGACCCCGATACCGAGCCACAGCCGGTCGGCGTCGATTACGTGAGGCATGGCTCGCGCATCGCCCCGCGCAATCCGAAGCTGTTCGCCCGTCGCCCCGCAGCCCTGGTGGAAATCTTCATCGCACGCCTCGACGAGCCGGGCATCACGGGTTTCACGGCCGAGACGATGCGGCGCATCCAGCATGCGGTATCGCTGCACGGCGAGGCGCTGGCGGACGATCCGCAGGTGCTGGCCGCCTTCCTGAGCCTGCTGCGTCGTGGTGCGCCGGCCGTGGATGCCCTGTGGCGGATGAACCGCCACGGCTTGCTGGCTGCCATCCTGCCCGCCTTCGGCAAGGTCGTGGGGCGGATGCAGTACGACCTGTTCCATGTGTACACGGTCGACGAGCACACGCTGCGCGTACTGCGCAACGTGGCCCGCTTTGCCGATCCGGCCGCACGGCGTGAGTTTCCCGTGGGGTGCGAAATCTGGCCCCATATCGAACGGCCCGAACGCATGCTGCTGGCCGCGCTGTTCCATGACATCGCCAAGGGGCGCGGTGGCGACCACTCCGTGCTTGGCGAGGAAGACGCCCGAGCGTTCTGTACCAAGGTGGGCCTGCCTGAAGAAGACGTCGATCTGGTCGCGTGGCTGGTTCGGCAGCACCTGCTGATGAGCACCACCGCCCAACGCCAGGACATCACCGACCCCGAAGTGGTGCATCGCTTTGCCGGCACGGTGGGTGACTGGGAACACCTGGATCATCTCTACCTGTTGACCATTGCCGACATCATCGGCACCAGTCCGAAGCTGTGGAACGCGTGGAAGGACCGCCTGCTGGCAGACCTCTATACGTCCACCCGCTTTGCCTTGCGCAGTGACGCCGCGCTGCCCGTGCATGCGGGAACGCGTGTGCGCGAATGCCGGGAGCGTGCGCTGGCGATGCTGGCCACCGACAAGGTTCAGGCCGACGATATCGCGCGGATCTGGGCCGAGTTTCCCGATTCGAGCTTCCTGCGCCATCGTCCGGAACAGATCGCCTGGCAGACCTCCGCCATCCTGCGCTCCCGTGGCGTGACGCCGCTGGTCGAAGTGCATCCCTTCTCGGTGCGTGGAAGCACCGAGCTTTTCATCTATACCTCCGACCGCGACGGCCTGTTCGCCACGGTCACGGCCATGCTCGACCGGCTGCGTTTTTCCGTGGTCGAGGCTCGCGTGCTGGTATCGACCTCCGGCATGGCGCTGGATACGTTTCTGCTGCTGGAATCCGATTCGCAGGCGCCGGCCTCGCTCCAGCGCGCCGACGAACTGCGGACCCGCATGCTGCGCGCACTGGACCAGCCTGCAGGGCAGCCACCGCCGAAGCGCAGCCTGTCGCGCCATCTTCGCCATTTCCAGATGGCACCCCGCATCGAATTCGTAGACACCGGCGAGCGCACGCAGCTGGCGCTCGTGTGCACCGACCGGCCCGGCCTGCTCGCCGCCGTGGCGCAGGCGCTGGCCGAAGCGGAGGTGCGCGTGCATGATGCGCGTATCGCCACGTTCGGTGAACGCGTCGAAGACTTTTTCCAACTGACCGATCGCAGCAATGCGCCGCTGTCTTCCGAGCACCGGGAGATCCTGCGGGCATGCCTGCTCCGCCACATCGGTTCCGACCTCCCCAGGAATGCCGTACATGCAGATGCAAACGCTTGAATCCGTCATCGAAGCCGCCTTCGATCGCCGCGCCGACCTCACCCAGAACGAAATCGAGGGTGGTCTGCGCGAGGCCGTCGACCAGGTGCTCAACCTTCTCGAATCCGGCGAGCGCCGCGTAGCCGAGCCAGACGGCAAGGGCGGCTGGACCGTCAATGCCTGGCTGAAGAAAGCCGTGCTGCTGTACTTCCGCATGAATGGCAATCGCGTGATGGATGGCGGTCCGTCGAGCGCCTTCGACAAGGTGCCGCTGCGCTTTACCGATGGCGACACCAGCGAATACGCCAACCTCGGTGCCCGCGTGGTGCCTGGCGCGCTCGTGCGCCGTGGTGCACACATCGCGAAGGATGCCGTGCTGATGCCGAGCTACACCAACATCGGTGCCTACGTCGGCGCCGGCACCATGGTCGATACCTGGGCCACCGTGGGCTCCTGCGCGCAGATCGGTGCCAACGTGCACCTGTCGGGCGGCGTGGGCATCGGCGGCGTGCTGGAGCCGCTGCAGGCCAATCCCACCATCATTGAAGACAACTGCTTCATCGGCGCGCGCTCCGAAGTGGTGGAAGGCGTGGTGGTGGAGAAGGGTTCGGTGATCGGCATGGGCGTGTTCCTGGGCCAGTCCACCCGCATCTACAACCGAGCCACGGGTGAGGTCAGCTATGGTCGCGTGCCGGCTGGCAGCGTGGTCGTTGCGGGCAACCTGCCTGCGAAGGATGGCAGCCACAGCCTGTACGCCGCGATCATCGTGAAGCAGGTGGACGAAAAGACCCGCTCCAAGACCGGCATCAACGAACTGCTGCGCAGCGGCGAGTGATCCCATGACCGTCACCCTCTACGGCCTGCCCACCTGCGATACCTGCAAGAAGGCGCGCAACTGGCTCACCCGCTTCGAGGTGGCCCATGAGTTCGTCGATTACCGCGCCAACCCAGTCCCTCCGGCCACGCTCAAGGCGTGGGCGGAGACACTGGGTGGCTGGGAGAAGCTGATCAACAAGGCGTCCACCACGTGGCGCACGCTGCTGCCCCAGCGCAAGGATCCGCGCACCGACCCCGAGTGGACCCTGTTGCTCAAGGAATATCCGGCGCTTATCAAGCGCCCGGTGGTCGTCGCGGGCGATGACGTTTCAGTAGGTTTTTCCGACAACGCCTTCAAGAAACGCTTCATGTAGGAGCGCGCCTCGCGCGCGACCCGTGGGTGCCATTTCGCCGGGTTGCGAGGCGGCGTTTTGCTGATGCGTGCCGTCGGTATCCGGTCGCGCGCAAGGCGCGCTCCTACAGGGGTATTGGTGCCGTATGGGGTGGCGGAGGGGTATGCTTTCTGTCCGCCACTCCATGACCACCGCCATGTCCGCCGTTCTCGATCTTACCCGCGACCTCATCGCCCGCCGTTCCGTCACGCCTGAGGATGCGGGCTGCCTGCCCCTCATCGCCGGTCGCCTGGCGAAGCTCGGTTTCCGGATCGAGCATCTTCGATTCGGTGACGTCGACAACCTGTGGGCCACGCATGGTACGGGCGGCCCGGTCCTGGCCTTCCTCGGTCATACCGATGTGGTACCTACGGGTCCTGAAGATCATTGGGCTTCGCCTCCGTTCGAACCGACCGAGCGCGACGGCATGCTCTATGGCCGTGGCACGGCCGACATGAAGGGTTCCGTCGCCGCCATGGTCGTGGCGCTGGAGCGCTTCGTCGCGGCTCGTCCAGCTCATCCGGGCACGGTCGGCCTGCTGCTCACCAGCGACGAAGAAGGCGTGGCATTGCACGGCGTGCGTGAAGTCGTGGAGCACTTCGAAAAAGTGGGCCAGCGTATCGATGCCTGCGTGGTCGGCGAGCCATCCGCCAAAGCGAAGCTTGGCGACCTGATTCGTGTCGGCCGGCGCGGTTCGCTCTCCGGTACGCTCACGGTGCGGGGTGTGCAGGGGCATGTGGCCTATCCGGAGAAAGCGAAGAATCCTATCCACACCTTTGCACCGGCACTTGCCGAACTGGCGGCGGAGCGCTGGGATGAAGGCAATGCGGATTTTCCACCCACGTCGTTCCAGGTCTCCAACCTCAACGCAGGCACCGGCGCGAACAACGTCATTCCGGGCGAACTCGTCGCGCTGATCAATTTCCGGTTCTCCACAGCCAGCACGGCCGATGGCCTGCGCGAACGCACCGAAGCCATCCTGGCGGCGCATGGCGTGGATTTCGGCATCGACTGGCATCTATCCGGACACCCGTTCCTGGCCACGCCCGGAGGACGTCTGCGTGAGGTCGTGGTCGGCGTGTGCCGCGAGCTGTGCGGCATCGATCCGGAGCAGAGCACGGGCGGCGGCACGAGCGATGGTCGTTTCATCGCGCCCATGGGGGCCGAGGTGATCGAGCTGGGCCCCGTGAATGCCACCATCCACAAGGTGGACGAGTGCGTCAGCATCGCGGACCTGGAAAAGCTCCCCGATCTCTACGAGGCCATCTGCGAGCGGATGCTGGCCTGACGGCTCCGCACTGCCCGACACGAGGGCGAGTCCGCCAGGCATGGTGACGCCCTGACGAAATTGCGAGCCTGTGCGGCCCGGATTTCGTCAGGAGCGTCATGAAAAGGAACCTGTTCTCCCTGGCCGTGCTTTTCGCGCTGCCCGTCGCATCCGCCGCGGCGTTTTCCGTCGACGCTACCAGCACGGCTGCCGTGACCATCGTGAATGTCGATGAGACTGATGACGTCGCCGCGGTACAACAGCGGCTGCGCGATCTGCTTGATCAAGGACGCCGCACCGTCATTCGTGGCGATCGGGCGGTTGTTGCGCGCATGCGCCCAGACTTTGTCGGCGCATGGCCAGCGACCAATACGATCCTCCTGGATCCCGCCGCAGGGCTGGGTATCCATGGCGTCGATACACAGGACATGCAAGCCGCGCACTCGATCGCTTCAGCATGGCGGTGGAGCGATGACGCTTTCGTATCAGCGGAGACACGCCAGCGCCGCGATACCCCTTCTCGCGGGCACGCGCGACACTTCAGCTTCAGCATTGCGGCTGCCTCGCCGGCGATTACATGCAGGCACATCGTTCACCAGCTCGGCACCGCCTTGTTCAGCGAATGGTTGCCGTCAGACGGCGAGCAACGCGCGCTGCGCAGGGAGGCCCGGCGCTGGTGCCAGTACGGCACGTTGCCGACGCATGTCGCCGAGCCACCGCAGTTCACCATCGCATCGGCCTGGAACCGTAACTATGGGGTACTTTCGCTGGTGTCGGAGTGGGTCCTGATCCGCAACGAAGATGCTGCGCATTCGTCCAGGACGCGCTACCTGTTCTGGGTAAAAACCGTCGGGGAAGGCGACGCCATCGGGTTTTCCCGTGAAGCCGGCAGGGACGGGGGCATCGGTGCAGATGATCGATTGCACGACATGGTGGATGCAGCCGTCCACGCCGGCTGGGGGCCGTTGCATCCGCGCGGCGTCGCCCGTGCCTGGCCGCTCGAATCGGCATTTCCGTATGCAGGGAACGTAAAGGTATTCCGCTGCGAAGCTCCCGAAGCAGCCAGGCCTGCGGGTTGTCCCATCATGCCCATCCTGCGCAAGCTTTATCCCGAAGATTCTTCAGATGGTTCTATCCCTGTGTCGCCGGGCGAAAGCATGGACATCGCGGGCGAGGCCCTGCTAGAGAAAGCCGTCGGGAGAGATGACACGCTCTCCCTGGGGATGGCCATGATTCGCCATGGACTTCGCACCCAGACGGTGAGCATGCCTTTCGTTCGTACCTTGAGCAATGCGGACACGCAGTTCTTTCGCACTACGCGCTGGACACCGGACTATCCCGCGCTTTATCGCTGGGCCACGACCGGAAGCTACGCTGGAAGCCTTGCATCGGTCACGCCGCTGGCATCGACACTCAATCCGCGATACGAGGCCATCTGGGAATTGCCCTTGGAGGGCAATGCAGCCCGCGACCTTCCCTTCCATCTGGTCTATGAGCTCGGCTGGAATGCATGCGCGAATCGCTCCGCATGTCTTGAAAGGGAAGGTAATGGCCAGATCCGGCGCCAGGCGAAAACGCGAATGGGGTGGTCGGACCACCTCGTACTGCACATTCCTGTGCAATGAAGCCTGTGATCCGGCCTTGCACCCTTACCATTCATGGAGGATTGACCGATGAAAACGAAGCTGTGGCTGGCGATGGCCGGTTTGATGGGATGTTCGGCAGCGGGCGCCGTGAGCCGGGACAACGATAGCGTTCCCGGACTGCCGATACTCAGGGTCGTCGATGGAGACGATAGCGCAGCCATACAACGTGCGGTGAACCGCTTGATCGATGCGAGCACGCCTTTTGCACTGGTGGGCGATAGCCAGATCATCGGCGAGGCGATGAAGGAGGAAATGCACGCGTGGCCGTCGACGGGCGCGTGGGTGATTGATCCGCGTGAAGGGCTTGGCGTGCATGCTATCCAGGCGGAGGACGAGCAGGCGCGTTTCGACGCATTTGCCGCGTGGATGCGAACGAAGGGCGGTGATGCGGACCCGACTGTACGTTCGGAGCGCGCCCGGTTTCACTTTCCTGGCAAGCGAAACGTGGCGCTGGAGTTTTCCGCCGGGACGCCAGGCACGGTCTGCCGTTCGTTCAGCAGGCAGATGTACGATGCACTGTTCGGCAACTCCTTGCCGGATACCATCGAGCGCAGGGCCTTCAACTCGGAGGTGCGTCGCTGGTGTCAGTATGGCGACCTCTCCTATTACGCCGGAACGACTCGCGCATTCGTGATCGAGCCATTCCAGGACACGAGGGATGCACTCCTTACGCTCAGCACCGAATGGGCTTTCATTCGAAGCGAAGACCATGCCAATCCGTCGCGAGTGTCGTATCTCATGTGGACCAAGACCGTCGGGGAGGGAGCCGGCTTCGGGTTTACCCATCGTGCGGGCAAAGATGGATACATCGACGATCGTGGATATGTCCATAATCTTTTCGACGTTGCCATTCATTCGGGTTGGGGTGGCCTGGCGGATCGACGGACGATAACGGCCTGGCCGCTGAACTCGACCTTTCCAGGCATGGCCAACACCTTTGTGTACGAATGCGATGGCCTGGATTCACACCTGCGTTACGATTGCCCCGCGCAGCCACGAGTGCGGAAACTGTATCCGCAGGATACCCATGACGGGGCCATCCTTGCCTCCAAGAGCACCAAGTTCGAGGTGGTAGGCAACGCGCGCATGTCGGTTGGGGAGAAGTCCGCTTCGCCCAAGGTGACCTTCGGCATCGATGTGATGTACGGAGCCACCCATACGTCGCAGGTGAGTATGTCGATGGCGCGTATACATACCAACGCAGACACGGTGTTTCACCGAAGCACCCGCTGGATACCTGACCTGGAAGCGATCAGGCGCTGGCATGCCTCGTATAGCTTCGGCGGCCTCGCCTGGGCCACACCGCTGGCTTCCACGCTCAACCCCGAATACGAGATCCTCTGGGAAATACCGTTGCAAGGCAACGAAGGACGGGTGATTCCCTACTACACGATCTACGAGGCAGGCTGGAATACCTGCAATGGTGAAGGTAAATGCGCAGGCTGGCAGCGTTCGCGCGACGGCCTGTTGCCTTCCAAGGCCAGAGTGGCCTGGTTTGATGCCGTCATGTTGCGATTCCCATGGCACTAGACGTATGCCATGGATTCCGCTCGCTACGCGGGCTTGCTTCATGGGCAGTACTGTGCGCGTTGCCCATGGGTAATGCTTCGGCCTGGTCCGTCGATGAACTGACCATGCCGGCCATTGCCCTGGTATCAGTCGTCGACGGCGATTCTCCGGTGGACGTGAGGAACCAGCTCAGGCTGCTGATCGATGAGGGTCGGAAAGCAGTCCTGGCCGGCCCGCCCGAGGTGCTCGCGCAGATGAAGCCTGACGGCGTACACGCATGGCCGGCTACCAACACCATCGTCCTGGATCCGGGGGCGACGCTGGGTATATTTGGTTTCAACGCAGGCGACGATGAAGAGCGCAGGAGGACATTGCGCCAGTGGCCCTGGGGCGAGGATGTCTTTCCTGTGGGCCCGGTGCGCCCAAGGCGCGAATTGCACATCCTTCCCGGACAGCGTCATGTGGAGTTCAGTCTGGTCGCATCGACTCCATCACAGGTCTGCCGCCAGTTCAGCCGGCGGATGGCCGACTCTCTATTTGGTGATGTGACGCCTTCCAGACTTCAGCAAAGAGCGTTTCGCAGGGAAGTCAGGCGATGGTGCCAGTACGGCAATCTCTCCATTCACGCGGCTGAGCCACCGGCCTTCACCATCGAGCCGTTTCGCGGTTCGAACGAGCTTCGTCTCAATCTCGTCGCGGAGTGGGCACTTATCCGCTCCGAAGATCGGGCCGATGAGGCAAAAAACAGTTACTTGTTCTGGACGAAAACCATAGGTGAGGGTGCTGGAACGGGGTTCACGCGTCGCCATGGCGAGGATGCATGGTACGACCCTGCATCGGGTGCGGTGCACAGCCTGATGGATGCAGCCATCCATTCCGGTTGGGGGCCGATCGAAGACAGGGACGTCGTCACTGCATGGCCATTGAATTCCTCTTTTCCACAGTCCGGCAATGTCCATGTGTTTCGTTGTGATTCCCCGGAGGCTTTCCGGCCAGCGGATTGTCCCTTCATGCCACTGCTGAGGAAGCTCTATCCCGACGATTCATTCGATGGCGCCGTCACCGTATCTGCCGGCGAAAGCATCAACGTAGGTGGTGATGCGAAGGTCTCCCGCTCGATGGATACAGAAGGCAAGGCCGCCCTTTCCATGACCTTCGGCCTCAACATGATGAGATCTGAATCTTCGGGTAGGCAACTGGAGATGGCCTTGACGCAGACGCGCGGCAACGGGGATGTCCGTTACTACCGCAGTATCTGGTGGCTGCCCGATATCGGTGCCATCCAGCGATGGATCGTAACGAGGGGGCATTCGGGTAGCCTGGCCAAGGCGACACCCCTCGCGGGAACGCTGAACCCGCGACACGAAATCCTCTGGGAGCTGTTGTTGACCGAAAATGGAGGGCGCCGCCTGCCCTATCATGTCGTCTACGAAGCCGGCTGGAACACGTGCGTCCATGGCACATGGTGCACGGACTATCGCAAGCCGGCCCATTCGTCGTTGCCTGCCAAGGCCAGGGTAGGCTGGTCCGACGGCATCGTCGTCAACCTCCCCGCCAGGTGATTTCCGCAGGCGAAGGCATCGTTCGCGCCCCAGGAATGACGGATACCTTTCACGATCGCGGAAAGGTCAACTGCGTTCACCCAAAGGCTCCAGCACAAGCTGATGCTCACGCTGCCCAGGCAACAACGGCGTCGCCCGCCCGCGTACCCAGTCTTCGTGCCCAGAGCCATGAAATGGCGACAAGGGATGTCCGCTTTGTCCACCAGGCATTTCCAGGTAGCTGCGGTCCTCATGCCCTGGTGAAATCCCGAACCGCTCCGAAGCACCGAACGCCGGTGCCTGTACGCGCGGCATATCGGTGTCACCCGGCAGCGGTTCGGACGGCATGTCGAGGAAACGGGCAAGCCAGTGAGGCAGCGCGGCGGAAAGCGGATGCGCGATATGCGCCGTGTTCGTCTCGCCCCAGCGTCGTGCTGCGAGGCCCCCGGTTTGCTTGCCCAGGTCGTCGGCCGTCTTGCGTGCAGCGTTGAGCAGCAGGTCGTTCCAGTCTTTCCAGCGTGGATCGAGAAGGTTCATCGGCTTCTTCTGAAGCATCTCCCATATGGCGGCTTCCGCCACGACGGCACGCGGCCAGCTGAAATCAGGGAAGCGGGCTCTGGTTTTCGCGATGAACGGCGCAAGCACGGCTTCGCGCACGTTCTGGCGGAAGGTGCGCACGAGACGGTAATCGATGCTGTCGATGTCGGCACGGCCGCCCCACATGGCGGTAAGCTGCTTCAGCGAAGCGAACTCGTCCGAATCATCCTTCGCCAGCACATCCTGCAACAGCGCCTGCCAACGGGTGAGGAACACGGCGCGATCATCCGTCTGGATAGCAAGCATGTCCGCGGGTGCGAACCGATCCTTCGCACGCAGATCGTCGCGGATCTGCCGGGCGCGTGCGCCGAGGTCGTGGCCGCCATTGCCGAGCAGGGCAAGTGCATCGCCGCCGACGGTGCGGTTGTTGGCCGTCCAGAGGCGGTGATCGTCCGGATCGACAAGGCGTGGGTAGCGATCAGCAGTGGCGATGCCCTGCCATGTACCGTCGGGGGCACCGCGCAACGGAATCGTGTTGCCGATGATGGTCCAGCCGATGTGGCCATCGCTGTCGCCAGCGACGAGGTTTTGCGGAGGCATGCCTGCTGAAGGCGCGACATCCAGCGCTTCCTTCAGGTTGGCAGCGTGTTCCAGCCCCATGATGCCGAGATTGAATGCGCGGGGCTCATGCGCGATCCACGCGAGTGCCAGCGGTGTGCCGTCGGTATCCGGTGCCACCAGAGGCCCCCAGCAGGTGTCTTCCACTTTCAGCTGCACCGGCGCGCCACCCGCGACCTCGATCGTTTCGTCGTGCACTTCGAAGGGCAGTGTCCCGTCGGACGTGCGATAACGCGCCGGATCGGTCGGGTCGCGTTCGACACGCACGAAATCCATCCAGCGGCCATAGCTGTTGGTGAATGCCCAGGCCACCTGTCCGTTCGAACCGGCTACCAGCGCAGGCGTGCCCGGCAGCGTCACGCCATTCAGGTCCCGGACGCCGCCCGGTGCGCCGGGATCGGGGTAGCGCAGGCGTGCGCGATACCAGATATCCGGCACGCGAAGGCCCAGGTGCATATCGTTGGCGACCAGCGCGTGCCCATCGGTGGTGAGTGCCCCACCTACCGCAAAGCTGTTGCTGCCTGGGAATTCGGGCAGCGGCGCGGGGGCGATGGCGGCAACGGTGGCCTTGCTGCGCAGATCGAAGCTCGTGGCGTCAGGTAGCGTTACATCAGGCGATAGGCTTGCATCGAGCGGCGCTTCCCACTGCGGGTCCGGGGCGAGCAGGGCATCGGCGAGCGCAGGGGGCAGGGCTGCCCGGAGCCGGCGGATCTCGCGTTCGCGCTGGTTCGTACCGTCTTCGTTGAGGTCGAGGTACATGGCACCCAGCACCAGCAGGGTGTCTTCCCCCTTCCACGGGCGAGGTGCCTGGCGCAGCAGCAGGTACTCCCAGGGCCGGACACGCAGCGCACCGAGTCCTGTGTTGACGCCATCACGATAGGCGTCCGCCAGCTCGCGCTGATCGGCCGGAAGCATGGCATAGGCACGTTCCGCGACCGCACGCATGCGGTGCACGCGATGGCCCGTGTCGACTTCAAGCGCGGCCTTGCCTACCAGGGCCGACAACTCGCCGGCCGCGACGCGGCGCATGAGGTCCATCTGGAAGAAACGATCCTGCGCGTGCGCGTAGCCGAGTGCCCAGGCTACGTCACGGCGGTTGTGACCCTCTACGGTCAAGGTGCCGAGTTCGTCGCGATCGAGCGTTACGGGGGCGGATGGGCCCGTGACGATGATCTTGCCGTCCAGGCGGGCAAGGCTTCCCGAAAGCAGGTACCAGCCGGCCCCTCCTGCCAGGCCGATCAACACGAGGAGGGCGATCAGCAGGCGGGAGAGGACGCGGCGAGTTTTCATGGTTTCCTGGGGAAGACGGCGATGATGCCCGCGTAGGGCTTGGTCATGAAGGCAGGGGCTCCAGCGTAGCCGGCGGCTGGCGTATAGGCTTGGGAAATCGTGCCATCGAGGAACAGCGCGTCGCGACAGCCGATCTGGTCGCGGAACAGCCGGGCAAAGGAGTGGAAGTTCACCGGGGCGCGACTGACCGCGAAGACGACTTCGTGCGATGTGCGTGCGCAGACGCCGCTGCGCCATTTCATGCTGTCGGAACCGTCGTCGAACTGGGTGTTGATTTCACCATCCACGACCAGCATGGGTCCGGACTGCGTCGCCCAGCGCGGCTTGCGTGCCGCCGCGCGGAAGGCCTCGCTGGTGCGCACTTCCGCACTGCCGTCGTCGTACACGGCGAAGACGCCGTTGGGCAGCAGGGAGAAATTGCCCGAGCGTGGATTGCCGTGCGCCAGGTTGAGCGGAACGAGGGTCTTGCCGTCCTCCACGTACAGCCCTAGCGGACGGAAGTCGCGGTCGTAGATGCCGGCATTGGTGGCGAAGGTGAGGGGACGGCCCTTGCCTTCGGTCCAGGCCTTCAGCGCTTCGATGCCGCCGAAAGGCTGGTCAGTGTCAGGGTTGCGCCAGTGCAGTTCGATGTCTTCGCGGCGGGTATCCACGGTGACGGTGAAATACGACTGGCTGTCGAACACGACATCGCGGCCTTCCACGGCATCGGCCGGGCCGGAGCAGGCGGTGGCCAGGCCCGCGAGGGCGGTGACCATGGAAAGTCGTGCGAGAAAACGGGTCATGCGAAGGGAGTACCGGCGGTGCATCCCCCGGATGTTCGCCGGGCCACCCCGCAGGTGCAAGGCCCTGGGGGCTGCCGATCGCCTGAACGGCGTAAACTCCGGGGTTTTTCCCCAGCCCTGCCATCGCCATGCCCTATACGCCCATCGTCGCCACCCTCGGCTACGTGCTGTCGCCGGACGGCCAGCGCGTCCTCATGGTCCACCGTAACGCCCGCAAGGACGACCAGCACCTGGGCAAGTACAACGGCCTGGGCGGCAAGATGGAGCCGGGCGAGGACATCGCCGCCTGCATGCGGCGCGAGATCCGGGAAGAGGCCGGTATCGAGTGCGTGGAGATGCGCCTGCGCGGCACGCTGAACTGGCCGGGGTTCGGAAAGAACGGAGAAGACTGGCTGGGCTTCATCTTCGCCATCACCCGCTTCGAGGGCGAGCCACCGGCATCGAATGCCGAGGGCAACCTGGAATGGGTGCCCGTGAATGGGCTGGATGCGTTGCCGATGTGGGAGGGCGACCGGAACTTCCTGCCGCTGGTGTTCGACGACGACCCACGGCCGTTCCATGGTGTGATGCCGTACAAGGACGGCCGCATGGTGTCGTGGAGCTATACCCGCCTCTGAGCCGCCATTGTAGGAGCGCGCCTTGCGCGCGACCGGACTGTGCGACATATCCGGTCGCGCGCAAGGCGCGCTCCTACAAAAAATCGCTTAGCCTGTGGTTTCGATGCGCTCCACGCGGCGCAGGCCGCGGGGGAGCACGTTGCCACGGGTGGCGCGGCTGCCGCCGTATTCCACCAGGTCGGCCCACTTCAGGGTGAGCTTGCGCTGGCCGGCGTAGAGCGTGACTTCGCCCTTGCCCTCGGCAACCACGGCGATACCGACCACGCGCTCCTCGCCCGAGGCCAGCTTGGCCTTGGGGATCTCGATGAGCTTGTTGCCCTTGCCCTTGTCGAGCTCGGGCAGCTCGGCCACCGAGAACATCAGCAGGTGACCTTCACCCGTGACCACGACGATGCGGTCACGCGACGGATCGGCCGTGACGGCCGGCGCGAGCACGCGGGCACCGTCGCTGAGCGAGATGATCTGCTTGCCGGCCTTCTGGCGGCCGGTAAGCGCCTCGAAGCGGGTGACGAAGCCGTAGCCGAAGTCGGTGGCGAGCACGATGCGGGTGTCGTTCTCGGCGGCCACCACGGCATCGAAGCGCGCACCGGCCGGCGGGCTGAAGCGGCCCGTGAGTGGTTCACCGTTGCCGCGTGCCGACGGCAGCGTATGCGCCGCCGTGGCATAGGCGCGGCCAGTGGAGTCGATGAAGGCCACCTGTTGCGTCGTACGGGCGCGGGCGATCGCCAGCATGCTGTCGCCGTCGCGGTAGGACAGGGCTTCGCCGTCGATCTCGTGGCCCTTGCCTGCGCGCACCCAGCCCTTCTGTGACAGCACCACGGTGACCGGTTCGGAAGCGACCAGCGCGCTCTCGTCCAGCGCCTGCGCAGCACTGCGCTCGATCAGGGGCGAGCGACGCTCGTCGCCGAACTTCTCGGCGTCGGCGCGCAGTTCTTCCTTGATGAGGCCCTTCAGCTTGGCCGGCGACTTCAGCAGCACGTTGATGCGCGCGCGCTCTTCCTCGAGCTTGTCGCGCTCTTCGGTGATCTTCATTTCCTCAAGGCGCGCCAGCTGGCGCAGCTTGGTCTCGAGGATGTAGTCGGCCTGTTCCTCGTCGAGACGGAAGCGCGCGATCAGCACGGGCTTCGGTTCGTCCTCGGTGCGGACGATGCGGATCACCTCGTCGAGGTTGAGGTAGGCGATGCGCAACGCTTCGAGCAGGTGCAGGCGGCGCTCGACACGACCCAGGCGATGATTGAGGCGGCGGGTGACGGTATCGGTGCGGAAACGCAGCCACTCGGTGAGGATGGTGCGGAGGTCCTTGACCTGCGGACGGCCATCCAGGCCGATCATGTTGAGGTTGACGCGGAAGCTCTTCTCCAGGTCCGTCGTGGCGAAGAGGTGCTGCATCATTTCCTCGACGTCCACGCGGTTGGAGCGCGGCACCAGCACGAGGCGGATGGGGTTCTCGTGGTCGGATTCGTCGCGCAGGTCTTCGATCATCGGCAGTTTCTTCGCGCGCATCTGCGCGGCGATCTGCTCGAGGATCTTCGAGGGCGATACCTGGTGCGGCAGCGCGGTGATCACGATGTTGCCGTCGTCGCGCTCGTAGATGGCGCGTGCGCGCACCGAGCCGGTGCCGTTCTGGTACATCGCGGCCAGCTCGCGGCGGGGCGTGATGATCTCGGCCTTGGTCGGGTAATCCGGGCCCTGCACGTGCTCGCACAGGTCGGCGATGGTGGCGTCCGGATCGTCGAGCAGGCGGATGCAGGCGCTGGCGACTTCGCGCAGGTTGTGCGGCGGGATGTCGGTGGCCATGCCCACGGCGATGCCCATGGAGCCGTTCAGCAGCACATGGGGCACGCGGGCCGGCAGCCAGGAAGGTTCTTCCATGGTGCCGTCGAAGTTCGGAACCCAGTCGGTGGTGCCGTGGCCCAGCTCGGAGAGCAGGAGCTCGGCGATGGGGGTCAGGCGCGACTCGGTGTAGCGCATGGCCGCGAAGCTCTTCGGGTCGTCCGGCGAGCCGAAGTTGCCGTGACCGTCCACCAGCGGGTAGCGGTAGGAGAACGGCTGCGCCATGAGCACCATGGCCTCGTAGCAGGCCGAGTCGCCATGGGGGTGGAACTTGCCGATGACGTCGCCGATGGTACGGGCGGATTTCTTCGGCTTGGCGGTGGCGGCGAGGCTCAGCTCGCTCATGGCGTACACGATGCGGCGCTGGACCGGCTTCAGGCCGTCGCCCACGAAGGGCAGGGCGCGGTCGAGCACCACGTACATGGAGTAGTCGAGATAGGCCCGCTCGGCGTAGTCCTTGAGCGGGATCTGTTCGTAATTGGCTTGCAGATTCATCGGGTTAGCTGTCCTTCTGGCGCGCCTGGGCGCGTCCTTAGCCGGAGGATGGTGCCAGAAAGGTGTCTCAGGGGTGTAGACCGGGGTGGGGGATTTTGCATATTTCCGGTGCCCCGGTACCCGTATAGCCCATTCGTCCGGATGACGACCGGGCCATGCGGCACCGTGCCGGGCACCCCATGATGGACGGACATCCTTAGGAACGAGGTAGTTATGGATCGTCGTCCTGCGCTTGCCCTGCTTGCCCTCGTCGCCGTCAGCGGCACCGCAGCCGCTGCGGAGTCATCCCCCGAAGCAGCGGTGTCCCGCTATCTCAAGGCCGAACGCGATTTCGACGTGACGGCACTGAATGCAGTCCTTGCCCCGGGTTTCGTCGAGGTATCCCCGCGTGGCCAGGTCGACGAGCACGATGCCGTGCTGTCCTTCTACGCACCCGAAAAGAAAATGCAGGCACCCCCGTCCTCCGTGAGCGCGCTCAAAGCCCGCACGTCGGGCGATGTATCCGCAGTGACGGGCGAGATCGTCTTTACCCTCGCCCCGGGGCGCGAGATGCGCTTGTCTCTCGGTGCCACCGCCGTGCGTTCGGCGGATGGCTGGCGCCTGCTTTCGGCGCAGTACACCGGCGTTCCCCCATCGCCCCCGGTAGCGCCCGCTCCGCCGAAAGCTCCGGTACCGCCGAAGCCTCCGGTCTCGGGCTGATCGCTCAGAGCGTGAAATCGACAGCCACGGGGAAATGGTCGGACGGGTAGCGGCCGTCCTTCGAGGTGGTCACCGTGGTGGCGGACTTCGCTTCCACGCCACGGTAAAGCACCCAGTCGATGCGCTTGTCGGTCTTGCCGGTGAAGTTGTGGAAGGTCGCGTCCGGTCCGTCATGGGTGGGCGCGGCGATCCATGCGTCCTTGAGGGTCTTCGTCAGCAGGGCATGCGCCTCGCTGTCGGGGCCTGTATTGAAGTCACCGGTGATGACCACGGGCACGCCCTGCGGCAGCTTGCTGATCCATGCGGCGATCTCGCGTGCACTGCGCGTGCGGGCGTCTTCATCCTGGTCGCGATAGGGAAAGTGCGTATCCAGCAGGTAGAAGCGCTTGTGGTCGGCGATGCGTTCGAACAGCGCCCAGTTCACCATGCGGGGGAAGATATTGCCCCAGGTGATGCTGGCCACTTTGTCCGGGGTGTCGGACAGCCAGAAATCGCCCGATTCGATCACCTTCAGGCGATCCTTCCGGTAGAAGATGCCCATGTGTTCGTCCTTGTGGCCGCCGTAGCGATCGCGGCCGAACCAGGTGTATCCCGGCAGGCGGGCCACCGTGTCGTCGCCCTGGGCCTGGCCCAGTTCCTGGGTGCCGATCACGTCGGGGTCGATGCGGCGGATCGTGTCGGCGAACAGGTCGCGGCGCATTTCCCAGCGATTGGGGCCGTCGGGACCGGTGATGGTGCGGACGTTGAAGCTCATCACCTTGAGGTCGGCGGCCGCGACGGGCAGCGCCAGCGTGGCGAGGGCGGCGAGGGCCAGGGATCGGAAGCGGATCATGGCGGGTCTCCTTTGGGTCAGCTTCCGACTATAGCGGTGTAACCGCGTTACATCGCCGCAGGCCCCAGGTGGGCGATTGGGGCAGAATAGGCCGTTTCCTGCGCCTATCCGGAGCCCTCATGACCGACCGAGACGACGCTGCCCCCACGCGCCGTACCAATGGCCGCCGTACCGCGCTCGCCATCGTGGCGCTGGCCTTCATCGCTTCGGCAACCACGGCCATCCTGGCTTTCACGGCGTCGGAGCGGGCGAAGAAGAGCGACGCCGCCAACCTGGCCGCCGATTCAGCCGATCTGCACAGTGTCGTCGCCGACTGGCATTTCCAGCGCCAGGTGTCGATCAATACGGCCACGCTCGAAAGCCGCCTCGCAGCCCTGGGCGCGTGGAAGCCAAGAACGCCCTGTGGTGTGCAGGCAAGAGACCATCTCAGTGCGGCGATGAAGCAAGACATGGCGGTTCCAGCGGGTGACACTCGCCCCTCTGCTTCCGCCGATCTCAAGGCGGTCCTCGATAAATCACTGCAGGAATGCGAGGCCTCGCGGGGCCGCGACGTCACCATCTGATCCCATGTCCAGCCATCCTTTCAGGCAGGTCGACGTTTTCAGCGACCGTCCCATGTCCGGCAACCCCCTCGCCGTAGTTCATGATGCCGATGGACTCGACGACGGCATCATGCAGGCCTTCGCGCGCTGGACCAACCTCAGCGAGTCGGTCTTCCTGCAATCGCCTCGTGATGCCAGGGCCGACTATCGCCTGAGGATCTTCAGCCAGCGCGGGGAAATGCAGTTCGCCGGTCATCCCACCCTGGGCGGATGCCACGCATGGCTGGAGGCCGGCGGCCGCTCTAAAGGGGGCGACGTGCTGCAGGAGTGCGGCATCGGCCTGGTCCGTATCCGGAACGAGGCAGGGGTCCTGTCGTTCCTGGCGCCTCCGCTGCTCCGCGACGAGATCTTGAGCGAAGCCGAATGCCTGCGTATCGCCTATGGCCTGGGAGTGTCCCGTCCCGACGTCGTGGCGGCCCGCTGGGTGGATAACGGCGCCGGCTGGCGCGCCGTACTGTTACGTGAAGGCGTCTACCTGGACGGCCTCTCGCCCGATCCCGTGGCCCTGGCTGAGATGAAACTGGGCGTGATCGCGCCGAGCGCCGGGCACCCTGGCGCACTGTTCGACGTGCGTGCCTTCGTCTTCGACGGTGGCGTGCTGGAAGACCCGGCCACCGGCAGCCTCAACGCCGGCATTGCCACCTGGTTCGCGCGTGAAGGCCTGGCGCCGGCGACCTATTCCATCGCGCAAGGCACGGCCATCGGCCGCGACGCCCGTCTTCACGTACTGCGCGACGGCCACCATATCTGGCTGGGCGGCCATACCGTGACGGCCATCCAGGGCAGCGTGGCACTGGGCCTGCCGTAGGGGGAAAACCTGCTCTTCGCGTTCTACCGGATATGGGCGTGCCGTGCCCGTCATATCCGATGGGAGCACGAATGGTTTCGCACGCAACATTGCCGATTCCGCACACGCACCGAAAGTGGGGTACTCTCGCTGAAAAGAGGCTTTCGGGGGCACGGTATCGCAGCATGGGGCGGAGTTCGATCGATGGCGGGCAGCCAGCAGAAAGCTCGGTCGAAACGATAAGTTTCGAACGTTTCGTACGTGAGCAGCGTAATCCGCTGCTCGGATTCCTGCGCCGGCGGGTATCGTCCGAGGAAGACGCCCAGGACATCGCGCAGGAGAGCCTGGCCAGGCTCATCCGCTATCGCGATCACGCGCCGGAAACCTGGAGCGCCTTGCTCTACCGGATCGCCATCAACGCCCTGAACGACCGGGCCAGGCGAGCCCAGACACACCATCTCACCGATCACGTCAGTCTCGACGAGAACGTGCACGCGCTGGCCTCTTCGGAGCAGGCGCACGAGCATCGGCTCGACACCCACAGGGAGCTGGCGCGCGTGCAGCAGGCGTTGTTGCGCCTTCCGCCGCGTTGCCGCGACATCTACCTGCTCAACCGCATCGACGGCATGAGCTATCCCGAAATCGCCACCCATTGCGGCATCTCGGTAAAGGCGGTGGAAAAGCAGATCGGCAAGGCACTTGCCCTGCTGCGCAAGCAGCTGGGCGAACTGGACGCCGGAAGGAACTGAGCATGACGCACGATTTCCATTCCCTGCCGGAGACGGCCGAGGCCTGGGTGGCCCGGCTGGCATCGCCGCGATGTAGCGTGAAGGATCGCGAGGCATTCTCGCGCTGGCTGCAGGAAGAACCCGGCCGCGATGCTGCCTTCGTGGAAGCGTCGCGACTGCACGACGCCGTCTTGTCCCTGCGCAACGATGCGTTGCTGCGGGCATCCAGCCGGCAGGCCCGTGAACGCACGGCCCGCGGACGTCGCCAGCGCCAGTGGCTGCGTGTCGTTGCACCGACGGCGCTGGCGGCAAGCCTGCTGCTCTGGCTTGGTTTCACGGTGGTTCCGCGCATGCTTGCCGAGCGGCCTGTCGCCCGGGTAGAGCGCATGCTCGGTGCACCGGATCGCATCGTACCCACCGCACTTCCCGATGGCACGAAGGTGGTAATGGACGCCGGTTCGGCCATGTCACTGCGCTTCGATGACGACCATCGCGTCGTCACCGTGGAGCGCGGACGGGTGGAGTTCGTCGTGGCCCATACCGGCGTGCCTTTCGAAGTGCATGCAGGTACTCATGTGATCCACGATATAGGTACCACCTTCCAGGTAAGCGACATTGAGGGCGCCGTTACCATCGGGTTGCTCGAAGGCGCCGTGTCGATCGACCGGGCTTCGTGGAGCGGTACGCGCGCGCTCTCGCCCAACCAGCAGATCCGCTTTGCCGCCGATGGCAGCACGGATGGCGTGACACCGCTGGATGCCGAGTCCGCACGCGGCTGGACGCGTGGCGAACTGGTCTTCCGGCAACACCGGCTGGACGAACTGCTGACCGAAATGAATCGCTATTCCGAGACCAAGGTACGCCTGGGCGACCGCAGCCTCGGTGCGGTGGAAGTCAGCGGAAGCTTTCATGCCGGTGACCAGCAGGCCCTGGTCAGGGCGCTCGAGGCAGGATGGTCGCTCAGGGTCGAGCGGCGGGGGACGAACGAACTGGTGCTGTATCCGGACGACGGCACGGTGAAGACGCACTGAGGAACCACCCACTGAACGCATCGCCGCCGAAAGGCACGAGCTAGCCGTATGCGCGCCGGGGGGCCGCGGATCGGCAGATACGGAAGAGCGGCATTCGGCTTGCTCATGGCGTTGTGCTGTGCGCGCAGTCTGGCCGTGGCCGCACCTGCGGACGTCAACTACCAGATCGCAGCAGGATCGCTCGATGACGTGTTGCGGGCACTCGCCCGCCAGGGCAACGTGCAACTGCTTTACGACGCAGCGCTCACATCGCTGAAGCACAGTGATGGCGTCCATGGCATGCACGAGACCGGCGATGCGTTGAAGGAAGTACTCCGTGGCAGCGGTCTGAAGGCCGTTGTGGTGGACGGCAAGACCTTTGTGTTGCGCAAGCTGCCGCCACCGCCGCCACCTGTTGAAAAGCCCTTGCATCGTATCGAGGCGCTGCCAGCCGCGACACGCCTGCTCCCGGTGGAGGTCACGGGTTCGCATATCCGCAGGACGGATGTCGAAACGGCATCGCCCATGACGGTGATCGATCGCGAGCAGATCGAGCACAGCGGCTACCAGACCCTGTATGACCTTTTGCGCGCGCAACCGGGCATCCGCGTGAGCAACTCGCCGGTGAGCACCACCGATGGCGCGGTCTACCAGAACAACGGCCTTTCCGGTGCGAGCGGTGCCGCTGCCGTGGACCTGCGCGGCCTGGGTTCGGCCGCCACGCTGTTCCTGATCGACGGGCAGCGCATGGCGGGCTATGGCCTGGCGCAGGATGATTTCAGCGTCGTCAACGACCTGAACAGCATTCCGCTGGCCCTGGTCGAACGCGTGGATATCCTGCGCGATGGTGCATCGGCCATCTACGGCTCCGATGCCATGGCCGGTGTCATCAACGTGGTGCTGCGAAAGAATGCCAGCGGTGCCACGCTCGACGGCAGCTATGGCTGGTCGGATCGTGGCGATGCACGCCAGCGACGGGGAACGGCGACCTTCGGCGGTTCGCTGGGCAATGACGGGCACGCCATGTTGAGTGTCGATTATCTCCAGCGCGATCCTTTGCTGGGCAGAGACCGTTCCTGGGCGGCCCTCACGAAAGGCCCGGCGGAAGGTGGGCGAAGCACGCCATCGGACGATAATTTCTTCCTCGACAACGCGCGGATCCTGTTCATGCCCGCGGACTGCGCGCCGGCCAAGCGCAGTCGCCTTGGTGTCTGCCTTGACGATGGTGCGGGTGTCACCAGCCTGCAGGGTGCCCTCAACAGCCGTTCGGTGATGGCCCGCCTCGATCATAGCTTCGGCAGCGTGGAGGCCTATGCGGACCTGCGCTGGACGCGCGTGGAACAGGAACAGCAGTCTGCTCCGGTGAAACAGAGCCTTCTGCTTCCCGTAGGTCATCCCGACAACAAGAGCCAGGATGACCTCGCCGTCTACGACTACTCGTTCAATGACCTGGGGCCGGTGCGGGACAACACCGTGTCGATCAGCCGCTTCCTCACCCTTGGCGCACGTGGCGCCTGGGGAGACGGGGAATGGGACGTGCATGTCAACGAACAGCACAACGACAGTTCCGACGTGCTGATGGGCCTGCTTCGCGCCGATACGCTGGCGCAGGCCGTGCAGATGGGTTCGTTCCATATCAACACCGTCAATACGACCCAGGTGCGTAACGCCATCTCACCCGTGCTCCATCGACGCGCGGAAACGACCCAGAACGGGATAAGCGGGCATGCGTCGCATCCCGTGGGCGAGCTTCCGGGCGGTACCGCCACGGTGGCGGTCGGCGTGGAGGCCTATCGCGACCGGCTGCATGACATCCCGGACCCGTTGATCCTCAGCAACCGGATTTTCCAGTTCCAGACGCCGTCGATCCGCAGCGAGAACCGCTGGAGCACGGCGGCGTATGTCGAATCGTTCCTGCCGGTGGCGCACCGCCTGGATGCGGACATCGCCTGGCGCTTCGACCGCAGCCAGGGCTACGGTCATGCCTGGTCGCCGAAACTGGGCCTGGTCTGGAAGGCGCTCGATGGCCTCAGCATCCGTGGTACCTGGGCCCGCGGCTACCGGGCTCCGAGCCTTTTGCAGCTGAGCCGGCCGACATCGCTTGCCTCGGCCGGTTTCCTCACCCAGGTGCCCAAAGGGGTGCTTCCCTGCGCGGAAGAGGCCTATGTCGACCGCTACAGCAGCTATTGCGAGCTACGCCTCAACTCCGTCAACAACCCCCAGCTACGGCCTGAGACGTCGAAGAGCTACACGCTGGGCGTGGTCTGGGCGCCCAGCGACGATGCCAGCATCACACTGGATTACTTCCGCATCCGCCGCGACAACGAGATCAACGTACTACCGATCACCTACGTGCTGATGCATCCACGGCGTTACCCACGCCTGTTCGAGCGCAACGCGGCAGGCGAGCTCGTGGCCCTGGACCAGCAGCTGGCCAACCTGGGCAAGACCGATGCCCGCGTGATCGACCTGGAAACCCGCTTCCGGATCGACACGACACGGTTGGGCCGTTTCGACATCCATGCCGATGCCAACTACCTGAAGCGCCTGGACCGCACCATCGTGGATGGCATGCCGGTGGAGCACTACGCGGGATATGCCTCCCAGCCCCGCTGGACCGCATTGCTGGGCGTGGACTGGCGCTATCGCGACTGGACCACCACCACCAACGTCCGCTACACGGGGTCGTATCGCTACGAGACCTCGTCCGGCAGCTTCCAGACCTGCCCTGTCTACCTGGCCGCTGCAGGCAAGTGCACCACGCCCGCCTTCGTGCTGGTGGATCTCAACCTGGCCTATGCGGGCATCCGGAACTGGACCATCGCATTCAACGTCCACAACCTTCTCGACCATTCGCCGGAGTACTACGGGTCGCCTGGCACGGCGTACAACCCGCTTTTCGACGACGTGGTGGGGCGGGCCTACCAGCTCAGCTTCACCTTGCGATTGCGCTGATTGTATCCGGGGGTAGGGGGGTGGGGCCCCGGTGCGTTATCAATAGTGTGCGCGGCGCTGTCCGCGGCCCGTGCGCATGTGGTGCCCCCTGGAGGCCGGCAAGGATGCCGGCCTTCTTTTCGTGCGTGCTTTTCCCCAGGCACCCGTTGCATATCCATGCGCATGCGTACTGAATGCATGCGCCGATGCTTGCATGTCGAAGCAATGTGGCCGAAGGAACAATATCGGCACGAAGCATCCACGCGATCCTTCAAAGATGCACTTCATTGCATACATGTTTCGCTTGACGTCATTGATGACGGCTGCTTTTTCCCTGCGAATTGCGATGCCAGTCACATCTAACGCATCGCGATGGCTGCATTTTGGCGTTGTGGCCGAAAACACACCCTGATTGGTATCGAAGGAAATTACCTGAACAGGTTACTTTCGGGATCCCCCTGGGAATAACCCTGTCGTCGCGAAGAAGTGGGCGCGGCGATCAAACCGGAACATAAGGACTGGCAACGGTGGGATTCATGCGAGCCAACAAGGTCCTGGCGCGGTGTCGCTGTGCGCGGCGCCGCAGGTGTACGTCACGATGCGAGCCACCGTGCGGACGGTGTTGACCGGAATCGCTTAAACCGACACATCCATGCGGAGCTGACGGTCATAAGAACGCCATGCGTGGCGGTATATGGTCGGGCAGTCCCCCTCATCACATCGCCGGATCGACGCACTGACCGAACACAGTGCGGTGAGTCCCCCTGCGCGTCGTTTTCGCGGTGAGTGATGCGAGAAACAAAAAGTTCTTATGGCTGGTGTTCGCCATTAATCAGGATGGTTATTGGAGTCTGCTTGTATGAACGAACGTCTCGTTGAGCTTCGCCGCGCCTGGCGCGCACATCTCGCCGGCCAGCCGGTACGCATCGATCTTCCGTTCGACCGGCCGCGCTCCTTGCGTGCAGGCGATGGGTTGTCGCGTTGCACGGTGGCCTGTCCTTCGGGCATGTCCGAAGCACTGATCGATACTGCGACAGCCATCACATCGACGCCCCTGGCGATCCTGGCCGGCAGCTTCGCGTACCTGTGTGCCCGGCTGGCCGGGAGCCGCGACATCGTGATCGGCGCCAACGACAATGGTGTCGATGATCCCAGCGCTTTGCCCTATCGGATCGATGCATCGTCGCCGGTCCGTAACGTATGGGAGCAGACCACGCAGGCATGGCAGTGGGCCCGCGACCACGCCGGCCTGTCGTTTGCGGAGGTAGTGTCAGCGCTGGGCCTCGACAACGATAGCGCACACCATCCGGTCTTCCAGGTTTTCTTCGCGTGGTCAGCCGGAGGCGTTGCAGCGGTTCCACCCGGAGTCGACTTTGCCATCGAGGCAAGGCAGACCGACGGTACGCTGACGCTTGAAGCGGCCTATGACGAGCGACTATTCGATACGTCGACCGTGCAACGGCTGGTATCGCTTTACCTGTCCTTCGTGACGACGGCGCTCGATGATTCCTCGGTACCACTGGACAGTGCATGGCGTGCCGGCGTGGAAGCAGTACAGGCAACGGGCAACCGCCAGGCGCTGGATCGGCTGCTGTCCGGCACACGTAGCGACACGGGCGCCTGGTATCCGCTGTCGACGGCGCAAAAGGCCATCTGGATAGAAGAACAGGCAACAAAGGGAAGCTCGTATCAGACCATATCGGTACTGCGTTGCGGCCCGGCGGTGGATCGCGCCCTGCTGGAAGCGGCCGTCGATGCCGTCATCGCACAGAACCCGGTGTTCTGGCTGGAATGGAACGATGCCGGCTGGCAGAGGCAGTCGTCGGTGCCGATGACGACACGTGTGAGTTTCGTCGACGAATCCACTGCCGGTGAGTGGGATCGCACCGAGATCATCCGCCAGTGGCATCGCGATGCCATCGCCGACATCGATATGAAAGGTGTCGCGGCGGTGTTCCATTGGGCTGACACATCGTGGGTTGTCTGGCGCCTGCACCACCTGGTGACCGACGGCTGGACGACGATCCGCACGGGTGAAAACCTGGCGAAGAACTATGCACTGCTGGCGCGCGATCCGGCACATCGTTTTGCGCCGGGTCGTCACTACCTCGACTGCCTGCCATCCGATGTGATCTACGAGGATTCACCGGCGTTCTCCGAAGATGGTGCCTTCTGGCACGATGGCTGCGCCACGTTGCCGGAGACTCCGCTGCTGGCCGCGCTGGCCGATCGTCCGCATGCCATCGACGAACCGTTCCGTGTTTCTTCGGTCACGCGAACCTTGTCGCCCGACTTGCAGGCCGCCATCCAGCGTGCGGCCGACGAAGCATCGGTCACTCCCTCGGAATGCCTGACCGCGCTGACGGCCATGTACCTGGCACGCATGGCTGGCGAGGAAGACATCGTCATCGGCGTGGCCTATCTCAACCGCACGCGCGACATGCTCGATACGCTAGGGCAGTTCGCCAAGGTGCTGCCGCTGCGTCTGTCGCCTGACGGCGAGACGATTGCTGCGCGCATCGGTGCATCGGCGGAAGCCTTCCGCCATGTGATGACGCACGGCCGCTATCCTTTCAGTGAACTGGTCAGGCAACACGGTCTCGATGCGCGCCATGTCGAGGTCAGCGTCAACACGCTGTTCCTCAAGCGCGGTATCGAGCTGGGAGGCGATCCGGCCCATCTGGAATGGCTGAGCGGTCCACAGGCCGGTTTCTCGTTCCTCTACACGCAGTTCGGGCGTCAGGCAGCCATGGGGCTGGAGCTTCGCTTCAACCTGTCTGTGTTCGACGAAGCATCGGTTGAGCGCCATGCTGATCGCCTGCTGGATTACCTGGCCGAGGCCGCTGCCGATCTCAATGCGCGTCCGCAGGACGTGGCCCTGCTGTCGCCGGACGAACGGCATCTGTTGCTGGACACCTGGAACGCCACGGGTCGGGCATACGACACCGATCGCTGCATCCATGCCTTGTTCGAAGCGCAGGTCGAGCAGAATCCCGACGCAGTCGCACTGGTAAGCAACGACGAGCTGCTGACCTATGCAGAGTTGAACGCAAAGGCCAATCGCCTTGCACACCATCTGATTGAACTGGGCGTGGGGCGAGAGCATCGTGTCGCCGTGTGCGCGCAGCGCAGTCCGGGCCTGGTGACAGCACTGCTCGCGGTACTGAAGGCCGGCGCTGCCTATGTGCCGCTTGATCCGGGATATCCCACCGAGCGTCTCGAACAGATCCTGGCCGATGTAGAGCCCGCCGCGATACTGGCCGATGGCGCGGGACGAGGCGCCCTGGGTGACCGGGCCGGAGACAGCTTCGACCTGGATGACGCAACCGTCGCGTCGACGGGGCCGGTAAGTAATCCCGCCGTGCCTGGCCTGGGATCATCCGATCTCGCCTACCTGATCTATACCTCCGGTTCGACCGGCACGCCCAAGGGTGTGATGGTCGAGCATCGTACGTTCGTCAACCTTATTGCGTGGCATGCCGAGACCTTCGGCCTTGCACCTGGCCAGCACAGCACGGCCACCGCAGGCATGGCCTTCGATGCCAGTGCCTGGGAAATCTGGCCGGCACTGGCCAGCGGCGTCACGCTGCACCTGCCACCGGCAAGGGTCAACCGCGATCCCTCCCTGCTGTTGCCATGGTGGCGCGAGCAGCCGCTGGATAGCGCGTTCCTGGTCACGCCGCTGGCCCAGCTCGCCATGGAAGGTACGTTGCCTCAGGGGCTGCGTCATCTGCTGGTCGGTGGCGACCGCCTCGGTGGCGTACCGGCTTCTCTGCCGGCCCATGTGCGGCTGACCAACAATTACGGCCCGACCGAAACGACGGTGGTGGCTACATCCGGCGCAGTCGAGGCGGGTGATGTCCAGCCGTCCATCGGTCGTCCCATCGCCAATACGCGCGTCTACGTGCTCGATGCGCACCAGCAACCGGTACCACCCGGGGCCACGGGTGAACTGTATGTCGGAGGGGCGGGCGTCGCACGTGGATACTGGCGGCGACCGGAGCTGACCTCGGAACGTTTCCTTGCCGATCCGTTCAGCGGCGTTCCCGATGCGCGGATGTATCGCACGGGCGACCTCGTCCGCTTCCTGCCCGATGGCCGGCTGGCTTATCTGGGGCGCAACGACGAACAGGTGAAGATCCGCGGGTTCCGCATCGAACTGGGCGATATCGAGGCAAAGCTCAAGGCCGTGGAGACGGTGAGCGATGCGGTAGTCGTCGCGCGCGTGCAGGCGGCGGGCGAGAAGCGCCTTGTCGCTTATGTCGTGCTGCGCGATGGTGACGATGCCGACCTCGCGATGCCTGCGCTGCGCACGCAGCTGGGCCAGCAACTGCCCGATTACATGGTCCCGTCGGCATTCGTGCGCCTGGATGCGCTACCGCTTACCGCCAACGGCAAGCTGGATCGTCGCGCGCTGCCTGCGCCGGACGACGATGCTTTTGTCCGCGGGCAGTACGAGGCGCCCCGAGGCGACGTCGAGGAAACGCTCGCCGCGACATGGCAGGCACTGCTGGATGTGGATCGCGTGGGGCGAGACGATGATTTCTTTGCTCTCGGCGGCCACTCGCTGCTGGCCGTGAAGCTGCTTGGTCGCCTGCCAACCCTGTTCCAGATCGAGTTGCCGTTGTCTGAACTGTTTGCCGCGCCCACGCTGGCGGGGTTCGCCGAGGTGGTGTCACAGCGCCTGGCCGGTACACCGACCGGCTCGGTGGTGATCGAGGGCGTATCGCGCGACGCCGTGCTGCCGCTGTCGTTCGCCCAGCAACGCCTGTGGTTCCTGGCACAACTGGATGACAACAACGAGAGTTATCACATTCCCCTCGGCCTGCGTCTTCGCGGGCCGCTGGACAAGGCCACCTGGCGTCGCGCGCTGGATACGGTGTGGGATCGACACGAAGCCCTCCGCAGCCATTTCGTGAGCGTGGGAGGCACTCCCCAGGTGCGTCTTCTTCCCCCGGGACAGGGCATGCCGTGGCGTGAGGACGACCTGCGCGACGTACCCGACCCGTCCGGGGAGATGGACCGGCTGCATGGGGAGGAAGGCCGTGCGCCGTTCGATCTGGCGACGGGGCCGCTGGTGCGCGCGCGCTGGATCGAACTGGCCGACGACGATCGCGTCTTCCTGCTGACCCAGCATCACATCATTTCCGATGGCTGGTCCGTGGGCGTGCTACTGAAGGAATTGTCCAGCCTGTACGATGCTTTCCAGCAAGGTCATGGTAATCCGCTGCCTGCACTGGATATCCAGTACCCCGATTACGCCGTATGGCAGCGTGCATGGATGAGCGGCGGCCGCCTGGCGGCACAGTCGGCATACTGGAAGCGTCAGCTGGCTGATGCGCCTGTGCTGCTGGCCTTGCCGACGGACAGGCCGCGCCCGCCGCAGCAGAGCTTCGAGGGTGCCAGCGTACCGGTATCGCTGGACGCGGTAACCACCGCGCGACTGAAGGCCTTCTCGCAAACTCACGGCGCCACCCTGTTCATGGGCGTGCTGGCCGCCTGGTCTTCGGTATTGAGCCGGCTTTCCGGGCAGGACGACCTGGTCATCGGTATTCCCGGTGCGAACCGTGGTCATGTCCAGACTGAATCCCTGGTCGGCTTCTTCGTCAACAGCCTCGCCTTGCGCATCGATCTGTCGGCTCGCCCTGACGTGGCCACCCTGCTGGATCGCGTGCGCCGCGTAACGGTGGATGCGCAGGTTCACCAGGACCTGCCGTTCGAGCAGGTGGTAGAGGCAGTACAGCCACCGCGCCATCTGGAGCACACACCGATCTTCCAGGTGATGCTCGCCTGGGATAACGATGAGATCGGCCAGTGGAACGTCGAGGGTGTCCATGGCGAGATCATGGACGTGCCCTGGATGCCCGTGAAGTACGACATCGAGCTGAATATCGGCGAGCACGAGGGATGCCTGGAGGGCAACCTGCGCTACGCCACGGCGCTGTTTGATACCGCAACGATGGAACGTCATCGCGATGCCCTGTTGACCCTGCTTGGCACGATGGTCGTCGATCCGCTTCAGCCGGTGGGAAGCATCGATATCCTGGGCACGGAAGAGCGGGCGCGCGTGCTAACGACCTGGAACGCTACAGAGCGTTCTTATCCCACTGACCTGGGCATCCACCAGCTGTTCGAGGCACAGGTGGAACGCACGCCGGGTAGCGTTGCCGTCATTACCGACGAGGAACAGGTGACCTATGGCTGGCTGAACGCGGAAGCCAATCGTATCGCACATATGCTCATCGACAAGGGCGTTGGCCCGGATGTCCGCGTAGCCGTGTATGCCGAGCGTAGTGTAAGCATGGTGGCGGGGTTGCTTGCCGTGCTGAAGGCCGGCGGCGGCTACGTGCCGCTGGATCCTTCTTATCCGGTGGACCGCCTGGAATGGATGCTGGAAGACTGCGCACCGAAGGTGCTGCTGACAACAGCAACGTTACGCGACACGTTGCAGGTGGACTCGTCGATAGTAATGCTTGAGCTGGATGATCCTTCCCGGCCGTGGAGTCATGGATCAGCTGATAACCCCAGTGTTGCGGGCTTCAGTCCTTCCAGTCTTGCCTATGTGATCTACACCTCCGGGTCGACGGGACGGCCGAAGGGAGTGATGAACGAGCACCTCGGCGTGGTGAATCGACTCATCTGGATGCAGGAAGCCTATGGGCTCACGGAGAGTGACGCCGTACTGCAGAAAACGCCCTTCGGCTTCGATGTATCGGTATGGGAATTCTTCTGGCCCTTGCTGAACGGTGCTCATCTGGTGATGGCACGCCCCCAAGGACATAAAGACCCGTCTTACCTGGCCGAAGCAATTCGCCGGCATGGCATCACCATCCTGCATTTCGTGCCGTCAATGCTTCAGCTCTTCGTGGATAGCGGGAAAGCAAGTGATTTGCCAGGCCTGCGCCACGTCATGTGCAGTGGCGAGGCGTTGCCGGGCGCGCTGGCCCGGCGTTTCCGCGAGGCCCTGCCTTCGGTTGCACTGCATAACCTGTATGGCCCGACGGAAGCCGCCGTAGACGTTACGGCATGGTCGTGCATCGGAGACGACCTGCCTGACAATATTCCGATCGGCAAGCCCGTCGCGAATACATCGATTTACCTGCTGGATGCTTATGTCCAGCCGGTGCCACAAGGCGCGGTGGGCGAGCTTTACATCGGTGGGGTGCAGGTGGCGCGAGGGTACCTCAACCGGCCGGACCTCACGGCGGAACGCTTCGTCGCCGATCCGTTCAGCGGCATTCCTGGGGCAAGAATGTATCGCACGGGTGATCTGGCCCGCCATCAGCCTGACGGCACCATCGTCTATCTGGGGCGCAACGATGACCAGGTGAAAATCCGCGGATTTCGCATCGAACTGGGGGAGATCGAAGGCCGCTTGCTCGAAAAGGACAGTATTCGCGATGCTGCGGTTGTCGCAAGGGATGCGGCGGGCGGGAAATTCCTGGTGGCCTATGTCGTGTTCAAGCCAGGCACCCATCGGGCCTCCGAGCTTGAAGTGCTTCGTGCGCAGCTGGCGCAACGACTGCCCGACTACATGGTGCCATCCGCTTTCGTCGTGCTGGATGCGCTGCCACTGACGCCGAACGGAAAGCTGGATCGTAAGTCGCTGCCCGCGCCAGACGATAGTGCTTATGCACGGGAAAGCTACGAAGCACCGCTCGGACCTGTCGAGGAGACACTGGCACAGCTCTGGCAGGAGCTCCTGGGCATCGAGAGAGTGGGCCGCACGGACAATTTCTTTGCGTTAGGTGGCCATTCGCTGCTTGCCGTACAGCATATGGAACGACTTCGTGGACAGGGTCTTTCGCTTGAGGTAAGGGCGCTTTTTGCTGCGCCGAACCTGCGCGAAGTGGCTGCGATGCTTGGCCAGAATCACGAAGTCGTGGTGCCGGAGAACCTGGTTCATCACGATACGGCCCTCATCCATCCTGCCATGTTGCCCTTGATCGATCTGACCGACGAGGATATCGAGCGGATCGTGGCAAAGGTGCCCGGCGGTGTATCGAACATCCAGGACATCTACGCGCTGTCGCCGTTGCAGGACGGCATCCTCTTCCACCATCTGATGGCGAAGCAGGGCGATCCGTACATGCTGCTCGTGGAGCTGGCACTGGCGGACAAGGATCTGCTGGATCGCTTCCTGGGTGCCGTGCAGACGGTCGTCGACCGGCACGACATCCTGCGCACCTGCTTTGTCTGGGACCAGCTCTCGCAACCGGCACAGGTCGTGTGGCGTCACGCGGCCGTGGAGGTGACGACCTGTCAGCTTGATCCGGAAGCCGGTGAGATCGGAACACAGCTGCTTGCGCTCGTGGACCCGCGCCATCATCGGGTTGACCTGGAGCGCGCGCCCCTGCTGCGCTTCGACGTCGCCTACGATGCCGCGAACGGGCGCTGGCATGTCGCGCTGCGCCTGCATCATCTCGCGAGCGATCATTCGGGCCTGGAAATACTCTTCGACGAAGTGCAGACGATCCTCGCCGGTGGCGTGGAGTCCCTCGCACCGGCCCGGCCGTTCCGCCAGCTTGTTGCCCAGGCCCGCCTCGGTGTTTCTGAAGATGCCCATGCGGCTTACTTCCGTACGCAGCTCTCCGACGTGGATACACCAAGCCTGCCTTTCGGGCTGAGCGAGGTGCACGGCGATGGACAGGCCGTGGACGAGTTCCACGAAACGCTGCCGGCGTCGTTGAATGAGCGCCTGCGCGAACAGGCGCGTCGCCATGGCGTGAGCCTGGCGAGCCTTTGCCACCTGGCCTGGGGCCAGGTCGTGGCACGTACGAGTGGTCAGGACACGGCTGTGTTCGGCACGGTGCTGTTTGGTCGCATGCATGGCGGCGAAGGGGCCGATCGTGCGATGGGGTTGTTCATCAATACGCTGCCCATTCGACTGGACCTCGACAGTACGCCTGTACTGGAGAGCGTGATGCTTACGCATCGCAAGCTCGCTGACCTGTTGCAGCATGAACACGCCTCGCTGGCTCTCGCCCAGCGTTGCAGCGGCGTGCAAGCCCCGGCGCCGCTGTTCGGTTCGCTACTCAATTACCGGCACAACCGCGAACTAGGCACGGAACTGGAGGCCATCCGTCAGCTGGGCATCGAACTACTGAGTGCGGAGGAACGCACCAGCTATCCCCTCTCGCTGTCCGTGGAAGACGGCGGCGATAGTCTGGGGTTGACCGTCCAGATCGTCCGGCCGCTGGATGCGCGTGCAGTCAGCGCATACATGCACCACGCGTTGGCCAGCCTCGCGACAGCGCTTGAGACGGCGCCGGCCAGTCCCGTGCGCGGCCTTGCGATCCTCCCGGAAGGAGAACGCACGCTGCTGCTGGAGACCTGGAACGCGACGGAGCAGAACTATCCGCAGGACTCCTTCATCCACCGCATGTTCGAAGACCAGGTGACGCGGACGCCCGATGCCATTGCGCTGATCGCCGGGGACGACCGGGTCAGCTATGCAGACCTCGACACCCGCGCGAATCGCCTGGCGCATCACCTTCTCGACCGCGGCGTACGTCCGGATGACCGCGTGGCCCTGTGCGCGGAGCGCAGCGTGGACATGGTGGTGGGGCTGCTGGCGATCCTGAAGGCGGGTGGCGCCTACGTACCGCTCGACCCGGCGTATGCGGGCGAGCGTCTTGCCCAGGTGCTCGGCGATGCACAGCCTGCCTTGCTGGTTCACGATGCCACAGGCCGGGAGGTGCTCGGTGTATTACCGGCCGACCTGTTTGCCGTCGATCTGGGCAACGATATCCCCTGGGCTGCCTTACCCGGGGACCGCCCGCAGGTGCAGGATCTGGCCCCGCACCATCTTGCCTACATGATCTACACCTCCGGTTCGACCGGCATACCCAAGGGCGTGATGATCGAACACCGGGCCGCGGTGAACTACCTGCACTGGTCTGTCGGAGCCTACGCGCCACGACGTACCGTCGTGTCGTCCTCCCTGGCGTTCGATGCAACCATCACCAGCCTCGTCACGCCGTTGCTGTGCGGTGCCGAGGTGGTGCTGCTGGGCTCGGGACGCGAGATCGATGAACTGGAAGCCCTGGTTCGCAGCGATGCCGGCCTGCTGAAGATCACGCCGAGCCATCTGGACCTGCTTGGCAAGGGATTGCGCGCCAGCGGAGCAGTTACCCACGTCGATGCGCTGGTCATCGGCGGCGAAGCCCTGCCGCCGCAGGTCGTGGGTGACTGGAAACGCCTGCAACCCGGCATCCGGATGATCAACGAATACGGTCCGACCGAGACCGTGGTCGGCTGCGCGATCTACGAGGCGACCGGTGAAGAGACGACGGTAGTGCCGATTGGTCGCCCCATCGCAAACACGCGCCTGTATCTGCTCGATGCGTATCAGCAGCCGGTGCCAATGGGCGCCGTGGGCGAGCTGTACATCGGCGGCGTGGGTGTCGCACGCGGCTACTGGAATCGTCCGGACCTGACCGCCGAGCGCTTCCTGCGCGACCCGTTCAGCGTGGTCACGGATGCGCGGATGTATCGGACGGGCGATCTCGCTCGCTATCTTCCGGATGGCAACCTCGTCTACCTGGGCCGCAACGACGAGCAGGTGAAGATCCGCGGTTTCCGTATCGAGCCCGGTGAAATCGAGGCGCATCTGCTGGCACAGGCATCGGTGCGTGACGTGGCCGTGGTCGCCCTTGGCGACGGTGCAGGTGGCAAACGCCTTGTGGCATATGTCGTGCCGGGTAACGGAAGCGACGGCGACCAGGTGATTGCCGATGCACGCGACCGGCTCAGCCATGCGCTTCCCGACTACATGGTGCCGTCGGCCTTCGTGCTCATCGATGCACTGCCGCTCACCCCCAATGGCAAGCTGGATCGCAAGGCCTTGCCCGCACCGGATGAAGCGGCCTTTGTCCGCGAACGTTACGAAGCCCCGATGGGCGAGGTCGAGGAAACGCTGGCGCGCATCTGGCAGGATTTGCTGGGCGTGGAGCAGGTCGGCCGCCACGACAACTTCTTCGCGCTGGGCGGTCATTCGCTGCTGGCGATCCAGCATATGGAGCGCCTGCGCCGGCAGGGCCTGTCGCTGGAAGTGCGCGCGCTGTTCGCGGCGCCGACCCTGCGTGAGCTGGCAGGGATGCTGGGCGGCAACCACGAGGTGGTGGTGCCGGACAACCTCATCGATCCAGGTACGACGGCGATTCATCCGGCGATGCTGCCGCTGATCGAACTCACCCAGGCCGACATCGACCATATCGTGGCCCAGGTGCCCGGTGGCGTGTCCAATATCCAGGATATCTACGCCCTTTCACCCTTGCAGGACGGCATCCTGTTTCATCACATGATGGCGGAGAAGGGCGATCCGTATCTCCAGCGGGCGCTGCTCTCCACCCGCGAGCACGGCTCGCTGGATCGTTTCCTCGGTGCCGTGCAGCAGGTCGTCGATCGTCATGACATCCTGCGTACCGCCTTCTTCTGGGACCAGCTTTCGCGTCCGGCACAGGTGGTCCTGCGGCGCACCGCGATCGAGGTGACATCGTGGACGCTGGATGAGGCGGGCGGTCCGGTCGCCGACCAGCTCATGAAGCAGGTGGACCCGCGCGAGCACCGTGTCGATCTGGGCCACGCCCCCCTGCTGCGCTTCGATATCGCGCGGGATGCGCAGGCAGATCACTGGTATGTGGTGCTGCGCCTGCATCACCTCATCATCGACCACGCGGGCCTGGACATCCTGCTCGACGAGGTGAAGACCATTCTGGCAGGGCACGGCAGCAGCCTGCCACCTGCGGAGCCGTTCCGCCGCCTCGTGGCGCAAGCCCGCCTTGGCATCGGCGAGGCGGAACACGAAGCCTATTTCCGTGCACAGCTGGCGGATGTGGAAACTTCCAGCCTGCCGTTTGGCGTTGGCGAGACCCAGGCCGACGACTACGACGTCGAGGAGTGGCATGAGGCATTGCCGCAGGCACTCAACGATCGCCTGCGTGCACAGGCGCGTCGTCATGGCGTGAGCCTTGCGAGCCTGTGTCACCTGGCGTGGGGCCAGGTGGTGGCGCGCAGCAGCGGCCAGGATACGGCCGTGTTCGGTACGGTGCTGTTCGGCCGTATGCATGCCGGTGAAGGTGCCGACCGGGCCATGGGCCTGTTCATCAACACCTTGCCCATTCGCCTGGACCTGGACGGCACGAGCGTGCGCGAGAGCGTGCAGCTGGCCCATCGCAAGCTGGCCGAACTGCTCCGGCACGAGCATGCATCGCTGGCCCTTGCCCAGCGATGCAGCGGTGTGGAAGCCCCGGCTCCGCTGTTCGCCGCCTTGCTCAACTATCGCCACAATCGTATCGAGGACTCTCGTTCAGGCGTGGATACCGGCCTCGGGCTGGATGTGCTGCATGGCGAAGAGCGGACGAACTATCCACTCACCCTCTCCGTGGAAGACGGTGGCGATTCGCTCGGCCTGACCGCACAGACCATGGCGCCGCTGAACCCGCGATCGATCTGCGCCTATATGCGGGTCGCACTGGAAAGCCTCGCTACCGCACTCGATCATGCACCGGACACACCCGTAGGCGAGCTGGCCATCCTGCCGCAGGAGCAGCGTGCCCTGTTGCTGGAAACCCGTAACGCCACGACGCGGCCTTATCCTGCGGACCGCCGCATCCACGAGGTGTTTGAAGGGTGGGTGGCTGAGACGCCTGACGCCACGGCCATCGTCGATGCGGATATCAGCCTCACCTACGACGAACTCAACCGCCGCGCGAATGTCCTGGCGCATGCCCTGATCGACTTTGGTATTCGCCCCGGAGAGCACGTTGCGATCCGCGCGGGTCGCAGCATCGGCCTGGTCGTGGCCGAACTGGCCGTGCTCAAGTGCGGTGCTGTCTACGTGCCCATCGATCCGGAGACACCCGAGGACCGTCAGGCCTGGACGCTTGCGGATGCGGATGTCCGCTGCATTCTTGTCGACGAGCGCCCGGCGGGTGAGGCGGCGGGCATTCCGGTACTTTCCATCCGTACGGCGCAATCGGCCTGCGCGCAGGATTCGAATCCTGCGCTGAGGCTCAAGGGCGATACGCCCGCGTATCTCATCTACACCTCCGGTTCCACCGGCACGCCGAAGGGCGTACTCGTTACGCATCGGGGCGTGAATCGCCTGGTGCTCAACAACGGATATGCGGACTTTCGTTCCACCGACCGCATCGCACTGGCCGCCAACCCGGCCTTCGATGCGAGCACGATGGAACTGTGGGGCGCCTTGCTCAATGGCGCGAGCCTCGTCGTGGTCGAACGACAGGTCCTGCTGGACCCGGCGGCGCTTACCGCCATCATCGAATCGTCCGGCATCAGCGTTCTTTTTGCGACGACGTCGATCTTCAATCAGTACGCGCGGGAAATCCCGCACGTGCTGGCCCGCCTGCGTGTGTTGATGAGCGGCGGAGAGCGCGCCGAACCGGCAGCGTATCGTCACATTCTCGCCCAGCCGACGGCACCGTTGCTGTTGAACTGCTATGGGCCGACCGAAACCACGACGTATGCGACCACGGCTTCCGTGACGGAAGTCGCGGAGGATGCGACGGATATCCCGATCGGTCGTCCCATCTCCAATACCTGTGTCTATGTACTGGACGCGCGTGGACAGTTGCTGCCACCAGGGGCCCCGGGCGAACTGCACATCGGTGGCGACGGTGTCGCGAAGGGTTACTGGAAGCGACCTGAGCTGACCATGGAACGGTTCGTGCCCGATCCCTTCAGCGATGTGCCCGGGGCGCGCATGTATCGCACGGGCGATCTGGTGCGTTACCTCCCGGACGGCAACCTGGTTTACCTGGGCCGTAACGACGAGCAGGTGAAGATCCGCGGCTTCCGCATCGAGCCAGGCGAGATCCAGGCCCGCCTGCTTGAACTGCAGAGCATCCGCGATGCAGCCGTCGTTGCGCGCAGCGTGGCGAATGGCGAAAAGCGCCTGGTGGCCTACGTGGTACTTCACGAAGGGATCGGCGCCGATGGCATCGTGCCCGTGCTCCGCTCCCATCTGGGCCAACGGCTACCCGCGTATATGCTGCCGTCGGCCTTCGTCATCGTGGGCGCATTGCCGCTCACGGCAAACGGCAAGCTGGATCGCCGGGCGTTGCCGGTGCCGGACGACGATGCCTATGCGCACGGCGACTACGAGGCACCGCAGGGCGAAACGGAAGAGGCCCTGGCCGGCATCTGGCAGGAACTGCTGGGGCTGAAACGGGTGGGCCGCCACGATAATTTCTTCGCCCTTGGCGGTCATTCGCTGCTAGCCATCCGGATACTGGGTCGCTTGCAGCAGGTGTTCGGTCGCTCGCTGTCGATGCGCGCACTCTTTGCGGCACCGACGGTTGCCGGGCTGGCCATTGCCCTCGATGAAGCGCCGCTACAGCATGACGATGCGGCGATGGCCGTGGTGGATCGCCACGGTACGATGCCGTTGTCTTTCGCCGAAGAGCGCATGCTGGCGACGCACCTGGCCGCCACGCACGGCGGCATGCTGAACTCATCCATGATCCTTGAGCTGACGGGGGCGCTTGTGCCCGATCGTCTGGAGAGGGCGTTGCAGGCCGTGGTCGCACGGCACGAAATCCTCCGCACCCGCTACGAGATGGGTGCAGAGGGACGCTTCGTGCCCGTGATTGCCTTGCCAGGCATGTTCCGGCTGTCGATCCGGCAGGTTGCTGATGATGGCGTTGCGCTGGCGAAGGAGCAGGCCGGCCGGCTGCCGGACTGCTTCGAGGGTCCCGTGTTTGCCGCCACGCTTCTCGTGGCAACACCCGGGCAGGCGTGGCTGGTCCTCAACATCCATCATGCGGTGACGGATGGCGTGTCGTCCCAGGCGATCTGGCGCGACGTTTGTGTTGCCTATGAGCGCGATGAACCGTCGCTACCTGCGCCCGCCCACCAGTATCGTGATTACGCCGCATGGCAGCGTCGTCACCTGGATGGTGGTCGTCTCGACGAGCTGCGTCGCGCATGGCGCGCGCAACTGGCCGGCCTGCCGGTCTGCCTCAACCTGCCATTTGATCGTTCGCGTCCGTCGGTAATGAGCGACGACACCGGTCATCTGGACATCGCCTGCCCCGCAGCGCTGGTCAGGGATATCCAGCGCGTGGCGGCCAGCTACCGGGTCACCCCCTTCGTGCTGCTGGAGACTACGCTTGCCATCGTGCTCGGCCAGTTGGCAGGCAGCCGCGATGTCGTAGTGGGTACGGTGGCCGAAGGCCGTCGCCTGCCGGGCACCGAATCGATGGTCGGCATGTTCGTCAACAGCATTGCACTGCCGCATCGCGTAGAGCTTTCTTCCCGTGTGCAGGATCACTGGACGCAAGGTGTCGAGGCCCTGATGTGGGGCCTGGAGCACGGCGACCTGCCGTTTGCCGAGATCGTCGCCGCCGTCAATCCGCAGCGCAGTGCCTCGCACGATCCGATCTTCCAGGTGTTCTGCCAGTTGCAGCAGTCGGTATCCGATGCGGATATCTCATTGGGTGACCTGGCGGTGAAGCCCGTATCGCGGGGGCTTAGCGGTCGCGGTGCCGATATCGCGATCATCTTCCGCCACGGCCAGGACAGCCTCGTCGCGGATGTCAGCTTCAGTGCCGACCTGTTCGATGCCGCGTCGATGGAAGCGATCCTGTCGCTGTACATGAGTTTCCTTGCTGGAACGGTCCGTGCACCCCAGGCCTCCGTGGGCGACGTATGGCAGGAAAGCGTGACGCGTCTGCTGTCCTCGGGACAGCACGAGGCACTCGAACGGATGCTTCATCGTCCTGCACCTGCCACGGGCGCCTGGTATCCGCTTTCGCTGGCCCAGGAGACCGTGTGGCTGCAGGAGCAGGCTGCGCCGGAGGGCAGCTCGCACCAGGCGGTGGCCATCATGCGGTGCGCGCCGTCGTCGGATCGCGCGCGACTGGACGCCGCCGCGCGTGCGCTGATCGCGCAGCACCAGTCCTGCTGGCTGGAATGGAACCGTACGGGAAGCCAGCATGAAGCACGGGTGCCGGCGACGCGTTTCGAACGCATTGTCATCGATACGCCGGCAACACCTGAAGCACAGGAGCAGGTGATACGCGACTGGCACCGTTCGCTGATGAAAGCATCCGACGACCGGCAGGGCGTGGTCGCCATGTTCCACTGGCCGGACAACGCGTGCGTGGCCCTGCGTTTCCATCACATGGTGTACGACGGCTGGTCGGTCATCCGTTACTACGAGCGGCTGGTGAAGAACTACTCCCTGCTCGAAACGAACCCGGCCCATGTCTTCACGATGGATCGTGTCTTCATCGATACGCTGAAGTCCGACCAGGCCTACCTTGATTCGGCGACGCATACGGACGATGCGCTCTTCTGGAAGGCAGCCAGCGGGAGCTGGCCGGAGACGACGCTGCTCTCGACGCTGGCCGACCGGCCTCATGCGGAGGATGAGGCCCAGCGCGTCGCTTCCGTGACGCGAGCCCTTCCGACCGTATTGCAGGATGCACTGAACCGGCTTGCCGAAGAGGCGTCGGTGTCGCTGGCCGAATGCATCACGGCATTGACCACCCTATATCTTTCCCGTGTAAGCGGGGAGGGCGATCTCGCCTTCGGCGTGGCCTTCCTCAATCGTACGAGGGACGCGCTCGATATTCCGGGCCAGTTCGCGAAGGCTTTGCCGCTCGGTCTGTCGCTGGATGCGCGGGAAGGTACGGTGGGTGGGAGCATCGCGTATATCGCGGAAGCCTTCCGCGACGTGCTGAAGCATGGCCGTTATCCCTTTGGCGATATCGTGCGTCGCCTCGGTCTCGATGCAAGGCATACCGAGGTGAGCGTGAACACGCTGTTCCTCAAGCGTGGCATCGAGCTGGAAGGCCAGCCAAGCCACATCCAGTGGCTGAGCGGACCGGAGGGCGGCCTTTCCTTCCTGTTCACCCAGTTCGGGCGGCAGGCCTCGATGGACCTCGAACTGCGCTTCAATCGAGCCCTGTTCGACGATGCGACGATCGAGCGTCATGCGGATCGCCTGCTGCATTTCCTGGCCCAGGTCAGCCTCGATCTGAACGCACGGGTGGCGGATATTCCCCTGCTGCTCGACGAAGAGCGGACACTGGTGCTGGATACGTGGAATGCGACGGAGCAGGTCTTCGCAGAAGATGCCTGCATCCACCAGCTGGTCGAAGCACAGGCACGACAGCATCCTGATCTGCCGGCCCTCGTCGGGGCCGACGAAATCGTGAGCTACATGGAGCTCAACCTCAGGGCGAACCGTCTCGCGCACCATCTCGTGGAACTCGGCGTGGCGCCGGATACCCGCGTGGCACTGTGTGCGGAGCGCAGCGTAAACCTGATAGTGGGCCTGCTGGCGGTCCTGAAGGCCGGTGGTGCCTATGTACCACTGGACCCGGCATACGCCAGCGAGCGTCTGAGCCACGTGCTGGGCGATGCCCAGCCGGTGCTGCTGCTGGCCGATGCGGCCGGCCGCGAGGCCCTGGGCGAGGTCGCCTGCCTCGCGCTGGATGCGCCGGAGGCATGGTCCACTCAGCCCTCGACGAACCCCCAGGTGGAAGGACTCACCTCACGCCACCTGGCCTACCTGATCTACACCTCTGGTTCGACCGGCATGCCCAAGGGCGTGATGGTCGAACATCGCTCCTTTGCCAACCTGATCGCCTGGCATGCCCGGAACTTCGAGCTGGCGCCCGGCCAGCGCACGACGGCCACGGCAGGCATGGCCTTCGATGCGAGCGCGTGGGAAATCTGGCCGGCCCTGGCCAGCGGCGTAACCCTGCAACTGCCGCCCCCGGCGGCGAACCGCGACCACGCCTTGCTGTTGCCATGGTGGCGCGCGCAGGCATCGGACAGTGCCTTCCTGGTGACGCCGCTGGCCCAGCTGGCGATGGAGGAACCGTTGCCGACCGGCCTGCGTCACCTGCTGGTCGGTGGTGATCGCCTGAATGCGCTGCCGGCCTCGCTGCCTGCGACGCTGACGGTCACCAACAACTACGGCCCCACGGAAACGACGGTGGTGGCGACCTCGGGCGCGGTCAACCCGGGCGATACCAACCCGTCCATCGGTCGCCCGATCGCGAACACGCGCTTGTACGTGCTCGATGCGCAGCAGCAACCGGTGCCGCTGGGTGCGGTGGGCGAGCTGTATGTGGGTGGCGTCGGCGTGGCCCGGGGTTACTGGAACCGCCCGGAGCTGACGGCGGAGCGCTTCCTTGCCGATCCGTTCAGCGCAACGGCGGAGGCACGGATGTATCGCACGGGCGATCTGGTGCGCTACCTGCCGGACGGGCAGCTGGTCTACCTGGGTCGTAACGACGAACAGGTAAAGATCCGCGGCTACCGCATCGAGCCGGGCGAGATCGAAGCCCGCCTGCGTGAACGCGAGGAAGTGCGTGACGTGGCCGTGGTGGCACGTGCCCTCGGCACGGGCGAGAAGCGCCTGGTGGCTTATGTGGTGCTGCACGAGGGCATCGATGCGGACGCGGCGATCCCGACCTTGCGCACGCAGCTCAGCCAGCAGCTACCCGACTACATGGTGCCGTCGGCCTTCGTGGCGCTGGAGGTGCTGCCGCTCACACCGAACGGCAAGCTGGATCGCAAGGCGCTGCCGCTGCCGGATGACTCGGCGTTTGCACGGGAAGCGTACGAAGCACCGCAGGGCCAGATCGAAGAGACCCTGGCTGCGATCTGGCAGGACCTGCTGGGCCTGGAGAAGATCGGTCGCCACGATAACTTCTTCACCCTCGGCGGGCATTCGCTGCTGGCCGTGCAGCACATGGAGCGCCTGCGTCGTGAAGGACTCTCGGTGGAAGTGCGCGCACTGTTCTCCACCCCCACCTTGAGCGAACTGGCCGCCTCGCTGGGTGAGCATCGCGAAGTGGTGGTGCCCGAGAACCGCATTCCGTCCGATGCGCTGGTCATCACACCGGCGATGCTGCCGTTGATCGAACTGACCCAGGCGGATATCGATCGCATCGTCGCTCGCGTACCGGGTGGCGTGGCGAACGTGCAGGACATCTATGCCTTGTCGCCGTTGCAGGATGGCATCCTGTTCCACCACCTGCTGGCGGAAGAGGGTGATCCGTACCTGCTGATCGCCCAGCTGGTCTTCCCGGATCGCGCCCTGCTCGATCGCTTCCTGGCCGCCGTGCAGCACGTGGTAGACCGGCATGACATCCTGCGTACCGGTTTCGTCTGGGATCAGCTGTCGCGCCCGGCCCAGGTGGTCTGGCGCAAGGCGGATGTTGCGGTCACCACATGGGACATCGATCCGGCGAACGGACCCATCGCGGAACAATTGCGTGCCGGCGTGGACCCGCGCCATCACCGCATCGATCTCGGGGAAGCCTCCCTGCTTCGCTATGACATCGCGCAAGACCCGCAGGATGGACGCTGGCATGCCGTGCAGCGCCTGCATCATCTGGTCGGCGATCACTCCGGCCTGGAAATCCTCTACGGTGAAGTGCGTGCCCTGCTGCTCGGTCACGGTGCAAACCTTGGGCCTGCGCAGCCGTTCCGTCATCTGGTGGCCCAGGCAAGACTTGGCATGGGGGAGGCCACTCACGAGGCTTATTTCCGTGGACAACTAGGCGACATCGACACGCCCAGCCTGCCGTTCGGCCTGGCCGAGGTGCATCGCGACGGGCAGCAGGTGGGCGAGGCGCATGCGCTCCTGCCTGCCGGCCTGAATACCCGTCTTCGTGAACAGGCCCGACGCCACGGCGTGAGCCTGGCAAGCCTGTGCCATCTGGCCTGGGGCCAGGTGGTGGCGCGGACCAGCGGGCAGGATGCGGCCGTGTTCGGCACGGTGTTGTTCGGTCGCATGCACGGTGGCGAAGGTGCCGACCGGGCGATGGGCCTGTTCATCAACACCTTGCCCATTCGCCTGGACCTGGACGGCACGCCTGTGCTGAAGAGCGTGAAGCTTACGCACCGCAAGCTGGCCGACCTGTTGCAGCACGAGCACGCCTCGCTTGCACTGGCCCAGCGTTGCAGTGGCGTGCAGGCCCCCGCGCCGTTGTTCAGCGCACTGCTCAACTATCGCCACAACCGCCCCATCGAAGGCGATGTCGTCGACAGCGACGAACTCGGCATCGAGGTGATCGGTGGCGAAGAGCGCACGAATTATCCGCTGACGCTTTCGGTGGAAGATCATGGCGATGCCCTGGGTCTCACGGCACAGGTCGTGTTTCCCTTGCGGCCCGAGGCCATCTGCGGATACATGCAGGTTGCACTGGAAAGCCTGGCAACGGCACTGGAAACCACGCCGGATGCCCCGGTCGGCGAACTGCCGGTCCTGCCGGCCGACGAACGGCATCTATTGCTGGACACCTGGAATGCAACCGCGCGCGCCTATCCGCAAGATACCTGCATTCACCAGTTGTTCGAGGATCAGGTATCGCGCACGCCCGATGCAGTCGCTGTCATCGCTGGGGGGGAGCGGCTGAGCTATGCCGAACTCAATGCGCGTGCCAACCGGCTTGCCCATGAGCTGCTCGAAAGAGGGGTGAATCCGGATGATCGCGTGGCACTGTGCGCAGAGCGCAGTGTCGGCATGGTGCTGGGCCTGCTGGCGATCATGAAGGCTGGCGGCGCCTATGTGCCGCTCGACCCTGCGTATGCGGGCGAGCGCCTCGGCCAGATGCTGCGCGATGCCGAACCGGCGCTGTTGCTATGGGACAGGGCAGGACGCGGCGTTCTGGGCGAGGCGCCGCAGACGCTGCCGCAGGTCGCGCTCGATGACGAGGCTTCGTGGTTGCAGCGGCCCGTGACGGACCCGGTGGTGCTGGGTCTCACCTCGCGGAACCTGGCCTACATGATCTACACCTCGGGTTCGACCGGCACGCCCAAGGGCGTGATGATCGAACACCGTGGCGCGGTGAATTATCTTCACTGGGCGATCGAAGCCTATGCGCCCGGCCGGGCCACCGTCTCGTCCTCGCTCGCTTTCGATGCAACCGTCACCAGCCTGATCGTGCCGCTGGTCAGCGGCGGCGAGGTGCTGTTGCTGGGTTCGGGACAGGAAATCGACGAACTGGAAGCCCAGGTGCAGGTGCAGGGCGGACTGGTCAAGATCACGCCGAGCCACCTCGACCTGCTGGGCAAGGGCCTGCGCACGCGTGGCGTGCCCAGCCATATCGACCTGCTGGTGATCGGCGGCGAAGCCCTGCCTCCGGCCGTGGTGTCGGACTGGAAGCGCCTGCAACCGGGTATCCGCATGGTCAACGAATACGGCCCCACGGAAACGGTCGTCGGTTGCGCGATCTATGAGGCCACTGGCGAAGAAACGACGGTGGTACCAATTGGCCGGCCGATTGCCAATACACGTCTTTACCTGCTCGATGCCTACCGGCAACCCGTGCCGCTGGGTGCGGTGGGCGAGCTGTATATCGGTGGCGATGGCGTGGCGCGCGGCTACTGGAACCGTCCGGAACTGACGACGGAACGTTTCCTGGCCGATCCGTTCAGCGCGGTGTCGGGCGCGAGGATGTATCGCACGGGCGATCTGGCGCGTTACCTGCCGGATGGCAATCTCGTTTATCTGGGGCGCAACGACGAACAGGTAAAAATACGCGGCTTCCGTATCGAGCCGGGCGAAATCGAGGCATGCCTGCTGGACGAGTCCAGCGTGCGCGACGTTGCCGTAGTCGCCCTGGGTGACCGTAGCGGCAGCAAGCGGCTGGTGGCGTATGTCGTTCCGCATGAGAGTGCAGATCGCCGCGGCATGGCTGCTGCCCTGCGCACGCATGCGGTTCACGCACTGCCCGATTACATGGTGCCGTCGGCCTTCGTGCTCATCGATGGGTTGCCGCTCACGCCAAACGGCAAGCTGGATCGCAAGGCGCTGCCTGCGCCGGACGATGATGCCTTCATCCGCGAGCGTTACGAAGCGCCCGAAGGCGAGATCGAGGCAACCCTCGCACGTATATGGCAGGAACTGCTCGGCGTGGAGACGGTGGGCCGCAACGACAATTTCTTCGCCCTGGGCGGTCACTCGTTGCTTGCCGTGCAGCACATGGAGTGGCTGCGTCGCGAAGGCCTTTCGCTGGAAGTGCGTGCACTGTTCGCCGCGCCGAGCCTTCGCGAACTGGCAGCGATGCTCGGCGATAACCACGAAGTGGCCGTGCCTGCCAACCGGATCGACACGGAGGCCCGGAAAATCACGCCGGCCATGCTCCCGCTGATCGGGCTGTCGCAGACGGACATCGACCGGATCGTGGAGCAGGTGCCCGGTGGGCTGGCGAACATCCAGGACATCTACGGCCTGTCGCCATTGCAGGACGGCATCCTGTTCCATCATCTGCTGGCGGAGCAGGGCGATCCGTATCTGCAACGCGTGCTGTTGTCCTTCGGTGAGCGCGAGGCGCTGAATCTTTTCCTTGCCGCCGTGCAGCAGGTGGTGGATCGTCACGACATCCTGCGCACGGCCTTCGTATGGGATCGCCTGGCCGAGCCCGCACAGGTGGTGTTGCGCAAGGCCACCCTCCAGGTGACGGAGCGGGCTTTCGATCCGGCGTCGGGCCCCGTGGCTGCGCAGCTGATGGCCAGCGTTGATCCGACGCATCATCGCGTCGATCTTTCCCGCGCGCCGTTGCTGCGTTACGACATTGCCCACGATGCCAGTGACGACCGCTGGTACGTGGTGCAACGCATGCACCATCTCATCGTGGACCACTCGGGCCTGGAGGTCCTGCTGGGCGAGGTGAAGGCGATCCTTGCCGGTCATGCGGACCAGCTCGGCACAGCCCAGCCATTCCGCAATCTCATTGCCCAGGCCCGCCTGGGCCTGAGCGAGGACGACCACGAAATCTATTTCCGCGAACAACTGGGTGACATCGATACGCCAAGCCTGCCGTTCGGCATGGCCGAGGTGCATAACGAAGGCCAGCAGGTGGCTGAGTGGCACGAAGGCCTGCCGGCATCGCTCAACGACCGCCTGCGTGCGCAGGCCCGTCGTCATGGTGTAAGCCTGGCGAGCCTGTGCCATCTGGCCTGGGGACAGGTGGTAGCGCGCACCAGCGGGCAGGAGACCGCGGTGTTCGGCACGGTGCTGTTCGGCCGCATGCACGGTGGCGAAGGTGCCGACCGGACCATGGGCCTGTTCATCAATACCCTGCCCATCCGCCTTGACGTAGGCACGACGTCCGTAGTGGACAGCGTGAAGCAGGCGCATCGCAAGCTGGCCGACCTGCTCTTGCACGAACATGCACCGTTGGCGCTTGCCCAGCGTTGCAGTGGCGTGGAGGCGCCATCGCCCCTGTTCAGCGCGTTGCTCAACTATCGGCACAATCGTGAACTGGTGGCAGAGCCTGCGGTGGACGATGGCCTGGATATCAGACTGGTTTCGGCGGAGGAACGCACCAACTACCCGCTGGTGCTCTCGGTCGAAGACCATGGCGATGCACTAGGCCTCACCGTGCAGGCGGTTCATCCCCTGAAGCCGGCTGCCATTGCTGCCTATATGCACAGGGCGCTTGAAAGCCTTGCCGACGCACTGGAACACAACCCCGGCAGGCCGGCCAGGGAACTGTCGATCCTTCCGGCCGACGAACGTCATCTGCTTCTGGAAACATGGAATGCGACGGAAAGCGCGTTCGCGCAGGACACCTGCATCCATCAGCTGGTCGAAGCACGGGCCTTGCATTCGCCCGATGTGCTCGCGCTGGTGGCCGCCGAAGAATGGGTGAGCTACGCGGAACTCAATGCCAAGGCAAACCGGCTTGCACACCGGCTGATCAGGCTGGGCGTGGCGCCGGACACCCGCGTGGCATTGTGCGCGGAGCGCAGCGTAAACCTGGTAGTGGGCCTGCTGGCGGTCCTGAAGGCCGGTGGTGCCTATGTGCCGCTGGACCCGGCATACGCCAGCGAGCGTCTGAGCCACGTGCTGGGCGATGCCCAGCCGGTGCTGCTGCTGGCCGATGCGGCCGGTCGCGAGGCCCTGGGCGAGGTCGCCTGCCTCGCGCTGGATGCGCCGGAGGCATGGTCTACCCAGCCCTCGACGAACCCCCAGGTGGAAGGTCTCACCTCACGCCACCTGGCCTACCTGATCTATACCTCTGGTTCGACCGGCACGCCCAAGGGCGTGATGGTCGAACATCGCTCCTTCGCCAACCTGATCGCCTGGCATGCCCGGACCTTCGAGCTGGCGCCCGGCCAGCGCACGACGGCCACGGCAGGCATGGCCTTCGATGCGAGCGCGTGGGAAATCTGGCCGGCCCTGGCCAGCGGCGTAACCCTGCAACTGCCGCCCCCGGCGGCGAACCGCGACCACGCCTTGCTGTTGCCATGGTGGCGCGCGCAGGCATCGGACAGTGCCTTCCTGGTGACGCCGCTGGCCCAGCTGGCGATGGAGGAACCGTTGCCGACCGGCCTGCGTCACCTGCTGGTCGGTGGTGATCGCCTGAATGCGCTGCCGGCCTCGCTGCCTGCGACGCTGACGGTCACCAACAACTACGGTCCTACGGAAACGACGGTGGTGGCGACCTCGGGCGCGGTCAACCCGGGCGATACCAACCCGTCCATCGGTCGCCCGATCGCGAACACGCGCTTGTACGTGCTCGATGCGCAGCAGCAACCGGTGCCGCTGGGTGCGGTGGGCGAGCTGTATGTCGGTGGCGTCGGCGTAGCCCGGGGTTACTGGAACCGCCCGGAGCTGACGGCCGAGCGCTTCCTTGCCGATCCGTTCAGCGCAACGGCGGAGGCACGGATGTATCGCACGGGCGATCTGGTGCGCTACCTGCCGGACGGACAGTTGGTCTACCTGGGCCGCAACGACGAACAGGTAAAGATCCGTGGCTACCGCATCGAGCCGGGCGAGATCGAAGCCCGTCTGCGAGAGCGCGAGGACGTGCGTGACGTGGCCGTGGTGGCACGTGCCCTCGGCACGGGCGAGAAGCGCCTGGTGGCTTATGTGGTGCTGCACGAAGGCATCGATGCAGACGCGGTGATCCCGACCTTGCGCACGCAGCTCAGCCAGCAGCTACCCGACTACATGGTGCCGTCGGCCTTCGTGGCGCTGGAGGTGCTGCCGCTCACCCCGAATGGCAAGCTGGATCGCAAGGCGCTGCCGCTGCCGGATGACTCGGCGTTTGCACGGGAAGCGTACGAAGCACCGCAGGGCCAGATCGAAGAGACCCTGGCTGCCATCTGGCAGGACCTGCTGGGCCTGGAGAAGATCGGTCGCCACGATAACTTCTTCACCCTCGGCGGCCACTCGCTGCTCGCCGTTCGCCTGCTCGGTCGCCTGCCCGCACAGTTCGGTATCGAACTACCGTTGCCCGTGTTGTTCACGGCGCCGACGCTGGCACAGCTTGCCGACGCCATTGCGGGTCATCTCGGCGCTGCATCGGGTGTGCAGACGCGGATCGAAGCCATATCGCGCGATGGCGCCCTGCCACTGTCCTTCGCCCAGCAACGCCTGTGGTTCCTGTCGCAGATGGACGATATCGGTGCCTCGTACCACGTGGTGCTGGGTCTTCGTCTGCGTGGACAGGTGGACAAGATATCGTGGCGTCGCAGTCTGGACCGCATCTGGTCGCGTCACGAGGCCTTGCGCAGCCGCTTCGTGAGCGTGGACGGACAGCCTCATGTCCGCTTGCTTGATGCGGGGCAAGGCATGCCATGGCGCGAAGACGACCTTGCAGGCGATGCGGATCAGGCGGCCACGTTGCATCGTCTGTTCGTCGACGATATCGACATGCCGTTCGATCTGGCCGAAGGGCCGCTGATTCGCGCGCACTGGATCTCGCTCGGAACGAACGACCAGGCCTTCGTGCTCGTACAGCATCACATCGTGTCCGATGGCTGGTCGATGGGTGTGCTCACGGAAGAACTGGCGTCGCTTTACCGCGCCTTTGCACAAGGTGCCGACGATCCGCTGCCCGCCATGGATATCCAGTATCCGGATTACGCCGCATGGCAGCGGAGCTGGTTGCAGGGCGAACGCCTTGCGATGCAGCGTGCCTACTGGAAACGGCAGTTGGCCGAGGCTCCCGTCTTGCTGGCCCTGCCGACCGACCATCCGCGCCCGCCACAGCAGCGTTTCGACGGCGCGAGCCTGCCGGTGAGCGTGGATGCCCGGACCAGCGCGAGGCTGAAGGCTCTGGCCCATGAGCATGGCGCCACGCCATTCATGGCCGTGCTGGCGGCATGGGCAAGTGTCCTGGGCAGACTGTCGGGGCAGGACGATCTGGTGATCGGTATTCCCAGCGCCAACCGTGGCCATGCACAGGTCGAGGGCCTCATCGGCTTCTTCGTCAACAGCCTGGCACTGCGGATCGACCTGTCGGACTCGCCCAGCGTGTCGGAACTGCTGGAGCAGGTGAAGCAGGTGGCCTTGCAGGCACAGGCGCACCAGGACCTGCCTTTCGAGCAGGTGGTGGACGTGGTGCAGCCACCGCGCCATCTAGATCACACGCCGGTTTTCCAGGTGATGCTGACCTGGGAGTCGGGAGACCAGGGCCAGGACGTGCTCCCCGGTGTCACCCGCGAAAGCCTGCTGGCACCGTGGAACCCGGCGAAGTACGACGTGGAACTGAACATCGGCGAGCACGACGGCCAGCTGCAGGGCGAGCTGCGCTATGCGACGGCGCTGTTCGATGCCGGCACGATGGAACGCCATTGCGAGGCCCTGCTGCGCGTGCTCGATGCGATGGCGGCGGACGCCTCGCAAACGGTCGGGCGCATCGATGTGCTCAGCGATGCCGAGCGTGGTCTGCTTCTGGATGAATGGAACACCACGAGAAGTGAGTACCCGGGCGATCTCTGCATCCACCAGGTATTCGAAGCCCGAGCAGCTCATGCACCGGAGGCCGTGGCGCTAGTTTCGGGCCATGCACGGATGACGTATGCCACGTTGAATGCGTCGGCCAATCGTGTCGCCCACGAACTGATCGCCATGGGTGTCAGGCCGGATGATCGCGTGGCGCTGTGCATGGAGCGCGGTGCCGGGATGCTCGTGGGTCTGTTGGCGATCCTCAAGGCCGGTGGTGCCTACGTGCCGCTTGATCCGGCCTATCCGGCGGATCGCCTGGGCCTGATCCTGCATGATGCCGGCCCGCGCCTGCTCGTGGCGGACGAGGACGGGCGACGTGCACTGGGTGACGAAGCGCTGGCTGGCATGACGCATCTCGATCTCGATGCGCTGTTGTCGGGCACGGACCTGAAGCCGGATCACAATCCGGTCGTCGAAGGTCTGCGCGCCGATCATCTGGCCTATGTCATCTACACCTCCGGCTCCACGGGTACGCCGAAGGGGGTGATGGTCGAGCATCGCAACTTCATCAACCATCTTCACTGGCAGGTGGGGCGCTTCGGCTTCACGTCCGACGACGTATTCCTGCTGCGCACGTCCATCGCCTTCGATGCATCGGTATGGGAACTGTGGACACCGCTGCTCGTGGGGGCGGCGGCCGTCGTGTTGCCGCGCGAGGCCATGCGCGACGTCGCGGCGATGCACCGGCATGTGGTCGAGCACGACGTGTCCATCGTGCAGCTGATTCCCTCGATGCTGCCGCTGTTCTTCCAGTGTGGGGATATCGACGGCGTGCGTCTGCTGTTCTGCGGCGGCGAACCGTTGAAACTCGATACACCCGCTCACCACGGTCATCCGATGTGGAACAAGGTGGTCAATCTCTACGGCCCGACCGAGACCACCATCGACGCCACCTCGTGGGTCTACACCGCGAACGTGACGACGGCCATTGCACCGATCGGCCGGCCGGTGGCGAATACACAGCTCTACCTGCTGGACACCTTCGGCCAGCTGGTGCCGCGAGGTGCGGCAGGCGAGCTGTACATCGGTGGCGATGGCGTGGCTCGCGGCTACCTGAATCGGCCGGAGCTGACGGCCGAACGATTCCTTGCCGATCCGTTCCATGGTGAAGCCGGTGCACGCATGTACCGGACAGGCGACGTGGCCCGCTACCTGCCCGATGGCAATCTCGAGTTCCTGGGACGCAACGACGACCAGGTGAAGATCCGCGGCTATCGCATCGAACTTGGGGAGGTCGAGGCTCGCCTGGCCGAGCACCCGGCAGTGAGCGAGGTCGTGGTGCTTGCGCGCGAGGATGCGGGCGAGAAACGCCTGGTGGCCTACGTGGTGCCGCAGCTCGATGCGCACCGCGTGGATCTGGTGGCCGCCCTGCGTACGAAGGCCAGTCGTTCGTTGCCCGACTACATGGTGCCGACAGCCTATGTGGTGCTGGACGCATTGCCGTTGATGCCCAATGGCAAGCTGGATCGCCGCGCGTTGCCCGTGCCCGACGGCGATGCCTTTGCCCGCGAGCGTTTCGAAGCACCGCAGGGTCCGGTGGAGCAGGCGCTGGCCCGTATCTGGCAGGCACTGCTTAATGTGGAGAAGGTGGGTCGCAACGACAACTTCTTCGCCCTGGGCGGCCATTCGCTGCTGGCCGTGCAGCATATGGAGCAGCTGCGTCGTGTGGGGCTGTCCATGGAGGTGCGTGCCTTGTTCGCGGCCCCGAACCTGCGTGAGCTGGCGGCGATGCTGGGCGGCCATCACGAGGTGGCGGTGCCTGACAACCTCATCGTCGAGGGCACCCATGCCATCACGCCGCGGATGCTGCCGCTGATCGACCTCGGCCAGGCGGACATCGACCGCATCGTGGCGCAGGTGCCGGGAGGTGTTGCCAACATCCAGGACATCTACGGCCTGTCGCCATTGCAGGACGGCATCCTGTTCCATCATCAGCTGGCCGGGCAGGGCGATCCATACTTGCAACGGGTCTTGCTGTCGTTTGGTGACCGGAGCGAGCTGGATCGCTTCCTGGCTGCCGTGCAACAGGTCGTGGACCGCCACGACATCCTGCGCACGGCCTTTGCCTGGGACCGCCTCCCCGAACCGGCCCAGGTGGTGTGGCGCAAGGCGACGCTGCCGGTGGCGCAGAGGACGTTCGATACCTCGGTCGGCCCGGTGATGGATCAGCTGATGGCGGCGGTGGATCCCGCCCGTCATCGCATGGACCTGACACGGGCGCCGTTGCTGCGTTACGACATCGCCCACGACGTGGAAGAAGGTCGATGGCTCGTGGCGCAGAGCATGCATCACCTGATCATGGATCACTCCGGCCTGGAGGTGTTGTTCGGCGAGATCAGGGCAATCCTCGCCGGCAAGGCCGGAACGCTGGCTGTCGCGCAGCCGTTCCGTGGTCTCGTGGCGCAGGCAAGACTGGGCCTGGGTGAGGCGGCGCACGAAGCGTATTTCCGGGAACAGCTGGGCGATATCGATATGCCCAGCCTGTCGTTCGGACTGGATGGCACGGTGCCGCCGGGCCAGCCGGTGGAGGAATGGCACGAGGCGCTGTCGCCTGCGTTGAACACCCGCCTGCGCGAGCAGGCGCGCCGTCATGGCGTGAGCCTCGCCAGCCTTTGCCATCTGGCCTGGGGCCAGGTGGTGGCGCGCACGAGCGGACAGGACACCGCGGTGTTCGGTACTGTGTTGTTCGGCCGCATGCACGGTGGCACGGGGGCCGACCGCGCCATGGGCCTGTTCATCAATACGCTGCCCATCCGCTTCGACCTGGACGACACGCCTGTGCTGGACAGCGTAAAGCTTGCACATCGCAAGCTCGCCGACCTGTTGCAGCACGAACATGCCCCGCTGGCTCTCGCACAGCGTTGCAGCGGGGTGCAGTCACCGACGCCGTTGTTCAATACCTTGCTGAACTACCGGCACAACGCGTCGCTTGCAACGGAGGCCGCAGGTCAAACAGGCCCGGACATCCGGATGCTCAGTGCGGAAGAGCGGACGAACTACCCGCTGGTGCTGTCCGTGGAAGATCATGGTGATGCGCTGGGGCTCACCGCACAGGCGATATCGGCGGTGCGTCCGCAGGCGGTGTGCGGCTACATGCGCAGCGCGCTCGAATCACTGGCCGAAGCGCTGGAAACGGCATCGGCGGGTCCGGTGGGTGCGCTGGCCATTCTTCCGCAGGAAGAACGTCGTCTCCTGCTCGATACCTGGAATGCCACCCGCCGCGACTATCCGGCGCAGGAGAGCACCTACGCGCTGTTCGCCAGGCATGTGGCCCGCGCACCGGACGCGCCGGCCATCATCGAAGGCGATGTCCAGCTGAGCTATGCGGAGCTGGACCAGCGTTCGAACGTGCTGGCCCATGCCTTGCGTGACCACGGTGCCGGCCCTGGTGATCGCATCGCCATCCGTGCAGGCCGTGGCATCGCCCTGGTCGTCGCCGAACTGGCTGTACTCCGTCTTGGCGCAGCCTATCTTCCGATCGTCCCGGAGACGCCTGCGGATCGACAGTTGTGGATGATGACCGATGGTGACGTGCGCCTGATTCTCGTCGACGAAGGGGATGTCGCTCCCGAAGGACAGGTGGTACCCAGCCTTGGCATTCATCAGCCGTTGTTCCCCGGTGAACTGTCGTCGCTGGTTGAAGGCTCCATGACGGGCGCATCGCCTGCCTATCTCATGTATACCTCGGGATCGACGGGCACGCCCAAGGGCGTGGTCGTGCCTCAACGTGGCATCAGCCGGCTGGTGCTCAACAACGGATATGCCGAGTTCGCTGCCAGCGACCGGTTCGCCCTGGCGGCCAATCCCGCCTTCGATGCGAGCACGGTGGAGGTATGGGGTGCGCTGCTCAATGGTGCCTGCCTGGTGGTTGTTTCTCGCGACGTACTGCTCGATCCGGCCCGTGTAGCGAAGACGATCGAGCAGGAAGGGATCACGGTCCTGTTTGTCACCACGGCGATCTTCAACCAGTACGTGCGCGAGATACCGCGTGCGCTGGCTGGTTTGCGGGTACTCATGTGCGGCGGTGAACGTGCCGAGCCTTCGGCTTTCCGTCACCTGCTTGCACAGGCGAAGGATCTGCAACTGGTGCATTGCTATGGCCCGACCGAAGCCACCACGTATGCCACGACATACACCGCGCGACAGGTGCCGGACGATGTGGACAACGTGCCGATAGGCCGGCCCATCGCCAACACCACGGCCTACCTGCTGGATGAGCGTGGCCAGCTGGTGCCACCGGGCGCGACGGGCGAACTGTTCATCGGTGGCGATGGCGTGGCCATAGGCTACTGGAATCGTCCGGAACTGACGGCAGAGCGCTTCCTGCCTGATCCGTTCAGCGATGTGCCGGACGCGCGGATGTATCGCACAGGCGATCTCGCGCAATTCCTGCCCGACGGCAACCTCGTCTTCCTGGGGCGCAACGATGGCCAGGTGAAGATCCGTGGGTTCCGTATCGAGCTGGGAGAGGTGCAGTCGCGCCTGCTGGAGCAGGAGGCCGTAAAGGATGCCGTGGTCGTGGCAACGCAGGATGGGGCAGGGATCAAGCGCCTGGTGGCTTATGTAGCGTTGGAACAGTCGTGGGGCCAGGAGGATGCCCTCGCGGCGCTGCGTGAGCGGCTGGCACAGGAACTGCCCGACTACATGGTGCCCTCGGCCTTCGTCCTGATGGATGCGCTGCCGCTCACGGCGAACGGAAAGGTGGATTACCGTGCGCTACCCGTGCCGGATGACGAGGCCTACGCACGCGAGCAGTACGAAGCACCGTCGGAGGGCTTGGAGAGCGTGCTGGCCGGTATCTGGCAGGGGCTGCTTGGCGTGGAACGGGTGGGGCGTCACGACGACTTCTTCGCCCTGGGCGGTCACTCACTGTCGGCCGCCCGCCTGCTCAGCCTCGTGCGCAACGAACTGCGTTGCAACCTCACCCTCGCATCGCTGTATGAGGCACCGACGCTTTCCGCCATGGCCACGCGCATCGACCTGGGCGGTGACCGCATCGAGGGCGAGGGGGCGCTGGACGTGCTCTTGCCCTTGCGCTCTACGGGCAATGGCCGTCCGCTGTTCTGCGTGCATCCGGGCGGTGGTTCGGGATGGATGTACGCCGGCCTTCTGGCACATGTACGTGATCGCCCCGTGTACGCCTTGCAGGCGCGTGCATTGAGCGAACCGGATCGGGCCGCCGGAACGATCGAAGCCATGGCGGACGATTACCTGGCGCAGATCCGCCGCGTGCAGGCGGAAGGGCCGTATTACCTGCTTGGCTGGTCGCTGGGATGCCATGTCGTGCATGCCATGGCCACGCGGCTCCAGGAGGCGGGCGAAGAGGTAGGTATCCTCGCGATGCTGGATAGCTATCCGGTGGAAGAGGCGACCGTACGCGCCGCCATTGCACAAGGGCCGTCCGAGGAATCCAACCAGGGCATGCGCGAACTCATCGTGCAGTACCTGGAGGACTTCGGCATGGCGCACCTGAGCGGCGACCTGGACGAAACCTTCTTCGAGCGTTTCATCGGACAGTACGAGCTGGCCCCGTCGTTGCTGCTTCGCTTCAGGCACAGGATGTTCGACGGCAACATGCTGTTCTTCCGCGCGACCATCAATGCGGGCAAGGTTCCACCGCCGCGTATCTGGGGCAAGTTCGTCAGCGGACGAATCGATGTACACGATATCGCCTGCGAGCATCACGAGATGATGCAACGTCCGGCGCTGAAACACATCGGGCCTGCGCTGGAGGATGCATTGAGAGCGGCCGACGGCATATCGGTGCCGGCTCGCCCGGCGCAACGGCTCAGCGACCTGGTGGTCGATGAGGAAGAAGAATAGGGAGAAAGGAATGACGGACGATGGAATACGTCCCATCGTCCGTCGGTGCGTCAGAAGCGCAGGTCGAGAGCGGGACCCTCAAGATCCATCAGGTTCACTGTCTGGCTGACACCGCAAGGCGAAGCCCGAGCAGGATGAAAAGTGCGCCGACGGTGCGATTGATCCAGCGCGAGATGGCCTGGCTGGGGCGGATGCGGTTGCCGGCGAAGCCGATCGTCAGCGCAAGCACGTGGCACCACAGCATGCCGACGGTGTTGAAGATCAGGCCGAGCACGAGGAACGCGACGGCGGTGTGTCCCTTGGAGGCATCGATGAACTGCGGCATGAAGGCGAGGAAGAACAGGGCGACCTTCGGGTTGAATACGTTGCTGATGAAGCCCTGCATGAAGATGCGCCTGCGGGCGACCGGCAGCGGCGCCTTGGGGGCGGCCTCGACGGCCCCGGCCTTGCCGCGTGTAGCAAGCAGCGTCTTCACGCCGATATAGACCAGATAGGCGGCACCGATGGATTTGACCACGGCGAAGGCCTCGGCCGAGGCGGCCAGCAGGGCCGCCATGCCGAACGCGGCAGCAGCGATATGGATGCAGGTGCCGGTACCGATGCCCAATGCCGCCATGGAGCCCGCCCGCCAGCCGGATCGCGCCGAGTGCGTGGCAATCAGCAGGGAATCGGGGCCGGGGGCGATATTCAGCAGAAGGCCTGACAGGACGAACAGGGCGAGATCGTGGATGCCGAACATGGCTGTTCCGTGGCGGTGGAGGGCGATGCATGGTGTGCCTGGCGCTTCAGATGGTCAACGGCCACGCCTGCACTAGAATGAGAAGGGCAGGCGGCCGGTGCAGTCACAAGGCCTCGTCACCCCGGGGTGATCGCCGTCTCCGTCAGGAAAGTAACCACCACAAGGACCATGCTCATGACTGTTCGCCCCGCTCTGCTGGCGCTCCTGTTCGCCGTACCGCTCGTTCTGTTCGGTTTGCCTGTACACGCTCAACAATACCCCTGCAATGGCCCAGGCCCTGGAGAAGTACTGGTCGGCATGGCTCCCGGCGGCAATGGCGTAGCTCCCACGCCTCTATGCGCACCGGCCAGCGACGCCGGTCCGGCGGCGCCCTCCGTTCGCATGCCTGATATCTACATGTCCGTGGTGACCCATCCCGATACCCGGCAGTACTGGTTCGCCAGTGGCTACGGCTCCGTCCAATGGGCGGAAAACAGCGCGATGGAGGCCTGCAAGCAGGCAATGGGCGAAGGCTGTGCCGTCAGTGACACCTGGTCAAACGATGCGCGTATCGTCGTGGTGGAAGACGTGGCGGGTAATGTCTTTGCCAAGGGTGGCGCGAGTTTCTTCAAGGCCTGGCTGTCCGCGCGAGAAGAATGCGAAAAGTTCTCCTCCGGTTGCCACAAGGTGGAGACCTTGCAGAACGTTCTGGGCGGCGGCAGGGTGGACGTATCAAAAGGGGATGGGCGCCGCCGCCCGTGGGGTGCCATTGCGAGGCCAACGACAAAAGCCCCCGAACCTCTGGATGACACGGCATGGCTTGCGACCGGCCGGGAGGGTTTCAAGGCGGCGGAAGATGCTGCCATCCAGGCCTGTGAGCAGGCGACCAAACTTGAATGTCAGGCACGGATGAGTGCAGGCAATGGCTATATAGCCCGCATCGTCAACAGCCACGGTGGAGTGCAGTGGTTCAACGCCCCTGCATTGGACATGCTCGACAAGGGCATCCGTAATACCTGCCCAAAGGGCGACACCTGTCGGCTGGTCGATACGTTCGACGTCCGGCCTCAGGGCCTGACGACCATTGAAATCAGCGTGTCGAAATCGCCCGCCCGCGGCTTTTTTTCCATGGCCCGCCCGGTCGATGACCAGGCTGACAAAACCTGGAACAAGCGGGCGCTGGTGACGGGGCAGCCGACAAAGGAGTCTGCCCAGGCTGCCGCTGTGGCCTTGTGTGAAAAGGAGAGTGGCAGCAAATGCGAAGCGTCGCCGCAGGATGGTGATCGTGGTATCGACCAGTTCGCGCTGCTCATGCGTACATCTGCTGGCGAGCCGAAGATCTTCTGGGGGACATCGGTCGATGATGCGGGAAAGCATCGTACGGAATGGTGTGATGATAAACGCATCCAGTGCCCGCAGGGCACCAGTGTGGACCTCGCGAAGAAGAACAAGGGCGTATTGGTGTCGTTCTGACGAGTCGGGCTGCCGGGCGGAACGAGGGATTGATTACTTCCGTCTGGCAGCTTTCAGCTGATATGCCGAAGGTATCAACAATATTTTGCGCCCTTCGCTTCGGATAAAGCAGTGTCTATGAGTCAGCGTTAGTGGGTGGATGAATTTCCTTCAATGGATTGATTCCGTTGTGATCGTTACGTGCAAGGCAGCTTTATTTGCCGCCGGGATACTTATATCCACGCCGCGGACGATTTACGGGTTATCTGTCCCGGCGGCGCGTTTCTATCTCACCCTCTGACACCACAGGCTCCTCACTCATGATGTTTCGCAAACTTGCTTTGGCGGCAGCCGTCTTTATGGGGTGCGTGGGCGTGTCCCACGCATCCACGGAAGAAGATGCCGCACTGAAAACGGTCAACGATTTCCTCTCCGCCATTACACGCCGCGACAAGGCAGCCATGTTGTCGGAGGCCGTTCCGCATATGGAAGTGATGAGCGCCCGTGCAAATGCCGAGGGTGGTCTGCGTCGCCTGACCATCGAACAGATTGCCGACCTCATTGTCGCGCAGCCCCCGGGCAAGATGGTGCAGACGCTTCACCATCCTGTCGTCCATGTCGACAACGATCTGGCTTCGGTCTGGTCCCCCTATACGTGGACCGACGATGGTCATTTCAGCCACTGCGCGTCTGAAGAATTCAGCCTGCTCAAGCTGAATGGCAAGTGGCTCATGGTCGGTGTGGCTGACACCGCGCGTACGGACGAGAAGACCTGCCTGAATTGATCTTCATCACGACGCCGGGAAGCGGGGATGCCTTCCGGCGTTTCACCGAAGAGACGATAGAGCGATTGTGCCTGACAGGCGATGCTCCATTCGTTGTACGTAACAGAGCGATGGCTCCGTATGTCGTTGACGTGGCTTAGTCCAGTTGCTTCAGAAGGTCCTTTACCAGATTTTCGCGAGGCATTTTTTCTACGGGGATATCGGCATCCTCGAACCAGTTGGCTCCGGCTTCAGGATGGGGTCCGCTCAGTACGACAACTCCGTTGCCCATGGTGTAACGAGCCACGGCCAGGTCGCCGTTTGCATAGGTTGCGATGCCGCGGAATCCGGGATTCGCCGTGTCGGATTCCAGCCAGGGGCCATCCTGATAGAAGATGCTTGTTTGCCGGCCAAGCCAGTGAACATCGACAGCGGCATCTTCAATGGTCTCTACGGGGAACCCGGGTCGGCCCACCTCGGAGTCCAGATCTTGCGAGACGAGATTCAGATGCGATGCATCGGCCAGGTAAGCGCCCATGCACAGGCCGAGATACCTGCCACCGTGTGTCACGTAGTCCCGCAGGGCTTTCACCCGGGCCGGCCCGAGGCTGCGAAATGCTCCGTCGATGTCCTGGCCCCCGCCAGGTTGTACGTAGATGTCGTAGCGAGCGAGGGTTGCTGCGGTGATGTCGATTTTTTCTCCGGCACCGACGAAATCGACACGGTATTCCGGCCCGCTTTTCTCGATGGCCAGCTTCGCGGCTTCCGAGCAATCGCGGCAGGACGCAGGGCCCTTGTAGACCGCGACGTGGATCAGCCGGTCTTCACGGGCCATGGCGGACGTGGAGAGGATTGCGCCGAAGATGAGGATGGCCACAGATCGCATTCGTTGCCTCGGGAGGGCAAGTCGGCAGGAAGCCTCATCATCGCTCACATCCGGGCCGTGTTGAAGCGCGACACCTCAAGGCATGGGCCATCCGCATGGGGCGGGTGTCGATTCGGCGGGCAAAAAGATGCCTTGTTCAAGGTATAAAAAAAGAGCCTGCATTTCTGCAGGCCCTTGAATAATGGTGGCTGAGGACGGAATCGAACCGCCGACACGGGGATTTTCAATCCCCTGCTCTACCAACTGAGCTACTCAGCCACGAGTGCTGCAACGCGAACGTTGCGGCGAGTTGAGCCGCGTATTTAAGCGGGTGTGAAGGCCGTCGTCAAGTATTTTCTTCGGGGGGAACGTAACCGGCCGGCTGGACCACGTCGCCGCCGAAGAAATACTTCTCCATCTCGCCCGAGAGGAAGCTGCGGGTCTTCGGGTCGAGAGGGGAGAGGCGCATCTCGTTGATCAGCATCGTCTGGTGGCTGAGCCATTGGGCCCAGGCTTCCTTCGATACGTTGTCGTAGATGCGCTTGCCCAGATCACCGGGCCAGGGGGCGAAGTCGAGGCCGTCGGCGTCGTGGCCGAGTTTCACGCAATGAACGGTGCGCGTCATGAGGATATCTCCGGAAGGTTGTCGAGCAGCGTGCGCACGGGGGCGGGCAGGCCGAGCGAGGCAAGCTCGTCGCGATTGCACCAGCGCCGGTCGGCGCGATCGGCCACGGCGGCGAGCGGGGCCGCATGGTCGAACAGGATGGGGGAAACGTCCAGCTTGTAGTGGCTGAAGACGTGGGTGAAGGCGGGCAGGGGATCGGCCTGGCGAACACGAGCCAGGGTGGCCGCTACCGCCGGGGCCGTGTCGGCGTCGACGGCTTCGGGAAGGCTCCACAGGCCGGACCACACACCCTGCGGGCCGCGACGCTCAAGCAGCACGCGCCCCCGCTTGTCGCGCACGAGCAGCATCGCGACGGAGCGCGTAGGCACCTTCTTGCCGGGCTTGACCGTGGGCAGCACGGCGGTGAGCCCGTCGCGATGCGCGATGCAGGTGGCCGCCTGCGGGCAGAGCAGGCAGGCAGGCTTGCTGCGCACGCAGACCGTGGCGCCGAGATCCATGATGGCCTGCGTGTAGTCCGCCGTGCGTTTGGCCGGGGTGTGTTCGTCGGCATGCAGCCAGAGCTTCTTCTCGATGGCGCTTTCGCCAGGAAAGCCGGCGATGCCGTGGTAGCGCGTGAGTACGCGCTTGACGTTGCCATCGAGTATGGGAAAACGCAGCCCGTGCGCCTGCGCGAGGATGGCGCCGGCAGTGGAGCGGCCGATGCCCGGCAGGTCCATCAATGCGTCGAGGTCGCGCGGCAGGTCGCCGTCGTGGCGCTCCATGCACAGGCGTGCGGCCTGGTGGAGAAAGCGTGCCCGACGGTAATAGCCAAGGCCCGACCACAGTGCGAGCACGGTGTCTTCGTCGGCTTCGGCAAGGTCGCGCAGCGTGGGCAGGCGATCGACGAAGCGCTGGAAGTAACCCATCACGGTCACGACCTGGGTCTGCTGCAGCATGATTTCCGACAGCCATACCCGATAGGCGCTGCGCGGATGCTGCCAGGGCAGGTCCTTGCGTCCGTGGTGGTCGTACCAGCGGAGCAGTTCGCGTGCAAAAACGTTCAAGGTGTGGAACCGGCCGTTGAGGCCTGCGCCGGCGTGGATTCGAAGTGCAGGCCCTTGATGTGGACGTTCCCTGCGTCGAGGCTGCCGATGTCGGCGGTGCCTACCAGCGGGGGCAGGGTAGGCGAGCCGACCCCCTGCATGCCGCTCCACCATGAGGCAAGGGCAATCGGGGGAACACGCAGGTTGGTGTGTTCGTTGTCGCCGTCGAGCTTGAGGGCGATGTAGAGCGGATCGTTCTGGTTGGCGGGTGTCACGCTCAGGGCCATGTCGTAGGGCGTGGCATCGGCCCGGGTTAGCTTGCCGGCCAGGGATGCGCCGATGTCGGCACCTCCGCGCCAGGTTGCCGTGCCCTGCAAGTCCATGCCGAAGCGCTTTTCGCTGGAGATACGCAGGCCCGTGCCGGTGAGGCTCAATACGCCATGGTCGAGCGTGGGCAGTGCTTCAAGTTCCAGCGCATAGGGGGTGTCGTCAGCGGTACGTGCCGACAGGGTCAGCACGAATCGTTTGCCACTGGCGAGACGATCGGCGTTGGCTTCGATGTTCGATAGCATCAGCCGCGTGCCACGCAGCAAGGTGCCGCGCGTAATGCGGAAGCCTGCATCGATTGTCGGCAACGTGGCGCCGGCCATGGAAGATCGCGGAGGCAGCGTGTCGAGATACGCAGACACGGCATCCAGATCGATACGCACGCCTTCCACTTCCAGGCGCGACATCGTGGCTTCGCCGCCGAGCAGCGTGTGCCATGGCAATACCAGCTTGCCGCGCGAGGCCACCAGCAGCGGCGTGCTGACGGACTGGCCGCGCAAGGTGAGGCCGTCCAGTTCCAGCGCGGGCTTGGGCCACAGGGTGGGGCTGGCGGGGCTGGCGAGGGTCAGTTCCAGTCCTGCTGCCCGGGCGCGCGATTGCAGCAGGGCCGTGAAGCGTTCGGGTTGCAGCACCACGTAGGTGGCGATAAGCGCTGCCACGAGCAGCACGAGGAACGTGCCGCCCACGACATACAACCCGATCCGCAGTCGGCGGTTCATGGCCGCGACCTTGCCCGTGCCGCTTCCACTCAGCCGCCGAGCTGGCTGGGCAGGAGGCCGTCGACGAAGGCTTCGGCGTCGAAGACGCGCAGGTCGGTGGCGGTTTCGCCCAGGCCCACGTAGCGGATGGGCAGGCCGAACTCGCGGGCCAGTGCGAACATCACGCCGCCCTTGGCCGTGCCGTCGAGCTTGGTCACGACGAGGCCCGTGACATTCGCCGTGTCGCGGAACTGGCGAAGCTGGCTGATGGCGTTCTGCCCGGTGGTGCCGTCGATGACCATCAGCACCTCGTGCGGCGCCTGGGCATCGAGCTTCTTCATCACGCGGCCGATCTTGCCAAGCTCGTCCATGAGGCCGCTCTGCGTGTGCAGGCGACCGGCGGTGTCGGCGATGAGCACGCCGGTGCCACGCGAACGGGCGGCCTGGAGGGCGTCGAAGATCACGCTCGCGGAGTCGGCATCCTGGCCCTGCGAAACCACGGGCACCTTGTTGCGCTCGCCCCAGGTCTTCAGCTGTTCGACGGCGGCGGCACGGAAGGTGTCACCGGCGGCGAGCAGCACGCTGCGGCCTTCGTCGGTATAGCGGCGCGCGAGCTTGCCGATGGTGGTGGTCTTGCCCACGCCGTTGATGCCTACGGTGAGGATCACGAAGGGGCTGTGCGTGGAGACGTCGAGCGGCTTCTCCACGGGCTTGAGCAGGCCGACCAGCTCGGCGCGCAGTGCCTTGAGCAGTTCGCCGGCATCGGAGAACTCGCGCTTGTGCATGCGCTTGCGCAGCCCTTCGACGAGGCTGGTGCTGGCCTCGACGCCGACGTCGGCGGTGATCAGCGCCGTTTCCAGTTCGTCGAGCAGGTCGTCGTCGAGCTTGGGATGGCGTACGAAGAGCGAGGTGAGGCTTTTCGCAAAGCCGCTGCCGGCCAGGCGCTCGCGCCAGCTGCGGCGCGCGGGCTGTGCGGCTTCCACCACTTCGGCCTCTTCGGCTTCCTGGGTGACCTCGGGCAGCTCGGGGGCGGGAGCCGCGGTTTCGGCAAGCACTTCGGCCACGATCGGGGCGCTGTCGATCGACACGGCCTCGGTCGGTGCGTCGATACGCTCCTCGATGGGCGCGTCCTCGGGCTTCGCGACGGGTTCGGCGGGCTTCTTTTTCCAGAACTTGAGCATTGCGCGGCGGATTCAAAGACAATGTGCGAATGCTAGCACTCCCGCCCCTACTGGCCGCTGATCGATGAACGGCTCCGGTCGTATCCGCGTCATCGGCGGAAACCTGCGCAATTCCCGGCTGGAGGTCCCCGACCTGCCGGGCCTGCGGCCTACCTCCGACCGCGTGCGCGAGACCCTGTTCAACTGGCTGCAGCCGGTTATCAGTGGCGCGCGCTGCCTCGACCTGTACGCAGGCACGGGCGCGCTGGGCATCGAGGCCCTGTCGCGCGGGGCGGGCATGGTCACCTTCGTGGAGCGCGAGCCGAAGCTCGTGGCGGCGCTGAAAGCCAACCTGGCCCGCCTGAAGGCAGAGGCCCGGGTGGTGGCCGACGATGCCGCGCGCTGGCTGAAGGCCGGCGGCAAGCCGTTCGACGTGGTCTTCATGGACCCGCCCTTTGCCGACGACGCCTGGGCCGAGGCGGCTTTGCGGCTGGAGGAGGCCGGCTGGCTGGCGGCGGATGCCTGGATCTACGTGGAGTCTCCCCGCGGTGCCTCGTTCGACCTGCCGGCCAACTGGCTACCACATCGCCAGGGGCAGGCCGGTGAAGTGGCCTACGCCCTCTATCGCCGCACCCCGGCCGATCCGTTAAGCTAGCCCGCGTTTTCCTCCGACCCCCAGTCCATGACTCCTCCGCTGGTCAATCCGCGTCTTGCCGTCTACCCGGGCACGTTCGATCCGATCACGAACGGTCACGCCGACCTCGTGTCGCGAGCGGCCCCCCTGTTCGACCGCATCATCGTGGCCGTGGCGGAGAGTCGTAACAAAGGTCCGGGTGGTCCCGGCTTCAGTCTGGACGAGCGCATCGCGCTGGCCCGCCTGGCACTGGCCGACCTGCCCAACGTGACGGTCCGCGGGTTCGACTGCCTGCTGGCCGATTTCGTCACCGAGATCGGCGCGGGGGTGATCCTGCGTGGCCTGCGCGCCGTGTCCGACTTCGAATACGAATTCCAGCTGGCCAGCATGAACCGTCACCTGATTCCCCAGGTCGAGACGCTGTTCCTGACGCCGGCGGAGCAGTACAGCTTCATCTCCTCTTCGCTCGTGCGTGAAATCGGTCGCCTTGGTGGCGATATATCCGGCTTCGTGCATCCGGCGGTGCAGCAGGCCATGCGTCAGCGCTGGCGCAACTCTTGAAACCAAAGGTGATCATCATGCGTAAGTTCGTCCTCGCCGCGTCCGTGGCCCTGACCGCCGCCCTGGCTCTCTCGGCCTGCAACAAGTCGGAAGACACCGACCAGGCAGCCACCCAGCAGGAAGCCGCCGTTTCCAAGCCGTCCGATCCGAAGGACACCAAGGCGTGGAGCCAGTTCTTCGGCCAGATCGTGCGCAAGAACATGCAGGGCATGACCGCCGATCGTCCGTTCCCGTACTTCGTGCCGGCCGGTGACGACCAGGAAGGCCAGGACGGTCGCCAGCGCCAGCTCGACAACGTGCAGGGCACCGTCGCCCGCGGCGTCACCCCGGGCAACATGCTCGTCTTCGGTGGCCCGGAGTCGGCGAAGACGGCCGACCTCATCGTCGAAGCCTTCAAGAACGCCCAGCCGGGTACGTTCAAGAACGTGATCGTGCTGTTCATCGGCGACCAGGCCGACCAGCAGCGCGTTGCCGATGCGCTGGCTTCGAGCGGCGCTACGTATCGCTTCGTCGCGATGTAATCGCGCCGGGCTTTTTGCCTGGTGGGTTCATGAGGCGCCCTTCGTGAGAGGGGCGCTTTTTTTGTGGGGTTTTGCTTTGTAGGGTGGGCTCGCCTGTCGGCCTCGCGCTCGGCGCGTGTGGCGTGGTCGCTTCTACCGAACATGATCGCAGGCTGTTGGAGGAGCGCGCCTGCGCGCGACCGGTTGTCGCGAACATCATCATCGTTTCGATATCACCGGTCGCGCGCAAGCACGCTCCTACGGGGCGGTGTTTTAGTGGGTGTTTGCGCGGTGCATCTGTGCCGTTTGTGCTTCGCCATCATGCGATAGCGCTGTTGCTGCGGCGATGGCAGCGTTTTCTGCGGAAGGGGCGACGCGGGCGAACATCTGTGATTCGAACTCGGCGACGGCTTTGTCCGGATCGGGTAGGGATACCAGCGATTGCGACAGTTCCAGCGCATCAAGCATGGCGTGGTTGACGCCTTCACCTCCGAAGGGCGACATCACATGCGCCGCGTCGCCGATCAGCGTCAGGCCTTTGCGATGTGTCCAGCAGTGTCCTACGGGCAATGCGTGAATCGGCAGCACGGCGAAGCGATCGTTGCTGGCGCGGAAGAGGTCGAGCAGGGTGTCGGCATAGCCTGCGTATTCGGTGATGAGTCCGGCACGCACCGCGGCGGGCGAGGTGAAGTCGAAGCGTTGTTCGGCCCAGCCCAAGGGCACGCGGAGGATGGCGTAGCCGCGCAGATGGGCATGGCCGTTGCGCTGCACGATCAGGCCCTTGCCATCGGCTTCCACGCCCATTTTTCCGCGCCCCACGAGCTTTGCGAGGGCCGCGTGGGCGTTGTCTGCGTCGTCGATGCCGAACTCGATGAAGCACAGTCCGCTGTGTTGCGGTTTGTAGGGCGAGAGTGCGGGGCGCACCCGGGACCATGTGCCGTCGGCGCCTACGACGAGGTCGAACGGGCCTTCGTCGCCTTCGTCGAAAACCAGGTACCAGCGATTGTCGTCGCCTTCGCGAAGATCGCGCAGTGGGCGGTGCCAGCGTATGGCATTGTCGGGCAGGGCATCCAGCAGCAGCTGTCGCAGCGCCGAACGATCAATTTCCGGACGCTGGCGACCGGTCGTGTCGCTGTCTTCGAAGATCAGGGCGCCATGCTTGTCGTAGAAGCGGGTTTCCTGGTCCTCGTAGCGGGCGACCTCAAGGAAGGGGCCCATCAACCCGGCGCGTTCGAGGGCAAGCAGGCCGGAGTCCTCGTGCAGGTCGAGCGATCCACCCTGCGCGCGGGCGCAGGCACGTTCATCGCGTTCGAAGACGGTGGCTGCCATGCCATGGCGATGCAGCAGTCTTGCCAGCGTGAGGCCGCCGGGGCCTCCGCCGATGATGGCGATCCTGGGATGGGAATTCATGGGAGCAACGATTAATATAGGGTCCTATGCAATATATATAGGCGCCTATGTAATGGCAACTGAATCACGAGGCGTCGAGCCCGGCGAAGCCATGCGACGGATAGGGCAGGTGTACCGGACGTTCGGCAAGCTGGTGGACGGACCCCTGCGCAAACTGGGCTTTTCCATGGGCCAGCTGCCGGTGATCGTCACCCTGAAGAACACCGGAGCGCTTTCGCAGACCGAGCTGGCGCGTATCGCGCAGGTGGAGCAGCCGAGCATGGCGCAGTTGCTGGGACGCATGGAGCGTGACGGGCTGGTGGAGCGGGTGCCTGATCCGGCAGACGGACGCAGTCGCCTCGTCTCGTTGACCCGGCTCGCGCAGCGCCAGATACCGCAGGGCAACGCGGTGATGGACGATGCATCGGAGCTTGCGCTTGCCGGCTTCTCATCAGCGGAAAGACACCAACTCCTGGACTGGCTGTCGCGTATCGAGGCAAACCTGGAAGGCGCCCTGGCGCAGGAGAAGGGCTGAAGGCGGTCGCTGCGTCGCTTCGCGATGCCGGCGGCAGTTCCGGTGGCCTGGCGGGGTGCTGGAGAGCCCCGGTGGGCGAGAGCCATTCGCATCGGGGCATGAAGGGCGCGCATGGGGTAAAATCGCCCCATGTCCCTGATCATCCTCGATACCTGCGTCAACTGCGACGTCTGCGAGCCCGTGTGCCCCAACAAGGCCATTTCGCTGGGCGAGGTGTACTACGTGATCGATCCGGCCCTGTGCACCGAATGCGTGGGCCACTTCGACAATCCGCAGTGCGTGGAGGTGTGTCCGGTGGAGTGCATTCCGCACGATCCGGATCACGTGGAGTCGCACGAGCAGCTCATGCTTAAGTACGAGCACCTGATGGCGAAAGCCGCTTCCTGAGCCCTCGCGGGCGTCATGCGTTAATCTCGACGGCAGCGATCCTGTTTCCGGAGAGACATCGATGACCCATGCTCCGTCGTGGCGCGTGCTTGCCGCGAGCCTTTTCCTCGTCCTTGGCGCAGGTAGCGCCACTGCCCAGGACAAGGCGCCCGATGCACCTTCGCGCGGCCCAGGCCACGCGGCCATAGCCAGCGCCAATTTCCTCGCCACCCATGCCGGCTTCGAAGTGCTGGGCAAGGGCGGTAATGCCTTCGACGCCGCCGTGGCGGTGTCTTCGACCCTCGCCGTGGTAGAGCAGCAGAGTTCCGGTATCGGCGGCGGTTTCATGGCCTTGCTGCATCGCGCGTCCGACAACAGCAACACCTTCCTCGATGCGCGCGAAACCGCGCCGAAGGCGGTGGACATGAAGGATTACATCGGCAAGGACGGCAAGCCCAATCGTGATGCCTCCACGCGTGGCCCGTTGTCCGCCGGTATTCCCGGTGAGCCGGCCGGGCTGGTCTGGATGGCGGAGCATTACGGCAAGCTGCCGCTGTCGGAATCACTGGCCCCGGCCATCCGTATCGCGAAGGAGGGCTTCCAGCCCGACGCGCGCTTCCTCAACACCATTGCCGAGCACAAGGACACCTTGCTGCGCTGGCCGGCCTCGGCCGCCGTGCTGCTACCGGGCGGCAAGCCGCCGAAGCAGGGCTGGACGCTGAAGCAGCCGGATCTTGCGAAGACGCTGGAGCGCATCGCCGCGAAGGGGCATGACGGCTTCTACAAGGGCGAAACGGCGAAGCTGCTGCTTTCCTCCACACGCAAGGCCGGTGGCAAGTGGACGACGGCCGATCTGGATGGCTACAAGGTCAAGGAGCGCCAGCCGCTCAGCGTGGACTACAAGGGCTATCGCATCGTCACCGCCCCGCCGCCGTCGTCCGGTGGCGTGGCCATTGCCGAGGTGCTCAACATCCTCGCCGGCTATGACCTCACGAAGCTCGACGCCGCCCATTCGCTGCATTACACGATCGAGGCGATGCGTCGCGCGTTCCGCGACCACAACGAATACCTGGGCGATCCGGATTTCGTGAAGATGCCGCTCGACATGCTGTTGTCGAAGCACTATGCCGACGGACTGCGCGCGACCATCGCGCCGGACAAGGCCACGCCGTCCGAGCTGCTGCCGCCCGCCATGGCGCCGGAGCCCGGCATGCATACCACGCATTTCTCGGTGATTGATGCCGACGGCAACATGGTGGCTTCCACGCTTACGGTGAACCTGGAGTTCGGTTCGGGCTTCATCGCGGCCGGTACCGGCGTGGTGCTCAACGACGAGATGGACGACTTCGCACTCGTCCCCGGCCAGCCCAATGCCTACGGATTGCGCGATTCCTGGGCCAATGCACCGGAGCCGGGCAAGCGCATGCTGTCGTCGATGTCGCCCAGCTTTGTGTTCGGTGCCGATCGCACGGCCATCATCGGCTCGCCGGGCGGCTCCACGATCATTACCCAGGTGCTGGAAGGCATCCTCGCCTTCATCGATGGCAAGAATGCCGCGCAGATCGTGGCGCAGAAGCGCTATCACCATCAGTATCTGCCGGACCGCGTGGATGTGGAGCCGGGTGCGTTCGACGACGCCACGGCCAAGGCGCTTACCGCGATGGGTCACGTGCTGAAGGATCGTTCGCCCTGGGGCTTCATGAACGTGGTCACCTGGGACCATCGCACCAACACGCTGGATGCCGCGAGCGACCCGCGTCGGCCGTCCGGTCTGGGCAAGGTCCAATAAGGCGCCTGCCATGAAGACGAAAGGACACGGCATGCACGGGCGGTCTCGAATCATCGGAGCGGGTCTCGTCATCCTGGCGCTGGCGCTTCTGTTCTGGAACGAGCGCCGGGCCATCGATTACGACCAGGCATTGGCGAAGCAGGGGCCGGCGGTGCTGGACCTTGGAGACAAGGGGCGTCCGTCGGCGGGCCAGTACGGCTCACTTACGCGCGTCAGTGGCCTGCCGAAGATCGTGGATGCGCCTCGCGACCAGGAATTCGGCGTGCGCATGGAATCGCCGTTGCTTGTTCGTCATGTGGAGATGTTCCAGTGGCGAGAGATCAGCGTTGCGGGCGATACGCACTATGAGCTGGACTGGGTGGATCATCCGGTCGAGTCGTCGCGATTCGCGAAGCCGGGCGGTCACGCCAACCCGGGTGCCTTTCCCATCCAGGGGCGTCAGTTCGAAGCGGGCGAGGTTCGCCTTGGCAACTTCCGTCTTGCCGCGCCCATCGTCCGTGCTTTTCCCGGTCGTGTGATCGTTCCACCAGAAGAGAACCACTTGCCGCCCAACCTTGCCGCCACCTTCCAGCGGTCGGGAGACTATCTCGTCACCAGCGGTAAGCCGGAAGCACCTCGACTCGGCGATCTTCGCGTAAGTTGGGAGGCGGTGCCGTTGCAGTCCATGACGGTGCTGGCGCGTATCGATGGCGATGTGCTTGCACCGGGCGACACCAGGGATACGAATCCGGGTTTCGAGGTTCAAGTGGGCGAACGCAGCCTGCGCGACGTACTGCCTGCGCTGCCCGAACGGCCGCAGGCCACGATCACATTGCGGGTGCTGGCGGGGCTGGTGGCGTCCTTCGGCGTGCTGCTGCTGGCGGCGGGCACGAGGGTAAAAGGCGATCCGCTGTTCGCTCTTGGTGTGGCCACCGTGGTCATTACCGCTGCGGGCGGCCTCCTATGGGTGACCGAGGATGCCATGGCAAGCAGCGTGTGGGCGCTGGTGGCCGTGCTCGGTGCCGGTCTCGCCATCTGGCGCACGCAACAGCGCACGCCACCCCGATCTCCTTGATATCTATCATCGCGGCGTCGCTAACGATGTTGTAGGAGCGGGCCTCGCCCGCGACCTCCCTCAGGCCGGCATGACGAAGGAAGCCTTGCTTTCGACCGGGCGAGCCATCATGGCCTGCCTGATCGAAAGCAAGGCTTTTTTCGTTTCATTCGCAATGATGAAGCGGTCGCGCGCAGGCGCGCTCCTACACGGGGCTCAGGTTATAGTTCTCCGCCGTGAGGATAGTGAGGTGGCGTATCCGTCGTGGTCCCTTCCGTGCAATCGACGCGTCGTTTCGAGGGCGTTTCGCCGGTAAGCAGATAGTGCGCGGCATGTCGCGTGGCACATTTCGCCGTGGGCTGGCCGAGGGTGGTGTGTCCCTGCAAGCCGACGCTCACCAGGAAATGACTGTTGGGCAGTTCACGGGTCATCGCCTCGGCTGCGCCGATGGGGGTTGTCCAGTCGCTGGACGAATGCATCATCACGATGGACGGCAGGCGCTTGAGTGCCTCGAACGAAGGACGGGGGCTGGGCGCATGCGGCCATGCCGCGCAGATAAGACCCATCACGGCGTCCTGGCCGCGTGGAAGGGTGGCCTGGGTGTCCATGAAGCGGACGCCCTTGCGGATGTCGTCGGGTGACGAGCGCCACACGGAGTCGTTGCAGTAGACGGCGAATGTAGCCGCGGGTCCGCCGTAGGGCAGCGTCCGGGGCGAGCCGTCGTTAAAGAAGAGTGCACCGGCGAGGGCAAACGCGCTGGTACGCATATCGCGATCGATATCGGCATGCGAATGGAAGACATGCGTTTGTAGCCGGCTGCGCAACGTGTCGAACGAGCGCTGTTGCTCCGGCATGGCGGTCCATTCGTCGGCCACGGCCAGGGCCGCGACCACATGCTCGGGAAACGATACGGCGGGTGCCCACATGCGGCGCATGAAAAGCGGCATGCCGATCAGTCGCTGTCGGATGGCTGATACGGAGGTGCCCAGGCCATAGATGTCAGGGCGCTCCACAGCGGGCTTCAGGGCATCGGCGATCATGGCCCTGTCGCGGTAGATGTGCAGGCCAGCTTTCTGGAAAAGCCAGCGTCGTTCGAAGTCCAGCGAGGCGTCGAGAAGAACGCGGCCGGTATGGGAAGGGTGCAGAGACGCATACCAGGTGGCGACCCAGGTACCGTACGAGGCGCCATACAAATGCATCACGGGGATGTCCAGGGCCGTGCGCAGGGCTTCCATGTCGGCCACCTGTGCGGAGGTATTGATCTGTGCGGCTTTCGGCCCGCAGGACTCGGCGAATGTGCGTGTCTCGGCGACGAAATCGTTCCAGGCAGCATCGTCGTCGGGATTCATCATGGCCTGGGACGCCTTGCGGCCGGTAAATGGAATGCAATCGGGCCGCGTTTCATCCGTAAGGCCTCGCGGCATGAGGGCGACGATGTCATAGCGGTCCGAAAGGAGCTTCAGGTCGCCGAGGTCAGGGTCCGTGACATCGATCGAACCCCAGCGTTGAGCCAGTTTCATGAGCGAGGACATCGGATCGGCGCCGGGGCCTCCGGGGTGGTAGAAGATCGTGCCTTCGCGAATCGCGGGTCGTGCCGCGCGCACGCGCAGCACGGGCATGCGTACGGTTGGTGATGCCGATGCCTGGTGATCGTAGGGAACGTTGAGCCAGCCGCAGTCGAATCGTGCGAGCAGTTCGGGTGTCAGCGTGGTTCCCTTGCCTGGTGCACATGCGCCCCAGGTCAGCGCCTGGGAACCACCGGTGGGCTGTGCCGTGCCTGCATGAGCAGGGAATACACAGGACAATGCGAGGAAAAGAAGGGTTTTTTTCATGAGCGCGCTCCATGCGTGGTCGATAGCCACCGCTCGCGCGGTGGAATCACAACCTAGCGCTGGAAGCTCAGCGACACAGTGGGATCAATACGATGCAGGCTGTCGCTGATCGCCGCCGGGTAACGTGGCGATGCAGGGCAATAAAGTGCATGCCCAACCGTCGTTCCAGCGAAAGCTGGAACCCAGCGCCCCGGTTCGCAAGTAAGCACGGCCACGCATCATCGGCTCTTGTGTAGGTTAGCCTCAGGCGAAAACCCATCGCACCGCACTGGGTTCCTGCTTTCGCAGGAACGACGTGAGGGACAGGCAGGGATTGCAAGCGTCACAGCCCGTCGTTCCAGCGAAAGCTGGAACCCAGCGCCCCGGTTCACCAGCAAGCACGACCACGCATCATCGGCTCTTGTGCAGGTTAGCCTCAGGCGAAAACCCATCGCACCGCACTGGGCTCCTGCTTTCGCAGGAACGACGTGAGGGATAGGCAGGGGATTGCAAGCGTCACAGCCCGTCGTTCCAGCGAAAGCTGGAACCCAGCGCCCCGGTTCACCAGCAAGCACGACCACGCATCATCGGCTCTTGTGCAGGTTAGCCTCAGGCGAAAACCCATCGCACCGCACTGGGCTCCTGCTTTCGCAGGAACGACGTGAGGGATAGGCAGGGGGGGCAAGCGTCACAGCTCGTCGTTCCAGCGAAAGCTGGAACCCAGCGCCCCGGTTCGCAAGTAAGCACGGCCACGTATCATCGGCTCTTGTGTAGGTTAGCCTCAGGCGAAAACCCATCGCACCGCACTGGGTTCCTGCTTTCGCAGGAACGACGTGAGGGATAGGCAGGGGCGTGCAAGCGTCATAGCCCGTCGTTCCAGCGAAAGCTGGAACCCAGCGCCCCGGTTCACCAGCAAGCACGACCACACATCATCGGCTCTTGCGCAGGGTAGCCTCAGGCGAAAACCCATCGCACCGCACTGGGTTCCTGCTTTCGCAGGAACGACGGGATTCAGTCGTTTGCCGAGCCGTCTGCGAATGCGTAGACGTGGTCTGCCCAGCCGGCAGCCTCGTGGTAGATCGAGGCCATGGTCTGCAGGTGCTGTGCGTCCAGTTCGTTCTCGCCTTCCAGTTCGCCCTGTTCCCAGTGGCGGATCTGGTCGAGCAGCGGAGCGAACGGGCCGACGCCTTCCAGCAGTGCCTCGCGGATTTCCAATGCGAGCGGAAGGTGTTCCAGCACGTAGGCCATCGACACGTTCATCAGCGTGTCGAGCAACGAGAACAGGCCGGCGGTAAAAGCCATTTCCTGCAGCTCGGGCTTCACGCTGCGGGCCAGCTTCTCGCACATGTGCGCGCGGATGAGGGCCAGGCGTAGCAGCTCCGGCGGACGTTCGTCCATGCCCGACACGGCCATGGTGAAGATCCAGTTGCGCATGCGGTTCACGCCGAAGAACACGGCCGCCTGTTCCACCGACTTCAGCTGGCGGGGCAGGGCGAAATAGGCCGAGTTCACGCAACCCAGCAGCTTGTAGCTGAGGATGGCGTCGTCGCGCACGATCTTGCCCAGTTCCACCGGGCCGTTGTTTTCATCCTGCAGCGCACCCATGAGGCGCAGCACGCCGAGCTTGCTCGGCGTGAGGCGGGGCATGTCCACGCGCTCGGGGCGCAGCAGGTATTTGCCCTGGAAGCCGTCGACATCCTGGTCGGCATAGTCGATGAAGGTCTCGTGCGTATCGATGCCGGTGACGATCACCTTGACGCCGAACGCATGCACGTAATCCATGTGCGCCCGGGCAGCGACGGGGTGTCGATGATCCACCGCTACCTTGGCGAACTGCACGATGCGCAGCAGTGCATCCACGCCTGCACGGCGCTCGGGATCGACCGGAAGGTTGAAGTCTTCCAGCATGAACAGGCAGCCCTGGCTTTTCAGCTCGCGCAGGCGGGTGAGCAACTGGTCGTCGAGGCCGACGTCGGCACTGATGCTGGCGCCCATGCGCGCGTTGTGCCGCAGGATGTCGGCGTGCGAAAGCAGCAGATCGCGCGACATATGCAGGAACGCACGATTGTCGCGCACCAGTCGCTTGAGGCTGCCATCGGCGATGGCGCTCAGCGTGGCCTGGGTATGCGCATGCGCGGCGGCATCGATGTCACTGCCGGCGGGGCGCGGGAAAATAAGCTCGTAGGCGAACAACGCCTGCTTGCGGTCGAGGATCGGGATACGAACGATGGGAAGGATTCCGTCGTCGTTCACCGCGTTCGGCTGGGGGTTCGCTGCCATGGATCTGGGTCGTGCGCCGTTCGGTGAGTGCTTGACGGAAAGATTATCCCTGATTCGGCGACATCAAACCTGTGCAAGCGTCGCGGAACGGAGTTTTATCCGTGCGGCCCCGTCGGGACCGTAGGTGGCACCACCCTGGGCGTCGCCGGAAATCAGCGCGAGCGCCTGGCGCACCTGGCCGATGCGCTGGCCGACGATGCGGCCGTTGACTTCATTCATCCGCCGGCATTCGAGCAGGCGGTCGATGGTATGCGACCAGCGTGGATCGTTGAGCGAGTCGACGTTGGCGGCATCGCTCAGGTGGCGGCGCTCGACGTCGAGTTTCTCGATGCGATCCAGCGAATGGCTCTTCGCACGACCGGCGACTTCAAGCGACGGCGCGTCGCCCTGGTCCAGCGCCATGCGCTCGTCTACCAGGGTAGCGTGCAACGTGTCCACTTCATGGGCGAGTTCGTCCATGACGGCGCGCAGGGCTGCGTCGAAGTCGGAGGCGTGCGAGTCGGTCATACCTTGCCGCCGAGCTGGCCTTCCATCGAAAGAAACTTGCTGGCGATCGCCTGGGCGTCGGGCTTGTAGGTGCCGTCGGCCAGCTTGGCGCGGATGGCGTCCACCTTGGCGGTGTCGATGCCGTCACCGCGGCTGGCGGCGTCGAGCGCCTTGGCCGAGTCGGTGATCTTCACGCTGTCGTCGCTGGGACGGACCGCCGTGGAGCCCTGTGCCTGGCCAGCCGAGCCTGCCTGGGCATTCTGCGAACGCAGCTGCACCGGGGGCTGTTGTGGCTGGAGACCGGGTTTGATGGTGTTGGTCATGGGTATTTCCTCGGAACGGGTGTCCTTCGAATGGCTTATCGGCGATCCGGAGGCAAACTTTAACGGGGCTCAGGCGGTGAAGTGTGACGGAATTGGGATTTCGTTCATGGCAGGACGGTGACGACCCCCGGCCCACGGACCACGGCGTCGAGCACCTTGCCGGACGAGGCGTTACGCACCCGCAGGCGCGCTCCGGCATCCCCGGCACCCATGGCCACGCCTTCGGCGCGGATGGTCACCCCATCGACATTGGCCTCCATGCTCACCGCATCGCCCACGCGCACGGCCTGGCGGCCGGCGAGCATGCCGGGGGTGAGTACGGTGCCTGCATTCAACGGGCGGGCCAGCGCGCGGCCGTCCACCTGGTCGAGGCCGGCGATATAGCCGTAGGCCAGGCTGGCGACATCGCGCTCTTCGCTATGCACGTCGCTGGCACCGATGCCGTCGCCCCGAGTCAGAGGGCGGCTGGTGACCAGCACGTTGGTGAACATCTTTACCTTGACCGGCACGCGCACCGTCCAGCCACCGGGCACGGGGCAATGCACGATGACGCTGACCCGTGCGCCCAGCGGACGATTGCCGGGCAGGGACGCCTGGAGCGGGGCGGCGCAATCGGCCAGTCGCAGGCGGCTGTCGAGAGAATCCGCCTCGGCCGTCATGCGCGCACCGGGCAGCGTGCGGTTGTTCTGTAACCAGGACACCGCCGTCGAGCGCACCGCTTCCTGCGTCGTCGCCAGCGCGTCCTGCGCGCAGCACAGGACGACGAGGGCGGCGATGGAGCTGGCCGGGCGGCTGGACATCAGGCGGCACGCTCCGCGAGCGCCGACGACAGGCCCTGCACGATGGCATCCAGTTCGCGGGTGAGGTTGGGCAGCATGTGCGAAGCGTCGGCGTGACGGCCTTCGCCGAGGGTCAGGGCGTACTGGGAGGCCAGCGCGGAGAAGCGCTCGCCCGCCGCGCGCACCGGATCGGCCGACGCGTCACCGCGACGCGAGCGCAGCTGGTCGATGCAGCGCATCAGCGGGGTGGTGTCGAGCCAGCGACGGTCGAGACCAGCCGGATCGCGGGCCGACAGTTCCAGCGCGTAGCGCAGGCCCTGGCTGGCTTCGCGGATCATCTGGCTTAGCGTGGCGACGTCCAGCTCGCCTTCGGTTTCAAGGCGTGACAGCCCCAGTCGATGGGCCAGCACGGCGGAGCGTGCGGCGGCGTCGGCCTGACGGCGCGCTTCGTTGGATGTGCGGTTGAGGCCGGACTGCGCGGCCTGCACGCCACCGATCCGTTCCTGCAGGTTGCCCATGCCGTCGCGTGCCGCATCCAGGCTTTCGCGGGCAGAGCGCACGGCGCCGTCCACGCGGCCCAGCGAGGCCTGCATGCCGGCGATGCCGGACTGGGTCTGTTCGAGGCGACGCAGGCTGTTCTGCACGGCCTCGTCGAGCTGGCCGGAGAATTCGCCCACGGCCCGGGTCACGTCGTCGATCTCGGCGGTGGCCTGGGTGGTCTTCTCGGCCAGCTGCTTGACCTCGTCGGCCACCACGGCGAAACCACGGCCGGCTTCACCGGCACGGGCGGCTTCGATGGCGGCATTCAGAGCCACGAGGTTGGTCTGGTGCGCGATGTCCTGCACCGAGGCCGTCAGCTTGCGGATGGCGGTGAAGTATTCGGAGAACTGGGCGTGGTTGCGGCTCATGCCCGACAGGGCGCTGCGCAGCAGGCGCAGCTGGCCATCGAGTTCGCCGGCGGTGGACTGGCCCTGGTTGCCGGCATCGGTCATGCCGTTGATGCCGGAGCGCGCCTGGTCGATCGCCGTCGAAATCCTGGCGCCGGCCTCCGTCAAACGACCGGCGGCATCGCGGGCGCCTTCCACCGCGCCACCGAGGTCTTGCAGCGTGACGCCCAGCGCCTGGGCGCTGGTGAGCACCATGCCCTGCTGCTCGATGGCCTGGATGGTGGTGGCCGGTGCGGTACGCGGTTCCGCGGGCTTCAGCAGGGCCCCCAGGGCGTTGGCGGCGGCCGGATACTGCGCGGCCAGCGCACGCACGCGCGCGGCATCGCCGCTGGCGGCGGCCTGGGCAAGAAGGCGGACGTGCTGACTCCAGAGCAGGGACATAGTGGTTCGCTTTTCCATAGGACGCCCACTACATCGGTCGCGGGCCTTCGGACTTGAGTCAAGCAATACCCGTGCCATCCCCACCCCTGTAGGAGCGCGCCTCGCGCGCGACCGTTTCCAGCGGTGAGGCATGACCCTGTCGCGCACAGGGGGAGGCAGGTATTGGCGAGCGTGCATGACCCGGCCTCAGCCGGTCGCGCGCAAGGCGCGCTCCTACAGGTAAAGAACGGCCGGCACCGGCCGATACGGATCTGACCCCATCGAACGTCACCTGCACTCCATGGCCCGACCGCTCCTCGACACCGTCGAAACCTTTACCCGCCTCGCGGGCCACAACCGCGTGGCCATGCTGCTGTTCCGGCTGGGTGACGGGCAGGCGTTCGGGATCAACGTGTTCAAGGTGCGCGAGGTGCTGCGCCGCCCGCGGCTGGAGCGCATGCCCAGCATGCACGCGCTGGTGTCGGGCAGCTTCGACTATCGCGGCCATACCATTCCCGTGATCGACCTGGCCGCCGCCATGGGCTATCCGCCGCTGGCCGCCGTGGACAGCGCACATCTCATCGTCACCGAATTCAACCGCTCGGTGCAGGGCTTCCTGGTGTCCGACGTCGATCGCATCATCCACGTGGACGGCGCCCAGATGGCCGCCCCACCGCCGGCCCTGGGCTATGGCTCCCGCGTGAACGCCGTGACCCGCCTGGACGGCGACCTCATTGCCATCGTGGACGTGGAGCAGGTGCTGGCCAGCGTCGATCCGCGCACCGTGGAGATCTCCGAGCGGGTGCAGAAGGCGGCCCATGTCCACCTGGCGGGAAACCGTCGCCTGCTGGTGGTGGACGATTCGCTCGTGGCCCGCACCCAGCTCGTGGACCTGTTCCGCAAGCTCGACCTGGAATGCATCGTGGCGAAGGACGGCAGCGAAGGCCTCGACCTGCTGCGCACGCTGGCGATGGGACCGGAGGCCGAGAAGGTCTCGCTCGTGGTGTCCGACATCGAGATGCCGTCGATGGACGGCTACGCCCTGACCCGCGCCATCCGCGAGGACGCCCAGCTGCGTCATCTGAAGGTGTTGCTGCATAGCTCGTTGAGCGGGGTATTCAACGAGGCGATGGTGGCCCGCGTGGGCGCCGACCGCTTCATCGCCAAGTTCCAGCCCGACGTGCTGGCCTCGGCCGTGCTGGACCTGTTGCCGACCTGACGACGGGCCACCGTCGCCTGACGGGCGTCGGAATTCCGGCACAAGCCCATCCTGTTCACCTGTAAACGGCGCTACGGCGCCGTTTTTCGTTCATGGCACGCCTCTTGCTGAAGCCCTCGGGCCAGGTCTAACGAGAGGGGCAGCGCCATGATCGACAACAAGGATCCGCTATTCGGCGTACACGCGCAGGCACTGGGCGTGTTCCAGCGCCGTGCCGAGGTCATTTCATCGAACCTCGCCAACGCCGACACCCCGGGGTTCCTCGCCCGCGACCTCGATTTCCGCAAGGTGCTGAGCGTCGCCACGGGAGCGGAGGACGGCGATCGCCTGTCGATGAGCGCCACCTCGGACGGCCATATCGGTGGCAACTCCGCCTTCGCGATGAACGAGGCGAACAAGCTCGCCTACCGCGTGGAGACCCAGCCGACCATGGATGGCAACACCGTGGACACCCAGGTGGAGCAGGCGCAGTTCGCCAGCAACGCCATCCATTACCAGGCGTCCCTCAGTTTCATCACGGGGCAGATCCACGCCATGCGCCTCGCCATCACAGGATCCAGCTCATGAGCCTGCTCAATATCTTCGACGTCGCCGGTTCCGGCATGGCTGCGCAGTCGGCGCGGCTCAACACCACCGCCAGCAACATGGCCAACGCGGACAGCGTGTCCAGCAGCGAGGCCACGGCCTACCGCGCGAAGCAGCCGATGTTTTCGGCCGTGCAGCAGCAGGTCAACGGGCAGATGGAAAACGCGGGCGTGCGCGCCATGGGCGTCACCGAAAGCCAGGCCCCCGTGCAGTCGCGCTACGAGCCTGCCAACCCGATGGCCGACACCAACGGCTACGTCTATTCGAGCAACGTCAATCCGGTCGACGAGCTGGTCAACATGATCTCCGCGTCGCGTTCCTACCAGAACAACGTCGAAGTCATGAACAGCGCCAAGCAGCTCATGCAGAAAACGCTGGACCTGGGCAAATAAGAGGTAACCAGTCATGGTCGATGCGGTCAGCGGCAACAACAGCTACGGCTCCAATCAGTCGTCTTCCAACCAGCTCCAGCAGCAGACGCTGTCGCAGTCGGATTTCCTGAAGCTCATGGTCACGCAGATGACCAACCAGGATCCGACCAAGCCGATGGATTCCACGCAGATGGTGGCGCAGATGGCGCAGTTCTCCCAGGTGGCCGCCACCCAGGAGCTGCAGCAGTCCTTCGACAGCCTGTCGAAGAACCTCACGGGCGACCAGTTCGTGCGTGCATCGGCGCTGGTCGGCCATCAGGTGATCGTGCCCTCCACGGCGGGCAAGCTCACGAACAAGGAAATGGATGGCGCCGTCAACGTGCCCAACTCGGGCACCTACGTGAACGTGCAGATCAAGGACAGCGCCGGCAACGTCGTGCGCACCATTTCCCTCGGCCAGCCGGATGCGGGCCTCGCCCAGTTCAGCTGGGACGGCAAGTCCGACGACGGCACGCAGCTGCCGGACGGCGTGTACCAGATGTCCGCGACTTCCGGCGGCAACGCGATCGATACCTTCGTTCGCGGAAAGGTGGAAGGCGTCGGTGCTTCGGGCACCGACGGTACGTACGTGCAGGTGGCCGGCTTCGGCGGTGCCCTGCTCAGCCAGATCGCACAAGTCCTGTAAGTACAGCGAGGAAATCCACCATGCCATTCGATATCGCCCTAAGCGGCATCAACGCGGCGTCCACCGACCTGGAAGTTACCGCGAACAACATCGCCAACGTCAGCACCGTGGGCTACAAGGGCTCGCGCGCCGAGTTCTCGCAGGTCTACTCGGTGGCCGGCGAAAACCTCTCGGCCACGGCCGCCGGCAGCGGCGTGCGCGTGACCAACATCGCCCAGCAGTTCGGCGACGGCGCCCTGACCCAGACCGGCAACTCCTACGATTTCGCCCTGAGTGGTGCAGGCTTCTTCACGCTGCGCGACGGTTCGGGCTATTCGTATTCGCGCGCCGGCAACTTCCACCCGGACGACAACGGCAACATCGTCAACGCCACGGGCCAGAACGTGCAGGTGTATCCGCCTACCGCCGGCGGCACCTTCGACATCTCCACGCTCACCGATCTCAAGATCACCACCGGTGCGTCGCCGGCCAAGGCCAGCGCGAACATCGGCATCACCGCCAACCTGCAGTCCAGCGCCACGGCGCCGACCGGCGGTGCGTTCGATCCGAAGAACAACGCCACATACAACAATTTCTCGACCTTCCAGGCCTACGACTCGCTGGGCGCGACGCATACCGTCAACGTCTACTACGTGAAGGACGCCACCAATCCGAACACGTGGGCTGCCCACATGACCGTGGACGGTACCGAGGTGGGTACGGCACAGCAGATGGTATTCAGCGCAGGTGGCGCAATCACCACGCCGGCCGGTGGCAAGCTCAATTTCGGTGCCGTGTCGCCGAACCCGGGCGCGGCGCCGATCAACCTCACGCTGGACATGAGCAAGGTCACCCAGTTCGGCGACCAGTTCGCGACCACGGCCATCAGCAACGATGGCAATGCGGCCGGCAAGTTCTCCAAGATCGACGTCGCGAAGGACGGCACGGTCAACGCCATCTACTCCAACGGCGCCACCATTCCGCTGGGCCAGCTGGCGATCGCCACCTTCTCGAACAACCAGGGCCTGCGCCAGCTCAACGACACCAACTGGGTGCCGTCGGCGGAATCGGGCCAGCCGATCCGTGGTGTGGCCAACTCCGGTGATGTGGGCCAGGTGCAGTCCGGCCAGCTCGAATCGTCGAACACGGCGGACCTCACGGCCCAGCTGGTGAACATGATCAAGGCGCAGCGCAACTACCAGGCGAACGCGCAGGTCATCTCCACCGACGACAAGCTCACCCAGACCATCATCAACATCCGCAACTAAGCCGGCGGCCCGGGTGCGGAGTGATCCGCGCCCGGGCCCCACCCGTCCAGCAGGGAATCCGCCATGGATCGTTCCGTCTACGTCGCGATGACCGGTGCCACGCAGATCATGCGTGCCCAGGCCGAAGTGGCGCATAACCTCGCCAACGCCAACACCACGGGCTTCAAGGCCGAATTGTCGGCTTTCCAGAGCATGCCGGTGCAGGGCGACGGCTTGCAGACGCGCATCAACGGCGTGGCCCAGGGCATGGGCTGGGACACTACTGGCGGCACGCAGAGTGCCACCGGCAATGACCTGGACATCTCCGTGCAGGGCAACGGCTGGATCGCGGTGCAAGGCCCGGACGGCAACGAAGGCTATACGCGTGCGGGCAACCTGCGCATCGATGCCGACGGTTTGTTGACGGATGCCCGTGGCAATGCCGTCATGGGCGGTGGTGGTCCGATCTCGATTCCGCAGGCTTCCAGTGTGCGGATCGGCACGGACGGCACGATTTCGGTGGTGCCGCTCGGCGATACGCCGGCCGCGGTTGCCACCACGGACCGGATCAAGCTGGTGAACCCCGGCAACGACCAGCTCAGCTACGGAAGCGACGGCCTGATGCACATGAAAGACGGCAGCACGGCACCTGCCGATGCCGATGTGCGCGTGGTGTCCGGCGCGCTGGAAGCCAGCAACGTCAACCCTTCCGAGGTGCTGGTGAAGATGATTTCGCTCTCGCGCGAATTCGAAATGCAGGTGCGTTCCATCAAAACTGCCGACGATAACGCCCAGTCGGCATCGAAATTGCTTCAGGTGGGGTAACCACCGTCGCGCGACGCAAAACCGTCGCCGGCATGTAAAGCGCGGATGCGCAGGAGTCAGCCATGCTCACGTCCCTCTGGATTGCCAAGACCGGCCTCGATGCGCAGCAGACGCGCATGGATGTCGTCTCCAACAACCTGGCCAATACCAACACCACGGCCTTCAAGCGTACGCGTGCCGAGTTCGAGGACCTGGCCTACCAGAACCGCGGCCAGGCCGGTGCGCAGACGACGGAACAGACCCAGTCGCCGACCGGCTTCATGATCGGCACCGGTGTGCGCGTGGTCGGCACCCAGAAGATGTTCGAGCAGGGTGGTTCGCAGCAGACCGATAACCCGTTCGATATCCGCATCGACGGCCGCGGCTTCCTGCAGGTGACCCTGCCGGACGGCACCGTCGGTTACTCGCGCGATGGTTCGCTCAAGCGCGACCCCAACGGCCAGCTCGTCACCAACGACGGCTACCCCATCGAGCCGGCGATCACGCTGCCGCCCAATGCCAGCAGCATGACCATCGGCAAGGACGGCACCGTCAGCGTCGTGGTGCCAGGCTCGGCAACGCCGCAGACGCTGGGCCAGATCCAGCTTGCCGATTTCGTGAACCCCGCCGGCCTGGAGCCGCGTGGCGACAACCTTTACCTGGAAACGGCCGCCAGCGGCGCGCCGCAGACCGGTACCGCCGGCCTCAACGGCCTCGGCACCATCGCACAGAACTCCCTGGAAACCTCGAACGTGAACGTCGTCGAGGAGATGGTGAACATGATCGAGACCCAGCGCGCCTACGAGATGAATTCGAAGGCGATCTCGGCGTCCGACCAGATGCTCCAGTTCATCACCCAGAAGACCTGATGAGCAACGTCATGAAGAACCGTTTCGCCCGCATTCTCGTCGCCGCATTGCCGCTGGCCGTACTCGCCGGTTGCGGCATGGTGCCGCCTACGCCCAAGCCGATGTACACGGCCACCTTGCCCGTCGATCCGGCGGTGCCCGCGCAGCCCACCGGCTCGATCTATGCCGACCAGCAGTCGATGGAGCTGTTCGCCGACCCGCGCGCGCATCGCGTCGGCGACATCCTGACCATTACCCTCGTGGAAGCGACGCAGGCCAGCAAGAAGGCCGCGACCAGCACGAACAAGAAGAACGGCAACACACTCACCTCGCCGACCCTGCTCGGCCAGGGCCTGCGCATCGGTGGCAAGACGGCCGACAGCTCGCTGTCCAGCAGCAACGCTTTTGCAGGTGACGGTTCGTCGACGCAGAGCAACCAGCTCTCGGGCCTGATCACCGTCACCGTCGCACAGCGCCTGTCCAACGGCGCACTGATCGTGCGCGGCGAGAAGTGGCTCACCATCAACCAGGGCGAAGAGCTGGTGCGTGTGTCGGGCATCGTGCGTCCGCAGGACATCGGCTCGGACAACACCGTGCCCTCCAGCCGCGTGGCCGATGCGCGTATCGAATACGTGGGCAAGGGCACGCTGGCCGACTCCAATACGCGTGGCTGGCTGTCGCGCTTCTTCGATTCGAAGTGGATGCCGTACTGATGAACGCCGTGACCTCCCGCCTGCGTGCCATCGTGCGCACCGCCATCGCCGTGCTGGCGCTTGGCGCCATCCTGCCGGTGCATGCCGATCGCATCCGCGACCTGGCCCAGGTCGGCGGCGTGCGCAGCAACCAGCTGGTGGGCTATGGCCTGGTCGTGGGCCTGGACGGCAGTGGCGACCAGACCAGCCAGGCACCGTTCACCACGCAAAGCATCGAGAACATGCTGCAGCAGTTCGGCGTGAACGTGCCGGCGAACGTGCGTCCGCAGCTGAAGAACGCCGCGGCCGTCACCATCACCGCCGAACTGCCGCCGTTCGCCAAGCCGGGCCAGCGCATCGACGTCACCGTGGCTTCCATCGGCAATGCCAAGAGCATCCGTGGCGGCGAACTGCTGATGTCGCCGCTCAAGGGTGCCGATGGCCAGATCTACGCCATCGCTCAGGGGAGCGTCGTCGTTGGCGGCGTCAGCGCGCAGGGCCGTAGCGGCTCCAGCGTGCAGGTGAACATCTCCGCCAGCGGCCGTATTCCCGGTGGCGCTTCCATCGAACGCAGCGTCGCCACGTCCTTCGACAAGGGCGGCGACATCATGCTGAACCTCAACACGGCCGACTTCACCACGGCTGCGCGCATTGCCGAGGCGGTCAACCGCAACTTCGGTTCGGGCACCGCCAATGCGGTGGATTCCGGCTCGGTGGCTGTCCGCGCACCGATGGACCCGTCGCAGCGTGTGTCATGGCTGTCCACGATCCAGGCGCTCGATGTCACGCCGGGTGATGCACCCGCGCGCGTCATCGTGAATTCGCGCACCGGTACGGTGGTGATCGGTTCGGACGTGAAGGTCGGTGCCGCCGCCGTGGCCCATGGTTCCATCCAGGTCACTATCAGCGAGCAGCCCCAGGTGAGCCAGCCGGGCGCGTTCAGCCGGGGCCAGACCGCCGTGGTGCCAAGCAGCCAGGTTGCCGTGAGCGAGGATGGCGGCCATATGTTCAAGTTCGGTCCGGGCACCAGCCTGGATGCGATCGTGCGTGCCGTGAACCAGGTCGGCGCGTCACCCAGCGACCTGATTTCCATCCTCCAGGCGCTGAAGGAATCCGGCGCGCTGCGTGCCGAACTGGTGGTGATCTGACATGGCCGCCGCCTTCGACCCGCAGAGCGTCTATACCAACCTGTCCTCGCTGGGCGGATTGCGTACGGCCGCGCAGCAGGACTCGAAGGCCGCCTTGCCGGCGGTCGCCAAGCAGTTCGAATCGATCTTCACCCAGATGATGCTGAAGTCCATGCGCGACGCCAGCAAGTCGATGGGCGACGACATCATGGGTTCGCAGGCCGGTGATGCCTATCGCGACATGTTCGACCACCAGCTGTCGCTGACCCTGTCGCAGGGCAAGGGCATCGGTATCGCCGACATGCTGGTACGCCAGCTGGGCGGGCTGACCAAGGGCAAGGGTGGTTCCAACGACGACATGTTTGCCGATGTGTCGGGCAGCGCCACCACGGCACAGGCCATCTCGTCGCCGTCCGATCGCGACAGCGGTCTCATGGATTCGCTCGAAGCCATGCTGGGCAATGCCGGCAAGGTGGTGGGTGCCGGCGCCAACGCAGTGGCCGACGCCGTGGGCAAGATGAACATCGAAGGCCCCGAAGATTTCGTGCGCAAGTTCGCGCCGCATGCCATCGAGGCCGCGCGCAAGCTCGGCGTATCGGTTCGCGCCCTGCTGGCGCAGGCCGCCCTCGAAACCGGCTGGGGCAAGCACATGCCGGTGCAGGGTGCGACGGCAAGCAACAACATGTTCGGCATCAAGGCAGGCAGCAGCTGGGATGGCCGCCGCGTCAACGTGCCGACGCTGGAATATGAAAACGGCATGGCCGTGCGCAAGAAGGACAGCTTCCGCGCCTACGACACGCCTGCCGATTCGTTCAGTGATTACGCCGACATGGTGTCCACCAGCCCACGCTATGCGCAGGCGGTGGGCCGTGGCGACGATATCGCGGGCTTCGCGAACGCGCTCACCAAGGGTGGTTACGCCACCGATCCGAGCTATGCGCAGAAGCTGGTGGATATCGCCAATGGTCCGGTGATGAAGCAGGCGCTGGCCGCGCTCAGTCACATCGCCGACCAGTTGTAACGACTTACGGGCCAACGAAACGCAACGGGATACAGAGGGTAACGACGATGGCCGATTTACTTTCCACCGGCGTGTCCGGGCTGCTTGCTTCGCAGGTAGGCCTCGCGACCGTCGGCCATAACATCACCAACTCCAATACCAGCGGCTATACGCGGCAGACCACGTCGTTCAACGCGCGTGCGCCGCAATACTACGGCAACATGTACATCGGCCAGGGTGCCGATGCGGTGTCGGTGCAGCGATCCTATAGCCAGTTTCTCACCCAGCAGGTCTGGGGCGCCACATCGGGGCAGAGCAGGGCGGCGACCTACGCCAGCCTCACCGCCTCGGTGAACAATGCCGTGAGCGGCTCGGCCAACCTGCAAAGTGCGCTGGACAACTTCTTCGGCGCCGTGAGCGACGTGGCGAATGCCCCCACCGATACGGCCAGCCGACAGGCGCTGATCGGCAAGGCCAACTCGCTGGTCTCGACGTTCCGTTCGCTGTCGTCGCAATTCCAGCAGATCGACAAGCAGACCAACCAGCAGATCAGCAGTGGCGTCGATGACGTCAACTCCCTGTCGAAGAGCATCGCCGACCTCAACGGTCAGATCCAGAAGGCCTATTCAGGTGGCGCTGTTCCCAACGACCTGCTGGACGCGCGCGACCAGGCGATCACCAAGCTCTCCGGCATCGTCGGTGTGAGCGTGACCCAGAGCAGCGATCACACGGTGACGGTTTCCATCGGCAACGGCCAGCCACTGGTCAGCGGCACCAGCTTTACCCAGCTGTCCACCGCGCCCAACCAGTACGATTCCTCGCGCCTGGAGATCCTGGGCGAGGGTGGGGCGGTGATCAGCACGCAGCTGGGCTCCGGCTCGCTCGGTGCGGCCATCGACTTTCGTACCAATGTACTCGACCCGGCACGCAACCAGCTCGGTCGCGCGGCCATTGCGATGGAGAGCGCGTTCAACAAGCAGCATGCCCAGGGTATCGACCTCAACGGCAACCCGGGCGGCGATTTCTTCTCCATCGGCGATCCGTCGGTGTACAACAGCACCTCGAACAAGGGCAATGCGCAGGTCGCAGCCACGGTGTCCGACGTGAGCAAGCTGGGCAGCTCCGATTACATCATGCGTTACGACGGTACGAAGTGGTCGGTGACCACCACGGCCGGCGTCACGGTGCCTTCCACCGGTACGGGTACGTCGGCCGATCCCATCGTCATCGACGGGCTGAAGATCACCATCCCCAGCGGCACGCCGCAGGCAGGTGATAGCTTCCAGATCCAGCCCACCCGCAACGCCGCCTCGTCCATCGGCGTGGCGATCAGCGATACGAACAAGATCGCGGCGTCCGGCCCGCTCAGTGCGGCCAAGGGTTCCAGCAATACGGGCTCGGGCAAGCTGGGCAACCTCACGGTGACCAATAACGCCGACCCCAACTTCAATAAGCCGGTGTCGATCGTGTTCACCTCGCCGACGACCTATACGGTCGACGGCGGCGCGCCGCAGAACTATACCGACCCGACGACGATCACCGGCAACGGCTGGACCCTAAAGCTCACGGGGGCCCCTGCCGCTAACGATACGTTCAATGTGAAACCGGCTACCTCCGGCAGCGGCGACAACGGCAATGCGCTCGCCATGGCGGACGTGGCCAACAAAGGTGTGCTCGACAATGGCGTGACCACGGTCGGCAAGTCCTACAGCCAGCTGATCTCCCAGGTGGGCACGGCCGGTTCGGCGGCGAACACCGCGCAGGATGCGCAGCAGACGATCCTGGACAACGCCACGTCGGCGCAGCAGAACCTGTCGGGTGTGAACCTGGACGAGGAAGCGGCCAACCTGATCCGTTTCCAGCAGGCGTACGCGGCCTCGGCGCAGGTGATCAACGCGGCGAACACGATTTTCGATTCCCTTCTTTCCGCGGTGCGAGGCTGATCATGCGTATCTCGACTTCATGGGGGCAGCAGCAGGCCGTCAATGCCATGCTGGATCGCCAGTACCAGCTCTCGCAGACCCAGCTTTCGCTCGGCAACGGCAAGGCCATCCAGTCGCCGTCGGACAACCCGTCGGCGGCCGCGCGCGCCGTGGACGTCTCGTCGGCCTCCGCGCAGAACGACCAGTACACCCGCAATATCCAGTCGGCGAACAACCGCCTGGGTACCGAGGAGCAGGCGCTGGACTCGGCCAACAACATCCTGGACCGCATCCGCACGCTGACCCTGCAAGGCATGAATGCCCCGCAGACCGACGAATCGCGCAAGTCCATCGCGGCCGAACTGCGGCAGAACCTGCAGGCGCTGGTCGGACTGGCCAACACGAAAGACGGGCAGGGCGAATACATCTTCGGCGGCACGCGCACCGGTTCGCAGCCCTTTACGATCAGCGATCTCAGCGTCAGCTATGGCGGCGACCAGGGGCAGCGCATGGTCGCCGCGGGGCCGGGTATGCAGGTTGCCACGGGTGACGACGGCAACTCTGTCTTCATGTCGATCAAGGGCGGCAATGGCACCTTTGTGACCACCGCCGCGACGACGAATACAGGTACGGCTGTGGTTGGCAGTACTTCGGTGACGGACGCGTCAGCGTGGGACAACAAGAATTATTCAATCAAGTTCACTTCGCCCACCACCTACGAAATCCAGGATGTTGCCAATCCGGCTACACCGCCAGTGACGGGCACGTATTCAGGCGACAGCGGCACCATCCAGTTCAAGGGCGTGCAGCTCAACATCACCGGCACGCCGGCTACCGGCGACTCGTTCTCGGTGACACCCTCGTCGTCGCAGGATGTGTTCTCGACCGTGGCCGGCATCATCAATGCACTGGAAGCACCGGGCGGCGGCCCGGCCATGAATAACCAGCTCAACGGGCAGCTCATGAGCCTGGACCAGGCCAAGGGCAACTTCATGAACACGATCACCCAGATCGGTGCGCGCATGAACGTGCTCGACCAGCAGACGTCCATCGGTGCCGATACCAGCCTGCAATACCAGAGCACGCTGTCCGACCTGACCGAACTGGATTACGCGAGCGCGGCAAGCAAGTTCAGCCAGCAGCAGGTAGCCCTGGACGCGGCGCAGCAGGCTTATGTGAAGCTGCAGAACCTGACCCTGTTCAATTACCTCAAATAATCGCTTTATTGAGGATGCAACGAATAAAGGGCGGCCTGTCGGGCCGCCCTTTTTGGTTATCTGGACCATGGGTCAGATAAACCTGCCGGAAATCGTGAAAATTCCCCTAAACCCGGGCGGGGAGGTGCCGATACACCCTCTGACAGCGGCTGGGCGGGGCAATCCTGCTGGGGCCCGGTCAACAAGAAGTGGATTCACTGGCAGAAAAAAGTCCTCAAGTTTCTTCCCGGCCGGCCGTAAACCTCTCTGAGGCGGAAGGCTCCACCAACGGAACCCCGCCGGACTACGCCGCATCTTTCCGGCATTTCGGTTCCGCTTAAATCAGGATCACATCCCATGTCTCTGACCATCAACACCAACATCATGTCGTTGACCGCTCAGCGCAACCTCAATACGTCGCAGACCAAGCTGTCTTCGGCCATCGAGCGTCTGTCGTCGGGCAACCGCATCAACAGCGCGAAGGACGACGCCGCCGGCCTCGCCATTGCCACGCGCTTCACCACCCAGATCAACGGCCTGAACCAGGCAGTCCGCAACGCCAACGACGGTATCTCGCTGGCGCAGACCACCGAATCGGCCCTGGACGAAGTCACCAACAACCTGCAGCGCATCCGCGAACTGGCCGTGCAGTCGACCAACGCGTCGAACTCGGACAGCGACCGCGCCGCGCTCGACGCCGAAGTGCAGCAGCGTCTGTCGGAAGTGACCCGTATCGCCACGCAGACCAACTTCAACGGTATGAAGGTGCTCGACGGTTCGGCCCAGAACCTGAGCTTCCAGGTTGGTGCCAACACGGGTGAGACGATCGGCGTGAACCTGAATACGGGCATGAAAGCCAATCAGATTGGTCAGCTGGCTACCGGTTCAATCGCCGCACCGTCCACTTTTGGCCTGAGTCTCGGGACGGGTGATCTCACGGTTGCAGTCGGCGGTGGTACCGCAGTCGGCGTGACCGGTAACTTCACTAACGTTAGCGATCTGGCTGCTGCGATCAACAAGGCCGCCGGTTCGAACGTCGCGACGATCAATAGCTCCACTGGTGAGTTGGCGATCAATGGCGGTGCGAGTGCAGTGGCGTTTGCTGGCGCCAAGACGGGTACCGGCCAGCCGCTCCAGATCGCAAATTACACGCCGCCCACTGGTACCAATCCCCCGGTGCCGACGGCCTCCACCGGTATCGCCGCCGCCACCAGCACCACGCTGGCTGCCGGCGACCTGAATATCTCGGTCGGCGGTAACACCATCGGTATCGTGGGTACCTTCAAGTCGATGCAGGACGTGGCCGACGCCATCAACTCCCAGTCGAGCAAGGGCATCAATGCCTACGTGAAGCAGGACGGCTCGCTGGCCTTTGCTTCTTCGCAGGCCATGACGATTCAGGCTAAGGCAGGTTCGGCCGCCGACACCAAGCTGGGTATTTCCACGACCGGCCAGGCCTACGGTGTCTCCACCGCCACCACCCTTGCCAATTCGGACGTGAAGACGGTCGACGACGCCAACGCCACCATCAACCGCATCGACGCTGCCTTGCAGTCGGTCTCGGGCCTCCGTTCGCAGCTCGGCGCGGTGCAGAACCGCTTCGACTCGACGATCTCGAACCTGCAGAACATCTCGCAGAACCTGACCTCATCGAAGTCCGCCATCACGGACGCCGACATGGCCCAGGAAACGGCGAACATGTCCCAGGCGCAGATCCTGCAGCAGGCCGGTGTGTCGGTGCTCGCCACCGCCAACCAGAGCCAGCAGATCATCACCAAGCTGCTCGGCTAAGCCCGGTAGCACGGCCACCCCGGGTACCCCCGGGGTTGGCAGGGTAATTGCTTAATTGTGGGCGGCGGGCTTCCGGAAGGGGTCCGCCGTCGACAAATTGGCGCCCCGGGCAGTGAGGCGTCTTCAACGGAGAAGCCTCATGGCCACCAACAGCAGCAACGGCGTCAACCTGGGTTCCAGCTCCATTGACGTTCCAACGATCGTCAGTAACCTGGTCAACCTCAAGAAAGCTGCGCCACAGAAGGCGCTCGATGCCAAGACGTCGGACAACACCACCAAGATTTCAGCGGTCGGCAATTTCAACTCAGCGCTGATTTCCCTGCAGAACGCGCTCAAGGGCTTTACCGACGGCAGCGCCTTCAACTCGCAGAAGATCACCATCGGTGACAACACGGTGCTGACTGCCAGTGCCGACGCCACGGCCAAGCCTGGCAATTTCAATATCAATGTTACCCAGCTGGCGGTTGCTCAGAAGACGACGTCCCAGGCGTATGCCAGTTCCAAGTCCGCCGTGGGTACCGGCAATCTCACGATCGCGGTCGGCAGCAAATCGATGTCGTTCAGCCTCGACGGCACGAACAACACGCTGCAGAACGTTGCCGACAAGATCAACAACGCCAAGGACAATCCGGGCGTCACTGCGGCGGTGATCAACGGCTCTGACGGCGCCCACCTGGTGTTGACCTCGAGTGCCACGGGTGCGGCGAATGCCTTCACGGTGACCTCCAGTGGCGGCGACGGCAACCTGGCCGCGCTGAACTTCAATCCCGCCACCGATGCCGCCAAGGCCACGACCCAGGCGCAGGACGCGAAGTTCACCATCGACAACACCCCGGCCACCAGCGCCTCCAACACGGTGACCAGCGCCATCAGCGGCGTGACCCTCACCCTGGCGAAGACCGGCCCCAGCTCCGTGACCCTGGCCAACGATCCATCGACGGTCACCTCGCAGATGACCAGCCTGGTCAACGCGTACAACTCGTTCATCGGCACGTACCAGACGCTGACGAAGTACGATCCGACCAACCAGCAGGTGGGCGCGCTGATCGGCGACGCCACGGTGTCGTCCATCAAGTCGCAGATCTCGAACCTGATCGGGCAGCGTGTGCCCGGCAACGGCTCGGTCGGTTCGCTCAGCGACCTGGGCGTGTCCTTCCAGGTCGATGGCACGCTCAAGCTCGACTCCACCAAGCTCACCAATGCGCTCACGAACAACCCCACGGGCGTGCAGAGCCTGTTGAGCGGCGCGAACGGTATCGGCCCGTCGCTGGACAAGATGATCACCAGCTGGACCGGTTCCAACGGCATCGTCACCCAGCGCATCGCCAACCTCAACCAGACCAAGAAGGACCTGGCCGACCAGCAGACCGCGCTGGACAGCCAGATGTCCGATTACTCCGATCGCCTGACCAAGCAGTACACCGCGCTGGACACCCTGATGACCAAGCTGCAGAGCACCAGCAGCTACATCGCGCAGCAGTTCACCGCGCTTACCAAGTCCAGCTGATCGCATCGAGGACGCAATCACCATGTCTTACGGTTATTCCCGCGGCGCTGGCGCTTACCAGCAGGTGCATATCCAGGGCGGCGTCGAGAACGCCGATCCCCATGGACTGGTCACGATGCTCATGGACGGCGCGCTGGAACGCATCCGCTTCGCGGGTGGCTGCATGGCGACCGGCAACATCGCAGGCAAGGGCGAGGCCATCTCCAAGGCGATCGAAATCGTCGGTGCCTTGCAGTCGGGCCTCAATCCCGAGATGGACACGCCGCTGGTCGAGCAGCTGAACAACCTCTACGACTACATGAGCCGTCGCCTGCTGCACGCCAACCTGCATAACGATCAGTCGGCACTCGATGAAGTGTCCCGTCTGATCGGCCAGATCCGCGAGACCTGGGTGGCGATTCCCGTCGAGGCCCGCCAGGTCGCCGGTGGCACGCCATGAACGACGTGGCCTGCTGCGATATCCACCGCGTGCTCGAACTGACCGAATCCATGCACGAGGCGGCCAGTGAATCGCGCTGGGATGAAATGACCTCGCTCGAAGCCGAGCGCGATACCGTGCTGCATGCCGGCCCCATGCGCCAGGCACCGGAAACGGTCGAGGCGCTGAAGTCCATCATGCTGCTGGATACCCTGATTACCGACCTGGTGTCCGCCGCCCGGGACGAGGCCGCTGCCGCGTGGGACGCGCATCGCCGCTCGCGCCAGGCCGTGGCCGCGTATAGTTCGCTCTGAAGCGGACACCTGGGCGGGAGGGGCGAATGGGCGAGGAAAGCTGGCAGGCATTTTCCGATCGTGTCGCGTGGGATGCACGGTTCCACGCCATCTGCGATATCGCGGCCCGTCCCGATCCGGCCGAACTGGCGCTGATCAACGACCGCAACACCAGCGTGCTGGTGGCGGTGTCGGCGCTGATGGAGCGCCGCACCGAGACGGGCGAGGAAGACAGCCCCCTGAGCCAGGAGGTGGGCCGGCTCGACGCCAAGCTCAACGTACTCATGGAAATCGTCAACCGGCTGCTGCTGCCGCAGTCGGGCCTGCCGTCACGGTTGTCGCTGCGCTTCAACGCCATCGGCGCCGTACTGCCCTGGGACGGCCTGCCCCCCGTGGGGCAGGGCGTGATGTTGCGACTGCACTTCGATGCCTGCCGTGCGCTGCCGCTGGAACTTCCGGGCGTACGCCTGCCGGGTCCGTCGGATGGTCGTGGGTTCATAGGATTCGAAGGTTTGTCCGAGGCCGTCCGCGACGGCATCGAGCGCCTGGTGTTCCGCCAGCACCGCCGCCAGGTGGCCGAGGCCAGGGCCCAGTCCCGCCCCGCCGACACACCGGAATCCCTGTAGGAGCGCGCCTCGCGCGCGACCGGGTCATGCCGCGACCTACAAGGCTTTGTGAGCCATCGACGTGACGTTTCTGCCGGTCGCGCGCAAGGCGCGCTCCTACAGGTGACCTTTTACGTCACGTGTCGGCAAAACGTCGCATGGCCTCCTGCGTCACATTCGTGACGCGTGTCGTCAGCATTGACGCGAGCGCGCCCCGGCGCGATTTCACACCCTGCCGAAAAGGATTTTGCGATCGCATGTAAGTGTGAACGGTGACGTGAATTTACGTCGTCGTGCGGCGGAATTCCGACGTTGGCACGCTCCTTGATTGTTATCCCGCAACTGAAGTCGGCAGGGGGCTCCTTCCGGAGTCCGGACTTCGCTCCAACGTCCCAAGGGGTAACAAGATGAAGTCGTCCAACTTTCTGGTTGTCGAGTCCGATCGCGCCCGTGCCGATGGCATCATGTCGGTGCTTGCCTTCCTCGGCTACCGCCCGGTGCTGGCCAGCCGCCTGCAAGCGGCGGACACCGCCGAGAGCTGGCGCGGGATCTTCGTCGGCACCGTGGAAGACGAGGCCGAGCTCGAAGGCCATGTCGCCGCGCTGGGCCGCAACGGCCGCGACCTGCCCATGCTGGTCGCCGCAGACTCCCCGCTTGCCACCGCCCTGATCGCCGACGACTCGCGCAGCCAGAGCGTGGAACTGATCGACGTGCCGCTGCGCTACGAGCGCCTGTCCGAAGCCCTGCGTGCCCTGCAATCGCGTATCCAGCCGCCGGCGGCCAGCCTGCGCATGGTCGGCCAGTCCGGTCCGATGCAGCGCGTGAACGGACTGATCCGCCAGGTGGCACCGTTCGATTCCAGCGTGCTTGTGCTGGGCGAATCCGGCAGCGGCAAGGAACTGGTCGCCCGCACCATCCATGAATGCTCCCCGCGCCGCGACAAGCCGTTCGTGGCGATCAACTGCGGCGCGATCCCGGCCGAACTGCTCGAAAGCGAACTGTTCGGTCACGAGAAGGGTGCCTTCACCGGCGCCATCAGCAGCCGCAAGGGCCGTTTCGAGATGGCCGAGGGCGGCACGCTGTTTCTCGACGAGATCGGCGACATGAGCCTGCCGATGCAGGTGAAGCTGCTGCGCGTGTTGCAGGAGCGCGTGTTCGAGCGCGTGGGTGGCAACCGTCCGCAGCGTTGCGACGTGCGCATCATCGCCGCGACCCATCGTGACCTTGAAGGCGCCATCGAGAACGGCAGCTTCCGCGAAGACCTCTATTACCGCCTCTCGGTATTCCCGCTGGAAATGCCGCCGCTGCGCCAGCGCCTGGAAGACCTGCCGGCACTCATCGGCGAATTCAACCAGCGTCTCGTGCAGCGTGGCCTGTCGTCGGTGCGTTTCTCGCCGGGTGCCATGACGGCCCTGTGCCGCCACGGCTGGCCGGGCAACGTGCGCGAATTGTCGAACCTCGTCGAGCGCATGGCCATCCTCATGCCGCACGGCGAAATCCGCGCCGTCGACCTGCCGGAGAAGTACCGTGGTGCGCAGCCGGTGGAAGAGGTGAGCGGCGCGGCCCTCATCGCCATGATGGAAGCCGAGCCGGAAGTGACCGAGACCTTTACCTATGCAGGTGAAGGCGATCCGTCGGTGTTGCCGCAGGGTGGCCTCGACCTCAAGGATCACCTGGCCGGCATCGAGATCGGCCTGATCCGCCAGGCGCTCAATTCTGCCAACGGCGTGGTGGCGCATGCGGCCAAGCTGCTTCGCGTACAGCGTACGACGCTGGTGGAAAAGCTGCGCAAGTACGGCCTGTCGGAAACCGCGCAGGCGGGCTGACGCATCCGGCCGCATCGGCCTCGGTTGGCACACCTCGTGCATCGAGTGACGCAAAGCCGATACCGCGTTGGAAAACCGTCATGACCACGATCGATGTCAACAACCTTCTCGTCCAGATGCGCCGCATCAGTTCGCAGACAGAAATGCCCGCGATACGCGGGGTTGGGGAAACGGAGCCCACCGCCAAGGGCAGCTTCGGCGACCTGCTGAAGCAATCCATTGACGGTGTGGCGAAGTCCCAGGAGAAGGCGGGTCAACTTTCCAACGCCTTCGAACGGGGCGATCCGAAGATCGATCTTGCCCAGGTGATGATCCAGGGACAGCGCGCCGACCTCGGGTTTCGCGCAATGACCGAAGTACGCAACAAGTTCGTCGATGCGTACAAAGAAATCATGAACCTGTCGATCTGACGCGAATGAGCCCCACCACAGGATTGAGCCCGAACCATGGCTGATAACGGCGTAGCTACCACGGAAAGCGGCAAGGCCACGCGCATGGACTCGTTGAAGTCCCTTGCGCAGACGCCGGCGGCGCGTCAATTGTTCATGCTGGCGGGCATCGCCGGCGCGGTCGCCATCGGCATCGCTGCGGTGTTGTGGTCGCGTTCGCCGAACTACGGCCTGCTGTATGGCGGCCTTGAGCAGAAGGATGCCGCTGCCGTCACCCAGGCCTTGCAGGCAGGCAATACCCCTTACACGCTGAGCGCTGATGGCAGCTCGATCTTCGTGCCGGCCGCCGACGTGGCGGGCGTGCGACTGAAGCTTGCCGGGCAGGGCCTGCCGCAGGGCACGGCCAACAACAATCTTCCGCAGGCCGATTCGCCGTTCGGCATGAGTGACATGGCGGAGCGTTCGCGTTACCAGTCGATGCTGGAGAGCGACCTTTCCAGCACCATCGCCGGGTTGCAGTCCGTGCGGGCCGCGCGCGTGCACCTGGCGATGCCCAAGCCCTCGGCCTTCATCCGCGACAACAAGCCGGCCAGTGCGTCGGTCGTGGTCACTCTGTATCCGGGCCGCCAGCTCGATCAGGGCCAGGTCGCCGCCATCGTGCATCTCATCGCATCCAGCGTGCCGGGCCTGGATACCCGCCAGGTATCGGTGATCGACCAGGGCGGCAACCTGTTGACCGTGAGCGATCCGGACAGCGCCCAGGCCATCGGCGACAGCCGCCTGCGCCTGTCCAACCGCATCGAGGCAACCTACACGCAGCGCGTGGAAGACCTGCTCACGCCGCTGGTCGGTGCGGGCAAGGTGCGCGCGCAGGTGTTTGCCGATCTCGACTTCTCGCAGACCGAGAAGGCCAGCGAAACCTTCAATCACGACAATCCGGCGCTACGCAGCGAGCAGACCAGCAACGAGACGCGCACTGATCCGGCCAGCAACGGCGGCGTGCCGGGTGCGCTGAGCAACCAGCCGCCCAACACAGGCGGCAACCCCACGGCGGCGAATCCCGGCAACGGCAATGCCAAGCCCGGCGCGCAGACCGCCAGCACGCAGAACAACCAGAATCCGTCGCAGTCCTCGCAGAGCGCCACGCGCAACTACGAGCTGGATCGTACCGTCAGCCACGTGACCGACCCGGCCGGCAAGGTTGCCCGCCTCACCATTGCGGTGGTGGTGGACAACAAGCAGATGCCCGACAAGGACGGCAAGACCAAGAGCGTGCCGTTCACGACGGAAGAGCTGTCGCGCCTGACCGAGCTGACCAAGAATGCGGTGGGCTTCAGCGCCGCGCGTGGCGACAGCGTCAGCGTCATCAACGAGCCTTTCCATGGTGCCGTAGCCGACGAAGCGCCGACGGGCACGCCGTTCTGGGAGCGCCCGGGCATGCTCGACCTCATCAAGCAGGGCCTTGGCGTGATGATTGCCCTGGTGGTCGGTTTCTTCGTGCTGCGCCCGATGCTGAAGGGCCTGCTGAAGCCGGCTCCCGTAGCGATGAACAACGTTGCCCTGGCCGGTCCTATTCCCAGCGTCTCGGTCATGGTGGACGATGACGACATGACGCCGGATCGCGTCACGGCCAGCACCCAGGTGCAGCTCGGCTCTCCGGCCTTGCTGGCCTACGAACAGAAGGTGGGCCTTGCCAAGCGCATGGCTGCCGAAAACCCGAAACAGATTGCACAGGTCGTGAAGAGCTGGGTGGCAGACGATGGCGGCTGAGTCGAAGGACGCCCTGACGGGCGCGCAGAGGGCGGCGATCCTGCTGCTCACCCTGGGTGAGGAAGACGCCGCGTCCATCCTCAAGCACCTGGGTGCGCGCGACGTGCAGGCCGTGGGCACCGCCATGGCCGCGCTGAAGAACGTCACCAAGGAGCAGGTCGAAACCGTACTGAACCAGCTTCAGGACGATGTCGGCCAGCATACGTCCATCGGTGTCGGCACCGAGGAATACATCCGCCGCATCCTGGTCAACGCGCTGGGCGAGAACAAGGCCGGCGGTCTCATCGACCGCATCCTGCTCGGCCGCAGCAGCAAGGGCCTGGAATCGCTGAAGTGGATGGAAAGCCGTGCCATCGGCGAGATGATCGGACAGGAGCACCCGCAGATCATCGCGCTGGTGCTGGCGCATCTCGAACCGGACCAGGCCGCCGAAGTCATCGGCTACCTGCCTGCGCGCACGCGCAGCGACGTGGTGATGCGCATCGCCACCCTCGACGGCGTGCAGCCGCATGCACTCAACGAGCTGGACGAAATCATGGAGCGCCAGTTCTCCGGTAACTCCACCAAGCTGAAGTCGGCCACGGTCGGCGGCCTGAAGGCGGCGGCGGACATCCTCAACGCGATGGAAACCGCGCGCGAGGCCGAGCTGATGTCGTCCATCCGTGGCATCGACAACGGCCTGGGTGAGCGTATCGAAGAGCTCATGTTCGTATTCGACGACCTCGCCGAGATCGACGACCGCAGCATGCAGACCCTGCTGCGCGAAGTGCCGTCGGCGCGCCTCATCACGGCGCTCAAGGGTGCCGATGCGGCGATCCGCGAGAAGATTTTCTCCAACATGTCCAAGCGCGCCGCCGACATGCTGCGCGACGACCTCGAAGTGAAGGGCCCCGTGCGCCTGTCCGAAGTCGACGCCGCGCAGAAGGAAGTGCTTGCTACCGCGCGTCGCCTGGCTGACGCAGGCCAGATCAATCTCGCCGGTGGCGGGGAAGAGTTCGTCTGATGAGCCTGACTTCCATTCTCGCCCGCGAACGCGTCGAGCGCTTTGAACGCTGGGAGCTGCCGCTGGTCAACGGCCCCGCGCCGGTGACGGTCGAGGCCGAGGCGGAAGACGACGGTCCGCCGCGCCCCACCGTGGCGGAAATCGAGGCCATCGAACGGCAGGCACGCGAAGAAGGTTTCAACGCCGGCCTCAACGAAGGTCGCGCCATGGCCAGGCGTGAACTCACGGCACAGGTGGCCCGGATCGAGGCGCTGATCGCCGCGGTGCAGAAGCCCTTTGCCGAACTGGACCACGATGTGGCCGGTGACCTGGCGATGCTTGCCACGGTGATTGCCGAGCGCGTGCTGGGTTTCGAGATCGCCACCCGTCCCGAAAAGATCGTCGAAGTGGTGCGCCAGGCCGTGGATGCACTGCCATCGGCGACGCGCCACCTGAAGATTCACCTGAATCCCATCGATGCCGCCCTCGTGCGCGAGCATCGCTCAACCCTCGATCACGAGGGCACGGTGGTGGACGATGCGGCGCTGGAGCGCGGCGATGTCCGTCTCGAAAGCGAGCATTCCCGCCTCGATGCGCGCGTGCGCACGCGTCTGGCCGCCGTGGTGGACAGTGTCCTCACGCCCTCGGTGGATGCGGAGGCCGACGAGCAGGACGAGGCCCCGTGAGCACCGACACGCACAACGCCGCGCGCAATGCACACTGGCGCGAGTCACTGACTGCCCAGGCGGCCAATGCCGCCCGCGTGCGGCCGTTGCAGGCGGAGGGCAAGCTGCGTCGCGTGGTCGGGCTGACGCTGGAAGCCGTGGGCTGCGAGGCGCCCGTCGGCGCACGCTGCATGGTCGCCTCGGCCGATGGCAAGCAGCTGGAAACGGAGGTCGTCGGTTTTTCCGATGGCCGCCTGCTGCTGATGCCCACGGGCGAGATGCACGGCGTGCTGCCCAATGCCCGGGTTACGCCCGTGGCGGCCGTGTCTGGTGTTCCCGTGGGCGATTCGCTGCTCGGCCGTGTGATCGGCCCGGATGGCGTACCGCTCGACGGACTGGGGCCCTTGCTGGCACGCGATCGCGCGCCGCTGCGCCGCGACCCGATCAACCCCATGCTGCGCCAGCCCATCGACACGCCGCTCGATGTCGGCGTGCGCGCCATCAATTCCCTGCTCACCGTAGGACGTGGCCAGCGCATCGGCCTGTTTGCAGGCTCGGGCGTCGGCAAGTCGACGCTCATGGGCATGATGACCCGCTTCACCAATGCGGATGTCGTGGTGGTGGGCCTGATCGGCGAGCGCGGCCGTGAAGTGAAGGAATTCGTCGACCACACGCTGGGCGAGGAAGGTCGTCGCCGCGCCGTGGTCGTGGCTGCCCCGGCGGATGCGCCGCCGCTGTCGCGCCTGCGTGGCGCGCAGGTGGCCACGGCGGTGGCCGAGCATTTTCGCGACGAAGGCAAGCGCGTGCTGCTGCTGATGGATTCGCTGACCCGCTATGCGCAGGCGCAGCGTGAAATCGCCCTGGCGATCGGCGAGCCGCCCGCGACCAAGGGCTATCCGCCCTCGGTGTTCGCCATGCTTCCCGCCCTGGTGGAGCGTGCAGGCAACGATGCGGAAGGGCGCGGTTCGATCACGGCGTTCTACACCGTGCTCACCGAGGGCGACGATTATCGCCATGATCCCATTGCCGACTCCGCCCGCGCCATTCTCGACGGCCATATCGTGCTGTCGCGCGACATGGCGGAGGCGGGTCACTACCCGGCCATCGATATCGAGGCGTCGATCAGTCGCGTGATGCCTGCGGTGGTGGATAAAGAACACATGCGTTCGGCGCAGCGCTTTCGCCAGGTCTATTCGGCCTATCGTCAGCAGCGCGACCTGATCGCCGTAGGCGCCTACCAGAAGGGCAGCGATCCCCGCACCGACGAGGCCATCGCGCTGTATCCACGTCTTTCGGCCTTCCTCCAGCAGGAAACCGATGTGCCGGTGGATCTTGCCGAAGCACGGCAAGGTCTTGAAGACGCCGCGAGGGCCGACTGATGCCCTCGCGTGCCGACCGTCTCCAGCCCGTGGTGGATATCGCCGCCGGCAAGGCCGAGGACGCCACGCGCGCCCTGGCCGTGCATCAGCGCGCCCTGGCCGAGGCCGAACACCAGCTCGAAGAGCTGCGCCGTTATCGCAACGAATACGCCGTGATGCCCGATGGTATCGGGGTGAGTGCCTTGCTCAACCGCCAGCAGTTCCTGCAGAAGATCGACGTGGCGATCGTGCAGCAGATGGGCGAAGTGCAGCGCCGCGGGCACGCACTGGACCGCGCCCGCACGGATTGGGCCGATGCGCGCGGTCGCGCGAAGGCGCTGGACTCGGTGACCACGAAGTACCGTGAGCAGGAACGCAAATCGCAGGATCGTCGCGAGCAGGAACAAGCCGACGAACGATCGCAGTACCGCCGTAACCCCAGGAGCGAAGGCTGACGCCTCCCCTCGTCATCCCGCCGCCATGCCAGGACTCTTTGCATGAACACCGCCAACCTCACCCTCAACGCCAATCCTCCGCAGCCGCCGTCCACACCGTCACCGGCGCCCACGGACAACTCGTCCGGCAGCCAGCGCTTCGACACCGCGATGGACGCGGCGCGTGCGGATGCGAGCAAGGCGCAGCGCGGCGATACGGCGAAGGGATCGAAGGACCAGGCATCGTCGACCACGGCATCCGCGAAGCCGGCCGATACGAAGTCGGCCAGGAAAACGGGTGACGACAAAGCCGCGAAGGCCGACAAGAGTACGAAGGACCCCAAGGACACCGATACGTCGGTGGCCAGTGCGATGCTTGCCCTGATCGGCGTAGCTCCGCAGGCGAAGACCGTTGCCACGACGAAGCCGGCAGACGCCGCCAGTGAGCTCGCGGGCAATGCACTCGGTTCACTTGCCACGACACCGCAGGCCGCGCTGGGTGCCGATGGCGTAGCGCAGGGTGCGGAGCAGGGCGCTCTGCCCGGCGTGGTTGGCATGGCGCCCGCCGGTGCCGTGGCCGATGCCGCCGCAACGACGGCAGCTCCGGCCTTTGGGGCCTTGCTTGCCGCGCAGGGTGGCAACGTCACCGCCAGCAAGGATGATCCCACCGCCATCGATCCGTTGCAGAGTCCCATGCCGGCCCTGCACGCCACACCTGCCGACGGGCAGGCCATGCAGGTGCAGGCCACGCAGCCGGCAAACTCGCCGCAGTTTGCCCAGGAACTGGGCGAGCAGATCGCATGGATGGGCAGCGGTCAGGTCAAGGAGGCCCGCATCAAGCTGCACCCGGAAGAACTCGGCAGCATGGATGTCCGCGTGAACATGGATGGGGGCAAGGTCAACGTTGCCATCATCGCCCAGCATCCCGCAGCCGTGCATGCCGTGCAGCAGACGCTCTCGCAGCTTGACAGCATGCTGGCCCATCACGGCCTGTCGCTCGGGCAAGCCGATGTCGGCCAGCGGCAGGCGGGGCAGGGCGACGGCAATGCGTCGGCCACGGCCTCGCCGCAGGGCAACGGGGGCAGCGATGCCGACGCCGCACCGGCCACGCTGGCGACAACGGCCGTATCGCGTGGCCTGCTGGACGAGGTGGCTTGACGTCACACTGACGTCGGCAGTCAATTTTTCGTCGCACCCTTGATGCTGCCCGTGACGCGAACGGCGTCACAGCGCGATGAAGGAGTGGGTGCTTAGCTTTCTCAGGCTGGCACGCCACTTGCTAAAACACCGGCAGGGGCGTCATCGTCCCTGCCGTTTCCGTTACGGTACCAGAGAGGTTTTTCCGCATGGCTGCAGCACCCAAAGACACCGCCGAAGGCGCAACCGCCCCGAAGAAGAAGGGCAAGGGCAAGCTGTTGCTTGTCGGTGCGCTGATCGTTCTCGTGGCGGGCGGGGCGGGTGGTTACTTCATGATGAAGTCGGGGCACGGCAAGCCGGGCGAAACGACGACGGCAGACGCCAACCGCTCCAGGCCGGCCATCTATCTGCAGCTTGACCCGGCCTTCGTGGTGAACTTCCAGGACGACACCGCCCTACGCTTTCTCCAGGTGGGCGTGAACGTCATGTCGCACGATGCCGATGCGATCGCCGCCGTGAAGGAGGCTGATCCCGAGATCCGCAATGCCCTGCTCATGCTGTTTTCGGCGCAGGACGTGAAAACCCTTTCCGACGTGAAGGGCAAGCAGAAGCTGCAGGCCTCGGCCCTGGCCGAAGTGCAGCGCATCCTCAAGGAGAAGATCGGTCGTCCCGGCGTGGATGCGGTCTACTTCACCAGTTTCATCATGCAGTAACGGGAAAGCCGCGGCGATGAGCGACATCCTTACCCAGGAAGAAATCGATGCCCTGCTCGCAGGCGTGGAAGGCGGGTCGGTGGATACCGATATCGATCTTCCGCCACCCGGCGGCGTGATGGACTACGACTTCACCCAGCAGGATCGCATCGTCCGCGGCCGCCTGCCGACGCTGGAAATGGTCAACGACCGCTTCGCGCGTTACTTCCGCACCAACCTGTTCGGCGTGCTGCGCAAGTCATGCGAGGTGTCGGTGCTTGGCGTGAAGATGACCAAGTTCAACGAGTACGTGCACTCGCTGGCCGTGCCGAGCAACCTGAACCTCGTGCGTATCAAGCCGCTGCGCGGCACCGCGCTGATGGTGTTCGAGCCGCGCCTGGTGTTCACCGTGATCGACAACTTCTTCGGAGGCGACGGTCGTTACCACGCCCGCATCGAGGGTCGCGATTTCACGCCCACCGAGAACCGCGTCATCCAGATCGTGCTCCAGGAAGCCTTCGCCGCCATGTGCGAGGCCTGGGCGCCGGTGCTGAAGATGCAGTTCGAATTCATGAACTCGGAGATCAATCCGCAGTTCGCCAATATCGTGAGCCCGACCGAGACGGTGGTGGTGTCGCGCTTCCACATCGAGCTGGATGGTGGTGGCGGTGAAGTACATCTCACGCTGCCTTATTCGATGGTTGAGCCGATCCGCGAACTGCTCGATGCCGGCGTGCAGAGCGACCGGGCGGAGCGTGATGATCGCTGGATCCAGAGCCTGCACGAGGAAATCCTCGATGCGGAGGTCGAGGTGACCTCGCTGCTGGCGGAGGCCAGGCTCACCATCGGCGACTTCCTGCATCTGCGCAAGGGCGACGTGATTCCCATCAACCTGCCGGATCTCGCGACGGTGTTCGCGGAGGACGTGCCGATCTTCCGTGGCCGCATGGCCAACGCCAGCGGCAACAAGGCGGTGCGCTTCGAGACGCTGATGCGCCGTAGCACCCAGCGCCCGGCGGCCTTGCCCATCGAGCCGATGACCGACCCGGCCTGACCCGCGCGAGATATGCATGACCGGCTTTTGTAGGAGCGCGCCTTGCGCGCGACCGGGTGTCACAGCATATCCGGTCGCGCGCGAGGCGCGCTCCTACAGGTCGGGTTAGCGGCGGAAGCGAACGTAGGCGCGTTTGGCCAGGTACAGCAACTGGCCCGCAAGCCCCTTGTCCTGAGCCTTCAGCAATCGGGTGTTTTCCTCGTAAAGCACCTTGATGTGGCCGTCGCGCTGCGAAATGAGTCCGCGGATCGTCGCCACGTCGACGGCGCTCAGGGTATGGCCTTCCGCCAGCTGATCCGGTAGCTGCCGCTTCACGTAATACGTGGTGTGCCGGTCGGCGATTTCCTCTTGCGGACGATCCTTCGTGTAGAAGTACAGGGCGACCGAACGACGGGTGAGGTTCATGTGTTCGGCCGGCAGGGCAATCTGATCGAAGGCGTGCCAGGAGCGTTCGGAGGTTTCGAAGATCACGCAGCGATTGAACACCGGCGCCACCGATTGCGTCGGCGTGGCCTCCACATGGGGATCGCGGAACAACTCGAGGTTGCCGCCCCAGGCATTTTCCCACAGCGGGTTGAGGTAGATGATGAGGTTGATGCGGCGGTGCCAGCGTTCGCTGGGATGGAAATTGAAGTCGACGTGGGGGTCGAGGCTCATTCCGTTGCGATTTTCATGGGTACCTCCACCCAGGTACCACGGATCGTAGAGCAGGTCGTCGATGCCGGTCAGGCGACCGACGGCGGCAAGAAATTCGGGGCTCTTGATCGCATCGTCCAGGCGCTCGTAGGAGGCACCGATCGGGCGAACCTTGCCCAGCGTGGATTTGCCGCCAGGGCGGCCGTCGTCGCCGATGAAGTTTCCCTGTTCGAACGTAGGAAACTCGGCGAGCAATTGCCCTATGAAGCCAGCGTCGAGGAAATTGTCGATCACCACATGGGGAAAGGGATCCGCCGAAAGAAAGGCGGCGCGATGAGCGTCGGCGTCGGTGATGACGCGGGGATCGAGGATGGTGGTGCCGCGTTGTCCGTCCATGAGTTCCGATGGCTGTATGGCAAGAGGCGCATTCTATGCCGAGGCATCGTATTCGTCTTCGTATCGGCCGGCCCCACGCAGGGGTGACGGTTGACCGTCATGGCGACTAACTGCCGTCGAGCGTCAGCTTTCTGGCGAATCCGTGAAGGCCGGCATGCAGCCACTTCGCCAAGTGGTCGGCAAGCAAGGAAAAATTGACCCCCGGCGCGGTGACGGCCGTATGGCACGCGGCTTGCTTTATGTCCGGCGTATCCACGCAACGTCATCGGAACGGACATGAACGAACCCACCTTGAGCCCCGAAAACCAGGAAGGCGCCGACGCCGACGCCGACGCTACCGCCACGCTGGGCGGCCTCGGCAACGAGGTGAACCTCGACGTCATCCTCGACGTGCCGGTCACCATGGCGATGGAAGTGGGCCGCACCAAGATCAGCATCCGCAACCTGCTCCAGCTCAACCAGGGCTCCGTCGTGGAACTCGACCGCGCTGCCGGCGAGCCACTCGACGTGTTCGTCAACGGCACCCTCGTCGCTCACGGCGAGGTCGTGGTGATCAACGAGAAGTTCGGTATCCGGCTGACTGACGTGATCAGCCCGGCCGAGCGCGTCCGCAAGCTGCGGTGATCCCCATGCGTCGCATCGTTGCCGTCCTTGGCGGCTTCCTTCCCTGTGCCCTGATGGCGGCCCCGGTGGCCGCTCCGGCGGTGGATTCGGGCGCGGAACTGGTCCGCGTGCTGATCAGCCTGCTGGGTGTCGTGGCGCTCATCTTCTTCGTGGGCTGGCTCAGCCGGCGCGCGCAGGTGCGGATCCGCCCGGGTGGCCGGAAGATCCGCGTCGTCGAATCGATGCCGGTCGGCGTCAAGGACCGGGTCATGTTGATCGAAGTCGGGGGCAAGCAGCTGCTGGTGGGTGCGTCGCCGGGCGGTGGCCTGCGCACGCTGCACGTGCTCGATACGCCCGTGGCCGAGGATGCCGTGCCGCCGCAGGCACCGGCGATCCGTGGTTTCCGCGACGTGCTTGCCCAGTGGAAGCGCCCATGAAGCGCTGGCTGGTCTTTTTCCTGTTCCTGCTGGCGCCGGCGGTGTCATTTGCCGCCGATCCGCAGGGCATTCCGCTGGTGAACGTGGCACCGGGCGCCAATGGCGGCCAGCAGTGGTCGCTGTCGATCCAGATGCTGGCGCTGATGACGGTGCTTACCGTCCTGCCGGCCATCCTGCTGATGATGACCTCGTTCACCCGCATCGTCATCGTGCTGGGGTTTCTGCGCCAGGCGCTGGGCACCAACAGCACGCCGCCGAACCAGGTGATCATTGGCCTGTCGCTGTTCCTCACGTTGTTCGTGATGTCGCCGGTGCTCAACAACGCCTACGACGCGGGCATCAAGCCGTACATGGACGGCAGGATGACCGTGCAGGAAGCCGTGCCGCTGGCGGCCGCGCCGTTCCATCACTTCATGCTGGAACAGACCCGCGAGCCGGACCTGCAGCTCTTCACGAAGCTGGCCGGTGACGAGCCCTATGCCGATCGTGAATCCGTGCCGTATCGCGTGGCGCTGCCGGCCTTCGTCACCAGCGAGCTGAAGACCGCGTTCCAGATGGGCTTCCTGCTGTTCATCCCGTTCCTCATCATTGACCTGGTGGTGGCCTCGGTGCTGATGTCGATGGGCATGATGATGGTCTCGCCGATGATCATCTCGCTGCCGTTCAAGATCATGCTCTTCGTGCTGGTGGACGGGTGGACCCTGCTGCTGGGCACGCTGGCCGGAAGCTTCTACCCATGACGCCCGAATCGGTCATCGGCTTTGGCCAGCAGGCGCTGCACATCGCCATGCTGGTCGGCGCGCCCCTGCTGCTCACCGCGCTGGCGGTGGGCCTGATCATCGGCATGGTGCAGGCCGCCACGCAGATCAACGAGCAGACCCTGAGCTTCATTCCCAAGCTGATCGCGATGTCGCTGGTGATGATCATCACCGGTCCGTGGATGCTGCGCACCCTGGTGCAGTTCACCCGCACGCTCATCGAATCGCTGCCCCAGGCGGTGCGCTGATGCCGTTCGACATCGGCCAGATCGAGGCGTGGGTGGGCAGCGCCTGCTGGGCGATGGCGCGCGTCTCCGGCCTGATGCTGGTGGCTCCTGTCCTTGGCGCCACCACGATTCCGGCGCAGATCCGCATCGGCCTCACCGTGCTGCTTACCGTCGTGCTCGCACCGCTGGCGCCGCTGGATATCCGTCCGCTGTCAGCGGCAGGCGTGGCCACGCTGGCGCAGCAGATCATCATCGGTGCCGCGATCGGTTTCGTGCTGAAGCTGGTGTTCGAGGCCGTATCGTTCGGTGGCCAGTTCGTGTCCCAGGCGATGAGCCTGGGCTTCGCCGAAGTGGTCAACCCGGGCGTCGGCGGCAGCACGCCTGTGCTCAGCCAGTTCTACACGATGATGGTGACCCTGCTGTTCCTCGTGATGAACGGCCACCTGCAACTGATCGACCTGCTCGCGGAAAGCTTCCGCAGCCTGCCCGTGGGCGAACAGGGCATCGGTGCCGATGGCCTGTGGGTGGTGCTGAGCTTCGCCACCCACCTGTTCGGGGGCGCGGTGCGCGTGGCCCTGCCGGCACTCACCGCCGTGCTTGTCGTCAACCTCGGCTTCGGCGCCATCAGCCGTTCGGCACCGTCGATGAACCTGTTCGCCGTGGGCTTTCCCATCACCATCTGCCTGGGCATGGTCGCCGTGTGGCTGGCCCTGCGTGGCCTGCCGAGCGCGTTCGACTCCCTGCAGACCGCCGCGTGGGAAACCATGCGCGGCCTTATCGGGAGGTAGTCGCGATGAGCGAGCAGTCCGACAAGGAAGACCGCACCGAATCGCCCAGCGAAAAACGCCTCCGCGAAGCCCGCGAGAAGGGCGAGCTGCCGCGTTCGCGCGATCTTTCCACGGCGGTGGTGGTGCTCTCCGGCGTGGCAACGCTTATCGCCTCGCGCGAGAAGATGGCCGAGCACGCCGCCAACATCATGCATGTAGGCCTGCGTTACCACCGCGACGATCTGCTGGGGCCCGACGGCTTGCGTCATGCGCTCGCCACGGCGGCACTGGAAGGGCTGAAGCTGCTTGGCCCTGTGTTCGTGGTGACCATGGTGGCCTCCATCGCGGCACCGGCCCTAATGGGCGGACTCAACTTCTCGATGCAGGCCCTGGTGCCGAAGTTCGACCGCCTGGACCCGATCAAGGGCTTCGGGCGCCTGGTTTCCGTGAATGGCCTGGTGGAACTGGGCAAGTCCGTGCTGAAGCTGTTGCTGATCGGCGGCGCCCTGGTGTGGTTCCTGCGCCGCAGCACGCTGGACATGTTCTCGGTAGGCAGTGGTCCGGTCAGCGAAGGCATTGCCAAGGCCTTCGGCATCTTCGGCCATGCCTCGCTGGTTTTTGCCTGCGCTTTGGGCGTGATCGCGCTGGTGGATGCGCCATGGCAGAAGTACAGCTTCACCACGAAGATGAAAATGACCAAGCAGGAGGTCAAGGACGAGCACAAGGAGAGCGAAGGCTCGCCGGAGCTGAAGTCAAAAATCCGTCAGGTGCAGCAGCAGATGGCGCGCCGCCGGATGATGCAGGACGTGCCCACGGCCGACGTGATCATCGCCAACCCGACGCACTTCGCGGTAGCCCTCAAATACGACGAAAACCGCATGGGAGCGCCACGCGTGGTGGCCAAGGGCGTGGACGTGATCGCCCAGCAGATCCGCGAGATCGGTGGCGGTGCGAAGGTTCCGGTGGTGGAAGCCCCGCCGTTGGCACGAGCCTTGTATCACACGACGGAAATCGGACGTGAAATCCCCGCGGCGCTGTATGTGGCCGTGGCCCAGATCCTGGCCTACGTGTTCCGGTTGAAGCAGGCGATTGCCATGGGTGATCTCCCGCCCGATCTGCCGACGCAGGACATCGATCCGGAACTGCTCGGTCCTTACCGCATGGATAACTGAAGACATGGCAGCCTCCACGAACCTCATGGGCACCTTCCGCCAGATCGGCCGCCGCGGCGTCGCGGCGCCGGTGGCGATGCTGATCATGCTCGGCATGATGATGCTGCCGTTGCCCCCGTTCATGCTGGACCTGCTGTTCACCTTCAACATCGCGTTGTCGCTGGTGATCCTGCTGGCCACCATGTACGTGATGCGGCCGCTGGAGCTGGCCTCGTTTCCCACCGTGGTGCTGTTCGCCACCTTGTTGCGCCTGGCGCTGAATATCGCCTCCACCCGCGTGGTGCTGCTGCACGGTCATAACGGCCCCGGTGCCGCCGGCAAGGTGATCGAGGCCTTCGGCGAGTTCGTCATCGGCGGTAACTTCGCGGTGGGCTTCGTGGTGTTCGCGATCCTCACCATCATCAACTTCGTGGTGGTGACCAAGGGCGCCACCCGCGTGTCCGAAGTGACCGCGCGCTTCACCCTCGATTCCATGCCCGGCAAGCAGATGGCGATCGATGCCGATCTCAACGCCGGTCTGTTGACGCAGGAGCAGGCGCGCGAGCGCCGCCAGGAAGTGCGCGAGGAAGCCGACTTCTACGGTTCGATGGATGGTGCCTCCAAGTTCGTACGCGGCGATGCGTCGGCCGGCATCCTGATCCTCGCCATCAACATCATCGGCGGCTTCTTCATCGGCATGCTCCAGCACGGTCTGTCGGCGTCCGAGGCTGCGCGCACTTATACGCTGCTGACCATCGGCGACGGCCTCGTGGCCCAGGTGCCGGGCCTGATGCTCTCCATCGCCACGGCGGTGATCGTCACCCGCGTGTCCAAGTCGCAGGAGATGGGCAAGCAGGTGATGGGCCAGCTGTTCGGCCAGCCCAAGGCGCTGGGCGTGGCGGCCGCCGTGCTCGGCACGATGGGCCTGATTCCGGGCATGCCGAATATCCCGTTTCTCATTCTCGCCGCCGCCGCTGGCTTCGGCGCATGGAAGCTGCACCTCAACCAGCAGGGCGGTGCCGCGGGTTCGACTCCCGCCTCCGCGCCCGGCACCGAGCTGGCGCTGGAAGCGGCGCCGCCGGCCGAGCGTACCGAGCTGTCGTGGGAAGACGTGGCCCAGGTGGACACCATCGGCCTGGAAGTGGGTTACCGCCTCATTTCGCTGGTGGACAAGGCGCAGGGCGGCGAGCTGATGGCGCGGATCAAATCCGTGCGCCGCAAGCTGTCGCAGGAGCTGGGTTTCCTCGTGCCCTCGGTGCATATCCGCGACAACCTCGACCTCGCGCCGCATGCTTATCGCATCTCGCTGATGGGCGTGCCGATGGGTGAAGCGGAGATCCACACCGAGCGCATGCTCGCGATCGATCCGGGTCGCGTGCACGGCACGGTGAACGGTATTGCCACGCGCGATCCGGCCTTCGGCCTGGATGCCGTGTGGATCGAGCCGGGCCTGCGCGAGCACGCCCAGACCCTCGGCTACACGGTGGTGGATCCGGCCACGGTGATCGCCACCCACCTGTCGCACATCCTGCAAAACCACGCCCACGAACTCATCGGTCACCAGGACGTGCAGCAGTTGCTGGACCGCCTGGCCCAGCAGACGCCGAAGCTGGTGGAAGACCTGGTGCCCAAGCGCCTGTCGCTGGGCGCCATCGTGAAGGTGTTGCAGAACCTGCTGGCCGAGCGCGTGCCCATCCGTAACTTCCGCGGCATCGTGGAATCGCTGGCCGAGCATGCCGGCCAGAGCCAGGACCCGGGTGTACTCGCCGCCGCCGTGCGCGTGACGCTGGGTCGCCAGATCGTGCAGGAGATCGCCGGCCTGGGTACCGAAGTGCCCGTCATTACTTTGGCGCCGGACCTGGAGCAGATCCTGTTGCAGTCGTTGCAGGGTGGCGGCCCGGCGGGTGCGGCGGTGGAACCGGGACTGGCCGATCGCCTCCAGCAGAGCGTCGCCGATGCTACCCGCCGCCAGGAAGCGGCCGGCGAACCGGCCGTGTTGCTGGTTTCTCCTGCATTGCGCCCCTGGCTGGCCCGCTTTACGCGACATGTGGCCCAAAACCTGCATGTGCTTGCCTATAACGAGGTGCCGGACAACCGCCGCGTCAAGCTGGTGACGGCCCTCGGGCGCTGAGCATTGAGACACCGTTCGCCGATTCGCCGGCCGGACGGAACGAACATGGTGGTGTCCTCGAACCTGGGCACCGCGACGTAAGACAGGATCGAACGCATGAAAATCAAACGATTCGTTGCTCCCGACATGCGCCAGGCCATGCGCCAGGTACGGGACGAGCAGGGCCCGGATGCCGTGATCCTGTCCACGCGTCGCATGGACGACGGCATCGAGATCATCGCTGCGCTCGACTATGACGAGGCGCTGGTTCGCGAAGCCGGTTTCGCCTTCGACAACGTCGAAGAGAAGGCCGCCAGGCAGGCCCAGGCACCGTCGCCGATCCGTGCGATCCGTGAGGACCGCGACAGCGAGCGCGCCGCCCGCCTCGACCAGGCCCGCGCCGCGACGGCCGCCGTGGTCGAGCGTGCCGTGAAAAACCCGAACAGCGCCGCCCCGCAGCGGCAGTCCAGCGCCGCGCTGGCCGCCAGCGTCGCCGACGTGGTGCGTGCCGCCACGGTGAATCCGCAGAACGACATCGCCGTTACCGGCATGCGCGCCGAGATCAACCATCTGCGCGAAATGCTCGAAGTGCAGCTGTCCGCCCTGGCCTGGAACCAGATGGATCGCCAGCAGCCGCTGCATGCCCGCGTGCTGCGCGAGATGACCCGCCTGGGCATCGACGGCGACGTGGCGCGTGCCCTGTGCGCCGAGCTGCCCGCCGACATGACCGTGGAGCAGGCGCGCTACCTGCCGCTGGGCCTGCTGTCGCGCAACGTGCGCACCACCGGCCGTAACTTCGACACGGTGGGTGGCGGTGTCACCGCGCTGGTGGGCACCACCGGCGTGGGCAAGACCACCACCATCGCCAAGCTGGCCGCCCGCGCCGTGATGCGCCACGGCGCTTCGCGCGTGGCGCTGATCAGCACCGACCAGTACCGCATCGGCGCCGGCGCCCAACTGGAGCACTATGCCCGCCTGCTCGGCGTGCGCGTGTTCAACGCCAACGACGCCACCAGCCTGCGCAACGCGCTGCTCCAGCTGCGCGGCAAGCACACCGTGCTGGTGGATACGGCCGGCCTGGCCGGCAACGACCCGCGCCTGCAACAGCAGTTCGATACCCTGCGCGCCATGGCCGACGTGCGCACCTGCCTGGTGCTGGCCGCCAACGCGCAGTCCCAGGCCATCGACGACGCCATCCGCGCCTATGCGCCGCTGGGGCCGCAGAGCGCCATCCTCACCAAGCTCGACGAGGCGCCGCTGGTCGGCGGCGTGCTCTCGGCCGTGATCCGCCATGGCCTGCCGCTGGATTACACCACCGATGGCCAGCGTGTCCCCGAGGACATCGCCTCGGCGGATGCACGCAAACTGGTCTGTCTCGCCGCCCAAAGGGTGAAACAGCGCACAGAAGAGCCCGACGACGCCATACTTGCCGATCGGTTCGGCATGCCGGCGACGGCGCTGGCATGATCAGGACGACCCGACCCGTGACCTCGGCATCTGCAAACGCATACTCTTCCCCGGCAGCGAAATCCTTCATGAGCACACACGTCGACAACACCCAGGCTGCCGGACTCGAATGGCTGTCCGACCGTCGTCCTACCCGCAGCATCGCGATCGCGGGAGGCAAGGGTGGCGTGGGCAAGACCACGGTGGCGGTCAACCTCGGCATGGCCCTGGCGATGGGCGGCCGTGACGTGCTGCTGCTCGATGCCGACCTGGGCATGGCCAACATCGACGTGCTGCTGGGCCTGCAACCGGTGCGCCACCTGGGCCACATGCTCGAAGGCGCCTGCCGCATCGAGGATCTGGTACTGGAAGCCGCGCACGGGTTGAAGGTGATCCCGGCCACTTCGGGCACCCGACGCATGGCCCAGCTGCCCAATATCGAGCACGCCGCGGTGATCCGCGCGTTCGACGAATACCCGCTGGCCCCCGAATACCTCATCGTCGACACCGCCGCCGGCATCTCCGACAGCGTGTCGATGTTCGCCGCCGCCTCCGACGAGGTGGTGATCGTGGTCTGCGACGAGCCGGCCTCCCTGACCGACGCCTACGCGCTGATCAAGGTGCTCTCGCGCGAGTTTGCGGTACACCGCTTCCGCATCGTCGCCAACATGGTCCGCCATGCCCAGGAGGGCAAGGCGCTGTACGAGAAGCTGTCCCGGGTGACCGGCAGGTTCCTCGACGTATCGCTCGACTTCATGGGCATGGTGCCGCACGACGAGTACCTGCGGCAGGCCATCCGCCGCCAGTCGGCGGTGGTGGATGCCTGGCCGAGCAGCCGTTCCGCGGTCGGATTCAAGAATCTGGCCAGGTCGGTCGATACATGGGGTGAACCCGAAACCCGGGCACAGGGACGCATTGGCTTCTTTGCCGAACGTTCCCACTTGGGAGGAGGGCTGCCGTTGTGAGCGTGGCGAGCGAATACCTTGAAATTACTCGTGTTCCCGCGGACCAACTGGTAAAGACCCATGCGCCGCTGGTACGCCGTATCGCCTATCACCTGATGGGCAGGCTGCCGCCGAGCGTGGACGCGAACGACCTCATGCAGGCCGGGATGATCGGTTTGCTTGAAGCCGCAAGAAATTATTCGCCGACTCGCGCGGCCAGCTTCGAAACCTATGCGGGCATCCGCATACGTGGCGCCATGCTGGACGAACTGCGCAAGACGGACTGGACTCCGCGCTCCGTCCACCGGAAGTTGCGCGAGGTAGCGGAGGTAACGAGGCAGATCGAAAACGAGACGGGTGGCGACGCCGACGACGCGGAAGTGATGAAGCGGCTGGGCATCGACGCCATGGAGTACAACCAGATCCTGGCCGACGCGGCGAGCGCGCGTTTGCTGAGCCTGACGGCGCCCGAAGGCGACGAGGGCGCAGCCATCGACGTCGCCGATCCGGATGCTGCCGGACCGGAAGGCACCTTCGAGCAGGACGGCATGCGCGATGCGCTGGCGCAGTCCATCGATGGCCTGCCCGAGCGCGAAAAGCTGGTGATGTCGCTGTACTACGATGAAGAGCTCAACCTGAAGGAAATCGGTGCGGTGCTGGGTGTAAGCGAATCGCGGGTGTGCCAGATCCATGGCCAGGCCCTGATCCGCCTCCGCGCTCGCATGTCGGGTTGGAAAGAAAAGCATTGACGGCATCCGGGGGTGCCGTCGCCGGGTAAGAAACGCGCAGGTACAGGCGGAGAGACGTTTTGGACAAGAACATGAAAATCCTCGTGGTGGACGATTTCTCCACCATGCGGCGCATCGTCAGGAACCTGCTGGTGGAACTGGGCTTCACCAACGGCCTGATCCAGGAAGCCGAAGATGGCAACGCCGCGCTGGCGCTGCTGCGTTCGCAGTCGTTCGACCTCGTGGTCACCGACTGGAACATGCCGAACATGACCGGTATCGAGCTGCTTCGCGCCATCCGTGCCGATGCCGCCCTCAAGGCGATGCCGGTGCTGATGGTCACGGCGGAGAACAATCGCGACCAGATCATCGCCGCCGCACAGAGCGGCGTGAACGGCTATGTGGTCAAGCCGTTCACTGCGGTCACGCTGAAGGAAAAACTCGACAAGATCTTCGAACGCCTCGCCGCGGCGGCAGGCTAAGGACACCGCATGAACTCCACGATTTCCGCCGGCCAAGAGGTCGCTCCCGAACTGCGTGACCTGCTTGAGGCCGATGATCCGGCCGCCGTTGAGCAGGCGCTCGATCGCCTGATCCGCAGCCGCGAACAGCACCTGTTCCTCGCCCTGGGCCACCTCGCGCGCGACCTGCACGAGTCGGCCCGCCGTCTCGCCGCCGACATTTCGCACGACGGCAACCCGGGCAACATGAGCGACGCGCGCAAGCACCTGCTCGACGTGCTCGAAATGAGCTCGCAGGCCGCCCATCGCACGCTCGATTTCAGCGAAAAGCTGCGTCCGCAGGCCCAGTCACTGGCCACGCAGGCCGACGAAGTGCTGGTGCTCGACCCGGCCGACCCGTCGTTCGCTTCCAGCGCCCGTGCGCTGGCCGTGCGCGTGGGCGACTTCGCGCAGAGCGCCGACATCGGCCTGGGCGAGATGGTCGAGGCGCAGTCCTGGCAGGATCTCTCCGGCCAGCGCGTGGCCCGCGTCGAAGCCTTCATGGCCAAGGTCGAATCCTCGCTGGTGGAGCTGGTGCGCCTCACCGGTTCGCTGGCGGGCGGTGCGGCTCCGGCGGCGGACAAGGTCAGCCAGGACGAAGTGGATCGCCTGCTCAGCGAATTCGGTTTCTGAGCGCGCCATGAGCGTGGAGCTGGACAACGAGCTGCTCAACGTCTTCCTGATCGAGGCGCGTGAACTGCTTGAGAGCCTGGGCGAACAGCTCGTGGACCTTGAGTCCTCGCCCGGTGACGTCGATCTGCTGAACGCGGTGTTCCGTGCGTTTCACACCGTAAAGGGCGGTGCAGGCTTTCTCGGCCTGCACGCCATGGTGGAGCTGTGCCATCGCGCGGAGGATCTCCTCAACGAGGCGCGCAACGGTGCCATCGTGCTCGATGCCGGTTTCATGGATGCGTTGCTGGAATCGCTGGACCTCCTCAACGACATGATGCGCGCCGCCGACGGCGGCGTGCCCATCGAGGCCGCGCCGCGTTCGCTGCTGGATCGCCTGGTGATTCCCGGCCGCGTGGCCTCCGCACCCCCGGCCGCGCTCGCGCAGCCGGTGACCGCATCGGTCGCGGCGACAAGCGTGGCCGTGCCGAGGCCGCACGATCCCATCGAAGACGAATTCGAGGCCATGCTCGATGCCGCGCGCGCCGACCGGGCGCCGGCACCGGCTGCGTCGGGCACGATCAGCGACGACGAATTCGAGGCCCTGCTCGATTCGCTTTATGGCACGGGGGCTCCCGGTGCCGATGCAGGCGCGGCCGTGCCCGTGGTGGAAGCGGCCGCGCCTGTCGCGGACAGCAACGCCATCAGCGACGACGAATTCGAAGCCCTGCTCGATTCCCTGCACGGTACGGCCGCGCCGGGCGCGAACAGTGCCGTGGCGCCAGAACCGGTGCCCGTGGCAGCACCTGTGCCGGTTCCGGCGCCCGTGCAGGCGGCCTCGCCCGTGGCACCCGTCGTTGCGGCTGGCGAAGCAGCACCTGCCAGGGCCGCCTCCGAAAAGCGCACGGCCTCCACCGCCGACACAACCGTCCGCGTCGATACGCATCGCCTCGACAACCTCGTGGATGCGGCCGGCGAACTCGTGCTGGTGCGCAACCGCCTGACCAACCTTGCGCCGCGCGGCACCAACGATCCGATGGAACGTGCCATCGGCGAGCTGGAGCGCGTGGCCGAAGATCTCCAGAACGCCGTGCTGCGCATGCGCATGCAGCCGGTGGGCAAGCTGTTCTCGCGCTTCCCGCGCATCGTTCGCGACCTCGCCCGCCAGCTGGGCAAGGAGATCGAACTGGTGACCGAGGGCGAGGAGACCGACATTGACCGCACCGTGGTGGAGGCGCTGGCCGACCCGCTGGTGCATCTGCTGCGCAACTCCGTGGACCACGGCATCGAGATGCCGGACGTGCGCGCCCGTGCGGGCAAGCCGCGCTCGGGCACCGTACGCCTGGCCGCCGGTCAGTACGGCGACCGCATCGTCATCACGGTGACCGATGACGGCAAGGGCATGGATCCCGAGGTCCTGCGCCGCAAGGCCGTCGAAAAGGGCCTGATGGATGCCGAGCAGGCCGCGCGCCTGGAAGAACGCGAATGCTACGAGATCGTGTTCCGCCCCGGCTTCTCCACGGCCAGCGAGGTGTCCGACATCTCCGGTCGCGGCGTGGGCATGGACGTGGTCCGCACCAAGATCGTCGAACTGGGCGGCACGCTGTCCATCGACTCGCGCGTAGGCCATGGCAGCACCGTGCGTCTTTCGGTGCCGCTGACCCTGGCGATCCTGCGCGTGCTCATGGTGCGCGTGGGGCATCGCCTGCTGTCGCTGCCCATGTCCAATGTCGCCGAAGTGTTCGAGCTGGCGGACGGACAGGTGCAGAAGCTCGACGGCCGCATCGTCGCCAACCATCGCGGTCGCGCGCTGCCCCTGGCCGATCTCGGCCGCTGGGCCGGCACCGAAGGGCAGGGCGGTCATGTCGTGGTGGTGCAGATCGGTCATCAGGTGCTCGGCTGCCTCGTCGACGAAGTGCTGGGCCGCGAAGACGTCATGGCCAAGCCGCTTGGTCCGTTCCTTAAGGATGTGCCGGGCGTGGCGGGTGCCACCATCACCGGCGACGGCCGTATTTCGCTCGTGCTCGACCTGGCGGGGTTGGCCGATGACAGCGGACAGGTGCTGCCAACACTAAGGATGGCTGTCTGACATGGATATCGTGAGTGTCGTCGGCACGATCCTGGCCTTCGTGGTCATCATCGTGGGTACCATCCTCAAGGGATCGAGCCTCGACGCCCTGTGGAACCCCGCTGCCTTCGTCATCGTCTTCCTCGGCACTTTCGCCGCACTGCTCGTGCAGACGCCCGGCGCCGTGCTCAAGCGCGCCTGGAGCATGCTGCCCTGGGTGTATCGCCCGCCGGATATCGAATCGGAAAACCTCGTCAGCCGCATCATCGGCTGGAGCGAAATCTCCCGCCGCACGGGCCTGCTGGGCCTGGAGCCGGCCATCGAGCGCGAAACCGATCCCTTCATCCGCAAGGGGCTGCAACTGCTCGTGGATGGCACCGAGCCCGATGCCATGCGTTCGGTGCTGGAAGTGGAGGTGTACTCGCGCGAGCACACCGACATCGAGGCGGCCAAGGTTTTCGAGAACGCGGGCACTTACTCGCCGACCATGGGCATCATCGGTGCCGTGATGGGCCTGATGTCCGTGATGCAGAACCTTGCCGACCCCAGCAAGCTCGGCCACGGCATCGCCGCCGCCTTCGTCGCCACCATCTACGGTATCGGCCTGGCCAACCTGCTGGCGTTGCCGATGGCCTCGCGCCTGAAGGGCCTGGCACGACGTCGTTCGCAGATGCGCGAAATCCTGGTCGAAGGACTGGTTTCCATCGCCCAGGGTGACAACCCGCGCCACATCGAGAGCAAGCTGCAAGGATTCCTCTCGTGAAACGTCGTCACCACGAAGAGCACGTGAATCACGAGCGCTGGGCGATCCCCTACGGCGACCTGATCACCTTGCTGCTCGCGCTGTTCGTGGTGATGTACGCGGTATCCGCCGTGAACGAGACCAAGTTCCGCGTGATGGCGCAGTCCATCAACGAGGCTTTCAACGGCACAGGCAAGGTGATCGAGCCCATCCGCGATTCGACGCCCGCCGCGCAGGTGCCGCTGCCCGACCAGTCGCGTGCGCCCACGGCCTCGCCGATAGCGAAGATCGACGTACCCATTCCGCCGCGCAACCTGCCGCTGCCCGGCCACGAAGGCGCCGCCACCGAACACCAGGACGGCAAGCTGCGGCAGACCGCCACCAGCGCCGATGCGAATACCAGCGTGGGCAAGACCGAGCAGAACACGCTCAGCCAGATTTCCGACGAAGTGAAGCGGGCGATGAAGCCGCTGATCGACAAGAGCCTGGTCAGCGTGCGGCAGACGCCGGACTGGCTCGAAATCGAAGTGCGCACGGATATCCTCTTTCCCGTTGGCGTGGCGAAGCTCCAGCCGCAGGCGGAAGACGTGCTGCGTCGCCTGGCCGGCATCCTCGCGCCGTTCCCGAACGCCATGCGCATCGAGGGTTATACGGACAACACGCCCATCGCCACGTCTACGTTCCCGTCCAACTGGGAGCTGTCGGCCGCGCGCGCAGCTACGGTGGCGCGACTGCTCACCCTGACCGGCGTCGATCCGCACCGCGTGGGCATCATCGGCTGGGGCGAATATCGCCCGACCGCCGACAACGCCACGGCCGACGGCCGCAATCACAATCGCCGCGTGCTGATCGTCGTGATGAGCGACAAGGCGGCACCGGCGCGTTTCTATAGCGATGCGGATCGTGTGGATCTGGCTCAGCGTGGCGCGACCGAAGCGCCGGCTGCTGCTGGCGCTACACCGCCTGCCGCGGCATCGGGCACGGCGACGTCAGCCGCAACCTCATCCCCCGAACTGGTCGCCCCCACCGCGGGTGCCGCCCGGTTCGCGACGGAAGGGGAGGCACACTGATGCGCGTCTGGGCCGTATCCAACCAGAAAGGCGGCGTGGGCAAGACGACCACCACGGTGGCGCTGGGCAGCATGCTGGCCGAATCCGGCAAGCGCACGCTGCTGATCGACATGGACCCCCACGCATCGCTGTCGGGCTATATCGGTGTCGAAGGCGGTGCGCACGGCAGCGTCTACGATCTCTTCGGAGTCACCGCCAATCCGCTGCCCGTGCGCACGCTCGTGCACGGCACGCAGTGGGAGCGGCTGAGCGTGCTGCCCGCATCCGCGGCGATGATCACGCTCGATCGCCAGCTCGGCACCCGCCAGGGCATGGGCCTCGTGCTCTCCCAGGCGCTGGCCGAACTGGCCCCCGATTTCGACCATGTGCTGCTGGACTGCCCACCGACGCTCGGCGTGCTCATGGTCAACGCACTCGCCGCCAGCGACCGCCTGCTGGTGCCCACGCAGACCGAAGCGCTGGCGCTCGCCGGCCTGGAGCGCATGCTGCGCAGCCTGTCGATGATCGAGCGCTCGCGCGGCAAGCCGCTGCCACGCACCATCGTGCCGACGCTGTATGACGCACGCACCCATGCCTCGCGCGCCTGCCTCGAACAACTGCGCGAGCAGTATGGCGATGGCGTGAGCCAGTCGGTGATTCCCACCGACACCCAGATCCGCGAAGCCAGCGCCGCCGGTGTGCCGCTGGCCTCCTGGCCCGCCGCACGTCGCGGCGGTCTCGCCTACCGCCAGCTGCTCGACGAGCTGCTGGCCATGCCCGTGCCGTCGTTGACGGACGCGGCCGCATGATCCGCGCCATGCAAGACGCCGAGCAGATCGTCGCAGGTTATCTCGCCGAGCTGCTCACGCCGCTGCCGGTGCCCGAACCGCCCGCGGAAGTGAAGGTCGTCGCCATCCAGACCTGGAGCGACCCGCTGCCGCCGCCGACTGCCACGGGCCAGACGCGTTACCTGCTGTGCGTCGCTGCCGGCGTGAAGCTTGCGGTGCCGATGGATGACGTCACGCACATGCTGCCGATGCCGCCGCTGTCGCCACCCAACAGTGCCAATCCGATCTGCCTGGGGCGCTGGCGCCATCCCAGCGGAGAAGCCCGCGTGGCCGACCTCGGCGCGATCCTCTCGCCCGACATGTCCGGCGCACAGGCCGATACGCTGGTGATCCTGGGCAATCGCGCGTGGGCCCTGGCCTGCGCCGTCAACGACGAGCCGGTGGTGCTGGAAGGCGAAGGCATCCAGTGGCGCCACGGCGCGACGTCGCGTCCCTGGCTGGTGGGCATGTCCAAAGAACCGAAATGCGGCGTGATTGGCACCGCCGCACTGATTGAATGGCTGGAACAGGAGCTTGGGCCATGACCGTCACCGTATCCGACGACCGTAGCACCTGGCTCGGTTTTTCACTCAAGGGACAGCGCTACGCCGTCGCCCTTTCCGCGGTGCGTGAAGTGATCCGCCCCGGCGACATCACCCCCGTACCCGGCGCACCGCACGACGTGCTCGGCATCGTCAACCTGCGCGGCCAGATCGTGCCCGTGCTCGACGGCCGCCGCCGCTTTGGCCTGGAAGGGCAGGTGGATGCACAGCACGCCGACGGGCAGCGCGTCATCGTCTTCGACGACGCCGGCAGCGTAGTCGGCATGCGCATCGACCTCATCGGCGACATGCTCCACCTCGGCGACGACGAAGTCTCCCCTCCGCCCCCCGGCCGTGCCGAACGCCGCGACGACCCGGTGAGCGGCGTCGTCACCCGAGAAGACGGCTTCATCGCCCTGGTCGACGTCCCCCGCCTCTGCCGCGCCTGATGCCCTCACTCCTGTAGGAGCGCGCCTCGCGCGCGACCGGTCATCGCGACAATCATCACAACATCGCCACGACCGGTCGCGCGCAAGGCGCGCTCCTACAACAAAGCGGCCCGTGCTACCGTTCAGCCCGTCCACCCGGAGCCCCATGACATGAACGCCGCCATTGGTTACGTGCTCATCGCACTCGCCGTCCTCAACCTGGTCGGCCTCCTGTTCCTGATCCTCCGCACGCGCAAGACCCAGACTCCGGCGCAGCCGGTTGCTCCCGAGGCCCTGCACGAGACCCCTGCAACGGTAGACCCCACGCCCGCCATCGAGCCCGACCAGCTCGACAGCATGCTGCGCCGCCTGGAACACCGCCTGGGCGACATCGAAGACCAGGTCCGCCGCACGCCCAACGTCAGTGTCGCCAACGAAGGCGGCGTCAACACCGACCGCGCCCTGGCCCTGGCCCAGCGCCTCGCCCGCCAGGGTGCCTCGCCCCAGGACATCGCCGAAACCTGCGGCCTGTCGCTCACGGAAGCGGAACTACTGCATCACCTGCACGCCGGCCGCTGACCCTCCCGTGTCGAAGCCGATACCGGTACTCGCCGGGATTCCAACACTAAGCGCAAATCAGGCGGCGTGAAGCCCGCCTACCCGAAGTCCCCCGTCGTTCCTGCGAAAGCAGGAACCCAGCGCGTGGCATACGGCTTTAGCGATAACACCCCCTACGCAATCACCGCGACCTTCCGCCATTAACCACGCGCATAACAAAGCCCATTAGCCAACCCAAGCCCCATCAGCAACGAAGTGCTGAAAACCAGCTCAACGCCCTCCAGCGGTAATCGCTCAACCTGCGTAATGGCCATTATTAAAACAATAAGTGCAAACGCCCGCCACCCGGCATGGACCAGCACTTGCCACCCTTCGATCCATGGCTCGCGATAGAACGTACCTCTGTGCGCCATCCAGAAGGTCCTCCGCCTCCACATACGCATCTGCACCAACAGCACGATGGCGGAGATCGTCGTACATGCAGCCGCCATATAGATAAAGAACGAGATTTCATGCATATGCTTCTCGCACGTGAAGTGCGGAGCAAATGCGGCGAAATAAACGGCGTACGAGCAAACAAGCCAAGGCCTGATCCAGCGATTTTTCACTGAAGTGCACCACTTCTCTGCAATCGCCCTTTTTTGGCAAGGCTGAGTTCTGTGTATGCGATTGCAAAGGCAAATATCACCAGTGGCGTACCGTGCAGAAGCGCCGTCCGATAACCATGTTCGGCATCCACCAGCAGGCGCGCCATGTCGGCTACGACAAAGAAAAGGGCGAAACCGGTTGCCCACCTGAACTTAATGTCTTCAAGCTTGCGCATTTCAGCTTCCCATGGGTGCTTTCGTGCGTATCGAAGAGTCGCGAGTACGATGAGGAGGAGAGCGGTCACCGTGATTACGATGTAGGAGGAATCATGATCAGGGTCTTCGCAGAAGATATGAGGAAGAATAGGCGCCGTAATGCCGGCAAGCACCATCATCATTCGTCGTAGAGGAGTGATGGTGGAAGATTTCGGTATGTTCATGTCGATCGTCCTTGTTACTGAAACATCCGGAATAACCGGTAAATAATTACTAATAGGGCCATGATGTGCCCGGCGATTCGTGCTCTTGGCCTGCCAGATAACAAGCAGCCCATGGAGAACCCTTGGATATGTGAAAGGATGATTTCTCCTTGTGAGTAGCACATGGCATCAACTCGGCGGACGCAATCGGGTATTCGATCAGATAGCTTGGCGTGTGGATGTAGGAGATATCTTCAGGTCATGAAGGCGGAGCGACGTGCCTACGGATATCGATGGATTTTCGGGGGTGATTGCGGTGCGGGTGGTTTCCGCACAGGGCAAGGAACGGTTAAAAATTGACGCATGGCAAGATAGATCGTGACGTAACGATTGCCGTGTAGGAGCGCGCCTGCGCGCGACCGGTCATCGCGAACACCATCATCGTTTCGATTCCACCGGTCGCGCGCAAGCACGCTCCTACAGGGATGCGATATCGCACGATGGAGCGCCGATGCGACCGGCGCCACCTCACGACTAACCTGGCGTAACTACTGTCGTGTAGGAGCGCGCCTGCGCGCGACCGGTTATCGCGAACATCTTCATCGTTTCGATGCATCCGGTTGCGCGCAAGGCGCGCTCCTACAGGGATGGCGTGGCGCTGGATGGATATCGAAACGATTGGCGCCAAAGCCGATGCAACGTCATCGTGTTTGCTGGCAAACCGAGGCGCTGGGTTCCTGCGTGCGCAGGAAGGACGGGGGCGATTTTTGAGAATATTTCCATACCCAAACGCGTGCGCAATTTGGTACGGTGTGCGCGTTGTCTGCTCGTTCGTTGATGGCTCGGCAGACAACCATCGCTCGACGTATCGAGAAAGACGCGGAACGGAGGTGCTGGACACACCTCCGCCCGCTGACCAAACCAACTGAGTTAGGAGTTGATTATGGCTGTGCCAAATCTTAAGGCATTCTCACACCCACCGTCTGTCCCGGACGGTCCAGGGACGTCCTAAACACCTGTCAGGACGCGGCTAACGCCCGAGTTCGTCCTGATTTCTCACGGTTTCTGGCTCTGCCGTCCTACCCGGCGCGTAGCGCCCTGCCTGTGAGAAAACCGGACAAAACGCGGGAATGGTGAGATCTCGTCGCCCGAGTCGATGAGGGGCACGGCCCTTGGCGTGCCCCGCTCGGAAGGCGGCGTACCAGGGAAAAACCAAACCATGAGTGATCCGAAAGACGATGGCGTCCTCGGCGAGGGGAGCTTTGGCCTGAATACCGAGGCCAGTATGGACACGCTGATGAATGATGCGACGGCGTGGCAGGCGTATGCCGAGGCGATGCAGTCGGTGCTTACCGAGTACATGGCCGAAAGCGAATTGCCGAATCAGCGGTGTGTCGCCAGAGCCATGTCCGGTGTGAACGTGCTTTATCGCATGAGCCTGCAATGCACCAAGCAAGCGAACGTGCGGCGTATGTGGGATGAGGTGCGCGCGTTGGGAGGGGCTAAGTGATGGCGCAGCGTGTCGAGATCGCCAAGGCCATGTGTGGGGTGGTGCTGCTGGGCATCAATATCGCCGTCTTGATGGGGAAGCGCGAGGATGGCGATCCGCTATCGAAGGGGGCGAAGTGGAATGTGGCGTTGGCGTTTAGTGCATTCGTGGTCGGCGCGTTGGCCGTGGCGGTGTTTGCGTCGGAGTCGTGTACGGTGATTAAGCCGGTGTGGACGTGGACGTTGGATATCGCCGGGGCGACGTTGTTTGGGGCGACGATGGCGGCGTTGTGGTTGGGGTGGTTGGCGCCGGGGCCACGATAAGCATCGCGATACGTGATTGTGTAGGAGCGCGCCTTGCGCGCGACCGGTCAGGGTGAACCATCGAATCATTCGTGAAAACCGGTCGCGCGCAAGCACGCTCCTACACAAGCAGTGCGCGTCACCAAGAAACCGTGCGCCGGTTTTTATCCGCACCAATACCTCAGCGTTGGGGAGAGCCGGCGGGGGCGGCCCTTGGCGCGACTTGATGGAGGTGAGGGGAGTGGGCGGAAAAGGCCGCGTAGCGGGGCCGGCCAGGAAGGCCGGCCCTTTTCGCCGAGGCACGGAGGCCGAGTCGAAAAGCCCCGCCCGCTCCCCGTGCCCGAAGGGGCGCAAGCCATAAGACACTGAGCCGCGCAGCGGCTCATCCTTTCCCGAGGGACACCGCAGGCCGGCGCGACAAGGGCCGCCCCCGTCGGCTCGTTCTTAGTCACGTTCGAGCGCCGAGTAGCGATCCCGGTAGGCGAGCCCTCCCTACGAAGCGAAGACTACAGAGGCTGCTTTCCTACGGAGCGTCAATCGCCGATGCGATCGGCTCCCACCCCTTCGGTAGGAAGCCGATCGCATCGGTTGGGACGTAACGTTTCAACCGATCGCGCGCGAGGCGCGCTCCTACAGGGGAGTTGCTAGCGTTCCAGGCGGTAGTTGAGGCTGGCGCGGGAGAAGTCGGTGGCGTTTTGCGCTTCGAAGTTCCAGCGGTGGCTGAGGATGTAGCGCAGGGTGATGACCTGGCCGGGGTCGAAGAGGCCGACGCCGTAGCTGAGGTAGAGGCGGGGGGAGAGGTATTTGCCTACCGTGAAGGCCGAGGTGCCGCCCAGCGCATCGTTGTTGCTGACGCCAATGTCATCTACGCCGATCTTCGAGCCCACGCTCTTCGCCAGCAGGTCGCCTGCCGCCGAGCCCAGAGCCTGTGCTGCCGCGCCCACCATGTTGCCTTCGCCACCCTTCACCTGCGACAACGGCTTGCCGGTCACGAGGTAGGAAAGGGCGTCCGACTGTTCCATCACCGGGTTCGAGAACACCGTGAGTACCGGGCGCTGCGCCGTGCCCGAAACGTACAGGCCCACCTTCTGGCCATCGTCGATGGTGGCATTCGGATTCAGCGTGCGCGCCGCGCGGATGTTCAGGCCCGGATTGTCGATGGGCGTGGAGGCGAACAGCAGCTGGCCTTGCTCGATACGCAGATCCTGACCGTACGCCTTGTACGTGCCATCGACGCCGATCTGGCCCTGGCCCGTGGTGGCACGGCCCGGGCGCTCGCGGACATCCAGCTGGCCCGTGATGCGGCCATCGATGCCGAAGCCCACCAGATGCACCTTCTGACCCAGGTCCACGCGGATATCCGCCGTGATCGGCGAAGCCTGCGCCGCGGCTTCCTGCTGCTTCTCGTCTACCACCACGACATCACTCGATGCCTTGGTCGCGCCCGCACCCGGCAGCTTCTCGACGTTGACGTCTGCCATGTCGATGTTGAGCTTGCCGCTCACGTTCATGCCCTTGGCATCCTGCACGATCAGGATATCGGGCGAGATCACCGCCTTCGCGGCAGGAATATCCACCGCGGTGAACTTCGAGCCCTCCACGCCCACGCGCATCTGCGCACCTTCGCCGAGGGCGGCATTGCCCTTCACCGAGAGCGTGCCGTCACCCGAGCGGATGGTGCCGTCCACGATGAAATTCTTCGCATCGGTCGTGTTGACGCTGATGCGTCCGTCCTTGAGCTTCAGGCCGGCGCTGGGCACTTCCGCCGCAAAACCATCCAGCACGGCACTGCCCGTAACGGCCGGTGCGGCAACCGTGCCTCCCAGGCCGAAGTTGCCATGCAGGCCGCCCTTCACCTCGGCCAGCTCCGTGGTGAACAACTCCACGAACGACAGGCTCTTCAGCTGAAGCGAGATGTTGCCGCCGAGTGCCTGCTGGGCGCCGCTGATCGATACGTTGCCCTCGATGCTGCCGCCATCATTGATCGCGGCACGCAGGGTCAGGCGCTGGTTATCCGGGGCAAGCTGGGCATTGGCGCTGAGGTTGTCGTACACCAGCAGCGGACGATCCGCGTGATCGGTATACGCCACCGAACCATGCGTGCTGGTGATGTTCGCCTGGCCCGACAGCGCGCCGGCTGCCGTGCGGCGTACATTGCCGTCGCCTTCAAGAATGCCCTCGGCGCGGATCGGCGTATTCGATGCTTCCGCCAGCGACATCAGCAGGGCCAGCGGCACGCGACGCAGGCGGTAGCTTGCGTCGAGATTGCCCGCCTTGTCCTGCTTGCCCGCAACGCACAGCAGCGGATCGCCTGCCGTAAGGCACAGATCGCTCATGCTCGCCGCGCCATCCTTCCACGCAAGCTGGCTCGCGTTCTGTAGGCGCCAGCGGGGCAGGCCCTGGAAATCGATATCCAGCCGGGAAAGGCTGCCGTTCCACGCACCATCTTTCAGGGAGCCGGAAAGCGTCAGGTCGGCAGCCAGTGGACGGCCCTTCGCTTCGACGGTGAGCTGATGTTTCTGTTCGTTACCGTCGGCGTTGATGGCGATACGGTCGAACACGAGTCCACTGGTCACGGCGTTGTTGCCGATCACGACGAGCTTGCCACCGGGCTTGCCGATATCCGGCACGTCGGCATCAACGCTGAGCGCGTCGATCTTCTGCCCGGCGTAGACGATGGCATTGCCGCGCAGGTTCGCCTTCACGGCGAGATCGGGCCAACGTCCCTTCACACCCACATCGCCCTGCACACGGCCACCGGCATCCGGTAACCAATCGCCCAGCGATGCGATGGCGAGTTTCAGCGTGGCATCGTTGGCCGTGTCGCCCTTTGCATCGAGGCGGATCGTGCTGCCGCCGGAGGCGAGGTCGAGATTGCCGTTCACCACCTCGTTGGGTTTCAGTTCGAGCTTGCCGCTGCCACGCAGCGGACGCTTGCGAAGCGTACCGTCGAGCTTGCGCAGGTCGAGGGTGCCCAGCGGACCGTCCTTCGCGAGATGGCCTTCGGTGGAAAGATCGAGATTGAGTGCACCGCTCCATTCGGCAAGCAGCTGCCCGGGATCGAAGCGCTGCCCCTTCAGGTCGAGCTTCCACGCCATCTCGGGCTTCAGCGTGATCGTACCGCTGGCGGCGAGATCGCCGTTGGGCTGCTTCAGTTCAAGGGTGTGCAGGTCGATGGCTTCGGGTTTGCCATCGAGATCGAGGGTGAACTTGCCTACATGGCCAGGCGGTCCGATATCGACATCACCCCCGGCGTGATAAGCCTCGGCGCCGCCCTTGAAGGTGAGCGTGCCTGCACTGGCAAGATCCTGACCGGCGACGTTGGCGGGAACGAGGACGTCCTTCCAGGTAAGCGCCAGATCGGCGGTCAGCGGCTGGGCGGCGATTTCCACCGTGCCCCTGGCCGTAAGCGAGCCCTTCACCTGCGGCGAGTCCACCGTGAGTTCTTCGAGGGTGAGACGCTTGTAGTCGTGATCGAACGACGCCTTCATCGGTGCGAGGCGCACGCGGTAATCGTTGAGATCGAGATTGCCGGTGAGGTTGGCACCATAGCGGTCGCCCGAGCCTTCCACGGCCAGCCCAAGCGACTGCAACGAACTGTCGCCGATCAGCGGCTTGGGATCGAAGTCCGGCGCGTTGATCTTCGCCGTCCAGGCGAAGTCGCCACTTTGTACGAGGTTTGCATCCACCTGGGCCACGAAGGGCAGGCGCAGCTTCACGATGGTGTGCGCTTTCTTGCCGTCGCTATGGGCTTCCACGTCGCCGGCGTATTCCACATCGCCGAGCTTCCAGGAGAACGATGCCTTGCCGTCGCCGCTGTAGCCCTTGCCGACGGCGAGCTTGCCTCCAAGGTCGGCGTGGCCATCCGGGGCACGCAAGGCGAGCGTCTTCAGTTCGAGACCGTTGCCGGTCCACGAGCCGGCGAGGTCGAGCGAAGTGGATTCGAACAGCGGCTGCCCGGCCTGCGTGACCTTTACATGGCCCACGCGCACCTTGTCGAACACCATGTCGAGCGGCGGCTTCAGCGAGAACGGTTCGGAAGGCTGGTCGGGCTCGGGCTGGCTCGCCGGCAGGGCGACGTCCACGCCATCCACGCTCAGGTCGAACACATGCGCACGCTTGCGCAGCAATGCTCCAAACGCGTAATCGACATGCGCCGTAGCCACGCGCACGTCCATGCCCTTGCCATCGTTGTAGCGCACGCCCTTCAGGTCCAGCGGGCCGGCGAGGCGGCCCTCGGCCTGTTCGAAGGAGAGGGCGTTATCGGTGAAGCCCTTCGCGCGCTCCAGCGCGAAGCGCAGGCCGGATGCCGTGCCCACCAGCCACCACACGCCGATGACCACTACCAGCAGCAGGACACCCAGGGCGATGCCGGCGCGGATCAACCATTTCATGCCGGTGCTCCTCACAGGTCGGGCCCGATGACGACATGCAGATGGATGCCGTGTTCGTTCTTGTCACCCACGGGTACGGCCACGTCGGCGCGGATCATGCCCACGGGGGAGAGCCAGCGGATGCCGAGGCCCGTGCCCACGCGGGGGCTGTAATTGGTGCCGGTGAAGGCGTTGCCTGCATCGACGAAGGCAGCCATGCCCCAGTTCTTCGTGAAGTAATGTTCCACCTCGGTGCTGCCCACCAGCAGGCCTTCGCCACCGATCACGCGGTTGTACTGGTTGCGCGGGCCGATGCTCTCGAAGTCGTAGCCGCGCACGGAGCGGTCGCCACCGGCGAAGAAGCGCAGCTGCGGCGGCAGGTCGCTGAAGTTGTTTGTCCAGATCTTCCCGGCCGTGCCGCGCAGGATCAGGCGGTTGTTGCCCCAGAACGAGCGGATCCACTTCGCATCGCCCATGACCTGCGAGAAGCTTGCGTCCGAAAGCAGCGTGCCTGCCGTGCTGCGCGCGGTCAGCGTGAGCGACCAGCCGTTGCGCACGAAGGTCGGGTTGTCGCCGCTTTTGCGGGCCAGGGTGATTTCGGGGTAGAGCAGGGTGCTGCGTCCCCGTTCGAGCCCGAGTGCGTTATCGCCTTCGCCACCGCGCTTGCCCACGGTGAAGGTGCCTGAAAGCGCATTGATGCCGATGGTGCGCTGCCAGCCGTGCCACATGCGGGTTTCGTTGGCCACCAGCTGCAATGTGCGCGACTTCGACGTGACGGTGTTGGCATCACGGAAATTCGCGCCGAAGTTGAAGCTGCGCTGGTTGGTGCCGGGCATGGGTATCTGGTACAGCGTGGACAGCGTTTTCAGGCGCTGGGCCAGCACCAGTTCGTTTTTCCACTTGTGGCCGCGGTCGTTGATCCAGCGTTTCTCGATGCCACCGCGCACGCCGGCGCCGGTGTCGGTGCCGAAGAACGGGCCGCCGGTATAGACGGTGCGCTTGGCAGGCGCGAGATCCACATCGATGTCGATATGGCCTTCCTTTGCGTTGTCGGTATCGGGGATGACGTTCACCACCGAGAAGTAGTCGGCACCGTTGAGGGCCTGCTGCAACTGGAGCAGCTGGCTCTGCGAGAAGTAGTCGCCGCTCTTGAACGGTACATAGCGTTCGAGGAAGCCATCGCGGAATTGCGAATTCTTGAAGTGGATGGTGCCGTAGCGATAGCGCTGGCCGGCGTCCCACTTGAGCTGGATGGCCGCGCTGTGTTCCGCGCGATTGACCTCGACGCGCCGGGTGACCAGGCGCGCATCGAGAAAGCCCGTGGCGGTGAGCTGGCTGCTGATGGCGTCGCGTGCGGCATCGTACTGGCCGTCGTTGAGGCGCTGGCCCTTCAGGTCGTTCATGGCGCGCACGAAATGACGCACGGAAGGTACCTTCCCGGCCACCTCGTCCATCTCCACCGATACGCTCTGGATGACGACGGGCACGCCCGGTACCACGTGCAGCGTCACCTGCCAGTCGTTGCCCACCTGTTTCAGGTCGCCCGTGGCCGTGGCTTCGTAGTAGCCGTAAGGTCGCAAGGCGGCCTGCACCTCGTCGGGTGCCTTTTCGTAGAGGCGGCGTACCTGGGCGGCGGTGACATCGCGCTTGGCGTACTGGCTGAGGCCCACGCTGGCGACGATGGCGCCTTTCAGGTTGTCGTCGACACCGTCGACATTCAGCACGACGCCCGCGTGTGCGAGCGTCGGCAGGAGGAACCACGGCAGAAGCAGCAGTCCATGGCGTCTTGGTAGGCGCATGAGCGTCCTGGTCCGATCGTGTTCCAAGGCCGTGCACGAGACACGGCCGCTAGCGGGGGCGCGCCTGGCATCCCCTGACAGTGTGTGTCTGGACGTAACTTACCCCGCGACGTGCGGAAGTGTCGATAGTGCAATTGGCGGAAACATGAACGCCGAGAAGGATTTGAGTGCGGGATGTGAAGACGGCCTCCCAAGGGAGGCCGTCTTCATGGTGTTGCTGCAAGGCGTTGGATCAGCCCGCTTCGTCACCCGAACGGAAGGCGATCCATGCGCCGACCATGGCCGACACGTAGGGAATCGACTGTGCCGCCAGGATGAACATCCACAGCGTGCTCTCGACGTAGCTGGTGCCGTAGTGCGTGGCCATGCCGATGATGGCCAGCAGCAGGGCCACCGCCATCAGTACTTCCTCGCGCACGGGGCTGAATGCGGCGAAGCTGCTGCCACCCATGCGACGGCTCTTGGCCGTGACGACGAAGGCCGTCTTCTCGCGGGTGAGGCCATGCAGGATGCCGCGCGCGATGGCGTGCGACAGGCCCATGCTGGCCACGGAGGCCATGATGGTGTCGTACCAGCTGCACGGGACACGCGCACGGTAGAGCACCACGCCGAAGATGGCCTTGGCGAAGAAGAAGCCGATCACGGGGATCAGGAACAGCTGCATCGGCAGGTTGAAGTAGTCCGGTGCGGCGATCATGCCGGCGGTCCACAACAGGCCCATCATCGTGAACACGTAATGCAGCGCGTCGGCGAACCAGCTGAACCAGCCCGTGAGGAAATGGAAGCGCTGGCCTGCCGAAAGCGGGCCCTTGCGGGTCATCCAGCTCCAGCGGCCCTTGAGGATCTGCATGGCGCCGAAGGCCCAGCGATAGCGCTGGCTCTTGTACGCCTTGAAGTCGGCCGGGGTGAGGCCCTTGCCCATCAGTTCGTCCACGTACACCAGCTCGTAGCCGGCGTGCATGAGGCGCAGGCCCAGCTCGGCGTCTTCGCAGATCGTCCACTCCGACCAGCCGCCCGTGCCTTCCAGTGCGGAGCGACGGACCATGGTCATGGTGCCGTGCTGGATGATGGCGTTGCGCTCGTTGCGGTGGTGCATGCCGATGCGGAAGAAGCCGTCGTATTCCCAGGCGGTCATGCGGCGGAAACGGTTCTTCTCGAAGTCGCGGTGCGCCTGCGGGCACTGCACCACGGCCACCTTCGAGTCGTGGAAGTAGCCGGTGAGGGTGGAGAGCCAGTCTTCGCGCACCACGTAGTCGGCATCGATGACGGCCACCACTTCGGCGCGCTCGTCCGTGGCCGTGAGGCCGAAGTTGAGGGCACCGGCCTTGTAGCCCGGCCAGGGTTCGAGGTGGAAGAAGCGGAACTTCGGACCCAGCTTGGCGCAGTATTCCTCCACCGGCTTCCAGACGTTCGGGTCCTTGGTGTTGTTGTCCAGCACCAGGACTTCGAAGTTCTCGTAGTCGAGCGCGGCCAGCGAGTCGAGGGTGATCTGCACCATCTCCGGCGGCTCGTTGTGGCAGGCCAGGTGGATGGACACGAAGGGCTGGCGTTCCACCGGGTCGGGCGTGAGCATGCCGGCATGGCGCACCCAGCTGCGTCGCCAGAGCACCTCGGTAAACTCGAAGCCGTTGATGAGCAGGATGCCGAGGATGGCCACCTGCGCCGGGAACAGCAGGATCAGCATCGCCCAGTCGAAGGGGCTCAGGTAGAAATTGAAGGGCAGGGTGGCCGACCAGACGATCAGGCCGCAGGCCAGCTGCACCAGCCCCATGAAGAACAGGCGTCCGGTGAGCTTGAAGCGACGGAAGCGGCTGCCGAACCACACCATGGGCACGAAGGCCAGCAGGGAGGCGGCCAGCGCCTTCCAGGGCCACTTCACGTCTTCGGTGACCGGGCCGGTGAAGGGGAATTTCAGCTGACGGTTGGCATCGAACATGCCCCAGTAGGCACCGGTGCGGCCTTCGCCGAGGTTTTCCTTCCAGGGCTGGTCGATGGCTTCCAGCACGTAGTAGTCGTCGATGCCCTTGCGCTTGGCGACATTGAAGAACTCGCGCAGGAAGATCGCCTCGTTCGAGACGCTGGGGTAGGCGTACTTGTAGCGGTCGCCGTTGGACGGCCAGCCGATTTCGCCGATGACGATGTGCTTGCCGGGGAATTGATGCTGCAGGGCCTGGTAGCTGCCGTCGGTGTTGTTGCTGCCGTCGGGGTTGCGGGTGCCGATGGAGTCGGCGACACCGGCGCGGGCCTCGATGCCGTTCCAGTAAGGGAACAGGTGCACGGTGATGAAATCGACGTGGTCGGCCAGTTCGGGGTTCTGGATCCACACGTGGAACGGCTCGGCGATGGACACCGGCTGGCGTACGGCCGCGCGCACGCGGTCGAGGTAGGCCATCATCTGTTCGGGCTTCAGGTCGCCACGGAACAGCACTTCGTTGCCGACGATGACGCGGCTGATGGTCTTCGGATAGCGATGGGCCTGGGCGATGAGGGCCTCGATCTCGCGCTCGTTGTTTTCCAGGCGCGTGTCGATCTGGGCGCCGGCCATGACGTCGAGGCCTTCCTTGTCGGCCAGACGGATCGTCTGCGGGTTCTCCAGCATCGAGTAGGTACGGATGCGGGGTGAGTATTTCTTGACCAGCTGCAGGTCGCCGTCGATCTGCGGATCGGTCGATACATCGCCCTTGATGGGGTTCTGGTAGCGCTGGTAGGCGGTGAACGCGAAGCCGGGGATGGGCTGTTTCCAGTCTTCCGGGCCGTTGGGCAGGTTCGCGACGTACCAAAGCCCGACATTCAGCGCGGCAACGAGGATCGCGAGGATCAGCGCGGTGAAGATCGGGTGGCTCTTTTCGGTCTTGGTGGCAGCGCTCAAAACAATCCCCGGACCGGTCGGCCCCCGAGTGGTTCGCAATGACGAGGTAATCGGGGGAGCTTAACGAACGGTGAGGGGCGGCTCAACGCCGGGCTGAATGGCCGGTCAGGCTGAACTCAGTGAAATGGGCCTGCTGAAGGTCCGGTCGCGCGCAAGGCGCGCTCCTACAGGGGCGTCGAGGCTGGGGCGGTCGCGCGCAAGGCGCGCTCCTACAGGGGTTCCGTAGCCTTGTAGGAGCGCGCCTTGCGCGCGACCCCTACAGGGCGGCAACCAGGCCGGCATCCAGGGGACAGCCGGCCCGACATCTCCTTACTTGAGCAACGAGCGCAGCATCCACGCCGTCTTCTCATGGGCCTTCAGACGGCCCGTGACCATATCGGCCGTGCCCTCGTCGCCGACCTTGTCGGCCACCTTGATCACCTCGCGGGACGTGGCGGCGGCGATGTCATGGCCCTCGACCAGCTGGGTGACCATGTCCTTCCAGTCCGGCACGCCGGCTTCTTCCTTGATCTTGGTCAGCTTGCCGAACTCGGCATACGAACCCGGGGCATACACGTCGAGGATACGGATGCGCTCGGCCACTTCGTCCACGGCCAGCCACAGTTCGTTGTACTGGGTCTCGAACATGGTGTGCAGGCTGTTGAAGTGCGGACCGGTGACGTTCCAGTGGAACTTGTGGGTCTTCAGGTACAGGGTGAACGTGTCGGCGAGCAGCTTGGACAGCTCCTTGGCAGCCGCTTCGCGGTCTTTCTTGTCGATGCCGATATCGATCTGTTTAGCCATTTTCGACTCTCCGTGGGGTTCTGGGTAGAAATCTTAACGAGTGGCCCGATACACGTGAAATGAAACGTTCTGATCTCATCGATAGGCGCACGCTATTATTTGCGTTCCCATGAGTACCTCTACAACCCCCTCCCGCCCCGTATCCCCCCCTCCGCGCCTGAAAGAGCTGCGCGACGCGTTGTCGCAGGTGTCCAGCCGCGACGTCGGCCGCCTGCTGGGGCGCTGGCGTGGCCTGTCGCGCAAGCCCGATCCGGCGAAACTCGATGCACTGGCCCGCGACATCGCCGCTTCCGCCGCAAAGCGGGCGGCCCGCGTGGCCGCCAAGCCCGTCATCAACGTGGATGCCTCGCTGCCCATCGCGGCCCGGGCCGACGACATCGTGAAGCTCATCCGTGACAACCAGGTGGTGGTGATCGCGGGCGAGACCGGCTCGGGCAAGACCACCCAGCTGCCGAAGCTGTGCCTGGCCGCCGGCCGTGGCGAGGCCGGCCTCATCGGCTGCACCCAGCCTCGACGCCTGGCTGCCCGCTCGGTGGCCACCCGCGTGGCCGAGGAACTGGGCACGCCCATCGGCGACAAGGTGGGTTTCCAGGTGCGCTTCACCGAGAAGGTGTCCGAGCAGGCCCTGGTGAAGTTCATGACCGACGGCATCCTGCTGGCGGAGACCCAGTCCGATCCCTGGCTGTCGGCCTACGACACCATCATCATCGACGAGGCCCACGAGCGCAGCCTCAACATCGACTTCCTGCTGGGTTACCTCAAGCGGCTGGCCGAGCGGCGCCCGGACCTCAAGATCATCGTCACCTCGGCCACCATCGACACCGAGCGCTTCGCGGCGCACTTCGGCGATGCGCCCGTGATCGCGGTCGAGGGCCGTACGTATCCCGTGGAAGTGCGCTATCGCCCGCCGGGCGAGCGGGGCGAGGGCAACGTCGCCCAGCAGATCGCCGATGCGGTGGACGAGATCACCCGTGAAGACCCGCGCGGCGACGTGCTGGTCTTCCTGCCGGGCGAGCGCGAGATCCGCGACACCCACCTCCTGCTGTCGCGCAAGCAGTACCGCGAGACCGAGGTGCTGGCGCTGTATGCGCGGCTGTCGGCCAACGAGCAGGACCGCGTGTTCAAGCCGGGCACGAAGCGCCGCATCGTGCTTGCCACCAACGTCGCGGAAACCTCGCTGACGGTGCCGCGCATCCGCTACGTCGTCGACCCGGGCACGGCGCGCGTGAAGCGCTACAGCCAGCGCGGCCAGCTCGAACGTCTGCACATCGAGCCGGTATCGCAGGCTGCCGCCAACCAGCGCAAGGGCCGCTGCGGCCGCGTGGGGCCGGGCATCTGCTATCGCCTGTACGACGAAACGGAATTCAGCCTCCGCCCCGAATACACCGATCCCGAACTGCTGCGCTCGTCGCTGGCCAACGTCATCCTGCGCATGCTGGCGCTGGATCTGGGCGAGGTGGACGACTTCCCCTTCCTTGAAGCGCCCGATCCGCGCGTCGTGGCCGACGGCTACCGCCGCCTGGCCGAGATCGGCGCCATCGACGACGATCGCCGCCTCACGGAAACCGGCCGCACGGTGGCGCGCCTGCCCATCGACGTGCAGCTGGCACGCATGCTGGTGGAAGCCCGCAAGCTCGGCAGCCTGGCCGACCTGATGACCATCGTGGCCTTCCTCAGCATCCAGGACCCGCGCGAGCGGCCGCCGGAAGCACGCGGGCAGGCCGATGCGGCCCATGCGCAGTTCGCCGATCCGAAGTCCGACTTCGTGGGCGTGGTGAACCTGTGGAAGGCGTATCTGACGGCGGCAGAAGACCTCACCTCATCGAAGCTGCGCGACTGGTGCTCGCGGAATTTCCTGAGCTTCATGCGCATGCGCGAATGGCGCGAGCTGCACCGTCAGCTCGCGCTGGTCACCCGCGACCTGGGCTGGGACAAAGCGGAACCCGCTCCTGTAGGAGCGCGCCCTGCGCGCGACCGCCCAGGGCGAAATGGCGCCAGGGCAGCAAGCCCCAACCGCTCTGTTGGCGAGGCCGCCGAGTCTCCGGTCGCGCGCGAAGCGCGCTCCTACAAGGGGGCGGAGGGTTTGGAGGGGGATGCCTTGTTCGAGGCCATTCACCGCAGCCTGCTGGCCGGGCTGCCCACGCAAGTGGGCCACAAGGACGACAAGGGCGTGTTCCGCGGTACGCGCGAGCGCCGATTCCAGGTGTTCCCGGGTTCCGCGCTGGCGAAAGCGCCGCCTGCGTGGGTTTTCGCCGCGCAGATCCTCGATATCGGCGGCAAGGTGTGGGCCATGATGTGCGCCCGCGTCGATCCCGCCTGGGTCGAATCACAGGCCGCCCATCTGGTACGTGCCACGGCGCGCGATCCGCACTGGTCGCGCAAGCGTGGCACGGTGGTGGCCTATGAGCAGGTGACCTTGTTCGGCCTCGTGCTGGTCGAGCGTCGCCCCGTGACCTTCCATCGCCAGGACCCGGCGCTGGCGCACGAGATCTTCGTTCGCGAGGCGCTGACCCGTGGCGAACTGGATAGCCGTGCCGATTTCGTGCGCGCCAACGTGCGCGTGCTGGAACAGGCTCATGACATCGAAGCCAAGCAGCGCCGTGCCGGCCTGCTGCGTTCGGATGAGGCGCTGGCCGCGTTCTTCGACGGCAAGCTGCCTGAAAATATCGCCGACACGCGTGCCCTCGATGCGTGGTACCGCAAGGCCGCACCGGGCGAACAGGCCGCACTGCGCTGGACGCTTGCCGACGTGATGGACAACGGCGCGGGCCTCGATCCCAAGGCGTTCCCGGCATCGCTGGACATCGGCCAGCATCGCTATCGCCTGGAATACCGTTTCGTGCCGGGCGATCCGGCCGACGGCGTCACCATGCACGTGCCGCTGGCCTTCCTCAACGCGTTGCCCGCCGCCCGTTGCGAATGGCTCGTGGGTGGCCTGCTGGTGGACAAGGTGGCCGAGATGATCCGTGGCCTGCCGAAGGCACTGCGCCGCAACTTCGTCCCTGCACCGGACTTCGCGAAAGCCTTCTTCGAAGCCGAGGCACCGCGTGACGAGCCGCTGGCGAAAGCGCTGGCGGCCTTCCTCAAGCGCACCACAGGCGTAGCCATCGATGCATCGGCCTTTGCCGATGCCGAGCCGCCGGTGCACTTGCAGATGCGTTACCGCGTGCACGACGAGAACGGCCGCACCGTAGCCGAAGGCCGTGACCTGGCCGCGATCCGCAACCAGTGGGAAGGCAAGGCGCGCGAAGCGTTCTCGCGCAAGACCGATGTCGAGCTGACCCGCGAAGACATCGTGGCATGGGATTTCGAATCCATTCCGCGCGAAGTGCGTTCCGAGGCGGGCCTCAAGGCCTATCCGGCGCTGGTGGACCTGGGCGAAGCCGTCGCGCTGCGCGTGTTCGAGCGCGCCGACGAAGCGGCCGAGGCCCATGTCGGCGGCGTCGAACGCCTGTTGCGCCAGGCGCTGGCGCCCGAGTTCAAGCGCGCGCGTCGCCAGCTGCCCATCGGCAATCCGCTGTCGCTGAAATACGCGCCACTGGGTAGCGTGGACGGCTTGCGCGAGGATCTCGTGGAAGGCGGTTTCGCCGACCTGCTCGCCACGCACAAGCTCGACGTGCGCACACAGGGCGAATTCGAGGCGCTGCGTACCGAGCTGGGCCGCGAACTGTTCGGCGCCGCGATGGAGCGGCAGAAACTCGCCGAACCCATCATCGAGGCGCAGGCCGAACTGAAGCCGTGGATGGAACCACCCCTGATGGGCTTTGCCAAGGCCAGTTACGACGACCTGCGCGAACAGCTCACCGCCTTGTTGCAGCCAGGCTTCCTGCGTGAACTACCCACCTCGCGACTGGCCCATTTCGCTCGTTACCTGAAGGCGATGCGCCTGCGTGGCGAACGCCTGCGCCAGGACCCGGCGCGCGATCAGTCGCGTATGCTGCAAGTGCTGCCGTACTGGCGGGCGTTGCTCAATGCGGGCGGCACCGCGTGGGATGCGCAGGCATGGAGCGAATTGCGCTGGTTGCTGGAGGAATGGCGCGTATCGCTGTTTGCCCAGGAGATGAAGACCGCGGAGCCGGTATCGGCGAAGCGGTTGGCGCGTGCACTGGAATCGGCTGAGGCGGCGACACGATGAAGACGGCGAGAGACGGGACCCCCAGCGAGGCGAAGCAACTGCCTTCACCGCTCACCGATGCGGCTCGCGAGGCGTGTTCCGTGTTGCCGGTGGCTGCCCGTGCCGAAGGCGAGACCATCATCGAACTGCTGCACCTGCTCGGCTGTGACGATGAAACCTGCGCGTCGGCGCTGTGGTTCTCGTTGTCGCGTGGCATGCCGGGTGCGGCCGACCAGGCCATGGCCGGCTGGGCTCCGTCGCTGAAACGCCTGGTGGACGGGCAGGGCGAGGCCGAAAAGGTCTGGGCGCTGCATGCACAGCGCGGCAAGGCCAGCGGCGCCGAAGGCCTGCGCCGTCTGTTGCTGGCAATCATCCGTGACCTGCGGGTCGTCTTCGTGCTGCTCGCCCGCCAGCTGGCGGCGATGCGTACGGCCATGACGCTGCCCGATCACGAGCGTCGCGAACTGGCGCAGCTCACCTCGGACATCCATGCACCGCTGGCGAACCGCCTGGGTATCTGGCAGCTCAAGTGGGAGCTGGAAGACCTGGCATTCCGCTACCTGGAGCCAGATACCTACCGCCGTATCGCGCGCCTGCTCGATGAACGCCGCGCGGACCGGGAGCACTTCATCGCAGCCAGCCTGGCGCAGTTGCGTGACATCCTGGAGCAGTCGGGCATCCGTGCCGACCTGGCCGGGCGGCCGAAGCATATCTTCTCCATCTGGAAGAAGATGAAGAAAAAGGGGCTGGAATTCTCCGACCTCTACGACATCCGTGCCGTGCGCATCCTCGTGGACAACGTGGCCGACTGCTATGCCTCGCTGGGCCTCGTGCATAGCCTGTGGCCGCATCTGCCGGGTGAATTCGACGATTACGTCGCGCGACCCAAGGGCAACGGTTATCGATCGCTGCATACCGCTGTGGTCGGTCCCGAAGGCAAGACGCTGGAAGTGCAGATCCGCACCCACGAGATGCATCGCGCCAACGAGCTGGGCGTGGCCGCGCACTGGCGCTACAAGGAAGGCGGCGGTGCAGATGCCGAGTTCGAGGCGAAGATCGCCTGGATGCGCAAGCTGCTGGAGCCGCGTGGCGAAGGGGAAGACGACGCCGATCTCGCCGCCGGTTTCGCCACGGAGCTGATGGAAGATCGCGTATACGTGCTCTCGCCCAAGGGCGAGGTCATCGACATGCCGCGTGGCGCTACCGTGCTCGATTTCGCTTACCACATCCATACGGAGGTGGGGCATCGTTGCCGTGGCGCCAAGATCAACGGCCGCATCGTGCCGCTGACCACGTCACCGCGTAGCGGGGATCGTGTGGAAATCCTTACCACCAAGGTGTCAGAGCCCAGCCGCGACTGGCTGTCGTCGCATCATGGTTATCTCAACACCACGCGCGCGAAGGAGAAGGTGCGTTCGTGGTTCCGGCGCACGGCGCACGACGCGAATATCGTGGCGGGCAAGCTGTCGCTGGAAAAAGAGCTGCGCCGTCTTGCGCTGGACGACGTGGATCTGGCGAAGCTTGCCACCACGTTCAAGCTGAAGAGCGTCGAGGAACTGTTCGTCACGGTGGCGCTGGGCGAAGTCTCGCTGGGGCAGGTGGCCCGCGCGCTGCAGGAGCCGGTCGAGCCGGAGATCACGCAGTCCACCGCACCGGTGGCCTCGCGTGTGGCGCAGCGTGATCGGGGTGCGTTGTCCATCGAGGGCGTCGGCAACCTGCTCACCACTCTGGCCCGCTGCTGCCAGCCGCTGCCGGGCGACCCGGTGCGGGGGTTCATCACCAGGGGGCGTGGCGTATCGGTGCATCGTGCCGACTGTGCCGCGCTGGCTCGCCTGGCCCGGAAGGACCCCGATCGCGTGATCGAGGTGAACTGGGGGCGGGTGGAGGTGCAGAACTACGAGGTGGACATCGAGCTGCGCGGGTACGACCGCAAGGGTTTGCAGAAGGACGTGGCGACCACGATCAGCAATGTTGGCCCGCATATCGTGGCCTCGTCGAGCCGCGTGCATGTGCGCACGGGCGAGGTGGAGATGCGTTTTACGCTGAGGGTGAAGGATTACGAGCAGCTGTCGATGTTGCTGGGGCGACTGACCGCGCTGCCGAACGTGGTGGATGCACGGAGGGTGGGCGGTCGTTGAGCGCACCAGGCGTGTCGCCTTGACCGGTCGCGCGCAAGGCGCGCTCCTACAGGGTGGCTTTGGGCGGGTCGCGGGGGCGGGCTCCTGCAGGGTGGCTTTGGACAGGTGGCGCGCGGGCGGGCTCCTCTAGGGCGGCTTTGGCTGGGTCGCGCGCAAGGCGCGCTCCTACAGGGCGGCTCTGGACGGGTCGCGCGGGCGGGCTCGTGCAGGGCGGCTGGTGTAGGAGCGCGCCTTGCGCGCGACCGGTCAGGCGGAAATCACCACACGGCGCTTTCTGACCACCATCAACCCGCCAGCACCAGCCGGCCGCCCAGGTCGAGGATCGGCTGTGCCACCAGGATGCGCGCCAGGAACAACCCCAGCAGCACCACCGTCGGTGAGAAATCCAGCCCGCCGATGGTCATGCGCCCACGCAGCGGGCGCACCAGCGGCTCGGCCAGGCTCGACAGCAGGCGCGCTACCGGGTGGTAGCGATCGCTCGAAAACATGCTCATCAGCGACCACGCGAAGACGATCACGATCCATGTCAGCAGGAAGAAATCGAGCAATTCGGCAAAACCCATCACGAGGATGCCGACCGGCGCGAGCGGAATGCCGCCCAGGGCCAGCACCAGCAGTACCTTCACGCATTCCAGCACCAGCGCGATCACCAGGGCGCCGGTGTTGATCCGGCGGAAGTTCGGCAGCGCCTTGCGCAGCGGACGCAGCACTGGATTGGTGAAGCGGTAGATGAACTGGCAGATCGGGTTGTGGAAGTCCGCACGGCAGGCCTCGGCGAGGATGCGCAGCACGAACAGGGTCACTAGGGCGCCGAAGGCAAACTGCAGGATCAGGGCGCCGGCGTTGGTCAGGTAATTCACGTGTTCGATTCCATGGATTCGGAGAGTTCAACGCCACGCTGGCGGGCCGCGTCCACGGCACGCGCCACGACGGCGGGAAAATGGTCAACCTGGAAACTCTCCAGGGCGGCCTGGGTGGTGCCGTTGGGCGAGGTGACCCGCTTGCGCAGGGTGGCTGCCGTCTCGCCGCTCTCCACCAGCATACGGCCGGCGCCCAGCGCCGTCTGCGCGGCAAGGGCCCGCGCGGTCTCCCGCGACATGCCCTGGGCGAAGGCCGCGTTCTCCAGCGCCTCGACCATGAGGAAGAAATAGGCCGGGCCGGAGCCGGAGATGGCCGTCACGATGTCCAACTGGTCTTCGTCAGGCACCCAGACGGTGAGCCCGGCGGCATCGAGCACATGCTGGGCCTCGGCACGTTGCGGCGCGCTGACCCGGGCATTGGCGTAGAGGCCGGTAGCCCCCGCACCGTACATGGCGGGCGTATTCGGCATGCAGCGGACCACTGGCAGGGCGGCATCCAGCCAGCGTTCGAGCTGGGCGATGCGGATGCCCGCGGCGATGGAGATCACCACCGGGCGGTATTTCTGCACCACCGGGCGCAGCGCCCGGCATACCTCGGCCATGACCTGCGGTTTCACGGCCAGGACGAGGATGGAGGCTCCCTCGGCCGCGTCGAGATTGTCGGTGTAGGTGGCGACGCCGTACTCCCGCGAAAGCTCCTGGAGGGCTTCTGCGCGCGGTTCGGCCACGGCGATGCCGCCGGGCTGGGCGCCATGGCGGATCATCCCCGCGATGAGGGCCTGGGCCATATTGCCGCCGCCGATGAAGGCGATCCGATTCATGGTGGGTGTGCTCCGTTCGAGACGCTTTTCACATTGGGCAAAGCATATATGCCCCGCGCCTTGCCGCCGACCCCCGGGCATGCTTACCTATGCCCCTTCAAGATAGGGGACACCGATGGACATCGCCGAACTCCTTGCCTTCTCCGTGAAGAACAAGGCCTCCGACCTGCACCTTTCTGCCGGTCTCCCGCCGATGATCCGCGTGGACGGCGACGTGCGCCGCATCAACATCCCCGCGCTGGAGCACAAGCAGGTCCACGCGCTGATCTACGACATCATGTCGGACAAGCAGCGGCGTGACTATGAGGAATTCCTTGAGGTCGATTTCTCGTTCGAAATCCCAGGCCTGGCCCGCTTCCGCGTCAACGCCTTCAACCACAACCGTGGTGCCGGCGGCGTGTTTCGTACCATTCCGTCCGAAGTGCTCACCCTGGAAGACCTGGGCGCACCGCGCATCTTCCGCGAGCTGATCGAGCAGCCCCAGGGCCTGATCCTGGTCACCGGGCCCACGGGCTCGGGCAAGTCGACCACCCTGGCGGCCATGGTCGATCACATCAACAAGACCGAATACGGCCACCTCCTCACCGTGGAGGACCCGATCGAATTCGTGCACACCTCGCAGAAGTGCCTCGTCAACCAGCGCGAAGTGCACCGGGACACCCACGGTTTCAACGAGGCGCTGCGTTCCGCGCTGCGCGAAGATCCGGATTACATCCTTGTAGGCGAACTGCGCGACCTGGAAACCATCCGCCTGGCGCTTACCGCCGCGGAAACGGGCCATCTGGTGTTCGGCACCCTGCATACCTCGTCGGCCGCCAAGACCATCGACCGTATCATCGACGTGTTTCCGGCGGGCGAGAAGCCCATGGTGCGCTCCATGCTTTCCGAGTCGCTGCGCGCGGTCATCTCGCAGTCACTGCTGAAGAAAGTGGGCGGCGGTCGCCTGGCGGCGCACGAGATCATGGTAGGCATCCCGGCCATCCGCAACCTCATTCGCGAAGACAAGGTGGCGCAGATGTACTCCGCCATCCAGACCGGCCAGCAGTACGGCATGCAGACCCTCGACCAGAACCTGCTGGACCTGGTGAAGCGCGGCCTCATCACACGCCAGGAAGGCGCGATGTACGCGAAAAACAAGGAAGCCTTCCGCTGAGCGGAAGTCGTCCTCCCCACTCCCGAGCCGTGCCCAAGCCATGAGCGACTTCGATTTCACCTCCTTCCTCAAGCTGATGGTGCACAAACAGGCCTCCGACCTGTTCATCACCGCCGGCGTCGCGCCTTCCATGAAGGTGCAGGGGCGTATCGTGCCCATCACCCAGAGTCCTTTGTCCGCGCAGCAGGCGCGCGACATGGTGCTCAACGTGATGACCCCCAACCAGCGCGAGGAGTTTGAGAAAACCCACGAATGCCAGTTCGCGATCAGTGCCTCGGGTATCGGCCGTTTCCGCGTGTCGTGCTTCTACCAGCGCAACTGCGTGGGCATGGTGCTGCGAAGGATCGAGTCGAAGATCCCCACCGTGGACGAGCTGAGCCTGCCGCCGATCGTGAAACAGCTGGCGATGACCAAGCGCGGCATCATCATCTTCGTGGGCGGTACGGGTACCGGTAAGTCGACCTCGCTGGCCGCGATGATCGGCTATCGCAACCAGAATTCCACCGGTCACATCATCACCATCGAGGATCCCATCGAATACGTGCACCGGCACGAGGGTTGCATCATCACGCAGCGCGAACTGGGCATCGATACCGACAGCTGGGAAAACGCGCTCAAGAACACCCTGCGCCAGGCCCCTGACGTGATCATGATCGGCGAAGTGCGCACGCGCGAGACGATGGAACACGCGATCAACTTCTCGGAAACCGGCCACCTTTGCCTGTGCACGCTGCATGCGAACAATGCCAACCAGGCACTGGACCGCATCCTGCACTTCTTCCCCGAAGACCGTCGCCAGCAATTGTTCATGGATCTTTCGCTGAACCTCAAGGGCATCGTGGCCCAGCAGCTGATTCCCACGCCGGACGGCAAGGCGCGTCGCGTGGCGGTCGAGGTGCTGCTGGGCACGCCACTGGCGCAGGACTACATCCGCCAGGGTGAGGTGCACAAGCTGAAGGAACTGATGCGCGACTCCAACCAGCTGGGCATGCGCACGTTCGACCAGAGCCTGGTCGAGCTGTATCACGCGGGCGAAATCAGCTACGAAGATGCGCTACGCCACGCCGACAGCACGAACGAGGTGCGCCTGCGCATCAAGCTCGCCCAGGGCGGCGACGCACACACCCTGTCGCAGGGCCTCGAAGGCGTGGAAATTGAGAAAACCGACGACCGCAACGGCTTCGGCGGCATCCTCCGCCGCTGACCCTGGCCTCGCCTCGACCTCTGCCTTTGCCGTTGACCCTGGCCCCGCCTCGACCTCTGCCTTCGCCGCTGACCATATGACCCTGTAGGAGCGCGCCTTGCGCGCGACCGGTTATTGCGACAACCCCGGTCGCGCGCAAGGCGCGCTCCTACAAAAAAAGGCCGAAAAAAAGGGCGCCGCAAGGGCGCCCTCAAGTCGATCACCAACTGTATTTCTTATTACTTGGCCGCAGCCGACACGGTCAGGCCGCTGGCATCGACGCTCTTCACGCCCTTGATCTTCTTGGCGATCGCCTCGGCGTGGCTCTTTTCCTTCGCCGTGGCAACGGTGCCGGTCAGCGTCACGACGCCTTCGGTGGTGCTCACGGAGATATCGCTGCCCTTGACGCTCTTGTTGGCGGCAAACTCGGACTTCACCTTGGTGGTGATCCAGGTATCGTCAGCCTTGCCGGCGACCGTCTGGTTGTCGCCCTTGGAAGCGGCAGCGGCGGAGTCCTGGGCATACACCTGCGCGAACGGGACCGTGCCGAGACCGGCGACGAGGGCGGCAGCAAACAGGGCCTTGCGGAGGTTGGCATGGTTCATGGGTGAACTCCTTTACGCACAATGAGGTTGGCGAGCGGGGCCACACGATGTGGCTACCGTAGTCGCGGTAGCTATGGAACCAGCGCATTCGTGAACGATCTGTCGCCATCGCAGCACGTTGTTCAGTTTTGTGGGTGCGCACCGTACCGATAACAGGACATGCCATGTAGGAGCGCGCCTTGCGCGCGACCGGTCATCGCGACAACCCGGTCGCGCGCAAGGCGCGCTCCTACATGGCAGGTAAAGAAAGAGGGCGCCCATGGGCGCCCTCTCAAAGCTCTGCATTTCAGGCAGAAAGCGGCTTACTTGTATTCCACCGAACCGGTGAACACGAGGCCCTTGTCTTCGATGTGGGCTTCGCCGGACACCTGCTGCACGCGGGCGGCCTGGGCCTTCATCGCATCGAACTGGGCCTTGGAGCGGTTGGCGGCGTTCGCGGCGGAGGACTGGTCTTCCGGAGCGTCGTCGGCCTTGGCGGCATCGTTCATTGCGCTGGCGTACGTCTGGGCCTTTTCGGCCATCACGTCGACCCACGAACGGTACATGTCGCCATTGAGGTGCAGGCGGCTCACGCGGCCGGCATCGCCCGTGGTGGCCTTGAGCACGTCGTCGAGCTTGGCGTCTTCGCCTTCGCCCACGCCGATGGCCACGGCCTGGTTGCTCATGGCGGCCCAGGCCGGCATGCCGAACGAGGCAGTGACGTTCTGCGGCAGGGCGGTGGGCTTGCCGTCGGCGGCCAGCTTGAAGTCGCCGCCGAGCACGGCCTGAGCCATGGCGACGAGACCGGCCGGGTTACGCGTGCCGAGCACGATGCGACCGGTGACGGCCGGGAGCTGGGCGGGCGGAACAGCCGGCTTGAACGAGTCGAGCACGATGCGGATGCCGCGGACGTCGCCGAACGGCGGGATGGCGGCCTGCTGCATGGTCTGGCCGAGCTTGGCGTAGCTGTCGTTCATGCTGGCGAAGGCCGGGCATTCGAACGGCTTGGCGGCAACGGCTTCGGCCTGCGAGGTGAAGAACGTGCGGATCTGCTCGACCGGCAGCGCGAGGCTGATGTCGAACGGTGCGGTGGCATCGGTGCCCAGGCCCGGCAGCTCCACCTTCAGGCCCGAGAAGGCCTTGGTGATGTCGTCGGCCAGGGCCACGTCGACGCGCTGGTCCTGGTGCTTGGTGTCGAGGCGGGTGTAGCCGAAGCTGAGCGACGGCACGCGCGCGGCGATGCGGGTGGCTTCGGTCTGGCAGGAAGCCGGGATCTGCGGTTCCGGCTCGCCGGTCTTCTTCGCCTGCTGCTTGACGAAGGTGGAGAACAGCGGGTCCTTGCCACCGGCGACCAGCGGCAGCAGGCGGGTGAAGTCGATCTGGCCGACCACGTAATCCTTGTAGCCCTTGTCCTTGGCGAGGTCGGTGAGACGGCCGTCGTCCTGGATGTTCTTCTCGGGACGATCGGCGCCCAGCGCCTGACGGATCTGCGGCTGGCCGGCGTCGGCCGGGAGCAGCGTGGCGACGGCCTGCTTGCCCACCGTGGCGATCACCAGCTGGATGCCGGAATCGGACAGGGTGACGTGGCGGTACGACTGGCCACCGGCATCGGCGGTGTCGAGCTTCTTGCCGTAAGCGGTTTCGAGACGACCCACGAAGGCGTCCCATGCGGTCGTGTCGGCCAGCGACACGCGCAGGACCGGCGCCAGGCCGAGGCCGTAGATAGCCGAGCCCGTCTTGATGTCGAGGCCCATGTTCTTCACGGCGTCCTCGGCGGACTTGCCGTCGAACTCGGCGGCGAAGGCGCGCAGGAGGTTGGCACCGTCCTTGTTGCCCTTGGCTTCGAGATCCTGGGCGAACGACTTCATCTGGGTGACCTGGCCCGGCAGCTCGCTGTTGGCCTGGGCCATGATGGCGCCGTAGGCGTCATCGTCGAGCTTGTCGAGGGTGCCTACCACGTAGGGCGTGTCGGCCGGCACGAAAGCCAGCGGTGCATCCTTGTCCTTATGGCCGCAGGCCGCCAGCAGCACGCTGGCGATGCCGAGGGCGAGAAGTCGCTTCGTCGGTCGCATCATGTATCCCGTTGTTCAGGTTGGTCCCTTGGTCCGGCCATTATGCCGGAGAGCGCAGGCGGATTGGCGCCTCCACCGGACGCGCGGAGATCCTTGTTCAGTCGCTGCCCGTTTTAGGCAAGAACCTTCCAGGCCCTTACCTGCCCATGACTTCCGCCAGTACCGCCATGCGCACGAACACGCCATTGCCCACCTGCTCAAGGATGCGCGACTGGGCGCCGTCGGCCACGTCGGTGGCGATCTCGATGCCACGGTTGATGGGGCCGGGGTGCATCACCAGGCAGCCCTTGGCGGCACGGGCGAGGCGACGGGTATCGAGGCCGTAGCGCTCGAAGTAGGCGGCTTCGTCGGGAAGGTCGGTGGACGCCATGCGCTCCTTCTGCAGGCGCAGCATGATGACGGCATCCACGCCCTCGATGGCTTCGTCGAAATTCTCGTGATACGTGACGCCCTTCAACTCCCCCTCGGGTGGCAGGAGGGATGCCGGGCCCACGATGCGGATGTCCTTGGCGCCAAGGGCGGTCAGCACATGCACATCGGAGCGCGCTACGCGCGAGTGGCGCACGTCACCGCAGATGGCGACCTTGACCTTGCGCATGTCGGGGTGATGGTTGCGGATGGTGAGCGCGTCGAGCAGGCCCTGCGTGGGATGCGCACGGTTGCCGTCGCCGGCATTGACCACGGAGACGCCGCTCATCGCATGCTTGACCAGTTCCTCCGGCGTGCCCGATACCTTGTGGCGCACGATGATCGCGTCCAGGTGCATGGCTTCCAGCGTGTGCAGGGTGTCGAAGAGTTCTTCGCCCTTGCTGGTGGAAGACAGGCCGATGTCGAAGTTGATGACGTCGGCGCCCAGCCGGCGCGCAGCCAGTTCGAACGAGGTGCGTGTGCGCGTGGAGGGCTCGAAGAACAGGTTGAGCACCGTGCGGCCGGCAAGCAGGTCGAGCTTGCGCGTGCCGTGCGCGGTGGCGTCGCGCATGCTGTTGGCACGGTCGAGGATGCGTTCGACGGCTTCGCGCGGAAGGTTCTCGAGGGTGGTCAGGTGGCGCAGGCGATGTGACATGACTTCCTCAAGCGGGAGGTGGAACGGATCATTCTTGGATGAGGTACGACTCGAGGATGACAGCGGCAGCCTCGGCGTCGATGGATTTCGCATCGGAGCGTTTGCGTGTGCCGGCGGCGCGGCCAGCGGCGAAGCGGCGCGCGGCTTCCTGCGAGCTCATGCGCTCGTCGGTGAACACGACCGGAAGCTTGTAGCGATCCGTAAGGCGCTGGGCGAACCGGCGCGCGGTGCGCGTCATCGGTTGCTCCTTGCCGTCGTTGTCGAGCGGCAGGCCCACCACGAGCTCTTCGGGCAGCCAGTCGGTGCGCAGGGCATCGAGGGCTTGCCAGTCGGGCTGGCCATCACGGACGGGAATCGCGGCAAGTGCGCGGGCCGTGCCGGTGAGCCGGTTGCCGACGGCAACGCCGACGATTTTGGTGCCGACGTCGAATCCGAACAGACAGCTCATGGGTCAGGCGTGACCGGCGTAGCCGGTAAGCTGGAAGGGATCGTGCACGCCCATCGTGCGCGTGGCGGCATGCCAGCGTTCGTCGATGGGGGTATCAAAGACGATGTGCTCGTCGGCGCGGGTGGTGAGCCACGCGTTGTCCATGACCTCCTGTTCCAGCTGGCCGGCATCCCAGCCGGAGTAGCCCAGCGTGACCACGGCACGGCGCGGGCCTTCGCCCTTGGCCATGGCCACGAGGATGTCGCGGGAGGTGGTGACGGACCAGTCCTTGTTGACCCGGTAGCTGGAATCCCAGTGACCGTGTTCGCGATGCAGCACGAAGCCGCGCTCCTGCTGCACGGGGCCGCCGATGAGAACCGGGTAGTCGGCGATCTCGGGATCTTCGCAGTGCAGTTTCATCTGGGCCAGTACATCGCCCAGGCGGTATTCGGAGATCTGGTTGATGAGCAGGCCGACCGCGCCGTCTTCGCCGTGCTGACACAGGAAGGCCACGCCGCGTGCGAACGGCGCCTCGGTGAGCGAGGGCATCGCGATGAGGAATTGTCCCGCGAATGTGCTGGCGTTGGTCATGGGGCCATTGTAGCCGCTAAGGGCGCTGGCGTGCGCCGGGATTCAGGCCGCTTCGCGTAGGGTGTGCCCATGGTCAAAAGGAGGCACATTCATGCGAAACATGATGTTTGGGAAGGGTTTTCTTGCCGTTTGCGTCGTGCTGTCGCCCGCCATGGCGCAGGCGTCGTCACCGGCGGCATGGACGGCATATGAACGCACGGTGGTGGATGCCTGCGTGGCGGCCAGCGGGCTGAAGGATGTGAAGCCCGTGGGCGGCACGATCCAGTACGACGACCGGGTACCGGTGACGGCGCTGGTGCTGGCGGGGACGTATCCGCAGAAGCATATGAAGGGTGCGCCGGGGCGCGAGTTGTGCGTGTGGGACCGGGCGGCGAAGAAGGCGTACGTGAGTGAGGTGGATCAGTTGTTGCCTGGCGGCAGGTAGGGGGGCGTAGCGGTGGTGCCGGTCGTGCCGGGTGCCGCTTGGACCGGTCGCGCGCAAGACGCGCTCCTACAGGGTGATTTTGTAGGGGCGCGACCGGCCCGAAGCGCAATCCGTGTAGGAGCGCGCCTCGCGCGCGACCGGCCCGAGGGGCCGTACCCATCAATAATTCTTGAGCACATTCCCCGGCAAAAACTGCCAGGTGCGGGTGATGTACAGCTCATCCACCCGGCTCTTGTCGGCAGGCAGTGCAGGGAAGGGCGCCGATAGCCGGACGATGCGCTGGGCGGCATCGTCCAGCAGCTTGTGGCCCGAACTCTTGATCACGTCGATGCTCTTGATCGAGCCATCCCGGCTGAGCCCCACGGTAAGCACCAGCTCCCCATACACCCCCTGCCGCCGGGCTTCGTCGGGGTAGTTGAGGTTGCCCACGCGCTCCACGCGACCCACCCAGCCCTTCATGTAGGCCGCGTAGGCGTATTCACGCGTATTGGACGAAATGAATTTCTTTTTCGGTCGCTTGGCATACGCCTCGGACTGGTCGCGCACCTCGGCGGCGAGCTTCGCCATCTCCAGCTTGCGCTGCACCTCTTCGTCCGACACCGGCAAGGGCTGAGGCGCCTGCTCGCTGCGCTCCTTGTGGGTATCTACGGCAAAGGCCGATTCACCCGACGTGGTGAGCAGCTGCGTCGGCGAGCTTTCGTGCGGGGCCGGGGCCTGGGCTTCCTTCGGCTCCGGCGTCACGCCCCGGTTGGGCGTGGGCAACGGGCCGGACACCGGCTCGGCGGGACGCCGCGCCTTGTCGTGTTCACCGCCGCCGCTGTTGCTGGCCTGGGCGAGGAAGTCGGCCTTGTCCGGCTGCTCGGCGTTGGCGACGTCCACGAGGGTGACGTCCAGCGTCGGCAGGCTGGGCTTGGGCTTCTCCGCCTCGAAGGTGATGCCGAGGATGACGACACCGTGCAACAGCAGCGAGAACAGCAGCGTGGCGCCGAAGAGGTCGGCGCCGGTGGTGCGGGTGGTCATCAGGCCTCGATCGCGTCGAAGAGCAACCCCGCGATGTTAATGCCGAACTGGGCGTCCAGTTCGCGGATGCAGGTCGGAGATGTGACGTTGATCTCGGTCAGGTAGTCGCCGATCACGTCGAGCCCCACGAAGCGCAGGCCGCGGCGGCGCAGTTCGGGCGCCACCTGGGCGGCGATCCAGCGGTCGCGCTCCGAAAGAGGGATGCCTTCGCCGCGGCCACCCGCGGCGAGGTTGCCGCGGAACTCGTCACCCTGCGGAATACGGGCCAGCGCATACGGCACCGGCTCGCCGTCGATCAGCAGGATGCGCTTGTCGCCCTTGGTGATCTCCGGGATGTACTTCTGCGCGATGGCGAAATGACGGTTGCCGTCGAGCAGGGTCTCCAGCATGGAGTTGAGGTTGCTGTCGCCGGCCTTCACCCGGAAGATCCCGCGGCCGCCCATGCCGTCCAGCGGCTTGAGCACCGCCTCACCATGCTCGGCCACGAAAGCCTTCAGCTCGCCGCGATCGCGCGAGACCAGGGTCGGCGTGATGCACTGGGGGAACTGCAGGGCGAACAGCTTCTCGTTGCAGTCGCGCAGGCTGCGCGGGTCGTTCACCACGTTGCAGCCGGCTTTCTGGGCGGCTTCCAGCACCATGGTGTCGTAGATGAACTGCTCGTCCACCGGTGGATCCTTGCGGGCCAGCACCACGTTGATCTCGCCCAGGGGGCGCCACACGGCCTCGCCCAGGGTGAACCAATCGGCCGGGTCTTCCTTCACCGTGAGCGGGCGCAGGCGGGCCCAGGCCTCGCCTCCGCGCAACGCCAGGTCGCCCTGCTCCATGTAGAAAAGGGTGTGGCCGCGGCGCGTGGCCTCCAGCAACATGGCGAAGGTGGAATCCTTGGCGATCTTGATGGCGCGGATGGGGTCCATCAGGACGGCGACGGTCAGGGACATGGCGGAGGTCCGATTCGTGAAGACGGGCAGTTTAGTTGGGGCGGCCCGGTTTAAGAACAATTCTCCTTGACGCCACCCGACCCAACCTTTAAACAGCGGACCCAAGGACCGCCACCAGAGTGGTCCCGCGGGGTCTTGCGACCCCGGACTTTCGACCTGGCGCACGAAATGACCGGCGACGACCGGCTATGCTGCGGCGGGATTGCGGTTTTTTGGTGTGGTACGGGGGCGTAGTGAACGACAACGAACGTGGTACCGACCTGACCGGCTTGAAGGTCATGGTCATCGACGATTCGAAAACCATCCGACGCACGGCCGAGACCCTGCTGAAGAAGGAAGGCTGCGATGTGCTGACCGCGGTCGATGGCTTCGAGGCCCTGGCGAAGATTTCCGACCAGAAGCCCAACATCATCTTCGTGGACATCATGATGCCGCGCCTGGACGGCTACCAGACCTGCGCGCTCATCAAGAACAATGCCCAGTTCCGGGGTACGCCCGTGATCATGCTGTCCTCCAAGGACGGCCTGTTCGACAAGGCCCGGGGTCGCATCGTCGGCGCCGAGCAGTACCTCACCAAGCCGTTCACCCGCGACGAGCTGCTCGGCGCGATCCATCGCTACGCAACGGCCAACTGATCCCACTTCAATGTCATGCAACCACGTCCAGGGGGACGAGTGGCAAACATCCTGATTATCGACGACTCGCCCACCGACGTCCGCGTGTTCACCACGCTGCTCGAAAAGGCGGGTTTCTCCGTTTCAAGCGTGGACAATGCCGAAGCCGGCATCGACCGCATCCGTTCGAGCAAGCCCGACCTCGTCATCATGGACGTCATCATGCCCGGCATGAATGGCTTCCAGGCTACGCGCACCCTGAGCCGGGACCCGGCCACGGCCGACGTACCGGTGGTGATGATCACCACCAAGTCGATGGAAACCGACCGGGTATGGGGGCTGCGCCAGGGCGCCAAGGCCTTCATCACCAAGCCGGTGAACGAGAAGGAATTGCTCTCGACCATCAACGGGTTGCTCTCGCAGCGCACGCACTGAGGACACCATGAGCGAGAACGCGGCACTTACCCCCTTCGAGCTCCTCGCCTATTACGAGCGCGCCTGCGTGGCCCATGCGGCCGGCACGCCCGAACAGGTGGAGGACACGGGCCTGTGGCGCGGCATCGGCTTTCGCGTGGGGCGTCGCCATTTCGTGAGCGGCATCGACGAGATCAACGAACTGCTCGCGGTGCCGCCGCTCACCAACGTGCCCGGCACCCAGCCGTGGCTGATGGGCGTGGCGAACGTGCGTGGCAATCTCGTGCCGGCGATCGACCTCGGGCGCTTCCTTTTCGACGAGCGCACGCCGTCTTCAGAGCGTGCGCGCCTGCTGCTGGTGCGCCAGCACGGCGGCACGGTGGGCCTGCTGGTGGACGAAGTGTTCGGCCAGCGGACTATGGACGAAGGTCGTCGCGACGAGGGCGAACAGGAGACCGACCCGCGCGTGGCGCGGTTTGTCTCCGGGAATATCCAGCTCGGCGAGCAATCGTTCGGGCTATTCAGCATGAGCCGTCTGGTTCGTGCGCCGGATTTCCGGCAGGCGGCGCTCTAGGGCGTCCCAGGTGGGGGGCGGCACGGCCGTGTGGCCGGGCTGTTACAGGAACGCGGGAGGTGGCCCCTGTCGGGCCGCTTCGTCTGGCCAGGTTTGCGTGAGGTGGTGGTTATGAGTACGACAGCAAGCGGCGCAGGCCGGGAACGCGGGTACACGATCGTCATCGTGTTCCTGCTGCTGGCGATCGGCCTGGCGTCGGTCGACTTCTGGTGGCTCAACAACAAGAACGGCGAGGATCGCGAGGCCATTGCGCTCACCACGCAGGTGCAGGTGTTGTCGCAGCAGACCGCGAAGTACGCGCTGGAGGCCTCCGATGGCAACCGCGACTCCTTCCGCGAGCTGGCCGCCACCCGCAACACCATCGATTCGGCGGTGCAGCGCCTGGTGAAGGGCGATATCAAGACAGGCATGCCGGCCTACGCCGACGACAACGCCACGCAGTCGGGCCGCACCATCGGCAACCTGGCCAATGCCTGGCACCAGCTCGATGCGGACATCGGCAAGATCCTGAACAACAAGGACCTGGTGCTCTCCTCCGGTGAGCGTGCCGACCTGTTCGCCAAGCAGATGCCGCTGCTGAACGCCCGCGCGGACGAGGTGATGAACATCGTCCAGCAGAAGAATGCCTCGGTGGAGCAGACCTTCACCCTGGCGCGCTGGATGCTCATGGCCGACCGCATGATCCGCCGCGTGCAGGAGATCCTGCAGGGTGGCGATGCATCGCAGTCGGCAGCGGATGGCCTCTCGCGCGACGCACAGCTCTACGGCTCGGTGCTGAAGGGCCTCATCGACGGTAACCCGGACGGCGGTGTGCGCGCCATCGGCGACACCAACGCGCACAAGATCCTCGACGGCATGCAGGGATCGTGGGCGGAACTGGTGGATCCGGTAACCCAGCTCGTGGCCGCCTCGCCCAACCTCCAGGACGTCAAGCGCGCCGGCAACCAGGCCTCACTCGATTCTCAGACCGTGCTGTTGCGCGCGAACGAAGCGGCCGACCAGATCGCCAGGCTGCCGCTCACCCGGCTGTTCCCGAACGTGTGGTGGGGCCTGCTGGGTGCCATCGGCGCCGTGCTCTTCGCGCTGCTGCTCGTCTACAACCTCGTGCGCGACCAGCGTCGCCGTTTCGAGACCACCTCCGAACTCAACCAGCGTAACCAGGTCGCGATCATGCGGCTGCTGGACGAGATGGGCACGCTCGCCGAAGGCGACCTGACCATCAAGGCCACAGTGACCGAGGACATCACGGGTGCCATCGCGGACGCCATGAACTCCGCGGTGGACGAGATGCGCAACCTCGTCACCACCATCAACGAGACCGCCGTGCGCGTGTCGGCGGCGGCCCAGGAAACCCAGGCCACCGCGATGCACCTGGCCGACGCGGCCGAGCAGCAGGCGCAGCAGATCACCTCCGCCACCTCGGCGATCAACCAGATCGCGACCTCGATGGATACGGTGTCGAAGGATTCCGCAGAGTCGGCCGACGTGGCGCAGCGCTCGGTGCAGATCGCGTCACGCGGTGCCGAAGTGGTGCGCGAGACCATCCAGGGCATGGACTCCATCCGCGACCAGATCCAGGAAACCTCCAAGCGCATCAAGCGCCTGGGCGAGTCGTCGCAGGAAATCGGCTCCATCGTGGAACTCATCAACGACATCGCCGAGCAGACCAATATCCTCGCGCTGAACGCGGCCATCCAGGCCGCCTCGGCCGGTGAGGCCGGTCGCGGCTTCGCGGTGGTGGCGGACGAAGTGCAGCGCCTCGCGGAACGCTCCGCGAGCGCGACCAAGCGCATCGAGACCCTGGTGCAGACCATTCAGTCCGACACCAACGAAGCGGTGAGCTCGATGGAGCAGACCACCGCCGAAGTGGTGGCCGGTGCCCGTCTGGCCGAGGACGCGGGCACGGCACTGGGTGATATCGAACGCGTGTCGAACGATCTGTCGGCACTGATTCAGAACATTTCCGCGGCGGCACGCCAGCAGTCGGCAGCGGCGACGGATACGTCGGCGACGATGAACGTGATCCAGGAGATCACGTCGCAGACTTCGCTGGGCGCGAGCCAGACAGCCGAATCGATCGGTAACCTGGCACAGCTGGCGAACGACCTTCGCCTGTCCGTCGCGAACTTCAAGCTGCCGGGCTGATCGCAGTGAGACTTCAAGACCACAACGAATTCACCACGCTGCACTGGGTCAAGGCGGAACTGGACGACGCCCTGGCCAAGGCGCGCCAGGCCCTCGAATCCTATGTCGAGGACCCGCGCGATACCTACGTGATGCACACCTGTGCGGCCGACCTGCACCAGGTGCACGGCACGCTGCGCATGGTCGAGCTGTACGGCGCGGCCATGGTCGTGGGTGAGATGGAGGCCCTGGTGGCCGCGCTCATCGACGGCGATGTGGCCCAGCGTGACGAGGCCTATGCGGCGCTCATGCGCGGCATGATGCAGATGCCCGATTACCTGGAGCGCCTGCAAAGCGGCCATCGCGACGTGCCCGTCGTCCTGCTGCCGCTGCTCAATGATCTGCGTGCCAGCCGTGGCGAACAGCTGCTGCACGAGTCCGTGCTGTTCACGCCGAACCTCGATGCCGTGTTGCCGACCGGCGCGCCGGGTGCCGATGATCGCGCCGTGACCGAAGCGGCCCGCGGCGAGATCGCCGAACTGCGCGTGCGTTTCCAGCAGCAGTTGCTGGCCTGGTTCCGTGGACAGGGGGGCGAGCGCCAGTTGCTTGGCATGCGCGCCACGCTCGACAGCATCGCCGCACGTTGCTATTCGGTGCCGGGTCGTCGCCTGTGGTGGATTGCCGCCGGCGTGCTCGAAGGCTTGGAGCGCGGCGTATTGCGCGGTCATGAGAAGGACGTGCGCCAGCTGATCGGTCGTGTCGATCGCTCCATCCGCGAATTGCTCGATCGTGGTGAGGATGCCCTGCTGGGCGGCGACGCTGACGATCTCGCGCGCAAACTGCTTTATTACGTGGCCCAGGCCAGCTCGGGCAGCGACCGGATCGACGAACTGCGCCGCACCTATCGCCTCGACGGCCTGCTGCCGCGCGAAGCGGAACTGGAACATGCCCGTGGTTCGATGTCGGGTCACAATCGCGCCCTGCTCGATACCGTGTCAGGTGCCATCAAGGAAGACCTGCTTCGGGTGAAGGAAGCACTGGATCTGTTCCTGCGCCGGTCCGACAGCGACCCGGGCCAGCTTGGCCAGCAGGTGGACGTGCTTGAGCGTGTCGGTGACACCCTGGGCATGCTGGCGCTGGGCGTTCCGCGTCGCGTCGTGGGCGAGCAGCGCCGTATCCTCGGTGAAATTGCCGCTGGCGTGCGTGCGCCGGACGAGGAGTCCCTGCTCGATGTCGCGGGCGCCTTGCTCTATGTGGAAGCATCGCTCGACGATCACATCGACCGTCTGGGTGCCGAAGGCGAAGCACTGGTGGGCGAGGGCGGTTCGTCGCCCCTGCCGCGCAGCGAGGCCCGCCAGATTCTCGCCACCCTGATGCGCGAGGCCACGGCGAATACATCGAAGGTGAAGGATGCCATCGTCGCCTTCGTCGAGTCGTCGTGGTCACATGGCGAGCTGGAAGGCACACCCGACCTGATGGCGGAAATCGGCGGTGCCCTGCGCATGCTGGGTGCCAACCGGCCGGCAGAGCTGGCCGACGGCATCGGCCTGTTCATCCATCGCGAACTGCTGGGCGACCGCCGCGTGCCGAACAGCACGCAGATGGACCGCCTCGCCGATGCCCTGGCTGCGCTGGAGTATTACCTCGAAGCCGCGCGCGAACACCGCGGTGGCCTGGAGCACATCCTCGACGTCACGCAGCAGAGCCTTGCCGAACTCGGCTACTGGCCCGTGCCATCGCAGGAGCCGGTCACGGAGCTGGGCGCGCAAGCGCTGGAAGACATCGAGTCTGCTGCCATCGAGCATATCGCCGTGCCGTCCACCAGCGTGGACGAAGGCGAGACGGTATCCAGTTTTGCCGACAGCTTCGACCTGATCGACGAGCCGCCGACCGACGAAGAGGTCGAGGCGATGGCTGGTGCGCCGTCGCCGGTATCCAGTCATCCGCCCGAAGCGCCTCTCGTGGCGGATGCGCCGGAAGAGGACTGGGTCGAGGTGGAGGAAGAGGTCGAGCAGGAAGTCGGTGGCCATGGCATGGCCGAGTTCGCCGGATTCCAGATCACCATCGATGGCATCGACGAAGAGATTCGCGAAATTTTCCTGGAAGAAACCCAGGAGGAAATCGACAACCTTCGCGCGGCATTCGCGCAGTGGGAGCAGGAACCGGAGAAACTCCAGGCCCTGACGCCGATCCGGCGTTCGTTCCACACACTGAAGGGGTCAGGCCGACTGGTCGGCGCGCGTCTTCTGGGTGAATTCGCCTGGAAGGTCGAAAACATGCTCAACCGCGTGCTGGAGGGCAGCATCGCACCCCACGAGGGTGTGCAGGCGCTGGTCCGCCATGCGATCGATGCGTTGCCCGAACTGAAAGCCGCGCTGGAAGGTGCCGGTGCCCCCGAGGCGCCGATTGCCGCCATCATGGAAACCGCGGATCGTCTTGCGATGGGCGACAACGCCTTCGTCGAGGATGTCGCGAAGCATTCCGTGCATACCGTGCGCACGCGGGTGAAGCGCCGCGTACCGCGCGACACCATTGCAGCCGTTCCCGTTGCTGCCTTTGCGTCCTATGGACAGGTGCAGGCGGAAGAGGCTGTTGTGTCGGAGCCGTCGTTCCCCGAGCCGGCGCTGCCGCCGGTGGATGCCGTGCTGCTGGATATCCTGCGTACGGAAGTAGCGCAGTACCTGGCCGTGATCCGTACGAACCTTGCAAAGGCAGGTGATGGCGAACTGCTGATCGACGATGCGCTGTTGCGCGCCGTGCATACCTTGCACGGCGCCATCGGCATGGTCGATATCCCGCTGCTGATCCAGGTACTTGCCCCGCTCGAGGGCCTGGTCAAGCGCGTGCGCGCTTCGGGTCATCCGCTGCGCCGCGATGGTGTGCAGGTGCTGGCCGAAGCGGCCGATCTCGTCGACCACGTGATGGCGTTGTTCGATACGCCGCAAGCACCGGTTCCCGATGTATCCTCGCTGGCGTCGCGTATCGCGGCGTTGCGCGACGAACAGCCGGAAGCGACGGTGGCTCATATTCTTTACGAGCCGGATCCTTCGCTTTACGACGAGGACGTGAGCGACGTTGTTGCGCCCGAAGCGCAGGATGACGAACTCACGGCGCAACTTGCCGATGAACTGGCGCATCGCGACGAAGATCTGCCGCCCATCGACCTGCCGCCGTTGCAGCCGGTCGTGGAAGAGGGCGACCTCACCGCCGATTTCATTGCCAGCCTGGGTGATGATTTCGCGGAAGATCGCCCGGAAGGCGAGCTGAAACCCATCCTCGCCTACGATCCGGCACAAGCTGACGAGTGGTACAAGCTCGACACGGCAACGTCCATCGCGCCCCTTGTCGGCGACAGCGAGGTCACGCCACCCGAAAATACCGAAGAAACGGCACCCGCATTTGTAGGAGCCGACCTCGTCGGCGACCACGACGCCCCACCGCCAGAAGATACCGAAGAAACGACACCCGCCGCTCTTGTAGGAGCCGACCTCGTCGGCGACCATGGCACCTCACCGCCGGAAGATATCGACGAGACAGAACATTCCGCTCCGCAGGAGTCGCCGACGAGGTCGGCTCCTACAGAGAGCGGGGTGTCGCCTTATGCGGATATCGATCCTGACCTGCTCGAAGTGTTTGTCGAGGAAGGGCGAGAAATCCTCGACCACGCCGACGGCGCACTGGCCGCCTGGCGTGCCGACCCGCAACAGCCCGACCACGTCGCCTCCCTGCAGCGAGACCTGCACACGCTCAAAGGCAGCGCACGCATGGCAGGCATGGCCGCGGTAGGCGATCTCGCCCATGCCATGGAAACCCTGCTTGACGCGGTAGCCGCCGGCCAGCGCGAGAGCGATCGTGCCGCCATCGAAGCCACCGAGGGCGGTTTCGACCGCCTGCACGGCATGGTGCAATCCATTGCCCAGGGCCGTCCCATTGCACTGGCCGATGCGGACATCGAACCGTTCGCCCGTCTGGCCGGTGCGCCTATCGCGCCTGACACCGTCACGGCGGAAAGTTACCGCGACGAACGCATCGCCGCGATGCCGCCTGCGCCCATGCGCGACCTGCCGGACCTTCTCCCCGAGTTCGAGGAAGAGGATCTCCAGCGTGGTTCGCAGGAACAGATCCGCGTACGCGCCGACATGCTCGACACGCTGGTGAATCACGCGGGCGAAGTGTCGATCTATCGCGCACGCCTGGAGCAGCAGACGGCGAGTTTCCGCACGGCGCTCACCGAACACGAACAGACCGTGGATCGCCTGCGCAGCCAGCTGCGCATGCTGGAAATCGAAACCGAGGCGCAGATCATCGCGCGCTACCACCAGGAACACCGGGACAGCGGTTCCTCCGCGTTCGATCCTCTCGAGCTGGATCGCTTCTCGCAGTTGCAGCAGTACTCGCGTGCACTCGCCGAATCGGTATCCGACCTGGTGTCGCTGCAGACGATTCTCGACGACCTGACCCGGCAGTCGGAAAACCTCCTGCTCCAGCAGCAACGCGTGAACGCCGAGCTTCAGGAAGGCCTCATGCAGACCCGCATGCTGCCCTTCGATGCAATGGTGCCCAACCTGCGCCGCACATTGCGCCAGGTGGCGGGCGATGTGGGCAAGCGCGCCCAGCTGGTGGTCGAAGGCGCCAACGGCGAAATGGACCGCAACATGCTTGAGCGCATCAAGGCGCCCTTCGAGCACATGCTGCGCAACGCGGTCGCCCATGGCATCGAGACCCCAGAGGCTCGCGAAGCGGCCGGCAAGTCGCCCGAAGGCACCGTCCGCATCCAGGTTGCCCGTGAAGCAACGGAGATCGTCGTACGCCTGTCCGACGACGGCGCGGGCATGGACCGCGATGCCATCCGCGAAAAAGCCGTCGAGCGCGGCTTGCTGCGAGCCGATACCCGTGTTTCCGACGAGCAGCTGTATCGCCTGATCCAGGTACCGGGTTTCTCCACGGCCGAAAAGGTGACCCAGGTCGCCGGTCGCGGCGTGGGCATGGACGTGGTGGCCAACGAGATCAAGCAGCTTGGCGGCACGCTCGACATCGAGTCGCACAGAGGGCAGGGCACGACCTTCGTGATGCGCCTGCCGTTCACCCTGGCGGTGACCCAGGCGCTCATCGTACGCATCGGCGAAACCAGTTTCGCCATTCCCATGACCTCCGTGCATGGCGTATCGCAGGTGGAGCCGAACGAGCTTGCGCATCGCATGGCGGACGATGAGCCGGTGTTTGAATATGCCGGCGAAGACCATGCCATCCACGATCTGCCTCAGTTGCTGGGCCTGCACACCATTTCGTCGTCGGAAGAAGGCGAAATTCCGCTGCTGATGGTGCGCGCGGGCGACCTGCGAGCGGCCGTGCGCGTGGATGCCGTGCTCGGCTCGCGCGAGATCGTGGTCAAGCCGGTGGGCCCGCAGGTAAGTTCGGTGCCAGGCATCCTCGGCGCGACGATCATGGGCGACGGCTCGGTGCTGGTGATTCTCGACCTGGCACCGCTGGTGCGCCATGGCGTGGCCCGCCGTGCATTCGAAGCCGAAGCCGAACTGCCGCATGCGCCGCGTGCGCAGGACGAAATCCGCGTCAAGCCGCTGGTGATGGTGGTGGACGATTCCATCACCATGCGCAAGGTCACCGGCCGTGTGCTTGAACGTCATGGCTTCGAGGTGATGACCGCGAAGGATGGCGTGGACGCGCTGGAGAAACTAAACGAACGCGTTCCCGACCTGATGTTGCTCGACATCGAGATGCCGCGCATGGATGGCTACGAACTGGCGACACAGATGAAGGCAGAAGACCGCCTCTCCGGCGTACCTATCGTGATGATCACCTCGCGTACGGGCGACAAGCATCGCCAGCGTGCGTTCGATATCGGCGTGGCGCGCTACATCGGCAAGCCCTACCAGGAAGGCGACCTCATCGTGCAGATCAACGAACTCCTGGGAGGGCGTCATGGCTGAGCGTGGAACGGCTGTCGCACTGCTTTTCGACGATGCGACGCTTTCCGCGCATCTGCGCGATGCCCTGTTGGAGCATGGTGCCAGCATCGTCTATGCCTCCGACCTGGCCTCGTTCGCACCGGCCGAACTGGTGGGGGCCTCGCCCGATGTCGTGGTAATCGACCTGGACAACCCGGGTGACGACGACCTGGATCGCCTCTACGACACGGTTGAAAGCGGCCACCCGAGGCTGGTATTCAACGATGCGGACGTCAGCCGGCGGCTGAGCGGCTGGGATCGTGCACGCTGGGCCAGGCATCTAGCGGCCAAGCTCGTGGGTGGCATGGTGCTCGATCCACCCCGGCCCGAGGATGCGCGTTCGATCGAGCCGCGCGTCGACGCCGCCGTCGCACCGCCCGCGCGGGTCGAGGACGTCTTCATGGCGTCGGTAACGGATGATCTGGCCATCATTGGCAGTCACGGTTACGTCGGCGAATCCGGAGACTTCGGCGAGCCCTCGTCAGTGACGGGCGCTCTCGTGGACGAGCCGGATTTCGCCACGCCTCTTTCGATGGATGATGACGCGCCTGGCGGCGATACCAGCCACCTTGCCGCCGAGCTGGAAGCCTTGCTGGCCGACGGCGAGCTGTCGTTGCCGGGTCACGAGTCGCTTGAAGAGGTTCCGTCGGCGCCGGTCGAGCTCAGCGAGCTGGCGTCGCTGGGATTATCGTCCTTCGAACTGATCGATGAGTTACCGGCGACCGCGCCGGTGGAGAGCCGCCAGTTTGACCTCTCCGCACTTACGCTGGACGCTCCGGACGACACCGCGGCTTCATCGGTGCAGATCGAAGGCCGCTCTACCGAGTATGTTCCGCCCCCGGTCCCGGAATGGGACCTGGTAGACCACGATGCCGTTACCGCCCATCCTGCCGAGCCGCGACCGGATGCCGCCGAATTCGGTATCGAAACCCTGAGCGCCGTCGAATTCCTGGCCCATGACGTCGTGGATGACGGCAGCGTGGATATCCGCCCTGGCCTGACCCTTGAACTGATGTCGATGGAAGAGGCCGTGGCACCCACGGCGCGGCAGGGCGATTACGTGCACGAGATGTTCCTCGACGAAAACGCCCGGGCCGTCCGTCGCATCGTGGCGCTTGCGGGTGCCACCGAAAGCGTGTCGGCGGTCGCAGCGTTTCTTTCCGCGCTTCCGAAGGGGCTTCCCGCTGTCCTGCTTGTGGTGGTCCATCACGACGGTGAAAGCGCACAGCTTGTGGCCGGACTGGGCAAGGGCCGGCTTGCGACGCACGGCACGCATGTGTCGCACGGTGATGTGCTTGTTGTTGCACGTGGCGAGCACGTGCAGATACGACGCGACGGCAGCGTAACGGTCAGTGCCGATCATCTGGCGACGGGCCCGTCGATCGACGGTGTGCTCAGCAGCGTCGCCGGCAGTTTCGGCAAGGATGCACTGGCGATCGTGTTCGCCGGTCGTGGCAATGATGCCGTGGCGGGTGCGCAGGCCATCTACGATGCGGGTGGCCGCGTGTGGGTCGAGACCATTCCGGTCGAAGACGATTACGGCCAGATGGTGGCGGGAGTCCGGGAAGAGCGCGTGGCCGGTTTCGCGGGCGACGTCGCCACCCTTGCACGCAAGCTGATCGAGGAATTGCCATGAGTGAGCCGCTTCCCCGCGAAATCCGTTGCGTGCTGATTCCCAGCGGTGGCATCCGCCTGCTGCTGCCGAATGCGGCCGTAGCCGAAGTCATTACCCTGGCAGGGGTGGAGCCGGCGCCCGGTGCCCCCGCGTGGATGCACGGTGTCATCGAATGGCGCGGCTGGCGCATTCCGCTGGTCAGCTTCGACCATGTGGCCGCCCTGCCGGAGGACAGCCAGGCGCAGGTCACCCGCGTTGCGGTGCTCAAGGCCATCGGCCAGCGCCCCGACATGCCCTACGTGGCCGTGCTGACCCACGGTTTTCCCCGCCTGACGACGCTCAACGCGGAGCTGCTGCTGCCCACCCACGACGGCAACGACCTGCCTTTCGGCGTTCGTGCCCGGGTGCTGGTGCGTGACGACATGGCCGTCATCCCGGACCTCGAAGCCGTCGAGGCCGCCCTGGCCGGGGTCATGGAGCCCGCCTGAGGGGCGAATTCGGCCGGACACAGAAGCTTCGCAAGGTCCCCCGCACTGTCGTCGGGGGGCGCGACGCGCTATTCTGGCCGCTTTCCCTGGCAAGTTTGACGCCAATCCTGGGCTGAGCTATCACGGCAGCACACCCCCCGTCCCGCCAGGGAAGGATGCCCCCTTGAACGACAGGTCCGAAGTGCGCCAGGTTGCCTGGCACGAACAGATTGCGGTGGCTGCGGCCTATGCCGCGGTCTGGGAGGTTGCGCGGTACTTTTCGTTCTCGCACTGGATGCTCCCGGCGGGCATCCGGCTTGCCTGCCTGCTGCTCGTGCCCCGGCGTTACTGGATCGCCCTCGTGGCGGGCGAGGCGCTGCCCGTGATGACCAATGGCCTGATGCTCATTCCGCAGTTCGGCTGGTGGTATGGGCTGTTCGCGTCGTTCCCCGTCATCATTCCCTGTATTCCGGTCATGCTCTGGTTGCGCAGGCGTGCCTCTTTGTTCCTGCCCGATGGCTCGGTCAATATGCTGCTGTTCGGCACGGCATCGCTCGTCTGCGCCCTGCTGGCCGCCATCGTGAACGACGTGATGCTGGCGGGAGCCCTCTGGCCAACGGAGCCGGGGCAGGCCGTTCCGTATGTCCGCCTGCTACAGGCCTTTTTCGCCTACCTGCTCGGTAGTTATCTTGGCGCGCTGACCCTGGCCCCGAGTCTGGTGGCGCTGCGTATTCTGGTGCAGCAGAAAGACCTGCGCACGATCTGGCAGGGCCCGCTTGCACGTGATCTGGCGCTGGCGGCGGGATTCCTCGCCATCGGTGCCTTCGGTGCCGCGCATCTCGATGGCGCCGCCCTGATGGCCTGCCGCATCGCCATGGTGCTGCCGGTGCTTTTCGTGGCCTTGCGCCACGGCTGGCACGGGGCTGCCTTGTGCGGCACGCTGGCCAGTGTCGCGCTGGCCACCACGTCGGCGATCGTCCGCGATCCTGCCATGATCCAGGCGCAAGCCGTTTTCGCGGCGGTGCTCTCCACGATCCTCATGGTGGCTTCCCGGCGCATCGTGGCGACCATGCCTTCGCCAGCCACGCTTCCGCTGCGTGACTGACGAAAGCGACCTGCATCCTGGCGATTACTGGGACGGCGACGTGGCGTTGAAGTGGGCACCGCATTCCTCGGGTCCCTTGGTGCATTCACCCTGGATGGCCTGGAAGATCACGGTTCCCGACGGCTGCGGATAGGCGATCACCTGTACGTCGTCAGAGCGATACACCGTCTCCCCATTGGCATCCTGTGCAGGCGCGGATGCTGCCTGCGACGCCGTGGCAAGGCGGGTCGTGTCCGCACCCATCGGAAGAGCAAAGACCTGGCCGCCGGCCACGCCGAATGCGGCGCGCACGATGCCGTTGAGGTCGTTGATCTGCACGTAGCGGACACCTGCGCGCTCGAACTGGTAGACATGGAAATGGCCGCTGGCGCTGACGTCGGCGGTCGCCGGCCGGGACTGGCCAAGCCCTGCCGTGCTCGCCGTGGAGGAATCGGCCAGGGCCGGTGCGGCGATCGGCAGGAGCATGGCCAGGAGTGAAAGACGGATGCGCTTGTTCATGGGTCTGGTTCCTGTTCGGGTAGGCCACGGCGGGGTGCCGGGGCACGGGTATCCTAGGTCGGATGCACGTATCGGGTCGTTTTCGTCAGCGAAATGCGGCGTAACGTGGTGGTTACATACCTTTTTGCCGCAAAGACGCATATAAGGAATTTCCGAATCGGCATATCGGCGCGTCAGACCCTCTTGACGAGTAATTGAGAATCATTATCATCAACTGCGCACCCCCACCGCGGAGTACCTTGCCATGTTGATGAGAACGCTTCCCCTGAACGACAACGCCTCCCGCGACAAGGTCGTCCCGCTGCGTACCGCACCGGCCGCCGCCCGTCGCATCGAAAGCAAGAACCTGCTCGATGGCTCTCGCGAACTGGTCATCGAACACCAGGGTGCGGAGTACCACCTGCGCCTCACGCGCAACGACAAGCTCATCCTCACCAAGTAACAACCCAGATCTCCCCGCCGCCAAGCCAGCCGTCCCTCCCGCACGGCCCAGCCAGGCACTCCAGAAGACGAACCGTCACCGGGAGACGCCCATGTTCGGTTGGCTCGCATCCTTCGGCGTGCACGCACGCCATCGCTCCGCCTCCACCATCCGCTGGCTCGCGGTCTCCCCCCGTACGCTGGTCGAGGGGCTGGGACAACTGGGCGGGGTGCTTTATCTCGCGCCACGCCCCGTCACCTGCCCGGCCGGTGCGCCGGTACCTGTGGGTTGCCTGGTGGAATCGGCCGACCTCGCACCACTGCTGGCTACACGCCACGTCGGCCTGACCTGTGCCGTGACGGCAGAGGGACCGCGCGAATGGATCGACTGCGTGAGCGCCGATGGCGACACGCTGGCCCGTATCTACCTGTTGCCGGATACCGATTACCTTGCCTGGGATGGTCTCTTCGCCGGTGCTATCGTTGTCGATGCACCCTCCCGGCGCGTCCCGGATCGCGCTTGGCTGCGGGCTTGCCGCGCCCGGGTGTTGAGCTTCCAGCGACGCCGCCTCGTCGGATTCGACGTGCTGGGCGCGCAGGATGTACGCATTTCGTCGCTGGGTCGCGGTGTCGCGCGCGACATCGCCGTGTCCGAGTCGGTCGCCATCACCGTGTAGGAGCGTGCTTGCGCGCGACGGGCTCATCGCGATGCCCGGTTGCGCGCAAGCACGCTCCTACGGGACCGGCTGTTGTTGTGTCCGGTCGAGAGTGTCCGCGGACACACTGTCCTGGGCGCCATGCGTTGGCGCCCAATCCCTTCATTGTTGGCATGCTCCCTGCTTGGTCTTTCGTAAAGACCTTCAGGGACAGCCCATGATCCGCGACACCTCTGCCCAGGACCGCCTCGTTGAAGTGCGCCCCAGCCGGCGCCGCAAGCTGCTACTGGCCGGCGGCGGCGTGGCAGTGCTGTGTGTCCTGGCGCTGACCGTGCCGAGGCTGTCGTCGTTGTTCTCTGCCGAAGCCTCGGTAAGCCAGTCGAGGCTCACCATAGCCACCGTGACCCGCGGGCCCTTCGTGCGCGATATCGCGGCGGAGGGCAAGGTCGTGGCGGCGGTGAGCCCTACGCTCTACGCGACATCACCCGGTGCCGTCGTGCTGAAGGTGCACGCAGGTGACGTAGTGAAGAAAGGCCAGGTGCTGGCGAGTATCAGCAGCCCCGAACTCACCAATAAACTTCTCCAGGAGCGTTCATCGGCCGATGCGATGCAGGTGGATTACCTGCGTGCGCAGATCGAGGCGCGAAAGAAGCGCGGTGAATTGCAGAAGACCCTGGACAACGCGCTCATCGACCAGACCGCCGGCCAGCGTGACCTCAAGCGTTATCAGACCGCCTATGACAAGGGAGCCGTACCGGTGATGGACGTGGACAAGGCGAAGTCGACGCTCGACAAGGCCAACGTCGCCGTGCTGCACGCGAAGTCGGACATGGGCATGGACAACGACAGCCTCACCTTCGATGTGCAGGCCAAGAAGATCGCCCATGAGCGCCAGCTGCTCATGGTCAAGGAGCTGGAACGCCAGGTGGACGACCTCGACGTGAAGTCGCCTGTGGACGGCCAGGTGGGTCAGCTGTTCATTGCCGAGCGCGCCACCGTTGCCAAGGATGCCCAGCTGCTGAGCGTCATCGACCTGTCGGCGCTCGAAGTGGAGATGAAGGTTCCTGAAAGCTTCGCGCGTGACCTCGCCATCGGCATGCCGGGCGAAATCGCAGGCAACGGCAAGACCTGGACGGGCAAGGTGAGTGCCATTTCCCCTGAAGTGGTCAACGGTGAAGTGGCCGCCCGGTTGCGCTTTGACGGCAGCACGCCGCAGCAGCTGCGCCAGAGCCAGCGTCTTTCGGTGCGTGTCCTGCTGGATCGCCGTGAAAACGTGCTGACGGTGCAGCGCGGCTCGTTCGTCGACGAGAGCGGCGGTCGCTACGCCTACCTGGTCAACGACGGCATGGCTGATCGCCACGATATCCGTGTCGGTGCAAGCAGCATCGACAAGGTCGAAATACTTGACGGGCTGAAGGAAGGCGACCGCATCGTGGTCTCCGGCGCCGATGCCTTTGGCAATTCGAAACACGTCGCGATCGGCCGCTGATCGCATCATCGATACCGTATTCAACCGAGGGAACCGCCATGCTCAAGATGAACCATCTCGCCAAGGTCTACCGCACGGAAGTCGTCGAGACCTATGCGCTGCGCGATTTCAACATCGACGTGAAGGAGGGCGAATTCGTGGCCGTGACGGGGCCGTCGGGTTCCGGCAAGACCACCTTCCTGACCATCGCGGGCCTGCTGGAGACGTTCACCGGGGGTGAGTACCACCTCGATGGCGTGGAGGTGAGCAAGCTCGACGACAACGCCCGTTCGCGCATCCGCAACGAGAAGATCGGTTTCATCTTCCAGGCGTTCAACCTCATTCCCGATCTCAACGTGTTCGACAACGTGGAAGTGCCGCTGCGTTACCGGGGAATGAAAGCGGCCGAGCGAAAGCAGCGCATCATGGATGCACTGGAGCGCGTTGGCCTGGCATCCCGAGCAAAGCACTATCCGGCCGAATTGTCCGGCGGCCAGCAGCAGCGCGTCGCCATCGCCCGTGCGCTTGCCGGATCGCCGCGCCTGCTGCTGGCGGACGAACCGACGGGCAATCTCGATACGCAGATGGCCCGTGGCGTGATGGAACTGCTGGAAGAAATCCATCGCGAGGGCGCCACCATCGTCATGGTCACCCACGATCCCGAACTGGCCGCCCGTGCACAGCGAAACGTGCATGTCATCGACGGCCAGGTCGTGGATCTCGCGGAGGAGCCGCGTTTCCATACCCACGCTCACGTGGCACACCCCTGAGCAGCTGAAGCCGCTTGTAGCGTTTGAGGAAACACGATGTTTGTTTATTACCTTGAGCTGGCCGTGCTCAGCCTGCGCAGGAACAAAGGTCTTACGATCCTGATGATCCTGGCTGTCGCCATGGGTATCGGCGCCACCATGACCACGCTCACCGTGGTGCATGTGCTTTCCGGTAATCCGCTGCCAGGCAAGGAGGATCGTGTTTTTCGCGTGGCCGTCGATGCCGAGCCGATCACCACCTACCAGGAAGGCACCCCTCCGCTGGATCAGGTCACCTGGATCGACGGCATGAACCTGTTGCGTGAGGCCAGGGCCGATCGCCAGGCGCTGATGACCGGCGGCAACGTGGCCGTTACGCCGGCCGACGGCTCGCTGGATCCGTTCTACACGGGCTCTCGTTACAGCACGGCGGACATCTTCCCGATGTTCGATATCCACTTCATCTACGGAAGCGGCTGGACGGCCCGGGACGATGCAGCGCGTTCCCGCGTGGTGGTCATCACCCGTCGCCTCAACGACAAGGTATTTCATGGCGAAAACAGCGTGGGGAGAGATCTTCGAGTTGGCGATGCAAGCCTGCGGGTGGTGGGCGTGATGGAGGACTGGGATCCCCAGCCGCATTTCCATGACCTGGACGTTTCCAATTACGGCAACGGGGAGCAGATCTACCTGCCACTGGGAACCTCGCGCGACTTGGCCCTCACGCATTCGGGCTCGGTCAACTGCTACGGCAACGGCCGGTCGTCGGAAGCCGAGATGGAAACGCAGTCGTGTACGTGGCTGCAGTACTGGGTGGAACTGGATTCCGCGGAAAAGCGCGACGCCTACCACGAGTACCTGATCAATTATTCACGTGGACAGCATGACCACGGCCGCTTCGAGAGGCCACCCAATGTTCGCCTGTATGACGTCATGGCCTGGCTGGATTTCAAGAAAGTCGTGCCCGGCGATGTGAAGCTGCAGGCATGGCTGGCGTTCGGGTTCCTGCTGGTGTGCCTGGTCAATACCGTGGGCCTGATGCTGGCGAAGTTCCTCCGCCGGTCAGGCGAGGTCGGCGTGCGCCGCGCCTTGGGCGCCACTCGCCAGGAGATTCTTGGCCAGTTGCTGACCGAGGCCGGCATGATCGGCGTGGCGGGTGGCATCGGTGGCCTGGTGCTGGCCTTGCTGGGCTTGTGGCTTGTGCGCATGCAACCTGACAGTTACGCCGGGCTGGCTCATCTGGATTTGTCCATGCTCGTCCTGACGTTCGTGTTCGCGGTCGCCAGTACCGTCGTCGCCGGCCTGCTGCCCGCATGGCGCGCATGCCGCATCGCACCCGCCCTGCAACTGAAGACGCAGTGATGTCCATGGATATTCTTCCCATCCTTGCCAGCCTGCGTCGCCACAAGGTAACGGCCATCCTGCTCGTGCTGGAGATCGCGCTCACCTGTGCGATCGTCTGCAACGCGGTATTCCTTATCGGCCTCCGACTCGATCGCATTCATACCGTGAGCGGCGCGGCCGATAACGAAGTGACGATCCTGCGGATGTCGGGTATCGGCAGGAACAGCGATGCCCAGGCACGTACCCTCGAAGACCTCGCAGCCCTGCGTGCGGTACCCGGCGTGAAGTCAGCCGCCTTGCTGGCACAGACGCCTTTCGGGTATTCGGGCTCCAGTTCGTCGATCAAGCTCACGCCGGATCAGAAGCTGCCCACGGTGACGGTGTCTTCGTACTACGGCGAAGGCATCGTTCCTGCGCTGGGACTGGAGCTGACGAGCGGGCGCGATTTCGATGCCGGTGAATATCACTGGTTGACCGACATGAACGCAGGCAAGGCCGGATCCTCGCCGCGTGCCGTCATCCTCAGCGAAACGTTGGCCCAGCGCCTGTTTCCCGGGGAGAACGCGCTGGGCAAGGATATCTACGTCTACGACGAGCCTTCGCGGGTGGTGGGTATCGTGCGCCATCTGGTCACGGCGCAGGAGTGGGCGTCCGGACAGCAGGACTACTCGATGATCCTGCCGGTTCGCGTCAGCCCGGATGCGGGCGTGGGCGGAACCTATGTCATGCGGACGACGCCCGACCAGCGCGACAAGGTGCTGGACGCGGCTGTGGCGAAGCTGAAGGCGCTGGACCCGCGCCGTGTGCTCACGAGGAAAACCACGCTGGAAAAACAGCGTGAGACCTTCTTCGCGGCGGACCGGGCCACGGCAGGCTGGCTCATCGCCACCTGCATCGCGCTGCTGATCGTCACCGCGCTGGGTATCGTGGGGCTGGGCAGCTTCTGGGTGGCGCAGCGGCGCCGCCAGATCGGTGTCAGGCGGGCGCTGGGGGCGCGCAAGATCGATATCCTGCGTTACTTCCAGACCGAGAACTTCCTGCTGGCGACTTTTGGCATCGTGATCGGCATGGTCCTGGCCTATGGCATCAGCCTGTTCCTGGTGATCCAGTACGAACTACCCCGGCTGCCCGTGCTTTACCTGCCCCTTGGCGCGGTGATCCTCTGGCTGCTCGGCCAGCTTGCGGTACTGTCGCCGGCCCTGCGTGCGGCATCCGTTCCGCCCGTCGTGGCGACCCGTAGCTGAACGACTGGACCGGGCAGATACGCTCCGCTACCGTCCGTTCAAACCTTTTGTCGCCGGGGTGCATCGCACCCCCATGCCCAGGATCAAGATGCGCACCGTACTCATCGTCGACGACAACCCTGCCGTAGGCGAGGCCCTGTCACTGGCGTTGTCGCTTCGCGACATCCGCCCGCTCGTGGCTTCCACGCCGGAAGACGGGCTTGCCATGCTGCTTCGCGAGCGCATCGACGTGGTAATCCAGGATATGAACTTCACGGCGGATACCACCTCGGGTGAGGAGGGCGTGGCGCTCTATCGTTCGATACGTGCACGTCACCCCGACCTGCCGGTGATCCTGCTCACGGCATGGACCCACCTGGAAACCGCCGTGGAACTGGTCAAGGCTGGCGCTACGGATTACCTGGCCAAGCCGTGGGACGACAACAAGCTGCTCACCACGGTCGAGAACCTGCTCGAACTGTCGGAGTCCACGCGTGAGGTGACACGCGCCCGCGTGGAGCGCCGCCGTCGCCGCGAAGCACTTGAGAGCCGCTACGACCTCGATGGCCTCGTCTTCGCCTCGGAGGCCATGGGGCGCACCATCGAGCTGGCCTGCCAGGTGGCGAAATCGGAGGTGCCCGTGCTCATCACGGGTCCCAACGGGGCAGGCAAGGAGCGTATCGCCGCGATTGTCCACGCCAACTCGGCCGTCCGCCGCGGCCCCTTCGTGGCCGTCAATTGCGGTGCGCTGCCCGGTGAACTGATCGAGGCCGAACTGTTCGGTGCGGATGCCGGTGCCTATACAGGGGCGAACAAGGCGCGCGAAGGACGCTTCGAAATGGCCGACGGCGGCACGCTGTTCCTGGATGAAATCGGCAACCTGCCGCTGCCCGGCCAGATGAAACTGCTGCGGGTGCTGGAAACCGGCCAGTTCGAGCGCCTGGGTTCGGGCCGCACCCGCCAGGTGAAGGTGCGCGTCATCAGCGCCACCAATGCCGACCTGAAGGCCATGATCGCCGCGGGCACGTTTCGCGAAGATCTCTACTACCGGCTCAACGTCATTGAAGTGAACCTGCCGCCCCTGGCGGAACGCAGCGACGACATCCTCCCGCTGGCGGAGTTCTTTCTCGATGGCAAGGCAACGCTCAGCGAGGATGCCCGTGAATCCCTGCTTGCCCATGCGTGGCCGGGCAATGTCCGCGAGCTGAAGAACGCCATCGCGCGTGCCGCCTTGCTGGCATCCGACGGACGTATCGAACCGGTGCATCTCAATCTCCCCGTGCCTGCCGCCGTCGTAAGCCGCAACCTCGACGAGCCCAGTCGCGAAGCCGTGGAGGCGGCACTGGCATCCGCCGGTGGCGTGGTCAGCCGGGCCGCCAGCAGCCTGGGTCTGTCCCGCCAGGCGCTGTACCGGCGCATGGAGCGCTACGGCCTGGTGCTCTGACCCGCACCATGAAGCCCTTTTCGCTCGAAGGACGCATGACCCTCATCGTCGCGGGCTCCGCGGCCATGGGGGCTCTCGTGTTCGCGGGCGTATCCATCTGGCCGTTCCCACAGCTGCTGACCTGGATTCGTGAGGCACCGGTCAAAGGCGGCCCCGTGCATAAGCTGGCTGCCGAGCCCGTGGACATCGCCACCGCGCTGGTGATCTGCGCCCTGGTGCTGTTGCCGCTTTCCGCCTTGGCGGCACACGCCATCGTCGAACCGCTGCGCCGCCTGCTGCGGGCCCTGGAAAGCGCGGTGGCGAGCTACCGTGACGGCGACTTCAACATGTCGATCGGCACGAAGCGACGTGATGAACTGGGCGATCTCATCCGCGTACACAACGAACTGGGCCAGACACTGCGCGACCAGCGCCAGCACCTGGCCCAACGCGAGTTGCTGCTGGACACCGTGGTGCAGAACACGCCGGTGGCACTCGTGCTGACCGACGGTGCAGGCAAGGTCACCTATGCCAACATCGCCGCCCGCCAGTTGTTCAACCAGGGCAAGACACTCGCCGGACTCGACTTCGATACCTTGCTGGTCGACATGCCGGAAAACCTGCGGGATGCTGCCGCGGGTGGCGAGGACGCCTTGTTCACCGTGGAAATGGAGGGTAGCGAAGAGACCTTCCACCTTTCCCAGCGTGGATTCCGCCTGCAAGGGCGGCCTCATCGCCTGCAACTCTACCGACGCATGACCCGCGAGCTCTCCCGCCAGGAAGTGCACACATGGAAACGGGTGATCCGCGTGATCAGCCATGAGCTTAACAATTCGCTGGCGCCCATCACCTCGCTGTCCCACTCGGGCGCGGAACTGGCGCGGCGTGGTGACCTGGAACGCCTGCCGGGGGTATTCGCCTCCATCGGCGATCGCGCCCGCCATCTGCACGGCTTCATCGCCGGGTATGCGAGTTTCGCCAAGCTGCCCGTACCGCAGTCGCGCTACGTGCCGTGGGAGCCGTTCCTCGAAGGCCTTTCCCTGCATGCGCGCTTCCGCGTTGCGGCATCGTTGCCGGAGCAACCCGGCTGGTTCGATCCCAGCCAGATCGAGCAGGTGCTGATCAACCTCATCAAGAATGCCCACGAAGCCGGTGGCGACCCCGACGGCGTCACCCTGGCTGTCCATGGCCTGGGGCGCGACATGCTCATCGAGGTATCCGACCGGGGCCCGGGCATGAGCGAGACCGTGCTTGCCCAGGCCCTGCTGCCGTTCTATTCCACGAAACGCTCCGGTACCGGCCTGGGACTGGCCCTGGCCCGCGAAATTTCCGAGGCCCACGGAGGGCGGATTTCACTGGCCAATCGGGAAGGGGGCGGCCTGCGCGTGAGCATGGTGTTGCCCGGCGGTCCGCCCTGACACGGTTCGCCTATACTCCCTGACGTTATCCACGGGAGAGGGAGCAAAGCGGTCATGGGAGCTTTCGTAGCGCTGGTCATTGTGGTCGTGGTGATGATCGTCATCGCCAAGCTGGTCCGTATCGTGCCCCAGGGCTACGAGTTCACGGTCGAGATGTTCGGCAAGTACACCGGCACGCTCAGCCCGGGCCTGCATTTTCTCATCCCGTTCGTCTATTCCATCGGGCGCAAGATGAACATGATGGAGCAGGTGCTCGACGTCCCCTCGCAGGATGTCATCACCAAGGACAACGCCGTGGTCAAGGTCGACGGCGTGGTCTTCTACCAGGTGCTCGACGCCGCCAAGGCGGCCTACGAAGTATCCAACCTGGAAGCCGCGGCCCTCGCGCTCATCATGACCAACATCCGCACGGTGCTGGGCTCCATGGACCTCGACGAAAGCCTGAGCCAGCGTGACGCCATCAACGCCAAGCTGCTGGGCGTGGTCGACGAGGCCACCCACCCCTGGGGTGTCAAGGTCACCCGCATCGAAATCAAGGACATCTCGCCGCCGCGCGATCTGGTCGATGCCATGGCCCGGCAGATGAAGGCCGAGCGCGAGAAGCGCGCGAACATCCTCGATGCCGAGGGCTTCCGCCAGGCGGCCATCCTCAAGGCCGACGGCGAAAAGCAATCGGCCATTCTCGAGGCCGAAGGCAAGAAGGAAGCCGCCTTCCGCGAAGCCGAAGCTCGTGAGCGCCTCGCCGAGGCCGAAGCCAAGGCCACCACCATGGTCTCGGAGGCCATCGCCGGTGGCGACGTGAACGCACTCAATTATTTCGTGGCTACCAAGTACGTCGAAGCGCTGGTCGAGATGGCCAAGTCGCCCAACCAGAAGACCCTGCTATTGCCCATGGAAGCCACCGGCATCCTTGGCTCGCTTGCGGGCATCGCCGAACTGGCAAAGGATTCGCTGGCAAGCCAGCAGAAAGCCCATCCTGAGCTCCCGCCCCGCACGCCGTCGCTGCCACGCTGAATGCCATGAGCGATATCGCCTTGCATTACCTCTGGTGGATCGTCGCGCTGGCGCTCATTGCCGGCGAAGTGATGCTGCCCGGCTATTTCATGTTGTGGATCGGTATCGCGGCGGCGGCCATGGGCATTGTCGTCTTCGCCGTACCCGATCTCGGGCCACTGGCGCAGGCCGTGCTGTTCACGGTGTTCGCCTTTGCTTCGTGCTTTGCCTACTGGAAGCTCGTGCGTCCTCGCATCGACCGCACTCCGTCGGGCAACGAGCGACTCAACCGGCGCGGCGAACAGATGATCGGGCAGCGCTATGTGCTTTGCGAGCCGATTGTGCAAGGGCGAGGCAAGGCACGTGTCGGTGATGGCATGTGGCTGGTCTCCGGCCCCGATCTGCCGCTGGGGGCCTCGGTGGAAGTGATTGGCGTGGACGGAACCACCCTGCGCGTGAAGGCGGTGGACGTTGCCTGAGGCCGCCCCGCTCAGCGTACCGGTGAGCTTCGCCACCACGGCGATCAATACCCGCATCGCTTTTCTCGCCGAACTGGCGAGGCGTCTTCACCAGTACGGCACCACGGCTCCGCGTCTCGAAACCGCCATTGCGCGTTCAGCCCAGCGGCTGGGTCTTGCCGCCGATGTCTGGTCCAGCCCCACGGCCATCATCGTCTCGTTCGCGGATCTGGCCCAGGGCGAGGACGGCGTGGCCCAGGTCACCCAGGTCATGCGCCTGCCACCGGGCGACGTGAACCTCGCACGCCTTTGCGAAGCCGATCGCATCGCTGATGCCGTGATCGACGGCCAGCTTGAACTGCGCGAAGGTTTCCATCTGCTGCGGAAGCTGGGTGCGCCGGATTCCTTCCGGGAAAAGCTCGGCCTGGTTGCCAGCTATGGCCTGTGTGCGGCAAGCGTCGTGGCCCTGCTGTTGCATAGCGCATGGCCCGATCTCATCACGGCGGGCGTCATCGGCGTGATCATCGGCTGCATCACGGTGGCCTCGGGCAATCGTCCGCGACTGGCCGCTGCCAGCGAAGCCATCAGTGCCATGGTGGCGACGATCATTGCCACGCTGGTCAGTGCCTATATCGTACCGCTGGCCATGAAGTCGGTCGTGCTGGGAAGTCTCATCGTCCTGCTCCCCGGCATGGCGCTCACCACGGCGGTGCGCGAAATATCCAGCCAACATCTGGTGGCGGGTACCGCGCGCATGGCCGGTGCCGTGGCCACGTTGCTCAAGCTCACCTTTGGTGCCGTTGCGGCCAGCCAGCTGTGTGAGGCCGCCGGTATCGATCCGCGCAACTACGCATTGCCGCCGTTGCCTGCCTGGGCTGATTGGCCTTCATTGATCCTGGGCGCATTCTCCTTCGCGATCCTGTTCCGGGCCGCACGCAAGGATTGGCCGGTGGTGATGGGTGCCGTGATCCTCGGTTACTTAGCCACGCGATGGGGCGGCAGCATTTCCGGTTCGTTGCCGGGTGCACCGTTCGGTGTTTTCGTGGGTGGGCTCATGCTGGGTGCATTGAGCAATGTCTACGCTCGATATGCACAACAACCGGGCGCAGTGATCCGTGAGCCCGGCATCATCCTGCTCGTTCCAGGGTCGGTGAGTTTTCGAAGCGTATCCTACCTTCTTGATCGCGATGCTACGTTGGGCGTGGATACCGGCCTGTTGGGGATCACGCTACTGGTATCTCTCGTGGCAGGGTTGCTTTTCGGTGACCTGCTTGTAGCGCCTCGTCGATCCCTATGACAGTCCATTAGAAGCCTGTCGTCCAACGATACACATGCTGCCTTCGAAAGAACGGCATCAAGAGTTTTCATGACGTCAGTAGTTGCCTTTTTTTCATGTGGTGCGCCTACGCCAAAAGCGATATGGCATTCATGAATAGCCATGGCATGTACTGAATAAGCGTGCAGCCGCACGCCTATGCAGTTTCATGGAGTAAGCCATGACGAATCGAAATGTGGATGCCAGCTATGCACCGCCAGCGATAGAAAAAGATTTGCCTCTCGTGGGCAATCGGTCGCATTTGATGGGTGAGACGCCAGGGTTTACGTTTTCTGTGTCACTGGCCGGGCGAAGTACGGGCGACACCATCAATGTTTATTGGGATGGCGAGCTCATTGAGAGCCGTCAGGTCGCCTGGTACAACTTCTGGATGAGTTTTGACGTCCCGCCTGATGTTCTTCAAAAGCATCCAGGCAAGATCGAGGTCTGCTACTCAGTCACGCCCGTTGGTTCGAAGCCATCTGACACGGACAGGTTTTCACCTGCGCTGGAACTGGACGCCAAATTCACGCAGCCCGGTGGCGAGGACCCCGCTCCGGGAGATACGCCATACATCAACGAATCGCTTGCTCCGATCCAGGGGGTGGAGAATTTTGTATACGGCAAAGACGCAGTACTTACGATTCCTCCGTGGAAATTCATGGAATCCGGAGCGACAGTCACCGTTTTCTGGGGATTGATACCTGTGGTTGTGGACAGTAGTAGCATCGTTGTCGGGCAGCCGGTCAAAGTGACGATTCCGTGGGAAACCGTGGAAAAAGCACCGAAAGGTGACGTAGCGGTGAGCTACAGTATTCGTGATCGCGTGGGCAATGAATCTGGACGCGCACCCGCTGTGACAATTGGGGTGAACCCGCCTAGCCTTCTGCCGATGCCGGCATTTGCAGCAGTCAATTCAAAAGGGCAACTGGACTTGGCGCAGTTGCGCAATGTGTCCTCGGCGACGGATTACCCGGGAACTGTTGAAGTGCGTGTGGAATACCCCGGTCCAAAGGCGGGTGACACCATTGTTTTCGGTTTGCGAGGGGTGACTGCTGAGGGAATGTCGATCGGGCCTTTGCTTGCCAGCCAAGTTGTTGGTCCTGACGTTTCAGATGACCCCCAGTTGCCGCCGGGACCGGTACCAAAGACGTATAGTTTTCTTTTTGATCTCGATGAGCTGAGTTTCTTTGCCGGCGGATGTGTTCTCGCTGCCTACTTTGTCATTCGCGATGGAGAGGTGATGGAGTCTGCTACGCGCATTCGTGATGTGGTGGGCGACCGGGTAGGCGCTCCTTCGCCTGAAGTGGCGCAGGTCGTGGCTGGTGTCATTGATCTCGCCAAGGTTGACTCCTCGTTGCAGGTGACCTCGCTCACCTTGCCGCCCTGGAATGATGTCGGGCTCACCGCGCTACTGACGGTGAGTTCGTCGGGTAGTCCGCCGATAAGTTTCAATCAGACGCAACCCGTGGCAGACAAAGGGGTAGATGATAAGCTGGTGTGGTCGATTTCCACTGATCAGTTGTTGCCTGCTGTAGGTCAATTGATTCGGTTTAGCGTGAGCTATCGTGATGATGATGGCCGTTCGTTCAAGTCGTCCGAAACAATCATTCCGCTTTTCCAAAGTGCAAAACCTGTTCAGTGGCCTGTTCCGTCCGTGGTCGGTTCCAAGGACGGGGAGCTTAATCTAGACAATGCGCCGTCAGCTACCGTGCGCGTTGCCTTGGCTTGTAACGATTTATTCAAAGTGAACGATAGCGTTGCCTTGCTATGGCAAGAAATGCGTTTCGGACCGCAAGTCATCACATCGGTCGGTCAGATTCTGATTTTTGATATTCCGATCGATATTGTTCGATCTAACGCGGCCCAGACAATTACGGTGTCCTACGAGGTCTCGCGAGGAGCCACAATTGCCGGGCCGAATCCGCCTGTCAGCATGTCATTGCGTATTGCTGCATCTACGATTGGTCTTCTGCCTGTTCCTTTTGTTGAAGGAGCAGTCAATGGAGTCGTGTCGCCCGAAGCAAGTGGTCGAGGGTTGAACGTTGGCACTCCTGATGCCGCGGATATCCGTACCGGAGACACCGTGACGTTCGAGATCAGGCCAGATGGTGGGGATTGGCAGCGCGTCGATCTGACGGGTGGAAACGTGATTCCCGTTGCTGCCCTGTTGCCCATGCTAGGTAGTTCGTTCAAGCTTCGCTATACCGTCAACCGAAATGGGGCAACGAAATCTTCAGAGATCGCTCTCTTTCGATTGGATGCTTACGCAAAGGGTGATGTGAGGCTGCCAAAGCCCTATATCGTAGAAGCCAAGCCAAAACCCGGTGGCGTAGGCAACCCGTATCTCGATATGCGTCAGCCGCTCGGAAAGAACGCACACGTTGTGGTTCCGCCGTGGCCATTTATGCGAGCAGGGCAGCTCATCACGATTGCTGTCTACGGATTCTATGGGTCGCCGGTACTTCCGATATCTCTCGCGCTTGTAAAAAATCGGGTTGTCACTGATGCGGAAGTGAACTCGGGCGTCCTGGTTGACCTGCCAAGTGACTGGCTTTTCCTTCAGCCAAAGGTCGACGCGACGGATATCCGTATCGGCGTAGTGATAGAGCGGCCGCTTGCGGGGGAGGGGGTCCGATACATGACGCTGCCCGAAGCCGTGATCAATCTTACGAGCCTTGATCAGGCTGGGGCCGGTACTTGCCTGCCAATCGATCCCACCAATCCGGTGGACCCCATCAACCCCACCAATCCCACCAACCCCACCAACCCCACCAACCCCACCAACCCCACCAACCCCACCAACCCCACCAACCCGGGCGGCGATGGTCGACCCATGGCAATAGATTATGCATCGGCGCTTGATATTCCAGAGGCCACGGCAGGAGATTACTTCTCAGGTGGTCCGGCGCAGACGTTTTCCCTGGATATGCGGGGTCTCAATAAGGATGCGACGTTGGTGGTTCGTGCGTGGCTTAACATGCGAAAAGACCAGGTGGCGAAGGTCTCTTTCAGTCATGTTGATGGCGATACGGGAAGGAGCGATATTCTCAGGTTGGCTCCGTATACCGTTTCTTCCGCCGATATTGGGAATGATCTGCGCTTCGCAATTTCACTTGCGTGGATCAAGCGTACGCGTGTTGAGCCGTCCGCCACGTTCTTCGTAACGGTGAGTGTCGATGATGGTGCATTGACGCTTCGCGCCAATGTCAGGCTCAAGAATCTTGAAAACATCCAGGGTGACGGTAGAGGTGGTGATTCTGGAAGTCCAGGTGGTTCAGGTGGGCGTGGCGGTAAGGAATTCGACCTGGTGAATTTCAAGCAGGTGGGTTTCTTAACCGCGTGGTACGGCAAGGATGAGCTACGCATGTATGCACGCTCAGAATCATCACTCGATTCGTTGGTGGATATCGATTGGAATACATCTTATCGATATGGGCCAAGCGTGCTCGGCAAGGACTACGCAGCTTACAGCAGGCGGGCTTATGGCTACAGAATTACCGAGGAACCCTTCGTCTATTTTGGTGCCGAGGTAGAGCCAGGACGCTTGTATGCGGTATATCTGTATGGGGACTGGCAGGCATTGAGGCTGGTTTCGTCAGATTTCGCGGCGCCCGTTGTGTTCAAGGCGTATGGCCCCAGTGCGTCGGCTTCCAATGCCCCGATGGGGGTCGCCTATTTCAAGACTAATCAACGCCACATCGTCATCGGTCTGCAGGCCATTCGCGCCAATGGCAGGAGTGCCAGCGGCGGCTTTCGTCTGGCGGGTATCAATTTTGCTCAGGTATTCCCATTCAGGGCGGGGGCGGGGGAAGTCGTGCCACGACCTGATCGAGCGTCGACGAAGCTTCCTGGACAGCCAGGCTGAAAGCATCAGGAGCCCTGGCAGAGGCCAGGGCTTCTTCGAATATCGAAGATGGCCTTAACATTTGGTTGTGCGAAAGGTCTTGGGCATGTCGCTAATTCATCAATCGAAAAGGCCCTGGTTTAAACCAGGGCCTTTTTGCGAATTAACCCAACTCAAGCCGAATCAGCCGATGAGCAGGTCTTTTTCCTTCTTGCCGGCCTTCAGCGCATCGTTGAACCAGCGCGGACGCTTGCCACGGCCGGACCAGGTGTTTTCCGGATTGGCCGGATCACGGAACTTGGCGGCGACGGTGGTGCCGGCGCGCTTCGATTTGGCGCCACCGCGCGACGGAAACACGTCGTCGAGAGTGACGCCTTCCTTCTTGAGGATGGCCTGGATCTGCTCGCGTACCTTGGAAGTCCGTTCCTTCGACAGCTCACCCTGGCGGGCCTGTGCCTTGGCGATCAGGTCGGTGAGCTGATTATGATTGAGATTCTTGATATCGACGGCCATTAGGGTCTCCCGAGTGGTGCAACGCAAAAAGATGATGGGCTCCTGATCGTTCCCCGCGATTGATCGCCGAATGGAGCCGCGCGGGGATTTTTAACCAAAAGGCATCCAAAAAGCAAAATGCCCGGTCACTGACCGGGCATTTTCTTTCTTAAATAGGCCATTACCGACATCAATAATCGGAAATAACGGATGCGGGTTTTAGCCGAGCAGGGCGAAGAGCTCGTCACGGCTGACGTTGCGGGCCTCCGCATCCGTGCGGGCACGGTACTCGAACGTGCCGCCTTCGAGGCCACGGCCGCTCACCACGACCCGATGCGGGATGCCGATGAGTTCCATGTCGGCGAACATCGGCCCCGGGCGCAGGCCGCGATCGTCGAGCACGGTTTCCACGCCGCGCTCGGCCAGGTCGCGGTAGAGCGATTCGGCCGCTTCGGTGACGACCGGATCGTTCTTCGGATTGATCACGCAGACGGCCACGCGCCACGGCGCCATGCTGTCGGTCCAGATCATGCCGTTGTCGTCGTGGCGCTGTTCGATGGCGGCCGCCACGATGCGGCTGACGCCGATGCCGTAGCAACCCATGTACATGGTGCGCATCTTGCCCTGTTCGTCGAGTACGCCCGCACCCATGGCTTCGGCATACTTCTGGCCGAGCTGGAAGATGTGGCCGACCTCGATGCCGCGTGCAAAACGGATGGTGCCCTGGCCGTCGGGCGACGGATCGCCTTCGACGACCTTGCGGATATCCGCCACGCGGGTGACCCGTGCATCGCGCTCCCAGTTGGCCCCGGTGTAGTGGGTGCCGTCCTGGTTGCCGCCGCAGACGAAGTCGGCAAGCACGGCCGCGCTGCGATCGACGATGACCGGGATACCCTCGGGCAGGCCTACCGGACCGATGAAGCCGGGACGGGTGCCCGTGGCGGCGAGGATTTCTTCCTCGGTGGCCAGTTCGGATTCGTCCGGCAGCTCGGCGAGATGCGCTGCCTTTACTTCGTTGACCTCGTGGTCGCCGCGCACGCACAGGGCCACCAGGCCTTCCGCGCCGCGGACGAGGATGGTCTTGACCGTTTGCGCGGCGGACACGCCGAGGTGTGCCGTGACTTCCTCGATCGTGCGCTGGGTGGGCGTATCCACCCGCGTGAGCGCGGCGCCCGGGGCAGGGCGCTCCGTGGTGGGTGCCAGGGCTTCGGCCTTTTCGATGTTCGCCGCGTAGGGCGAGGCATCGGAGAACGCGATGGCGTCTTCGCCGGAATCGGCGATCACCTGGAACTCATGGCTGGCGCTACCGCCGATGGCGCCGGTATCGGCGTCCACCGCGCGGAACTCCAGGCCCAGGCGGGTGAAAATGCGCGAGTAGGCGTCGTACATCACCTTGTAGGTTTCGCCGAGCGATTCCTGGGTGACATGGAAGGAATAGGCATCCTTCATGAGGAATTCGCGCGCGCGCATCACGCCGAAGCGCGGACGGATCTCGTCGCGGAACTTGGTCTGGATCTGGAAGAAATTCAACGGAAGCTGCTTGTAGCTCTTCAGCTCGTTGCGCGCGAAGTCGGTGATGACTTCCTCATGCGTCGGGCCGTAGCAGAACTCCTGCTCCTTGCGGTCCTTGATCTTCAGCAACTGGCCGCCGAATTTTTCCCAGCGGCCGGTTTCTTCCCACAGCTCGCGCGGCTGCACGGATGGCATCAGCATTTCGACGGCACCGGCACGGACCATTTCCTCGCGGACCACGCCCTCCACCTTGCGCAGCACGCGCAGGCCAAGCGGCGTCCAGGTGTACAGGCCCGAGGCGAGCTTGCGGATCATGCCGGCGCGCAGCATCAGCTTGTGGCTGGCGACTTCCGCGTCGGCGGGGACTTCCTTGACGGTGGCGAGGTGGAACTGGCTGAGGCGCATCTGCGGCGAATCCGGGGTAAAGAAGTCGATTATAGGGTGGGCGACGGTCTTCAGGCTTGGCAGTAGACCGTCATTTCGGCCTGGGCCTTCTTCAGTTCGCTCTGCCGCGTGGCATCGTCGACCGGTTTGACGCCACCCTTGCCGTCGTCCATGGTCAGGTTCTTTTCCGTATTGAGTGCCTGGACGTTTTTACGTATCTGGTCACAGAGCTTCGCCCTGTTGGCCGGCGTGTCTTCGTTACCGGTCGCGGCAGGTTTTGCCGGTGCAGGAGGCGTGGTGGGTGTGGGCGCGGGCGCCGGCTGGGCGGAATCACCAGCGGCCGTCTTGATTTTCTCATACCGGGTGTTTCCCGGAGGCGGCGCATCGGCGTAGTGGGTCACGCCCTGGGCGTCCTTCCACTTGTAAGCCTGGGCGACGGCCAGGGGACAGGCGATGACGAGCAGGGCGGCGACGAGGCTGCGGCGCATGACGGGCGGTCCGGCGAGGGGGTGACGCACACAAGTAGCATCGGCCTGACGGAGCCGCAAGCGACGCAGGTCGCGCTTTGCGGGACCCACGCCTGACGCTTCGTGACGCCTGGGCTACACTGGAGGCCCATTTCGAGCCACTGGACCATGAGCGAACCGATCCAAGCCCGGGGGCCGCGCCATCGCGGCATCTACCTGCTGCCCAATCTCTTCACCACCGGAGCCATGTTCTCCGGCTTCTACGCCATCGTTTCCGCGATCGGCGGTCATTATGCGACGGCCGCCCTGGCGGTCTTCGTGGCCGGCATCCTCGACGGCATGGATGGCCGTGTTGCCCGTCTCACCAATACGCAGAGCGAATTCGGCGTCCAGTACGACTCCTTGTCCGACCTGGTCAGTTTCGGGCTGGCACCTGCCCTGGTGATGTACACCTGGGCGCTGTCCTCGCTGGTCGATTACGGACCGGTCTGGGGCAAGATCGGCTGGGCGGCGGCGTTCATCTACGCCGTTTGTGCCGCGCTTCGCCTGGCGCGTTTCAACACCCAGGTGGGGGTGGCCGACAAGCGCTACTTCCAGGGGCTGGCCAGCCCGGCGGCTGCCGGCCTGTGCATGTCCTTCGTCTGGACGATGGAAAAGTTCGACGTACCCGGCCCGTCGGTGGCCTTTTTCGCCATGCCGCTGGCCGTCATCGCGGGTCTGCTGATGGTGAGCAACGTCCGCTATTTCAGCTTCAAGGCATGGCCCAAGGGTGATCGCGTGCCCTTCATATGGCTGATCGCGGCTGTGCTCATCGTCGTGTTGCTGCTGATCGACACCGCGCGCGTGTTGTTTGCGGGCATGGTGATCTACACGATCTCCGGTCCGGTGATGACCATCTGGGGTCGCGCGACGCATCGTCGTCGTGCCCGTCGTCACGCCCGGACGCCGGAGTAAGCGGATGATGCAGCCCCGTCGTGAGCGCCTCCTCAAGGCCATGGGCGTCACTCCGTGGCGCCTGCGTGCCGCGGGTGCCGTTTCCGTGGCAGAGGCGGAGGCGGCGAACGAGGTGCCGTTTCCTGTCGAAGGGGTTCATTGCATCGTCATCCTCCCGTCGGGATGCAGCGAGCGCGAACTGGACCTCGTCGGGCGCGCGCTGCGGGCGTTCGGCCCTTCAACAGGCAGGGCTGCGCGTCTGGAGGTGGGCTCCCAGGGGCTCGGACAGGTGCCGGTGGCAGCCGCCTATCTCGTCTTCGGCGAGGAGCAGGCCCGAGCACTGGGCCGTGACCTGCCTGCCTCCGTCATGAGCGCCGCACAGATCGTGCTGCTCGATACGCCTTCTGCGCTGCTCACCAGCGGTGCCGCCAAGCGCCGGTTGTGGAATGCGCTGCGCGCGCTTGGACGTGCCTTGCCGAAGGAGTGACGCCGATGGTCGCCGTGACTCGCCCTTCTACGGAAATTCGCGCGATGCGCCGGGACGACGTCGACGCCGTTTCGGCCATCGAGCATGCGTCGTACGAGTTTCCCTGGAGTTCGGGCATTTTCCGCGATTGCCTGCAAGCCGGTCACAACTGCTGGGTGATCGTGCATGACGGCGAGATTGCCGGCTACGGCATCCTGTCGGTTGCCGCGGGCGAGGCGCATGTACTCAATATCTGCATCGGCGAGGCCCATCGCGGGCTCGGCTATGGACGCCGGATGATGCGGCGCCTGCTCGATCTTGCCCGCTGGTATGGGGCCGAGCGGGTGTTTCTTGAAGTACGCCCGTCCAATCCGGTGGCCAAGGTGTTGTACGAGACACTGGGCTTCGCCGAGATTGGTCGACGGCCTGCGTATTACCCTGCCAGGAACGGGCGCGAAGAAGCCATTGTCATGGCTTTGGATATGTTGCCGGGCGAGTGATCGGGCTGGTCGCGCGCGAGGCGCGCTCCTACAGAAAGACTTCGGGGCGGTGTGGGATGGCTTTGGGCTGGTCGCGTGCGGGCGCGCTCCTACAGGGTGGCTTGTGTAGGAGCGCGCCTTGCGCGCGACCGGTTTCAGCCTTCCCGCAACAGTGCCATCGGCGAGGTACGCAGCACCCGTCGCGTGCCCAGCAGGCCAATGCCCATCACCACCAGCGCGGCCAGCACAGCGGCCCCCACCAGCGGCCACAACGGCGGCACGAAATGCTCGATACGGAATACCGCCTTGCCCAGCCATAGCCCGGCACCGGTGGCGCCCAAAGCTGCAGTGAGACCCGAGACTAACCCCAGCAAGGCAAACTCGCACGCAGCCGCCGCACGCAGCTGACGGCGTGTAGCGCCCAGTGTGCGCAGCAGCGCAGCCTCCTTGCGCCGCTCCTGCGCGCTGGCCGCCAGCGCAGCAGCCAGCACCAATGCACCGGCCAGCAGGCTGAATCCAAGCACCCAGCGCACGGCGGCCCCCACCCGGTCCACGATTTCACGAACCCGGTCGAGCAGCGCATCGACGTCGATCAGACTGAGATTGCCGTAGCTGCGCGACAGCTGCGAAAGCTCATCGGCATGCCCACGGGGCAGGTAGAAACTGGTGAGCCAGGTATGCGGAAGTTCGCTCGCGTGGGTCGGATCGAGCATGAGGAAGAAATTGACCCGGAACGAGCTCCAGTCCACCTGGCGGACGCTGGTCACGCGCGCGTTCACCGTGCCCTCGCCGACCTCGAAGCCCAGCGTATCGCCGAGCTTGAGGTGAAAACGGTCCCGCCAAGAGGTATCGATCGACACTTCGGCCTGCGCAGGCGATGACCCCGGCCACGTGCCCGCCACGATCCGGTTCGACGGCGGCAGCTCGTCACTCCACGACAGCCGTAGCTGGCGGTCGGCCGAATCCTTTGCCTCGTCGCTGTCGAAGGCGATGCTGTCCACCGGTTTGCCGTTGATCGTCGTCAGCTTGCCCACGGCCAGCGGCATCATGTTCATCTTGCTCGCACCCATGTGGGCCAATGCCGACGAGAACGCGTCGCGCTGATCGTCCTGCAGGTTCAGGGCAAACCAGTTCGGGGTGTCGGCGGGAAGCTCGCGCCGCCAGCCGTCCAGCAGCGAGGGGGCGATCACGGCAAGCAGGAGCAACGCGCACAGGCCGAGCGACAGGGCCGTGGCTTGCACCAGCGAAAGGCCACGGCGCCGCGCCAGAGCGGCCAGGCCAAGCCGCAGCGCGGGATGCGCACCGGGAGCGACCCGTCGCGCCACCACCAGCAGCAGGCCGGCCAGGCCCGCTGCCACGACGGCGACGCATGCGAGGCTTACCGCCAGGATGCCGGCCAGCCGCACCGAATCGCTCTGCATCCAGATCAGCAGGACGGCGGTCAGCAGGGGAACGAGGTACAGGCCGTCGAAACGGCGCACCCTGCGCTGCATCGATTCGCGGAACACGGCCACGGGTGGCACCTCGGCCAGCCGAACGAGAGGCGGCAGGGCGAAACCGGCCAGCACCGCGAGGCCCATGGCTGCAGCGGCGAAGGCAGGGCCCAGTGGCAGTGTGGTCGGGATGTTGTCGAACAGCTGCCGGGCGAAGTACCAGGCGCCTTCCGACAGGCCCAGCGCGATAAGCATCCCCAGCCCCGCGGCAGGAATGGCGAGCATCGCCAGGGTGGTCACCAGCAGGGCGGCAACGCGGCGCTTCGGTGTGCCCAGGGCGCGCAGCAGGGCGACCTCACCGGCCTTGCGTCGCGCGTAACGAGCGGATGCCAGGGCGATGGCGACACCTGCAAGCAGGGCCGAGAGCAGGGCCGTCAGGCGCAGGAAGGCGCTGGCGCGGTCGAAGGCGCTGCGCATGCGTTCCTGCATCTTCTCGGGGGTGATCAGTTCTCCACCCGCTGGCAGAGGGGCGCTTTCGACGGCGGAACGCCAGCGCGCGACATCCCCCGGGTCACCCGCGACCAGCAGGCGATGACGGGCACGGCTGCCGACGGAGAGCAACCCGGCCTTGTCGGCGTCGTCGAGGTTCATGACGGCGCGCGGCGCCAGCGCGAAGAGTTCCCCTCCATCGGGCTGGCGCACGAGCTCGGCGGCCAGCCTGAGGTCGTGGCCGCCGATCTGCACCGTCTGCCCCACGTGGATGCCCAGGCCGACCATGGCGCGGTGGTCGAGATAGACCTCTCCGGGGCCGGGACCATGGGCGTCGCGTTCATGGCCATTCGCGTCCTGTACGACCAGCGAACCGCGCAGTGGATAGGCGGCATCGCTGGCGAGTACATCGAGCAACTGGCTGTGCTCGCCCACGAAGGCCACGCTGCGGAACTGGGCTCCTCGCGTCGAACGCAGACGGTCATCCTGTGCCGAGCGTTGCAGTGCCCCGGGGAGCGGGGCGGGAGCCGTGATACCGACGTCGCCGCCGATGAGTTCAGCGGCGCTGGCGAGAATGCCCCGCTCAAGCCGGGTGGAGAGAGTGGCGACCACGCCCAGCGCGATCACCGCCAGGACCAGCGACGCCGCGAGGGTGCGCAGTTCCACCAGATGCCATTCACGCCTCAGCGTCCGCAGGGCGAGCCGGCCGACGTTCACGCGGCCACCCCGAGGCGACCCTCGCGCAACTCCGCCGAGCGGGCGCAGCGCGCTGCCAGGCGGGGATCGTGGGTGACCAGGATCAGCGTGGTCGCATGCTGGCGGTTCATGTCGAAGAGCAGGTCTCCCACATGCTCGCCCGTGTGCTGGTCGAGATTGCCGGTGGGCTCGTCCGCGAAGAGGATGCGCGGACGATGCACGAAGGCGCGGGCCAAGGCCACACGCTGCTGTTCGCCACCGGACAGCTGGGCCGGGTAATGCCGACGCCGTGCGCCCAGCCCCACGGTATCCAGCGCCGCATGTGCCCGCTCGCGGGCGGAATCGTCGCCTTCCAGCTCCAGCGGCAGCATCACGTTTTCCTCGGCCGTGAGGGCCGGGAGCAGGTGGAATGACTGGAAGACAAAGCCCACCAGACGGCGCCGCACGGCCGCGCGGGCTTCCTCATCCATGCTTTGAAGGGCCTGGCCATCGATGCGGATGCTTCCTGACGAAGGCACGTCCAGCCCGGCCAGCAGGCCCAGCAGGGTGGTTTTGCCCGACCCGGAGGCGCCGACGATGGCGAAGCTTTCCCCGGCGTGTACTTCCATGTTCACCCCCGAGAGGATGTCCAGCTGTCCCTCCGGACCGAAAACCGACTTGCTAACATCCCTTACTTCGAGAAGAACACGGGAAGAATCGTTCATGCGTCGTAGCCTGATGGTCCTGTTGCTGTTCGTCTGGTGCGCCATCGCCTCCGCGGCGGACGCGCCACGCAAGGTACTGGTGCTCGGGGACTCGTTGTCGGCGGCGCACAACATCCCGGTGGAAGCCGGGTGGGTACGTCTGCTGGACGCGCGTACTTCGAAGATGGCGACGCCCTGGACAATGGTCAATGCCAGCATCAGCGGCGAAACCTCGCTGAGCGGCCGTAACCGCCTCAACGCCTTATTGGGCAAGGAGCGTCCGGGCATCGTGGTGATCGAGCTGGGCGCAAACGATGGCCTGCAGGGGTTGCCGCTGGGGCAACTGGCCGGCAACCTCGATGCGATGATCGACGCGGCGAAGAAGGCCGGCGCCCGTGTCCTGCTGCTGGGCATCGAACTGCCGGTGAACTACGGGCCGCAATATCGCGACGGCCTGCGCAAGGTCTACACCGACGCCGCCACGAAGCACAGCGTGCCCCTGGTGCCCTTCCTGCTCGATGGCGTGGCGCTGGATCCGGCCCTGATGCAGGACGACGGCCTTCATCCCACGGCCCGTGGTGAGCCCCGGGTGGCCGACAATGTATGGAAAGCGCTTGCGCCGATGTTGAAGTAAACGACGAAACGTCGACGTTCTCCTACCCAGAATGAACACTTGTTTTCGGTCTTCACGCTGTTCTCACCGGTCCGGCCGTTAACTCTTCACATTTGTGAATCAGCGAAAGGAGTGGAGCGATGAGCACACGCGACGAACAGTCTGGCCTGATCCTCCTCGTCGAGGACAATCGGCAGATCGCCGAGATGGTGGGTGAATTCCTGGAGCGCCGGGGCTACTCGGTCGACTACGCCGCCGACGGCGTGAGCGGCCTGCATCTGGCCGTGTCCAACAGCTACGACGTGATCGTGCTCGACCTCATGCTGCCCGGCATGGATGGTCTGGATGTCTGCCGCAAGCTGCGCAAGGACGGCAAGAAGTCCACGCCGGTGCTCATGCTGACGGCCCGCGACACGCTGGAAGACAAGCTGGTCGGCCTGGAAGCCGGCGCCGACGACTACCTCATCAAGCCCTTCGAGGTCCGTGAGCTGGAGGCCCGCCTTCGTGCCCTGATCCGCCGTGATCGTCGCCAGGTGTCCTCCGAGGTGCTCACCGTGGGCGATATGACCCTGGACACCGCCACCTTGCGCCTGACCCGCGCCGGCCAGGAACTCACCGTCTCGCCCATCGGCCTGAAGCTGCTGGCGATCCTGATGCGCGAGTCGCCGCGGGTGGTCAGCCGCCGCGATATCGAGCGCGAGATCTGGGGCGATACCCTGCCGGATTCGGATACCCTGCGTTCCCACCTGTACAACCTGCGCCGCGTGATCGACAAGCCGTTCGATCGCCCGTTGCTCCACACGATTCATTCGGCGGGCTATCGCCTGGCCGACCTCGACTCCGAAGTCGCGGCAGCGTCGCAGCACGTGGGTTGATGCGGATGAGGGAACGGATGTAACCGATGGAAGAGGGCCGTTCGCAGGGGACCCGGCGTCGGCGCGGATCATTCCGCGCTCGCATTGCCGTCGTTTTCGGATTGCAGACGCTGGTGGTCGTGATCGCCTCGATCATGGCGGCCAATAACGTGGCGCCTTTGGGCGCCGCGGTAGCGATCATGCTTTGTTCCGCTGGCCTGGCCTGGCTGGCGGTGTCACGCGAGTGGCTGCCCATCGCCGCGCTGGCCCGCCTGCTCGATGGCTGGGACCCCGATCGTCCGGACATGGATCGCCTGCAGGACGAGGGCGGCAAGCGTTCCGACACGGACGTGTCGTCGCTGATTCGCGGTCTGCACGGGCTGGCCTCGCGCATCGAGGGCTTCGGCGAGCGCGAACGTAACTTCACTCGTGACGCCAGTCATGAACTGCGTAGTCCGCTCACCGTGATCAAGATGTCCTCGGACATGCTGGCCGACGAGACGGATCTATCAGAATTCGGCCATCGTTCGCTGGAGCGCATCCGCCGCTCCACGCGCGAGCTGGAATCCCTGGTGGAAGCGTTTCTGATTCTCTCGCGTGAGTCCGACCAGGGGCTCTCGGAAGAGGATTTCGTCGTCAACACGGTGCTTCGCCAGGAAGTGGATCACGCGCGGGAGCTGATTGCCGGGCGCCCGGTGGAGCTGATCCTCGACGAGCCGGCCACCTTTGCCCTGCATGCCTCGCCGCGGGTATTCGCCGTGCTGTGCGGGCAGCTGATCCGCCACGCGTTGCAGCAGACCGACCAGGGCACCATCGTGGTCACGGTGATGCCGGGCAGTGTCAGCGTGATCAACCCGGCAGTGGATGCGCCGGAACCGGGCAGTCGCCGACACGCCTCGGTAGACCGGCACGGTTTCGACCTCGCCATCGCCCGACGCCTGTCGGATCGTTTCCAGTGGCCGCTGGAACTGCGGGCCCTCCCCGGCGCCAGCCGCATCGCAAGCGTCCGCTTCCCCAACCCCCAGCCCGTAGAAGCGTAATACCCGATCTCTGTAGGAGCGCGCCTTGCGCGCGACCCGGGATCTACGAGAAGCGCATCGACCTCCTGTAGGAGCGCGCCTTGCGCGCGACCTGGGGCTTACGACATGCCCGGTCGCGCGCAAGGCGCGCTCCTACAGGGTTAGTCGAGCAGTTTGGCGATGCGGGCCTTGTCCAGCGCCCCGCTTGCCGCCTTCCTGCGACCATCGGCATGAATCACCAATGTGCGCGGCGTCTCACCACCCCAGGTCTGGTCGATGAGGAAGTCGATCCGGTCGGGCGTGGCCTCGGCGTAGGCCCGCGAAGGCACGTCGTCGAGCTTCGCCGCATGCAGGCGATTTTCCAGCGCGGATGCCCTGGACATCGGATCGGTCGCCACGAAAACGAGTTCCACCTCGGCATGCGAGCGCTGCCAGTCTCGCAACGCGGCAAGGTTCTGCTCGCAGTAAGCGCAATCCAGCGACCACAGGGCGATCACCCGCGTGCCCTTGGCCGGCTGCGCAAGCAGGGCTGGCACATCGGCAATGGCAAGCGGCGTGGGCGCAGCCGCATGAACCGGCACCACGACAGCGAAGGCAAGCAGACCCATCAGGCGTTTCATTGCAAAGCCTCCGTGGGAACGAGCCGGAACTGACCTTCGGGATTCCATGCCACGAAGGCACGGTGGTCCCAGAGCACGAGCTTCGGCCAGCCCGATGCGCCGTCGGTATGGGCGATCTGGCGTGGCTCGCCGAAATGCACGCCGCCATCCGTAGACTCGCGCAACATCAGGTCGAGTCCTTTCGCCGTCATCTGGTGCCATACGATCCAGACGTGCTTCCCATCCACCGTCAGGTCTGCATGGGATGCGCCGAGGGTGGCAACCGCCATCTGCTGCAGGGGCTCCTTGCCCGGCACGAGCTGTCCATAGGTGATGGTGGGCTTGCCGGCGGTCACGCTGAACCATACGGCGTGGCGAGTGCCAGCGGCATCGATGGCAAGCGAAGGGCCATGATGCGGGCAGCCTTCGATATGCCACTGCGTAAACGTGGCGCGCTGCACCTTCAGCTTATCGTCGGCTATGGGCAGCGGCGTAAAGGCATGGTCGCGGATATTGTCGCCATAGATGGCGCGGAAGAAGGCATCGACGCTGCCGTCGGGTGCTCTGGCAAGAGCGATACGGCAGCATTCGCAGCTCTGGTCGATGATCTTGCGTTCGGGCGCGAAGTGTTCGCCGCGGTCGGTGGACCAGCTGTAATAGGTGGCCGCACCGAGATACGGCTTGCCCGATGCTTTTGCCGCTTCGAGATCGCGCTTGTCGATCCAGGCGACGGTGATGTTTCCCTTGCCATCCACGGCAAGCGAGTCGAAACGGTGCGTGATGTCCGCCTTGTCCGTGTGGACGGTACGCGGCGTATCGAAGTGCGTGCCCCCATCCAGCGAACGCGAGAAACGCACGTAACCCGACCACGGCGTCTTCTGCGGCTGTGACCAGGTCACATACAGCTCACCCTGCGGGCCCAGTGCGATCTTCGGGCGATTCTCTCCCTCGGCGTAAAGCGCCTCACCGATGGGATTGACGATGGTGGACTGCGTGAACTGTCGCCCCATGTCTTCGGATCGGCGTACCCTGACATGCTCGCCCACGGTGTCCACCACCCACAGGTGCCCGGCCGGGTCGATGGCCGCATCGAAACCCAGCGGCGCTTCATGACCCATGGTCATGCCATGCATGTCGTCCGCCTGGGCAGCGACAGTGAACAGCAGGCCGGCGAGCATCAGGCAACGGCGCATGTTCAGTGCTCTTCGGGACGCTCGCGGACGGGATGCTTGCTGAGCTTGCGCTGCAAGGTGCGACGATGCATGCCCAGACGGCGGGCGGTTTCGGAGATGTTGCCTTCGCATTCGGTCAGCACGCGCTGGATATGTTCCCATTCCAGGCGACGCAGGGGCAGCGGGGCATCCGGGGCGTCCACGAGATCGTCGATATCGGCCGGGCCGGCGTCGCCGTCGAGCAGCGCACGCACCACGGCATCGGCATCGACCGGCTTGGCGAGGTAATCGTGCGCGCCGCGCTTGATCGCCTCGACGGCCGTGGCGATGGATGCATAGCCCGTGAGCAGCAGCACGCGGATATCGGGCACCAGCGATTGCAGCTCGGGAATGAGGCGCAGGCCGTTCTCGTCGCCCAGCTTCAGGTCGAGCACGCAGTAGCGGGGCTGGTGACGGCGGGTGAGCGCTCGCGCATCGTCGGCGTTGTCGGTGGTGATCACCTCGAAACCGCGCGAGGTGAGGGCACGTCCGAGCACGCGGGCGAAGGTGGCGTCGTCATCGACGATGAGCAGGGGACGGCCGGTAGGGGGGACGAGGTCGTTCATGTCGGGTCTCCAATGACCGTAAGTGGCAGGCGCAGGCGCATCTGGGCGCCATGGCCGGTATTGCTGGCGGCAAGTTCGCCATCGAGGCGCTCTGCCGTGGCCTCGGCCAGCGCCAGTCCGATGCCGAGCCCGGTGTCTTTCTGCGACAGGCCTAGCGTACCCAGTTCGTCGAACTCGTCGAAACCCGGGCCCTCGTCCGTCACCACCAGCTCCAGCCAGCGGCCGTCGGTGTGGATGGCGAGCGAGACGAAGGTGCTGTCGTTCAGGGCCGAGGCGTCGGCCGCATTATTGAGCAGGTTGATCAGGGCGTGGCGCAGCCCGGGCGGCGAGCGCAGGGCCAGCCGCGCGGCGGCCTCGTCCACATCGAGCTGTACGTCGGCTTCCGGGCGCAGGAGCTGGAAACGCTCCATGCAGCTGTGAATGAACTGGTCGAGGGTGGTCTTTTCCGGCACCTGGGAGAGCTGGGCCTGGCCGAAGGCCACCATCTCGCGGAGGATCGTCCGGCAGCGCTCCACCTGGCCTTCGAGCAGGTCGAGGTCGTCGCCCAGCGCGTTGTCGCCCGCATGCTCGCGGCGGATCTCCGGGAGCAGGGTACGCATGGTGCCCAGCGGGGTGTTGAGTTCATGGGCGGCACCCGCCGCCTGCGTGGCGATAGCCAGGATGCCCTCGTCGCGCAGGGCGCGCTCGCGAATGCGCTGCACTTCGTCCTGCTGGATGCGGATGGCCTTGGCGAGGTTGCTGATGAACACGCCCAGCAGCACCGCCATGATCACGAAGTTCACGCCCAGGCCGGCGACGTAGAGGTCGAAGTCCATGCCCTTGTTGCCCAGCGAGGGCAGGGGCAGGTGATAAGGCACCAGCAGCACGTAGGCCACGCCAGTGAGAATCGCCACCAGCGACACGCCGGCGATGGACAGCGCGGCGGCTGACAGGCCGATGGGCACGAGCAGCAGCGTCACGAAGGGGTTGGATGCGCCGCCGGTGAAATAGAGCAGGTAACCCAGCACGAGCGTATCGAGCGCGATGTGCACGATCGCCTCGCCCTCGGTCATCTTCCAGGGCATGCCCAGCCGGAAGGACGCCGCGGCGGCGAAGACGGCCAGCACGCAGACACCGATCATCAGGGGCAGCAGGGGGATGTCCAGGCGCAGCAGGGTGACGCAGGACAGGATCGCGACGCTCTGGCCGGCGATGGCGCACAGGCGCAGCCAGGCGAGGGTTCGCGCAAGCGCGAAGGGACCGGAGCGGGACGATGGGGAATGCAGGTGGTCGCTCACGGTGGTCTCTCATGGTCGAAGGGCCGCCCGGGGGCGGCCCTTCGCGGGCATTACAGGTCTTCGTTGTGTACCGGCGGCACCGGCGGCACGCCAGCCAGCGCGTGATCCAGCGACAGCTTGCGCATCAGCGGCAGCATCACCACGGCGATGACAGTGCAGGCGACACCGACGAAGCCCAGTTTGTTGAACAGGCTGGTGTAGATGGGCAGGGACTCGAGCGGATTGTTGAAGCCGCTCGGGATGGCAGCGAAGTTGGCGATCACGCTACCGGTGTACTGCGAAACGCCGACGGCGACGTAGTAGGCACCCATCATGAAACCGCCCATGCGCGCCGGCACGTAGCGGGCGATCATGGCAAGGCCGAGGCCGCTCACCAGGATTTCGCCGAGCGAGTAGAAACCGTAGCCCCACACCATGTACCAGGACGAGATCTGGCCGTCGACGGCGGTCAGGGCGCCCAGGCCGTACATGAAGAAGCCGGCGGCGACGGCGACGAAGCCGAGCGCGAACTTGGCGGCCACGGGAAAGTCTTTGCCCTGCCTGCCGAGCGCGTTGTAGATCCAGACGAGGATCGGCGAAAGGATGACGATCCAGATGGCGTTCAGCGACTGGAACTGCTCCGGAATCCAGCGGAAGAGCTGGATGCCGAACAGGCTGAAGTCGAGATCGACGTTGCGCTGCGCGAACAGGTTCAGCGAGGTCGACATCTGCTGATAGAAGATGAAGAAGAAGATCGTCTGCACCGTGAGCAGCAGCGCGGCGATGAGGCCGGCGCGCTCGCCCGGTTCCACCGAGCGGATGAGGTGCACGAAGATGCCCAGGATCACCACGCCTGCGATGTACACGCAGATCTTGGCCACTTCCTGGTACTGCAGGATGAACGTGGAGGCCGCGATGATGGCGATGCCACCGAGGATCACGCCGAGGATGTTCTTCGCGACCAGCGGACGCTCATCGGGCGCGGAGCCGATGTGGGCCAGCGTGCGGCGCATGAAGTAATAGTTGACCAGGCCCAGCATCAGGCCGATCGAGCAGACACCGAAGGCGGTGTGCCAGCCCATCGCGTCGCCGTAGTGGGCGCCGACGTAGTCGCGGATCCAGGGGGTGAGCAGCATCGAGATCGTGGAACCGATGTTCACCGCCATGTAGTAGATGGTGAATGCGCTGTCGATCTTGACCTCGTCACCTTCGTAGATCTTGCGTACGAGGTTGCCCGCGTTGGGCTTGAACAGGCCATTGCCGAGGATGATGACGCCCAGGGCGGCATACAGGAACAGGCTGTTGTTGGTGGGAATCCACAGCAGCACATAGCCGATCATCAGGACCACGGCGCCGGTGAGCATCGCGCGACGCGTGCCGATGAACTTGTCGCCGATCCAGCCGCCGATGGCGGGGGTGGCGTAGATGAGGGCTGAGGCGGCACCCCAAATCAGGTTCGAGTCGGCTTCGGGAAAACCGAGCTTCTTGACCATGTAGGTGACCATCAACACCTGCATGCCGTAGAAGCCGAAGCGCTCCCACATTTCGATAAGGAAGACCGTGCTGAACGACCTGGTCTGTGAAACGGGTGGATTCTGAATTGCCATGTAGATTCCGGACACATTGAGACAGCGGGCCACTTCTGGAGCGTGGCTCCCGTTGCCATGACCCTGAACGGGCCATAACCTTTCAAGGTTACCGCAAATGGTCCGCCGGGTTGTGCTGCACCGCCAGAGGGGCGCGGCGATTCGCCACGCAGGCAGGCTTAAGCCGGTCGAAAGCTGGCCTGTGGCATAGTATTGGGCCGACCACAGCGACTTCTTCCGCCATGCCGCACGTTTTCCCGATCCACCGGCCAGCGGCCGGAGCCCGCTGACCCATGGCGACGACCGTTCCGCGTGGGCCGAAGCAGATTTTCGCCGCCTTCCAGTGGTCCATGAAGGGGCTGCGGGCGTGTTTCCGCCACGAGGCCTCGTTCCGTCTCGAGGTGTTTCTTGCCGTGGTCATCGTGCCGCTTGGCCTGTGGCTGGGCAACGGCGCCGTCGAGAAGATCCTGCTGATCACCTTCCCGATCCTGGTGCTGTCCGCCGAACTGCTCAATTCGGCCATCGAGGCGGTGGTGGACAAGGTAAGCCCCGAGTTCCACGAGCTGGCGGGCCGGGCCAAGGACATGGGCTCGGCGGCGGTCTTCCTGCTGCTGGTCATGGTCGCCCTCACCTGGGCCCTGATCCTCGCCCCCCGGTTTTTCTGAACCCCGCCCTGTAGGAGCGCGCCTGCGCGCGACCGGCGGTGTCACAAGACCAGGTCGCGCGCAGGCGCGCTCCTACGTGTCATAGCCCCTCTACCCCGTAGGAGCGCGCCTTGCGCGCGACCGGATGTGACGGCAGCCCCGTCGCGCGCAGGCGCGCTCCTACAACAGCAGGTATTTGCGTTACCTTGTGGGTGTAAACCCCAAGGAACCGCCGCCATGAAGACACTGCTCCGTACCTTTGCCCTCGTCCTTGTTGCCGGCTTCCTGTCCGGCTGCGGCTACAACGCCATCCAGCGCGAGGACGAAGCCGTGAAGGCGGCCTGGTCCGAGGTGCTCAACCAGTACCAGCGTCGTGCCGACCTGGTGCCGAACCTGGTCAATACCGTGAAAGGCTATGCCCAGCACGAAGAGCGTGTCCTTACCGAGGTTACTGCCGCCCGCGCCAGGGTGGGCCAGGTCCAGCTGTCGCCCGAGCAGGCGAACGATCCCGAAGCCCTGGCGAAGTACCAGGCGGCGCAGGGCCAGCTGTCGGGCGCCCTCTCGCGCCTGCTCGTGGTCAGCGAGAACTACCCGCAGCTCAAGGCCGATGGCTCGTTCCGTGACCTTCAGGCCCAGCTTGAGGGCACCGAGAATCGCATCACCGTGGCCCGCAACCGTTATGTGCAGGCGGTGCAGTCGTACAACACCCTGATCCGCTCGTTCCCGAACAACCTCACGGCCAAGGTCATGGGTTACCAGGTGAAGCCGAACTTCAGCGTCGAGAACGAGAAGGCCATCTCCACGGCGCCCACGGTCGACTTCGGCGGCAGCCCGGCTCCGGCGGCTTCGGCCGGTCACTGATGCGTTATCTCTGGGCGAAGTGGCTGTTCGTCGTCGCCCTGCTGGTGCCGTCGCTGACGGCGCTGGCGGACGACGCCAGCGTGCCGAAGCTCGCCCGGCACGTCACGGATCTCACGGGTACGCTCACGGCCGCCCAGGTCGACCAGCTCGATGCACGCCTGGTCGATCTGGAAAAAACCAAGGGTGCCCAGGTCGTGGTGCTGATGGTGCCCACGACCCAGCCCGATGATCTTGAGGATTACTCACTCAAGGTAGCCGAGACCAACAAGGTCGGCCGCAAGGGCAGCGACGATGGGGTGCTGCTGCTTCTGGCGAAGAACGACCGTCGCGTGCGCATCGAGGTGGGTTATGGCCTCGAAGGCGCGCTGCCGGATGCCATCGCTGCGCGGATCATCCGCGAGTACATGGCGCCCAGGCTGCGCACCAACGATTACTTCGGCGGCATCACCGAGGCGCTTAATGCGATTACCCAGATCGTGCAGGGCGAAGCGCTGCCGGCTCCGGTGGCGCCCGATGAAAGCCATGAGCGCCGTCGCGGCGGGGCAGGGCACCTGATCGTTCCCCTGCTGTTCGGTGTGCTCTTCCTGCGCGGCATCCTGGGCGGTGCGCCGCTGGGTGTGCGTGCGCCCATCGGTGGCGTCGTCACGGGTGGCCTCGGCTGGCTCTTCCTCAACTCCATGCTCGGCGGCGTGATAGGCCTGGTGGCGGGTGCGCTGTTCATGGCCATTCCGCTCGGAAGCGGTCGCTCCATTGGCGGCGGTGGCTGGGGTGGCGGCGGCTTTGGCGGCTGGGGCGGCGGCGGTGGTTTCGGTGGGGGCGGTGGCTTCGGTGGTGGGGGAGGCGGTGGCGGTTTCAGTGGCGGCGGCGGCAGCTTCGGCGGCGGCGGCTCGTCGGGGAGCTGGTGATGAGCATGCGACGGATCACGCAAAACCTGTTCGGCGAATGGTTCCGCATGGGGCGCGCCTTTCCTGCCGACGTGTTGGACACCATCACGAAAACCGTGAGCGAAGGCGAGGCCACGCACCGGGGTGAGCTGCGCGTGGCCATCGAGTCGCGCCTGCCCATCGTGGCCGTGGCTCAGGGCATGACGCCACGTGACCGCGCGGCGATGCTGTTTTCACATCTTCGCGTGTGGGACACGGAAGAAAACTGCGGCGTGCTGCTTTACGTGCTGCTCGCCGAACACCGCATCGAGATCGTCGCCGATCGCGGCATCGCCAGCCGCGTATCGACGGCCGAGTGGGAAACCATCACGGCCCACATGCGCGACGAATTCGCCGGCGAACGTTTCCGCGAAGGCGTGTTGACCGGGGTGGCCGAAGCCGGCGCATTGCTCGCCACGCACTATCCCGGCGACGGCGCCACCCGCGAAAACCAACTCCCCGACCGCCCCCTCATCCTGTAGGAGCGCGCCTCGCGCGCGACCGGTTGTCGCGAACATCATCATCATTTCGATTCAACCGGTCGCGCGCAAGCACGCTCCTACAACGCAACCTGGCGATAAGGTTTCCGTGTAGGAGCGCGCCTCGCGCGCGACCGGTTGCCGCGAGCATCATCATCGTTTCGATTTATCCGGTCGCGCGCAAGCACGCTCCTACAATGCAACCTGGCGATAAGGTTTTCATGTAGGAGCGCGCCTCGCGCGCGACCGGTTGTCGCGAGCATCATCATCGTTTCGATTTATCCGGTCGCGCGCAAGCACGCTCCTACTGGGTGGTTCGGGGCATAAAAAAACCAGCCCGCGTTGCCGCGGGCTGGTTTCTTTATCAACTACAGATGCTGCTTACAGGCTGAAGTCGTACTGCACCATCAGGCGGAAGTAGCGCGGCGTCTGGTAGTAGGTCGGCACGCGGTACGTCGAGGTGTACAGCTTCTGGCCGGCGGCTTCGCCGATTTCGTTGATGGCGATCGGCTTGCTGTTGTTCAGCACGTTGATCGCATCAAGCTGCACGGTCACGCCCTTGGCGTAGGCCGGGGTGTAGACGACGTTCGGGCTGAGCGTCCAGGTCCAGGGCAGGCGCTTGCCGTGGCCACGCTGGTCGACCTTGCCTTCGCAGTAGAAGTACGACGACTGATAACCCTCGATGCCGTAGGGGATGCCGCTGCCGCCGCCGAAGCAGCTCGACGGACGACCCGACTCGACCAGCATGTTCAGGCCCACGGACCATTCCGGGGTGAACTTGTAGCCGCCGTACATCTTGAAGCTGTGGCGACGATCGTTCGGCAGCCAGCCGTTCGAACCGTTCATCAGTTCCGGGTAGTCGAACGCGCTGGTGGTACCGGTGTCGGTCTGGGCGTTGTCGGACTTCACCAGGCCTTCGGTGTTGCCGTAGTTCTTCGCCCAGGTGTACGAGGCGTTGACGTACCACTTGTCGGTGGCCTTCTCGGCGGTCAGCACGACCGACTGGTAGCTACGCTTGGCCTTCGGACCGAACTTGTTGCCCGGGATCGTGACGTTGCGAAGCTGGCCGCTGCCGTCGAGATCGACGTCGAGGGTGAGCTTGCTGCCCGGGTTGTAGATGTAGCAGCCCGGCATGTTCGACGGCGGGGTGAACTTGTTCGGGCCGACGTCCAGGCCGAGCGACTGGCCGTAGGCGTAGAACGGACGCCAGTCGCAGGTGTCGTCGATGGCGTTGTTCAGGCGACGGTAGATGGCCTTGGCGCCCACCACCCAGTCGTTCACGAAGTCGTTGTCGCTGGTGATGCGGTGCTGCACGCCAAGGATGTATTCATCCTGCGAGTACGGCTTCAGGTCGCGGCTGGCCACCGAACGCGGGTCCGGCGTGGTGCCGTTCTCGCCGTTGACGATCTTGACCGGGCCGAGGGCCGAGCCGAGCACCGGTTCGCCGCGCTCGTTGACCTGGCCGTAGTTGAAGTCCTGCTGCGTGTAGTACGACGCGGTGGCGGCGCGCAGGGCGACGTTGGCGGCGATGGGCAGCGAGTAACGGCCGGCGGTACCGAAGATCTTGGTGGTGGAGTCACCGAACAGATCCCACGAGAAACCGAGGCGCGGCTGCCAGATGTTGCCCTGGCGCACGAAGTTCTTGCCATCGCCGTTCTGGTTGTTGAACGAGTCGTTGCGCACGCCGATGTAGGCGAGGAACTTGTCGCTGACCTGCCAGTTGTCCTGCAGGTACCAGGACTTCTGCTCGACACGGACGGAGCCGCCGGTGCGGTAGTTCTGCACCTGGACGAAGTCGCGGCCCTTCTGGTTGTACAGGGCGCCGTCGGTATCGGTCTGGTAGTAGTACAGCACGCCACCGGCGTAGCTCTGGCCACCGGTCGAGCGCCAGTTTTCCTTGCTGAAGCCGCCGGCGATGTCGTGGTCGCCGATCTTCCAGTCAAGGTCGATGCGCCATGCCGTACGCTGGTCTTCACCGTTGAAGATGTCGGTGGTGGACGCGGTGTAGCACGAGCCGTAGGGCTGCGAGGTGCCGTTGTTGGCGCTGTCGCGGCGGTCGAGCACGTACGGGCAGCCGGTGCGCGGACCGTTGATGTCGCCGTTGTAGCGGGTGTGGATGCCGCTCGGGCTGATGTAGTCCGACGAGTTCTTGCTCTTCATCTTGCCCCACTGCGCGGTCGCGGTGAGGTCGTCGGTGATGTAGCTGGTGTACTTGAAGATGTTGACGTCGCCACCGGTCTTCACACGACGCTGGCCACGGTAGTTCGTGGTCGACGGCACGCCGTCGGCGCCGTAGTTGGCCGTGAAGTAGTTGTTCGTCGTGTGCTTGGTGTTGTTCATCCCCGTGTACTCGAGGATGTTGCTGTCGTTGATGTTCCAGTCCAGCTTGATCAGGTAGAACGGATCGCTGTACGTGTTGCGCTGCGCGGCCTGGGTGGAGTTGCCCTTGCCCGTGCCCGGAGCGGTCGGGTAGAGCGTTTCCGATGCCTTGTGCGACTGGAAGATGCCGTAGAAGAACAGCTTGTCCTTGACCAGCGCACCGCCGAGCCACGCCGAGTAGACGTTGTCGTTGTTGGAGTTGCGGTCGTAGTTGCGGAACAGCGTGCCGTTCTTGCGGTAGGTCTTGTCTTCGTTCTCACGTGCCCACGCCGGGGTGTACACCCAGCTGGCGCCGCCCTTCCACTCGTTGGTGCCGCGCTTGGTGATGACCGAGGTCACGCCGCCGGTGGAGAAGCCGTACTGGGCGCCGTAGCCACCGGTCTGCACGTCGAGCTGCTGGATGGCCTGGAACGGCACTTCCGAGAACGACAGGTTGTTGTACAGGTTGGTGACGTTGAAGCCGTTGACGTAGTAGCTGTTCTCGGCGACCGAAGCGCCACCGAACGACGGCAGGTTGCCCAGGCGCGAGTCGCCCTTGGTCGTGCCCGGGGTCAGTGCGGCCACGTCGACGACGTTGCGCGGCACCGGCAGCTTGTCGAGCTGGTCGGCGGTGAAGCTGGTGCGCGACTCGACCGAGGCGACGTCGATGGAGGCCAGGGCGTTGGCCGACACGGTCACGGTGTCGAGTGCCTGGGCGCTGGCGTTCTCGGCGGCCGGCGCGGTGAAGTTCACCTGCGAGGACTGGCCGGCGATGACGTTGATGTCACGCGTGGTGACGGTCTGGCCGTTCTGCTGCACGTTGATGCGGTAGTTGCCCACCGGCAGCGACGACGCGCGGTAGCGGCCGTCTTCACCCACGGTCACGGTGCGCACGGCGCCCGAACCGAGGTTCTGGATCTGGATGGTCTGCGAGGCAGAGGCGGCGCCGTAGATGTCGCCGACGGTGCTCTGCGCATAGGCCGAACCTGCGAGCATGCAGGTGGCGAGCGCCGACACGAGCGCGGTGCGCTTCAGCATGGTGCTGCTAATCATGGTCAAAAGTCTCCCTGGCCCTGCTTCGCAGCAAGGCTGAACAGCTTGGTTAGCGCCGCGTGCGGCACTCGTTTGTGGGTAACGAAGGGTCTGGGTGTGGGGACACCCGCGTCGCACCAACCCTCGGGCGCATGGCGACGTAACATGAACATAACGCGACCGTCACCGGTCCGCAAGAGTTTGCGCGTATATCAGTCAAATGATGGGCGATATACGCGTTTTCGGACTATCGGCGTAGGAAAAGCCTGATTTATCGCAAGTTATGGCGCTTAAGCGGCCATTTCTCAGAACTTCTGCTGATATCCGACGTAGAAGTAGCGGTCAATATCGAAGCCGGGGTTGTACGGCGGGCTGCCGTTACCTGCGCTGGATACGTTGTAGTAGAGCGGCCCCTTGCGGGCGAAGACATTGTTCACGCCCAGCCGGAAGCTGGCGTTCCACGGGGCCTGCCAGCGCAGCTGGAGATCGTGGAAGGCCACGGCGCCCTTGTTGCTGACGCCGGGGGCGCCGGAAAGAGCGTTGATGACCTCCGGGTTGCTGCATTCCACGGCAGGCGACCAGCAGGAGTCCTTCAGGCCTGAGAAATAGCGCACCGTCCACGTGGCGCCGAAGCGTTTCCAGTTCCAGTCGAGCGACAGGTTGGTGCGCAGGCGATAGAGGCCCTGCATGTTGTCCATATAGCCCGCCAGTTGTCTGGGTGCCGAGCCGGCGCTGGTGGCTTGCGAGTAATCCTTCAGGTAGGTGCTGTCGGACGAAAGGGTGAAGTCGCCGTATCGCGTGCTGGGCAGGCGATAGCGGATGCCCAGGTCGTAGCCTTCCGTGCGCAGGGTGCCAAGATTGGCGAGGCTTTCGTTCAGCGAGGCGATCTGGCCATCCGCGGTACGGGTGAAGCGCCCGCAGTAGGTCGGATCGTTGCGGACATAGCAGTAGTTGAGGATATCGGCGGCCAGGATCGGCGTGATGACGTCGCGGATCCGGATCTTGTAGTAATCGAGGGTGACGTCCAGGCCGTCGAGGTAGCTCGGGCTGTAGACGAGCCCTGCCGTGCGCGTGATCGACGATTCCGGCTTCAGCGCCGGATTGGCGCCGGTGCGGAAGGGCACCGGATTCTGGCCACCACCCGTGGAGCCGATGACGGCACCGCTCTGGTCGATCTGGCGATAGCGCGTGGGTACGCCCGTGGCTGCACAGCGCGCCCGCACCGAGGCATCACTGGCGGCGGCGCCATAGGCGCTGTCGCACGGGTCGAGGAAGCTTTCGAAGCTTTCGCTGGTGCCGGCGTAAAGGTCGGCAACGGTGGGGGCGCGGAAGCCTTCCGCATAGGTGCCGCGCAGCAGCAGGTCGTCGAACGGCTTCCAGCGGAAGCTGTACTTGCTGCGCGTGCCGCCACCGAAGGCACTGTAGTGCGAGTAACGCGATGAGGCATTCACCGCCAGCTCGTGCGCGAAGGGCAGGTTGGCGAGCAGCGGGACGTCGAATTCGAGATAGGCCTCGTTGACGATGTAACCGCCCCGGGTCGGATCGCTCGCGAGCTGGGTGGTGTCGCCGGCCGAATCGGCGGGGTAGGGCGTGTAGCGACCGTTCTCGTTGCGGTGCTCCAGGCCGCCTGCCAGGCGCAGCGTGCCCGCGGGAAGATCGACGAGGCCGCCGGTCAGGTTTGCCGTGAAGTCATTGGTGCGAGTGACCTGGTGCGAGGTGCCGGTCGAGCTGACGTAGTTCCACACGGCATCGCTGGTGGCGCCCGGTCCTGCCAGGATATTCCAGGGTAAGCAGCCGGCAGCGCGGTCAGCCGCGCTGGCACAGGCGACCTGGCCATCGACGACAGCGGTGGCGCCCAGTGCCTTGCGGGCATTGACGAGGTTGATGTTGCCGCTGGCCGTCAGTCGCGAGCGTGCCTCGGAATACGCGTAGGTGACGTCCCAGTTCCAGGTGTGGTCGTTCCACTGGAAGGTGCCCTCGGCGCCGATGTCGCCATGCAGGGTCTTGTTCTGCGACCAGTTGATCCGGGGCACTTCCACGGTGCGGCGGAAGAATGCCGTTTGGTAGCCTGGAAACGGGTTGTACGCATTGGCGGGGTCGATATACAGGCCGCCGTCGCGTGCCGAACTGGTTTGCAGCGGGTAGCCCGCAGTGCGCCAGCTGGAATCGCGCACGCCATAGCTCGCCATGCCGCGCAGCGCGATGTCGTCGGTGAGGTTGTAGCGACCGGTGCCGAACAGGTTGCGCAACTTGCTGCCCGCCCGGAACGTCATGTCACGTGCAGTGGCGTATTTGTCGGCGTTGCTGGAGGCATCGTAGGGGTGGTAGTCGGCGAGACTGGCCGGATTGCCTGCCAGGCCACCGGGATGATCGATGACGTAGCGGTTGGGGGTCCACAGGCCGTCCGCGCCATAGCGCCCCGCGCCCGGCGTGCCCGGTGCACGCGGATCGACCACGCCGCCGTAGGCGCCCATGCTGTAACCGGCATCCGGATGGCGAGGGCCAGACGAGTAGCGCGTGAGGTCGCGCTTGCTGTCCATGATGGGATCGCCGTCTTCGTAGCTGGCGCCCAGGATCAGCGACGAGCGTTCGGTGCTGCGCCCCCAGGTGAAGTGGCCGTTCTTCTGGCTGCCGTCGCCCTTGCCGTTGACACCGTAGAGCACGTCGGCCGAGGCACCCTCGAAGCGATCGGTGGTGATGATGTTGATCACGCCACCGATGGCATCGGAGCCATAGATGGAGGAGGCGCCATCCTTGAGTACTTCGATGCGCTCGACGATGGACACCGGAATGGTGGATAGGTCGGTGAGGCCGCCCTGGGTGGTGGTCCAGCGCCGGCCGTTGACCAGCACGAGGGTGCGCACGGCACCGAGATTGCGCAGGTTGGCGTAACGTCCGCCCGCGTCGTTGCTCGACGAAAGTGAATCCTGCGAGGTGACTTCGGGGGTGGCCGCGAAGGGCATGCGGCCGACGATATCGCCCAGGCTGGTGAGCCCGGTGGCCTGGATGGCCTCCCGGTTCATGGTGAATACGGGCTGCGCGGTCTCGACATCGGTGCCACGGATACGCGAACCGGTGACCGTGACGTTCACCGGTGCGAGCATGGCGGCGGGCGACTGATCCTGCTGCGCGTACGCAGGGCTGCCGGCCAGGCCGGCAGCGAGCGCCAGCACCAGCGCTGAGCTTCGGCCCCCGCCGAAGTGGCGCCCGTGCCTGGAACTGTCGTACATAACCCCGAAAACCTCCCGATCCCCCGCCAGCCCTCACCCGGGGTCGACGATCCCGGGACCATAGCGCGTGCGGCGGGGGTGCGGCAACTGCCGCCGGTTGGGTCAGGGCGCCGTGGGCGCCTGTCCGGCCGGCGTTCCGATGTTCTTGTCGAGGAAGGCCTGAAGCTTCGTATAGAACGCCTCGACATTCTCCGGCTTGACGAAACCGTGGCGCTCGCCGGAGCGGGTGAGGGCTTCGTAGGGTTTGTGTGCCGTGTCCAGCGCGGCCTTCATGGCCTTGAACTGGGCGTAAGGTGCGCGCTCGTCGTCCTCGCCGTGAACCAGCAACACCGGCACGGTGATCTTGTCCGCAAGGTGGGTGGGGGAGTTGGCGTTGAGGTCGGCCTCATCGCGCCCGATCACGGTGGTGAGGTAGCTGCGCCCCGACTTGCGGTCCTTGATGTCGCCCTTGTTGTACATCATGTCCAGGTCGTAGATGCCGGCATAACCGACGGCGCACTTGAACAGGTCCGGCGCGCGCACGGCGGTCATCATGGCCGAATAGCCGCCGAAGCTTGCCCCGTAGACGCATACGCGCTTCGGATCGGCGTAGTTCTGCGCTATGGCCCACTTCACGCCATCGATCAGGTCGTCCTGGATGCGGTTACCCCACTTGAGCCAGCCGGCCTGTTCGAAAGCGCTGCCCCGGCCGCCCGAGCCGCGATAGTTCACCTGGAGCACCAGGTAGCCACGGTTGGCGAGGAACTGTGCATCCTGGTCGTAGTACCAGGTATCCGAAATGCCGTGCGGGCCGCCATGCGGCAGCAACACCATGGGCAGGCTGGTTTCCGGCTTGTCCTTGGGGAAAGTCAGGATGGCCTCCAGTTCCATGCCGTCGCTGGCCTTGAAGCGCAGCGGACGACGCTCGGCCATCTTCGCCGGGTCCATCCACGGCGTGACGGCGAACAGGTTGCGCACCTTGTAGTTATGCGTGTCGATCAGCATGTAGCGGCCGGGGTCGCGGTCGCTGGATACCGAGAACAGCAGCTGCGTGCCGTCTTCGCTGAAATCGACGAAACGCACGGCGCTGCCAGGAAATTTCTGGGACAGCGCACGGTGCAGCTTGGACACGGTTTCGTTCTGGTCGAAGTAGGTCACGCTGGGCACGCCCGTTTCCGACACGATGCCGAAGGGGCGCAGCGGCGCGGCGGTCCACAATCCACTGGGCGTGACCTGGCTGAAGCTGTCGCCGCCCAGGCGCTTGCGATTGCCGCCGTCCTCGTCCTGCTCGTCGAACTCGCTTCCCTTGCCGTCCGGGCTGTACATGGCGTAGATGCGCTGGCTGCCGCTGACCTGGGCAACCGGAAGGAAACGCTGGCCGGTGATCTCGGGGCCGAGTTTCGTCCAGCCACTGCCGTCGCGGTGGAACACCACGTATTTATAGTCGTCGTCGGTGCCGAAGGCGAAGCGGGGGTCACCGTTATCCGTCAGCATGAAATTCAGGCCGCTGATGCCGATGTCGGCGATCTGCCTGCGCGTGCTGCTGGTTGCGTCCACGTCATAGATCGTGCTGCGGTTCTGGTCGCCCCACGACGTGGTGCGCATATAAAAATGGCCGTTGGTCTTTGGCGGCGTGCCTTCGATCTCGCCCCAGCCACGATCGAGCGCGCGCGTGGCGGATCGCTTGCCGACGCTTTCGTAGCCATAGAGGTAATCCGGGTTCTTGCCGTCCATGTCCACGGCCATCAGCTCGCCGGTATAGCGCGTGCTGCCGATCGAGCCATCCTGCTTGCCGCGGGCCACGACGATGCGCGTCGGACTGACCCAGGCCATGGTCGCGGGTAGTTCATACGGCGGCATGCGGATGAGCGACTTCGGCTGGCTCATGTCGTCCACGGCATAGACGGCGATGCCGTGACTCTTGCCATCCTGGTCGTGATAAATCACGGACAGGTATTTGCCATCCGGCGAGAGGCGGGGCGAGGTCAGTGGCAGGCGCCGGGCAAAGTCGGTGACCGGGATGGTGTCGGCTGCACAGGCCATGGAGACGGCGAGGCACAACCCGGCAAGCAACGGCCGGGCGAAGCGGTACGTCATGGTGTTCCCCCTGTTGGACTTCCTTGAAGCGCCGTCCCCCCGGACGGCGCAGGGCACGGGTATATCCCATTCGCCGATGACCGGCAAGGCAGGCCGGACAACGGGGGAGGCGGTACACTTGGCGCCTGTTCCGATCTGGTTTGCCCATGGCCGCTCCGTTCGTCGTCGATATCGACCCCGTCGCCTTTTCGCTGGGCCCCATCCAGGTGCACTGGTATGGCCTGATGTACCTGGGCGGCTTCCTGGGAGGCTGGGCACTGGGCGAATACCGCCGTCGCCAGGGTCGCCTGCCGGTCAACTCCGACCGCTTCGGCGACCTGATGTTCTACGCCATGATGGGCGTGGTGGTGGGTGGTCGCGTCGGCTACATGCTGTTCTATACGGCCATCAACTGGATCTGGACCGACCCGCTCGCGATCTTCCGCGTCTGGGACGGCGGCATGTCCTTCCATGGTGGCCTGCTCGGCGTACTGGCGGCGGGCCTGTGGTGGTCGCGGCGCAACGGGGTCAAGTTCTTCGATGCCGTGGACTTCGTCGCTCCCCTGGTTCCCGTGGGCCTCGGCCTGGGGCGCCTGGGCAACTTCATCAACGGCGAGCTGTGGGGCAAGCCCACCGATCTGCCGATCGGCATGATCTTCCCGCATGCACCCGACGCGCTGCCGCGCCATCCGAACCCGCTGTACGAGTTTGCGCTCGAAGGCGTGGTGATGTTCGTGGTGCTGTGGGTCTTCTCGATGAAGCCGCGCCCTCGTTATGCGGTGTCCGGCATGTTCGCGCTGCTGTATGGCGTGTTCCGCTTCATCATCGAATTCGTGCGCGTGCCCGATGCACAGCTGGGTTACCTCGCCTTCGGCTGGGTCACCATGGGCCAGATCCTCTCGCTGCCGCTGATTGCCGTGGGCATCCTGTTGCTGGCCATGTCCCGGCGCGCGCCGTATGCGCCTGTCGCGCAGCCCGTCGCGACGGCCAGCTGATACCGTATCGCCATGCAGCCTTATCTCGAACTTCTCCGCCACGTCCTCGACCACGGCACGCTCAAGTCGGACCGCACGGGCACCGGCACGCGCAGCGTGTTCGGCTGGCAGATGCGCTACGACCTGTCGAAGGGTTTTCCGCTGGTCACCACGAAGAAGCTGCACCTGCGCTCCATCGTGCATGAGCTGATCTGGTTCCTGAAGGGCGACACCAATATCGCCTACCTCAAGGAAAACGGGGTCAGCATCTGGGATGAATGGGCTGATGCGAACGGCGACCTGGGGCCGGTCTATGGCCGCCAGTGGCGCGCATGGCCCACAGCCGACGGCAAGGTGGTGGACCAGATATCCTGGGTGATCGACGAGATCCGCCGCAACCCGGATTCACGCCGCCTCATCGTTTCGGCATGGAATGTCGGCGAGCTGCCGAAGATGGCACTCATGCCGTGCCACACGATGTTCCAGTTCTACGTGGCGGATGGAAAACTCTCCTGCCAGCTTTACCAGCGTTCGGGCGATATTTTCCTCGGCGTGCCGTTCAATATCGCCAGCTACGCACTGCTTACCCACATGATTGCGCAGGTCACAGGTTTGCAGCCAGGCGACTTCGTGCACACGCTGGGCGATGCGCACCTGTATTCGAATCACATCGAGCAGGCGGAGAAGCAGCTGGCGCGCGAGCCGCGCAAGCTGCCGAAGCTGGTATTGAATCCCGATGTGAAGTCGATCTTCGATTTCCGTTTCGAAGATATCGCCATCGAGGATTACGAGCCGCACCCGGCGATCAAGGCACCGGTCGCGGTCTGAGTTTCGCCGTCAGGCTGCCGCTTCGGCGGCGGCGCCTGCAAGAAAGGCCATCGACGCATCGATTACCGACGGGTGGTCCACCATGCGGTTGTGGCCAAGACCTTCCGTCGTCATGAGGCGTGCGCCCGGCCACAGGCTGGCATAACGCTCGCCTTCCTCCCACGGTGTTTCCCGGTCCAGGCGGTCGTGGATGACCAGGGCTGGCCGGTCGATGCGGGTGACGCGGCGCTCGGCATTGAAGTCGTCGAAGCTGACGCTGCCCGTGAGATTGCGCAGCCAGCTTTCGAAGTGTGGGAATACGCGCCTGGAGACATTGAGCAGGCGGAAAGTGCGAAACACGCCATTGACCGGCACCGCCATCGGCGCCAGCAGTACGTAACGACCAGGATGCCAGTCGTTTTCCTCGGCGAAGGGAATCGACATGGCGCCTAGTGAGTGCCCGATGTAGGCAGCAGGACGACCATAGTGGCGACCCACGATACGCAGGATGTCAACGAAATGCGGCATGGAGCTGACGTCGCCATCGCTCAGGCCGTGACCCAGCTGGTCGAATCCCACCACGGCGTATCCCATGGCGCGAAGACGCGGCACCCAGGCGGCGAAGCGCAGGCCATAGCTCGACCAACCGTGCCCGAGCAGCACGAACGGCTCGGTTTCCGGCGAGCCCCAGGTGTAGGTGGTCACCTTCTGGCAGTTCACCGTGAGTTCGCCGACCTGGACGCCCTTGGTGGTCGCCATGGCATCGACCGCGCGCTGGCGTCCGATCTTGTCCGGCGTGACGAAACGGCGGGCGAGTGCGCGACCCGTGCGGGCCGGTGCGACGCGGCTTGCTACGCCGAAGAAAGCCCGGGCAAGCCGGAGCCGGAGGGGTGGGGACGATTTTTTCACGGTGGGGAAGTCCGCGATGAAAAGGAACTTGACACTGTCAAGATCGAATCAGTCTGTCATTATGGTCTTGTCATCGTCAAGATCGATTGCGCATCCCAAGCGCGGCCCATGCGTGGAATAGTCAATGCCTGAAAGAACCAGCACATCGCGATATCACCATGGCGACCTCGCGGCGGAGTTGCGCCGCGTGGCGTGGGATATCGTGGGTGAATCCGGCGTTCGCGGGCTCTCGCTGCGCGAATGCGCGCGTCGTGCGGGCGTATCCCATGCGGCTCCGACGCATCACTTCGGCTCGCTGGAAGGGCTTCTGGTGGAAGTGGCGGCCGATGGCTACGAACGCATGGCCGCCACCATGGATGAAGACGTCGAGCGGGCGGGGCATCGTCTGGTGGGGTGTGGGCTGGGCTATGTGCGTTTTGCCACCGAGTATCCCCAGCAGTTTCGCCTGATGCTCGGCACCGACCGTGGCGGTGGCGACTGCCCGCGCCTGCGCGAATCGGCGGCGCTCGCGCTGTCACGCCTGCGCGAAGCCATCCGTGAAGCCTGGACACTGAAACACGGTGAAGCGCCCGGCGACGACGTGCTGGAAGAACGTACCGTGCTGGGCTGGGCGGCTGCGCATGGCTACGTCCTGCTCGCCATTGACCGGCAGTTGTTGAGCACGACCTTGCCGCCAGCACGCAAGGTGCTCTGGCCCATGCTCGACGCCTTGCTGCAAGCCTGATCTGCGCCTGTCGATACCCGTCGGCGTGATGCCTTACACGGTCCGGGTCGCTTCTACGGGAGGCACGCGCGATGCCCTCATGGCGGGTCCCAGCACCGCCAGCTGCCCAAGGCACAGCAGGCCGAGGATGGCCGTCACCACGTAGAACAAGCCGAGCCGGCTGATCTCGAATTCGCTCATCATCCAGCGATTGAGGGCGAAGGCCAGCACAACGCCGACGATGAGGCCCGCCATGGCGATCAGGCTATTTTCTGTAAGGAAGTACACCAGGATGTCGCGACGGGTGGCACCCAGGGCACGCCGGATGCCGATCTGACGGCGGCGCTGGCCTACCCAGAAGCTCGTGAGTCCGACGATGCCAGCGGCGGTCACCAGCAGCAGGACCACGCTGATGCCACCAAGCATCCAGGCCAGCCCGCGGTCGGCCTTGTAGGCACGCTCGCGTACCTGCTGAAAGGTGAGCACGCCATTGGGCTGGGGAATGACGCGTTGCATGCTGAAGGTCTTCAGTGCCTCGGGGACGCGCTTCACCAGCGACGGGAGCTGTCCGGGCTGCGCACGCACGATCAGGAGCATCCCCCGCTGAGTCATGCGCATCGGGACGATGATGCTTTCCTGCCAGGTCTTGTCGTCGCCCTGGTCGAGAGACGGCGCATGCATGCGTTCCACGATACCGATAATGGTGCTGGGGTGTGCGCCAAGGTTGCCGATGTACATCTGTTTGCCCAGTGCGTCGCCGGCCGGAAAGGCATGGTCGGCAAAAGCGCGGGTGAGAATGATCGCGGCGGCGTCCGGCGTGCCGTTCTCCACCATGGTGGTGACGTCGCTTGCCTGGAAATTGCGGCCTGCGATGAGTTTTAGTCCGAGTGTCGGCAATAGGTGCTCGTCGCCGAAGACAATGGGAATGCCGCGTGTACCCACGTTCGCTCCCGTGGGTGTGAGCCGGACACCACTTCGCCAGCCGGAGCCCGCCAGTGGCATCGTGTTGGTGGCGACGGCATCGGCCACGCCGGGCAGTGCGCGCAGCATGGCGATGTCTGCGACTTGCCGGGTAACGAACTCGGTGGGCGGTGCCACCCATTTGTTGTTCACCACCATGAGATCAGACTCGGCGATGCCGGTGTCGCGGCTCATGCGGTCAAGGCGATTGTGGATGACATAGGCGGCGTTGCAGATCACGGCGAGGGTAAGCGCGATCTGCGCGGCAATGAGCAGGGCGCCTGCCTTGTGGTAGCGCAGTGCGGACAGGATGGGACGAATGGGCATGTTCATCTTCTTAGCCTGCCTTGAGTTGCCATGCCGGTTGCACGCGCGATGCGCGCCACACGGGGTAGAAGGCCGCGAGCAGTGTGCTGGCCAGGGCCACGAGCACCGTGATGCCGAGCAGCGAGAGATTCATGGCCGCCAGCTTCGCCACGACGGGCGAGAACACCAGTTGCAGGCAAAGCGTGCCCAGGCCCGTCAGGAGGATACCGAGCAGGCCCCCCGCCAGGCCGACAGTCGCCGCTTCCAGCATGAATTGCGCGTAGATCGCCCGGCGCGAGGCACCGAGTGCGCGCCGCACGCCGATCTCGCCGGCCCGGCGCATGAACTTCGCCAGCAGCAACCCGATCACGTTGACCAGGCAGATGCCCAGGAACGCGACAGAAATCACCAGGCCCATGCGTGCTTCCGGCGGGACGACGCGGCGGTAGGCGAGCCAGCTCATCACATCGCGCAGTCGCACATTAGGGTCCCAGTGGAAACGCCCGGCACGATTCTGTTCGAGCGAATAGTCCCTGAGAAACTGGCGGTAGGCTGCCGCGCTTGCCGCGTCGGGAAGCTCGACCCAGTAGCTCACGAAGATGCATTCTGAGCGCACGAAGTTATCCCAGCCCGGTGCCGACGGCTTGTTGCAGGCGTTGCCACCTTCCGGATTTCTTCCGTCGGCAATGGCCCGCCCGAAGGGCATGTACATCTCGCCCAGGTCGCCGAAACCATTGCCTGCATCGAGGTCGAAGAAGCGTGGGCGCATCTCCATGCGACGGGTCACGCCGACCACGCGGAAGGTCTTGCCGTCCAGGTTGATTTCCCTTCCCACGCTGTTTGCTCCACCGAACACCCTGTCGTTGAGGTCTTCGGCGATCACCACCACGGGGGCTTCGGCTTCGTCATCCTGCACGGACCACGGGCCGCCATAGACGAACTTCATGTCGAACATGGGAAAGACATCCGTTTGCACCGCATAGCCGCGCACCGGCCATGCAAGCTGGCCCGGCTTGTCGAAGACGACGGAAGCGCCGATCGGATAGAGCGCTGTTTCGCGCAGCGCCCGGTGGGCGTGCTTGAGTGCCAGGGCATCGCGCCAGGTAATCCACGGCATCGGATCGGCACCGGGATCGTCCGGGTCGGGGCCATAGTTGTCGATCTGGGCGATGAACAGCTGGGAGGATTTCTGCGGAATGGGATCGCCCGATGTCGCACGGAACACCGAGTAGCAGGTCATGGCGGCCGCGACGCCGACACCGATGACCACGATCATCAGCGCCGTCAGCACGGGGCTGCGCCTGAGGCTTCGGAATCCCAGCTGGGCGTAGTAAGCGAGCATGGTGGTGCCTTCCCCTGGTTGGCTGACGATCAGTGCAAAGCAAGGGCTGTGCCATGCCCCGGAGCGCCCCTGGACGCCTGCCGGACCCGGCATCCCCATGTCCGCGGACATTGTCACTCGGACAGGCGGACGGCCCTGCGCCTGCGCCCGGGCCATTTCAACTTAAACAATTGTTAGTTCCGTCTCAGGGCCCGGAGGACTACTATCCGCACGCACCGTCCCCATGTCGGTACGTACCGTCCCCACTTTGCGAAGGAAGTTCCATGGCTGTTCACCTGGTTGCCGCGCTCGACGAAAACTTTGCCATCGGCAAGAAGGGCGGCTTGCCCTGGCATCTTCCGGACGACCTTAAGTACTTCAAGGAGCTGACCTCGGGGCGCGCCGTACTGATGGGACGCAAGACGGCCGAGTCCATTGGTCGGGCGCTTCCGGACCGCGTGAACTACGTGCTGTCGCGCAAGGGCGAGGCACCGTACCCGGGCCAGATCACCGTGCGTTCGGTCGCCGAGGCACAGGCCAGCTGCGGCCACACGGGCCTTATGGTCATCGGTGGTGGCGAGGTGTATCGCGAGGCACTGCCTTATGCGAAGGAACTGTACCTGACTTACGTCTACCACGCCTTCGATGGTGCGGACGTCTTCTTTCCCGGTGTGGATTTCAAGCACTGGACCGAGGTCTCGCGCGTGCATCACGCGAAGGACAAGGATCACCCGCATTCGTTCGACATGGTCAAGTACGTCTACAACGGATGATGGACGTCGTCGCCGGTATCCTCATTGACGGTGCCGGCCGCATCCTCATCGCGCAACGTCCGCCGGGCAAGCACCTGGCGGGCATGTGGGAATTCCCCGGCGGCAAGCTGGAACCCGGCGAGGCGGCAGAGGCGGCCCTGGTGCGCGAGCTCGACGAAGAGCTTGGCGTGGCCGTCGATCCGCTGTCGTTCGAGCCCCTGATCCGCGTGCCGTGGTCGTATGGCGGCCGGGCGATGCGGCTTGAAGCCATTCTCGTACGGGCATGGAGTGGCGAGCCCGCGGCGCTCGACGCGGCCGTGATCGAATGGCAGCTACCAGAGGCCATTGATCCGGGCATCCTGGCCCCGGCTGACCGGCCCATCCTGGCTGCATTGAAGCTGCCCGCGCACTATCCGATCACGCCCGCCGACGTTTCGGTGAATGAGGCCGTGACGCTGGTGCGTGTTGCGCTGGCGCGTGGCGAGCGGTTGATCCAGTGGCGGGTGCCTTCCGCGTCGTCGTCGGACAGCCGGGAGGCCATCGAGGCCTTGCTGCCCGAGCTTCGCCGTTTCGGTGCAGCGCTGGTGCTGAGCCGCGATATCGAGATGGCGCGTGAACTTGGTCTTGGCGTGCACCTGGCTTCTGCGCAGTTACGTCAGCTGGGCGCGCGTCCGCTGCCCCTGACCCAGTGGGTCGGGGCCTCATGCCACGACGCGGAAGAACTGGCCCTGGCCTGTCGTCTGGGCTGTGATTTCGCCACGCTGTCGCCGGTGATGGCGACGAAAAGCCATTCGGATGCCGAGCCGCTGGGCTGGCCCCGGTTTGCGCAGATGGCAGAAGCAGCGTCGCTGCCGGTGTTCGCGCTGGGTGGTATGGGGCCGGATGATCTCGTCGATGCGCGGATGCATGCCGGGCAGGGCGTCGCAGGCATCCGAGCCTTGATGCCCTTGTAAGCGCACACCTTATGTTGCCCTTGTAGGAGCGCGCCTTGCGCGCGACAGCGTCCCAGGTGGGCGATCGATCCCGGTGTTTCGCTCCGTATCGGTCGCGCGCAAGGCGCGCTCCTACAGGAGCGATGCCGTCTGGTTTGAACTATCGGGCCTTCAGGCGAGCCACCAGGGCCTTCATCACCGCCTGCGTTTCCTCCGAGAAAAACGCATCGATGAATGACGGATCGAGCAGGCCGTTCGTGTCGCCCCACACGTCGACCAGGTCCTTGCGCGCGATGGCACGGGTGGCGAGCATGGCCCTGGGCGGCAACTTCAGCATGTCGCCGAGCCAAAGCGCGGCGCGTGTGACCACCTGCTCGACGGCAGCGAGTTCATCGACGAGGCCGATGGCATGTGCCTGCTCCGCATCGACCATGGCGCCAGCGACCAGCAGCCGTTCGGCGCGATGCGTGCCGACGAGGCGGCGCATGGCGAACTGGATGGGCTCCGGCACGGCCATGCCTACCTGTACTTCGTTGAGGCCGATCTTGTACACGCCGTGCGCCATGATGCGGTAGTCGGCGAACAGTGCGAGCACGGCACCACCGGCCGGGCTATGGCCTGTAATCGCCGCTACGGTCGGGACGGGCGAGGCGGCGATGGCGCCGCAGAGTGCGAAGAAGGCGTTCCAGAATTCGCCCACGCCAGCATGGTCGCGTTGCAGCAGCGAAGGGACGTCGACACCGGCGGAGAACATGCCTTGCGTGCCCGACAGCACGATACCGCGAGCGCCGTTGGCCGGTGCGGCTTCGATCGCCTCGCGCAGTGCGTTTACCAGGGTGAGGTCGAGCGCATTGACCGGCGGCCGCGCCATGCGGATTTCGTGGATGCCACCGTCGTGGGGAAGGATATCGAGCATGGGGCCTGTCCGATGGGTTGGGTGATGCTTCGATTATGGCGGCTGTGGCTATGGAGCGCTGCACCCCTCACGGTCGCGCGCAAGGCGCGCTCCTACAAGTCACCGCAGCCCTTGTAGGAGCGCGCCTCGCGCGCGACCGTCGGATGCCGCCCCCGCACAAGAACCACAGCGCCCCCATGTAGGAGCGCGCCTTGCGCGCGACCGGCCCGTCCAGGTCACTCCTTGGGCAGATCCGCATCCGTCCAGCTATAACGCACCGAATAATCGAGCGTCGCCGTGCCACCGGCAGGCACATCCACCTTGAACTCCAGCTGTTCCGGGCTGGTCTTCGTCGGCTTGATCGACGATGAGGTGACCGTCCACGAACGCCAGCGGTTCGGATGCTCGTGCACTGTCACCACGCGCTTCGTCTTGCCGGCATTCGTAAAGGTCAGGCGGAAGCTCTCATCGATGCGATGCTCCGGCGCGCTGGCGCTGAATGTCGTCTGCTCGCGCGTGACGCGCAGGTCGAAGGCATTGCCCAGCGTAACGGTGGCATCCTTGTTCTTCGGCGTATCGTCGATCCGGCCTTCGCCCAGCAGCTCGGCATTGCCATCGCGATCCGCGGTGAGCACGCGAACGTAACCAGCCGGCAGGCTGTCGAAGGCCTTGAAGCTTACCTGCGAGACGACGGGCGCATTGCTGGGCGCATCCAGGTTGCGTTCCATCTGCGGACGCGGCGGCATGTAGCCGAAGCCCCTGTTGGCGTCGTATACCGCCTGCAGTTCGCAATCGATCGTGCGGCTGTCATAGAGCGGCGTCTGGGTGACGCTGCCGTCCGGCAGGTCGACCGCAGCGGGCAGCGTGTAAGTGCGCAGGTCGCCCAGTGTGGCCTGCTCGGGCATGGCATCCGCCATCGCTGCCATCGCAGGCGCGGGTACGCCGCGGGCCATGAACATTTTCGGCTGCGGGCCGGACTTGGCGCGATTGGCATCGCCGGCGATGAGCTTGAGCGAGACGTCCTTCCAGTCGCGGCCGCTGCGATTGGCGATGCTCGCCGAGGCATCGAAGTTCATCCGGCAGCTGTTGCCCGCTGCCAGTGTCGCGACATACGCGCCGCGCCAGCCGAGGCCGGAGGTCGGGTAATCGAGCTGGGCAGCCGTATTGCCGGACGAGCCGCCGGTGACGCGCACCTGCAGGGTCGAGCCGCGGGCGATATCGGCCGCGTCGGTGACGCGCAGGGCCGAGTATTCCTTGACCACGCTGGTGCCGTTGCTGGGATCGCGCACCACGAGAGCGTTGCCTCCCTGCACCAGCTTGCCGCTGGCGATGGGCTGGCCGGCGCTGCCGATGACCGTGATGTCGTGGCCGACGAGGCTGTTCACGGCGGCGTCGAAGCCCTGTCCTAGCAGCAGGCGCTGCGAGACGACGCGCGTGCCCTTGCCGGGAAAGCGCAGGCTCAGCGCCTCGCTGTCGAGGGCGGAAGGCAGGCCGCCGATGGAAAGGTCCTGGGTGCCACCGGTGAGGTTGAACGAGCGGCGTTCGTGGACCACGGCATAGCCGTCGCCCGATACGGCATCACCATTGGTGGCGAACAACTGGTCGCTGTCGGCGCGGTACAGGGTGAGCGCGGTGCGCTCGTCGGCGGCGAAAGCGGGGAAGGCGACCGCAAGGGCGACCGCAAGGGTGAGGGGACGACGCAGCATGTTTCTCTCTCTCCATGGATGCCCGTCCGGGGATCATACCGAGGAGAGATGAACACTGTAGGAGCGCGCCTGCGCGCGACCGGGGTGACGACAAGGCTTAGAGCCATCGCACCCCCCGGTCGCGCGCAGGCGCGCTCCTACACGAAATCAGGCGGGAATCGCGTCCTTGACGGCCTGCGGCACGGGGACCGGGCGGCCGGTCTTCGTGTCGATCCACACCATGGTGACGCTGCCGTCTGCATGGATGCGGGTGGCGTCGTCGGCATCCATGATGCGGTGGCCGATGGTCATCGAGCTGGTACCCAGGCGGTTGAGGTACAGCTCGATCTCGATATTGGCCGGCCACTCGATCGGCAGGCGGTAGTTGATCTCGCTGTGCGCCATCACCGGTGCAGCCTCCGGGCTGTACCAGTTGCCGGGAAGGTCCTTCAACCATTGCAGACGGGCTTCCTGGAGGTACACCAGGTAGTTCGAATTGTTGACGTGGTTGTAGGCGTCGAGGTCCTGCCAGCGGACGTCCATCGGAGCGATGAACAGCGGCTTGGGCGTGGTCGCGGTGTCGTGGCTCATGCGGTCTTTTTCTTCTTCGCGGTCTTGGCGGTTTTTACCGGCGGGGCAGCCTTGGTTGTCGCTTTCCTGGCGACAGCAGGTTTCGCGGCAGCAGGCTTCGCAGCGGCTGACTTGGTAGTAGTCGATTTTGCGGTAGCCGCCGTGGCTGCCGGCTTTGCCGGCTTCAGGTGCGGCAGCAGGAAGCGCCCGGTATGCGATGCCTTCGTGGCGGCCACTGTTTCCGGCGTGCCGCTGACCAGGATGCGTCCGCCGCCCGCACCGCCCTCGGGACCAAGGTCGACCAGCCAGTCGGCTGTCTTGATGACGTCGAGGTTGTGCTCGATCACCACCACGGTGTTGCCGTGCTCCACGAGCTTGTGCAGCACGTCGAGCAATTGCTCGATGTCGTGGAAATGCAGGCCGGTGGTGGGCTCGTCGAGGATATACAGCGTGCTGCCCGTGTCGCGCTTGGACAGCTCCTTCGACAGCTTCACGCGCTGGGCTTCACCGCCGGACAGCGTCGTGGCGCTCTGGCCGAGCTTGATGTAATCGAGGCCGACCGCACGCAGCGTTTCCAGCTTGCGTGCAATCACCGGTACATTCTCGAACAGCTTGAAGGCGTCTTCCACCGTCATGTCGAGCACGTCGGCGATGGTGTGACCCTTGTAGAGCACTTCCAGCGTTTCGCGGTTGTAGCGCTTGCCATGGCAGACGTCACAGGGCACATACACGTCCGGCAGGAAGTGCATCTCCACCTTGATCATGCCGTCGCCTTCGCACGCCTCGCAGCGTCCGCCACGCACGTTGAAGCTGAAGCGGCCCGGCGTATAGCCGCGCGAGCGTGCCTCGGGCACCTGCGAATACAGGTCACGCAACGGCGTGAACAGGCCGGTATAGGTAGCCGGGTTCGAGCGCGGCGTGCGGCCGATGGGGGACTGGTCGATGTCCACCACCTTGTCGAACAGGTTCAGTCCTTCGATGGATTCGTACGGTGCCGGCTGCTCGCTGGCGCCGTTGAGTTCCATCGCCGCAATACGGAAAAAGGTGTCGTTGATCAGCGTGGACTTGCCGGAGCCGGACACACCCGTGACACAGGTGAAGGTGCCGACGGGCAGGCGCACGTCGACGTCCTTCAGGTTGTTGCCGCTGGCGCCCTTGAGTTCGATCCACTGGCCGTCACGTGCTTCGCGACGCTTCTTCGGCACCTCGATGCCACGTTCGCCGCTGAGGTACTTGGCGGTGACGGAACGCGGCGATTTCATCACCTGCTCCAGCGTGCCCTCGGCGACGATGTCGCCACCATGCACGCCGGCACCCGGGCCGATGTCGAGGATGTGGTCTGCGGCGCGGATGGCGTCTTCATCATGCTCCACCACGATCACGGTGTTGCCGAGGTCGCGCAGGCGGGTGAGGGTACCGAGAAGGCGTTCGTTGTCGCGCTGGTGCAGGCCGATGGACGGCTCGTCCAGCACGTACATCACGCCCACGAGGCCGGCGCCGATCTGGCTGGCCAGGCGGATGCGCTGCGCTTCGCCACCCGACAGCGAATCGGCCTGGCGGTCTAGCGTGAGGTAGTTAAGGCCCACGTCGTTGAGGAAGGTGAGCCGCTCGCGGATTTCCTTGACGATCTTCACCGCGATCTCGCCGCGCCAGCCGGGCAGCTTGAGCCTGGCGAAGAACTCCAGCGCCGATTCGATGGCCTGCGAGGTGATCTCGGGGATGGCCTTATCTGCCACGAAGACGTTGCGCGCCGACGGATTCAGGCGCTGGCCGCCGCAATCCGGGCACGGATGGTCGGCGATATAGCGGCTCAGTTCCTCGCGCACCGCCACCGATTCGGTTTCGCGGTAGCGGCGTTCGAGGTTGGGCAGGATGCCTTCGAACTTGTGCTCACGAGTGACCTTGCCGCCACGTTCGGTGACGTAGCGGAAGGGGATCACGTCCTTGCCCGAGCCGTTGAGTACGGCGTTCTGCACCGACTTCGGCAACTGCCGCCAGGGCGTTTCCGGATCGAAGCCGTAGTACTTCGCCAGCGAAACGATCATCTGGTAGTAGTAGGCATTGCGGCGATCCCAGCCACGGATCGCGCCGCCGGCCAGGCTCAGCTCCGGATGGTTCACCACACGGGCCGGGTCGAACACCTGGGTGACACCCAGGCCGTCGCAGGTGGGGCAGGCGCCCACGGGCGAGTTGAACGAGAACAGGCGCGGTTCCAGTTCCGGCAGCGAGTAGTCGCATAGCGGGCAGGAGTAGCGCGACGAGAACAGCTGTTCCGGCGCCTTGGCATCGTCCATGTCCACCAGGATCACGATGCCGTCGCCGAGGCGCAGGGCGGTCTCGAACGATTCGGCCAGGCGCTGCTTGATGTCCTCGCGCGGACGGAAGCGGTCGATCACCGCCTCGATGGTGTGCTTCTGGCGCAGGGTGAGCGGCGGCACGGCGTCGAGGTCGTACACCTCGCCGTCCACGCGGGCGCGCACGAAACCCTGCGCGCGCAGCTGTTCGAACACCTGCACGTGCTCACCCTTGCGCTCGCGGATCACGGGCGCCAGGAGCATCCAGCGCTTGTCGGCATCCAGGGCCAGGGCCGTGTCCACCATCTGGCTGACCGTCTGGGCTTCCAGCGGAATGCCGTGCGTCGGGCAGCGCGGCGTGCCGACACGCGCGTAGAGCAGGCGCAGGTAGTCGTACACCTCGGTGATCGTACCGACGGTGGAGCGTGGGTTGTGGGAGGTCGACTTCTGCTCGATCGAGATGGCCGGGGAGAGGCCTTCGATCGTGTCCACGTCCGGCTTTTCCATCATCGAGAGGAACTGTCGCGCATAAGCGGACAGGGACTCGACGTAGCGACGCTGGCCTTCGGCATAGATGGTGTCGAAAGCCAGCGACGATTTGCCGGACCCGGACAGCCCCGTGATGACAATGAGCTTGTCGCGGGGCAGGTCGAGGTCGATGTTCTTGAGATTGTGCGTGCGGGCGCCGCGGATGCGAATGCTGTCCATGTGCCGACGTAGATGGGGGAAAACGAGGACTATACCAAGGGTGTCCAGCCCGCATCCGTGGCAGATATGTGACGATTCCTCACAAACCTTTTGCGGCCGATGCGGTTCTGTCCGGATTACCCCCTTCCATGGCGGCCCGGCTACCATGGGCCGCCCCGGGAGGGGTACCACCCATCCGAAGAGGACAGACCATGCGCAAGTGGACAGGGATCGCGACCGGCCTCGTGCTGGCGGTGTGTACGGCGGGGCAGGCCATGGCGGCCCAGCCCAGCGAGCAGCAGGTGAGAAAGCTGATGGACGTGGTCGGCATGGGCCGCATGCTGAGCCAGATGAACAGCCAGATGGCCGGCGTGATGCAGAACGCGCTGCCCTGCGTGCCCGCCAGCTACTGGCAGGGCTTCGTGGATGCCAATGCCACCAACCAGCTGATCGGCCGCATGGTGCCGGTCTACCAGAAGCACTTCACCGACAAGGAAATCGATGAGCTTCTGAAGTTCTATTCCACCCCGACCGGCCAGAAGGTGATCCGCGAGATGCCTGCGACCATGGCCGAGGGCATGCAGATCGGCAAGGCCTGGGGCCAGGAGCGCGGCCAGCAGATGATCGCCCAGCTGCAGAGCCAGGGCACCCTGAACGCCCAGGGCCAGTGCCCGGCCACCGGCGCCGCCACGAATCCGGCCCCGGCCCCCAAGAAATAATAGGAGCCCTGTAGGAGCGCGCCTTGCGCGCGACCGGGATGGCGGTGGCGTTCATGTTTGCGTGCGCCCTGACCCGGGTCGCGCGCAAGGAGCGCTCCTACATATTGATTCGTAAAGCTTTTTCCTGGAGCGGCCCGTTTTGCCGCTCCCGCCTCCGCGACTTAACCACCTGATTGACCTTGCCTTTTCCCTGCCGCTATAATTCGCGGTTCGTAACACCTGCAACACCCCAAGAAGAACTACAGAAACCAGGAAACAACCATGAGCTACGCAGTCATCAAGACCGGTGGCAAGCAGTATCGTGTGATGCAGGGCGAAGTCCTGCGCGTCGAGCTGCTCCCCGCCGATGTCGACGCCACCATTACGTTCGACCAGGTCCTCCTCGTCGGCGAAGGTGAGTCGATCACCGTTGGCGCCCCGCTGGTCGCCGGTGCCACCGTCAGCGCGAAGGTCCGCGCACACGGCCGCGCCGATAAGATCCGCATCGTCAAGTTCCGTCGTCGTAAGCACTACAAGCGTACGCAGGGACATCGTCAGCATTACACCGAAATCGAGATCACGGGCATCAACGCCTGAGTCGCCGGAGGATATGAGTCATGGCACATAAAAAAGGCGTAGGTTCCAGCCGCAACGGTCGCGATTCGAACCCGAAATACCTCGGCGTGAAGATCTACGGCGGTCAGGCTGTCGAAGCCGGTAACATCATCGTTCGTCAGCGTGGCACCAAGTTCCACGCCGGCGTGGGCGTCGGCCTCGGCCGCGACCACACCCTGTTCGCGCTGGTCGACGGCACTGTGTCGTTCAAGACCCGCGGCGACAAGGGCCGCAAGTTCGTCGACGTCGTCCAGGCGTAAGCCTCCACGATGCGATAGCGAAGGCCCCGCCCATGGCGGGGCTTTTCGTTTGTAAGGCCCTTCCATCCTGCCGACCCTGTCGGCGCTTTCAGTAGGTTGCCCCATGAAATTCGTCGACGAAGCCCAGATTCGAGTCCATGCCGGTGACGGCGGTAACGGCTGCGTAAGCTTCCGTCGTGAGAAGTTCATCCCCTTTGGCGGCCCTGACGGTGGCGACGGCGGCGACGGTGGTTCCGTCTGGCTGATCGCCGACGAAGGCATCAATACCCTGATCGATTTCCGGCACCAGCGCTCCTTCAAGGCAAAGCGCGGGCAGGGCGGCATGGGTAGCCAGATGTACGGCAAGGGTGGCGAGGACATCCAGATCCGCGTGCCGGTCGGCACCGTGGTCACCAATGTCGATACCGACGAGGTGATTGGCGATCTCACGGCCCATGGCCAGCGCCTCAAGGTGGCCGAGGGTGGTCGTGGCGGCCTTGGCAACATCCATTTCAAGAGCTCGGTCAATCGTGCTCCGCGCAAGTCCACGCCGGGTACGCCGGGCGAGGTGCGCGACCTCAAGTTCGAGCTGCGCCTGCTGGCCGATGTCGGTCTGCTGGGCTTCCCGAATGCCGGCAAGAGCACCTTCATCCGCGCCGTGTCGGCAGCGACGCCGCGCGTGGCTGATTACCCCTTCACCACGCTGCACCCGAACCTGGGTGTGGTGCGTATCGGCACCGACCAGAGTTTCGTGATTGCCGATATCCCCGGGATCATCGAGGGTGCGGCCGATGGCGCCGGCCTGGGTATTCAGTTCCTACGCCATGTGTCGCGCACGAGCCTGCTGCTGCATGTGGTGGATATCCAGCCGATCGACGGTTCCGACCCGGTCGAGCAGGTGCGCACCATCGAGAGCGAGCTTCAGCAGTTCGACGCCGAGCTGGTCGAGCGCCCGCGCTGGCTGGTCATCAACAAGTCCGACGTGTTCTCCGATGAGGAGGAATTGCACGCGGTGGCCAACGATATCGTGGCCCGCCTGGAGTGGAAGGGCCCCTGGTTTCTCGTCTCTGCGGCCAGTCAGGCCGGCACCTGGGATGTCTGCCTCAAGGTGCAGCAGTTCTTCGACGCCGAGTACGCCGCCCGCCGCGAACGCACCGAAGCGGCCGACGACGTGCGCATGCGCGGCGAATAAATCCAAAACCCCTGTAGGAGCGCGCCTTGCGCGCGACCGGTTGGAATATGGCGCCCTGGATCAGGGGTGTCGCCTGCCCGGTCGCGCGCAAGGCGCGCTCCTACAGATTCAGGCAACAAAAAAGCCGGCTTGCGCCGGCTTTTTTGCTATAGCGATGTCGCGCAGGCGATTAAGCCAGGTCGCGGATCTTCGCGTTCAGGCGGCTCTTGTGACGAGCGGCCTTGTTCTTGTGGATCAGGCCGCGGGCGGCGTAGCGGTCCATGACCGGCACGGCGACGGCGTAGGCCGAAGCAGCGGCGGCCTTATCCTTGGCGTCGATCGCCTTGACGACCTTCTTCAGTGCGGAACGCACCATGGAACGCGCGCTGACGTTGCGCAGACGGCGCTGCTCCGACTGACGCGCACGCTTCTTCGCGGACTTGATGTTGGCCAAGGTAAAGCTCCAGAGTTCGGTTGGTTATAAAAAAGACACCCATTGTGCGATCAAAAATGGGGCGCGTCAATAGGTTAGCCCCTCACGGGAAGGGCTGGGGCGGAAAGGCTCCGCCTGTCCGTGAATTTCCAGACTGCAGACTGTCCCCCGCCCGGCCGCCGCTGTCAAACTAGGGGTTTGCGACGGCCTGTCTGGTCGTCCCGACCGGCCCCATCAGGTAACCGTTGCACGGATGAAAACCCCCAGCCTTTTACGCGGCATGCTGTCCTTCAGCGGCATGACCATGGTCTCCCGTGTGCTCGGCCTCGTCCGCGACATGGCCATCAATGCTTCGTTCGGCGCCAATGCCGCCACCGACGCGTTCTGGGTGGCCTTCCGCATTCCCAACTTCATGCGCCGCCTGTTCGCCGAGGGTTCGTTCTCCACGGCGTTCGTGCCGGTGTTCACGGAGGTGAAGGAGACCCGTCCCCACGACGACCTGAAGCGGCTGATGTCGCAGACGTCAGGCACGCTCGGTGGCGTGCTGCTGGTGGTGGTGGCGCTGGGTGTGATCTTTGCCCCGCAGGTCACGGCGCTCTTTTCGCCCGGTGCGGTGGAGACCCCGGAGAAGTTCGGCCTCACCATCGACCTGCTGCGCCTGACCTTTCCCTTTCTGCTGTTCGTCTCCCTGACCGCCCTCTGCGGTGGCGCGCTGAACAGCTTCCATCGCTTCGGATTGCCGGCGCTGACACCGGTGATCCTCAACCTGTGCATGATCGGCGGCGCGCTGTGGCTGGCGCCGAAGCTGCACACGCCGATCATGGCGATGGGCTGGGCCATCCTCGTGGCGGGCGTCCTCCAGCTCGCCTTTCAGTTGCCGGCCCTGCGCCAGCTCGACCTGCTGGCCCTGCCTCGCTGGGGCTGGCAGTCGCCGGACGTGCGCCGGATCATGAGCCTGATGGTGCCGACCCTGTTCGGTTCCTCGGTAGCCCAGATCAACCTGCTGCTGGACACGGTGATCGCCTCGCTGCTGGTGGCCGGTTCGCAGAGCTGGCTGTCGCAGGCCGACCGTTTCCTGGAACTGCCGCTGGGCGTGTTCGGCGTGGCCCTGGGTACCGTGATCCTGCCCTCCTTGTCCCGCCACCACGTGGCGACCGACAAGGACGGCTTCTCCCGGGCGCTCGACTGGGGCCTGCGCACAACCCTGCTCATTGCGGTGCCGGCGATGTTCGCCCTGATGATCCTCTCCGTGCCGCTGGTGGCGACCATTTTCCAGCATGGTCGGTTCACCGCCTTCGACACGCGCATGGCCTCCATGTCGATCTCGGCGCTCAGCTTCGGCTTGCCTGCATTCGCCCTGGTGAAGGTCGTGCTGCCGGCGTTCTACGCCCGCAAGGACACCCGTACACCGGTGCGTGCCGGCGTGGCGTCGCTGGTGTCGAACATGGTGTTCAACGTGATCTTCCTGGCCCTGCTGTTCTTCCTGTGGGCCACGCCGGCGCAGAAGGCCGGTTCGTGGTTCGAGGCGATCTCCACCATTCCGGGTCTGCACATGGCGCTGGGCATGGCCAGTGCGCTGGCCAGCTACCTGAATCTCGTGCTGCTGTGGCGCTGGCTGGGCAAGGCCGGTGTATATACCCGCCAGCCCGGCTGGGGGCGTCATGTGCTGCGCCTGGCGGTGGCCTGTGGCGTGATGGTGGCCGTGCTTTTGCTCGGCCTGCACGTCTGGCCCGAATGGAGCGATGTCGAGAAATGGGAGCGGGTATGGCGTCTTGCCATCCTGGTCGGGGCAGGTGGCGGCGCCTATGTGGCCGCCCTGTTCGCCATGGGCTTCCGCCTGCGCGACCTGCGGGCGCGATGAGGGCGTCCGCCTCGCATTGTGCGGCGCAATGGGGCCGTTATACTGGCCCGATGGCTTTTATTCCGCATCGATTCCAGGACGCCCGCGTATGACCCTGCGACTCCACCGTGACGTCGACGGGCCCTGTCTTGCGCCTGAAGGCAGCGTCGTGGCGATCGGCGCCTTCGACGGCCTGCACCTGGGGCACCAGGCGATTCTTGCCGAGGTGCGCCAGCGCGCGGCCGAGCGAGGTCTTGCGGGGGCGGTCATCACCTTCGAGCCGTTGCCGCGAGCCTACTTCTCGAAGGAGCCGGTGCCGCGTCTGTCTGGTGTCCGCGAGAAGGCTGAGGGCATGGGCGCGGCCGGTATCCGCGAACTGCTCTCGTTGCGCTTCGACCAGGCGCTGACCGAAATGTCCGCCGAAGACTTCGTCCACAAGGTGATCGTGCAGCGCATGGCCGCGCGCGAGGTCTGGGTAGGGGAGGACTTTCGTTTCGGTCACAAGCGCGGCGGCGATTTCGCCCTTTTGCAGCGGATGGGTGCCGAACTGGGTTTCACCGCCCATGCCGTGGCTCCCGTTCTCGTCGATGGCGAGCGGGTCTCGTCGTCGAAGGTGCGCACGCTGCTTGCCGAAAGCCGTTTCGCCGACGCGGCGACCCTGCTGGGTCGTCCTTTCGTCATCGATGGCCACGTCGAGCATGGTCAGCAGCTTGGCCGTACGCTTGGCTACCCCACGGCCAACATCCACCTGCGCGAGCGCGTGAGCCCCATCCAGGGCATTTTCGCGGTGCGCATCGGGGTGGGTGACGGCCCGTGCAGCTGGCCCGGCGTGGCAAGCCTCGGTTTCCGGCCTACCGTAAACGAAGTGCGCGAACCGCTGCTTGAAGCCCATCTGTTCGATTTCTCCGGCGACCTCTACGGCCAGCGCATCGGCGTGGAGTTCGTGCGGAAACTGCGCGATGAAGAAAAGTTCGACGGCCTCGATGCCTTGACCGCACAAATGCGCAAGGACGAGATCGCCGCCCGACAGGCCCTTGGGATGAACCCCATACTTGTCGATGCATGACGTGATACGCGGCCGGACGGCCGCGACCCGACACCACCACGGTTCCCAGCGATGACCCAGGATTACAAGAACACCATCAACCTGCCGCAGACCGCGTTCCCCATGCGCGGCGACCTGCCCAAGCGCGAGCCCGAATGGCTGGCCACCTGGGAGCGCGTCGGTCGTTATGCGCAGATCCAGGAAAAGACCGCCGGCCGCGACAAGGTGTTCGTGCTGCACGACGGCCCCCCGTACGCCAACGGCGCCATTCACCTGGGCCATGCGGTCAACAAGGTGCTGAAGGACGTCGTGGTCAAGTCGAAGCTGATGGCCGGCTACCGCGCACCTTACGTGCCGGGCTGGGATTGCCACGGCCTGCCCATCGAAATCGCCATCGAGAAGAAGTTCGGCAAGGCGGGCGACAAGCTCGACGCCGCCGCCTTCCGCCAGAAGTGCCGCGAGTACGCGCTGGCCCAGATCGACCTGCAGCGCGGCGACTTCAAGCGCCTGGGCGTGCTGGGTGATTGGGAAAAACCCTACCGCACCCTCGATTTCACCTATGAAGCCGACATGATCCGCGCACTGGCGCGCATCGTGGACAACGGCCACGTGGTGCGCGGCGCCAAGCCCGTGTACTGGTGCTTCGACTGCGGCTCGGCGCTGGCCGAGGCGGAAATCGAATACGGCGAGAAGACCTCGCCCGCGGTCGACGTTGCCTACGACGCAATCCATCCGAAGGAAATCGGCGCCGAGTTCGGTGTGGATGTGGGCGACGCCATCGTTGCGATCCCCATCTGGACCACCACGCCGTGGACGCTGCCGTCCAGCCAGGCAGTGTCACTCGGTGGCGAAATCGAATACTCGCTGGTCGAAGGCCCGGCGCGTGACGGCAGGCGTGTGCTGCTGGTGCTGGCCTCGGCGCTCGCCGGCAAGGCACTCGCCCGTTATGGCGTGGAAGAAGTGACCGAACTCGGTCGCGTGCAGGGCGCCGTGCTTGAAAACAAGCTGCTCCAGCATCCGTTCTACGACCGCAAGGTGCCGGCAATCCTCGGTGACCACGTGTCGGCCGAAGACGGTACCGGTGCCGTGCATACCGCACCCGATCATGGCGCGGAAGACTTCGCCGTGGGCCTCAACTACGGCATCGGCACGCTCAACTACGTGGACGGTCGCGGCGTGTATCGCAGCGACGTTCCGCTGGCAGGCGATGTAGCGCTGGCCGGCCAGCACATCTGGAAGGCCAACGACGTCATCGTCGACCTTCTGCGTCCGCGCGGCGTGCTGCTGGCGGCAGCCAAGCTCACCCATAGCTATCCGAACTGCTGGCGCCACAAGACCCCGGTGATCTACCGCGCCACGCCACAGTGGTTCATCAGCATGGAAGAAGCCAGCCTGCGTCGCACGGCGCTCACCTCGATCAAGAGCGTGCGCTGGGTGCCGGGCTGGGGCGAAGAGCGCATCGCCGGCATGATCGACGGCCGTCCCGACTGGTGCATCTCGCGCCAGCGCACCTGGGGCGTACCCATCACGCTGTTCATCGACAAGAACACGCATGAGCCGCATCCGGATTCCGTTGCGCTGATGGAGAAGGTCGCCAGGCACGTGGAGAGCGAGGGCATCGATGCGTGGTTCACCCTTGACGCACGCGAACTGCTCGGCGATGACGCCGACAAGTACGAGAAGGTGACCGACGTCCTCGACGTGTGGTTCGACTCCGGCGTGAGCCACCATGCGGTGATCGGCGCACGTCCGGAACTGCAGGCCAACGGCGCCTCCGAATACAAGGTGATGTACCTCGAAGGTTCCGACCAGCATCGCGGCTGGTTCCAGTCGTCGCTGCTCACTTCGGCGGCCATCCACGGTCGCGCGCCTTACGATCATGTGCTTACCCACGGCTTCACCGTGGACGCGCAGGGCCGCAAGATGTCCAAGTCGCTGGGCAACGGCATCGAGCCGCAGGACATCATGAAGACCCTGGGTGCGGACATCCTGCGCCTGTGGATCTGCTCCACCGACTACCGCAACGAGATGTCGCTGTCCGACGAAATCCTGAAGCGCGTGTCGGATACGTATCGCCGCATCCGCAACACGGCGCGCTTCCTGCTGGGCAACCTCGACGGCTTTGACCCCGACAAGCACCTGCTCGCCACCGAGGCCTGTCTCGACCTGGACCGCTGGGCGGTGCAGCAGGCGGCTGACACGCAGGCGGCCATCGTGGCGGCATACGAGCGTTACGACTTCCCCGAGATCGTCCAGCGCGTACAGAACTTCTGCACCAACGAACTGGGTGCGTTGTACCTCGACGTCACCAAGGATCGCCTCTACACGATGCCGACCGACAGCAAGGGTCGTCGCAGCGCACAGAGCGCGATGTACCGCATCGTCGAGGCCATGGTGCGCTGGATCGCGCCGATCCTGAGCTTCACCGCCGAAGAAATCTGGCAGAGCCTGCCCGGCTCGCGTGACGAATCGGTGCTGTTCAACACCTTCTACGAGGGCCTGGATGTACGTCAGGATGGCGACCAGCGCGGCTGGTGGTCGAACCTGATCGCCATCCGCGACACGGCCTCGCGCGTGCTCGAGAGCATGCGCAAGGCCGGCCAGATCGGCGCCTCGCTCGATGCGACACTGACGATCCATGCCGACAAGGCCGTGCAGTCGGCCCTGGCTGAATCAGCTGGGGAGCTTCGCTTCTTCTTCATCACCTCGGATGTGATCCTTGCACCGGTCGATGGTCGTCCGGAGTCGGCGGAGAAGGTGGAAACCGAACTCGGCGAGGTCTACGTGTCGGCCAGCGTCAACGACGACACCAAGTGCGTCCGCTGCTGGCACCATCGTCCCGACGTCGGCGCGGATCCCGCTCATCCGGAACTCTGTGGCCGTTGCGTCGAGAACGTGGCGGGGCAGGGCGAGGACCGTCGCTGGTTCTGATCCGGCGTCGTCCCCCATACCCGCGCCACCGGATGGCGCGGGTCGCTCCCGTAACCCATGGCTGACCGAATGACCCTACGTCCCAAACCCAATGCCCTGTCCTGGCTGTGGCTCGCCGCGGCCATGATCGTGCTCGACCAGCTGACCAAATGGTGGGCCCTGTCGGCCCTTCAGCCCGCCGAGACACCGCATCCGGTGATTCCGGGCATCCTCAACTGGACGCTCACCTTCAACACGGGCGCCGCCTTCAGCTTCCTGGCGGACAGCGCTGGCTGGCAGCGCTGGTTCTTCGCCCTGCTGGCCGTGGGCATCAGCGCCACGCTGAGCGTGTGGCTGTCGCGTACCGCGCGCAACGACTGGCGCACGGCCCTGCCGCTGGCCCTGATCGTCGGCGGCGCCCTGGGCAACCTGATCGATCGCCTGCACGCGGCCAAGGTCACGGACTTCATCCAGGTTTTCCTGGGCAGCTATCCGTTTCCGGTGTTCAACGTGGCCGATTCGGCCATCAGCGTGGGCGCCGTGGCACTGATCGTGTTCAGCATCTTCTCCGGCTCCCAGAAAAAGCCCTGAGCCTCCCTGTAGGAGCGCGCCTTGCGCGCGACCGGGGCGGAGCCTTTCGACACACGGCTCCGCCCCGGTCGCGCGCAAGGCGCGCTCCTACGCAAGCCAGCATCGCATCGGCGATTTTCCCGGCAGGAACCCTCGCCCGGCACCTGCTGAGCCAGCCATGCGATAATGCGCAGGCAATCCACCAGCGGCCCTGGCCGCCACGAGGCACCCCTTTGGATATCCTCCTCGCCAATCCCCGCGGCTTCTGCGCCGGCGTCGACCGCGCCATCGCCATCGTCGAGCGCGCGCTCGAATCCTACGGCGCGCCGATCTACGTTCGTCACGAAGTCGTCCATAACCGCTACGTCGTCGAGCGCCTGCGCGCCGACGGTGCGATCTTCGTCGAGGAGCTGGACGAAGTACCGGACAACTCCACGGTGATCTTCAGCGCCCATGGCGTGCCCAAGGCCGTGCGCGAGGAAGCCGACCGCCGTGGCCTGAAGGTGTTCGACGCGACGTGCCCCCTGGTGACCAAGGTCCACATGGAGGTCGCCCGCCTGGGGCGTGCAGGCTACGACGTGATCCTGATCGGCCACGCAGGTCATCCGGAGGTCGAAGGCACCATGGGGCAGTGGAATCCGGTCAACCCCGGCACGATCTACCTGGTCGAATCGGTCGACGATGTCCTTCGTCTGGAACCGGGCCAGCCCGACAAACTCGCCTTCGTCACCCAGACCACGCTATCGGTCGACGACACCATTGCCATCATCAAGGCCCTGCGCGAAAAGTTCACCGCCATCGAAGGCCCGCGCAAGGACGACATCTGCTACGCCACGCAAAACCGCCAGGACGCCGTGCGCCGTCTCGCCGACGCGGTAGATCTCGTGCTGGTCGTGGGCTCGGTCAACAGCTCCAACTCCAACCGCCTGCGTGAGCTCGCCGAAAAGCAGGGCGTCACCTCCTACCTGATCGATGGCGCCGAGCATATCGAAAAGGCCTGGATCGACGGCAAGACCCGCATCGGCGTCACCGCCGGCGCCTCGGCCCCCGAGAAGCTCGTGCGCGAGGTCATCGCCCGCCTCCAGTCGTGGGGCGCCGGCAGCGTGCGCGAACTGGACGGCGAAGCCGAGAACATCACCTTCGCCCTGCCGAAGGAACTGCGACTGGCAAGCTAAGGCTTGCGTCCCGGCTTCGGGTTACCTACAATTCTGCCTCTCGCCGGAATAGCTCAGTTGGTAGAGCGCGTCATTCGTAATGATGAGGTCGTAGGTTCGATTCCTATTTCCGGCACCAAAGACCAGTCCAGGGGCGTCCATACGAGTCCATGAGACGCAACTAAACCAGCGGAAACGCTGGTTTTTTTGTGCCCAGGCGTCCTGTGATGTCCAAGGGCATCCAGCCAGGCATGTGAGTAAGCGTGTGAGTAAAGTTCGCTCATCACCGCTACTCAAAGGGCGTTACTCACGAGGAGATACGCATGAACGGATCGAAACTTGGTGCAGTATTCGCCGTACTCGCGTGCGTAGTCGCGGGCTGCGCAAGTCAGCCCAAGGGGCATGTTGTTTCCACGGGGCCTGGCATCGTGGTTCAGGAGACGAAGCCGGCCGGTTATCCGACCACCCGCATCGAGAAAGATGGTCTGGGGAACTGCACGCGAATCGAAGAGGATTTCACCCCGGGGCTGACGGTCCAGGGAAACAAGACGTGGAACAAAGTCTCGAAGATCACAAGCCTCGGTATCAATTGTCCAGCGTGATCGAACTGCGCAGGCTATTTACTTCGCATCCATGATTGCCTGTTCGAGTTCTGCATGCGCATTATCGACTTTGCGCTGTCGCTCGGCGATCTTCGCAGGGCTCTTGCCCTGATCCCGGGCTTCTTTAAGATCAAGCTGCTTTTTGGCCAGTTTGTCCTGCGCCTTGGATATCTTTTTAGCCGCATCACTACGAAGTGACTCGTCGGTGCAATGAGCCTCCACCTCTGCCAGCGCTCTTTGCAGCCCTTGCGCGCGCGCCGGATTCGCATGCGCCCGGGCATACGTGATTTCGCCCTCGATCACTTGCCGCTTGGCATCGCACCCACCCGACTGGGCGGTGGCCGCAGATGAGGCCACGATAAGGGCGAACATCATCCAGGGAATAACGATTTTCACGGAAGACTCCTTCACGCAGGCCGTAGGGGCGCCAGCATCGCACGCCCCCGATTTCGCCGCCCGGATTCAGCGGCAGCGGCTGGACAGGTAGGTGGCAACCTCAGCCTCCGCTGCCGATGTCTGCTCCGGTGTCAGTTGACTCGCAAGACTGTCGCGTTCCGGTTTCGCAATCAGTGCCGGCTTGAGGGTAGCGAGCTCGGTCTGGAAAGCGTATGCCTTGGCGGCGTCTTTCTCATAAAGCGAGCCGCCCTTCAGGCGTTGGTCGTAAAGCGTGCGAAGTGCATCGACATTGCATGATTGAGCCAGGGTCTCCAGATAGTTCCTGGATTTGCCAACCACCTCATACTTGATTGAGGTGCTTGCCCTTGTGCCAAGAAGACGTTTCTCCTCATCCATTGCGGAGGTCGCGTAGACGTACGTGGCTTCGGGTAATCCGCCTTCGGCGGCAGTAGTGAGCCAGGAGAACGCCGAGTCGAGGTCTGCCTGGGTCACTCCCTTGCAGTAGGCATCTGCCTCCCCGCCCGGAGATTGCTCCCTGAGGTCGCGGCATTTGCGGAGTCCTTCATAGAGCGAAGCTGCTTTGGCCGATGCGTCGGCCGTGCCCGTGGAGGCCTGTTTCTTCAGCAGGGGGATCTGCTGGTGAAACAGTGTGTCCGGAGCGGGGATGCCATTGAACGAAAAGGCTTTCGGGTACGCATCGCTACGGTTCGATGCGTCGGGAAGGGCCTGGGCGGCCCACGGAATCATGGCGCCGACAATGGCCAGAAAAATGAACTTCATACGTCTTCTCCCTGACTGCATGGTGTGAAGGATCTGCGGTTCGTTTCGAATATTACAGCTGGTCTGGACGCAGTCTGTAGGTGATCCCCTACAAGTAGCGCATGGCATAGGGGGGCGATGGGAAGGCTAAGCATTGTCTGAATGACGTCACGGATGGGGTAATACGCTCCCGGATTCGCGAGGTAAGCTCATTCACAGGATAGCCAGGGATTTCGGTCATGCGACGTTGGATCATGGTATTTGCGCTCCTCGCAGCTTGCGTGGCACACGCGGAGCATTCGCCCCAGCAGCAGGAGGAGGCGAGCAAGATCGTCGACCGTGACCTGAAGCGCATGAAGAATACGGGACAGGAAACCCGGCGACTCAACGACATGATCCAGCGGGCCAGCCCCGATCAGAAACACGAGTACGGAAAACTCGTGAAGCAGCGGGACTTGCAGACACCCGGTACGCCGTGGGAAGCCCCTTCTGCATTGAACGCGCCTTCGCCTGTCATCGAGCCCAGCCATCCTGCCTGGCATGCTCCTGGGAATGCGGAGCTTCCCTACAGGTCGCCAGGCCGTAGCCCCGCTGTGAAGGAGAGCCTTCAGGCCACGCGGTCGGCGTGTGAGGCCAGTACGCATCCGGAGCACGACGCAACGTGCCAGGCGTTGTCGACGAGCAGCGGCTACTGATGGGGATGCAAATGATGAAAATCGTCACTTCATGGACGCCCGTAACCTGTCATGTCGTTGGGCATCGACGATTCATGGCAGCAGGGCTGCTGCGTTAGTCCATCTGGCACATGTCGATACGGTGCAGGGGGAAAACCATGGGCGCTTCCCTGTACCGAGTACGAATCGCATGACATCTTCTGCCCCCGGCGCCTCGCATGCCGGGCCCAAGAAAGCGCGTATCCCAGGCCTCGATCTCATCCGCGGGGTGGCTATCCTTGGCATCCTTGCGGTGAATGCCGATGGCTTTGCCGTGCCCATTTCTGCATCGCTCAAGCCGGAATACTGGCCGTTTCCCAACCAAGGATGGACAGCGTTTTCCTATTGGGTCATGGACGCGTTCTTCCATGAGAAGTTCGTGACCCTGTTCTCCATGCTGTTCGGTGTGTCGTTGTTTCTGGTCGGCGGTGAGCGTAGCGACACCACGCGCGGTCGCATACTCGCACGGCGGCTTGCTGCATTGTTGTTTTTCGCCATGTTGCACGGCTTCGGTATCTGGTGGGGCGACATACTTTCCCTGTATGCCGTCACGGGTTTCATCATGTTCTTCGGCCGGTCGTGGAAGCCACGTACCCTGATGGCGGCCGGTGTGTGTCTGTTCCTGCTTCTTTCGCTCAGGTCGCTGCCGCATGCCGGGGTGGCGCCTACCACCGTTGCGCCAACGGTTCAGGTGGCCACGATGCCTGCGCCTTCCGATAATGCCGTCATCGAGCGCAAGGCGCACATCGCTTCGCAGATCGAATCGGCCAGGTCGTCCTGGGCCGGTGCCTATCGCAGCAATACGCAGTCCTACCTCAAGGTGTTGCATGGTGACATCGACCTGATCCCGTCGACGCTCGCACTCATGATGATCGGCCTTGCCCTGTTCAAGTACGGGTTCTTTGCCGGAACGATCGACAACCGGCGCTACCTGGCGCTGCTGCTGATTGGAAGCATGGCGCTCGTCGTAGTGGGCTGGTTGACATGGCAGAAAGATATGCTTGGCGTTTCCATCAAAGGCAGCGAGTTCATCGAGGTGATTCTTTCGCCATGGGTGGCACTTGCCTATGCTTCCGGCCTCATCCTTCTTGTGAAGGGTGGCGCGAAGCGTCTTTTCTCGCCACTCGTGGCAGCCGGGCGCATGGCCTTCACCAACTACCTCACCCAGTCGTTGATCATGACCACCATCTTCTACGGTGGCCGTGGCGGGCTGATGGGTGAAGTTGATCGTCCGGCACTTTGGGCGATGGTGATCGGCATCTGGTGTCTTCAGCTTGTGTGGTCGCCACTATGGATGGCGCGCTTCGAGATGGGGCCGTTTGAATGGGTCTGGCGTTGCATGACGTATGGTCGTCGTGTCCCGATCCGCAAGGCCGCCTGACCGAAGGGCAGGGATGCCCTGAAATTGCCCTTATTTGGCCATCGGAGTCGCCACTTGCCGCTGCAATCTTTGCGCTCCCCCAATCCAGGATGTATTGCGATGATGATGCAAGTCTTTCGTGGCGTGGCCCTGTCCCTCGTGGCGGGTTCGGCACTGGCCGCGGTCCCCGCCGGGAATCTTCGCGCATCGCTGGAGCAGGTCGCCAACCAGGCACGCCCGGGCACCATGGGTATCCTGGTGATGGACCCGGCCAGTCACGAGACCATCAAGATCAATGATGGCCGGAGCTACCTGATGATGAGCGTCTTCAAGGCGCCGGTGGCCGCCACCGTGCTCGACCAGATCGACCACGGCAAGCTCTCGTTCGATCAGAAGGTGCACCTGACGCCCGCGGACGTCGTCGGCGGGTCGGCAGTGCCTTCGCTGGGTGTACGGCTGAAGTCGGGACCGCTCGACGTCACCATCGATGAACTGCTGCATGCGGCCGTCACGCAAAGCGACAACACGGCCGTCGATGCCCTGATACGGGTGCTGGACGGCGGCAAGACCGTTACGACATACCTGGAAAGCAAAGGTGTGCGCGGCATGCGTATCGACATGGGCGAACGCGAGCTGGGCGCCATGCTTGAAGGCCTGAAGCCGGGCGAGGCGCCTCCGGCCAATGAGTCATCTTCCGCCGGCGACCTGCGGGAAAAGAAGGGATTTGAAGCGGTGCTTGCCAGCAAGGTGAATTCGACCACGCTGGATGGGGCTGGTTCGTTTCTTGATCACCTGCAGGCGGGCCAGTTGCTGCCCCCCGCATCCACGAAACGCCTGCTTGACATGATGACAGCCCAGGTTATCCCCAATCGCATCCGCGCGGGGCTGCCACAGGGTTTTCAGCTTGCGGACAAGACAGGTACGGCATTGACGTATGCCGACCGCATTGGTGCCTGGAACGATATCGGCGTGATCACCGGGCCGGATGGGCGCAAGAAAATCGTTGCCGTATTCCTCAGTGACTCGCCCGCCGATCGCAAGCAGGCGGATGCGTGGTTCGCGGAAGTGGGGCGCCTTGTTGCGGCATCGATGAAGTGAGCACAAGGTGCCATCGCATGGCGATGGCACCTTGTAGGCTTACTTAGAAACGATATTCCATGCTGGCGGCCCAAAGGTTGGTGCCCACCGTTGTATGGTTGAATCGCGGTGCGAAGTGGTCGTAAGTGATTTGCAGGTCGAGCTTCGGCGTGAGGTGGTAACCGGCGCCCACGCCCGCGTAGTAGCGCGTGCTGTAGGTGGACCTGGTGAAGTGGTCCTTGTCGTAGTCGCCGTCGAAGGTGCCGTACGCGGTTACGGATGCCTTGAGGCGATAGCGGGCGACACCAGCGCGCATCAGCACGAAGAAGTTGTCCGTCATGTCCCATTTGGCATTCGCACCAAGCAGGAGAGCCTTCGTGGCCGCCTTGCTGCGATAGCTTGTGGATATCGAGTGGCTGGCTCCAGTCATATCCGCGAACTGGTAAGCGTAGCCACCGGAGAACTTCCGGTTGCCCAGATCCTGGTATCCGCCTTCAAGCCCGAGGTAGAAAGACGGCGCTACCGTCCAGCGGTATCCGCCCGTGATTCCATAGGCGAATTCGCCGTGGCCGCTATTGCGGGCCTGGCCCGCCGAGCCCTGCACGAATGCACCGCTGCTATCTGCATGTGCTGCTGACATCGACCCAATGGCAGCCAATGCTGCTGCCACCAACCATTGCTTTTTCATATGCCCTGTTCCTTTTTTTTTCTGAAAACCGCGCACGTCCTGCGTGGCGCGTCGAATCTTAGGAACGTGATTCGTAAATTCCTGTAGGGGATCGCCTACACGAAGTACTCAGAATCATCTGGTATTCATTAAGCAAACTGGAAGCTGACGCGCAGTTCCGCATCGGATGGAAAACGCTTGAAAAAGTGATCGGTTTATGGGGTAGGGGGAGTGACCCCGAGTTGCGTTGGTACGAGAACGAGCCAGCGCAAAAGGTATCCGGTCAGGTGGCAAAGCCCTTCGATGGCGACATCCAGCAACTTCGTCGCGCGCGCCTGCGCCTGATCCTCGATGAATTACGCGTCGAGGGAGCTCCCAGCCTGACGGCTCAGGCGCTTGCACTTGGCATTCATGCCTTCGATCTGGCGGAAATCGTCGAGGGTGCGGATATCGAGGACCGTATGGCACGGGATATCGAGTGGGCCATGAACCTGCGCAGCGGCTGGCTGGACGACGAATCCAGTCTCTGAATCCTGTATGGCAGGTCAGGCCGTCGCAAGCGGCCGGCGCGCTTGCCACGCCATGAGCGCCCCTACCAGCACATAGAACATCGCGCCGAATACCCAGGTTGCGCCGGGCCATGTCGTGCGTGTCAGCGCATAACTCGTGCTGACGACCAGCGGGCCGACGATACCCATCAGGCTTGCCACGCTGGCCAGCATGCCCTGAAGTTCACCCTGCCGCGCTTGGTCTACTTCCCGCGAGAGCATGGCCTGCAAGGCAGGAAGTGCCATGCCGCCCGCGGCGAAGAGGGGCAGCAGCACAAAGGGGATCCACGACCGCGTGGCAAAAGAAATAAGCAGCATGCCAAGCGCATCCGCAGCGAGCCCCGTTAGCAACGCCCTGCGTTCACCAAACCGCTCGACGATGGCCCCCGTCCCGAACGCCTGCGCCAGCGCATGGCATGCACCGTATCCCGCGAGCGACAACCCGGCGACGGACAGCGACCAGCCAAGCCGGTCCTGGCCGTAGAGGATCCACAGGGTGGCGGGAATCTGCGACACCAGCGCCAGCAGAGCGAACACGGTAACCAGCTGTACCAGCATCGGACCACCGGCCAGGCGATGCAGGGTGGTAAATGGGTTCATGGCCTTCAGCGAGAGACGAGGCCGGCTTTCCGCAGGCCGGGATTCCGGCAGCAGGAAATAGGCGAACAGTGCATTGGCGCCATTGAGGATGGCGGCGGCTACGAAGGGAGCCCGCAGGTGCCAGTCGCCCAGAAGGCCGCCTAGCACGGGGCCGGCAATGAAGCCGATGCCGAACATGGCGCCCAGTTGCCCGAAGCGCTTCGCGCGAAGCCCTGGCGCCGTGATGTCGGTGAGCAATGCCGTGGCCACGGCCATGTTGGCCCCGGTGGCACCGGCGAGCAGGCGGCCTGCATAGAGCCAGCCCAGCGAGGGCGCCAGGGCCATCAGCACATAGTCCGCAGCGGCTCCCGCCATCGAAACCAACAGGACCGGACGTCGGCCGAAGCGGTCGCTCAGGGCTCCAAGGACCGGAGCACAAAGAAATTGCATGAGCGCATAGGCAGCCATCAGTCCGCCGTAATGGAAGGTGCGCAGGTCGGCAGACGTGAGCGTGCGTAGCAGGCCCGGCAGGATGGGCATGACCAGTCCCAGCCCGATGGCATCGAGCAGGATGGCCGCGAGGATGACGGGAAAGGCGAAGCGCATGTCGAGATCTCTATCAATGATAGGGAGACATGGTGCCACCATTTCCCTATCATTGATAGGGCATGGCTGAATCCACATCATCCCGCCCCTCGCAGCCCAGCCGCCGGCTTGGCAAGGACGACGTCGTCCGTGGTGCCCTGGCCTTGCTGAACGAGATAGGCATCGACGCCCTCAGTACGCGGCGGCTGGCTGAATACCTTGGCGTGCGGTCACCGACGCTGTACTGGCACTTTCCCAGCAAGGAGGCCTTGCTGGAGGCCATGGCCGAGAGCGTGATGCTGGAACGCCAGGCAGCACAGCAGCCACCGTCGGCGGGCGCGTACTGGAAAGACTGGTTCATCGAAAACGCAGTCAGTTTCCGCGCGGCGCTGCTGGCCTACCGGGATGGAGCCCGGCTGCATGCCGGGTCACGCCCGCGACCGGGCCAGTTCGATTCCATCGAGGCAAGAGTGGCTGCTCTTCGGAAGGCGGGCTTCGAGCCCGGGGAGGCGGTGCGCCTCATGATGTCGGCAGGCCGTTTCGTGGTCGGCTGGGTGCTGGAAGAGCAGGCGACCCCCATGGACGACGGTCACGAATCGCCCGTGGCCGATCACCACCCCCTGTTGCAGGAAGGGTGGGCAACGCTGGCGGCCATGGATCCGGATGCCGCCTTCGTCGACGCCGTCAGCCTGCTGGCCGACGGCGCGGAGGCGGCGATGCGCCGCCGGAAAGGCGACTGATTCAGGCGGCCAGGCGAGCCTGCGCGCCCAGGTAGCGCAGGCCGATGGACAGGGCCATGTCGTAGCCGGCCATGGCATCACCGGGCACCACGACGCTCACGAGCGACGGATGCGCGGGCGCAAGCATGGAGGCGTCCGCCTCGTCGCTGCCGTCGTGGATTTCGATGTAGGGAACGTCCAGCGATGAAAGCGCGCGGCGGAGGGGGATGACGTCCGCTTCCGGGACATCGGCAGCATCCACGTCGAGCAGCACGAGCTCGGCATGATCGATCAGCGAGCGATCGAGATATCCCGTCAGTTCGACGAAGTCGTTGCACGGGCGCCAGAGCAGATCCATGCCGGCCGCCTGCGCCCGCTCCCACAGACGCCACATGGCGCCTTCGGCAAGATGTACGGGCTGGTTGTGGCATGGACCGGTGATGACGACGATCGACATCGGGGGAACTCGCTGGAAGGGGAGTTCAGTATCCGGGGGGATTCCGTAAAAAAGCTGCCCGTACCAGGGCCGTTCGGGGTAACGGTTGCGTAAAGAGACCTGGCTCGTGGTGCAGCGTGGCAGGGAAATGCTAATTTGCCCGCTTTCGCCAAAAGAGCTGGACATGGACGCACCGCAAGACACCTTCCGCACAACCCGGCTGCATCTGGATTCCCTGGTTTCCGCGGATGCGGAAACCCTTTTCGCCTATCGTGGCGATGATGCGGTAGCCCGTTACCAGGGGTGGCGTCCGAAGGATCTTGCCGAAGCACGACGCTTCATCGATGAACAGCAATCCACCCCCTTCCGCCGGCCTGACAGCTGGGCCCAGCTCGCCATCCGCGACAGGGATACCGGTGAGCTGCTGGGTGATCTGGGCGTGCACTTTCCCGCCAGCACGGATGACGCCATCGAGTTCGGTGTATCCCTGCGGCCGGACCGCCAGGGAAAGGGTTACGCCAGGGAGGCAATGAGCGCGATGCTCGACGCATCCTTCAGCGACTGGGGTTACCGTCGCGCCGTGGGCTCCGTCGATCCACGCAATGTGGCCAGCATCGCATTGCTGAAGTCGCTCGGTTTCCGTCAGGAGGCCCACCACGTCGAAAGTTATTTCTTTCGCGGGGAATGGGTGGACGACATGATCTTTGCGATGCTGGCACGGGAATGGCGCTCATCTTCCCGATGAAAGGGTAACCATGCGCCAAAACGGCAAGTTATGCCGATATGAACGCCGATCGCCGGAAATGCATACGCCCCCTTCATCGTGGCGATGAGACACACGGGGCGCAGACGATCACGGTCATCGGCAAACGATGGCCCCCGACCGCGGGACGACATCATGGAAACGCCAGTGCACTACAGGGGATACGACATCCTCTGCAGCGAAAGCGGTTACACGCTTTTACTTCAGGACGTGGAAGTGGAGTCGGTGGCAGTGCGTGACGCCAGCGGCAAGGTCAGGAACTGCACCGAGCTTGCCGACATCCTTGCGCTGGCCCGTCGTGCCGTGGACAACCGCCTGAAAACCTGTGGCTCAGGCGGATGCCAGCCGGGCGAGGGCGGATGGGCTCGGCGGTGAGAGGTGGCCAAGCGGGGCGGCGGGAATGAAGCGCCAGTCGCCCAGTCGGCGGGGAAGGCGATGGGCAGGGCCGGCTTCCCGCAGGCCGTGGACGGCATCTTCGGGGGTATCGTAACGGCCTACTTCGCGGTCGCCGAGCAGGGCGCGCCAGCGACGACCGTGTCGCACGATACGGAACAGGACTTCAGCGGCGGTGTAGACATATTGCGCGAGCACGGAACGACACTCCTTCGACAGCACGGCTATTGTCGCTGGTCGTTCGTGACCGCTTCGTTATCCGTGGGCTACGTCGGCGTGTCGTCATCGGCCGCCCGTTTTGTCAGGCCCCCGTTGGATGCCTGGGGTTCAGCTGCCTAGCTGCGTCACAAGTAAGCTGACGGTAGGGCATTTTATGGCCCGTAGTTCGCTATCGTCGTATGGCGACGTGCTGCGTACTTCCTGGAGGAGTGCGTTGGCTTGGGCGATACCGTTCAGGTAGGCAGTTGAACGGGTGGCCCCGGGGGATAGCCGCTCCAGGCCTGCGTTCATCCGATCGATAGCCGACGGTGGCTGGCCACAGAGCAGGCTGCCGAGCGCGGAGGCCATGCCTACCTCGGACATGTCGATATTATCCGCGGTCACAGAGGCTCGCTGAGCCCACGTCATGGATGACATGGCCAGGAGTACGGTGAAGCTGACGGTCGAGCATATGGGAACTCTCACGAAGGCGCCTTGAGGGATGGCAGACGACATGGTGCCGCATCCCCGGAAGGCTGCCTAGTTCCGCCTGTCGGATGAGTACTACCGATTGTCGGTGGATCCGGGACAGAGCAAGCGGCATGGCTTACGCTCGACCGGCACAGAAGGGGAGGGGGTCGTGAGTCATTTGAATGGGCGCCGCAAGGCGCGCGGTGTGTCGCTTATCGAAGTAATGATGGCGGTGCTCATCTTTACGGTGGGCCTGGTGGGGCTGGCCGGTCTTCTGGTTGCGGCGACGAGGTCGAACCAGTCCGCTTTTGTCCGAAGCCAGCTGACGTTTCTTGCGGGAAGCATGGCCGACCGCATGCGCGCCAATCCGATCGGCCTTTGGACGGGTGCCTACAACTCCAAAGCCTACCCGGTGACGGGAAAGCTCCCGAAATGCGATGCCACCGCGGCCTGCTCCCCAGCCAGCGTCGCTACGCGGGATCAGATCCTCTGGAGCAGCCAGCTTTCATCGTTTGTGCCGGGGCTGGGGACGAGTTCGATCCAGTGTGACACGAGCTCGGCAGGGTACGACGCGTCCGGAGCGGTCAATCTGCGGCCGCCCTATGGTGGGCGATGCACCATGATCATCACCTGGGCGGAACGGGGCATCGCCACGGGCGGTGGTGACGACAATACCGCCAGCACATCCCTTCAATCCTTTACCTGGGTCTTCGAGCCATGAGGCATGTCGCCCTTTCATGTCGCACAGCTGGACTCAGCCTTATCGAACTGCTGGTGGCGCTTGCCCTTGGCCTGCTGGTTTCTGCAGGCATCATCACGATTTTCCTGTCGACATCGGCGAGCAACCGCGTGCAGACGCAGATGGCGCGCATGCAGGAAGATGGCCGTTTCGCCATCGGGCAGTTGATGGATGATCTGAGTTCCGCCAACGGGTTTTACTGCAACAACACGGGGGGTGTCGCCACGCCGACATCATCCGGTGTCTTTCTCGATGGCCTGCGTAGTCCGACGATTTACGCGAAGAGCTTCCTGGCGTCGCTATCCGACAATACGGCCAGTTGGGGTGCCACGTCCGGCACCATCACTTACCCTAAGGCGCCGACCGCCAAGTACGATATGCCGTCTTTTCTGTATATGCGCGGCTATAACTGTACGGGGAGTGCGGACTGCGCCCCGGTCGCGCCGAGCTTTCTCGGCGGCACGGCGGCGACGGCGGGAACCGCATTGGGAAATCGCGTGATCGGCACGGATGTGCTTACGGTGCGTTTCCTGGATGGCTCCAGGGGATGGCGCCTGGGAGGCACGAGCACCATCGTGCCAAATACGGCGGATGGTTCGATTGCCTCGATCAAGCTCGTTCCCGCAACGGGCGAACCTGCCGTTACGGCATTCGGCAGCAACATGGCTCTGCTAGCTGACTGCTCGACGGCCCAGGTATTCGCCGTCACAGGGAAGGGAACCTCCGCTCTCGTTCCTGATGATGCCAATAATTTCGGCAAGCCGATTGCGTTACAGCCTCAGTCGGCTCCGCGGCTCTTCGACTTCGTCAACGACATGCGGAATGTCACCTATTACGTGCAGGTGGTCAGCGATGACGGTACGGAGACCGGACAAAAGACGGGCGCCCTCATGCGCCGGGTCAATGGCACCACAGTGCCCGTTCCCGATCAGGAACTCATCCGGGGTGTGGAGCGGCTGACGTTTCGCTACGGCATAGAGGATTCGTCGGGTGGTGTGCGATATCTCACGGCGGACCAGGTGGACAGTCGCATCAGCAACGCGATTGCCTGCCCGCCGACCACGAAAGGACAGACCGTGACGGACCCCGGCTGCCTGTGGCGGGCAGTCAAGAGTATCGAAGTATCATTGTTGATGGCAGGCACCAACACGCTCCCCATGCTGTCGTCGCCGGAGTTGTCGTTCGTTTATACCCCCGATTCGTCCGACGGCACGAATGCGCCGGTGACGCCCTCGGTAACCGACACCGGCAAGCTTGCCATTCAGCCATCCGCACAGGGATTCAGCGACCAGCGCTTGCGTCGCCAGTTCAGTGCGCTGGTGATGCTGCGCAACTACAACCCTTGAGCGACAGGCCCATGACATACCCTTTCCGAGTTATAGCCCGGTCTTCAGCACAGCGAGGCGCCGTGCTCATGGTGGCGCTCATCTTCCTGCTGCTCATTACGATTCTTGCGGTGGCGGCATCGGGAAACTCGCTCCTGCAACTTAGGCTTGCGGGTGGCCTGCGTAGTTCGCAGCTTGCCGACTTCGGTGCAGAGTCTGCCTTGCGAGGTGCCGAATGGCGCTTGTGGACCGCTACGGGTACCAGCAACCTCATCGCATGCACGACCAGCGGCCCGCTTTGCTACAGCTACGATGCGTCGCAGCCCAATGCAACCGTGGAGACCTTCCGCAACTCCAAGGGATGGGTGTCCGCCGGAAGCACCACCTATGCCGCAGGTACGCTGACGGCGAGTAGCGCGGATAAGACATTCCAGCTGAGCAAGGACCCTGTTTACATCATTGAAGACCTTGGCCTGGAATTGCCACCAGGCATCGGCACCCAGCATGAATCGGGCCAGAGTTCGTCGGGCGCCGGAAACACAGGCACGGATTCGCATGTGTATCGCGTGACGGCACGCTCTACCGGCCCCAACCCCAATACCGTTCGCGTCATCGAAACGACGTTCGCGGCCAAAGTGAACTGACGGAAGCCTCTCGTGGAAAGCAGACTCACCTTGCATCGGGCCAGTGCGTTCGTAGTTTCGTTCGCGGTCGTCCTGTTCGGGGGATGGAGCGGCGATGCGCTCTCCCGTACCACCGATCTCTCGCCGACGCCACCTGACCTGACCACGACAGTGGCACCGAATGTGGCCGTCACGTTCGATGATTCCGGGTCAATGGCGAGCAATTTCATGGGGGATACACGTCCCTTCGATGGGAACAACTGGACCAATGACCCATGGAGGTGTGCCGGTGTCATTGACCCTCGTGTATCCGACAAGGACGATCGCCGATCTTCGGCGATGAATGGTGTTTATTACAATCCGAACATCAATTACACGCCCCCTGTTTACGCTGACGGTACAGCGTTTCCGAATGCGGATGCGACGCTGAGCAACGTATGGCTCGATGGCATCGATGTGAATCGACCGACCAATGCATCGAAAGCGTCTTCCCCTTCATATTATGGGAACGTCAATGGCTCGAATTCTTCCAGTGACAGTCGTACCACCAACATGCTTGGAGTCATCAAGGGTGGCAGAAACCCGGCGGATAATCGTTGGGGATGTAATTCGGGGACCAACGGCCCATTCGATGGGAATACCCCGGATGCCAATGGTCTTAAACCCACGGGTGGCCCGTACTATTATCGACTGAAGAGCGGGGTAAATATTACCAATGCCGACGGATCGATAAAGACGTCCACGCTTTATGTTTCATCCAACTGGGAGCCCGTGGCCGTAACTACGGACCAGTATCAGAATTTCGCGAACTGGTATGCCTACTACCGTACCCGCAATCTGATGACGCGCACGACGTTGTCACAGGCGTTCTCGAAGATCGGGGACACGATTCGTATTGCCTGGCAGAGCATGACGAATTCACAAGCTCCGGGAGTAACGTTCAATAGCACGACGACGATGCAAAATATCGGTGTACTGAACAGCACCGTTCGTCAGAATATGTATAACTGGATATTTCAGGTGGCGGGTGCCTACACGACACCTGCACGTGCGGCCACGATTCGTGCAGGCAATCTGTTTGCAAGGTCGCTTACGAAGGATTCACTGGATCCGTACTGGAACGGTGCTACGGGTACGGATTCCGCGGACCTGGTGTGTCGTAAGAACTTCCATATGCTTGTCACGGATGGGTATTGGAACGAGAGAGATCCTAGCCCGCCAGCGCCTGGTAACGGTGTTGCAGCCCTGAGTAGCGCCACAACCAGTAATTCTGCTCAGACACTGCCGGACAACACGGCGTATAGTCCCACCGCTTCCGTGTCGAAAATCTACGGCAACGTAGCGTCGGGTGATCCGGCAATCTATACGACGTCGATGGCCAATATTGCCTGGTATTACTGGGCAACGGACCTTCAGCCGAAGCTGACTAATGGTGTCAAACCTTATTGGCAGGATCTGAGTGCGCCGACGGGTGTCAAAGTGGACCCCAACAACCCTGGTGCCACGCCGGCCGTGTACTGGAATCCTGCGAACGACCCTGCGACATGGCAGCACGTTTCCCAGTTTTACGTGACACTTGGTGTGGCCGGTACGCTTGATTACCCCAACGATTACACGGCCCTGCTGAACGGCACGAAGGCATGGCCTTATCCGGTTAACAACTCTGGCGAGGCGGTGGACGATACCTGGCACGGCGCCGTCAACAGTCGCGGTGGCTTTTTCAATGCATCCAATCCGGCAACGCTGGTTGCCAGCCTCATTAACATCATCAACTCGGTGATCGCGGCATCGTCGAGCGCCGTGTCGGCGACGTTGAACACTGGCGTGCTGGGGGCCAATTCGCTTACCTATACGCCCGGTTTTCAGTCTTCGGACTGGACGGGATCCTTCACTGCATCGCGCGTGCTTACCAACGGTTCGCTGGGCTCCGTGGTCTGGCAGGCAGGCCCCAAACTGGACGCAAGGCAGTCTTCAGGTCGACTTATTGCAACATCCAGCGGGCCGGGCACGGGTACGGGTATTCCGTTCACCGATGCTTCCATCAAGCAGAATGCTGCCACCCTTTATGCGATCCTCAATTCGTCTGACGGCAGTGGCAGTACCGGTAGCCAGGATAAACTCGCGCCCAATCGTATTGCCTGGATCGGCGGCTCAAGGGTGGATGAAGGTGTGCTTCTGCGTGCCCGCAGCACGGTACTCGGCGCCATCGTGAATTCTCAGCCTGTCTACGTGAGTTACCCCTCCGGTGGGTATCGTGATTTCTTCCCCCCCTCCGCCGACGGCACGGCGGCGCCCGAGACGACGGCATATCAGGGCGATGCCACGAAGGCATATTCCCAGTTCGTGGCGAACAACCTCACAAGGGCTCCCACGGTGTACGTGGGTGCGAATGACGGCATGCTGCATGCATTCGATGCAACCGACGCCGCGTCCGGTGGCTCTGAGCGTTGGGCGTTTGTTCCGTCAGCTGTCTACGGCAACCTGGTCAGCCTGAGTGCGAAGCAGAAGACATCGGACGCTCCGATCCAATACAACCCGACCGTCGACGCATCGCCGATCTATAGGGATGTTTATTTCAGCCAGGGCGGGGCAGGTGCGCAAGGCTGGCATACGATTCTTGTCGGTGGCCTTCGTCTGGGCGGTCGTGGCGTCTACGCTCTGGACATTACCAATCCCGTGGCAGGTTCGACCTCGGACGTTGCGAGCAAGGTTCTCTGGGAATTCACCAGTACCAGCAAGGATGGAACCACCAATACGGGTGCGAACCTGGGCTACACCTTTGGAACGCCGAACGTCGGGCGGCTTTCCAATGGAAAATGGGTGGTGCTCGTTCCGGCAGGGTATTTTCCAAGCAGTACCGATCCGGCGCCGGCAGCGGCATCCAACATGTACAGCTCGCTGTTCGTTCTCGATGCACAGACGGGTAAACTACTAAAGGAATTCAAGACTCCCACAACCTATAACGGGGCTTCGGTGGAGAGCTGGGGCCTGGGTTCTCCCGTGCTGGGTGATTACAACAATGATCAGATCGATGACGTCGCATTTGCTGGCGATCTGGCGGGCAATCTTTGGCGTTTCGATCTCACCAATCTCACGGCAGGCAATGTCGATCTTTTGTATCAGCCTGCCTCTGTGGGCGACCAGCCTATCACCGTCATGCCGCGTCTTTTTCCCGACCCGACATCGCAGTATTTCATCGTGGTGTTCGGCACAGGCAAGTATCTGGGTCTGGAGGACCGGACCACGGTCAACGCGAAGACCCAGGCGGTCTATGGCATCCGGGATCCGGGACTTGCCACCGGCGCGCCCTCGCTTCCGGTCAAGCTTGCCAGTCTCCTCCAGCAGCAGCTTGCTGAAGACACGACAACCGGCGCACGTGGACTGACACGCAATACGATCACAGCATCGTCCAAGGGCTGGTACTTCAATCTCAATATCAGCGGCGTACTGGGCGAGAAGGTGGTGGCAACGCCGGTGGCATTGTTCGACACCAATCGTGTGATCATCACGACGTTGATTCCAACCTCCGCGGATCCATGCGATCCGGGGCGTGCCGGTGCCTTGATCGTGGCCGATGCCGCCAGTGGCGGTGCGGCGGATGGTGTCTCGGGTAACGGCAGCTTTGCCAGCGGCTATTATTTTGCCGGAGGCCGGCTGAAGAACGTGGCGGCCTCGGGAGGCATCACCGTTGCCACGCTTGTCGGCGGCGGTACGCTTGTTCTTCCAGGGACGACCCCGGCGGGTGGTACGTCGGGCAAGAATTCCAATACGACGCTCACCAAACCCATCTGGCGGCGACGCTCATGGAGAATCCTCAATGACCAGTAAGCGACTGTACGGCTTCACCCTTATCGAGTTGATGATCGTTGTCGCGGTCATCGCCGTGCTGGTTGCCATCGCTTATCCCGCGTATTCGCGGTACGGCTACCGGGCGCGCCGGTCCGACGGACAGGAATTCCTTCTGCGTATTGCTGCGGCGCAGGAGCGCTACTACGCCACGTTCAATCGTTATGGGGGCGATCCTGTGACAGGTGATCTGAAGTTTGCGTCGGTGAAGTCAGACAAGGGGTACTACACGGTGGCCATTTCGTCGACTGATCTTACCCAGAGTTATACGGCTACCGTAACGCCGGCTGGTGTGCAGGCGAAGGATGCCTGCGGGGCGCTGAGTATCGATTCGTCGAACAACCGGACCCCGCTGACCACCGATGCCACGAAGAACTCGAACGGACGTTGCTGGTGACAAGCCATGGGGATCGTTCAATGAGCCGGCAAGACAAAGCGACGGGATTCACCATCCTTGAATTGATGGCGACGCTTGTCATAGCTGCGATTCTCCTGGCGATTGCGCTCCCTGCATTCAAGTCCGGGCTCAGGCGTAGCGCGGTGGCGAACGCGGTGAACTCGATCCAGGCCGACACACAGTTCGCGCGGGGGCAGGCGGCAAGTCAGCATCGCTTCGTTTCCATCTGCCGAAGCACTACGGGAACGGCCTGCAATGCGGCAGCCTCCTCTCCTTTTGATTATGACGCCGGCTGGATAGTCTATGCCTACGATGTCACTGCCTCCGGGGCCAACCAGACGTATTCTTCGACGGCATCGGGCATGAAGATCCTGCGTTATACGCCCAGGAATGTGGGTGTCTCCCTGCGGGCCTCGGATGGAAACGTCGTGACCTTCAACCAGACCGGCCAGTTCGTGACATCGGGTACCCGTACCCAGGTCAGCTTTACCGCATGCGCCCGGGCCAACAACGGTGACTCCACCGGGAGCACGGCGGGTCTCAGCCAGGCAGGCCTTCAAGGATCGGTGCTGACGCTAAGGGCTTCGGGGTCGCTGGCACTCACGGTTCTGCCCGTCGGCGGCCCGTGCACCCCGTCATAAAAAAGGGACTTGCGGAGGGTAGGGCTCATACATATAATGGCGCGCTCGATGGGCGGTTAGCTCAGCGGTAGAGCACTGCCTTCACACGGCAGGTGTCACAAGTTCGATCCTTGTACCGCCCACCATCGAATCCTGAAAACCCGGCCCCGAGCCGGGTTTTCTTTTGCCCGTGATCCTAAGCCACCAGCCAGCTCCCGACGCTTACAATGCGCCGGTTACGACATCCGGACACCGCCATGCATGAAGCCCTTGCCGACCTCCATCTCCTGACCCTCACGCCGTGGAAGATCATCGGCTGGGTGGGCACGCTGCTGTTCACGGCACGCTGGTTCGTCCAGTTCTATGCCACGAAGAAGAACAAGCGGGTGACGGTGCCGATGTCCTTCTGGTACCTGTCGGTCAGCGGCAGCGTGCTGACCCTTGCCTACTTCATCTGGGGCAAGAATGATTCGGTGGGCATCATCCAGACCGCGTTTCCGATGCTGGTCTCGTTCTATAACGTGTTCGCGCATTTGAAGAATCGCGATGCGAAGGAAGTCGTCAAGCCGGGCGGGCCTGAGGACAACTGAGCCTTTGGGGGTTCTTGCCTCGTAGGCGGGCTCGCCTTCGGCGCCTCATGGCGACCTTGTAGGAGCGCGCCTCGCGCGCGACCGTTCATGGCGCAATCCGTCATCGTTTCGATTCAACCGGTCGCGCGCAAGCACGCTCCTACAACGAGGGCGGTGTCGCGAGGTGGATCGCCGATACGACTGGCTCCTGCTCCTTCGGTATTCACCTGCCAGGCAGGGCCGCATGCGCCCTGTCTTCAGTCGGGATCGTAATCCAGGTATGGCGCGAGCCAGCGCTCGGCCTCCACGCGATCCCAGCCCTTGCGCTTTGCATAGTCGTCGACCTGTTCCCGGGTGACACGACCCACTACGAAGTACTGGCTGTCCGGATGCGAGAAGTACCAGCCTGACACGGCGGCGGTGGGGTACATGGCGAAGCTGTCGGTCAGTTCCACCGTGGTGCGTGACGTGGCGTCAAGCAGGTCGAAAAGGGTGCGCTTTTCGGTGTGATCGGGGCAGGCCGGGTAACCGGGTGCAGGGCGGATGCCGCGATAGGTTTCGGCGATCAACGCGTCGTTGTCCAGGCATTCTTCGGGCTCGTAGCCCCAGAATTCCTTGCGCACGCGCTCGTGCAGGCGTTCGGCGAAGGCTTCGGCGAGGCGGTCGGCCAGTGCCTTGAGCAGGATCGACGAATAGTCGTCGTGGTCTGCTTCGAAACGGGCCACATGCTCTTCGATGCCGATGCCGGCGGTGACGGCGAAGCCGCCGATCCAGTCCTGTCTGCCGCTATCTTTCGGTGAAACGAAGTCCGACAGGCAGAAGTCCGGGCGCTCCACGGGCTTGTCCACCTGCTGGCGCAGATGATGCAGCGTCACGAGTGGTTTGCGCTGGCCGGGCTCGGCATAGACCTCGATATCGTCACCTGTTTGCGCTGCCGGCCAGAAGCCGATGACGCCCTTGGCCGTCAGCCATTTTTCAGCGATGAGCCGATCCATCATGGCCTGGGCATCGCGGTATAGCTCGCTTGCCTGGGTGCCGACGACATCGTCGGTGAGAATGTCGGGAAACCTGCCAGCCAGTTCCCACGCATTGAAGAACGGTGACCAGTCGATATAGCGGCGCAATTCGGCGAGGTCGTAATCGTCGAAGACCGTGATCCCTGGATTTTTCGGGGTGGGCGGTATGTACGACGACCACTCATCGCGATAACGCTGGTCCCGCGCCTTGGGGAGCGTCACCAGTTGCTTGCCGGTGCCGCGGTTCTTGTGGCGCTCGCGCACTTCGGCGTACTCGGCGCGGACCTTTGCCATGAAGTCGTCGATGAGGTCCTTGCTGACCAGCGACTGCGCCACGCCTACCGCGCGCGAGGCATCCTTCACCCATACGGTGGGTGCCTTGTAATGGGGCTCGATACGCAGCGCCGTGTGCGCGCGCGAGGTGGTGGCGCCACCGATCATCAAAGGAAGATGAAAGTCCTGGCGCTGCATTTCGCGGGCGACCTGGCTCATTTCTTCCAGTGATGGCGTGATGAGACCGGAGAGTCCGATGATGTCGGCCTTTTCCGCCCGCGCCGTGTCGAGGATCTTCTGCGTGGGCACCATCACGCCGAGGTCGATCACCTCGAAGTTGTTGCACTGGAGTACGACACCCACGATGTTCTTGCCAATGTCGTGCACGTCACCCTTGACGGTGGCGAGTACGATGCGGCCGTTGTTCTTGCCCGCGTCGCCCGTTCGCTTCTTTTCTTCCTCGATGAAGGGAATCAGGTGGGCCACGGCCTTTTTCATCACGCGTGCCGATTTCACCACCTGCGGCAGGAACATCTTGCCCGCACCGAAGAGATCGCCGACGACATTCATGCCCGCCATCAGGGGGCCTTCGATGACGTCGAGGGGGCGCCTGGCCTGCTGTCGTGCTTCTTCGGTGTCTTCGACCACGAACTGGTCGATACCGTGGACAAGTGCGTGGCTCAGGCGTTCCACCACGGGCTTGTCGCGCCAGGCGGCGGATTCGACCGTGACGCCACCCTTGCCGCCCTTGTACTTGTCGGCGATGTCGAGCAATCGCTCGGTTGCATCGGGTCGACGGTTGAGTACGACATCCTCGACGCGCTCGCGAAGTTCCTCGGGAAGATCGTCGTAGATGGACAGGGCACCGGCATTGACGATACCCATGTCCATGCCAGCGGCAATGGCGTGGTAAAGGAAAACCGAATGAATAGCCTCGCGTACGGGGTTGTTGCCGCGGAACGAGAAGGAAACATTGGAAACACCGCCCGAGATGTGCGAGGCGGGAAAGCGTCGTTTCAGCTCGCGCGTGGCTTCGATGAAGTCTACGGCGTAGTTGTTGTGCTCCTCGATACCGGTCGCGACGGCGAAGATGTTGGGATCGAAGATGATGTCTTCAGGCGGAAACCCGAGTTCATCGACCAGCAGTTCATAGGCGCGCGAGCAGATCTCGACCTTGCGCTCCCTGGTATCGGCCTGGCCAACCTCGTCGAAGGCCATGACCACCACGGCAGCGCCGTACTGGCGTACCTTGCGGGCGTGTTCGAGAAACAGCGCTTCGCCTTCCTTCATGGAAATGGAATTGACGATGCCCTTGCCCTGCATGCAGCGCAGGCCGGCCTCGATGACACTCCACTTCGACGAATCCACCATGATCGGCACGCGGGCGATATCCGGCTCGGACGAGATCAGGTTCACGAAGCGCGTCATCGCAGCCTCGGAATCGATCAGGCCTTCGTCCATGTTGATATCGATGATCTGCGCACCGTTTTCCACCTGCTGGCGGGCGACCTCCACCGCTTCCTCGTAGCGTCCTTCCTTGACGAGCTTGCGGAACTGGGCTGAGCCGGTGACGTTGGTACGTTCGCCAACGTTGATGAAGTTCAGGTCCGGGGTGAGGACCAGGGGCTCAAGGCCGGAAAGTCGGGTATAGCGGATGCTCATGCGGCTTGGTCGGTGGCCTGGCGGATGCGCGGCGGGTAGGGCGCCACCGCAGCAGCGATGGCCGCGATATGGGCGGGCGTGGTGCCACAACAGCCGCCCACGATGTTGAGCAGGCCGTTGGCGGCGAAATCGCGGATGGTGGCAGCCATGCTTTCGGGCGATTCGTCGTATTCGCCGAAGGCATTGGGCAGGCCGGCGTTTGGGTGCGTGCTGACCGCCGCGTTCGCGATACGGGCCAGCATTTGCACGTGTGGGCGCAGGTCTTCGGCGCCCAGTGCACAGTTGAGGCCTACCGATAACGGGCGGATGTGCTCGACTGAATAGAAGAACGCCTCGGCGGTCTGGCCCGACAGCGTGCGGCCGGATCGATCGGTGATGGTGCCCGAGATCATCACGGGTACGCGTGCGCCGAGTTCGTCGAACAGCTCGGACAGGGCAAACAGGGCCGCCTTGGCGTTGAGCGTGTCGAAGATGGTCTCGACCATGATCGTGTCCGCGCCGCCTTCGATGAGGGCACGCGCCGATTCGATGTAGTTGGCCTTCAGTTGCTCGAAATCGATATTGCGGAAACCGGGATCGTTCACGTCGGGGGAAATGGACGCCGTGCGACTGGTCGGCCCCAGCACGCCGATGACGAAACGCGGGCGGTCCGGTGTTTTCGCCGTCATGGCGTCGCAGGCAGCGCGAGCGATACGGGCGCCTTCGCGATTGAGTTCAGGCACCAGGTGTTCGAGGTGGTAATCGGCCTGGCTGACGCGCGTGGCGTTGAACGTATTGGTTTCGATGAAATCCGCACCGGCTTCGAGGTAGGCCTCATGCACGCCGCGGATGATCCCGGGCTGCGTGAGCAGCAACAGATCGTTGTTGCCCTTGAGATCGCATTCACCGGGATGATCGTGTTCGTGTAGGCTGTCATGGCCGTGCGCGAAGCGTTCGCCGCGATAACCGTCTTCATCCAGGCGATGACCTTGCAGCATGGTGCCCATGCCGCCGTCGAGAATCATGATGCGTTCGGAAAGGCCTTTCTCGATGAGGGCCACGCGATCGGGATGAAGCCAGGTCAGGGTACTCATGGCGATACTCCGGTTCAGGACTTGCGCGCGAGGAGGCTGATCACCTCGAAATGCGGCGCGCGGCGTTCCCGGCTGAGACGATTGCAGCTGACCACGTCCAGGCCGGCGTTACTCGCCAGGGCGGACAGACTCCTGGGGCTGAAGCCGAGGTTGCGGTGGTCGAACGGTTCCACGACGGCGCGGTGGTCGTGTTCGCCAAGCGTCACGGCGAGTACGCGACCACCGGGCTTGAGCACGCCCGCCACCTGACGAAACACCTCGTCCGGATGTTCCGAGTAGGTGAGCGCGTGCATCAGCAGCACCAGGTCGAAGCGCTTCTTGCCCAGGTCGAGCGCATGCATGTCGCCGAGGCGCACCTCGACATTGGGGAAATCCGCCAGACGCTGGCGTGCGGCATCGACCACGCGGTCGGAGCTGTCGATGCAGAGGATGGAATGGGCATGGGGCGCCAGGAGTTCGGCGGTGACGCCGTCGCCTGAGGCGATGTCCAGCACGTCGCCGGTTTCCAGCAGCTGGAGCAGCGCGCGGCCCAGGGTTTCCCAGGTGCGGCCGGGGGAATAATGGCGCTCCATATCGCCCGCCACGGTATCCGCCCAGCCTTCGGTGCGCGCGCGCTGGGCAAGCACGGCCGGCAGGCGCTCGGCATCTTCTCGCAGCAGGGCATCGCTCAGGGTGTCGCGCAGCGAGGCCACCAGGACGGCCAGGGTAGGATCCGCCTCGCCGTTGGCCCGATAATACGCAGACACGCCGGCGCGCCGGTCGCGCACGAGGTCGGCTTCCTTGAGCTTGGCCAGGTGCGTGGACACGCGGGGTTGGGCCAGATGCAGCACGGCAGCCAGTTCCGCCACGGTGAGTTCCTCGCGATCCAGCAGGGCCAGAAGGCGCACGCGGGTGGGGTCGGCCAACAGGCGCAGCACCGTAGATGCCGTTGACAGATCCATCCTTCATCCTTTTATCGCGATACAGAGATGCATAAGGATGAGGCCGTGCCCTCCCAGCGTCAAGGCCGCATGCTGCGCTGCGGCGCGGCAAGCCCTCGAACGACCGTTAGAATGACGGGCTTGCCTCCACCCCAAAAGACTTTGCCGTCCCAAAGGCGGCGCTAGGAGTACCCATGGATTTCCGTTTTACCGACGACCAGCTGTCGATCCAGTCCATCGCCCGTGATTTCGCCCAGAAGCGCATCGTCCCCGTGGCCGCCGAACTGGATGCGAAGGGTGAGTTCCCGCTTGAGAACATCCGGGAGATGGGCCAGCTGGGCCTGATGGGTATCGAGGTGCCGGAAGAGTACGGCGGCGCGGGCATGGACCCGGTGGCCTACGTACTCGCCATGGTCGAGATCGCCGCAGCCGACGCCGCTACCTCCACCATCATGTCGGTGAACAATTCGCTGTTCTGTAACGGCATCCTGAAGAACGGCAACGAAGAGCAAAAGCAGAAGTACGTGCGCGCCATCTCGTCGGGCGAGGCCATCGGCGCCTACGCGCTGACCGAGCCGCAGTCGGGTTCCGATGCATCGAACATGCATACCCGCGCGGTGAAGAACACCGATGGCGACTGGGTCATCAACGGCAAGAAGAGCTGGATCACCTCTGGCCCCGTCGCCCGCTACATCGTGCTGTTCGCGGTGACCACGCCGGGCATCGGCGCCAAGGGCGTGTCGGCCTTCATCATCGACACGCAGCGTCCCGGTTTCCTGGCCGGCAAGACCGAGCCGAAGCTGGGCATCCGCGCTTCGGCCACCTGTGAAATCGAATTCCACGACTACGTCTGCCCGAAGGAAGACCTCCTGGGCGACGAGGGCAAGGGCTTCTCCATTGCCATGGGCGTGCTCGATGCCGGCCGCATTGGTATCGCCTCGCAGGCGGTGGGTATCGCACGTGCCGCGTATGAGGCCACGCTCCAGTGGTCGCGTGACCGCAAGGCTTTCGGCTCGCCGATCGGCACGTTCCAGATGACCCAGGCGAAGATCGCCGACATGAAGTGCAAGCTCGACGCGGCCCTGTTGCTGACGCTGCGCGCCGCGTGGACGAAGGGCCAGGTCGAGAAGACCGGTGGTCGTTTCGGCACCGAGGCTTCGATGGCAAAGCTCGTGGCCTCGGAAGCCGCGATGTGGATCACCCATCAGGCGGTGCAGATCCACGGTGGCATGGGGTATTCGAAGGAGATGCCGCTGGAGCGTTATTTCCGCGATGCCAAGATCACCGAGATCTACGAAGGCACCAGCGAGATCCAGCGCCTGGTGATCGCGCGTGCGGAGACGGGGCTGCGTTAAGCGCCAATGATTCGAGGATGTGACAGAGCCCCGGTTCCCGACCGGGGCTTTTTTGTGTCACCCGCCCCTGTAGGAGCGCGCCTTGCGCGCGACCGGATGGTCGCGATAACCGGTCGCGCGCAAGGCGCGCTCCTACAGGGGCAAATCGAGGGGTGAGGTGTGGTGGGTTGCGCCGGTTCGGGCCTCAGGGCGTGACCGCCCTGGCCATTTCCGTACCCATGCTGCGGAACAGGCCCAGGGGATCGGTGCCCATCGCGTGCAGGTTGTTGTGGTTGCGACCGGGAAGGATGCGCACGTCGGCGACGCCAGGCAGCGCGGCCAGGCGACGCACGCCGGCGTCCAGGTAATAGTTGTCTTCTGCACCCACGATGACATGGAGCTTTCCGGCCACGCGTGCATTCGGATGTGTCCGCAGACGCTCCACGATGTCGTAGCGGCGCCAGGCATCGGCGACATCGCTGTCGACCTTGCCGCTGCGTCGGTCGAACAACGGCATCGGGCGGCCGTCGTCGCCGCGCGGCGAGAAGGTCCATTCGAAGCTGCCCAACTGCCCGCCGGTGTCGCCGAGTACGCGCTCGATCAGGGCGACATCCTTGAGGCGGGCGGCAACCTGGTTGTTCTTGCCTCGTGCGGCTGGTGTCGGTGTGCCATCGGGCTGGCGATAGGCATTGGCGTCGTGGGCGTAGATATCGACGTTGAGCCAGCTGTGGAAATCGATGGGATCGGGTCCGGTGGACCACGCTCCACCGAAGAAATCCGGATGGTTCACCTGCAACCAAAGCGAGGACCAACCCCCGGACGAATGCCCCGTGAGAAGGCGAGTTCTTGGCGTGCGGTCGACGGCGTAGTGGGATTCGATCCACGGCACCAGTTCGGTGATGAAGGCGGTTTCCCAGGGGCCGTCGTTGACCGAGTCGACGAACTGGTGCGTGCCGCCGTGTACCGAATAATCGGGGAATACCCAGACCATGGGGGGCAGGTCGCCGCGATTCATCAGCAGGTCGATCAGCGTAACGTCGAAGGTGAGGCGGGTGACGTCGCCGCTATAGGTGGATAGCGAGTAGACCGTTGGAAAGTGCTTACGTCCGTCGTAGCCGGGAGGCAGAAGTACCCACCCCTTTTGCGTCACGGGACGCCCGGCAAAAGCGCTGGCCGCTGCACTGGTGAATGAGAAGGCGCGGGCCTGGGCGCGTGCATGCGGTACGGCGTCGAGAATGAAGGGCTGGGTGCGTGGATCGAAGGTCCATGGCACCGATGCGGGTACGGTGCGATCAAGCTTCACGGTGATGGCCGGAGCATCCTTACCCAGGTGAACGCGAGTGACCGGTCCTGTGAGATCGCCGCCGCCGCGTCCGTAGTGGCCGTAATCGCGGCGCGTGTCCAGCAGTGCCTGTACCCAGTAATCGCCGGCCGGCATGTCCGAAAACGGACCGGGCCACGCCGTATCGTCGGCGTCCACGCGAACGGTTTCGTCCTGGGCCAGATCGTCGATGTCGCGTGCGGCAATCGCCACGTGATCCGGTGGAGAGAACGATTCGATATCGATCGCGTCAGGTGGGACCGTGGTGGACGGGTCCACGCGCTGGGTGAACACGATCAACCGCCCTGAAACGGATTTTGGCGTCGAGGCGGACAGGCGTACCTGAATATCGGTTGCCGCGGCAGGCGCGGCAACCAGGGCAACGAGTGCTAGCAGGTGGCGCATCGGCGGCATGGTGGTGTTCCCCGTGACTCGCGTCTGATGACACCCCCTTGAAAGCGCGAGGGCATGTGCCATCGGTCAGGGAGGCGGCCTGAATGCATCGACGACGCCGCTGCGAATGCCGGCCTTTTCAGCGTTCCGGCTTGGAAGGCATGTGCGTGTTCATGTACTCGCGCAGCACATGATTGATGCGGGTCTGGTAGCGCTGGCCGCTGCTGCGGAAAAAGTCGAGCACGTCCTTGTCGATGCGCAGGGTGACCTGTTGCTTGTTCTGCAGCTGGGCGAAGCCGCCGGGCCGCCACTGGCCGTCGTCGACCTGGGGCGGGATGTCGCTGAAATCGATGGTGCGCCCTTTCAGGGCATCGAGCTCGGCGATCTGTTCCGCGCCAAGGGGCTCCGGACGATCAGGGTCGAGCGTGTATCGAACGATGTTTCCAGTAGGGGATGGCTTCATGGCGGGTGGCTTCGCGAGCTGAGATCAGTCGGACGGCATCGTGGCGCAAGGTGTACACGACGACGAGGAGATAACCCTGGACGAGCCCGAGGGTGACGAATCGATCCTCGGTGTGGTCGCCCTTGTCGTGACGATCGAGGGCATGGGCATCGAGGAAGACGGCAAGGGCAGAGCGGAAGGACACGCCATGTTTCGCCTTGTTGGCGAGGGCCTTCGTTTCGTCCCATTCAAAGTGAATGGCCATCAGTGGATGGCGATCCAAATGTAACTACATTTGTAGCTACGTTGCAAGCTGAAAAATGCTGGCACGTCGGCTCCCGGCGAATGGACAGGCCGGAAATCGTGGCTCACGGGCAGCGTGTCGTCGGCCGGGGACGGGGCCTGCGCCAGGTAGGTGCGGCCCAAAAAAGAAGCCCGGCTTTCGCCGGGCTTCTTCGTGTTGCTTACGGTCGGTCGGTGCCCCGTCGGGGGTCCGAATCGAACGCGGTCAGGTCACCGACGTTGGGAGCGTGGGGACCGACGTTCACCGGGCCGGGAGCGTTGCCGCCGCCGTGCGGATCGTGGTCGTCATCGCCACCGTGGTGCGGCATCTTGTGCGACACCTCGTCGAGCTTGTCGCCCAGCAAGCGGCGGACCACCACGTAGAACACGGGGATCAGCAGCAGGCCGAGGAAGGTCGCGAAGATCATGCCGCCGATCACGCCCGTACCGATGGCGTGGCGGGAGTTGGCGCCGGCACCGGTGGAGATCGCGAGCGGAAGCACGCCCAGGATGAAGGCCAGCGAGGTCATCAGGATGGGGCGCAGACGGAGGCGGGCAGCGTGGATCACGCCCTCGCGCAGGGTCTTGCCCGACTGCTGCTGTTCCACCGCGAATTCCACGATCAGGATCGCGTTCTTCGCTGCCAGACCGATGACGGTGATGAGGCCGATCTTGAAGTAGATGTCGTTCGGCAGGCCGCGCAGCATCGAGAACACGACGGTACCCAGCATGCCCAGCGGCACCACCAGCAGCACGGCCACCGGAATCGACCAGCTTTCGTACAGGGCGGCAAGGCAGAGGAACACGATCACGATCGAGAGGACCATGAGCATGGTGGCCGAGTTGCCCGACAGGATTTCCTGGTAGGACTGACCGGTCCAGTCATAGCCGAAGCCCTTCGGCAGCTTGTCGTTGACGATGCCCTCGACGATGTTCATCGCCTGGCCGGTGGAATAACCCGGCGCGTTGTTGCCCACGATTTCCACGGCCGAATAGCCGTTGTAGCGCGTGAGGCTGGGCGACGCCATCTCCCACTTCGAACTGACCACCGACGACAGCGGAACCATGTTGCTGTCCGTGGACGTCGACGAGCTGGCCACCGAACCACCCGTGGCGGCCGACGAAGCCGTACCCGTGGCGGGCAGGCCGCTCGGGGTGAAGATGTGCTGGAAGGCGTCGGTGCCCATGCGGTAGGGCGCGTCGGCCTGCAGCATCACGCGCTTCACGCGTCCGCCGTAGGAGAAGTCGTTGATGTACACCGGAGCCAGGGTGAGCTGGATCGCCGTGTAGATATCGCTGACGGAAAGGCCCATGGTCTGTGCCTGGGTACGGTCCACATGCAGCTGCAGCAGCGGTGCGTCTTCCAGCGTGTTCGGACGGATGCCGACCAGCGCGTGGTTCTGCGATGCGGCGCCGAGCAGCATGTTGCGGGCCTGGGTGAGCTCCGCGCGCGACTGGCCGGCACGGGCCTGCAGGTACATGTCGATACCGCCGAACTGCGACAGACCGCGGATCGTGGGCAGGTTCACCACGAAGATCGTGGCGTTGCGCACGGCCTGCATCTTGCCGTTGGCCTGCATGATGAACTTCTCGGCCGTGAGGTCACGGTCGCCCCAGTCCTTCAGGCGGATGAAGGTCATGCCGACGTTTTCGCCGCTACCCACGAAGCTGAAGCCCGAGATCTGGAAGATGCCGTCCACGGCAGCGTCCTTCAGCAGGATCTGGCGCATGTCGCCCATCACCTTCTCGGTGCGCGCGATGCTCGAACCCGGGGGCAGCTGCACGATCGCCAGCGCGTAGCCCTGGTCTTCGTCAGGCACGAAGCTGGTGGGCAGGCGGGTGAACAGGAAGCCGCAGAGCACCGCGATCAGCACGAACACGATCATCCAGCGCGGGGCGTGACGGATCGCGCCACCGATGTGACCCGAGTAGGTGTGGGTCACGCGGTCGAAGATGTCGTTGAACTTGCGGTAGACGATGTTCTTCGGCTTGTCGTGCTCGTTCTTCAGGATGGTGGCGCACAGCGCCGGGGTGAAGGAAAGCGCGAGGAAGGCCGAGAAGCCCATCGACACGGCGATGGTCAGCGCGAACTGCTTGTAGATGATGCCCGAGGCGCCCGGCTGCAGGGCCGAGGGCACGAACACGGCCGCCAGCACCACGGTGATTGCCACGACGGCGCCGGTGATCTGGCCCATCGCCTTGCGGGTGGCTTCCTTCGGAGAGAGGTGCTCCTCCGTCATGATTCGTTCGACGTTCTCGATCACGACGATCGCGTCATCCACCACGATACCGATGGCGAGCACCATGCCGAACAGGGTCAGCTGGTTGATGGTGAAGCCCAGCGGCGACAGACCGAGGAAGGTGCCGAGCAGGGCGACCGGGATGACCAGGGTCGGAATGATCGTGGCGCGGAAGTTCTGCAGGAACAGCAGCATCACGAGGAACACGAGGATGATCGCCTCGACGAGGGTGTGCACCACTTCCTCGATCGAGATCACCACGAACTTGGTCGTGTCGTACGGAGCGAACCAGGTCACGCCGTCAGGGAAGCTCTTGGCGAGCTCGTCCATCTTGGCACGCACGGCGTTGGCCACGTCCAGCGCGTTCGCGCCCGGCAGCAGCTGCACACCGAACGAACCGGTGGACTGGCCGTTCCACGATGCGTTGAAGCCGTAGGTCTGCGGACCCAGCTCGACGCGGGCGACGTCCTTCAGGAGCACCACGGTACCGTCGTTGTTCGCACGGATGATGATGTTGCTGAATTCTTCCGGCGTGGTGAAGCGGCCTTCGGCGGACACGGTGGCACTGAAGCCCTGGCCGTCCACGGCCGGGTCTGTACCGATGGAGCCCGCGGCGAACTGCACGTTCTGCGTGCTGAGCGCGTTGCGCAGGTCGCTGGCCGAGAGGCCGTAGCCACGCAGCTTGTCCGGGTTGAGCCACACACGCATGCCGTACTCGGCACCGAGCTGGCGGGTGCTGCCGACGCCCGGGATACGGGCCACCTGGTCGAGCACCTGCGAAGACACGATGTCGGTGAGGCGGTTGCCGTCGATGGCCGGGTTGGACGAGGTCAGCGCCACGAACATCAGGAAGTCGGGGTTGGACTTGGCCACCACGACGCCCTGCTGGGTCACTTCCTGGGGCAGGCGGGGCGTCGCGAGCGACACCTTGTTCTGCACCTGGACCTGGGCGATGTCAGGGTCGGTACCGGTTTCGAAGGTCAGCGTCACGGTGGCCGTACCGGCCGAGCTGGACTGCGAGCTGAAGTAGAGCAGGTGGTCGATACCGGTCAGCTGCTGCTCGATGACCTGCGTCACGGTTTTTTCGGTCGTATCCGCGCTCGCGCCCGGGTACGTGGCGGTAACCACGACCTGCGGAGGCGCGATGTTCGGATACGACTCGATACCCATGTTGAGCAGGGCGATCGTGCCGCACAGGCTGATCAGGATCGCAACCACCCACGCGAAGATGGGGCGGTCGATGAAGAAACTCGGCATGACGAAACTCCCTTACTGCTTGCCGGCAGGAGCGCCCGGAGCACCCGCCTGGCCCGGCGCACCGTCCGCCGGAGCGGCCTGCGCGGGCGACGGTTTGACCGGCGCGTTTTCCCTGGCCTTCGGCAGGCCCTGGACGATGATCTGGTCGCCCGGCTTCAGACCGCCGGTGACCACCCAGTTGGAACCGCTCAGGCGATCGGCCTGGATCGGTCGACGGACAGCAGCGGACGGGACGGTTTTCTCTTCACCCGTCTGCGGGTCCTTCGACTTGCCTTCGCCGACCACCAGCACATAGGCCGAGTTGGCGTCACGCAGCACGGCGTCCTGCGGCACGAGGAACACGTTGTGCAGGCTGCCGAGGTTGGCCTTCACCGTCACGAACTGGCCCGGAAGCAGGCGCAGGTCAGGGTTGGCGAGCTGCGCACGCAGGTTCACCGTGCCGGTCTGCGGGCTGACCGTGGCCGACGAGAAGTCGAGCACGCCCTGTTCGGCATAGTCGGAACCGTCCGGCAGCTGGATGCGCACCGAGGACTTGTCGGTGGGCGACAGCGTGGCGTTGCCGGCCGCGGCGGCGCGGCGCATGGTGTCGAGGTCGGCCACGGACACGCTGAAGTTCACGTAGAGCTTGTCGATCTGGTCGACCTGGGTGAGCAGGGTGGTCTCGTTCTGGCCCACGAGGGCGCCTTCGGTGACCTGCTGCTGACCGGCACGACCGTCGATGGGCGAGACCACGTCGGTGAAGCCGAGGTTGATGCGGGCCGCCTGCACGGAGGCCTCGCTCTGCTTCACGGCGGCATTGGCCGTGCGCTCAGTGGCCTCGGCGGTATCGAGGTCCTGGCGGGAGACATAGTTCTTGCCGATGAGGCCGCGCGCACGGTCGGCCTGGGCCTTGGCGTTGACCGCCGTGGCCTTGTTAGAGGCGAGCTGGGCAAGCTGCTGGTCGAGTTCGGCCTGCAGCGGCTGCGGGTCGATCTTGAAGAGCTTCTGGCCTGCCTTGACGTCGGTGCCTTCGTCATACAGGCGGTGCAGCAGGATGCCGGGCACGCGGGCGCGTACGTCAGCCGTACGCAGGGAGGACAGGCGACCGACCTGGTCCTGGACCAGCGGAACGTCCTGCGGCTGTGCGGTGACGACACCGACCTCCGGCGGAGGCGGCATCTGTGGGGCTTCCTGCTTGTGGCAGGCGGCGAGGGCAGCAATCAGGCCGGCGGCCAGCAGGGAGGTGCGCAGGGGCAGGGGTTTCATGAGAACTCCGTTCCGTTTCCAGGTTTCTTGTTCGTTCGCGCCGCGGCATCCGGGTGGATGTCGTAAGCGTGCATAAATACTGTTACCGCGTGCCGTGCCCATTCGTCCTGGGCTCTCTGACCCCTGGCGCGCATCCCGAACAGGCGCCGGTCACCTTCCAGCCCGTGAAGCATGGACAGGAAGAGCTCGGCGGCCACGTCCGGGTTTTCCCGGCGCATCCTGCCCTGGTCCATCGCCTCGGCCATGCAACGTGCCAACCGGGCCGCGATGAGGTCGATCGCGGTACGGAAAAAGGTTTTCGCCGCGGCGGGAAACCGTGGCGCTTCCGCGATCAGCATCCGGCCGAGCGCAACGTTGTCGTGGTCCATCACGTGGGTATGGTGCGCCTGGGCCAGGGCTTGCAGCGTATCCGAGAGGTTGCGGCCCTCGGGCGCCAGGCTGGCATGGAGAGGCAAGACGAGTTGTTCAACGGCGGCGTGGAACAGGGTGTCCTTGTTTTCGTAATAGGCGTACACGGTCTGTTTGGACACGCCTGCCTCGCGTGCCACGGACCCCATGCTTACGCGGTAACCGTCGCGCAGGAACAACGTACATGCGGCCTGGAGAACCCGCTTCTGGCGATCCGGGGCGGGGCGCTCATCCAGGTTCGTCATTTCGCATACCTGCTGGACTATACCGTCCAGTTTAGAATCTCCCTCCGTCCAGCGTCAACGGGCCTTTCGTGCGGCTGAACACGATTTGTTGCGTTGCAAGCTCCTGATTCGTTAAAGGGGCGTGAGCCTTGTCGTCTGTTACAACGACGGTTATGCCGCGATGCAGTGAAACATGGTGCCCGCAATCCCATGAGACGGTGTGGCTAGGACAGGGTGCACAGAGCTATGCTTTGACGGTTTCTACCTCCCCCCACACCGATATCCGCCCATGAATGCGATTCGCGCAGCCGAACACGGCCAGTTCCATGACGTCGTCTTCGATGAACTGAAAAAAATCGACTATCCCGCGGAGCGCCTTAACGAGGCGCGCTTTTTTATTGAGGCCTTCTTCGAGCGTATCGCTCCTGCCGATTACGCCCTCCACGCCCCCGGGCGCTGGGCTGCCCTTATCGCGGACCTGCTCTCCTTCGCCCGTGAGCGCACCGCCGGCCAGGCCAAGCTGCGGGTATACAACCCGGGCGTCTCCGGTTCACGTGCCGTGATCGAAGTCGTCACGGACGATATGCCTTTCCTCGTCGACACCGTGTCGATGGTGGCCGCCGCCCATGCGGAAATCCATGCCATCGTCCACCCCGTGGTACCCGTGGTCCGCTCGGCCGCCGGCGTTCTGGAGTCGCTGGGTTCGGGCGAGAAGACCGAGTCGATCATGCGCTTCGAGATCGACCGCCTCGACGACGCCCAGATCGAAACCCTGCGCGGCCAGCTCGAAACGGCCCTGGCCGATGTCCGCGAGACCGTGGCCGACTGGAAAGCCATGCGCGGCCGTATGGTCGAGGTCGCCGACGACCTCGGCAAGCGCGCGCTGCCGTACACGGCCGACGAAGTGCGCGAAGCCACCGAGTTCCTGCGCTGGGTCGCCGACGACCACTTCACCTTCATGGGCTACCGCGAATACGTGGTCACGGCCGAAGGCGACGATGAGGTACTGAAGACCGTCGACGGCTCAGGCCTTGGCATCCTGCGCGCCGCGGAGCGCTCGCTGGCGCCGCGCTCCCTGCGCACCCTGGTAGCCTCGGAGATGCCGCGCTCGGGTTCCACCGACGCCATCATCCTCACCAAGACCAACGCCCGCTCGCCGATCCACCGTGCGGGCTACATGGATTACATCGGCGTCCTCAAGTTCGACGACAAGGGCCGCCCGGTGGCCGAACAGCGCTTCCTCGGCCTGTTCTCCTCCAACGCCTACATGGCCCACCCGCAGCACGTGCCGCTGGTGCGCGACAAGTGCGAGGCCGTGATGGCCCGCTCGGGCCTGAAGCGCGATTCGTACTCGGGCAAGTCGCTGCGTCACATCCTCGATACGCTGCCGCGCGACGAACTGTTCCAGTGCAGCACCGATGAACTCTTCGCGCTGTCCATCGGCCTGCTCGAACTGGCACAGCGCACGCGTACGCGCCTGTTCATCCGTCGCGACAGCTACGGCCGCTTCTTCTCGTGCCTGGTCTACATTCCGCGCGACCGCTTCAACACCGCCGTGCGCGAGCGCGTGGAAGGCGTGCTGCGTGAAGCGTTCCACGGCGAGCACGTGGATTCCGCCGTGCTGATGGGCGAGGCCGCCCTGGTGCGCCTGCATGTCGTGGTGCGCCCGCGCATCGGCGACCACCCGGTCTACGACGCCGCCGCCATGGAAGCGCAGATCGCCTCCATTGCCCGCAACTGGTACGACGAGCTGCGCGACCGCCTGGTCGAGAGCATGGGCGAGCAGCAGGGCATCATCCTTGCCAATCGCTATGGCAAGGCATTGCCGGCCGGCTACGTCGACGAAGTGTCGCCGCAGGTCGCTGCCACCGACGTGGCAGCGCTGGCGGGCCTCGATGGCCCCGACGCCATCAGCATGTCGTTCTACCACCCGCCGCATCGTCCTGAAGAACTTCGCTTCAAGGTCTACCGTTCGGGCTCGGACATCGCACTCTCCGAAGTGCTGCCGCAGCTGGAAAACCTCGGCCTGCGCGTGCTCACCGAGCACATGTACGAAGTGAAGCAGGGCGAAAGCGCGCTCTACATCCAGGATTTCGAAGTCCAGCCGGTCGGTCGCCTCGCCTTCGAGGTGGAGCAGGTCGGTACGATCTTCGAAGACGCCTTCGAGCAGATCTGGCGGGGCAATGCCGAGAACGACGGCTTCAACCGCCTCGTGCTGGGGGCCAAGCTCAACTGGCGCCAGGTTGCTGTGCTGCGTGGCTACTGCAAATACCTGCTGCAGACGGGCGTGGCCTTCTCGCAGGCGTACATGGAAGACGCCCTCAACCGTTACCCGGCTATCGCCGGCCTCATCATCGAGCTGTTCAACGCGCGCTTCGATCCACGCCGCGAAAACCTCGACGAGAAGGCCCTGGCCTATGCCGAGGGCATGCTTTCGCACGAGATGCACGCGCTGATCGACCATGACGTCCTGGCGGCCCAGCCTGCGCTCATCGGCAACCTCGTCGCCTCCCTGGCCCGTCCGCGCGACGAACAGGCGGTGGCGGTGGAAGAAGCCATCAATGCGCTGCTCGACAACGTCTCCAGCCTCGACGAAGACCGCATCCTGCGCAGCTACATCGCGCTGGTGCACGCTACCCTGCGTACCAGCTTCTTCCAGGCCTGGGACGGTGCGTTCCGTTCCTACGTCAGCTTCAAGTTCGATTCGCACCAGGTGCCCGACCTCGCCAAGCCGGTGCCGTTCCGCGAGATCTTCGTCTACGCCCCGCGCGTCGAGGGCATCCATCTGCGCTTCGGCTCGGTGGCCCGTGGCGGCCTGCGCTGGTCCGATCGCCGCGAAGACTTCCGCACGGAAGTGCTGGGCCTGGTGAAGGCGCAGATGGTGAAGAACACGGTCATCGTGCCGGTCGGCTCGAAGGGCGGCTTCTTCGTGAAGCGTCCGCCGGTGGGCGGCGATCGCGACGCCCAGCTGGCCGAAGGCATCGCCTGCTACCGCATGTTCATCAATGGCCTGCTCGACATCACCGACAACCTCGTCGAGGGCAAGGTGGTGCCGCCGCACGATGTCGTGCGCCATGACAACGACGATCCGTATCTCGTGGTTGCCGCCGACAAGGGCACGGCCACCTTCTCGGATATCGCCAACGCCATCTCCACGGAGCACGGCTTCTGGCTCGACGACGCATTCGCCTCGGGCGGCTCCTACGGTTACGACCACAAGGGCATGGGCATCACGGCCAAGGGTGCATGGGAGTCGGTCAAGCGCCACTTCCGTGCGATGGGCCGCGACAGCCAGAGCCAGGATTTCACCACGGTGGGCGTGGGTGACATGTCCGGCGACGTGTTCGGCAACGGCATGCTGCTTTCCGAGCACATCCGCCTGCTGGCCGCGTTCGACCATCGCCACATCTTCCTCGACCCGAACCCCGATGCGGCGAAGAGCTTCGTCGAACGCCAGCGCATGTTCGCGCTGCCGCGCTCGTCGTGGGATGACTACGACAAGTCGCTGATCTCGGCCGGTGGCGGCGTGTATCCGCGCAGCGCCAAGTCGATTCCGGTCTCGGCCGAAGTGAAGGCCGTGCTCGGCATCCGTTCCGATGCCACGCACATGGCACCGAATGACCTGCTCTCGGCCATCCTCAAGGCCCCGGTCGACCTGCTGTGGAACGGCGGTATCGGCACCTACGTGAAGGCCACCAGCGAAACGCATGCCGATGTGGGCGACCGCGCCAACAACGGCCTGCGCGTCAACGGCAACGAGCTGCGCTGCAAGGTCATCGGCGAAGGCGGCAACCTGGGCATGACCCAGAAGGGCCGCATCGAAGCCTCGCAGGCCGGTGTGCTGATGAATACCGACTTCATCGACAACTCCGCCGGTGTGGACACCTCCGATCACGAGGTGAACATCAAGATCCTGCTCAACGATGCCGTGCAGCGTGGCGAGCTCTCGTTCGACGGCCGCAACAAGCAGCTGGCCGAGATGACCGACGAAGTGGCCCGCCTGGTGCTGTGGGACAACTACCGCCAGAACCAGGCCATCACGCTCATGGAGCACCAGTCGGTCCGCCGTCTGGGTTCGATGGCGCACTTCATCACCACGCTGGAGGCCGAAGGCCTGCTCGATCGCCAGGTCGAGTCGCTGCCGAGTCAGGCCGAGCTTGCCGAGCGCAAGCAGAAGGGCCAGGGCCTTACCCGTCCGGAACTGTCGGTGCTGCTGTCGTACGACAAGATCCGCCTGTTCCAGCAATTGCTCGATTCCGACGTACCGGAAGATCCGTACCTGTCGCGCGAGCTGGTCCGCTACTTCCCCGTGCCGTTGCACGAGAAGTACGCCGAGCACATGCAGCGCCATCGCCTGAAGCGCGAGATCATCGCCACCGCGGTGACCAACTCGACGATCAACCGCATGGGCGCCACCTTCATGATGCGCATGCAGGAAGACACGGGCCACGGCCCGGCGTCGATCGCCAAGGCCTACACGGCTGCGCGCGAAATCCTGGATGCCCGTGAACTGTGGGCCGAGATCGAGGCGCTCGATGGCAAGGTGGCCGAAGACACCCAGATCGACGCCATCCTGCATATCTGGTCGCTGCTGCGTCATCTCACCCGCTGGCTGCTCAGCCGTCCGGGTGGCTCGCTCGACATCGCCGCCAACGTCGACCGCTATGCGGCCGAGGTGACGGTGCTGCGCAAGTCGCTGCCCGATGCCCTCACCGATACCGGTCGTGCCGATTTCGGCGCCAGCCAGGAGAAGTGGGAAGGCCTGGGCGTGCCCTCGTCGCTGGCGCTGCGGCTTGCCCGCATCCCGGTGCTGCGCGCGGCGCTCGACATGGTCGAAGTGTCGAAGCAGAGCGGCAAGGACATGGCCACGGTCGCCAAGGTCTTCTACGAACTGGGCGAGGCGCTCGACCTCGAATGGCTGCGTGGACAGATCGAGGCGCTGCCGGTGGAAGGTGCATGGCATGCGCAGGCCCGCGGTTCGCTGCTGGACGAGCTCAATGCCCAGCATCGTGCCCTGGCCGTGCAGGTGCTCGCCGTGGCCGGCGATCGCACCGACGTCAGCCCGGTCAAGGCCTGGCTGGAACGCGACGACGCCACGCTGAAGTACACCCGTACGATGCTGGCCGAAATCCTCACCCAGAACGCGGACTACCCGATCGCCTCGGTTGCCGTCCGCCGCCTGGCCCAACTGGCCCAGATCCCGGTCTAACGGCCAGGGATGGGGCTTCGTGCCCCATCCTTCTTGTAGGAGCGCGCCTTGCGCGCGACCGGTACGAAGCCATGAACCACAGGCTCCGTACCGGTCGCGCGCAAGGCGCGCTCCTACAGCGCTATCGTTTCCCTGTTCGCAGGCGCTAAGCTGGGGGTCGGACCCTAGCCAGCACATTCATGCGCCTAGCCTTCGTAGCCAGCGAAACCGACGTTGCCCAACGTGCCCGAGCCGCGCTCGTGAAACGCTATGGCAGTGTCGAGCCCGGTGACGCCGACATCATCGTCTCGCTCGGTGGCGATGGCTTCATGCTGCGCACGCTGCATACCTATCGCTCGCTGGCCGTGCCCTTCTACGGCATGAAACTCGGCCGGCTGGGTTTTCTCATGAACAAGCACGATCTCGACGCGCTCGCCGAGCGCATCGAACGGGCGCATCCGGCCGTGCTGCATCCACTGGAAATGCACAGCACCTGCTGCGATGGCGTCGAACATCGTGCGCTGGCGTTCAATGAAGTGGCGCTTTTGCGGCAGAGCAACCAGGCCGCCCACCTGCAGGTTCGTTTGAACGGCGAGGTAAAGCTCGACGAGCTGGTCTGCGACGGCATCCTGGTCAGCACGCCGGCGGGCTCCACGGCTTACAACCTGTCTGCCCATGGCCCCATCCTCCCGCTCGACGCCAACGTGCTGGCGCTTACACCCATCAGCCCGTTCCGTCCGCGCCGCTGGCGCGGGGCGATCCTTCCGCACGCCACGAAGGTCGGCTTCGACACCAAGGACCCGAACAAGCGTCCGATCAGCGCCACGGCCGACTTCCACGAGGTGCGCGACGTGCGCGCCGTCGAAGTACGCCAGTCGCGCCGCAACTCGGTCCGCCTCCTGTTCGACCCCGAACACAACCTCCAGCAGCGCATCCTGGACGAGCAGTTCGCTCCGTAGCCATGCTTTATCGCCGATGCGATCGACTCCCACCCCTGCGGTAGCTCGCTTACCGAAGGCGTGGGAGCGACACGTAGATACCCTGTAGGAGCGCGCCTTGCGCGCGACCGGATCAGCGCGAAACCCCGGTCGCGCGCAAGGCGCGCTCCTACAGGGCGGTGATGGGCGTTACGATAAGTACAGCACGCCCACGGAACCACCCCGCATGACCCTCGCCCCGGCCCCACCCAACGCACACGCCGCCTCATCCGCCAACGACAACCGTCTCGTCGTGGCGATCTCCTCGCGCGCCCTGTTCGACATGGGTGACAGCCACGACCTGTTCGAACGCGAAGGTATCGACGCTTTCCGTGCCTACCAGATCGAACACGAGGACGAGCTGCTCCAGCCGGGCGTGGCCTTTCCCCTCGTACAGAAACTGCTCGACCTGAACCGTCTTTCCGGTGACGTGCCACCGGTCGAGGTGATCCTGCTGTCGCGCAATTCCGGCGATACCGGCCTGCGCATCTTCAACGCCATCCAGCATTACGGCCTGGACATCTCCCGTGCGGCGTTCACCAGCGGAGCGCCCACGTCCGACTACATCGCACCTTTCAAGGCCGACCTGTTTCTTTCAGCGAATGCCGAAGACGTGGGCCGGGCGCTGCGCGCCGGTGTCGCCGCCGCCACGATCCTGCCTTCGACGGCCGCACCGCGATCTTCCGAGCAACTGCGTATCGCCTTCGATGGCGATGCCGTCATCTTCGGCGATGAGGGCGAACGTGTGTCGAAGGAACAGGGCCTGGACGCCTTTCACGCCAGCGAGACCGCCCGTTGGGCCGAGCCACTGTCCGGCGGCCCGTTCCGGGGCTTCCTGTCGGCCCTGCATCGTTTGCAGGCGGCGTTTCCCGCAGAGGATTCGCCGATCCGCACGGCCCTGGTCACCGCGCGTTCTGCGCCGGCGCACAAGCGCGTGATCCTTACCTTGCGCAAGTGGGGCGTCCGCATCGACGAGGCGTTGTTCCTGGGCGGTCGCGACAAGGGGCCGTTCCTCGATGCCTTCGGCGCGGACATCTTCTTCGACGATTCCCCGGCCAACGTGGAATCCGCCCGCCGCGTAGTCGCCACCGGCCACGTCCCCCACGGCGTCTCAAACCTGTAGGAGCGCGCCTTGCGCGCGACCGGTCGTCGCGAAACGCCGGCCGCGCTTCTAAACGATGTTGGTCCACCGCCACCATTGCGTGCGCTTTTCCTCGCGCACGAAAGTGAACAGGCCGGCGCCCAGAATCATCACGATGCCGACCAGCATCGGCCAGTCCAGGTGATCGTGGAAAAACAGGTAGCCGAACAGGATGGCCCAGAGCATCTGGCTGTACTGCGTCGGCGCCACGCGATTGGCCGGTGCCTTCTGCGTGGCAAGCATCAGTAGCACCGCTCCGGCGGCGGCCAGCAGGCCGTAGCCCAGTACCAGCACCCACTGGTGGACGTCGGGCCAGACGAAATGCGGCAGCATCATGATGAAGCCGGCGATCATCGGCCCGACCACGCCTGCTCCGTAAAGGGTAATGCGCTTCTCCGTGGCGCCGGCCATGCGCAGGGCGATGATCGACAAGGCACCCGCGATGCCGCAGATGATCGCCGCCACATGCCCCGTGCTGAGTTCGCGGAAGCCGGGGCGCAACACCACCAGCACGCCGACGAAACCCACCACCACGGCCGACCAGCGCCGCCAGCCCACCTGCTCGCGCAGGAAGATCACCGACAGGATGGTCACGAAGATCGGCAGCAGGAAGATCAGCGAGAACGCCTCGGCCATGGGCAGCGCCGTGAAGGCCATCACCGACGTGACATTGCCGATGGCGCCGGCCATGGCCCGCAGCAGCCACAGGCCGGGCATCTTCGACACCACCACCTCGCTCCAGCGGTCGCCGGGCTTTTTGAGGAAGGGCAGGGCAGCCAGCGCGAGGATGGCGCCGAAGAACACCGTCTCGTAGGGCGGCAGGGTGCCTTCCAGTGCCTTCACGAAGGCGTCGCTCCATGCATAGGCGGCGTAGCAGGCGAAACCGAGGAGCACACCTTTGAACATGGGAGGTTCCGGTCAGCCGGGAGGTTGCCCATTATGCAAGCGCTTTCGGTGTGCGTGTCTTGTCAATCCGCAGCGGAAAGCACGGAGCCGACCACCGTCAGCGGAGCGTCGCCCCGGACGATATGAAGCCGGGTGTCGTCTTCTGGCGTTCCATGCGCCAGAAAGCCGCGGAACGGCGGTGGTGCAACGAGGCTGCCGTCCTCCATCGACCAGACCTGATGGGCCGCGCCGCCACGACATTCGCTCCAGCGGATATCGTCGGCCGCCTTCACCGTGAGGCAATGACCCAAGGCATTCGTGACGGTGGCCGCGCTGCCCGGCGGGGGCATGCGGACGCGGGCGATGTCTCCCCGCCACGTGAGCACCCGGAGACCATCGTCACGCCAGTGAAGAGCCCCCGCGATGCCACGGGCTTGCACGATGGCGTGGATGGGACGGTCCGTGGCGTTGTCCAGTGCGACGAAGTCGCCATTGGCCTGCTCGAACACGAGCGCGCCTTCCCACGCAGGCGGCACATCGCCGGCCATGGCGACGGAAGAGGCGGCAATGCCCGTGGCGAGACAGATCAATGCGGTACGCAGGGATGGCATGGGGCGGATGTCCTGTGGGCAAAATGGCAGTGTCGTCGGTGGGCCCGGTGCCGCAGCAGCGGTGCACGCTGAAAACCATGTAGGCCCATGAAGCCGATTTGTTGCGCCCCGCCATGACCGCGCCATGGTGCAGGTCTACAATCAGGGGCTTTTCCGGCTGCCCTTCGCGAGTACCCGTATGGCCCATCGTCTCGACCCGCTCGATCTCTACGACGTCCGTTCGCTGCTTACCGAAGAAGAGCGGATGGTCCAGGACACCGTTGGCCGCTTCGTCGATGAAAAGGTGCTGCCGATCATCGGCGACGCTTTCGACAAGGGCCGCTTCCCCGCCGAACTGGTGCCCGAGATCGCCTCCCTGGGCCTGCTGGGCGCGACGCTGCCCGAGGAATACGGCTGCGCCGGCATGAACGCCGTCAGCTACGGCCTGATCTGCCAGGAGCTGGAACGCGGCGATTCGGGCCTGCGCAGCTTTGCCTCGGTGCAGAGCTCGCTGTGCATGTATCCCATCTACGCCTACGGCTCCGAAGAGCAGAAGCGTGAATACCTGCCGCGCATGGCCGCGGGCGAGGTCATCGGTTGCTTCGGCCTCACGGAGCCCCATGGCGGCTCCGACCCGGCCAACATGAAGACGGTGGCGCGCAAGGACGGTGGCGACTGGGTGATCAACGGCGCCAAGATGTGGATCACCAACGGCAACCTGGCCCATATCGCCATCGTCTGGGCGCAGACCGACGACGGCATCCAGGGCTTCATCGTGCCTACGGACACCAAGGGCTTCGCCGCTCAGGAAGTCCACAAGAAGATGAGCCTGCGCGCCTCGGTCACCTCCGGCCTGTTCTTCGACGACGTGCGCGTGCCGGACAGCGCGCGCCTGCCGAACGTGAAGGGCCTGAAGGGCCCGCTCGGCTGCCTCACCCAGGCCCGTTACGGCATCACCTGGGGCCCGATCGGCGCCGCGCAGGCCTGCCTGAAGGAAGTACTCGACTACACCGCGCAGCGCATCCTGTTCAATCGTCCGCTGGCCGCCAACCAGGCCGTGCAGGTGAAGCTGGCCGACATGGCCCGTCGCATCACCACGGCGCAGCTGCTGTCGCTCCAGCTCGGTCGCCTGAAGGACGCCGGCACCATGCAGCCCACGCAGGTCTCGCTGGCGAAGTGGAATAACGTGCGCATGGCGATCGATATCGCCCGCGACTGCCGCGACATCCTCGGCGGCGCAGGCATCACCACCGAGCACTCGGCCATCCGTCACGCCCTGAACCTCGAATCGGTCATCACCTACGAAGGCACCGAAACGGTGCACCAGCTGGTGGTGGGCCGCGAACTGACCGGCATCAACGCGTTCTGAGGCCAATCGCCATGCATGGACTGCGCATCGAGACCGATCGCCTGATCCTCCGGCCCACGGCGGCGGAGGATTTCGACGCCTGGGCCGAGTGCCTGGGCGATCCGGAGGTCATGACCTTCCTCGGTGGGGCGCAGTCGCGTGCGCTGGCGTGGCGCAACTTCATGACCATGGCCGGCAGCTGGGCGATCCTCGGTTTTGGCATGTTCTCGGTCATCGAGCGCTCCACGGGACGCTGGATGGGCCGTCTCGGCCCCTGGCAGCCGGAAGGCTGGCCGGGGCACGAGATCGGCTGGGGCCTCAACCGCGAAAGCTGGGGCAAGGGCTATGCCACCGAAGGTGCGGCAGCCTCCATGGACTGGGCGTTCGACAACCTGCCGTGGACCGAGATCATTCATTCGATCGATCCGGAAAACCATGCATCGATCGCGCTGGCCAGGCGGCTCGGTTCTACCCTGAAGGGGCCGGGCAAGCTTCCGGAGCCTTCCGCCGATCACCGGATCGACCTGTGGGGACAGACCCGCAACGAGTGGAAAGCCCGCCGGCGTTAGTCCCCGCTTTCATCACTGATTCCCTTTCCCCCGGAAGTTCGTCCATGTCCGTTCCGCATCCCATTCCCGCACGTCACAAAGGTTTCAATCGCGCCGAGATCGTCGACCAGAACTTCGTCGAGTTCGTGCAGTTCTGGCAGGGTGACGTCGCCCAGGCGCCGCGTGACGACGAACCCGTGCTTCCCGGCAGCGCGCTGGATGCGCGCGGCTTTCGCGAGCTGCTCGAATCGCAGCTGATCAGCCGCCACCTCGATCTCATGGCGCGCGTGTTGCGCGTGCAGAACAAGGTGTTCTACACCATCGGCTCGTCAGGTCATGAAGGCAACGCGATGGTGGCCCGGCTCACCCGGCATACCGATCCGGCCTTCCTGCATTACCGCAGTGGCGGCTTCATGGCCGAGCGATTCCGCAAGCTGCCCGGCATGGACCCGGTGATGGATTCGGCGCTGTCCTTCGCGGCCAGCAGCGAAGACCCTGCCTCTGGCGGACGACACAAGGTATGGGGCAGCAAGCCGTTGTGGGTGCTTCCGCAGACATCCACCATTGCCTCGCACCTGCCCAAGGCATTGGGGACGGCCATCGCCATCGAGCAGGCCGGGCGCATCCGCCATACGCTGCCGATTCCGGGCGATTCGATCACGGTGTGCTCGTTTGGTGACGCATCGTCAAACCACGCCACGGCGCAGACGGCTTTCAATGCGGCAGCGTGGACGGCCTATCAGAAGCTTCCCGCACCCGTGCTCTTCGTCTGCGAGGACAATGGCATCGGCATCTCGGTGAAGACGCCGACGGGGTGGGTGGCGAACAATTTCGAACGACGCGCGAACCTCGATTACTTCTACGCCGACGGCCTGGACCTGGCCGGCGGCTACGCGAATGTGCAGCGCGCTGTTGAACACTGCCGTACGACACGGCGCCCCACCTTCCTGCATCTCAACACCACTCGCGTGATGGGACATGCAGGCACCGATTTCGAGATCGAGTGGCGCTCGGTGGAAGAGCTGGTCGCCCTGGAAGCGACCGATCCGCTGTTGCGCAGCGCGACCATTGCACTGGCTTCGGGCCTTTACGACCGGGACAGCCTGCTCAATCTCTATTCCGATGTGCGCAAGCGATGCTTCGCGGCGGCGGAAGACGCCGACAGCCGCCCCAGGCTGACCTCGCTGGCCGATGTCATGAAGCCACTGGCGCCTTATACGCCGGATGCGGTGCGGGCCGAAGCGGAGCGCGCACCGGATGAAACCGAGCGTGTGCGGGCATTTGGTGGTGCCGAGAAGCTGCCCGAAAAGCAGCCGCCGCGCCACCTTGCGATCCAGATCGGTCAGGCGCTGCACGATCTGATGGCCAAGTACCCCGAGAGCCTGCTGTTCGGTGAGGACGTGGCGCAGAAGGGCGGCGTGTATACGGTTACCAAGGGCCTGCACAAGGCGTTCCGCAACGCACGCGTGTTCAACACGCTGCTCGACGAGACCATGATTCTCGGCCTGGCGCAGGGCTACGCCAACATGGGCATGCTGCCGCTGCCCGAGATCCAGTACCTTGCGTATTTCCACAACGCCTGCGACCAGATCCGCGGCGAGGCGTCGTCGCTGCAGTTCTTCTCCAACGACCAGTACCGCAACCCGATGCTGATGCGCGTGGCGTCGCTGGGTTATCAGCGGGGGTTTGGTGGGCATTTCCACAACGACAACTCGATCACCGCGCTGCGCGATATTCCCGGCTTGGTGGTGGGTTGCCCCAGCCGTGGTGACGACGCGGCGACCATGCTGCGCACCATGGCGGCGCTGGCCAAGGTGGACGGCCGCGTCACCGCCTTCCTCGAACCCATTGCGCTGTACATGACCAAGGACCTCTACGAGGCCGGCGACGGGCAGTGGCAGTTCACGTATCCGGCACCGGGCGAGGCGATGCCCCTGGGCGAGGGCCGGGTGTACGGCGAGGGTGCTGATGATCTGGTGATCTTCACCTTCGGCAACGGCGTACCCATGAGCCTGCGTGCGGCGAAGCGCATCGAGGCCGAGCATGGCTGGAAAGTGCGTGTGGTCGACCTGCGCTGGCTGGTGCCACTCAATGACGCCTTCATCGCAGCGCAGGCCGCCACGGCGAAGCGCATCATCGTGGTGGACGAAGGTCGCAAGAGCGCAGGCGTGGGCGAGGGCGTGATCACCGCCATCGTCGAAGGCGGTTTCGGTGCAACGCCGCTACGCCGCGTGGTGGGCGCCGATACATTCACCCCGCTGGCCGGCGCGGCCTTCCTCGTGCTCCCCGGCGACGACGACATCGTAACCGCCGCCAAATCCCTGTAGGAGCGCGCCTCGCGCGCGACCGCACAGGCGGCGGCCCGTCGAAAGGAGGCCCGGCGCACGATCGATCACCCGGTCGCGCGCAAGGCGCGCTCCTACAGGGCAGATTGCGACCTGGTTGGGTTCTTGTAGGAGCGCGCCTCGCGCGCGACCGTACAGGCGACGGCCCATCAAAAGGGAGCCCAGCGCGTGATCGATCACCCGGTCGCGCGCAAGGCGCGCTCCTACAAGGGTCAGGTGGGCGTGGGGGCGGCCATGACTCCGAAGCGCTCAAGCAACAAGGTCTGCGCATCCCGCACCGGCTGCCCACTTGCCGGCTGCAGCAAGGCATAACTGCCGTCGGCCTGCTGTAACCATGCGGAATGATTGTCGTTGAGGTAGTAATCCAGCTCGCGGCGCACACGCTGCTGGAGCTTCTTGCCCTCGATGGGGAAACAGGTTTCCACGCGGCGTTCGAGGTTGCGCTCCATCATGTCCGCGCTGGCGAGGTAAAGATCCGGCTCACCATCGTTGTGGAACCAGTAAACGCGGCTGTGTTCAAGGAAGCGTCCGACCACCGAGCGCACCCGGATGTTCTGCGAAACGCCCGGAATGCCCGAGCGCAGGCAGCACATGCCACGCACGATCAGCTCGATCTTCACGCCAGCCTGGCTGGCGCGGTACAGGGCGCGGATCATCTTGGGATCGGTGATCGCGTTGACCTTGCAGATGATCTCGGCCTTCTTGCCCGCCACGGCATTGGCGGCCTCGCGGGCGATCAGATCCAGCAATGTCTTCTTCAGGGTGAACGGCGCATAGAGCATGCGCTTCATCTTCAGCGCCTTGCCCATGCCGGTGAGCAGGCGGAACAGGCGATGGACGTCGTCGCAGAGGGCTTCGTCGGAGGTCAGCAGGCTGTAATCGGTGTAGAGGCGCGCATTGCCTGAGTGGTAGTTGCCCGTGCCCAGGTGGGCGTAGCTCACCAGTTTGCCATTCTCGCGGCGTTGCACGTAGGCCAGCTTGGCATGCGTCTTCACGCCCACCACGCCGTAAGTGACCACGGCACCGGCCTGTTGCAGGCGCGATGCCAGGCTGAGGTTGGATTCCTCGTCGAAGCGGGCGCGCAGCTCCACCACGGCCGTCACCTCCTTGCCCGCACGCGCGGCTTCCACCAGCGCATCCACGATTTCGGAGTTGGCACCGCTGCGATACAGCGTCTGCTTGATGGTGAGCACCTGCGGGTCTTTCGCGGCCTGCCGCAGGAAATCCACCACGGGCGAGAAGGATTCGAACGGGTGATAGAGCAGTACGTCCTGCTTGCCGATCACCGAGAACATGTCTTCCGCGGCGGTGAGCGCCTTGGGCAGTGCCGGCACGAAGGTGGGGTATTGCAGCCGGGCGTACTCGGGCTTCAGCGTCATCTCGAACAGGCGGGCGAGGTTCACCGGCCCGTTCACTTCATAAAGCGAGTCGGCGTCGAGCGAGTACTGCTTCAGCAGGTAATCGACCAGCGGTTTCGGGCAGTTGTCGGCCACTTCAAGACGCACCGCATCGCCATAGCGACGCGAGAACAGTTCACCACGCAGCGTGCGGGCGAGGTCTTCCACGTCTTCCGGGTCGATCGACAGATCGGCGTTGCGGGTGAGGCGGAACTGGTACGAACCCAGTACGCGCATGCCGGGGAACAGATCGTCGGCATGCGCATGGATGATCGACGAGAGCAGCACGTAGTTGTCGCCGTCTTCGCAGACGTCGGACGGCAGACGGATGAGTCGCGGCAGGATGCGGGGGGCCGGCACGATGGCAAGGCCCGAGTCGCGACCGAAGGCATCGGTGCCCTCCAGCTGCACGATGAAGTTGAGGCTCTTGTTGACCAGGCGCGGAAAGGGGTGCGTGGGATCAAGGCCGATGGGCGTGATCAGCGGTGCCACTTCGTGGCGGAAGTAGCGGCGCACCCAGAGCTTCTGCTTGTGCGACCACTGGTTGCGGCGCACGATGCGGATGCGTTCCTCTTCCAGCGCGGGAAGAATTTTTTCGTTGAGTATCTGGTATTGCCGCTCGATCTGCCGGTGGGCGATCTCGGAGATTTCGGCCAGCACGCGACGCGGGGGTATGCCGTCGGCGCCGATCACTTCATGGTCGAAGGCAATCTGCTGCTTCAGCCCCGCCACGCGGATCTCGAAGAACTCGTCCATGTTGGACGAGAAGATGAGCAGGAATTTCAGGCGCTCGATCAGCGGCTTGGTTTCGTCCAGGGCCTGGTCGAGCACGCGGATGTTGAATTGCAGCTGCGACAGCTCGCGGTGAATGTAAAGCGCCGTGTCGTTCAGATCGACACCGGGCTGCTCCGGCGGTGCGGGCAGGCGGGGCGCGGGGGCCTTGAGCGTGGCGTTCGACTCGGTGGGGGGCGTCATCGTATCCAGGGCAGCGGTCCTCATCGCAGATCGCGACGAACCCATGTTACGCCGCCCGGCGAGCTTATGACTGCGCTTTTACATCGCCGTGACATCATGGGCCGGAATCGGCTTGATATGGCAGTGGAATGAGGTGACGTGCCGGTGAAGAGCCGATGATGCGTGCTCGCGCCTGCTGGTGGACCGGGGCGCTGGGTTCCTGCTTTCGCAGGAACGACGGCTACAGGATTGATATTCCCCGCCTACCCCTCTCGTCGTTCCTGCGAAAGCAGGAACCCAGCGCCGTGCAGCGGGTTATCGCAAGGGCGTCAGTTCGTCTGCAAACCGCGAAGTTCGACCAGATCACCATCGATCCGCAACACCGACCCGTGGTCGTACCAGTCACCGAGCACGATGCGTTGCGCGGGCGCACCATCGAGCGTGAAGTCATGAACGGCAGGACGATGCGTATGTCCATGGACCAACCGGCGAACGCCAGCCTTCCGCATGGCATCTTCGACAGCCTGCTGGTTGGCATCCATGATGGTCTCGTCCGTGCTCCCTGTCTTCGCCTTGCTGTCGTTGCGCGCGTTGGCGGCAAAGGCACGGCGCGCCTCCAGCGACATGGACAGGATCTGCTGCTTCCACGCATCCGTGCGCACTTGTGCGCGCACGGTCTGATAGGCGACGTCATCGGTGCACAGCACGTCGCCATGCATCAGCAGGGTAGGCGTGCCTTCGATGTCGTGAACCACGCCATCGTCCAGCAACGTCAGGCCGGCGCGTTCGGCGAATGCATGGCCGAGCAGGAAATCACGATTGCCCACCATGAAATACACGGGCACGCCGGTGTCGCGCAGGGCGCGCGTGGCCTGAGCGATGCGGGAGGGAAGCTCCGCGTCGTCGTCGTCGCCGATCCATGCCTCGACGAGGTCGCCCAGGATGTAGACGGCGGATGCCGCGCGGGCTTCGTCGGAAGCAAGGTAGCGCTCGAACAGCGCCGTAATCTGCGGGCGCGCGTCGTCAAGGTGCAGGTCCGCGATGAACAGCGTGCTCATGCGGAGGTCTTGTCGTTTTTCTTGGTGTTCTTCTTCGGCGCGGCCGGCTTGGCCGATTCCGCGGCAGGCGCAGGTGCCTTGCTAGTGGAAGCGGCGGCCGGTGCCGCCTTCTCCTCGCCCACGACATAGGCCGAATCGATGATCACCAGGGGATTGGGCACATCGCTGACAAAGGGTCCCTGCGCACGCGTGGGCAGCTTGGCGATCTTGTCGACGGTGTCCATGCCCGAAACCACCTTGCCGAACACGGCGAAGCCCCAGGTCAGGCCGCTCTGGTTGCTCACGTAGTCGAGGCGACGGTTGTCCACGAGGTTCACGAAAAACTGCGAGGTGCCCGAGTTGGCGTCGGCACCACGTGCCACGGCCACGGTGCCACGCAGGTTCGACAGACCGTTGTCGGCTTCGCTGGGCACCGGCGCGCGCGTGCGGCGCTGGGTGAGGTCGCGGCTGTAGAGGCCGCCCTGCACCATGTAACCGTCGACGACGCGATGAAACACCGTGCCGTTATAGAAGCCATCACGCACGTACTGAAGGAAATTGGCGACGCTCTTGGGTGCCTTTTCCGGATACAGCTCCAGGGTGAAATCGCCCTGCGTGGTGTGCATCGTCACTCGGGGATGTTCCACGGGCCCCTGGGGCGCCGGGGAGGCCGGCTTGGCCGCCTGTTGGGCCAGCGCAGCGGCGGGCAGGGCGAGGAGGAGGCTGGCGAGGACGGCTCTTAGCATGGGTAACCGGTGCTTACGGCTGAACAATCCCGCCATGATACGCCCGTTTGCGCTGGCGGCCCTGAACTGTCTCATTCGGTGACGATCTCGAGTTCCAGGCCCAGTTCGGCCATGGGTTCGCGCTCCTGCTCGAGGTCGGCCTCGGTGAGCGGGTGCTGGTCGAGCCAGTCGGCAGGCAGCGACAGGCGCAGGCGCTGGCGGGTGGCGGCCACCCGGATGCGCGGCAGGGCATCCGCGCGGCGGGCACGGCGGAACAGCACGCCTAGGCGCAGGATCGCGGTGATATGCCGGGCCAGCACGCGGTAGCGGGCCGGCAGGGCGGAAATCACGGACTTCTCGGGCTTGCGCCGGTGGCATTCCACGATGGCGGCAAGCAACTGCTGCTCCTGCCGCGAGAAGCCGGCCATGTCCGCGTGGCGCAAGATGTAGGCGCCGTGGCGCTGGTGCTGGCTGTGCGCGATGGCGAGGCCCAGCTCATGCACCCGGGAGGCCCAGGACAGCCATTCACGGCCGTCGTCGTCGAGCTTCCACACCTTGGCCAGCTGGTCGAACAGCGACAGGGCCGTGGTCTCCACGCGGCGCGCCTGCGCACGGTCCACGCCGTAGCGGCTGGCGAGCGAGTCGATGCTGGCCATGCGTGGGTCGGTGCCGGCCGAACGGCCGATCAGGTCCCACAGCAGGCCTTCGCGCATCGAGCTTTCCGACACACGGAGTCGCTCGATGCCCAGCGCCTCGAAGGCAGCCTCAAAGATAGCGACACCGCCGGCAAACACTTCGGCCCGATCCTCACCGAGGCCCGGCAGCTTGAGCATGCCGGACGATCCTTGCTCGATCAGGGCCTCGCGCACGACGGCCAGGGCCTCCGGCGTGACGCCGTCGTCCGAGAGCTTCATGGCCCGCACCACCGAGCCGATGGACTTGGCCGTGCCGGACGAACCATAGGCATCGGCCCAGCCAGCCTCGCGGTATTCCTCGGCGAACTGCTGCAACAGCACGCCGATTTCGCGACGGGCCTTCTGCCAGCGCTTGCGGGTGATCTTGCCCCCGGGGAAGAAGCGCATGGTGGAGGCGATGCAGCCTACCTGCACGCTTTCGGTATGCAGTGGCGACGTGCCCCTGCCGATGATGAATTCGGTGCTGCCGCCGCCGATGTCGATCACCAGGCGATGGTCGCGGGACGCGGGCAGGTCGTGGGAGGCACCCAGGAAGATCAGGCGGCCTTCCTCGCGTCCAGACACGATTTCCACCGGGTGCCCCAGCGCGGCCTCGGCAGCGGACAGGAAGGCATGAGGGGAGGCCAGGCGTCGCACGGTATTCGTGGCCACGGCGCGCACGTGCAGGGCAGGGATGCCCGCGATGCGCTGGCCGAAACGGGCGAGGCTGGCCAGGGCGGCGGCGCGGTGGTTGGCGTCGAGCGTGCCGTCGGGCCGCAGGCCTACCGCCATGCGCACCGAATCGCGCAGCCGGTCGATGACGCGGGGCTCGCCGTGTTCGTAGCGGGCCACCACCATGTGGAAGCTGTTGGAGCCTAGGTCGACGGCGGCGAGGAGTTCGCCCTCGTTGATCTGGGATTTACCGGATGTGGGCAAGGGAAATGTCCGCGGCAGCTTTAAGGGCGGATTTTGTCACGCATCGCCCCATCATTGTAGGAGCGCGCCTTGCGCGCGACCGGTTATCGCGAAAACCGGTGGATCATTCGCAACATCCGGTCGCGCGCGAGGCGCGCTCCTACAGGGAGCGTTTTCGGCTTTTGGGCATCGCAGACAGGGCGAACAGCAGGATGCACAGGAAGCCGAACACCCAGTAATCCGTGGGCGCGGGGCCCCACCAGTGGCGGTGCCAGGGCACGTTCTCCGGGTTGAATCGTGCAAGCCCGAAGGCCGGGTTGAGGATGAACCACAGGCCGTCTTCGGCCACCCAGAACAACATCACGCAGGCCAGGATGCGCACCTGGGCGCGCCAGCTCCAGAAACCGCGAAATATCATCGGAAAGTGAAAGAACAACGCGATGAAGGGAAACACCCACGCGTGATAGCCGGTCATGGGCCGGCCACCCCAGAACAGGTCGAGCATCCAGTTGTTCTCGACCCGCCAGGTGGGCAGGCTGGTGGCCCAGCCGTGCGGGCCCTCGATCTCGACCTCGACGTGGGCAAACATGAAGGCGAGCAGGAAAGTGAACGCCGCCGTCGCCAGGACCGAGACGATGCGACGACGGGGCGAATGACTCATGAAGCATCCAGCCGGGCAAGCACCGTGTCGATGACGGCACGTGCTGCGTGGGGCCGGCCGATGGCGCGTGCGCGTGCTGCCATCTCGGTCCGTCGTGCGGGATCCTGCTGCAAGGCGCGCAGGCGCCACGCCAGCGCTACATGGTCGATGGCCTTCCACGCCGCGCCTTGTTCCAGCAGGTAGTCGGCGTTGCGTTCTTCCTGCCCGGGGATCGGTGCATTGACGATCATCGGCAGGCCCATCGACAGGCATTCCGAGGTGGTCAGGCCACCCGGCTTGGTGATGGCCAGGTCGCTGCACGCCATCAGGCGTTCCACATGGCGGGTGAAGCCCTGCGGAAACAGCCTGCCTGCATGCCGGCCTGCGGCCAGGGCACGCAAGCGTTCCAGTAGTTCGGCATTGCGGCCCGCCAGCACGATCAGCTGGAAGCCCTCGGTTTCCTTGAGCAGCGAATCCGCCAGTTCGTCGAGCGCGCCCACGCCGGCGCCGCCACCCATGATGAGATAGGTAGGCATCTCCGGATCGAGGCCGAAGGACACCGCCAGCTCGCGGCGATCATGGGTTTCGGCGAAGGCCGGCATCACGGGGATGCCGCTGTCGTGCACGCGATCGGCCGGCAATCCCACGGCACGCATGCGGTGGGCGATCTCGGCACTGGCGGCGAAATAGCCGGTCATCTCCGGTACCACCCACATGCGGTGCAGGTCGAAGTCGGTGACCTGCAGGTACACCGGGGCGGTGACGCGCCCCTTGCGGATCTGCCGCATCAGCATCTCGGCCGGCAGGAAGTGCGTGCACACGATGGCCTCGGGCGCGAACTCGGCGATGGCCGTGCGCAGGCGCCGCGTGTTCAGGCGTTCAATCGTGCGCCGCATGCGCTGGGTGACGGCGTCGGGGCGCGTGTCGCCCGTGATGCGATAGAGCATGCCCCACAGTCGCGGATAGCGCGTGATGAGGCTCAGGTAGAAATCGGCATAGATGCGGCGGAAGCTCGATGGCACATAGTCCATCACGTCGAGGTGCTTCGCCTCGACGTTGCGTCCTTCGCCGGCCAGTGCCTGCACCGTGGCTTCCAGCGCTTCGGCGGCACGTACGTGGCCGGCACCGGCAGAAACCGACAGCAGCAGGATGCGCCGGTTCATCCGCAGTACCGTGTCAGCAGGGCTTGCTGGGCGCTGTGTGGAAGCTCACCGGTAGCGGGTTCGCAGCGTGTATACCGCCCATCCGCGTCCAGGGACCAGGCCTGTGTATTGTCGCGCAGGTAGTTGTCGAGGGTTTCGTCGTACACGCGTCTGGCCAGGTCCGGTTCGAGGATGGGCACGCCGATTTCGATGCGGCGCATGAGGTTGCGTTCCATCCAGTCGGCGCTGGCGCAATACAGCTCGGGTTCGCCGTCGTTGCCGAACCAGTACACGCGGCTGTGCTCCAGGAAGCGACCGATGATCGAGCGCACGCGGATGTTTTCCGATACGCCCTTGATGCCCGGACGCAGCGTGCACGCGCCACGGATGATGAGGTCGATGCTCACGCCGGCGATGGAGGCGCGGTAAAGCGCCTCGACCACATGGGCTTCGTTGAGCGCATTGAGCTTGGCGACGATGCGGGCGGGGCGGCCGTTCTTCGCGTGGTCGATCTCGCGCTCGATCTTCGCCATCACGCCGCTGTAAAGCGTGAAGGGCGAATGCAGCAGGCGCTTCAGCTGGATCATAGGCCCCAGCCCCGAAAGCTGCTGGAACACCTTGTGGATGTCCTCGCCGATTTCCGGGTTCGAGGTCATCAGGCCGATGTCGGTGTAACCGCGGCTGTTGCCCTGGTGGTAGTTGCCCGTGGACAGGTGCACGTAGCGGCGCAGGCCGGTGCCCTCGCGGCGCACGATAAGCAGCATCTTTGCGTGGGTCTTGTAGCCCACCACGCCATATACCACCTGCACGCCGGCTTCCTGAAGGCGGTTGGCGAGGCCGATGTTGGCTTCTTCGTCGAAGCGCGCACGAAGCTCGATCACCACGGTGACGTCCTTGCCGTTGCGCGCGGCTTCCACCAGCAGGTCAACCAGCGGGGAGTCCTTGCCCGCACGGTACAGGGTCTGCTTGATGGCCAGTACGCCCGGGTCCTGCGAGGCACGTTTCAGCAGCTCCACCACGGTGGCGAACGATTCGTAAGGGTGGTGCAGCAGGATGTCCCGCGCACCGAGCACGTCGAATTCGTTCACGCCCTTGCCGAAGTCGGGGCACAGGCGCGGGGTGAAGCGGGGGAATTTGAGTTCCGGCCGGTCGATCTGGTCGTAGATGACACCGGCGCGGATGATGTTGACCGGTCCGTCGCAGCGATAGACGTCGTGTTCTTCCAGCTGGAAGTTGTCGATCAGCATCTCGGTGATCGCGCGCGGGCAATCGGCGCCTACTTCCAGGCGCACCGGTCGCGCGTAACCGCGTCCGGCCAGTTCCTCGCTGAGCGCACGGGCAAGGTTCTCGACCTCGGTTTCTTCCACCACCAGCTCGCTGTTGCGGGTAACGCGGAACTGGTAGCTGGCGCAGACCTCGAAGCCGGGGAAGATTTCATCGGCGAACGCCTGGAGCACCTCGGCAAGGAAGACGAAATCGCCTTCCGCCCCGGACACCTCGGCAGGCAGGTGGATGATGCGCGGCAGCGAGCGCGGCGCACGAACCAGTGCCATATGGCCTTCGCGCCCGAAGGCATCGCGGCCCTTCAGCACCACGGCCAGGTTCAGTGTCTTGTTGAGGATGCGTGGGAACGGATGCGCCGGATCGAGGCCCAGTGGCGAGAGCACCGGCATGATCTCGTTCTGGAAATAGCCCAGCAGCCAGCGGCGCTGCTTGTCGGTCCAGCGGTCACGGGTGAGGAAGCGGATGCCCTCGTCTTCCAGTGCTGGCCCCAGTTCCTCGTGCCAGATCGTGTAGACCTCGGCCACCAGCTCCAGCGTGCGCTCGCGGATGCGGGCCAGGATCTCGCCCGAGGACAGTCCGTCGGCACCCGGCGTGGCGGCACCCAGCGCATGCTTGTGCTTGAGCACGGCCACGCGCACCTCGAAGAATTCGTCGAGGTTGTTGCTGACGATGGTGAGGTAACGCAGCCGTTCCAGGACGGGCACATCCGGGTCGCGCGCCTGTGCGAGCACGCGGAAATTGAATTCCAGCGCCGACAGCTCCCGGTTGATGTACAGCCCGGGCGCCCCGAGGTCGACAGACTCGCTCATTCTCTTTGCTTTTCCTCTCACGACAGCCGATGGTGACGCAGCGGCCATCATGCCGGAAAGCGGCGACGCAGCAAGACGGAGCCGGGCATCCGCCATGGGATTCGTTTAGATTGCGCCACCACCGGCCAGCTCCTGCGGCCGGCTGCCGTCAACCAGACGGTCGCTGCCGAATACGCAGGCGAAGGTGGAGCCCTTGCCCGGTTCGCTCTCGATGGAAAGTCTTGCCTGGTGAAGGTTCAGCACGTGCTTGACGATGGACAGGCCCAGGCCGGTGCCGCCGGAGTCGCGCGAGCGGCTGGAAGAAACCCGGTAGAAGCGTTCGGTGAGGCGGGCGATATGGGCGGCCGGAATGCCGAAGCCTGAATCCTGCACCGCGAAGGTGGCGCCGTCGTCGGTCTGGCTCCAGCGGATGGCGATGCGCCCGCCCGTGGGGGTATAGCGCACGGCATTGCTCACCAGGTTGGAGAATGCGCTGTGCAGGTCCTTCGGCGAGCCCATCAGGTCGAACGGCGTGGAGATGTCCAGGGACACGGTGTGGCGGCCCTGGCTGAGCGCCTCGGCCTCCTTGCGCAGGCTGGCGAGCAGGGGCGCCATCTGTACGTGCTCTTCGGCCACGTGGTCCTGGGTTTCCAGGCGCGACAGGGTGAGCAGGTCTTCCACGATCTGGCCCATGCGCTTGGACTGGGCGCGCATCTCGTCGAGCACGGGGGCCAGTTCGGGCACATCTTCGGGATCGAGCAGTTCGAGGTAGCCGTGGATCACCGTCAACGGGGTACGCAGCTCGTGCGACACGTTGGCGACGAAGTCGCGGCGGATCTGTTCGAGCCGGGTGAGGTGACTGGTGTCCCGCGCCAGCAGCAGGCGCTGGCGGCTGCCGAAAGGCAGTAGCGTGGCCGTGACGTGGCGATTCGGATGGCCCGGTGCGGTGACGTCGTTCAGCGGCTCGCGCGCGCCTTCCGTCCACCAGTCGGCCATATCGGTATTGCGGAGCAGGTCGGTCATGACGCGGCCGCGATCACGCGTGCGCTTCAGGCCAAGCAGTTCCTCCGCCGCATGGTTGAACCAGCGGACGTGCAGCGAATGGTCCAGCAGGACCACCGCGTCCGGGAGTGTCCCGGCCGCGCTGCGCAGGTCGCGCAAGCGGGATGCGATACGGCGGGTGCGAGTCATCAGACGGTCATGCTCAGGGTGGGGCGTCGTAGGTGTTTGCAACATTGGCCCGGACTTATGACGGAACAGCGACAGCAGAGCGACGATTTCCACGACAGCGGCGCAGGTCACGCCGGCCAGGGTCGCTTCCACCAGCGCACCCGCGATGCCGCCCAGCAGAAGCAGGGCGGCACACGCGACGGGTAGTCGCCAGGAAGTCAGGAAACTAGGGGGCATATCGGAGCGGCCGTTGACGGTCTGGTGTTGCCACCATAACGCGGCGACCCCGCACTAGCCTAGGTATTGGCAGAGAACCGGTAGCCAGCGCCACGGACGGTCTGCACCATCTCGTCGAGCTTCCACGGTTCCAGCGTCTTGCGCAGGCGGCGGATATGCACATCGACCGTTCGTTCTTCGACATAGACGCTTCCGCCCCACACGTGGTCGAGCAGCTGGGCCCGCGAATACACGCGTTCCGGATGGGTCATGAAGAAGAACAGCAGGCGGTATTCGGTAGGGCCGATGGGCACGGCTTCCTCGCCGGCGAACACGCGGTGCGCGGGTCCGTCGATGCGCAGGCCGCCCAGCTCCACCACGCCCGAACCGTCGTCGCCCTGGCTGCGCCGGAGCACGGCCTTGATGCGGGCGATGAGTTCGCGGGTGGAGAAGGGCTTGATGACGTAATCATCGACCCCGGCCTCCAGCCCGTTCACCCGGTCCATCTCCTCGCCGCGGGCGGTGAGCATGATGATGGGGATTTCCCGGGACAGTTCCTCGCGACGCAGGCGTCGGGCCAGTTCGAGACCGCTGGTGCCTGGGAGCATCCAGTCGAGCAGGATCAGGTCTGGCACCCGCTCGGAAATGGCCATCTGGGCGGCGCGGGCGTCGGCGGCGTGAGCCGCGTCCATACCCGCCTTGCGAAGCGCGAAAGCGACCATGTCGCGAATCGAAGCTTCGTCTTCCACGATAAGAATGCGTTTGTGCACGCTTTGGACCGCTCGTTGGCTGTGACGGTCATATTGCAGCCATGCTGTGTTACACCGCAATGACAATGGTCACAATCAGGGTCTCAATTATGACTGCGACGGTGCGGGCGAGCCCCCTGTAGGAGCGCGCCTCGCGCGCGACCGGACGAGCGATTACGCGGCCGCTGACGCGGCCGGTCGCGCGCAAGGCGCGCTCCTACAGGGGGTGGTGCAGCTGGCTGCGGCCGTCGGGGTTGTCATCCGTGGCCACGCGTTTCTTGCGCAGCTCAAGCAACAGCGGCGTGAGGTCGCTGATGCGCGCCTGGATGCGCGAGCGCTGGTAATAATCGAGATCGTCGCGCTTCAGCAGCCGCTTCAGCTGCTCCATGGCATCGAAGGGGCGCCCGGCCAGATACGCACTATCGGCATAAGCCTCGGCAGCGCGCACGCTATCGCCCGAGCGCTCGCTGGCAAGGCCATAGGTGCGGAAAAACTCCGGGTCGTCGCTGTCGTCGAGCAGCGGACGCATCATGGCCGCGGCCGTGCGTGCGTCATCGCTACGGCCCGTACCGGCCAGTGCCTTTGCATAGCCGAGGATCACCGCCTTGTTGCGCGGCGAATTCGCATGCAGCGACTTGTAGATGGCCATGGCGTCGCCGTTGCGGCCGGCATCGACATAGGCATCGGCCATGGTCAGGCGAAGGGCCAGGCTGTTCGGCTGGCTGTTCAGCAGGGGCTGCAACTGCTCCACCGCCTGATTGCCGTGATTCGTGCGGATCAGCGCCAGCGCATAGCCATAGCGGTTGGCAGCCGTGTCGAAATCCTTGCGCTTGAGGTTGGTGGCGTAATACGTCGCCAGTTGCTGTGCATCGCCCGAGAGCACGCGCACGCGTTCCCGCATGAGGGAATAGGTGTCGGCGGCGCTGCCCGGCACGACCTTGCCGCCCGCCGTGACCAGGGTGGTAGGGTCTTTCACGTACAGCACCGGCGCCGTGCTTTTCTCCCAGTTGGCCTTGTCGATGGTCGGCTGGGCCGGACGATTGGCGAGCTTTTCTTCCAGCGTGCGGGCGCGTGCCTTGGCTTCGCTGATACGGGTCAGCGTCACCGGGTGGGTCTGCAACAGGGCGGGCAGGGATTCCTCGCCCTGGCCCACGCGCAGGGTGTCCTGCATGCGACCGAAGAAATCCGCCATGGCATCCGGGTTGAAGCCGGCATTGCCGAGGGTCTGGATGCCCACGCGGTCGGCCTCGGCTTCGTCCTTGCGGGTGAAGTTGATCTGGCGCTGCATGAGCAGGCCCTGTCCGCCCATGAGTACGGCGGGCGCTGCGTCGCCACCACCGCCCGCACCGGCGGCGATGGCGCCCAGCAGCACCAGGGCCATGAGCGGCGCATTTTTCTTCGAATCCTCGAAGGCGCGGTACAGGTGGTTCTGGTTGATATGGCCGATTTCGTGAGCCATGACGCCGGCCAGCTCGCTTTCGGTCTGGGTGATGTTGATGAGGCCGGCATTGACCCCGACGTAGCCGCCGGGCGCCGCGAAGGCGTTGATCTGGGTGTCCTTCACGATGAAGAAGGTGAAGTGGTCCTTCGGTCGCTCGCTGGCGGCCACGAGGCGAAAGCCCAGGTCGTTGATGTACTGGTCGAGCAGCGCATCGTCGAGGGTCATGTCAAGCGCATGCATCTGGCGCAGCATCATCGCGCCGTATTGCTCGGCCTCGCGCGGGCTGATCAGCGCGTTGGCGGAGCTGCCCAGGTCGGGCAGGCGCACGTTGTCCTGGGCGCCCGCCACGAAGGTGGCGGCGGCCGTGACGGCGAGGATGGCGAGATGGGGCAGGAGCGTACGCATAGGTCCGACGACGATACCATTCCTGGCGACGGGTTGACCGCCCCCGGCGGGGGCTGGAGGGCTTGGACAACGGTGCTGCGCCGAGGTTCGCCGCCTTGTAAAATGCCCCGTCCGGGGCCACTTTGGACCCTATCGAGCTACAGAGAAACGGCATCATGTCCACACCCGATATCACCATCTATTCGACGGCGGTCTGCCCGTACTGCGTGGCCGCCAAGAACCTGCTCAAGGCCAAGGGCCTGGGCTGGAACGAGGTCCGCATCGACACCGATCCCGTCCAGCGTGACGCCATGCTGGAAAAGAGCGGCGGCCGCCGGACGGTGCCGCAGATCTTCATCAACGGCACGCACGTGGGTGGTTTCGACGACCTCGCCGCCGCCGATCGCAGCGGCCGCCTGGCCGAGATCCTCGGGGCTACGCACTGATGGCCGGTGATCGCATCGAGGAGTTCACCGCGTTCCGCAAGCGGATGAACGAACGCATCCTGTCCGAAGACAACCAGGTGGTGCGCCGCTTCTTCGCCCTGGATACGCAGACCTACCGCGAAGGCGCGCTCGACGTAAAAACCAAGGAAATGCTGGGCCTCGTGGCCTCCATGGTGCTGCGTTGCGACGACTGCATCAGCTACCACGTGGCGCAGTGCAAGGAAGCCGGCGTCAACCGCGATGAATTCTTCGAAGTGTTCAGCGTGGGCCTCGTGGTGGGCGGTTCCATCGTGATCCCGCACCTGCGCCGTGCGGTGGATTTCCTCGATTCGCTCGAAGGCGGCGAAGCCGCCGACGCAGGCTCCTGCGCCGACCATCCGGGCACCTGAGCCACCGCCCTCCGGGGCGGCATCCTTGAAGGAAGTGGGTCGGATCGCCGATAATCAGGCGATTTTTCTCCCCGCGCAGGCCTTTGCATGCGCTCCCGCGATCCGCTTCCCTTCAGGAGTATCCCCATGAGCAAGACCATTGCCGTTATCCCCGGCGACGGTATCGGTCCCGAGATCATGGACGCGACCATCCGCGTCCTCGATGCGCTCGACTGCGGCCTTACCTACGACTTCGTGGAAGCCGGCGTGATTGCCCTCGAAAAGCATGGCGACCTGCTGCCGCAGGGCACCATCGATGCCATCGAGAAGCACAAGGTCGCCCTCAAGGGCCCCCTGACGACCCCGATCGGCGGCGGTTTCACCTCGATCAACGTCACCCTGCGCCGCAAGTTCGACCTCTACGCGAATGTGCGTCCGGCAATCAGCTTCCCGGGCACCAAGGCGCGCTACGACAACATCGACATCATCACGGTGCGCGAGAACACCATGGGCGCGTACATGGCCGAAGGCCAGACGCGCGAAGGCACCGGCGAGAACGAAGTGGCCGTGTCGGTGATCCGCAACACCCGCCCGGGCATGGAGCGCATCTGCCGCTACGGCTTCGAAATGGCCAAGCAGAAGGGTCGCAAGAAGGTCACGGCCGTGCACAAGGCCAACATCATGAAGACCTCGTCGGGCCTGTTCCTCGACGTGGCGCGTGAAGTGGCGAAGGACTTCCCGGAGCTCGAGTTCCAGGAAATGATCGTCGACAACGCCTGCATGCAGCTGGTGATGAACCCGTACCAGTTCGATGTCATCGTCACCACGAACCTGTTTGGCGACATCCTCTCCGACCTGTGCGCCGGTCTCGTCGGCGGCCTGGGCCTCGCCCCGGGCGCCAACATCGGCAAGGACGCGGCCATCTTCGAAGCCGTGCACGGTTCGGCTCCGGACATCGCGGGCCAGAAGAAGGCCAACCCCTGCGCGCTGCTGCTCGCCGCGGCCGACATGCTCGACCACCTCGACATGGTCGCCAAGGCCACCCGCCTGCGCAACGCGATCAGCGACGTGATGAACGCCCGCGACCGCACCACGCCGGACGTCGGCGGCACCGGCACCACCGATACCTTCGGTGACGCCATCGTCGAGCGCATTCGCGCTACGGCCTGATGTAACGAAAAGCCCCGCGAAAGCGGGGCTTTTTTCATGCAGGAGCGGTCGCGCGCAAGGCGCGCTCCTACAAGGTCATCGCGGTACTGTAGGAGCGCGCCTGCGCGCGACCGTCCCACGAAGTACCACCCAGTCAATCCGTGACCCTGTAGGAGCGCGCCTCGCGCGCGACCATCCCACGAAGTACCACCCAGTCAATCCGCGCCTCTGTAGGAGCGCGCCTCGCGCGCGACCCCCTCAGAAAACCTCACCCCCGCACAAACGGATACGGCGCGAGAAAAATCACCCAGATCGCCAGCACGATCCCGATGTACTTCACCACGCGGAACAGCTTCGGATTCGCCTTCTTGAATCGCCGCGAACGCTCGCGGCTACGCTGGTTCAAGGCAAACATGCGATTGACGAAGCCCACCTGCTCCTTGCCGTCGTCACTGTTCGGCGAAGCGGTGATAGACCCCATGAACGCACCCACACGCTTGTTCACCGCCGTCATCAGGCGGCTCTTCAGCGGCCGCTCGACGTCGGCGAACAGGATCACGCGGGTCTGGTCGGTACGATTCTCTGCCCAGTGCACGTAGGTTTCGTCGAACACCACATCCTTGCCATCACGCCAGGCGTGCATCTCACCATCGACGAAGATGCGGCAGTCATCCGAATTCGGCGTGATAAGACCCAGGTGATAACGCAGCGAACCGGCAAACGGATCGCGATGCGGATTGAGCTTGCTCCCCGGCGGAAGCAGGGCAAACATCGCTGCCTTCACGCTGGGGATGGAGTTGAGCAGCTTCACCGTTTCAGGGCACAGCGTTTCCGCCGAGGCGAGCGGCTCGCCGTACCACTTCAGGTAGAAGCGCTTCCAGCCCTGCTTGAAGAACGAATTGAACGAGGCGTCGTTGTGCTTCTCGGCGGAGCGGATATAGCCCTCGTCGAATAGATGCATGGCCTCTTCGCGGATCTTCTGCCAGTTGTTTTGCAGAAGATCGAGCTGCGGAAAGCCGCGACGATCCAGGATCGGTCGTGCAGGCACGGCGGAGAACGCGTACATCAGCAGGTTATACGGCGCGAACACCGCCGAATGATCCACGAGCTGGCGATCGAAGCGCAGGCGCGAGCGGCCACGCAGGTGCACCAGCAGCACGCACAGCGCGAACAGGATCAGCACGTAGAGGACGATGAAGCGGGGTCCCAGGAAATTCATGGAGTAGGGCTCGGCATGGACAGGCGATACGTGCGGCCGCAGGCGGCCTGTATCAACGCCGATAGGATACTCCGCCCTCAGTGGTCCAGCACGCGCGCCGGGCCGCTACCGGCCTGCCAGGCACCCCGGAAGGCCTTGTTGACCCATGCGATGGCGGCGCGGACAGCGGCGTGCGGCGATTTGCCCCTGGCCAGCCCGGCGGCTACTGCCGAGGCCAGGGTGCAGCCGGTGCCGCGGGCTTCGTAGGGCAGGCGGTCGTGACGGAACTCGATGACGCCGCTTGCGTCGTAGTAGCGGTCCACGAGCTGGCGGCCCCGGCCGTGGCCGCCCTTTAGCAGTACTCCGCGAGGGCCCAGGGCGAGGAGGTCGGCTCCGGCTTCGTCCACAGCCTTGCCGATCGCGCGGCCCAGCAGGGCTTCGGCTTCAGGCAGGTTGGGGGTGAATACGTCGGCAAGCGGGATCAGTTGGTTCACGAGTGCATCCAGGGCGTTCTCGTCGAGCAAGCGGGTGCCGCTGGTCGAGATCATCACGGGATCGATAACCAGCCGCGCGGGTTGTCGCCTTGCTATTTCCGACGCCACCAGGCGGGTGGTTGCCGCAGTTCCCAGCATGCCGGTCTTGACAGCGGCGATAGGGAAATCGGCGAACACGGCATCGATCTGGCTGCGAACATGACGAGCCGGGAGGCGATGTACAGCAGTTACGCCAAGGGTGTTCTGCGACGTGACGGCGGTGATGGCCGTCAAGCCATGGGCGCCCAGGGAGTGGAAGGTTTTCAGATCTGCCTGCACGCCCGCGCCGCCACCGGAATCGGAGCCTGCGATGGTTAGGATGTTGGGTTTCATCGGTGTGCGCGGGATTCGTAGGTGGCGCCTGGCAACTATGGAGACCGAGGCGCTGGGCTCCAGCGTTCGCTGGAACGACGGGTGATGTGATTGTAGTCACATAACTAACCCTCGCGTCGTCCCTGCGAACGCTTCGGACCCAGTGCGGTGCGGTGGGTTTTCGCGAGAGGGCCACCTACACACAAGCCGATGCAGCGTGGCGGTGCCTGCTGGTGAACCGGGGCGCTGGGTTCCTGCGTTCGCAGGAACGACGGGCTACAAGCTTGCGATTCCTTACCCGCCCCCTCACGTCGTCCCTGCGAACGCAGGGACCCAGTGCGGTGCAGTGGGTTCTGGCGAGTGAGTCACCTACACACGAGCCGATGCAGCGTGGCGATGTTTGCTGGTGAACTGGGGCGCTGGGTTCCAGCGTTCGCAGGAACGACGGGCTACAAGCTTGCGATTCCTTACCCGCCCCCTCACGTCGTCCCTGCGAACGCAGGGACCCAGTGCGGTGCAGTGGGTTTTCGCGAGAGGGTTACCTACACACGAGCCGATGCAGCGTGGCGGTGCTTGCTGGAGAACCGGGGCGCTGGGTTCCTGCCTGCGCAGGAACGACGGGCTGCAAGAGTGCGGTACCCTTTCTACCCCTCACGTCGTCCCTGCGAACGCAGGGACCCAGTGCGGTGCAGTGGGTTTTCGCGAGAGGGTCACCTACACACAAGCCGATGAAGCGTGGCGGTGCTTTCTGGTGAACCGGGGCGCTGGGTTCCTGCGTTAGCAGGAACGACGGTGTCAGAAAAGGTCGGGGTAGAGGTCTCGCCAGGATGGGTTCTCCCCCTCGATCAGTTCCAGTTTCCAGGCACGTTTCCACGCCTTGAGTTGCTTCTCCCGCAGGATGGCTGCCTCCATGGTCGGGTGCGTTTCGAACCACACCAGCCGGCTTGCCCCGTACCGTGCCGAAAAGCCATCCACGAACTTGCCGCGATGCTGCCACACCCGTTTGACGAGATCGCTAGTAACTCCAAGGTAAAGGGTGCCGTTCCGGCCGCTGGCCAGTAGATAAACGCACGGAATCCGTTCCACGAAAAACTCTCCCTGTCAGTAAGGGCCGCGGGCTTCATGCCCGCGGCCATATGGTTTGATTTACAGCGCTTCGGATGCGAAATCCGCCAGCCTCGACCGCTCGCCCCGGCGCAGCGTGATGTGCCCCGAGTGCGACCACATCTTGAAACGATCCACGGCATAAGTAAGGCCCGACGTGGTCTCGGTAAGGTAGGGCGTATCGATCTGCTCCACGTTACCGAGGCACACGATTTTCGTACCCGGACCTGCGCGCGTGATCAGCGTCTTCATCTGCTTCGGCGTGAGGTTCTGCGCCTCGTCGATGATGAGATAGCGGCTGAGGAAGGTGCGCCCGCGCATGAAGTTGAGCGAACGGATCTTCACCCGTGAGGCCAGCAAGTCGTTGGTGGCCTGGCGACCCCATGAGCCGCCTTCTTCCGGGTTGGCGAGTACTTCGAGGTTGTCGGTCAGTGCGCCCATCCAGGGCGTCATTTTTTCCTCTTCCGTGCCGGGCAGGAAGCCGATGTCCTCGCCCACGGACACCGTGGCGCGGGTCATGATGATCTCTCGGTAGCGCTGCTGGTCCATGACCTGGGCAAGGCCTGCGGCCAGCGCCAGAAGGGTCTTGCCCGTGCCTGCCGTACCCAGCAGGGTGACGAAGTCCACGTCCGGGTCCATCAGCAGGTTCAATGCGAAGTTCTGCTCGCGGTTGCGCGCGGCGATGCCCCAGACGCCATGTGCGGCGTGGCTATGATCATCGAGCAACACCAGCTTGGCACGGCGCGCGTCCTCGTCGCCGGTGATTTCCAGCACGCGCAGTTCGACATCATTTTCGCCGGGCATGTAGAGGCACTGGTGTGGATACCAGGGCTCATCCTCATGCACGTCCATTTCATAGTACGTACGGCCGCGCTCGTTCCACGAGCGCAGTTCCGGGTGCCTGCTCCAGAAATCTTCCGGAAGCGCATCCGCGCCCGTGAACAGCAGGGCGAAATCGTCGAGCGCGCGATCGTTCTCGTAATCCGCGGCATCGATGCCGAAAATCGACGCCTTGATGCGCAGGTTGATGTCTTTCGTAACCAGGGTGACCGGGCGATCCGGAAACTGGTCGCGCAGGTCGATGACGGAGGCGAGGATCTGGTTGTCCGCCTTGCCGTTGCCATGGCTGGCACGCTGCTGGAAGAACAGCCGGCCCACCGCGCCGCGCTTGAGCTTGATGCCCTGCGGGTTGGCCAGTTCGAGTCCGTCCTTAAGGTTGCCGCCACGCTCGATCAGCTCGTTGATGAAACGACTGACCTGGCGACCGTTGCGCGAAACCTCGGAGCCGCCTTTCTTCTTCTCGTCAAGTTCCTCCAGCACCGTCATCGGGATGAACACGTCGTGCTCCTCGAAGCGGAACAGCGACGTCGGATCGTGCAGAAGCACGTTGGTGTCGAGGGCGTAGATGCGCTTGCTTCCGTTCATGCGGAAGTGACCTCATGCGGAGGTTGCAATACCCGGCCGCGCGGCGACGGCCGGGGGAGGGAGCCGCGTGACGCGGTGTCCGTCACGCGGTGGGAACACTCTCGAGCACGGCCTGCGCGTGACCGGGGATCTTCACGCCCCGCCACTCGGCGGCAAGCTTGCCGTCGGGGCCGATGAGGAAGGTGCTGCGGACCACGCCCATGTAGCGCTTGCCGTAGAGCACCTTTTCGTGGATGACGTCGAAGGCCTGGCACCAGGTTTCGTCGGCGTCGGAAACGAGGGGGTAGGGCAGTTCCTGCTTCGCTGCGAAGTTCGCGTGCGAGCGCACCGAGTCGCGGGAGACGCCGATCACTTCGGCACCCCGCGCCTGGAACTGCGCATATAGATCACGGAAGTCCTTCGCCTCGTTGGTGCAGCCCGGGGTGCTGTCCTTGGGGTAGAAGAACACCACGACCCATTGGCCGGAGAGGGAGGAAAGCGACAGGCTGCTGCCGTCGCCGAGCGTGCCCTGGAGTTTCGGTACCTTCTTGCCCTTGCCGATCATGCGTAGGTTCTTTTTATCCGTTCAGAATTTCACCGGGTCCATGATGGCGTCGAGATTGAGGCCATCGCAAAGCTCGAGGAAGTCGTCGCGCAGCGCGGCGATGTGGGTCTCCGACGGGATACCGATGGTGATCTGCGCCTGGAACATCTCGGCGCCGGTCTGCATGGCCTGGTAGCGCATCGACGACAGCTGCTCCACGCTGATGTCCCGGCGCGAGAAAAACTCGATGATCTTGACCAGGATGCCCGGCCGGTCGGCGGCGATCACCTCGACCAGGTAGGGCAGCAGGTGGGTCGTAGGCTCGCGCGGCGCCGTGCGGTAATGGACGATCTGCAGGTCTTCGTCGCGGGCAAGCTTGCCCAGCGCCGTTTCCAGCTTGGCCACGGCATCCCAGGCGCCGGAGGCGAGCAGCATCACGGAGGTATCGTTGCCGATGGTGGAGACCCTGGCATCGGCCAGGTTGCAGCCTGAGTCGGCGATGCGCTTGGCCAGCGCCAGGATGGGCGCGCGGTGCGCCGGCGACAGCGTCGAGATGAGGAGCTGATTATCGGTGGCGGCGCTGCGTGCTGCGGAACGATTCAAGGCTTTACTACCCATGGCGCGACCTGCGGGGCGCAGGGCGTCGCTACGGGCCCGAGCTTAACGGGGGGCATCCTGCACTAGCAAGCCGGACCCCTGAAAAGGGTGCGAATTGGCCGAATGGACGTGTCGGGGCCTGCCCGGTAACATGCGAAGCGCTGGTTACTCAACGGGTTTTACCTTGGATATCTCCGGAAGCATCACCGCGCTGGCGACGCCGTTCGCCGCGGACGGTTCCCTCGATCTCGACGCGTTCGGCCGCCTGCTCGACCAGCAGCTGGCCGGCGGCACCCAGGCCGTGGTCGTCGCAGGCTCGACGGGCGAGTCCCACTTTCTCGAGCACGACGAATACAAGCGTCTGCTCGCGTTTGCGGTGAAGCACGTCAATAAACGCATTCCCGTCATCGCCGGCACCGGCGAAGCGGGCACGGCGAAAACGATCGCCACCACCCGCCTGGCGAGGGACCTGGGCGCCGATGCGGCGCTGGTCGTGGCGCCGTTCTACGTGCGTCCCACCCAGGAAGGCATCCGTCGGCATTTCCTGGCCGTGGCCGACGAAGGTGGCCTGCCGGTCGTCCTCTATAACGTGCCGCCGCGCACTGGTTGCGACATCGCCCCGGAGACGGTGGCCGTGCTCCGCGAGCATCCGGCCATCATCGGCATCAAGGAAGCCCGGGGCGATGCCGAGCGGATCAAGGCCCTTGCGGAACTTGTGCGCCCGGATTTCGTCTACCTGAGCGGCGACGACGGTTCGGCCCACCAGGCCATGCTGGCCGGCGCTGCGGGCACCATCTCGGTGGTGGCCAATCTCGTGCCGGGGCCGTTCCGTGAATTCTGCGATGCCGCCCGTTCGGGCGACGCAGGGCGCACGGCCGCTGCCACGGCGCGGCTGGCGCCGCTGATCGACGCTCTGAACTGCGCCCCGAACCCGATTCCCGTCAAGGCCGGCCTGGCCGCGCTGGGACTGGGTTCGGCGGCACCCCGGTTGCCCCTGGTCGAGCTGGAGCCCGGCCCGGCGCTGAACCGGGTGCGCGAAACGCTCGCGGCTCTGGCACCATTGGCCTCCGCCGCCTGAAGCCATTCCATTCAACGGATCCAACGGAACTCTCGTTCATGAAGAAAACCTCGTACGCGCTGGTCGTCCCGGCACTGCTCCTGTCCGTCCTGGTCGTCTCCGGCTGCGGCGCGTTCCGCTCCAAGAAAGACTGGGACAAGGCCCAGCAGGAGGCTCCGCTGGAAATCCCGCCGGGTCTCGATACCCCGTCCACAAGCGCCGCCCTGGTGATTCCGGACGTCGGTTCGGGCGCCGGCGCCCAGACTGTTGCGCCGGTATCGGATGGCTTCGTGCTAGCCGACGACGTCGACGCCGCCTACCGCCGTATCGGCGAGGCGCTGGGCGTGGGCGACCTGGGCAGCGTCACGGCTCACGATGATGAGGCCCACACCTACCAGGTGGCGGTGAACGGCGGCATGCCGACCGAGAAGCCGGGCCTGTTCCGCCGCATGTTCGGCGGCGGCAAGAATCGCGATGCCGACAGCGGCTCGTCCTCGAAGTCGGGCGGTGGCAAGACCCGCAACGTCGTGGTGGCCGTCAATGCCAGCGGCAGCGGCAGCGAAGTGCGCGCACAGGGCGATGCCGATGGCGTCCGCCGCGTGGTCGATGCACTGAAGTCGCGACTGGGTGCCAAGTAAGCCGGTTGTCCAGGCGCTTCGAATGGATCACGAGAACGCCGCCCATGGGGCGGCGTTCTTTTTTACGATGTTCAAGGACGCGCCTCCCGATGTTGCCGGAAAGACCCTGAAAGCACCTACAACCAATGGCTGGTTGCGATGGCTCGGGGAATGTCGGGAAATGGAATGACCTGGTGGTTGGCAGGGATGGCGTGGCAACGGCCGCACGGAGGCGGAGAATGAACCATTCAGTGCTGGCAAGGCATCTGGTGCGCTGGGTGATGGTTGCCCTCGTGCTCTGCATGGCAGGGTGCGTGACTACGCGACCCCCTGCCACGCCGAGCAGTGAGTCGGGCAGCCTTTCGGCCATTTCGCCCCATGCGACGGTCAGGGAGGATGGCCCGACCGTAGAGCGCCACCTGCGCTCTCGCTTCGCCGAAACCTTTGACGGCTGCAAGGCGTCGTCCGGTGTCCTGTGGCCTACCTTCCTGTGCAGCGGCATCCTCATGCGCGGCACAGGCGACTACGGAGCTTTCTACCCCTGGAACCCCAAGCCAGGTAGCGATGTCTCGTTTGTATGGCTCAGGCAGGACTCGAACTTTCTCGGTTCGTGGGTGACGAACGGTTTTATCTTCCTGCCCAAGTTCTATGCCGACAAATTCGGTGATTATTCCATTCATGTGAACTGCGCATTTGCCGACGATTCGTACACATGGATCCGGGGTAATCGCGGGTGCGGTGCAACGAGTAGCTATCCCGGCGAAAGTGGCCCCTGTCATACGGTCGGCGTCACGACGGCCGAGCAATACCGGGCCAAGTACCAGCCATCGAACTGGTTCAACGAAAGAATCTGCGGCTTCGACATGCGGCAGGCCAGCGGCCTGAATACCCGCGAAGCGTTTTACCAGATGCGCCGGGTCATGAGCATGATGGGGGGTGCCAGTTTCAACCGCTGGAATGAACTGGTCGTCGCAGAGTGGCCACAGAATCAGGCAAAACTTCCGCTTGAGGCTTTCTACTACATCAGCAATCCCACCAAATGCGGTGGTGGAGGGACCAGTCCCTGTCCCCCGTGGACGACGGGCCGGGCATTGGCACAGAGGGACCAGAGAAACCTGGTTGCCGTCACCGGGCGGTGGATTCCCATCATCCGCATCACCCTTGCTGCATCTGTCGGTGCGCCGGCGGGTTTCATCTATGACCCTGCGGATCAGGGACTTGCGCCTTGATTCAATACATAGTGATCCGGATGATCATGCCGGCGTGGGTGACTGCCTCGGCGAACTTCGAATATCGCGTCGAGGATCAGGGTGTGCTGAACTGACGTTTACGAGCGCCTTAACCAGTCGACTGCACGTATTGATCCTTGAGGCGATGTGCGAAGCCGTACCGGAGATGAAACGAAAAACGACCCGTAAGGGTCGTTTTTCCTGGATCAACGCTCGAGATACTTGAGCTTGTCGGGTACGCCTTCCCAGTCCTTGGCATCGGCAAGGCTGTCCTTGCGCACCGTGAGAACCGGCCATTCCTTTGCCAGATCGGCGTTCAGCGCTACGAACTGCTCCTGGCCGCCAGGGACGTCATCCTCGGGGTAGATGGCATTGATCGGGCATTCCGGCTCGCAGAGGGTGCAGTCGATGCACTCGTCCGGGTTGATGACCAGGAAGTTCGGGCCTTCGTGGAAGGCATCGACAGGGCAGACCTCGACGCAATCCGTATGCTTGCACTTGATGCAGTTGTCGGTGACGACAAAGGTCATTACGGAGGTTCGATGCCAGAGGAAAATGGCGCTCCCTACGAGGTTCGAACTCGTGTTCCAGCCTTGAGAGGGCCGTGTCCTGGACCACTAGACGAAGGGAGCGGGTCGTACTCAGCGTACGAAGCGCGCTAGTATACCCAACTTCCGGCGTTCGGCAACGGTTTTTTTCCGGGTCGTCGGCAGGCGGTGAATTCGTTACATTTAACCCATTCGAACCCGACACCGGCCGCCGGTCGGGACCACTTGACCGGACGCCTACGCGACCGCCAGGACCACAACCGCTTGAATCCCGTATCCAGGAGCGACGTTCCGCCGGTACCGCGTATCGTCCCGCGAGAACAGCACTCCATCTCCCGCAAGAACATCAGCAAGGCCGCTTTGCGCGTCCTGTACCGGCTCAATGAAGCCGGCTACGACGCGTACCTGGTCGGTGGCGCGGTGCGCGACCTTCTGCTCGGTGGTCATCCCAAGGACTTCGACGTGGCGACCAATGCCACGCCGGAACAGGTCAAGGGCTTATTCCGCAACTGCCGCCTGATCGGCCGCCGGTTCCGCCTCGCGCATGTTGTGTTCGGACCCGAAATCATCGAGGTGGCCACCTTCCGGGGCACCGGTGAAGACGGCGACAGTGGCGGCGACCGCCACATCGTCGACGGCCGTATCGTCCGCGACAACATCTGGGGCAGCATCGAGGAAGACGCGATCCGCCGCGACTTCCGCGTCAACGCCCTCTATTACGACATCTCCGATTTCAGCGTGCGCGATTACGTCGGTGGCATGCAGGATCTCGAAGACCGCTCCATGCGGCTCATCGGCGATCCGGAGCTGCGCTATCGCGAAGACCCCGTGCGCATGCTGCGCGCGGCGCGGCTGGCGGCGAAGCTCGACTTCACCATCGATCCCGCGGCCTCGGCACCGTTTGCCACCCTGGGGCATCTGCTGACGGAAGCCTCGCCGGCCCGTCTGTTCGACGAATCGCTGAAGCTGTTCCTGGCCGGTCATGGCCTGAAGAGCTTCAAGATGCTCGAATCGTGCGGGCTGCTGAAGTTCATGTTCCCGGCCACGGCGCGGGCGCTTGAGCGTGGCGACCACGCGCTGCGCGCACTGGTGGAGCAGGGCCTGGCGAATACGGATGCCCGCATCGCCGACGGCAAGTCGGTTACGCCGGCCTTCCTCTACGCCGTGTTGCTGTGGGGCGAGGTGCGTGACCAGGCTCGCGGCTGGATCATGCAGGGCATCGACGATAGCGATGCCTGGCAGCGGGCCGCGGCGCATGTGGTGGGCGAACAGTGCCAGCGCGTCGCCATCCCGCGTCGCTTCACGCTGACAATGGAAGAAATCTGGGCTTTGCAGCCCCGTTTCGAGCATATCCATCGCAAGCGCGTGTTCCGCTTGCTGTCGCACCCCCGTTTCCGTGCGGCGTTCGACTTCCTGCTGCTACGTGCCCATGAATCTGCGCGCATGCGTGAGCTGGGCGAGTGGTGGCATCACGCACAGCAGCTGCCGCCGGAAATGCTGGCCGCCGCCCTGGGTGGCGGTGGCGTGCCGGTGAGCGAGAGCACGGTGTCCGCCAGCGGGCCGGCGCGCAAGCGTCGCCGCCGGCGCAAGCCGTCAGGCAAGGGCAAGGGCGACGCAGGCGGTTCGTGAGCGTCATTGCGCTGATTGGCCTGGGCGGCAACCTGGGCGACGTACGTACGCGTCTGGACGCGGCCATGGAGGCGCTTGCCGCCATGGCCGGCATCACCCTTGTCGCTCGCTCCCGCTTCTATCGCACGCCTCCCTGGGGCAACGTGGATCAGCCCGACTTCGTCAATGCGGCCATGGCCGTAGAGACGTCGCTGGAGGCTCACCAACTGCTCGATGCCATGCTTGCCACCGAGCGCGCCTTCGGGCGCACGCGAGATGGCGAGCGTTGGGGGCCGCGCACCCTCGACCTCGACCTGCTTGCCTATGGCGACGCGATCCTCGACGACGAACGCCTGAGCGTGCCTCATCCGCGCATTCGCGAGCGGGCCTTCGTGCTCCTGCCGCTGGGAGACATCGCCTTTGATGCTGTCCTGCCCGGTATGGGGCGGGTGAGCGACATGCTCGATGCCATCGATTCCACCGGATGTGAGCTGCTGCCGTAAGCCGTGTCGGCCCGTGAGTTGAGCCCCGGCGATTACGGGAGGACAATTCCCCTTTCCCCCAACGAGGCGACAAGAGCGTGTACGTTGAAAAAACGAGTGCGCCGGCGCGTAAGCCGGTGACCGTGCCGGGCCTGAAGGCAATGAAAGCCGAGGGCCGGAAGATCGTGATGCTCACCGCCTACGACGCGAGTTTTGCCGCCCACCTTGAAATGGCCGGGGTCGATGTCGCCCTGGTCGGCGATTCGCTGGGCATGGTGGTGCAGGGCAGGTCGAGCACGCTGCCGGTCACCGTCGACGAGATGGTCTATCACACCGCCGCCGTGGCGCGCGGGCTGTCGTCCACGCTGCTGGTGGCCGACCTGCCGTTCATGAGCGACCGCGATGTGCCCACCGCGATGGCCTCCGCCACGCGACTGGTCGCCGAAGGCGGCGCGGCCATGGTGAAGATCGAGGGCGCGGGGCGCATCTGCGAGGTGATCGCCGCGCTGGTCGAGCGCGATATCCCGGTATGCAGCCACCTGGGCCTCACTCCGCAGTCCGTGAACCGTTTCGGCGGCTACAAGGTGCAGGGCAAGGGCGAGGAGGCCGCGGCGAAGCTGCTGGCTGACGCAAAGGCCGTGGCCGAGGCGGGTGCAGGCATGATCGTGCTCGAATGCGTGCCATCCGCCGTGGCCGCTAAAATCACGGCCGAGGTGGACGTGCCGGTGATCGGCATCGGTGCCGGAATCGACTGCGACGGGCAGGTGCTGGTGGTGTACGACATGCTGGGCCTCACGCCCGGCAAGCGCCCGAAGTTTTCCAAGGATTTCCTGCTGGGGCGCGACTCCATCCAGGGCGCCATCGCCGCCTATGCCGGGGACGTACGTGAATCCCGTTTCCCCGGTCCCGAACACAGCTTCAGCTAGAGAGTCCAACCGACGATGCAGACCGTTACCGACGCCGCCGCCCTTCGCGCCACGATCCGTGGCTGGCGTTCCTCCGGGCAGGCCGTGGGCTTCGTGCCCACCATGGGCAATCTCCATGCGGGCCATCACTCCCTGCTGAAACTGGCCCGCGCCCGTGCCGACCGCGTGGTGGCCAGCGTCTTCGTCAACCCGACGCAGTTCGGCCCGGGCGAGGATTTCGAGCGCTACCCGCGCACGCTCACCCAGGATCAGGTGGGCCTGGCCGAGGCCGGTTGCGACATCCTGTTCGCGCCGGAAGTAGCCACCATGTACCCCTTCGGTGCTGCCGCCAGCGCTAGCATCCATATCCCGGTGATCACCGATACTTTGGAAGGCGCCCATCGCCCGGGCCACTTCGACGGCGTGGCCACGGTGGTCACCAAGCTGTTCAACCTGGTGCAGCCGGATTTCGCCGTGTTCGGCCAGAAGGACTTCCAGCAGCTGAAGGTCATCGAGCGGATGGTCCGCGACCTCAGCCTGCCGGTGAAGGTCATGTCCGGCGCGACCTTGCGCGAAGACGATGGCCTGGCCATGAGCTCGCGAAACCAGTACCTGTCGGCTGCCGAACGGCAGCGGGCGCCCCAGATCCACGCCACGCTGACCCAGATGCGCGACCTGTTCCACCAGGGCCACGCCTGGCAGGCTCTGGAGCAGGCCGCGAAAGCCCGCCTGGAGCGGGCCGGCTTCGTCCCGGACTACGTGGCCATCCGTCGCGCCGAGGACCTGGCCGAGCCTGGCGCTGAAGAGCGGGAGGGTCTGGTGGCCCTGATCGCGGCCCGGCTGGGCGCCACCCGCCTCATCGACAACCTGCCGTTCGACTGAAAACCTTCACGAACCGGTACTTGCGTTTCGAACGAGAACACCCCATAAAGCGCCCGACAGAGGAGCCCATTCGCGACGGCACGGGCAACCTCCGTTAGAATGGGCGTTTTTGCAATCGCCACTTCCCCAGAGACCGCCATGCAGCTCAACATGCTCAAGTGCAAGATCCACCGTGCCACGGTGACTCACGCCGAGCTGAACTACGAAGGTTCGATCGCCATCGACGGTAACCTGCTCGACGCCGCGGGCATCCGCGAGTACGAGCAGATCCACGCCTGGAACATCAGCAATGGCGAGCGCTTCGTCACCTATGCACTGCGCGCGGAAGAGGGCTCCGGCATCATCTCCGTCAACGGCAGCGCGGCCCGTCGCGTCTCCGTGGGCGACCTGGTGATCATCGCCGCCTTTGCCGGCCTGTCCGAGGCCGAACTGGCCAAGTACCAGCCCGACCTGGTCTACGTGGACGCCGACAACCGCATCACGCACACGAATCACTCGATTCCGAAGCAGGCGGCGTAACGTATCGGGTGTCCCGCGCTCTACGGGACACCGTCGTTCCTGCGAAAGCAGGAACCCAGCGCCCCGGTTTGCCAGTAAACACGGCCACGCCACATCGGCTTGTGAGCAGGTGGCCCTATCGCGAAAACCTGCCTCGCCGCACTGGGTTCCTGCTTTCGCAGGAACGACGAGCCCAGGGGTGAGGCCATGGGCAGGGCACGCGCGCACTGGGGGTTCCTGCTTTCGCAGGAACGACGAGCCCAGGGGTGAGGCCATGGTGCAGGGCACGCGTGCACTGGGGGTTCATGCTTTCGCAGGAACGACGAGGCAGGTGCTCCGGATCAATCGTGAGCTTTCCGCACGATCCACACAATCCACTTACGCTGCACTGCGGTAAGATCGACGCTTCCCTCCGTCGCAGCCAAAGTGGAAGCCATGGATTCAAAGCACGCCCCCCTGCCTTCGTTCGAAGAGCACGCTTCACGCCTCTCCCATACCCACCTTCGCACGCTCGTCAACGATGACGCCCGTGCCGCTCGCTTGCGCAAGCGTGTGGGTCCCATCCTGCTCGACATCACCCGGCAGAAGCTCGATATCGCCGCGCTCGATGCGGTGGGCCACTACATCGAAGGCGCCGGCTGGCAGGCCGCGCGCGACGCGATGTTCGAAGGCAAGCACATCAATACCTCCGAAGATCGCGCCGTGCTGCACACCGCACTGCGCGGTGGCGCGTCGCGTCATCCGGCGGCGCCGGCCGACGTCCGCAAGGAAGTCGCCGATGCGCTCGACCAGATGGAGCTTCTGGTCAATGCCGTCCACAAGGGCGAAGGCGCGTCGGTAGGCCTCATCGGTGGCGTCACCGACGTGGTGAACATCGGCATCGGTGGTTCGGATCTTGGCCCCCGCCTTGCCGTGCATGCGCTGGAGCAGTTCCACGTCAAGGGCATCACCAGCCACTTCCTCACCAATGTCGATGGCCAGGCCGCCGCCGACCTGATGAAGAAGCTCGATCCCGCGCACACGCTGGTGATCCTGGTTTCCAAGAGCTTCAACACGCAGGAAACCCTGCTCAACGGCGGCGTGTTCCGCGACTGGATCCTCAAGGCCAACAACGGCGACGAGGCGAAAACAGCCAAGCACTTCATCGCCGTCAGCTCCAACGTCGAGGCCGTGCAGAAGTGGGGTGCCTCGCAGATCCTGCCGATGTGGGACTACGTGGGTGGTCGCTTCTCGCTGTGGTCCGCGGTGGGTGCGTCGATTGCCTTCTCCATCGGCATGCAGGGTTTCCGTGACCTTCTTGCGGGCGCTGCCGAGGCCGACGATCACTTCCGCACCACCGGATGGCAGGACAACGTTCCGGTGCTGCTCGCCATCGCCGAGCTGTGGAACCGCAACATCCTTGGTCGCTCAAGCCGTGCGGTGGTGCCGTACGTGGATTATCTGGGCGACCTGCCTTCCTATCTCCAGCAGCTGGAGATGGAAAGCCTTGGCAAGCACGTGCACCCGGACGACGGCAGCGAAGTGAAGGGCTCCACCGTGCCGGTCGTGTGGGGCAGTATCGGTACCAACGCACAGCATGCGTATTTCCAGGCACTGCACCAGGGTACCGACACCGTACCGCTGGAATTCATCGGCGTGGTGAAGCCGGCGCACACACTGCGCGAGAACCAGGACGTACTGCTGTCCAACCTGCTCGCACAGGCCGCCGCGCTGTCGCTGGGCAAGACCTTCGAAGAGGCCCTGGCCGAAGCGAAGACGGGCAGCGAAGCCGAGCGTCGCGCGCTCGCCGCACAGCGCACCTTCAAGGGAGATCGCCCGAGCACGGTCTTCATGCTCGACGCACTCACTCCGCATTCGCTGGGCGCGCTCATCGCGCTCTATGAGCACAAGGTGTTCATGCTCGGCCACCTGTGGGGCATCAACGCGTTCGACCAGTGGGGCGTTGAGCTGGGCAAGGTGATTGCCAAGCAGATCTATCCGTCGCTTGCGAACGACAAGAGCGCCGGTGATTTCGGTCAGTTCGACGGTGCCACGCGTGGACTGATTGAGGCGATCCGCGACCGGCGCTGATTTAGCGGTCATCGTGCTCTTGTAGGAGCCGACCTTGTCGGCGACCGGGAAGCACAAGGCCCATCCGGTCGCCGACAAGGTCGGCTCCTACAGAAGAGAGGCCCGGCATGACCGGGCTTTTCTTTGCTTGCAAAAATTACCTATTAATACCTATATTTGCTATATAGGTATCAATAGGTAATTATGGAGCATCCGTGACCAGCTTCCACACCGTCGAAGACGCCGCCACCCGCCTTGGACTGCACCCTCGCACGGTCCATCGGATGATCCGCGAAGGGCGCCTGCGCGCCACCCGTATCGGCAAGTCCTACCGCATCCTTCCGGCCGACCTGAATGCCTTTGCGGGGGTCGAGCCGACGAATGTACCGTCCATGCCTCCGCGCGCCACGGCAATCGTCGACGTTCCCGACACGGATCCGGCCACCGCCGATCGCCTGACGGTGGCAATGCAGGGCATGTGGATATCGCGTGGCTCCGATCGGGAAGCGATGCAGTTCACCGCGACCTACGATGCGCCCTGGCGCCAGTTGCGTTTCGTTGCGGTGGGGGCGCCTGCAGAGGTGGCGGCGTGGACAGAAAGCGTCGCTCACTTGCTGGAGGGGCTGCAATGAATGCGCGCACGCTTACCCCGGAACTGCGCGAAGCCTACCTCGCGCAGCTGGATACATGGCCCGAGCCCTGCGACCGCAGGACCATCGAAACGCGTCAGGGTGCAACCTTCGTGCTCAGCTGTGGTGATGAATGCGCGCCACCGCTGATCGTGCTGCATGGCGCACTTACCAATACAGCCAGCTGGATGTTCGACGCTCAGGAATGGGCGCCACACTTCCGCGTGCATATGATCGACGTGATCGGCGAACCGGGGCTCAGTGCCGCGTCCCATCCCGCGCTTCATAGCGATGCCTGGGCCGCCTGGCTGGACGATGTGCTGGATGGCCTGGGTGTGTCCAGCGCCAGCTTCGTCGGCATGTCGTTCGGTGGCTGGCTTGCGCTCGACTATGCGTGCCGCCGACCGTCTCGCGTGTCCTGTCTTGCCTTGGTATGTCCATCAGGTATCGGACCGCAGAAGGCCTTCCTCTGGAAGGTGCTACCGCTGCTCCTGCTGGGGCGCTGGGGAGCGGCAAAGATACGCGATATGGTCATGGGGCATGTGCCTGGAAAATCGTCACCGCGGGCCAAAGAGCTGATGGACTTTCTTCAGCGTATACGCACCTCGGTACGCCCGCGGCCTATGCGTCTGCCCATCATGAGTGACAAGGCATTAGCGGGTCTGGCAATACCTCTGCTGGCGATCGTGGGTGGGCGTGATGTGATGCTGGATTCGCATGCAACCCGGCGGCGTGTCATGGCGCTCGTTCCGGCCGGGCGGGTGCATTTCGTGGAGGAAGGGCGTCATTACCTGCCGAAACAGGCCGGGACGGTCCTCTCTTTCCTGCGAAACCCCATGTAGGAGCGCGCCTCGCGCACGACCGTTTCTACCGTCGACGCAGGGGGGGGCAGGCGCGGTCCTGCTGATGAGGCCATCAGACATCGGCCTCCCGCCACAACAATGGCGGATATCCCTAGTGGAAGAGGGCTTCACTACCCGGCGGCAAAGCACGAAAAAAATCGATACGCTTTGAACTACAGGTAGATCTGTGGCCGGATTTGCATGGCTTCGCCTACGCCAAAGGTGGGATCGCATATCCGTCGCATTGCGATCAAGAATGGCATCGACAAGCCCAGGGCTGGGAGGCCTTCGTCATCATGGACGTCTTTTGTCGTTTTGCCTTTCTCTGTGTACTTGTCGTGCTGCTTCAGGCGTGTAACGACAACTCCCAGGCTAGCCATCCAGAAGCGGGCAAGCCTGCGCAAGCGCAGCCACTCGAAGATGGTAATGACGTAGCCCGTCATCTCCAGTCCCGCTACAACGAGACAATGCCGAACTGCGACAATAATCCTTCGGGCGCACCCACGGATTGCAGTGGTCTTTTGCTCCGTGCCACCGAATACTCACCGCAGTACCATTCCTGGCAGCCCAATCCGGCAACTGCCAAATGGGGAGTTTCCTTCTCGTGGCTGAGGAAGGATAGTGACTTCAAGGATACACATGGCACGAACAATGGCTTCATCGTGTATCCGGAGAAGTACGCACTGTCCAACGGCCTGACGCCAGTCGTGGTGGAATGCATCTACCCGCAGGACGCGTGGACATCCGGGCCTGATCGGTGCACGTCGCATGCCTATTCGTCGGGGAGTCCAGCGCCTACGATCCCTCGTTGCCAGGATCTCAAGATCTACACGAGCGATGAATGGCTGAAGGCCGGGTACCTGGACAACGAGCGTCAATGTGCCTTTGACGTGCGCCCATCCCGTAGCAGCCGGGCCACCGTTGTCATGTATTCGGTGGATATCCGGCACCGCAGTAGCACGACGCTGGGCTACCGGCGAAATGAGGCCGTTATCGCGAATTGGTCCGCTATGCCTGATGCAAAGTTTCCCATCGAGGCATTCTTCTACAAGCCGGATACATTGCCTGGAAAGCCTGCGCCGCTATCCAGCGCCCAGAATGATCAATGTGACTTCTACAGGACGGTGGGTAAGTGGATTCCCATCATTCGCTGGGATGGCACGGCGTTGCCGGTGGGTGCTGCAACCTTTTCCTTCCGGGCCCAGGACCAAGGGAGTGCTGAATCCTGCAAGGCACCCGTGCCCAACCCCGGGGAAGATGTGGCGCGTCACCTGCAGTCGCGTTACGACGACACGGCGACCAGCTGCCCCGGACAACAGAATCCGTCGCTCGTGTCGTGCTCAGGCGTATTGATGCGGGTGGGCTGGGGGGTGGCATGGGGTCGGAATACGCATGGCTGCCTCGATCCTCAGACGTTTTTTCTGGCGTCGGGCTCGACTGGGTGCGCCATGACGCCAACGCTATGTACCTGCGATCGCCTGTAGGAATCGTTTTCTTTCCATCGCGGTATATCAAGCCGCCCCAACGGGACGTGATTTTTGCTTCATGCGTGTATCCCGACCATGGTGCGTCCGAAGGTTCCAGCTGGCGTTGCGGCACGGTATGTCAGAAGCGTTCGCCGCCTGTAACGAATGCTGCGGACTGGGTGAACCGCTTTTCAGGAGGCACCGATCAATGCGCCTTCGACCTGGAAGGTGCCGATGCCGCAACGATCTGGCCGCAAATGATGACAGCCCGCAGGGTCAAGGCATTCAGAATCGCGACCGACGTGATCGTGAGGGCATGGCAAGGCCGCGATATCGAGGTTCCCGTGGAGGCTTTCTACTGGGCGAGTGACGATGCCAAGGCATTGGAAATCGCGAAGTGGATGCAGGCCAAATACAAGGAGCTGACCCAGTTGTGGATCCCCATCATCAGGGTCGGCATGCCGTCGTCCATGGATAAAAGAATGACGTTCACCTATCGCCGTGAAGACCAGGGCATTGCTCCCTAGCGACCGGTGCGCAGTACCTCTGAAGTCATCGAAGGAATGAGATGTCATGGAAGGCAGTATCCGCATGATTGGACTGGTCGCGAGCCTGGTTTTCTGTCTGTTGGCTGGGGGGCGTTCAGCGGCTGATTCCGGTGCACCGCATACGCCGGAAGCCCGTATGGGGATCACGGAAGCACCGCGCAACGATGTGCGGGCAACGGATGAACTCGGGGAGGATGTCGCCCGTCATCTGCAGGCTCGCTACGATGAAAATCGGCAGGACTGTGGCAGCAAGACGGCTCCCGCACCGGTGTGTTCGGGTTTGCTGGGTCGATCCACAACGTACGATGACAGCTATAACAGCTGGATGCCTAACCCCGTCACGGATGCGGGTGGCGTCGTATTCTTCTGGCTTCGCCAGGATGCCAATTTCCTGAGTGCCGGGTCTTCATCGAATGGCTTCTTTGTCTACCCTCGCAGCGTCAGTGACGGAAAAGGAATGACGCTGCTTGCGCTGCGCTGCGGATTTCCACTGGAGGCCGGGTCGAAGGGAGATGATCGGTGCCATTTCAAATGGGCGCCTTGCCACCAGATGAGGCCGCCGGTGATGACGGCGATCGAGTGGATTGCAACGTTTCAACAAGGCACCGATAAGGAGCCCGACGATCAGTGTGCCTTTGCTATTGAAATGGGCCTGCCGGACACAGCCAGTGCGTGGATGCAGCTGGTTGGCGTGCGCCAGCTCTTGCAGTCGAAAATACGTGATGAAGTCATCGTCAAGTCGTGGCGCGGTACAGATGAATCAGCCATGCCAGTCGAGGCATTCTTCTACCGGACGGCTTCGGGTAGTGATCCTGGCAAAGCTCGCGAATCTGCGCGGAAAGACCAGCTGAAATTCAGGCAGGTCACTGGACGGTGGGTTCCCGTCATCCACTGGGTCGCTTCTGATTCGGTGATCGGCGGTGCAAGGTTAACCTATGACGCAGCAGACCAGGGCGTGTTTCCCGGGGAGGGCGACGGACGGTCCGTTGCCCGCTATATGCAGAGCCGTTACGACAGTGGCCTGGCGAGTTGTCCTGGCCCTTCGGCTTCGCCATCGTATGAATGCTCCGGCCTGCTTATTCGTTCGACGATGTATTCCGATCTTTATTATTCATGGCGGCCAAACCCGGCAACGGCCGACTGGGGCGTCTCGTTTTCCTGGTTGCGCAAGGACTCGAATTTCTCCGATAGCTACCCTACAGGGAACGGTTTTGTCGTGTATCCGGTGGCTGATGCACAGCGCCTCGGGCTAACGACGTTCAGCGTGCGCTGCGCCTTTCCACGGGACGCCTGGTCCGCGAGCCCGGATCGTTGCTTGTGGCATCAGAATGGAAATGGTCCAAGGACCATGACAAAGCTTTGCCATCTTCACGATCCGCCGATCCTGACGGCAGCGGAGTGGAAGAGGGCTGGCTACGATGATGACGAGAATCAGTGTGCTTTTTCTGTTGAGGGCGCTTACGCCGGTCGCGTCGATGCATGGCGTCAGATGGTCGAGGTGCGCAAGCTGGATTCGGTAAGGTGGCGGAACGAAATCATCGTCAAGGCATGGACCGGCCTGGACGATACAAGCCTGCCCATCGAAGCCTTCTTCTACCGGCCCGAGTCGCGCCCCGACAAGCCCGATCCCCTGGCCGGTGCCCGGCAAGACCAGCGTGACTTTTACAAGCTGACGATGCGCTGGGTTCCGGTCATCCGTTGGGATCCCACGGACTCCACGCAAGGCGGCGCGAAGTTTTCGTACCGGGCAGTGGATCAGTTGATACCCCCGCAAACGTCCTCCGGGCGATCAGTGCCTGCGGGATCCATCCACTAGCGCTTATTGACGAATAAGGTGCCGCATGAAAAAGGAATTTTCGAGAATACTGGGGGTGCTCGCCTTTCTCGGCTTGCTGAGCGCGTGTACAACATCCCCCGGTGTAGCACACAGGCCGTTGGCTACGGAGGCGACGGATGTAGCGGGGGCTCCTATCGAGACCGGTGAACAGGTGCTCAGGCATCTCCGGGACCGCTACGGACAGTCGGTGGCCCGATGTGTCGATGACAACAATGCGCCTGCCTTCGTCTGCTCGGGAATCCTGCTTCGATCCACGACGTATCCGTCGGGCAAGCGATACGCATGGATGCCGAATCCCAATTCTACCGAAGCGGAAGGCGTTTCCGTTTCCTGGCTGAGGCAGGACTCCAACTTCTGGAATCCGTTCCCTTCATCGAATGGCTTCATTATCTATCCCAAGCATTGGTCGGAAAAATATGGCATGACGTCCCTTCGGGTTCGCTGTGCCTTTCCCCAGGATGCATGGTCGCAGCCGCCGGATCGTTGCCACTGGCTCGAAAAAACCGTTCCGCCGACCCAGCCCAGGGTGAACCGGCCACTGTGCCACTTGCAGCGGCCCAAGCCGATATGGACGGGTCAGGAGTGGAAGGATGCCGGGTTCTACGACGACACCTATCAATGCGCCTTCGGCCTGGAAAAGGACGGCGTGATGGTGGATACCACAAGTGCATTCATGGCCATGGTGGCGGCGCGTCTCCTTGTCGGCACCCATAACCGGAACGAATTGATCTTCGTTGATTGGCGAAGGACCAGCGCGGCAGCGTTTCCCATCGAAGCGTTCTTTTATCAGAACGCAAAAGCGGAGCCCGGCTACCAGGACCCCTTGACCAACGCGAAGGCCGATCAGTGCATCTATGAAGAACTGACGCACCGGCGTGTGCCATTGATCCGCTGGAACATGAACAGAACGGGCTTGCAGTCGTTCGACTACATCGCGAGCGACCAGGCGTCTGCTTCGGAATGCCGCGCTCTCGTGCGTCGGTGGCAGGAAAGCTGAAGTTTCCGGGTCTGGTCTGGATTGACTTCACCATGGATGATGATCGTGACCAAAAGACTCGCGGTATGGATCTGCTTCATTGTCGTCATGCTGGGGAGTGCCTGCGTGCGTCATTCGCCACCGGCACAGCCGCCTTCCGTTCTGGTGGAGGCTGTGCCGACGGCAGGGCCTCCTGAGGAGAAGGGCGACGATGTCGCGAGGCATCTGCAGGGTCGTTATAACGAAAGCCGGCAGGACTGCGGCGGAAAGACCAGTCCCGCCTTTGTGTGCTCGGGTATTTTGCTGAGGTCGACGACCTGGGGCACTGGATACCACTCGTGGATGCCAAATCCTGCAACGGCATCCTGGGGCGTGACGTTCTCCTGGCTGCGGCAGGACGCTAACTTCGATGATTCCGGTGCCACCGCCAACGGATTTATCGTCTATCCACGCAGCTATGCGGATCCAAGAGGGTTCGAGAAGCTGTATGTGCGGTGCGGCTACCCACAGGATGCGAAGTCGACCGGACCTGATCGTTGTTACGTCAAATGGGCGATTTGCCAGGACATGGTGCCTCCCATCACCACGTCGGTGGCGTGGATGAAGGTCTTCACCAAGGATACCGACCAATGCGCATTCGGGGTCGACCGCAATCGGCAGGACAAAGCAGCCATCTGGATGCAGGTCGTAGGCGTAAGGCATGGTCGGCAGGTCAACAAGCGCGATGAGATCATCGTTGATTCGTGGGACACGATCAGCGACGAGAAATGGATGCCCATCGAGGCATTCTTTTACCGGACCAACCCCGATCCCGGCATGCCCAATGCATTGCAGTCGGCACAGAAGGATCAGGAGGAATTCAAGAAAGTCACCAAGCGCTGGGTGCCGGTTATCCGGTGGACACCATCGGCCAATGTGATTGGCGGCGCGAAGTTCGAATATCGCATCGCCGATCAGAAGGTGTTGCCGGGGCCGGAGACGGGTGCGGACGTTGCCAGGCATCTGCAATCCCGCTATGCCGATCCGGCGAAACAGTGCGGGAGCGCTACGGCGCCGGCCTTTGTGTGCGCAGGCATTCTTCTTAGGTCGACCAACTATTCGGCGGGTTACCACTCATGGCTGCCCAATCCTGGATCGGCTCCCTGGGGTGTATCGGCGTCCTGGTTGCGGCTCGATTCGGATTTTGTCGGGAATTATCCGTCTGGTAACGGCTTCATCATTTATCCCGCGAAATATATCGACTCCTCGGTCTACGATTCCATCGAAGTGCGATGCGGTTACCCAAGGGATGCGGGCACCGGAGGGCCTGATCGTTGTAGGACGATATGCCAGAAATTGCCAAATCCCATTACGACGGCCGCTCAACACCAGGCGGCTTACGGGGGTAGATATGGTTGCCCATTTGGTGTTGAGAAAGGTACCGCCAATAGTGCCGATGCCTGGATGCAGGTAGCCATCATCCGGAAGAACGTTGGCCTGGAGGGCTCAACGGCATACAACGAAATCATTCTCGCTGCCTGGTCGCAGACCATTGGCGCGCGCATGCCGGTCGAAGCCTTCTTCTATCGATCCAATACACCGGCTTCTCTTGCATCTGCACGCCTCGATCAGCAGGACTTCAAGAACGCGACGGGGCGCTGGGTCCCGATTATCAAGTGGACGGTCAGTGCTGCCGGAGCACCCGGTACGGCCAGCTTTTCTTTCGACCCGAACGATCAGACAGTACAGCAGTAGTTGATCGGACTGGATAGCTCATCACAAGGAGGAAGAGACATGATCAGGATGTGGTTTCGTGGTTTCACCGTTTCATTACTGGTCGTCATGGCGGCCTGCTCGACGCAGCCTGTTCATTCGCCCGAACAGCCTGTAGTGCATAGGGGCGATCAGCCGGTTGTCCACAATGCTGAAGTCGCCGGTATGCCGGCGGAGGGTGAGGCCGGGGTGCAATCATCCGGGGAGCCGGCACCAGTCGCGCTAGCTCTTCCCCAGGAAACCGGTGCCGATGTACTGAGGCATATCCGGACGCGGTACGCGGGTACGGAGACATACTGCGGTACATCCACCATACCTGCTTTTGTCTGCTCAGGGATCATCTTTCGTTCGACGCGCTTTCCCACGGCAGGGCGCTATTCCTGGATGCCGAACCCGTCGTCGTCGACCACCGTAGGCGTGTCGTCGTCGTTTCTTCGGCAGGATGCCAACATGTGGAATCCTTATCCGTCGTCGAACGGGTTTATCGTGTATCCGAAAACGTACGCCGATAAATACGGTGCTACCAATTTATACGTACGTTGCGGGTATCCGCAGGATGCGTGGACGGCAGAGCCGGAGGCGTGCACGCATCATGAAAGACCAGGCAGTCACACGGTCACCCAGCTATGCCACCAGTACAGTCCGGCGATACTCACGGCCCAGCAGTGGTACAACAAGGGTTTCAGCGATGACGAAAACCAGTGTGCTTTTGGTTTCGTAAAAGGCGCGGGCATGACGGATACGGCGGCAGCCTTCATGGCGATGCTCGGGGCACGAAAGCTTCTAGGCACGGTCAACCGCAATGAAATCATCCTGGATGACTACCGTTCCAGTGACCCGAAGGCCTTTCCGCTGGAAGCATTTTTCTATCAGGACACGGTGGCGGAGCCTGGATATCAGGATCCCCTGACAAATGCGAAGGAAGACCAGAAAATCTACTGGAATCTCACCCATCGGTGGGTTCCGATCATTCTTTGGACCGTCAACAAGACCGGTGCACAGACGTTTGACTACCGCGCGGCTGACCAGGCCGTCAAGGAGCCTGGCGGTGGTGGCAGTTCACCGGGGGAAGACGTAGCCCGCCATTTGCAGGCTCGCTATGACATGAAGGATCCGCAGTACCAGACGTGCAAGAATGGCGCTGCCGCTTTCGTATGCAGTGGGGTCATGATCCGGGGAACCGGTAACCTGCCGCCCCCTAACAAGCCCTGGATGCCCGCGCCGGGATCGACCAAGGGCGTGTCGTTCAGTTGGATGCGGAAGGACTCCATCGTAACCACGCTCTATGTGTCCAACGGCATGATTACGATGCCTGCCCAGTTTCTTGAGGCTGGCAAGTCGAATCTCCAGGTGTTATGCGGTTACATCATGAATGCAAGCACAAACGGCATGGCGAACAAGTGCCAGAACGATTGCCAGTCACGGGGTATCACCACCGTGGCGCAGTTCAATGCAACGTTTCCGTCGGGCGCGGGTTGCCCTTTCAAGGTGGCCAAGGGTACGGCCAATGCCGCGCAGATGTGGGACCATATTGCGACGATCCGGAGAGGTCGTAACTACACCGCCTGGAACGAAATCATCATTGATAATTATCTTTCCATGGCAGATAGGGCCGTGCCGGTCGAGGCGTTCTACTATCTGACTGGTGCTACCGCAAGTAAGGGGTATGCGCAGACAGACCAGAAGAACTACAAGAATGTAACCGGCTTATGGGTGCCAGTCATCATGGTGAACCTGACGGCGGGTGGCGCGACTTTCACCTACAATGCAGCCGATCAGGCGATCACGAACTGATCGCTTGAGCAACAACCATATACGGGGCTGTCCCGGGCATGAGTTTCATGCGCTGAAAGAAAAAACGCCGGCCATCCTAGGATGACCGGCGTTTTCTTCAGGAACTACAGGGTCAGACTTCCAGCGTCGCGAGATCGCCCTTTTCTTCAAGCCACTGCTTGCGATCGCCTGCGCGCTTTTTCGCCAGCAACATATCCATGAGCTTCAGGGTGCCGTCGTCGGTTTCGACCGTAAGCTGCACGAGGCGGCGCGTGTCCGGGTGAATGGTGGATTCGCGCAGCTGCGCCGGGTTCATCTCGCCCAGGCCCTTGAAGCGGGTGACCGAGACGGCGCCCTTCATCTTTTCGCGCTCTACCTTCTCCAGCATGAGGCGCTTTTCTTCCTCGTCGAGGCAGTAGAACACCTGCTTGCCCACGTCCACGCGGAACAGCGGCGGCATCGCCACGAACACGTGCCCCTCGCGCACCAGCGACGGGAAGTGGCGCAGGAACAGCGCCGAGAGCAGGGTGGCGATGTGCAGGCCGTCGGAGTCGGCGTCGGCCAGGATCACCACCTTGCCGTAGCGCAGGCCCGAGAGGTCGTCCTTGCCCGGGTCGCAGCCGATGGCGACGGCGAGGTCGTGCACTTCCTGCGAGCCGAGCACGGCGCCGGATTCCACTTCCCAGGTGTTGAGGATCTTGCCGCGCAGCGGGAGGATCGCCTGGAAGTCCTTGTCGCGGGCCTGCTTGGCCGAGCCACCGGCCGAATCACCCTCGACCAGGAACAGCTCGGTGCGGGTGAGGTCGGTGGCCGCGCAGTCGGCCAGCTTGCCGGGCAGGGCGGGGCCCTGGGTGATCTTCTTGCGCACCACCTGCTTGGCGGCCTTCAGGCGCGCGCTGGCGCGCTCGATCGCGAGCTGGGCGATCTTCTCGCCCAGGTCCACATGCTGGTTGAGCCACAGGCTGAAGGCGTCATGCACCACGCCTTCGACCACGCCGGCGGCGTTGCGTGACGACAGGCGCTCCTTGGTCTGGCCGGCGAACTGGGCGTCCTGCAGCTTCACGCTGAGCACGAAGGCCAGGCGCTCCCAGACGTCCTCCGGGGCCAGCTTCACGCCGCGCGGCAGCAGGTTGCGCAGGTCGCAGAACTCGCGGATGGCATTGGTGAGGCCCGAACGCAGGCCGTTCACATGCGTGCCGCCCTGGGCGGTGGGAATGAGGTTGACGTAGCTTTCCTGCACCAGCTCGCCTTCGGGCAGCCACGCCAGGGCGACATCGAGCGCGTCGGTGTCGCGTGCGAAGTGCTTCACGAACAGGTCGGAAGGCAGGGCCTCGGCGCCTTGCAGCTCACCGCGCAGGTAGTCGGACAGGCCGTCCTCGAAGTACCACTCGACGGTTTCGCCTGTGGACTCGTCGGTGAGGCGCACGGTGAGGCCGGCGCAGAGCACGGCCTTGGCGCGCAGCAGGTGCTTGAGCTTGGAGACGAGGATGCGCGGGGAATCGAAGTACTTCGGGTCGGGCCAGAAGCGCAGCGTGGTGCCGGTTTTCTTCTTCGGCACCGTGCCGATGACTTCCAGCTCGCTCGCACGGTCGCCGTCGGCGAAGCTCATGCGGAATTCCTGGCCTTCGCGACGGATGGTGACGTCGACCCGGTTGGACAGCGCATTCACCACGGAGACGCCCACGCCATGCAGGCCGCCGGAGAAGGCGTAATTCTTGTTGGAAAACTTGCCGCCCGCGTGCAGGCGCGTGAGGATCAGCTCGACGCCGGGCACCTTTTCTTCGGGGTGGATGTCCACGGGCATGCCGCGGCCGTCGTCGCTGACTTCCACCGAGCCGTCGTTGAACACGGTGACGTCGATGGTCTTCGCGTGGCCGGCCAGCGCCTCGTCGACCGAGTTGTCGATGACTTCCTGCGCCAGGTGGTTCGGGCGCGACGTGTCGGTATACATGCCCGGCCGGCGCTTGACCGGGTCCAGGCCACTGAGGACTTCGATGTCTGAGGCGTTATAGCGAGTATTCATGGGGTGTCGCGGTCATTCGTAGCCGGGCAGGATGGGCGACGCCCACCGGATCGGTCAAGCCTCACAGGTTGCCGTATCACCCGATGAGACCAGCCCGGGCGATCCCCCCCTGTAGGAGCGCGCCTCGCGCGCGACCGGGACAACGATGTGTATCAACTTCGATCCACCTTTGATGGCATGTGGCCTTGTCGCCCTGCCGGTCGCGCGCGAGGCGCGCTCCTACAGGGGCGCGCAGTGCCATTCGAGCCACGCACGATCCTCGCCCTCAAGCAACGGCGACAGGGCCGCCCGTACGGTGGCGTGGTAGTCGTCCAGCCAGGCGCGCTCCGAGGGCTCCAGCAGGGCCGGTTCCAGGGTGCGCCGGTCGAAGGGGCACAGGGTCAGGGTTTCGAAGGCCCGGAACTCGCCGAACTCGGTGGTATCGGCCTGCACCACCACGGCCAGGTTTTCGTGGCGGATGCCGTGCCGGCCCGGTTTGTAGAGGCCCGGCTCGATCGAGGTGATCATGCCCGTCTCCAGCGGCACCAGCGCGCCGCCGGCCACGGGCGGCCGGATGCCGTGCGGGCCTTCGTGGACATTGAGGAAATAACCCACGCCATGACCCGTGCCGTGGCCGAAGTCCATGCCGGCCGCCCAGAGCGGTGCGCGGGCCAGGGCATCCAGCTGCGGGCCGCTGGCGCCTGCGGGAAAGCGGGCCCGCGACAGCGCGATCATGCCCTTGAGCACCAGGGTGGAGTCACGGCGCTGCTCGTCCGTGACCGGCCCCAGGGCCAGCATGCGGGTGATGTCGGTGGTGCCGCCTAGATACTGGCCACCCGAGTCGACCAGCAGCAGGCCTTTGGCGGCCAGCGGGCTGAAGTGAGCAGGGGTGGCGCGGTAATGGGGTAGGGCGCCGTTGGCCTGGTATCCGGCGATGGTGGAGAAGCTCTCGCCCACGAAGCCGGGTTGCGCGGCGCGGGCCTCACGGACGAAGGTGTCCACGTCCAGTTCGGTGACGGCCTTGCCTGCCGCCAGCTCCGCCTCGATGCGGCGGAAGGCCCGGGCCAGGGCCGCGCCGTCGCGGCGCATGGCCTCGCGGATGTGGTCCAGCTCGTCGCCCGTCTTGCGTGCCTTGCGGGCGGTGGACGGGGCGGGCGCGTGGACCTGCCTCACCCCCGCCGGCAGGCCTTCGAGCACGGCGACCACGACTTTCGCGGGATCGATCATGAGCACGGCATCGCCCGGCAGGGCTGCGATGGTGGAAGCGGCCCTGCCGTACCCGGCGATGGCGATGCCATCGGTCGCGAGGGCGGTCTTCACGTCTGCCGGCAGCTTGGCGGCGTCCACGAAAAGGGTGGCGCTATCGATGCCGACCAGCAGGTGGGCCAGGAACACCGGGTTGTAATCGACGTCGGCACCGCGCAGGTTGGTGAGCCAGGCCACGTCGTCGAGGCTGGACACCAGATGGTGCGTGGCCCCGGCCTTGCGCATGGCCTCGCGTACGTGGCCCAGCTTCTCGGTGCGGCTCACGCTGGCGAAGGGAGCCTCGTGGGCGTATACGGGCGCGTCGGGGCTGCCCGGACGCTCCGGCCACGCGAGGCCGGGCAGGTCGAGGTCGGTACGCAGGCGGCCGCCGCGCTTCTTCAGCCGTTGGGCCAGGGCGTCGGCTGAAGTGACGGCCACGCTGTCGCCGGCCAGGGCGACGCTCTCGCCTTCACCGATCCTTTCGGCCAGCCAGGTGGCGTGATCGGGCGTGTTCCCGGTATTGAGCTTCATCAACGGCAGGCCGCTGCCCGCCAGTTCGGTCTGTGCCTGGGAGAAGTAGCGCGAATCGGTCCACAGGCCACCGCCATCGGCCGTGACCACCAGCGTGCCGGACGAGCCGGTGAAGCCCGAGAACCATTCCCGGGCCTGCCAGCGTGAAGGCAGGTATTCGGACAGGTGGGGATCGGCCGTGGGCACGACCACGGCGGCGACGCCTTCACGGGCCATGGCGTCGCGCAGGGCCTGGAGACGGGCGGAAACGGGAGAGGTGTGGGTACTCATGCACCCGATGGTACGACGATGCACGCGCGGGGTGGAGAACGTTCAGCCAACCCCTCGCGAGCGGGGACGCACTCGGGTAAAATACAAATTTCCAGCACTGGCTGCTCGCATGACTCCCCTGATTTTCGTCACTGGCGGTGTGGTGTCTTCCCTCGGGAAAGGCATCGCAGCGGCATCGCTCGCGTCCATTCTCGAGGCGCGCGGTCTTTCCGTCACCATGATGAAGCTCGATCCGTATATCAACGTGGATCCGGGCACCATGAGCCCCTTCCAGCATGGCGAGGTCTACGTCACCGACGACGGTGCCGAGACCGACCTCGACCTGGGTCATTACGAGCGTTTCGTCCGTACCCGCCTCACCGGCAAGAACTCCATCACCACCGGCAAGATCTACGAATCGGTGATCCGCAAGGAGCGTCGCGGCGATTACCTCGGTGCCACCGTGCAGGTCATCCCGCACATCACCGACGAGATCAAGCACGCCATCCACGAGGCCACCCGTGGCTTCGACGTGGCCCTGGTCGAGATCGGCGGCACGGTGGGCGACATCGAGTCGCTGCCCTTCCTCGAAGCCATCCGCCAGCTGCGCATCGAGCACGGCCCGGAAAAGTGCATGTTCGTGCACCTCACCCTGGTGCCGTATATCAAGGCCGCGGGCGAGATCAAGACCAAGCCCACCCAGCATTCGGTGAAGGAGCTGCGCTCCATCGGTATCCAGCCCGACGTGCTGCTGTGCCGCTGCGAAGAGCCGCTGCCGGACGGCGAGCGCCACAAGATCGCGCTGTTCACCAACGTGCCGAAGAACGCCGTCATCAGCACCATCGATGTCGACGTCATCTACAAGCTGCCCATGTGGCTGCACGACCAGGGGCTGGACGACCTCGTCATCAAGCGCCTCGGCCTCGATGCCGGCCCGGCCGATCTCTCCAGCTGGATCCGCACGGTGGAAGCCGTGGAGCATCCGCGCGACGAGGTCAACATCGCCATCGTCGGCAAGTACGTCGAACACAAGGATGCCTACAAGTCGCTGGGCGAAGCCCTGCGCCATGGCGGCATCAAGCAGGCCACCCGCGTGAGCCTGCAGTGGGTCGATTCCGAGGAAGTGGAAGCCCGTGGCGCCAAAGAGGTGCTTGGCGGCGTGGATGCGATCCTCGTGCCGGGCGGTTTCGGCAAGCGTGGCTTCGAGGGCAAGATCCTCGCCGCGCAATACGCTCGCGAAAACGGCGTGCCGTACTTTGGCATCTGCTACGGCATGCATGCCGCCGTGGTCGATTTCGCCCGCAACATTGCCGGCCTCAAGCAGGCCGATTCCAGCGAGAACGATCGCAACACGCCCGACCCGGTCATCGGCCTCATCACCGAGTGGACCACCGCCTCGGGCGAAGTCGAAACGCGCAGCGAGCGCTCCGACCTCGGCGGCACCATGCGCCTGGGTGCGCAGGAGTGCCGCCTCAAGGCCGGCACGCTGGCCCGCGAGATGTACGGCGAGGAAGTCGTCCGCGAGCGTCATCGTCACCGCTACGAATTCAACAACCGCTATCGCCAGTCCTTCGAAGACAAGGGCCTCGTGATCTCGGGCAAGTCCATGGACGACCTGCTGGTCGAAGTGGTCGAACTGCCGCGCCAGACGCATCCGTGGTTCCTCGGCTGCCAGGCGCATCCGGAATTCACCTCCACCCCGCGCGAAGGCCATCCGCTGTTCATCGGTTTCGTGCGTGCCGCGCGCGAATTCAAGGCCGTGCGCGACGGCGAGAAGCTCGCCGCCCGCTCCGAGGAGTCCGCTGCATGAAACTGTGTGGTTTCGAGGTTGGCCTCGACCAGCCGCTGTTCCTGATCGCCGGACCCTGCGTCATCGAGTCGATGCAGCTGCAGCTCGATGTCGCGGGCAAGCTCAAGGAAATCACCGACCGCCTCGGCGTCAACTTCATCTTCAAGTCCAGCTTCGACAAGGCCAATCGTTCCTCGGGTGCCAGCTTCCGTGGCCCGGGACTCGAAGAAGGCCTCAAGGTGCTGGCCGAAGTGAAGAAGCAGATCGGCGTGCCGGTCATCACCGACGTGCACGAATACACGCCGATGAACGAGGTCGCCTCGGTCGTCGATGTACTCCAGACCCCGGCCTTCCTCTGCCGCCAGACCGACTTCATCCAGAACGTGGCCCGCGCCGGCAAGCCGGTGAACATCAAGAAAGGCCAGTTCCTCGCCCCCTGGGACATGAAGAACGTGGTGCAGAAGGCCTTCGATGTCGGCAACCACGACATCCTGGTCTGCGAGCGCGGTGCCAGCTTCGGCTACAACAACCTCGTCTCCGACATGCGTTCGCTGGCGGTGATGCGCGAAACCGGTTGCCCCGTGGTGTTCGACGCCACCCATTCGGTGCAGCTGCCGGGCGGCCAGGGCACCAGCTCGGGCGGTCAGCGCGAATTCGTGCCGGTGCTGGCCCGTGCGGCGGTGGCCGTGGGTGTGTCGGGCCTGTTCGCCGAGACGCATCCGGAGCCGGCCAAGGCCCTCAGCGACGGTCCCAACGCCTGGCCGCTCGACCAGATGGAAGAACTCCTCGAAACGCTCCTGGAGCTCGACCAGGCCGTGAAGCGCCGCGGTTTCAAGGACCACGCCTGACGATGTGCATGCCCGCGCGTCGTCCGTACTGGCTCACGCGCGTCGCATCGTCTTATATTCCCCCTGTCTCCGGCCGCGGCGCGCTCATGCGCGCCGCGGCCGTGTTCCGTCATTCCACCTCGTAACGGGAAGCGCATGACCACGTCCATCACCAAGATCCACGCCCGCGAAATCCTCGATTCCCGCGGCAATCCCACCCTCGAAGCCGAGGTCACCCTCGCCGACGGTTCGTTCGGCCGCGCGGCCGTGCCCAGCGGCGCGTCCACCGGCACCCGCGAAGCGGTGGAGCTGCGCGACGGCGACACATCCCGCTACGGCGGCAAGGGCGTGAAAAAGGCGGTCGAAAACGTCAACACCACCATCGCCAAGGCGCTGGCCGGTTACGACGCGGCCGACCAGAAGGGCCTGGACGGCAAGCTCATCGCCCTGGACGGCACCGACAACAAGGGCAACCTGGGCGCCAACGCGCTGCTGGGCGTTTCCATGGCCGCCGCGCATGCCGTGGCCGCTTCGAAGAAGCAGGCCCTGTGGCAGTACCTGATGGTGGACGGCGGCGGCTCGCTGCCGGTGCCGATGATGAACATCATCAACGGCGGCGCCCATGCCGACAACAACGTCGACGTGCAGGAGTTCATGGTGCTGCCCGTCGGCGCGCCGAGCTTCGCCGAGGCACTGCGTTACGGCGCCGAGATCTTCCACGCGCTGAAGTCCGTGCTCAAGAAGGCCGGCCTCAACACCGCCGTGGGCGACGAAGGCGGCTTCGCGCCGAACCTGAAGTCCAACGTGGCAGCGCTCGACACCATCCTCGAAGCGGTGAACGCGGCCGGCTTCAAGATGGGCAGCGACATCCTGCTGGGCCTCGACGTGGCCAGCTCCGAGTTCTTCAAGGACGGCAAGTACGACCTCGAAGGCGAAGGCAAGGTCTTCACGCCGGAACAGTGGGTGGACACCCTGGCCTCGTGGGCGAAGCAGTATCCGATCGTCACCATCGAAGACGGCATGGCCGAAGGCGACTGGGATGGCTGGGCGCACCTCACCAAGGTGGTCAACGGTGGCATCCAGCTGGTCGGCGACGATCTGTTCGTGACCAATCCGAAGATCTTCCAGGAAGGCATCGACAAGAAGATCGCCAACGCGATCCTCATCAAGGTCAACCAGATCGGCACGCTCACCGAAACGCTCGAAGCCATCGCCATGGCCGACCGCGCGAAGTACGCCGCCATCGTCTCGCACCGCTCGGGCGAAACGGAAGACACCACCATTTCCGACATCGCCGTGGCCACCACCGCCACGCAGATCAAGACCGGCTCGCTCTGCCGTACCGATCGCGTTGCCAAGTACAACCAGCTGCTGCGCATCGAGGAAGCCCTGGGCGCCAAGGCGAAGTACGCCGGTCGCCACGCGTTCCCCAACCTGTCCAAGCTGCCGGGCTGAGCCAGGCCTTGAGCAACGCGGCCATCCTCCGCTGGGTCGGTCTGATCCTGGTCATGATCCTCATCGCGCTGCAGCTCAAGCTGTGGGTCGGCGGTGGGGGCATGGCCGAGGTGGATTCCCTGCGGGCATCGGTCAAGAAACAGACCGACGAGAACGCATCGTTGCAGACGCGCAACCAGGCCCTGGCCGCCGACGTGGAAGACCTCAAGCACGGCGAGCAGGCGACGGAAGCGCGTGCGCGCCAGGAACTGGGCCTCATCAAGCCCGGCGAGACGTTCTACCAGGTGGTGGAGCCGGGGGCCGCGACCAGCGCGCCTCCGCCTCCGCCGCCCGTTACCGGCGGCCAGTGATGGATGCGCTCTGGTGCGTATTACCGGCCGCCGGCAAGGGCGTCCGGGCCGGCGGCGACCGGCCGAAGCAATACCAGGCGGTTGCCGGGCGACCGCTGATGGACCACACCCTGGAACGGCTGGCCGCGCATCCGCGCATCGCCGGCCTGCTGGTGGTGATCGCGGCCGACGACGAACACTTCGCCGCCACGGACCACATCCTGGGCAAGCCGCTGCTTACCGCCATCGGCGGCAGCGAGCGCAGTTATTCCGTGCTGGCAGGCATCGACGCCTTGCCGGCCGACGTATCCGACGACGCCTTCGTGCTGGTGCATGACGCCGCGCGACCCTGCGTGCGCGCCGCCGACATCTCGCGCCTGATCGACCTGGCCGGCGAGGCCGGTGGCGGTCTGCTTGGGGCGCCGTTGCGCGACACCCTGAAACGTGCCGATGCCGGTTGTCACAGTGTCGCCACCGAACCGCGCGATGGTCGCTGGCGTGCCTTCACCCCGCAGATGTTTCGTCGCGGCGAGCTGGCGCGTGCACTTCGCCTTGCCGCGACCGACGGTATCGTGGTCAGCGATGAAGCGATGGCGATGGAGCGGGCAGGGCACGCGCCGCTGCTCGTGGAAGGCTCGGAAGACAATATCAAGGTAACCACGCCCGCGGATTTCGCGCTGGCGGAGTTCCTGCTGGAGAGAACACGATGATCCGTATCGGACAGGGATTCGACGTCCACACTTTCGGGCAGGGCGACCACGTGATGCTCGGCGGCGTGCGCGTGTCGCACACGCACGGCCTGCTTGCCCATTCCGATGGCGATGTCGTGCTGCATGCGCTGTGCGATGCGCTGCTGGGTTCGCTGGCGCTGGGCGACATCGGCAAGCACTTTCCGCCCACCGACGAAAAATGGCATGGCGCCGACAGCCGCAGCTTCGTGCGTGCCGTTCGCGACATGTTGCGCGAGCGCGGTTACGCGCTGGTCAATGCCGACATCACGGTGATCTGCGAGGCACCCAAGGTGAATCCGCACGCGCAGGCCATGCGTGAGGCGATCGCCGAGGATCTCGCCACCGACACCGACCGCATCAGCATCAAGGCCACCACCACCGAGACCCTGGGCTTCACCGGCCGCCGCGAAGGCATCGCCGCGATGGCCAGCGTGCTCGTGGAGCGCCTGTGAGCGAGGCCGAGACCCGGTCCTCCGGGCCTCGCCTGCACGGCAGGCCGGAGGCGATCGTCGCACTGTTGCGGCGGCGCACTGGCCTGCTGGAATCCTCGGCCGGCGACGATGCGCTGGCGGAGGTCGATGCCGAGCTTCAGGCCCGGCTCGACGAACTGCACCCGGCCGACCTCGCTGATGTTCTCGAAGCGCTGCCGCTGGAAGACCGCCTCGCCGTCTGGCAACGGGTGAAGTCCGACCAGGACGGTGAAATCCTGCTCGAAGTGTCCGACTCGGTCCGCGAATCGCTCATCGCGGACATGGACGACCGCGAAATCCTCGCCGCCGTCGAACCGCTGGACGCCGATGAGCTGGCCGACCTCGTGGACGACCTGCCCACCGAGGTGCTGCCGGAACTCATGGCCAGCCTCGACGCGCAGGAGCGCGAGCGCGTGCAGGCGGCCATGTCCTACGAGGACGACCAGGTCGGCGCGTTGATGGATTTCGACATGGTCACCATTCGCGAGGACATCAGCCTCGAAGTGGTGCTGCGTTACCTGCGCCGCTTCGACGAACTGCCCGCGCAGACCGACAAGCTCTTCGTCGTGAATAACGAGAGCGTGCTGACGGGGGTGCTGCCGTTGCACTGGCTGCTGGTGAATTCGCCGGACAAGATGGTCCACGAGATCATGGCGCCGGACGTGAACACCTTCCGTCCCGAAGACGACGCCTACGACGTGGCCCAGGCGTTCGAGCGCTACGACCTCGTCACCGCACCCGTCGTCGATGCCAACATGCATCTCATCGGCCGCATCGCCGTGGATGCGATGCTCGACTTCATCCGCGAGGAAAGCGAAACCGAGGCGCTGTCGCGCGGCGGCCTGCGCGAGGAAGAAGACATCTTCGCTTCGGTGTGGAAATCGGTGCGCAACCGCTGGGCGTGGCTGGCGATCAACCTCGTCACCGCCTTCATCGCCTCGCGCGTCATCGGCCTGTTCGAGCATTCCATCGAGAAACTGGTGGCGCTGGCGACGCTCATGCCCATCGTGGCCGGCATCGGTGGCAACTCCGGCAACCAGACCATCACGATGATCGTGCGTGCCATGGCGCTGGAGCAGGTCGGTGTATCGCAGGTCCGCCGCCTGTGGCGCAAGGAACTGGGCGTGGCCCTGTTCAACGGCGTCGTGTGGGGCGGTGCCATCGGCGTCGTTGCCTACCTGCTTTACGGCAGCGCCTCGCTCGGTGTCGTGATGACCGCCGCGATGACACTCAACCTGCTGCTGGCCGCCTTCATGGGTGTTGGCATTCCCATGCTGATGGTGAAGCTCGGGCGCGATCCTGCGCTGGGCTCCAGCGTTCTCATCACCGCCGTCACCGACAGCGGTGGTTTTTTCATCTTCCTCGGGCTTGCCACCCTGTTCCTTCTGTAAGGCGTTTTATCCATGACCGACGATGTCCTGCCCCATGCCTTCGGCGTGCCGCCGCTGCGCGCCCGCCTGCGTTCCACGCCGGACGACTTCCGTGTGGATGAAATCCTGGGCTACGAGCCGGATGGTGCAGGCGAGCATGTCTTCCTGCGTGTGGAAAAGCGCGGCGCCAATACCGACTGGGTAGCACGCGAAGTAGCGAAGTTCGCCGGCGTGCCGCCACTCAACGTGGGCTTTGCGGGCATGAAGGATCGCCATGCCGTCACCACGCAGGTCTTCACCGTGCAGCTGCCGGGCAAGGCGGAACCGGACTGGACCACGTTCCCGCATGCTGACGTTACGCTGACCTCGCTTGGCCGGCACTCGCGCAAGATCAAACGCGGCGCGTTGCGGGGCAATCGTTTCGTGCTGGTCCTGCGCGATATCGAAGGTGATCGTGCGGCGGCCGAGGAACGTCTTGCCTCCATCGCGGCACGTGGCGTTCCCAACTACTTCGGCGAACAGCGCTTCGGCCTCGGCGGTCGCAACGTCGAGCAGGCCAAGGCCATGTTCGCCGGCCGCCGCGTGGATCGCGACAAGCGCTCGATCCTGCTGTCTGCGGCTCGCTCGCACATCTTCAATGGCGTGCTGGCGGAGCGCGTGCGTGCGGGCAACTGGGATACGCAGATGGAAGGCGAGATCTGGGGCCTCGATGGCTCGCGCTCATGGTTCGGGCCCGAGGCATTCAACGACACGCTGGCCGAACGCGTGGCCCGCTTCGACATCCACCCCACGGGGCCATTGTGGGGGCAGGGTGAAACGCCGGCGGGCGATGCGGCAGGCGAGCTGGAACGCTCGGTGGCGGCCCGCGATCCCGATATCGTCACGGGCCTTGCCGGTGCCCGCATGGACCAGGAGCGCCGCGCACTGCGTCTGAAGCCCACCGACCTGTCCTGGCGCTGGCTGGACGATGGCGCCCTCGAAGTGCAGTTCGCCCTGCCGTCCGGCGCCTACGCCACCACCGTCATGCGCGAACTGATAACCGAACCCTGACCCCCGCGCGATCAACCTGACGAAAACACGTCTCCCTGTAGGAGCGCGCCTCGCGCGCGACCGTTATGAAACGGTGAACACACGATTCCACCCCGGTCGCGCGCAAGGCGCGCTCCTACAGGGATCTGGCACCACGCTGGCGAACATCGCCTGAGGCTATCCGGACGTTGTAGGAGCGCGCCTCGCGCGCGACCGGATATCACCGGGCGCACGGACCTGTACCGGTCGCGCGCAAGGCGCGCTCCTACAGGGGGGCGGGCGCCACGCTGGCGAACACCGCCTGAGGCTACCCGGACGTTGTAGGAGCGCGCCTCGCGCGCGACTGGATATCACCGGGCGCACGGACCTGTACCGGTCGCGCGCAAGGCGCGCTCCTACAGGGCTCTGTGTCTTTACCATGTGCGGCGTATAGTCCGGGCAGATCCGAGGAGTGCTGCATGACTGAACCGACATCACGCAAAACCTTGGGCCCGCTTCGCTATATCAAGGCGCGGCCACGACTGCTTATCGCGGCAGTGGTTGCCATCGCTGCCGGTGTGCTCATGGTGTCGCTCGGGCTGCCTGTGCGGCTGTCGCTCCTGCTCGGGTTCGATCTTGGGGCGGTGGTTTATCTCGTTTCCATCATCGTGATTTTCCGTGAGGCCAACGCAACGCATATGCGGCACCAGGCGCGGCTACAGGACAGTGGTCGCTGGACGACCTTGCTGAGCGGGGTGGCGTTGTCCACCGTGGTGCTCGCCGCGGTCAGCACGGAACTGCAATCGTCGGGGAAGGGCGGGGTGATGGATATCGCCGTGGCGGCACTGACGATCGTGCTCTCATGGACGTTCATGAATACGCTCTTTGCGTTGCACTACGCGCATGGGTACTACGGCGATTTCGGCAAGCAGCACCAGGGCCTCGATTTCCCCAAGACGGATGACCCGGATTACTGGGACTTCGCCTATTTCTCCTTCACCATCGGCATGACGTTCCAGGTTTCCGACGTGCAGATCACCACGCGTTACCTGCGTCGCGTGGCCCTCATGCACAGCGTCATCGCCTTCTTCTTCAACGTGTTCATCATTGCCATCAGCGTGAACATCGCGGCAGGCAAAGCCTGACAGAAGCCTTGTAGGAGCGCGCCTTGCGCGCGACCGGTATGAAAATGTGAGCTCACGACTCCAGACCGGTCGCGCGCAAGGCGCGCTCCTACAGGGATCTGGCGCCACGCTGGCGAACATCGCCTGAGGCAACCCGGGCGTTGTAGGAGCGCGCCTTGCGCGCGACCGAATAACACTGGGCGCCCGGACCTGTACCGGTCGCGCGCAAGGCGCGCTCCTACGGGGATCTGTGTGCTCGTACGCATAGCACTACGCTGGCGGATACGGCCACCATCGCCACCCACTCGGCAGGGTGCGGCCAGCGTGATTCCCACAGGAATCCGTAGAGCAGCGCGAACAGGGTTTCGAACAGGATCATCTGGCCGACGAGCGTCAGTGGCAGCAGGCGGCTCATGCGATTCCACAGGCCATTGCCCACGATGGAGGCGAACACCGCCACGCCCGTGCTCACCGCTGCAAATCGCAGCCATGCGGCCATGTCATGTGCGCGCGGATCGAACCACAGCGCAGCAGGCACCAGCAGCAGTGAGAGCGCGCCGGTTGCGACGCCGGTCAGCAGGTTCCAGTCATGCGACGACACGTGCTCAAGCCGGGCCAGCCACCGCGCGTTGCGGATGGCGTAGATCGTCCAGGAGACAAGGGCGATCGCGGCGCAGGCCAGGCCGGCGATGCGTTCGAACGATGTGCGGGTGCTCGTGGTGTCGCCAAACGATTGCCAACCGATGCAGGCAATGGCGACGACGCTGAGCAGCAGGGACGGTGCCAGCCTTCGCAGTGGCACCGCGCCATGATCGCGGCTTCCGATCAGCGTGATGCAGACAGGCAGGAAACCGATCACCAGCGACGTGACCGCGACACCACCCCATTGCACGGCGGCAGCGACGGCGACGTAGTAAACGATGTTACCGAGCAGTCCCAGCCCCGCCAACGTGCGCCAATGCGATGCCGTTACCCAGCCACGCAACGCAGGCCAACGCGGTAGCAAGAGCACCACGGATATCGCGCCGTAGACGAGATAGCGACCGGCCGCCAGTTGCAGAGGCGAGAAATCGCCCACCAGTTCCGGCGCCAGGAATACGGCACCCCAGAGGGCACCGGCAAGCACACCGCAGGCGATACCGAGCCAGGTTTTCGTCGTGACCGCCATGCATGCCTCCGTCCAGGCCAGTCAGGATGCCTGAAGCAGCATGCGCATGGCTTGGCGGGGACTACATGTTTTTGGGCACGGTCTCGCGATGGACAGCACGGAATAGTCCAGACCAGTAGATTGCCCCTCACCTGTAGGAGCGCGCCTTGCGCGCGACCGGTGATGCGAAGGAAGTGATGGCTTTCGCGGCAACCGGTCGCGCGCAGGTCGCGCTCCTACAGGTGAAGTCACAGCTTCAGTGCGAGTTACCCGTTTTCCGGCCCGTTCTCGCGATGACGGCGGCGATACGCGGCAGGCGTGATCCCCATGGCATCCCGCATGGCACGAGTGAGAGTGCTCTGGTCGGCAAAGCCACATGCCGTGGCGATGCGGGCGATGGCCTCGTCGCCACGCACCAGTTGTTCGCTGGCACGCCGCAGGCGCAGATTCGCCAGCCACGCCCGGGGCGTTGTGTCCAGCTCGCTGCGGAACAACTCGTGCAGGCGGCTGACGCTCATGGCGCCGCGTGCGGCCATGTCGGCGGCTGTCCAGGGTTGGTGAGGTGCGTTCTCGACGTCACCCAGGATGCGGGCAAGCCGGGATACGGGGCGGGGCGCCTCGCGGGTGAGTGCGTCCAGCAGCAGGGGTACCCATAGCGACAGCGCCTCGGGCGTCTGTCGGCCCTCGTCCAGGGTGATCCGCATGTATTCCACGAGCGCCATGGCCGCTGGCGTCATGGGCACGAAGGGACGTTCCGCCAGGCGGCTGGTGATATTGCCGGGCAGCAGGGACGCATCGAGATCCACGATCAGCGAGCGGTTGGGCACCTCGCCCACCGTGGTATGGCGGGTATCCTGGGCCACGAAAGCCGCCATGGCCGCACCGGCCCGGCCTTCACGGCCATCGATATCCAGCGACACCAGCCCGCGCACGGGCAGCACGATCTGGGCGTACTCGTGCCGGTCGCTGCCGGTGTCGCCGTCGTAGCTGCGGACGCTGAGGTGGGGATGCGGAGCCATGGGCCATTCTAAGCCCGCCGTGGCCCGGCTGCCGAACCGGCATTTTTCTTATTGACGCGATGCGGCAATCGGAACGATCTTCCCCTTGCCCGGCGCGCCGGGCGGATACGAGCAAGGGGGAAACCATGCATATCCATCCATTCCTGAGGGCGGCGGGGGCCGCGCTCCTGTTCGCGCTGGCCACGGGCCAGATCGATGCCCGCACCGTGGAAGAGGCGCCGCCGGATACGGTCTGCACCCTCCTGGGCACGGCCTTGCGCTATGTCGATACCACGGTCACCGTGCGTGCGGTGGCCAGCTCGCAGGGCAAGACGGCAATCCTCAGCGACGGCCAGTGCCAGGGACAGATCGCGCTCAATATCGACGAAGCCAACAGCCACAAGCGCGATGTCTCGGCTTTCCGCCGTGCCATCACCTCGGCGGGGGCACAGGCCAGCGCGACGGTCTTCGGCCGCTTCCACCCCACCGCCAACGCGGGCACGCCATACGCCATCGACGTATACAGCGTGCGCGACATCGCCGAAGTGAAGTAAGGCGAGCGCTTCCTGTAGGAGCGCGCCTCGCGCGCGACCGATTATCGCGAACCCATTCATTCATTCGCTTCGCCCGGTCGCGCGCAAGGCACGCTCCTACACCAGCTTTTGCCAGGCGCGTGGATGCCAGCCGATCCACAAGGTGATGGCAAGCATGGGCAACACGGCCCAGGACAGCGCCGTGGCACCCACGCCGTCGAGGATCACGCCACCCAGCAGGCCGCCACCGGCCACGGCGGTGTTCCAGCCCGTGACCAGTAGCGACTGGGCCACGTCCGCCGATTCCCCGGCGTTACGACTCAGTGCCGTCTGGAGCAGCGCCGGAGAGCCGCCAAAAGCCAGCCCCCACACGCCGAGCGCCGCGGCCAGCACGGCAGGCGATGCCGGCCACAGGGCAATCGCCGCCGTGGCACCGAGAAAACCGACGATGCCCAGCAGCACCAGCGTGCGCATCATCCGGTCACCCAGTGCACCGGCGACCCAGATGCCAACGATAGACGCCACACCGAACAGCATCAGATAGCGATCCACCTTATCGCCCACGCCTGCCACGGCAAGCACGGGTGCCACATAGGTGTAGAGCACGTTGTGCGCAAGCACGAACACCAGCATCGTACCCAGCACCTGCGCCACGCCCGGCAGGCGGAAGACACGGCGCAGATCGAGCGGCCCGCCGTCACGCTGGCCGGCGAAGTCGGGCAGCGTCGCACGTACCCATACCAGCAACACGAAGCTCAGCATCGACATGATGCCGAAGCTCCAGCGCCAGCCTATCTGCTGGCCGAGCAGGGTGCCTGCCGGGATGCCCAGGGACAGCGCCAGCGGCGCGCCAGCCATGGCGATCGCCATGGCGCGTGTCTGCTGCGAGGGCGACACCATGCGCGTGGCATATCCGGCGAGCAGCGCCCACAACAGGCCCGCACTCACGCCGGCAATGAGCCGCGCCACGAGGATGAGCGGATACGACGACGACATCGCCGTGATGGTATTGGCGAAGAGAAACCCCGCCATGGCCGTCATCAGCAACGGCTTGCGACCCAGGTGCCGCGTGGCCGCCACCAGGGGAATCGCCGTCAGCAGCGAGCCGATGGCGTAAATCGTCACCAGCTGGCCCACCAGTGCCTGGCTGATGCCGAGGCTGGCGCTCATGGTCGGGAGCAGGCCGGCCGGCAAGGCTTCGGTGATGATGGTGATGAAGCCGCCGCTGGCCAGCGCAATAAGACCAGCCAGCGGAAAAGGCGCTGTGTCGGCGACGGGCGCTTCCGGGGCAGCGCAGAGGCTGCCGTCGGGACCGATGGACGGCTCACCGAAGGGTTGGGGAGACATGGCGGATACTCGGGTAAAGGAATACCTGCCACCTTAGGAACTCCCTCATTCGGGAAAAAGGCGGGTACAGTTCCCCAGTATCCGGACATATCTGTCCGCAATGGGAATCCGCCATGGACAGCCTGGGCAGCCTCCAGACCTTCGTACGCGTGGCCGATGCACGCAGCTTCGTGGATGCCGGCCGCTCGCTGGGTGTCACCGCCGCCGCCGTGGGCAAGGCCATCGCGCGGCTGGAACAGGACATGGGCGTGCGCCTGTTTCATCGCAGCACGCGCAGCGTGGCGCTCACCGCCGAAGGGCAGCTCTTCCTGGTGCGCTGCCGGCGCATCCTGACTGAAGCCGAGGCAGCGAAGGCCGAGCTGTCCGAGCGGCTTGGCACGGCGCAGGGACGTTTGCGCATCAGCCTGCCCACCGTCAACGACCTCACCTTGCCACTGCTTGCGGAGTTCGCGAAACGCTATCCCGACGTGGTGCTCGATCTGGATTTCACCGATCGCGTGGTGGACGTGATCGACGAAGGTTTCGATGCCGTGATCCGCGTGGGCAAACCGACGGACTCACGACTTGCAGGGCGTTACCTCGGCAGTTTCAACCGGCACCTCATCGCATCGCCGGCCTACCTGCAAGCACACGGCGAGCCAAAAAAACCGGAAGACCTGCTCGCCCATCACTGCATGCACTATCGCTATCCGAGCACGGGACGACTGGAAACCTGGCCGCTGCGCTACGACGGCCCCGAGCTGCGCATCCCCGAATCCCTCATCTGCAACGATATCCAGACGCGTATCTGCTTTGCCGCGCGCGGCTTCGGCATCGCCTTCGTGCCGGATCATTCGTCGCGTGGCGCCTTGCAGCGTGGCGAGGTGGTGACCTTGCTCGACGACTACCTCGACGCATCCAGCTGCTTCAACCTGCTGTGGCCATCGGGACGGCACGTGCTGCCGAAACTGCGCGTTTTCATCGATTTCGTCAGCGAGCACATGTTTCCTTGCCCCGAGTCGGCGTGGCGGAAAGTCGCAGCCGACTGACATCGCATCAAGCCGTCACATCGCCCGGCCGTTAACGGCGCACACCACATGGACAAGGGAACGGCAGGGCGATGAAGAAGATCATTACGCGGTGGCTTGCGCGCTGGCTGCATGAAACCGCACCTGCGAAGGAGGCCACGTCGGTGGACGAGAGTGCCTTTCGCACGCTGGAACAGACGCTGGAGCAGGCACTCGACGCAGTAGTGACGATTGATGCCGCAAACAACGTTATTTTCTACAACGCATCGGCGGAACACCTGTGGGGCTATCCACGGGCAGACGTACTGGGCCGCAACGTCTCGATGCTGGTGCCGTTTGCATTGCGCGCCGGTCACGATGCCTTGATCGATGCCAATCGCGAAGGCCAGCCCGACCGCATCGTGGGCACGAGCCGCGAAGTGCAGCTTGAGCGTGCCGATGGCACAAAGCTATGGGTATCGCTGGCGATGTCGCGCATCCGTCTGGACCATGGCATCTACTACACGGCCTTCGTACGCGACGTGAGCGCGGACGTGGCGCGTCGCGATGCCCTGCGATTGCTGTCGATGGTGGCGGATCACACGGACAACGCCGTCATCATCACCGATGCATCCGGTATGACCGAGTATGTGAATCATGGCTTCGAGCGCATGTCGGGCTTCGCACCCGAAGACATCATCGGCCGGCGCCCGGGTGATGTCTTGCAGGGCAGGGCAACCAACCCGCATACGGTAGCGGCGGTGCGTCAGCGCCTGCATGCAGGCCAGGCGATCTACGAAGAAATACTCAACTACCGCAAGGATGGCGAACCCTACTGGGTATCGATGGTGATCAATCCCGTGCGGGCGGACGGCGGAGCCATCGAAAAATTCGTCGCGATCATGGCGAACATCACAAACTCCAAGCTGCGCAGCGAGGAAGACCGCATCCGCCTCCAGGCCATCGACCGCAGCAACCTCGTTGCCGAATGGGCACTGGATGGCTGCTGGCTGACGGGCAACCCCCTGTTGCGCGATTTGCTGGGCGGCGAAGCACCGCGCGGCAACGCCAACATCCTCGAAGCCGTGGGCGCCTCGGGCCGCGCGGCATTGGACGACCAGCGCGACGCGCCGGCATCGATGGTGCTGGAGCGTCACGACGGTGGCGACCTGCGCGTCACGGCCACGGTAAGCGTCATCCGCGATTCGGAAGGCCGTTCGGCAAGGCTGGTGATGCACGGCCAGGATGTCACCGCACGTCACGATACCGACAGCCACGTCCTCGACCTCACCAGCCGCGTGGAGACCATTGCGTCGACTGTCTCGAAAATCTCCTTCCAGACCCACGTCCTTTCCCTCAACGCCGCCATCGAGGCAGCACGCGCAGGTGCCGAAGGCAAAGGCTTCGGCGTGGTGGCAGAAGAAGTCCGCGTCCTGGCTGCGCAATCAAAAGAAGCTGCCGACCGCATCAGCCGCCTCCTGGCCTCCGCCCGCCTGCGCCTGGAAGAACTGTAGGAGCGTGCTTGCGCGCGACCGGTTGTCACGAAAACCATCAACCCATTCGTACCACTGGTCGCGCGCAAGCACGCTCCTACAGAAGCAGGTGGTCGCAATGTGTGGAGCGTGAGCAGGCTGTCGCGACGTGCGGCGAGCAAGCAGCTTGCGGCAGCGTGGGGAGGGCCGCCCCCGCTGGCTCGTTCTTAGCCACGTTCGAGCGCCGAACGCGAGGCCGTAAGGCGAGCCCTTCCTACGCAGCGAAGCCTCCAAAGGCTGCTTTACTACGGAGCGTCCATCGCCGATGCGATCGGCTCCCGCCCCTTCGGTAGGTTCCCCCTCGGTAGGAAGGCCCCTTATTCGGAGATGCCGCGTATCAAACGGTCGCGCGCAGGCGCGCTCCTACACAAGGACGACTTCTACGTGTTGGTCGCGGAGGGAGGCTACGTGGGTCTTGCTGGCGCTGGTGTCGGTGATGATGACGTCCAGGTCGGCGATGGGGGCGATCACCGCGAGGCTGCGCTGGCCGAGCTTGCTGGAGTCGCAGACGGCCACCACCTCGCGTGAGGCCTTCACCATCATCGCGTTGAGCGAGGCTTCCTGCGGGTCGGGTGTGGTCACGCCGACGGTGGCGTCGAGCCCGTCTACGCCGAGGAACAGGCGGTCGGCCGAAAGGCGGGATAGGGCGCGTTCGGCATCCAGGCCCACCAGGGAGTACGACGTCTGCCGCAACATGCCGCCCAGCATCATCACGCGGACGCTGGGCAGGCCGCTCAGTTCCAGTGCGATATTGAGCGCATTGGTGATGACCGTGAGCGAGCCCCACTTGCGCTGGCGGATGCAGCGCGCGATCTCCACCGTGGTGGAGCCCGAGTCGAGGATGATCGTCTCGCCATCGCCGATCATCCGCGCGGCGGCCTCGCCGATACGGCGCTTCTCTGCCAGCCGGCGGGTTTCCTTGATCGGAAGCGGCGTGTCCTGCTGGGAAGCGTCCTGCGGCACGGCGCCGCCGTGCGAACGCTTGAGCAGGCCGGCCAGTTCCAGGGCTTCGAGATCACCGCGTACCGTCACGGCAGATACGCCATAGCGGCTGACGAGGTCATCGACGGTGACCCGGCCTTCCTGGCGTACCCGGTCGACGATGGCGCGTCGCCGTTCCTCGATCAGCAGCTTGGTGGGGCGCGTCGTTCCGCGTCGTTCGGTCATGTCGTGGTTTCAGTCCAGGCGCAGCAGGCGCGCGGCGTTGTCGTGGTACACCTTGCGCAGGATAGCCGAAGACAGGCCCAGGCCGTAGATCGACCAACGCCCCTGGGGCGGCGAGGCCGATGGCGCGTAGTCGAAATACTCGTCTTCGGTTTCGAGGAAGCGATAGTAGATCTCGTAAAGCTCGTCGCAGAGCAGCTGCTGCGGCACCGAATCGCCATAAGGCGGCGGCACCGCATCCGTGCCGAAAAGCACGCGATCCTGATAGCGCTCGATGAAGGCACGGCTGCGCCTGGGCTGGCGTCCCAGTTCACCGATGCGCGCGCTGATGTCCACCATGGTGTTCGGATAGCGGGCCAGGGTGGCTTCCAGGTCATCCAGCCGTTCGCCCTGGTTGCCCACGTGCAACAGCACGAAGGTGGTGCGTGGATGGCGTTCGATCACGCGGTCGCGCGCGGCCATGAGCTGGGCATGGCTGGGATAGTCGGCGCCGTAGAACGACCAGTCCGGATGCTGGGCCAGTTCCTCGTAGCGCTCGTTGTGCCGGTCGGTGGGTGTGAAGAACGCCAGCGGATCGGCCGTGTGCAGGAACACGGGCAGGCCGAAGGCGGCACAGGTTTCCCACATGGGATCGAAGCGGTGATCGTCGAGGCCCACCAGCGCGCCGCTGTCGATGCCTTCGCGCAGATACAGGCCGAGTGTCTTCAGGAGCTTCAGTCCGCAGGCACCTGCCAGCGCGGCATGTTCCAGTGCATCGGCTTGCAGGGCAGGGTAGTTGCCCTCGCCGAACAGATGAAACGACGGTTCCGTCATGGTGAGGAAGCGCCCCGGTGCGGCATGGTTGAAGCGGGCGATGGAGTCTTCCAGCCCCCGGCCTACGCCGCCGGTAAGGTTCACCATGCAGCGGATGTGCTTGCGGTCCATCAGGGGCAGCAGCGCGGCCGGGTCGGCGAACTGCAGCATGTCTTCGCCAAGCGACACGCCGCCGCGCGTGTTGCGCATCCATGTGAGATGGGTATGCACGTCGATCACGGGGAAGCGTGGCACCTCCACGCGAGTGGCCGTGCCGCCGAGCATGCTGCGAGGGGCGAAATCCACCAGGCGCAGGTCGGCGGCGACGGGCGCCGTTTCGAGCGGGTTCTTTCCGGAGGCCCGTGCCGCCTCCGCCTGTGCTTTGGACACAGGCGGGGAACAGCACAGACAGCCGGCCCAGGCTTCGTCGTGGCGCTCGTCGGTCACTGGCCGGTTCCTATCGCGGATAACGCTTCATGATCTCATGCACCTGGCGGGTGAGCGCCACGGCCTGCTCGAACGGACGCAGCCACATGTTGCGGCCGAACATCACGCCCGTGGCACCCGACTGCATGTAGAACTCCACCTTGCGCAGCACGGCCGCGTCGTCGTCGTTCTTCTCGCCACCGGAGAACAGCACGATGGTGCGGCCCGCCGAGCGGACCACGCGCGACGTACGTGCCGCTGCGTCTTCGACCAGCGTGTCGTAGGGCGCAGGAGCGCCGTCACGACGATCGTCCGGCTCGTGCAGCTTCACGATGTCGGCACCTACTTCCAGGGCCACGCGCGCAGCGTAATCCTGCGCATAGAGCGAACCCTTGCCGCCCTTCGCGTCGATGGCCGAACCGCGCGGATACGACCACAGCACCAGCGGCATGCCGTAGCGGTCGCAGTCTTCGCGTACCTGACGCAGCTGGCGCAGTTCGTCGTGCTGACGGGGCGAGCCCACGTAGAGCGTATAGCCCACGGCATCGGCGCCCAGGCGCACGGCGTCTTCCACCGAGGCGAACTGCGGCGAGGTTGCATCGCCGTCACCGGCGATATTGGTCTTGCCGTTGAGCTTCAGGATGAGCGGCACGCGGCCGGCATGCTGGCCCATGTACTTGGTGGCCAGGCCGATGCCCAGCGCGATGGCGGAAAAGCCACCGGCCTCGGCCAGGCGGAACTGGTAGGTCGGGTCGAGGGCGGGCGGATGGGGGAAGAAATCGGTGGGACCATGCTCCAGGCCCTGGTCCAGTGGCAGCACCAGAAGGGTGCCGTTGCCCGGGCCATGGCCGTAGAGAATGCGTTGCAGGCGGGTCCGCTTGCCGGGGGGCAGGTCGAGGTTCGCGAGCGTGGGGGTTTCGGTCGAAAAGGCTTGCATGTCGGTTTTCCTCGGATATACCCTGCAATCGTAAGTTTCGTTATCTTTCGTTTTTAAGCGTACCGAAGTCAAGCCCAAATGACAGTCCAACCTCAACATGTGGTTCCCGAACTCGCCGCGCTGCGTGCTGCGCCCGAGGCCCGCCAGCGTGAGCTGGGCTATGCCGACACCCTGCGCGAGATTCTCCAGCAGCCTGCCACATGGCGGGTTACGGCCGGTTCGCAGGCCGTCGCGCACCGTGAGCTGATCGAGCGCGTGCTGGCGTTCCGCCCCGAGCACGTGGTCATCACCGGCTCGGGCAGCTCGGTGTATGTCGGCGAGGCGGTGGCCCCCGTGCTCCAGGCCGAGCTTGGCGTGCCCGTGCGTGCCATCCCGGCCGGCGACCTGCTCACGCACCGCGTGGGCGTGCTGGCCGAGGGGCGTGGCCTGCTCGTGTCCATCGCCCGCTCGGGTAATAGTCCCGAAAGCGTCGGCGCCGTGGATGCGGTGCTTACCCATGCGCCGGCATGGCACCACCTTGCCATCACCTGCAACGCAGACGGGGCCCTGGCTACGCGCTACACCGACGACCGGCGCGTGGATGCCATCGTGCTCGACGAGCGCACCAACGACCGCAGCCTGGTGATGACCAGCAGTTTCACCAACATGCTGCTGGCCGCCAGTGAAGTGGCGCCGGGTGCCGCCGCCCCGGCCGACGGCGTGGCGGCACTGGCCGAGCGCGTGGTCGATATCTATGCCGACGCCCTGGCGTCCATGGCCTCCAGCGGGCGCGACACCGCCGTGTATCTCGGCAGTGCCGGCGCATTCGGTGCTGCGCGCGAAGCGGCGCTGAAGATGCTGGAAATGAGTGGCGGCGACACCGTGACTCTCGCCGAAACCTTCCTCGGCTTCCGCCATGGCCCCATGGCGTGGCTCAACCGCAAGGGTCTGCTTGTGGCCTTCCTGTCGGGAGATGTCGCGACGCGCGCCTACGAAAGCGACCTGCTGCGCGAACTCAACGCCAAGAACCTGGGCGCCACGCGTGTCGTGGTGGGACAGGACATCGACCCCGAACTCGTCGGCGCGTCCGGTCTTGCGATCGATCTGCCGGGCCTCTACGACCTGCCGCCTGCACAGCAGTTGCTCGTGCATACCTTCGTGGGCCAGTGGCTGGCCTTCTTCCGCTGTCTCCAACTCGGCCACAAGCCGGATACGCCGTCCGAAGGCGTGCTGACGCGCGTGGTGGGCGAATTCGCGCTGCATATTCCGGAGGCGGACGCGTGAAGCCCGTCCTCGTTGCCGGCGAACTCAACGTCGACCTGATCCTGACGGGCATGGACAGCCCGCCGGTATTCGGCGGAGAGATCCTGGCCAGCGGCCTGTGCCAGACGCCCGGCAGCTCGTCGATGATCTGCGCGATGGGGCTGGCACGGCTGGGTGCTCCGGTGCGCTTCGTGGGCCGCGTGGGCGGCGACGAGCGCGGACGTTATTGCACCGAAGCCCTGGGACGTGCAGGCATCGACGCCTCGGGCGTGATTATCGATCCGTGGCTTGAAACCGGTCTCACCATAGCGCTGTCGTCGGCGCGCGACCGCGCGCTGGTGACCTATCCCGGCGCGATCGCGGCATTGAAGGCGGAAGATGTAAACGACGCTTCGTTGCAGGATGCCTCGCACCTGCACGTGTCGTCGTATTTTCTTCAGCGTCGCTTGCGCGAAGGGCTTGCCCACCTGATAGCCCGTGCGCGACTGGCGGGCCTCAGCGTTTCGCTCGATCCGGGTTACGACCCCGAAGGCCTCTGGCAGGCGGGCATCCGCGATGTGTTGCCCCTGGTCGATATCTTCCTGCCCAACGAGGTGGAGGCGCTGGCGATCACGGGTGCCGCTGACGTAGAGACCGCATTGCGTGAACTGGCGGCGTTGTGCCCGACGGTTGTCGTGAAAACCGGTGCCAAGGGGTGTATCGGCATTGACGAGGATGGCGAAATCCATCGTGTGTCTGCCTTCACCGTCAAGGCAATGGATACCACGGGGGCGGGCGACAGCTTCGACGCCGGTTTCCTGCACGCGTGGCTCAACAGCCGCCCCCTCGACGAATGCATGCGCTGGGGGGCGGCCTGCGGTGCGCTGTCCACGCGCGCACTGGGCGGCACGCCAGGCCAGGCCGATGAGGCCGAGGTGCGCTCGATGCTCGCTGGTGTGACGGCATGATCACGGTCGCGGGGTTCAACAGCGCCATCGATCGCACGATCGACCTGGATGCGTTGCGACCCGGCGAAGTGCAGCGTGCCCGTGATGCGGTGGCGCGCCCCGGCGGCAAGGGCGTGCACGTGGCGCAGACCATTGCCGCCCTTGGCGTTCCCTGCACCCTGGTGGGTCTTTGCGATACCGCGAATGCACGATGGTTCGAGGAATGGCTTGCCATTCGTGGCGTACGTTTTCGTGGCGTGCATACGACCACGGCGCTGCGCCAGTGTCTCGCCCTTCGCGAGGCGGACGGTCGCATGACCGAAATCCTCGAAGCCGGTCATGATCCGGGCGAAGATGTGCGTCTCGTGCTCGACCAGACCTTGCGTCACTGGCTGGCCGAGGCCATGGCGCTGGTGTGCACCGGCAGCCTGCCACAAGGTTATTGCACCGATTACTACGCTGCCCTGGCGCGTGACGCCGTAGTGCCTTGCTTTGTTGATGCCAGCGGTGCGGCGCTTCGTGCAGCGGCGAATGCATCGCCCTTCCTGCTCAAACCCAATGCGCAGGAAGCCGGCGAACTGGTCGGCTGTCCCGTAGGCGATGGCGACGCAGCGGCCAACGTCGTTCGCGACCTCAGGGATCGTGGCGTCAGGCATCCGGTCGTGACGCTGGGCGGGCAGGGCGCCGTGGGTGGCGACGGCAGTGGCATATGGCACGCACGTCTGGATGTGGATGGCGTGCGCAATGCGGTCGGTTCGGGCGATTGCTTCCTGGCCGGCATGGTTGTCGCGCTGATGCGCGGCGAAGGGATGGACGAGGCACTGCGCCTTGCAGTGGCCTGCGGCGCGGCAAACGCGCTGGGCGACGAAACGGGATACGTGAAGATGGATACGGTGCGCGAGCTGTTGCCGCGCGTGCGTATCCGTCGCATCGATCGATAGAACCACAGCGGGAGAAGACACGATGGGGAAGGCAAGTCAGGGGCTGCGTTTGCTGGTGGCGGCCTGCGCCATGGCGCTGGCATCCACGGCGGGTGCGGAGGACTTCGGCAAGGGCGGCATGTCGGTGCGCTGGACGCTCGATGACGGACATCTGGGCGATGTGGTGGTCACCGACCGGATCAACGCGCGCGAACTGCCGGTCACGCTGCCGTTCCAGATCACGCTGGCCGACGACAAGGTGCTTGGTCCGAAGGATTTCCATCTGGACGGCAGGATCGTCGAAAGCACCCTGCGTGCCGACCCGAAAGCCTCCCGCGCAGCGGAACGCCTGCCGGGCAAGGTAGCCAGGGTCAGCTTCACCGACGCCGAAGGACGCTTCCGCATCGACCTGTCATGGGTGCAGCGCGACGGTTCCGACTATCTGCGCGAGATCGTCACCATCACGGCGCTGCGCGCCGACGAACCGATCCGTCGCGTCGACCTGCTCGGTGCGAAGGTGACCGACTCCGAAGTACTGGGTTCGGTGGACGGCTCCCCGGTGGTCTCGGGCCACGACTGGTTCGGTTTCGAGAACCCATTGTCGAAGAGCCAGGTACGCGGCGGCACGCAAGTGCAGCTCTGGGTCGAGCGCGAACTGCCCTTGCGCAAGGGCCAGTCCGTGACGTATTCGGCAGCCGTGGGTGCTACCCACGACAACCAGTTGCGCCGTGACTTCCTCACCTATATCGAGCGCGAACGCGCCCATCCGTATCGCACCTTCCTGCATTACAACTCCTGGTACGACATCGGCTACTTCACGCCGTACACGGCCGACCAGGCGGTGGAACGCATCAACACCTTCGGCAACGAACTGGTGACGAAGCGCGGCGTGAAGATCGATTCCTTCCTGTTCGATGATGGCTGGGACGATCGCAGCGGCAGCTGGTCCTTCAGCAAGGACTTCCCGAACGGCTTCCATCCGCTGGCCGAAGCGGCGAAAAAGTACGGCGCAGCGCCCGGCATGTGGCTATCGCCCTGGGGTGGCTATGGTCCGCCGGCGAAGGAGCGCGCGAAGCGTGCGGGTGACGCTGGCTACGAGATCGTGGACCACGGCATGGCCTTGTCGGGGCCGAAGTACTACCAGCGTTTCCACGACGTCACGATGAACCTCGTGAAAGAACAGGGCATCAACCAGTTCAAGTTCGACGGCACCGGCAACGCCAACAAGGTGTTCCCGGGCAGCGTGTTCGACAGCGACTTCGATGCCGCGATCCACCTCATCGACGACCTGCGTGCGGCAAAGCCCGACCTCTTCATCAACCTCACCACCGGTACGCTGGCCTCGCCGTTCTGGCTGCTCTATGCCGACTCGATCTGGCGCGATGGCGAGGATGACGAGCTGACCGGCGTCGGCAGCAAGCGCGAGCGCTGGATCACCTACCGGGATCGCGAGACGTTCCACAACATCGTGGAGAAAGGCCCGCTGTTTCCTCTGAATTCGCTGATGCTGCACGGAATCATCTACGCCCGCGAGAATCGCAAGCTCAATGCCGATCCGGGGCATGACTTCGCCAACGAAGTGCATTCGTACTTCGGCAGCGGCACGGCCTTGCAGGAGCTTTACATCACCCCCGACCTGCTCACGCCGCAGGACTGGGACACGCTGGCCGAAGCCGCGCGCTGGTCGCGCGACAACGCCGGTGTGCTGCGCGACACGCACTGGGTCGGCGGCGATCCCGGACGCCTCGACGTCTACGGCTGGGCGTCGTGGACGCCGGCCAAGGCCATCCTCACCTTGCGTAATCCTTCCGACAAGCTGCAGCTGGCCGTGATCGACCTCGACCGCCAGCTGGAACTGCCGCCCGACGCGAAGCGCCGGTTCCAGGCGCACAGCCCGTGGAAGGCCGATGCCGGCCAGCCCGCGCTGGCGCTGGATGCCGACAAGCCACAGACGATCACGCTCCAACCGTTCCAGGTACTCACGCTGGAACTGACGCCGTAGCACCGCGCTCCCGGTTCCGGGAGCGCATCCATCGCTGGCTCATCGCAACGCGGGGGAGACGCCGCGGTGGGCCGGCTTTTGCCTCGATCCGGCCAGGGCGACCGGGGCAACCACACTGGGGAGACAAACGATGAGGTACCGCAAGTGTAGGCTCGCGCTGATGATCGCGATGGGGTTGGGCGCGGGGGGCGCCTTTGCACAGTCCACCACCGGCAGCATTGCCGGCCAGGTGGCGCCGGGAGCCGGCGACAGCGTACATATCGAAAGCGATACGGGATTCCAGCGCGACGTGCCGGTGGATGCCCGTGGGCGTTATGCCATTCCACAGCTGCCGCTGGGCAGCTACACCGTGACGCTGCGCAAGGGCGGCAACGCCGTGCAGTCACGGGGCAACGTGAGCCTGCGCGTGGGTGTTGCCACGGATGTGTCCTTCCAGGCGCAAGCCGCGCAGAACCTCGAAGGCGTGGCGGTATCCGCCAATGCCACGCCGCCCATCGACGTGACCAGCGTGGATTCGCGCACGGTCATCACCTCGCAGCAGATGGCACGCCTGCCGCTGGGCTTTTCCGCCGAATCGGTGGCGCGGCTTGCACCGGGTGTCGTCGGCAATGCCGGTGGCTTCACCAGTGACACGGGCAATTCGCTGATCAGCTTCGGCGGCTCGGCGGCCAACGAGAACGCGTATTACATCAACGGTTTCAACACGACCGATCCCTTGCAGTCGGCCGGCGGCCTCACGCTGCCGTATGGCTCCATCGAGCAGGAGCAGGTGTATACCGGCGGCTACAGTGCGCAGTACGGTCGCTCGGACGGCGGCGTGCTGAACATGGTGGGCAAGCGCGGCAGCAATGAGTGGCATTTCGGCGGCAAGCTGAGCTGGGACCCGGCCTCGCTACGTGCGTCCTACAACAACACGTATTACCAGAACGGTCTGCCGCCCGTGCCCGTGGCAGGCTCGCTGTATGTGCCGCGCAGCCGTAACAGCACCTGGAACACGGTATATGACGCCTACGTGGGCGGCCCCCTCATCAAGGACAAGCTGTTCTTCTTCGCCAGCGCGGAAATGGCGAAGAGCGAAGGCACCCGACTGGGCGACGTGACCTCCACCAGCCCCTATACGTCGTACACGTACAAGATGCCCAAGTGGTACGGCAAGCTGGACTGGAACATCGACGATAACAACATCCTCGAACTCACCGGCGCCGCCAACAAACGCCAGACCAGCGGCGATATCTACCGCTACGACTACAACGCCTTGCGTCGTGGTGACCTGCTCGGCCAGTCGGACGAAACCAAGCGCGGCGGTACGCTGTGGACCGCGAAATACACCGGTTATCTCACCGATTCGCTCACGCTGTCCGCGCAGTACGGCAAGATGCGCACGACGAACTTCGTGCAGCCCGTGGGCTACAACCCGGGGCTGACCTATATCAGCGGCACGCAGAACCAGAACCCGCTGTATACCGGTGGCTCGCCGCGCACCATGGGCCAGACCACGTCGAGCATCTACGATCCCGGGCAGGGCAACCGTTCGTCCAACCTGCGCGTGTCGCTGGCCTGGGCCATTGGTGACCACACCATCACGGCCGGCATCGACAACCTCGATTCCCAGGCCGTGGACCAGGGATCGAGGACGGCCGGCCCCGGCTACTCCTGGTCATACGGCTACACGGCCAATCCGGGTAACGGGCTCGCGCCGAAGCTGGGCGTGGGAGCACCTTCGGCATTCCCGAACGGTGCCGGCGGTTACTACGTGATGAAAAACGTTTCGTACGCGGTGGCCAGCGTGCGCTCGCGGCAGCGGGCGCAATACCTGGAAGACCAGTGGCAGGTGAACGACCGCCTGCTGTTGTCGCTGGGCCTGCGCAACGACCAGTTCACCAACTACAACGCCAACGGCCAGGCCTATATCGCGCAGACCAAGCCGCAATGGGCGCCGCGCCTGGGATTCAGCTGGGACGTGAACGGCGATGCCTCGTTCAAGGTGTACGGCAACGTGGGCCGCTACTTCCTGGGCTCGCCGCTGGCGCCGGCCCTGAGCGCAGCCGGTGCGTATACCAGCACCACGCAATACTTCACCTACTCGGGTATCACGCCGGATGGCATCCCGACGGGACTGACGCCGATGTCCGGCCCCGTCTCGGCGAACAACGCCTTCGGCGTGCTGCCCGACCCGCGCACGGTCACCGCCAAGGGACTCAAGTCGGAATACCAGGACGAATACATGCTCGGCTTCAGCAAGAGCGTGGGCGATCAGTGGGTGTACGGCGCGAAGCTCTCGCGTCGCGTGCTGCGTACCGCCATCGACGACTTCTGCGACGTGGATCGGATCAAGGATGCGGCACGCGCCCAGGGTGTGCAGGCGGCGTCGGTCAACAGCTGCTATCTCATCAACGGCGGGGCGGGCAACACCTTCGTGGTGCTGGACGCGGCCGGTGCGGCGCATGACGTGAAGCTGACCCGCGATGAGCTTGGCTTCCCGAAAGTGAAGCGCAACTACTATGCGCTGGACACGTTCTTCGAGCATCCCTTCGACGGCAAGTGGTACGGTCGCGTCGATTACACCTTCTCGCGCAGCTACGGCAACACGGAAGGCCTGACGCAGTCGAACGTGCAGTCCGATGGGCCGTCGCAGTCGGAAGACTGGGACTTCGCCTCGCTCATGGTGTACAGCGGCGGCTTGCAGGGCAACAACCACAAGCATCAGTTGAAATTGTATGGCTATTACCAGTTCACCCCAGAGTGGCTGGTGTCCGCCAACCTGTCGCTGATCTCGGGAAGCCCTGCGGTGTGCCTGGGCCTGTTCGGTCCGGACAACACCGATCCGTCCGGCTACAACTCCAACTACCACTTCTGCAATGGCCGTCCGGCGCCCCCGGGATCGACCGGCAACATGCCCTGGCAGCGCCAGCTGGACCTGGGCGTGAAGTATGCGCCAGCCTTTGCGGACAACAAGCTCGGCTTCCACCTCGATATCTTCAATGTGACCAACAACCAGGTGGCGCTCAACCTCAACCCGCACTATTACCTGGACGCGACAGCCTCGCCGAATCCGTTGTACCGTACGCCGCTGGTCCTGCAGGACCCGCGTTACGTCCGTTTCTCGGTTACGTACGACTACTAGGGGAGTCAAGCGATGAAGGGTGGGGTGGTGAGCGTGCTGGCTGGCATGGCGCTGGCTATGGCCATGCCGTCGTGGGCGGGGTCGCCGCTGGCGATCGATGGCGATCATTTCGTGCGTGACGGCAAGCCCTGGCTGGTTCGTTCGGGCGAGATGCATTACCCGCGCATTCCGCACGAAGCCTGGCGCGATCGCCTGCGCAAGGCGAAGGCCATGGGCCTCAATACGATCACCACCTATGCCTTCTGGAACGTCAACGAACCGGAGCCCGGGAAGTTCGACTTCTCGGGCGACGGCGACATCGCCTCCTTCATTCGCATCGCGAAAGAGGAAGGGCTCGATGTGATCCTGCGCCCGGGCCCCTATGTGTGCGCCGAATGGGATTTCGGTGGCTTCCCTGCGTGGTTGCTGCGTACTCCGGGCCTGCGGGTGCGTAGCTACGATCCGCGTTTTCTTGCGGCCACGGATGCATGGTTCAAGCGGCTGCATCAGGAACTGGAACCCCTGTTGTCCAGCCACGGCGGCAACATCGTGATGGTGCAGGTGGAGAACGAGTACGGTTCCTACGGTGAAGACCGTGACTACCTCGAAGCCATCCACAAACAGATCGTGGCCGCGGGCTTCGATGTGCCCCTGTTCATGTCGAACGGGCCGGGTCCGGGACGCATGGAGCCGGGTACATTGCCGGGCCTGCTGCCGGTGATCAATTTCGACGGCGATGCGGCCGATGCGAAACAAGCCTTCGACGAGTCCGCGCCATATCTGGCCGGTCACCCGAAGATGACCGGTGAATACTGGTCGGGGTGGTACGACCGCTGGGGCGAGCCGCACCAGACCCGCACGGCCGCCGTAGCCACCAGCGCCGTGGGCTGGTTCATCGAGAACAACGTGTCGTTCAACCTGTACATGGTCGACGGTGGCACCAACTTCGGCTGGATGGCCGGCGCCAACGAGGAAAACCACGTCTACAGGCCGGTGACCACCAGCTACGACTACGATGCGCCCATCGACGAGGCGGGGCGTCTTACGCCGAAGTACATGGCGTTGCGCAAGCTCATCGGCGCGCACCTGAATCCGGGAGAGACGCTGGCGAAGCTGCCGGCGTCGTCGCCGACCATGGCCATTGCGTCGTTCAAGCTCGACACGTCGGTATCGTTGCTGGATGCGCTGCCTGTCTTGTCGAAGCCGCAGTCATCGGTGCGTGTGCGTTCGATGGAGGCTTTTGGACAAAACCATGGCCTGATCCTGTATCGCAAGCGCCTGGATACGAACGTCACGGGTAAGCTCGATCTTGGCCCGGTCCGCGATCTGGCGACGGTGCTGGTCGATGGCGAGCCGCGTGGCACGCTGGATCGTCGCCTCGATCAGCGCACCCTCGACACACCGTTGAAGTCGGGCGATACGCTCGACCTGCTGGTGGAGAACATGGGTCGGGTGAATTTCGGCTCCGCGGTGCCGGATGAGTACAAGGGCCTGCGCCACGAGGTGACCATCGGCAAGGACACCTTGTCGAACTGGCAGGTGTATCCGCTGCCGTTGAACGACCTGTCGGCGCTGCCGTTCCATCCGGGCACGGACGCGAAGGGACCGCGATTCCTGCATGGTGGCTTTGAGCTGGCGAAGGTTGCCGGCGGGAGTTTCCTCGACATGCGTGCGGGTTCGCAGGGGCACGTGTGGATCAACGGGCATCACCTCGGGCGCTACTGGAACATCGGCCCGCAACAGACGCTGTTCGTTCCCGCCGAGTGGTTGCGCAAGGGTCACAACGATGTGGTGGTGTTGGAGATGGGGGCCAGGGGGCCCGCCGATCTCGCCGGCCTGACTGATCCCATTTTCGCTACCCACTGAAGACATTCCCGGCGAAAACCGGTCGCGCGCGAGGCGCGCTCCTACAAGGCGCATGCGCCGGTCGCGCGCGAGGCGCGCTCCTACAGGGAGATTTGTAGGAGCGCGCCTTGCGCGCGACAGCAGCGGGCGACTGAAGCCATGCGCATCACGCTCGATAACGCCTGACCCGCACATCAAACCACCACCACCCTGCAGCCATGACTCCCCAACTCAAGCCGGTGCGTCAACCCGATACGCTCAAGAAACACATCATCATGCGACACGACGACCAGCGTCCCGTCGTACTGACGAAGCATCTCCTCCAGCGCCTCGATGGCCGGCAGGTCAAGATGGTTCCCCGGCTCATCCAGCAACAATAAACGAACCGGCGGATCCGCCAGGATGCCGCGCGCAAGACACGCTGCAAGCCGCTGCCCGCCACTCAATGCCCCCGACGGTGCGGTGGCAGCATGCGCATCGATCCCCATCAGCGCCAGACGACTGCGCAGCGCGCCTTCATCCATGCCGGGCTGCTCCCCCATCACGGTGTCGACGAGCGACCTGTCAGGATCAAGGCCCTCCATATGCTGGTCCAGCCACGCCATGGGCACGGCCACGTGACAGGTGCCGCTGACTGGCCGGAGCTGGCCTGCCAGCACACGCAGCAAGGTGGACTTGCCCGAACCGTTGCTACCGACCAGCCCGATACGCTGGCCGGCCTGTATCGTCAGCGAGATCCGCTGCGGAGCACCGCGAAGATAGGGTAGTTCCACGTCGTCCAGCACGGCGACGCGTTGCGGACCACTCTCCGTCACCGTTGCCGTCATGTGCAATGCAGGGCGTTGATCCACCCGCGCAGCCGCATCGCGCACCCGCTGGTCCAGCGCTTCACGACTGCGCTCGTTCTGCACACGCAGGCGAGCGGTGGAATGCTCGGCCTGCTCCTTTCGTCGCCCGAGCAGGATGGGAGCCTGATTGGCTTCCTTTCCGTCTTTCGTACCGCGTGCCTGACGTCGCTCGGCCCGTTCGTTGCGCTCGCGCAGCCATCGTTCTTCGCGTCGGCGCTCTGCCTTGCGCTGGGTCAGCTGTGTCAACGCGGTGTCGCGCTCTGCATCCCGGGCCTGGGCGTAATCGTCGTAGTTGCCGCCGTAGACACGCAATCCATGCCCTGACAACTCGACGATGCGCTCCATGCGTCGCAGCAGGGTACGGTCATGACTGACGACGATCAGGCCTTGTTTCCACTCGGCAAGGCGTTCAAGAAGGGCCTGACGCGATGCCCGGTCGAGATGATTGCTCGGCTCGTCGAGAATCAGCATGTCGGCACCTGACAGGAACGCGCCGGCCAGGGCGACGCGCGTGGCTTCGCCGCCACTGAGTGACGTCGCCGGAGTGTTGCCGTGGAGATAGCCAAGGCCATGCCGCCCCAGTTCGTCATCGAGACGACGCAAGCCATTCCATTGATCGCCCACGGCATCGAAGTCGGCAGGGTCGGTGCTTCCCGCTTCGATACGGGCCAGTGCGCGCAGGATCACGCCCTGGCCGGCGATATCCGCAACGGTGAGTCCCGGGTCGCGAGGTATGTCCTGTGCGAGGTAATGCACCGCGCCATGCGCCACGATGCGGCCGCTCGTGGGCACGAGCAGGCCACCCAGCAGACGCGCGAGCACGCTCTTGCCGACGCCGTTGCGTCCGACGAGGCCGGTAGGCGCGGTATCGAAGGAGAGATCCAGTCCGCTGAACAGCGAGCGGCCATCTGGCAATACAAAAGAGACGCTGTCGAGCGTCAGGAGAGTCGTCATGCGATGAATTCCAGGGATGCGAAAAGACGCCCGCGAGGGCGGACTTCCTGGCCGTAGAAAACGGCGGCATCACTGGCGCATCGGACGAGTTCCTCTATGGGAAGGATGGTGGCGGGATGGTACCACGCAGGCGCTGCCGCCCTGGTGGGTGCCGCGGTTGCCCGTGTCCCGCCTGGATGGTGTTCCTGTCCGTCACCCGTCCGTAGGTTGTCCGCGGACAGCTTCCCGCCCCGGCCCGTGCCGAGGAAAAACGGCGCATGGCAGGGCTCAACGCCGATGGCCCGCTATTTGCTAGACGCTCAGGGGGCGGGCAGACACAGGCAGGCACGCCCGTCAGGGGAGGCCCCGCGGAAGCGGGGGCAACATCGGCACGTAAAGGAATGACTGCATGTTTGGCTATTACCTGCATCTTGCATTGCGCAGTCTCAAGCGAAGCCCGGGGCTTACGGCGCTCATGATCATCGCCATCGCGTTCGGCGTGGGGGCATCGATGACGACGTACTCGGTCTTCCGTGCAGTGTCGGGCGATCCGATTCCCTGGAAATCGTCGCGGCTCTTCGTGCCGCAGATCGACGCATGGGGCCCGCAGGCGCGGACCGATGGCTCGACGGAGCCACCGACCGCCATGGGCTATATCGATGCCATGGCCTTGATGAAGGACCACCGTGCGCAGGCGCAGTCCGCCATGTATGCCATCTCGCCGTCGGTCGTGCCGCCCGGCGGCGGCAGCCATCCGTTGAACGTCAGTGGTCATGCCGTTTTCGGTGAATTCTTCCCCATGGTCGATGCCCCCTTCCTGTTCGGTAGTGGATGGAGTGCTGCCGACGATAGCCAGCGAGCCACGGTCGCCGTGATCAGCAGCAAGCTGAACCAGAAACTGTTTGGCGGAAAGAACAGCGTCGGGATGGCGATCAGCGTGGAGGGCAAGGACTATCGCGTCGTGGGCGTGCTGAAAGACTGGAACCCGCAGCCGCGCTTCTACGATGTGGTGAACACAGGCGGTTTTACCAGCAGGCTGGATGAGATATTCGTGCCGTTCGAGCGCGCCATCGAGTCCAACCTGCCCAATGCGGGCAATACGAATTGCATGGAGCCCGCCAAGGAACCCGGTTTTGCAGGCCTGCTACGCTCGTCCTGTGCGTGGATTCCGTTCATGGTGCAGCTTGATGATGCGACTGCCGTCTCAGCGTATCGCGATTACCTGGACAGCTATGCGCGCAACCAGAAACAGGCAGGTCGCTTTGCCTGGGCGCCGAACAATCGGCTTCGCGACATCCCGGCGTGGCTGGAGTGGCAGCAGGTGGCTCCCAGGGATACGAAGGTGTCCCTGATGGTGGCGGTCGGGTTGTTGGTGGTGTGCCTGATCAATACGGTGGGTCTGCTGCTCGCGAAGTTCCTGCGTCGCAGTGGCGAGATCGGTGTCCGGCGTGCGCTTGGTGCGCCGCGCAGGGCGATCTATGCCCAGTTCCTTACCGAGGCCGGCATGATCGGCATCGCCGGAGGCTTGCTTGGCCTCGTACTGACCGGCGTGGGTGTCCTTGGCGTGGGCTGGGTGCTGCCCAGCAATATCGCCGTGCTGGCCCGGCTCGATGTCGGCCTGCTGGCCTGGACCATGCTCGTGGCGCTGGTTGCCGCCCTCGTGGCCGGTGTCTATCCGACCTTCCGCGCCTCGCGCGTCCAGCCTGCCTTGCAGCTCAAGTCGAACTAGGGGATTTCCATGAGCCTGCATCCCATTCTCTCCGCGCTACGGAAGCACAAGTCAGGTGTTGTCCTGATCACCCTGCAGATCGCCTTTACCCTGGCGATCGTCTGCAATGCACTCTTTATCATCGGCAAGCGTATCGACACGATCGGCCGCCCTACGGGCATCGATGAAAGCGACCTCTTCCTGGTGCAGCAGCAATGGGTAGGAGCTCCCAGCGAAAGCGACGCAAAGGGCGCGCAAGTGCTGGACAACATGCAGAAGGAGGATCTGGCTGCCCTGCGTGCCATGCCCGATGTGGCCGCTGTCAGTCCCACCAATTCGCTGCCGCTGTTCTCGTCGGCGTGGACGGGTGCCGCCGGCCTTCGCCCGGGTAACGGCACGCTCGATTCAGCCAGCGCAGGTACGGCACACGTTGTTTATTACTTCATGGATGACAAGGCCTTCGATGTGCTGGGGACGCGTGTCGCGGCAGGCCGGCCCTTTCGGCCCGACGATGTGGTGAATGTCAGGGCGACGGACCCTCGCCGGCCCAGCGTGGCCATCATCGCGCGCGCCTTGCAGGACAAACTGTTTCCCGGTGAAAGCGCCATCGGCAAGGTGTTGTACCTGGATGGTGCCACCACGCCGGTGCGCGTGATCGGCATCGTGGATGCGCTCCAGGGGCCGAGCTGGGTGAAGGACTTCGAATGGAATACGGTACTGCTGCCCTTGCGGGGCAACGGCAGCTTCACGCGCTATGCGGTGCGGGCCAAGCCGGGGAGGCTTGAGGCTGCCATGAAGGCCGTGCCTTCCGCGTTGTATGCAGTCAACCCGATGCGGGTACTCGGCGAGGACAGCATCACGCCATTCGCGGATATTCGCGCCAAGGCGTATGAGGAAGACGTGGGCATGGCGATCATCATGGGTATCGTATGCGTCATCCTGCTTGCCGTGACCACGGCGGGCATCGTGGGCCTCACCAGTTTCTGGGTGGGCCAGCGTTACCGGCAGATCGGTGTCAGGCGTGCACTGGGAGCGAGGAAGATCGACATCCTCCGGCATTTCCAGATGGAGAACCTGGTCATCGCCGGCGGTGGAGCATGCCTGGGTATCGTGCTGGCCGTGATGCTCAACGTCGTGCTGATGCACTACTTCGACATGGATCGCCTGTCCATGCCCTGGGTATTCGTCGGCGTGGTGGTGGTGCTCCTGCTTGGCCAGGTCGCGGTGTTCGTCCCCGCGCGCCGCGCCTCCAATGTCCCCCCCGTAGCCGCAACCCGGGCCTTGTAGGAGCGCGCCTCGCGCGCGACCGGTCGTCGCGAAACCATTCATGTGTTCGCCATACCGGTCGCGCGCAAGGCGCGCTCCTACAGGGGGGTGAGGAAGAAGTTGATTGGTACGAGCACCATCACGGGGTTGCCGGGAACGTCGGTGGGCGGAGGGGGCAGCGGGCTGGAACGGCGCACGGTGGCCAGCGCTTCTTCATCCAGCAGGGGATATCCGGAAGCCTTCTGAATGACTGGATCGGCGACTCGACCCTGGCGGTCCACGGCGAAGCGCACCCATACGACGCCTTCCTGGTGCAGGCGTTCGGATTGCCTCGGATAGCGGCGATAGCGCTTCAGCCACGCTAGCAAGGTGCTCTGCCATTCGGCTTTCAGCAATGCACCATCCGCCGCTTGGGTAGACGGTGCCGCATAACGCTCCGAAGCAGGGGCATCGACATGCGGCGGTGCGCTGCTTTCGTCGGATGCCTTTTCGGCTTTTGCGGTGTCTGCGGATACGACGGGTTCCGGCGTGCCTGCAACCACGTCCTTCACGGGAGCAGGTGGCGGTGCGATATGGCGCGGGGGAGTGGGTCTGGAGGCAGTGCTGGAACGAGCTTCCTTCAACGGGCCGGTCTGCTGTTGCGTCATGGGTGCCGGGGGCGCCGAGGGCATCGGCGCCGGTTCGATGGCAATGGCTTCCATCGGCAGCTCCGCCGGCACCACCGGGCGATCCATGCCCAGCCACGCGACGACGGCAATCAGCAGGGCGAAGGCCACCGCCACCACGAAGGCGCTGATGCTCCAGCGCAGACGATCGGCATTCATCCGTGATCGCGCTCCAGCCCGACCAGTGCCATGTGTGTATAGCCCGCGTCGCGCAAGGCATTCATGGCATCCATGAGCCGCTCATAGGACAGGGTGCGATCGCCACGCAAAAGCACGCGACGCTCATGGTCGGCCTGCGTGCGCCGGTCCAGTGCATCTTTAAGCGTAGCCGGCTGCACGGTTTCATCGTCCAGCTTCCACCCGCCGTCGGCGGCAACGGTGAGATAGAGCGGACTGTCATCACGGGGCCGCACGCTCGCGTTGCTTGCAGGCAGGTCGACGGGTGCATCCACCGTGGCGAGCGGTGCCGCCACCATGAAGATGATGAGCAATACCAGCATCACGTCGATGAACGGCGTGACGTTGATCTCATGCGCCGGTTCCAGTTCCTCGCTGTCATCCTCGGTGCGAAAGCTCACGGCACGGCCTCGCGGCGACGCTGCGAGAACGCATCCGGTGCTTCGTGCTGGCGGTCGAGGTCGCGCGATACCAGTTCCATCACGCGTGAGGACAGATCCGCAATGGCCGAGCGCAAGGCGCCTACCGAGCGGGTGAAGTGGTTGTAGATGATCACGGCGGGAATGGCGGCGGCCAGGCCGATGGCGGTCGCCATCAGGGCTTCTGCGATACCGGGCGCCACCACGGCGAGGCTGGTGGTATGCGCACGGGCGATGCCGGTGAAGCTGTTCATGATGCCCCATACGGTGCCGAACAGGCCGACGAAGGGGGCAGTCGAGCCGATCGTCGCCAGCAGCGCCGTACCGTGGCGGAGCTTGCGCACCCATGCGCGCTCGACGCTGGCCATGCGTGATGCCGTACGTTCCTTGATGCCCTGGCGTTCGCGCAGCCCGGCAGAATGACGGCGTTCGTTCCAGGCTGCCTCGACCAGTGCCTGCACGACCCCCGGTGGCAGGGAGGCGGCCGTGGGCAGCACGCTGGATTGCTGGAGGTATTCACTGGCATCTTCCACCCGTCGTCGGAAACCGCGCAGTTCCCACGTCTTGGCCAGCAGGATGGTCCAGGTGGCGAAGGAGGCGAGGGCGAGCAGCAGCATCACGGCCTGGACCACGCCGTTGGCGTGGACCAGCATCGACCATGCATCGGTGGCCGGCATATCCTGGGTGTTCATGCGAAGCATTCCCGGGTGAGCACCAGGGCGTGCGCAAAGGCGGCCTTGGCGCCCTCGACCGCGCGACGCTCCTGGTTGTCGTCCAGTTCGGCGGCATCCAGTGCCGACACGAAGCCACGCCAGTGGCCGGCCCGGCCGTCTTCAGGCGTGGCGAGATGGCTCGCGCCAAAACCGGGGGTGAGATCCAGTTTCGCCGCTAGCTTGAGCAGAATGGCCGCGCCGAGGTTGGAACCCTCGATGACGTAGAGCCAGCCCAGACCTGTTGCCGGGTCGATGCCGCCGGCGAAGGGAGATGCATCCTTTTCCGGGCGTTCGACGCCCAGGGCGATCATGTCATCCATGAGAGCGGGAAGCCGCCGGCGTTCGGGCAGGTCAGGCAGCATCACGGCGTATGCCGCATGGTGAAAGAGCGGATCGGCGGCGCGATGCAGCCGGTACTGCATGCGCAGGAAGCGCGTGTAGTTCTCGCGCGAGGCGAAGGGCTGCCCGGCCATGATGAGCTTATCCAGCTCGCTGTGCATGGGGCGGGTGGCTTCGGCGAGACGGCGGGCACGTGAGGTGATGTCGATGGTAGTCATATCGGTTCAGAAGGTGTGTTCGAGACGGAAACTGACCTGGCGCCGCTGATAGCTGTACAGCCAGCCCACATTGCTGCGCACGCGGTTGATCTGGGCGGTGACACTCGGTGTCAGCCCCATGAAGCGGAACCTGGGCATGCCAAGGATGAAGATGATGTTGCGTTCGACATCGTGGCGACGTGCTTCCAGCATGTCGCTATACGCCGCGTAGTCGCGGTAACGAAACGATGCCGACAGATAGGTGGTGAAGGCACTCCCCCAGGCGCGTACCACGCCGATGCGGGCGCCACGCTGGCGGAAACCCTGGGTGACGTCACGCGCGTTCTTATCCACGAGGTCGAGGCCACCGAACACCGTCCACTGCCGTGGCAGCTGGTACCACAGCGTGGCGAAGGCATCGCTGAGCGCGCCATCGTAGGCGTTGTAACCGGGCTGCTTGTAACGGAACTGCTTGCGATCCGTCTCCAGCTTGAACGTCGTGCTGGCATCGACGTCGTGAATCCATTCGGCATGCCCGCCCCACGCGGTGTAGAGCAGGCCGGTACCGTAGGTGCCGGCATCGAAGCTCGGCGCGATGGCCCAGGTGTCGTGGGCACTGCGATGGTCGTAACCGATCTGGGTGACGCTGGTGACCTGGTTGTAGCGTGAATAGCCGGGGTAGATGTCGCCAAAGGCAAACGAACGCAGGTAGATGCCGCTGTGCCCCGACAACGGCATGCGCCGGAGCAGGCTGCCCTCGAAATTCACGCCACGGGAGCCGATGGCCGGGGGCACCTTGCGATTGATGAAGCAGGTGCCGTCCGGACCCACGAGCAGGCAGGTCTCGCTGGCCGAGGTCTGGTTGAGGTTGTCGTTGTACGACGGTCCGATGGCAAACGAGCCCTGCCACCCACGACGTCGCTTCAAGGCATCAATGAAGGTATCCACGCTCTTGCGCACACCGGCCATCTTCTCGTCGCTGGCGGGAAGGCGCTCGCCGATGCGCCGGAACAAGGCTTCGGCGTCCCTGTCTTCCTGGTTTTCGAAGAGCACGCGGGCGAGTTCGAGCTGTCCGGGCAGGAAGTCGTCCTGCAAGGCCAGTAGTTCGCGGTACTCGCGTTCCGCGCGATCGAGGTTACCGTCTTCGCGCGCAAGGCCGCCACGTGCGTAGTGCAGCAGCATGGGGTCGGCCCCAGCCATCGTCTCGTAGCGTGCAAGAAAGCGGCGTGCGTCGTTCCAGCTGTGCTTTTCCAGGGAGACGTAGAGCGCTTCGCCCACGTCGCTGATGGTGTCGCCCACGCTATAGGTCTTGCCGTCGATGACGATGCTCGACGTATCCGCGTCTTCGACCAGGCGTTTCTCACGCGCGGCTTCGCGACGCTCGCCGGTCTGGTCGAGACGCAAGCGGGTATCGTCCACGGTCTGGGCGCGCAGGGCAGGGCAGGCGATGAGCATTGCCAACGCGAAGAGGAGCGGGGGCCCCGTGAAGGCCCCCCGCTCCCTGTCGCGTGGCGGATGACGAGGGGTCATCCTCACGGGATCACTGCTTGGCACCGCCGAACGCGGTGTTGTACTGGCGTGCATTGGCGAACGAGACGATGCCCGCCACCGATGCCGCGTTGGCGCCGAAGAAGCGACCGTTCACCGAGCCGTTCGAAGCCACGCCCACGCCACCGACGCTGGCCGAGCCGCCGGCACCCACGATGTTCGCCCCGGCGATGGTGGCGGTACCGATGTTGACGGTGTAGTTGCCGTTGGACACCGAGCCGGTCAGCTGGCGGCTGGCGAAGTTGGCCTGGAAGGTACCGGCGAGCGCACCATTGCTGGCGTAATCGCTGATGCCCTGCACGGCGTAGCTGGCCGTGCCCGTGGTCGGCACGGTGGTGCCGGCGGTGTCGCCCGCGTAGTACGTGGCGTGGGTGCCGTCGGCGGCACTGGCCGTCTGCGACCACTCACCGTAGTAGACGTTGGCGTTGCTCACCTTGGCGAAGTGGAAGGAACCCAGCTGGGTGTGGTCCGGCGGGGAACCGGCAGGCGGCGTCGGGCTGGCGAAGTTGAGGAAGGTGACGCCCTTGGCATCCGTGCTGCCGTAGGCGGTGAGGCCGGCGAAATCCACCAGGCTGCTGGTGCCGGTCGAGGGCACGCCGATGCCCGGCAGACCCGAATGGTGCGGACCGCCATTGACGGTGGAGGAACCGGCGCTGATGTTGTTGTTGCTGACCGCACCCACGACCTGGGCATGGGCGGAACCGGCGAGCAGCAGCGCGCCGACGGAAAGCAGGCCGAGGGCCTTGAGGGGGAAACCTTGCATCTGAATTCTCCTTGAGTGAGGAAGCGCCGGCGTCGGCTGAGCGCGGTATTCCCCACCATCCATGGCGGGCCAGCTGTAGCTCCATGAGGTTCAGTCAGAACCGCGCATTCACGCTGAGGCGAAGCGTCCGACCCGGGGCGGGCATCAGTGAGCGGGTGAGCGGATCGACGTAATAGCGGTTACCGAGATTGGTGCCGGCCAGCTCGAAGGTCATGCCGTTGCGCAGCTTGTAGTCGGCATAGGCGTCGTAGGTGACGATGGTGCCCCACGTGTACGGCACGTTCAGGCCGTAACCGCCGATGGTGCCCTGGCCGACATAGCGATCGAGCTGGGGATTGGAATAGCCACGGTAGTAGACCGTGCGCGTACCGACTTCCAGCGCCTTGTTGAAGAAGCGGGCGCCGAGGGTAAGGTTCGCGGAGAACTTCGGCGTGGCCTGGGTCAGCAGGTAACTGCTCACGAAGCCGTAGTTCATGCAGTTCGGTACGCGACCTCGCGCCGGGTCCAGCTGGATGGCGGTGCTCTCGTCGCAGGCCTTGTCGGTCAGCGTCTTCGCGACACCGAAATCGGTGAAGAAGCGGCCATTGTCGAATCGTCCCTGAAGCTCAAGGCCGCGAATCACCTTCTTGTCGATGTTGGTGAACTGCAGATAGGTGTTGCGCTCGATCACGTCGCGGGTGATGTTGCTGAACCAGTCGATCTTCACGTCGGCGCGGTGTTCGGTCTCCAGACCGAACAGGTCGCGCAGGTCGTGGATGTAGCCCACCTCCCAGGTGTAGGCGTGCTCGGGCTTCAGGTCGTTGAGCGGATTGATCGATGCGGAGAAGCCGATGGTGCTCTCGAACAGGCTGGGAAAACGGTAGGCCTGGGCGTAGCGCACATAGGCGCGGCTGTTCGGTGTGAACTGGTAGCTGGCCGAGAACCAGGGCGCCCAGCCGTGACCACGCTGGGTCTTTGCCGTGGCCTTCACGATGGTAGGGGCCACGGATTGCAGGCCGATGCCGCAGCTGGTGCCGGGGGCGAGGTTCTTCACTGAGGAAAGGAACCCATTGACGCAGATGTCGTCGGCACGGTGATACCTGCCGTTCGCATCCGGCTTCCAGTCCACGGTGTTGTCGAAGTTGTACGTCTGTCCTTCCATGGACTGGCGCAGGATGTCGAGGACGTCCTGGAGATCCTGGCCTGCAAGACCGGACTCGACGAGTCCGGGCCGGAGGGATTCCACGAACTTGTCCGGCGTGTTCTCGATCGTCTGGTAGCTCAGCGTGCGCTTGTCGTAGACGGTGCTGTTGAAGTAATCGCCCTTGCCCGCACGAATCTGCGCGGCCAGGAAGTCGTCATGCGCCTTGTAGCCGGAGTAACGCATGCCACCATCCAGGGTGAGTGCATCGGTGGGGCGCCACTGCACGTCGAAGTGGATGTCGTATTCCTGGCGCCGTCCGGCGCGCGGAAATTGCCGCCAGCCGTCGAAGGTGCCGTTCCACACGTCGCTGGACGACAGTTTCTCGTGCTGCCAGTTGCCGCCCACGGTGAAGTCCACGCGATCGCCGAACTGCATGCGATTGCTCAGCGTCAGCCCGACGCGGTTGTTCTGTGCGTTCGCCAGTGCGGTATTGCGGATGATCGGATCGGTCAGGCCCTGGGCATAGTTGGGGAAACCGCCGGCGCTGTACGTATGACTGGCCGTGCGCGTGGTCCATGCGTTGGCATGCAGGTCGAGCCACGGGCTGTCGGGATTCCAGCGGTATTCGAGGTTGTAGGCTTTCGCATCCACCTTGCTTTCTGGCCACTGGATGGCACCGATGTCCTGCACGCCGCTCAGGAAGATGCGCGAGGGCATGATCTCGCCATAGCGCGACAGGGTGTCACGCGCGCCTAGCTGGAGGCTCTGGTCGGGCGAGATATGCCAGGTGATCTTGCCCATCCACGACTGCATTTCGCTGGAGGTGTTCGGCACTTCGTCGCCCGGCTGATAGGCGTTGCCCAGTTGCCGGATGATGTTGTTCGAACCGGCGGCGAGGCCTTGCTGGGTGTAATAGCCCGCGTCGTTCTTGCCCGAGAAGTAGTTGCCGCGCTTGCGATACGCATAGGCGGCCAGGTAATCGAAGTCGCCTTCCTTCGCAGCAAAGGCCAGGCGATAGGCGCGGTCGCCCATGCTCAGTGTCTGCGCGTCGTCACGAACACGCTGGCGCAGCGTCGGATCGGAGTAGGGCGAATTGGGAAGCGTGCCCACCGGTCCGCTTGCCGTACCGGGGAAACCAGGCACGTTGCGATAGTCCTGACCGGTGAGCAGGGAAGGGAAGCGTGGCGACGTCGAGTTGTTCGCGCCCTCGGCCTTGATGTCCAGGCCCACCGTGTGGCCCGGCTGCAGTACATCGTCCACGTCCAGCGTCTTTACCACCACGGCGCCACCGATGCCGCCATCCACGTCGCGTGCGGTGGTGGGGCCCTTCAGTACCTGGATGCCGCCGATCAGCGAGGGATCGATATACGCGCGGTTGTTCGCGCCGTTGTAGCCACGCCATACGGTGATGGCCTGCTGCGTGCCGTCGATCAGCACGGGCACCCGACCGGGGCCCTCGATACCGCGGATGTTCGGGTCAAGCGCACCGCTGTTGCGCGCATCGCCGCTGTAGACGTTGACCATGCCCTTCAGCAGGTCGGCCGGGTTGCTGCCGCGATAGCGTTCGATTTCCTGGCGTCCCTTGTAGACGCTGGAGAAATCATTGTCGTAAACCGCATCGTAGCCCTGGCGATCACGCGCCTCACCCGTCGCCTGGCCGCGAGGCGTGCTGGATTCCACGGATAACGTGCCGGTTACCACATCCCCTTTCGGGCTGTCAGTGGCCTTCTCCAGGGTCACCACTCCGGGGCCGACCTGCTTCCAGCGCAGGCCGGAGCCCTGCAGAAGATGGTCGAGCGCTTCGGTGTCGCTGTAATTACCCTTCAATGCAGGTGCCTGGATGGCGTAGGGCGCTTCGTCGCTGTAGATCACCTGCAACCGTGTCTGCGAGGACAGCGCAGCGAGTGCCCGCGGCAGCGACTGGGCGGGGATGTCCACGGCATGCTTCGTGGACTCACCGGCGGCCGGGGCCTCCTGCGCACGCGTGGTCGCCACGGTACCGAGGGCGAGGATGATGGCGGCGGCCAGGAGCGTCGGCAGTGACGCAGGCGAGCGGCGGGGCGTGGTCTTGTAGGCCATGGGTGAGGTGCGGTCCCTGAGTGGTATTGCAGGAGATGCGAATGAGTCGCATTGCCTGCCTGCCCACATAGACGTACGGGAACCTGCGAATCCCCCAAGGAATTTTCGATTTTTTTAAAGGACGCGAAGCAATGGGCCTGCCGCGACATGTAGGAGCGCGCCTTGCGCGCGACCGTTCGTCGCGCAACACAGCACTGTTTCCGCGCATCCGGTCGCGCGCAAGGCGCGCTCCTACAACAGCTCAGTACACCAGGGTTATCAGGGGGCCCAGCCGGGTGCGTTTCAGGTGGAGGGATGCCACCACGGCGTCCAGCGCCTTGTTCGGGTCGCGCACGTCGAAGGCACCGGAGACCGGCAGCCGTCGCAGCACATCGCCGCGTACCCAGGTGGTGCCGTGCCGGTAGCGGTCGATCTCCGTCATCACGTCGGCCAGCGGCGCCCGGTAGAAAACGAGCTGGCCACGCGTCCATGCGGCGAGGGCATCGGCTTCGCCATCGACGGCCTCATGCGCACCCGACATATCCAGCGCGGCGGCGTCCCCGGCCAGAAGGGTCAAGCTCTCGCCTCCGCCTCCGCCTCCGCCTCCGCCTCCGCCTCCGCCTCCCTGCACGGCGACCCGTCCCTCCACGACGCCGACCCGTGTCTGCCTTTCATCCATCCGCACGTCGAACACGGTCCCCAGCACACGTGCCTGCCCGTATTCGGTATGCACCGTAAAAGGACGGGCTGCATCGTGCGCGACGTGGAAAAACGCTTCGCCGTGTACCAGGCGGATATCGCGATGCGTCGCGTCGATGTCCACGTCGATCGCAGAGTTCGTGTTGAGCGTGACCTTGCTGCCGTCGGCCAGCATCACGTCCTTCGACTGGCCGATGCCCGTCGAGGCATCATGCGTATCCGGCCAGTAGATGGTTGCCGTGACCGCCAGCACGAGACAGGCGGCTATGGCGAGTCCCGCCATGCCGCGACGACGTGCCGAATGCCGTTGGCGCAGGGGGCGGAGTTCCGCCAGCACGGGAGCTTCAAGTTTTCCGTAAAGGGCTTCCACCTCGTCCATGGCTTGCGGGTGGCGCGGGTCGGCAGCGAGCCAGCTGGCATGCGAAGCGCGCAGAGCCGCGTCGGCATCGCGCAGTCGCGCATGCCAGCGCACGGCTTCGGCAAAACAGTCGTCGTCGATGGTCGGTTGCTGGTCCATGTGCCTATCCGCGGTCCGGAATGGGTGGTCGGCGATGATCGCGCCCGGTGTCAGGTCACCCTTCATGAGCAATGACGTTCGGGCGGGAAGGTTTCCCCCACCCTCATGGGCCGTGTCCTGCCGATTTCACGCGTCGACGGCAGGCCAGCATGGCATGGGCGATGTGGTTCTCCACCGTTTTCGGCGAAATGCCCAGGCGTTCGCCGATCTGGCGCATGGTCAGGTGCTCGGCCCGGTAAAGCAGGAACACCTCCCGGCACTTCGGCGGCAATTCGCGGACAGCCTGTTGCAGCAGGGCGTACTCCTGCTGGCCGGCCACCACCTGGAAGGGCGAGGGTGCCGGGGTGGCCACCTGGTCGGCAGGGGCATCGTCGTGGAAGTGTCGGTCGTGCAGCATGCCCTGGCGTTGCCGGTCGATGACAAGATTGGCCACGACGCGGTACACGTAGGCCAGGGGATTGCCGACACCACTGCTGTCGGCCCGGGACTGGCGTTCGGCGGACAGGCGCAGCCATGCGTCCTGTATCACGTCATCCGCCAGGCTGGGCGAACCGCCCCGGCGCAGGGCAAACTGCCTCAGTTCGCCGTATCGGCTCTCCAGCAGTGCGGCGAACGTCGGCGCCCCCGTGGCGTCCGGGTCACGGTCAGGCATCCTCTGGCCTCGTAGTGGACGGATACCCACATGGTATCCTTGTTGAGAATGACTCGCAATTGCAATAAGGTGCCATGGACATCCATTTCGATCCCATGGCGATGCCGGTCAGCGGTGTCGCTGTCGATTACCCCAACGGGCACGTCATCGCGCCTCACAGCCACGCACGCTCCCAGCTGGTCTATGCGGTGGAAGGCGTGCTCGTGGTAGTGACCGATGCCGGGCACTGGGTGGTGCCGCCCAACCGTGGCGTGTGGTTGCAGGCAGGCGTGGCGCACTCGGTGCGCATGCGCGGGCAGGCACGTATGCGCAGCGTATTCGTCGATGCCCATGCCGCGCCGGGCCTGCCGGTGCGCGATTGCGTGATCGAGGTGTCGCCGCTGCTGCGCGAGTTGATCCTCGCGGCCACGGAGGCGGGGCAGGTACGCGACGCGGACAGCAGGGACGGTCGCGTCATGCGCCTTCTGCTCGACGAACTGCGGGTATCGCCACTGCTGCCGCTGCACCTGCCATGGCCTGACGATCCGCGCATACGTCGTGTCTGCACGGAGCTGGTCAGCCATCCGGCCGACGAAACCACGGCGGGTAGCTGGGCGTTGCGGCTGGCCATGAGTCCGAAGACGTTTCACCGGCAGTTCCTGCGTGGCACCGGCATCACCTTCGGGCGCTGGCGCCAGCAGGCCCGCCTTCTGGGGTCGCTGGAGGCACTGGCGGAAGGCCTGCCTGTGCTGCGCGTGGCGCTTGAGCACGGCTACGAAAGCCAGAGCGCCTTCGCTGCCGTGTTCAAGCGCCAGTTCGGCGTGTCGCCGTCGGCGTTCTATCGCTAGCGCCGCCGCAGCATGAAACCGCCACCGACGCAGACCAGCATCGCGATGCCTGCGAGATAGAACGTGTCGCTATAGGCGAGCAGGGTGGCGTCGCGATGCACCAGGCGATCCATCAGCCACAGGGCACGCTGGCGCAGCAGGGCGGTCCCCTCGCCGCCGGCATTGGCCAGCATGTGGGACAACGAGGCGATGCGCTCGCGGGTGGCCGGCTCGAACGGATTTACCGATTCACCGATCCGCTGGGCGTGGAAGCGCGTGCGCTCCACCACGAGCTGGCTGGAGATGGCGATGCCGATGGCGCCGCCGACGTTGCGCACCATCGAAAACAGCCCGGATGCCGAGCCCAGCTGCTCCTTGCGCAGCCCCTGGATGGCGAGCACGCCCAGCGCTACCACGATCAGCGACTGTCCCACGCCACGCACGACCAGCGACGGTACGATCACGTTGGCGGAAGCATCAGGATTGAGATGGATGTTCATGAGGCAGCCCAGAGCTGTCATGGCGAAGCCGGCAATGATGACGGTGCGCGGGCTGGTCAGGCGCATCAGGCGCGGCGTGGCAAACGACATCACGAACTGGACGAGGCCGTAGGGGATCATCAGCAGGCCGATCTGCCGGGCGTTATAGCCATGCACTTCCGCGAAGTAGTTCGGTACGAGGAACACGACACCGAACACGACGGCGCCAAAGGTGAACTGCATGAGGCTTGCCATGCCGAAGTTGTAGCTGGTGAGCAGACGCAGGTTGAGCAAAGGCTCCTTGCGACGCAGTTCCACCACGATAAAGGTGATGATGCCGATCACGGCGATGGCCGTGCACCAGACGATGAACGACGACGCAAACCAGTCCTCGCGCCCCCCTTCTTCCAGCATGATCTGCAAGGCGGACAGGCCGATGGCCATGGCAGCGATGCCACCCCAGTCACCCTGCCGCAGGCGATGGACATGCGTGGGCTGCGGACGCACGGACCAGCCGATGGCCGCCAGCAGGAGCAGGCCCGGGGGTATCTGGAGATAGAAAATCCAGCGCCATGAGTAAGCATCGGTCAGCCAGCCGCCGAGCGAGGGGCCGGCGGCCTGCGCCACATTGTTCGCCACGGCGAAAAGGGCCATGCCCAGCGGGTGTTTCACCGCTGGCAGCTCTGCCACGATCAGCTGAAACGACAAGGGAATGAGCACGCCACCGAAGGCACCCTGCAGGGCACGCGCGAGGATCATCGTCTGTATATTGGGTGCCAGCGAGCAGGCAATGGAAAACACCACGAACCCCGCCGTGCCCACCATGAGCACGCGGCGCATCGTGAACACCGACACCAGCCAGCCGGTCATCGGGATGATCACGATTTCGGCGACGAGATAGGCGGTGGTGATCCATGAGCCTTCCTCGAACGTGGCGCCCAGCGAGCCGCGCACGTCCGGCAACGAGGCATTGGTGACGTGCACGTTCATGCCCGCCATGAAACAGCCGACCACGCTGCCCAGCACGGCCACCCAGGTGCGTAGCGATACGGTCTCCTGATCCTGTTCATTCATCGTGGGTGTCCACGGTGGCTATCACCGACATGCCGGGGCGGATGCCGGCCAGCGTTTCGCGCGAGGCATCGAGGCGGATGCGCACCGGCATGCGCTGCACGATCTTGGTGAAGTTGCCGGTGGCGTTGTCGGGTGGCAGCAGGGCGAACTGTGCTCCGGATGCGGGGGCGAAGCTGTCTACGTGTCCTGGCACGCTCAGGCCGCCATAGGCATCCACGTCCACATGTGCAGGCTGGCCGGGCTTCATGCGTTCGACCTGGGTTTCCTTGAAGTTGGCGATGACATAGCGCTCGTTAGGCACGACCGCGAGCAAGGGCGTACCCACATCGACGTACTGGCCGGTACGCAGGCTGCGCTGGCCGACGGTGCCATCCAGCGGGGCGCGGATCACGCTGTGTTCCAGGTCCAGTGTCGCCAGGGTGAGGCGGGCCTTCGCGCCGGCCAGTGCGGCGAGGGCCTTTGCGTGCTCCGCTTCGGCGCTGGCCCGCTCGGTATCCAGCACGGGCAAGGCTTGCCGACGCGCTTCCAGCGCGGCACGTGCAGAGGCCTCGCCTGCACCTGCACGGCGTGTATCGGCCAGTGCTACTTCGCGCTGGCGCTCGCTGCTGACCTGTTGCGCCACGAGGGTGGCCTGGCGGCGATCCTCGGTAGCTGCGCGTTCGCGCTCGGCCGAAGCCGCGGTGAGGTTGGCGACCGCTTCGTCCACGAGACTCTGCTGCTGCCTGTGCCTCGCATCGAGATTGGCAATGCGCGCTTCCTGGTCGCGCGCTTCGGCTTCTGCCGATGCCAATGCGGCTTCAGCCTGCTCCACGCGAGCCTTGTAGTCGCGGTCATCAAGGCGGGCCAGCACGTCGCCTGCCTTCACCGGCTGGTTGTCGTGCACGTCTACCTCGACAAGATAGCCGGGCACCCGGGGCGCTACGGTGACGATGTCGGCCCGGGCGTAGGCATCGTCGGTAGCAATGATGAAACGACCCGTACGCCACCAGTGAACGCCCCAGGCGAGAATCGCCACGGCAAGAAAGCCTCCGGCGTAGATGGCGATGGCGCGGTGGCGGGCGCGACGATCGATCGCGGCTTCATTGATGGTGGCGTCGGTCATGGTGTGGTTCCGGAAGAGAGGTAGGCCGTGGCCCGCTCGGGGTGAGGCAGCGCGACGGGTGGCGCATCGCGCCATCCGCCGCCGAGGGCCTTGAACAGGGCGATCTGCGTGTCGATCACACGGCCATCCGATTCGGCCAGGGCGGCCTGCGCGGACACGTCGTCACGCTGGGCGTCCAGATGCTCCAGGGCCCCGATCGCACCGGCGGCACGGGAGGCTTCCGCGAGATGCAGGCCTGTGGCACTGCGTTCGGCTGCGTTTGCCAGCGCTTCCCGTTCGTGTAGCGCAGCCTCATAGGAGAGCAGGGCCTGACGAGTGTCCTTCAGTGCATCGAGGATGCTGGCATCGAAGCGGGCGAGGGCAGCGTTCTCCCGTTCGCCGGCCTGGGTGATACGCGCGCGGACGACCGCGATATTTGGAAATTGCCAGGAAAGCAGCGGCCCGATGTTCCAGATCCGCGCGGCATGATCGTCAAGCCCATCCGGGTGATGCGCAGAGCCCGCGATGCTGGCGCCGAAGCTCACTTTCGGCCACAGTTCCGCGCGAATCTCACCCAGGCGGGCGCTTGATGTCGCAAGCTGGTATTCCGCCTCACGCACGTCAGGGCGCCGGCGAAGCATGGCCGTGGCGTCGCCATCGGGAGGCGGCAGGGTCGTCGAGGGCAGGGCGGTGCAGGCAGAGGCTTCACCGGGTACGCGATCAGGCGTGCGGCCCATCAGCGTGGCCAGCTCTGCTAAGGAGCGCTGTCGTGCGGCGTCCAGCGGTGCGAGCGATGCCCGCGTGCGCTCGACCAGCGCTTCGGCGCGTACGACGTCCAGCAACACGCCATCGCCTGCGTCCCTGCGGCTTCGCGCGACATCGCGCCCGTGTTCGACGAGGGCAAGCGAATGACGAGCTATTTCCAGGCGATGTCCGTAGGTGCAGGCGCCGAGCCACGCCCGCGTCGTTTCGGCCGCTACCGCGATGCGCATACCGTCCTCGGCGGCGGCCATGGCGCCTGACTGAGCCTGGGCAGCACCGATGGCATGGCGAAGACGTCCGAACAGGTCAACCTCCCACTCCACATCGAGGCCCGCCGTATAGCGTGTGCCGGTGCGTATAGCCTGCTGGTTCTTGAGGGCGGCTTCGATCTGGTCCTCAAGCGCGCTGCCGTATCCCGCGCCTGCGGTAAGCGTGGTGGTAGGCAGCCGTTCGCGGCGCGCCTCGCCCAGGGCGGCACGTGCTTCGCGCAGGTTGGCTTCGGCCACGCGAAGGTCGCGATTGTTTGCCAGCGCCTCGGCGACGGCTGCGTCGAGCGCGGGGAGGCGATAGAGCGTCCACCAGCGATCCGGCGTCGTGTCGGCAGCGGGTGATGTCGAGACGGGGAGCGCCACCGTGGTGTGCGGGGGCAAGGGAGGCTGTGAAGCGCAGCCGGCCAGCGCGACGCATAGCATCGCGGCAGGCCATGTTCGAGGGAGCATGGCTCGCATTCTCTTGAGGGAGTGAGGCCATGCTAGGGAGGTGTCGGGGTGTGTTCTGGCGCGATTGGGTAGATCGTTGTCTTGGAATGGTCATTTCCGGCGCTTTGGCCTGTCTGGTCGCGCGCAAGGGGGCTGCTGCCTGATCGCTGCCTCCCTGTAGGAGCGCGCCTCGCGCGCGACCCGTTGTGCCGAAAAATGTGAATCATCGCCATGCCACGCGCAGGCACGCTCCTGCGAAAGCAGGACATCGGCCTCGTATTCACGCACAATGCAAATCGACGGAGGTGCCTGTGAATATCGTAGTCGTGGAAGATGACGTGCCGCTCGGCTCAGCGATCAAACGCGCGCTGGAGCGGTTGTCCTACAACGTGACCTGGCTCACCACCGGCACGGAAGCCCTGGAAGCCCTGCGACAGGAGGCCTCCGACCTGGTGCTGCTCGACCTGGGCCTGCCACGCAAGGATGGCATCGAAGTACTGCGCGAAGCACGACGCCTCGGCGTACGCACGCCGGTGCTCGTGATGACGGCACGCGACGACGTGCGATCGAAAGTGGAAGGCCTCGATGCCGGAGCCGACGATTACGTCGTGAAACCTGTTCACCTCGACGAACTCGCGGCACGCATCCGCTCACTGGCACGCCGCGCGCAAGGCCATGCCGACAACGTCATCGAGGCCGGCGCGCTGCGCGTCGATCTCGCCTCGTTCGAAGTGAACTATCGCGGCGAACGCGTGGAGCTTACCCGCCGCGAATTCGCCCTGCTGCGCATCCTCATGGAGCGTGCAGGCCGTATCGTGCGCAGGGAAACCATCGAGAACTCCGTCTACGGCAGCGAAACCGATGTGGGCACGAATGCCCTTGAAGTACTCGTGCACGCGCTACGTCGCAAACTCAGCGCCGAAGCGATCCAGACCGTGCGTGGCTTCGGCTACATGATTCCGCTGACGCCGGTCTGATTGCTTCGGATCAGGCCTGCTTTCGCGACGACAGATGCGCGGCAACACGTCGCGCAGTACGCACGGGGCAGCCATCGTCACAGGTGAAACCGATATTGTCACCGCCGTACGGCGCATAGCGCTGCGGATCCGTCGCGCCGAACAGGCCGATCGTCGTGGCGCTGGTCGCGGCGGCAAGATGCATGACCCCGCAATCGGCACTGATATACATGCCGGCCGCGTCAATCACGGCGGCAAGCTTGCGCGGATCGCTGGTGAAATACGTGGGATAGGCGTTGCCCACGCGTGAGATGCCGTCGGCCGCCACCAGTTCCACGATGCGCCGAGGGCCTGTTTCACCAAGCAATGTATCAAGGAAACTGCGCCACCATGCTTCATCCAGGCGCTTGGCACCGGTGGCATTGGGGAAGATCGCAAGGATGGGCAAGGTGTCATCGTGTCCCTGCAAAACACGGCGCAACGTGTCGACACCGTGGCGACGCTCGCTGTCGCTCAGCCTCAGATCGGGCCGGGGCAGGGCGGTGACGGTTTCATCGCCCAATGCACGGCGCAGCGCATGGATGGCCCGTCCTGCGAAATGCACGGGCATGCCGTCTTCGAAATCACCGATTCGCAACTGGTAGCGGGCACGAGCCGTCGCAGCCGCTATACGTCCGGATGACGAACCCGCGGCCGCATCGATCACCAGATCATAGCGTCGACTGCGCAGGCGGCTCAGGACACTCAGCGTTTTCAGCGGATGCCGCAAGGCTCGGCGATCAAGCAAAAGCAATTCGCCTAGTGTGGCAAAGCCGCCGTAAATGCTGCGGGCGGCCTGCCCGGTGGCAAGCACATCCACTTCGGAACCGGGGTAATGCCGCTCAAGCTCCTGCATCAGCGGCGTCATCAGCACGGTGTTCCCCAGCCGGTGATTGGGCCGGCAGACAAGGATGCGCTGGATGCCATGGCGGGGAAGGGTGCCGGCACCCACGATGTTGCCCTGGCTGGGGAACATCCGCTGGACGATCCACCCCATGGCCTTGCGGCGAAGGGCCTGCAAGCGCCCATGAAAGGGCACGCGTTTCGTGGGGGATTCAGGGTGGGCAAGCGGAATCGCAGGCGACATGACAATCCGGAACCACCCGGCCATCCGGGCGTATGGCAACGATGACAGGGCATCCTTAGCTGCGGCTGTGGGGCAGATGAAAGTTTGCTTACAACCCGCCCCTGTAGGAGCGTGCTTGCGCGCGACCGGTGGGATCGAATCGATGAAGGTATTCGCGACAACCGGTCGCGCGCAGGCGCGCTCCTACAACAGCCCGCGATCACGTTCGACAGAGGCGGCGGGGGCGGCCCTTGGCGCGACTTGATGGAGGTGAGGGGAGTGGGCGGAAAAGGCCCGAAGGGGGCCGGCCAGGAAGGCCGGCCTTTTTCGCCGAGGCAGGAGCCGAGTCGAAAAACCCCGCCCGCTCCCCGTGCCCGAAGGGGCGCAAGCCATCAAAACACTGAGCCGCGCAGCGGCTCCTCCTTTCCCGAGGGACACCGCAGGCCGGAGCGCCAAGGGCCGCCCCCGTCGCCTCTGCAACGCCACGTACCAGCGCCGAGCGCGAGGCCGATAGGCGAGCCCTTGCTACGGAGCGAAACACTACAAGGGCTGCTTTACTCCGGAGCGACACCATTCCAACAGGTCGCGCGCGAGGCGCGCTCCTACATGGTGGGGGTGGGTCTTCCCGTGGCGGGGTGGGGCGGCTATCTTCCTAAGGTCCGCCTCAGCTTCCTTTGGCAGCGTGGTGCCATTGCCCTCCCGGAGGAAGCTTCCACTCCATGATGTCGTTCCTGAAACTTGCGATGCGGGCCATGCGCCGCTCACGGCACATCCGGCTGGCCACGGCGCTGCATCGCGGGGGGCAACCGGCCCGGGCGCTGATCACGGCGGCAAGTTTTCACCGGGATGACGGCCAGCTGCTGGAGATCATGCGCAGATATCGCGCCGAGTACGCGGCGCTGGGCCAGGCCGTGGCGACGCTGGAGCACGCCGGGGCCGGTGAAAGCGTGCAGGGGCATTACGTGCCGGTCAGCGCCATGTTCTTCAGCGATACGCTGGAACTGTGCCTGTCGTTTTCCCGGGGCGAAATCGAGTCACAAGAGGCCGTGCACCTGCTGCGCGATTATTTTGCCAACGGACGCATCGCCGTATCGCGTGCCTCCGCTACGCGAACACATCCTCGATCGCCGGGCCACGAGGCAGGTTGAGCCGGAAGACGGTGCCGCCCTTGCGGCCCTCTTCGCATACCGCATAGCCCCCGTGGGCCTGCACGATGGCCTGAACGATGGCGAGACCCAGGCCGCTGCCACCACTGTGGCGTCCACGCGATTCCTCGCCACGCCGGAAGATATCGAAGACGTGGTCACGCAGTTCGGCGGGCATGCCCGGGCCCTCGTCTTCCACACAGATCGTCGCTGCGTCGTCCTGCATGCGCAGACGGATGCACACCGTTCCCGGTGACGCATAGCGCTCGGTGTTGTCGAGCACCGCAAGCAAGGCCTGGCGGATACGCACGCCATCGCAGTGGATGGTGTCCTCGTCGAGATCCAGGTCGAATTCCAGCTGGCGCGCGGAAAAGCTGGGCTGCACCAGGGCCACGAGCATGCGGATTTCCTCCGCCAGGTGCACGTCGGTGAGTTGCAGGCCCAGGTGTCCGCTGTCGGCGAGGTTGATCACGCGAAGGTCATCGATGAGGCGCGACAGCCCCTCCACCTGGACAAGCAGGTTGCGAAACAGGCTTTCGTCCGGCTCGAACACGCCTTCTGCGAGACCCTGAAGCCGGCCGCGCAGGATCGACACCGGTGTGCGCAACTCGTGCGCGATGGCGGCATTCCAGGTGGTGCGTTCGTACGAAATCCGCTCCAGGCGCTCGGCGAGCGCGTTGAAGTCGCGTACGAGCTCGGCGGTTTCGCCAAGGGACTCGTCGCCAGCATCGGCGCGCGCGCTGAGATCGCCGGAAGCGGCGAGCCGGATGCTGCTGGCGACGGAATTCAGGGGTTTCAGGATGCGCCGTGCGAGTTTCTGGGCCGAAAGCGTGGCAAGGATGAGGCCCACCAGGGTGACCGTGCCCATCCACACCAGCTCGGTATTGGTGGGTAGCCAGTCGTTTTCCGTCTGCTCGGGCACGATCATGTCGTCGAACAGGAAGGCGTAGAGCACGTACGAGGTGACCAGGAACAGGCCGATCACCGTCAGCACGACGGCACCCGTGGACAGTACGATCTGCCGGCTGAGACTGCGTCGTTGCATCAGCCCGACGACTCCAGGCGATAGCCCACGCCACGCACGCTCACCGGCATGCCGGGCACGCCGGCATCCTCCAGTTTCTTGCGCAGCTTGCTGACATGGCTGTCCACCGTGCGCTCCAGCGTGTCACCTTCGGGAAGGCAGGCAGCCAGCAATTCGGAACGGCTGAACACGCGTTGCGGCGTGCGCGCCATGCGGGCAAGCAGCTTGAATTCGGTGAGCGTCAGCGTGAGCGACAGGCGCGATTCGCCCTGTATCACGTACACCGAATGCGTTTCGAGATCGATCTCGACGGGGCCGACGCGATGCTGCTGCACGGTTGACGATTCACTACGGCCGCTGCGCCGTAGCACCGCGCCGACACGCGCCGCGACTTCGGCCGGATTGAACGGCTTGACCACGTAATCATCCGCACCGATGCGCAGGGCCATCAGCTTGTCGATGTCCTGGTCGTAGGCCGTGAGCATGATCACTGGTGTCTGCCCGCGACGACGCACTTCCGACAGCACGTTCCAGCCATCGACGTGCGGCATGCCCACGTCCAGGACGATGAGGTCGGGTTTCAGGCTGTGATGCATGTCGAGCGCGGATTGTCCGTCCGCCGCATGCACCACGCGATAACCGTCGCGCGTGAGGTAGGAGCGGATGATGTCCGCGATGTCGGGGTCATCTTCCGCCACGAGCACGAGTTGCGCAGCGCGCAGCCGGTCGTTCGGTTCGGGATGACCCGGTGTGGGAGAGGGAGCGGCCATGGCGGAAATGCACGGACGAAAACCGGGGTTCTCCATCGTATCTCCACGAACTACCCACGGAAAGCCCAAGACAGGCGCCTAGGATGCATGGTTTTCCACCCGATCCCACCCCACGAATGAGCATGAAGCCCTTTTCGCGTCGTCCATGGAGACTGGCGTACCTGTTACTGCTGCCCCTGCTGGTTGCCTGTGGCAAGCAGGAGGCACCTGCCGTGCCACCTCCGGTGGTCACGGTGACCACGGTTGCACCGGTCGTCACGCAGGTGACCGACGACCTGCCCGGACGTGTGGTCGCGGGTCGCACGGCCGAAATCCGTGCCCAGGTGAGTGGCATCGTCACCCGCCGCCTGTTCGAGCAGGGCAGCGTGGTCAAGGCCGGCGAGCCCCTGTTCCAGATCAATCCGGCGCCTTTCCAGGCCGAAGCGGATAGCGCGGCGGCCACGCTGAAGCGCTCGCAGGCGGCCCTTGCGCAGGCCGAGATCACCGTACGCCGGCTTACCGGACTGGTGGATGCCGATGCCATCAGCCGGCAGGTGTACGACAACGCCGTCGCCCAGCGCGACCAGGCGGCGGCCGAGGTCGCGCAGGCCCAGGCCAACCTGGCACGGCGCAAGGTCGATCTCGGTTTCGCCACCATACGGTCGCCCATCTCGGGCCGCATCGGCCAGGAGCTGGTGACCGAAGGCGCGCTGGTTTCGCAGTCTGACGCCCAGCCGATGGCGCGCGTGCAGCAGATGGACGAGGTGTATGTCGACGTGCGCCAGCCTGCCGGCATGCTCGCCGCCGTGCGTGCGCAGGCCGACCAGGGTACGCCGCGCACGGCTCATTTCCTGGGCGATGGCAACGAACCCATGCCTCTGGAAGGGCAGATCCTGTTCTCCGACCTGCGTGTGGATGAGGGGACCGGCGACGTCGTGATGCGTATCGCCGTGCATAACGACAAGGGCCTGCTGTTGCCCGGCATGTTCGTGCGTGCACGTGTACCCCGTGGCGCGCCGCGTCCGATGCTGCGCGTGCCGCAGGAAGCCGTGGCGCGGGATACCGCCGGCAATCCCAGCCTCTGGATCGTCGATGCCCAGCACAAGGCCCATCCGCGCCCGGTCCGTCTCGGACCGCTCGTGGATCGCCAGTACGTGATCGAGGACGGCCTCGCCGCCGGCGAAAGCGTGGTGGTGGAAGGTTTCGATCGCTTGCAGGCCGACGTCGTCGTCAACGCCAGTCCCTGGAAGCCCGCCGATGCGGGCGGCCAGGCCGCTGTCGCGGAGCATTGAACCATGCCGCAATTCTTCATCAATCGCCCGGTGTTCGCCTGGGTGATCGCGATCTTCATCGTGCTGTTCGGCCTCATCGCCATTCCGATGCTGCCGATCGCGCGATATCCCACCGTGGCGCCGCCACGGGTCACCATCTACGCCACGTATCCGGGTGCCACGCCGGAAACGTTGAACGATGCCGTCGTGGGACTCATCGAGCGCGAGCTGTCCAGCGTAAAGAACCTGCTGTACTTCGAATCGACGGTGGATACCACGGGCTCGGCGGAAATCGCCGTGACCTTCAAGCCCGGCACCGATCCGGAACTGGCCCAGGTCGACGTGCAGAACCGCATCAAGACCATCGAGCCGCGCCTGCCGCAGTCGGTGCGCCAGAACGGCCTGAACCTGGAATCGTCGGGTTCGGGCTTCCTGATGGTGGTGAGCCTCAACTCCGAAGGCGGCAGGATCGACGACCTTACGCTCAGTGATTACATGGCGCGCAACGTCGTGGAAGAGCTGCGCCGCATCGATGGCGTGGGTCGCGTGCAGCTGTTCGGTTCCGAACGGGCCATGCGCATCTGGGTCGATCCCAACAAGCTCACGGCGCTGAAAATCTCGCTGGGCGACGTCACTGCGGCCATCGCGCAGCAGAACGTGCAGATATCCCCGGGACGCATCGGCGACAACCCGACGGTGCCCGGCCAGCGCGTAACCCTGCCGCTGCTGGCCCAGGGCCAGCTGACGAATGCGGAGGAATTCTCCCGCATCGTCCTGCGCAGCAATGCCGACGGCTCGAAGGTGGTGCTGGGAGATGTCGCGCGCGTGGAGCTTGGCGCACAGACCACCACGTTCTCGGTACGCGAGCACGGTCACCCCTCGGCGGGTGCCGGCGTGCAGCTGAGCCCGGGTGCCAACGCCGTGAAGACAGCCGATGCCATCCGCCAGCGGCTCGCCGAACTGGCGCCCACGATGCCCAAGGGCATGTATGCCTCGATTCCTTTCGATACCTCGCCCTACGTGAAGGTGTCGATCGAGAAGGTGCTGCATACCCTGCTCGAAGCGATGGTGCTGGTCTTCCTGGTGATGTACCTGTTCCTGCAGAACGTACGCTACACGCTTATTCCCGCCATCGTCGCGCCGATCGCGTTGCTTGGCACCTTCACGGTGATGCTCATCGCGGGGTTCTCGATCAACGTGCTGACGATGTTCGGCATGGTGCTGGCCATCGGCATCATCGTGGACGATGCCATCGTCGTGGTGGAAGGCGTGGAACGCCTGATGGCCAGTGAAGGACTGTCGCCGAAGGAAGCGGCCTCGCGCGCCATGCGCGAACTGACCGGAGCCGTCGTGGGTATCACGCTGGTGCTCACGGCCGTGTTCATTCCCATGGCCTTTGCCAGCGGCTCGGTGGGTGCGATCTACCGGCAGTTCACCATTTCCATGGCGGTGAGCATCATCTTCTCGGCCTTCCTGGCGCTGAGCCTGACACCGGCGCTCTGCGCCACGCTGCTCAAGCCGGTAGACCCGGGTCATCACGAGAAGCGTGGCTTCTTCGGCTGGTTCAATCGTCGTGTCGAACGCATGACCACGGGCTATGGCCGCATCGTGGGGGGCGTGCTGAAACGGGCAGGGCGTGCGATGGCAGGCTTTGCGGTGATCGTGGCGCTGCTGGTGGCCGGGTTCCACATGCTGCCTTCGGCCTTCCTGCCCGAGGAAGACCAGGGTTATTTCATCACCTCCTTCCAGCTGCCATCCGATGCCACGTCCGAGCGCACCCTCGACATCATCAAGCGCTACGAGAAGCATGTAGATGCACAACCGGGTATCGCCAACAACGAGTCGGTGCTGGGCTTCAGCTTTGCCGGTTCCGGCCCGAATGCGGCGCTGGCCTTCACGATGATGAAGGACTGGGGCGAACGCGACGGCGCGACGGCGCAGGAGGAAGTGGCCAAGGCGCAGGCGGCCATGGCCGATGCGCCGGAAGGCACCATCATGAGCCTGATGCCTCCGGCTATCGACGACCTGGGCAATGCCTCCGGCTTCGCGATGCGCCTGGTGGACCGCGCCAATCGTGGCAATGACGAGCTGGAAGCGGCGCAGACGAAGCTGCTGGAACTGGCGGCGCAAAGCCCGAAACTGGCGTTTGTCTATCCCGAGGGCCTGCCACCGGGTACCAGCATTTCGCTGGATATCGATCGTGACAAGGCCCGGGCCATGGGTGTGGACTTCACGGTCATCAGTGACGCGTTGTCGGCGGCCATGGGTTCGAGCTATGTAAACGACTTCCCCAACCATGGCCGCATGCAGCAGGTGATCGTGCAGGCGGATGCCCCTTTCCGCATGCAGCTGGACGACGTGCTGAAGATTTACGTGCGCAATGATCGCGGCGGCATGGTGCCGTTGTCCGAGGTGGTGCATCCGGTCTGGAAGCAGACGGCCTTGCAGATGATTCGCTACAAGGGCTATCCGGCAGTCCGTATCAGTGGCTCTGGCGCACCTGGATATTCCAGCGGCCAGGCCATGGAGGAGATGGAGCGACTGGTGGCGGAACTGCCACCGGGTTATGCGGTGGAGTGGACGGGCCAGTCGTTGCAGGAGAAACAGGCCGGTGCGCAGGCCCCGGCGTTGATGCTGCTGTCGATGCTGGTGGTGTTCCTGGTGCTTGCCGCGCTCTACGAGAGCTGGTCGATCCCGTTCTCCGTGATGTTGGTGGTACCGCTAGGCCTCATCGGCGCAATCGCCGCCGTCCTTGTGCGAGGGCTGCCGAACGATGTGTTCTTCAAGGTGGGCATGATCACGGTGATCGGTCTTTCGGCGAAGAACGCGATCCTCATCGTGGAGTTTGCACGGCAGTTGCGCGGTGAAGGCAAGGGTCTGGTCGAGGCCACCATCGAGGCGGCGAAGCTTCGCCTGCGCCCGATCCTCATGACCTCGCTGGCCTTTGCACTTGGCGTGGTGCCGCTGATGCTGGCCCGTGGCGCGAGCCAGGAGACCCAGCATGCGATCGGCACGGGCGTGTTCGGCGGCATGGTCACCGCGACCCTGCTGGCGATCTTCCTGGTGCCGGTGTTTTTCATGGTGGTCCAGCGCCTTGCCGATCGCTTCGGCAGGAAGCGCAACACACCCGAGGCGCAGGCCGGACGCCTGCCCGGAGAGTGATCCGATGTCTATGTTCCGTTTGACGACCCTGCTCGCGGTGGCCCTCACGGCCACCGCCTGCTCCATGGCCCCGGACTACGTGCGGCCCGACAGCCCTTTGCCGCTCGTGTATGCGCAGCATCCGGCCGGTGGCGGTGAGAATGCTTCCACCCTGGGCTGGCAGCAGGTCATGCCCGACCCGCGCCTGCGCTCGCTGGTCGACCTGGCGCTGGTCAACAACCGCGACCTGAAGCTTGCCGTGCTGAATGCGGAGGCGGTGCATTCGCAGTTCCGCGTGGAGCGTTCTGCGCGACTGCCGTCGCTCGGCGCTACCGGCCAGTTGCAGCGCAGCGGTGGCAGCGGGCAGCAGTCGCTGCAACCCGGCGTGCCCGGTGGACTGGACCAGAAGAGCGCCACGCTGGATCTGGCCGCGTACGAGGTGGACCTGTTCGGGCGCGTGCGTTCGCTGTCAAATGCTGCATGGGAGCGTTACCTCGCAAGCGAGGAGGGCACCCGTGCGGCGCGCATCACGCTGGTATCCGGGGTGGCGCAGGCCTATGTAGAGCAGCGTGTCGCTGCCGAGCAACTGGAACTGTCGCGGCGTACCTTGTCCGACTGGCAGGAGTCCCTGCGCATCACCCGCGCACTGCATGGTGCCGACCAGGTGGGTGGCATCGACCTCGCCCAGGCTGAAGGGCAGGTGGATCAGGCCGAAGCCGATATCCGTGCGCGCGAGCGCGAGCTGGCACAGGCTGACAACGCACTGACCTTGCTGGTCGGCGCTTCGTTGCCGGCGGATCTGCCCGCACCCGTGGCGCTGGATGCACGGCCCGTGGTGGCAAGTCTGCCTCCGGGGTTGCCGTCGGATCTGCTCGCAAGGCGTCCGGACGTGGCGCAGGCCGAGCATGAGCTGAAGGCGGCCAATGCGGATATTGGCGCGGCACGTGCTGCGTTCTTTCCACGCATTACGCTGACAGGTTCCTATGGGTTTGGCAGCGGTGAGCTGAGCAGCCTGTTCAAGGGTGCCAGCAAGACGTGGTCGTTCACGCCGCAGATCACCCAGCCGATTTTTCAGGGCGGCAAGCTGCGTGCGGAGCTTCGTCTGGCCGAGATCCGCAAGTCCAGCGCTATCGTGAGCTATGAAAAGGCCTTGCAGGTAGCCTTCCGCGAGGTATCCGACGGGCTGGCCGGGCAGGCGACCTACGGCGATCAGCTGGGCGCACAGCAGCGCGTGGTGGATAGCGCCACGCGCAGGGCGAAGCTCTCCGGGCTTCGCTACGAGGCCGGGCAGGACAGCCGTCTCGAACTGCTCGACGCGCAGCGGCAACGCTACGCGGCGGAACAGTCCCTGCTGGACTTGCGTCGTGCGGCGTTGACCAACACGGTAAACCTCTACAAGGCCCTGGGCGGCGGCACAACGTAACACCCCGTGTAGGAGCGCGCCTTGCGCGCGACCGCTACGAAGCCGATGACCTCATGGCTCCGCAGGTGTCGCGCGCAAGGCGCGCTCCTACAGGGTTTTACTCGGGGTGTAGGGCGACCCGTGAACGCAATGCTTTTGTAGGAGCGCGCCTCGCGCGCGACTGCCCGATGAGGCGATAACGCACCATCGTGTCGCGCGCAAGGCGCGCTCCTACATGGGTTCGCTGGTGCTGGGGGCGCCGGTTTCCATATGGCCTGCCACGCGTCGCGACCATCCCGACACTTCGGCCACCGTCACCGTGAGGTCGTACCAGCACGCGTTGTCTGCGATATCCCAGCTGTCCCCACGCGAACCCCGCGCGGGCACCGGATAGATCCGCACATCCTCCGCCACATAACCATTGCTGACGGTAAACGTGCACGGACCGTCACCCGCATTGGTCAGGGTCAGCTTCAACCGTCCGTTTGCCGGGTCATAGGCAAGAACGATTTCCGGCATGGTGGCCGCCGTGGCGACCTGGCCGTTCCAAACGCGCAGGAGGCCGTTGGGGCCATGTGCTTCCAGCTGGTAGATACCCTTGGTATAGGTCTTCGCGCTCCAGTAGTCGGACAGCGTCTTGCCCGCCTCGACCGTATAGCGCCACGGCCCGTCGCCGCGGTTGGCCGCATAGACCTGAAACACCGCGCCCGCACTTCCCGTGTTGAGGAATTCCAGCACGTAACGCCCCGTCGATGCTTCTACATGGCCCTGGATATCCAGCTCATAGGGCAGGGCACGGGCAGGCCGGGTACGCGTGGACTCGGGTTGCGGCATCGAAGGCGTGGCGGGTGCCACCGGCGATGGCAGGCTCTTGCATTGCGTATCGGCAGCCGCCGTGTAGCCGCTGGTATCGGGTAACGAAGGCCATGCCGTACTGGCGCCGCTGAAGTCGAATGCAGAGGTGAGGTCGCCGCAGACGGCCCGGCGCCATGGACTGATGTTGTCTTCCTTGACGTCGAAGCGTGCCTCGAGGAATCGCAGTACCGAGGTATGGTCGAACACCTCCGAGCAGACCCAGCCGCCGCGCGTCCATGGCGAGACGATGGTCATCGGCACACGGAAACCCAGGCCGATCGGCTTGTCGTCCTGGATCTCGCCCTTGGTGCTTACCGTGGACAAGCCATTGGCCGACGACGAAGGCGGTGTCGGCGGGGGAACGTGATCGTAGAAGCCGCCGTTCTCGTCGTAGTTGAGGATGAACACGGTCTTTGCGTAGACCGCCGGATTGGCCACCAGCGCGGCAAGCAGGCGTGCGCTCAGGTCTTCGCCGTAGGCTGGCTTGTAGTTGGCATGCTCGGAAAGGTAATCCGGCGCCACGATCCACGACACCTTGGGCAAGGTATCGTTGGCGACATCCTGTGCGAACGCCTTCACCAGGTCGGTGCTCACGGCGATGCCGCGATCGTAGAGCGGCTGCCCGGACTTGGCCTTCTTGAACGATGCGAACCACGCAAGCGCGTTGTCGTCGAAGTTGTTGCTCTGCTGGTAGACCTTCCAGCTGATGTTGGCCTGCTGAAGACGCTCGGCATACGTCATCCAGCCGAATCCGGCTGCGGGCTCGGTATTGTCCAGCACGGCGGCCTGTCCCACGGAGAGCCCATTGCTGCCGGAGAACAGATGCAGCCGGTTCGGGTTGGTCTGGGTGAGCGTGGAGCAGAAATACTGGTCGCAGATGGTGAACTGATCGGCGAGGGCGTAGTAGAACGGCAGGTCGTCGCGCGTGAAGTAGCCCATGCCAAGGCCCGGCGAGCGTGCGGTGTTCCACGCATCGAAGCGGCCGTTGTTCCATATGGCGGTGTCCACCGGATAACTCATGGCGGGTGCATTGATGCAGATGCCGCTGGTGGTTTTCGTATCCATGTGAAAGGGCAGCATGCGGCCCTGGCCGTAGGGCTGCTGCCATACGTTGGCGGTGCCGCCGGGCAGGGGAGCGGGCACGCGATCGCCGAAGCCGCGCACGCCGGCGAGGCTGCCGAAGTAATGATCGAAGGCGCGGTTCTCCTGCATGAAGATCACCACGTGCTGCACGTCCTGGATGCTGCCGGTGACCGTCGCCGCCGGTGTCGCCAGCGCCTGCCGGATCGCCGGAGGCAGCACGGATACGGCCAGCCCGCCTGCCGAGGCGGCTGTCATCTTGAGGAACCTGCGTCGCTTGACGTCGTCGATGCTGCTCATGCCAATCTCCCTGCTGGATGTCGTCATACGACACCGCGAGGGCGTTTCAGCAGCATGCCGCAGGCGCGTCAGCTTTCTGACCGTGGCTGGACAATCCCCGCCACCTGTCTACCCGTCATTCCAGCGAAGGCTGGAATCCAGCGCCCCGGTTCGCCAGTCAACACGAGCATGTCTCATCGGCTCGTGTACAGGCGCCCTCTGGCTAAAACCGGTCGCACCGCCCTGGGTTCCTGCTTTCGCAGGAACGACGTGAGGGATGGTCACGATGGTCGTTATGCTGGATGTTTCGGCATGTTGGCATCGACCGGGCATTGCGCCCGGGCGATGGTGTTGCGGCTTACTGCGCGAGGAAGCTCTCGGCCTTCACGTACGGCAGGTTGTGTGCCTGGGCGACCGGTTCGCAGGTGACCTGGCCCTCGCAGACGTTCAGGCCGTTGCGCAGGTGACCGTCCTGGGCCAGCGCCTTCTTCCAGCCGTGGTTGGCCAGGGCGAGGGTGTAGGGCAGGGTCACGTTGTTCAGCGCGAAGGTGGACGTGCGGGCGACGGCGCCCGGCATGTTGGCCACGCAGTAGTGCACCACGCCGTCGACGACGTAGGTCGGGTCGGCATGGGTGGTGGCGTGCGAGGTTTCCACGCAGCCGCCCTGGTCGATGGCAACGTCGACGATGACCGAACCCGGCTTCATGGTGCGCACCATGTCATGGGTGACGAGCTTCGGCGCGGCGGCACCCGGGACCAGCACGGTGCCGATCAGCAGGTCGGCACGACGCACCAGCTCTTCGATGGCCGAGCGCGTGGAGAACACGGTGGAGATCGAGGTGCCGAACTGCGTGGCGAGGCGCTTCAGCGCGTCAGCCGAGCGGTCTACCACGGTGACCTTGGCGCCCATGCCCACGGCGATGGTGGCCGCATGGGTGCCGGACACGCCGCCACCCAGGATCACGACTTCGGCAGCCGGCACGCCCGGGACGCCACCCAGCAGTACGCCGCGGCCACCCTGGGCCTTCTCGAGCGAATGCGCACCCACCTGCGGGGCGAGACGGCCGGCGACCTCGGACATCGGGGTCAGCAGCGGCAGCGAGCCGTTCGGCGAGGTGACGGTTTCATAGGCGATGCAGACGGCGCCCGAGTCGATCAGGTCCTTCGTCTGCTCCAGGTCCGGGGCCAGGTGCAGGTAGGTGAACAGGATCTGGCCCTTGCGCAGCTTCTTGCGCTCGACGGCCAGGGGCTCCTTCACCTTCACGATCATGTCGGCTTCGGCGAAGACCTGGTCGGCGCCCTCGACGATGGTGGCGCCGGCGGCCTTGTAGTCTTCATCGGTGATGCCTGCGCCGATACCGGCGCTGGCCTGCACCAGCACCTGGTGGCCGTGATGCACGAGTTCCTGCACGGACGAGGGGATGAGGCCCACGCGGTACTCGTGGTTCTTGATTTCTTTCGGCACACCGATGCGCATGGCGATTCTCTCTAGCTGAGGTTGGACTGCCCCGGGGGAAGGGGGCTGGCGGCGAAGTATGATTGAAGCTTCGTGCAATAGGTCGCCGATTTGCCGATGCTTTATGATGCATCTTCGAATCTCTGGCGAAAAAATCCCGGGTTGCTGAAATTTCATGCCAAGCCACGATCCAATCCTCGATGACCGCGACCGGGCCATTCTCCGCCTGCTCCAGGACGACGGCCGGCTGACCAACCTGGAGCTGGCCGCCCAGATCAACCTGTCGCCCTCGGCCTGCCTGCGCCGGGTCAAGCTGCTGGAAGATCGCGGGCTGATCGCACGCTACGTGATGCTGGTGGACGAAAAGGAAGCGGGCCTGCCTGGCACTGCCTTCGTGCTGGTGACCCTCGACCAGCAGGGGCGCGCGGCGCTGGATGCTTTCGAGTCGGCGATCCAGCGGCATCCCGAGGTCACCGAGTGCTGCCTGCTGGCCGGTGCGGCCGACTATATGGTGCGGGTGGTGTATGCCGATGCGGCCGACTTCGAGCGCATCCATACGGAGATCCTCACCCAGTTGCCGGGCGTGGTCCGCGTGCAGTCGACGCTGGCCTTGCGTACGGTAAAGAAGACCACCTCGCTGCCGGTCTGACGCCGCATGGAATCCACCTCACCCGCAGGTATCGAACGTCGCCTTTTCCGGGGCGTGGCGTGGGTGGTGATGGCGGTGCTGTTGCCCATGGGCGGCCTGGCGGCGTACCGCACGATCGCGAAGGCCAACGAACTGTCCGACCTGCGCCTGCGCGAGACCGCGCTTACCCTGGATGCCCTGCTGCGCCGGACGGGCGTGAGCGGCGTGCTGGAGCAGGCGTCGGCAGCACCGGCCATTGCCACGGAAAAAGGCATGGTGTCGCCGTTCGAAACGGAAGTGGGCTATCGCATCACCGACATGCATGGGCATGTGCTGCTCACCACGGATAACCTGCTCGAACTGCCGGCGGCCCTGCCGCAGGACGACCGCATTCATTCCGTGATGGTGCGGCGGCGCCGCTGGCATGTGTATACACGCATCGATCCCGGGCTTGAGGTCATCGTCAGTGTGGCGGAGCGTCACGATTCCCGGCGCGACATCATGAATGCCGTGGCCCTGGAGCGTACGTTGCCCGTCCTGATTACGCTGCCCTTGCTGCTGCTTGCCCTGCGCTGGGCGATTCGGCGCGGGCTGCGTCCACTTGATGTGCTCACGCGTCTGCTGGTGGCGCGTGAGCCCGGCTCGCGCGAGATCGTGGCGTTGCCGGAGACCGCACCTGAAATCCAGCCCATCGTCGATTCGCTGAACGCCCAGATCGGGCGCATCGAAGGTGCGCTGGAACGCGAACGACGTTTCAGCGCCGACGTGGCGCACGAGCTGCGCACGCCACTGGCAGCGACCATGATCAATCTCGACAGTGCCTCGGCGGCGGCCTCGGCCGAGTATTCGGCCATTGCGTTGCCGGACGCCATCGCCAGCCTGCGTCTGCTTGCACGGCGTACCGATCAGCTGCTCATACTGGCGCGCCTGGAAGATGCCGCCTCGATGCCGCAGGAGCGGCTGGACCTTTCGGCGGTGGTGCGCAACGTACTCGGCGAATGGGCACCCACGGTGGATACCGGTGCTTTTCATCTCGAGACGGTGCTGCCAGACAGCCCGTTATGGGTGGATGGCCACGATGCCGCCCTGTCGGCGATGATCCGCAATCTGCTGGAAAACGCATCCCGGCACGTACCGCGCGGCGGCACGGTACGCATCAGTGCAGCGCATGACGATGCCGACGTCGTGCTGGATGTCATGGACAACGGCCCGGGCATTCCTCCGGACCGCCGCGACGCCGTGTTCGCACGCTTCCATCGCGAGGCCAGCGGCCTTGGCGATGGCTTCGGGGTGGGGCTTTCCATCGTGCAGCGCGTGGCACAACTGCACCACGCGCGCGTGAGCCTGGAAGACGCGCCCTGGGGCAGTGGGTTACTGGTAAGGACGCGCCTCCCCCGGGCCCTTCAGAACGAACGTTCCAGGCTGGCGTAGTAGCCGCGGCGCGGACCGAACTGTGGCGCGCCGACGCCAATGCCCGTGCCATCGCGAAGCTGGTAGCCCCGGTCCAGTGCATTGATCACGGCCAGCCGCGCGTCCCAGTGCACGCCGAAGTGATGCGACAGGCTGGCGTTGAGCTGGAAATAGCCCGGCATGTGTGCACCGTTCGGCACGCCGTTGCCATCGCGCCGCAGACCGCTGCCGAAGAGGTAGTCGGCGGCGAGCTTCCAGTCCGGCGCAAACGCATAGGAAACACCGCCGGACGAGGTCAGTCGCTGCTCGTGGTCCAGGTGTACCCAGTGTGTGGCGATGTAGGCCAGGTCGTCCGGCTGGAAGTTGTATTGCCCCGAGGTCAGTTGCCGAGCCTTGGTGCGCTGCTGCGCGAGGTTGAAGAAGGCCGACCACGGGCCGCTGTCGTAGTTGACGCTCAGTTCCACGCCACGGATGCGGCCCTTTGCATAGTTGAAGGGCAGGTAGATAAGTGCCGCTCCGAACTGCCCTTCATCCTGAAGGTGTTTCGCTTCGCGATGATAGGCATCCAGTCCCACCGTAAGTGCCGGGGTTAATCGATGTTGCACGCCGATATCGTAGTAGTCCGAGCGTTCGGCTTTCACGCGGCTGTCGATGGTGCTGGATAACTGGTTGGTGGTGTCGTCGTACAGATGCAGGTTGGCAGGCGCCACCAGCTCGGTGGGGGCAGGCGTAAAGTAGCGTGCGTAGGCAATGTGCGCGGTCGTGTCGTCATCGAAACGGTAGGACATCGAAGCGCGGGGACTGACCTGGCCTTCGTCGAGGTAGGCCTTGTTGCGGTCTGCGCGTGCGCCGATGTTGACGGTAAGCTTCTCGAACGGCGTCCAGGAATCCTGCACATAGGCCGTGTACTGGTGCCCCACGATGCGCTGGTCATCACGGACGCCGACAGGTATTCCGGAGCTCTGGTGCCCGTCGGGACCTGCGGGAAACACCAGTGAATCGTTACCGCTGGTGGCTTTCTCCCGGTTGAAGTACATGCCATAGCTGAGCGTATGGGTATCCCCCAGCGACGTGGAAAAATCGGCCTGTAGCCCGGTCGCGCGACTGCCGCGTCGTACCCGCGACGCGATGCCGTTGAACATGAGGTCGCCGATGTCGTCGGGGTGGAAGTCCACGCCGCTGTAGCGCTGCGACAGCGCTACCTGGTAATCGGTTTCGTCGATCCTGCCGTGCAGGGCCAGCACGCCGAACCGGGTTATCTCGCGCTGGCGCTCGTTCAGCGTGGACGCATCGAATGTCGTGCGCCCGAGATAATCGAACGCTGGCTTCGCCAGCGGGTTGTCGGGAATGTCGAAGCGGTTGTTCGTCACGCCCGCCATGATGTCCAGGTGCATATGCGGGTCGATGGCATAGGACAACAGGCCGAAGGCATTGCGCTGGTTGCTGTGGTCATGCACCGGCTTGCGGCTGGACGTGGGGTTCTCGATCCCGATGTCGTTCTGCAGGTAACTGGCCGAAAAGAAGTAACTCCAGCCGCCCTCGTGCCCATGCAGCGACAGGTTGGGGTTCCAGGTGCCGAACGATCCCGCCGTGACGCCGGCACTGCCGCCGTTGTCCAGGTGCTCGCCACTGCGCGTGGTGATCTCGACCACGCCAGCCGTGCGGTAGCCGTATTGCGCCGGCAGTGCGCCCGTGAGCAACTGCATCGACTCGACGATATGCGTATCGAGGCTCTGGCCGAAGCCGCCGATACTGGTGGGCAGCAGCACGCCATTGATGCGGTACTGGATATTGGCGTGGTCGCCACGGATATGCAGCTGTCCGTAGGAGTCCTGCACCACGCCGGGGGCACGCAGGAGCACCTGGTTCACCGGCGTGCTGTCGCCCAGGGGCAGGGCGTCGATCGTTGTCCTGTCCAGCGTATAGCTGCTGCTGCCCAGTTCGGGCGCGTAGTCATTACGGGCGGTGCGGCTGGCCGCCACGTGGATTTCGGAAAGGCGGGTGGTCTGCGGCGTGGCGTCATCCGTCACATCGGCCGCACCCGCCCGTCCGGCCAGGCCCAGCAGGAGGGCCGCCGACAAAAGGGATCGCTTCATGGGTCACCAACTGACTCGGGTGTTATTGTTATAACATAACATTCAAGGCGTGCAGCAGGCCGTAAGTCATACCGATGAAATGGCGTCATCGTCACGTTGCCGTGCATGCACCCATGATCCAGTCATCGTGTCGCTAAACTCGCGACAGGGGCCCTTTCCCGGATTCATGATGAGGACGATCCATGACATCCCGCTCGACGCCGCAACGATCCGTGATCGCCACCGCGATCTTCGACCTGCTCGACCCGGTGCCCTATGGCGCCTTCGTGATGGCGCTGATCTTCGACGCCACGTATGCATCGACGGCGGAGATCCTCTGGGTCAAGGCCGCCGCGTGGCTCATCACCCTCGGCTTGTTCTTCGCGATCGTGCCGAGGCTGATCAACCTGGTGCAGACATGGGGGCCATCGCGATATGGCAGCAGGGCCGCGTTCTGGCTCAACCTGTTCGCCATCGTGGCGGCAGTCGTGAATGCGCTGGTGCACACCCGCGATGCCTATGCCGCGGCACCTCAGAACGTGTGGCTTTCCGCGGTGACCGTGGCATTGCTGTTTGCGGCAGCCATCACCGAGACGGTGCGCAAGTCATCGCGAAAGGAGGCTCCCCATGCATAAGGCCCGACGTTACGGCGTAGCGGTGCTTGCCATGGCGGTGTTCGCCTCGGGCTGCGGACACCGCAGCGCGATCGATCCCTCGGAGCAGATGGGCGCCGATCCGAAGCTGCCCGCGGCGCAGGATTTTCTGCTGCCTCCCATGCAGGTGCCCAAGGGCGTGGGCTGGAAAGACGGCGAGGCACCCACCGTGGCGCAGGGCCTGAAAATCGAGAAGATCGCCTCGGGCCTCATGCATCCGCGGCAACTGTATACCTTGCCCAATGGCGACGTACTGGTGGTCGAATCCAATGGCCCGGGCACCGAGCCTACCACCACACCGAAGCAGCTCATCGGCGCGCTCGTGAAGTCGGATTCGGGCAAGGGCGGAAAGGGCGGCAACCGGATCACCCTGCTGCGCCGATCGGGCGACGGGCAGTGGGAAAAGCATCCCTTCCTCGAACACCTCGATTCGCCTTTCGGGGTGCAGCTGATCGGCAATACGCTGTATGTGGCCAACACCGGCAACATCATGAAATACCGCTACGTGGAATGGGACACCCGCATCACAGATCCCGGTAGCGAATTCACCGACCTGCCCGACACCATCAACCATCACTGGACCAAGTCACTGCTGGCGAGCCCGGATGGCACGAAACTGTACGTGGGCGTCGGTTCCAACAGCAACATCGGCGAGAACGGCCTGGCAGTGGAATACCGGCGCGCTGCGGTGCTGGAAGTCGATGTGGCATCCGGTGCCAGCCGCGTGTACGCCTCGGGCCTGCGCAATCCCACGGGCCTGCAATGGGAGCCGAAGACGGGCAAGCTGTGGGCCATCGTCAACGAGCGTGACGAGATCGGCGCCGACCTCGTGCCCGATTACATGACAGCGGTGCAGGAGGGAGGCTTCTACGGCTGGCCCTACAGCTACTTCGGCCAGCACGAAGATCGTCGTGTGAAACCCCAGCGCCCCGACCTAGTTGCCAGGGCCATCAAGCCGGATTATGCGCTGACGTCGCATGTGGCACCGCTGGGCCTGTTCTTCTATCAGGGCGACAACCTGCCGGAGGCTTATCGAGGTGGCGCCTTCATTGCCGAACACGGCAGCTGGAACCGTTCGCCGCTGAGCGGCTATGCGGTGGTCTATGTCGCCTTCCAGGACGGCAAGCCAGTCGGCAGGATGCAACCGGTCGTCACGGGGTTCGTCTCGGCAGACGAAAAACTGCTTCACGGCGCTCCTGTAGGCATGGCACAGGACAAGCAGGGTGGCCTGCTCATCGCCGATGATGTCGGCAACACGATCTGGCGGGTTACTGCGGCATCGCCTTGATTGACGGAGCGTCCTTACCGGCAGGGCACCCGTTGTTCCAGCATGGCGGGAATATCCGTGAACGAGCGGGCGATCGAAGAGGCTGGCTGCGAGGAAGGCGCCTGTCCGTAACCCCATGAGGCGAACAGGCAGGGAATGCCATAGCCCGTCGCCGCCGCCACGTCCACGGCGTTGTCGCCGATCATGGCGGCGGGTAATCCTCCCAGCCCGCCAAGGCGCAGCGTCTGTTCGATATGGCGTGGGTCGGGCTTTGGCCAGGCGATCGTGTCGCCCCCGCAGACCACGTCGAAATATCCCAGCACTTCCAGGCCGCCCAGGATGCTCAGGGCAGCGTCTTCGGCCTTGTTGGTGCACACGGCCAGGCGCCAGCCTTCCTGCGCCAGGGTGCTGAGCGTGGCGGCAACTCCCGGATACAGCCGGGTACCTGTGAGCGGATCGAGGCCGTAATCGTGGATGAAATGGCGGATATCGTCGTCGGAGGGTTGTACGCCGCGAAAACGGCATGCGCGGCGGGCGAGCATTTCCAGGCCATGGCCCAGGAAGGCGGCTACCTCGCGACACACCAGGGGCGGTGCGCGCAGGCTGCGCAGCAGGCGATTCACGGCCAGCGTCATGCCTTCGACGGAATCGACAAGCGTTCCGTCCAGGTCGAATACGGCCACGCGGTCGGTATCCAGGATGAAGGCCTGGACGGTATCGGGCGGAGTGAAACGGGGCGAGGTCATGGGATGTGCTCGGGGCTTTGGAATGCCTCCATTCAAGCGCCGTCGGCATTCGGTTTCATTGCACCATCTTGAGGTTTACATTAGCCATGGACTAATGGAGCGCAGCCATGGAATTACGACACCTGAGATACTTCATCGCCGCTGCGGAAGAACTCCACTTCGCACGCGCTGCCGAGCGACTGGATATCGCTGCGCCCACGCTTACGGTGCAAATCCAGGAGCTGGAGCGCGACCTGCATGCCCGGCTGTTCCTGCGTTCGCGCAGTGGCGTGTCGTTGACCCCCGCCGGAGAGGCCTTTCTTGAAGAAGCACGCCTCACCGTTGCGCAGTTCGAGCGGGCGCGCAGCGTCGGGTTGCGGGCAGGGCGAGGCGAAGTGGGCCGCATCGAAATCGGTTACGTGGGCTCGGCGGCTTTCGCAGGCGTGTTGCAATCGCAGGTGCAGCGCTTTCGCGATGCGTCGCCGGAGGTGGCTATCGTCGCGGCGGAACGTCCCATGGACGACCTTCCCGGTTTACTGGAAGAAGGGGGCATCGACGTCGCATTCGTCAGGTTGCCCATGAGCCTGCCTGCGTCGCTTGCTTCGCATGTGCTGCTGAACGACGTCTTTTGCGCGGCACTGCCTTCGGCTCATGTGCTTGCCGGTGCATCGAGCCCGATACGCGCCAAGGCGCTGGCCGGCGAGACCTTCATCGGCCCCGAGCAGGCCCTGGGTACCCATGAAATCGGCAGGCGTGGGCGATTCACGCCGCGCATCGGCAAGGCGCCGGGCAGCCTCGTCGCCGTGCTGACCGAGGTCTCCCTGGGTGCGGGCGTTGCCATCGTGCCCAGCGTGCTGAAGGATGTCGTGAGCCTGCCTGGCGTGCGATTCAAGGCGCTGGCCGGCAAGCCGGTGTCATCCACGGTGGCCGCGGTGTTCCGGCGCCATGAACGATCGGCGGCGGTGAGCCGGTTTATCGCGCAGATTCGCGATACGCCGGCACTTTCCATCGTCTATCCGCTGCCGGAACGGTCGGGTCGAAGATAAGCCATGCCTGGCACGGTGTCATGCCCTTCGCGAAATATCCTGCGCAATCTTCGAAAATGCATGCAAGTGCGGCAAATCGCGTGGATCGGCAAAGCCCGGATCTGGGTCCTGTGTCCAAATAGACGTCCATAAACAATCCATGGCGATGCAGTGGTGAACGGTACGTCTTCTTCCTCGGCTCCGGTCGCCCTGCGCGACCGTATTGGCATGATCGATATCCTGCGTGGTATCGCCTTGCTCGGCATCCTGTTGATGAACATCGACGATTTCGCCGGTCCGGAAGGAGCCTTCCACGATTTTCCGCTGGGCCTTGCGCACCCCGCTTTCGTCGGCTGGCACGCGATGCTCGACAAGATCATCCTTGCCGTGAAGTGGACCTTCCTTGAGGGCAAGATGCGCGCCCTGTTCGGCCTGCTGTTCGGCGCAAGCACCATCCTTCTGCTGGAGCGCATCGAGCATCGGGCAGGGGCAGCGCGGGCTGCGGACATCTTCCATCGGCGCAACATGTGGCTTGTGTTATTCGGCCTCATCCACGGCCTGCTGATCTGGAATGGCGATATCCTGCTCACTTATGCGGTGATCGCCTTGCTCGTGCTGTATCCGCTGCGCGCCGTGCCGCCGAAGCGCCTGCTCATCGGCGGCTTCGCGCTATGGTTGATCGGCGGTACGGTGGGTGTAAGCGGGTTCATGGAGATTCCATCCACGCTTGCCCAGCAGGCATTCCTCACGCAGGCACGTGAAACGGCGGCCTCCGGTGCCGCCCTCACCGAGGCGCAGCGCAGCGCATTGATCGACGAGAGCAAGGCGCGCAGCGCCGACGCCCCGGCCCTGGACGAAGCACTGCACGACGGGCGCAAGGGCTATCTGGACGCCGTTGCCGCCAACGCCCAGGGCTATCTCGCGTTCTACTGGAAGCAGTGGACGGGTGGCCTGATGCTTGAATACATCGGCTGCATGATTTTCGGCATGGGCTTGTTCCGCGTGGGGTTCCTCTCCGGCGCGCTGCCTTCTCGGGTCTATGGCCGGGTGGCGCTCGCAGGGTACGCCGTTGCGCTTCCGCTGAGCCTTGGCGGCCTCTGGTACGTCTTCGCGCATGACCTTTCCACGACGGCGCTGCTGGAGGCGCTGTACTGCCCCTATACGATCCTGCAGATCAGCGCGACGCTGGCCAATGCGTCACTGCTGATCCTGCTTGTCCGCACGGGGCGGATGGCGCCCTTGCTCCGTTCGCTGGCCGCCGTGGGCCGCATGGCGATCACCAACTACCTGTTCACCAGCCTGCTGTGCTCTTTCGTCTTCAGCTGGGGGCCGTGGAAGCTTTACGGCACGCTGGAGTATTACCAGTACTTCTACGCAGTGGCCCTGGTGTGGGCGTTCAACCTGGTGTTCAGCCGCCTGTGGCTGCGCCACTTCGCGTTTGGTCCGGTTGAATGGCTCTGGCGTTCGCTGACCTACTGGACATGGCAGCCGCTGCGGCGTGCAGGTCAGTCCAGCCCTGTCTTGCCGGGTGCCCAGTAAGCCTTGTTGTGGAAGCGTCCCGCCGGGATGCCTTCGCCACGCAGTGCGCGTCGCATGCACTGGATGGAGGTGGATTTTCCCGTCAGCACGAACGACTGCCCGGGCTGGGTCTTGAGGCGATGCATTGCCCGGGCTTCCACGGCGGGAAGGTGCGCATCGTCGGGGCAGCGCAGGTGGATGTCGACATGCTCCAGCCCCAGGGCCTGCATGATCTGTGGCAGGTCGTCTGAGGGCGTCATTTCCAGGATGACGGAAGGATGGGCCAGTGTGGTCCGGAGCCCCATGAACGCGTATGCGAGGCCGAGGCTGGTTTCGTCGCCGAAGAGCAGGCCCGGTGACTCGACCGTGCGCAGGTCGATGGAGCGCCGGGGACCGAAGAGCACGCAGTCATCACCGATCCGGGTCTCGCGTGCCCAGGAGGCACCCGGGCCTGCGCCGTGCAGGTAGGCGAGGATGCGTGTGCGGCCGCGTATCGCGTCCCACTCGATGGGCGTGAAGGTTCGCTGTATCCAGCTGCCGAGCATGAGCTGCAGCTTGTCGCCGGGTGTCCAGTTCACCTGTTTCAGGGCTTCGCCGCCGAGGGTGATCAGGCGGAAGCGATCGCCGACGGGTTCGATTTCCAGCACGCGCGCATTGCGCGTGAACATTTTCTGGAACGCGGCTTCGAGCCTGCCGACCCGGGGAGCCGGGGTGGCGTGTGTGGGTTCGCGCATGGGTGGTGCCTTCGAGGATGCCGATATACGGCAGCCTACGCATGCACGGGGAAAAGCGGTTGCGATAAGCGGCCAAATAATTTCGCGTTTGGGCCAAATGTTGCAAAACCCTGTAGGAGCGCGCCTCGCGCGCGACCGGTATAGCCGGGCGGCACAAGTCTTCGACCCGTCGCGCGCAAGGCGCGCTCCTACAGGGGTTCTTGAGCCGGCGTCTGCCTGGCGCGCTCGATCATGATGGGCCAGTTGGGTGTCCGGGGCTGCCCGCGGATGAGGCGCAGTACCGGGAGTGGCCGCATGCCTAGTTCTTCGGTGGCGCGCGCCTCGACGACGTGTGGATCGGCGTAGGTCGCCTGTTCAAGCAGCAGGCGTCCGTACTCGTATTGCAATGCGTCGCGGTCCGATCGCAGGCGATTTAGCTGCATGGAGAGCGTGCGGGCCTGGTGCCTGTACCACACGACGCGGATACTTTCGGCAACATCGGCCAGCAACAACAGCACGAGCACGACGACAGTCGAGCGTCGTGCGACGGTTTTCCACGGATCGGACATGGGCAGGTGGCGCGCGTGGGCGCGCATGTAGCGGGGGACCTCCCGATGCTGGTGGCTGCACCTGCGCCTGACCTGCGGTTTTGCTGGCGTTCTGCGGGCACGGTGTTGCGTGTCATCACCGGAAAGGGCGCTTCAAGTGCGCCCTTTCCGCGCAATCATCAGGAATGCACGCGACGCCAGACGACCTCGCCGTGCGCGCCTTCCGCGGCACCGCTGGATGGCTTGGCCACCGTATAGGTCAGTTCGTCACCCTTGAGGGTATAGGTGGTATCACCGCCCTTGCCGTCCCAGTTGGGATACGAAGCGCGCACGATCTGGCTGTGCATGACCATAGTGGCGGCATTGGCGCTGACATGGCCGAAATGGGCATTGCTGTCGAGCGAGGCGGCGCGGTATTCCTCCGGCGTGCCCTTGGATTTGTCGTTGGCCGCGAACGGCGTGCGACTGGCACGCACGATCTGCATCATGTAATCGCCCTGGGCATCGATCAGCCACATGCCTTCAGGATTCGGGCCGTAGAGTTCGACGCGGCGACCGTCGGGATAGACGTTGTCGCAACGTACCAGCGTCCATGCGCCCACCAGTTCCTTCGGCAGCATGGGCATGGGCATGGGCTTGGGCCCCATGGGCATCGTGGATCCCGTCATGGGGCTGGCGGCCATGGCGAGCGATGGGGCAAGCATAAGGGCGAGCAGGGTCGCCAGCAGAGGAAGGGTCGGGCGGGACATGGCGATACCTCGATGCGTGGTGGGTGGCCGTATCGTCTTGCCCGCAGGTTCTTTTGATAATGGGTCTGGCCCTGTATTGACCTTCAAGTATTCCTTGAAGATGATCCGCGCAGGGGTATGCCACCCCGGAAGAGGGGTCATGCACCGTCTCAACGATATGCAACTGCTCGTGGACGCTGCCGACCTGGGCAGCCTGTCGGCCGCCGGGCGTCGGGCCGGTTTGTCGCCGGCCGCCGCGAGCGCCTGCGTGCAGCGGATCGAGGCCTCGCTGGGGGCGCGACTGTTCGAGCGAACGACACGGCAGCTGCGCCTGACGGACGAAGGGCGTCTCTACATTGCCTCGTGCCGCCAGGCGATCGATACGATGAAGGAGGCCGAGCAGGCCGTGCGCCATGGCACGGAACGGGTCAGTGGCACGCTCCGTGTGTCGGCTCCTTCGGATCTGGGCCGCAACCTGCTCGTGCACATCCTCGATCAATTCATGACACTGCATCCGGACGTGCGCATCGCACTGACGTTGTCGGATTCACTGTCGCGTTTCGTGCCTGATGAGGTCGATGTCGCCATTCGCGTCGGCAAGCTGGATAGCGGCGAGATGGTGGCGCGACATCTCGCGGACAGCTGGCGCGTGGTCTGCGCGTCGCCTGCGTGTATCGCAGCCCATGGCATGCCATCGTCGCCGGATGAACTCGTGGATATGCCAACGCTGGTCATCACCACGAATGCGGGGCCGCGCGACCAGTGGCGGCTGGGCGATACCGTGGTGCAGGTGCGCCGGTATCATCAGAGCACGGACAGCGAGGTGGTGCGCACCTGGGCCGTGCTTGGCAAGGGTTTCGCGTACCGGCAGTTGTGGGCGGTGGCGAAGGATGTCGACGAAGGACGGCTCGTGCTGGTCAACGCACCGGCATGGTCCGCGCCTGCGCCCATTCATGCGCTTTATCATCCCAACGTATTCCAGCCGCCGCGCGTGCGTCGCTTCGTGGATTTCCTGCACGCCGACATGGCGAAGCGGTTGCCGGCGGGCCATGCGAAAGGGTATCCGGCGGCCCGCTGACAGGGCGGCCATCGCCTGTGGCATGGGGAAACGCAGGTTCCTGGAGGGCGCGATTTCACACGACGATGGCCAATCGGGGTGTCATCTGCTGTCGCGTTATCCTTCGTCCGCTGCGGGCGTGTCATCATCCGCGGACCAGGAGTGTGCCAGGGGGCACGGAGGGCTTCAGGCCGTATGACTGACTCACATGCCACGCCGCCTGCCGAGGGAAGCGAAGCAACGCCCGTTCCAGGCACGCTCCCAGGTCATCTCTCGGGTAGCGACATGCAGTTTCGCATCCTCGTCGAGGGTGTGGCGGACTATGCGATCTACATGATCGACCCCTCGGGGCATGTGGCGAGCTGGAACTCGGGGGCGCAGCGGATCAAGGGCTATATGCCCGCCGAAATCATCGGCAGCCATTACCGTCGTTTCTATACCCCTGAAGACCAGGACGCCGGGGAGCCCGAACGCAATCTGCAAAAGGCCGTGCTCCACGGTCGTGTCGAGGCCGAAGGTTGGCGCGTGCGCAAGGATGGCACCCGGTTCTGGGCCCACGTCATCATCGATCGTATCCAGGACGCGGACGGGCACCTGATCGGTTTTGCCAAGGTCACCCGCGACGTCACCGAGCAGCGCACCGCGGCACTTGAGCTGGAAGAGGCCAGGATGGCGCTGTTCCAGGCCCAGAAGATGGAAGCGATGGGCCAGCTTACCGGTGGTGTCGCACACGATTTCAATAACCTGCTGATGGCAATCCAGAGTGCGCTGGACCTGCTCGGCCGCCGTCTGCCGGATGACGAGCGCACCCAGGCCATCTACGCCGCGGCGCTGGCTGGCGTGCAACGGGGAGCAAGCCTCACCCAGCGCATGCTGGCCTTTGCACGGCGGCAGGAGCTGCGGCCGCAGAAGGTCGATCTTGCCGGGCTGATGCGAGGCATGTCGCGACTGTTCGACCATACACTGGGCGAACGCTTCCAGCTTGCCGTCCGCATATCGCCGACGCTTGGTCCGATGCTTGTCGATCCGCACCAGCTGGAACTGGCGTTGCTCAACCTCATCGTCAACGCTCGTGATGCGTATGGCGATCAGGGAGGGCGTATCACCATCGAAGCCGACATGGTCGAGTCGTTGCGAAGCGAACTGCCGCTGGCGGGCGACCGGCGCTATGTGCGCGTATCGGTGATCGACCAGGGGCAGGGCATGGACGCGGAAACGCTCGCGCGGGCTACCGATCCGTTTTTCACCACCAAGGGCGTCGGCAAGGGTACGGGCCTGGGGCTGTCGATGGTGCATGGCCTGGCGGCCCAGTCGCAGGGCCGGCTGGTCCTGCACAGCCGGCCTGGTGAAGGCACGCGCGCCGATCTGTGGCTGCCGGTGGCGGATGAGCGCGACGTGGCGGCGGTCGCTGAAGCGCCCCTGACGCTGCCCGTGGCAGCCGCCGCTATGTCGTTGCATGTACTGGCCGTCGATGACGATCCCCTCGTGCTGACTACCCTGGCCGCCCTGCTGGAAGATCTCGGTCATACCGTGACCACGGTGGCTTCCGCGACGCAGGCCCTGGACGTGCTGAGGTCCGGTGACGCTTGCGATGTACTGATGACGGATTACGCGATGCCACATATGACCGGCAGCGAGCTGGCGGCCGAAGTGCGCAGGCTTCGCCCGGCATTGCCGATCATCCTTGCGACCGCCTATGCCGAAGTCCCCGTGACCGGATTCGATAACCTGCTGCGGCTCAACAAACCGTTTGACCGCGCACATCTTGCGTCGGTGCTTGGACGCATCGGCGGGGACTGAATCCCGCCGCGCAGTTCAACCTGCGCGACGGAGCACGTCATCCACCCAGCGGTGCACATCGCCGGGAACGGGCGTCTCGCTCGTAAACAGGATGCGGTAGAGCAGGGGCGAGATGACGTGCTCGATCACATCCAGCGTGGGCGCGACAGCCTCGCCACGTTCGCGGGCGCGCGCGGCAATGATGTCGATCTGCTGCGCGTTGAATTCCGCACATTTGCAGGCATTGACCGCGATGCCCGTGGACAGCACGTCGCGCAGCAGTTTCCGGCCGGGCTCGGAGGTCATCTCGTCGAGGTATTGCTCCAGCCATGCTTCCAGGTCGCCCCGGTAGGACCCCGTGTCGCCCGGGGACGTCTCGGGGCGCAACTGCTCCACGGCAACATCGGCGAGAAGCTGGGCCAGGTCGCCCCAGCGCCGGTAGATGGTCGACGGCGTGACACCCGCACGGGACGCGATGGCAGGGACGGTGAGGGTGTCACGCGATGCCTCGTCCTGCTGAAGGTCGCGGACGGCCTGGTGGACTGCCGCCTGGACGCGGGCGCTGCGGCCGCCGGGGCGCAGCTGGGGCTGGGGTGTGGTGCTCATGGGCGCATTGTATCACCAGCTAAAGCAAAGTATTTGCGTTAATGGAAATTCGGAGTAGGCTAACGCACATTCTTAGCTTTTACTGGCTATCCCCATGAGCACCCCTGCCATACCGGCTTCGCGCCGGTCTCTCGCGATCCATTCGGCCACACTGATCGCCTTCCTTGCGGCATCGGGAGCGCCTACGCCTTTGTATCGGCTGTACCAGGCCCAGTGGCATTTCAGCCCGACCCTGCTCACGACGATCTTTGCCGTGTATGCCTTTGCCCTGCTGCTCACGCTGCTGTTTGCCGGACGCCTGTCCGATCACCTGGGCCGGCGTCCCGTGATCGCCCTGGCCATCGGACTGGAAATGCTGTCGCTGCTGTCTTTCCTGCTGGCCGATGGCCCCGCATGGCTGGTGGTGGCCCGACTGGTCCAGGGTATCGCGACGGGTCTTGCCACGGCGGCCATCGGCGCGGCGATGCTCGACATCGACCGTGAGCACGGCGCCACCGTCAACAGCATCGCGCCGCTCATCGGCCTTGCGGTGGGCGCCCTGGGCAGCACGTCGCTGGTGGTGCTGGCGCCGTCGCCGCTGCATACGGTGTTCATCGTGCTGGGCCTGCTGTTCGCCATCGGCTTCGTGATGACCTGGACCACGCCGGAAACCTCCGGCGGACGCCCCGGCGCGCTGGCCAGTCTTCGCCCGAGCGTTGCCGTGCCGCCGCATGCACGCGGCGCACTGCTCGCCGTGACGCCGCTCAACGTGGCGGTATGGATGCTGGGTGGTTTCTACCTGTCGCTGATGCCGTCGCTGGTCGCGCAGACCACGCATTCCACGTCGCCCTGGCTTGGTGGTCTTACCGTGTCGGCCCTGACGTTCACCGGGTCCATGGCCGTGCTGGCCGCCATGCGCGTGACCGCCTACAGGGCGCTGCTGTCCGGCGCATCGCTGTTGATCGTTGGCCTGGTGATGATCCTGGTGGCTACGCGTTTCGGTTCGGGCCTGTGGCTGGTGGTGGGTTCGATCATCGGCGGCGGCGGGTTTGGTGCTTCGTTCCTCGGTTCGGTGCGCGCCGTGCTGCCCCTGGCGGAAGCGAGCGACCGCACGCGGCTCATGGCGGTGTTCTACATTGAAAGCTACCTGGCGCTCAGCGTGCCGACCATCGCGATAGGGTGCGTCGCGCAACACTATGGCCTGCTCCTGGCCATCGACATCTACGCCGCGATCATTCTCGTGCTTGCGCTGGCTGCGGTGGGCTGGATCGTCTCGCGCGCCCACCATGTTCGCGCGCCTTCGCCCATGCCTGTCGGAGGCTGAGCCGCGGGCGTTGCGTTCCTGCGAGCGCTCCCTAGAATCGGGTGGACCGACAGGAAGCGTTTGCAGGACAGCCCATGGAAAACGATTCAGGCAAGCCTTCGCCGTCGGCAGGCGAGGTACTCACCGCGATGTCGATGACGTGGTACCGGATGGATATCCGGCGCCGGATGATGCGTCACAAGCAGGCCATCGTGGCGGCGCTGTTGCTGGCGCTACCGACCCTGGCGGCTTTCGTGATGCCCATGGTCGCGCTTTTCGATGCGCCAGGCGGCAAGGCAGCCCTGCTCACGGCGGTGGGACTTGCCCTCGTATCGGCGGGCTGGGCCGCGTTGCAGCGTGATGCGCTTGCGTTTTCACCTGCAATGCCTTTTCTTGCCAGCCTGCCCCTGTCTCGTGGGGCGGTCTTGCGTCGCGATCTTCTTGTCCTGGGTGCAGCATCGGCACCTTTCTATCTGTTTCTCATCGTAGCGTACCTGTTGTCCGGGGCGTTACAGGATGCCTTGTTCAAGGGTGCGCTTCTTGTCGCGTTGATCGCGACGTTCCTGGCCGCTCAACTGGCATGGACGCGGCGGCGTCCCTTGTGGTGCGCCGTTGCGGTCGCGCTGTCCGGGACCGCCGTGGGCATACATCACACTGGCGTCGCTTTATCGGCGCTGGTCGGTGCGCTTTTGGTGCTTCATCTTCTTCCGCAGCAGCGTCCATGGTCCACCGCGGACTATCGACTTGCCCGATACGGCCTGCGACCAGCGGGCTTTGGGTGGATCGGTCTCTACGCGCGCATTCTGCTGAACTATGCGCATGGATCGTACCGTTCGACGTGTGTTCTGGTTGGATCGCTTGCGCTGGTGACGGCGTTTTTCTTGTGGCGCAGCAACGGTGACGGCATCTGGCAAATCGGACTGCTTGGTGGTTTCTGCGTGGTCGCGACGAGCGTGTTCGGCATGGGGTATTCCCATATCCGCAAATCACGTGATGCCTACGCCGTGGCCCTCTCGGCACTGCCCGTCCACGCTGCACGACAGGCTCTTGCAATCGTCGTCGCCGTGGAATGGCCAGCCGTCACCCTCTCGTGTGCGCTCGGCGTGTTCGCCTGGCCCCGGGTATGGATGATCGTGGCGATCGCCCCGCTGGCAGGTGCACTGTCGGCGATGCAGTACCTGCTTCACCTGAAGAGTCCGGGGGATGCCGTGGCAGTGTCTCTTGGGGCCGGTATCCTCGTTGTGTGGGGCATCGTGGAGATAGCCGGAAGAATGGGTTTGGCATGAACGAATCACTTCGGATCGACCGACTCGGTATCGCCTTCCGTGGCAAGGTCGTCTTCGACGGGCTCAGCCATGTCTTTCCTGTTGGCTGCCATCTGATCCAGGGGGCCAACGGCACGGGAAAGTCGAGCCTGCTTGGCGCCATGGCAGGGCATGTGCCTTATACGGGACGTATCGCGATAGATGGTCATGACCTGGCCCACGACGGTGAGAAAGCACGCCGTTCATTGGCCTACGTGCCCGACGAGCCCACGTTCTATCCGTTTGTGACCGGCCGGGCTTTCGTGGATTTCGTGCTGCGAACGCATCGGCGTTCGGTGATATCCGAGAAACGCTGCTTCGATGACATGGTAGGGCGGCTGGGCTTGCGCGAGCATCTCGATACGCGGTTTGGCGAGGCTTCGCTCGGTACACGCAGGAAATTCTTCCTGCTGGCTGCCTTTCTCCTGTCGCCAGGGGTGATCCTGCTGGACGAGCCCTTCAACGGCCTCGACGCGGCGGCGGCCGAAGAGGTGCTTGGATGGCTGCACGACGCGGCGCAAATGCAGACGATCCTCCTGACCTGCCATCAGCTGCCTTCGCAGGCAGTACTCGAAGCCTCGCGGTGGATTCTGGGCCAGATACCGCATACCACGCTTGCCGTTTCATGACGGGACGAGGGTAAATCGGCAAGTAATGCGCCAGGTGTTTGGAGTAAGCTCGCCCTGCGAACTCACTGGATGGCGGAGGGTGCGTGAACGAGTCCGACCGGCTGGCGCAGCTGCACGCCATGCGCGTGCTGGATACGCCCCAGGAAGAGGCCTTCGACGCCATCGTGTCGGCGGCCGCGGCGCTTGCCGAAACCCCTATTTCACTTCTGACCCTGCTGGACGAGACCCGGCAGTGGTTCAAGGCCAATGTCGGCCTGGAAGGCGTCAGCGAAACACCGCGCGCCTATGCGTTCTGCGAGGCGGTCGTGTCCACGGGTACGCCGCTCGAAGTCCCCGATGCGCTGGCCGACCGTCGTTTCTCGGACAATCCGCTGGTGCGCGGCACGCCGCATATTCGCTCTTACGCAGGCTTTCCCGTGGTGGGCCTGGAGGGTGCCACGCTGGGTGCGCTGTGCGTCATCGACCGGCATCCCCACGAGTTGGCGCCCGACCAGCGGTCGGCCCTGTCGCATCTGGCAAGGGCTGCTTCCGTGATGCTGCGGCAGCGCCTCACGATGCTCCAGTCGCAGGATGCCCATCGCGCGGATGCGGAAGAAGCCAGGCGCCTGGCCAGCGTGGCAACCCAGCTGGGCGAAGAGTTGCGCGAGAGCCAGCAGTTCCTGCAACGCACGGGTCGTATCGCGGGCGTGGGCGGCTGGGAACTGGACCTTTGCAGGCAGCGCATCCGCTGGTCGGACCAGGTGCGGCGCATTCACGATGTGCCCGAGGGCTATGAGCCTACGCTGGACGAAGCGTTGTCGTTCTACGAGCCGGAGGGCAGGGCGCAGATCCTTGCCGCGGTGGATCGTGCGGTCAACGAAGGCATTCCCTATGACCTCGAAGTACCTTTCCGCAGCGCGACCGGCAAGCGCATATGGGTGCGCACGGTGGGCGAAGTGGAGATGGAAAACGGCGAGCCCGCGCGACTGGCCGGCGCCTTCCAGGATGTGAGCGAGCGGCATCGTGCGGTCGAGGCGCTGGAATCCAGCGAGCGGCGTTTCCGCCAGCTTTTCCAGTATTCACTCGGGCTGATCTGCACGCACGACCTGGATGGCTTTCTTCTCGCGGTGAATCCTGCGGCGGCCACCTCGCTGGGCTTCGAGTTGTCGACCATCCTCGGACGCAATCTCGGCGAATTCATGCCGACCCGGCGCAGGGCCGAGCTGCCTATCTATCTCAAGCGAGTGAGGGAAGAGCGCATCGCCGTAGGCGTGCTCGAACTGGTGGGCGCGGATGGACAGCTGCGTTACTGGCGCTACCAGAACATCCTGAGCGAAGACGCCGACGGTCCCTACGTGCTGGGGCATGCCCAGGATGTGACGGAGCAGCATCGCTACCAGCGCATGTTGCTGGACTGGTCCACGCGCGATCCGCTGACCCAGGCTCAGAACCGGCGCTATCTGGCGACACTGGAACGCAAGGCGGCCGAGAGCGTCGGCTGGGGCTGTGTCGTGGTTGACCTTGACCACTTCAAGCAGGTCAACGACACGCAGGGTCACCAGCGTGGCGATGAGATCCTCGTGTCGGTGACACGCTACCTGGAGCGCTGCTGCCATCCTGAAGACGTGGTGGTGCGCATGGGCGGTGACGAATTTCTCGTGGTCATCCACGATCCGACGAGGGTGCGGGGTGTCGCCGCACGAATCACTGCCGGACAACAGGATGCAGGTATCGGGCTGAGCGTTGGCAGTGCCATTGCGCAGCCGGGCGACGCGGTGGATACCGTCATCGCCCGGGCCGATGAAGCGCTGTATACCGAACGGACCATCCGGCGGCGGCCACGCGGCTGAGCAACCCTACAGCGCACCCTGTCCGCGATCTTCAACGAGCTTGAGCAAGGGCGCGGTGCGCTGCATGTTTTCCGGCTGCATGCGCTCCCACAGGCTGCCCTTGCCGAGCTGACGGCCTTGTTCGTCCTGCCTGCGCAACCATTGCTCCACGGTTTTGATGCGGCCGGGATGAATCTCGTCGAGCAAGGCGTAGTCGCGGGTGATGACCTGGTGCTTCCACAGGTTCCAGAACCCGGTGAAGTTGTCGCGGAAACTCATGGTGCTCTTGTCAGTGGGATCGGCGTTATAGCCGGCAGGTCGCCCGGCGGAAGCCTTTAGAGGGCCGTTCCAGTAGGTTTCCATGTCCGTATCGATGTAGCGTGCAGGATGCCCGGTGACCTTCTCGAACGCGGCCGCCAGCTGTGCGTAACCCACCTGTTCGATGGCCACTTCAAGGTTCATGCCGTTGGCGCGTTCGGGATGATCGAAAAGCCAGCGCGCGTAATGACCGCAGTCTTCCAGAGCCACGTGCGGAACGGCGCCCTCGCCCAAAGGCACCCGCCAGGTCAGCACGCCGTCTTCCAGCGCGGGGCTCATCGGCGTCATGGGCCAGATGGCCATTTCCATGTAGGGTCCCGTGGTGAACACCGCCGCGCCCATGCGATCGCGGTTCACCTGGTTCTGGAACAGAATCCATTCCCCGATACGGCCCTTGCCGTCGTAGTGGCCCGTGCGGAAGCAGGAGTCGTAACCCGCCTTTTTCAGGCCATAGTCGAGGTTGCCGTACACGAAGAAGCGAACCCCTTCTTCGAGCGCGATTTCATAACTGCGGATGGCCCAGTACATCTCGTTCTTCTCGCCGGCATTGAAACCGTCGATGTTCACGAAGGCCACGTCGCAATGGCGAAAGCCCTCGCGCAGCACCGCTTCGTCCGCGAACGTACCCTTGAGGATCGACACGTTGCCCAGTGCCAGTAGTTCTTTCGCGCGTCTCGAATCGGGATCGCGACTCAGGGCGCGCACCGTGTAGCGGCCGTCAGCGACGAGGGCACGGATCACGGGCAGGCCCTGGGCACCGGTGCCACCGATGACGAAAACCCGAGAGGGGGAGAGGGTGGACATGGTGCGGCTCCGTCATTACTCCAATAATAAGAGTTACGATAATCCTGGCTGGAGCAGGTGTGCAAGTGCCCGTGCGTGCTCGATATGGCGATACGAGCGCGTCACTCCTATCATGGGAGTCATAAGTACCGGCCACCGCCGGCCATCTGGCAGGAGAGACGATGCGATCCAAGGGTTTCGAAGGCATGGTCTGCCCCATCGCAGGTGTCATGGCGGCCATCGGCGACCGCTGGGGTCTGCTGATCCTGCGCGACCTGGTCTTCGGGCTGAGCCGCTACGACGACTTCCGCCGCTCGTCCGGCGTGACCAACACCACGTTGAGCGATCGCCTGAAACAGCTGGAGGCCGCCGGCCTGATCGGGCGCCGCCCCTACCAGACGGCGCCCGAGCGTTTCGAATACTTCCTGACGGAACGGGGCCGGAAGATTGCCCCCCTCATGCCGGTGCTGGCGCAGCTCGGCGATGCGCTGGGCGTCTCCGGTGCCCCGGCATCGCCGCTTCAGTTCGTGAACCGGCAGAGCGGCGTCCCGGTGACCTGGGGCTTCGTGGACGCCGACACCGGGAAGGCACTGGATGCGGCGGAGATCGCCATGCAGGAAGGCCCGGGCGCCGACGAGCTCATGCGCTGGAGGCTGTCGCGCAAAGCAGAAGCCAGCAAATAGGGCCGCCAGGCCCGGGGCTTGGATTTACAGGTGATCGCTACGATCTAGCATGGATTCCGACGAATCCAGGTACCCACGCCATGCCCCGCAAGCTCAAGATCGACTTCGTCTCCGACATCGCCTGCCCCTGGTGCGCCATCGGCCTGGGTGGTCTCGAAGAGGCCCTGACACGTCTCCAGGACGTGGTGGAACCCGAGATCGCGTTTCATCCGTTCGAGCTGAATCCGGATATGGCGGCCGGTGGCGAGAACACGCTGGAGCATATCGTGCGCAAGTACGGCATCTCCGCCGACGAGGCGCGGAACAATCGCGAACGCATCAAGGCGCGTGCGGCGGATGTCGGCTTCACCATGAACACCTCCGACGACAGTCGCATCTACAACACGTTCGACGGACATCGCCTGCTCGCATGGGCGAAGGTCGAAGGCCGGCAGCATGAACTCAAGCGCCAGTTGCTCGCGTTGAACTTCACCGAGCAGGCCGATCCGGGCGACCGTGATCGTCTGGTCGCTGCCGCCGAGAAGGCCGGGCTCGATCCCGTGGCGGCGCGCGATGTGCTCGATAGCGGCCGTTACGCCGACGATGTGCGCAAGGAAGAACTGCACTGGCGGCAGATGGGCATCAACAGCGTGCCGGCCGTGGTCGTCAATGATCGTTACCTGATTTCCGGTGGCCAACCGCCCGAGGAATTCGAGCGGCAGCTGCGCCATATCGCCCAGCAGGACTGAACCCGCTCAGGTCGCGTCGGCTTGCTTCGCCGGCGCGACACGGGAGCGGCGCAGGCTTCCCCGCGCGAACCAGACCACGACCAGCGGCATCAGCGCGAGAGGCAGGTTGCTCGGACCCGGTGCCCATATGGCCAGCACGAAGGCGAGCGCCGCCATGCAGGGCAGCGCGAGCGTCCTTCGCCGCATCATGGCGACGTCGTTCTCATCGGCTTCTTCGCGCAGATAGGGCGCGCGCAGGGCACTGCGGAACAGGCGGTATTGCAGCAGGCCGGCGACGAACAGGTTCAGCGCATAGAACATTTCCGGGATGCGCTCGTTCGAGTGCGTGCTCATGAGTGCCGACGAGAACGGCATGAATGCTACGGACATGAGCAGGGCGAGGTTGCGCCATACCAGCGACGGATGGAATCCGCGCAGCATGCCGAACACACGGTGATGCGCAGCCCAGAGTGCCCCCACCACGATGAAGCTCAGCACGAAGCCGAAAAAATGCGGCAGCAGTTCGACCAGCGCATGCAGCCATGCGGCATCGTCGCGGCCTTCCGGCTGCGGCACGTGAATCTCGATGACCAGCAGCGTGATGGCAATGGCGAACACGGCGTCCGAGAAGAACGTCAGGCGTTCCAGTTGCTGTTCCTGCACTTGCGACATGATCGGCTCCCCCACCGTGGTGTCGAAACGCGATGATCGCCCATGGCTTCCCGTTCAGGCAACGGGTCCGGTGCCGGGGTGCGCCTGGTGAACGGCTCGGCGGCGACCGATACCTGATCCGTGAAACCGGTCACGTTGCGTGGCTGATGTGATGCATACGGCACAGACGCGTGGATAGGCATGGGGGATTCTCGGGGTGCTCCACGCATCCGCTCCGGCCGGGCCGATGGCCTGTCGCCAGGGCGGTCACCGTCATCCATCAGGAAGATCATGCATATGACCCAACGGGCAGTTCGTCCGGCGCTTCTCGCCGTTTCCATGTTCCTTGCCATCGGTGCAGACGCCCATGCGTCCACGCGCGATGTCGACAGTGTGATGCCGCGGATCGGCATCACGCGCCAGGCCGATGTCACCACGGCTTCGGCGCGCAGCGCCACGTCCGATTTCCGCCAGTTCCGCTCGGTGCAGCAGACGCGGAGTTTCGATGCCGTGAAGCGCGACAATCCGTCGATCAAGGCATCACGGGCGGAATTCGCCCGCATGCAGGCGTACCTGGCCAATACGTATGAAGGCCTCACGGTCACCAGTACCTTCACGGGCGGCGACCAGGTGTTCGACTGCATTCCGGTGGGCCAGCAGCCGTCGTTGCGTGATGGCAGCCATCTGATCGCCCCGCCCGCCGGTGCGAAGACCAGCAATGGCAGTACGTCGTCGCGCCGCTGTGCGGCTGGCAACGTGCCGTTCCGTCGCGTGGATATCGACCAGATCGCCGCGCATGCGACGCTGGAAGACTTCCTGGCCAAACCGCAGGCCACGGCGTCGAACACGCACTACTACTCGCATGTGGCACAGATCACGCCGACCAATATCTACGGCGGCGGTGCCGGCCTGAACCTGTGGAAGCCTGCCGCCGACAACCGCACGATGTCGCTGATCCAGATCTGGGTGACCGGCCAGGGCAGCAGCGGCGTGCAGACGGCCGAAGGTGGCTGGCAGGTGCAGCCGGGTGCGTGGGGCACCACGTCGCCGACGGTGTTCGAATACTGGACGGCTGACGGCTACCAGTCGACCGGCTGCTACAACCTGGGCTGCTCGGGCTTCGTGCAGTACGCGAACGATTTCTCGCTGGGCACGGCCATTCCCTCGGACCGCTACAGCGTGGCGAACGGCACGCAAACCATCATGACGGTACAGTGGCAGCGTGTGGACAGCGACCAGGTCTGGTGGCTGGTGGTCGATGGCGAGTACGTGGGTTACCTCCCGGCATCGCTCTACGGCCAGGGCAACATGGGCGTGAACAATGGCCTGCGTCGCATGGACGCCGGTGGCGAGATCGCCCGTGACGGCCTGCCTTCGGCGGCCATGGGCAGCGGCCAGTTCGCGGAAACCGGTTATCGCCACGCCGCCTTCGTCACCAACGAGTATTCCCTCGACAGTGGCTGGAACCAGCATCCGGTGAATCTCGCCGCGCGGGATACCTGGCTCAATGCCACGCCCAGCTGCTACACGCTGTCGCTCATCGGCGTGACCCCGGGCCAGCTCGGCCAGTCGCTGCCGGCCGGCGTGTCCACCACCCCGACGCTCCAGCCGGGCATGTCGGGCACCAGCTTCTACCTGGGTGGTCCGGGCACGGCCAACGCACAGTGCAAGGCCGCCTATCCGGGCTGATTCACGCTCTGCGGACGAAAAGCCCGGGCGGCGCCATGCCGCCCGGGCTTTCTGAACGGATGGAACGACCCACGCTCAAGCACCCGGCGGGGGTGTCGATAATGTGATCTACATCACACTTTTGGGGTGGCAATGATCGGGCGTTGGTTCTCAGGTCGCCGTGCGACCGAAGCAGTAGTGCCGGTGGACATCGAAGCCATGGAGCAGGCGCTGGAGCGGGCCTCGGACACGGCGCGGCTGGAGGCGATCGATCGTGCGCAGGCCATCATCGAGTTCGAACTGGATGGGACGATCCTCGCGGCCAACCAGAACTTCCTCGATGCCATGGGCTATGCCGCGAACCAGGTGATCGGTGCGCATCACCGCATGTTCGTCGAGCGCGCGGAGGCATCCTCGGCCGCCTATGCGGACTTCTGGAAGCGGCTACAGGCCGGTGAATTGCAGGGCGGGCTCTTTCGCCGCGTCGGCGCAGGGGGCAAGGAGGTCTGGATACAGGCCACCTACAACCCGGTGCTCGATCGTGACGGCACGCCGCTGAAGGTGATCAAGTACGCCACCGATATCACGGCGCAGACACTGGCCGCGCGCGTGCTCCAGGCCGAAGTGGGGGCCCTGGCCGATGCGGTCTCCGGGAATTGCCGCGAAGCCCAGCAGGGCGAGCGGCTGGCCATCGAGGCGCGAAGCAAGGCGGCCGATGGACGCAACGCAGCGATGGACGCCATGCGCACCATGGAAGGCATCCGCCAGGATACCCAGTCCATGGGCGGCATCCTGGAAACGATCGATGCGATTGCCTTTCAGACCAACCTGCTTGCGCTCAATGCGGCCATCGAGGCTGCGAGGGCAGGGGAAGCGGGGCGTGGCTTTGCCGTTGTCGCGGCGGAAGTCCGGCAACTCGCCGCCCGCAGCGCAGCCGCCTCACGCGAGATACGGACGCTCATCCAGGAAGCCCAGTCCACGGTGGACGAGGGCGTGGCGAAGGTGAACCACGCCGCCTCCGTGATGGGCGTGCTGGACGAATCTGTCGGCGAACTCGGCGAGGTCGCACGACAGGTTTCCGTCACGGCACGCGCCCAGGCTTCGGGCATCGACCGCGTGCACGCGGCGGCCGCCGAACTGGACAGGGTCTACGACCGCCGTTGAATGATCAGGGGCCGTCGTTCGCGCGAATCGTTGCTTCGTTGATCTCGCGCACCCTGGCCTCGTCCACTTTTTCGACCTTGCGGTCGTAGGTATAGAGCCCGTTGTGTTCACCCTCGACGTCGGTGATCTGCGTATACACGCTGCCGGACATGCCTTTGCCCGGCCCCTTGTCGCGTAGCACGGCGGTGTTGGCTACGTAACCGGCGTTCAGTGCTTCGGCGTCCTTCACGTCGCCATAGGGATTGATCGCCGTGTTCGGCCATACGTGACCGGGAACGCCCAGGGTAAGGCCGCCATGCTCGCCGTCCATGGAGGCGCGGGTGGCATCCGGGGTGGGCAGGCCGGGGCCCTGGTAATCGTGCACGTCGTACACGTCGCCGGCCTTCGGGTCACCCTTGGTATCGCAGCAGTTCAGGCCGCTGCGGGCATCGACGATGCGTGACGGATCCAGTTGCTTGATCTGCGCCGACAGTTCGGCGGCTGCCGGAATGCTCCACTGGCCCCAGCCTTCGTTGAACGGAATCCAGCCGATGATCGAGGTATGGCCCTTGAGCTGCCCGACGATGGATGTGACATCGGCACGGAAGCCGGACTTGTCGGCAGCGCTCAGCGCGTCGTTGCGTCCGGTAGGCAGTGATGGCATGTCCTGCCACACCATCATGCCGATGCGATCGGCCCAGTAGTACCAGCGGGCGGGCTCCACCTTGATGTGCTTGCGGATGGTGTTGAAGCCGAGGTCCCTGGTCTTCTGGATATCGAACTTCAGTGCCGCGTCGGTGGGCGCGGTGTAGATGCCGTCGGGCCAGTAGCCCTGGTCGAGCGTGGCCAGCAGGAACGTCGGCTTGCCGTTCAGTACGATGCGGTTCTTGCCACCCACCTTGGCAATGGCGATGGTACGAAGGCCCGCATAGCTGGTCACTTCGTCCTGCTTGCCGCCCTGTGTGAGCGTGGCCTTGAACGTATACAGGAACGGGTCTTGCGGGCTCCACGTATGAGGATGCGCAACAGGCAGGCGCAGGGGCTTGCCGGCGGGGCCGCTGGCTTCGCCCACCTGTTTGCCGTCTGCATAGGCGGTGACCTTCAACATCGCTCCTGCGCCGGTACCGTCGATCTTCGTGGTGACCGTGAAGGCGTCGAGGCTCTTAACCGCCGTGAAATCCAGTTGCGCGAGGCTTGCAGCAGGCACGGGTTCCAGCCAGACGGATTGCCAGATGCCGGAGGCCGCGGTGTAGAAGATTCCCTCGGGTTTCAGTCGCTGCTTGCCGACCATCACGTTGGCGCTGTCCACCGGTGCATGCACGGCGACGACGATTTCCTGGGGGCCTTGCGCATGCAGTGCCTGGGTGATGTCGGCACTGAACGAGGTGTAGCCACCCGTGTGCTTCGCCACCTGCGTGCCGTTGACGTAGACCGTGGCGTCCTGTGCCACGGCGCCGAAGTTCAGGCGCACATGCTGACCGTTGGTGGTGAAGTCGGCAGGGATATCCACCATGCGGCGATAGAACATGTCATCGGCATGTTTCTGCACGCCCGACAGCGCCGATTCGATGGGATAGGGCACGAGCACCTGGTCTTTCAGATCCTGGTTGAAGGGCGGCGCGCCCTTGCCATCGGCGGCTGAGTACTGCCACACGCCGTTGAGGCTCATCCAGCGGGGTTGTTCCAGCGAAGGCCGGGCCAGCTGCGGGCGCGGGTACTCGGGCAGGGCGTTCTTCGGCGATACCTCAGCCGTCCACGGCGTGGCCAGCGGTGCGACCTTGCCGTTCCATACGGTGGCGGTGTCGGGTGCCGCCATCGCCAACGGCGCCACTCCCATCGCGAGCGCCATGCCGATCCAGGCGCTCAGGCCATTGCGTTTGATCTTGCCGGTCATCTGTTTTCCTCGTCGGTTCACTGTGCGGCCGTCGACATGGACGGCGGCGCATCGTGTGGATCGGTGCCCCAGGTCTTGCTGGGTTCGGGGCCCATCGTGAGCACCAGCGTGGCACCCCTGGCGATATCGGCGTGGCTGAACCAGGGCCTGGTCCAGGGCTTGCCGTTGAGCGTGGCGGACTGGATGTACATGTTCCGCTCGGAATTGTTCTGCGCGACGATCTCCAGCACCTTGCCGTTGCCCAGGCGCAGGCGCACGCGGTCGAAGATGGGGCTGCCGATGATGTATTCCGGCCTCGACGGATCGACCGGGTAGAAGCCCATCGCGCTCAGCACATACCAGGACGACGTGGAGCCCTGGTCGTCCATGCCCGGGTAGGCATAACCGTTGGCGTCGCTGCCGTACATGTCGTTGAGGATGCGCCGGGTGAGTGCGGCTGTCTTCCATGGCTGGCCACTCCACGCGTAGAGGTAGGCGGCCTGCTGGTCGGGCTGGTTGCCTTGCACATACTGGCCGATCAGGCCCGTGCAATCGCGGCATATACCCCTGGCGGTATAAGGCGTGGAGAAGAACGCATCCAGCTTGGCATTGAAGGCATCGCGGCCACCGAGCAGGGTCATGAGTCCCTGCACGTCATGCGGCACCAGCCACAGGGTGGACCAGCCGGAGCCTTCCTTCATCATGAAGTTGTAGTACGGCTCGCCCGGATCGAAGGGTGATATCCACTTGCCATCCTCCGTGCGGCCACGGAAGAAGCCCACCGAGGGATCAAAGACGTTGCGATAGTTTGCAGCGCGATGCAGGAACATCTGCGCATCGTCTTTCTTGCCCAGCCGGAGGGCCATGTCGGCCAGCGCATGATCGTCCCAGGCGTATTCTAGCGTGGTTGCCACGCCAGCCTTGCCACCTGCATAGGGTGGACTGGGGTTACCCGGCGGCACGATGTCCGAGATCCAGCCCTGTTTCATGTACTCGGCGAGGTAACCGCGCGGCCCGTTGGGATCGGTGGCGTTCTTGCGCAGGGATTCGTACGCGGCGGCATAGTCGAACGCAATGCCGCGCTGCCAGGCGCCGTCGTAGAGGAACACGGCGTGGTCGCCATGGAACGACGTATTCATGTAGCCACGCTCACGGGCGCGGTCCAGCTCTGATTGCATGATGTCCTGCACTACGGCCGGCTGCATCAGCATCAGCAGTGCAATCTGGTTGCGGCCGGTGTCCCAGAACGGCACCGGGCCGTAATGGTCGTAGCGGGCGACCTGGTCGTTGCCGCTGGAGTCCGTATAGTGCTCGCCCTTGCGTGCGATCATGCGCGGGCTGGCGAAAGAGTGGTAAAGCGTAGAGTAGAACAGCATGCGCTGCTTCGGTGTGCCGCCGGTTACCTCGACACGATCGAACAACTGGGCCCACTTCGCGCGCGCCTTCTCGTGCACGCGGTCGAAATCCGTATCACTGTCCTGGGCCTTCAGCCGTTGCTCGGCCTCTGCGGCGCTGTGGCCGTGGGCGATGCGTACCGTCACCTGGTCGCCGTTTTTCGTGTCGAAGGTGAGATAGGCGCCGGCATAATCGCCGGAGACACTGCGGCGATCGGCCTGCACGTCTTCCCGGCCGAGTCCTTCGCCCTTGTGGATGATCTCGGCATGGAAGGTACCGAAGTGCGCAAAAGGCCGGGAGAACTCAGCGACGAAGAACGGGCCATCCGCGTCGTGGTCGCGACGCCCTGCCGTGGCGACGCCGCGCACGGTGTGATCGTCCACCACTTCCACCTCGCCGCCGTCGCGGCGCAGGTTGATGATGACGTTGGAACGATGGCTTTCCGGGAAGGTAAAGCGCATCAGGCTGGTCCACTGCGTCGCCGTCAGCTCGACCCGGGTGCGGAAACTGGAAAGGTCTACCGCGTAATAGCCGGGCGATGCCTTCTCGCTCGCCTTGTCATAGGTTGATGTGGCGTAGTCGGGCGGCACGGTCCAGTCGCCCACCACCGGCATGACCATGGGGGCGCCACGTGCGCCGTAGGTAGAACCGCCTCCCGTGAAGCCCACCATCGTGGGACGACGGTAGTCGTAGGCCACCGGTACGCCCGTGGCAAAACCGAGGTCGACGTTGATATTGACCGGCGCGGCTTCGGTGGCGCTCTGCGGAAGGCTGGCACCTGGCGTCGTCATGCCGGTGTACAGCGGCTCGCCGGGCGGGGGAGAGTTACCGATGAGATCCTGCCGGTCGAGGGCCGAGGTGCCCACCAGCGGGTTGGCGAGGTCGAGCGTCGATGGATGGCCGGCGGCCGGCGGCGGTGCTGCGAGGCTGTCGAGGGCGAAGGTCGCCAGTGCCACGGCGAGAAGAGATCGTGCAGAAGAGGGGATCATGCGCGCTTCCAGGGAGCGGAAGGATTGCGGGGCCGGGCGTTGTCGCCCGGCCCCGCTCGTGTTTACTACTTGTCAGCACCACCGAACTTGTACGTCACGCCTACGTAGTACTGGCGGCCCGGATACATCAGCTGGACCAGCCGGGCCCGGGTGTCGCTGCCCAGGTAGGTATGCGGCGTGGACTTGGTCAGGTTGATGATCGAGGCGGTGACCATGAAGTGCTTGTTGAACTCGTAGTCGCCGTTCACGTCGATCTGGTGATAAGGCTGGGCGTAGATGGGCAGGCCCGAAGTGAGACCCTGCATCGTGCGACCCGTCCAGTTGTCGCTGGCACGCAGCAGCAGGCCGTTCTTTTCATAGAACAGCGAGACGTTCGCGGCGTACTTCGCGCTGCCGATCAGCTCCGACTTGCCGACCTGCGTGTCGCCCAGCGAGACGGGAGTTTCGTTCGTCTTGTTGAGCGTGTAATTGGCGATGTAGCCAAAGCCCGAGTCCCAGGTGTGCTGGGTGTAGAACTCGATGCCCTTCGACGTACCGGAGCGGCCGTTGGCGTTGGTGCTGTACTGCATGAAGTTCTGCGTGCTGCCACCGACGTTAACGTCGATGTTGTTCACCGTGACCGGCACGACGAAGTTCTTCACCTTCTTCTGGAACAGGTCGATACCAATCACCGACTGCGGGGCGTAGTACCACTCGCCGGCCAGGTCGAACTGCGTGGCGGTGAACGGCTTCAGGGCGGCGTTGGCTCCGCTGCCGTACCAGCCAGGCTGCGGCGAACCGAACTGCTTGCGGTCGTTGTAGTAGGCCTGGGTGTAGTTGGTGAGGCTGCCGAGCTGCGCCAGGTCGGTGTAGTTGGCACGGGCCATGGCTTGCGAGCCGGCGGCGCGCAGCACGAAGCTGTCGGCAATGGTCCAGGCGATGTTGAAGCTGGGCAGCAGCTTGTTGTAGCGCTTCTTCGTGGTGGCGTTGGTGAAATTCTCGACCACCGCCACTTCGCGCGGAAGGTACTGGAAATCGCCCGGTGCGCAGGCGCCGCCGCCGGCGTTCACGCCGCTGGCCGGGCAGATCAGGATATTGCCCGCCGGGTCGTGGTAGTACACCGCGTTGTTGGTGGTGATGTCGTTGGCGACGGTGAGGTCCTGCTTCGTGGTGACGAAGCGCAGGCCCACGTTGCCGCGGATGGTGCCCGTATCGAAGTTGGCCTGCACGTAGGCCGCGGCAATCTTCTCGCCGATGGACGACTTGTTCTGTGGCTTGTTGTAGATCACCCGGTCATACGTGGAGTTCAGGTGATTGTAGTAAGCCGGGAAGTTGATGCCCGGGAAGATGCTGTTGTCGTAGACCTCGTTGCTGCCGTTGAGGCTGTTGGCCAGCAGGAAGCCTGCGGGCAGCTGGCCGGCGTTCGGATCGCAGGTCTGGAACTGCAGGGTGGTGCCCTTGCAGTACCAGCGCATTTCATTGCTCTGCTGCTCGGCATGTGCGTCGGTGTATTTCCCACCGAACTGGATCGACTGCAGCCAGGTGGAATCGAAGGCCCACGTGAAATCCGCCTGGGCGAAGTTCTGCGAGGTGCTGGTGTTGACCATGTTCGAACCGGTGGAGCCCAGGTCGACCTGGCCTGCGCCTGCAAGCATGTTGCGCAGCACGTCCGGCGAGGCGTTGATACCCGGGTTGTCCAGCGTCCACGAGGCGCCGTTGCTGCCGTCCACCCACTGGCCGTTGACGAAGTTGCGCGGCTTGGCGGCCATGCTCAGCTGCACCGACGGGCCGCCCTTGGCCCAGGTGCGGCCGACGTTGAACGAGCCGCTGAGGCTGCCGCCGTTATCCCATTCGCCTTCGAGGTTGAGGGTCTGAGAGGTGGCCTTCTCGACCGAGTAGTTGCCATTGAGCCAGGGGATTTCCGTGGAGCACACGTCCACTGCCTGGCGCGCCTTGCCGGTCGACGGATTGACCGAGGCATTGCAGCCCACGCCGCTGGGCGGAAGCTGGTAGTTGGCGCCGGTGACGATCGTGTGCGAGGGATCGAAGCTCAGGCCGTTGGGGGCAAGCAGGCGACCCTGCTGATCGGCATAGTTGCTGTTGCCCGGCAGGCCCCACTCGGGCACTTCCAGCGTGTTGGTGATCTGGGTCTGCTGGCGCTCGAAACGGAAGTAGTTACCGGTCAGCAGGAAGTGGTCGCTAGGCTTGAACTGCATCGTTGCCTGCGCGCCCTTGGTCTTCAGGTCGAGCTGGTTCTGGCTGGTGGAAAACTGCTGCGGCATCCAGAAGCCGTTGTACTTCCGGCCGGCCTGGTCAACCACGCCGTTGCCCCACTGGTCGATATTGGATGCAACGGAGGGATCGAAGGTGCCGCCATGCACGTTCGTCGGCGGCTGGGTACAGTTGGTATTGCTCGCACAGTTGTCGGACCACCAGTGCCAGCTCGAAGCATCGGCCTGGTAGGTGGTGGTGCTGCGCTTCTGGTACGAACCGGCGACGAGCACGCCGAAGGTCTCATCCTTGTTCTTCCATGACCACAGCCCCGATACCTGCGGCTGGGTCTTGCTGCTGGTGTCCGACGACGCGGCGGTACCGGTCACGAAGCCTTCGTTCACGCCCATTTCCAGGGGGCGGCGGGTGCGCAGGTCGACGTTGCCGCCGATGCCGCCTTCGTCCAGGCGCGCTTCAAGGCTCTTGTAGAGCTTGATGTCCGAGAACATGTTGGCGGGGAACAGCGTGTAGTTGAACGAACGGGTCAGGCCCGCCGAGGTATCGGCCGAGGCGACGTAGTTGCCGTTCAACTGGGTAAGAGTCAGTTCGGGGGCCAGGCCACGGATGCTCACCGTCTTGCCTTCACCGGACTCGCGGCTGATGACCACGCCAGGCACGTGAGCGAGCGCGTCGGCGATGTTCTTGGCGGGGAACTGGGCGATGTTCTGCGCGTTGATCACCTCGACGATGGAGTTGGCTTCGCGCTTGTCTTCCATGTTCTGGTTGATCGACTGGCGATAGCTGGTGACCACGACCGAATCGAGGTCGGTGGTGCCGGTGGCATCGCCGTTCTTGTCGGCCTTCTTGCTCTTGTCGTTCTTCTTCGGCTTCGCGGTGTCCGTGGCCTGGTCCGGTGCGGCCGGGCTTGCGGTCGTGGAGGCGGGCGTGGCCGTTTGCGCCATGGCGTCGGCAGGCAGGCCAAGGTAACCGGCAAAGGACAGCGTCGCGGAAGCGAGGGCCGTGTACAGCGGTTTGCGCATGAGCATATGTGGCTTGTTATTCATTTTGTTTTTATTCCCCTCAATGGTGTGCATTCGTATGGAGTGCGGCGTGGTGAGCCCCCGCTCGATCACTCGCCGCAGATGCGCGATCTCTGGCTACACGCGTCCTCCTTTCCCCTTGGATTGGATCGATCCAAAATTTGGATGGCCGAAAGCGTCCAGGCTGATCGGCGGTGGTTGCTTCAATTCCCCTGGTGCAGAAGGCGAAGGCCTATGGCAAGGAGCCCCGAAGCAGGGGATGGCGTCGTCGCGATCGTCGGCCGGGCAGGCCGGACGAGCGGGGCGACAGCAGAGTGTCCGCAGGCTTGCGGAGCCGGGAAGCAGGACGAAGGGAATTACTGGCCACGACAATAATCCGCATTACCGCAGCGGTGAATGCGGTACGCGGCTCGGCCATCCTGAAAAGGCGGGCATATCTTGTTGTCATCAAACGGCTTCCCATTCCCCTCGCTACGGCAGGCGGGAGCAGCGGAGACATTCGTGCAGCAATCGATGCCTGCACCCCCATGCCTTGCCACCCCCGGTCCCGGTCAGGCAGCGCCGGATGCTCCGGTCCTGCCTGGCATTGGATCGATCTAATTTCCCCTGGTGGCGAATTAAGACGCCGAAACGGCAGGCTGTCACGCTGCGCCGCAAAAAGAATGCGTGGCAAGGGTGGAAAAGAGGCCATACCCCTGTAGGAGCGCGCCTCGCGCGCGACCGTTTGATACGTCTCGTCGACGACCGTAGAGGCCTCGCTACCGAAGGTGTGGGACCCGATCGCATCGGCGATGTTGCGCTCCGTAGGAACCCAGCCCCTGTGGTGTCTCGCTCCGTAGGGCGGGCTAGCCTATTGGCCTCGCATCGGCGCTCATACGTGGCGGAGCAGAGGCGACGGGGGCGGCCCTTGGCGCTCCGGCCTGCGGTGTCCCTCGGGAAAGGAGGAGCCGCTGCGCGGCTCAGTGTCTTATGGCTTGCGCCCCTTCGGGCACGGGGAGCGGGCGGGGTTTTTCGACTCGGCTCCTGCCTCGGCGAAAAAGGCCGGCCTTCCTGGCCGGCCCCGCTACGCGGCCTTATCCGCCCACTCCCCTCACCTCCATCAAGTCGCGCCAAGGGCCGCCCCCGCCGCCTCTCCCAACGTAACCGCGGCGTGTTGTAGGAGCGCGCCTGCGCGCGACCGGATGAATCGAAACGATGATGATGTTCGCGACAATCGGTCGCGCGCCGGCGCGCTCCTACAAGGCATTCACACCACGACCCCGTATCCCTGTAGGAGCGCGCCTTGCGCGCGACCGGTGGAGCGGGAGGATGGGTTGCGACGTTTGCGGGCCTAGCGCTGAAGGATGGTGGATTGCTGCTGTATGTCCGAAGCCTGTTGCTGTGCTGGTTGTTGCTGGCCTTTCTGCATCTCTGCGTGCTCGTTCGCCCGGATATTGGCTACTGCTTCTTCGCTGGACTGGCTCAAGGGTGTCTGTATCGCCTTCATGACGTCGACATCGGCGTACTGCTTGAAGGGTGACTTCAGATCACCTTGGACTGCATATGCCCGGCTGGCATCATCCGACAGGATGACGTGGTCGATGCGCTGGAATCCTGCGGCCGTGGCCGCTGTGACCAGACTTCCCGAAAGCATCTGACTATGCGGTCCTGTCTCCCGATGATGGTTTTTATCGAGTTGCGCCACGCATTGAAATGCCTGGTCATACATCCCTTTGGCAGGGTGACCGGTGTCCATCATGCTTGGTACCTTTTGCCTGGCTACCGCCTCGGTTATAGCGCCAAGCGTTGCCCTGCCGGCAATGCCATCCTCCTGGAGCCCATGGTCATGCTGAAAAGTTTTTACTGCGTGATAGGTATTGGCACCGAAATCCTTGTCGGCCTGTAGCTGGTGACCGTTTGAATCCTTGTATCCAAGGGCGGTGAGAGATGCCTGGAGGGCGCCTACGGCATCGCCCCGGTCACCCCTGCGAAGTACGCCATCATGGTCGCCGTTATGGAGTTGCGATGACCTCCCTTCGGCGAGGTCGATTCCCCTTTCACGCTGCGGCCATTTCCCAGCTTGACCAGCTTTTCAGCATAGTTCGAGTCGGTGGCGTAGCCGGCGTTTGCTATAGACTGGGCTTCTTTTTCAGGGTTGACGTTCACTTCGGGCTTGTATAGGCCCGATTTTCATATCGATGATTCTCCGCAAGGAATTTGGCGCGATCGGCCATCGATTCTGCATAGGAGTCGTACACCCGGAACTTCTCCTTTGACATATAGACCTTGCCGGTTTTCTTATCTTCTTCCGGGACGGTAAATTCGGCTGACTTTCCCTTCCAGTTGGCATCGGCCTTGATGTTGTAAAGATTGTTCGTTCCGGGACGGATCTTCTGCCCCCAGCCGGTTTCAAGAGCTGTCTGGGCAAGGATTATTTCCACAGATGATCCTGTTTCATCGGAAATTTTCTTTGCACCTGGATAAATGTTTGCAATGAATTGCTCTTGAGGTGTCGGCATTATCGCTGTCCTTGTCGATCAGGGTACGGGGCTCGCGCTGAAAGCCCTTCTGTCGTTCGGATTATTGAGGTTGAAGTATTTTCCCGTCACCACGATTTTTCCATTATCGCGGCGAAAATTTTCAGGGCCAGCTTCAACCCAGGTGGACGGCGTGCGTCCTGCTTCTTTGGCAATAACCTTCTCGGCCGACTCAATTCGACCGGTAGCCCTGTCCAGCGTCACGACATCGACGAAGGTTTGCGATAGTGCCTGTGCCTGCGAGGTGTCTGACTGGATCAGTGCGTAAATTTTCCCTGCGTCAGATAAGCAATGAGTTGCGCGATTCTGGTAGCGATTTGGACGTAGTGGAACGCTAGTCACCCAATGAACGGCATGGGACGTCGTGTTTTCCAGATAAACGTATGCCCGTCCGTTCATGGCATCTTCGTCGGTCACATCTCCAACGACACATTGCTGGCCCTCGCCAGCATCTGTTTTTGCGTATTGTTCAAAGCCAGAGGGGATTTTCGCGGCACTGGCGACGAGCGGTGCTCCCAAGAGAAACACGAATGCGACAAGCGGGAGAGCTTTATGGCGTGCATTGCGCATGAGGTTTCGCAAGAGAGTACCTGCTTCGGCCATGACTTATTCCTTAAGATCGCGGGAAAGCTTGTTGTGTTTCGTCTGGGTTGCTGGTTATAGCTGGATGGAATGAGCTTGAAAAGATTAGATGTTTCAGGTCGTGATGTCGCTGGGCCTTTGCCTCTGATCTTCGCCAGATAGGTCTGGAGTGTCGGCAGGCGCTTGGTTCGCCTGGAGGCTCATGCCGTCATCGGGTAAATCCGACCCGTTAAGGAAATGCCGTTCTGCGGCATGGTGGCGTCTGGGCATCGTTGATGCCATGGTGCTCTCACTCCGACTCCGTATCCCTGTAGGAGCGCGCCTCGCGCGCGACCGGATGAATCGAAACGATGATGATGTTCGCGACAATCGGTCGCGCGCAGGCGCGCTCCTACAAGGCATTCACACCCCGACCCCGTATCCCTGTAGGAGCGCGCCTTGCGCGCGACCGGTGGAACGGGAGCGATGATGGGTTGCGCCATGAATGGTCGCGCGCAGGCGCGCTGCTACAGGGGGTAGAACCTGATCGTTGCGATCAGGCCTTCTTCAGGAAACAGACCTTGAGCACGAGACCCTTGATCTTGTCCGAGTTGCCTTCGATATGTTCGGCATCGCCATCGACAAGGCGGATGTTGCGGATCACCGTACCCTGCTTGAGGGGAATGGACGATCCCTTGACCTTGAGATCCTTGATGACGACGACCGTGTCGCCACTGGCAAGGACATTGCCGTTGACGTCGCGAACGACGGTATCGGGATCGTCGGATGCAGCGGCAACCTGGGGCCATTCGTGGGCGCAATCCGGGCAGATGAAATGCTCGCCGTCCGGATAGGTGTTTTCCATGCCGCAGACGGGGCAGGGAGGGATGTCATGGGTAGTCATGCCCGATTTTACCACGCGTGCTTTCAGACGCCGCGAGGCGTCAGTGTCGCAGCAGGTTGTCCGCAGATGGGTTTTCCCGTGGCAACGCAGGTCTTCTGCCAGTGATTCCAGTCATCCGGCCGAATACCCGCACCAAGGGCGACCCTGTGCAGGTCTTCCCACGATGTGATCACTGGCGCTGTGAGCAGGGCGCGCATGAAGGCCCTCATTTTCTTCTCGCCTACTTGTTGCTCCAGCGATAGCAGAAGGAACGGGCCATAGCTGTAGCGATAGGATTCGGAGATGTCGCCGCTTTGGGTCACCTTGTCCAGCGGGATAAATGCTTCCTTCTGCTTACCGGCCTGCTCGGCCCAATGGGCCACGCGTTTGTCGGCTGCCGCTTTGCCACGGATGGCCCGAAGCGCTTTCATGGAGAGGAACTCGGCGTTGGATTCCAGGAGAAACCAGGCATACGGCCCTTGTGGCCGCACCAGCGTGCCGAAGTAGTAGTGCCCGAGCTCGTGTGCAAGATAGCTGATTTCCTGATCGGCTTTATCGCCGCCCGCCAGTAGCGTCGTGCCGATCTTCCCGACACTGCCACTGAAGGCAATCGTCGGCCAGGTGGCAAATCCCCAGCCGGAGCCGGTCCGGTCCCGTCGCGCCTGGTCGATGGTGATCATGCGCAGGAATACCGGGCGATCCATCATGGCCTTGCCCATATAGTCCTGGTAGTACGACTGGACCTTCCCGACCAGTCCGGACATGGCCTCCGATGAAGTGGCATCGACGGATTCGTTGAGGATGGTGACGTTGGCGGTTTTCGTGATGGGCCCCGTGCCCCCGAAAATCATGGGCGGCCGTGCGGTATCGCTATGGAACGTGGCCTCGGTCCCTTCCACCGGAGCATCGCCATTGGCATAGATGAAACGACAGTCATCGCAGGTGACATCAAGGTGGTAAGCCATGTCACCAGCGCGCACCCTGGCTTTCGGATCGTAGGGCAACGGCAGCCACGCCGACTGCTCGCTGAAGCGGAAACTGTCCCCATTGAAGGCCATGATGCCCTTGAAGTCGCCGGGAGCATCGTGTGCCGCGTAGATGGGAAGGGCGCCTACGTACTGCACGCACAGCATGGGTGGTGCATCGGTGACGGTGTAGATCCGTGCCTCGCCGTCGATGTCCGAACCATAGGAGCCATCGAATGAAACGGCATTGCCCTGGCCATCGGTCACCTTCGCCACATTGAGCCCTGTATTCAGCACGAAAGCGCTGGAGAGTGCTTCGGGTCGATGCGTCATGCAGATGTCTCCCTTCACCACGCCCGTATGCAGGTTGGTGCGAAGGCTTCCGGACGCCATCAGGTCGGCAAGCGTATCCGGCGTACTGGTCGCCCCCGCCTTGGCCACGGAGACCCCGCCAGGCTGATTGTCGAGAATGGCGTTGATGGCGTCGGCCATGGCATAGACGTCATTGCGATTCTGGCTGGTCAGCAGAATGAGGGTGCGACCCTTGGTGGGATCGGCCATCAGAAGCGCCTCGAAGTTGTAGTTGCTCCCGTCATGAACGTGGCGGATGAGGTGGTCGCCATCCATTTCGCCGTGACCAAAACCTGTCTGCCACCTGGGATTGCCGGTCGTCAGGATCCGGCGCGTGCTGTCCGGTGTAATCAGGCAAAACCTTGTGACGCAGTTCGACCAGTGAAAAAGGTCGTCGACGGTGACCGCCGGCCAGCCGGAAAGACGGACCTTCAACGGGTCTTCCTTGAAATCTGCAGTGAATCCCCGGGCTATCCGGGGAATGCCATCGACGGGGTCGATGAATGCGTCTGTGATTCCTGCCTTGGGGAAAACACGGGTTCTCAGAAAGGCAGAGTAATTCATCCCACTGACGTTCTCGATGATGCGTCGACGCAGGAAGGTATTGTTATTGTTGTACGCGTATTGGGTTCCCGGTGGGAAGTCGAGTTGCTTCAATGCCCGGAGATTCCTGAGGGCATCGGCATCATTGTTAACCGTATTCTTGTCGATGCCCGGCAGGCCGCTGGTGTAGTGGAGAAGATCATTGAGCGTGACGGCCCTGGACCATGGCGGCAGGTCGGGGATGAACCTGGAAACCGGATCGGAAGGCGAGAGTCGCCCATCTTCGGCCAGCATCATGATGCCCGTGGCGTCGAACTCCTTGCCAATCGAGCCGATGTCAAACCGGTGGGATATCGACAGCGATACGTTTCGGCTTGCATCCGCATAGCCATAGGCTTTGCGAAGGATGACCTCGTCATGGTCCGCAATGAGCACGGCGCCGTTGAGCTGACCGGCCTCGTAGGCGTGATTGAGGTACGCATCGAGCGCCGCCACTCGCGGCCCGGTGGCCATGGCATGGCCGGAGAGTGTGTTGAAGCCCAGGGCTGCGATGGCCCCCCAATACCGCATCCCATTCACGACATGCCCCCATGTGTTCGGCGAGATCGGTTCGATGGTGGCGGGCGGGCATTGGTTTAATGGCCTGATGGCTTTCCCGGCGTGGCACCCAGCCAGGTCGATAGGTAGGGCTTGACTCTAGAGTTACATCAAGGGTCTAGACTTGCCCCATGACTACCCAGACCTCCCTCACCATCGGCCGCATCGCGCAGAGCGCCGGCGTGGCCATCGATACGATCCGGTTCTACGAGCGGGAAGGGCTGCTGCCCGAACCGCGGCGCCGGGCTTCGGGTTACCGCGAATACGACGAGGGCGCCGTCTCCCGGCTGCGCTTCATCCGGCGGGCCAAGGACCTTGGTTTCACGCTGGATGAGATTCGTGAGCTGCTCGCGCTGTCTGCCGACCGCCATGGTGGGGTGGAGGGTGTGCGCGAGCGGGCGGCGGCCCGGTTGAAGGCCATCGACGAGCGCATCGTCGAATTGCAGCGGGTGCGCGACGGCCTGTCCGAACTGGTGGACGCGTGCCCGGGCCACGGCGCCCCGGAAGACTGCCCCATTCTCAAGGCCCTGGCGGAGCCCGGTCGATGAGTCATTCCTGCTGCTCGCACGGCGCTGCCGATCAGGCCGCGACCGTTATCGACCCGGTGTGCGGCATGACGGTGGACCCGGCGAAGACACCGCACCACGCCACGCATGACCATCATGAGTATCACTTCTGCGGTGCGCGCTGCCGCGAGCGCTTCATGGCCGAACCGGCGAAGTTCCTGGGGCCGAAGGAGCCCGAGGTCGCCATGCCGGCAGGCACGATCTACACCTGCCCCATGCATCCGGAGGTGCGCCAGGAGGGCCCCGGGGCGTGCCCGAAATGCGGCATGGCCCTTGAGCCGGCGATGCCGTCGCTGGATGACGACGACAGCGAAGTGCGTTCGCTGGGACGGCGCCTGTGGACCCTTGTGGCACTCACGCTGCCGGTCTTTCTGGTCGCGATGGGTCCGCACCTGTTCGGCTGGATGTGGCCGGAGCCCTGGGCGTCGATTGCCCGCTGGGGCGAGGCGACGCTCGCGACTATCGTGGTGCTGTGGGGCGGTGCGCCTTTCTTTGCGCGGGGCTGGCGTTCGCTGAAGCCGTGGTCGCCGAACATGTACACGCTGATCGCACTGGGTACCGGCGTGGCGTGGCTGTATAGCGCGATCGCCATCCTCGCGCCGGGATGGTTCCCGGCGTCGATGCGCGGCATGCATGGCGAGGTGGATGTCTATTTCGAGTCTGCCGCCGTGATCGTCACGCTGGTGACTCTGGGCGACTTCCTCGAACTGGGTGCACGTCGACGCACCGGCGCCGCCTTGCGCGGATTGCTGGGCCTCGTGCCCAAGACGGCACGCCGCATCGGCAAGGACGGTAGCGAAGACGACGTGCCGCTTGAGCACCTGCATGCCGGCGACCGGGTGCGTGTGCGACCGGGTGAGAAGGTGCCGGCCGACGGTACGGTGCTGGAAGGCGAAAGCCACATCGACGAGTCGATGCTTACCGGCGAGCCCATGCCCGTGGCGAAGCGCGAGCACGACAAGGTTACCGGTGGCACCCAGAACCAGCATGGTGCGCTGGTGGTGCGGGTGGATCATGTGGGCGCGGATACCGTGCTGTCGCGCATCGTCATGATGGTGGCCGAAGCCCAGCGTTCGCGCGCGCCGCTGCAGCGGGTGGCCGACAAGGTGGCAGCGTGGTTCGTGCCGGCTGTCGTCGTCTGCGCGCTGCTGGCTTTCGCCGCGTGGTGGATGGTCGGCCCGCAGCCGGCACTGGCCCATGCCCTGGTGGCGGCCGTTTCCGTGCTGATCATCGCCTGTCCGTGCGCACTGGGCCTGGCCACACCGATGTCGATCATGGTCGCCAGCGGTCGCGGTGCGCAGGCGGGCGTATTGTTCCGTGATGCGGCAGCCATCGAAACGCTGCGCGATATCGACACGCTGGTGTTCGACAAGACGGGCACGCTCACCGAGGGCAAGCCGGCACTCACGCAACTGCGCGGCTTCGGTGTCGAGCGTGCCGAAGCCCTGGGGTTCGCGGCGGCCGTGGAGCGTCCCAGCGAACATCCGCTGGCCGCCGCCATCGTGGCGGCGGCGGAAGCCGAAAACGTGGCGATTCCTGCCGTCTCGGGCTTCCAGGTGGCGGTGGGGCGTGGTGTGAGTGGCCGTATCGACGGACACGACGTGGCACTCGGCAATGCGCGCCTCATGGAGCATGAGCGCGTGGACATCGGTGCGGCGCGCGATCTGGTCGAGACCTGGCGGGCAAAGGGCGCCACGGCCATGTTCCTAGCCGTGGATGGCCGCCTTGCCGCTGCGCTGGCGCTGGCCGATCCGGTGAAGGTGTCCACGAAGCCGGCGTTGCAGGCGCTGCATAAGGCAGGCGTTCGCCTGGTGATGCTTACCGGTGACAGCGAGGCGACGGCAAAGGCCGTGGCGTCACTGCTGCCCATCGACGAGGTGCATGCCGGCGCGTCGCCGGAGGACAAGGCGCAGATCGTCAATGACTTGAAGAAAGCGGGTCGCCGGGTGGCAATGGCGGGCGATGGCGTGAACGATGCGCCGGCGCTGGCAGCGGCCGATATCGGTATCGGCATGGGCAACGGCAGCGATATCGCCATCGAGAGTGCATCGGTGACGTTGCTGAAGGGTGATCTTGCGGGTATCGAACGTGCGCGGGCCTTGTCGGTCGCCACGGTGAAGAACATCCGGCAGAACCTGTTCTTCGCCTTCGTCTACAACGCCGTGGGCGTGCCGGTGGCGGCGGGCGTGTTGTATCCGCTGCTGGGACTTACGTTGTCGCCGATGATCGCGGCACTGGCGATGAGCCTGAGCTCGGTGTCGGTGGTGGGCAACGCGCTGCGCCTGCGCAAAGCCTCCATGTAGGAGCGCGCCTGCGCGCGACCGGGTTTTGCGAACAGATGGGTCTATCGCGAAAACCGGTCGCGCGCAGGCGCGCTCCTACAAGAGCGTTAGTGGGTGTCGAAGGAGGGTGGGGCGTCCTTCGGCTTGCTGGCCCACTGCTTGTTCGGCTTGTCGGAGAGGTCGAATTCCAGCCTGCCGCCCTTCAAGGTGAAGGACTCCGGCAGCCAGGCGCGATCGCTCGGCTTGCCATCGACCTTGAGCGCATTGACGTATGGGCGTCCCTGGCCGGCATTTGGCGCAAGGATGGTCACGTCACCACCCGGACGGTGCACGGTGGCACGCGTGAACAACGGACTGCCCACCACCAGATCGGCACGACCGGGAATCGACGGATACACGCCCAGCGCGGCAAACACGTACCACGAAGACATCTCGCCAAGGTCGTCGTTGCCCGGAATGCCCTTCGGCTCGTTCAACCAGATGGTGTCGAGCACGCGACGCACCAGTTCCTGCGTCTTCCACGGCTGGCCGGCGAAGTTGTATAGCCATGGCGAACCGATGGACGGTTCGTTGTTGAGTTCGGCATGCAGCGGGCCGGCGTTGGTCACCGCGAATGCGCCATCCGGCTGGTAGAAGAATGCATCGAGTCGCTTGCGTGCCTTCTCCAGGCCGCCCATGGCCTTGAACAGGCCGCCGGCATTGAAGGGCACCATCCACACGTACTGCGCCGCGCTGCCTTCCACGAAGCCGTCTTCGGTGGACGGCGTAAACGCGTGCGGCTGTTCCTTGTCGTCGTCCTTCACCAGTGCCCAGGAGCCGTCTGCATTCCGGTTGCGGATATAGCCGCCTTCGGCGGTGGCCTTCGGGTCGAAGAGATTGCGCCAGTACTGCGCACGCTCAAGGAAACGCTTTGACGTAGCAGTATCGCCAAGACGTTCGGCCAGGGCGCTGATGCCGAACTCGGCCGTGGCCAGTTCCAGCGTATCCGCCGCGGGGCCCCACGACGGCGCACCGACAGGGATGTAGTGCAGCTTCAGCCACGATTCGAGGCCGGGACGCTGGCCGACGCACTCCACTTCGCAGCCATCGTGCGAGGCATCCAGTGCGGTGGGGTTGTCTGCCGCATGCACGAGCGAGGCGAGGGCGCCCCTGGCATCGAAATCGCGTGCGCCAAAGGCATGGATGCCAGCGATCGCCGGCGCAGCCGGGTCGCCGTTCATCACGTGCGTACCGCCATTGTTGTGGGTCCAGCGGTCCCATACGCCGTTGTTCTGTTGTGCCTGGTTGTAAAGGCTTTGGGCGATGTCGCTGGCGATGTCAGGTTCGAGCCATGCGGTGAGCTGTAGCTGCGAACGGTAGACGTCCCAGCCGGAGAAGTTGGCGTACTGGTCCTTCTGCCTGCCTTCGACGCGGTGCGGCTTGTTGTCGAAGCCCATGTATTCACCGTTGACATCGCTGAAGACGTTCGGCGTCATCTGGGCGTGGTACAGCGCCGTATAGAACACGGTGCGCTGGTCCGGCGTGCCGCCTTCGACGTCGATGCGCGAGAGCTGGCGGTTCCACGCGTCCACGGCCTTGTCGCGCACGGTTTCGAACGAGGTGCCTTTCGGTACTTCGGCGTCGAGGTTGGCCTGCGCATTGGCATCGCTGACATACGAAATGCCCACGCGCACGTTTACGTCCTTCGTGCCGGGTGCGAAACCCACCCAGGCTCCCGAGCCGGTGCCGGCATCCGGGAAGCCCTTCTTGCCATAACCCGTGCCGCCTTCGCTGCGCGTGCCACCGTGGCTGACGTCGGCGTTCTTCCACGTGCCCGTGGAGGCGAACGGCTGGTCGAATTCGATCACGTAATGCAGCGTGTAGTAGCTGCGCTTGTCGGCATCGTTGATGTAACCGCAGAAATTGCCGCTGGTGACCTCACCGCTGATCCGCCGCTGCGTGGCGTCCACGGTGACGGTGGCCTTCTCCGAACCCACTTCCGAATCGGAGGCGCGCACCAATACGTTCACCGGCTTGCCGGCCGGGAAGGCGAATCGTGCGGCACCGCTGTGCAGGGCGGCGGTGAGATCCACGGCCACGCCGTTATCGAGTGTCACATGGTAGTGACCGGCCCGGGCCTGCTCGTTCGCATGCGAGAAGGTGGATGTATAGGTATGGCGAAAATCCTTGCTGGGCGACTGGGTCACCTCTTCGGTGACCGGCATGATGGGCACATCGCCCGAGGCGCCGGCACAGCCCCAGCCTTCCACGTTGGTGAGGCTGAAGCCGCGCAGGGTGTCGGCGCGGTATTCATAGCCGCCCGGAGCCGCGATGGGCGATTTCTTGCCCGGCAGGGGAGAGGCTTCCGGACTGAACTGGAGCATGCCGAAGGGGACGACGGCGCCGGGGAAGACATTGCCCCCGTTGGTGGTGCCTATCAGCGGATTGACGAGGCTGGCCGGTCCGTCGGCGGCGCCGGCCAGGGCCGGCAGTAGGGCGGATACAAGGACGAGCGGACGCAACGGGCGCAAGGCAGTCTCCCCTGGACAGGCTGAATTTGTCTCGATTGAAATCCTATGCGGGGCGGTTGTCCCGTGCCATGGGTCATGTCCGGCATGAATGAAGTTCTACCGTGCGCGGGGGTATCGAAGCTTCCCCTAAGTAGGGGGTCGGATGATCCGCGCACTCCCCCCCGCCGTCGGTTCCATGTTCTTCGTCCTCGTCTTTTTCGCCACGCTTGCCGCCTTTGCCATCAGTGCCGTCAGCGGCGGTGGAGCCGGGCTGGTGCTGATGCCCGTGCTCAGGCTTGGCCTGCCCATGGCCCAGGTGCCGGTGGCGCTGTCCATCGGCAGCGCCGTAAGCTCCATGACCCGCATCGGCCTGTTCCTGCGCCATGTGGAATGGCGCATCGTGCGCTGGTTCGTGCCGTTTTCGATTCCCGGGGCGTGCGTGGGCGCCTGGCTGCTGGGCCATGTGAGCCCGGTGTACGCCGAGCTGCTGATCGGGCTGTTCCTGCTGGCCAACCTGCCCATGTTATGGCGCAAGCCTCGACTCACGATGGCGCGTGCAGCACCGGGGCCGGGCCTGCTGGGTGTCATCGGCTTATGTGCGGGCTTCGTTTCGGGCCTGACCGGTGCGGTAGGCCTGCTGTTCAATGGCTTCTACCTGCGTTATGGCCTCGACAAGGAGCGCATCGTCGCGACCCGTGCGGCGAACGAGATCATCCTGCACCTGCTGAAGATCGTGCTCTATGTGTACTTCGGGCTGGTGACGCGGGAAGCCGTCGGTGCCGGTGCCGTGCTCGCCATCGCGGCGGTGATATCCACCTTTGGCGTACGCCGCATCCTGCCCTTGCTGAGCGAGGCGCTGTTCCGCCGGCTGGCCTATGGCTCGATGGTGACCGCTGGTATCGCCATGACGGCCATGGCCAGCCATGCCCTGGTACAGACGCATGGCATCGGGGTGAGCACCCAGCGGGTGGCCGGCGGCACCAATGCGCGACTGGCCGGTTTCGGCCGCGAGGTGACCGTGGAATTCCGCCGGCACGAGCCGACGGAAATCGAATACCTGATCGGTCTGGCCGACCTTCCCGATGGCATTCGCGAGCAGGCGGAGCAGCTCGCGGCGGGCGCCGACCGGGTCGTGGTCGAAGCCGTGCATTCGCTTGGCGAACGCAGTTTCGAACTATCGGTGCAGCGCGGCGACGAAGTGGAAAAATATCGCTTCTGACGACTTACCAGAGAATGCCGTCCACCGGCTTCATCGGTTCCAGTCCATGCGCTTCGCCAAGACCATCGCGCAGGTCGATCTCGATGGCGCGGGTGAGGGTGGTGAGCGGAACGTCGTCTTCCAGGTTCTCGAACGGATTCTGCATGTCGTTGCCGATCTGCAGCAGGGCGAGGAACAGGAAGCCCGCCACGGTGGAGCCCAGCGGCGTGTACAGGCCCAGCGTTTCCACCAGTCCCAGCGGCAGCAGCAGGCAGAAGCCGTGGGTGAAGATGGCCGGATAAGTCGCGTACTGCTGCGGCAGCGGCGTGTTCTTGATCCGCTCCATGCCGCCTTGCGCATTGGAGATGTCGCTCAGGGTGCGTGACAGGGCGGCGAGCAGGATCGGATCGGGTTCGGTGCCTGCGATGATCGTCGCCGTGCGCGCATGGATGGCGTTGGGTACGTTGGCGACGCCGCGCAGGCGTTCCACCTCGTCGGCCGGCAGGCGGTTGGCCAGGTCGTCCCAGGGCGACTGGCGACGCAGGTGCATGCGCAGGGCGTGCACGTAGGCGATCTGCCGGTGCGCCACCGTGGCCGCCACGTCACGGCGTGGCAGCAGGGTGAGGGCTTCACGGGCGAGGGTGCGCGATGTGTTCACCATGGCGCCCCACAGGGTGCGCGCCTCCCACCAGCGCGCATAGGCGGTGGTGTTGCGGAAGCTCAGGTATACCGCCACGGCCGAGCCGAGCAGGGTCACCGGCAGCGCCGGAAACTCAGCCCAGCGCGGGTGGCTGAAATACCAGAACACCGTCACGGCCACGTCCCACGCCAGCAGCCAGATCAGCGGCCGGCCCACGTAACGCAGGATATGGCCCAGATGCGCGCGCCCCGGGAGGATCACGCGGCGTGCTCGTGCTGGATGGCGTCGGACAGGTGCACAAAGTGATCCGTCTTCTCATCGAGCACGACCACGCTGCCATCGCCGATGTTGTAGACCCAGCCCTGCAGGGTGATCTCGCCATTGGCCCGTGCGGCGGCCACGGCAGGATGCGTGCGCACGTGCGCAAGCTGCAGGCGCACGTTTTCCTCGATCGTGGCCTGGAGCGCTTCCGCGCCTTCCAGCTTGCGCGCGAATACGGCGCTCTTTGCTGCCTGCGCATTGCGCAGCCAGGCTTCCACGGTGGGCAGGTCCTTCGTGGACTCGGGATTGAGCAGGCCCTTCATGGCGCCGCAGTCGGTATGGCCGCAGATGACGACGTTCTTCACCTTCAGCACGGTCACCGCGTATTCGACCACCGCCGACACGCCGCCCATCATCTCGCCATAGGCCGGCACGATATTGCCGACGTTGCGGCAGACGAACAGCTCGCCCGGCTCGGTCTGGGTGATCATCTCGGGCACCACCCGCGAATCGGCGCAGGTGATGAACAGGGTGTGCGGACTCTGGCTGCCGGCCAGTTCGTCAAACAGGGGTTTGTTGTCCTGGAAGACCTTGTGGCTGAACTTCTCGACGCCCTTGAGCAGGCCGAGCAGGCTTTCGTCGCGAGGGGTTTCCTGGGTCATGCGCTCACCTTGGAATGAACCCCGCCGCAAAGTGCGGCGGGGTAGGGAGCGAAGTTTAAGACAAAGCTCAATGAGGCGAATGCGAAGGCGTACGGAGGCGCCCTCAGCCTGCGGCTTCCAGCAGCAGTTCCACTTCCACCGGCACGCCCAGGGGCAGGCTCGCCACGCCCAGCACCACGCGGCCGGAGAGCAGGGCCTCACCAAAGACGGCGCGCATCACGTCGGATGCCCCGTCGGCCACCCGGGGGTGTTCCCGGAAATCGCCGGCCGTGGCGATATACACGCCCAGCTTCGCCACCCGGGTCACCCGGTCCAGCGAACCCAGGAAGGCCCTGGCGGCCGACAGGCCGCTCAGCACGGCCATCTGCGCCGCCTTGTGGCCTTCCTCGACGGTCAGTTCCGCACCCAGCCGGCCCAGGATCGGCAGGTCGTGCCCTACCGCGGGCAGCATGCCGCTGAAGTACACCATGTCGCCGACGCGCACCGCTTCGACATAGCTGCCAAACGGTGTGGGTGCCGGCGGCAGGCTCAAGCCCAGCGCCGCCAGTCGGCTTTCCGCCGAGCCGTTCACCACTTGCCCAGGTGCGCGCCGCCATCGACGCGAACCTGCTCCCCGGTGATGCGCGGTGCTTCGGTCAGGAAGACCACGGCGTCTACGACTTCATCCACGCTGGAAATGCCCTTCATCGGCGACAGGGTGGCCAGGAAATCCTTCGGATTGGTGGCATGCAGCGGCGTGTCCACGATACCTGGCGATACTGTGTTCACCCGGATGCCGTCCCCGGCGTACTCCATGGCGAGGTTCTTCGTCGCGGCCTCGATGCCACCCTTGGTGATCATCGACGCCGCGGCGTTGAGGCCTGCAATAGGGTTCTGTGCCAGCGGGGAGGTGATGCTCACGATGCTGCCGCCCGTGCGCTGGCGCAGCATGCGCGCGATAACGCGCTGGGTGATATGCAGGAAGCCGTCGAGATTGGTCGCCACGAGGCTGCGGTATTCCTCGATGGTGGTTTCCACGAACGGTTTGGCGATGAAGATGCCTGCGTTGTTGACCAGGGCATCCACGCCGCCGAAACGTTCCACGGCGGTCGCGAGCACTGCATCTGCCGTGGCCGGGTCGGCGATATCGCCATCCACGCGGGCCAGGCGATCCGAGGGCAGCAGCTCACGAGACTGGCTGACCCGGCGCGAGGTGGCCACCACGTTGTCGCCACGCTCAAGGAAGAGATTGACGAGCCCGGCGCCGATACCCTGCGATGCGCCGGTGATGATGACGGTTTTCATGACTGCCTCCAGTCGATGGTGGAATGACTGGGGCGAAGTATGGGAAGTACTGGATTTGGCGATTAGATGGGAATATATGGAATATCTTTCCCATCAATGGAAAAGTTTCGTGCTGGATCTCAACGACATCGCCATCTTCGTGCGGGTGGCCCGGCTGGGTAGCTTTTCCCGGGCCGCCCGGTCGTTGGGGATGCCCGTTTCGACGGTCAGCCGGCGCGTGGGCGACCTGGAGGAAACCCTCGGGGTGACCCTGCTCCAGCGGACCACGCGCAAGCTGAGCCTTACCGGACAGGGGCGGGCCTATCTGGAAGCCTGCGACGAGCCGCTGGAGCGATTGCAGGATGCCGAGCGTACGTTGACGCAAACGCAGCGCGATCCGGAGGGGCTGTTGCGTGTCTCGGTGCCTGCCGTGCTGGGGCAGGGGGAGTTCTTCGATTTTGTGTCGGCCTTCATGCGCGCGTATCCGCGCATCCAGATCGAGCTGTCGGTGACGAATGCGTTCGTCGACCTCGTTGCCGAGAACGTCGATGTGGGTCTTCGTTTTGGCGAGTTGAAAGACTCATCACTGGTGGCGCAGCGGATCGGTGACAGCGTGCGCTATGTCGTGGCGACGCGAGCTTATGTGGAAGCTCATGGCGTACCTGCGACGCCGGAGGGACTGTCGTCGCATGCGTGCGTGTTGCTGAATGCGCGCAACAACGAAACCGACTGGCTGTTGGTGAAGGGGCGTCGATCGGTGAAGGTGCACGTGTCCGGCGCGCTGTCGGGCAGCGACTTCAATTCGGTGAGTGCGTTCGTGTATCGCGGCCACGGCGTGGGTTTCCTGCCATCGGGCTATTGCGACGCGCGGCTGGAGAGCGGTGAGCTGGTGCGATTGCTGCCGGAGTGGTCGTCACCGGTGATCCCGGTGCATGCCGTCTATCCGACGCGACGGTTCATGCCATCGCGCCTGCGGGTATTCCTCGAAGCCCTGAAAGCCTGGCAAAGCCCCTACTGGCACCCGATAACTCTGTAGGAGCGCGCCTTGCGCGCGACCGGTTATCGCGGCACGAATGGTCGCGCGCAGGCGCGCTCCTACAAGAGCTGCTGTGCCCCTGTGCGCGACCGGACATGACGGTACGTCCGGCCGCGCGCAGGTACATCACGCCTCGATATCTTCCTTGTACGCATCCACCGGGATGCACGCACACATGACGTTCTTGTCGCCGTAGACATTGTCCACGCGCGACACCGGCGGCCAGTACTTCGACAGCTTCAGCGACGGCAGCGGGAACGCAGCCAGCTCACGCGGGTAAGCGTGCGACCACTCGGTGCCCGTGACCATGGTGGCCGTGTGCGGGGCGTTGCGCAGCGGGTTGTCCTCGCGATCCAGGCGACCGTCTTCCACTGCGCGGATTTCCTCGCGGATCTGGATCATGGCGTCGATGAAGCGATCCAGTTCGTGCTGCGATTCGCTTTCCGTCGGCTCGACCATGAGCGTGCCGGCCACCGGGAACGACAGGGTGGGCGCATGGAAGCCGAAGTCGATGAGGCGCTTGGCGACGTCTTCGGCGCCCACGCCCGTGACGTCCTTCAGCGGACGCAGGTCGAGGATGCACTCGTGCGCCACCAGGCCATTACGACCGGTGTAGAGCGTCTTGTAGTGCGGAGCCAGGCGCCTTGCGATGTAGTTCGCGTTGAGCAGGGCCACCTGGGTGGCCTTGCGCAGGCCTTCGGTGCCCATCAGCGTGATGTACATCCAGGAGATCGGCAGGATCGAAGCCGAGCCGAAGCTGGCCGCGCTGACCATGCCCACCTCGCCCTCGCCACCGAAGGTGCGCGGCAGGAACGGGGCAAGATGCGACTTGACCGCGCACGGACCCACGCCCGGGCCGCCGCCGCCGTGCGGGATGCAGAAGGTCTTGTGCAGGTTGAGGTGCGAGACGTCCGAGCCCCACTTGCCCGGCTTGGCCACGCCGACCAGCGCATTCATGTTGGCGCCATCGGTGTACACCTGGCCGCCGTGCTTGTGCACGATGTCGCAGATGGCGACCACGTCTTCCTCGAACACGCCGTGCGTGGAGGGATAGGTGATCATGATCGCGGCAAGGCGGTCGGAATATTTTTCGGCGTTCTTGCGGATGTCTTCGACGTCCACGTTGCCGTTGGCGTCGCAGTGGGTCACCACCACCTGCATGCCGCACATCTGCGCGGACGCCGGGTTGGTGCCATGGGCCGACTCGGGAATGAGGCAGATGTCGCGATGGCCTTCGCCGCGCGAGCGGTGGTAGGCGCGGATCGCCAGCAGGCCGGCGTATTCACCCTGCGCACCGGAGTTCGGCTGCAGGCTCACGGCATCGTAGCCGGTGCACTCGACCAGCATGGCTTCCAGCTCGTCGATGAGCTGCTTGTAGCCCTGCGCCTGCGCAGCCGGGGCCAGCGGGTGGATGTTGGCGAATTCCGGCCACGTTACCGGAATCATCTCGGCGGTGGCGTTGAGCTTCATGGTGCACGAACCCAGCGGGATCATGGTGCGGTCGAGCGCGAGATCCTTGTCGGCGAGGCCGCGCAGGTAACGCAGCAGTTCGTGTTCGCTGTGGTGCGTGTTGAACACCGGGTGCTGGAGGAAGTCGAGGTCGCGCACCAGGCCCTTCGGCAGGGCGTCGGCGGTGGCGGCGTCCAGCGCGTCGATGTTGCTGGCGTCGGCACCGAAGACAGCGGCCAGCGCCACGAGGTCGGCGCGGGTGGTGGTCTCGTCGAGGCTGATGCCCACGGAGCCGGCATCGATCTGGCGCAGGTTGATCTTTGCAGCTTCGGCCTTCGCGTGGATGGCCTTGGCATCGACACCGGTGACATGCAGCGTGTCGAAGAAGTCATTGCCGACGGTGACGCCAGCCTTGCCCAGCGCGCCGGCCAGGATGGCGGCAAACCGATGCGTGCGACGGGCGATGCGCTGCAGGCCTTCCGGACCGTGGTACACGGCGTACATGCTGGCCATCACGGCGAGCAGCACCTGCGCCGTACAGATGTTCGACGTGGCCTTCTCGCGGCGGATGTGCTGCTCGCGGGTCTGCAAGGTGAGACGGTAGGCCGGCTTGCCCTCGGTATCCACGGACACGCCGATCAGGCGACCCGGCATCGAGCGCTTGTAGGCGTCGCGGCAGGCCAGGTATGCGGCGTGCGGGCCGCCGAAACCGAACGGCACGCCGAAACGCTGCGTATTGCCCACGACGATGTCGGCACCCCAGCTGCCCGGCGAGGCGATGAGAGTGAGGGCGAGCAGGTCGGTGGCGACGCAGACAATGGCGCCGCGGGCATGCGTGGCCTCGGCCAGGGCCTTGTAATCGTTGATGCGGCCGAAGGTGTTCGGGTACTGCAGCAGCACGCCGAAGCTGTCGACGTTGCCTGCATCCGCATCGTCACCCACGTGCACTTCGATACCGATGCCATCGGCACGGGTGCGCAGGATTTCGAGGGTCTGCGGGTGGACGTCCTTCGACACGAAGAAGGTGTTGGACTTGGATTTCGCCGAACGCTTGGCGAGCGTCATGGCCTCGGCCGCCGCGGTGCCCTCGTCGAGCAGCGAAGCGTTGGAGATGTCCATGCCGGTGAGGTCGGTCACCATGGTCTGGAAGTTGATCAGGGCTTCCATGCGGCCCTGCGAGATCTCGGCCTGGTACGGCGTATAGGCCGTGTACCACGCCGGGTTCTCAAGCACGTTGCGCAGGATGACGTTCGGCGTGAGCGTGCCGTAGTAGCCCTGGCCGATGAAGCTGCGGAACACCTGGTTGCGGTCGGCCACGGCGCGGATCTTCGCCAGGGCCTCTTCCTCGGTGACGGCGGCGGGCAGGGCCAGCGGTGCCGGGGACTTGATCGAGCCGGGGACGATGGCGTCGGTCAGCGCGTCGAGCGACGCATGGCCGACCACGGACAGCATCTCGGCGATCTCGGCGTCGTTGGGACCGATGTGGCGTTCGATGAACGCGCCGTGGTTCTCGAGGTCGCGCAGCGAGGGAGAGGTTTTCTGGCTCATGGCGTTGGAGGCATCCGAAGTACCGTGCCGTGCCGGCACGTGGGGCGCCCCTCTGTCCTTTTGCCTGAGAGTTTGGGGGCGGGGAAGCCCCTTGCACCTTCGGCGCCGGATCGAACCGGTCTCTCCAGAGTGATGTCTCGCGCGGTGGTATGGGGGCCTGAGCGATTACGGGCGTTGCGCCTTCGGCAGCGGATCCGTCCGCTTCTCCCACCGTGCTTCAAGCACCCGATTATACCCTGTAGGAGCGCGCCTGCGCGCGACCGGGGGCATGGCCACGCCGGGTCGCGCGCAAGGCGCGCTCCTACAGGATCAGCGCTGGAACTGCTGGCGCATGAAGGCCATGTAGGCTTCCTCGGAGGTCTGCCGGCGGGCCTCCACCAGGGGGCGGATATCCTCCGTGGCGAGATAGCGCAGGCGGTCGGTACCGTCGGTGGTGGCGTCGAAGATCACCTTCGCCACGTCCTGCGACGTTGCCAGGCGCTTGTCGCGCAGGCCCTCGAACACCCTGGCGGTCGCCGCGGCGAAATCCTCATACCCGGCGGGCAGGGCCAACTGGCCGGCCTCGCTGGCCGAACGGTGGCCGAAGCCGGTGTCCAGCACGCCGCCGGGCTCCACGATCTTCACGGCAATGCCCTGCGAGGCCAGCTCGTACGACAGCGACTCGGAGAACCCCTCCAGCGCGAACTTGCTGGCGTTGTACAGCGAGATCATCGGCAGGCCGAACACCCCGGCGCCCGAGCTGACGTTGACGATGGTGCCCGACCGGCGTGCGCGAAAATGCGGCAGCAGGGCGCGGATCACGTCCATGACCCCGAACACGTTCACGTCGAACTGCTGCTGGATTTTCTCCCGCGAGGTGCCTTCGAACACACCGAACAGGCCAAAGCCGGCGTTGTTGACCACCGCGTCGATGGCGCCGAAGTGCTCGATGCCCTGCCGGATGGCGCTGTCGATGCTGGCGCGATCCTCCACATCGAGGCGGGTGACAAGCACGCCGGGCAGGGCCGCCAGCGCCTGTCCGGCGTCCGGGTTGCGCATGGTGGCCACGACGTTCCAGTCGCGGGCGGCGAAGTATTCGGCAGTGGCCTTGCCGAAGCCGGTGGAGGCACCGGTGATGAGGACGGTCTTGCGCATGGGAAAGGACTCCGTGGGTGACGGACACCAAACTAGTTGCGCCGGACTGTCCGAACAATCAGGCTTGTGCGGGACGAATCGATGCAGGATTTCGCACAATGCAGAAGGCCGGCCTGGTCGAGCTACAGGCGGTGCTGGCGGTCGCCACGCACCAGAGCTTCCGTCGTGCGGCGGTCGCCATGGGCATGTCACCTTCGGCACTGAGCCACGCCGTGGCGATGCTGGAGCAGCGCATGGGCGTGCGCCTGTTCAACCGGACCACGCGAAGCGTGTCCCTGTCCGAGGCAGGCGAGCAATTCGTGGCGCGCGTACGACCGGCGCTGTCCGAGATCGCGGCCGCCATGGAAGGAGCCAATGCGTTCCGCGACAGCCCCACGGGCACCTTGCGCATCAACACCTCCGAGGGCGCCGCCATGATGCTGCTGGAGCCCGTGTTCTTCGACTATCTGCGCCGTTATCCGGACATGCGCCTGGACCTCATGACGGAAGGGCGCTACGTGGACATCGTGGCCGAAGGCTTTGACGCAGGCATCCGCGACACCGACAACGTGCCGCAGGACATGGTCGCGGTACGTTGCACGGGCGACATCCGCTTCCTCGTGGTCGGCGCGCCTTCGTATTTCGAAGGCAGGGAAAAACCACTGGTACCAGAAGACCTGCTACGTCATACCTGCATCCGCAGCCGCCTGCCCAGCGGCAGCTGGTATCGCTGGGAGTTCGGGAAACGCGGTGAAGAACGACGCATCGACGTGGATGGCCCGCTGGGCCTGGACAGTCACCGGATCATGATCGCCGCTGCCCTCGACGGCCTGGGCCTGATCTGGACCAGCGAATCCAGCGTGGCACCTTACATTGCCGACGGACGCCTCGTTCCAGTGCTGGAAGACTGGTGCCCGTACTTCAACGGGCTCAGCGTTTACTACCCGGCCCACCGACATATGTCGGCAGGCCTTCGTGCGTTTATCGATCTCGTGCGAGAGCGTACGCCATAGCCTCAGAAGAAGGCTGCAGGGCTCAGATGTATGTGCAGGTGGTGGGCCTTGCATCGGGCAGGCGGGAGTGGTCTAGACAATCCGCCCGACTGTCGGTGGTCGCGTCACTGCCACGCCACAGTGCCCGGCGAGCATGCCTCATACCCGATGGAGGCTCGCATGACGACACGACACGATGACTGGATCGCCCGCCTGCCTCCACGGCAGGCGAGGGTGCTCATGCCTCTTCTGGCCGGCCTGGCTGCGTTCTGCGTGTATTCGTGCATGTACGCCTTCCGCAAGCCGTTCAGCGCGGCCAGCTATGACGGCATGAGCCTCGGCGGGCTCGACTACAAGATATGGCTGGTGATCGCGCAGGTGCTCGGTTACGCGCTCAGCAAGCTCATCGGCCTGCGTTTTGTTTCCGAGTGGCAGGGTGGGCAGCGGGGCAGGGCGATCCTTGGCCTGATCGGCGTGTCGTGGGTGGCGCTACTGGGTTTTGCGTTGGTGCCCCCGACGCTGGGCATCGTTTTCCTGTTCCTCAACGGCATGCCCCTGGGCATGGTCTGGGGGCTGGTGTTCGGCTACATCGAGGGGCGGCGTGCCACGGAGCTGATGGGGGCCATCCTGTCGTCGAGCTTCATTTTTGCATCCGGAGTCGTGAAAGGTGTGGGCAAGGCCCTGCTGCTGTCGGGTGTGAGCGAGCACTGGATGCCTTTCCTGACGGGGCTGGTGTTCGTGCCGCCCCTGTTGCTTTCGTTGCGGGTGTTGTCGCGGTTGCCCGGCCCCGATGCAGAAGACATTGCAGCGCGCGCGCCTCGCGGCAGCATGGATGCCGCGGCCCGGCGTGCCTTCGTGCGCCGGTTCCTGCCGGGGCTTCTGCTGGTCGTGCCGCTTTACGTGTTGCTCACGGTGCTGCGCGATTTTCGCGAGAACTTCGATACCGAAATCTTTCGTGACCTGGGCTTTGGCCATGATGCATGGGTGTTCGGCCAGGTCGATACGCCCATCGGCATCGGTGTGCTTTTGTGTACGGCGGCCCTCAGTCTCGTGCGTGACAACATGCGTGCCTTGTTGCTCAACCACGCGATGATCGCGCTGGGTCTGCTGTGTGCGATCTTCGCGACACTGGCCTTTGCCAACGGCAAGCTGCCTCCGTTGATGTGGATGGTGCTGGTCGGTTTCGGCCTTTACCTGCCTTACATCCTGCTCAATGGCGTGTTCTTCGAGCGCCTCATGGCGACCTTCCGTGTTGTCGGCACGGCCTCGTTCGTGATGTGCATTGCCGATGCGGCAGGCTATCTCGGCAGTGTCGGCGTGCTGCTGACCAAAGCCTTCGCCGGCCTCGATCTCGACTGGACACGTTTCTTCGAGCGCGCCGTGCTGCTCGCCTGTCTGCTGGGGCTTGCCCTCAACGGCCTCGCTGCCCGCTGGTTCTGGCGGGAAGCCCGCAGGCACGAGGCAGTCGCACCCATTCCCTCCCTGCCCATGGAACGTCATTCGCTATGAGTCATTCGCAGCAACCCGGCGCCATCGTCGTCGGCGCCGGCATCGTGGGTCTTGCGCTCGCCCGCGCGCTGGCCGAGGCCGGTTACAAGGTCACCGTCTTTGATCGGCATGAGCGCGCCGTGGGCGCCTCGGTGCGCAACTTCGGTACGGTGTGGCCTATCGGCGTGCCTAACGGCCCCCTCTACGACCGCGCACTGCGTTCGCGCTCGATCTGGCGGCAGTTCTGCGATGAAACCGGCACCTGGTCCGCGCCGTCGGGCAGCCTGGTGGCGGCGTGGCACGACGACGAATGGCAGGTGATGAATGAATACGCCGAGGCGAACGCAGGCCTGCGACCGTGCCGTGCGATCGACGCCCGGGAAGCCCTGCGCCATGCGCCGGGACTGGTAAGCAAAGGCCTGCTCGGCGCACTGTTGAGCGATGACGAACTCGTGGTTGATCCACGTGAAGCGATTCGCGCCATGCCGGCGTGGTTGTCTGCGCGTTACGGCGTCACCTTCCACTGGCGACAGGCCGTGACGCGGGTAGAGCATCCATGGGTCTGGAGTGGCGGCAGGCGCTATACCGCCGACGTCATCTACGTGGCCGGTGGCAGCGACTTCGAAACGCTGTTTCCCGAACTCTACGATCGCCAGGGCATCACCAAGTGCAAGCTGCAGATGTTGCGGCTGGAAGCGCAGCCGTCGTCGTTCCGCCTGGGGCCGGTGGTGTGTGGTGGCCTGACGATGGCGCATTACAGCGGCTTCCATGGCCTGCCGGGCATCGAGCGCCTGCGCAGCCGCCTTGCGGTGGATTACGCCGACCTCACGGTGCTGGGTATCCATGTGATGGCTGCACAGAATGGGCTGGGCGAGATCACCGTCGGTGATTCACACGAATACGGGCATACGCTCGATCCGTTCGATGAAACATCGATCAATGGCCGCATCGTGGATTACCTGCGCGGCGTACTCGACCTGCCACACTGGAACGTCAAGCAGACCTGGCACGGCACCTACGCGAAACTGACCGAGCCGGGCCGCAGCGAACTGGTGCTCGAAGCGGAGCCTGGCGTGACCATCGTCAATGGCGTGGGCGGTGGCGGCCTGGGCATGACGTTGTCCTTCGGGCTGGCCGAAGACATCGTGTCCGGCCGCCTGCAACCGCAGCGCGATGCCGTGGCGCTCGCCGCTACCGGCTGACCACATCCGGGGTGGACAGCACCAGCTGCACCCTTTCCGCCGCGAAACAGGTCAGCCCGTATTGCACGGGCTGATTCTGTGCGTCCACGTTCAGCGACTCCACCTCAAGCACCGGCAGATCCGCAGCCTGTTCGAGGATGCGCGCCGTGACCGCGCCGGCCAGCCGGGCCGTGACACGGGTATACGAGCGGAAATAATCCGGTACGCCGAACTCGGCCAGCGTACGGGTGACCGAGCCGGTACGCTGGAACACCTCGTCCAGTCGGGGAAAGCGGACGGCCGGAAACCAGGCCTGGCCATGGTCGAGTACGCGACCTTCCGCATGGGCGGACGACTCGATCCACCAGGCCCGTTCGCCCCGTGCGAGGGCCAGGGACTCGGCTACACGACGTGGCGGCGTCACCAGCGCGGTGCCGAGTACGCGGTTGCCCGAGGTGACATTGAGGTTGTTCATGTTGCGGCTGAAGCTGGTGCGCCTGCCTATGGCGTAGTCGTAGGACTCTTCACGCACCCGCAGGCCCCGGCCGGTCTCGGCATGCACCACGCCGCGTTCTTCCAGCGCATCGAGCGCGCGGCGCACGGTGTGGCGGTTGACCTGAAGCTGGCGAGCCAGTTCCAGGGCGGAGGGCAGGCGGTCGCCGCCGCGCAACACGCCGTCGTGGATCTGCCGGAGCACCTGTTGTTCGATCTGGCGCCAGACCGGCATGTCGTTATCGCGGTCGGGTGGCTGGAGTCGGTTTGCCATCAAGGTTGCATCTTTGTGGCGCAGCCTTGGCTGCGGTATGAAGGCACAGGGCGAGTATGGAAAGACAAGCTTTCGTTGACATGACACCCGAAGCTACCTGGTGTATCGCGCGGGCCCGCGTGGTGCTGGCTGACCGGGTGGTCGAGGGCGGCATCGAGGTTACCGGCGACCGGGTGAGCCGGTTGCTGCCTGGCGATGAGGTTCCCGCGGGCGCCGTGGATTTCGCCGGCGACTACCTGCTGCCGGGCATGCTGGAACTGCATACCGACAATCTCGAAAAACACCTCGTTCCCCGCGCCGGCGTGGTCTGGCCGGCGTTGCCGGCCCTGCTGGCGCATGATGCCCAGCTGCTGGCCGCCGGTATCACGACGGTGCTCGATGCGCTGTCCCTGGGTGACCTGGAAGAAGACGGCACCCGCCTGGATACGCTCGATGGCGCACTGGCCGCGCTGGACGAAGCCCGGGCCCATGACCTGCTGCGTTGCGACCATCACCTGCACCTGCGCTGCGAACTGAGCTGGCCGGGCCTCCTGGACCTGCTGGCGCCGCTCGCGCCACGGCGGGACCTGCGCCTGCTCTCGCTCATGGACCACACGCCGGGACAGCGGCAATACCGCGACGTGAACCAGTACCGCCGCTATTACAGCCGCAGCGGCCTGGTGTGGAGTGACGAGGAATTCGCCGGCATCCTCGAGGAGCGCCGCGCGCAACAGGCGCTTTATCGCGCCGATCAGCTCGCCAGGGTACTGGTGCTGGCGCAGCGCCACGGTATCGCGCTGGCCAGTCACGATGACACCGACCCCTCCCACGTGGACGAGGCGGTTGCCGCCGGGGCCCCCATCTGCGAATTCCCGACCACGCTGGCGGCGGCGCAGGCTGCGCACCACGCCGGGCTGCGCGTGGTGGCGGGAGCCAGCAATCTCGTGCGCGGTGGCTCCCATTCGGGCAACGTGGCGGCGATCGAGCTGGCGCGTGCCGGCTGCCTCGATATCCTGTCGTCCGATTACATGCCCACGAGCCTGCTGCACGGCGCCTTCATCCTCCATGAAAAAGCCGGCTGGTCGCTGGCCGATGCCATCCGCACGGTAAGCGATGCACCGGCCTGTGTGCTGGGTTTCAGTGACCGGGGCCGTATCGAGCCCGGCCTGCGCGCCGACCTGCTGCGCGTCCGCATGCACGGAGCGCAGCCGGTGGTTCGTTCGGTATGGGTGGCGGGCCAGCCCAGGCTCTGATCAGAACGTCATGTCCACGGTGAGAAAGCCCTGCCGTGGCGCGCCTACCAGCAGGGTCTGGAAGGTGCCGTTGGGATCGCTCGTGGTAAAGCCGTTGCTGTCGATGGTAGCCACGTATTTCCTGCCCAGCAGGTTGCTGACCGTGAGCGATACCTTGGTGGACTGCACCGAGCCCATCCTGCCCAGGTTCCAGGTAAGTCCTGCGTCAAACAACGTGAAGCCGCCAATGCGCTGGTCGTTCACGTAGGTGTAGTAACGCGCACCGGTGTACTTCGCGCCGAGCTTTGCCTCGACATCGCCGAACCGGTAGCTGACTTCGCTGGCCAGCATCTTCTTCGGCGAATCGACGACCGTCTTGCCGCGCGTGGGCACGAGTACGCCGCCATCGAGGTAATTGTCCTTGTACTTGGCGTCGTTGTAGGTGGCCGAGTTGAACCAGCGGACATCGCGCGTGGGCTGCCAGACGACGGTGAATTCCGCACCACGCGCGTTCACCTTGCCCACGTTGGCAATCTGGTTGGGGCAGCTCACCACGCCGGCACAGGGCACGATCACCAGCAGGCGGTTCTTGAAGTCGATGTTGTACAGCGCGAGCGACGATTGCACGGTGTCGTCGACATAGCGCACACCCAGTTCGCTGTTGGCCGAGCGTTCCGGGCGCAGGTGCTTGCTCAGCCCGTCGAAGGTTTTCTGGTCGGACGACCAGGCACCGTTCGCACCGGGTTCGTACGCGTTCTGGTTCACCTGGAAGGAGGCGAAGGTTTCCCAGCCACCGCCGAGGCGGTAGTTGGCAGCGATCTGCGGCAGGAAATCGCTCCTGGCAGTGAGCGCGCCGCTGGCGCGGCCCGGCAGCAGGGCGATGGCATTGGTCGTGACGTTGTGGCCCTTGAAGCCGCCATCGATATGCAGGCGGTCGTCGAGCAGCGAGAAGTCATCCTCGATATACCACTGGCGGGTCAGCGTCATGAAGCGCTGGCGGAAAAGCACGTTGTCGTAGGTGTCGTAGATGCGGTCCTGGCTGATCGGGCCGCCATCGGGGATGGCCTGGAAGCTGCGCGCGATGGTGTAGTGGCTATCTTCGAACCAGAATCCCGCCTGGAGATGATGTTCGCCGAGCTGATACTCCAGCGAATTCATGATGCCGCCGCGGGTCATGAGGTAATGCGACAGGCGCAGGGCGATCGGGGCATCGCCCGGTGCGGGTGTGTAAGGCAGGTCGGACTTCGGTGCATACCAGTGACCCTGGCCGAGGTCATGGTGGTAATACGGCTGCACGTTCAGCGTGAGATTGTCGCTGAGGAAGAACTCGCCCTTCACCGAGCCTATCTCGTCCTGGCGGATGCCGTTGCCGTTGAAATAGGTGTCGTCCGCCGAGGTTACGCAGCCGCTGTACTTGCCGTTGGCGATATCCACCGAGCGCTGCCAGTCGGGCGCCAGGTAGTCGAAGCGATAACCGCAGCGACGCAGCGAATCCTTCGACAGGTCGAGATAGGCCTGCTCGGTACGGCGAACGACATCCACGATGCCGGTGATCCGGCCGCCGGTCCAGTCGTAGATGGCCTTGCCGATGAACTGGCGCTGGCGCTGGCCGTCGTCGCCCTTCCACTTGGGCGCATCGACATACATGCCCGCCACATAGGCACTGAAGCCATCATGCTCGCCGATATCGCCGCGGATATACCCACGCTTGAAACCGTACGATCCGCCGGTCGCGTTGACCCGTACGCCAGGCGTACGGCTGGGATCGTCGGTATGCAATTGAACCGTGCCACCCAGGTTGCTCGTTGAGGCGGTACCCAGGGCACCCGAGCCCTGGGAAAGATCAAGCTCGCCCAGGCTTTCACCGATCCATGCACGGGTGACACTCAGGCCGTCGCCCGTGTGGTAATCGGCGTTGCCGAGCGGGATGCCGTCCAGCGTGTAGCCGAGCTGGGTATGGTTGAAGCCACGCAGGCTGATGCGTGACGACCATTCGTCGGTGCCGAATGGTTCGTTGGAGACGAAGTGCACGCCGGGCATGCGCTGGAGCATCTGCAAGGGGCTGGTGCCAGGCGTCTGTTGCTGGATGTCCAGCTTGCCCAGTTGCTGCACCTGCCGGGTGGCGTTCTGGCCCACGACGGACACGGCATCGAGCGTGGTCGGGTCCTTCTTTGCATCCGTCACCTTGTCGGCGACGTCATCGGCATGGGCCATGAGGGGCAGGGCGGCGAACAGGGCAAGGCAGAGCGGGGTGCGAAGCGGCGTCATGGGCAAGCCTTCGATGGAGGTCCAGACCCCGGCCACGGTGGCAGGGGTGATGGGCGCCCATTACGCGTTGGCCGCGTTACGCCGGGATGCTTCGCAGGTGTCGGGCAGGCGGCACGTTTTGGACAATCGCGGCTCGCTGTCTAGACAGGGGGATTTGGTGATGCAGCGAGAAGGCGGATGGCTGATGAGGACGTAGGGGAATGCGAGGTCTTGGTCAGGTCATTGCCTACAGGAGCGTAGGTAGTGCAGTGACCAGGGCCCGATGTTTCTGTCAGGGATGGGCTCCTGGCGCAAGGTCCGGGGTGGGGCGGACAGCCGATGCGCCTGAGCAAAGCCGGATCGACATGATCGTTGAAGCGGCTACCTTTGCCGCAGGACCCACAACAAGGAGATGTTATGCAGTCCACTTCCCCACGTCGTTCCCTTACCCTCGCCATCGGTATTGCCTTGCTTTCGGGCATTGCCACGATGGCGCCTGTTTCATCTTCCGCGCATACGTTGGTAGATACGACTGCCCCTGTCGCGCCCCTGACAAGTGGCCCCCTCGTGCTATTTGGTGGCGAGGGGGTGCAGCATCATTTGCGCTTGCTCGCTTCGACGGGCCAGCCGGTCCTGGCCTCCCGGCTCGACACGGTTGGACTTGAAGAGCTGACGGATCCGTCCTCGCAAGCCATTGCTGTCGTGGCAGCCAGTGAGATCAGTGGGCTTGGTCCTCAGTCCTCGCGACTGTCAGGAATGTTTCATGCCGGCGTGCCGGTTTTCGTCTGCATGGATTCGACAGACCGACGTGCCGTAGCGCATTTCTTTGGCGCCGTGCCGCCGAAGGGCGGAGACGTCATCTTCGTACGCGCCCCTGATGGTCGTATCGATGTGATCGAGGCGGATATCGAAGACACGCACTGGACGCCGTCGTGGTCGAAAGAAGCCGCCGATTCGCTGACCGCGCTTCGTAGCCGTACCGGATTGGCTGCTGCGGGATCGTACGGTGAGACCTCAGGCGGTTATGTGCCGCTGGTGGAGTTCCACAACGATGTCATGAACCTGGTCAGCAAGGAGCTGACAGGCAAGGCGGTTATCACGGTGGCACGCAACGCCAGCGCAAGTAGCGATACGAAGGACATCTTCGTGCACGCATCACCGACGTTCAAGGCAGGGCGTGAGTACGAGGTGCTGAACAGCAAGGGTCAGAAAGTGAATGTCTATGTCAATGCAGGCATTTACGAAGGTCATAACCTTCCCGGTGTGACGACCAATCTGACCGCCGCGCTTCTACCCTGGGCTTATCGCGTGAGCCACAGCGTGTCGGCCGAGGGGGAAAAGGTAGCGATGACGTCGCATTTGCCCAAAACGCACTCGGAAACGGAGTTCGACTACAAGGAATCATTCAGCCGGTCTTTCAATATCGGCGGAACGACCGGTGAATCATTGTCTACTGATGGGCTGGCGGATGCAGTGCTGGCCGCGAAACTTCCTTTTAATCTTTCGGTGGGCTATTCAGATTCGACCGGCTACGAACACAATTTCCGTTTCAAGGACTACTCCCTGCTGGCGGCCGAAGAAGACGCTGGCAAGCGCATGGAATGGAAGGCCGTCATCCAGCCAACCTTGCACAATATTCTTGTTGAAAGGGACGCTGCTTACTCACCCGGTCTTACCGAAAAGCGTATGACTCCGATGATGCGCGTAGCTTCGTTCGACACCACATCCACCTGGTCGGTCGATGGGAAGTACGAAGGCAGCGTGACGGTCGAAGTCGATGCAGGTTTCACCCTGAACGAACGGACCTGGTGGTGGGACGGTTCGACGCCGCGGCGGGATGACAAGGTTTCGCAGTACGACCGCACGGTGCACAGCATGCTCGTAGATCTCTCGAATCCGCACCTCACCATGGAGCCGACGGTCAGGCTTCAGTCCAAAGAAGGGCTTGGGGGCTGCGTAACCCAGCGCGAGGGGCGAGTCAGCATCGAGGCATGCGATAGCGCAAGCCGGAACCAGATGTGGTCGCTCAATGGCAATGGAGAGGAAGGCCATTACGTGAATCTTGGCAACAAGCAGTGCCTTTCGATCGATATCGCTACATGGGCCTTGCGGACGGCAACTTGCGCCTCCACCAGGAACCAGCTGTGGAAATGGCACGCTGACCGGATCCACAGTGCGTACGAGGAAGGAGCGGGCAACAAGGGACATCGCCTTTACGTCGAGGGCGATGGCTCACTCAACGTGCGTGTTCAGGCGGCTGACGACCGGTTCCAGCAGGTCGACGTCAATCCCTATAACAAGGTTCTGAATCCGTGGGCTCAGTATCCCAATGCACCGACGGCCGGCACGGTGATTCCGAAGCCCTTTGGGCAGGGCGGAAACGACTCCTACGTGACGGAAGAAATGGCACGGCGGCTGCGCGCAGTGCCCACGCGTGAGCGCTGGAGCCTCACCCTGGTGAGCGAGCGTTCTCCGGTTCAGTAAAATGTAGTGCCAAAGTGATGGTGCGATGCGCCGGCGGATTCCCGTGCATCGCACCATCGTTAACTATCGAGAAGTGATTCGTGTTGCAGCCTTCATGGAGATAACAGGCCGTCCGGTCCAAGCCTCCTCAGCCATTGGACAACCTCAGCCTGCTGTCTGCTTTCATCGGCTGTCAGTTCACGCTCGCAGTAAACCCTGCTGAGGAACAGGATAACGTCATTGCCGTCCGGATCATTTGCATAGTCCGGGTGCTGCGATACTTCGGCCACGAGGGATTCTGTTACGGGGGCAGCATGAAAGTGGCAACTGAAGCCCGGTGAAAATCCGAGTTTGTAGAACACGACCTTGAACGGCATGTAGGCTCTTCGCAGAAGGAGTTCCACGTGCTTCAGTACGCCCCCTAGTTCGGCAAGTGACGCACCGTCCAGATCGGATAGGTCAGCGCTTTGCGAGTTCGACGACACCATCAGGTAGCCGGGGTATCGCGCATCCCTTCGATGACTTACCGACCAGTGCTGAGTGCGGAAGATCAGATGTTCTGTCATGAACTGAGCTCTGGCGATGGATATGCGAGTGCCTTCATGCTGGTCATGGACCGGACTATGGAATATCGGTAAGAAAGATGGCCGGCAGACCGTCTTTCCCGAATAGATGGCGCTGGGTGCGCGAAAGCGGTGGCTTGAAGACTGCGTCGGTTCGCGGGTATCGGCCGCCGAGGATGTCCTGGGCAAGCGCCCGCCCGAACGCAAGCCGCTCGATGCTGAATTCGTTCTCCACTGTGGATGACAGCAGCGCTTCGTAGGCATCCGCCAGCCAGAAAAGATCCAGTGCCAGGCTCAGGTCGCAACCAGGGTGCGCGGCAATGGCGCGGGGCAACTCCAGCCCGTCGTCCCAGTTGTAGTCGAAGAGCAGTTCATGCAGTTCGGCACGCGTTGCACTCGAAGAGGAGATGCGGGGCATCGGAAGACGTATCCCGGGGAGAGAGGCCTGAAGTCGATTGTTGGATGCGCAACGATCCATGGCAAGGGGTTGTGGCATAGTCCGCCGCCAGTCGAAGCCATTGATACAGGGATACGGGGATGCGGACGGGCGTGTGGTCGCTTAATGCATTGCTGGCAGCGTGGTCCGTTGCCGCGATTGGCTCGGCCATGGCGCACATCGTCGCCCCGCTCTGGACCGCAGCCGGAACGATCTGGCCCGCGTCGCCACACTGGCAGCTGGAGATTGCCGGCTTCGATACATTCGGCGCCGTCGTATTCGGGTGGGTGGCGGTACAGCGAGAGGTGGGGCTGAAGATCAGGGCGGTCGGAGCGCTGTGCTGCCTGTCGCTGTTTCTCGGGCTGAATCACCTGAGTGGCTGGCTGGAAGCGCCACGCATTTTTCATGTGGTCTTTTCGATCGCCAATCTCATCGCGGTGACCTGGGGTGTGCTCGCGGTCCTGCTGATTCGTCGCGTTCCGTCGCCGTAGTGACCTGGCAGCGTCAGTGGATGAGCAGGGATAACCGATGTGCCTGAGGGCAGCGGGAAGGGTGAAAACGAAAAAGCCACCCATGAGGGTGGCTAGTTCGGTAGAATTGCGTCAGAAGCTTTCGAAGCCTTGTGCCGCATTCTGTATTGGTGCCCAGGAGAGGACTCGAACCTCCACGGTTTTACCCGCTAGTACCTGAAACTAGTGCGTCTACCAATTCCGCCACCTGGGCAGGTGACTCGAAGCAGTGTGTTGCGTTGCTGCCCCGTGAGCCGCGTAGATTAGGCAGGTCGGGTAAACTTGTCAACGATTTTTCACAACGGATTCAAAAAAACTTTGCATCCACTTTCCAAGGTCCCTACGTGACGAAGAAAAACAAAGGTTCCGGAGGCTCGAAGGGCCCCCGTAAGCCCAAGGCCACGCGCCCCGGCAAGGCGTTGGCCAAGTACCGCGACCGCTTGCCGGCCGCGGTCGCCGACCCCCATGCCGAGCGCGAAGCCCAGCGCTACGAGCAACCCATTCCCAGTCGCGAGGCGATCCTCGCGCTGCTCGAAGAGCGGGGCGAACTGGTATCCGCCGAGGACATCGCCCGCGCCCTGCGTCTGTTTACCGATTACGAGATCAATGCCCTGGGCAAGCGCCTGGGCGCGATGATCCGCGACGGCCAGCTGTTGCGTAATCGTCGCGGCGGCTATGCGCCGGCGCAGAAGCTCAGCCTGATTCCTGGCCGTGTCATTGCGAACGCCGAAGGCTATGGCTTCCTGCGTCCGGACGAGGGCGGGGAAGACCTGTACCTCTCGCCGTCGCAGATGCGCAGCGTGCTGCATGGCGATCGCGTGCTTGCCAGCGTCGTCGGCATCGACCGTCGCGGTCGCCGCCAGGGTGCCATCGTCGAGGTGCTGGAGCGTCGCTCGCCCCGACTGGTGGGCCGTATCGTCATCGAGAACGGCGTGACCCTGGTCGAGCCGGACGACCGCCGCCTGCACCAGAACATCATGATCCCCGCCGGTCGCGAAGCCGGTGCCCGTTCGGGTGAGATCGTGGTGGCCGAGATCACCGATCCGCCGACGCCGCATCGTGGCCCGCTGGGTACGGTGCGTGCCGTGCTGGGTCAGCGCCTGCAACCCTCGCTGGTGGTGGAGATGGCCATCGCCAGCCACGACCTGCCACACGAGTGGCCGCCGCAGGTGGTCCGCCAGGCCGAGGAAGTGGAGCCGAAGGTGTCCGCCGCCGAGAGCAAGGGCCGCGTGGACCTGCGCAAGCTGCCGCTGGTGACCATCGATGGCGAGGATGCGCGCGACTTCGATGACGCCGTGTATGCCGAACCGCTGAAGGGCGGCGGCTTCCGCCTGATCGTGGCCATTGCCGATGTCTCGCACTATGTGCCGGTGGGTACACCGCTGGACACCGAGGCCTACGAGCGCAGCACGTCCACGTACTTCCCCGGTTTCGTCGTGCCGATGCTTCCGGAGACGCTGTCCAACGGTATCTGCTCGCTCAATCCGCGGGTGGACCGCCTGTGCATGGTCTGCGACATGGAAGTGGACGACCAGGGCGAGGTGCAGCACGCCAAGTTCTACGAAGCGGTGATGTACTCGCACGCCCGCCTCACCTACAACAAGGTCTGGCAGGCCGTGGGCGAGCGTAACGCCGAGGTGCGCGATGAAATCGCCCATGTGCTGCCGCAGGTGGAGAACCTGCATCGCCTGTACAAGGCGATGTCGAAGGCGCGCAAGCGTCGCGGCGCCATCGATTTCGAAACGCCCGAGGTGAAGTTCCGCCTCGCGCCGTCGGGCGATGTGGTGTCCATGGGCGCTACCGATCGCAACGATGCGCACAAGCTGATCGAGGAATGCATGATCGCCGCGAACGTGCAGGCGGCGAAATTCCTTTCGAAGCGCAAGATTCCGGCCCTGTACCGCGTGCACGCGCCGCCGCCGGTCGAGAAATACGAAGACCTGTTGCGCTTCCTGCGCGAGTTCAAGCTGAAGCTGCCCCCCGCCGACGAGGTGACGCCGGCCGACTTCTCCGCGCTGCTGAAGAAGGTGCAGGATCGCCCGGAAGCCGAGCTGATCCAGTCCGTGCTGCTGCGCGCGCAGAGCATGGCGGTGTACCACCCGGAGAACCAGGGCCACTTCGGCCTGGCGCTGGATGCCTACGCCCACTTCACCTCGCCGATCCGCCGTTATCCCGATCTTCTGGTTCATCGCGCCATCCGCTATGCGCTGACCAAGGGCAAACCGTCCGATTACACCTATAGCGAAGCCCAGATGGCCGCCATGGCCGTGCACTGCTCGCAGCGCGAGCGCCGTGCGGAAGAGGCCGAGCGCGATGTGGACGAGCGCTTCAAGTGTGCCTGGATGGAAAAGCACGTGGGCGAGGAGTTTGCCGGCACTATCACCGGGGTTACCTCGTTCGGCCTGTTCGTCGAGCTGGCGGCGTCCCGCGTGTCGGGTCTGGTGCACGTGTCGCAGCTGCCCAACGACTACTACAAGTTCGATCCGGTACGTCACCTGCTGGCCGGTGAGCGTACGGGCGCCAGCTACCGCCTGGGCGACTACGTGAGCGTGCAGGTGATGCGCGCCAGCCTGGAAGACCGCAAGATCGACTTCCGCCTCGTGGCGCGCCTGCAATCGCTGCCCAAGCCCGTTGCACCGGCACCGGTAGCCACGCCGCCTCCGGCGCCGGGCAACGCCGTGACTGAAGCCGGCAAGGCCATCGGTCGCGCCGTGCGCAAGATGGCCGAGAAACTCGGTGCGAAGCGCAAGCCGAAGGCCGGGGTTGCCGCTGCGCCAGTGGTTCGCGATGATGCGCGCCCTGTCGTCGATGCGACGCCGGTCGCACCAAAGCGTGTTGCACCGACGAGGCCGGCGGTGGCGCCGGTGGCAAAGAAGGCCGTTGCCAAGAAGGCTGCCGCGAAGAAAACCGTCGCCCCGAGCGCACCCGTGAAGGCGGCGGCGAAGAAGACGGTTGCGAAACCGGTGGTCACGAAGCAGGCCGTTGCGAAGAAGTCCGCGCCCACAAAGGCTTCGACACCGAAGGCAGCGGTGAAGAAGGTCGCCACGAAGAAAACGGCAACGAAAAAGGTCGCGGCAAAGAAAGCGGCCCCGGGCAAACCCAGGAGCAAGTCGTAAGTCATGAGCGAGACGTGGATCGTCGGCATCAATCCGGTCGAAGGCGCCCTTGCCAACGACGCGGAGCGAGTCCGTGAAGTATTGATCGAGCAGAACTCGAAGAACGCCCGCATCAACGAGATCGCGGCGGCTGCGCGCAAGCGCGGCATCCAGGTGAAGTCGGTAGGCAAGGACCAGCTTGAGCGCATCGGTGGCGAACCCCGCCACCAGGGCGTTATCGCCAAGTACGAAACGCCGCCGCTGCGCGGCGAGGGTGATCTGCCCGCATTGCTTGAAGCGGCCGGCTCCGATGCGCTGGTGCTGGTGCTCGATGGCGTCACCGATCCGCACAACCTGGGTGCCTGCCTGCGTAGTGCGGCAGCGGCCAGGGTCACGGCAGTCATCGTGCCCAAGGACCGTGCCGTGGGCATCACGCCGACGGTGCGTCGCGCCTCCGCTGGCGGCGCGGATCTCATTCCGGTGCTGGCGGTGACCAACCTGGCGCGCGCCCTGCGTGCGCTGAAGGATGCGGGCGTGTGGATAACGGGGCTGGCCGGCGAGACCGACCAGTCCATCTACGACATCGACCTCAAGGGGCCGGTGGCGCTGGTGATGGGGAGCGAAGGCGATGGCATGCGTCACCTGACCCGCGAAACCTGTGATTTCGTGGCGAAGATCCCCATGCTGGGTAACATGGAAAGCCTCAACGTATCCGTCGCAACTGGCGTGGTGCTGTTCGAGGCATTGAGGCAACGAGGAGCCAAACGATGAGCAACATGCTCTGGCACGACTGGACTGGCCTTATCGGCGTGGGCCTGGTGCTGATCGCGTATTTCCTGCTTCAGGCGCACAAGCTGTCGGGGCAGGGGTACACCTATCAGGTGATGAACCTGCTGGGTGCGTTCGGCATCCTGCTGTCGCTGATCTTCGGCACCTTCAACCTGTCGGCGTTCCTGCAGGAGCTGGCGTGGTTCCTCATCAGCGTCTACGGCATGGTGCGTGGCGTAAGGGCAAGAAAAGTCACGCCCATCGCGCCCTGACACAGCCCTTGTAGGAGCGCGCCTTGCGCGCGACCGGGTATCGCGATACGGGAGGGTTTTTCGCGATACCCGGTCGCGCGCAAGGCGCGCTCCTACAGGGTTACACCCCGGTCAGGATGACCCGGTAGAATGCTTCCCGGACAGGCGCAAGGCCGGTCCGCCCATGGGGACGACCCCATGGCGCTCTTTCACTGCGGGGACGGCCCCGCCCTGGCGGAGCGACACCATGTCGTGGTTCATCCTCTTCCTCGCCGGCCTGTTTGAAATCTGCTGGGCCGTGGGACTCAAGTACACCGAAGGCTTCACCAAGCTGGTACCAAGCCTGCTCACCGGCGCCGCGATGGTGGTGAGTATCGTGTTGCTGGCATTTGCGGCCAAGAAATTGCCTCTGGGCACGGCCTATGCCGTGTGGACCGGCATCGGTGCGGTCGGTGCAGTGACCCTGGGTATCGTGCTGTTCGGCGAGTCGGCGCAGCCGTTGCGGCTGCTTTGCGTCGGACTGATCGTGGCCGGCATCGTCGGCCTGAAACTGACGGCCGCCTGAGCGATCCATCTGTAGGAGCGCGCCTTGCGCGCGACCGATACGGAGCCGTGAATTCATCGCTCTGTACCGGTCGCGCGCAAGGCGCGCTCCTACATGGGGATTACGGTTCCGGGTTGGACGTGGTGTCGCGCTTGGCGCGGGGGGCTACAAGCGGTTCGCCGTGCACCACGAACCACACGTTTTCCGCGATGTTGGTCGCGTGGTCGCCGATGCGTTCGATGTTCTTCGCCATGAACAGCAGGTGCGTGCACGGCGTGATGTTGCGCGGATCTTCCATCATGTAGGTGAGCAGGGCGCGGAAGACCATCGTATAGGCTTCGTCCAGCTCCGCATCGGCCTTCCACACTTCGTAGGCCGCCTCGGCATCCTGGTCGTGATAGGCCTTGAGCACGTTGCGCAGCTGGTCGGCGGCCAGTTCGGCCAGGTTGGCCAGGCCACCGGCCACGGGAATCGGCGCCACGCGGCTGAGCGGAATGGAACGCTTGGCCACGTTCGCGGCGTAATCGCCGATGCGCTCGATATCCGCGGCGATGCGCAGCGCGGCGAGCACGTTGCGCAGGTCGCTGGCGATCGGTGCACGCAGGGCGAACAGGCGCACTACGTCCTGGCTGATTTCCTGTTCCAGGACGTCGATGGCGTCGTCGTTGTCGACCACGCGCTGGGCGGCGCGCTCGTCGCGGCGCTCCACCACGTCGATGGCGGCCTCGATCTGCGCGACGGCAAGCTCGCCCATCTTCACGATTTCACCCGTGAGGCGCTTCAGTTCTTCGTCGTAGCTCTTGATGATGTGCTGGTGCGGCGTGTTCATCGCATCCCTCGTGTCTTGGGGCTCAGCCGAAACGGCCGGTGATGTAGTCTTCGGTCTGCTTTTTGTCCGGCTTCGTGAAGATCTTCTCGGTCCGGTCGAACTCGATCAGCTCGCCCATGTACATGAAGGCGGTCATGTCGGAGCAGCGTGCAGCCTGCTGCATGTTATGCGTCACGATGACGATCGTGAAATCCTTCTTCAGCTCTTCCACCAGCTGCTCGATGCGGCTGGTGGCGATGGGATCGAGCGCCGAGGTGGGCTCGTCGAGCAGCAGCACCTCGGGCTTCAGCGCAATGCCGCGCGCGATGCACAGACGCTGCTGCTGGCCGCCGGAGAGGCCCAGCGCACTCTGCTTGAGCTTGTCCTTCACCTCGTCCCACAGGGCTGCGCCACGCAGTGCCTGCTCCACGCGTTCTTCCATCTGCGAGCGCGAAAGCTTCTCGTGATGGCGGATGCCGTAGGCCACGTTTTCGAAGATGGTCATCGGAAACGGCACGGGCTTCTGGAACACCATGCCCACCTTGCTGCGCAGGCGGTTCATCGAGTACTTCGGATCGAGGATGTTCTCGCCGTCGAGCACGATCTCGCCCTGGGCGCGCAGGCCCGGGTAAATGGCATAGATGCGGTTGAAGATGCGCAGCAGGGTGGACTTGCCGCAGCCCGACGGACCGATGATGGCGGTGACCTTCTTCTCCGGTACGTCCATGGCGATGTTCTTCAGCGCATGGAATTCGTTGTAGTAGAAGTTGAGGTCGCGCACGGTCATCTTCGCGGGGACCTGGCCGAGGTCGACGCCCGAGGCGTGAGGCGACGTGCCAAAGCCCGGCTGGGAAACGACTTCGTTCATGTTAGTCATGGGACACCTTGGAACGCGAGAAGGCAAAGCGGGCGATCAGGCTGAGCGCCAGCACGAACATGGTCAGCACGAAGGCACCGGCCCAGGCGAGCACGTTGATGTCCGGGCTCGGGTCCTTGGTGTATTCGTAGATGATCTGCGGCAGGCTCGGCATCTTGTCGAGCGGGTTGAAGGTCATGAAGTTGTTGCCGAAGGCCGTGAACAGCAGCGGAGCGGTTTCGCCACTGATGCGGGCCAGGGCCAGCAGGATGCCCGTCACGATGCCCGAGCGGGCAGAGCGCACGAGGATCTGCAAGGTGAGCTTCCACTGCGGCACGCCCAGCGACAGCGCGGCTTCGCGCAGCGTACCCGGCACCAGGCGCAGCATTTCGTCGGTGGTGCGCACGATGACGGGCAGGGCGATCAGGGCCAGCGCGATGCCGCCCGCGATACCCGAGAAGGTGACCGCGCCGTCCGTGAGGTACTTGGAGGGCAGCACCACGATGGTATAGACGAACAGGCCCAGCACGATCGACGGCGCCGACAGCAGGATGTCGTTGAGGAAGCGGATGGTCGGACCCAGGCGCGAACGGCGCGAGTACTCGGCCAGCCAGGTGCCGGCCGCCACGCCGATGGGGGTGGCGATCAGGATGCCCAGCACGTTGAGGATCAGGCTGCCCACCATGGCGTTGGCGAGGCCGCCTTCTTCGCGGTAGGCGGTGATCTTGGTGAACAGCTGCGGCTTCAGGCCAGCCAGGCCCTGGCTCAGGGTTTCCCAGAGAATCCAGGCCAGGAACAGCAGGCCGATGGCCGTGGCGACCACGCTGAAGATCATCGCCAGGATGTTCTTCACGCGGCGCGTGGTGTAGAGCGCGGAAGACATCAGCGGCCCTCCTTGGTGGCCATGCGGCGAAGCATGAGGCGGGCGATCAGCAGCACGATGAAGGTCACCACGAAGAGCAGGAAGGCCAGCGCCATCAGGGCGGACTTCTGCAGGCCCTGGGCCTCGCCGAACTGGTTGGCGATGGTGGAGGCGATGGAGCTGCCGGTCTCCAGGAACGACCAGGAGAACTTGAAGGTATTGCCGAGCACGAAGGCCACGGCCATGGTTTCACCCAGTGCGCGGCCCAGGCCGAGGAACACGCCGCCGATCACGGCGGTGCGGGTGTAGGGCACCACGATGTCCCACACCACTTCCCAGGTGCTGGAACCCAGCGCATAGGCCGATTCCTTCAGGCGGGTAGGCACGGTCTGGAAGACCTCGCGCATCACCGAGGAAATGAACGGGATGATCATCACCGCCAGCACGAGGCCAGCCGTGAGCACGCCGGCACCGAAGAAGGAGTATTCGCTGGAGAAGAACTTCGCGATTCCCGGCACGTGGGTCACCAGCCAGGACACCTTGCCGTCGGCCGGATCGGCGCTGAAGTTGTTCATCAGCCACGGCTTGATGTGCTCCGCCACGAAGGGGGCGAAGATGAAGAGACCCCACATGCCGTAGATGATCGAGGGGATGCCTGCCAGCAGTTCGATGGCCGAGCTGACGGGGCCGCGCAGCCACTGCGGCGCGATCTCGGTAAGGAAGAGGGCGATGCCGAAGCTGATGGGCACGGCGACGACAAGTGCGATCAGTGCGGTACCGACGGTGCCCATGATGGGCACGAGGGCGCCGTACTGGTCGTTGCTGGGATCCCACACGGAGCTGGTGAGAAAGCCCCAGCCGAAGGTGTGGAAGGCGTCCTGGCCCAGCCACAGGGTGGAACCGGCGGCGCCGATGAGCACCAGGAGGACGAGCAGGGCACAGGCCTTGAGCACCCATCCAAAAAGGACGTCGTTGCGCGAATCCTTCGCGTTGCGGGCCGCTTCGGCCGACTTGGCGGCGGTCGTCACGGCGTTGCTGGCGGTGGCATGCATGCGAATGCTGTTTCCCGGGCCTATGCAAATTTATGGGTCGCCGCTCCTGTCGGAACGGCGACCCCCTTGGGCGATACCCTGGACCGGAAATGTTTCATCCGGCCTGTCGGTTCGCGACGATTACTTGAACTCGGCCCAGTAGGCTTCGATCTGCTTGACCAGCTCCGGCGGCAGGGCCACGTAGGAGAGCGAGGCGGCCTGCGACTGGCCGTTCTCGAGCGACCACTTGAAGAAATCGAAGGCCACCTTGGTGTGCTCCGGGTTCTTCGACTTCTTGTACATGATGATCCAGGTGGTGGCGGTGATCGGCCACGCCTTGGCGCCCGGGGCGTTCGTCATGATGAGGTTGAAGTCCTTGGCCGACTTCCAGTCCGCGGTGGCGGCGGCAGCGGCGAAGGCGTCGGCGTTCGGCTGAACCCACTGGCCGGCGGCATTCTGCAGCTGGGCCCAGGAGATCTTGTTCTTCTCGGCGTAGGCGTATTCGACGTAGCCGATGGAGCCCGGGATCTGGCGCACGTACTGCGACACGCCTTCATTGCCCTTGCCACCGACGCCGGCCGGCCATTCGACGGCCGTGCCGAACTTCACCTTCGAGGCCCACTCGGGGCTGACCTTGGAGAGGTAGTTGGTGAAGTTGAACGAGGTGCCCGAACCGTCCGAGCGGTGCACGACGGTGATCTGCGCGGCCTTGCCTTCCAGACCGGTGAGGGCCGTCTTCAGCTCGGGGTTCAGCGCCAGGATCTCGGCGTTGTTCCATTCCTTGATGTCGCCAAGGAAGATCTTGGCGAGCACGGCACCGGTGAGCTTCAGCTTGCCGGCGTCGATGCCCTTGATGTTGATGACCGGCACGATGCCGCCGACGACGCTGGGGAACTGGCCCAGGCCGAACTTCTGCAGGTCTTCGGCGCTCATCGGGGCGTCGGAGGCGCCGAAGTCGATGGTGCCTTCCTTGATCTGGGCGATACCGGCGCCCGAGCCGACGGACTGGTAGTTGAGCTTGTTACCCGTCTTCTCGGCGTAGGCCGCGGACCACTTGGAGATCACGGGATAGACGAAGCTCGAGCCGGCACCAGTGATATCGGTGGCATGCACGGCCGACATGCCGAACAGCGAAGCAGCGACGAGTGCAGCAATGCGGAGTTTGCGTGTGAACACGGAGTGGTCCTCGGTGGAGAGAGTGTCAGGCGAAGCGCGCCCGGGGCCGTATTGCAGCCCTGCCGTGTTGCAATGAAATGAGTTGAATGTTTCACGAATATGACACCCGTCTTTTTGGCGTCATATTCAGGAACTTACGAAAAGGCTCAAACGGCCAAAGGCGTTGCACGTTCCTGCTCTGCAAGCTCCAGGCGACGCCAGCGGTTGACGATTTCGCAGAACAGTTCGGCAGTGCGCTCCGCATCGTAAATGGCGGAATGCGCCTCGCGCGTATCGAACGGCACGCCTGCTGCGATGGCCGCACGGCTGAGCACGGTCTGCCCATAGGCCAGCCCGCCGAGCGTGGCGGTATCGAAGCAGCTGAAAGGGTGGAACGGGTTGCGCTTGTGTCCGACCCGGCGCACGGCCGCATTGAGAAAGCCCAGGTCGAACGCGGCGTTGTGCCCGACCAGGATGGCCCGCTGGCACTCCGCCTGCTTCACGGCCTCGCGTATGGCGGCGAAGACGTGGTCCAGGGCCTGGCGCTCGGGCAGGGCATTGCGGAAGGGGTGGTCCGGGTCGATGCCGGTGACCTCCAGGGAGCGGGGGTCGATATTGGCGCCGGGGAAGGGCTCGACATTGGCCGCCACGGCCGGATCCGGCACGAGCAGGCCTGAGGGGTCCATCCGGACGGGGACGACCGCGATCTCGAGCAGGGCATCGCGTTCGGAGTCGAACCCCCCGGTCTCGACGTCCACGATGACGGGCAGGAACCCGCGGAACCGCGCGGCCATCGTGGTGGCGGTGCTATTGCTCAATGTATCCATGTGACAAGGATACCAGCCCGGGGGGCAGGCCACCCATTCGTTAAGCGGATGTGCGCCTGTCTTGGTTTTGTAACAAAAAAGGCATGTAACGGTAAAGGGCGGGTTCCATTCTTCGCGGCGTTTGCTCCTTTTGAGTTTTTTCTGACCAAAAGACTCAAGGGGAGTGAGGGGCAGACATTCAAACCAACAAGCGGAGACATCCCATGCGTTCCAAGTTGCTCACGGTGGCCATTGCCGCCGGCCTGGGCGTTACGAGCTTCCATGTCGCGGCCGATCCGGCGTCGGCCAAGAAGGGGCAGACTGCGAGCCAGAGCGCCGAGGCGTCGAGGAACGCTGAGATCGAGGCCCTCAAGGCCCAGCTCCAGGCGTTGCAGGCAAAGGTCACCGAACTGGAGCAGCGCACCGATGCCCAGTCCGACATCAACGTCTCCACGGGCCAGAACCTCGAGGCTGTGCAGAAGCAGCAGGTCGTTGCCGATGCGGCGATCAAGAAGTCGGCCGACAAGATCTCCTACAAGGGCGTGAACATCACGCTCGGCGGCTTCCTCGCCGCGGAAACGATCTACCGCACGCATAACGAAGGCGCCGACATCGCGTCGAACTTCAATGCGATCCCGTACAAGAACAGCTCGGTCGGCCGCACGTCGGAAACGCACTTCACCGCGCGCCAGACCCGCGTCTCCCTGCTCGCCCAGGGCGACATCGATCCGAACACCCACGTCGCCGGCTACATCGAAGCCGACTTCATCGGTGGCGCCCAGACCGCGAACCAGAACGAGAGCAACTCGTTCAACCCGCGCGAGCGCAATGTCTACATGACGGTGGACTGGGACAACCCGGGCCTGCACCTGCTGGCCGGCCAGAACTGGTCGCTGCTGACGCTCAACAGCAAGGGCATCACCCCGCGCCAGGAGCTCACCCCTCCGCAGATCGACGCCCAGTACATCCCGGGCTTCACCTGGGCCCGCCAGACGCAGATCCGCCTGGTCAAGGATTTCAACAAGCAGTACTGGCTGGGTATCTCGCTGGAAAACCCGCAGACCACGTTCGGCGTGAGCCCGAACCAGTCGAAGGCGCCGGTGCAGCCGATCTACAACACCCCGGCCGGTTCCGGTTACGACTCGGCCAACACGCTGTCGCTTAACCACATCCCGGACGTGGTCGTGAAGTTCGCCGCCGACCCGGGCTTTGGTCACTACGAAATCTTCGGTGTGGGCCGCGCGTTCTACAACCGCTACAACTCGGGCCAGGGCAACAGCAACCACAACGTCTACGGTGGCGGCTACGGCATCGGCGTGATCCTGCCGGTGGTCGAGAAGGTGCTCGACTTCCAGTTCTCCGGCATGCAGGGTCGTGGCATCGGTCGTTACGGCAGCTCGCAGCTTCCGGACGTGACCTTCCGCCCGAACGGCTCCATCGCCCCCATCAAGGAAAACATGCTCCTTGCTGGCCTGACCTACCACGCCACGCCGGATTGGGACGTCTACGCCTTCGGCGGCCGCGAGCGCCAGCAGAAGGAAGCGTTCAACTACAACGGCGTGCCGCTCGGCTGGGGCAATGCCGGTTACAACAACGCCGGCTGCGATATCGAAGGCGGCAGCTGCGTAGGCAACACGAAGCAGATCTGGCAGGGCACGCTCGGTTTCTGGTGGAAGTTCTACCAGGGCAAGTTCGGTCGCGCGCAGTTCGGCGCCCAGTACTCGCACACCCAGCGCGAAGCGTTCGAAGGCATCGGTGGTTCGCCGAAGGCCAAGGAAGACATGTTCTTCACGAGCTTCCGCTACTACCCGTTCTGATACAGGTATCGCAAAGGAGTTCGACCCAGGGACGGAGAAAACGGCGGGCATATGCCCGCCGTTTTCATTCCGGGCGATGTCAGCGCTTGCTGACATCGTTCCCGGCATCCCAGCCGCCACCCAGCGCGCGGATCAGGTCCACGCTGGATTGCAGCTGACGGGTACGCACCTGTTCGGCCGTGCGTTCCGCCTTCAGTGCCGCCGTCTGTGCGGTCACCACATCCAGATAGCTCACCACGCCTTCCATGTAGCGATTGGTCGCCAGCGTCTGCGATTCCTTCGCCGCGTCCGCCGCGGCATTTTCCTGGCTGGCCTCACGCCCTAAGTCTTCCAGCAGGGAGAGGTTGTCTTCCACCTCCTGGAAGGCATGCAGCACCACGCCGCGATACTGGGCCGAGGCCGCATCCAGCTCGGCTCTTGCCTGTGCAACGCGTGCTCGGCGCAGGCCGCCGTCGAACAGGGGCAGCGAAGCGAGAGGGCCCAGTGCCCAGAACCGGTTACCCGTGCTGAGCAGGCTGCCGTTGCCGACGTCCTGCCAGCCGAATCCCGCACCGAGGCTCAGGGTGGGAAAGAATGCGGCCCGGGCGACGCCGATGCTGGCATTGGCCGCAAAGGTCCGGCGTTCGGCCGCCGCGATATCCGGACGACGCTCCAGCAGGGTCGAGGGCACGCCGAGGGGAATGGCGGGAATCGACAGCGGGGTGTTCTTCTCCGGCATCGAGAACGTGGAGGCCGTTTCGCCCACGAGCGCCGCGATGGCATGCTCGGCGAGCGCGCGCTGTGCGCGCAGCTCCGTGCCCTGTGCCTGTGCATCTGCGTACTGGGCATTGGCTCGCGCCACGTCCAGGCCGGACGACACGCCGCCTTCCATCCGCTTCTGCGTCATCTGCTGGCCATCCGCAAACGCCGACAGCGAATCGCGGACGATGCGCCGCTCGACATCCAGCCCGCGCAGGCGGATGTAGAGATCGGCCAGGCGTGCTTCCAGGCTCAGTTTCGCCGAACCGAGATCGGCCTTTGCCGCCACGCTGAGTGCCGTGCCCTGGGCCACTTCGTTGCGGATACGGCCCCACAGATCCAGCTCGTAGCCGGCGTTGAACTGCACGGTGCGCGTGTCGTACTCGTCGGGCTGGTTGGAGCCGCGCAACGGACGGTTGTCGGACTGGCGGTTGTTGGTCGGGCTTGCGTCGAGGCTGGCGTGGGGCAGTTCATCGGCGCGAAGCTGCTGTTCGAAGGCGCGCGATGCGTTGTAACGAGCCAGCGCGACGGCGAGATCCGGGTTGCCGGCATCGAGCTTGCTTTCGAGTTCGTCGAGCGTGGGGTCGCCATACACCTTCCACCACGGTCCACGTGACGCCTCGTCGCCCGGCGCGGCCGTCGTCCAGCCGTCCGGGTTCGCGGCACCCTTGAAGCTGTCGGGCAGCGCACCGATCGTTGGCGCCTTGTAGGTGGGCGCCAGGGAGCACCCGCCCAGCGCCAGAAGCAGGGCGGCGGTGGGCAGGCGTCGCGTCAGGTCACGCTTGCTTGCCACGGGGGGCCTCCTTGCCGGCAGGCGTGGCGATCTGTACGAGGTCGCCCTGCGAGAGGGAATCCGACGGGTGGTCGACGATGCGGTCGCCCGGCTTCAGGCCGTGGTCGATTTCCAGGCGGTCGCCGAGGTCGATCGCGATGTGTACATCGCGCAGCACCACCTTGTTGTCGGCACCGACCACGGCGATCTGCGGACCGGCGGCGCGGAAGAGCAGCGTGGTAGCCGGTACCAGCACGGTGTTCGGGTCTGGCGTCAGCGACAGCTGCACTTCGGCGAAGTCGCCCGGCAGAAGATCGTTGCGCGGGTTCTCCACCTGGAACTGCGCGCGCAGCGTGCCGGATGCCGTGTTGATGGCGCTGGAGCTGCCGATCAGCGTGCCGTCCACCATTTCGCCGCCGTGGCCGAGCACCAGCAGCTTCACTTTCATCCCCGGGCGCACGGCAGAAGCATAGCCCTGCGGCACTTCGGTATACAGGCGCATCTTGTTGGTGTCGGCCACGGCGAACAGCGGCTTGTCGCTATCGGTATTGGCCGTGATGAGGTCGCCGATATCGGTATTGCGCGCGGTCACCGTGCCGTCGAACGGCGCGACGATGCGCTTGAAGCCTTCCAGCGCCGCGAGGCGGTCGACGTCGGCCTTGGCGGCAAGCACGTTGGCACGTGCCGTTTCCGCTTCGCTCGATTTTTCATCGGCCTCCTGCTTCGACACCGAACGCGAGGCGAGCAGGTTCTGCCAGCGCGTGGCAGTGGTCTCGGCCAGGCGCACGTCGGCCTGGGCACGGACAAGACCGGCCTTGGCCTGTTCGAACTGCTGGTCGAGTTCGGGCGTATCGATGGTGGCGAGCACCTGGCCGGCCTTCACCTTGTCGCCGATGTCCACGTTCCACTGCTTCAGGTAACCGGCCACGCGGGCATGGATCGGCGTGCTGATCCATGCGTCGAGATGGCCGGGCAGGGTGAGACCCTGTCCCTTCTCTGCGTTGGATGCAGTGATGACTTCCACGGTGGGAATAAGCTGTGCGTTCGTCCACTGGGTGAGCTCGTGCGATTCGACGCTGCGCAGCGAGAGGCCGGCGACGACAGCGACGACGGCGAGGCCCAGGCCGATGGCAATCGGCAGACGAAGGCGGGGCGGCCGTCCCGGTATCGCGGCAGGGGTTTCATGCGACATGGGGTTGGTCTCCGATAAGGCGTTGGTCAGAAGGAGCGGGTGCGGTGCGGCCGTGCACGATCGAGAAGATCACGGGCACGAAAAGCAGCGTGGCAAAGGTGGCGAAGATCAGGCCGCCGATGACGGCGCGACCGAGCGGGGAGTTCTGTTCGTGGCTGAGTGCCATGGGCAGCATGCCGATGACCATGGCCAGCGCCGTCATGCAGACGGGGCGGAAGCGGGTGAATCCGGCTTCCAGCGCGGCCTTCATGGCATCGCCGTGTTCGGCCAGCCGTTCGCGGCAGAAACTCACCACCAGGATCGAGTTGGCCGTGGCCACGCCCATGCACATGATGGCGCCGGTGAGTGCGGGTACCGACAGGCTCGTATGGGTGAGGAACAGCATCCACACGATGCCGGCGAGGGCGGCGGGCAGCGCCGTGATGATCACGAACGGATCGAGCCACGACTGGAAGTTCACCACGATCAGCAGGTAGATCAGCAATACCGCGCCGACCAGGCCGAACAGCAGGCCGCTGAAGGCTTCGTTCATCGTGCCGACCTGGCCGTGCAGGCTTACCAGCGTGCCCTTCGGGCGCGTGGCGGCGAAATGATCGAGCACCTTCTGCACGTCGCTGGACACGCCACCGAGGTCGCGATCCTGGATCGAGGCGTAGATGTCGAAGGAGGGCATGATGTTGTAGTGCGACACCACCGCATCGCTGGGGCCGCGCTTGAACGTGGCGATGCCGCCGAGAATCTGCGTCGGATGCGCGCCGGACGAGGTCACCGGCATGGCCTTCAGGTCGGCCATGGAATCCATCTGGTACTGCGGCGTGGCCGCAACGATGGCATAGGACACGCCGTTCTTCGGGTTGAGCCAGAACGCCGGAGCCACCTGCGAGCTGCCAGCCAGCGAGGCCACCATGCTGTTGGTGACGTCACGCTCGGTGATGCCCAGGCCGTCGGCACGCACGCGGTTCACCGTGACGTTCAGCTGCGGATAGCTGGAGCTTTGCTGCAAGCGTACGTCGGCGATGCCCGGGATCTTGCGCATCTGCTTCATGATCTCCTGCGCATAGGCCTCGTTGCCGGCGCGGTCGCGTCCGGAGATGGATACATCCAGCGGGGCAGGTGCGCCGAAGTTGAGGATCTGGCTGGTCATGTCGGCGGGCAGGAAGGCGAACTGCGTACCCGGGAATTCACGGGGCAGCTTCGCGCGCATGGTCCGCACGAAGTCGGCGCTGGCGCCATGGCCTTCCTTCAGCACGATCTGGATGTCGCCATCCTGCGGACCGATGGTGCCGCTGCTGTTGTAGACCAGGTTCACGCCGCTGAGCGGCAGGCCGATATTGTCGATGATCGTATCGAGCTGGTCCGGCGGCACGATCCGGCGGATGGCGGCCTCGATGTGATCGAACTCGGCGGCCGTCTCTTCGATACGCGTACCCATCGGCGCACGGATGTGCATCGAGATCGAATCCGAATCCGTCGCCGGGAAGAAGTCGCGACCCAGGGCCGGCACGAGCACGAACGAGGCGAGCACGAAGCAGAGGAAGCCGATGATGAACGGTTTCCGGTTGCCGAGCGCGACGCCGAGGATGGCGTAGTAACCGTCACGGATGCGGGTGAAGCGATGCTCGAAGCCCAGTTGGAAGGCCACGAGTGCGCGCAGCACGGCGGGCTTGCGACGGCCGTGCTGGTCGCCTTCGTGATGATTGATGTACGGATCTTCCGGATGGGCGCCCACCCCCGTTTCCACGTGGTGTGGCTTCAGCAGGTACATCGCCAGCGTCGGCACCAGGGTGCGCGAGAGGATGAACGACGACACCATCGCGAAGATCACCGACAGTGCCATGGGGCGGAACAGGAAGCCGGCGATGCCGTTGAGCATGAACATCGGCACGAACACGATGCAGATGCACAGCAGCGAAACGAAGGCCGGCGTCACGATCTGCTTCGCGCCATCCATGATGGCGTCGATCACGCCCTTGCCCTGTTCCAGATGCCAGTTGATGTTCTCGATGGTCACCGTGGCGTCGTCCACCAGGATGCCTACCGCGAGTGCCAGGCCGCCCAGGGTCATGACGTTGAGTGTCTGCCCGAACAGCGCAAGCAGGGCGATGGCCGAGAGGATCGCCAGCGGAATCGACAGGGCGATGATCACCGTCGAGCGCCAGCTGCCCAGGAACAGCAGGATCATCACCGAGGTCAGCAGCGCGGCGATCACGCCTTCGCGGGCCACCGAACTGATCGAGGCCTTCACGAAGATGGACTGGTCGCCAAGCAGGTTCGTCTTCAGCGACTTCGGCTGGGTTTCCTGGATGAGCGGCAGGAGCTTCTTGATGCCGGCCACCACGTCCAGCGTGGAGGCGTTGCCGTTCTTCAGCGCAGGCATCAGCACCGCGCGCTTGCCGTCCACGCGCACCACGTTGTTCTGCGGTGGGGAGCCGTCGCGCACGTGGGCCACGTCACCGATGGTGATGGTGGCGCCGTTCACCGTCTTGATGGGCAGGTTGTTCAGCTCGTCGATGGCCGTGGGGCTGTTGTTGAGCTGCACGTTGTATTCAAACGTGCCGATCTTCGCCGTGCCCACGGGGATGATCTGGTTCTGCGCACTGAGCGCCGTGCCCACGTCCTGCGCGGAAAGGCCCTTGGCCGCCAGCGCCTGCGGATTCAGGTCGAGGGTCACCTGCTTCTGCTTGCCGCCGTAGGGTGTGGGAATCGCGACGCCAGGCACCGACACGAGGGTGGGGCGCATGAAGTTCTGCGCGATGTCGCGGATGTTCGCTTCGGAGAGCTTGTTGCTCGACAACGCCATCTGCAACACCGGCACGGTGGAGGCGTTGTAGTTGAGGATCAGCGGCGGCGTGATGCCCGGGGGCATCTGCTTGAGCACGGTCTGCGAGATCGAGGTGACCTGCGCGGTGGCAGTGCGGATGTCCACGCCTGGCTGGAAGAAGATCTTCACCACGCCCACGCCGGGCAGCGACTGCGACTCGATGTGCTCGATATCGTTCACGGCGGTGGTGAGCTGGCGCTCGTAGTAATAGATCACGCGGCCGGACATCTGGTCGGGCGGCAGGCCGGTGTAGGTCCACACCACGCTGATCACCGGGATGCCGATGTTCGGAAAGATGTCGGTGGGCGTGCGCAGGGCTGCCAGCGGTCCGGCGATGAGGATCAGCAGCGCCAGGACGATAAAGGTCAGGGGGCGCGAAAGCGCGATGCGGACGAGCGCTAGCATGGCCGGCGCTCCGGGAGCTCTTGGGTCGCGGGCGCGACGTCAGCAGGACGTCCTGTACGCCGTTCGGGCACTTGGGTGTTCATCGACGGATAACGCTCGGCTTTGCCTCGGGCGGAAGCGCCCAGTGGCATCATCCTTGTCGATGCTTGTGGAAATCTTTTGGCCCGGAAAAAGGTTCGCGCAAGCCGGATCAGACGACCACGGGAGGCTCGCCGGGGGGCAGGGCGTCCATCACGATATGGGCCAGCAAGCCGTGTCCGCCGGGGGCTTCCAGCAGTTCGATGCTGGCATCGTGCAGCTCGACCGCACGTTGCACGATGCTCAGGCCCAGCCCAAAACCGCTGGCTGCGGCCTCCGTCTCGCGATGAAAGCGCCGGAACACGGCCTCGCGTCGCTCGACCGGAATGCCGGGGCCATCGTCGCGTATATCGATGATGGCCTTGCCGTCCCGGAGCGCGATATCGATATCTACCTGGCCGCGCTCGGGGGTATAGCGCAGCGCGTTTTCCACGAGATTGCGGAACATGGCCGTCATCGCCACCTCGTGGCCGGCCACGAGCAGTTCGGCCTCGTCGTGGTTGAGACTGAGGGAGATATCCTTTTCCGCGATCACCGGGGCCAGCTCTTCCACGACTTCCGTGGCAATGAGCACGAGGTCGAGCGGCATGCGGCGCTGCGAGGCCGCGCCGGCCTCCAGGCGGGCGATGGCGAGGATCTGCTCGATGCGCCGGCCCAACCGGCCCAGGCTGCGCCGGGCGTTCTTCAGGGTGTACTGCACCTCGTCCGGGTCGTCGGCGATCAGCGCGCTTTCCAGGTGGATCATCGTGGCGGCAAGAGGGGTGCGCAGTTCGTGCGCCACGTCGCTGGCAAAACGATGCTCGCGCTCGATGGCATCTTCCAGGCGTTCCAGCTGCTGGTTCAGCGTGACGATGAGCGGCTTGATCTCGTCCGGTGTGCGATCCAGCGCGATCGGTCGCCGGCTGCCGGGGGTGCGCCGGGCGAGCAGGCGGGTGAGCAGGTCGAGCGGGCGCAGGCCCTGCTTCACGGCGAGGCTGAGCAGGATCGCCAGCAAAGGCAGGCCGATCACCAGGGGCAGGGTGTGTTCGAGCACGAGGCCGCGCGTGATGTCCTGGCGGTTGTCGTAGCGCTCGCCGATGCGGATCACCAGGCCGAAGTGGTTCTGCAGCGTGAAGATGCGCCAGCGCGTGCCTTCATGCTCGATGTTGCCGAAGCCGCGTTCCTCCTGGGCGGGGGCGGCCATATTCACGAAGTTGGCCGTGGCGGCGATGAGATGACCACTGGGGTCGTACGCCTGGAAACCGACCTCGGGCTCGTAGCTCTTCGCGTGCACGGGCACCAGCACGCCGCCACGCTGGGCTTCCACCGGCAAGGTAATGCTGCGGACGTTTTCCTTGGGCACGTAGCCGGGCTGGCCGTAGGCCATGAGAATGCCCAACGTGCGCCCGGCCTGGGCAAGGCGGCCGTCCAGCAACTGGTTCATCTCGCGCTGCTCGCGCTCGTAGCTGATGGCGCCCAGGGGAATCAGCACCACCACCATCACGCCGATGACGAGCCAGGTGAGGCGCGAGCGCAGGCTCGGGGTCTTCTTCACTGGGGGTCCCTGGGGATCATGTAACCGATGCCTCGGATGGTGTGGATCACTTCGGGGCTGAGCTTGCGCCGCAGCCAGTGCACCTGCACCTCGATGGCATTGCGGTCCACGATGGTATCGAAGCCGTAGACCGAGCCTTCCAGGCTTTCCCTGCGCACGATACGCCCGGCCCGCTCCATGAGGATGCGCAGCACGGCGAATTCGCGGCGGGTGAGGGTGACGCGCTGGCCGCGGAACTCCACTTCCATGGTGGCCAAGTCGAGCAGTAGGCCGCCGACTTCCACCCGGTTATCCACCAGGCCCTGCGCCCGCCGGGTGAGCGAGCGAATGCGGGCGGCCAGCTCACCCAGGTGAAAGGGCTTCACCAGGTAATCGTCCGCGCCGAGGTCGAGCCCGCGGATACGGGCCTCCAGCGCATCGCGTGCGGTCATCACCAGCACCGGGGTCTTCACGCCCGAGCGCCGGGCTTCGGCGAGCAGTTCCAGGCCGTCCTTACCGGGAAGGCCCAGGTCGAGCAGCACGAGGTCGATGGAGCCGTCCGCCAGCGCCGCCAGGCCCTGGCGCCCGTCGGTGAGCCAGGTGACGGCATAGGACTGGTGTTCGAGAGCGTGTTTGATCGCCTCGCCCAGTTCGGTGTCGTCTTCCATCAGGAGGATATGCATGGATGTGGCTCGGCTCGGCGGTTCGGATAGGCCCGGGGAGGCTGACATGATCGGGAGCATGGCTTTTGCCTTGCTTTTGTCCCCTTGCTGCGAATCGTCTCACCGGCTCAGGGGGCTTGCGAAGGCGTAACGTGAACGGATTCCCACCGTATTTCCAGTCCGACCCCTGCTGGAAACGGGCATTTATCACGGTTTTGCAGGTGAATTTGCCCAAAAGCTGAATCTGTTGCGTTGCAGCGCTTGCAAGGTAACAGGGCGGTGGGTAGGTTCGGCCGTCATGGGTATCTCCTTCGCCAGCGCCATGCGTCGATTCCTCAGCACGATGATCGTGCTGGTGGGGCTCTTCGTCGCCTGTGGCACGGTGCAGGCCAACCCATGCGTTGCGCACGACGATGCCTCCCTCATGGAGCATGTTTCCCATGATGCGGCGGGCGTCTTCGCTTCCGACGACGATGCTCGAGGCACCGTGCCCTCGCTCGAAGACAATAGCTACAGCCTCGACGACACCTTCGATGTCCCCGCCGAGCACGTGATCAGCGTGCCTCGCGCCAGCACCCCGCGCCCGGTCGATCTCGTGCCTCCGCCGCACGCACATCACCCACGCCAGGACCATCGTCCCCCGATCGTCTGATCGCCCCCGCGTGCCGTCGCGTCCGCGACGACGCCATCTTCCGCGCACCACAAAACACCTATGCGCATCGGCATGAGCCGAGGCGTTCGCGGGCCCGCGTGCCTGCACACCGATCCTCCCCCAAAGAGAGAGAACCGCCATGGAACGTCTTATCCAGGGTTTCGAACAGTTTCGCCGTGAAATGACCGCCGAGCACCGCGAGCTCTTCTCGCGCCTGGCATCCGGGCAGACCCCGCACACCATGTTCATCACCTGCGCCGATTCGCGCGTGATGCCGGAACTGATATTCAACGCCCAGCCGGGCGACCTGTTCGTCTATCGCAACGTGGGCAACATCGTGCCGCCGTATGCGCAGCACGTCAGCGGCGTGGTAGCGGCCATCGAATACGCCGTCACGGCGCTCAAGGTGCAGCACATCGTGATCTGCGGCCACTCCGACTGCGGTGCGATGAAGGCCCTGCAGAATCCGGCCGCGCTTAAGGGCAAGCCGTCCGTCGAGCAGTGGCTGAAGCATGCCGATGTCGCACGCTATGTGGTGGCCGAGAACCGTCCCACCATCCTGGGCGAGGAAGGCCTGCGCTACCTCACCGAGGAAAACGTGGTCGGCCAGCTTGAGCACATGCGCACGCTGCCTGCCGTGGCCGCTGCGATGGCGAACGGTAGCCTGCGTATCCACGGCTGGATCTACGACATCGCCAAGACCGAGATCACCGCTTTCGACCCCGCCCAGGGTCGCTTCCGTCCGCTGGTTGCGGACATGCCGGATGCGACCCCCCACGCACGTTTCTCCGTGCGACTGCCGGTGGCTTCTGCCGCTTAAGGACCAACCCCGATGCGCACGTATTTCTCCCAGGGCCTGTTTGGCCGCGACCTCCTAGGATCGGTGGTCGTTTTTCTTGTCGCTCTGCCGTTGTGCATGGGTATCGCTATCGCGTCGGGCATGCCGCCCAGCGCGGGCCTGATAACCGGCATCGTCGGCGGTATCGTCGTAGGCGCCATCGCCGGCTCGCCGCTACAGGTCAGCGGCCCGGCGGCGGGCCTGGCGGTCCTGGTGTTCGAACTGGTGCGCGAGCACGGCGTGGCCGCCCTTGGCCCCGTCGTGCTCCTTGCGGGCCTGATCCAGATCGTGGCCGGCCTGTGCAAGGTCGGCGTGTGGTTCCGCATGACGTCGCCGGCCGTGGTGGCCGGCATGCTGTCGGGCATCGGCATCCTCATCGTGGCCTCGCAGTCGCATGTGCTGCTTGATGCCATTCCCAAAGCCCGTGGTCTGGAAAACTTCGCGGCGCTCCCCGCCGCCGCGTGGGAGTCGGTCACCGGTGCCGCCGAAGGCCAGGCACCCGCCGCGCTCATGGTCGGCCTTGGCACCATTGCCATCATGCTGGGTTGGGAAAAGCTCCGCCCCGCGAAGCTGCGATTCATCCCCGGTGCGTTGCTTGCCGTGGTTGCCATGACGCTCATCGCGCAGTTCGGTGCGCTCGACGTCAAGCGCGTGGACGTGCCCGCCAATCTGTTCTCGGCGGTGAGCCTGCCCAGCATGGGCAGCCTGTTTGGCCTGTTCGATGCGAGCCTGTTGGTGGCCGCGGCTACCTTCGCCTTCATCGCCAGTGCTGAAACCCTGCTTTCCGCCGCCGCGGTGGATCGCATGCATGACGGCGTGCGCACCCAATACGACCGCGAGCTTACGGCGCAGGGCGTGGGCAACCTCATCTGCGGCTTCCTCGGTGCACTGCCGATGACGGGCGTGATCGTGCGTAGCGCAGCCAACGTGCAGGCGGGTTCCGCCACGCGCATGGCGGCCATCTACCACGGTGTGTGGCTGCTGGCCTTCGTGATGCTGCTGCCCTGGCTGATGCGCATGACCCCGGTCTCGTGCCTCGCAGGCATCCTGGTGTTCACCGGCGTGAAGATGGTCAACCCGAAGCAGATCAAGGACCTCGCCGCCTACGGCAAGGGCACCGCAGCCGTCTACGTCGCGACCACCGTCGCCATCGTGGCCACCGACCTGCTCACCGGTGTGATCGTGGGCTTCGGCCTGTCACTGTTCCGCCTTGCGCTGCTGTCGTCGAAACTGAAGATGGACGTCAAGCACCACGACGAGCCGGGCCAGGCCACGCTGCACCTGGAAGGTTCGGCCACGTTCCTCAAGGTGCCGAGCATGGCCCGCACGCTGGAAGCCGTGCCGCCGAACACGCGTCTGAGCGTGTCGATGGATCGCTTGCAGCATGTGGATCAGGCATCGCTGGAACTGCTGCGTGAGTGGGGCCGTAATGCCTCGAAACGCGGTTGCGAGTTGATCGTCGACTGGCAGGAACTGGGTCGACGGGTCGAGGGTTCGCCCAAGGCCGCTTGATGGGTTGGTTGGCGTGACGTCGTTGCCGGTCGCGCGCAGGCGCGCTTCTACATGGAGTGTCCTGCGCGCAACCGGCAACACATGCGCAATACGCCCCTGTAGGAGCGCGCCTTGCGCGCGACCGCCAACGCGATAGCCCACAAATGAGTTAAAAGCCCCCAATAGCCCAAGGCCCGACAGCCGCACACCTCCAAACCCGCGATACCCCTTGTAGGAGCGCGCCTTGCGCGCGACCGGCAACGCGATAGTCTGCAATCAAGCGTATGGCCCGGCAGACTCAGGGATTCGAAATGGCTTCTTCGTAGGGGTCGCGCGCAAGGCGCGCTCCTACAAGGGGGCTTGTCGTGCTCAGGTGGCCTTTGTCTTCTGCTTGTATGCACAAAGATCAATGATCGGGCAGCCCGGGCACTCCGGCTTGCGTGCCTTGCACACATAGCGCCCGTGCAGGATCAACCAGTGATGCGCATCCTGGATGAACTCCTTCGGGATCACCTTCTCCAGCTTGTCTTCCACCTTGCGAACATCCGGACCCGGTGCGAGCCCGGTGCGGTTGGCCACGCGGAAGATATGCGTATCCACGGCAATGGTCGGCTGGCCGAAGGCCGTGTTGAGCACCACGTTGGCCGTCTTGCGGCCGACACCAGGCAGTTCTTCCAGCGCCTCGCGTGATTGCGGCACCTCGCCGTCGTAACGGTCGACGAGGATCTGGCTCATGGCGATGAGGTTCTTCGCCTTGTTGTTGTAGAGCCCGATGGTGCTGATGTAGGTCTTCAGCTTGTCCAGGCCAAGATCCAGAATCTTCTGCGCCGTGTTGGCCACCGGAAAAAGCTTGCGCGTGGCCTTGTTCACACCAACGTCGGTAGCCTGCGCCGATAGCGCCACCGCCGACAGCAGCTCGAAGGGCGTGGTGTATTCCAGTTCGGTCTTCGGATGCGGATTCAGCTCGCGCAAGCGGCTGAACATCTCGACGATGTCGGCTTTCTTCACGGAGCGTCCTTCTTTTTTGCCTTGGCGCGGGCCAGGGCTTCCAGTACGGCATTGCGTGCAGCCGGCGCGCCGACGTCCCGCTTGCTGGCGGCGAGCTGTTGCTCGCGCAGTTCGCGCTGGCGGCCCAACCGCGCTTCGCGCCGCTGGAATCGCTGGCGTGCTGCATCGGCGTGAGCGCGGTCTTCCGCCTGTGCGACCGGCATCGGGTCGAGCCGGATGCAATCCACCGGACAGGCGGGCACGCACAGTTCGCATCCCGTGCAAAGGTCGCTCAGCACAGAGTGCATCAGCTTTGATGCGCCCACGATGGCATCCACGGGACAGACCTGGATGCACTTCGTGCAGCCGATGCATTCGGCTTCGACCACACGGGCGAGCGTGCGCGGCTTCTCGTCGCCACGGGATGTGTCGAGAGGAATGGCAGGGCGATCGAGCAGGGCGGCAAGCCGGGCGATGCCGATGGCACCACCCGGCGGGCAGCGATTGATGTCCGCTTCGCTGGCGGCGATGGCTTCCGCGTACGGGCGGCAGCCATGGAAGCCGCACTGCTCGCACTGGGTCTGTGGGAGCAGGTCGTCGATGCGGTCGGCGAGCGTTGGCGTCATGGCTGGCGCACGGCCGATAGGGCGATCAGCGGACGGTGGCGCCCGGTGCGGCGCCCTGGTCGGCATCGAGCAGGAACAAATCCGCACCGCCTTCGCCGGCGGACAGGATCATGCCTTCGGACAGGCCGAAGCGCATCTTGCGCGGGGCGAGGTTGGCGATGAACACCACGTTGCGGCCGATGAGCTTTTCCGGTTCGCCATATGCGGCGCGAATGCCGGAGAAGATCTGGCGCTTGCCCAGCGGGCCGGCGTCGAGTTCGAAGCGCAGAAGCTTGTCCGAGCCCTCCACGAATTCGCAGGCTTCGACCTTGCCGATGCGAAGGTCGAGACGGGCGAAGTCGTCGATGGAGATGGTGGCGGATTCGTTGGTGGTCTCGGTCATGGCTTTCGGTGCTTCTTTGGGCTTGTTCGATTTCTTGGTGTCGGCCTTGGCCACTTCGCGCGCCTGTTCGGCTGGCGTCAGCGACTCCTTCGACGCTTCGACCATGGCTTCGATCTTCTTCGGATCGAGGCGGGCGAACAGCGGCGTGAAGGCGTTGAGCGTGTGGCCGAACAGTTCGCGACGGGCATCGGCGAAGTTTTCAATGGAGCCGCCGAGAAAGGTTTCGGCGCCGGCCACGGTGGTCGGCACGATGGGCTTCAGCAGGCCGGAAAGCAGGCGGAAGGCATGGATGGCGAAGGTGCAGACCTGCTGCAGTTCATCGCGGCGGTTTTCATCCCTGGCGATGACCCACGGTGCCTTCGTGGCGATGTAGCCATTGATGATATCGGCCATGGCGACAAAGCGGCGGGTGACTTCGGCGTATTCGTCGGCTTCGTAAAGCGCTTCGATGCCGTCGTACTGGCCAAGCAGGTCGCTCCAGAGGGCGGTGGCTTCCGCATCGAAACGATCCGCAAGCTTGCCGGCGAAGTGGGTATGCAGGAAGCCCGCCGTGCGGCTGGCGATGTTCGCCCACTTGCCCACAAGGTGCGAATTGACGCGCTCTTCGAAGGACTTGAGGTCGAGGTCCACGTCGACGGGCGCCGGGCCGAGCATGGTGGCGAAGTAATAGCGCAGCGCTTCGGGGTCGAGACCGGCATCGAGATAGGTGCGGGCCTGGATGAAGGTGCCGCGCGACTTGGACATCTTCGCGCCGTTCACGGTGAGGTAGCCGTTGACGTGCAGCGCCGTGGGTACTCGGAGGCCCGCGCCGTGCAACATCGCCGGCCAGAACAGGCCGTGGAAGTTGATGATGTCCTTGCCGATGAAATGATGCAGCTCGGCGATGCTGTCCTTGCCGAGGAAGTCGTCATAGCGCAGGCCGGCGCGTTCGCACAGCGCCTTGAACGAGGCCAGGTAACCGACCGGCGCATCGAGCCACACGTAGAAGAACTTGCCCGGGGCATCGGGAATCGGGAAGCCGAAGTAGGGCGCGTCACGGGAGATGTCCCAGTCGCGCAGGCCGCCATCGATCCACTCGCCGAGCTTGGCCACGACGCTGCTGTCGGCCGTGGGCCTGCCGTCGGTGAACTTGCCGGCGAACCAGTCACGCAGCAGTTGCTCGAACTTGCCCAGTTCGAAGAAGTAGTGCTCGGAGTCGCGCAGGATCGGCGTGGCGCCGGACATCACGGAGTAGGGGTTCACCAGGTCCGTGGGCGCATAGGTGGCGCCGCAGTTCTCGCAGTTGTCGCCGTACTGGTCGGGCGTGCCGCAGTTGGGGCAGGTGCCCTTGATGTAGCGATCAGGCAGGAACATGTCCCGCGTGGGGTCGTACAACTGCTGGATGTCGCGGCGGGCGATATAGCCGCCATCGCGCAGGCGCAGGTAGATCGCCGTGGCGAGCTCCTGGTTCTCCGGCGAGTGCGTGGTGTGGTACTGGTCGTAGCTGAAGTGGAAGCCTGCGAAGTCGGCTTCGTGGCCGGCGCGAATGTCGTCGATGTACTGCTCGGATGTCTTTCCGGCCTTTTCGGCAGCCAGCATGATCGGCGTGCCGTGGGCGTCCTCGCCCGCCACGTACCAGACCTCGTTGCCCTGCATTCGCTGCGCCCGCGCCCAGATGTCGGCTTCGATGTAGCCGAGCATGTGGCCCAGGTGGAGCGGGCCGTTGGCATAGGGAAGGGCGTTGGTAACGAGGATGCGGCGGGCCATGATGCTCACGGTCGGCTATGGGACCGGGGATTATGGCATGGCGCCCGCTGGCAGCGGGCCGTGGAATGAGGCGTCACGCGTTGTCCCGGTCGCGCGCAAGGCGCGCTCCTACAAACCCACCCTGTAGGAGCGCCCCGCGCGCGACCACCCGAAGCGAATCCCCTACCCTGTAGGAGCGCGCCTCGCGCGCGACCGGCCCGAAGCGAAACCCCGCCCTGTAGGAGCGCGCCTCGCGCGCGACCGGTTGATCCGGGCGCCGACTGGAGCCGACGTAGGCCCTTACTCGTCGCGCACCCACTCCTGGCTGCGACCGAGCAGGGAGAAACCGATATAGCCATGCACATCGAGCTTCTTGCCACCGTCCACCAGCTTCAGGTTGACCTTGTAGATCTTGCCCTTGGACGGGTCGAGGATCTGGCCGCCCGACCACTGGTCGTCGTCCTTCTTCAGGCCCCACATGATGGTCATGCCCTCGATGGGCTTGTTCTTGCGCTCGCCGTCGCACTTGGCGCAGATGAGGTGGCCTTGCGCGTCGCGCGCGGCGCCCGGGGTGGGCTTGAGCACCTGGAGCACCTTGCCCTCAAGCACGCCGCCATTCTCGGTGATCTCGACGACGGACTTCACCTCGTGGGTGGCGTCATCGATGGTCTTCCACTTGCCCACCGGGGTATCGGTGGCGGCGAGGGCGGGGAGGGCGGCCGTCGCGAGGGCGAGGGCGGCGGTGGTGCGGATCAGGTGGTTCACGGACATCGGGACTCCCCATACGGTCAGGTATGGCCCGAGACTGACGAAAGGCGGCAGGAATCGTCAAGTTGCATCGCGCCACGGGGTGGTCGCCCTGGCCGGGTCGCGCGCGAGGCGCGCTCTTACAGGAGGGGTGTCGCCACGGGGTGGTCGTGCGCGAGGCGCGCTCCTACAGGGGTGGGTGTCGCTTCGGGGTGGTCGCGCGCGAGGCGCGCTCCTACAGGGTGGGGTGTTGCTTTGGGGCGGTCGCGCGCGAGGCGCGCTCCTACAGTCTTGCCTTGTAGGAGCGCGCCTTGCGCGCGACCGGTACAGGCGATTCACCCGACGATTCCACGGTACGAAGCTCCCCTTCCCACAGTCGCAAGACCGGCGAGCCCCCCAGGCTGGCATAATAATGTCATCTTCGATTTTCCTCACTTCTCCCCATGTCCCAGGCCAGCGAAACCCTCGTGCGCGGCGTACTCGACCGCGTCGTCGATCCCCATTCCGGTCAGCCGCTGTCGGCGGCGATCCGTGCCATCGGCGTGGATGGCGACCGTGTGTCCGTCGATATCCAGCTCGGTTATCCGGCCGTCGGCTATGTCGAGCAGGCCGCCGCCGAGGCCCGTGCGGCCCTGGAGGCTGAGCCCGCCATTGCGTCGGCCGCCGTGTCGGTGAGCTGGCGGGTGCACGCCCACAAGGTGCAGGGCCAACTCGCCCCCCTGCCGGGCGTGAAGAACATCATCGCCGTGGCATCGGGCAAGGGCGGCGTGGGTAAGTCCACCGTCTCGGTCAATCTCGCCCTGGCGCTGGTCGCCGAAGGCGCCACCGTCGGCATCCTGGACGCCGATATCTACGGCCCCAGCCAGCCGAAGATGCTCGGTTTGTCCGGCAAGCCCGTCTCCCCGGATGGCAAAAGCATCGAGCCGATGCGGGCCCACGGCCTGCAGGCCATGTCGATCGGCGTGCTGATCGACGAGGACACGCCCATGATCTGGCGTGGCCCCATGGTCACCCAGGCCCTGATGCAACTGCTCACCGATACCCGCTGGGACGGCCTGGACTACCTCATCATCGACCTGCCCCCCGGCACGGGCGACATCCAGCTCACGCTCTCGCAGAAGGTGCCGGTCTCCGGCGCCGTCATCGTCACCACCCCGCAGGACATCGCGCTGCTGGATGCCCGCAAGGCGCTGGGCATGTTCCGCAAGGTGGAGGTGCCGGTGCTGGGTGTGGTGGAAAACATGGCCACCCACATCTGCTCGCAGTGCGGCCACGAGGAACACATCTTCGGTCACGGTGGCGGTGCGCGCATGGCGGAAGAGGCCGGCATCGCCTACCTCGGCGACCTCCCTCTGGATATCCGCATCCGCGAGCAGGCCGACGGCGGCAAGCCGACGGTGGCCGCCATCCCCGATTCGGACCTCACGGCCCGTTACCGGTCCATCGCCCGCTCAGCGGCCGCAAGGTTGTCGCTGCAAGCGCGCAACAAGGCCATTTCCTTCCCGAAGATCGTCATCCAGAACACGTAAACAAGTGGCGTGGAAGGGGGCGTTCCTATACCTTTCCCGCTCCAGCGAGGGAGATCGTAAGTGAGTATCAAGTCAGACAAGTGGATTCGCCGCATGGCCGAGCAGCACGGCATGATCGAGCCGTACGCCTCGGGCCAGGTGAGGGAGCGTGACGGCCATCGTCTCGTGTCCTACGGCACGTCCAGCTACGGCTACGATGTCCGCTGCGCTGACGAGTTCAAGGTGTTCACCAACATCAACTCGACCATCGTCGACCCGAAGGCCTTCGACAAGGGCAGCTTCGTCGACATCAAGTCAGATGTCTGCATCATCCCGCCGAATTCGTTCGCGCTGGCGCGCACCGTGGAGTATTTCCGCATCCCGCGCAACGTGCTGACGATCTGCCTGGGCAAGAGCACCTACGCCCGCTGCGGCATCATCGTGAACGTGACCCCCCTCGAACCCGAGTGGGAAGGCCACGTCACGCTGGAGTTCTCGAACACCACGCCGCTGCCCGCAAAAATCTACGCCAACGAAGGCGTGGCGCAGATGCTGTTCCTCGAGTCCGACGAGGTCTGCGAGGTGTCCTATGCCGACCGTGGCGGCAAGTACCAGGGCCAGCGCGGCGTCACGCTGCCGAGCACCTGAACGCCCGCCCGGTCCCAGCCGCGCGCGACATCCGCGCGCGGTAGACTCGCCCTTTTCCGAAGCCGCACCCGATCCACGGAGACACCGATGATCCGACTTCCCACCCTGATGACCCGCGCCGTCGCCGCGGTCTTCCTTGCCAGCCTGCTGGTGCTTGCCGGTTGCCACCGTGGCGTCTCCAAGGGCGACCACGTTGCCACCAGCGCCACCGAAGGCAAGTTCGACTACACCGTGAAGGCGTACAAGAGCGGCCAGTTTCTCGTGGACAACGCGGTGCTTTCCGCAGCGGATACGGGCAGCCACTTCGCGTACCTGAAAGATCAGGGCAAGCTGCCGAAGACGGTGCTCCTGCTGCCCAGCGACGATTCGAAGATCCGTGACGCCCACCTGGGCTTCATGGCCCGCATGGCGCTCGATTACGGCTTTGCCGTGTATTACGACAAGAAGGGCGAACTGGTTCGCCTGAATGCCGTCGAGAAGGATGCCCGCACGCTGGAAGACACCCCGCAGAAGGCGGCGCTGCCCGACCATATGCAGGGCAAGTCGGCGTCCAGTGGCGCCTACGATCCGCAGACCCAGCAGTAACGCCGCACCCTCCGGGAATCGCCGGCCTTCGGGCCGGCGATTTTCTATTTCAGAGACAGCAATGTCGTCCGACGCACGCCCTCTCGCCATCTTTCTCATGGGTCCTACCGCCTCGGGCAAGACGGCGCTTGCCTGCGAGCTTGCCGACCGCTTCCCGGTCGGCCTGATTTCGGTCGATTCGGCGCTGGTCTATCGCGGCCTGGATATCGGTTCCGCCAAGCCCGATGCGGCCACGCTCGCCCGTTATCCGCACGAGCTGATCGACATCCGCGACCCTGCGCAGCCTTACTCGGCTGCCGATTTCGCCACGGATGCGGTGTCCGCCATGCAAACGGTGGCGGCCTCCGGCAGGGTGCCGCTGCTGGTGGGTGGTACGGGTCTTTATTTCCGAGCCTTGCAACGGGGGCTGTCGGAGTTGCCGGAAGCTGACGCGTCCGTCCGGGAGCGTCTTGCTGAGGAGGCGGCCCGCCTGGGCTGGGCCGCCATGCATGCGCGCATGGCGGCGGCCGATCCCGAGGCCGGCGAGCGCATCAAGCCGGCCGATGCCCAGCGGATCCAGCGGGCGCTCGAAGTCATGGAGCTGACGGGGCGCCCGATCAGCGAGCTTCAGCGCCAGGCGCGCAAGCCCTTCCCATGGCGGGTGCTCAAGCTGGCCCTGCTGCCGGAGAGTCGCACCACCCTGCACGAGCGCATCGCCCGGCGTTTCACGCAGATGCTTGACGAAGGCTTTCTCGACGAGGTGAAGGCCCTGCGGGCCCGCGGCGACCTCCACGCCGATCTTCCAGCCATTCGCGCGGTGGGCTACCGTCAGGCGTGGGAATATCTCGATGGTCACGGAGACGCCACGAATTTGCGAGACCGTGGTATCTATGCCACCCGCCAGCTTGCCAAGCGCCAGATCACCTGGCTGCGCAGCGAGCTGGACGCACGGACGTTCGACCCTGACCGGGTCGATCCGTTGCCGGAGGCCTCGGCGGCTCTGGCACTGTTCCTCGGAATGCCGGAGTCGTCACGCCGGCCGCTTCCAGATGACGTTTAAATGCAGTTAAGATTCAAAAAACTTGGGCCGGGGCGCCGCGGGGCGTTCTTTATCCGGACCCGCACAATAAAAACGTAGGGGAGAAGAAGAATGTCCAAAGGGCAATCGTTGCAGGATCCGTTTTTGAATGCACTGCGCCGCGAGCGCGTGCCGGTCGCCATTTACCTGGTGAACGGCATCAAGTTGCAGGGCACCATCGAGTCGTTCGACCAGTTCGTGGTGCTGCTGCGCAACCAGGTCAGCCAGATGGTCTACAAGCACGCCATTTCCACCGTGGTGCCGAGCCGCAACGTGCGCGTTGGCGGGCACGAAAACCACGCGGAGTCGGCGTCGGGCGACGTCGAGGGTTGAGGGGCCTTCGAAGGAAACCCATATAAGGGGTCGGGCGCGCGCACGCATGCGGCGCGCGCCCTTCATCACTCATGAGGTTATCCCGCTAAGTGTTCGATAGGCAAAAGAAAGGCGACCGGGCCATCCTGGTGTTGCCGCATTCGCGCGGCGAGGGCGACGCGGTGCGTCGTGGTGAGGAATTCGCCGAACTGGTGACCTCGGCAGGCGCCGAGATCCTCACCAGCATCCCCGCACGTGTCGAAACCCCGAACCCACGTTTCTACATCGGCAGTGGCAAGGCCGACGAAGTGGCCGAGGCCGTCCGCGCGCTGGAGGCCGACCTGGTCCTGGTGGACCACGTGCTCACCCCCGTGCAGGAACGCAACCTCGAAAAACACCTGAAGACCCGCGTGGTGGATCGCGCCGGTCTCATCCTCGACATCTTCGCCCAGCGGGCCCGTTCGCACGAAGGCAAGCTCGAGGTGGAGCTGGCGCAGCTCAAGCACATCGCCACCCGCCTGGTGCGCGGCTGGACCCATCTGGACGCCCAGCGCGGCGGTGCCATCGGCAACCGCGGCCCGGGTGAAACCCAGCTGGAAACCGACCGTCGCCTGCTTGCCGAGCGGGTGAAGATGCTCACCAAACGCCTTGAAAAGGTTCAGGTCCAGCGCGACCAGCAACGCCGTGCGCGCCTGCGCAACACGGTGCCCCGCGTGGCCCTGGTGGGCTATACCAATGCCGGCAAGTCCACGCTGTTCAATGCGCTGACCACGGGCGGGGTCTATGCCGCCGACCAGCTGTTCGCCACGCTGGACCCGACAGTACGCAAGATCGACGGCCTGTCCTGCGGGCCGGCCGTGGTGGCCGACACCGTCGGCTTCATCCGCGAGCTGCCGCACGACCTGGTCGCAGCCTTCCGCGCGACGCTGGCCGAAGCCCGCGATGCCGACCTGCTGATCCATGTCAGCGACGCCGCCGACGAGGAGCGCGAGCTGCTGCGCCGCGTGGTGGACGAGGTGCTCGAAGAGATCGGCGCGGGCGACGTCCCCCAGCTTTCCGTGATGAACAAGATCGATCTCGTCGATACGGAAGCCCGCGTTGATCGGGGTGACGACGGGCTGCCACGCCAGGTGTGGCTGTCCGCCCATTCGGGCGAGGGCCTGGAAGGCCTGCGCCAGGCCTTGGGCGAACTGCTTGGCGGTGACCGCATCCGTACTGGTCTTGAGCTTCCTCTCACCGCCGGCAGGCTGCACGCCCGCCTGAAAGCGGCCGGTGCCATCGTGGGTGAAGCCATCGACGAACACGGCTGGCATCTCGACATTGATGCCCCGCGTTCCGTCCTGGCCCCGCTGCTGGGCGATGACGAGCATGCAAGGCCTTTACGCGAACTGATCGAGCCGGCCGAGGCCGATTTCTGACCCGTCGCATCGCCATGGCCTTCTGGTAGAATTAACACTGTTTGCGTGCCGATCCGGCGCGGTGCCGGGTCTGCAATGACGCCCGCCGCTCGCTGCCGTCGTGTCGGCCTGATCATGGCTTGTCAGCCGCCCACCTCCGGTCCCCGAAGGAGACTGTCGCCCATGGCTTGGAACGAACCCGGTAACGGCCAGAAGGATCCCTGGAACCGCAACCGGCAAGGCGGGCGCAAGCCCGACCTCGACGGAGCGATCAAGAACATCAAGGCCCGTTTCGGTCGCTTTGGTGCAGGCAGTGGTGGCGTCGCAGCCATCATCGCCGTGTTCATCGTGGCTTGGCTGCTGGTCTCCAGCTACACGGTCATCGATGCCCGGCAGGTCGGCGTGGTGCTGCGCTTCGGCCAGTTCTCGCGCATCCTGCCGCCCGGCTTCCACCTGAAGGCACCGGCTCCGATCGAAACGGTGACCAAGGTGGAGACGACCCAGGTCCGCTCCATCTCGGACAACGTGTCGATGCTTACCCGCGATGAAAACATCATCGCCATCGACTTCAACGTGCAGTACCAGGTCGCCGACGCCCGCAAGTTCCTGTATTCCAACGCCGACGTCGAGAACGGCACCATCGCCAATGCGGCCGAGGCCGCCGTGCGCTCGGTGGTGGGCGCCAACGTGATGGACAACATCCTCACCACGCCCGGCGTCGACAGCCCGGCGCCAGACCAGGCGCCCGTCACGGGCGTGGCTCCGGCCGCCAAGGAAACCCTGCAGCAGCAGACGCGTGACATCCTCCAGGCCACGCTCGATAAATACGATGCCGGCGTCACCGTCACCGGCGTCAGTTTCCAGAACGTGGCTCCGCCGAAGGAAGTGAAGGACGCCTTCGACGACGTCAACGCGGCGCGCGAAGACAAACAGAGCGAAGAGAACAAAGCCCGCGCCTACGAAAGCCAGGTCGTGCCGGTGGCGCGTGGTGAAGCCGCCCGCATCGCCGCAGAGGCCGAAGCCGAGCGCGTGGAGCGCATCGCCCGCGCCAATGGCGATGTCGAGCGCTTCAACCTCATCCTCAAGGAATACCGTGCCGCGCCGGAAGTGACGCGTCGTCGCCTCTGGCTGGAAACCGTCGAGGAAGTCATGGCCGGCAACCCCAAGGTCATCGACGGTACCAACGGCAAGAACATCATCCAGTTGCCGGTGGACGGCTCGTCGAACCCGGGCGTGCGCAACGTGCCGGGCGTAGGCACCGTGGTGCAGTCCGCGACCACCGAGCCGAATGCGCAGGGGAATGCCCAGTGAAGATCATCTCCGGCCTCATCGTCGTCGCCCTGGTCCTCCTTGGCTTCAACAGTGCCTTCGTGGTGAAGGAAGGCGAGAACGCGCTGCTGTTGCAGTTCGGCCGCATCGTGCGTGCCGATTACCAGCCCGGCCTGCACTTCAAGGTGCCGGTCATCCAGCAGGTGATGCGTTTCGACAACCGCATCCTGGGTCTCGATGCCCAGCCCGAGCGCTATTTCACGCTCGAAAAGAAGAGCGTCAACGTCGACTTCTACGTGAAGTGGCGCATCGCCGATAACGCCGCCTACTACCGCGCCACCTCGGGCGAGCAGATCCAGGCCGTGCAGCGCCTCACGCCCATCGTGAAGGACGCACTGCGTTACGAGTTCAATGCCCGTCCGCTCGAAGATCTGATCGCCGGTGGCCGCAAGGACATCACCGAGCGCGTGCGCCAGCAGACCGATGCCGTGGCCCGCAAGACCCTGGGCATCGCCGTGGTCGACGTGCGCATCAAGCGCATCGACCTGCCCGACGAAGTAAGTGGCTCGGTCTACAAGCGCATGCGCGCCGAGCGCCTGCAGCTGGCCAACGAGCTGCGCTACACCGGTCAGGAAAGCGCCGAGAAGATCCGTGCCGACGCCGATCGCCAGAAGCTCGTGCTGCTGGCCGACGCCAATCGTGACGCCACGAAGGTGAAGGGCGACGGCGATGCGCAGGCTGCGGCCATCTACGCGCAGACTTATAGCCAGGATCCCGAGTTCTTCGCCTTCTACCGGAGCCTCGCCGCGTATCGCAAAGCCTTCGCCGATGGCAAGGGTACGCTCGTGCTGAAGCCCGATTCCGAATTCCTGCGCTACCTCAACGACGGCCCTGGTCGTCAGCGCTAACCGGTCTCCACATCGCCCTCGCGGGCAACCTACCTTGAAGAGAGCATCATCATCATGGGCAAGTCAGTAGTCATCCTCGGCGCGCAATGGGGCGACGAAGGCAAGGGCAAGATCGTCGATCTGCTTACCGAGCGCGTCGGCGCCGTCGCGCGTTTCCAGGGCGGCCACAACGCCGGTCACACGCTGGTGATCAAGGGCAAGAAGACCGTCCTGCACCTTATTCCCTCGGGCATCCTGCGCGACGACGCGCTGTGCCTCATCGGTAACGGCGTCGTGCTTTCCCCGGCCGCACTGATGAGCGAAATCGCCGAGCTGGAAGGCCAGGGCGTGGATGTGCGTGCCCGCCTGAAGATCTCCCCGGCCACGCCGCTGATCATGCCGTACCACATCGCCGTCGATAAGGCGCGCGAAGTCGCCTCCGGCGCCAAGGCCATCGGCACCACCGGTCGCGGCATCGGCCCGGCCTATGAAGACAAGGTGGCCCGCCGCTCGATCCGCGTCGCCGACCTCATGTATCCGCACGAGCTGCCGGAGAAGGTGAAGGCTGCCGTCGATTACTACAACTTCGTGCTCACGCAGTGGCTGAAGGCCGAGCCCGTCGACTACCAGACCGTGCTCGACGAAGCGCTCACCTGGGGCGAGTACATCAAGCCGATGGTCGACGACGTCGCCACCATCCTGCACGACGTGCGTCGCGAGGGTGGCAACATCCTGTTCGAAGGTGCGCAGGGCGCGCTGCTCGACATCGATCACGGCACCTATCCGTACGTCACCTCGTCGAACACCACGGTCGGCGGTGCGCTGGCCGGTACCGGCGTAGGCGCACGCGATATCGACTACGTTCTGGGCATCTGCAAGGCCTATGCAACGCGCGTCGGCGGCGGTCCGTTCCCCACTGAGCTCAACGACGAGATGGGCGAGACCCTGCGCAAGAAGGGCAACGAGTTCGGTGCCAGCACGGGCCGTCCGCGTCGCTGCGGCTGGATCGACCTGGTGGCGCTGAAGCGCGCCGTGCAGATCAACGGCATCGACGGTCTGGCGATCACCAAGCTCGACGTGCTCGACGGCCTGGAAAGCATCAAGGTCTGCATCGCGTACGAATACCGCGGCAAGCGTCGCGAACTGGCGCCGCTGGATGCCGACGGCTGGGACGAGTGCAAGCCGGTGTACCTGGAATTCCCGGGCTGGGCCGAGTCCACCGCGGGTATCCGCGACTGGAACAAGCTGCCGCCGGCCGCGCGCGCCTACCTGCGCGCCGTGGAAGAGCTGTCGGGCTGCAAGCTGGCCCTGGTGGCCACGGGTGCCGACCGCGACGACACGATCGTCCTCGACGACCCGTTCGGCAACGACAGCGGCTGCTGATCGTTTCGCAGGCCCGGTAAAACAAAACGCCAGTCGAAAGACTGGCGTTTTTTTACGCCCTTTGCAGGAGCCCGCCTCGCGCAACGGGGTTCAGCAAAACCATACCCCTGTAGGAGCGCGCCTCGCGCGCGACCGGGTCTTAGCAAAACCATACCCCTGTAGGAGCGCGCCTCGCGCGCGACCGGTCTTAGCGAAACCATGCCGCTGTAGGAGCGCGCCTTGCGCGCGACCGGGTTTTCGCGATAACCGGTCGCGCGCGAGGCGCGCTCCTACAGGGGGTGCGCGATAATGCGTGGCTAGATCTCGCGGGCGAGCTTGTCGGCCAGGCCGATGTAGCTGGCCGGGGTCAGTTCGGCAAGGGCCTGCTTCGCGTCGGCGGGCAGGTCGAGGCCGGCGATGAACGTGCGCATCGAATCCTTCGTGATGCCCTGGCCGCGGGTGAGAGCCTTGAGCTGCTCGTACGGCTCCGGCAGGCCGAAACGACGCATCACGGTCTGCACGGCTTCGGCCAGCACTTCCCAGCTGTTGTCGAGGTCGGCGGCCACGCGCTCGGCGTTCACGTTGAGCTTGCCCAGGCCCTTCATCAGTGACTCGAACGCCACCAGCGAATGACCGAAGGCCGTGCCCAGCGCGCGCAGCACGGTGGAGTCGGTAAGGTCGCGCTGCCAGCGACTGATCGGCAGCTTCTCGGCAAAGTGGCCGAGCAGGGCGTTGGCGAGACCGAAGTTGCCTTCGGCGTTTTCGAAATCGATCGGGTTGACCTTGTGCGGCATCGTGGACGAGCCCACTTCGCCGGCCTTGAGCGCCTGGCGGAAGTAACCCAGCGAGATGTAACCCCATACGTCGCGGGCGAGGTCGATCAGGATGATGTTGACCCGGCGCAGCACATCGGCGAACTCGGCGATGCCGTCGTGCGGTTCGATCTGTGTCGTGTACGCGTTGAAGGTGAGGCCCAGGCCCTCGACGAAGCCCGCGGCCAGGGCCGGCCACTCCACCTCGGGGTAGGAAATGACGTGGGCGTTGTAGTTGCCCACGGCGCCGTTGATCTTGCCCGGGATCTCGATGGCGACGAGCTGGCGGCGCTGGCGCTCCAGGCGGGCGACGACGTTGGCCAGTTCCTTGCCCATGGTGCTGGGCGAGGCCGTCTGGCCGTGGGTGCGCGACAGCAGCGACAGGCCGGCGTGCTCGTGCGCCAGGGCGCGCAGCTTGCCGATGATCTGGTCCACGGCCGGCAGCAGCACGCTCTCGCGGGCGTCCTTCAGCATCAGGGAGTAGGCGAGGTTGTTGATGTCTTCGCTGGTGCAGGCAAAGTGCACGAACTCCTTGGCCTGGGCCAGGGCGGGTTCGTTGCCGATGCGCTCCTTGATGAAGTACTCCACGGCTTTCACGTCGTGGTTGGTGGTGGCCTCGATTTCCTTGATGCGCTCGCCATCGTCTACCGAGAACTGGTCGGCGATGGCTTCCAGGCGGGCCACGGCGTCGGCCGGGAACGCCGGCAGCTCGACGATGCCCGGGTGCCTGGCCAGGGCAAGCAGCCAGTGGATCTCCACGTGCACGCGACGGTGCATGAGGCCGAATTCGCTGAAGATCGGGCGCAGCGAAGCCGCCTTGGCGGCGTAGCGGCCGTCCAGGGGCGAAAGGGCGGTCAGCGCGGAGTGGGACATCGGAAGGTTCCTGAGGCGGATGCGGGGCAGCCGCCGATTATACCCGGCCCGTCACAGGGGCATGTATTCCTCGGCAAGTACCTTGGCAGGCTCCTGGAGGAAGTTGCCCTGGACGAAATCGACCCCGCAGGCGAACAGCAGCGACGTGCTGACGGCATCCTCGACCCATTCGGCCACGGTCTGCTTGCCCGAGGCATGACCCTCGCGGCAGATATCGGCGATTTTCTTCTGGTTTTCCGGATGCTGGGGCAGGTCGGTCATGAAGCTGCGGTCGATCTTGAGGTAATCGGCCTCGACATGGGTCAGCATCTGGAACGAGTTGAGACCCGAGCCGAACTGCTCGATGGCAAAGCGCCCGCCTGACTTGCGCCAGCCGGCCACGAACTCCTGCACCGGGCGCAGGCTCGTTAGCACCTTGGACTCGGGCATCTCCACCACCAGCGTGCTGCGGCGCAGGCGCGCCGTTTCAAGGCGGCGCTTCAGCCAGGGCAGCAGGTCGGGGTCTTCCACCGATTGCAGCGTGATCTTCACGAAGTAGGTGGTGGTCAGGCCATCGTTCTCGCGATGGGCCAGCGCATCGATGGCATGGCCCAGCACCCAGCGGTCGATGGCCGGCAGCAGGCCGTTGCGTTCCGCCACGGGCAGGAAGTACGACGGCAGCACATCGCCCTTCGGGCCCTGCATGCGAACCAGGATCTCGTAGAACTCGCCCGCGGCATCCTGCAGGCTGATGATCTGCTGGTGGTACAGGCGCAGGCCGTCGTCGGCCAGGGCCTGCTTCACCAGGTCGAGCCAGTACTGCTCGCGCTCGGCCTCGGCCTTTTCGCGGGCGCTGGGGTCGTGCAGTTCCACGCGGTTGCCGCCCTGGTTCTGGGCGTTGCGCAGGGCTGCGCTGGCCTGGTCGAGCAGGGTTTCGGTATTGGCGTTCTTTTCGGCCAGCAGCGCGCCGCCAATGGTGACGCTGAGCGTGATCGAGCGGCTGCCCACGTCGAAGATGTGCTCGGCCACCGTGGTGCGCAGGCGTTCGGCGAGCGCGGCATGTTCGAGGTCGCCGCGCGGCCCCAGCACGAAACCGAGCGTGTGGTCGCCGAGCACGCCACCGATGTCTTCGTTGTCCACGGCTTCGCAGACCCTGCGGGCCAGCGTGGCCAGGATACGGTCGGCATTGCCGATGCCCACGCTGGCGACGAGGTCTTTCCAGTTGTCGGGCTCAAGCAGCAGCACGGCCTGGCCCTCACGGCCCCCGGCTGCGGCGGCGACGGCCTGGTCGATGTGTTCGAGCGTGCGGGCCCGGTTGAACAGGCCCGTGACAGGATCGCGCTGCAACTGTGCCACCAGGGCCGGGTCCACGGCCTGCTGGCGGAAGATGATCTGCACGCAGGCCTCGCCTTCGAACGAGGCGTGGGCGAATTCGGCCACGGCCTTGAAGGTGCGGCCGTCATCGCGCCGGGCCACCAGCTCCATCGGCGGCAGCTTCTCGCCACGGGAAAGGCCGCGAAGGGCGCTTTTCAGCGGGTCGGCGTGGGCGCTGGCCACGAGGTCGAGGATAGACAGTCCGATCACGTCGTCCGCCTCGACAAAGCCGAAGGCTTCAAGGAATGCCTGGTTCACCCTCACGTGCATGCCTTCGTGAACGTAGGCGATGGCATCGCGCGACGAGTCGAGCAGGGCGTCGCAGCGGCGTTCGGTTTCGCGCAGGGAGGTTTCCATGCGGCGCAGCTGGCGCCGGGTGGCGAGGGCTTCGAATTCGCGGCGCACCACGGCCAGCACCTGGTCGGAGCGGCGTCGCAGCGCCACGCCACGCGCACCGCTGGCGAAAAGGTCGGCCACCGCATCGGTGTCCAGGCCTTCCACCACGGCCACCAGGGTCATGTCGCGCCCGCTGGCATCGATGTGGCGCATGACGGCGTCGGTTTCCACGCCCGCAACGGACGGGTTGAGCACCACCAGGTCGGGCTGGAGTTCGTCCAGCGCGGTGCGGATCTCGTCGTCCTTCGTGGCTCTCGCAGGACGCACGGCGATGCCGCCGTTGCGCAATACGTTGATCAACAGCTCGGCGTCTTCCACCGAGTCTTCGATGAAGAGGATCCTGATGACGTTGTCGTGTTTCATGCCGTTCCGGTTGCCGCCTTGTTCACCCCGCGAAGTGGTTGCCCACTCCGCTTCCCCCAAACGCGGTCCGGTCGACGCTGGCCGACCGGAAGAACGCCAATACTAACGCGCCGAATCGGCAACAGGGCGCTTGGAGGGATCGCCCGGCAGTTCACGTACCAGTTTTGGGACAAGGTACCCGGGAAGTCGTGCACGCAGCGCATCCACGAGGTCGAGGGCGCGGTGGTCCGGCACCTCGAAATGGGCAGCGCCCGTGACCTTGTCGAGCTGGTGCAGGTAATAGGGCAGCACCCCTGCCGCAAACGAGCGTTCGCACAGTTCGGCCAGCGTATCGGCGTCATCGTTGATGCCGGCCAGCAGCACGGACTGGTTGAGCAGCGTGGCGCCCGCCTCGCGCAGGCGTGCGCACGCGGCATCCACGTTCGCATCGAATTCGTTGGCATGGTTGGCGTGCAGCACTACCACTTTCTGCAACGGCAGGGCGGCGAGCCAGGCGATGAACGCATCGTCGATGCGCTCGGGCAGCACCACGGGCAGGCGCGTATGGATGCGCAGGCGGATCACGTGGGGCAGGGTAGCCAGCCCGCGGGTGAGTTCTTCCAGCTTGTGCGTGGCCAGCGAGAGGGGGTCGCCGCCGGAGAGGATCAGCTCGCGGATGGAGGTGTCGGCGGCCACATGGGCCAGCGCCTCGCGCCACTGGGCTGCGGCGGCGATGTCCTCGCCATAGGGAAAGTGCCGGCGGAAGCAGTAGCGGCAGTTCACCGCACACGAGCCGCTGGCGATCAGCAGGGCGCGGCCGTCGTACTTGTGCAGCACGCCGTGACCGGCCCGGGACGCCATGTCGCCCACGGCGTCGATCGTGTAGCCGGGGGCTTCCACGTGCTCGGCCTGGCGCGGCAGGACCTGGAGCAGCAGGGGGTCGTCCGGGTCGCCATGGCGCATGCGGGCTACGAAACCGCGCGGCACCCGCAGGGGGAAGCCGGCGTCGTCCGCGGGCAGCAGGTCGGCGCGGTGGGCCAGGCCCACGGCGGACAGCAGCTCCCCGGCGTCGGTGATGGCGTCCCGCCACAGCTCGCGCCAGCCCGGAACGGGTGCGGATAGGCGACAGGTGGGGCTTGCGGTTATCATGGTGGGCCTTGGGGCGGGCCATATGGCCCCTTGAGATCCCCCTATTTTAGCCGCCCGGTGGGCGGATTCACCTCTGGAGCAAGAAACGCATGGCGACCCTTGGCCTTAATGACGTCAAAACGGGCAAGAAGATCCTTCACAACGGCGATCCCTGGGTCATCACCGAAGCCGACTTCATCAAGCCGGGCAAGGGCCAGGCGTTCACGCGCATCCGCGTGCGCAACCTGAAGGACGGCCGCACCACCGAGCTCACCCTGAAGTCGAGCGACTCCTACGAAGAAGCCAATGCCGTCGATACCGACGCATCCTTCTCGTACATCGAGGGTACCGGCGACGACCGCGAGTGGATCTTCATGCACTCGGAAACCTTCGAGCAGTACCGTGCCAACCAGGCCGCCATGGGCGACGCCTGGAAGTGGCTCAAGGGCGACGAGCTTTGCCAGATCACCCTCTTCAACGAAACCCAGATCATCGCCGTGCAGGCTCCGAAGTTCGTGGAGCTGAAGATCGTCGAGACCGACCCGGGCGTCCGTGGCGACACCTCGGGCGGCGGCGGCAAGCCGGCCACGCTCGAAACCGGTGCCGTGGTTCGCGTGCCGCTCTTCGTCAACCAGGACGAAGTGATCAAGGTCGATACCCGCACCGGCGAGTACGACAGCCGCGTCAAGTAAGTCGTCCGGACCACCAGGTCTGGCTGATCGGCACGGCAGCCCCCGGGGCGCCGTGCCGTTTCTTTATCTGCGACCGGCAAGGGATTGCCTGCGTCCTGCTCAAGTACGATGGAAGGTCATACGGGATCGATATGTTCCGTGACTTCCTGGTATCCGGATTCAGTGAGGCACCCATGAACTCCACCACCCCTATCGATATCGATCTTCTCATCGAGGCCCGCTGGGTCGTCCCCGTCGAGCCGCACGGTGTCGTGCTCGACGACCATGCGGTCGCCATTAACGGCGGCGAGATCCTCGCCATCCTGCCGGCCGACGAGGCGCGCAAGCACTACACGCCGCGCGAGCGGGTCAGCCTCGGCGAGCATGCGCTCATCCCGGGCCTGGTGAATTCGCACACCCACAATCCGATGACCCTGCTGCGCGGCCTCGCGGACGACCTGCCGCTGATGGTCTGGCTGCAGGAACACATCTGGCCGGCCGAAGGCCGCGTGATGGGGCCGGACTTCATTCGCGACGGCGTGGAACTGGCCGTGGCCGAGATGATCCGTGGCGGCACCACCTGCGCCAACGAGAACTATTTCTTCCCCGACGTGATCGCCGCGACGTATCGCCGGATGGGCTTTCGCGCGGTGATCGGCCTGCCGGTGATCGACTTCCCCACGCCCTGGGCTAAGACCTCCGACGAATACTTCCAGCGCGCCGAGGAAGTGCACGACTCGCTGCGTGGCGAGCCGCTGCTCAGCACGGCCTTCGCCCCGCATGCACCGTACACGGTGTCCGACGAGAATTTCGAGCGCATCCGCGTGCTCTCCGACCAGCTCGACATCCCCGTTCACCTGCACACCCACGAGACGGCGCAGGAAGTGGAAGAGGGCATCGCGAAGGACGGCATGCGTCCATTTGCGCGCCTGCAGAAGCTGGGCCTGGTCAATGAGCGCCTGATCGCCGTGCACATGACCCAGCTCACCGACGGCGAGATCGCCGCCTGTGCCGCTGCCGGCGTCTCCGTGGTGCATTGCCCCGAGTCCAACCTGAAGCTGGCCTCGGGCTTCTGCCAGGCCGAAAAACTGCGCGCCGCGGGTGTGAACGTCTGCATCGGCACCGATGGCTGCGCATCGAACAACGACCTCGACATGTTCGGCGAGATGCGCACCGCTGCCATGCTCGCCAAGGCGGTGATCGGCGATGCCGCGGCCTTTGATGCAGCCAGTGCATTGCGTGCCGCCACGCTCAATGGCGCCAGGGCGATCGGCCTGGGCGACAAGGTGGGCTCGATCGAGCCGGGCAAGCGCGCGGACCTCACCGCCGTGCGTCTCGACGACCTCGAAACCCAGCCGCTTTACCATGTGGCCTCGCAGCTGGTGTACGCCACGGGCCGTCACCAGGTCAGCGACGTGTGGATCGACGGCGCGCGCAAGCTCGCCAACAAGCGTCTTGTCGACGTGGATATCGATGCCATCCGCGAGAAGGCTCGTTCGTGGCGCGAGCGTATCGCGGCGGAGGATCCCGCATGACCGATCATCTCTACCTGGTGCTCGCCATCCGTACGCCCGATTTCTCGGCATCGGCGGGCGACGACCACCAGATGTTCCTGTCGGAGCTGATCGGTCGCGGCATGATCGAGCTCACCGGTCCGTTCACCGACGGCACCGGTGGCGCCTATCTGCTGCGCGCGCCCAGCCTCGAGGAAGCCACGCAGATTGCCCATACCGATCCGCTGCATAAGAGCGGATCGTCCAGGCTCACCGTCCATGAGTGGCGCGTGCGCCGTTTCAGTTGAGGTAACACCATGCAGAACGCCAACGTCAGCGCGGAAGAAATCGCGCGTTTCGAAAAGCTCGCCGCTCGCTGGTGGGACCCCGATGGCGAGTCCCGTCCCCTGCACGATCTCAATCCCGTGCGTGCCGCCTACGTGGGTGGTCGCACCCAGCTTCGCGGTGCGAAGGTGGTGGATGTCGGTTGTGGCGGCGGCCTGCTCAGTGAGGCCCTGGCGCGTGCCGGCGCCAATGTCACCGCCATTGACCTCGGCGCGAAGCTGATCGAGATCGCAAAGCTGCACCTGTTCGAATCGAACCTCACCGTGGATTACCGCGTGCAGTCGTCGGAAGAACTCGCCGCTGCCGAACCGGCATCGTTCGATGCCGTATGCTGCATGGAGATGATCGAGCACGTGCCCGATCCGCTGGTTCTCATCCGCGATCTGGCCGCCATGCTGAAGCCGGGCGGACAGCTGTTCCTGTCCACGCTCAATCGCACGCCGGCCGCCTTCGGCGCGGCCATCGTCGGCGCGGAATACCTCATGCGCCTGCTGCCGCGCGGCACTCATCATTACGCCCAGTTCCTGAAGCCTTCCGAGGTTGCCGCGATGCTGCGTCACGTCGATCTCGAACTCGAGGACATCAAGGGGCTGGCCTATAACCCGCTCACCCGTAATGCCAGCCTGTCGGGCAATACGTCGGTGAACTACATCCTCTCTGCAAGGAAGCCCGCATGACCACGTTGCCCTTCAAGCCCGAAGGCGTTTTCTTCGATCTCGACGGCACGCTGCTGGATAGCGCCCAGGATCTGTACGCCGCCATCGTCCAGCTGTGCCACGAGTTGAAGTCGCCGGTGCCCGAATTCGAGCCGCTGCGCGAAGTGGTGTCGCGCGGTTCGCGTGCCATGATCGCGGTGGCTTTTCCCGATTTCGACGCCGATGCCGTGCTTCGTCACGTGCCGCGTTTCCTCGCGATCTACGAGGAAAACATGGGCCGCGCCGGGACGGGACCCTTCGAGGGCATCGAGCCGTTGATCAGCGGCCTCGACGCCGCCCACCTGCGCTGGGGCATCGTCACCAACAAGCCGGGTTTCCTCACCGAGGCCCTGCTGCCGCGTGCCGTACCGCACTGGAAGCCCGTTGCCGTGGTGGCCGGTGACACGCTGCCGGTAAAGAAGCCCGATCCTGCGCCGGTCCTGCGTGCCTGCGAACTCGCGGGCGTACCGCCCAAGCGTTCGGTGTTCGTGGGCGACGACCGCCGCGATGTGCAGGCAGGTCATGCGGCCGGCCTGTTCACCGTGGCCGTGCGCTGGGGTTATCTCGATGGCGGCAACCCGGACGAGTGGGGCGCCGATCTCGTGATCGATCATCCGGATGAACTGGCGGCGCTGCTGGGCATCAAGGTGGCTGCGTGACCGACGGCGCCACCCAGAGCTTTGTCGACAAGTGGCTGGCGGTGCAGCCCCAGCAGCGGGTTGCGCTGGGCTTCGTCGATCCGGCCGTGCGCGACGAGCACGTGGCGCTGGCCGCGTTCGAGCAGGAACTCATCTCGTCTGCCTATGGCATCCGTGAGCCGCAGGTGGCGGCTGCCAAGCTGCAATGGTGGGCGGAAGAACTCTCCGGCGCCGCTGCCAGCGGCGGTCGTCATCCGCTGACCAAGGTGCTGTTCGCCAGCGAGCGCGCCAGGAAAGTAGACACGCGCCTATGGCTGGCGCCTGTTCTCGCGGCGATGGCCCAGCTCGAGCAGGGCACCGCGTCGGACTTCGCGGCCCAGGTCGTGGCGGCGCGCAACCTGCACGGTTCGCTGGCTGCGCTGGAAAACGCCTGGTGGTTCGGTGGGCAGGCGCCTGTCGAGGCCGCTACGCGCATCGCTACGCTCTCACACCTGGTCTTCGCGCTGTCCCGCCTGGAACTCGACGCCGACCACGAGCGCCTGCCGCTGCCGATGTCGCGCCTGGCCCGGCATGGCCTGTCGCGTGCGCAGCTGAAGGACGATTCCCCGGCGCGTCGCGAGGCCTTGAAAGCCCAGCTCGACGAGCTGGCGGATGGCTTGCGTGATGCGCTGTCTTTGAACGAGCCCCTGAGCACGTTCCGTGGCCTGGAAGGGCGTACGGCGCTTGCCACGGCACGCGGTGCCGCAAAGGCGGCGGAGCCCTTTGCCGAGCTGCACCGCCGACAGTCGCTCACGGGTCCTGCCACGGCCTTCAGGGCGTGGCGGGCAGCCCGGCAGGCGGCGTCCCGGCTGGGCTGAACGGACTGTTTCCCGGAGCCTTCCATTGACCCTTGCCGCCATCTACCCCATCTGGTTCGGATAAGCCGGCAGACCCCGGCCTGCACCAAGGATCCCATCCATGTACATGCAAGATTCCCCGGCCCGCCAGCTTCCCGACGTGGCATCGCAAGACCACGCACTCGCCCTGGGCACGCTGGACTGGGTGGGCATGGATGGCATGGAGATGCCGGTGGCCTTCGATGCGGGCGATGGCGATGCCAGGACCACCAGCGCGCGCGTGGGTGCCTTCGTCAACCTGACCAGGGCGGAGGCGCGCGGCATCCACATGTCGCGCCTGTACCTGCTGGTGTCGGAGGCGTTGTCTGCCGGTCCGGTGACGCTGGCGGGTGTGCGAGCACTGCTGGGGCAGTTTCTCTCGTCCCACGAGGGGCTTTCCGATCATGCGCGGATCACCATTGGCTTCGAGCACCTGGTGCGCCGCCGTGCCTTGCGCAGCGACAACAGTGGCTGGCGTGCGTATCCGATCACCCTCGATGCCACCTTGCGCAGCGACGGGCAGTTTCTTCTGGAACTCACCACGAACGTGGTCTATTCCTCGACCTGTCCGGCCTCTGCGGCGCTGTCGCGCCAGTTGATCCAGGACAGCTTCGCGAAGGCTTTTCCCGCCGACCATGCGCTGGATCGCGAGACGATCCTGGCGTGGCTGGGCACGGAGCAGGGCATCGTTGCCACGCCGCACGCCCAGCGCAGCACGGCTACGATCCGTGTGCGACCGGCAGGAGAGGGCGCCTTCGACCTGATTGGCATGATCGATCGGGTGGAAGCCGCTCTTGGCACGCCGGTGCAGACGGCCGTGAAGCGCGCCGACGAACAGGCCTTCGCCCTGGCCAATGGCGGCAACCTGATGTTCTGCGAAGACGCCGCCCGCCGTATCCAGAAAACGCTGGACGCCGATGCAGGCATCGCCGACTTCCACGTACGCGTGGCACATCACGAAAGCCTGCACCCCCACGACGCCGTAGCGTTCTCCAGCAAAGCCCGCCGCTGACCTGAAACTCTTGTAGTAGCGCGCCTTGCGCGCCATCGTTCGCGCGACACCCCGTTTACTGTAGGAGCGTGCCTTGCGCGCGACCGGTTATCGCGACAACCCGGTCGCGCGCAAGGCGCGCTCCAGGGGTTACCTGATGCCGGGCAGCAACAGCGGGTCGAGTCGCGTACCGAACCAGTTGAAGCCCCAGTGCACATGCGGGCCCGTGGCACGGCCCGTCTTGCCGGCTGCACCGATCACCTGACCCTGATGCACCTGCTCGCCCACCTTCACATCGATGCGCGACAGGTGCAGGAAGTTCGACGACAAGCCGAAGCCGTGATCCAGCAGCACCGTGCCACCGGTGAGATACAGATCGGGCTTGGCAAACGTAATGATGCCATCGGCCGGCGCCTTGACCGGCGTGCCTTCGGGCACCGCGATATCCATGCCCGAATGCGGCGCCTTGGGATCGCCGTTGTAGATGCGCTGGTTACCGAAGCGCCCGCTGATACGCCCCGTCACCGGCCAGATGAACCCCTTGGCGAAATCCTCGCGTGAATCATCGCGATTGCGCGCCGCCACCACTTCGGCCTGCTCGCGCTGGATGCGCTGGGCGATATCCGGCGGCGGGTTCACTGTTTTCGGCGGCACGCCGTTCACCCGCTCGATGGGCCAGTCCCGGGGCGTGACCGTCACGGCATGGTGCGAACCGCCCACCGTGACGTCGATGGGGCCTTGCTCGTCACGCCCGGCACCGAATACGAAGGTGCCGTCGTTGCCGACACGCACGGGCTTGCCGGCTATGGCGACCCGCGTGCCGGGCGTGGTATGCCCGATCACAAGGCCACCCTGCGACACGCTGGACGGCAGGTCGGTGGTGGCCGCATGGGCCACCGGGAAGATCAGTGCTGCCGCAAGGGCGAGAGCGGCCCGCTTCAACGATCGAATTCCAGGCGCTGGCCTCGCACGCTGTCGTCGAGCTGCTTGCCGTCCCACACGCGCTGGCCGTTGACGAAGGTGGACGCGATGCTACTGCTGAAGGTGGTGCCTTCGAACGGCGACCAACCACACTTGGACAGCACTTCCGCGCGGGTGACCGTATGCGGTTTGTTCGGGTCCACGAGCACGAGGTCGGCGGCATAGCCCTCGCGCAGGAAGCCACGACCCTTCACGTCGAAGAGTTTTGCCGGATTGTGGCAGACGGTTTCCACCACGCGCTCAAGGGTGAGCTTGCCTTCGGTCACGCGCTGAAGGGCGGCCTGAAGGGCGAACTGCACGAGCGGCAGGCCCGAGGGGGCCTTGTCGTACTTCTGTTCCTTTTCTTCCAGCAGGTGCGGGGCGTGGTCCGTGGCGAGCACGTCGAGGCGGCCTTCGGCCAGGGCCTTGATGATCGCCTCACGATCCGCTTCGTCCTTGATCGCCGGGTTGCACTTGATGAAGAAACCCTTCTCGTCGTAATCGGCCTTGCCGCCGAAATGCAGGAAGTGCACGCAGGTTTCGGCCGTGATGCGCTTGCCTTCGATGGGACCCGGCTCGAACAGGGCCAGTTCGTCGGCAGTGGAAATGTGCAGCACGTGCAGGCGGGTGTTGTGCTTCCTCGCCAGCGAGATGGCGAGCCTCGTCGACTTGATGCAGGCCTCGCGCGAACGGATGTGCGGATGCTCCCAGGCAGGGATGTCCTCGCCGTATTTCTCGCGCGCCTTCTCGTGGTTGGCGTCGATCATCGGGGTGTCTTCGCAGTGCGTGATGATCGGCACCGGGGTGTCGCGGAAGATGCCGTCGAGGGTTTCCGGGTTGTCGACCAGCATGTTGCCGGTGGAGGCGCCCATGAACACTTTCACGCCCGGGGCGGCCTTCGGGTCGAGCTTGCGGATGTGCTCAAGGTTGTCGTTGCTGGCACCCATGTAGAAGGCGTAGTTCACGGCCGAGCTTTCGGCACCGCGGGCGTACTTGGCTTCCAGGGTGTCGCGGTCGAGTGCCGGCGGCTTGGTGTTCGGCATCTCCATGAAGCTGGTGATGCCGCCCGCCGCGCAGGCGCGCGATTCGCTGCGGATGTCGGCCTTCTGGGTGAGGCCGGGCTCGCGGAAATGGACCTGGTCGTCGATCATCCCCGGCAGCAGCCAAAGGCCGGTGGCATCGATAACCTCTTCGTCACGCTCTTTTTGCAGTCCCTGCGCGATCTTCGCGATTTTGCCGTCGCGGACGCGGACGTCCGCGGTGAATCGCTTGTTTTCGTTGATGAGTTCGGCGTTCTTGATGAGCCAGGCTTCAGTCATGGGTATGGGCTCCTTGGGCACCACAGCGTCGCAGGACGAATTGTTCCGGCACGGGGTCGAGCCCGCCTTCGCAGAAGGGCTGGCAGCGCAGGATGCGCCAGCTGGCCAGGACGGTGCCTCGCGCCGGCCCGAAGCGGGCTATGGCAACCCGTGCATAATCGGAACAGGATGGATGGAACCGGCAGCGGGCTCCCAGGAGGGGGCTGAGCCACCGCTTGTAGAAGGACAACAGTAGAAGGAGGAGGCGGGTCACGTATGGAACCAGGTGTCGACCGGCGATAGCCAGCCGACAGTATCCCAGAAGAGAGGTTGCTGGGGTAACGCATCTGGGCTATAACACCCCGCCGCCACGGCCACCGAGGTGAAGGATATGGCGAAAATCGCTAGTAGTTCCGCAGCTGCCAAGGGCGCCGCCAAGAAAGGCGGGGCTGGTGATGTGACGAAGGCCAAGCAGGCCGTGGCGAAGGCGACGAAGGCGCCGGCCAAGGCCGCGGGGGCCGTGGCAAAGAAAACTCCCGCCAAGAGCGCGCCGGCCAAGGCCGCCGCGAAGAAGGCAGCACCAGTCAAGACAGCGACAAAGGCTCCGGCCAAGGTCGCCAGCAAGCCCGCAGCCAAGGCGCCCGCGCCGGCAGCGGCCAAGAAGACCCCGGCCGCCGCCAGCAAGGCAGCGACGGCCAGGAAGACGCCTGAGGCGCCGGTGAAGGCCGCGCCCAAGGCCACGCCGGCACTGGCGGCCAAGACCGCCCCTGCCAACGATGCATCCGCGACCGCTGCTGGTCGCAAGGCATCCGCGGTGGCCAGCGCCTCCCCATCCAGAACTGAGAAATCTGCGCACTTCAGCATGAAAGACAGCACTACTTTCGACAACGGCATCACCAAAGAAGACGGCCGCTACGCGCTGCCGGCCACCACCATCATCGACCTTCCCGCCGGTTATCGTCCCAACGATAACGATGGCGAGGAATACATGAGCCCGAAGCACCTGGCTTATTACCGGGCCAAGCTCAAGAAGTGGCGCGACGACCTCATCGAAGAGTCGCGCCAGACCATGGACAACCTCCGCGAGGAAGTCCGTGACGTCGGCGACGAAGCCGAGCGCGCCACCCGCGAGACCGAAAACTCGCTGGAACTGCGCACGCGCGATCGTTACCGCAAGCTGATCTCCAAGATCGACAAGGCCCTGCGCCGCATCGAAGAAGGCCGCTATGGCTTCTGCGAGGAAACGGACGAGGAAATCGGCCTGGAGCGCCTCGATGCGCGCCCCATCGCCACGCTCACGCTCGATGCGCAGGAGCGCCGCGAGCATCTGCAGAAGCAGATGGGCGACTGATCCGGCATCGCTCCTGCGATACCCAGGGAACCCCGCTTCGGCGGGGTTCTTTTTTTTCCAGGGCGGGCAGGGCGCGGCGCGGGGAGTAAACTTCCGTCAAAGGAGCCCCCATGCGCCATCTGCACAATCTCATCCTCAATACCGACAGCTACAAGGCCAGCCACTGGCTCCAGTACCCGCCGGGCACCGACCGCACCTTTTTCTATGTCGAGTCGCGTGGTGGCGTATACGACAGGACCGTATTCTTCGGACTTCAGGCCATTCTCAAAGCCTGGCTGAGCCGCCCAGTCACCCATGGCGATGTGGACGAGGCGCGCGATTTCTTCGCCATCCATGGCGAGCCGTTCAACGAGGCCGGCTGGCGCCGGATCGTGGACCTTCACGGCGGTCGCCTGCCCATGCGCATCCGGGCCGTGCCCGAAGGCGCCGTAGTGCCCACCCATCAGGCGCTGGTCACCATCGAGTCGACCGATCCGGAGGCTTTCTGGCTGCCGAGCTACCTGGAAACCCTGCTGCTGCGCCTGTGGTATCCGGTAACGGTAGCGACGCTGAGCTGGCAGGTGAAGCGGACCATCCGGGGGTTCCTCGAACGCACCAGTGACGATGTCGCCGGGCAGCTGCCTTTCAAGCTGCACGACTTCGGCGCCCGTGGCGTTTCCAGCGCAGAAGCGGCCGCCATCGGCGGCATGGCGCACCTGGTCAACTTCCTGGGCACGGACACCGTGCAGGGTGTACTGGCGGCACGCGAGTTCTATGGCGAGCCGATGGCCGGCTATTCGATCCCGGCGGCCGAGCACAGCACGATCACCAGCTGGGGGCGCGACCGCGAAGCCGATGCCTACCGCAACATGCTGAGGCATTTTGCGAAGCCGGGCGGCCTGGTGGCCGTCGTGTCGGACAGCTACGACATCTTCCACGCCATCCGCGAGCACTGGGGCAAGACCCTGCGCGACGAGGTAATCGCCTCGGGCGGCACGCTGGTGGTGCGTCCGGATTCGGGCGACCCGGTGGAGGTGGTGCACCAGTGCATCACGCTGCTCGACGAGGCCTTCGGTCACACGAAGAACGGCAAGGGTTACAAGCTGCTCAACCATGTGCGCCTGATCCAGGGTGACGGGGTCAACCCGGACAGCATCCGCGCCATCCTGGAGCGCATCACCAGCGTGGGCTATGCGGCGGACAACATCGCCTTCGGCATGGGCGGGGCGCTGTTGCAGAAGGTGGACCGCGATACGCAGAAGTTTGCGCTGAAGTGCTCTGCGGCGCGTATCGACGGCCAGTGGGTCGATGTGTTCAAGGCGCCGGTGACGGATGCGGGCAAGTTCTCTCAGCGGGGCCGCCTGACGCTGATCCGTCATCGCGAGTACGGCACGTACAAGACCGCGCCGATTCCGGCGAACCTGGAGCGCGCCGAGGATCTCGTCCCCGAACACGGCTGGGAGCATGCGATGGAAACAGTATGGGAGAACGGCGAACTGGTGAAGGACTGGTCCTTCGCCGACGTGCGCGCACGCAGCGAGCTGGGGTGAACCCACCCTCAACACCTCACCCTGTAGGAGCGCGCCTCGCGCGCGACCGGTCATCGCGACACCCCACCCTGTAGGAGCGCGCCTCGCGCGCGACCGGTCATCGCGACACCCCACCCTGTAGGAGCGCGCCTTGCGCGCGACCAGTCATCGCGACAACCCGGTCGCGCGCAGGCGCGCTCCTACAGGGCTTCGGTGGGTCGCGCGCAGGCGCGCTCCTACAGGGTGGGTGTCGCTTCGGTGGGTCGCGCGTGAGGCGCGCCCCTACAGGGCGGCGTCAGGCCGCCGCGAGCGTCGCCGCGTGGGCCTTGATCTTCGCCAGCATGGCGGCCAGACCGTTCGAGCGGGTGGGGGAGAGGTGCTTCGCCAGGCCGATCTCCTGCACATACGTCGGCTCGGTATCCACGATCTCCCGCGCCGGGCGATCCGAATACACGCGCAACACCAGCGCGATCAGCCCGGACACGATGGCCGAATCGCTGGTGGCTTCGAAATGCAGCTTCGACGCATCGCCGGACGGCACCAGCCACACCATGGACTGGCAGCCGTGCACCCGGAAGGCCTCGGTCTTGTTTTCTTCCGGAAACGGCGGCAGCTGCCGCCCCAGGTCGATCAGATACTGGTAACGCTCGGTCCAGTCACCGAAGAAAGCGAATTCCTCGGCGATGGCGGCCTGTGCTTCGGCGGCGGTGGCTTCCTGCGGCGTGCTCATGCCTTCACCACGCTCCAGCGCGTGCCCTGCGCACCATCTTCGATGGCGATGCCCATGGCTTTCAATTCGTCGCGGATCGCGTCGGAACGGGCGAAATCCTTCGCCGCACGGGCAGCGCGACGCTCCTCAAGCTTCGCCTCGATGGCGGCCGCGTCCACGCTCTCGCCGGTGCTGCCCTGGCGGAACCAGGCTTCCGGCTCTTCCTGAAGCAGGCCAAGCAGGCTCGCACCGCCCAGCAAGGCGGCCTTGGCGGCGGCACGCTCGTCACCCGTGGCGCGACGCGCGGCGTCGGCCAGCTGCGAGATCTCGGCCAGGGCCTGGGGCGTGTTCAGGTCGTCGCAGAGCGCCGCCTCGACGGCCTCGGGGATCGACACCTCACCGGCATCCACGTCCGCCATGTCGCGCAGCACGCCATACCAACCGTCCAGCGTGCGCACCGACTGGGTGAGGGCGGCGTCGGACCAGTCCAGCGGCTGGCGGTAATGCCCACGCAGCAGCAACAGGCGCAGCGCCTCGCCGGGGTGCTTGTTCAGCAGTTCGTGCAACTGGAGCACGTTGCCCAGCGACTTCGACATCTTCTTGCCGTCGAAGGTGAGCATGCCGTTGTGCAGCCAGTAACGGGCGAACACCTTGCCGCCGTGGGCGCAGGTGCTCTGGGCGATTTCGTTCTCATGGTGGGGAAAGGTGAGATCCACGCCGCCGGCATGGATGTCGATGGTCTCGCCCAGGTGGGTTTCGCTCATGGCCGAGCATTCGATATGCCAGCCCGGGCGGCCGCGACCCCAGGGGCTGTCCCAGCCAGGCAGTGTCTCGTCCGAGGGTTTCCAGAGCACGAAGTCCCTCGGGCTCTTCTTGTTCGGGGCAACCTCGCCACGGGCGCCGGCGATCTGTTCATCGGGATCGCGACCGGAAAGGGCGCCGTACTCCTTGTACGAGTCCACATGGAACAGGACATGGCCCTCGGTGGCGTAGGCGTGGCCGTTGGCGATCAGTCGCTCGATCATGGCGACGATCTGGGGGATATGGGCCGTGGCATGCGGCTCCAGGTCGGGCGGAGCCACGCCGAGCCGTGCCATGTCGTCACGGTAGGCCTGGGCGTATTTGCCGGTGATCTCGCCGATGGGCACGCCGGCGGTGGCGGCGGCCTTGTTGATCTTGTCGTCCACGTCCGTGATGTTCCGGGCGTAGACCAGCTTCGGGTAGTTCCGCCGGATCAGGCGGGCCAGGACATCGAAGACGACGGGCGGACGGGCATTGCCGATATGGATGTAGTTGTAGACGGTGGGCCCGCAGACGTACATCGTCACCCGCTCGGGATCGAGGGGGGTGAACGCCTCCGTGCGGCGCGACATGGTGTTGTAGAGCGAGATCGGCATCTGGAATCCGTGGACGGGCGCGGCGGGCGGCCGGTCGGAGATATTAGCAAGCCGGCCGCCCCACGGGCGTACGCGCGGGGGCGAAATTGGTTGACACGCGACGTGATTCCGTCGCATTGCACTTCTAAGCGTCGATTCAGCGTGAACTTGGTGAAATGCATGCCAGTAGGCGTTCTGTGCGCCTGGCTGGAGGTTTTTCTACATGTCTCGCCTGCTCATTCCCGCACTCATCCTTGCGGTCTTCGCCACCGGCGCCAACGCGCAGGATGGTCGCTATGCCCCTCCCGGCCCCGCGGGTCCGGACGACAACACCCATTACGGCTGGGCCGACGTCCTGCGCGTCGATCCGGTCTATGGCGTCTCCCGCGTCGAGACGCCCCGCCAGGAATGCTACGACCAGCAGGTGGTCCGCCAGGAGCAGGGCCAGGGCAGCACCGCCGGCACCATCCTGGGCGCCGTCGTCGGCGGCGTGCTCGGCAACACCATTGGCAAGGGCAACGGCCGCACGGCCGCCACGGTGGTCGGCGCAGTAGCCGGCGGTGCCGTGGGCAACAACGTCTCGCGTGGCGACGACCGGGTCTACCAGAGCACCGAGACCCGCTGCCGCGACGTCAGCACGGTGTCCGAGCAGCGCCGCATCAATGGTTACGACGTGGAATACCGCTATCGCGGCGAGGTGTATGTCTCGCGCCTGAACTACGACCCGGGTGAACGCCTGCGGGTACGGGTCAGCGTCTCGCCAGCCGACTGAACCCTTCGGCTGTATCGGTACAGGAAAGGCCGCGAGCGATCGCGGCTTTTTTTGTGCGCCCCACCAGTTGCGCAACGCACCAAACCACGGCATGATCGCCGTTCCACCCTGACAGGCTCCGCCGTGTCCCACGCCGTCTACACCGCGATCGTCCTTACCAGCGCCCGTATGGCCGCAGGAATGACCTCGCGTGCTCGTCGACCGTACATCGGACAACTGGCCGGGTAGGCTGTCGCGCGCGTTTCATCCGTATCGACTAAAAAACCCGGCCATGTGCCGGGTTTTTTCGTTTCCACTTCCGGTTTTTTTCTTTCCATACACCGCCCGCAAGGCACCTACCACCGCCCCTGGATCGCCATGACCCTTCGCCACTTCCTCTCCACGCAGGACTACAGCCGCGCCGAGATCGACGCCCTTCTCGAGCAGGCCGCCGCGTTCAAGCGTTCCCCGCAGGGCCAGCAGCTGGCGGGCAAATCGGTTGCCCTGATGTTCTTCAATCCCTCGATGCGCACCCGCACGAGCTTCGAGCTGGGCACCTTCCAGCTGGGCGGCCATGCGGTGGTGCTGGCGCCGGGCAAGGATGCGTGGCCCATCGAGTTCGAGGTGGGCACCGTGATGGATGGCGATACGGAAGAACACATCGCCGAGGTGGCCCGGGTGCTCTCGCGCTATGTCGACCTGATCGCCGTGCGCGCCTTCCCGAAGTTCCAGGACTGGGCAGTGGATCGCCAGGACAAGGTCATCGCCGCCTTCGCCCGCTACGCGACGGTGCCTGTGATCAATATGGAAACCATCACCCATCCGTGCCAGGAGCTGGCCCATGCGCTGGCCCTGAAGGAGCACCTGGGCGACCTGCAGAACAAGAAGTACGTGCTCACCTGGACCTACCACCCGAAGCCGCTCAACACGGCCGTGGCGAACTCGGCCCTGCTTATCGCCACCAAGATGGGCATGGACGTAACCTTGCTGTGCCCCACGCCGGAATACGTGCTGGACGAGCGCTACATGGAATTCGCAAAGCAGAACGCCCGCGAAAACGGCGGTTCGCTTCAGGTGTCGCACGACATCGAGTCGGCCTATAGCGGCGCGCACGTGGTCTACGCCAAGAGCTGGGGTGCCATTCCCTACTTCGGCCGCTGGGACGAAGAGAAGGCCATCCGCGACGCCAACAAGCACTTCATCGTGGACGAGGCCAAGATGGCCCTCACGAACAACGGCCTGTTCAGCCACTGCCTCCCGCTGCGCCGGAACATCAAGGCAACGGACGCGGTGATGGATTCGCCCGCCTGCATCGCTATCGACGAAGCCGAAAACCGCCTGCACGTGCAGAAGGCGGTCATGGCCTCGCTCATTTCCCAGTCGGGCACGAAGTCCGGCCTCGGTTTCTGATTCTCCCTTCTTCCTCTACGAACCTCATTTTCCGGAGCCAGCATGTCCAGCAAAGATATCGTCCTCGCCTTCTCGGGCGGCCTCGACACCAGCTTCTGCGTCCCTTACCTCATGGAGCGCGGCTATGCCGTGCACACCGTGTTCGTCGATACCGGTGGCGTTTCGGCCGAAGAGCGTGAGTACATCGAGCACCGCGCGACCGAACTGGGCGCCGCCTCGCACCGCACCGTCGACGCCGCACAGGCGATCTGGGACAGCTTCGTCACCCCGCTGATCCAGGCCGGCGAGTTCTACCAGGGCCAGTATCCGCTGCTGGTGTCCGACCGCTACCTCATCGTGCAGGCCTCGCTTGAGCGCTGCGACGAACTGGGCACGAAGCTCTTTGCCCACGGCTGCACTGGCATGGGTAACGACCAGGTCCGTTTCGACCTCACCGTGAAGGCCCTGGGCGACTACACCATCATCGCCCCGATCCGCGAAATCCAGCGCGAACACACCCAGGTGCGCGCCTACGAGCAGAAGTACCTGGAAGACAAGGGCTTCGAAGTTCGCGCCAAGACCAAGCACTACACCATCAACGAGAACGTGCTGGGCGTGACCATCTCCGGCGGCGAGATCGACGCGTGGGAAATCCCGGGCGAGGGCGCCATCGGCTGGTGCGCGCCGCGTTCCGAATGGCCGTCCGAACCGCTGCGCGTGGAGCTGGGCTTCGAAAAGGGCGTGGCCGTGTCGCTCAACGGCAAGGCCGCCACCGGTCCGGAAATCCTGGGCTTCCTCAACCGCGAGCTGGCGAAGTACGGCGTGGGCCGCAGCCTCTACACCGGTGACACCAATATCGGTCTTAAGGGCCGCATCGTGTTCGAGGCGCCGGCGCTCACCGCGCTGCTCACCGCACACCGTGCGCTGGAAGAAACCGTGCTGTCGAAGCAGCAGAACCGCTTCAAGCCGGAGATCGGCCGCAAGTGGACCGAGGTGGCCTACGAAGGCTTCTTCAATGATCCGATCAAGGCCGACCTCGAAGCCTTCCTCGCCTCCACCCAGCGCAAGGTCGACGGCAAGGTGATCATCGAGACGCGTGGTGGCTCGGTGTACGCCGTGAAGGTGGAATCGAAGAACATCCTGCAGTCCGCCAAGGCTACCTATGCCCAGGCCGCCGACTGGGGCGTGGCCGAGGCCGAAGGCTTCATCAAGCTCTACGGCATGAGCTCCACGCTCTGGGCCGAAGTCGACCGCGCCAACGGCAAGTGATCCCGACCCCATGGACAAACTTCTCCAGGACACCCTGACCCATCTGCGCGCGCTCGTGGGCCACGACACGCGCAACCCGCCGCGAACCATCGGTACCGGTGGCATCTTCGATTACCTGCGCGCGAACCTTCCCGGGTTCGACGTGCAGGTGACGGATTTCGGTGCCGGTGCCGTCAACCTGTACGCGGTGCGCGGCAAGCCGAAGTACCTGTTCAACGTGCACCTCGACACCGTGCCTGATTCCCCGCACTGGACGGCCAGCCCGTTCGACCTGCGGGTGACGGAAGACCGGGCGATCGGCCTGGGCGCTTGCGACATCAAGGGCGCCGCTGCCGCGCTGGTGGCGGTAGCCAATGCCACGCAGGGCGACATGGCCCTGCTGCTGTCCACCGACGAGGAAGCCAACGATGCACGTTGCATCGATGGTTTCCTGAAGACGCCACGCGACTACGAGGCCGTGATCGTCGCCGAGCCCACCAAGGGCGAGGCGGTGCTCGCGCATCGCGGCATCCTTTCGGTGCAGATGCGCTTCCTCGGTCGCGCAGGCCACGCCTCGGGCGACCAGAAGCCGTCCGACAGCGCACTGCACCAGGCGATTCGCTGGGGCGCGGCCGCACTGGACCATGTCCAGGCGCTGTCGCACGAGCGTTTCGGAGGCCTCACCGGCCTGCGCTTCAACGTGGGTAAGATCGAAGGCGGCATCAAGGCCAACGTCATCGCGCCCACGGCGGATGTTCGTTTCGGATTCCGTCCGCTTCCGTCGATGGACGCCGACCAGCTGCTGGAAACCTTCCGCACGCTGGTCGAACCGCATCCGGTGGAGTTCGGCGAAACCTTCCGCGGCGATTCGCTGCCGGCCGGGGACACCGCCTCGGCCGAAACGCGTCGTCTTGCCGCCCGCGACATTGCCGACGAACTGAACATCCCCGTCGGCAACGCCGTGGATTTCTGGACCGAATCGGCGCTGTTCTCCAAGGCCGGCTACACCTCCTTCGTCTATGGCCCTGGCGACATCGCCCAGGCCCACACCGCCGACGAATGGGTCGCTCTCGAACAACTCGGGCATTACGCCCAGACCATCCATCGGATCGTCGATCGTGGAATCTAACCAGCACACCCGCAAGACCATCGTCCGCCTGCTCTCCGCCATGGGTAGCGCGCGCGAGATCCAGCAGTACCTGAAGCGTTTCTCCCAGCTCGACGCCGCACGTTTTGCGGTGGTGAAGGTGGGCGGCGCCGTGTTGCGCGACGAACTGCCCGACCTGACCTCGTCGCTGTCCTTCCTGCAGCAGGTGGGTCTTACGCCCATCGTGCTGCACGGTGCCGGCCCGCAGCTCGACGAAGAGCTGCAGGCCGCGGGCATCGAAAAGAAGACCGTGAACGGCCTGCGCGTGACTTCGCCCGAAGCCCTGGCCATCGTGCGCAAGGTGTTCCAGGCGCAGAACCTGCGTCTGGTGGAAGCCCTGCAGGAAGTGGGCACGCGTGCCACGTCCGTGCCCTCGGGCGTGTTCACGGCCGACTTCCTCGATCAGGACCAGCTCGGTCTCGTGGGCCGCGTGCGCGAGATCAACCTCGCGCCGATCGAGGCCAGCCTGCGCGCGGGCTCGATCCCGGTCATCGCCAGTCTTGGCGAAACCGACTCGGGCCAGATCCTCAACATTAACGCCGATTTCGCCGCCAACGAACTGGTACGCGTATTGCAGCCGTACAAGATCGTGTTCCTCACGGGCACGGGCGGCCTGCTCGACGGCGAAGGCAACGTGATCGACTCGATCAACCTGTCCACGGAATACGAGCAGCTGCTCGCCCAGCCGTGGCTGCACTCGGGCATGCGCCTGAAGATCGAGCAGATCAAGGATCTCCTGGACGACCTGCCGCTGACCTCGTCGGTGTCGATCACGCGTCCGTCGCAGCTGGCGAAGGAACTGTTCACCCACAAGGGTTCCGGCACGCTGGTGCGTCGCGGCGAGCGCGTGCTGCGCTTCGAATCCTGGGAAGGCGTCGACCTGGATCGCATGCGTCAGCTCATCGAGTCCAGCTTCGGCCGCACGTTGCTGCCGGATTACTTCGAGCGCACGAAGCTGCATCGCCTCTACGTCTCCGAGAACTACCGCGCCGCCATGGTGCTCACGGCCGAGGAAGGCTTTGCCTATCTCGACAAGTTCGCGGTGCTGGACGACGCTCAGGGCGAAGGTTTGGGTCGTGCCGTGTGGCAGGTGATGCGCGATGAGAACCCGAAGCTGTTCTGGCGTTCGCGCCACGGCAACGTGATCAATCATTTCTACTACGCGGAGTCGGACGGCTGCTTCAAGCAGTCGCGCTGGAAGGTGTTCTGGTACGGCCTGGACAACTTCGCCGACATCGAGCGTTGCGTCGCGCATTGCGCCACGCGTATCCCCACCCTGAAGGACTGAACGGCCATGTCGACCAAGACCATCGGCATCGTCGGCGCGCGTGGCCACACGGGCGCCGAGTTGATCCGGCTGATCGCCAGCCATCCGTCGCTGGAGCTGAAGTTCGTGTCGTCGCGCGAACTCGACGGCCAGCGCCTGGCTGAGCATAGCGACGCCTACACCGGCGAGCTGCGCTACAGCAACCTCGACCCGGCCGCCGTGGCGGAGCAGGGAGCCGACGTCGTGGTGCTGGCCCTGCCCAACGGCAAGGCGGCACCGTACGTCGAAGCCATCGACAAGGCAGCTGCGTCCACCGTGATCGTAGACCTCTCGGCGGATTACCGTTTCGACGAGCGCTGGTACTACGGCCTGCCCGAGCTGTATCGCGATCGCTGGCGCGGTGAGAAGCGCGTGAGCAACCCCGGTTGCTACGCCACGGCCATCCAATGCTCCATTGCGCCCATCAAGGACCTGCTGGCGGCACCGCCGGTATCGTTCGGCGTGTCCGGCTATTCCGGTGCGGGCACCACGCCCTCGGATCGCAACGATCCGGACAAGCTGCGCGACAACCTGATGCCGTACTCGCTCACCGGCCACATGCACGAGAAGGAAGCCAGCCGTCATCTCGGCATGCCGGTGGAATTCATGCCGCACGTAGCGCCGCACTTCCGTGGCCTCACCGTTACCACGAACCTCTATCTCGCCAAGGCGCACAAGCGTGAGGATATCGTCCGCCGCTTCGAGACGCGCTTCGAGAACGAGAAGCTGATCCACGTGGTGGATGAGGCGCCGTGGGTAAGCCATATCGCGAACAAGCATCATCTGGACGTCGGCGGTTTCACCGTATCCAGCGATGGTCGTCGCGTCGTGGTGGTGGCCACCCTCGACAACCTGCTGAAGGGCGCCGCCACCCAGGCCATGCAGAACGTCAACCGCGCGCTCGGCTTCGACGAGCTCACCGCCATTCCGCTCTGAGCGATAAGGAACCCTACGATGACCCAGCCGCTCTGGCAGAAATCCGACACCCAGGTGGACGCGCGCATCATGCGCTTCCTCGCTGGCAACGATGTCGTGCTCGACCGTGAGTTCTTCCTGCACGACATCACCGCCAGCAAGGCGCATGTGGAAGGCCTGGCCAATATCGGCGTGGTCTCCGCCGATGAGCGTGACGCCCTGTTGCGTGAGCTCGACATCCTGGCCGGTGATTTTTCCGCCGGCAGCTTCGTGCTCGACGAACGCTTCGAGGATGGCCATTCCGCCATCGAGGCCCGTCTTACCGAGCGCCTTGGGGATGCCGGTCGCCGCGTGCACACCGGCCGCAGCCGTAACGACCAGATCCTGGTCGCCACTCGCCTGTGGCTGAAGGAGAAGCTCTCCACGCTGGAAACCCTCTGCCGTCGCATTGCCGAGGTGTGTCTTGAACGCGCAGCTGGCGATGCCCTGCCGATGCCGGGCTACACGCATATCCAGCGTGCCGTGGTCTCGTCCACGGGCATGTGGTTTGCGGCCTTTGCCGAGGCCTTCATCGACAACACCCTGCGTGCACGCCAGGCGCTGGAGCTGATCGACGCGAATCCACTGGGTACTGCCGCCGGTTATGGCGTGAACGTGGCCCTCGACCGCGCGCACACCACGGCGGCGCTCGGCTTCAGCCGCATGCAGGTCTCGCCGATTTACGCCCAGCTCTCGCGCGGCAAGTTCGAGATGGCGGCACTCGATGCCGTCGGCACGGCACTGCTGGACACCCGTCGCCTGGCGTGGGATCTGTCGCTGTTCACCACCGCCGAATTCGACTTCGTGAAGCTGCCGGCCGAGTACACCACCGGCTCGTCCATCATGCCGAACAAGCGCAATCCGGACGTGGTGGAACTTCTGCGCGCGAGCTATGCGAGCGTGGCTGCCGCGCGTACCGAGATCGAACAGCTGCTGTCGCTGCCGTCGGGCTACCAGCGCGACCTGCAGTTTTCCAAGGGTTCGTTGTTCCATGGTTTCTCCATGGGCCTGGGCGCGCTGGAGCTGCTGCCGGACATGCTGGCTCGTTTCGAGTGGAAGTCGGACAAGATGCGCGCCGCCATCGAACCGGCGATGTACGCCACGGATGTGGCGATCGAGCAGGCCGTGGCCGGCGTGCCGTTCCGCGACGCCTACCGCGCCGCGGCGGAAACGGCGGCCTCGGCCGGTGAAGGCCGCTCCCCGGAATCCAGCCTCGCCGCCCGCACCTCGCCAGGCGCCGGTCACGACCTGATGCTGGACGTTCTGAGCAAGCGTCTGGAGCGCCTGCGCTAACCTTGTAGGAGCGCGCCTTGCGCGCGACAGGTGATCGCGAAAACCGGTCGCGCGCAAGGCGCGCTCCTACAAGAAACCTCACCGCTGTAGGAGCGCGCCTCGCGCGCGACAGCTCTTCGCATAACCCGGTCGCGCGCAAGGCGCGCTCCTACAACAACGTCGAGTCACTGTCGCACACCGGGAGGGTACGTGATGGCCAGTCACTTCACCGAACAACCGTTGCCTTCCTGGCGACGCGCTGTCCTGAAAGTCGGCAGCAGCCTTCTCACCACACCGGACGGCCGCCTCGACGACCATTACGCCGGATCCCTTGCCGCTTTCGTCTCCGCCAGCCGCCGCGAGGGCAGGGAAGTGGTCATCGTCTCCTCCGGCGCCGTCGCCGCCGGTCGTGGCCTCGCACTACCCGAAAAAAGCACGGGCCTCAGCGGCCGCCAGGCCCTCGCCGCCCTGGGCCAGACCCGCCTGGTCGCCCTGTGGCAAGGCTTTTTCGACGCCCCCGTCGCCCAGGTCCTGCTCACCCACGACGACCTGCGCAACCGCCGCCGCTACCTCAATGCCCGCTCCACTCTGCGCGAACTGCTTGCCCTTGGCGCCATCCCCGTCATTAACGAAAACGACACCGTTGCCGTCGATGAACTGAAACTCGGTGACAACGACAACCTCGCCGCCATCGTGGCGGCGCTGGTCGATGCGGACGTGCTGATGATCGCCTCGGATATCGCGGGCCTGTACACAGCCAACCCGCGCACCGACCCCGACGCACAACCGGTGCCCGACGTGGCCGAAGTCACCCCGGATCACCTGGCCAGTGCAGGCGGTGCCGGTACGGCAGCTGGTACCGGCGGTATGCGCACGAAACTGGAAGCTGCGCTCAAGGCCGCTGCTGCCGGTATTGAAACCCTCCTTTTCGACGGCCGCGACGCCGCCTGCGTAGCACGTCTGGCGGAAGGCCATCTCACCGGCACCCGTCTGCGCGCGCCGCGCTCACGCCTCGCAGCACGCAAGTACTGGCTGCGGCACGCACCGGGAGCCGGGCGTATCGTGGTGGATGACGGCGCCCTGCAAGCACTGCGCGCGCGCGGCGCCTCCCTGCTACCGGGCGGGGTACTGCACGCCGAAGGCGACTTCGCACGCGGCGATGTTATCGACATCGCCCATGCCGACAAGCCCATGGCCCGTGGCGTCGTGCAATATGCAGCCTCGGACATCCGCCGCATCGCCGGCCGGCACACCCGTGACATCGAATCCCTGCTTGGCTACAGCTATGGCGAGAACGTGGTTCATCGCGACGACCTCGTTCTGCTGGGTGACCTATGAACCAGGAGCACGAGGCGACCATGGACACGATCTCTCCCTTGCGTACGGCAGCGCTGGCCTGCCGTGATGCCGTCGCAACCATCGCGGCACTCGACACCGACGCCAAGCGGCACCTGTTGAACCATATGGCCGATGCATTGGCAGCCGACGAGGCCGCCGTACTGCAAGCCAACGCACACGACATGCGCGCTGCCGAAGCGAACGGTACGGGCAACGCCATGCTGGACCGTCTTCGCCTCGATCCGGCCCGTCTGGCAGGCATCGTCGCCGGCATACGCGACGTTGCCGCGCTTCCTGACCCGGTAGGTACTGTGACGCGACGCGAAACCCGCCCCAATGGCATCGTCGTCGAACGCGTACGCATCCCGCTCGGCGTGATCGCGATGATCTACGAGGCACGGCCCAACGTCACCGCCGATGCGGCGGCTCTATGCCTCATGGCAGGCAACTGTGCGATCCTGCGTGGCGGCAGCGATGCCGTGCAATCCAGCCTCGCCATCGCCGGTGCATTGCGCCGTGCGCTACGAGAGCAGGGCCTGCCGGAGGCGGCCATTACCGTCATCGACGATCCGCGCCGCGAAACCATGATCGAGCTGCTCCAGCTCACGGATATCGTGGACCTCGCCATCCCCCGTGGCGGCGAAGGCCTGATCCGCTTCGTCGCCGAGCACGCGCGCGTGCCGGTGATCAAGCACTACAAGGGCGTTTGCCACCTCTATGTGGACCGTGCGGCCGACGAAGCACTGGCGCTGGATCTCCTGCTGGACGGCAAGACCAGCCGCCCCGGTGTATGCAATGCACTGGAGACTTTGCTCGTTCACAGGGATATCGCGGCATCCTTCGTGCCGCTGGCCGTAAGACAACTCCGGGAGAAAGGCGTAGAGGTGCGCGGCGATGCGGCCAGCCGCGCACTGGTGTCTGATCTGGTGCAGGCCACGGATGACGACTATGCTGCCGAATTCCTCGACCTGGTCATTGCCTTGCGCATCGTGGACTCCACTGACGATGCCATCGGCCATATCCATCGCTATGGTTCGGACCACACCGAAGTCATCGCCACGCGCGATGAGGCAACGGCAGAGCAGTTCATTCGTGCCATCCGCTCTGCCGTGGTGATGGTCAATGCCTCATCGCGATTCAGTGATGGGGGAGAGCTCGGTCTGGGCACGGAAATCGGCATCTCGACCACCCGCCTGCATGCTTACGGGCCGATGGGAGCGGAATCATTGACGATCGAACGCTTCGTAGTACGTGGCGCAGGCCAGATCCGCCATGCGAGAACCTTCGATATTCCACCCCACTAACCCGTCGTTCCTGCGAACGCAGGAACCCAGCGCCCCGGTTCACCAGCAAACACCGCCACGTTTCATCGGCTTGCGTGTAGGTAACCCTCTCGCGAAAACCCACCGCACCGCACTGGGTCCCTGCTTTCGCAGGGACGACGTGAGGGTTAGGTGGGGAGCTGCAATCTTGTAGCCCGTCGTTCCTGCGAACGCAGGAACCCAGCGCCCCAGTCCACCAGCAAACACCGCCACGTTGCATCGGCTCGTGTGCAGGTAACCCTCTCGCAAAAACCCACCGCACCGCACTGGGTCCCTGCTTTCGCAGGGACGACGTGAGGGGTAGGTGGGAACCTGCAATCTCGCAACCCGTCGTTCCTGCGAACGCAGGAACCCAGCGCCCCAGTCCACCAACCAACACCGCCACGCTGCATCGGCTTGTGTGCAAGTGACCCTCTCACCAAAAACCTATCGCACCGCACCGGGTCCCGAGCTTTGGAAGGAACGACCGTGGTGTCATTCTTCGCATAGTCATCACCCCTTCCGCTTCCCCGGCACCTCAGCGAGCAGCACCGTCAACAACATATTCTCGCCACCTTCCCCGGCGTGCAACGCAGCCTCCTCAAGCTCGCTGATCAGCCCATTGATCCGCGCAAGCCGCGCATCGTCAGCACGGAACGTCAGGTGCCGCACAGCACAATTACGCTGTGGCCCCTCAAAGCGAGTCGCGGCCTGCGAGGCTACGGCAGCAAAGGCCCGCAGGCTGGCAGCTAAAGCACTACTGGCCACCTTGATCAGGTTCTTCCGCCCACTTCGCGTGCGCACGGCATCCGCCGACGACATCTGCCTGGACGCTGCCGCATAAACCGCCTCTGGCCGACGCCCCGTGCTGCGCAGCTCCACGACGCGTATGAGGCCGGATTTCTCCAGCTGATCCAGATGGTGATAGAGCGCCGTGACCGGACGACCGAGGCGCCCGGCGATTTCGCGTGCGGAGGCCTCGCCGTCAACATCCAGGCGCTGGATGATCGCCAGCCGCGTCGAGGAGGCCAGGGTGCCCAGCTGGGCCGCGGTCAGCTTCAGCGTGGTCTGGGGGCTTGTCGGCGATTTGCTCATAATTCAGAATATAGTCGAAAATTAAAAAATAGGGGATGGCACGGATATGCGCATTCGTTACCTGGGAATCGTCGTGGGAGGCCTCGCCGTCGCCCTGGCTGCGTGCAGCAGTGCGCCTGTCGTATCCGCGCCGACCGGACAGGAAGGAGGAGGGCAGGCGGCCGGCTCCCCGATCGATGCGACCACGGCGAAACGCATCGACGCCGACGTGCAGCAGGTGCTGCAACGGTTCCAGGTTCCGGGTGCTGCCGTTGCGGTCATTGTCGATGGCAGGCAGGTCTATGCGAAGGCCTATGGTCAGCGCGACAAGGAAGGCAATCTGCCGGTACGCACGGATACGCTTTTCGAGATCGGCTCGATCACCAAGCAGTTCACGGCAGCTGCCGTCATCCAGCTTCAGGAGGCGGGCAAGCTGCATCTGGACGACAAGCTTGCCCTGTACCTGCCACACGCCCCACATGCAGACGAAGTGACCTTGCGTCAGCTCCTGACCCATACCAGCGGCCTGCATGACTATTTCAGCGGCCCGGAGAAGGAGGTGGACGATCTCGTTACGCGGCCCATCGATTACGATCATCTGATCGCACGCGTTGCCGGCAAGCCTCTCGATTTTCCGCCGGGTACGCGCTGGTCCTATTCCAATACGGGCTATGCCTTGCTTGGGAAAGTGATCGAAACCGTTTCAGGCGAGAGCTATCGTGCGTATCTCCAGCATCACATGCTCGATCCGCTGGGGATGACGCACACGTTCACCCTGGCCGATAAGGACCGTCTCGATGGCATGGCCGTTGGCTACCGGCACGAGGAGGGTGCGTTGCGTCGCTCGCCATACTTCCACCCGGACTGGAGCGGCCCCGCGGGCTTCCTTGTCAGTACGCTGGATGATCTTTCCCGCTGGGACACGGGGTTGAGCGGCGGCAGGGTCGTGTCAAAGGCCGGCTATGCGGAAATGACGACGTCGTTCGCGATCTCCGACGGCAGTAGTGTGGGTTACGGCCTAGCCATGTTCGTCGACTCGCTCTACGGCCAGGTGCGGATCGGGCACACGGGTGGATCGCAGGGATTTACCACGGCAGATGAGTACTTCCCCGATCAGCATCTGCGCATCCTTGCGTTTACCAACCTTGGCGACAAGACGCCGGAGGCCGGGGTCACGGTGACCAACGTTGTCTTCGCGGCACTTCATCCGGATATCGTCACGGCATGGAACCAGCCAGCCGAGGGTGAGGATGCTGCGATGACGGCGAGTGCGAAGGCGTCGTTCGCGCAGTTGCAGGCTGGCACGGATTACGCGGCCTTCAGTGCCCCGCTGCGCGACAAGCTTTCGAACGGACTTGGCGTGGGCTTAACCAGCATGCGTGGCTACGGATCACCCACCGCCATGGTCTACAAAGGCAGAAAGCCCGGCGAGAAGGGCATGCTCTACAACTACATTGCCGAGTTCGGCCCCGGCGTGTTCATGCCATACACGATCCGCCCGGATGCCCAGGGCAAAGTCGCCGGCTTCGCCCTCGACTAACATGTAGGAGCGCGCCTCGCGCGCGACCGTCTGAAACGTAATGCTCCGTAGTGAAGCAAAGCCGCCCTACCGAAGGTGCGTGGGCCGCTCGCATCGGCGATGTTGCGCTCCGTAGGTACCCAGCCCTTGTGGTGTTTCGCTCCGTAGGAAGGGCTCGCCTATCAGCCTCGCATCGGCGCGTGAGACGTGGCGGCGCACGAGGCGACGGGTGCGGCCCTTGGCGCTCCGGCCTGCGGTGTCCCTCGGGAAAGGAGGAGCCGCTACGCGACTCAGTGTTTTGATGGCTTCGCCCCTTCGGGCCCGGTGATCGTGCGGGGTTTCTCGACTCGGCCTCCGTGCCTCGGCGAGAAAGACGGGTCATCCTGACCCGCCCCCTTCGGGCCTTCTCCGCCCGCTCCCCTCACCTCCATCAAGTCGCGCCAAGGGCCGCCCCCGCCGCCTCTCCCCACGTGATCGCGACGTGTTGTAGGAGCGCGCCTGCGCGCGACCGTTCATGCGCGGTCCATTACCACTCCCGTTCCACCGGTCGCGCGCAAGGCGCGCTCCTACAGGGATACAGGGTCGTGGTGCAAATACGTTGTAGGAGCGCGCCTGCGCGCGACCATTCATGGCGCAACCCATCACCGCTCCCGTTCCACCGGTCGCGCGCAAGGCGCGCTCCTACAGGGACACGGGGTCGTGGTACGAATACGTTGTAGGAGCGCGCCTGCGCGCGACCATTCATGGCGCAACCCATCACCACTCCCGCACCACCGGTCGCGCGCAAGGCGCGCTCCTACAGGGACACGGGGTCGTGGTACGAATACGTTGTAGGAGCGCGCCTGCGCGCGACCGTTCATGGCGCGACCCATCATCGCTCCGGTTTCGCCGGTCGCGCGCAAGCACGCTCCTACAGGGATACGGAGTCGTGGTGCGAATACGTTGTAGGAGCGCGCCTGCGCGCGACCGTTCATGGCGCGGCCCATCACCGTTCCCGTTCCACCGGTCGCGCGCAAGGCGCGCTCCTACACTTTCCAGCGCGATAGTACCCAGAAGGCTACGGCGCCTGACGTTGCCAATCCCATTCCGGTCATCGCGAGGCGAAACAACACAAACGTCGTTTCGTCTTTCGGATGTATCCATACCTGGATCATCAACTGATCCATCGCCAGCAACGCCACGATGGCGCTGCCGAAGGCCGCCACCGCGAATCCGCGCGCACCGCGTGTGGCAAGGCTCATTCCCTCGCGGCGATCCATGAACACCAGCACATTGATCACCATCAACCCCAGCGCCATCGTGATCTGCACGATTTCAATGCCCATGGCTTACCTCGCTGGTGTCGTACCTCGACGGCGCCTCGAACAACACCTGTGTATGCGCCCGCTGCACGCAGTAATGCCCCACCGCCACCAGCGCCGCCACGCCACCGATCGCCAGCGACAGGTCACGGTGATCGGCATCGTCGGCTTCCTCATGCGCCACCTCGGCCAGCAACCGCGCCGTCCCCTGCGCATACGCCAGCCATTCCGTCGCTTCATTGAGCAAGCGTTCGGTGGAGGCATCGTCGTCCTCCAGAATCCAGTGTTCGTTGATGTCCTTCATGTACGACTCCATGGGTCAGCGCCGCCCTCCCATCCCAGGTGTGGCACGCCATGGACTCCATGAACGTGCCACGGGGTAACGCAACGTCAGGTTGACGTTTTACTGCGCATCGCTCCGGGACGATGAGGCTCTCCGGCGTGTCCGTGAGCGGACGCCGGGCGGCGTGATTGTCGAAGTGGATGCGGCGTCAGCGGGCCATCACCGGGCAGCCGGCAACGCGCCGGGTGTTTACGGCAAGGCCAAAGCGCTAGAGGCGCGGCGAACGCCGCGGTTCGTCAACCGCGTTCGGGCAGGACCGGAACGGCCCGGGCACCGGAGGGTGGGCCACCGCGGAGAAGCGGCGGGCGGACGAGTGACGTAGAATGGCAGATAGCCATGGACGACTCCTTGCTAGTTCACGCTAGTTGAGGATGACTCGGTGGTTAGTGGGATCGGGGAGGTTCCAGCCTTCCCGGTTCCACGCCCCCACCGCCTTGGAGCGAAGGCTGCCTGCGAGTACGAGTGAACCGACAGCGCAGGCAGCGGTGACAACGTAGCAAAACAACACAGAATTGTCTGTAGTCGCCGCCCGCGACTTATACCTGCGTATTCAAGCCGAATTCCGACATGCTTTTAGGACTAGTCCTATAAGGCTCGTCGATAATTTTCTGTCTTGTCACCCTAAAATAGCTCCCATCGAAATACGTGGCGACCAGGTCGGTCGTCTTCAGGGACAACATGGAAAAGTCATACAGGCCCCGACGCAGCCATGCTGTGTCGCCGGTGGCCTTGGCCGGTTTTTGCCTATTTTCAGCAACTACGCAAGCTCAGTCCGTCAACAAGCTTGATCGACAGGAGCAGCGTGACCGCGCGCAACGCGAGGCACAGGTCCGACAGGAGCAACAGCAGGCGCCCGACGTACGGCTTGGTGCCGTGCCATCGCCCGATGCCGATTTCCACCGCGTCGACGTTCCCGTTGAAAAAGACTGCTTCCGTCTCTCAGGGCTCGTGCTTGAAGACGAGCGAGTATCTGCGTTCGGTTTTGCCAGGCGTTACCTGAATCGCTACCTCGGCAAGTGTGTAGGGCATGAAGGCGTCGCCCTTATCGTGCGGCGCATCTCCGACCTGATCATCGACCGGGGCTACGTCACCACGCGCGTCGGCGTCACGCCGCAGGATCTCGCCAGCGGCACGCTGCATCTCACCCTCGTGCCCGGCACCATCCGTGCCGTGCGCTTCGCCGACAACACCTCGGTGGGCGCATGGCAGACGGCGCTGCCCGCCCGCCCGGGCGATCTGCTCAACCTGCGCGACATCGAACAAGGCCTCGAACAGTTCAAGCGGGTGCCGTCGCAGGATGTCAACATCGACATCGCGCCCGCCGAACAGCCGGGCGAATCCGATCTGGTCATCACGGCCAGGCGCTCGCGCCAGTGGCATCTGGTGGCCACGCTCGACGACACGGGTTCGCGCGCCACGGGCCGCCTCCAGGGCGGCCTCAACCTTGGGCTGGACAACCCTTTACGCATCAACGATGTACTGTCGCTGGGCTACAACCACGACGTCTACCACAGCACCGGCCATGGCACGCGCGGCAACTCGCTGAGTTATGCGGTGCCGCTGGGCAACTGGTCGTTCATCACCTCGCTCTACGACTACACCTACCACCAGACGGTGGAAGGCTCGCAGCAGACCTTCGTCAGCAGCGGCAAGTCGCGCACCATGGATTTCACGGTGCAACGCCTGTTGCATCGCACCCGGCAGGGCAAGACCTCGCTCGAATGGCGCGTGGGCAAGCGCCAGGCGCGCAGCTTCATCGAGGATTCCGAGCTGCTCACCCAGCGCCGCGACGTCACCACGGCGCAGCTGACGCTGGTGCAGCGCCAATACCTGGGGCACGCCCAGCTCGACCTGCGCATAGCACATCGTCGTGGCGTGACCTGGTTCGGTGGTCAGCGCGACGCGCGCGACCGTCCTGCCGGCTCGCCCACCTTTCAGTACGGCCTGAACCTGCTCGATGCCTCGCTCAACCTGCCGTTCCAGGTGGGGCGCCTGCCCGTGCAGTGGACCAGTGAATTCCGCGCTCAGCGTAGCAGCGACACGCTGTACGCCTCGGAATTCATCACCATCGGCGGTCGCTATTCCGTACGCGGCTTCGATGGCGAGGAAACCCTGGCCGGCGAGCGCGGCTGGTACTGGCGCAACGCTCTGAGCGCGCCGCTGGGTCAGTGGCCGCTGGCGGCCTATATCGGCATCGACGGCGGTCACGTCGGTGGGCCGAGCATCAAGAACCTTCCTGACAAGACCCTGCGCGGCGAGTTCGTCGGCCTGCGCGGTTCCCTCGGCCCGGTGAGTTTCGACGCCTTCGCGGGCTGGGCCGACAAGGGCGGACGCGCCCTGCACACCATGCGACCGGCGACAGGCTTCCAGCTCGTCTACCAGTACTGACAAGGAAAGCACGATGACGACGATCCTCACCTCGACCGCCGCCACTTCTTCCATGCGCCTCGCGCAGCTGCGGCGCGCCTCGCATACGCTGGCCTTCGCCCTTGGCGTGGCCCTGGTCGGTACGCCCACCGCATCGCAGGCCCAGGTGGCCGGCACGCCAGGTTCCGCGCAGGCACCGCATGTGGACACCTCCGCGAACGGCACGCCGGTGGTCAACATCACCGCGCCGACGCAGGCGGGCGTGTCGCATAACCAGTACGAGCACTTCAACGTCGATCCCAAGGGCGTGGTGCTCAACAACAGCGGTAACGTCAGTCAGAGCCAGCTCGCCGGTTACATCGTGGGCAACACCAACCTGTCGCTGGGGCAATCCGCGCGGGTGATCGTCAACGAAGTCACCTCGGCCAACCCCAGCAACCTGCGCGGCTACACCGAAGTGGCGGGCAACCGCGCCGAAGTGGTCATCGCCAATCCGAACGGCATCACCTGCGACGGCTGCGGCTTCATCAACACCACGCGCGGCACGCTCGTCACGGGCACGCCGGTATTCGGCGGCGACGGCAGCCTGGCCGCCTTCCGTGTCACCCGTGGCACGCTCGCTATCAACGGGGCGGGCCTCAACGGTGCCGGCATCGACCGGCTCGACCTCATCGCGCGTACCGTGGTCGCCAACGCGAAGGTCTGGGCCAACGAGCTCAACGTCATCACCGGCGCCAACCAGGTCAACTACGGCGATCTGGCGACGCAGGCCATCCAGGGCGATGGCACCGGCACGGGCGTCAGCCTCGACGTGGCCGCGCTGGGCGGCATGTATGCCAACAAGATCCGCCTGCTCGGCACCGAAGCCGGCGTGGGCGTGCGTAACGCGGGCGAACTCGCCACACAAGGCGGCGACTTCACCATCACCCAGGCGGGCCGCCTGGAACTCACGGGCAAGACCGTCTCGGCCGGGCGTCTGACGGCGCAGGCCTCGTCCATCGGCAACAGCGGCAGCGTGGCGGCAGGCAGCGATCTCGACGTGCGCACCACCGGCGCCCTCGACAACAGCGGCACCCTCTACGCGACGAATAACGCCACGCTGCTCACCGGCGCACTGACCAACCTCGGCAAGCTATATGCCGTGGGCGGTGCGTTGAACATCACGGCCACCGACATCGCCAACGACGCGAGCGGCGATATCTATGCCGGCAAGAACGTGACCGTGCGCGGCGCTCGTCTCGACAACGCCGCCTCGTTCGAAGCGGGCACGTCGCTGGATATCGCCACCACAGGCCGCCTCGCCAACAGCGGCACGCTGATTGCCAGCGGTACGACCACCCTCGGCGCAGGCGACATTGCCAATACGGGCAAGTTGAGCCTGGCCGGTGCGGCGTCGCTGACGGCCGACGGCACGCTTTCCAATGGCGGCACCCTCGTTTCCGGTGCCGACGTCAACGCTCGCGCAGCGCGCATCGGCAACAGCGGGCAGTGGCAGACCGACGGCACCACGACGATCAACGCCGATATTCTCGACAATCAGGGCACGCTCAAAGCCAGGCGCGCGCTGTCCATCACGGCAACCACTACCGCCACCAATGGCGGCACCTTGCTTTCGGATGCCGATGTGACGGTGCGCGCCGGTCGCATCGACAACGGCGGCCAGTGGCAGAGTGGCGGCGATCTGTCGATCACGGCCGATACGCTCACCAACAGCGGCAAGCTCTACGCCATCGGTGGCGCGCTGATCGCCACGGCCGGCCGGGCCTTCACCAACGCATCCAACGGCGACATCTACGCGAAGAACGACGTCGCCCTGAAGGGCGACAGCCTCGCCAACCAGGGCACGGCGGAAGCCGGGCAGGGCCTCACCGTTCAGGCGAAAGGCACGCTTGCCAACGACGGCAAGCTGATCGCCGATACCGGCGACACGACGCTCACCGCCACGGACATCGCCCAGGCGGGCACCGTCAGCGCCGTGAACGACGTGCATCTGACGGCATCCGGCGCGCTCGACCATCGCGGCACCACCGTCGCCGATCGCGATCTCGCCGTGTCGGCCCATGCGGCCACGATGGCCGGCCATATGCAGGCTGGCCGCGACATCGCCCTCGACGCGGCAACGCTCCACCAGAACGGCGTCGTGTACGCCAAGCGCGACATCGCCCTCAGCGGCGGCGATGCGGACAATGCGAAAGACGCCACCCTGCTCGCCGATCGCGCATTGCGCCTGCGTCAGCAGGGCACCGTAAGCAACGCCGGCACCTTGCAGGGCCTTACCGTCGACGCTCAGGGCCTGACCGCATTCACCAATACAAACACCGGCAGCGTCTATGCCGGCGACAGCCTCACGCTGCAATCCTCGCGCATCGATAACGCCGGCAGTGTCTATGCGACCACGCAGGCAAACCTCACGGCCGATCATGTCGGCAATACGGGTAGCCTGCGCAGCGGCACCGATCTCACCATCACGGCAGCGGACGCAAGCAACGACGGCACCGCCTATGCGGGCGGCAATGCCTTCTGGACGGTCACCAACGCACTGGCCAACACCGGCATGCTCGTCGCCAGGGGCGACCTGCATCTGGTCGCTGCGAGCATCGCTTCCACCGGCACACTCGGTGCGGGCGTGCTGGGCGACGGCTCGCTTGGCAGCACGGGCATCCTCGACGCGGTGGTGGCCGGCGCCCTCGCCAGCCAGGGCAGCACGCTGGCCGCAGGCCACCTGCGCCTGTCGGGCGCGTCGCTCGATCTGTCCTCCGGCCGCACCCGCGCCGGTGGCGACATCGCACTCACCGCCACCCAGGGCGACATCGATGCCAGCATGGGCAGCATCGCCACGGCCGGCACCCTCGCCGCGCACGCCACCGGCGCACTGAAGAACGCCAATGGCGCCCTGCAAGGCGGCGTCCTCGATCTCCAGGCCAGCCGTCTCGACAACCGCCAGGGATCGATCACCCAGACCGGCACTATCGACCTCACCCTCGCGGTCGCGGGCACGTTCGACAACAGCGGCGGACGCATCGCCAGCCAGTCCGGCCAGCTCACCCTGCGCGGCAGCGCCATCGTCAACGACGACGGCACCATCGAGCATGCGGGTGACGGTACGCTGACGGTGAACGGCACGAACGGCATCTCCAACCGGCGTGGCCGCATCGTCGGCAACGGCACCCTCGACCTCGACAGCCAGGGCACGGTGGATTCCACCGGGGGCACGCTGAGCGTGGCGCGCAGTGCGACCCTCGACGCGGCATCGTTCCTCAACGACGCCGGTACACTGGTCGCCAGCGCGCTGACCGTCACCGCCGGCGGTGCGCTGTCCAACCACGGCGGCACCCTGCAATCCGGTGGCATGCTCAACCTCACCGCTGGCAGCTTCGCCAACGGCAGCGGCCAGGTGAAGGTGCTCTCGGCCGACCTCGCCCGCCTCGCCATCGCCGGCGCACTGACGAATGGCGTGGGCGGCTTCATCGGCGGCAACGGCGGTCTGTGGCTGCATGCCGGCGCCGTCGACAACGCCGGCCAGCTGTACGCGGGTAGCACCGCCGACGTCGCCACCACGGGACGTCTCGACAACCGCGGTGCCATTCAGTCCATGGGCGCGGCCAGCCTCACCGCTAACGGCATGCTGGCCAACGACAACGGTCGCATCGAGAGCGGCAGCGGCGATGTCCATGCCACGCTCACGATCAACGCCGGCGGCCTGTCCAACCAGGGCGGTCGCATCGCCAACACCGGCGACGGCCTTACCACGGTGAATGCTGGCGGCACCATCGCCAACAGCAACGGCACCCTGGGCGGCCAGGGCGACGTCATCCTCAACAGCGGCGCCATCGACAACCTCTCCGGTGGTCGCCTCGTGGCCGCGCACAACCTCACCCTGCTGATGGGCGCGCTCAACAACACCGGTGGCAATGTCTATGCCGGCGCGAATCTGGGCTGGAACAACGGCGGTGCCACGCTGACCAACGTCAACGGCCAGTTCGGGGCCGGCCAGCAACTGGCATTGACCCTGGCGTGGCTCAACAACGCCGGGGGCAACGCCTCCGCCAACGGCGACGCCAGCTTCAACCTGGCGGGTGGCTTGAGCGGCGCTGGTCGCATCATCGCCGGCCGCAACCTCGACATCTGGCTGCCGGGCGATTTCGTCAACGGCTCGGCCGGCACGCTGAAGGCCAACCACCGCTTCGGCCTGCACCTTGGCGGCAACTTCTACAACGCCGACGGGGCCACGATGGAAAGCGTCGGCGGCCTCACCATCGATGCATGTCGCATCGAGAACGGCAGCGGCGCGCGCATCAACAGCGCCGACACCGTGCTGAACTCGCGTGGTGATGTCGTCAATCGTGGCCGTATCGAAGGCGACACCCTCGCCATCAACGGCGGTCGCGTGGACAACACCGGCACGCTGATCGGCGACACGATCACCGTCCGTGCCTGGGATCTCACCAACGGCGCCGACATGGGTGGCGTTGCGGACAACGCGGCCTACCAGAGCGCATTGATCGCGGCGACGCAGAAGATCAACCTCTTCGTCGGCGGCACCTTCCTCAACCGCGATGCGCTGGTCTTCAGCATGGGCGATATCTTCATCGCCGCCAACGAAGCCGCTGGTCGCACCATCCAGATCACCAACCACTCCGGTGACATCGAGGCGGACGGTTCGATTCTGCTGGCGGCGAACCAGATCACCAACCAGCGTCGCGTCTTCGAAACGCAGACGTACACGCTGAGTGCGGCGGAGCAGCTCGCCAACCGCCACACCACCGACAACATCGTCCGCTATCGCTACGACGATCCCAATCCGCTGCACCACCCGCCGTATGTCGATCCGAGCCAGATGGTGGACGCGGCCGAAATCGCCTGGGTGGACCGGCACTGCCAGGACCTCAAGCAGGACAACCACCGTTGCCGTGGCTACCCCTACGGCAAGGGCAGCCCGGATACGTTCAAGGCGGTGTACATCGACACGCTGACCTCCATCGAGCGGCTGAGCCGCGCGAGCGCGGAAGGCCGCATCGCGGCCGGCGGCGACATCACGTTGATCGGTTCGGTATTCAACGACAAATCCACCATCGCCGCCGCGCGCAACCTCGTGGTCAACGGCGCCAATGGCAGCCTGCCTTCCGGTGACAGCAACGTCGGCGGCGAAGTCATCCGCAACATCGGCTGGAATCCCACGGGCACGCTCAGCCGCCAGGTGCAGTGGTGGACGGGCTGGGAATCCATCTCGCACCAGGGCGGTCGTCACTGGGTGGAAGACGGCTTCCAGAAGTACGCCGATTTCCAGAACGATGCCACGCTCGCTATCGGTGACGGCCAGCGTCCCGACTGGCTCACCATTGATCCGGGCCAGGGCCTCGCCGGTCGCATGACGGCAGGCAACGCCCTGGAAATCCATGGCCGCACCATCGACAACACCACCGTCGATGCGGCCGGCAATCCCATTTCCGGCGTCGGCCTGGGCGGCAATCAGGGCGGTACGCCGGTGGCCGGCAAGGGTGCCGGCACGGTCGGTAATGTCGGCGGCAACGTGGATCTCGGCAGTGTGGGCGGCCTGGGTAGCGCACCCGGTGCCGGTAGCGTCAGTGGCGTGGATACGCTCAGTGGCGACACCCGCAACGCCGGCCCGCGTCCGGGCTCGCAAAGCGTCGGCACACCCGATGCGCCCGCGGGCCAGATCCGCGTCCCCAACAACGGTCTGTTCACCACCCGCCCGGGCAGCGGCAGCCCCTACATGGTGGAGACCGATCCGCGCTTCGCCTCGCAGGCCGGCTTCCTCGGCAGCGATTACCTGATGAACCGCCTCGGCTTCAACGGCGAAAGAACGATGAAGCGCCTGGGTGACGGCTTCTACGAACAGCGCATGGTGCTCGAACAGATCACCTCGCTCACCGGCCGTCGTTATCTCACCGACAACACCGATGCCATGGCGCAATACCGCGCCCTGATGGACGCCGGTGCCGACGTCGCGTCGTCCTTCCAGCTCTCGGTCGGCGTGGCCCTCACCGCCGAGCAGATGAGCCGCCTCACCCAGGACATCGTCTGGATGGTGTCGCAGGAGGTCAACGGCGAGAAGGTGCTGGTACCGGTGGTGTATCTCTCCGCCGCACACGCGCAGGACGTGGCGCAAAGCGGCGCCATCCTGTCCGGCAAGACCGTGCTGCTCGACGCCTCGGGCAACCTCACCAACACCGGCAGCATCAAGGCCAGCCAGGACGCCACGCTCAAGTCCGGCACCCTGCTCAACGGCGGCAACATCGGCGCCGGCGGCAACCTCAGCGTCACTGCCGCGCAGGACATCCTGAACGGCGGCACGATCAAGGGCGGCAACGTGTCGCTCACCGCCGGCAACGACATCCTGAGCGGCGCGGGCATCGGCCGCGTGGATCTGGGCGGCGTGCAGCTCGGCAACACCATCGCACCGCTCGACGCCTCGCGCCTGGGCCTGCCCCAGGGCGGCGCGATCAGCGCCACCGGCAACCTCACCGCCAACGCCGGCCGCGACCTCACCCTGGATCGCGTTGCCGTGAGCGCCGGCGGCGATCTCAGCCTCACCGCCAAGCGCGACCTCAGCGCCACCGCCAGCGCGATCAAAGCGGGCGGCGACGCCCAGCTGGTCGCAGGCCGCGACCTGAGCCTCAACGCCATCGGCCAGACCAGCGCCGTGCGCCAGGACGGCCACAACGTAGAAACCACCACGCACACGGTGACCACGATCGAGGCTGGCGGCAACGCCATCCTCGGCGCGGGCCGCGATCTGGTCAGCGAAGGCGCAAAGATCAAGGCCGGGGACCAGATCGCCGTGAGCGCCGGCCACGACGTGGTGCTCAATGCCGTCACCGACGTGGAACGGCACAGCGAGGCCGGCCGCGAAGGCAGGAAGATCGTCGGCACCCGCACGATGGACCATAGCCTGAAAGGCACCGAGCTGTCGGGCACGAAGGGGGTGATCGTCAGCGCGGGGCATGACATCGCTGCCACGGCCGTGGCGATCACCAGCGAGAAAGGCAGCGTTGCCCTTGCGGCAAAGAACGACGTCAACCTGAAGGCTGGCGATGAAGAACACACCTGGTCGCAGGACACGGTGAAGAAAACCTCGGGCATGTTCTCGTCGAGCAAGGCGCGCACGCATGACGCGACGGACGATGTTCTAGCCGTGGGGTCATCGATCACCTCCGGCGGTGGCGTCAGCATTGCCGCAGGTAACGACGTGAACCTTGAAGGCACTTCGGTGCGAGCGGACGGTGCCCTGGCGCTCGCGGCCGGCCGCGACATCAACCTCACGGCCACGGAAGATCGTTACAGCGAAACGCACGCATCGAAGACCAGCCGCTCGGGCCTGGTCATCAACCGTGGCGCCGCGCCGGTCCATCAAGGCAAGACCACCCAGCGCGAAGAGACCATCGAGCAAACCATCGGCCATGGCACATCGCTGAGCGGCGACAGCGTGACGGTGGCGGCCGGACGCAACCTGCTGGGCGAAGGTGTGCAGGTTGCCGCCACGCACGATGTGCTGCTGGCGGCAGGCAACGACCTGACCCTCAACGCCATCGAGAACACCTACGCCACCGATCAGGAAAAGTCGGTACGCACCACGGGCTACTCGCGTAGCGGTCTGAATGAACTCTACGGTAGTCAGAAGGACAGCCGCGGCGAAAGCCTGCGGGAAGTCACCCACACTGGCAGCCTGGTGGGCTCTACGGAGGGCAGCGTGATGCTGACCGCCGGCAATCATCTGCATCTGACCAGCACCGACGTGATGAGCCAGACGGCCACCACCATCGTCGGCAAGGACGTGACCATCGACGCGGCGGTGGACTCGGTCAGCTCATCGGAATTCCGTCGTCATAGCGAAAGTGGCATCACGGGTGGTTTCGGCGGAAAACTCGTCGAACTGGGCATGGATGCCCGTCAATCAGTCATGCGAGGCAAGGACACCGATGACGACCGACTCAAGGCTTTGTATGCAGCGCGGGCGGCCTATGACGGCAAGGATGCCTACGATGTCCTGAGCGGCAAGGAAGGCAGTGTCGGGAAGGGCCCCGGCCAGGAAGGCATCAACGTCCAGGTGGGCATCGGCGGCAAGAGTGCCAGCAGCAAGACCTCCACTTACGACGAAACCGCGGCGGGCAGCCACATCCGGAGCAAGGGCGATGTAACCATCGCCGCGACCGGAGGCGACCTGACCATCGTGGGAAGCCAGGTCGAGGGCAAGAACGTCGCCCTCGTCGCGTCCAACGACATCCACCTGCTCAGCCAGGCCGAAGAACACCGCCTCAAGAGCGAGTCGAAGAACGGCTCCGGCGGCGTCGGCGTCAGCTTCGGCACGAAGGGTCTGGGCATCTACGCCGAAGCCAGCGTGGGCCAGGGCAAGGCCCACGGCAACGGCACCACGCATGCCGAAACGCTGATCGACGCAACCGATCGCCTGACCCTGGTCAGCGGCAACGACACGACGATTCAGGGCGCCCAGCTGAAGGGCGAGCAGGTGGTCGCCAACGTCGGCAACAACCTGACGATCCGCAGCGAGCAGGACACGGACGACTTTGCCAGCAAGACGATGCAGGCCGGCGGCAAGGTGATAGTAGGCATCACCCAGAGCGGCTTCGTCAGCGGCAGCGCCTATTTTGCGCAAAGCAAGGTCGATAGCCATTACAGCAGCGTCAACGAAGTTAGCGGCATCCAGGCCGGCAGCGGCGGATTCCAGCTGGATGTCGGCGGCAATACCCACCTCGTGGGCGGAAAAATCGCCAGCGAAGCGGATGCGTCGAAGAACTGGCTGAGCACGGGCACCCTGACCTACGAGGATCTGCACAACGAATCGAAGTACAAGGCCAGCCAGATCAGCTTCAGCGGCGGCAGCACCATCGCCAGCAACGTCGCTGGTGCCATCGGCACCGTCGTCTCCGCTGCTACGCCGCAGCACGGCAACGCCAGCAGCGACACCCGCTCGGGTATCGCTGAAGGCACCATCGTCGTACGTAACGATCCGGGCAAGGATCTGTCCGGACTGGATCGCAAGCCGACGCTTGACGATGAAGCACTAAAGAACGTTTTCGATCAAAAGAAATTCTCTGAGCAACAAGAAACGGCGCAGCTAGCCGGTCAGGTTGGCTTCCGCTCGGCTGGAGCTTTGGCGGATAAGTTGGGATGGGCAGAAGGAAGCAATGAACGTACGCTTCTTCACGGCGTCGTGGGAGCTGCTGTTGCGTCGATGAGCGGAGCCAATACAGCAGATGGCCTCAAGGGAGCGGCAGCATCTCAGGCGGTTAGTGGAGCCATGCAGTACTACCTTGTATCTCAAGGGATTGATCCACGATCGCAGGAGTTCAATGCGATCATGGAAGCGGCCAGCGCAGTAGTCGGAACCGCCTTTGGTGGGCGGACGGGAGATGAGGTGGCGGTGGATGGTGATCGTTACAATCGCCAGCTTCATCTACCGCTAATTAGCGACATCCGCAACGATCTTGCTCAGAAGTATGCTGAAGAGCGTGGCATATCAGTCGATGAGGCCAGAAATATGCTGCTTCGTGCTGCGATGAGTGAGAGCGATGGTTTCGCCTCGCGATACATTACTGGCATGGATTCGGATCAGGATCGGTCAAGTGCGCTTCAGTTCCTTGCGGTGAACAATGCGGTAACGCCCGAGGGTATGAAGTACGAGCTCTTCCCGTCCGATAAGGATTGCGCGAATAGTAAGATCGGAGCCGCAGACTTGGTGGGGAATCCCAGTGCGCTGGCTGATGTGTTACAGGCAATGAATCCGTCCGGTGATCCGGATAGGGATAAGGCGCTTCGCGACTACTTCAACTCAGTGAGTTTTGACGATCGGTTTCATGGATGGGCGAACGATGATTCGAGGAAATTTCTTTCTTTCGTTGGCCAAGTAGCAGCCACAGGTGCCACCGCAGGTATCTCAGGCGGAGCGCCACTTTTGCTAGCAGCAAACGCGGGTCGAGGTGCTGGAACGACAGGAAGTATACTGGGATATATTATGGTTACCCGAGCTGGTGCGGGTGCTACAGCAGGTATCGTTAACCTGACGTCTCAGCTTATTAACGCCGAACCTAATAGTGGCGAGTCGTTATGGGGTACGGTGCGCTGGGCCAACGTGTCGGTTGCAACGGCTGGTGGTGCACTCGGCGTTGGTGGCGGCCTAGGCTGGAATGCGGCCGTGAGTGCAGGGGGAGGGTTTGTTCAGACTGAATACAATAATTGGAGATTTGGTGAGAGTAAGAACCCTCTCTTTGAAGCCGCGATATCAGGTGTGACTGGGGCGGCCGGTTATATGACTGGTGACAAATCAACAGAAATTTTAGGTGGTGCCGGTGCGGGCACACTGAGGCCGTACATATATAGCAATGTGACGGGGCCTGTGACATCCGAGCTGCTTTCAACGATGCTTGATCAACTAATGAACGCCAGTAAGAAGAAGATTGATGAAAGTAAGACCAAATAGGTTCATAAGAATTTTTTTGGCTGGAGGAATATTTTTCTTCATGGTGTTTGGGGTGTCTATGGCAATTGCTTATCTGTACAGCGTTTTTAATGAATTGGATTTCCCATGGAGGCAGATGGCCGTTCTGGCTGCAAAGCGAGCGTCATTTGTGGGTGTCGTGGGCATGCTCCTTTTTAGCATTAAAGCACCGACGCCGAGAGGCTGATGCAAGCCTGATATCGATGGGCGACGTGATCTGGCCAAAAATAGTTAGCCCGAATACTTTTGAGTCGTCTGATCGTTGGTCAGCGGTAACGACACGACGATCCAAGGCGCCCAGCTCAAGGGCCAGCAGGTGGTCGCCAACCTCGGTAACAACCTGACGATCCACGGCGAGCAGGACACCGACGACTTTGCCAGCAAGACGATGCAGGCCGGCGGCAAGGTGATGGTAGGCATTACCCAGAGTGGTTTTGTCAGCGGCAATGCCTACTTCGCACAAAGCAAGGTCGGTAGCCATTACGGCAGCGTCAACGAAGTCAGCGGTATCCAGGCCGGCAGCGGCGGATTTCAGCTGGACGTCGGTGGTAACACTTATCTCGTGGGCGGAAAGATCGCCAGTGAAGCGGATGCATCGAAGAACTGGCTAAGCACGGGCACCCTAACCTACGAGGATCTGCACAACGAATCGGAGTACAAGGCCAGCCAGATCAGCTTCAGCGGCGGCAGCACTATCGCCAGCAACGTCGCGGGTGCCATCGGCACCGTCGTCTCCGCTGCTACGCCGCAACACGGTAACGCTAGCAGCGACACCCGTTCGGGGGTCGCCGAAGGCACCCTCGTCGTACGCAACGATCCGGGTAAGGATCTGTCCGGACTGGACCGCAAGCCGATGCTTAACGATGAAGCGCTAAAGAATGTTTTCGATCAAAAGAAATTCTCTGAGCAACAAGAAACGGCGCAGCTAGCCGGTCAGGTTGGCTTCCGCTCGGCTGGAGCTTTGGCGGATAAGTTGGGATGGGCTCAAGGGGAATTGGACTCGAAACCGGGGCACTACTCGAATCTGGGGGGCGTCGGGCGAACACGTGGCCGATGCGATGACGCGCTTGGTCGCTCAACGTGGCAAGCCGGCGGCCATCAAAGTGGACAACGGCAGTGAGTTCGCAGGGAAGGTGATGGATCGATGGGCCTACGAAAACGGAGTGGGACTGGATTTCTCACGCCGCGGCACGCCCACCGACAACGCCGTGGTCGAGAGCTTCAACGGCCGTCTCCGACAGGAGTGTCTGAACGAGCATTGGTTCTTGTCGTTAGCCGACGCTCGGAGCAAAATCAGCGAGTGGCGGACGTTCTATAACGAGGACCGACGCCACACTGCACTGGCATGGAAAACCCCTGCCGAATTCGCCCGTGAATGCGGGGCCCAAGTGAATTCGCAGGCGCCAAAACAGGTCGGAATCTCTACCGGCTGATGGCCCGGGAATTGGGGTGGGTCACGCCTCGCATAGGTATTGTCCACGTTGTCAGAAGAATATCTTGGTGGTGACATCGTTTTATGTTTATTTGGTTAATTCAAAAAACATCGCCAGCCCCATTATGCGTAGCTGTGATATCGATTTTATTGGGTATTCCATTCTTTGTATGTGCGTTGGTGGATTATGCGCCGCCGGACACCAGGGCTTTTCGAAGTGCAGCCGGCGTGGTGGTTAGGATAAATGAAAGCTGTTATCGCGCTAGCTGCAACAGGGCAGGCGTAGATATTGATCTCGCTGGGGCGAGCTATTCTGTCGGACTCAAGAACTGCGTTCGCGCGCTACGTGATGTAAGTGTTGGAGACCGCGTTACCGTTCATGCCACCTATGACGAAGGACAGGCTTATGCAGTCGAAAGGGGTGAAAAACTTTGGTGCGAGCCGGGTGAGGCACTTGGTATACGTGCCACGAGGCTGCGCATTGAACTTTACCTGAGTAGCTTGGCAATGCTCATCGGGTTGACGGCGCTAAGCCGATCGTTCTTCGGACGGTTCGCGGAAAGCAGGAGGGAGGATCACACGAAATGGAGTCCTCGGTTGCCATCGACGCCTTACCTGCGGGGTGATGACAAGTACGAAATCAGGCGTTGACGATCTATTGGTATAGTCGTGCACATGCTCTCCCGTGGTGAGGTTGCCACGTTGCTTCGTCGAAGAGTGGTCTGCGGAGCGCTGGCATTTACTTGTTCGATATCGTTTACGAAGTGCCGCTCTGGGTATTCATGGAACAGATTCTTCTTTTCATTGCTGAGTTGATTGATGAGGTTGTGAAGGGGCGGCGCTGGTGGGTGCGCTGTCTTGTCGTATTCATCTGTGGCGCGTGTGTTTCTTCTGCCTTGTGGTTGGTTCGCGGTTTCAATGATGGCGTAGCGTCACGCCATGACGGGTGGACCGCCGTGCTTCTGCACGTAGGTATAGGCGTTGGTGCGGTTCTGCTCTACTGGATATGCCAGCTTTGGCGTGTGTGGCGTAGCTTGCCGGGATCGAATCGGTAGGCGGTAGCCTCGTCGGGCGGGCAACCAGGTTGGATGGTACGGGTGCGGCTCCTGGCGACTTCGCCTGCCTGGGGCGTGTGGATCGACTCTGAGGGTACGGTGTGCTGGACATGACTGAATGCATGAGTGCCACGTCCCCTGCATCAAATCCCGTGCGATCAGTCGGTAGGAATTTCTTTTATTGGCAACCTGGGACGTACCGCTGTCATGACACCCATGACTGCAGGAGGCATGCGAAATGATTTGCGAGGTTTCCCGCGGGCATATCCTGGCTCAGTACGACGGCCAGTTCTATTTCGCTGAGGCGGAGATGTTTTTCCCTTCGGAAGGGAAGATGGGGTTTTATCTGTACAGGAAGTTTGTGTATCGGCAGGTGGAGGGGGAGCGGGTGCCGATGAGTGAGGAGGAGCGGGATCGCGTGGTGGGGTGGATGGGGGAGGATTTTCGGGGGAGTTTGACGGAGTTTGTTGTGGTGGATGAGTAGGGGAGTGGTCGCGCGCGAGGCGCGCTCCTACAAGGGACAATGAGGCCGGGGGCCATAGTTCGAAGGCGCAATCAGGCCGGGGGTTCCCATAGTTCGATTGGGTTGCCTTCGGGATCCTGGAGGCGGGCGAAGCGGCCCAGGCCCATGGCGTCCCACTCGGCATTCAGGGTGACTTCGATGCCTGCGTTGCGGAGTTTGTCGCAGAGTGCATCGCGATCGTCCACGCGGAAGTTGAGCATCCACGGGCGGTCGGCAGGGAAGTAGTCCGTGTCGGACTTGAATGGCGAGAAGACGCTTGTTCCTGCCTGCGTGTCCCATTTGCCGTACTTGCCGGCGCCTACGCCGAGGTGTTCGGCATACCACTTGCCCAGCGCTTCCGGGTCTTTCGCCCGGAAGAAGAGCCCACCGATTCCCGTGACAGCCATTGCGCGCTCCCCATCGACAAGGTGGAGAGATCAATAGCAGATGGCCGGGTGGGCGGCAACGGCCGCAGCTCGCTCCCGCGCGCTAGCGCTTGATGGTGTTTCCTGCCGTGGCCGCGATCCGGTCGGCTACGTCCATCATGGTGTACCAGCAGCGTTCCAGTGCATCGGTGAACTGACCGCGAGGGATTGCGATGGTCTCTGCGCGGCCGCCTTCTTCGGGATCGAACTCGATAAGCAGGCGGTTGCCGTCGATCCAGGCCTGGTTGCCAGCCAGGAAGTACGGATCGTCATACGGCGAAGCGCCGGGTTCGGGAGCTGCGGCGAAGGCCACGCGAGCGTTAGGTGGCGTGGTCTTCAGTATCTTCAGGGCGTGGGCGATCGAGCCGTCTTCAAGCGCTACATCGAAGGCGACCCGGTCGAAGGCCGGGCCCAGGAACAATTCCACGTCGCCCATCAAGGCGACATGTCTTGCGTAGCCGTCCAGCCGGGCGTGCTTGCTGGCGACGACATCGCGCAGTGCGGTGGCGTACCGGTCGGTGATCGCGGGGTTGTCGCGCAGCCAGTGGCTGCTCACGTCCACCACGGCGGTGCGGTAGCGTCCTACCGTGGCTTCGAGGCCCGGATGGCTTATGTCTTTCGGAAGGTCCGGCAGTGCTACGCGCAGGCCACCTGCCATGAGGCCCATCAGGGTGCGTCCGGGAACGATACGCAGCCAGTGGGTGGTCGCCTGCATGGCAAAACCCTCGCCATGCTCCGCATGTGGCGAGGGATACAGATCGCCGAGACTCATGCGTGCGTGTCCCGCCAGGCTTCGATGGCTTCCACGGCGCCGAGGCAGTCCGTGTAGCGGTTGTACAGCGGGGTGGGCGAAAGACGGATCACGTCGGGCTCGCGCCAGTCGCCGATGACGCCGTGCTTTTCCAGATGGCCGAACAGTGCACGTCCTGCATCGCGGCCTGCGCGTACGCGGATCGAGAGCTGGGCGCCGCGCTGCTGGGGATCGTTGGGCGTGACGATGTCCAGCGTGTCGTCCAGGCGTTCGCGGATGAGCCAGTCGAGGTAGGCGGTGAGGCGACGGCTCTTCGCCACCAGGGCTGGCATGCCTGCGCGCTGGAATACATCGAGTGAGGCACGCAACGGCGCGAGGGCCATGATCGGCGGATTCGAGAGCTGCCAGCCATCCGCACCGGGCGTCGGCACGAAGGTGGGACCCATCTGGAAGCGCGTGGTCTTGTCGTGTCCCCACCAGCCGGCGAAGCGGGGCACGTCGGCCTTCGCATGACGCTCGTGTACGAAGGCGCCCGCGACGGCACCCGGGCCTGCGTTGAGGTATTTGTAGGTGCACCACACGGCGAAATCGGGGCCGTCGTCGTGCAGGGCCAGCGGCAGGTTGCCCGCCGCGTGCGCAAGGTCGAAGCCCACGAGGCAGCCGGCGGCGTGACCGGCCTTAACGATGCGACGGATATCGAACACCTGGCCCGTGCGGTATTGCACGCCCGGCAGCAGCACCAGTGCCACGCGGTGTCCGTGCTCGGCGATGGCGCCTTCGATGGCGGCCATCGACAGCGTGCCGCCGGGGCCGTCGGGCTGAAGTTCGATGAGATCGGTGGCCGGGTCGAAACCGTGGAAGCGCACCTGTGATTCCAGCGCGTAGCGATCGGTGGGGAAGGCGCCGGCTTCCATGAGGATGGCCGGTCGTTCCGGGGTGGGGCGGTAGAAACTCACCATCATCAGGTGCAGGTTCACGCCCAGCGAGTTCATGGCGACCACTTCGTGCGGCTTCGCGCCGACGAGGTTCGCCAGTCCATCGCGCACATACTCGTGGTAGTGCAGCCACGGCGAGCGCCCGCGGAAGTGGGCCTCCACGGCGAGGGTGGACCAGTCTTCCAGTTCCGCCTGCAACGCAGCGGCGACGCCCTTCGGCTGAAGACCCAGCGAATTGCCGCAGAAGTACAGCGTGTCGCGGCCGTCGTGGGGAGGAATATGGAACTGGTCGCGGAAAGCGCGCAACGGATCGGCGGCGTCCTGGGCGTCGGCCCAGGCGCGCGTTGCTTCGAATGAGGTCATGGGGAAGCGCTCAACGGGATCAGGAGGGCATGCTGGCCGCGACATCGGCGCAGCCCTTGTCGAAGGTGGCGCCGAACTTTGCATCGTTGGCGGGGCGGATGCAGCGTAGCTGGATGGCATAGCCGCTGGCGAAGAAGTAGCGCTCGTAATAGGCGAGCTTCACCGTGCCCTCCTTCGCGGAATAGACGTTCTCGGTGGGCATCGCCGGCTTGCCGGCCGCATATTCCTTGAGCGTGGTGGCACGATTGCGCAACTCGCCGGAAAACTGCTGGAAGGCGATCAGGCTGGGCACTTTCTTCAGCGTGACCGAGACGCGCGCCAGCGTGGCGTCGGCGGCACCGGCACCGGGCACCTGGAAGACCTGGCTTTCGGTTTCGCCTTCGGACTGCATGATGGATACCCAGCTATTGGGTACCGCAAAGCGGATATCGCCGCCTGCCATGCTGATATCAGTGGCAACGGCGGAGGCACTTGCCAGGAGCAGGGCAAGCGCGAGGAAGGGCTGCGGACGGATCACTCGTTGTTCCCCTCGGTCTGGACGCGGCCCGGCCGCGTAACCGCGGCATTTTCGCACAAGCTGCGTGGGCGTCGCGCCCGCCGGGCTGTGCGCCGTGTCACGCCACGGCGGCCACCGGCTGGAAACGTTGCAGGGGCACACCCAGCCATTCCAGGGCGGTGCCATGAAACAGGCGCGCCCGGGCGGTGTCGTCCAGGCCTAGTGCTTCGATGCCGCTGCCCGGTTCCTGCTCGCCCAGCGGGAATGGGTAGTCGGTGCCGAGCATCACGCGGTCGTTGCCCACGGCCGAGAGCAGGTAGCGCAGGGCCGCATCGTCGTGCACGCAGGAGTCGTAGAAAAAGCGCGAGAGGTATTCGCGCGGGTTGCGGGCGTTGTCCGTGGCCACGAGGTCGGGGCGCATGCGGAAGCCGTGTTCGATGCGGCCGATGGAGTAGGGGAAGCTGCCACCGCCATGGGCCAGCATCACCCGCAGCGAAGGCAGGCGCTCCAGCACGCCGCCGAAGATCAGTGCGCAGGCGGCGCGCGATTGCTCCGCGGGCATGCCTACCAGCCACGGCAGCCAGTATTTGGGCATGGTGTCGGTGCCCATCATGTCCCACGGATGCACGAGGACCGCCGCGCCGAGGTCGGCAGCCGCTTCGAAGAAGGGGAACAGCTCGGGGGCGTCGAGGTTCCAGGCATTGCAGTGCGAGCCGATCTGCACGCCTTGCAGGCCCAGTTCGTCGATGCAGCGTTCCAACTCGCGGATGGCCAGATCGGGTGATTGCAGAGGCACCGTGCCGATGCCGGCGTAATGGCGGCGATGCGTTTCGCACACGGCGGCCATGTCGTCGTTGAGGTGGGTGTGCAGTTCGAGGGCCTGATGGCCTTTGGCCCAGTACGAGAACATCACCGGCACCGTGGACACCACCTGCACGCCGACCCCGAAACGGGCGTAGTCGGCGATGCGATGGGCCGGGTCGAAGGCCGACTCCCACACTTCGCGGAAGAATTTGCCGTCTTTGTAGATGCGGTGATGGCCCTGGGAGTGGGTCATCACCGGAAAGCGGATGTCACCGTAGCGGGCCGCCAGATCGGGCCAGTCACGGGGCAGGATGTGCGCGTGCGTGTCGATCTTCAGCATGCCCCGAGTGTATGGCCGGACGCGCCGGGATGCCTCTGGCGGTGCAGCAATCCACGCGGAGCGGCTCTTGTAGGAGCGCGCCTTGCGCGCGACCGGTCGTGGCGCAAGGCAGGGGTCGCGCGCGAGGCGCGCTCCTACAGGGGTGTGGCGTGGCGTGACACCGGTCGCGCGCAGGCGCGCTCCTACATGGGGGCGGTGCTGCGGCGGGTTACTACGTGGGCGATGGTGTCCACGTTATCCGTGAGACGGTCGGTGAGGCGGCCCACGGCGTCGGCGAATTCGCGGTCCTTGCTGCGCGACAGCGCGTCCACCAGGGCGCGCTGGTGTTCGCGCAACGCAGGCGGCACCGGGATGCCTTCGATGCGCGTGAGCGCTTCGGCCTGGCGGCGCAGTTCGACGGAGGCCTCATGGATGAACGGGCCCACATGTGTCCATTCTTCCGGTACATCGCCCACGTCGATCAGCGCTTCCAGCGTCATCGCGGTACGCGCCAGACGATTGCCGTTGGCGTATAGCGTCTCTGCCAGTTCCTGCAGGACGCCCGGCGTGCCGGGTTCCGCGCGCATGCGATCCACGGATGCCAATGCATTCGTGCGTGCGGTGCGGGTGGACATGCGCACCTCGTGCCGCCGTCCCGCATCGGCGGGAGCGACCAGTGCATCGAGGTAGTCGGCATAGGCGCAGAGCATGTCCGATAACGCATTGCGTGCACGGTGACGCTCCCAGGACGGCCACAACACATAGGCAAGCAGGGCCATGGCGCTGCCCAGCGCCGTATTGAGCACGCGGTCGTGCATGGCGTGGTTGGATTCCACGCCTTCGAAGGCGAGCAGCACCACGACGGTGCCGGTCAGTGCCGCCACGGCGATGCCGTAATGCGCACCGGCCAGATAGCGGAAGATCACGCACAGCGTACCCAGCATCAGGATGTGCGCCCAGGTCTCGTCCGGTGTGAAACGCAGCAGCAGACTGGTGATGACCAGGCCCAGCACGGTGCCGGCCACGCGCAACAGGCCGAAATTGAAGGTGGCGGCGAAGTCCGGGCGCAGCACGATGGCGGCGGTCATGGGCAGCCAGTAACCATGCGGCAGCTCGAAATAGCGCGACGCGGCGAAGGCGAGGGTAAGCACCACGGCGCAACGCACCGCGTGACGGAAGGCCACCGAGCCCGGGGTGATATTCGCGCGCAGGGTCGCCAGGGCGGAGGCACTGCGCAGTGTTTCCGGCAGGGTGGTTTCGGCGCGTTGCGCGCGTTCTTCACCACGGCTGCCGGCCCAGTTGGCGTTACGCACCACGGCGGCGAGCTGGCCTGACAGCGCCTGGATATGTGCGGACAAACCCGTGCCCGAGCTGCCGGCGAGCAGTGCCCGTTCGCTCGCGCGCAACGTGGCCAGGGCACGCTCCGCGCGCTGCGGTGGCTCGGCCGCGTCGAGCGCTTCGGCCACGGCGGTAAGCACGCGGGCGGCATCCTGGCGGAACATCTCGCCCATGCCGTCGCGCCGCGTTTCCAGCTCCGCCATGGCGACCAGTTCGAGACGGATACGCTCGGCCAGCTCGAGCAGCACGCGGAAGGCTTCCATGGCGCGGCCGTGTGCGTGGTATCGACCGAGCAGGGTGACCTGCAAGGTGTTCATGGCGTCGGTGAGGCCGGGAGCTTCACCGTCCTTCTGCGGCTTGCGGGCCAGATCCGAAAGCCCGCGATAGACATCGGCCAGCGCCAGGCGCTCGGGGCGATACCGTTGCAGCGGCCACGCGGCAATGGAAAACAGGGCCAGCAACATGCCGCCGGCGAAAATCAGCCCGCCGCCCGACAGTGCGCCGCGCAGATCCTGCGGTGTGGCCGCCGTGATCACCAGCAGGAGCATGCTGGTCATGCCCACGCGGGCGATATCGGGGCCGAACACCACGAGCATGCCGCCGAGGAAGCCGCAGAGGGCGCAGGCGATGCTCATGGGCAGGATGTAATTGCCGATGAGAAAGCCCACCAGCGAAGCGGCGCCGGCGGCCAGCGCGGCGAGGAACAAGCGGCTGAGGCGTTGCTGGTAGGGGCCGGGCTGGTCCGAGAACATGGTGTCCAGCGCACCGGCGGCGATGCCGATGCCGACCTGCGGGTGTCCGCTGTAGAGGCCGATGGCAAGCGGCAGGACGACCGCCGCGGTGTTGCGCAGCGCGACCCGCATGGGGACGTCGGGTCGTTTCGTCCGGATCAGCGCGTCGACGACGCTGGCGCGGAACGAGTAGCCGTTGCTCATGGTGTGCTGGTTTTCATCCGTTGAACGAAAGATTCTGCCCCAGTCTTCCTGACTGGAACGCAAGCGGCAAGGCGGGACGGCGACATCGGGCGATGTCGCCGTCCCGATGCGATCACGAGGCGCGGCCCGCGAATTCGCCGGTGAGGGTGTTCACCCACACCTTTTCATCGTTGGTGATGTACTCGGGCACCTGGATTTCGATGCCGGTGTTGAGCGTGGCGGGCTTGCTGCGCTTGGTGGCGCTTGCGCCCTTCATTTCCGGCGCGGTGTCCGTCACGGTGAGGATGACCGAGGTGGGCACCTGCAGGCCGACCGGCGCATCGTCGATCACCTGCACGTAATAGCCTTCGACGTCTTCCACGATGTAGCCGGCGTTGTCGCCGACCACGGCCGCGTCCAGCGTGTACTGGGTGTAGTCCTCGTCATCCATGAAGACGAACGCGTCGCCGTCCATGTACGAGAACTTCGCCTGGCGGCGGTCGAGGCTCACTTCCTTCAGTTCGTCGTCGGCACGCAGGCTGAGGTCGAACTTGCGGTTACCCGGAATTGAGTACAGCGTGAAGCGGAACGTCACGTTGCCGCCGCGCGCGGTGGGCGAGCTGCGCTCGATGTCGCGCACCTGGTACACGGTGCCGTCGTTCTCGACGACGTTGCCCTTCTTTACGTCGGATGCTTTCATGGTGTCTGCACGTAGGTTGGTTGAATCACTTCGGAGCGAGGCGGACTGCGCCGTCGAGGCGGATCGTCTCGCCGTTGAGATAGCGGCTGGTGATGAGGAAGGCGACCGTGTCCGCGAATTCCTCCGGCTTGCCCAGGCGCGAGGGGAAGGGAATGGAGGCGGACAGTGACTCCTGCACCTGCGGCGGCATGCCATCGACCATGGGCGTCCAGAAGATGCCCGGGGCGATGGTGTTCACGCGGATGCCGAAACGGGCCAGTTCGCGGGCCATGGGCAGCGTCATGCCGACCACGCCGCCCTTGGATGCCGAGTAGGCGGCCTGGCCGATCTGGCCTTCGTAGGCGGCGACGGAGGCGGTATTGACGATGACGCCGCGCTCGCCGTCCTCGCCCTGATCGTTGGACTGCATCAGCTGCGCGGCGGCCTTGGCCACGTTGAAGCTGCCGATGAGGTTGACCATGACGGTGCTGGAGAACGTGGACAGCGGCATGGCGCCTTCCTTGCCCAGCACGCGGCCGGCACCGAGGATGCCGGCGCAGTTCACGACGACGTTGAGGCCACCCATGGCATCGCGCGCGGCGGCGACGTTGGCGGCTACGCCTTCTTCGGAGGTGACGTCGGTGCGCTGGAAGCTGGCATGGGCGCCGAGCGCCGCGGCAGCGGCCTGGCCCTTTTCTTCGTTGACGTCGAAGAGGGTGACCTTCGCGCCGGCGGCAACGAGACGCTGGGCCACGGCGTGGCCGAGACCGGATGCGCCGCCGGTGATGACGGCCCTGACCTGATCGAGCTGCATGGGTACTCCAAGGATGCGTGAGGCAAAGAGGCCCAGTTTAGCCGAGGGCAGGTAGTGGCGGTTGCCGCATCGCGGCAGTGGTGGTGGCGGGCGTTGGGGTTATTTCGGCTGCGCCGGTCGCGCGCGAGGCGCGCTCCTACAGGGCCTCGCGCGCTGATCCGGTGTGTAGGAGCGCGCCTTGCGCGCGACCGGGGACCAACGCCACGCCCGACTAACCCACGACCCCCACAAGTCCACCCCGCGCCGCCAACTCGGCAAACGGCACGACAGGCACGGGCGGCACCACCGGCTCGCTGATAAAGAGGCTCCACACCCCCACATCCCACCACTGCCCCAGCTTGTACCCCGCCTTCGGCCAGACCCCGGCCGGCGCAAACCCCATGGCCTCATGCATGGCCACGCTGGTCTCGCCCGGCAGGGTGATCACGCCCACGGCCTGGTTGATTCCCTGGTGCCGCATGGCCTCCAGCAAGGCGTTGTACAGGCGACGCGCAATGCCCCGACGACGAGCTTTTTCGTGGACATAGATCGACGTCTCGGCAATCCAGTCATATGCCGCACGCTCGCGAAAGCGGCCCGCATAGGCATAGGCGATCACCTCGCCCTCGTCCTCCCAGACCAGCCACGGATGCGTGGCCAGCCGCGTGCGAATACGGCCACGCATGGCCTCTTCGCCGGGCAGTTCGGTCTCGAAGGTAATGGCGCTGGTTTCCACCACGGGCGCGTAGATGGCATGACACGCGGCGGCGTCGGCTTCGGTGGCGATACGGATCACAGCTGTTTTTCCATGAAGATGCTGGCGGCATTCGCCCGGTGCTCGCCGAAGGGCGAACAGCGTCGGTAGCCTGCGCGTTCGTAGAGTTCGACGGATTCGGTCTGGGCGGTGCCGGTCTCCAGGCGCACCACGCGCGCGCCCTGGCGGCGCACCTCGTTTTCCAGCGCTTCGAGCATCTGCTTGCCCAGGCCCATGCCGCGGCAGGCCGGCAGCACGTACATGTATTTCAGTTCGACGTAGTCGTCGTAGGCGAGCCCTGCGCCGCAAGCCAGCGGGATGTCGTCGACGCGCGCGGTCATGAAGGTGACGTGCGGGCGTTGCAGGCTGTCGATGGTGACCGAGGGTGGTACCGGGTGACGGTCCAGGTCGGACAGGTAGCCGTGCAGCTGTTCGATGAGCGGGACAACGTCAGGCCGACCGGGTTCGTCGATGGCGAACGTCAGTGAGGGCGGCGTGGGCGCCACGATCAGATCGCCGTCGTTGATTCCGCGCAGGTAGAAGCGGTCGCAGCTGAAGTGCCCCGTGCCGCCCATGGGCGCGTCGATGCGGGTGAAACCGTGGCGCTGGTAGAGCGCCTGGGCCGCATCCATGCCAGTGAGCGTTTCGAGGTAGCAGCGCGAGAAGCCCGCGCGGCGCGCGGCATCGAGGCACAGGCGCATGAGTTTCGATGCCGCACCGAGACCGCGGGCTTCCGGCAGGAAGTACATCTTGCGCAGCTCGCAGGTGTCGTCGGCACCGCCTTCCAGTGGCGCGATGCCCGCGCCGCCGATGACCTTGCCGTTTTTCTCGACAACGAAGTAGGCGCTGCGGGGCAGGGCGTAGGAGGCGGACATGCTGTCCACCTCCGGGTCATGGATGGCGAAGCCGGGGCCGTCGGCGCCGAACTCCGGCATGACGCTGCGGATTACCGCCGCGACCTGGACATCGTCGCGCGGTTCGATGGGGCGGAGGATGAGATCGGAGGACATGGCCCGATGCTGCCATGGAGGGGGTACTGACGTCACCGCCCCAATCAGGCGGCCGTACGCGCCCGCGTCACCCGGCTGGCCGTTTCCTTCCCCAGCTGCTCCGCCAGCCACGCACCGGTCTGTACCAGCCTGTCGAGGTCCACGCCCGTGGTCATGCCCATGCCGTGCAGCATGTAGACGACATCCTCGCTGGCTACGTTGCCGGTGGCGCCCTTGGCATACGGACAACCGCCGGTACCCGATACGGCGCTATCCACCACGCGTACGCCTTCCTCGAGGCAGGCGAGGATATTGGCCAGGGCCTGCCCATAGGTGTCATGAAAATGCACGGCAAGCGCCGCCATCGGCACCTCGGCCGCCACGGCACGCAGCATGGCGCGCGCCCTGGACGGCGTGCCGACACCGATGGTGTCGCCGAGCGAAATCTCGTGACAGCCCAGTGCGTGCAGGCGCTTCGCCACGCGGACGACATCGGCGACCGGCACGTCGCCCTGGTAAGGGCAGCCCAGCACCGTGGAAACGTAACCCCGCACCGCCACGCCATCGGCACGTGCGCGCTCCAGCACCGGCACGAAGCGCTCGATCGATTCATCGATGGAGGCGTTGATGTTCTTCTGGTTGAACGCTTCGGATGCGGCGGTAAACACGGCCACTTCCGTCGCCCCCACTTCCCGCGCGCGCTCGTACCCCTGCAGATTGGGCACGAGTACGGGATAGACCACGCCCGGCGCCTTGCGGATGGCGGTGAACACTTCGGCGGCATCGGCCAGCTGCGGCACCCACTTCGGGCTGACGAAGCTGGTGGCCTCGATGGTGGCCAGGCCGGTGTCGGAGAGGCGATTGATCAGCTCGATCTTCACCGCTGCCGCCAGCAGGGTCTTTTCGTTCTGGAGGCCGTCGCGCGGACCGACCTCGACAATGCGGACATGGTTGCTCATGAAAACTCCGGTCAGGCCGTCTCGGCGAATCGGACGAGGACGCTGTCGGCATCCACGAAATCGCCCTGGGCGGCGGATATCGACTCGATGGTGCCGGCACGCGGCGCCTTCAAGGCGAGCTCCATCTTCATGGCCTCCATCACCAGCAGCTCCTGGCCTTCTTCCACGGTGTCGCCCGGTGCGGCACGCACCAGCACGATGCGGCCCGGCATGGGTGCGACGAGATGCGCTGCGCCCGCGCCTTCGGCACCGCCCCAGGCGAAGGCGGGGGCGCGCTCGAACTGCCAGCGGCGGCCCTGTTCGTCGTGCAGACGAACCCGGGTTCCTTCGATGCCCAGCGGAATACGGCGCGAGCGCTCGTCGAAGCGGGCGGATAGCACGCCGTTCGCCAGACGGGCGCCTGCCACGGTGCAACTCGTGTCGCCTTCATGGAGCACGTAATGGCCGGCATGCCCATGCGCCTCGATCTCATGGCGGGTATCGCCTTCCATCAGTGCCACGACACGCTTCCCGGCGTGACCGAGGCGCCACGCGTCGGCACTGGCCCAGGGCGAGAACGGATCCGCTGCCTGATGTACCGGCGCGGTTTCGTCCGCCAGCAGCAGGGCCACGGCGGCGGCGAAGCGTTCGGTGTCGCCTGCGGCTGTGCCGGCGACGAGGAATTCGTCGAGGTGGCGGTCGAGATAGCCGGTGTCGATACGGCCTTCGACGACGATGGGGTGTCGCGACAGGCGCTCAAGGAAGGCCACGTTGGATTTCGGACCCACGATGTCGGTCACCGCCAGCGCCTCGCGCAAGCGCTCCAGCGCCTGGGTACGGTCGCGGTCGTACACGATGAGCTTGGCGATCATCGGGTCGTAGAAGATCGTCACGGTGTCGCCTTCTACCACGCCGCCGTCCAGGCGCACATGGCGCGACGGCGACGGCAGGCGAAGGGCCACGAGCTTGCCCGAGCCCGGCAGGAAGTTGGCTTCGGGGTCTTCCGCATACAGGCGTACTTCGATGGCATGGCCGCTGGCGCGGATGTCTTCCTGGCGCAGCGGCAGTGGCTGACCCGCTGCGACGCGCAGCTGCCATTCCACGAGGTCGAGGCCGAGGGTTTCCTCGGTGACGGGGTGTTCCACCTGGAGACGCGTGTTCATCTCCATGAAGAAGAACTCGCCATCCTGCCCCACGATGAATTCCACCGTGCCTGCGCCGACATAGTCCACCGCACGTGCGGCGGCCACGGCCGCCTCGCCCATGCGGGCGCGGCGTGCGTCGTCGAGGAAGGGCGACGGGGTTTCCTCCAGCACCTTCTGGTAGCGGCGCTGTGCCGAGCACTCACGCTCGTTGAGGTGGATGACGTTGCCGTGGGTGTCGCCGAACACCTGGAATTCGATGTGCCGCGGATGATCGACGTAGCGCTCGAGGATCACCCGGGTGTCGCCGAAGGCATTGGCTGCCTCGCGCTGGGCAGAAGCAAGGGCCTCGGCGAAACCAGCCGCCTCGCGCACGATGCGCATGCCCTTGCCGCCGCCGCCCGAGGCGGCCTTGATCATCAGCGGGAAGCCCGTGCGCTCGGCCTCGGCGGCGAGGCGGGCGGGGTCCTGGTCTTCGCCGTGGTAGCCGGGCACCAGCGGCACGGCGTGTTTTTCCATCAGGGCCTTGGCAGCCGCCTTGGAGCCCATGGCGTCGATGCTGGCCGGGCGCGGGCCGATGAAGGCGATGCCGGCGGCCTCGCAGGCACGGGCGAAATCGGTGTTCTCCGAGAGGAAGCCGTAGCCCGGGTGGATGGCCTGGGCGCCTGTGCGGCGGGCCACTTCGATGATGGCGTCACCGCGCAGGTAGGACTCGGCCGGCCGCGGGCCACCGATGGGCCATGCTTCGTCGGCCAGCCGCACATGCTGGGCATCGGCATCGGCGCTGGAGTAGACGGCAACGGTACGGATGCCGAGGCGGCGGCAGGTCCGGATCACGCGGCAGGCAATTTCGCCGCGATTGGCAATCAGAATGCAGTCGAACATGCGGTTCCCGGCGTGGCGAAAAGGGGGAGTGGGAAAAGCGGGAAAACTAGCAGAATCCGGCCTCGCGGCGGGTTGCGGCGCAGCATCGGAGGGCCCGGGGATTTGCAGTGAGGGGGCGCCTCCCCTAGCCTTGGGAGTCCGGAAGGCGGCATACCGCCATCCTTACCTCCCCTTAAAGCGAGAATTTCATGCAGATCGCCGACCGCCACGCCGTCTCCTTCCACTACACGCTGACCGACGACCAGGGCAACGTCATCGACAGCTCGGACGGTCGCGAGCCGCTGGCCTACATCCATGGCGAGGGCCATATCGTCCCGGGTCTGGAGAAGGCCCTTGAAGGTCGCCAGGTCGGCGACCAGTTCAAGGTCGATGTCGCCCCGGAAGAGGGCTACGGCGTGCGTCACGACGAACTCGTGCAGGTGGTGCCGCGCGCGGCGTTCCAGGGCGTGGAAGACCTCCAGCCGGGCATGCAGTTCCAGGGCCGCAACGACCAGGGCAGCATCAACGTGACCATCGCCAAGATCGAAGGCGACAACGTCACCGTCGATGGCAATCACCCGCTCGCCGGCCAGACCCTGCACTTTGCCGTCGAAATCACCAACGTGCGCGAGGCTTCGGAAGAAGAGCTGGCCCATGGCCACGTGCATGGCGAGGGTGGTCACCACCACTGATGCGGGTCTTGTAGGAGCCGGCCTTGCCGGCGGCAGGGTCCTCGGGGCTTTGTCGTGGTGGCTGGGCTTCTGCGTGTGTCCGGGCGTTTCTTCGGCTTCGGTCGCGCGCGAGGTGTGCTCCTGCAGGGGCGTGTCGCTTCGAACCGGTCGCGCGCAAGGCGCGCTCCTACATGGTATTCGTGTAGGAGCGCGCCTTGCGCGCGACCGGTCCGAAGCGATGAATCACTCCCGTCAATACCAGTCGAGCAACGACACACCCAGCCCCAGATACGTTGCGTGGTGGTTGTAGTCGATCATGCTTTCGCCGTATCCGTTGAACACTTCCAGGTAACCGCGCAGGTTGTTGATCACCGGGAAACTCCAGGTGAAGCGTAGCGACCCATGCGAGCGATCGCCCACGCGGAAGGAATGCCGTGCCGCCAGGGCAAACTCGTTCCTGCCCACCTCGTGCACCACCTGAACTTCGCCACGACCCATGTAATCCTGGATATCGGGGTTATCGTCGTTCTTCCGGTTCTCCGGGATGCGCCACCACGGGCGCAGCATGATGGTCCAGCCTTCGCGCTCCAGGCCGATGTCGGCCACCACGCGGTTCCAGCTGCGCGAGAGCGGATTGGCCCGTCCGTTGGACTGGTGATTGATGCCGATGTCGGCCAGGCGGCCGGTCCAGCCGAAGATCTCGTAATTGGTGCGGAAGACGAGCAGGGCTTCCGGTTCGTAGTTGGTTTCGCGGAAGGGCCGCGAGTTCTCTTTGTTGTAGACCTGCCAGCGGGACGACTGCGTATAGCCCACCCACAGGTCGCCGTTGTCGCCGAACAGGGTTTCGGCCACCTTGGTCTTGAGTGAGATCTGAAACTTCGACTCGACCTTGTCCAGGTCCTGCGGCGTCGTCACCGTACGGCCTTCGGCTGGGCTGTGCGGTGTGGTGTTCTGTCGTGACGCCACGAAAACGGGCAGGGCATACGTCGGCTTGTAACCGCGCAGGTTGAGCGTGCCGAGCTTGGATTCCGGCGAAAGCTCCCAGCGGCTGTCCAGCAGCGACAGCGGCTTGGCGACATCGCGCGAATTGCGCGTGGCGAGATCCACGCTGACCGTATCGGCCTTGATGTCTTCCTTCTTCGCCGCCTGCGGCATCTGGGTGCGGCCCACGGCCTTGTCGTAGCAAAGCAGGCGCTGTGCATCGGTCTCGATGGCCGAGCAGGCGCGGATGTCGGTGGGGCTGGGATTCTGGGCAAACGCCAGCCCGGCATGGACACAGACCCATGCGCCGAGCGCCCGCGCCGCGGTGTGACGGTTCATTTCGTGATGGCTCCCTCTGGCCGGCGCTCCGGCCGGCTGATGCGAGGGAGTGTATCCGCGCAGGATGTGTGAAAAACGTGCAGCACGGCCCTGAACGAAAACGGAGGGCCGCAGCCCTCCGTTTTCCTGAGTCATCGCGACTCGCTTACTGGCCGCTGGCGCCCGACTTCTTCACCCAGGCCTCGTACTGTGCCTTGGTGACCTTGCCACTCTTGTGGCTTGCATAGTCGAAGTCATTGGCGAGCAGCGGGAACTGCGACGCATCCTTCTCGGTGATGTAGCCCTTCTTGCCGGCCAGCGTCTTGAAATCAGGCGCCGGACCCGACGGTTTCGCGGGCGCCATGCCACTGTTCACGGTGACCTGGCCCTGCGGCGCATTCATCGTGGCGGCCGCGCCGCCGGGCGGCGGAGGCGGGGGCGGTGCATCGGCACCCGCTGGCGGCATGGCCGGAGGCGGCGGTGCCTGCTGCATCGTGGTGTCGTTGGCCGGGCGCGGCGCCGGAGGCGGCATGGAGCCGGGCGGCGGCGGGGGCGGCGTGGCTTCACCCGGCGGCGGAGGCGGAACGGGCTGGGGCGCATTCTGCGCGAATGCGGCACCCGCCAGTAACAGCGAAGCACCAAGGACTGCGGCACGTACTTGCTTCTTCATCGAAAGCCTCCTTGTGGGTCATCGTGGTAAGGTGTCGCGGCACGCTCGTCGCGACGGCATTGCCGACGCTAGCAAGGGACGTTTTAATGGCGGCCCAACTGCGAACAGGCCTCTACCGTGGCGTCACGCGTATCAGACGATCCCTCCACGCGCCCTGTGCTTACGCATCGTTCTGCACAGCTGCTGCATCTGGCAGCGCAAGGGTTGCTGCGCAAACGCACGCGCAAGGCACGTGCCGCCGATGTCGATGCCACCATCGCCACGATGGAGATGTTGCAGATCGACACCATCCACGTCGTGGCGCGCAGTCCGTATCTCGTCTTGTTCTCGCGCCTTGGCCCGTATCGCAGTGCGTGGCTCGATGATGCCCTGTCCGAAGGACGTATCGCCGAGTGCTGGGCGCACGAAGCCTCGTTCGTGCCGGTAGCCGAATACCGTTATCACCGTGACTTCCGTCTGGGGCGTGCAGGGCACTGGGCAACAAAGAACGCGCGGCGTGCGCATGACGAATCGCGCGCGCAGATGGAAGCGTTGCTTAAGCGCATTCGCGAGGAAGGGCCGCTGCGCGCGGCCGACTTCGAGCGCGATGCACCGGCCACGTCGGGATGGTGGGGATGGAAGCCTGAAAAGCGCTGGCTTGAAGCCTGGTTTGCGCTAGGCGAGTTGATGGTGACCCGGCGTGAGCGTTTTCAGCGTGTATACGACCTTGCCGACCGGGTGACATCGCGCTGGGCCGAGCCACCGCCGATGGCCTTGCTCGATGAAGCCGAGATTCGCCGGCACTTCATTCTGCGCAGCGTGCGCGCGCTGGGTATCACCAAGGCGCGATGGATCGCCGATTATTTTCGCCTGCGGCCTCGCGTGACCGATGACGAACTCGTGCCACTGGTGGACGAGGGGGATCTCATCGCGGTGAGTGTTACCGGATGGAACGAGGTGGCCTACGTGCACCCTGATCATGCGGGACTACTTGATGAGGCGTGCAGGAACACCTTGCGCGCTACGCGCACCACGGTGCTTTCACCGTTCGATCCGGTGGTCTGGGATCGCGCGCGGGCGCTGGATCTGTTCGGTTTCGAGTACACGATCGAGTGCTACGTGCCGGCGGCGAAGCGCCGCTACGGCTATTACGTACTGCCTGTTCTGCATCGAGGGCGACTGGTAGGCCGGCTGGATGCGAAAGCCCATCGCCAGGAAGGCCTCTTCCAGGTCATTGGCGTATGGCTCGAAGAAGGTGTGCTGCCGACGCCCGATCTGGTGGATGGCATGGCCGGGGCAATCATCGAATGCGCGGTGTGGCACGACACGCCACGTGTGGCGATCGACGCCGGCCAGCCTCGCGGGCTGGCCGGGTTGCTGTCGAGGGCGATCGCCAGCCGCTTAGCGGGTTGATGCAGGAGCAGGAGCGTCGGTGCAGGAGCGGCCCTTGAGCACATCCTTGAGCTGGCTGGCCAGCGACGTGCAACGGGCGCCGAGCTGGTCTCGCATGTCCGGGTCCTGGGACTGCTTGAGCAGGCTGGTCCGCATCATCTCGTAGCGGTTCTCGATCTGGTCGCGCGGGAAGACGCCCGCCGCCAGGTGGCAGCTCTTGTAGCTGGCAAGGTATTCGTCGCAGGCGGCAATGCCGGTGCTATCAGGCAGCGGGGCTTCCTTGACCGTCGACGTGCGGGTCGTGGTCCGGCTCGTGGAAGACGACGTGGTGGCCGTCTTGCTGGCCGTGCCCGAGGTTGTCGTGGTCGCAGGGGCCGTGGTCGTCACCGTACGGGTGGACGAGGCTGTGGAACGGGTGCCGTGGTCGGAGCAGGCCGCCAGGGCCAGGAGGCCGAGGGCCAGCGGAGCGATGCGAAGCAGGGAGTGTGTCATGGTCGGCTGTCCCCCTTATGGAACGTGGGCGATGGATGGTCGGGCGTCGCAATCCGGATGCGACACCCCGCAAGGATGTGCCGGAACCGGGTGAACGGGACGTTAGCGTAGGGTGGGCCGGATCGAATGAATCTCAAAGAACGGGTTCCGGCATCGCTATTTGTCGCCGACGCGGGTATGATCGCCGCACTGTGTTTGCCGGGGTCATTGAGTTACGTTGACCCGATGCCGCTGATCACGATCCGCAACATCGCTTCGCTCCTCGCGTTTCCTTGCACACCAGTAAGCGGCAACTTCCTATAAGTTGCTGGTTTTATTCGTTATATCGTATTGGAGTGTTTCTATGTCGGATCGCGAGATCGGCACTGTTAAGTGGTTCAACGACGCCAAGGGCTTCGGTTTCATCTCCCGTGAGAACGGTCCGGACGTGTTCGTGCACTTCCGCGCCATCCAGGGCAATGGCTTCAAGTCGCTCGCCGAAGGCGAGAAGGTCTCCTTCAAGGTCGTCAACGGCCAGAAGGGCCTGCAGGCTGAGGAAGTGAACAAGGCCTAAGCCTTTTCACTTTCTGTGCTTCGAAAAGCCGGGCGGAAACGCCCGGCTTTTTTATTGGCCCGGCTGGAGCAGACTCCTGTAGGAGCGCGCCTTGCGCGCGACCCGGAATCATCGCGAAAACCGGTCGCGCGCAAGGCGCGCTCCTACAGGGGACGGGGCGTCGGCCGCCCGGTCGCGCGCAGGCGCGCTCCTACAGTTCCGGCTTCAGGGACGTTGATGCCGAATATGCATATGATTTATCGCCCTGATCCGGCCTGTTCACGGGAATAAAGCCGCTGCACTCCCAAATGCAGGGCAACCCGCCATTAAGTGACCCGCTAAACCCGAGTATCGCGACATCCCTCCTGGATAGATTGCCGAATTTCGCGCTTCCTTCACGTAACGAGGCGTGATCGGTGTCAAAAATTCGACCTCTGTAGGAATTCCCCTACAGAACTTCAGGGAAATGTGGTTATCATCCACCGTACTGTGTTTGCGCGGTCACGCGAGTGACCCGATGTAAGCGATTCGATACGCTCCATCGCATCACCCCGCCATGCATGCCCAGTAACGTCGCCGGCTCGCGAGCCGGGTTTTTGTGTGTTCGATAGAGGTGTGTGTAATGGCAACTGGTACGGTGAAGTGGTTCAACGACGCCAAGGGTTTTGGCTTTATTACTCAGGACGAGGGCGGCCCGGACGTGTTCGTGCATTTCCGTTCGATCCAGGGCAATGGCTTCAAGTCCCTGCAGGAAGGCCAGAAGGTTGAATATACGGTGACGCAGGGCCAGAAGGGTCCGCAGGCCGACAACGTCGTTCCGAAGTAAGACCTTGTCAGGCGGATAGGGCTTCATTGCCTGGATCTGCATCGACTTCCGCTCCCCCGGGCCCCTGTTCCCGGGGGAGTTTTTGTTTGTCCTCAGGAAAACCATGAGCGAACCAGCGGCCGATCCGGCAATTCACCCGGAAACCCTTTCCCTGCAGATGACGGACGGGGCTCGCGCCGACCTCATGCTCTACCGACCCCAGGGGCCTGTGCGTGCCTGCCTGCTCTGGGTTCCGGCGATGGGCGTATCCGCCAGGCATTACCAGGCCTTCGCGCGGGCATTGGCGGCCCGCGGTGTCGTGGTCGGCGTACATGAGTGGCGTGGCCATGGTTCGAGCGACCGACGCGCGGGCCGAAGGCAGGACTGGGGCTACCGCGAGCTGCTTGGCGACGATCTGCCCCACAGCCTCGATGCGCTGCGCGCAGCGGCTCCCGGCGCGCCCGTGCTGCTGGGCGGTCATAGCCTGGGTGGTCAGCTTGCCTGCCTGCTGGCGTCGACGACACCGGTGCCGCTTTCCGGCGTCGTGCTGGTTGCCACGGGCGCCCCGTACTGGCGTCGCTTCAAGCCCTGGACCTATGGCGCCTACGTCTTCGCCCCGTTGCTGGCGAAACTGGTGGGCCGGCTGCCAGGACATAGCATCGGCTTCGGAGGTAACGAGGCGCGTGGCGTGATCGCCGACTGGGGGCGCAGCGGACGCACAGGGCGCTATGCGGCGCGCGGCATGCCGGTGGATTTCGAGGCAGCGCTGGCGCGTCAGAAGGCTCCGGTGCACGCATGGCTGTTGCGCGAAGACTGGCTCGCGCCCCTGTCATCGCTGGAATGGCTGCAGGGGAAGATGCCGGCAGCCGCACACACGACGGCCATCCTGTCGAGCGATGATCTGGGTGGTGCCGCCGCCGATCACTTCGCTTGGATGAAAGCGCCCGATGCCGTCGCAGCACGGATCGCAAACGCCATCTGAGCAAACGGCAACGTGTGTTGCGTTACGCTTCGGGTAGTTCTAGCGGAGAGTGACGATGAGTCCGGATCTGATCGACGGCAAACAGCGCGACCTGGGCGATGGCTTCGTCGTCCGTCGCATGCTGCCCCACCTGAAAGCCCGTCATGTGGGGCCGTTCGTTTTCTTCGACCAGATGGGCCCTGCCGCGTTTGGTGAAGACACCGGCATGGATGTGCGTCCGCATCCGCATATCGGCCTGGCCACGGTCACCTGGTTGTTCGATGGCGCGATCCGCCATCGCGACAGCCTGGGCAGCCATGTCGATATCCATCCGGGTGACGTGAACTGGATGACGGCCGGTCGCGGCATCGTGCACTCCGAGCGCACGCCGCCGGTGGAGCGTCATCACGGCCAGAATCTGCATGGCATCCAGGTGTGGGTGGCCCTGCCGAAGACCCACGAGACGATCGAGCCGGAATTTCACCATCACCCGGCGAGCGAACTGCCGCGCGTGGATGTCGATGGCGGACAGTTGGTGGTGATCGCTGGCGATGCCTTTGGCGTTACCTCGCCCGTGCGCGTCTTTGCACCCATGTTCTTCGTCGAGGCGCGCCTGAAGCGCGGTGCTCGCCTCACCATGCCGGGGCATCACGCGGAGTGGGGCGCCTATGTCGTCGAGGGTGCCGCGCGCTTCGGCGATCTCGACCTGAATGCACTGGACATGGGCGTGGCCCACGATGGCGAGCCGCCGGTGCTCGAAGCACGTGACGATGCGCTGGTGATGCTGTTCGGCGGCGCGCCGCTCGATGGCGAGCGTCACCTGTGGTGGAATTTCGTTGCCAGTTCGAAGGAGCTGATCGAAGCGGCCAAGGCGGATTGGGCGGCTTCGGCAGAGCGTTTTCCCGCCGTGCCCGGCGACGAGCACGAGCGTATTCCCCTGCCGCCGCACTGAAGGGAGGGTCGCCATGTCGACGTTCGCCAGTTTTCGTGATTTTTATCCGTACTACCTTGGAGAGCACGCCGACGTGCGATGTCGGCGGCTGCACTTCGCGGGTAGCTGGGTAGTCTTGCTGGTGATTGCCCTCACCGTGATCACCGGCCAGCTTCTATGGCTGCTGCTGGTACCCGTGGCTGGCTACGGCTTCGCCTGGGCAGGCCATTTCGTGTTCGAGAAGAATCGCCCGGCCACCTTCCGCCATCCGCTCTACAGCCTCATGGGCGACTGGCGGATGTTCTGGGACATCCTGCGCGGCCGCGTTCGCCTGCGCTGACGCGCAGACGAACGCGGCCTCTTGCAGGTCAGGCTACCTCCATGGCCAGCTGGCGGGCGCCCTCGCGTTGTGCGCGACGGCTGGCACTCCATTCGGGAAGGCGCATGACTTCGCGCGCATCGCGGCAGGTGTCTACCAGGCGCTCCACATCGCCGTCGCTCATGCCCGCGTTGAGCGTGAGGCGAAGCAGCGAACGACTCTGCGTGGTGGCGGGCGCACTGAAGACGGAGCCGTAGATGCCATGCTGCTCCATGACATCCCGCACATGGGCGGTGAGCAGTTCCTCGCCCGCTTCGAAGGCCACGATCTGTTCCGTACCATCGGCAATGGGATAACCCAGTGCGGCCAGTTCGCGGCGTACGTGCTGCGTGACATCCCTCAGGCGAAGGCGCCGCCATGTTTCGTTCTGGATGACCCGGTGTGACGCACTGAGGCCGGCCAGTTCATGGGGAAGCAGCGACGAACTGAAGATGGCGGGCAGCGCTTCGCAGCCGAAATAGTCCTTGAAGCGGGTGGTGCAGGCGATGAACCCGGCGCGACTGCAATAGGCCTTGGCGAGGCTGGCGGTGATGAAGTGCACGCGATCGTTGAGGCCCAGGCTGGCGACGAGACCTTCGCCCAGATCGCCATGCGTACCCAGCGAATGGGATTCGTCGACCACCAGCACGCATCCATTGGCCTCCGACAGATCGGCGATGCGCTCCAGCGGAGCCAGGCTGCCGTTGGTGCTGTAAACGGAATCGACCACGATCACGCCCGGTCCGTTGCGAAGGATCTGCCGTTCGAGATGGGCTACGTCGTTATGCAGCACCGACACGGCCTTGGCGCCGGCGCTGCGAATGCCTTCCCATAGCGATGCATGGGCCAGCATATCGACGTACACGGGGATGCGATCCTCTGCGATGGACTGGATCAGGCCCACGTTGGCCGCAAAGCCGGACTGGGCAAGGATGCCGTCTTCGCTGCCGACGGCACGTGCCAGCTCGCGTTCTGCGCGGTGGATGGGTTCGTCGGCATCCTGCTGGAACAGGGCGGACATCATCATGCCCAGTCCGCCCTTGCTGAGTGCTTCGCGTTGGGCCTCGACGATGGCGGGATGGCCGGCGATCGCGAGGTAGTCGTTGCTCTGGAGCATCAGTGCATCGGATTGAGGGCGGCGACCGCGCAAAATGTGACGACCGCCCCAGTCAATGGCAACGCGTTCGTTGTGGAATTTCTCTACCCTGCGATGGACGAAATCAGGGAGTGCCGGTGCCTTCGCAATGCGGTGCAGAACGGTAACTTTCTCCATGGGTCATCTCTCTGGTGGTGATGGGGGTGGGCGATATCCACGTGCGCAGCACGCCCGTGCTGCACACGCGCGCAGGCCTCGCCCGGCCAGCGCGTGATGTGAGTCGAGGCATCCTGTGGATTCCCTTGGGGAATCCCGCCTCTTGCCTTACCAGTAGAGACGTCGCCAGACCCGTCGGGTCGGAACGACAAAGTGCATTCCTATGCAGGGGACGTCGCCGTAGGCCCAATAGTGGGCCACGGGGATGTCTCTCCGTTTGAGAAAATTGGACAGCTCAGATGAAGCGTGGACGACTGTCTGCCGAAAGGCTCAGGTCCTGCTCACGCAACCAGCTGCGATACGACTTCACATGCTGGAGACGGAACCGCTCTACATCGTCGATGAGCGCGTAGTAATACCACTGTTCGCCAGAGACTGCCGTCGCCGGGTACATGTGGCTTTCCGGATTCTCCACGCCCTTGTGGTAGAAGCCGTCACGCGACGCGAACCAGGGCAGGGCGTCGCCGCTGCGCAGGGCGTCGAGCACGGCAGGAGGAGCCCCCAGATCTGCCGCAATTTCATAATGCGTGCGCAGGTCTTCGTCGGTCTGGACCAGCAGGAAGCGGCCGATGCCCCAGGCGTCCACCAGCAGCAGGCCGGTGGGATTGCAGTGCACATAGCACTCCACGGGCTGGAACGTGGCCGTGACGCTTTGCAGCACTTCGCGGAATGCCGGATCGCGCAGGAACCGGAAATTGCCCAGGGCCAGGGTCTCGGCCACGAAGGCGCTGGCACGATCAAAATAGCGGCGCTGCAGCTCGACGATGGCGGTCTGCAGCTTTTCGATGGCAAGCGGGTCGCTCTTGCGGATGAAGCGATCGATGACGCCGGAGTTGAACGCATCGATGGCCGTGGCGTCGTCTGCGCGCCCGGTAAGGAGGATCTTGCCGATGTGGGGGTTCGGCAGGCGCTTGCAGAAAGTGATGCCGTCCATCTCCGGCATGGCCTGGTCGACCACCACCACCGATATCTCGGCGAAGCGCTCGGGGTCGTAGACCACGCGATGGATCGAGTCGATGTCCAGGGCCACCAGCTCCTGGGTTTCGGACGGGCGGTCTTTCCACCGATAGAGCCAGCCGCCGCCGGGCACGGGGCGGCTGCCGTTGTTGCCGAGGGTGGCCAGGGCACTACGGGGCGAGCTGAAGGTGCGTACACGGACCATCGGGTCGAGCAGCAGCGGCACGACGTCGAGGTATTCCTCGTGGTCGTCCACCAGCACCGTGGTGGTCGGAAAATGGAAGGGCTGGATATCGCCCTGCGAGTTCAACGTCATCACTGCCGGTCCCCGGTTTCTGGATGCGGGAAGGTAAGGATGAATTCGGTGAACTCACCCAGGTTGGTTCGGCAGACGATGCTACCGCCCATATGCTCCATCGCCGCGCGGCAAAAAGCGAGGCCTATGCCCAGCCCTGTCACCGTGCCTGCGCCTGCACTGGTGCTGGCGTAGGAGTAGAAACGGTTGAAAATGCGCGGCAGGACGTCCGGTGGGATGCCTGGCCCCGTGTCGTAGACACGAATGCGGTTGGTGGGTTCATCCGGTTCTACGAAGATCCGGATTTCGCCCTTGCCGGCGCGGTCCGTATGAAAAAGCGCATTGCGAAGCAGGTTGAACAGGATATGCACCACCAGCGTCTCTTCGCCGCTGAGAGGGAAGTCGCCCGTGGGGGACAGCATGATGCGGTCGCGCTCGGCACGGGAGCCATACGGGAAGCGCCGCAGGGCCTGCTCGACGCAATCCCGGGCGCTGAGCGGCGTGAGCGGCACCTCGCCGATGGGCCGTGCCGACAGCAGCAGCATGTCGATGATGGTGTTGGCGTAGGTGACCTCGCGCTCCATGACGCCGATGCTGCGTTCCAGGGCATGCAGGTTCTGCGTGCGGATCTCCGGCACGGCCAGCCCCTCGCTTTCCGCCAGCCGGTGGCTGCGCAGCAGGTCGGGCATATAGCGCGCCACGGCGCGCGCGGCGATACGCAGCGAGCCCAGCGGAGTGCGCAGTTCGTGGGCGATATTGTTGGAGGCGGCCGTGAGCGCGTCGATACGCGATTGCTCGGCCATGTTGGACGAGACCGTGCAGGTGGCCCCGCCCACCATGCCGAACAGCAGCAGCGGCACGTATTCGAGCATGGTCCGGCCGTGCAGGTGCGCGTCCGGCGAGAGCGCAAAGACCAGCCCCGCCAGCAGGGTACCCAGGGTGAACACCAGGAAGAAACTGGCGATGTCGAACAGCATCATCAGCAGCATCACGCAGGCCAGGTGGGTCATCAGCCAGGCGGGCGTGGCGTTGCGTAGCGTCATGTAGCCCACGAAGAACGGCATCGCCACCGTCATCGCGAAGTACCAGTAGGTGGGCAGATGGGTGCGCAGGCGCCGCGGCCACCATGGCAGCAGCGCCAGCGGGATGAACGTGGCACTGCAGATCAGCCGCATCGGCAGGTTTTCGTACGGCTGGGGGAACAGGTACGCCCAGATGGGGTAGTACACCGCCAGCGAGAAACTGCCCACCACGCCGATCGCCACCATCTTCGGCTGCGAATAGCGCGTGCGCAGGAACATGGTGGTCTCGAAGCGCGCCATGGCGCGCAACAGCAGCCACCACTGCATGTGGACGAACGGCTTCTGGGTTGGCGGCCTGTCCTCTGGCGGGCTCATCATCGGTTCCCCCGGGTCGCGCTCAGGATGCGGTTCATCGGTACTGCCGGTGGCAGGACTGACAGGACTCGCCCACCCGGGCGATCACGGCCGTAAGGCCGGCACAATCGGCGGGCGCCGCCGCGATGGCGTCGTCCAGCGAGGACGCCAGGTGCGTGGCGGCCTGTCCGAAGCCGGTGTCGGCCCCGGGAAACGCGTCGCCGATATCCCCGGCCTCCTGGCGCAGGCGCAGCAGATGCCCGGTCGTGACCTTGGCTTCGCAGCGGTTCGCCCGCACGTTGTCGCGCAGCGCGCCCATATGGTGTTGCATAACCGCCATCACGGCCTTGTGGTACGGCGTGCCCTGGCGCAGCGCCGACAGGGCGAAGGTCGCCCCGATCGCGCCAATGGCGAGGCCGAGGATGACGAGGAGCAGGGCGCGCATCGGATGTCCATGGATCATGAGACTGCCAGCATAGCCGACGGTCCCATTCTTTCAATATGAGATAATGCCTGCTTTGTCGTCTACAGAGATTCCCGTGAGTACCGCCCAGGCCGAGCGTTTTGCCGGCATCGAACGGCTCTATGGCCGAGGCAGCCTGCAAAGCCTCGCCGACGCCCACGTATGCGTCATCGGTGTCGGGGGCGTGGGCTCCTGGGCCGCCGAGGCGCTGGCCCGCAGTGGTATCGGCCGGCTTACGCTGATCGACGGCGACGACGTCTGCGTGTCGAACACCAACCGCCAGCTGCACGCCCTGGATGGCCAGTACGGCAAGCCCAAGGTGGGTGTCGTGGCGGAACGTGCCCATGCGATCAATCCATTGCTGCGCCTGGAGGCCATCGAGAGCTTCCTTACGCCGACGAACCTGGACGACCTGCTGGACCGTGGCTACGACATGGTCATCGATGCCTGCGACGCGCTCAAGGTGAAGCTGGAGACCATCGTCTGGTGCCGCCGGCGCAAGCTGCCCCTGGTGACGGTCGGTGCGGCGGGCGGTCGCACCGATCCTACCCTGATCCGGGTCCGCGACCTGTCGCGCACCGAGCACGACGCCATGCTCAGCATGATCCGCAAGAAGCTTCGCCAGGAACATGGCTTCCCCCGCAATCCAGATCGCTTCTTCGGTGTCTCGGCGGTCTATTCGATGCAGAACGTCCAGTATCCGCAGGCCGATGGCAGCGTCTGCGGGGTACGCCCTCCGGGCAGCGACGCACTGAAGCTCGATTGTGGCGGCGGCCTCGGCGCGGCCACGCATGTCACGGGGGCCTTCGCCTTTGCTGCCGTGGGCAAGGCACTGGAAAAGCTGACGGCGCGCGTCAGGGGCTGATCAGCGCAGGCCGGCGACGATCCGCAGGGCTTCTTCGAGGCGCCTGCCATCCTCTTCTGCGGTAAGGCTGATTCGCAGGCCCCGGGCATGGCCCTGCGCAACGTCGCTACCCACGGTTACGCCAACGCCGGCTTCTGCGGCACGCGTGGCCCATGCCTGTGGGGACTCACAGGGCAGCCAGGCATGCATGCCGCCGCCCGTCACGAGACCGGCGCCAAGCATCGTCCGGGCGATGGCGTTGCGCCCGTCGAGTGCCGTGCGCAGTTCTTCCAGCAACGCATCTGCCGTGCCGTCGGTGATCCAGTCGGCCACGATGGCCGGAAGAAAGGCAGGCAATCCGTCCGTGGCATCGGCCAACACGGCAGCGGCGGCCTCTCTGGCAACCATGCCCGGGCAGCGGAGCCATCCGATACGCAGGCCCGGGCCGAGCACCTTGCCGATGCCGCCGGCGTGATAGCAGCGCTCCGGAACGAGATCGGCCAGTGGTACGGCGGCGTCACGAAGCAAGGGCGAATACACGTCGCCCTCGATGATGGTGAGCCCACGCTTCGTCGCGACGGCGGCGATGGCTTCGCGTCGCTGCGGTGGCATGGTGATCGTCGTGGGGTTGTGCAGCGTGGGCTGTACATACACGGTGCGGGCACCGCTGGCCTGGGCCGCTTCCTCCAGGGCGTCGGCGCGCATGCCGTGCTCATCCATCGCGACGCTCACCGCCTTGATGCCGCGCGCCGTGGCGGCGCGATGGAAGCCGTGATACGTCAGTGCTTCCATCAACAGTATGTCGCCCGGCCGGCACGTGGCGTCCAGAGCCAGGGACAGGGCATGCCGTGCACCCAGGGTCAGGACAAGGTGGCGGGGCGCGACATGACGGTGCCCCCCATGTCGCGTCATCCATTCGCCAAGCGCTGCCAGCACGGCGGGATCGCCGCCCGGGAGCGGGTAGCCCAGCATGCGGGCTTCGATCAGGAAACGGCCAAATGCCTCCGTCAGCCTGGCGGTTGCCGTCGCGCGCAGGGGAAGGTTGACGGCCAGGTCGTAGTGGTTGTTCATGAACAGGTGTCCGGCGCGATACGCTTGCGCCCATGTGGTGCGTCTATCTGATCGAATGCCGTAACGGTGCGTGGTATGCCGGAATCACCAACGACCTTCCGGCACGTTACGCCGCGCACGAGGCTGGCAAAGGGGCGCGTTATACGCGCGCCCATCCGCCCGTGCGCCTGCTTGGCTCGCGGCCGTTTCCCGACCGGTCCTCGGCATCGAAGGCCGAGTACGAACTGAAGCGGTTGCCGCGCGGGCGCAAGCTGGCGTGGCTGGGTGTTCAGGGAGAGGCTGCCAGCGAATAATCGAGTTCGTAGCGGTGCGTGCCGTCTGCCTCGATGATGATCCGCAATTCGCCCGCGATGCCTTGAAGCTCGCCTTCGCCGGAGTCCGGCACGATATCGACTCGCAGTTCGCGTCCGCCGGCAGACATGATGCCGCGATGGACCAGTGCGAAGGCGCCCTTTCTGCCGTTCAGGGCACCCTCGACGCGCTCCACCGCCACATAGGCCGCGGAGCCCTTCACGGCGCTGCTCACTGCCGTGAGCATGTGGCCTTTCGACGGGGCCTCCAGGTCGCCGTGGTAATGCTTGTCGAGGGTGAGGGTGCCCAGATGGCTACCCGGACCCTCGTCGGTTCCGGTGGGAGACAGCTTCACCTCGAACGTGCCGTGTGCGGTATGTGACATGGCGGGGCTACCTGTGAACTTGGTCGAGACGCTAGGATGCGGTCTGGCGGACCATCCGCGAACCGGCACACCATGGAACAGGATCGTTCCTCTGACAAGGGAGGACACGCCATGGACGTCACCTCTCACAACCGACATATGCGCATCCCGCCCGAATGGCTGGGCTGGATCGACGAGTCACTGCGTGCCAGGTCCCGCGCGGTGGACATCCTGCAGACGATGCTCGACAACGGCTTCGACGAGCGCGCCTCCTGGGCGGCGATCAACGAGGCCCGCCAGCGCTCGGAGGGATATCCCTCCGAGACCTCGCCGCCGGTGGTCACGCCCTGGCGCGGGCGGTTGTCCGATAGCCACGTCATCGATGCCGGCGACCGCCAGGTGCGGGTTCTTGTCCGCATGACCCAGCCCGTCGTCGCGGTGCTCGACGGCGTGCTGTCGGCTGACGAATGCGATGCGTTCCGCGAGATGGCGGCGGCGCGCCTGAAGCGTTCGATGGTGGTCGGCGGCCAGCAGGGCGGCAGTGTCGTGATGGATATCCGCACCAGCGACGGTGCCTACTTCCAGCGCAGCGAAAACGAACTCGTCGCCCGCATCGACAGCCGGGTGTCGCGCATCATGCGCCTGCCCGAAGAGCAGGGCGAGGGCCTGCAGGTGATGCGTTACGGCGTGGGCGGCGAGTACCGCCCGCACTTCGATTACTTCGACCCCACCGAGAAGGGTGGCAAGGCCTGCATGCTCCAGGGCGGGCAACGGGTGTCCACGCTCATCATGTACCTCAACGATGTGGACGAGGGCGGCGAGACGATCTTCCCGCGCGTGGATTTCAACTACGTGCCACGCAAGGGGCAGGCACTTTATTTCGAATACCTCTCGCCACAGGGCTCGCTCGACCCACTGACCCTGCACGGTGGCGCCGCCGTGCGCGGCGGCGAGAAATGGATCGTCACCAAGTGGATGCGCGAGCGCTCGTTCGTGTAACGGGATCGGGCCGGATCCGGGCATGACCTCCGGCCTATATCGACGTATCGTGCGCTCCCTCAATCTCGACGAATAACAGGGGAGTGTGTCGATGCGCCGACCGGCAGCAAACAGGGTCGTGGGTGGATTACTGGTGTGCGTGATGACCTGGGCATCCATTGCACCGGCGCAGGATGCGCCTGCATCCGCGGCCACGGTGCAGGCTCCTCCCGTGCCACCGCCGGTGCCCGTCGAGATTCCCTTTGCCTCGCGCGACGCCGCCGGGGTGACATCCCCCAGCTCGCCGGATGCCTGGGGTGGTCCGCGCCATGAAGGGCAGGAGCACCTGTCCGACCGTGTCGTGTCCTACCGCATCCAGGCCACGCTCGATCCCGTGCGGCACCGTGTGGATGGCCGCGAACAACTGACCTGGCGCAATCGTAGCGATCGTCCCGTGTCGGCCGTATTCCTGCACCTGTATCTCAATGCGTTCGAAAGCGAGGGCAGCACTTTCTTCACCGAGCGGCGGACGCTGTCGCCGGGCCATGCGCGTGGCGCGGGCGAGGTGGGCAAGGGCGAATGGGGATATATCGACCTGTCATCGGTAGAACAGGACGGCGCGACACTGAAGTGGCGTCACGTGCATCCGGACGGCGGCCCCCAGACCGACCACACGGTGGTTCGCGTCGATCTGGCGCAGCCCGTGGCACCCGGCGCCTCTGTCACGCTGGGCATGACCTTCCAGTCGCAGTTGCCGCGGGTGATCGAGCGCACGGGCTACGTGGGCGATTTTCACCTGGTGGCCCAGTGGTTCCCCAAGATCGGCGTGCTTGAACTACCGGGCGAGCGCGGGGCGACCGAACCCCGCTGGAATGTCCACGAGTTTCATTTCAACAGCGAGTTCTACGCGGACTTCGGCGACTACGACGTGCAGATCACGTTGCCGAAGGATTACGTCGTGGCAGCCGTGGGCGAACAGCAGGGGGCGCCGGTCGTCGAAGGCGGCCAGGCCACGTGGCGCTTCACGCAGGGCGACGTGCACGATTTCGCCTGGATGGCAGCGCGGGATTTCCTTACGCGCGAGACGACATGGCAGGGGCCGGGCAGTCCGCCGGTGGCCGTGAAGGTGGTCTATCCGCGCGAATACGAGGCCGTGGCCGGGCCCATCCTGAAAGCCAGCACCGATTCGCTCACCTACTTCTCGCGCACGCTCGGGCCATACCCCTATCGCACGGTGACGGCGGTGGTGCCGCCCTTCCATGGGGGAGAGGCCGGTGGCATGGAATATCCCACCTTCTACACGGTGGACAACGCACTGCGCGTGGTGCCCGGCACGCTTGCCCAGATACTGATCGACTTCACCACCATCCATGAATTCGGCCATGGCTATTTCTACGGCCTGCTGGCTTCGAACGAATTCGAGGAGCCGATGCTGGATGAGGGACTCAACGAATTCTGGGATGACCGGATGCTGAGCGAGCGCAGGCAGGGCGTGCATATGACGACGCCGTTCTTGCGTTTCTTCGGCATCGATCCGGAGTTCGGTGCCTTCGTGTTCGAACGCATGACGGCATCCCTCGCGGCAGCAGCCGATCCGCTGGGGCAGAATTCGTGGAACCGTCTTTCAAACGCCGAGTACGGCACGGTGTATTCACGCACGGCCACGGCCATGCACGATCTTGAACAGCGACTTGGCAGCGAGGTGATGGGCAAGGCGTTCCACGCTTATTACGAACGCTGGAAGTTCCGCCATCCATCCATCGCCGACTTCCGCCAGAGTCTGGTCGAAGCCTCGGGCAGGCAGGACATCGTGGACGAGGTGTTCTCGCGTTACGTGCACGGCGTGGCCTATGTCGACGACCGGGTGAGCGACATCACCAGCACCGAGGTGTTGCCGTTGGCCGGCCTGTCGATACGGGATGGCAAGCGCGTCGAACTGTCGTCGGACGACAACGACGAGGCCATCGAAAGGCAGCGCAACGCATGGCATCGTGCGCACCCTGACGCGGCGGAAGGCACCGGTCCGTTCCCCTGGCGAACGACAGTGACGGTATGGCGCGATGGAGAGGCCGTGCCGCAAGTGCTGAAGGTGACCTTTGCGGATGGCGCGACGGAAACGGTGAACTGGAACGATGGTCGTCGCTGGGCGCGCTTCGATTTCACGCATGGTGCGAAGGCCGTATCCGCTGAACTCGATCCCGAGCGCCGTATCTATCTGGATACCAACAAGCTCAACGACAGCCGCACCGTGGAGGCCGACCATTCGGCGTCCACACGCTGGAGCTCGGATATCGCGGCCGTGCTCCAGGGCTTTTATGCATGGATGGGAACCCTATGAACACACGTGCTCCCCGGTCGGCCCTGGCCAGCCTTGGCAAGGGCGCCTTCCAGGCACTGCAAGGACAGCTCATCGTGTTGTGGGTGCTGATCACGCTCGTGCCGACCCTCGTCGTGACCCTGCCCCTGTGGAAGACGCTGGATGGCCTGCTTGCGCATTCCGTGCATGCGCCTGCCTGGGCGAGCCGTTTCGATGGACTCATGTTCAGCGATGTGGCCGACGCCCTGCGTGGCAATGCCTGGATAAGCGCGGGTTTTGTGGTTGGCGCAGTGCTGACCTTGCTTGCCTCCCCCTTCCTCACGGGCATGGTCGTGGCGTCGGGGCGTGCGGGCAGGTCGCTGGGCTTCGGCGCATTGCTCCAGGGTGGCGCAACGGAGTACGGGCGGCAGCTCAGGCTGATGTTGCTCGCGTTGCTGCCCTATGGACTGTTTGTCCTCGCCGCCATGGGTATTTCTTCCGTCGTGGACGACGGCATCGATGCGGCCACGCTGGAAACGAAGGCACGCGGGTATCAATACGGCGGCATGGCGTTGACCGCGCTGTGCTTCGCCATCGTGCAGACGGTCGTGGAATCGGCACGCGCCCAGTTCATTGCCGATGTAGGCCTGCGCTCGGCGTTTCGAGCCATGGGGCGGGGGGTGATGCTGTTCCTGCGCCGGCCGCTGGCCTGCCTGTTGATCTGGATGGCGATCACGGCCATCGGCGCCGCCGGCTCGCTGGTGATTGCCGTCTGGCGCGGTCACACGAGCGCCGTGGGCACCGGCGTGGTGTCTGCGTTTCTTATCGTGCAACTCGGCGTCGCCATCGTGGCGTGGATGCGCTCGGCACGTCTGCTGGCGCTCGCGGGCCTGGTGGCCACGAATCCTGCCCATCGTCGCCGACGCACGGATTTCGCGCCGGCGCTGTAGGCGATATGCGAATCAGCCCGCCGCGCGGCGGGCTTCGCGGTGGGGCGGGTAATACGCAAACAGGTGGGTCGCGCCGCCCAGGAAGTCGATGTTGTCGATGTGCTCGCCGCCGAGGCGTTCCGCAACGTGATCGGAGGCTTCGTTGCCGATGCGGACCAGGCTGATCACACGCTGGGCGTGCATCTGCTTCCAGGCGAAGTCGAGGATCGCGGTGCCCGCTTCGGTGGCGTAGCCGTGGTGGCGGTGCTCGGGCTTCAGCATCCAGCCCAGCTCCAGGTCGGGCCAGCCCTCGGGCTTCATGAGGCCGGCGCGGCCGATGAACTCGCCGGTGGCCTTCAGCTCGATCGCCCACATGCCACAGCCGCGCAGGGCCCAGTGACCCAGCAGCATGGCCATGGAGCGCCACGCGTTCATGCGGTCCAGGGGCTGGCCGTCGCCGATCCAGCGAGTGCTTTCGGCGTCGGCGAGCATGCTCGCGTAGTCGTCGAAATGGCTCTCGGTAAGGGCTGTGAGCCGCAGGCGCGGCGTTTCCAGGACAGGGATGTTGCTGATTGCCATCGAAGTGACCAAGGGTTTCAACCGATCAGGGAAGCCAGCGCGCGGGTACTCAGCGCGAGGCTCTCCTGCCAGGACAAGCCGGTTATTTTCTCACCAGTTTCCGCATCGGCAAAGTCCTCATTCTGCCCCGGCGCGAGCAGGTGCCGATAATCCACTGTAATTTCAGTGTCTTGCGGAAGGTCCTTGGCAGCAAAGATGAAGCCCAGATGCCAGATTCCCGTCGGCTGGAAGCTATGATTTACGTAGCATTCGTCCGGCCAGTCGGGAGAAATCGTGTAGCGGTCGCCGAACCAGCGGGCTGCGGCGTGCAACTGGGCGGACAGCTGGGGGGACGACTGGATCTCGGCCCAGCCGTAGGTGCGATCGATGGCATCCGGCGCCGTGACCACGCTGCCCGCGGCCACGAATTCGTCGATAAACAAGCCCTTGCCGGCGCCAGGAATACCAGACGCGGCGATGCGATAACGCGGCAGGATCATTGGATCATCAGGCCCCTGTTGCCGTTTCGGCTGGCGGTTGGCTTCCGTCCCGGCTTGGGGCGCGAGTGTAGCGCTTTCGGACCGGGGCGGAAGGGGGTGGCCCTTCCGCCCGCCGGCTCACTCCCCGTCGGCGTGACGAGGCTTCGCCGCGGCCTTCTTCTTTGCCGGTTTGTCGTCGCCAAGGAGGATGGCGTCGCGGTTGCGGTCTACCAGCGAGGCGCCGATGCCCTTGACGTCGGCGAGCTGGTCGGCGGATTCGAAGGCGCCGTTGGCTTCGCGCCACGCCACGATGGCGTTGGCCTTGGCAAGACCCACGCCATCGAGCGAATGGGCGAGGGTGGAGGCATCGGCCGTGTTGATGTTGACCGGCGTGGATGCGAAAGCGGGCATGGCAGCCAGCAGGGCGGCGAGTGCGAGGATGTGTCGGGACATGCGGTTCTCCTGTGCGATACGCGTCGGACGACGCGACGTCGAACTCTGCGCCTGCACCGTCATGCGCCGAACCGGCGCATGACGCCGTTTCGCGTCGTTGCATCGCTGGCGTGCTTTCCGGGCGCGGCTGTCGGGCGGCAGGGTGAACCGTCGGCGCTGCTACAATCGCGCTTTGCCCAACGAGTCCTTTCCCCATGGATACCTCACGCATCACTTCCTTCGTCAGCGGCCTCTGGGACGCGGAAATCGTCCCGCAGCTGGTCGAGTACATCCGCATTCCCAACAAGTCGCCGATGTTCGACAAGGACTGGCGCGAACATGGCTACATGGACCAGGCGGTGAAGCTCATGTCCACCTGGGCGAACTCCAAGCTGGGTGCGCTGGCCGGTGCCACGCTCGAAGTGGTGCAGCTCGAAGGCCGCACGCCGCTGATCTACATCGATGTGCCGGCGCAGGGTCTCAACGGCGACAAGGGCACCGACGAAACCGTGGTGCTGTACGGCCACCTCGACAAGCAGCCGGAGATGACGGGCTGGGCCGATGACCTCGGCCCGTGGAAGCCGGTGATCAAGGGCGACAAGCTTTACGGCCGTGGCGGCGCCGACGATGGCTACGCCATCTTCGGTTCGCTCGCCGCACTGCTGGCATTGCGCGACCAGGGCGTGCCGCATGCCCGTTGCGTGATCCTCATCGAGGCCTGCGAGGAATCCGGCAGCTACGACCTGCCGTACTATGTCGATCACCTGGCCGATCGCATCGGCAATCCGGCCCTTGTCGTGTGCCTGGATTCCGGTTGCGGCAATTACGACCAGCTGTGGCTCACCACCTCGCTGCGCGGCATGACCGGCGGCAACCTCACCGTGCAGGTGCTGGAAGAGGGTGTGCACTCGGGCGATGCCTCGGGCGTGGTGCCGTCGAGCTTCCGCGTGATGCGTGACCTGCTCAGCCGCCTGGAAGACGAGGACACCGGCAAGATCCTCCCGAAGGAGCTCTACGTCGAGATCCCGTCGCAGCGCGTGGAGCAGGCCCGCAAGTCGGCCGAGGTGCTTGGCACGGCCATCTATGACAAGTTCCCGTTCGTCGAGGGCATGAAGCCGGCCGCCGACGACCTGACCGAGCTGGTGCTCAACCGCACCTGGCGTCCGCAGCTGTCGGTCACCGGCATCGGTGGCATGCCGCCGCTCGACAGCGCGGGCAACGTGCTGCGCCCGAAGACCTCGGTGAAGCTCAGCCTGCGCGTGCCGCCGACGCTCAACGGTGCCGAGGCCGGCCAGTTCCTCAAGCAGCTGCTTGAGAAAGACCCGCCGTACGGTGCGAAGGTGAGCTTCGACCTGGAAAAGGACGGCAGCGGCTGGAACGCGCCGCAACTGTCGCCGTGGCTTGAAGAGACCGTGGCCCAGGCCTCGCAGGATTACTTCGGCCAGCCCGCGGCGTATATGGGTGAGGGCGGCAGCATCCCGTTCATGGGCATGCTGGGCGAGAAGTTCCCGAAGGCACAGTTCCTCATCACCGGCGTGCTGGGCCCGCATTCCAACGCGCACGGTCCGAACGAGTTCCTGCATATCCCGACAGGCAAGCGCGTGAGCATGGTGGTGGCCAGCGTGGTCGCCCGCCACTTCCAGGAAGCGTCGCGCGCATGAGCGCCGACCTGTCCACGCTCGCCGGCCGCCTCGCGGCCGTGCGGGCGCGGATCGACACGGCCTGCCGCGAGGCAGGCCGCGATCCGGCGGAGGTCACCCTGCTGCCCGTCAGCAAGACCTTCGGTGCCGACGTCGTCCGTGAAGCCGTCGCCCTGGGCGAACGCCGCTTCGGCGAGAACAAGGTGCAGGAGATCCAGGCCAAGGCGGTCGAGCTGGCCGCCGAGTCGCTGGACTGGGTGGTGATCGGCCACCTGCAGACGAACAAGGCCAAGGCTGTCGCGAAGGTGGCGGCCGAGGTGCAGTCGCTGGACCGCCTCGACCTGGCCGTGGCGCTGGACAAGGCCATGCAGGCCCAGGGGCGCGCTATCGATGTCCTGGTGCAGCTGAAGACCTCTGCCGAGGAGAGCAAGTACGGCTTGCCTCCGGAGGCCTTGCCGGCCTTCCTGGGAGAGCTGAAGGCGTTCTCCTCGCTACGCGTGCGCGGCCTCATGACCCTGGCCGAGGCTTCGGACGACGAGGCCGTGGTTCGTCGCTGCTTTGCCCACCTGCGCCACTGGCGCGACCGGGCACGCGATGCCGGGCATGAGCTGTCCCGGCTGTCGATGGGCATGAGCGGCGATTTTGCCCTGGCCATTGCCGAGGGCAGTACCGAAGTGCGCATCGGTAGTGCGATCTTCGGTGCCCGCGATTATCCCGCGCCATAACAGGGATTTATTCCATTCGTTAAGGCCTCGCCCGACGGGCGGCGCTGGCGCTTTACGCGTCCTTTATGCAAGTGTCTAAATCTGTTCAGAATTCACGTTTGTGACGGTGGTTTCTTACGATTTCTCTGAATATTTCCTAGGAATGGCACTTTTTAACTTTATGCCAACAACAAGGGCGATGCGGTTTGATAACTTCACCGCTCGTTCACGGTCGTCCACCTTCACGGCGGCTTAACTTGACGATGAATAGGGCCTTCTCGCTCATGCATTTAAAGCGACTGACCACTCTCGCGTTAGCCACCTGCTGCTTCGCCGCTGCTCCTGCGTTCGCCGATACGGTGAACGCACCAAAAGGTCTCGACCAGTCCGCATCGCTCCTGCTGACCGACCTGCCGGTCTTTGCCCCGGCAACGTCCCTGGCCCAGTCCACCATTCCGGACGTGGCCGCGCTCACCGCTCCCAAGGCTCCGCTGCTCGCCAAGGCTCCCGTCGCTGCCGACGATGAGAACGGCGACGATGAAGACGACAGCCTGGTCGCCGCCGCCACCGACAAGCTTGCCGGCCACGTCGATGGCCACGCCCGCGAGGCGCTGCTCGCCCTCGCCATGAAGCTCCGCGATATCCGTTACCACCGTGGCGGTCGCGCCCCGGCCACCGGTTTCGATTGCAGCGGTTTCGTCCGCTACGTGTTCCTGCACAGCATCGGCCTCGATCTGCCGACCAACTCGGCCAGCCAGTTCCTGGCGGGTCTCAAGGTCAAGCGCACCGACATGAAGGCCGGCGACCTGGTGTTCTTCCGCACCCGTGGCAAGGCCATCTCCCACGTGGGCATCTACATCGACAACGGTCAGTTCATCCATTCTCCGTCGGCCGGCAAGACCGTCCGCGTCGACAGCTTGAACGAGGCCTACTGGGCCAAGCATTTCGTGGGCGCCAAGCGTCCCGAAGGCATCTCCAAGATCTGACGGGTACCCTTCAACGTATATTTCCGAAACGGCGTGCTTCGGCATGCCGTTTTTTTTTGGCCCCTCGATCCGCGAACCCCCGTAGGAGCGCGCCTTGCGCGCGACCGGTGAATGCGACGACGCACATGCCTTGCGCAGATGGGGACCGGGGCAAGGATGGTCGCGCGCAAGGCGCGCTCCTACAGGGGGTGATGCGCGGGTATGCTTGGCCGATGCCTGCTCGTCCTCCCCGTCCTGTGCGCCCCTCGCGGCCCACCCGCGCACCTTCTACACCCGTCTTCGGCCTTGCCCGGGTTCTCTCCAAGCGCGGCATCTGTTCGCGCAGCCAAGGCGAACGCCTTGCCAGGGAGGGGCGGGTCCGCGTGGACGGGCGCGTGATCCGTGACCCGGAGTTTCCCATCGCGGGTCATGAGCGGATCGAGGTGGACGGCGAAGGCGCGCAGTCGGCGGCGCCGGTCTATATCGTGATGAACAAGCCACGCGGGCTGGTGGTCACGGCGGCCGACGAGCGCGGCCGGGATACGGTGTATTCATTGCTGGAAGGCGCAGGCCTGCCGTGGCTGGGCGCGGTAGGACGGCTCGACAAGGCCAGCGAAGGCCTGCTGCTGATGTCGAACGACACGGTATGGGCCGCGGGCATCACCGACCCGGCGACTCATGTGCCCAAGACCTATCACGTACAGGTATCCGGCCAGCCTGACGAAGCCACCGTGACGGCGATGCTGGAAGGGGTGGTGGATGAAGGGGAGGCCTTGCGGGCAGGAAGCGCCTCGGTGCTTCGGCGTGGCGAGAAAACCGCCTGGCTGGAAGTGACCCTCGATGAAGGCCGCAACCGTCATATCCGCCGCCTGATGGCAGCCCTGGGCTTCGAGGTGCAGCGCCTGTTCCGTGTGGCAATCGGCGACCTGGCCCTGGGCGAACTGGGCAAGGGTCAATGGCGCCACCTGACCCTCGAAGAAATCCAGACCCTCCGCCGCCGCCCGTAGGAGCGCACCCGCGCGCGACCCCAACCAACGACACCCCCCCTGTAGGAGCGCGCCTTGCGCGCGACCCCAGTCAACGACAACCTCACCCCTGTGTAGGAGCGCGCCTTGCGCGCGACCGGTTATCGCGAAACCCGATCGCGCGCAAGGCGCGCTCCTACAAGGTGATGGTCAGGCCTTCAGGATGCCCAGCTTCTTGCCTACCTTGGTAAACGCCGCAATGGCCTTGTCGAGATGCTCGCGGGTGTGCGCTGCGCTCATCTGCGTACGGATGCGGGCCTTGCCCTGGGGCACCACCGGGAAGAAGAACCCCGTGACATAGATACCCTCGTCAAGCAGTTCAGCAGCCATCTGCTGCGCCTGCTTGGCGTCGTAGATCATCACCGGAACGATCGGATGCTGGCCCGGGCGGATGTCGAAACCGGCTTCGGTCATCTTCTCGCGGAAATAGCGGGTGTTTTCCTTCACTTTCTCGCGCAGTTCGCCAGCGGCGGCCAGCATGTCGAACACCTTGGTGCCGGCAGCCACGACGTGCGGGGGCAGCGAGTTGGAGAACAGGTAAGGACGCGAGCGCTGGCGCAGCATCTCGATCACTTCCTTGCGGCCGGTGGTGAAGCCACCGAGCGCGCCGCCGAGGGCCTTGCCCAGGGTGCCGGTGATGATGTCGATCTGGTCGAGCACGCCATGTACTTCAGCCGAGCCGCGACCGGTATCACCGAGGAAGCCGGTGCAATGGCATTCGTCGATGTGGACGAGCGCGTTGTACTTCTTCGCCAGGGCGACGATCTCGGCCAGCGGCGCGATGAAGCCATCCATGGAGAACGCACCGTCGGTGGTGATCAGCTTGGTGCGGGCGCCGGCAGCATCGGCGGCCTGGAGCTGGGCTTCGAGGTCGGCCATGTCGCAGTTGGCGTAGCGGAAGCGCTTGGCCTTGCACAGGCGGATGCCGTCGATGATGGAGGCGTGGTTGAGGGCGTCGGAGATGACGGCATCCTCTTCGCCCAGCAGCGGCTCGAACAGGCCGCCGTTGGCATCGAAGCAGGCGGCGTAGAGGATGGTGTCCTCCTTGCCGAAGAAGTCGGCGATCTTCTTTTCCAGTTCTTTGTGGAGGTCCTGCGTGCCGCAGATGAAGCGCACGCTGGCCATGCCGAAGCCGTGGGTGTCGAGTGCGTCCTTCGCTGCCTGGATCACGTCGGCGTGATCGGCCAGGCCCAGGTAGTTGTTGGCGCAGAAGTTGAGGACCTTGCGACCGCCCTCCAGTTCGATCTGGGCGGACTGGGGCGAGACGATGATGCGCTCGCTCTTGAACAGGCCCTGTTCACGGATGGATTCGAGTTCGCTGGCGAAACGCGTCTGGCCGGGGTAGGTCATGGTGCTGGGTCCGGGAGGGGTGGAAGACTCCCGATTGTGAGGCCTTTGCGCGCCCGGGAAAACCTTCGGGCGCGCATGGACGGTCTCAGTGCAGGCCGAAATCCACCCGGGTGGTCTTGCCGGCGTCGTCGATGCCCTTGGCATCGGTCTTGGGCGCCACCACGAAGACGCGCTTGTCGTCGACCTTGCCTTGCAGCCACTGGCGGACGGCGTTGGCCCGGCGCTCGGCGAGATGGCGCAGGGCGTCGGCATCCACCGGCATGTTCGTTTCCATCAGCGTGCGCATTTCCTCCGGCGGTTGCGACTTGGTCAGGCCGATGAAGTTTTTCGGCTTGGGGAACGAGGCATGCCGGTAGGCGCGTTCGAGATATTTCGCCTGTTCGTCGGCGGTGGGCGGCGTGGTGTCGTCGCCCTTGTCCTTCACCTGCTCGTCGTGGACGAGGTTATCGACCATGACCTTGCGCAGGCCGGTTTCGTCCTTTGCAGGATCGACGCGGCCGACGATATCCAGGCTGATCGAGGGTTTCTGGCTGAGTACCTTCACGATGTCGGCGAGCTTGGCCTGGCCGGCGGCATCCAGCACGTCGGAACCCGGAGCGAATTCCACGTAACCCAGGTCTTCCCGGCCGCCGCCGATGGAAGCGAGCAACCGGAACGGCGAGGTGACCGCCTTCACGATGAGGTTGCCGATGGCGCGCCAGACCAGCCCGCTCAGGCTGAACTGCGGATCATCGAGTGAACCGCTGACGGGAATGCGCACATCGATATGGCCCTGGGTGTCTTTCAGCAGGGCAACGGCGAGCTTGACCGGCAGATGGCTGATGCCCGGGCCTTCGATGCGGTCGCCGAAAGTGAGCTGGTCGATGAAGATGTGGTTTTCAGCCGTGAGCTTGCGCTCGTTGAGCAGGTAGTGGACATCGACGTTGAGGCGACCCTTGGTGATCGGGTAGCCGGCGTACTTGCCGGAGTAGGGCGACAGGTTGGCGAGCTGGATGCCTTCGGCCTTCGCGGTGATGTCGAGGAAGGCCACGGGTGTCAGCGGATTGATCGTGCCGCCGATATCCACGGGCGCGTTGCCGTCGAGCTGGCCTTGCAGGGTGATGTCGGCGGGCGTCGTGGCCGTGTCGGTGCCGAAGCCGCCGATCTTGCCGGTGAGGTCGGTGACGTCGGCGGTGTAGTTCGGCTTGATGAAGTTGTCGGTGTAGTTGAGGTTGCCCTTGGTCAGGCTGATGCGGCCGATGTGGACATCGGCAGGCGGCGCCTGCACGGCCGGGGTTTCTTCTTTCGGCACGGCAGGTGCGGGCGTGGCCTGCGCCTGTGTCACCGATACGGCACCCTGGGTTTCCGGATGGGCCACGACATCCTGGAGGTTCAGGCGACCGTTCGCGTTGACGATGACACGTGCATAGAAATCGTCCAGCGCGAGGCCGCCGATGGCGACATGGGGTACGTCGTCGCCGAAGCGCAACGTCATGCCCGATGCATTGAGCGAGGACCAGCGCAGGAAGTCGTCGTCGGTAACCTTGTCGAGCACGCGCACCCGGCCCAGCGTGGCATTGCCTCGGTAGGCAAGCAGGGGTGACTGGGTGCCGCGATCGGTGTACCGCACTTGTCCGTCGAGACTCAGCAATCCGCTGCCCACGCGCACGTTCAGGGGCACGGTTACCAGCGACTGGAGCGGCGCAACATCAAGGCGCGTGGTGTTGATGCGCAGGTCTGCATCCAGCGGCTGCGGTTTCACGTCACCGCTGACGCTGAAATCGCCTTTGCCCAAGGCGCCCTTGAGGTCGAGCTTGACGGCCTTGCGCATGTCGTCGGACAGGCCGTCGATGCCAAAGGCTTTGGCTTGCAACGTCACGCCGTCGCGCCTGCCGGGGGCGCGCGCGTCGTGCAGGACCACGGTGCCGTCACTGAGCCCGACGTGGGCGATGCTCCAGCGCCAGGCGGAACCATTGGCTGCCGGTGCACGCGCCGCAGGCCTGGCGGGCGGCGGCATGATGCCGGTGATATCCAGGTTGCCGTTGGCCAGGCGTTTCAGGTCGAGCGTGAGTCCGTCGAGCAACAACTGATCGACGCGCGCCTCACTGGTGGCCAGATCGACCAGCGCGATCTTTGCGGTCAGTGATTTCCAGGCTACGGGCGAAGCGCTGCCGTTGTGGGGAACCAGCTTGAATCCGTCGAGGGAGGCGTCCGCCCTGGTGATGCGGATGGCAACGGCATCGTGCCAGTCGAAGTTCAGTTCACCCCTGGCGCCCACGGAGCCACCGGTGATGTCGGCGGCGAGCAGCGGCGGCGTCAGCGGCATGAGCGCCGCCAGCGACACGTTTTTCAGATCCAGCGAGCCGGCATAGCGTTGGGCGGCGAGATCGAGCTTGCCCTGGGTGGCGATGGCGCCACCTGCGAGCCGTGCCTTGACGTCGAGCTGGGCTTCCGGCGCCTTGACCGTGCTGAAACTGCGCAGCGTGCCCTGCAACTGGTCGAGGACCAGGTGGGCGGGCGAGGGGGCGGCGAGGTCCGCGTATTCGATACGCGCATCGTCGAGAGTGAGCGTATCGATCCTGACATCCGTGGGCTTTGCGTCCGGAGTGGGCGGCGAGGGTGGCCCCGTCAGTGCGTCGAAGTTGCTCTTGCCGCCGGGCAGGCGGGCGTAACGAAGCGAAAACCCATGCAGTGCAACCTGTCCGAGGCGGTAGCGCGACGTCAGCGGTTCGAGGGCGGTGAGGCCCAGCTCACCATGGCCGAGCCCCAGCAGGGCGGAGCCGTCCTTGCCGGTCACGCGCAGGTCGTCGACGACGAGGCGGCCATCGACGACGATGCGCGGCTGGGTCTTCGTCATCTGGAAGTGCACGCCCACGCGACCGGACAGCTTGCCGTCGGGCACGGCGACCGGAAGATCCACGGGCACGAAGCCGAGGTAGCGCGGCAGTTCGAGGCGATCCAACCGCAGGTCGAGCACGGACTCACGGCTATCGGCGAAGGGCTTGGTCTGTCCTTGCAGACGCAACGGACTGCCGTCCACGCTCATCGTGAGCAAGGGCTGCACGTAGATGTCGGCGTCGCTGGGCAGGTTGGCGATGAAGGGCACGCCCAGTTCGATGGCGTCGAGCTTGTGGGTGGCATCGAGCACGCGGTCGTCGAAGTCCACGCGGCCGCCGTGCACGGCGATGTTGGACAGGGCGAAACGTGCCGGATCGGAGGGCCTGGCATCTGCCGGCGTGGCAAAGCGCTCGACGATGTCCGTGAAGTTGAAGCGCTGCGGCGCGCTGCGCTGGATATGGACGTAGGGCTGGTCGAGCGTCAGCGAATCCAGGATCGGTGCCAGCCGGAACACGGAACTCCAGGAGGCATTGGCGGTGAGCTTGCCGATATCCACGAAGGACGTCTTTGCGTCCTTCTCGCCGATATGCAGGCGTTCGACGGTGAGCCTCAGGGTGAACGGATTGAGGCTCACCCGCTCCACGGTCACCGGACGATCCATGGCAGCGCCAAGGCGGCTGGCCAGTTGCGAGCGAATAAGAGGGGGCGCGGCAAAGAAGCCGAGCAGGCCGAAAACGACCAGCGCAATGACAACGCCAAGAGCGATGCGCCGGCTTCGGCGCGAGCGATAGACACCCAGGGCGGCATCGCGCCCTTTCCGCCAGTGGATGGTCCGTTTCCTGGGTGTGTCCATGGTGAAGCCCCTCGTGTCCGTGGCCCCTGGCGGCAGTGTAATCCCTGCCAGGGCTGAAAAGAGGGGCGATAGTAAACAGCCCCGCTGAAGCGGGGCTGTAAGCCGCGACTCAGGAAGCCGCGGCGGGGGAGGGATTACGCCCTCAGGTCCAGGAGCAGACCACCTTGCCGCAATGGCCGGCGTCCATCAGGTCGAAACCCTTCTGGAAGTCGTCGATGGCGATCTGATGGGTGAGCACCTTCTGAAGCGGGAAGCCGGTGAGCACCATCTGGGTCATCTTGTACCAGGTCTCGTACATCTTGCGGCCGTAGATGCCCTGCAGGGTGAGGCCCTTGAAGATGACCTTGTCCCAGTCGATGCCGGCGCCGCGCGGCATGATGCCGAGCATGGCGATCTTGCCGCCGTGGTACATGCACTCGAGCATGTCGTTGAAGGCGCGCGGGTTGCCGCTCATTTCCAGGCCCACGTCGAAGCCTTCGATGTGCAGATCCTTCACGACGTCCTTCAGCGACTGGTTGGCCACGTTGACCACGCGGGTGGCGCCCATGTCGGCAGCCAGCTTCAGGCGGTAATCGTTGACGTCGGTGACCACCACGTTGCGGGCGCCCACGTGCTTGGCGATGCCGGCAGCGATGATGCCGATGGGACCGGCGCCGGTGATGAGCACGTCTTCGCCGATCAGGTCGAATTCGAGGGCGCAGTGCGCGGCGTTGCCGTAGGGGTCGAAGAATGCAGCCAGCTCCGAGGGGATCTGGTCGGGGATCGGCCACAGGTTGGAGGCCGGCATGGTCATGTATTCGGCGAAGGCGCCGTTGCGGTTCACGCCGATGCCCACGGTGTTCGGGCACAGGTGCTGGCGGCCGGCACGGCAGTTGCGGCAGTGGCCGCACACGATGTGGCCTTCGGCGGAGACGCGGTCGCCCACCTTGTAGCCGGTGACGCCCGGGCCCATCTCGACGACGCGGCCGACGAACTCGTGGCCGATGGTGAGGCCCGGCTTGATGGTGCGCTGGGACCACTCGTCCCATTTGTAGATGTGCAGGTCGGTGCCGCAGATCGCGGTTTTCTCGAGCTTGATCAGCACCTCGTTCGGGCCGACCTGCGGTACCGGCACTTCTTCCATCCAGATGCCCGGTTCGGCCTTGCGCTTTACCAGCGCCTTCATCGTCTGCTGCATGGTCGTTCGTATTCCGTGGGAGGGAGGGTCCGCGACGCGAACCAAACCGGCATTATAGGCGTGCCGGAAGCGCCTATCTTGTGCGCTGCGCCATTGCCAGCGAACGCCCACCCCTCTATGGTCGCAAGGATTTGCGAACCAGACAGGGGTCCCCTACACGATGCGAATCCGCACGATGATACTCAGCGCCGCGATGGCACTTGCCCTCGATGCCAAGGCCGACGAAGGCATGTGGATGCCGTCGCAGCTGCCCAGCATTGCGAAGAACCTCAAGGAAGCCGGCTTCCGCGGCGATGCCCGTGACCTGGCCGACCTGACCCGCGCACCGCTCAACGCCGTGGTGCGCGTCGGCGGCGGTACTGGCTCCTTCGTGTCCGACGATGGCCTGGTGGTCACCAATCACCACGTGGCTTTCGGCGTGATCCAGTACAACTCGCGCCCCGACCGCGACCTCATCACCAATGGCTACGTCGCCGCCGACCGGGCGGCCGAGCTGCCGGCCAACCCGGACTATCGCCTGCGCGTCACCGTCGGCTTCGACAAGGTGACCGAGCGCATCCTCGCCAACGCGAAGGGCAAGACCGGTCGCGCGTACTACGATGCCGTGGACGCCGCCAGCAAGGCCCTCGTGGCCGAGTGCGAGAAGGACGAGGGCGTCCGTTGCAGCGTGGCCAACATGTTCTACGGCCGCGACTTCTACCTCGTGAAGCAGCTCGAACTGCGCGACCTGCGCCTCGTGTACGCACCGCCGCGCGCCATCGGCAACTACGGCGACGAGATCGACAACTTCGTGTGGCCGCGCCATGCCGGCGACTTCACCATCCTGCGCGCCTATGTCGGCGCCGATGGCAAGCCGGCCGACTACTCGCCGGACAACAAGCCCTACCATCCGCCGTCGCATCTGAAACTCGCCACCGAAGGCGTGGCAGAGGGCGATTTCGTGATGCTGGCCGGTTACCCGGGCATCACCTACCGTCATCGCACGGCCGCCGAATTCGCCGACCAGGTGCAGTGGCGCCTGCCGACCACGGTCGCGGTGATGAAGGAACTGCAGGACATCATCGAAGCCCAGGGCAAGACCGACAAGGAAGCCGGCATCCGCTACGCCTCGCAGCTGCAGTCGCTGAAGAACGGCATCAAGCGATTCAGCGGCGAGTTGGAAGGCCTGGAACGCAGCGACGCCGTCACCACGCGCCGCGAAGACGAAACCGCGATGCTGGCCTGGCTGGCCACGCGCCCCGAAGCGAAGACGCTCAAGCCACAGATCGACCAGGTCATGACGCTGATCGCCCAGGGCAAGGACACGCGCGAGCGCGACCTGCTGCTGGCGGTGCTCAACACCCAGACCCAGCTGCTGCGCGGCGCACTTGCGATAGACCGCCTGTCCATGGAGCGGCCGAAGGCCGATGCCGATCGCGAATCCGGCTACCAGAAGCGCGACGAGGAACTGATCCAGAGCCAGCTGAAGCAGATCCAGCGCCGTTACGATCCGCGCGTGGAGAAGGCCTTCGTCACGGCCCTGATGACGCGCTACCAGAAGCTGCCGGCCTCGCAGCATCTCGCCGAGGTCGACAAGGTCTTCGGTCGTACGCCGGACGAACTGGCGAAGGCACTCGATGCCATCTATGCCGGCACGAAGTTCAGCGACGAAGCCGAGCGTCTGCGTCTGTTTGGCGCATCGCCGGCCGAAATCGAAAAGAGCAACGATCCGCTGCTGGTGGCCGCACGCACGCTGCGCCCTGCCTTGCTGCGCACGGATGAAGAGCGCAAGAGCCGTGACGGCGACCTGCTGCGCCTGCGCCCGGCCTACATGGAAGCGCTCATCGGTTACCGCGAAAAGCAGGGCCGGGCCGTGTATCCGGATGCCAACTCCACGCTGCGCGTGAGCTACGGCAAGGTCACGCCGCTGATCGCCCGCGATGCCGTGGCCTACGCGCCGCTCACCACCGTGAAGGGCATCGTCGAGAAGAACACCGGCAAGGCACCGTTCGATGCGCCGAAGCCGCTACTCGACGCCATCCGCAAGGGCGACTTCACTGGCTATGCCGACCCGAAGACGGGCGACATGCCGGTGGACTTCCTCAGCAACCTCGACACCACGGGCGGCAACTCGGGCTCGCCGGTGCTGAACGCGAAGGGCGAGCTGGTGGGCCTCAACTTCGACAGCAACTGGGAAGCCGTCAGCGCCAGCTGGATGTACGACCCGCGCTACAAGCGGGCCATCCACGTGGACATGCGCTACATGCGCTGGCTGATGGACAAGGTGTACCCGTCGCCGGCCCTGCTGCGCGAGCTGGGTGTTCCCGGCAAGTGATGCCGCAGCATGACCTCCGGCACATCCGTGCCGGAGGTCACTGCGCCACTGTTACTGTGTAACGGCATGCCCAGGGGCAGAGCCGTTGTCGTTCCTCCAGGAGAATCCTCAATGCGTCGACTCGCACTGGCCACCGCCCTCGCGGCGGGCCTCGTCCCCGCCGCCCATGCCGTCGAAGGCATGTGGCAGCCCGCCCAGCTCCCCAAGATTGCCGGCACGCTCAAGCAGCACGGCCTGAAGCTCGATCCCTCGACGCTCACCGATCTCACCGCCTACCCGATGGGTGCCATCGTCAGCCTCGGCGGCTGCACGGCCTCCTTCGTGTCGCCGGACGGCCTGGTGGTGACCAACCACCATTGCGGCTACGGCGCGCTTCAGTACAACTCCACCAAGGAAAAGAACCTCATCGAGCAGGGCTTCCTCGCGAAGAATTTCGCGGAAGAGCTGCCGGGTTCGCCGGACATGCGCGTGTTCGTCACCGAGGAAATCCGTGACGTCACCAAGGAAGTGAACGCCAAGGTCACGCCGCAGCTAAGCGGCAAGCAGCGCTACGAAGCCATCGACCTGGCCAAGAAAGAGCTGGTGAAAGGCTGCGAGACCGACGGCTACCGCTGCGACGTCTACACCTTCCATGGTGGCTACAGCTACCAGCTGATCAAGCAGATGGAAATCAAGGACGTGCGCCTGGTCTACGCGCCGCCGGAATCCATCGGCAAGTTCGGCGGCGACGTCGACAACTGGATGTGGCCGCGCCACACCGGCGATTTCAGCTACCTGCGCGCCTACGTGTCGAAGGACGGCAAGTCTGCCACGTATTCCAAGGACAACGTGCCGTATCACCCGAAGCACGTCATCAAGGTGAACCCGGAAGGCCTGGAAAACGGCGACTACGTGATGGTCGTGGGTTATCCCGGCCGCACCAACCGCTACCGCCTCGCGCAGGAAGTGAAGAGCTCCATCGACTGGGTGTATCCGACCCAGATCCAGCTCTACAAGGAGCAGCTCAACACCATCGCCGAGAACGGCAAGGCCAATCCGGACGTGACGGTGAAGTACGCCAGCATGGTCGCCGGCCTCAACAACTACCTGAAGAACTTCGGCGGCCAGCTCGAAGGCCTGCGTCGTGCCGACGCGGTGGCCGTGAAGCAGAAGCAGGAAGCCGATCTGGACGCCTGGCTGAAGAAGCAGGGCGGCGCCGAGAACCAGGCGCTGATCAAGGACATCGCCGAGCTGAAGTCCAAGCTCACCACCTACCAGGGCACCCGTGAGCGCGACGCCGATCTGTCGCTCATCTCGCGCACCCAGCTGTTCTCCAGCGGCGTGCGCCTGGCCAAGCTGGCGCAGCAGCGCACCAAGCCGGACATGCAGCGCGAGGCCGGTTACCAGCAGCGCGACGAAGTGCGCATCGAAGGCGCGCTCAAGCAGATGGAGCGTCGCTACGACGCCAAGACCGACCAGGACCTGCTCACCAACGCCCTGGTGCGCTACGTCACCCTGCCGAAGGACCAGCGCCTGCCGGGCCTCGACAACTGGCTGGGCAGCGCCAACACCCGTCCGGCGATCCAGGCCAAGGTGGCCGACCTCTACAAGGGCAGCAAGCTGGGCGACACCGCCGAGCGCCTGAAGTGGTTCAAGGCCGACGACAAGGCCATCGCCGCCAGCGACGACAGCATGCTGAAGCTCGCCAACGCGCTGTTGCCTGACCTGAAGAAGATCGAAGACCAGCAGGACGCCCAGGAAGGCGAACTGGCCCGTCTGCGCCCGCGCTACATGCAGGCGATCATTGCGTGGAAGGAATCGCAGGGCCTGCCGGTCTACCCGGACGCCAACAGCTCGCTGCGCGTCACCTTCGGCAATGTGCAGGGCGTGGCTCCGCGTGATGGCGTGAGCTACTCGCCGTTCACCACGGTGGAAGGCATCGTCGAGAAGGACACCGGCGAAGAGCCGTTCAACGCACCGAAGGCCGAGACCGACGCCATCAAGGCGAAGGCGTTCGACTCGTACGCCTCGAAGAAGCAGGGCACGCTGCCCGTCGACTTCCTGGCCGACCTCGACATCACGGGCGGTAACTCCGGTTCACCGGCGCTGGATGCCGAAGGCCACCTCGTGGGCCTGGCCTTCGACGGCAACTGGGAATCGGTGAGCGGCGACTGGCTGTTCAACCCGAAGCTCAACCGTTCGATCCAGGTGGATGTGCGCTATATGTTGTGGGTGATGCACCACCTCGATCACGCCGATAACCTGTTGAAGGAAATGGGCGTTCCGGCTAAGTGAGATGGCGGGCAGGGTGCGAGGATCGCACCCTGCTCCCGGGCAAAAAAAACCGCCGGGTTGTCGGCGGTTTTTTTTATGGCCAACGAGGCGATGGCATTGTCAGAAGATGAGTCCCATGAGCTTTACGAAGCCAACCGCAGCAGCAAACAGGCCGGCTGTGGCAACGAATGGATACCAGCGGGCTTCAGCGTTGATCTTCGCCGTTTCGGCCATCAGCTTTCCGATTTCGGCTCGGATTTTCTCTCGCTCGTCGCGGGTCATGGTCTGGGCGTCGGTCATCGGTTTTGTCCAAGCCTATCACTATCGAAGCGGCGAGTTGCCGGGAGTTGCTGCCTGCGAAGCAGCACTATCGCCACGATAGTGGCCGACTATTGCCGTGTCTTTCGGCCAATGGCTCGTGTGTCCGTAAGAGGCGTTAATCACGTCATTGCGCCAAAGCCGACAAAACGCAAAGTTCAGGCTGTCAGATGCTGTATCCGATGGCGCCGACGTACACGAGTTCGAATCCTTCATACGTCACTGAACGAGGCTGGGCTATCTGTTCGGTGTTGATGAAAAGCAGTGTGTTTGCATCATCCAGCCCCTTTGAGCGAGCGGCTTCGCACAGGGCCGCAGACCATTCCGAGGCATAGGAATGCGGTGCGAAGAATTCCTCAAGTGATGCCCCGGAAGAACGCTCGCCGGTCTCCATGAAGTCGTGATCGCAGAATCGCTCGCCCTGCGATGCATAGAAGGCGGAGATGGGCTCGTCGTCATCCCGGTCGTAGTGCTCGGCAAGAAATTCGTTGAATCGTGCCGTATCCGTTACGCGGCCAAGATAGAAGTGGGAGGTTTCCCGGGTGCGCATGCGATTCCCCGTCGCGATGATGCTGCATCGCCATCATCCATTTCATCCACAGCCCGTGTGGATAGTCGCTGCATAACATTGTGGATAACCCTCTCCGGGCCTTGTGCGGCAACGGCTCGGGTTGGTGTGGTCAATGTTTTACCAGCAGGGCGCGACGGATGACTCTGCGATTAGAGCAACTTCACGATGATCGCCGCGGCAACGCCCAGGGCGCTTACGACGATCGCTCCGAAGGCGACCGCTGGGTAGTACTTCTGCTCGGCCTGGATCTTTGAGGTTTCAGCGCTGATCTTCATGGTTTCTGCCATGAGCTTGCTGATGTTGGCGCTGATCTGAAGACGGTCGATGTCGCTCATGGTTCTGGCCTCGGCCATGGATGCGCTCCTAGGTTAGCACTGTTGGATCGGTCCGGTGCCGGGGTGACCCGACACCGGATGGCAGTTCCCGAGAGTACATTTCCGGCCGTGAAGTGGCTTTCGGCCGAATGCCTCGATCCCCGTAAGGATTAGGCCCGACAGATTCAGAGCGGAGCCAGCAGCGAGCGCAACGTCTTCAAGCATTCGTCCAGTGCGGTGTCCGCATGCGGCTCGGCCTTGCCGGAGCCCCACACGGGGCCGGGCCACGCAGCGTCGCCTTCCGTGCGGGCCACCACGTGCACATGCAACTGCCGGACGATATTGCCCAGTGCACCGATGTTGAGCTTGTCGCAGGGGGCGACGGCACGTAGCGCGGCGCCTGCCGCATCCACCTCGCGCCAGAGAGTGGCGCGATCGGACTCGGAAAGATCGGCAACCTCCACGAGTCCGGGCTTCCTCGGTACCAGCACCAGCCACGCAAAGCGCGCATCGCGCATCAGCAGCACGCGACACAGCGGCAGGTCGCCGACGACGACGGTGTCGCCGGCTAGCCTGGGGTCCAGGTCGAACGCCGTGTTCACGCGAGTTCGGTCTCGAAGAAGGTGCGGGTGCGTTCCCACGCGATCTTCGCGCTGGCTTCGTCATAGCTGGCGCGCACGTCGCAGTTGAAGCCATGGTCGGCCGGGTAGACCCAGGTATCCATTTCCGGCTTCAGTTCGCGATGCTTCTCGACCATCTCCGGGGGAATGGAGTGGTCGCGCTCGCCGAAGTGGAAAATGACATTGGCCTTGGCCTTCTCGGCCAGGAAGGGCACGTTGCGCGAACCGTAGTAGCTTGACGAGGGCAGGCCCAGGCGCAGGGCGGCAAGCAGGGCGACGGTGCCACCCCAGCAGTAACCCACCGTACCGACCTTCACCTTGAAGTGGTGGGCGAGGTACTTCGCTGCCACGTCCACATCCTGGGTGGGACGCAGCAGGCCGAGTTCGGAGATGTACTTCACGCCCCGGGTCATGCCTTCCTGGTCGTAGCCCAGCTCCACACCCTTCTGCACGGGGTCGAACAGGGCGGGTGCGATGGCGACGAACCCCTCGGCGGCGAAGCGGTCCGCCACGCTGCGGATATGGGCATTGACGCCGAAGATCTCCTGAATAACGACGATGCCACCGCGCACTTCCACGCCCTTGGGCGGTTCGGCGAGGTAGGCGTCCATGTGTTCGTGGTGGGGGCGAGAGGTGTCGAGGGAGAGGGTGTGGCCCATGGGGAATCTCCGGCGGGGTGAGAAAGCCTGAAGGTTACCCGGCTTCACGGGTGGTCGTCCCGCCTCGGCGGGGGGATGCCGGACCGGCTATAATGCGCGGTTTCCCCGCTCCGGTACCCACGGCAATGTCCCAGGCCGCTCAGACCCAGAAAATCGGCTTCGTCAGCCTTGGATGTCCAAAGGCTCTTGTCGATTCAGAACGCATCCTCACCCAGCTCAAGGTCGAGGGCTACGAGATCGTGCCGAGTTATGGCGCGGCCGATGCCGTGGTGGTGAATACCTGCGGCTTTATCGATTCCGCGGTGCAGGAGTCGCTCGACGCCATCGGCGAAGCGCTTCACGAGAACGGCAAGGTGATCGTCACCGGCTGCCTCGGCAAGCGCCAGGAGCTGATCCGCGAGAGCTACCCTGACGTGCTGGCCATTACCGGTCCGCAGGATTACGCCTCGGTGATGAGTGCCGTGCACAAGGCGCTGCCGCCGGCGCGTAACAAGTTCCTCGACCTGGTGCCGGACACGGGCGTCAAGCTCACGCCGAAGCACTATGCGTATCTCAAGATTTCCGAGGGCTGCAACCACCGTTGCAGCTTCTGCATCATTCCTTCCATGCGTGGCGATCTTGTCAGCCGCCCGGTCGATCAGGTGCTGATCGAGGCCGAGAAGCTGGTTAAGGGCGGTGTGAAGGAGCTGCTGGTGATCTCGCAGGATACCAGCGCTTACGGCGTGGACGTGCGTTACGCCGAGCGCGAGTGGCGGGGCAAGCAGTACCGTACGCGCATGACCGAGCTTTGCGAGGGTCTTTCCGAGCTGGGCGTGTGGACGCGTCTGCATTACGTCTACCCGTATCCGCATGTCGACGAAGTGATGCCGTTGATGGCGGAGGGCAAGATCCTTCCGTACCTCGACATCCCGTTCCAGCACGCCAGCCCGCGCATCCTCAAGTTGATGAAGCGCCCGGGCAACGTGGACAAGACGCTGGAGCGCATCCAGAACTGGCGTCGTTCCGTGCCGGATCTCACCATTCGCAGCACCTTCATCGTTGGTTTCCCGGGTGAGACGGATGCCGAGTTCAACGAGTTGCTCGATTTCCTTCGCGAGGCCGAGCTGGATCGCGTCGGTGCGTTCGCCTATTCGCCGGTGGATGGCGCCAAGGCCAACGAGCTGCCGGGCCAGATCGACGAAGAGCTGAAGGAAGATCGCCTGGAGCAGTTCATGGCGGTGCAGGCCGAGATCTCGGCGGCCAAGCTCCAGCGCAAGGTGGGCAAGACCATTCGTGTGCTCGTCGATGAGATCGATGCCGACGGTGCGTGGGGTCGCTCCAGTGCCGATGCGCCGGAAATCGACGGTGCCGTGCGCATCGATGACGGCCAGCTGCTGAAGCCTGGCCAGTTCGTCGACGTGGTGGTGGAAGAAGCCGACGCCCACGACCTCTACGGTCGCCTGGTCTGACCCATGCGGTACGTGGCGCCCACACGCGAGGCGCTGGATCGCAGCGTGCTCGCGGTACCGCCGCTGGCGTACTGGGATGAATTCAGGCCGTTCGTCGAAGGTGACGAATGGCCTGAGGTTTCCGCACTGAATGCGCTCTGGCCTGCGGGCGTGACGACGCGCTTCGTTACGCAGGATGCCACCTTGCTGGCGGATGGCCTGCATTACGAGGAGCGCATCGCGCAGCTCGGCGCCGTCGCAACGCGTGCCGCCAACTGGCATGACCTGTTCAATGCCTTCGTCTGGCTGCGCCATGGCGCGATCAAGCGTGCGCTCAACGCACGGCAGGTGAGCGAGATCGAACGCATGGGGCCCCGTGAACGTTCGCGGCCGCAGTGTGCGCTCACGCATTTCGACGAAGCCGGGATGATCGTCAGTCTTCGTGATCCGGCGATGCTGGAGGCGTGGAATCGGCATGACTGGTTCTGCCTGTTCCGGACGCATCGTGAGGCGTGGCTGTCGGGTGAGGCGCGTGTCGAGGTGTTCGGGCATGCGTTGCTGGAGCATGCGTTGACGCCGGAGAAATTGCTGGTGGGCAAGGCGTTGGTCGTCATGGGGGATGACGCTGCGGAAGTTTGCGCGAGGGCGATTGCTTCCGGGGCGGTGCTTAATGATCCGCAGGAATTGCGGCCGTTTCCGGTGTCGGGGGTGCCGGGGTGGCATGTGGATACCGATAGTGATGCGTTCTACTTCTCTGCGCCGTGTTTCCAGCCGCTGAGGGCGGGGCGCACATATCCCGCACCACTTGCCGGCATCTGCTGGTAACACCTGGGCCGTCATTCCTGCGAACGCAGGAATCCAGTGCGATGCAGTGGGTTTTCGCGATGGCGTGGCCTGCTTGGCTTCTTGAGTGCACATCGATGTGGCGTTCGGCCATGCTGGTGAACTGGGGCGCTGGGTTCCAGCGTTCGCTGGAACGACGGTGTCGGGGGTCCAAGGTGTCGGGGTTACCAAGGTGTCGCGGTTATCAAGGTGTCGGGGTTATCAGCTTGCGGACATAAAAAAACGCCGCTCTTTCGAGCGGCGTTTTTTATTGCATCGTCAGCGGAAATCAGCTGCCGCGCGATGCCTTCTTGCGGTCGGCTTCCGTCAGGTGCTTCTTGCGCATGCGGATTTCCTTCGGCGTGACTTCGACCAGCTCGTCGTCGTCGATGAAGTCCAGTGCCTGTTCCAGCGTGAACTTGGTGGCCGGGGTGAGCTGGATCGCGTCGTCCTTGCCGGAGGCGCGCATGTTGGTGAGCGGCTTCGGCTTGATCGCGTTGACGGTGAGGTCGTTGTCCTTCGCGTGGATACCGATCAGCTGGCCTTCGTACACCGAGTCGCCTTCGGCGGCGAACAGCTTGCCGCGTTCCTGGAGGGGTCCGAGCGAGTAGGCCGGGGTGTTGCCCGGGGCGTTCGCGATCATCACGCCGTTCTGGCGCTTGGCGATCGGAGCCGGGGTATACGGACCGTAGTGCTTGAACACGTGGAACAGCAGGCCCGAACCCTGGGTGAGGGTCTTGAACTGGTTCTGGAAGCCGATGAGGCCGCGAGCCGGGATTTCATACTCGAGGCGCACGCGACCCTGGCCGTCGGAGACCATGTTCTTCAGGTCGCCCTTGCGGATGCCGAGGCGCTCCATCACGCCGCCCTGGTGGACTTCTTCGATGTCGATCACGAGTTCTTCGATCGGCTCCATCTTCTGGCCGTCGATTTCCTTCAGGATGACTTCCGGACGCGACACGGCCAGCTCGTAGCCTTCGCGGCGCATGTTTTCGATCAGCACCGAGAGGTGCAGTTCGCCACGGCCCGAAACCAGGAACTTGTCGGCGTCGGAGCCGTCTTCGACGCGCAGGGCAACGTTGTGCACCTTCTCGCGGTCGAGGCGCTCACGCAGCTGGCGGCTGGTGAGGAACTTGCCGCCCGAGAGGTCCTTGTTGCCGACGAACGGCGAGTTGTTGACCTGGAAGGTCATGCTGATCATCGGCTCGTCGACGCTCAGCGCCGGCAGTGCTTCCGGCGTGTCGAGCGCGGTGACCGTATCGGAAATGGTCAGCTCGGGGATGCCCGAGATGGCGACGATGTCGCCGGCTTCGGCCGATTCCTGCTCGATGCGCTCGAGGCCGAGGAAGCCGAGCACCTGGACAACCTTGCCCTGGCGCTTCTTGCCTTCACGGTCGATCACGGCAACCGGCATGCCCTTCTTCAGGGTGCCGCGCTGGATGCGGCCGATGCCGATGACGCCGACGAAGTTGTTGTAGTCGAGCTGGCTGATGCGCATCTGGAAGGCGCCTTCCGGATCGACGTCAGGCTTCGGTGCGTGCTGCATGATCGCTTCGTACAGCGGGGTCATGTCGCCTTCGCGGGCATTCTCGTCGAGCGAGGCGTAGCCGTTGAGCGCCGAGGCGTAGACGATCGGGAATTCCATCTGCTCGTCGGTGGCGCCGAGCTTGGCGAAGAGGTCCCACACCTGCTCGACCACCCACTCAGGACGGGCGCCCGGACGATCGACCTTGTTGACCACGACGATCGGCTTGAAGCCCATCGCGAAGGCCTTCTGGGTGACGAAGCGCGTCTGCGGCATCGGGCCGTCCATCGCGTCGACCAGGATCAGCACGGTGTCGACCATCGACAGCACGCGCTCGACTTCGCCGCCGAAGTCGGCGTGTCCCGGGGTGTCGACGATGTTGATGCGGTTCTTGACGCCCTTCTTCTTGTCTTCCCAGGTGATGGCCGTGTTCTTGGCAAGGATCGTGATGCCACGCTCCTTTTCCTGGTCGTTCGAATCCATTACGCGCTCGGCGAGCACGGTACGCTCGTTCAGCGTGCCGGACTGCTTCAGAAGCTGGTCGACGAGGGTGGTTTTGCCATGGTCGACGTGAGCGACGATGGCGATGTTGCGCAGGAATTCGATCGACATGCGGTATGCGCCGGCGTGCAGCCGGATCGCCTCTTTGGTTTGGGAAGCCGCCGATTATAAAGGAATTTGGCGATTTTCGCATGACGGCCTGCGACTCCGTTCACGGAGCCGCAGGCCGCACCCATTCAGGGTTCCAGTACCGGGCCGCGGCAGGCGGCCGGAAGGTACTTCGGATCGATGCCGTCGCCTTCGCAGGCCCAGTCCACCCGGCCTTCTTCCACGCGGGGCGTGAGAACCAGCTGGCCCGAGTCCAGCTTCTGGTCGGCCTTGTGCGGCGGGGTGGCGTCCAGGGTGATCGTGATGGAGCCGCCCTGGCCGATCTCGACGGAGCCGGCGATATCGTTGCCGAGGGTTTCCGGCTTGCCCAGGCCCGCGGCGGCGTTGGTTGCCGGGAAGCGACCGGTGGCCAGGCGCTTCTTGCCAACGGCCTCCTTGACCGGATCGGCCGCGGCCAGTGCGAGGTTCACCTGGGCGCGCATCGTGTAGTTCTCGTACTGCGGGACGGCGATGGCTGCCAGGATGGCCGACGTCGCCGCGATGCTCATGGCGCCGCCGCTATCCACCAGCTCATAGGGCGTCTGCTGGTAGGTGAAGGACAGGGCGAGGGTGTCCTGGTCGGCCTCGATGGCCGTGCCCAGCACGCCCTTGTCGGGCAGGCCCAGCGTATGGGCCGAGGGCAGGGTGGCGATATCCGCCTCCGAGCCCGACATCGAGGCAAGGATCTGCAGGATCTGGATGTAGGTGTAGTAGGCGTCGCGCTGGGCGCCGTGCGTCGTGGCCGTGAAGCCGGCGAGGGTGCGGTTGCCCGGGTAGTGGCGGCTGGCGAGCCAGTCGGCCACGGACGTATCCGGCTTGGCGGCCGCGCGGTCGGATAGCGCCTGCGGCACGCCCGCCATCACGATCCAGTCGCCGTCTTCCAGCCACCACGACTTGCCACCCATGCGACCGATCAGCTCGGCCAGCGGTTTCATCGATGGTGTCGCATCGGCAGGCAGGACGTCGCTGCCCTGGGGCGGCGCCGTCACCCAGTGGACCTCGGTGCCGTCAATCTTTGAGGTGCCGGTTTTCCAGCCGCGCGGGCCCATCGCCGCCATGTGGTCGCGCCAGGCTTTCATGTCGCGGGTACGCAGGGCGTAGAAGGTGCCGGCGTCGTCGGCGAACACGACCAGCTCGGGTCCGAACCACTTGAAGTAATCGGCCAGCGCGGCCCCGTAACGGTCCTGCATCCGCTTGTCGAGCGCATGGAATTTACCGGCGGCGTCGCTGCCGAAGTCCAGGTTCAGGTTGTCCTCGAAGCGCTTGTAGGCCTCTGGGCCAGGCACGGCGAAGGTCAGCACCCAGCGTGGCTCGCCCGCGGTCTTGATCGACGGGGCGAACGAGGCCGGTGCAAGGTATTGCAGGGCGCGGGCCTGCGGTGCGTGGACGATGAGACGGATCTGGCCCAGTCCGTCGACGCTGCCGGCGCCGAAGGCAATGGCGTCGGCCTTGCTGGCAAAGTCGGCCGGCAGGCGGCCGAGCGGGTTGTCGCCGGCCTGTGCGGCGGCAACGGCGCCGACGCCGCGCACGGTCACCCAGCCGAACAAGCCTTCGCCGGAGGTGTCGATGCGCGATTCAAGCTCGCCCAGCGTGGCAGGCGCGTCCTTCGTGCCCGCGTTGCCGAAGCTGGCGATCAGCTCGTCGAGCTTTGCCGCGTCGCTGGGTTCCTTGGTGGCCTGGGTCACCCACAGGCGGCGTGTCTTCACGTCGTAGCGCACGGCGCCGCCGCTGGACAGCGTGCCGTTGCCCTGGGCGTCCAGCGGCGCTGCAAGGATCGGCGTGGTGGTGGATAGCGTGGCCAGTCGTGCGTTGACGGCATCGACGCTCGGCTGGGCCAATACCGCGGTGACGACCACGCGCGAGGCTGGCGAGGGAATGCCGACGGGGTCGATCAGTGCCACCTCCACGGGAGAGCGCAGGTCGTCCAGCAGCAGGCCGAGCACGGGGGCGATCTTCAGGTCAGCGAGAATCTTGTCCCGGGCGATGCTCTCGCGCAGTTTCGCAACCAGGTCCAGGTGTGCCTTGGTGGACAACGCAGCGTCGAGCGCGCGCCCCGTCGGCACGCCACCCAGCATCACCCATGGCGAGGGGATGCGCACATAGGACACGGTCTGGGCCGGAAGGTGCTGGCGCAGCCAGGCCGGTGCCGAGATGTCGGCCTGTGCCGCGGCCACCGCCTTCGGGTCGGCGGTGGGTGTGTTGTTGCCATCCTTGTGACAGGCGGTCAGTCCCAGGGCCGCGACGATGGCGGCGGACAGCAGGACGGTACGGCGGGCAGTCATTGCTCTGTATCCCCTAGATTCATCCGGCTCCTGCCGGGCGCGGGGAGGATAGCAGTGCGTTCTCAAGCGGGCGTGTACGCGGATCACGACTTGCCATGTCCGGTGTGCGTCGCGCATCTTCGCAGGGTTGTCAGCAGGAATCCCCATGGAAGCCCCCGACGTATCCGGCGACATCCTTCAAACCATGCACCGTCACGACGACGACCTGCTCAGCGCCGGTCTCGGTCTGCGCGGGCTTGCCGGTACGCTGGCGCCCTTCGCGAACCCTGGTAGCCCCACCCCCGCCGAACTGCGTCGTCGTGCGATCCAGTCGAGCTGGAAGGGCATTGCCGATCTGGGGCGACTGGGTGGTTTCGGTAGCGTCTATGGTGCCGCGCCCGCCGTACCGGGGCGCGAATACACGGCGTTTGCCCGCATCGCCGGGGCGCACTCGACGCATCGAGTGCTTGTGCAGGTGCCGGACGCATTCGACCGGTCGAAGCGTTGCCTTGTCGTCACGGCTTCCTCCGGTTCGCGAGGTATTTACGGTGCCATTGCGCTGGCGGGTGGCTGGGGGCTGCCGAAGGGTTGCGCCGTGGCCTATACGGATAAAGGCGCTGGCGCAGGGTATTTCGATACGGCAGACGGTACCGGCGTGGCGTTGGACGGTATGCGTCGGCGAGCGGGCGAAGCCGAGCTGGAGTTCGAGCCGGCATCGCCACCCGCCGATGCCGGCATCGGCGTGAAGCACGCGCACTCCGGGGATCATCCGGAAGCCGACTGGGGGCGGCAGGTACTCCAGGCGGCGCGTTTCGGGCTTGCCATGCTGGATCGCGCCTTTCCCGACGACGCCCCGTTTACCGCAGCGAACACCACGATCATCGCCACCGGCCTGTCCAATGGTGGCGGCGCGGTGCTGCGTGCGGCGGGCGACGATGTGGACGGTCTGCTCGATGCCGTGGTGGCGCTTGAGCCCAACGTACACGTGCCGGGGCAGGGGCGGCCTTTTTTCGACTATGGAACGGAGGCGGGCCTGTGGATGCCTGCGGCCATGGCCTCGTCGCGCTTCGATGATCTGCCATTTGCCCGGGCTGGCGTGGTCCAGCCTCCGGCATGGGCCGTGCGGGCGGCATCCCTGCGCGCGCACGGGAAAATGTCGGGCCTGTTGCCCTCGCGACTGGCCGACGAGGCCCTGGATCGCCTGATGGAACGTGGTTGGCGCGAAGAGGCTTTCGCAGCGGCGGCGTCTTCCACGGCGCTGGATCTGTGGCGGATCATTTCGGTGCCCTATGCGTCGTCTTACCTGCGCCGGGCCCTGGGCGACATGCCGCTGGGCTTTGCCTACCGGGCGCCGCCCGGCCTGCCGGGCGCGGCAGCCATCCGGGCGGCGTGGTGGTCGGATGGCGCGGGACTACCGCCCGGGCCGGGCATCGTGCTCGACGGTGGCACGGATGTCTCCCTGGACCCCGTTCTGCCCGGCCAGATGGCCTTGCGCCATCTGTGGGAGGGGCAGGGGGACGATGCCGTCATGCTGAAGGCGGCCGTGGCGGAAACGGCCGTGGCGATGCCGTGCGAAGACCTGCCGATATGCGTCGTGCACGGGGCAGCGGATGGCCTGATTCCGGCCGCGTTCGCTTCCGACCCCTACGTGCGCTGGTTGCGGGCGGCGGGACGGGCACCGGTGTACTGGCGAGTGCCCCATGCCCAGCACTTCGACGCGTTCCTGTCGTTTCCCGATTTCGGTGATCGCTTCGTGCCCCTGCTGCCTTATGGCTACGCTGCGTTGGACCGGGTCTGGGCGCATGTTGCACAGGGCCGGGCCTTGCCGGAGGATGCGGCGGTGCGCGATGCAAGGCCCCGTGGCCCCGGCCCACTGACCCCCGGCGCCCTGGCTTTGCCGCCCGCATGAAGGTTTCATCACATTTGCTTGCTTGAAGTCTTGGGTCCGGACCGCCATCTTCGGTAGCCTTTGCAGTCCCCCGCGTCGGCCATGGTCGTGGCCGACAGGATTTTCAACGAGTTACAGGAACCGCGATGACCATCAACGTCACCATGAAGACCAACAAGGGCGATATCCACCTGCGCCTGCACGACGACAAGACCCCGGTGACGGTGGCGAGCTTCGTCAACCTGGCCAAGCGTGGCTATTACGACGGCCTGTCGTTCCATCGCGTCATCGCCGACTTCATGATCCAGGGCGGCTGCCCCGAGGGTTCGGGTCGTGGTGGTCCGGGCTACCGTTTCGTTGACGAGTTCGACGCCAGCCTCAAGCACGACAAGCCGGGCATCCTGTCCATGGCCAACGCCGGCCCGGGCACCAACGGTTCGCAGTTCTTCATCACCCACGGCCCCACCCCGTGGCTCGACGGCAAGCACAGCGTGTTCGGCGAGATCGTGGGTCCGGAAGACAAGGCCGTGGTCGATGCCATTCGCCAGGAAGACACCATCGAGAAGGTGATCGTCGAAGGCGACGTCGATGCGCTGCTTGAAAAGCAGGCTGCCCACGTGGCCAAGTGGAACGAAGTGCTCGACGCGCGCTGATCCTTCCGCCGCTTGCGAGGCAAGAAAACGCCGCCCCCGGGCGGCGTTTTCGTTTATCCAGGGCATGCCCGCTTCTGTAGGAGCGCGCCTTGCGCGCGACCGGATGTGCCGCAGCGCATGGAATGTTCCCGCCAACCCGGTCGCGCGCAAGGCGCGCTCCTACAGGGGTGGCGATGTGCGTGCTAAAATGGGGACCTTTGCTTCATCCCCCACAAGCCGAGGAACCGATGCCGAAGCTCGCCACGCGTATGGGCCGCGCCAAGCCCAGTGCGATCATGGTCATTGCCGAAAAGGCCAAGCGCCTGAAAGCGGAGGGCCGCGATATCGTCAGCTTCTCCATCGGCGTCCCCAACTTCCTTCCCGGCGAGCACGTCTACGCCGCCGCCCGCGAGGCCCTGGAGAAAGACTCCGGCCAGTACGGCAGCAACCGCGGAGCCGATGCGCTGCTGGATGCCTTCCTGAAGCACATCGAGGCACTGGGTCTCACCGGCTACGGCCGTGAAAACATCAGCACCGGGGTAGGCGCCAAGCAGATCCTCTACAACCTGGCCGAGGCCATGCTCGACGAAGGCGATGAAATCGTCTTCCCGGCACCGTACTGGACCAGCTACCTCGACATCGCCGAGATCGTCGGCGCGAAGATCAACATCCTGCCGTGCCCGCCCGAGCAGCACTACAAGCTCATGCCGGCGCAGCTCGAAGAGGCCCTCAAGCGCAAGCCGCGCGTGTTCCTCTTCAACAATCCGTCCAATCCCACCGGCATGGTCTACACGCGCGATGAAATCGCCGCGCTGGCCGATGTGCTCGTGAAGTATCCAGATACGTGGATCATCACCGACGACATCTACAACACCATGGTGTTCGACGGAGTGGGTTACCACAATTTCGTGCAGCTTCGTCCTGAACTGCGCGATCGCACGGTGTTCACCGATTCGCTGTCGAAGACCTACGGCATGCCGAGCTGGCGCGTGGGCTTCATCGCTGCGCCGGCCGAAGTGGCCAAGGCGGTCACCACGCTCAATTCCAACCACATCACCAGCCTGCCCGAAGTGGCCACGGCCGCGGCCATCGCCGCGCTGTCGGGTCCGCAGGATATTCCGGCGAAGATGTGCAAGGAGTTCGCGGCCAAGCGCGATCGCGTCTACGACGCACTGGTGTCCATCCCGGGCGTGGTCTGCCCGCGTCCGCAGGGTGCCTTCTACGCGTTCCCCGATATTTCCGTCGCCTTCGGCAAGAAGCACAACGGCGTGGAAATAACGGACGACGTCACCTTCTGCGCCGCGCTGCTCGAAGCCAAGGGCGTGGCCTGCGTGCCGGGTTCGGCCTTCGGCGAGCCGCGCTCGCTGCGCATTTCCTATTCCTGCCCGGACGAGGCGCTCGACAAGGGCATGGCCCGCATCGTCGAGTTCTTCGCCGAGCTTTCCTGATCGTCAGTCCACAGCGATATCCCCGAGGAGTCGAAAGATGAAAGCACCCGTTCGCGTTGCCGTGACCGGCGCAGCCGGCCAGATCGGCTATGCCCTCCTGTTTCGTATCGCCGCCGGCGACATGCTGGGTCCCGACCAGCCGGTCATCCTGCACCTGCTCGAAATCACCCCGGCGCTGCCGGCCCTCCAGGGCGTGGTGATGGAGCTCAACGATTGCGCGTTCCCCACCCTCGCTGGCGTGGTCGCCACCGATGACGTCAACGTCGCCTTCAAGGACGTCGATTACGCCCTGCTCGTCGGCGCGCGTCCGCGCGGCCCGGGCATGGAGCGCAAGGATCTCCTCGAAGCCAACGGCGCCATCTTCGGTCCGCAGGGCAAGGCCCTCAACGACCACGCCAAGCGCGACGTGCGCGTGCTGGTGGTCGGCAATCCGGCCAACACCAACGCCCTCATTGCCCAGCAGAATGCCCCGGACCTCGATCCGAAGTGCTTCACCGCGATGGTCCGTCTCGACCACAACCGCGCGCTGTCGCAGCTGGCCGAGAAGACCGGCACGCACTCCACCGACATCAAGAAGCTCACCATCTGGGGCAACCACAGCTCCACCCAGTACCCGGACCTGCACACCACCACGGTGAAGGGCAAGCCGGCGCTGGAGCAGGTCGAGCAGAGCTGGTACGAAGGCGACTTCATCCCGACGGTGCAGCAGCGTGGCGCGGCCATCATCAAGGCCCGTGGCGCTTCGTCGGCCGCGTCGGCTGCGTCGGCCGCCATCGACCACATGCGCGACTGGACCCTGGGTACGGGCGAGGGCGACTGGGTCTCGATGGGCATCCCGTCGGACGGTTCGTACGGCATCGAGCCGGGCGTGATCTTCGGCTACCCGGTGACGGTCAAGGATGGCAAGTACGCCATCGTGCAGGGCCTGGAGATCAACGCGTTCTCGCAGGCACGCATCGACGCCACCAACAAGGAACTGCGCGAAGAGCGCGCCGGTGTCGAGCACCTGTTTGCCAAGAAGTAATTCTTCGCAGGTGTAATGAAAAAGGCCGCATCTCACGATGCGGCCTTTTTTTTGTTTTTTGTAGGAGCGCGCCTTGCGCGCGACCGGCGTGACATTACCTACTTTGCTTCTGTAGGAGCGCGCTTGCGCGCGACCGGAGGTGACGATGCATCCGGTCGCGCGCAAGGCGCGCTCCTACAGTGACATCAGGAGTGCTCGCCTTCCTTCGGCGGGGTGCCACGGCCTTCGATGTGTCCACCGAAGCCCATGCGCATCGCGGAGAGCAGGCGCTCGGCGTAGGTGTGATCCTGGCGCGAGCGGAAGCGGGCGAAGAGGGCGGAGGTGAGCACTTCGGCCGGCACGGCTTCCTCGATGGCGGCGTTCACCGTCCAGCGGCCTTCGCCGGAGTCGTTGACGAAGCCGGAGTAGTTGTCCAGTTCCGGACCCTTGGCCAGGGCGGATGCCGTGAGGTCGAGCAGCCACGACGACACCACGCTGCCGCGACGCCACACTTCGGCGATGTCGGCCATGTCGAGGCTGTAGCGCTCGCGTTCCGGCAGCTGCGTGCCATTGCGGTTCTTCAGGATGTCGAAGCCTTCGGCGAACGACTGCATCATGCCGTACTCGATACCGTTGTGGATCATCTTGACGAAGTGACCCGCACCGGCCGGGCCGGCATGCATGTAGCCGTTCTCGACGCGCGGATCGCGGCCTTCGCGGCCTTCGGTGCGCGGGATGTCACCAGCGCCCGGGGCGAGGGTCTTGAAGATGGGATCAAGGTAGTCGACCGTGGGCTTGTCGCCGCCGATCATCATGCAGTAGCCGCGATCCAGGCCCCACACGCCGCCGGAGGTGCCGACGTCGACGTAATGCTGGCCCTTGGCAGCCAGTTCCTCGGCGCGACGGGCGTCGTCCTTGTAGAAGGTGTTGCCGCCGTCGATGATGATGTCGTCCTTGCCCAGCAGGCCGGACAGGGTCTGGATGGTGTTTTCCGTGATCTCGCCAGCCGGCAGCATCACCCAGACGACCTTGGGCGAGGGCAGTGCCTTGACCAGTCCTTCGAGCGACTCGACAGCTTCGCCGCCGTCCTTCGCCAGTGCGGCGCGTGCGTCAGCGTTGTTGTCGTAGACGACGGTCTGGTGACCGTCCCTCATGAGGCGGCGGGCGATGTTGCCGCCCATGCGGCCCAGACCGATCAAACCGATTTTCATGCGTGGGGTCCTCGATGGATTCAACGGGGGGAATATGCGGCTTGCGGGGTGGTATGCAAGCCATAGGCGGGATTATCGCTCCAATCGCGCATGGATCGGAAAAATATCGAGCCCTTGTACAGGAGCTGGGGCGAAAATTTCGTCATGCTCCCTGACTTCCGGCACAGTAGGCGCTTCCGGCATGACGGGTACGCTGGGGTGTCGTCTACAGGGTGTCCCCATGAAAACCGCAGTCCGCCTCTCCCTCGCCGCTCTTGCCATCGCGGGGGCGCTCGGCGCCTCGGCCGCGACCTACGACCCGCGCGAGACCTTCGCCCCCTTCGCCTGGCCGCAGCCGGTCACGGCCTATCGCTCCGGCAGCGGCATGCCGGGCCCGCTTTACTGGCAGAACCATGCCGACTACGACCTGGCCGCCACCCTCGACCCGGTGAAGAACACGCTGGTAGGCAAGGCCACCATCCGCTACACCAACAACAGCCCCGATGCGCTCGACGTGCTGTGGCTGCAGATGGACGAGAACCGCTTCACCGCCGACGCGCGCGGCAACTTCACCTCGGGCAAGAAGATGCCCACCCGGCACACCGATGGCTATCGCATCGCCACCGTCACGGTGGAGCAGGGCGGCAAGGTGGAGAAAGCCAGCTATGTCGTCTCCGATACGCGCATGCAGGTGCGCCTGCCGCAGCCATTGGCAGCACATGGCGGCAAGCTGTCGGTCACCATCGCATATTCCTACGACCTGCCCGGTGACTTCGGCGGCCGTACGGGCTTTGCGCCGTCGAAGAACGGCAACATCTACGAGATGGCACAGTGGTATCCGCGTATGTGCGTCTACGACGATCTGCGTGGCTGGGACACGGCGCCCTACCTCAACAGCGAGTTCTACCTCGAATACGGCGACTTCGACTACGCGATCACCGTGCCCTCGGACATGATCGTCGCCGGCTCCGGTGAGCTGGTGAATCCGCAGGACGTGCTCACGACCACCCAGCAGCAGCGCCTGGCGAAGGCGCGCGACAGCGATGCCACGGTGATGATCCGCACGCCCGCCGAGGTCACCGACCCGGCCAGCCGTCCGAAGCGTGGTGGCACGCTCACCTGGAAGTTCCGCATGAAGAACACGCGCGACGTGGCCTTCGGCGCATCCACTGCCTATGTGTGGGATGCCGCACGCATCAACCTGCCCGAAGGTCGCAAGGCCCTGGCCATGTCGGTCTATCCGGTGGAAAGCTCGGGCAAGGAGTCGTGGAGCCGTTCCACGGAATACATGAAGGCCTCCGTGGAGCACTTCTCCGCGAAGTGGTACCCGTATCCGTATCCGGTGGCAGTGAACGAGGGCGGCTCCGCCGCCAGCGGCATGGAGTATCCGGGCCTGGTCTTCGACCCCATGGAAGCTTCGCCCAATGAGCTGCACATGGTCACGGCCCACGAGATCGGCCACACCTGGTTCCCGATGATCGTGGGCACCAACGAGCGCCGTGACGCCTGGATGGACGAGGGCTTCAACACCTTCATCGACGTGTACGAGGCCGATGCGTTCAACCGTGGCGAGTTCGCCCCCAAGCGTGACGGTGAATACGCACCCAAGGGCGGCAACCCGGTCGACGAGATCCTGCCGCTGCTGGCCGACTCCGAGGCGCCGCCGCTGCTGATGGGTGCGGACATGGTCAAGGAGAAGTACCGCCACCCGGCCACCTACTTCAAGTCGGCCCTGGGCCTGGTATTGCTGCGCGAGGAAATCATCGGGCCGGAGCGCTTCGACCCGGCCTTCCGCAAGTACATCGCCACCTGGGCCTACAAGCACCCGACGCCGTCCGACTTTTTCCGCCTGATGGAGAGCGAGGCGGGCGAGGACCTGTCCTGGTTCTGGCGCGGCTGGTATGCCAACAACTGGCAGCTGGACATGGCCGTGACGGGGGTGGACGGCAACACCGTGACCATCGAGAATCGCGACCAACTGGTGATGCCGGCCACGCTGCGGGTAACCTTCGACGACAAGAGCACCCGCGACGTCCGCATCCCCGTGGAAACTTGGCAGCAGCACACCTCGTTCGGCGTGGTGGTGCCGGGCAAGGGGCGCATCGTCGCCGCCACCATCGACCCCGACCATCGCATCCCCGATCGCGACCGTTCCAACGACACCTGGCCCCGCTGATAACCGCATGTCACCCCGTAGCGCCGCATCCCACCTCTTCGCCATGATCGTCGCCGCGGTGGCGTGGCCTACCTTGCTGTTGCAGTACTGGCTCACCATCTGGACCGGCCCGCTGGGCGAGGTGACCGTCCGCTACTTCAGCTTCTTCACCATCCTGTCGAACGTGCTGGTGGGGCTGGTGTCGGCCGCCTCGGTCATCGGCGGCAACTGGGCGCCCCTGCGCGTGCTGCGCACGCCGGGGGCACGCGGGCTGGCGGCGGTGTCGATCATGGTCACCTGCCTGGTCTACGCCACCATGCTCCAGGGCCTGTGGCATCCGCTGGGCGCGCAGCTGCTGGCGGACCGCTCGCTGCATTACGTGGTGCCGTTCCTCTACCTGGCCTGGTGGATGGCACTGCTGCCGCACGGCACGCTGTCGTGGGGGCATGCCGCGCGCTGGCTGCTGTTTCCCTTCGTGTTCGCCGTGTGGACCTTCGCCCGCGGCGCGCTCGTGCACGAGTACCCGTATCCCTTCCTCGACGTAGATCAGCTCGGCTATCCCCAGGTGCTGTTCGACTGCCTGATGGTGGGTGCGCTTTTCGTCGTGCTGGGGCTGGTGCTGATCGCCACCGACCGCGCGCTGGCGCGCCGGATGGCCCTTACCTGAGCCTGCACGTGCCGGCGACGGCAGGCGGGCATACAATGCCCGCATGATCTATCGCTGGTTCGAATCCCTCATCGACATCTTCCGCGAGGCGCCCGAGGGCACCCCGCCGAAGGGTGTGCTGCGTTTCTACGCCTACTATCTGCGCCAGGTCTGGAAGATCTTCGCCTGGGCATTGTTCGTGGGCCTGGCGGTGGCCCTCATCGAAGTCGCGCTGTTCGACTTCCTGGGCCGCGTGGTGGACATGGCCCAGAACACGCCGGCTGCCCGGTTCTTCCCTACGCATTGGAAGACACTGGCATGGATGGGCTTCGTGGTGGTGGTGCTGAGGCCGCTTTCCATCGGGCTGCACGACCTGCTGGTGAACCAGTCGCTGAACCCGGGCATGACCAACATGATCCGGTGGCAGCAGCACCGCTACGTGCTGAAACAAAGCCTGTCATTTTTCCAGAACGATTTCGCCGGCCGCATCGCCAACCGCATCATGCAGACGGCACCGTCGCTGCGCGAGTCGGCGGTGCAGGTGGTGGATGCGCTGTGGTATGTCACGGTGTATGCCGGTACGGCGATCTATCTTTTCGCCAAGGCCGACTTCTGGCTGGCGCTGCCGCTGGTGGTATGGATCGCGGGCTACGTGGGCATGCTGGCGTTCTTCGTTCCCCGGGTTAAGCAGCGCTCGTGGCTGGCTTCCGAGGCGCGCTCCAAGGTCATGGGGCGGGTCGTCGACGGCTACAGCAACATCATGACGCTGAAGCTGTTTGCACATACCAACCGCGAGGAGGCCTACGCCCGCGAGGCGATGATCGAGCTCACCGGCAAGGTGCGCAACCAGAATCGCATGATCACCTCGATGGACGTGTCGATCACCACGCTCAACGGTTTTCTCATCGCAGGCACCAGCCTGCTGGCGTTGTGGCTGTGGTCCCGCGGCACGGTGTCCACGGGACAGGTGGCGCTGGCGGTGGGCCTGGTGATCCGCATCAACAACATGTCCGGCTGGATCATGTGGGTGGTCAACGGCATCTTCGACAACGTGGGTACCGTGCAGGACGGCATCACCACCATCTCGCGCGAGCGCACGGTGGTGGATCACCCGGATGCGCAGCCGCTGCGCGTGGAGCGGGGCGAAGTGCGTTTCGACGACATCCATTTTCACTATGGCAAGGCCGGTGGTGTCATCGGCGGGCTCGATCTCATCGTGCGGCCGGGCGAAAAGATTGGCCTGGTCGGCCCGTCGGGGGCGGGCAAGTCCACGCTGGTCAACGTGCTGTTGCGTCTTTACGACCTGGAAGACGGGCACATCTATATCGATGGACAGGACATTGCCCGCGTGGGGCAGGAGTCGCTGCGCTCGCATATCGGCGTGGTCACCCAGGACACCTCGCTGCTGCATCGGTCCATCCGCGACAACCTGCTTTACGGACGCCCCGATGCGAGCGAGGAAGACATTCTCTCCGCGGTGCGCAAGGCGCGGGCGGACGAGTTCATTCCCACGCTGGTAGACGGCGAGGGCCGTACGGGTTTCGATGCCCATGCCGGCGAACGCGGCGTGAAGCTGTCCGGCGGCCAGCGCCAGCGCATCGCCATCGCGCGGGTGCTGCTCAAGGACGCGCCGATCCTTGTGCTTGACGAGGCCACGTCGGCGCTCGATTCCGAGGCCGAGGCGGCGATCCAGGAAAGCCTGGAAACCCTGATGCAGGGCAAGACGGTGATCGCCATTGCCCACCGCCTGTCCACCATCGCACGCATGGACCGCCTGATCGTGATGGACAAGGGCGCCATCGTCGAAAGCGGCACCCATTCGGAGCTGATCGCAAAGGGCGGCCTCTACGCAAGACTCTGGGCCCACCAGACCGGCGGCTTCGTAGGCGTCGAATAACCCTGTAGGAGCGCGCTTCGCGCGCGACCGGTTGTCGCGAATGGCTGGATGGCTCCGCTTTGAACGGTCGCGCGCAAGGCGCGCTCCTACATCGGGTGTGGGCCCAGGCACCGGGTTCGCGCATCCCCTGTAGGAGCGCGCTTCGCGCGCGACCGGTTGTCGCGAATGGCTGGATGGTTGCGCCCCGAACGGTCGCGCGCAAGGCGCGCTCCTACATCAGGCGCGGGGTTCCAGGGCTTCGCGTTCGATCCATGCGATGAAGGCCAGGGCGGCTGCCGTTGGCGGGCGGTGTGCCGAATGCACCACGTAATAGGCGTAGCGCGTCGGTAGCTCCGGGCCCGGCAGGCGCACCAGGCGTCCGTCGCCGATGTGCGCCGAAGCCAGGCGCGTGCGCGCCAGCACCGCCCCGAGCCCGGTGGCCGCCGCATTCAACCCATCCGCCGAGTCGCTGATCGTGTGCATCGTGCCGCCGCGCGGATAGCGGACATTGGCCGCACGGAACCACTCACGCCACCCTTCCGGTGCGATATCGGTAAGCAGGGGCAGGGTGCCCACGTCTTCAGGGGTACGCACACGCGCCGCCAGCTCCGGCGAGGCAAGCGGTTGCAGCGAATCGTCCATGAGAAAGCGTGACGTCAGCCCGGGCCACTGGCCGAGGCCATAGCGAATACCCAGGTCCGGCCCTCCCTCATCGAAACGCACCAGCGAACGATCCGTATCGATCGACAGCCGCACGGTGGGATGCGCTTCGACGAAGCGGCGCAACCGGGGCATCAGCCAGCTGGCCCCCAGCGAGGGCAGAACGCTGATCCGCACGCCATTGTCCCGGCGATGCTGGCGCAAACCGTCCAGCACCGATTCGACCTCGGCCAGCGCCGAACCGGCGGCATCCGCCAGCAGGCGACCCTCCGGGGTGAGCACCACGCCACGGGCGTGGCGCTGGAACAGGCTGACCCCCAGCGAGGACTCCAGCTTGCGCACGTGATGGCTGACCGCGCTGGCGGTCAGGTGAAGCTCCTCGGCGGCATGAGCGAAATTCTGGTGCCGGGCGGCGGAGGCGAAAGCGGCGAGGGCGGGTAACAGGGCAGATCGCATGGAGGCATGAATCATTTAAATGGCTGGCTTGCAAAGAATGCGCTTGCCAGACGTAAGGTTCCAGCGAAAATGAGCCTCAGCCACAAATGAGGTTCACATGTCGTCCGCTACCAGCACTCCTGCCAGCCCTCTTCCCGGTGTGGAAGATCGCGACTGGCGCACGCCAGCCGAACTGATCGCGCTTGGCGCCACCTGGGGCGGCTCGTTCCTGTTCATGCGCGTGGCCGCCAACGACTTCGGCCCGTTCCCGATGGTCGCCACCCGCCTGCTGTTCGGCTCGGTCATCCTGCTGCCCCTGCTGTGGCGTGCCCGCAACAGCATCCGCCTGTCCCACGTGTGGAAGATGCTGCTGGTGGGCGCGCTCAGCGCGGCCATTCCCTTCAGCCTGTTTGCCTGGGGTGCCGAGCGCGCTCCGGCGGGTATCGGTGCCATCGCCAACAGCACCACGGTGCTCTTCGCCGCGCTCATCGCCTTCATGTTCTTCGGCGAGAAGATCGGCACCCGCAAGGCCATCGCCCTGGTCGCCGGCTTCATCGGCGTGGTGATCCTGGTCAGCGGACGCGTTGCGGGAGACAACATCGCCCCCGCCGCGCTGGCGGCCGTGGCGGCATCGCTGTGCTACGGCATCGCGGCCAACCTCATCAAGCGCTACCTGTCCGACCTGCCCCCCACGGCAGTGGCAGCCGGCAGCCTGTTCGCCGCCCTGATCCTGGTGGCACCTCTCGCTGCCCTGACCTGGCCGGCCGCGCCCATCCCGATGAAGTCGTGGGCCTGCGTGATCGCGCTGGGCGTGCTCTCCACCGGCCTCGGCTATGCGTTTTACTTCCGCCTGATCCAGCGCATCGGTGCGCCGCGTGCGGCCACGGCCACCTATCTCGTGCCGCTGTTCGGGGTGGGCTGGGGCTGGCTGTTCCTGGGCGAGGCGCTGTCGCCGAGCATGGCCATCGCGGGCATCATCATCCTGGGCAGTGTGGTTTTCAGCCAGAAAAGCAAGGGCTGACAGAACCCTTTCGCCGGGAGGGCAAGGCGTGGAATAGTTCGGGCTTCCATTTCCAAGGGGTCCGCCATGACGCGCCTTCGCCACCTCCTCGCCTTCGGCGTCACCAGCTTTATCGTTGGCTTCGCCGCGCAGGCGCAGGACACCACGACGGCGCCGGCCGTCGGTACCGCCTCCACCGCAAAGCCCGAGGCGCTTGCCGACTTCGACGCCTACGTCGATGCCACCCGCAAGCAGTTCGACGTGCCGGGCATCGCCGTGGCCATCGTGAAGGATGGAAAGGTCGTACTCGAAATGGGCTCGGGCGTGCGCAAGCTCGGCGAGCCGGCGAAAGTGGATGCGCATACGCAGTTCGCCATCGCATCCAACACCAAGGCGTTCACCGCCGCCTCGCTGGCGATCCTCGCCGACGAGAAGAAGCTGGACATGAATGACCGGGTGGTGGATCGCCTGCCGTGGTTCCAGATGTCCGACCCGTACGTGACGCGCGAAATGCGCATCCGCGACCTGCTGGCCCACCGCAGCGGTCTCAGCCTCGGCGCCGGTGACCTGCTGTACTGGCCGGCCACGTCGTATACCTCGGAAGAGGTGGCGCAGCGCCTGCGCAACGTGCCCATCACGAACAGCTTCCGCGCCGAGTACGCCTACGACAACATCCTGTTCGGCGTGGCGGGCCTCGTGATCGAGAAGGTGTCAGGCATGTCCTGGCACGATTTCGTGAACCAGAAGATATTTGCGCCCCTGGGCATGACCGAATCGCGCTCCGATGCGCCGACCCACATCGGCCCGGGCGACGACATCGCCACCGGGCATGCCAAGTTCGACTTCAAGGACCTGAAGCCGGTCGCACCGATGTCCTGGAACAACAACCAGACGGCAGGCGGCATCTATACCAGCGTCCACGACCTCGGCAAATGGATGAACATGCAGCTGGCCGGCGGCACGTATACCGATGCCAGCGGCAAGGAGCAGCGCCTGTTCTCCGCCGCGCGGCAGAAGGAAATGTGGTCGCTGATCACGCCGATCCGCATCCCCGAGCCGAGCGTGCCCGAACTGAAGTCGGCCAAGCCGAACTTCTCCGGTTACGGCGAAGGCTGGTTCGTGTCCGACTACCGTGGTCACAAGCTCGTGTGGCACACCGGTGGCTGGCCGGGCATGGTCTCGCGCCTTACCCTCGTGCCGGACCTCAACCTCGGCGTGGTGGTGCTCACCAACCAGGAGAGCGGAGCGGCCTTCCAGGCGGTGACCATGCGTGCGCTCGACGCCTACATGGATGCGCCGAAGACCGACTGGATCGCCGCCTATGCGGCCAGTGTGAAAAAAGCCGAGGCCAACGCCGACGACAGCATGAAGAAGCACGAGGCATCGCGCATGAAGAATGCGAAGCCGTCGCTGCCGCTGGATGGCTACGTAGGCACGTATCGCGATCCCTGGTACGGCGATGTCAAGGTGGACAAGGAAGGCGGCAAGCTCGTGATGTGCTTCACGAAGACAGCGCAGCTCGCCGGCACACTGGAGCCGTGGCAGCATGACACTTTCATTGCGCACTGGAACGACCGCTCGCTCAACGGCGATGCCTTCGTCAATTTCGCCCTCGATCCCGACGGCAAGATCCGCGAGGTGCGCATGGAGCCGGTCTCGCCGCTCACCGACTTCAGCTTCGATTTCCAGGACCTGCGCCTCGCCCCTGTCGATCCGGCCAAATAAGCGCCTACGCCCCTGTTGCAACGCAGCGCGAATCATGGTCTAGTCGACCCATGATTCGCATTGCCGCCAATAACGCCAACAATAATAACGCCCGGAATATCGGGAGGGTCGGCGTGTAGGCGGTTGCAACAGAAACCACCGAAAACACCAAAGGCCCGCCCTCACCAGGCGGGCCTTTTTCTTTGCGCGTTTTGATCCACCTACTTGAGGAGAGAAAGGCCATGTGTTCGATCTTCGGAATGTTCGGCCTCGCCCCGGGCGACGATCTGGTCGCCCTTCGCGTGCAGGCCATGGAGTTATCGCAGCGACAGCGTCATCGCGGGCCCGACTGGAGCGGTGTCTACGTGGATGATGGCGCGATCCTCGTGCACGAGCGCCTGGCCATCGTCGACCCCGCCAGCGGCGCCCAGCCCCTGCGCTCGCTCGATGGCGAGCTGGCACTCGCGGTGAACGGCGAGATCTACAACCATCGAGAGCTGCGCGCTGCCAGTGATTACGCGTTCACCACGGGCTCCGACTGCGAGGTGATCAACGCGCTTTATCGCGAGCACGGCACCGATTTTCTCGGCAAGCTCAACGGCATCTTCGCGTTTGCCCTGTGGGATGCGAAGCGTCGCCGCTATCTCATTGCCCGGGATGCCTTGGGTGTGTGCCCGCTTTACTGGGGGCATGACCGGGCAGGGCGCCTTTGCGTTGCATCGGAAATGAAGTCGCTGGTTGGTGTCTGCGCGGACGTTGCGCCGTTCCCGCCTGGTCATTACTACGACAGCGAGCGCGGCGAAGCGGTGCGTTACTGGACCCCTGCATGGCGCGACTACGACGTGACGGCGGGACACGGCATTGAACCGAAGGATTTGCGTGCCTCGTTCGAAGCGGCCGTACACCGCCAGATGATGACCGATGTGCCTTACGGCGTGCTGTTATCGGGTGGCCTCGATTCCTCGCTGGTGGCGGCCGTGGCGGCAAGCTTCGCGCGCAAGCGCATCGAGGACGACGACCGCGGCGAGGCCTGGTGGCCGCGCCTGCATTCCTTTGCGATTGGCCTTGAAGGTTCGCCCGACCTCAAGGCGGCCGAGATCGCCGCCGAGGCGCTGGGTACGGTGCATCACGGATTCCGTTACACCTTCGAGGAAGGGCTGGATGCGCTGCCCGAGGTGATTCGTCATATCGAGACCTACGACGTCACCACGATTCGCGCGTCCACGCCGATGTTTCTGCTGGCGCGCCGCATCAAGGCCATGGGTGTGAAGATGGTGCTGTCCGGCGAAGGCTCCGACGAAGTGTTTGGCGGTTACCTGTATTTCCACAAGGCGCCGTCCGCACGCGAGTTCCACGAGGAAACCGTGCGCAAGCTCGATGCCCTGCATTTCTATGACTGCCTGCGCGCGAACAAATCCATGTCCGCCTGGGGGGTGGAGGCGCGCGTGCCCTTCCTCGATACGGAATTCCTCGAAACCGCGATGGCCTTCGACGCCGAGGCGAAGATGGTGGCGCGCAAGGGGATCGAGAAGGGCATTCTCCGCGAGGCCTTCGACGGGGCACTGCCCGATTCGATCCTGTGGCGGCAGAAAGAGCAGTTCAGCGATGGCGTGGGCTATGGCTGGATCGACGGGCTGAAGGCACATGCCGAGTCGATGGTCTCCGACCGCGAATTCGCGGCAGCGGCTGCACGCTTCCCGGTCAACACCCCGGCCACCAAGGAGGCGTACTTCTACCGGACGATCTTCGAGAGGCACTTCCCCGGCGAGGCCTGCGCCAACACGGTGCCGGGCGGCAAGTCCATCGCCTGCTCCAGCCCGGCAGCCCTGGCCTGGGACCCGGCCTTCGCCTCGGCGGCGGATCCCTCGGGCAGGGCGGTCCGGGGTGTCCACAAGGAAGCCCTGGAGGTCTGACCAAGATGCTGTTGTAGGAGCGCGCCTCGCGCGCGACCGGACCAGGGCGATGATCTCCGGTTCAGTCGGCTCCTCGTTCTGGCCCGGTCGCGCGCGAGGCGCGCTCCTACAGGGGGGCGCTGCAGCTGGCGCGCAGGCGCGCTCCTACAAGTGAGGGTCTGGTTTTGCTAAGATCGGGCGTTTCGTCGGCGCGCTCCCGCGCCGCACCATCAGGCAAGCCAATCATGATCGAGACCAATCCGATCCTCGCGCAGATCGCGGACCTCAAGGGCCGCGTCGAGTCGCTTAGGGGGTATCTTTGACTACGCCGTCAAGAAAGAACGGCTAGAAGAAGTCAACCGCGAGCTGGAAAGCCCCAGCGTCTGGGACGATCCCAAGCGCGCCCAGGACCTGGGCCGTGAACGTGCCCAGCTCGATACCATCGTCACCGGCATCGAAGAGATGAGCGCCAGCCTCGACGATTCGAAAGAATTGCTCGACATGGCCGCCGCCGATGGCGACGAGGACACCCTGCAATCCGTCATCGACGACCTGAACAAGGTCGACGCCCGCGTGAGCAAGCTCGAATTCCAGCGCATGTTCTCGGGCAAGCTCGACAGCGCCGCGGCGTTCGTGGATATCCAGGCGGGTGCCGGCGGTACCGAAGCCCAGGACTGGGCCGAAATGCTGCTGCGCATGTACCTGCGCTGGGCCGAGTCGCGCGGCTGGAAGGCCGAGCTGATGGAAGTCTCCGGCGGTGAAGTCGCGGGCATCAAGTCCGCCACCTTCCGCGTGGAAGGCGACTACGCCTACGGCTGGCTCAAGACCGAGATCGGCGTGCACCGCCTGGTCCGCAAGAGCCCGTTCGACTCCGACAACCGCCGGCACACCAGTTTCACGTCGGTGTTCGTCTCGCCGGAAGTCGATGACGACATCGAGATCGACATCAACCCGGCCGACCTGCGTACCGACGTGTACCGTTCGTCGGGCGCGGGCGGTCAGCACGTGAACAAGACCGAATCGGCGGTGCGTATCACGCACATCCCCACCAATACGGTGGTGGCGTGCCAGACCGAGCGCAGCCAGCATGCCAACCGCGACCGCGCGATGAAGATGCTGAAAGCCAAGCTGTACGAACTGGAAGTGCAGAAGCGCAACGCCGAGAAGGACGCGCTGGAAGCCACCAAGTCGGACATCGGCTGGGGCAGCCAGATCCGCAACTACGTGCTCGACCAGTCGCGCATCAAGGATCTTCGCACGGGCATCGAACGCTCCGACACCCAGAAGGTGCTCGATGGCGACCTCGATGAATTCGTGGAAGCCAGCCTGAAGGCCGGCCTCGAAGCCGGTTCCAAGCGCGTCGACGCGTGATCCACCTCCGGGGGCGCATGAGCGCCCCCGTTTCCTTACCAAAGCAGCTACCCAGGCCATGACCGAAAACACCCACGCCGACACTCCCGCGACCGCCGCCGACGAAAACCGTCTCATCGCCGAGCGCCGCGAGAAACTGAAAGCGCTGCGTGCGCAGGGCATCGCCTACCCGAACGACTTCCGGGTGGACAGCTTCGCCGGTGACCTGCAGGCCGAATACGAAGACAAGGACACCTGGACCGCCGAGGCCATCGAAGCCGCGCCGCGTCAGGTGGCCGTGGCCGGCCGCATCATCCTGATGCGCGGGCAGGGCAAGGTCAGCTTCGTGCAGATGCAGGACGGCACGGGCCGCATCCAGCTGTTCATCCACCAGGGCACGCTGGGCGAAGACGCCTACAACGCGTTCAAGCGCTGGGACCTGGGCGACATCGTCGGCGCCACCGGCATGCTCATGCGCACCAAGACGGGTGAGCTGTCGATCAAGGTCGAGTCCATCCGCCTGCTCACCAAGTCGCTGCGTGGCCTGCCCGACAAGCATCACGGCATGGCCGACGTGGAGCAGCGCTATCGCCAGCGCTATGTCGATCTCATCGTGACCGAGGAAGCGCGCCGCACCTTCGTGCTGCGTTCGAAGATCGTGAGCCACGTGCGCCGCTGGCTCGAAGCCGCACCGCGCCGCTTCATGGAAGTAGAAACCCCCATGATGCACGTGATCCCGGGCGGCGCCACCGCGCGTCCGTTCACCACGCATCACAACGCGCTCGATATTCCGCTGTTCCTGCGCGTGGCGCCGGAGTTGTACCTGAAGCGCCTCACCGTGGGCGGTTTCGACCGCGTGTACGAGATCAACCGCAATTTCCGCAACGAGGGCGTGTCCACCCGGCACAACCCCGAGTTCACGATGCTTGAGCTGTACCAGGCCTATGCCACGTACCACGACATCATGGACATCACCGAAGGCCTGATCCGTTCGGCCGCCACCGACGTCATCGGCAGCACGGTCATCGAATGGGACGGTGCCAGCATCGACGTGGGCCCGGCGTTCCGCCGCTGGCGCATGGAAGACGCCGTGCTGGAGCTGAATCCGGAGATCAAGCCGGGCGAGCTGCGCGATCGTGAAGCCATGGCCGCGCACGCGAAGCGCCTGGGCATCCAGGTCAAGCCGTCCTATGGCTGGGGCAAGCTGCTGCTCGAAATCTTCGAGGCCACGGTGGAACACACCCTGGTGCAGCCCACCTTCATCACCGATCACCCGGTGGAAGTCTCGCCGCTGGCTCGCGAGAGCGATACCGACAAGGGCATCACCGACCGCTTCGAGCTGTTCATCAACGGCAAGGAAATCGCCAACGGCTTCTCCGAGCTCAACGATTCGGAAGACCAGGCAGCCCGTTTCCAGGCCCAGGTGGATGCGAAGGACGCCGGCGACGACGAAGCCATGCACTTCGACGCCGACTACATCCGCGCCCTCGAAGTCGGCCTGCCGCCCACCGGTGGCCTGGGCGTCGGCATCGACCGCCTCGTGATGCTGCTTACCGGTTCGTCGTCCATCCGCGACGTCCTGCTGTTCCCCACCATGCGTCCCGAGGCCTGATCGGCCTCGTCACCCGGAGTTTCCCCGATGTACTACGTCATCGTTGCGCTGGATCATCCGAACTCGCTGGAGAAGCGCCTCGCCGCGCGTCCGGCCCATGTGGCACGCCTGAAGGCGCTGCAGGAAGAAGGGCGACTGAAGCTGGCCGGCCCGTTTCCGGCCATCGACTCGGAAGACCCGGGCGAGGCAGGCTTCGACGGCAGCATGATCGTGGCCGAGTTTTCCGATCTGGCTGCGGCCAAGGCCTGGGCCGCGGTCGATCCGTATGTCGAGGCCGGCGTCTACCGCGAGGTGAACGTCCGCCCGTTCCGGGTCACCCTGCCGTGACGGCCCAGAAGGTCGAGCGCATCCGGCAGCTGCTGACGGAGGCGCTGGCCCCCGTCGAGCTGGATGTGATCGACGAAGGCCACAAGCATGCCGGGCACTCGGGCGAGGGCAAGGGCCACTTCTTTGCCCGCATCGTCAGCCCGGCCTTTGCCGGCAAGAACCCCATCCAGCGCCACCGCCTGGTCTACCAGGCCCTGGGCGACATGATGCCCGACGGCATCCACGCCCTGTCGATCGACGCCAAGGCCCCCGGCGAATAACCTGTAGGAGCGCGCCTTGCGCGCGACCCGATTCACCTGTGAAGCGCTCGCGCGCAGGCGCGCTCCTACAATCAATAGGTTATAATTCCTTTTTCGCGTTGTTTCGCGTATTGCACCCGGATGACCCCTTTGGCAAAGTGACCGATCTGCCAGGGGGTGGCTCCTGCCCGGAGCTCACGGCCGCGTCCCAACGGAACCAAACATGCGTCTGACCACCATCAAGCTGGCGGGATTCAAGTCCTTCGTAGACCCCACCACGCTGCACCTGCCTACCAATATGACCGGCGTCGTCGGTCCGAACGGCTGTGGCAAGTCGAACATCATCGACGCCATCCGCTGGGTCATGGGCGAGTCGGCAGCCAGCCGCCTGCGTGGCGATTCCCTCACCGACGTCATCTTCTCCGGCTCCAGCGCGCGCAAGCCCGTGGGACAGGCGGCGGTGGAACTCATCTTCGACAACAGCGATGGCACGATCCAGGGCGAGTACGCGAGCTTCGCGGAAATCTCGGTCAAGCGCATCGTCAGCCGCGACGGCCAGTCGTCCTATCACCTGAACGGCGCACGCTGCCGTCGTCGGGACATCACCGATCTGTTCCTCGGCACCGGCCTGGGCCCGCGTTCCTACTCGATTATCGAGCAGGGCATGATCAGCCAGATCATCGAGGCGGCCCCGGAAGAACTGCGCACCCACCTGGAAGAAGCCGCCGGCATCTCCAAGTACAAAGAGCGCCGCAAGGAAACCGAGAGCCGCATCAAGGCCACCCGCGAAAACCTCGACCGCGTGCGCGACGTGCGCGACGAGGTGGACAAGCAGCTCGACCACCTCAACCGCCAGGCCCGTGCCGCCGAGCGCTGGAAGGGCTTCAAGGAAGAACAGACCCGCCGCGAGGCGGAGCTGCGCGCCCTCGAATACCGCACCCTCGACCGCCAGCGCCAGGGCGAAGGCTCCGGCCTGCGCGAGGCCGAGCTGGAAATCGAGAAGCACACCGCCTCCCAGCGCCAGGTCGAAGCCCAGCTCGAAGCCGTGCGCGATCGCCATCATGGCGCCAGCGAACACCTGAACCAGGTGCAGGCCGAGGTCTACAAGGTGGGCGCCGAGATCGCCCGCGTCGAACAGCAGGTGCGCCACAACCGCGACCTCGCCGAACGCCTCACCCGTGCCCGCGCCGATACCGAGCGCGAACACGAAGAACTGCAAGGCCATATCAGCACCGACCGCGAGCAGGTGGAAACCCTGCGCATGGCGCTGGCCGAGGGCGAACCCAAGCTCGAATCGCTGCAGCAGATCCAGGACGAAACGGGCGAGGCGCAGCGCGCCACCGAGTCGCGGCTGGCCGACTGGCAGCAGCGCTGGGACACGCATACCCGTGGCGCCTCCGAATCCACCCGTGCGGCGGAAGTGGAGCGCACCAAGCTGGCCTACCTCGACCGTCAGGCGGTCGACCTGTCCCGTCGCCGCGAGGCGCTGGAAACCGAGCAGCGTGCCACCGACGTGGCCTCGCTCGATGCGGCCGCCGAACAGCTCGACACCGAACACGAGACCCAGCGCGAGCGCGTGGAACAACTCGGCACCGTGCTCGACCAGCACAAGGTGGCCCACGAGCGCGTGCAGGACGAAGAGCGCCAGGTGCAGTCCACCCTGAACGACGCGCGCCAGCAATTGCAGACGGCACGTGGCCGTCAGGCCTCGCTCGAAGCCTTGCAGACCGCCGCACTGGGCCAGGAAGAATCCGCCGCCACGGGCTGGCTGAAGCGCCTGGGCCTGGAAAGCGCCCGCCGCCTGGGCGAATCGCTCCAGGTCGACGCCGGTTACGAGTCCGCCGTGGAAACCGTGCTCGCCGGCCTGCTCGACGGCGTGCTGGTGGATTCGCCCGAAGCACTGGTCCCCGAATTCGCCGGTCTCGGTCAGGCCGACGTGGCCCTGTTCGCCTCCGCGCAGGGTGGCCCCGGGGCTGCCGGCACGCTGGCTGCGCATGTGCGTGGCCCGGTCGCAGCCATCACCTTGCTGGGCAACGTGTTCGTCGTCGATACGGTCGAGGATGCCGCCGCCCGCGTGGGTTCGCTGTCGTCGCCGCAGTCTGTGATCACCCGCGATGGTGCGTGGATGGGGCCGGGCTGGGCCCGCGTGCTGCGCGCGCAGGGCAATCAGGTGGGCGTGCTCGCCCGCGAGCGCGACATGCGCCAGCTTGCCGAGCAGATCGAAACCCTCGAAGCCACCATCGAAGAACGCACCGGCCAGCTGGAAGACTTGCGCACCAGCAAGTTCGAAACCGAACGCCAGCGCGACGACGCCCAGCGCGATCTCTACGCCGCGCATCGCCGCCTTTCCGAGCTGGCTGGCCAGTTGCAGAGCCAGCGCGGCAAGATGGAAACCGCCCGCGCCCGCGCCGAGAAGATCGGCGGCGAGCTGTCCACCCTCGTCGAACAGCTCGACGAACTGGAAGGGCAGACCCGCGAAGCCCGTGGCCGCCTCGACGAGGCCGTGGGCCACATGGGTGATCGCGAAGACGAACGTCGCGGCCTCGAAAACGAGCGCCGTGAACTGCTCGAAGCCCGCGAAGAAGCCCGCATCAATGCGCGCGAAGCCGCCGACCAGTCGCACCAGCTGGCCCTCAGCATGGAGTCCAAGCGTTCCGCGCTCACCTCGCTGGAACAGGCGCTGGCGCGTCTCGATGCCCAGCTGCGTCAGGTCGTAGCCCGTCGCGACGAGATCGACGAACAGCTTGCCGCCGGTTCCGACCCCATCGTGGAGCTGGAAGAAGAACGCCAGACCTATCTCGACCAGCGCCTGCTGGTGGATCGCCAGCTCGTGGAAGCGCGCCGCGCCGTGGAAGACTGCGATGCGGAATTCCGCCGCCTCGACCAGGAACGCCAGCGCATCGAGCAGGTGATGAACGCGGTGCGCGAAAACGTCTCCGAGAAGCGTCTCGCGGCGCAGGCGCTGCAACTGCGCGCCGAACAGCTCGCGCAGGCGATCACGGCCTCGGGTCTCGAACTGGAAGGCCTGCTTGCCGAGCTACCCGAAGACGCCGAACCCAACCGCTGGCAGCAGCAGCTGGTCGACCTGGCGCAGAAGATCGCCCGCCTGGAACCGGTGAACCTCGCCGCGATCCAGGAGCACGCTGAACAGTCGCAGCGCAAGGAATACCTCGACTCGCAGCTCACCGACCTGGGCGCCGCGCTGGAGACCCTCGAAGGCGCGATCAAGAAGATCGACCGCGAGACCCGCCAGCGCTTCAAGGAGACCTTCGACCGCGTCAACGCCGGCGTGCAGGAACTGTTCCCGCGCCTGTTCGGCGGTGGCCACGCCTATCTCGAACTCACCGGCGAAGACCTGCTCGACACCGGCGTCGCCATCATGGCCCGGCCGCCCGGCAAGCGCGTGTCCAACATCACGCTGCTGTCCGGTGGCGAGAAGGCCCTCACGGCGGTGTCGCTGGTGTTCGCCATCTTCGGCCTCAACCCGGCCCCGTTCTGCCTGCTGGACGAGGTGGACGCACCGCTGGACGAGGCCAACGTCGGTCGCTTCTCCGCGATGGTGCGCGAGATGAGCGAGAAGGTGCAGTTCATCTTCGTGAGCCACAACAAGGCCACGATGGAAGCCGCTCACCAGCTTTGCGGCGTTACCATGCGCGAACCGGGCGTCTCGCGCCTCGTCCAGGTGGATCTGGCCGAAGCGTCGAAACTGGCCGGCGTCGCCTGAGCACTACCCAAGGAACCGTACACATCATGACCCCCGCCATCGGTCTCGCCTGGAACCCCGCCGTCGGTATCCCGATGCTTTTCGTCGGCATCGTCGTGCTCGTGCTGCTCTGGCTTTTCGGCCAGCCGCGCAAGGAGCAGGGGCGCCGCAAGCCGGTACAGGAGCAACCGGAACGTGCGCGCGAGCGCCGTGAGCCGGTATTCGGCGAGGGTGGCGAGCCCGAGGGTGAAGCATCCTTCAGCAGCCACGATTCCTTCAGCGCCCGCGACGACGACGCCAACGACCCGCTGTTCAACCCGTCGCCGAAGCAGGGCGAGCTCGACGTCGACCTGCGTGCCGAACTGGAACGCCTGGGCGCCTCGCTCGTGGGCGAGCGCACGGCGTCCGCCACTCCCGTGATTCCCGACGAGCCCGCACCGCGTCACTCCCAGCGTACCGAGCCACGCATCGATCTCGACCTGCCGTTCGATCTCGACGAACCGGTTGCCGCTCATCCGCCTGCCGCACCGGCACCTGCGCCCGCACCGCCTCCGCCGCCTGCGCCGGCTCCCGTCGCTGCACCGGCACCGGCACCGGCCAAGGCGCCGCCGCGCTCCGACCTCGGTCGTCGTCCCACCAGCGCACCGGTCGAACGCATCGTTACCCTTTATGTCGTCTCGCGCGAAGGCGTGAGGTTCAGCGGCGCCGATCTGGTGGTGGCCGCCGAAAAGGTGGGCCTGGAGTTCGGCGACATGGGCATCTACCACCGTCTGGTGGATGGTCACCCCGAGCAGGGCCCCATCTTCAGCGTGGCGAACCTCGTGAAGCCGGGCAACTTCGACATGACCCGCATCGCCACCCTGCAAACGCCGGGCCTGTCGTTCTTCATGGCGCTGCCGGGCCCGATCAACGCGCTGGACGCCTGGGAGGCCATGCTGCCCACGGCGCAGCGCCTGGCCGAACTGCTCGACGGCCTGGTGCTGGACGAGGAGCGCAATGCCCTCGGCCGCCAGCGCATCGCGCACATCCGCGATGAGTTGCGCGGCTGGGATCGCGGTCATGAAGGCGAAGAGATCAAGTTCGGCCAGTAAGTCATGTACACGCCACGCGCTTTCGTCGAGGAACGTCTGCCCGTACTGCACGAGGCGATCCAGCAGATCGCCTTCGGCGCACTGGTGACGGCAGGCGAGGGCGGCATCGAGGCCAGCCACCTGCCGTTCGTGCTGGAGCCCGGTGAAGGGCCGATGGGCACGCTGTATGCGCATGTGGCGCGACCCAACACCCACATCACGCGACATGGCGGCGAAGTACTCGCCATGTTCGCCGGCCCCCATGCCTACATCTCGCCCAACGGCTATCCCGGCAAGGCTGAGCACGGTCGCGAGGTTCCCACGTGGAACTACATCGCCGTACATGCATACGGCGTGGCCGAGACCTTTACCGACGCAAGCCGCCTGCGCTGGCTCCTTGACCGGCTGACGGAACGCAACGAACGCGAATCAAGCCAGCCGGTGCCATGGCGCGTGGACGATGCACCCGCCGACTACCTCGAAAAAATGTACCGCGCCATCGTCGGCATCCGCATTCCCATCACCCGCATCGACGGCAAATGGAAACTGGGCCAGAACCGCACCGACGAAGATCGCATCGGCGCCGCGACCCTGCTATCCCAGCGCCCCGGCGACAACGAGCAAGCCATCGCCCAGGCGATGCTCTCGATCAAACCGTGACACCCGCTCTTGTAGGAGCGCGCCTCGCGCGCGACCGGTTGAAACGCATCGCTCCGTAACGAAACGACCTGTGTAACTCTGCGCTCCGCAGGGCTCGGCGTTGATGCGTTCCGCTTGGTAGCAAGGGCTCGCCTATCGGCCTCGCACCCGTCGCCTCTCCCCACGTGATCGCAGGCTGTTGTAGGAGCGCGCCTGCGCGCGACCGGTTATCGCGAATATGTTCATCGTTTCGATTCATCCGGTCGCGCGCAAGCACGCTCCTACAACGCTATGTGGCTACCGGAGGGGCGATCAGCCTTGCGATGACGCTTCCCCTGTAGGAGCGCGCCTCGCGCGCGACCGGTCAATACGAGGTGTTGATGATGTTCGCGACAACCGGTCGCGCGCAAGGCGCGCTCCTACAGAGAGGCGTGGTCGCGATGGTGTGGATGCATCCGAAGGACGAAACGACGTTCGTGTTGTTTCGCCTCGCGATGACCGGAATGGGGTTGGCGACATCGGATGTGGTGGCGTTCTGGGTGTTGTCGCGGTGGAAGGTGCAGGGTGTCATTCCGGTGGATGCATCGATGAAACGCGGCGTTGTTGCTTCTCCGAATCGCCGATGCGATCGACTTCCACCCCTTTGGTAGCACCGTTGCGTTGTAGGAGCGTGCTTGCGCGCGACCGGATGAATCGAAACGATGATGACGTTCGCGATAACCGGTCGCGCGCAGGCGCGCTCCTACAACACGCCGCGATGACGTGGGGAGAGGCGGCGGGGGCGGCCCTTGGCGCGACTTGATGGAGGTGAGGGGAGTGGGCGGAAAAGGCCCGAAGGGGGCCGGCCAGGAAGGCCGGCCTTTTTCGCCGAGGCAGGAGCCGAGTCGAAAAACCCCGCCCGCTCCCCGTGCCCGAAGGGGCGAAGCCATAAGACACTGAGCCGCGCAGCGACTCTCCTTTCCCGAGGGACGCCGCAAGCCGGAGCGCCAAGGGCCGCCCCCGTCGCCTCTAAGCGACCACGCCACAGGCGCCGAGCGCGAGGCCGACAGGCGAGCCCACCCAACAAAGCAAGACCCAACACAAAAACCACACTTCAGCGACACACGTTCACGCTCTCGCAACACCCCGATGCGTCACTGTGAGGGCTCCTCCGCGTGCCCGGGTCATTGGCACGATGCACACATACGGCCCGGCATGCTTGTGTCTACCCTGCAAGGAACACGAGTCACATGTCGGTAAGCACGCGTGCGCCTTTTCGTATTTATTACCTGCATCCGCGGCTCGCGGGGCCGCTGACCGCATGGAACGCATGGATCGAGCACGCGGCGTCGCTGGGCTTCGCGCAATTGCTGGTCGCGCCGCCGTTCGATGCATCGGCATGCGGTGACATTTTCGTGACACGCGATGTCGAGCATCTGGATGCGTCGATTGCCGATGGCGATGCCGAAGCAAGGCTAGGACAAATCGCAAAAGCCTGCCGGGCGAGAAAGCTTGAGCTATGGCTCGACCTTCCGCTGGATGAACTCGCTTCCGATGCGCCGCTTCGCCAGGAGCACCCCGAATGGTTCCGGGCGGTTGCCGCGCAACACGGTACGCCCGACCCACGCTGGACGCCCAGCGAAAGCGAGAGCGTGCGCTGGCGGCTCAATGATCCGGATGTGGCGGGGGCTGCCACGCAATGGTGGATCGATCGGCTGCGCCGCTGGGTGGCTGCGGGTGTCACGGGGTTTCGCCTGCTGCACCCACAGCGTCTGCCTGCCTCCCTGTGGAAGACCCTGATCGATGCCGTCCGGCGCGATGTGCCGGACGTGGCCTTTCTTGCATGGACGCCGGGGTGTACGCCCGAGCAGGTTGCCGCGATGCGTGGCGCGGGCTTCGATGCAACCGTCTCGTCGGCAAACTGGTGGGATTTCCACGCGCCATGGTTTGCGGAAGAGTCACAGCGGCTTGCCACGGTGGCTCCGGCGCTCGCCTGTGCGGAAGAGCCTTTCGGTCAGCGGCTGGGCGATGAACTGGGTGAGGAAAACCAGCTCGATCATGCCTACCGGCGTGCGACCGCGTTTGCCGCGACGTCGCCGGCAGGCTGGCTTATGCCGATGGGCTTTGAATTTGCGGTGCACGAAGCGCTCGACGCGCGCCGTGGCGATGCGATCGACCCGGCAGCACTGAAAGCCAAAGGACTTCTCGATCTTACCGACACGGTGAAGGCCGCGAACGCGATCGTTGGCGAGCATATGGGCCTTGCACCTGCGATTGGCGTGCATGGTGGCGTGGCATCACTCCTGACTGTTCATGGCGCCGACCCGCGCACGGCGTCGTCTGCCACGCTGACCCTGGTCAATGCCTCGCTGGATCGCGAGGTCGCGGTGCAGGCGGCCGATGTATTCGTTGGCGCGGCCAGCCATTTCGGTCCCTGGGTGGCGCCGGACGGGCACCGGCTCTTCGGTCAGGGCGAAAGTCTTGTGCTTGCACCGGGAGCTGTCATGACGCTGGATGCTTCACCTTCTGCACCTGTGGTTCGCAAGATCGGCGCGAGCGCGAAGAAAGACCTTCTCCAGGTGGCCACCAGGGGGCCGCGCGTCGTGATCGAGTCGGTCCAGCCCAGCGTCGATGGCGGCCTGTTTCCCGTAAAGCGCATCGTAGGGGAGGCGGTGACCGTCACGGCGGATATCTATGTCGATGGGCACGACGTGCTGGCTGCGCGCCTGTGCTATCGCGCACAGGACGAAAAAGCCTGGCGTGAAGTGCCCATGGTGCCGGTGAACAACGATATCCATACGGGCAGCTTCACACCCACTCGCATCGGCCGGTACGAGTTTCGTATCGAGGCGTGGCGCGATCCGTTCGGAACTTACCACCACGAGCTGGAACTCAAGCACGAGGCGGGCGTTCCCATCGAGCTGGAGCTGGAAGAAGGACGGCGGCTGGTAGAAACGCGCGCGGCATCGCAGTCGGGCGCGAAAGCCAAGGCGTTGCGCAGTCTTTCCGCTGCCGTGAACAAGGCCTCGGGAGACGAGCGCGTGGCGCTGTTGCTCGCCGACAACGCGGTTGAGCTGATGACCGCCACTGACCCGCGCGAGCGGGCCACGGCGACGGATGCCTTCGTGGTGGAAGTCGACCGCCGCGAGGCGATGTTTGCCAGCTGGTACGAGCTGTTCCCGCGATCGATGACGGAGTCGAAGCAACACCACGGCACCTTCCGCAACACCATCGGGCGCCTGCCGGCCATCCGGGACATGGGTTTCGACGTGCTGTATTTCCCGCCGATCCATCCCATCGGCAAGGCCTTCCGCAAGGGGCCCAACAATACGCTTACGCCGGGCCCGGACGACCCCGGCAGCCCGTATGCCATCGGCTCGCCCGATGGCGGGCACACTGCGATCCATCCGCAGCTCGGCACGCTGGACGACTTTCGTGCGCTGCGCGACGCCGCCCACGAGCATGGGCTGGAACTGGCGCTGGATTTTGCCATCCAGTGTTCGCCGGATCACCCGTGGCTGAAAGAGCATCCGGAATGGTTCGACTGGCGCCCCGACGGCAGCATCAAGTACGCCGAGAACCCGCCCAAGAAATACCAGGACATCGTCAATGTCGATTTCTACGCAGACGGCGCGGTGCCTTCGCTGTGGCAGGCGCTCTGCGACGTCGTGCTGTTCTGGGCAGGAGAGGGCGTGCGTACCTTCCGCGTGGACAATCCGCATACCAAGCCGTTCCCTTTCTGGGAGTGGATGATTGCACGCGTTCGATCCAAGTATCCGGATGCGTTGTTCCTGTCCGAGGCCTTCACCCGGCCCAAGCCGATGTACCGGCTGGCCAAGGTGGGTTTCAGCCAGTCGTATACCTATTTCACCTGGCGCAATTCGAAGCAGGAGTTCATCGATTACCTGACCGAGCTGACGACCACGGCGCCGAAGGATTTCTTCCGTCCGAATTTCTTCGTCAACACCCCCGACATCAATCCGTATTTCCTGCAGACGTCGGGACGCCCGGGGTTTTTGATCCGTGCGGCGCTGGCTACAACCCTCTCAGGGCTGTGGGGCATGTATTCCGGTTTCGAGATATGCGAATCGGCACCCATGCCCGGGAAAGAGGAATACCTCGATTCGGAGAAGTACGAAATCCGCATTCGCGATTTCAGCGAGCCGGGCAATATCGTTGCCGAGATCACCCGGCTCAACCAGATTCGCCGTGCACACCCGGCCTTGCAGACGCATCTTGGCGTGCGTTTCCTGCTGGCGAACAACGATCAGGTGCTGTTCTTCGAAAAGCGTCGCGGCGACGACCTGGTGCTGGTGGCCATCAGCATGGACCCGCATAACGCACAGGCCGCTGATCTCACTCTCCCCCTGGATGACTGGGGCCTGGCGGCCGACGCCACGCTCGACGTCCACGATCTTCTGCATTCCCAACCCATCGCCTGGCGTGGTCCGGCTCAGCATGTGTGGCTTGGCCTCGGCCAGCCCTATGCGATCTGGCATGTACGGCTATCCGGAGTCTGATCCATGGCAACACGCGGCAAAGGCAAGAAGCAGGTCAAGGCGCCGGATTTTTCCAGTGATCCGCTCTGGTACAAGGACGCGATCATCTACCAGGTGCACCTGAAGTCGTATTTCGATGCGAACGATGACGGCGTGGGCGATTTCCAGGGCCTGATCGACAAGCTCGACTACATCGCGGACCTGGGCGTGAATACGCTCTGGCTGCTTCCGTTCTATCCCAGCCCCCGCCGGGATGATGGCTACGACATCGCCGAGTACAAGGCGGTGCACGAGGACTACGGCAAGCTGGCCGATGCGAAGCGCTTCATCAGCGAAGCGCACAAGCGTGGCCTGCGTGTCATCACCGAGCTGGTCATCAACCACACCTCCGACCAGCATCCGTGGTTCCAGCGCGCACGGCAGGCGAAGAAGGGCTCGGCTGCCCGTAATTTCTATGTCTGGTCGGATACGGACCAGGCCTATGACGGCACGCGCATCATCTTTCTCGACACCGAGAAGTCGAACTGGACCTGGGACCCGGTGGCGGGACAGTACTTCTGGCATCGCTTCTTCTCGCACCAGCCGGACCTGAACTTCGATAATCCTGCGGTGCTGAAGGCCGTGCTCGACGTGATGCGCTTCTGGCTCGACATGGGCGTGGATGGCCTGCGCCTGGACGCCGTGCCCTACCTGATCGAGCGCGAAGGCACCAATAACGAAAACCTGCCCGAAACGCACGCGATCCTGAAGCTGATGCGTGCCGAGATCGACCAGCACTACCCGGATCGCATGCTGCTGGCCGAGGCCAACCAATGGCCCGAAGATACCCAGGACTATTTCGGCAACGGCGACGAATGCCATATGGCGTTCCACTTTCCGCTGATGCCGCGCATGTACATGGCGATCGCGCGGGAAGACCGTTTTCCGATCACCGACATCATGCGGCAGACGCCGGCCATTCCGGAAAACTGCCAGTGGGCCATCTTCCTGCGCAACCATGACGAGCTGACGCTTGAAATGGTTACGGACAACGAGCGCGATTACCTGTGGCAGACGTACGCCGCAGATCGCCGTGCCCGCATCAACCTCGGCATCCGTCGTCGTCTTGCGCCCTTGCTGGAGCGCGACCGTCGCCGCATCGAACTGATGAATGCGTTGCTGTTGACCATGCCGGGCACGCCGGTGCTTTACTACGGCGACGAGATCGGCATGGGTGACAACATCCATCTTGGCGACCGTGACGGTGTGCGCACGCCGATGCAGTGGTCGGTGGACCGCAACGGCGGTTTCTCGCGTGCCGATCCCGCCAGCCTCGTGCTTCCGCCGATCATGGACCCGCTCTATGGCTTCCAGGCGATCAACGTCGAAGCCCAGCAGCGCGATCCGCATTCGCTGCTCAACTGGACGCGCCGCATGCTGGCCGTGCGCAAGCGCTACAAGGCGTTCGGTCGCGGCACGCTGAAGTTCCTGTATCCGGGCAACCGCAAGGTGCTGGCTTACCTGCGCGAGTTCGGCGACGAACACGTGCTGTGCGTGGCCAACATGTCGCGCACGCTTCAGGCCGTGGAGCTGGATCTCAATCTTTTCGAAGGCCAGGTGCCGGTCGAGATCGTTGGTGGCACCTCGTTCCCCCCGGTGGGGCAGCTGCCGTATCTGCTGACGGTGCCGCCTTACGGTTTCTATGCGTTCCAGCTGCTGCCTAACGCCCAGATGCCCGACTGGCACGAAGTGCCGGCCGAAACCCTGCCGGACTACGAGACCCTCGTCTTGCGCGGTGCGCTGGTCGAAGGGCCCGTGATGGAACACCACCGGGGTGTGATCGAGAAGCAGGTGCTGCCGGGTTATCTGGCGGTGCGCCGCTGGTTTGCGTCGAAGGATCGCGGCATCGAGCAGGTAAAGGTGCTGCATGCCGCTCCGTGGCCTGATCGCGGTGACGACCTGATCTTTACCGAAATCGAAGCCACGCTGGCCGATGGGGGCAAAGAACGCTACAGCCTGCCGGTGGGTATCGTCTGGGAAGACGAAAGCCCCACCGCACGGCAGCAGAACCTGACCCTTGCACGGGTACGCCGTGGCCGTCGCATCGGTATTCTCACCGATGGTTTCTCCCTCGATGCCTTCGCTTCCGGCCTGCTGATCGGGCTGCGCGCCGGAACGGCACTGCCGATCCATGGCGGCACCATCCGTTTCGAGAAGACGGATATCTTCGACACGACCGAGTTCGACACGGAGATCGAGAGTCGCTGGCTGACGTCGGAGCAATCGAACAGCTCGATGATTCTGAACGATGCCGGCGTGGTGAAGCTGTTCCGGCGCACGTCGGCCGGCATCAATCCCGAAGTGGAGATGGGCCGGTACCTCACCGAGCACGGCTACGCCAATACGGCGCAGCTGCTTGGTGAGGTGGTGATGATCGGCGATGGCGGCGAGCGCACGACCGTTGCCGTACTACAGGGTTTCCTGCGCAACCAGGGCGATGCATGGCGCTGGACGCTGGATTACCTGCGCCGCAGCTACGACGAATACAACCATTCCAGCCATGCCGCCGAAGACGCGCGTCGCAATGAGATCGAGGCGGGTTATGACGCCTTTGCCACGGCGGTAGGCACCCGGTTGGCCGAATTGCACGCCTTGCTGGCCCAGCCCACCGATATCCCTGCGTTCGCCCCCGAGCGTGCGAGCGATACGACGGTGGCCGGCTGGGGTGCAGGTGTTCGCGAGCAGGTGGCGCGTGCGCTGGCCTCGGTCGACAGCACGGGCGGCATGCCGGATGAACTGGTGGCGGACGTGGAGGCCTTGCGCGGACTGGCCTCGACGCTGGACGAACGGATCGCCAGGCTGGCGAAGGCCGGGCAGGGTGCGCCGATCACGCGCACGCACGGCGACTTCCATCTTGGTCAGATCCTCGTCGTCCAGGACGATGCCTACATCATCGATTTCGAGGGCGAGCCGGCACGCACGCTCGACGAGCGTCGTGGCAAGAGCTCGCCGCTGCGCGATGTGGCCGGTTTCCTGCGCTCGCTCGACTACGCAGCAGCCATGGCACGGCGCGGCGAGGATGGCCTGGCACCGGTGGAGGACGAAGGTTTCGCCGTGTACCTGGCCCGCTTCCGCGAGCGTTCGTCGCGGGTGTTCCTCGACGCTTATCGCCGGGTGCTGGATGAAGCCCCGGTGCGCTGGATCGATGCCGACGCGCTTGCGTCTGTGCTCGAACTTTTCGTGATCGAGAAGGCGGCTTACGAGGTGAGCTACGAAGCCGCCAACCGACCCGGCTGGCTCGATGTTCCGCTGCGCGGCCTGCTTCAGGCGGCGCGCGGTGACACCGCCCAGGAACTGAAGGAGGATACGTGATCGACTCACGGACCTATGGTCTCGACAACCCGGCGGCGATCGATGCGCTGGTCGAAGGCACGCATGGCGACGCGTTCGCCGTGCTGGGCCCCCATGTCGTGGACGGCCGTCGCGTCGTTCGCACCTTCCAGCCAGGTGCCGACGGCGTCGAACTCATCGATGCCGGCGGCCGGGTGCTGAAAGCGCTGGACCGGCTCCACGATGCAGGGCTGTTCGCAGGCGATACGGGAGACGCTTCCGGTTACCGTCTGCGGGTGCGCTGGCCGGACGCCACGCAGGACACCCACGATCCCTACGCGTTCGGTACCTTGCTCGACGAAGACGATCTACACCGCTTCGCGGAGGGTACGCATACGGGGCTGTTCCGCTTCCTGGGCGCGCACCCTTCGGTGGTCGATGGCGTGCATGGCGTGCGTTTCGCGGTCTGGGCGCCGAATGCCCGACGGGTGAGCGTCGTCGGTGACTTCGACAGCTGGGACGGGCGCCGTCATCCCATGCGCAAACGCGTACCGGCCGGTGTCTGGGAGCTGTTCGTGCCCGGCCTGCTGCCCGGCGCCCGCTACAAGTACGAGGTGCTGGGCGCGGATGGTTCGCTGACCCAGCGCGCGGACCCCGTGGCGCTGGCCGCCGAGCTGCCACCTTCGACGGCATCCATCGTGGCTGACCCGGCGGCCTTTCACTGGACCGATGAGGACTGGCTGCGCCGGCGCGGCGCGCTGCACCATGCAGGCTCGCCACTGTCGATCTACGAACTGCATGCCGGTTCGTGGTTGCGCGGCCAGGATGGGCGTGAGTTGCACTGGGACGAACTGGGCGAACGCCTGATTCCCTACGTGGCGGGCATGGGCTTTACCCATATCGAGTTGCTGCCGGTTTCCGAGCACCCCTTTGGCGGCTCCTGGGGCTACCAGCCGCTGGGCCAGTTCGCGCCTACCTCGCGTTTTGGCACGCCCGAGGCGTTTGCGCGTTTCGTCGATCGCTGCCACGAGGCCGGCGTGGGCGTGATCGTGGACTGGGTGCCCGCGCATTTTCCGACCGATATCCACGGCCTTGCGCACTTCGACGGCACGCCGCTGTATGAGCATGCCGATCCTCGCGAAGGTTTCCACCAGGACTGGAATACGCTGATCTTCAACCTGGGCCGCAACGAGGTATCGGCTTTCCTTGTGTCCAGCGCCCTGGCATGGCTGGAGCGTTTTCATGTGGACGGCCTGCGCGTGGATGCCGTGGCCTCGATGCTTTACCGCGATTATTCGCGCAAGGCCGGCGAATGGGTGCCCAATATCCATGGCGGCCGTGAAAACCTCGAATCCATCGCTTTCCTGCGCCGGGTCAACCAGCTGGTGGTCGAGCGTCATCCGGACTGCATGACCATCGCGGAAGAATCCACGGCATGGCCGGGCGTCACGCGGCCGGTGGAGGAGGGCGGCCTGGGTTTCACCTTCAAGTGGAACATGGGCTGGATGCACGATTCGCTGGAATACATGTCGCGCGATCCCATCCATCGCCGCTGGCACCATGGCGAGATGACCTTCAGCATGATCTACGCGTACTCCGAGCGTTACGTGCTACCGCTGTCGCATGATGAAGTAGTGCACGGCAAGCGCTCGCTGCTGGGCCGCATGCCCGGCGACGAATGGCAGCGCTTTGCCAACCTGCGTGCCTATTACGGCTTCATGTGGGGCCACCCCGGCAAGAAGCTGCTGTTCACCGGTGGCGAGATCGCCCAGCCGCACGAATGGAACCACGACGCCCAGATCGCCTGGGATCTGCTCGACCATCCCCTGCACCTGGGCGTGCAACGGCTCGTGCGCGACCTCAACCGCGTTTACGCCGACACGCCCGCGCTGTACGCGCTGGATGCCGATCCGCGCGGATTCCGCTGGGTGATCGGCGATGACGCGGACCAGAGCGTCTTTGCATGGCTTCGCTTTGCCGAAGGCGAGGCGCCTGCCCTGGTCATCAGCAACATGACTCCTGCGCCACGCCATGGGTTCCGCATCGGCGTGCCGCAGGACGGTCGCTGGCGTGAGGCGATCAATTCCGATGCCGACGCCTACGGTGGCTCAGGCGTGGGCAATGAAGGCGAACGCCATGCCCAGGCGGTGCCGTCGCACGGTTTCGACCACTCGCTGGTCGTCAGCCTTCCACCGCTATCCACGGTCATTTTCGTGGCCGACTGACGAGGACCCCGATGCCCGCTCTTCCCGAACGCATGCAGTCCGGCTCGCCGTATCCCCTCGGCGCGACCTGCGACGGCATGGGCACCAATTTCGCCGTGTTCTCCGCGCATGCCGAGCGCATCGAGCTTTGCCTGTTCGATCCCTCCGGCAAGCGGGAGATCGCACGTTACGAGCTGCCCGAGTGCACGGATGAGATATGGCACGGCTACCTGCCACGGGTGCGTGGCGGCACGCTGTACGGCTTCCGCGCCTATGGTCCTTATCTGCCGGAAGAAGGTCACCGGTTCAATCCGAACAAGCTTCTGCTCGATCCCTACGCAAGGCTGCTTCACGGGCAGGTTCGCTGGTCGGACGTGCTGCACGGATATCGCGTGGCGTCATCACGGGCCGACCTGTCTTTCGACCGTCGCGACAGCGCGGCGGCCATGCCGAAAGCCGTCGTCGTCGATGAACCGATGCACTGGAACGGCGGCCATCGCCCACATACACCGTGGAATCGCACGGTGGTCTACGAGACCCACCTGAAGGGTTTCACGCGCAACCTCAAGCGCATCCGTCCGCATGAGCGGGGCACGTTCATTGCGCTGGCCGACCCTTATGTCATCGAGTATCTGGTGAAGCTGGGGGTGACGGCGGTCGAACTGCTGCCGGTACACGCCTTCCTGCAGGACCGTCGCCTCACCGAGATGAAGCTGCGCAATTACTGGGGCTACAACACCCTGGCGTTCTTCGCGCCCGAGCCGGCCTACCTGGCGGAAGGTGCGCTCAACGAGATACGCGCCGCCGTGCAGGCGCTGCATGCGGCAGGCATCGAGGTGATCCTCGACGTGGTGTACAACCACACCTGCGAAGGCAGCGAACTGGGCACGACGCTGTCATTCCGTGGCCTGGACAACAAGAGCTATTACCGGTTGATGCCGGACGATCCGCGTTACTGCATCAACGACACCGGTACTGGTAACACCGTGAATACGGCGCATCCGCGCGTGCTGCAGCTGGTGATGGATTCGTTGCGCTACTGGGTGCAGACCTTTCATGTCGACGGCTTCCGTTTTGACCTGGGCGTAAGCCTGGGGCGCGAGGAGCATGGTTTTGATCCCAACAGCGGCCTGTTCGACGCCATGCGCCAGGACCCGGTGCTCAACAGCGTCAAGCTGATTTCCGAGCCGTGGGATATCGGCCCGGGTGGCTACCAGCTGGGCAACCATCCCCCGGGCTTCGGCGAGTGGAACGGCAAGTTCCGCGATGACGTGCGCCGGTTCTGGAAGGGCGATTCGGGCATGCGTGGCACGTTGGCCGGGCGTTTGCAGGCATCCGGCGAGCTTTTCGACCACCAGCGCCGCAAGCCCTGGTCATCGGTGAACTTCATCACCGCGCATGACGGCTTCACGCTGGAAGACCTGGTCAGCTACAACGACAAGCACAACGAAGCCAACGGCGAAGACAACCGCGACGGCGGCAACGACAACGAAAGCTACAACCACGGCGTCGAAGGCCCCACCGACGATCCCACGATTCTTGCCACGCGCGACCGGGTCAAGCGAGCCCTGCTGTCGACCCTGTTCTTTTCGCACGGCACGCCGATGCTGCTGGGCGGCGACGAGTTCGGGCGCACGCAGCATGGTAACAACAACGCGTACTGCCAGGATAACGAACTGTCCTGGTACGACTGGAAGCTGGCCACCTCCGATCGCGGCAAGGAGCTGACCGATTTCACGGCAAGACTCGTTCGCCTGCGCGACCAGCATCCCACCCTGAGGGCCGCACACTTTCTTCGTGGGGACACCGAGGTGGTGCCCGGCATAAAGGAGGTCAGCTGGTTCGACGAAAGCGGCTCGGAAATGACCCAGGAAACCTGGGACTACACGGAGGGCCGTCTGCTGGCCTTGCGCCGTGCGCAGTCCCAGGGTGATAAGCGGGCCGATCTCACCCTTATCCTCATCAACGGCACGCCGGACATGCATGTGTTCCAGTTGCCGCAGCCCGCGGTGGCCTGGCGCGTGCGCTCGGACAGTTCGAAACCGGGGGCTCCCGAGAAGGCGTGGCCGGAGGCGTCGATCGAGGTGGAAGGGCATAGCGTCATCCTGCTGGCGGCTTCCGCACGGGTGGAGCCGGCGGCATGACGAGCCGGTTCGTTCACGCCATGCCTTACGGCGCGAAGCCGCTGGGTGACGACAAGGTGCGCTTCCGGTTATGGGCGCCCGATGTGGAGACCGTGTCCATCGAGTGCGACACGGGTCATCGCGCGACCATGCGTGCGCTGGACGATGGCTGGTTCGAATGTGTCTGCCCGGCCCCGTTCGGTTCGGGCTACCGCTTCCGGGTGGGCAAGGATGTGGTCGTGCCCGATCCCGCTTCGCGTCGGCAGCGCGAGAGTGATGTACATGGCTACAGTGTTGTCGTAGACCCGTCTTCCTATGCATGGAAGCACGATACGTGGCAGGGCCGGCCATGGCATGAGGCGGTGATCTACGAACTGCACGTGGGTCTTCTGGGTGGTTATCGTGGCGTGGAGATGGTGCTTCCGCACCTGGCGTCGCTGGGCATTACCGCTGTGGAACTGATGCCGATTGCCGAATTCCCTGGCGATCGCAACTGGGGCTACGACGGTGTACTGCCCTATGCGCCATCCGCGTCCTACGGCACGCCCGACGACCTGAAGTCCTTGATCGACACGGCGCACGGCCTGGGGCTGATGGTGTTCCTCGACGTCGTCTACAACCACTTCGGGCCGGAAGGTAATTATCTGGGCGCCTATGCCTCGCGTTTCTTCGATGAGGCCACGCATACGCCCTGGGGCGCGGCCATTGGCGTATCCACGCCACAGGTGGGCGATTACTTCGTGCACAACGCGCTCTACTGGCTTGAGGAATACCGGTTCGATGGGCTTCGCTTCGATGCGGTGCATGCCATCGGCAATCCGGGCTGGCTGGGCTCGCTGGCAGCACGCGTCCACGCGGCGATGGGGCCGGAGCGCCATGTACATCTGGTGCTGGAGAACGAAGCAAACCAGGCGAATCTCCTGGGCAGGGGGCGTTTCGATGCACAGTGGAACGACGACTTCCACAATGCGATCCACGTGCTGCTGACCGGCGAGGACGAGGGTTACTACGCCCATTACGAACCGGCAATGGACAAGCTCCTGCGCAGCCTTCGCGAAGGCTTTGCGTATCAGGGCGAGGTGATGGGCGACAGACGGCGCGGCGAGCCCAGCGCGCATCTCGCGGCCTCCCGGTTCGTCAATTTCCTGCAGAACCACGACCAGATCGGCAACCGCGCCTTCGGTGACCGGCTTAGCGCGATGATCCATCCGGAAACGATGGAGGCGGCACTGGTGCTTCTGCTGCTGGCCCCGTTCGTGCCGATGCTGTTCATGGGCGAGGAGTGGGGTAGTCGCACACCCTTCCTGTTCTTTACCGATTTCATCGACGAGCGGATGCGCCGCGCGGTGAGAGAAGGGCGTCGCAAGGAGTTTGCCGCCTTCGCAAGTTTTGCCGGGGAAGAAATCCCCGACCCCAATGACTACGACACGTTCACCGCCTCGATTCCCGAGCGCGATATCGCGCTGGGTGAAGCGCGGCGTACGTTCGTGCGCTCGTTGATCGCCGTCCGGCGCGAGTATATCGGGCCGCATATAGCCGACGCCCATGGGCAGGATGCACAGGCGCTGGGTGCACAGGCTTTTGTGGCGTCCTGGTCGTTGTCGGGGCGCACGTTAACGATCTTCGTCAATCTCGGCGACACCGACGTCACGATCGAACGGACACCATCCTCGTCCGCGGCGTGGCTGCATGGTGACGCCGCCACCGTTGCCGCCGTTTCGCGTGGCCTGCTCCCCGCCCGCCGCGCCGTTGCCCGCCTGGAGTCGTAACGCCGTGAATGCCCCCCTGGACGATCGTCTGGTCCTGCTTGCCGAACAGGCGGGCGTGGACGTGAACTGGCGCGATGCGCTGGACAGGCCCCGAACGACACCCCCTGACACCTTGCGCGCCGTGCTCCGGGCACTGGGCCTGCCGGCCGACACGAAGGACGACATCGATGCGAGCCTGCATCGCATCGAGGGCGAGCGTAGCGGGCGTACGCTGCCCCGGCTGGTCACGGCCGACGTGGCCGGCGAAATCCACCTGCCGCCGCTGCCCCGCGGACGTCGCTGGAAACTTATCGGTGCCGACGATGTTGCCGTGGGAGAAGGGGAGGTGGCTTCGGGCGGCGCATCCATTCCGGCACCTGCGGTGCCGGGCTACTACACCTTGCTGCTGGACGAGCAGGACGTGACGGTTGCCGTTGCGCCGGCGCGGGCGCTGGGTGTCGGCGAAATCCCGCGCATGCGTCGTGCCTGGGGCATGGCTGCCCAGGTTTCGGCACTGCGTCGTCCCGGCGATGGCGGACTTGGCGATTTCACCGCGTTGGAGCTATGCGTACGGGCTGCTGCCGAGAAGGGTGCCGATGCGCTGGCGATCAGTCCTGTGCATGCCTTGTTCGCTGCCGCGCCGGAGCGTTACAGCCCGTATGCACCGTCGAGCCGCCTGTTCCTCAATAGTCTTTATATCGATCCGGTCCGGACCAGTGGCGAGCAGACCGTGCGCGCCGTGATCGATACGCACAACCTGCGGCAGGAACTGGCCGAACTGGAATGGCTGGAGCTGATCGACTGGCCACGCGCGGCGCGCGCCAGGATGACGATCCTGCGATCGGTCTACGAATGGGCGTCGGTGGACTTCAATCATTCCGAACGGTTCGCCGCCTTCCGCCGCGAACAGGGCGAGCCCCTGGAGCGGCATGCCCGCTTCGAGGCCCTGCATGCGGACTTCACCGCGCATGGCCGGCCGGGTGGCTGGCAGGGGTGGCCGGAGGCGTTTCGTGACCCGGCGGGTGCCGAGGTCGCTGCGTTTGCCCGCGAGCATTCGCGCGAGGTGGCCTTCCATGCATGGCTGCAATGGCTGGCCGCGCAGGGGCTGTCCGATGCACAGAAGGCCGCGCGGGATGCGGGGATGGGTATCGGTCTCGTGGCCGATCTTGCGGTCGGTGCCGACGCGGGCGGAAGCCACGCCTGGGCGCATCAGGCAGAGGTCTTCCATGGCCTTTCGGTGGGAGCACCACCGGATGCGTTGAACCGGTTGGGACAGGACTGGGGACTGACAACCTTCTCTCCGCGCGGCCTGCGCGAATCAGGATTCCGCGGATTCATCGGCATGCTGCGTGCGGCCCTGGCTTACGCGGGTGGCGTGCGCATCGATCATGTGCTGGGGCTGAAGCGATTGTGGATGGTGCCGCAAGGGGCAGGGGCGACCGAAGGTGCTTATGTGCGCTACCCGCTGGACGACCTGCTGCGACTGATTGCGCTGGAATCCCACCTGCATCGGGCCATCATCATCGGCGAAGACCTGGGCACCGTACCGTCGGATTTCCGCAAGAGCATTGGCGACAAGAACGTGCTCGGTATCCGCGTGCTGTGGTTCGAGCGCGCAGCCGATGGCGGTTTCATCGCGCCGGAGGAATGGTCGGACAACGCAATGGCTACCACGAGCACGCACGATATCGCGACGGTGGCCGGCTGGTGGAGCGGGCGCGACGTGGAATGGCGCAAGCGCACCGGACTCGATGATCCCGACGTGGACGAGGCCGCACAGCGCGAGACCGAGAGACACCGCCTGTGGAGTGCCTTGTGTGCATCGGGTTCTGCCTGGAACGCCGATGCCCCCCCGGCCCCGGACGATATCTCACCGGTGGTGGTGGCTGCCGCGAAACATGTGGCGCAGACGCCGGCCCCGCTGGCGATCTTTCCGGTGGAGGATGTGCTGGGCCTGCATGAACAGCCCAACCTGCCGGGCCCCACGGATGCCATTCATCCGAACTGGCGTCGACGCATGCCCGATTCGTCGGCGCGGCTGTTCGACGGACCCATCGCCCATGCCGTGTGCGCGACGATCGACCAGACACGGAATCGTACGTGAGCCCGCCCAGGTCCCTTGCGCGTCTGCAACTGCATGCGGGGTTTACCTTCGACGATGCGGCGCAGGTGGTGCCGTATTATGCGCGACTGGGTGTGAGCCATCTTTATGCATCGCCGATCCTGCGGGCAAGGCTGGGTTCCACGCATGGCTATGATGTCGTCGATTGCAACGAAGTCAGTTCTGAAATAGGTTGCGAAGAGGGTTTGCGTCGCCTCGTTGGGGCGCTACGCGAGCATGGCATGGGCCTCGTGGTGGACATCGTGCCCAACCATATGGGCACCGGTCCTGAGAATGCGTGGTGGATGGACGTGCTGCAGCATGGCCGCGACAGCCGTTACGCCGGACACTTCGACATCGACTGGCAGTCGCCCGATCCACTGCTGCGTGGACGACTGCTGCTGCCCGTGCTGGGTGCGGGATACGAGCAGACGCTTCGCGAAAGTCACCTGCATCTGGTGCGCCGGCATGGCGAGTGGATGCTGCGCCTGTATGACGATTACCTTCCGCTGTCGCCCGCCTCGGTGCGCGACCTGACGGACGATGCGCCGGCGCAGCACGATCCCGGTAACGACGAAGGTCGCGCCCGGCTGCATGCACTGATCGAGAAACAGCACTATCGCCTGGCATTCTGGAAGCTTGCCAGCGACATGGTGAACTACCGGCGCTTCTTCGATATCAACGATCTCGTTGGCCTGCGCATCGAGCGCACGGCGGTGTTCGAGGACACGCACCGCACTATTTTCCGGCTGTATGCGGAAGGGTTGATCGACGGCGTTCGCTGCGATCACGTGGATGGCCTGGCTGATCCACGTCGCTATTGCCGGCAGTTGCGGCATCGTTTCGAGCGGTTGCGGTCACAGCGCCCGAAGGACGCGCCGCATGATGCGGCCTATATCGTCGTGGAGAAGATTCTCGCCGAGGAAGAGAGCCTGCGTAGCGACTGGCGCGTGGATGGCACCACGGGTTACGAATTCATGGACCAGGTCTCCGCCGTGCTCCACGACGAGGAAGGCGAGGCGCCACTCAGTGGACTGTGGCGCAGCCTGACCGGTGACGGTGCCGACTTCGCCACGCAGGCGGTCCGCGCGCGGCGACAGATCCTGGTCGACAGCTTCGAGTCGGAGCTGGAGCGTACCGCCCGTGCCTTGTTCGCTTCGGCGAGGGCTTCCGTGGTGACCCGGGATGTATCCCTCGCGGCGATCCGTCGTGTGCTGGTGGAACTGCTGGTGCATTTTCCCGTGTATCGCACCTATGTCGGTGGTGCGGGGCGTGATGCCGTCGACGAGGCGGTCTTCGCCCGGGCGGTGGAGGGCGCCCAGCGCACGGTGCGCGGAGAGGATGCGGACCTGCTGTACCTGGTCGCGACGTGGCTCGGTGGTGAAGCGCCGCGCAGCCTGCCGCCCGGCCCGGTACGCCGGGCGCGGGAGCGGGCCATCGCCGTGTTCCAGCAGGCGACCTCGCCGGTGGCCGCCAAGGCCGTCGAAGACACGGCGGGCTACCGCTATGGGCGCCTGTTGTCGCGCAACGAGGTGGGCGTGGATGCGGCGCATCTCGCGCTAGCGGTCGAGGCCTTTCATCGTTTCGCTATCGAGCGGGTAGAGACCTTCCCCCATACCTTGCTCACCACGGCGACCCACGATCACAAGCGAGGCGAAGATCTCCGGGCCCGGCTGGCCGTGCTTTCGGAAGTGGCTGCACGCTGGGTGCCGACCGTGGAGCGCTGGCGCATGCGCCACGAAGCGTTCCGGCGTCGGGCGGAGGGGCGCATGGCGCCTTCGGCTGCCGATGAGCTGATGCTCTACCAGATGCTGGTGGGAGCGTGGCCGTTCGACCTGGAAGTGAGCGACGAAGACGGGTTGGAGGCGTTTGCCACGCGCATCGCCGCCTGGCAGCGCAAGGCCTTGCGCGAGGCGAAGCGCTGGACGCGCTGGACGTCGCCGAACGAACCCTATGAAGACGCCTGCGAGGACTTCCTCCGGGCGATGCTCTCGGGGGAGGCTGCGGCCGAGTTGCGGGCTTTTGCCAGTTACATCGCGGTGCCGGGTGTGGCGAACGCGCTGGCCCAGGTCGTGCTGCGGCTGACGATGCCTGGCGTGCCTGATCTTTACCAGGGCACCGACTACTGGGACTTCAGTCTCGTGGACCCCGACAACCGGCGGCCGGTGGATTTCGAGGCGCGTTCACGTTCCATGGCGCGGGATGGGGCGCCGCTCGATGCGCTGGCCGGGTGGCATGACGGGGTGGTCAAGCAGGCCGTGATTCATCGGCTGCTCTGCCTGCGCAAGACGCATCCGGCGCTGTTCGCTCAAGGCGGGTATCGCCCGGTGGAGGCGCAGGGTCCTGGGGCGGGGCATGTGCTGGCCTTTCTTCGCGAGCATCGGGGAAGGATGTTGTTCGTGGCGGTGGGGCGGCATCTGGCGCCGTGGCTGGCGGGGGCCGATACGCCGGAGGTTCCGGTTGAATGCTGGGAGGGCACGACCCTCGCGCTGCCTGAGCGGGCATGGCGTGGGGTATTGGTCGAGGGCCAGCTGGAAGGCGGGGTGGTCCCGGCGGCCGCGGTGTTTGGTGGGTTGCCTGTGGCGGTCTGGGAGGCTGGGCGTTAGGGGCGGCCGGATTGGGTGGGGTTTTTCGGCTTCGCCGGTCGCGCGCAGGCGCGCTCCTACACAAGCCGGGCCGCCGAGCGCGCCTGCGCGCAACCGGCCGTGGCGACACCCCCAGAGCCACCGCCCCCCCACCCTGTAGGAGCGCGCCTGCGCGCGACCGGCGAAGCTGGAACATCCACGCACGCCGCAAGCCCCCGTAACAAGGCCGCGCCTGCCCCCAGGGCCGCTACCACGCCCTCCCAACCCTGTCCACGACGATATGATGCGGGTTTCCCGAGCGAGGTATTCCCCATGGCCCACCCGACGGTCGTTCCCGTCCTTACCATCGACGGGCCTTCCGGGTCCGGCAAGGGCACCATCAGTCGCCTGGTGGCCGAGAAGCTCGGCTGGCGCCTGCTCGATTCCGGGGCTCTGTACCGCGCAGTGGGCTACGCCGCAGGCGAGCAGGGTATCGACCTCTCCGACGTGGACGCCGTCACCCGCTGCGCCCAGACCGTGAAGATCCGCTTCCAGGCCAGTCCCGACGGCGGTGAGACGCATGTGCTGGTGAACGGCCACGATGCCACGGACGAACTGCGCACCGAGACCGCCGGGGCGGCCGCTTCGGCCATTGCCGTCATCCCCTCCGTCCGCCAGGCCCTGGTCGACCTCCAGCTGGGTTTTCGCAAGGCCCCCGGCCTGGTCGCCGATGGCCGGGACATGGGCACGGTGATCTTCCCGGACGCCGCCCACAAGGTATTCCTGACCGCCAGCGCGGCCGAACGGGCTAAAAGGCGCTATAAGCAGTTGAAGGATAAGGGTCTGAGCGTTACACTTGCAGGCCTTCAGCGAGAGATCGAGGCGCGCGACGAGCGTGACGCGTCGCGGGCGGTCGCCCCGCTGAAGCCCGCCGAGGGCGCCGTGGTGGTCGATACCACGGGCATGCCCATCGAGGTGGTGGTGGCAAAGGTTTTCGCCGTGGTGCGTCCCTGACGCGTCCGGCACAACGCCCATGCAGTGCGCATGGGTTCTTGGCAACGGTGCCGGGGGGCACACTTGATATCTCCCCTGAGCACCCACAACCGGTGGGTCCCCTGACCGCTAGCGTTCAAGAAGCACGCCTGCGCCGGGTACGACCTTTCATAACCCTGGAATCAACATGACTGAAAGTTTTGCCGAACTGTTTGAACAGAGCCAGCAGGCCATTTCGAAGCTGAAGCCCGGCTCCATCGTCACCGGTATCGTTGTGGAAATCCGCAACGACGTGGTGGTGATCAACGCCGGCCTGAAGAGCGAAGGCATCGTTCCGATCGAGCAGTTCAAGGACGAAAACGGCGCTCTCGAAGTGGAAGTGGGCGACGAAGTCAAGGTCGCGCTCGACGCGCTCGAAGACGGCTTCGGCGAGACCAAGCTCTCCCGTGAGAAGGCCAAGCGTTCGATGGTGTGGGACGACCTCGAGCAGGCGTTCGACAAGGAAGAGACCATCACCGGCAAGATCTCCGGCAAGGTCAAGGGCGGCTTCACGGTCGACATCAAGGATGTCCGCGCATTCCTGCCGGGTTCCCTGGTCGACGTGCGTCCGGTCCGTGACCCGGTCTACCTCGAGGGCAAGGACCTCGAGTTCAAGATCATCAAGCTCGACCGCAAGCGCAACAACGTGGTCGTCAGCCGCCGCGCCGTCGTCGAGACCGAGTTCTCCGAAGAGCGCGAGAAGCTGCTTGAGCGCCTCACCGAAGGTGCGGTCGTCAAGGGCGTGGTCAAGAACCTCACCGATTACGGCGCATTCGTGGACCTCGGCGGCATCGACGGCCTGCTCCACATCACCGATATGGCGTGGAAGCGCGTGCGTCACCCGTCGGAAGTGGTCAACGTCGGCGACGAGCTGGACGTCCGCGTCCTCAAGTACGACCGCGAGCGCAACCGCGTCTCGCTCGGCCTGAAGCAGCTCGGCGACGACCCGTGGGTCGCCATCGCCCGCCGCTACCCGGTCGGCAGCCGTCTGTTCGGCAAGGTCTCCAACGTCACCGATTACGGCTGCTTCGTCGAGATCGAGCCGGGCGTCGAAGGCCTGGTGCACGTCTCCGAGATGGACTGGACCAACAAGAACGTCAACCCGGCCAAGGTCGTCCAGGTCGGTGACGAAACCGAAGTCATGGTCCTCGACGTCGATGAAGAGCGTCGTCGTATCTCCCTGGGCATCAAGCAGACCCGCTCGAACCCGTGGGAAGCCTTCGCCGCCATGCACAAGAAGGGCGACAAGGTCTCCGGCCAGATCAAGTCGATCACCGATTTCGGCATCTTCATCGGTCTCGAAGGCGGCATCGACGGTCTCGTCCACCTGTCCGACATCTCGTGGCAGGCCTCGGGTGAAGACCTCGTCCGCAACTTCAAGAAGGGCGACGAAGTCGAAGCCGTGGTCCTGGCCGTTGATCCGGAGCGCGAGCGCATCTCGCTCGGCATCAAGCAGATGGAGCAGGATCCGTTTGGTCAGTTCATGGCGACCAATCCGCGCGGTACCGTTCTGAACGGCACCGTGAAGGAAGTCGACGCCAAGGGCGCGATCATCGACCTGGGCGAAGGCGTCGAGGGCTACATCCGTGCCAACGACATCGCCAAGGAGCGTGTGGAAGACGCCACGCAGCACCTGAAGGTCGGCGACCAGGTTGAAGCCAAGTTCACCGGCATGGATCGCAAGGGCCGTCAGCTCCAGCTGTCGATCCGCGCGAAGGACGAGGAAGATCTGGCCGACACCATGGCCGACTACCAGTCCGCCGCCGGTGGCACGACCAAGCTCGGCGCGCTCCTCAAGGAGCAGATGAACAAGGCCGACTAACTGGCCTGATCGTCGGAAGAGGGGCGGTTCGCCGCCCCTCTTCATGCAAGATCCAAGTCTCGAGCCTCAGCTTTAAAGAAGAAAACAGGGGACCCATGACAAAGTCGGAACTCATCGAGGCGCTGGCGCGGCGCCAGACCCACCTTGCCTTCAGCGACGTGGAACTTGCCGTCAAGAGCGTGCTTGAGCAGATGAGCCAAGCTCTCTCCACGGGCGAGCGCATCGAGATCCGCGGCTTCGGCAGCTTCGCTCTGCACTTCCGTCCGCCGCGCATGGGGCGCAACCCCAAGACGGGCGATGCCGTGGCTCTGCCCGGCAAGCACGTCCCGCACTTCAAGCCAGGCAAGGAATTGCGCGAACGCGTGAATCTCGCCCTGGAAAACGACGCCGCGTTCTGACGCGGCGTTTTTTTTATGTCCCTGTGGGCCATGGCCCATCCATTGCCGTAAACAGGCCTTGTCAACCTGTACGAAATCGTAATCGCGGCACACCACGCCATTCATGATTCGGGTACAGTCCCCGGATGCGTCTGATCGCCATCATCCTTCTGCTGCTGTTCGTCGCCGCCGGCATCGTTTTCGGCGCGCTCAATGCCGACCTCGTTCCCTTCGATTTCGGTTTCGCACGTGCCTCCCTTCCGAAGGGTGCCGCCATGCTGGTGGCCCTGTTGATCGGCTGGATACTGGGGGGCATCACCGCATGGGTGGGCACTTCCTTCGCCCATCAGCGCAGGCGCCGTCGTGCACTGGGTGACCGCAAGGCAGGCAGCGCGAAGTCCGCATGAATCCTATCTGGCTGCTGGCGCTGATACCCCCGCTGGCCTTCGTTTCCGGCTGGTGGTTTGCCCGTCGCACGCATACGCGGCGTTCCGGTGAGCGGGTCAACGAGCTTTCCTCCGATTACTTTCGTGGCCTGAACTACCTGCTCAACGAGGAGCAGGACAAGGCGCTCGAGGTATTCCTGCGCCTGGCCGAATACAACCGCGATACGGTGGAAACCCATCTCGCGCTGGGCAACCTGTTCCGCAAGCGTGGTGAGGTAGACCGCGCCATCCGCGTTCACCAGCACCTGGTCTCGCGACAGGGGCTGTCCGACGAAATGAAGACCATCGCCCTGCTTGAACTGGGCGAAGACTATATGCGCGCAGGTTTGCTCGATCGCGCAGAGACGCTGTTCTCCGATCTCGTCGCGATGGACGCCCTGGCACCGTCGGCCTTGCGCCATCTGATTGCGATCTACCAGCACGAGCGCGAATGGCACAAGGCCATCGACCATGCGCGCCGCATGGAGGCCATGACCGGCGAAGACGAGTCGGCCATGATCGCCCAGTTCTATTGCGAGCTGGCCGAGCAATCGCGTCTGCACGGTGCGCGTACGGAAGCCCGTGACTACGTGCGCGAGGCTTTTTCCTGCCAGGCGGATTGCGTGCGTGCCCACATGATCGCCGGCCGGCTTTCGGCCGAAGACGACGACATGCCGGCGGCCATTGCCTCCTACGAGGCGGCCATTGCCGCCGACATCGCTTTCGTGCCCGAAATCCTGCCACCACTGCTCATTTGCTATTCGCGCTCACAGCAGATGGATCGCGCGGAGGACTTCCTGCGCGAGATCATGCAACGCTATCACGGCATTTCGCCGGTACTGGCGCTGACGCGACTCTACGAGGGCAGGGACGGTGAGCGCACGGCTATCGACTTCCTCACTGGCCAGCTGCGCAAGCGCCCCTCCGTCCGTGGACTCATGGCGCTCATCGACGCCACCATGGACAAGGTGTCCGGCGAAGCCCGCGAAAATTACCTGATCCTCCGCGACCTGACCCGCAAGCTGCTGGAAGGGCAGGCCATGTACCGGTGCAGCCGCTGCGGTTTCGGTGCAAAGGCCCATCACTGGCAGTGCCCGAGCTGCAAGAACTGGGGCACGGTTCGTCCCATCCACGGTGTGGCCAACGAATGACGCTGCCGGTCATGGATGGGGTACAGACCCTGGCCGGCTGTACGGCCATTGCCTTCATCGTTTCCTTCCTGTGCGTCCGTGCCGCCATTGCCTATGCGCAGCGGCGGGGCATGCTCGATACCCCGGGGCGTCGTCGCTCGCACTCCATCCCCACGCCGCGTGGTGGTGGTATCGGTATCGTCCTGGGTGCGCTGGTGGGCATGCCGGCAGCACTTCTGCTGCTTCCCATGTCGCCGGGTGGCCCGGTGGTAGCCGCATTCACGGTGGCCACGGTGGCTGTCGCCGCCATCGGCTGGCTCGACGACCACGGTTCGCTGCCGATCCGGCCCCGCCTGTTCATCCAGCTGGCCGCCACCCTGCTTCTATGTGTGGCCGTGGCCGCGACGACGACCAGCCTCTGGTGGGCGCTGCCCCTGCTGCTGGCGGGTGTCTGGTGCATCAACCTGCATAACTTCATGGATGGCATCAACGAGCTGGCGGCCCAGCAGGCGATGTTTTTTGGTGCCGCCAGCGCGGCCCTGGCCTGGAGTGCCGGATCCCAGGCGCTTGCGGGGGCCGGCCTGGCCATGACGGCGGCATCCGCAGGATTCTGGTGGTTCAACCGGTCGCCAGCCCGTATTTTCATGGGGGATGTGGGCAGCGGCACCCTGGGCCTCTTTGTTTTCGCGATGTCCGCGATGCTCTGGGCATGTCGTACGAACTTGCTGTGGCCCGCCCTGGTGTTCTCGTCGGCCTTCGTCATCGACGCCACCTTGACGCTGCTCGTGCGAATGCTTCGTGGTGCGCGCTGGTACACTCCGCACCGCGAGCACCTCTATCAGTGGCTCGTGAGACGGGGTTCGTCCCACCGGCGGGTGGCCGCAGGCTACCTGGCATGGAACGTTCTCGTCTGCGTTCCCGTCGCATGGATCGCGTTCCGCCTGCCCGAGGCGGGGCCCTTGTGTTTCGTGGCAACGTATGTGGTAGGGGCAGCGGTCTGGCGTACTGGCAAGCGTTATTGCTTGCGTCGAAGGGAGCGACATGTTTCTGCGTAAGTTCATCGGCATCATCCACCCGCGTACCGCCGTGGTCGCCCACGACCTGGCCATGGCCGCGCTCGCCTGGTGGATCGCCAAATCGTTGCGCTATGCCCTGATGCCGTCGCTGGAGCCGGTCACCTACCTGCCGATGGAATTTCCCATCGTGCTTCTGGTGCAGGGCGCGGTGTTCAACTGGACGGGGCTCTATAAGGGCGTATGGCGGTTTGCGAGCCTGCCCGACCTGTGGAACATCATCCGTGCCACGGTGATCGGCTCGCTGATCATCGGCCTGGCCATGGTCATGTATTCGCGGCTGGACGGTGTGCCGCGCTCGGTGCTGCTGGTGTATCCGGTGGTGCTGGTCGTACTGCTGGGCCTTCCTCGCCTGAGCTACCGCTTCTGGAAGGACAGCCGCATCGACCTGTTCCAGTCCACCCCGACCAAGCGGGTGCTTATCGTGGGCGCGGATCGCGCGGGCGATGCACTGGCGCGCGATCTTCGTCGCGACAGCCGTTACAGCGTGATCGGTTTCGTGGACGACAACACGGCCCTTCGTGGCGCGCAGATCGGTGGTGTTCCGGTACTGGGTACGGTCGACCAGCTCGCCGAACTGTCGCGGGCCGTGGCAGTGCAGATGCTGCTCATCGCTGTACCCGGTGCCAGCACGGCGCAGATGCGCCGGATCGTCTCGTATTGCGAAAGCACGGGCCTGCCGTTCCGCACGGTTCCGCGTCTCGAAGACGTCGTGGCCGGTCGCGCCCAGTTCAACGAGATCAAGGAAGTGGCCATCGAGGATCTGCTGGGTCGCGATGCGGTCGAGCTGGACTGGACGGCTATCCGCGAGAACGTCAGCGGCCGCCGCGTCCTGGTGACCGGCGGTGGTGGTTCGATCGGTTCCGAGCTCTGTCGCCAGGTTGCCCGGCTCGGCGCCCAGTCGCTGACCGTGGTGGAGATGTCCGAGTACAACCTCTACCGGATCGGCCAGGAACTGACCTCGGCCTATCCAGAGCTCATCTTCAACGGCGTGCTGGCGGATGCCCGCGAGGCGGTGGCGATCAACCGCCTGTTCGAGGAAACCCAGCCGCAGATTGTGTTCCATGCGTCGGCCTACAAGCATGTGCCGATGCTCCAGGGGCAGCTGCGTGAGGCCTTCCGCAACAACGTGCTCGGTACCCGCGTGGTGGCCAATGCGGCCGTGCGCTGCGGTGTCGAATCCTTCGTGCTGATTTCCACCGACAAGGCGGTCAACCCGACCTCGGTCATGGGTGCCTGCAAGCGCATGGCGGAGATCTGGTGCCAGAACCTCGCCGCGCATACGTCTACACGTTTCATTACGGTCCGCTTCGGTAACGTACTCGACTCGGCCGGCTCGGTGGTGCCGCTGTTCCGCAGGCAGATCCGCCAGGGCGGTCCGGTGACGATCACCCATCCGGAGATATCGCGCTACTTCATGACGATTCCCGAAGCCTGTCAGCTGATCCTGCAGGCGGCGAGCCTCGGCAAGGGTGGCGAGATCTTCGCGCTCGACATGGGCGATCCGGTGAAGATCCGCGACCTGGCCGAGCAGATGATCCGTCTGGCGGGCAAGCGTCCGGGTTCGGACATCCAGATCGTGTACACCGGTTTGCGCTCGGGTGAGAAGCTCTTCGAGGAACTGTTCCACCCCCTCGAAAACTACACCAGCACGACGCACGCCAAGATTTTCCAGGCCCAGCACCGGCAGGTGTCGTGGGACCTGTTGCAGACCCAGCTGGCCCGTGCCGAAGAGGCGGTGGCGCAGTTCGATGAAGATACCCTGCGCCGCTGCGTGTCGCAGCTGCTGCCGTCCTTCCGCTGGACCGAGCCGCAGAGCGACAACGTTGTGCCGCTACGACGCAATGAGAACGGAGACAACGCATGACCCAACCCCTGCGCACGGTCGTATTTCCAGTAGCCGGCCTCGGGACGCGCTTCCTTCCCGCGACCAAGGTGGTTGCCAAGGAGATGCTCCCGGTGCTCGACCGGCCCCTGATCCAGTACGCCGTGGACGAGGCCGTCGACGCCGGTGCCGACACGCTGGTGTTCGTCACCAATCGCTACAAGCATGCCATTGCGGATTACTTCGACAAGGCCTACGAGCTGGAAGCGAAGCTCGCGGAGAAGCACAAGGAAGAGCTGCTCAAGATCCTTCGTGACATCCTGCCGAGCCATGTCCGCTGCATCTTCGTCACCCAGCCCGAAGCTCTTGGCCTGGGTGATGCGGTACGTCGCGCCTCGTCGGTGGTGCAGGGCGAGCGCTTTGGCGTGATGCTCCCGGACGACCTGATCTGGAACAAGGGCAAGGGTGCGCTGCGCCAGATGGCGGAGGCTGCCGCCGCTCACGGGGCAGGCGTGATCGCCGTCGAGGAGGTGCCGGAGAAGGACACCGACAAGTACGGTATCGTCGACGCCACGCAGAAGCTGGATGAGCGTTCCTCCGTCATCAAGCACATGGTCGAGAAGCCGAAGCCCGCCGATGCGCCGTCGAACCTCGCCGTGGTCGGTCGCTATGTATTGCCGACGGCTATCTTCGACTATCTGGAGAAGACCACCCCGGGTGCCGGCGGTGAAATCCAGCTGACCGATGCCATCGAAAACCTGTTGAAGGACAATGGCAAGGTGCTGGCTTATCGCTTCGAAGGCACGCGCTTCGATTGCGGCAACAAGGCCGGTCTCGTGCGCGCCACCATGGCGATGGCGCTCGAAGACCCGAAGCTTGCGCCGATCGTTCGCGAGTTTGCCAACAAGGCCTGAGCTTCGTCCGGTGGTCATCGCAAAGGGCCCGCCACTGGCGGGCCTTTTTTTGTTGAGGGGCAGGAGGCAGCCCCGTCGTTCCTGCGAAAGCAGGAACCCAGCGCCCCGGTTCACCAGCAAACACCGCCACGTTTCATCGGCTTGTGTGTAGGTAGCCCTCTCGCAAAAACCCACCGCACTGCACTGGGTCCCTGTTTTCACAGGGACGACGTGAGGGTTAGGTGGGGAGCTGCAATCTCGCAACCCGTCGTTCCTGCGAACGCAGGAACCCAGCGCCCCAGTCCACCAGCCAACACCGCCACGTTGCATCGGCTCGTGTGCAGGTAACCCTCTCGCAAAAACCCACCGCACCGCACTGGGTCCCTGTTTTCACAGGGACGACGTGAGGGGTAGGTAGGGAGTCGCAATCTCGCAACCCGTCGTTCCTGCGAACGCAGGGCGAATGATCAGGTTGTTTTACAACGGCAGCGTAGGCAGGAAAGTAGGTTGCCTGAATGCCTGGGCTTTCTGCTCAACACCGTAAGCGATAGCGATCAAGGTCGGTTCGCTCCATTTCGTGCCGAAAAAAACGACACCCACGGGCAAATGGTGCACAACGTCCACGGGCAGGGTGATCGACGGGTAGCCCGCAATGGCCGCGGGTGCGGAAACGCCGCCGATCGTGGGATCGCCACTGACTACGTGGTCACCGAGCAGCAGGTCGGTCGTGAATGCAGGCCCCCACGACGGCGCAAGCAGGGCATCGAGATGATCTTTCTTCAGCGCTGCATCGATGCCTTCCGGGCCGGCAAGACGGCGGTTGGTTTCGCGTTTTTCGATGTAGGAAGGATCATCAATTCCGCCTTTTGCCTGTGCGGCAACGAAAAGCTCCTGGCCGAACCATGGCATTTCCTTCTGCGCCATGCGTTCGTTGAAGGCGATCAGGTCGACCAGCGTTTTCATGGGCTGATCCGGTCGCGTTGCCAGATAGGCAGCGATGTCGTGCTTGAAGTCCGTCAGCATGACGTCCAGTTCGCGATCGCTCAGTTCGCCCAGGTGAGGGATCTCGACGGGATCGACTACCGTGGCGCCCTGGGCCTTAAGTATGGCAATGGTTTTTTCCAGTGCGCGATCGGCATTGGGTTCGATACCTGCCAGGCGGCGTACGACTCCGATACGTTTTCCACGAAGCGCATCCGGGTCGAGATAGCGCGTGTAGTCGGTCGCGTGACGATCCGCTTCCGCCGTGGCCGGGTCGCGTGGATCGCTGCCCGCTATGACGCCAAGCACCGCCGCCGCATCGGCTACGCTGCGCGCCATGGGGCCGGCAGTATCCTGCGTGGAGGAAATAGGGATGATGCCGGCACGACTTACCAGGCCCACCGTAGGCTTGATGCCCACCAGGCCATTCATCGAAGCAGGACACAGGATCGAGCCATCGGTTTCGCTACCAAGCGATACCGTGGCAAACCCGGCCGCAACAGCAGCCGCAGAACCGGCGCTTGATCCGCAGGCGTTCCGATCGAGAATATAAGGGTTGCGGGTGAGGCCGCCGCGTGCAGTCCAGCCACTGGTGGCATGAGGCGAGCGGATGTTTGCCCATTCGCTCAGGTTGGCCTTGCCCAGGATGATGGCACCCGCCTTGCGCAGTTTTTCGGTCACCGTGGCGTCACGTGGCGCAGGCTTTCCCAGCAGTGCGAGCGAGCCTGCAGTGGTCTGCATGCGATCACCCGTATCGATATTGTCCTTCAGCAGCACAGGAATGCCGGCCAGTGGTGTATTCGCAGGCACGTTCGCGGCAAGGGCGAGCGCATCCGGATTGGTTTCAATCACCGAATGAATCGAAGGGCCTGCCTGGTCCAGGCGCGTAATGCGATCCAGGAACAAGCGCGTAAGTCCTTCAGCGGTGAGTTCACCGGATGCATAGGCTTTGTGGATGTCGGCAATGGACGCGAACGCATCATGGTCCACGGGTGTACGTGCACTCGCGTGCCCTGCGAAACAGGCCAGCGCGAAACCGGTGATCGTTGCCTTCAACGTTATGTGCATGGCGCCTCCCCCTGAATGACAAGAACGTGCGACCACGGATGTCGCCCATGGCTATACTGCCTGCATGCCACGTCCGTAGCGAGTGTGCGGACGCCCAAGGTATTGCCCAGGGAGAGCCACATGCGATCGTTCGTTCCATGGCTGGTTTTTGTATGGATCATGTCTTGCTTCGATTCCGTTGTCGCTGCCGATACACCGGTTCCCGACACGCTGGTGCAGCGCATCGCAGCATGCACCAGTTGCCATGGTGAGCGGGGTGAGGGCGGGGACAACGGCTTCAATCCCCGGCTGGCCGGCAAGCCGGCGAGCTATCTGTTTCGCCAGATGGAGGATTTCCAGAAAGGCCTGCGCCACTACCCGCTGATGGAGCATCAGGTGGCCTACCTGAGTCATGACTACATGCGGGAGATCGCGAAGTATTTCGCAGCACAGGATGTCCCGTATGTCACGCATCCGGCGCCGGGCGTCACCCCCGAGGCCATGGTCAGGGGAGAGCGGCTTGCCACGCAGGGCGATCCCACTCGCCGGATACCGGCATGCATGGCCTGCCACGGTACACAGCTCACGGGCGTGCAGCCTGATATCCCTGGCCTGGTCGGCCTGCCTTACGACTACATCAGTGCGCAGCTCGGCTCATGGCGCACCAATACGCGAAATACGACGGAGCCCGACTGCATGGCGACTATCGTCAGGCGATTGAGCGATGCGGATATCAGTGCCATTTCGGCGTGGCTGGCGACACGCCCCGTGCCGGAGAATGCGCATGCCGCCCCCGAGGGCAGCGTGACGCCTCCGCTGCATTGCGGCGTACTGGGGAGCTGACGATGCATGCCAAGCGATGGACACTCCTCTTCCTGGGGCTGCTTTTTTCCTGTGCGTCGCAGGCCGACGACATCGTGGAACGAGGTCGCTACCTCGCCACCATCGGCGACTGTGCGTCATGCCATACGGCACGCAATGGCAAGCCACTGGCCGGTGGTCGCGTCATCGGTACGCCGTTCGGCACCATACCTGCGCCCAACCTCACGCCGGATCCCGATACGGGTATCGGCCGCTGGACTGCCGATGATTTCTACCGCGCGCTTCACGAGGGCAAGGGGCACGATGGAACATCGCTGTATCCGGCGTTTCCGTTTCCCTCCTATACCAAGGTCACGCGTGCGGACAGCGATGCCATGTTCGCGTGGCTGAAAAGCCTGCCACCGGTGCATCAGCCCGCCTTGCAGGACACGCTGCGTTTTCCCTATCGCATGCGCTGGCTCATGGGTTCCTGGCGCACGATGTTTTTCGACAAGGGCGAGTACGAAGCCGATGCATCGCAGACGAAGGCGTGGAACCGCGGAGCCTACCTGGTGCAAGGCCTGGGGCACTGCAACGAGTGCCATGCGCGTCGCAACAGCTTTGGTGCCGCAGTGACCGACCCCTATCTGGCTGGCGGCATTGTTCCAGTACAGAACTGGTATGCCCCCGACCTGTCCACGGGACCGCACGGAGGGCTGGCCGGCTGGACCGAGGCGGACATCGTCTCGCTGCTGAAGACAGGGCGCTCGCCACGTGGCACGGCGCTCGGCCCCATGGCCGAGGTTGTGATGAAAAGCACCCGCCACCTGACCGACGACGATCTGGCTGCCATCGCCACGTATCTGGTCGCATTGCCCCAACGCCCGGCGCGTCCGCTGGGCGAGTCGGCGGCCGGCTGGAAGGACCTGGTAGCCAACGGCAAGACGACCTACGACAAACACTGCGCCAGCTGCCATGCGGGAGATGGTCGCGGAAAGGGCGATGCCTATCCGCCGCTGGATGCAAACCCCACGGTGACCGAGCCTACGGGCATCAACGCCATTCGCGTGGTGTTGTCAGGTGGGTTTGCGCCTGCCACGGAAGGCAACCCCAGGCCCTATTCGATGCCGCCGTTCTCCCAGCGTCTCAGCGATGACGAGGTGGCGGGCGTGGTGTCGTACATCCGCCAGGCGTGGTCGAACAGGGCCATTGCCGTGTCCCCGGAAGACGTCAGGGCCTATCGGTCGGTGCCCGGCGAGTGAATCGAAACGATCCGGGCGAGATCCTGCCAGATGGCGGGGTTCCAGGAGCGGCGCGCCTGACCTGACGGGGAGGGCAGCACGAACAGGCGCGTCGCGCCCCACGAGATTTGCTGGAGGCCATAGCCGGCCTTCGGTCCCAGGGCTGCGCGTCCTGCGTGCTTGCTGGTGAAGGCCAGCATGCGTGGCTGGAAATGGGCCATCTTGGCGCGAAGGGAGCCTGCGTCGAAGGCATCGCCGGGGAGTTCGTCGTCGTTGCCGAAGTGGTGTTTCGACAGGTCGGTGAGTCCGATGCCGAAGCCATGGACGAGTGGAAATTCCGCTGGCGCGAGCAGGCGCGGCGTGAGCCCCACGGCAAACAGGGTTCGCCAGAACATGTTGCCGGGATGGGCGTAATAAGCGCCGTCCCGCGCCGACCGGGTGCCGGCCGCGGTGCCACAGAAGACGACGGCGAGCCCCGTGTCCAGGACGTCGGGCAGGATGGCCTCAGTCACGGGCGGGCGGATCGCCGACATCGCCGCGTTTGTCCTCGATGTAATAAAGCGGCCGCCGTTTCGTCTCGGCATACGTACGGCCCACGTATTCGCCGATGAGACCGATGGCCAGCAACTGGGCACCCCCGAGAAACAGGATCACCACCATCAGCGTGGGATAGCCGCGTACCGGATCACCCCAGAACATGGCTTTCAGGAACACCCAGGCGGCGTAGAGAAAGGCCAGGAACGCAGCGGAGAAGCCCAGCCACGAGGCGACGCGCAGGGGCGCCGTGGAGAACGAGGTGACGCCCTCGATGGCGAGGTTGGCCAGCCGCCAGTAGTTCCACTTCGTCGTGCCGGCGTTGCGCGCATCGCGGTCGTACACCAGGGAGCTCTGCCGGTAGCCGATCCATGCGAACAGGCCCTTCATGAAACGCTGGCGCTCCCGCAGGGCATTCACCGCGGCCACGGCACGTCGGTTCATCAACCGGAAATCGCCGGTATCCCGGGGTACCGGCGTATGCGAGAGCCGTTCCATGGTGCGGTAGAAGGCGGCCGAGGTGAACCGCTTGAACCAGGTTTCGCCGTCGCGGCGGGCGCGGGTGGCGTAGACCACGTCATAGCCCTGGGCGGCCCGCTCGAGCAGGGCGGGGATGAGTTCCGGCGGATCCTGAAGGTCGGCGTCGATGACCACCACGGCATCGGCATCCATGTGATCCAGGCCGGCCGTCATGGCTGTCTCTTTGCCGAAGTTGCGCGACAGGCGCAGGGCCTGCACGCGTTCATCGCTTCGCGACAGGGCGTCGATCAGGTCCCATGTAGCATCCCGGCTGCCGTCGTCCACATAGAGAACACGGCTGCGCAAGGGCAGGGCATCGAGCACGGCAGCCAGGCGCCGGTGGAATTCACCGATAACCTCAGCCTCGTTGTAGGCGGGCACCAGCACGGCCAGGGTGGACGGGGTGGTCAAGCGACACCCTGGAGCAGGCGACGGCCCCCACGGGCTGCGGATAGAATGCCCGCCACGTCGCAGGCCTTGCGGTACTTCATTCAACGGATCCTCATGTCCAGGTTTTCGCTATCGCGCGGGCTCGCGGTGCTGGTGCTGCTGTGGGCCGCGCTGCATCTGCCGTTGCTGCTCGGCTTCCGCGTGCTTCCCGGCGACGCGATGAGCGAGTTCTATCCCGTGGCGTACTTTAATGCGCACAGTCTAAGGGAGGGACTGGCTCCATGGTGGAACCCTTTCATCTTCTCCGGGTATCCACAGATCGCCGACCCCCAGGGCATGCTGTTCTCGCCCCTGCTGACGGGCTGGATGCTGCTGCGCAAGGTGCCTGGCCCGACCTGGTTCATATGGGGTGCCCTGCTGCATCTGTTGCTGGGGGCGGTGAGCATGTTTGCGCTGTTGCGCCGGCTTCGCTCGGCCTGGCTCGGTGCGCTGGTCGGCGCGACGGTCTTCATGGCCGGAGGCGTTGCCGCATCGCGCATCCAGTACACGCCCATCCTTATCGTCTACTGCCTGCTGCCGCTGGTATTGCTTGCGCTGCTGCGCCTGTTCGAGCAGCCCGGCGTGCTGCGTGCGGGCATGCTGGGCCTCGTGATCGGGTGGATCCTGGTCCAGCCTGTGCAGTTGACCTATTTCGTCGGATTGTTGCTCTGCGGGTTCACTGCGGTGTCGCTGGTCCGCCGGTGGCGTCGACAGCCTGGCGAGCCACACTGGAAGCTCATCGCCCTGCTGGTGTTCGCGGGTTTCCTCGGCGTAGTGCTCGCGCTGCCACAGCTGCTTTTCAGTTATGCCTTCGTGCAGGTATCCAACCGACCGGCACTTCCCCTGGCCGATGCGCTGGAGCGTGCCCTGGACTGGCGGAGCCTGCTGACCCTGGTCGATCCCAATGCCTTGCACAGCCTGCGTGGTCACTACGATGGCCCGGCCGATCCCATCGAAACATTCTTCTACGTCGGCGCGCTTCCGTTGTTATGCATAGGGTTCGGCGCCCGGCGCATGTGGGCCGAGCCGTCATGGCGGCGCTACCTCGTGTTCTTCGGTGTGGCGGCGTTGCTGGCCGTCATCTACATGGTGGGCGATCACACGCCGGTATATGCCCTGCTTTACGAGTGGTTTCCCGGCGTGAAACAGTTCCGGCGTCCGTCGGACAGTGCTTATCTCATCAATTTGCTGCTTGCTTTCGCATCGGCATTCGCCATCTCGCGCATGGATCTCGGCTGCCGGCGCCAGCTGTCATGGCTGTTCGGCCTGTCTTTCGCATGGCTGTTGCTGGCCAGCATCCACATGCGCGGCAATGGTGCCTCGTGGCAGGCGCCCAGCATCATGGCAGCGGTGGTCGCTGCTATGGCGTGGGGGCACGTCCGGTACAACCAGCGTATCGGCGTCGTTGCGTTCTGGATGCTGGCGCTGATCGTGGTGGACTACCGCTGCTTCAATCTCAATGGTGCGTTCAACCAGCGCGGTGACCCGGTGAAGCGGTTCCAGCGTGAAGGTGCCACGCATTTCCTTGCCGCGCGTTCGCGGGCTGAAGGCCACAACGGATTCGGGCCGCGTACGGAGACGCAGGAACTCGGCGCGGGATGGCGCAATAACTTCATCCTGGACGACATCCCTGCAACGCACGGTTACGGACCACTGCGCTGGTCGGTGTACGACCGTTGGTACGGCGCATCGGTGTACACCATCGGTGACGGGCCGCGTCCGCTGACGGACTACAACCCCGACCCCGGTGGCGCGCTGAACCGGCTGCTGGGGGTGCGTTACGTCGTCCAGCGTGCGGGCATGGGAAGTACGGACTGGCAGTCACCGTTGCCGGATGACGCACGTGTGTATGCAGATGCCAAAGTGGAGGTGCTGGAAAATTCGGCGGCCTATCCCAGGGTGATGACCCCGGTGCACGTTCGTACGCTTGCGCCGGGGCAGGCGCCTGCACCCGAGGCCTTTGCGGCTACCGATTTCGCCACGACGCTCTGGCTTACGCCGCGCGATGCCGCGGACGCGAGCGGTATCCCATCCCACTGTAACGGCCTGCGCCAACTGGACGGCACGGATGCGACACATATCCAGACCACGGTTCGTAGCTCTGGCGAAGAGGCCGGCTGGATCCTCGTGACAGACCAGGATTTTCCTGGCTGGGTGGCGCGCGTCGACGGCGTCGAAGTACCGTCGCACCGCGCGGATGGCCTGTTGAGGGCGGTCTGCGTACCGGCCGGGCCACACACCCTGACCTTCACGTTCCAGCCCTGGCGCATGGTTGCAGAGGCCTTCCGGCGCCCCGACAGCTGGCGCTGAATTTCCTGCGCCACGACATGTCGTGGACATCCGGGTGGTTAGGCTGGGAAACCATGAGCCTTTCCGATTGGGTGCCCGACATCTCGCATCCGTGGACGCGCTTCGCGCTGACCGTCGTGGTTGCGCTGGTCGCCGCGGGAATCCTCCGCCGGATGGCGCACGCCTTGCTTCGCCGCCTGGCGGTGCGTCACCCCATGAGTGCCGCTATCCTTGCCCGGGCGAGCGCCCCGCTGGATGTGATCGTGCCGCTGACGATGCTGCTGGTGTCGTTTCGCGGCGCCCCCGACCAGCCTGCACGGCTGATCGCCGGTGCCGAGCATCTGGTGGGGCTGGCACTGGTGGCGGCCGTCACATGGTTTCTCGTGCGTTGTGTCGGTGCGCTCGAAGCCACCGTGTCGCGCTTCAACCCGATCGACCTTGAAGACAATCTGCGCGCACGGCGCGTACAGACGCAGGCGCGCGTGCTCAGCCGCACGGCTATGGTGGTTATCGTGGTGCTCGGCACCGGCGTGGCGCTGATGACGTTTCCCGCCGTGCGTCAGTTTGGCGCGAGCCTGCTTGCATCGGCGGGCCTGGCAGGGCTTGCCGTGGGCCTGGCTGCCAAACCCGTGCTGGGCAACCTCATCGCAGGCATACAGATCGCACTGACCCAGCCCATCCGCATCGATGACGTGGTGATCGTGGAAGGCGAGTGGGGGCGCGTGGAAGAAATCACCAGCACTTATGTCGTGGTGAAGATCTGGGATGAACGCCGCATGGTCGTTCCGCTTCAGTATTTCATCGAGCATCCATTCCAGAACTGGACGCGCCGAAGCTCGCAGATCCTGGGCTCCGCCATGCTCTGGTTCGATTACGGGCTGCCGCTTGACCCCCTGCGCGACGAGCTGCAACGCATATGTCGCGAGGCACCCGAATGGGATGGCCGCGTCTGCGTGCTTCAGGTGGTGGATACCAACGACAAGGCCATGCAGCTGCGCGCGTTGATGAGCTCAGCCAACTCCGGCAAGTCGTGGGACTTGCGCTGCAAGGTGAGGGAGGGGCTCATTGCCTTCGTGCGTCGCGAGTATCCCGGGTTTCTTCCTCGCCTGAGGGGCGAGATCGGGAGCGCCGGGGAATCGTCGGCGCTCCCTGAGGCTGCCCGGACTCAGACCAGCCCGTGATCGCGTACGTAGTCACCGAGCAGGCTGTCGTGGTCTACGCCGAGCTTGCGCATGGCGTCACGCTTCTGTCGGCTGATGGTCTTTACCGATTTGCCTTCGCGGTCGGCTATCTGTTGTAGCGACATGCCGTTGACGAAGGATTTGATGACCTCTTTTTCCCTCGGCGAGAGGGGGGCACCCGGCATGGATGCAGAAGACTCGTCGGCTTCGTTGAGGATGTCGAGCAGGGTTTCACTCAGGTAGGTTTCACCTTCGTGGATCGCCTTGGCGGCGGTGGCCAGTTCATCCATGGGGGCCCGCTTGTCGATGACGCCGCGGGCGCCGCGGGTCAGCATCGAATTGAGGGCGGCCGGACGGTTGATCATCGTCAGGACGATGACGGCCAGTTGTGGATATTTCTCGCGCAAACGGTCGAGCAGGACAAAACCATCGTCCTGTTTGTCGGTTGGCATGAGAAAATCCGTAATAACCACATCGCAGGGTGTGGTCTCAAGCAGGGCGAGAAGCTCTTCCGGGCTTTTCGCTTCTCCTACGACGTCGATGTGCGCATTCCTTAGCGCCAGGGCACCTCCGACAAGGACGAGCGGGTGGTCGTCCGCCAGAATGACTTTGAGTGGCATGCCTCGATTTCTCCTTAAACTTGCATTGCGGTACAGCTGATATCAGACCGATTATGCCTACTAAGGTTCCACTTACGAAGACGAGGCAGTGACCCGAGCCCTATTTCTGTTAATCCTGCTCGTGCTGGCACCCCTGGCCCGGGCCGTGCCGGAGGGTGCGCTGTCGGCGCAGGACGCCGACTGGCTGCGCAAGCACCCGGTCTGGACGGTCGGCGCCTATCGCGAAGGCTATCCGCCCTTTGAGGAACTTCGTGACGGCGAGCTGGAGGGCCTGGGCCCGGACTACCTGAAGGAAATCGCACGCCAGCTGGGGGTGACCCTGCAGACGCGTGTCTATCCCAGCTGGCCAGCCCTGCTTGCGGCGCTTGCACGGGGGGAGATCGATGTCGCCACGTCGGTTACTCCGCTGGAGCAGGGCATGCCGGGCATCCGGGTGGGGGCCACGTATTTCGAGTCCCTGCCGGCGCTGGTGGAGCGCCTGGATGCAGCGCCCATCCATCGTCCGGGCGACCTCAGTGGCAAGCGGCTGGCCGTGCATGCGGGCTATTTCGATATCGCCGCACTGCGTCGCGAGTTGCCGGAAACCACCCTTGTGGAGACCGAATCCACGGCTGATGCATTCGCTCGCGTGCAATCGGGCGAGGCCGCGGCCTATATCGACAATCCCTATTCCGCGCGCGAGTTCATCGGGCGCCTGGGCATGGATCACGAGCTGGGGGTTGGCCTGCCGCTGGCGCTGCCGATCAGCTCACTGGCCTTCGCCGTGCCGGAAAAGCGTGCTCCGATCGGGCGGGCGATCGATCATGCGCTGGGCGAGCTGACGGCGGCCGACCATGGGCGCCTGCGTGCCCGTTGGGTGGGCCGGGATATCGCGCCGCGGCCTCGACTGGGCGGTATTCCCCTCAGCGAGAACGAAAAGGCCTGGCTGCACGATCTGCCGCCCCTGCGACTCGGCGTGGACCCGAGCTACGTGCCTTTCAGCCTCATCACGGGGCAGGGTGAGGCCGAGGGCCTGGCACTGGATTACGTGAGGGAAATCGCCGCGGAACTGGGTGTGCGCGTCACACAGGTGCCCAGTGACGACTGGGCCGGCACGGTGGAGAAGGTGCGGCACGGGCAGGTGGACCTGGTCGCGGCGATCAATCCGCAGAGCGCGACATCGCCCGATCTCGAGGCCAGCGTGCCCTACCTCGACTTTCCTATCATGATCGTCACCCGCGAAGGGTCTCCGACGATCGCCGGGCTGGACGACCTCGCGGGCAAGCGGATCATCGGCAACGTGACGCGCGAGCCCATTCGCCGGTTGCTTGCGCAGGTGCCCAACGCGCAGATCATTGCCGCACCGACCGAGGCGGAGGGGCTGCGTCGTCTGGCCGCAGGCGCGGGCGATGCGTTCGTGGGCAACCTGGCGTCCATCGATTACCTCATTCGTGAGAATTTTCTCGGGCAATTGAAGGTCGCGGCACCTACGGGCGAAAACGAAGCCATCGCGATCGGCGTGCGCCACGAACTGGCACGGCAGCTGCTGCCGTTGGTCAACCGTGTCCTGGTCAACCTGCCGACCCATCGCCAGCAGGAAATCCGTAACACCTGGTTCGCCTCGCACTACGTGGTGGGGCCCACCTGGAAAGAAATCGCAGGGCGGGTGCTGCCTTTCGTTGCCGTGCTGTTCGCATCGCTGATCGCGATCAGCTACGCATACCTGAACCTGCGTCGTGAAACACGCCGGCGCGAGCGTACCGAGCGCCGCCTGGCGGAAGTGACGGCGCATGTGCCCGCCGTGGTCTACGAAGCCGTTCGCGGTACGGACGGCTCGTACAGCATGACCTACGTGGGTGGCGACCCGCAGTCCATCCTGGGCATGGAGCCTGGCCAGATGCTCGCCGGCGGAGAGAGCATGCTCGTGCCCGTGGCGGCGGAAGAGCGCGCAGCGATGCGTGAAGCCTTCGAGCGTTCGGCACGCGACCTGCGCCCGCTGCACCTGACCGTGCGCGCCCAGGTCGGTGGTCGTGTCCGTTACCTGAGTTCCGACGCCGTGCCTCTGGCTGCGGCGGATGGCACGGTGCGCTGGAACGGCTACTGGGTGGATGTCACGGCGCAGGAGCTGGCCTCGCGTCACCTTGCCCATGCGCGCGATGAAGCGGAGGCGGCAACGCGCGCAAAGAGTGATTTCCTTGCCACCATCAGCCATGAAATACGCACGCCGATGAACGGCGTGATCGGCCTGCTCGACGTGCTCGAACGCACGCAGCTGGACGGATCGCAACGGCGCATGGTGGCCACGATCGAGCACTCGGCCGAAGCCTTGCTGCACATCCTCGACGACGTGCTGGATTTCTCCAAGATCGAGGCCGGTCATCTCACCCTGGATGCGCGCCCTGCCGATCCGCGGGCCATCGTGGAAGGTGCCGTGGCCATCATGGCAGGGCAGGCGGAGCGCAAGGGATTGAAACTGATCGCGCACCTCGACGAGGCCTTGGCTTCATCGGTGCTTGTCGACGATGGTCGCCTGCGCCAGGTGCTGCTCAACCTGCTGGGCAATGCCATCAAGTTCACTTCCGACGGCGAGGTGTCGATCGAGGTGAGCGTGGCGGAGCAGGTGGGTGCCCGCCAGCGGCTGGTCATCGTGGTGACCGACACGGGTATCGGCATCCATGCGGCCAAGTTGCGTCATGTTTTCGCACCCTTCAGTCAGGCTGAATCGTCTACGACGCGACGTTTCGGCGGCACCGGCCTGGGCCTGAGTATTTCCCGACGCCTGATCGAGCGCATGGGCGGTCATATCGGCATCGAGAGCGAACCGGGGCAGGGCACACGTGTGACGGTGACGCTGGAGCTTCCCGTGATCGAGTTGTCGCGCAAGTCGGAATCCGCCGAAGCAGCTCATGGCGCCGTGCAGGCAATGCATCCCGGAGCCCGCATCCTGCTGGCGGAAGACCATCCCGTGAACCAGGAGCTGGTGCGTGTGCAGCTAGGCATGCATGGTTACGCCTGTGATGTCGTCGACGATGGCGTTGCCGCCATGGAAGCGCTCGATCGTTCGTCGTACGACCTGCTGCTGGTGGACTGCCACATGCCCCGGATGGACGGCTATGCCGTGGCTCGCGAGATCCGCAGGCGCGAAGCCGGCGGCACCACGCGCCTGCCGATCGTGGCCATGACGGCCGATGCGCGTGCGGACCAGCGCGATCTGTGTCTTGCCGCGGGCATGGACGATCTCCTGCGCAAGCCCATTCGCCTGGAAGCCTTCCACGAGGCCGTGGAACGCTGGCTTGGCCGACATGACGCACCGCTGCCGTCCCTCGACATGCCGCGTATGCGCCGGGCTTTTGGTTCCGACGAGAATGTCGCCCAGGTGATCCGTGCGGGTGTGACCACGACACGCGATGCGCTGGGCCGTCTTGCGCCGGTACTCGAGCGGGCGGAGCGGGAGGAAACGGCGGGCTGGATCCATCACATCCTCGGCGGCGTCAACGTCTTCGGCACGTCCGACGTAGGTCAGCAGGGAGAGCGGCTGGAGCTTGCCCTGCGTGGCGGCGCACCGGTAGACGTGGAGGCGGTCAACCGGTTTGCCGAGGCCGTGCGTGAGTTCAATGACGGCCTGGAGCGCTTCGCCGAACGCCTCGTGCCCCTGGCGGGTGCTCAGTCGTAGTCGACGCTGAGCACCGCGAAACGTGTCCTGCCACCCGGCAGTTCGGCGTCGAATTCGTCGTCCACGCGCTTCTTCAATACGGCACGGGCAAGTGGTGAGTCGACGCTGATCCAGCCCAGTCGGGCATCCGTTTCATCGGGGCCCACGATGCGATAACGCACGGTGTCGCCGGTATCCACGTTCTCCAGTTCCATCGTGGCGCCGAAGAATACGGCGTCTCGCTGCGATGGTGCGGTTTCGACGACCTTGAGCACCGGGATGCGCTTGCTGAGATAACGCGCGCGCCGGTCGATCTCGCCGAGTTGCTTCTTGCGATAGATGTACTCGGCATTTTCCGAGCGATCGCCTTCGGCGGCGGCAGCGGCGAGGGCCTTTACCACCTCGGGCCTGACGGTGTGCCAAAGGTGGTCCAGTTCGGACTTGAGGCGCTCGAATCCGTCGCGAGTGATGATCGCGGTGGATGACGGCGAAGGTGGTCGCCAGCGACTCATGAGCGCACGCCTGCGCCAAGGGTATCGAGAAGGGCTTCGAGATCGTGCACGACAGGGTGTTCCGGATAAGCGTGGATAAGGGAGCGCGCCAGGGAGGCAGCGTCGTCGCGCCGGTCGAGGCGGTGAAGCATGCGCACGGCCAGCAGGCCGTAGTGCGGCGCGCCTTCGTCTTGTGGCCATGATTGCAGGTAGCCTTCGGCCAGGTGCAGCGCAAGACGCAGCATGCCACCGTGCGCGGCGACATCGGCCAGCGCGCCACAGTTGGCTGGTGCATCGGGGATAAAGGCGGGATCGATGTCGATGGCATCCTGCACGACACCCAGTGCGCGGCGGGCTTCATGGCCGGTGACGAGTGCCGCAATCCATATCTGCGCATGCACGAGCAGTTCAGGACGCCTTTGCTGCGCGCGAAGCAGCTCCCGGTAACGCAGATGAAGCGGCGCAGGGGCAACGCCTTCGCGAAGGCGCTCGGTTAGGATATCCGTTGCGGCGACCATGTCGGTTCGGGCGATTTCGTTGACGTGCTTCAACAGTGCCGTGTCGTCATCGGGAGTCACGGCCATGGCGAGTGACTCGGCATCGGGGCGATAACCGAGCGCTTCATGGCGATGCAGGATCAGCGCTCCCATGAGGTGAAAGTTGTACACGGTGAGATAATTGGCAATCGCGAAGTAGGCGATCACTCCGAAGAAACCCGGGCCATGATCGCTCATGGCGTACTGTGCCCCGCCCTGCAACAGGCTGGTGACCAGCACGACGCCGAACAAGGCCATGTAGTGGCCACCGAGCCGGCCGATCACCGCTTCCCAGGTCAGCGGGTTCAGTGCCGTGAGCACGCCATCGAACGTGAGCGACATGGTGATCGCGGGCAGGATGAACGCGAATACCAGCGATACCAGAAAGCCCGGAATGCCGAACAGGATCGGAGCCAGCACGGCAAGCGCATTGCCCGTGACCTGGATGATGATCAGGGCGAGGCCGGTGCCGTCCCGGGATTCCAGGGCCACTTCCGGTGGCTCGGCATAGCCATCGGCGGATCGCCTCAGGCATTCGAAGGCATAGGCATAGATGGCGATCCAGCCGAGGCCGGTAATCAGCAGCTGGGTGCCCGGCAGGAATCCCAGTGTCTCGAACAGGGTGACGGCAACGATGACCATCGGGCCGGAGCCGCGCAGGGGATAACGAAAGCCGGTACGTATGCGCTCTCCGAAAGACGTTTCCGGGTCCAATCGTTCCAGGCGCATGTCAGCGCTTGCCACCAAAGATGCTGCCGAGGATGCCGCGCACGATCTGCTGGCCCGCGCGCGTGCCGACGCTGCGCACCACGGACTTCGTCATCGTTTCCAGAATGCCCTGGCGTCGCGAGGTTCCCAGTACGGCATCACGCACCGCGCCACTCCAGCCGCTATCGGTAGCATCCGCCGACTTGCCAGCGCTTTTGACGGCGGGCGCGTCATCCGCGTTCTTCTGGCTGGCTCGTGCAGCGAGCCGTTCCTCGGCGGATTCGCGATTCACCGACGTGTCGTATTTCGCGCCTACGGGAGAGCGCGAACGCACCGTTGCCCGTTCCTCGGCGGTAATCGCCCCGATACGGCATTCAGGCGTGGACACCAGCACTTTCTGCACGGGTGACGGGACGCCGCCTTCGCCAAGGGTGGAGGCGAGCGCTTCACCCGTGCCGAGCGTGCCGATGACCTCGGCCACATCCAGTTTCGGATTGCGTGCGAAGGTTTCAGCAGCCGCCTTGACCGCTTTCTGGTCGCGGGGCGTAAATGCCCGCAAGGCGTGCTGCACGCGATTGCCAAGCTGGCCCAGGATTTCGCCCGGCACGTCGTCGGGATTCTGCGAGCAGAAATAGACGCCCACGCCCTTGCTGCGGATCAGTCGCACCACTTGTTCCACGCGCTGGCGCAGCGCGGCGGGTGCATCGTCGAAGAGCAGGTGCGCCTCGTCGAAGAAGAACACCAGCTTGGGTACATCGAGATCGCCTACTTCAGGCAGTTGCTCGAACAGCTCGGACAGCAGCCAGAGAAGGAAGGTCGAATACAGGCGGGGTTTCAGGATGAGCGTTTCGGCGGCCAGCACATTGATGACGCCGCGCCCGCTCATGTCCTGGCGCATCAGGTCGGCCAGTTCCAGGGCGGGCTCACCGAAGAAGGACTGCGCCCCGTCCTGTTCCAGGCGCAGCAGGGCCCGCTGGATCGCGGCGACGCTGGTGGCGCTGACAAGGCCATAGCGGGCGGAAATGTCTTTCGCATGCTCGGACGCAAACGCCAGCATCGCGCGCAGGTCGCCCAGGTCCAGGAGCAGCAGGCCCTCGTCGTCCGCCACGCGGAAGATGACCTCCAGCACGCCTTCCTGGGTGTCGTTCAGCTCCATCACGCGGGCGAGCAGGGTGGGGCCCATTTCGCTCACGGTCGCTCTTACCGGGTGGCCGAGCTTGCCGTAGATGTCCCAGAACACCACGGGATTGGCCTGGGGCTTCCAGGACGAAAGCCCAAGCCTGGCAAGGCGGGCCTGCAGCTTTTCGGTGGGAGCGCCGGCGGCCTGGGAGAGACCGGCCAGGTCGCCCTTGGCGTCGGCCAGGAAGCAAGGCACGCCCAGGCGGGAGAATCCCTCGGCCAGCAGCATCAGCGACACCGACTTACCGGTGCCGGTGGCGCCGGCGATCATGCCGTGGCGATTGCCGAAACGGGAGTCCAGCTCGACCGTGGTGTCGTCGTTGCGTCCAATGAGGATCCGGGACATGGCTATTCCTTAAGAAAGTCCTGAACAAGTTTACGCAACGGTATGCCGCTGCGGGAAAAATCCGGCCATTCCCCCTTGAGTTGCAGGGTGTCCGGGATTAACGTTGCTGGCATTGTCGTACCCGAGCCATGAGAATGCCTCTTCGTTTCCCTCGTTCTGCCATTGTCCTGTCCCTCGTCGTCCTGGCCGGTTGCGCGTCGGGCGGTGCCCCGCGTCCGGGCAGGGCCGCACCGCAGGTCAATGTGTTGTACGACCGGATGAACCAGGCGAGCAAGGCTTACGAGGCGTCCATCGACCAGGCTCGCCGGGGCGACACCCCTCAGGCCGCGCAGACCCGCAAGCAGGCGCTCGACCAGCTGAAGGATGCCTCGGCACGGTGCAGCCTTACGCCGGGCTGCGACCCGCAGCGTTTTGCCGCCGTGTTCGATCGCCTGTTGCGCCTGAAGGACGGCAGCTTCATCGAGGGCGAGGACACCGACGACACGCCGCAGTCGGCCGAGGTCGGTGCCCAGCCGGGCGACGCCTTGGGCTCGCTGGCAGTAGGTGCACTGCCGCAGGCACAGCGTAGCGTCACCCTGCTCAAGGGCCAGAAGTTCGCCGACATGATGGTGATGAACGGCCCGGTGAAGGCATCGCTGGAAATGTGGCTCACCCAGCTGCGCCCGAACCTCATGGACGCTTACGTCAACTACCAGATGATGCGCTACAAGATGTGGCCGGCCTACAAGAGTGCCGACCTGCCCGAAGCGCTGCTGTTCGGCATCATGGCGAAGGAGTCGGGCGGCAAGGTGCATGCGGTGTCGCGCTCCGGTGCTTCGGGCCCGCTCCAGTTCATGTACGCCACGGGCCTGCGTTTCGGCCTGTCCAACGACAGCGGGTTCGACCAGCGCTTCGATCCGACGATGGCCGCGCAGGCCAATGCGCAGTACATCAACGAGCAGCTGGCCAACTTCAACAACAACCTCGAACTCACGCTGGCGGCCTATAACGGCGGCGAAGGGCGCATGCGTCGCATCGCCGCGGCCAATCCAGGTGCCGGCTTCTACGATCCGCAGATCTACGGCCAGATGTCGGCCGAAACCCGCGATTACGTACCCATGGTGCTCGCCGCCGCGTGGCTGTACCTGCATCCGGACAGCTACCACCTGCGCTGGCCGAAGATCGACGGTGAAGCAGGGCAGATCGTGCTGAAGCGCCCGGCCTCGATTTCCGAACTCACCATCTGCCTGGGCTCGGCCGAGGGCATGCAGGGCGGCTGGTTCCGCACGTTGCGTAACCTCAATCCACGCCTTGATCCGCAGGTGAGCCAGCCGGTGGGTACGCGGCTTGATGTGCCCAAGCAGCTGGAAAAGGCCTATGCGTCTGCCTGTGCGGATGGCCCGTGGCCCATCCTCGCCAGCGACCTGCACAACGCCGTGAAGATCGTCGCACCGCCGCCGCCTGCGGCCACGTCGGCAGCGCTGGCCAATGGCCCGGCATCTTCGTCGTCTTCTTCGTCGAAGCCGTCCTCTACGGCATCGAAGAGCTACACGGTGCGTCGCGGCGATACCCTTGTGAGCATTGCACGCAAGAGCGACTGCGCCGACGTGGAAGCCATTGCGCGCATGAATGGTCTCAAGGGGCACCAGTTACAGGTGGGGCAGTCCCTGCGCGTGCCGGTGTGTCGCTGAGCGGAATCAGCCTGCGGCGCGGGGTGCCATCCAGTCGGACGGTGCTTCGCGGCGCTCAAGGGCCGATAGCTCCTTGACCTGGCGCATCAGGCGGAGGATCTGCCGATGCAGTTCTTCCATGCCCGGGCGGTGCGAATCCAGCGTCTCGTGATAGACGGCGGCGATCCACAGGGCGACGCCACGCGTGGCGATCAACGGGTTTTCCGAGCGGGCCTTGGTGAGGCCGATGTCAGGCCCGTGGCCGTAGGTGCTGTAGCGTTCTTCCGGCGGGGTGCCGTACAGGTGCGGGAAGTCACATGCCGCTGCCTGCTCCATCTCGCGCCGAACCAGCTGCTGGAGATCGGCATGCGCGCGCACGGGCAGGTCGAGGACAACGCGCTCGATGTCGGCCAGCTGGCGACGCAGGCGGATCTCGCGGTTCAAGGCGATGAGATGGCTGACCAGACGCATGAACGACTTCCCCCAGTACGGATGCTTCCCGGCTTCGACGCCTCCCTCTAAAGAGGTATCGAAGGCCCGAAGCATACCGCCGGTCAGGTCTGAATGTAAGTTGTTTCGGTCACAATGTGACGCAATATGTCACGTTTTTGCGCCTGCCCAGTGACCCAGGCGCTGGCCCATCTGCACCACCTGCTGGGGCTCAAGGGCGTCGATCTCGTAGCCCTCGGGCAGCAGCAGGATCACGGTGGAGCCCATGTTGAAGCGGGCCATTTCGGCGAAGCGCTCAAGCGCGACGCCACGCCCGCTGCAGTCCACCCGGCGGATGTCGGCCGCGTAGGGCGGGATGGTCAGGCCGTCCCAGACCGTCGCGACGCTGGATACCAGGATGGCGCCTACCATCACCGACACGAAGGGGCCGTGCTCGCCGTCGAAGCGGCAGACCAGGCGCTCGTTGCGGGCAAACAGGCGAGGGATGGCCTCCACGGCGAACGGGGCCACGCTGAAGATGCGGCCCGGCACGTGCGTGGTCCCCTGGAGCCTGCCGTCCAGCGGCATGTGCACGCGGTGATAGTCGCGCGGCGAGAGGTAGATCGTCACGAAGCTGCCGTTGCGGAACGCCTCGGCGCTGGCCTCGTCGCCCAGCAACTCGGCGGCGGTGTACTCCTGGCCCTTGGCCTGGAAGATGCGGCCGTCGCGGATGCGGCCCGACTGGCTGATGCGACCGTCGGCCGGGCACAGGATCGCCTGCGGATCGGGGTCGGCGCGGCGCGCATCCGGCTTCAGCTTGCGGGTGAAGAAGGCATTGAAGTGCTGGTACGCCAGCGGATCGGGCTGGGCGGCCTGGCTCATGTCCACGTCATAGCGCCGCACGATCTGCCCGATCAGGAAGTTCTTCCAGGGAGCCCATTCCCAGCGGGTGGCGTGGTAGACGATCCGCGACAGAAAGCGGTGCGGAAGAATGTATTGCAGCAGGACATTGGGCTTCATCGGCGGGAGTATAGGGGACTGCGCTGTTTGCACCAGCCCGGCGTCGTACTGCATCTACACATTTCCTTCATGTGGCGGCCTTTATAGCGCTGACCCAGGAGGTCCCGTCTCCGGACGGATGGGGCCCGGAGTCGCGGCGCGCCGGCAGAGGAGATCTGCCGTCGTTGCCGCGCAGGCCGCCATGCGGGCGGCATGACTCGGGGTCTCGACAATGAAGCATCGCATCGGCATGAGCGGCCGCTCCAAGGGGGCGCGCCGAACAGACAGCGCAAGGCAGCAACTGCTCGCCATCGCGCTTGTCGGAAGCCTGCCAGTCGCCGCGCAGCAGGTGACCTTGCAGCCATACAGTCCATCCGTGAACGGTCACGAAGTCGGCGCCCAGATCGTGCCGGCCGGCGGGAACATGACGTTGAGCGGCCCCCAGCTGTTCGCGCCAGGCGACAGCGGGGCGCGGACGACGACCATCGGATCACTGAAAGCCCGCAACCTCATCATCAGCGGTGCCCAGTGGCTCACGGCCGCCCGGCTCAATCCCGGCTCCCAGAATTTCGGTGTCAGCGTGCCCGATCCGATCACGGGCGGCAGTCGGGTGGCTTCCGTATACAACACGGCGAATCTGGTGGACCTGTCGACGTATCCCGATGACACGGTGGTGCCCGACATCGTCAACGTCAACGGACAGCAATACATCGATGCGCGCGTGGGCACCGTCATGTCTGCAGGTGGAAACCTCGACGTGAACATCGGCACGCAGGGAGCAGCATCGACGGCGGCAACCAATGGATGGACGATGGCAGCAAAACAGAGTTCGCTGTTCTATGCCGATGGCAGCGCCGGTGCAGCGAGCACGATCCAGTGGACATCCACCAACCGCATCACGTTTACCGGCGAGGTGGCCGATCCCTCGGTGCCGGACACGTTCAATGTGAACTATGTGTCCCACTACGGTGGCGCTGTAAGCGTCACGACCGTGGATGGCGTGCAGCATGCGTTTACCGTGACCAATGCGGCACAACTGCGCGACTACAACAATTTCCTGATTGCGCAGATGCAGTCCGGTAATCTCGACCCCGCCCAATACAGTGTCTATTTCGCGCTGGCCTACACGTACACGATCGAGCCCGTTGGTTATGGCATTTCGGCGGACAGCCCGCCTGACGAGGTGGCCCAGCCGATCGGCGATCGCATCGTGATGCATCTGACCGGTGCAGGCGCCGTGGGAACGATCAACGCGGGGGCGACGCTGGAGGTGGTCAATGCCAATCATGGTGCGGTACGCGCCGAGAACGGCGCCACCGCGCAGATTGCAGCCGGTGGCACGCTGGGCGTGACCCATACGGCGGGTGACGGTTCCGCGCTGGTACTGGCCTCGGCAAGTCATGGCATCAGCGATGGCGTCATCAATGGCAACTTCTTCCGTGATCCGTCGACCGGCACCATCACTGATGGTGCGTATGGCGCCAACGTGGTCGATGTGCAGAGCGGCAGCGATTTCACCAACAACGGCGTCCTCAACCTGGCGACGGGAACGGCCAATGGCGCGGGGAAATCCACGGGCATCCGCCTGGGGAGCGGAGCGACGGGCACGAACAACGGCATCATCAATGTGGGCATCAGTGGCTCGCGTTCCAATGGCTCGATGGACGGTGTTTACCTCAACGATTCCACGGCATCCTTTACCAATACAGGCACGATCTACATCGGACGTGGCCCTCAGGCAGATCTTGCCGCTCCGGCGGCGGATGTGGCTATCAATCAGGGCACCGTCGTCACCGGCATCAACGTGGCCAACGGCGGTACGGTAAGCAATCGCGGCAACATCACCATCGGCGGCCTCACGCAGAATGCGGCCGGTATTTACGTGACCTCGCCGTCGGCCCAGGTCGACAATGCCGGCACCATCGACATCAACGGACGTGCCGCCGCCGTGCCGCGCGAAAACGATGGCATCCTTGTGCAGAATGGCGGTGCGTCCGGTCGTGTGGCGAACAGCGGCACGATCAACGTCAGTGGCGTCAATGGCACCGGCATCAAGGCGCTGTCGACCGCGGGCGTGGCGTCATCGATCAGCTCCACAGGCACCATCAATGTGGCCGGTGGTGCGGATCCGGCCAGTGGCACGCGAAACTTCGGTGTATGGGCCGAAGGCCAGGGCAGTGCTACTGCTCTCGCCGATGTGCAGGGCGCGGTGAATCTGCTGGGGGATGGCGCCATCGGCATTCATTCGCGTGGCCGCGCCACGGTGGATGTCGGCGCGAGTGCTGCCCCGAGCTTCGCCAGCGGAAGCAAGCAGATCGGCTTCTATGCCTACGGTGCCAACGCCCATATCAATGTCGCTGGCGGTGCCGTGCTGGATGTCTCGACACCCCAGTCCACCCTGTTCCGCCTCGACAGTGGCGCCGACTTCGACGGCACCGGCCTCACCATGCGCGTGTCGGGCCCGCAGGCAACGGGGGTTCTCGGAAGCGGCACGGGATCCATGCTCAACACCAGGGATGCGACGATCACCGTATCCGGCACCGGCGCGCAGGGCGTTGTTGCAGAAGGGGGTGCTTCGGCGACCATCGATGCAGCGACGACCATGAACCTCACGGGAAATGGCGCGATTGCGGGCGTGGTCGACGGGCAGAAGCATAGCCTCACCGGTGCGAATACGGGCAGTATCGTTCGCTCCACGACGCTGACAAGCCTTGCCTCGCTCAGTTCATCGCAGACAGGCGTAACCGGTTTCATCGCGCGCAATGGCGCCTCCCTGTCGAATGCCGGCAACATTGCATTCACGGGCGCGAAGGCGATGGGCTTCCTGGTGCAGACCAATGCTTCCGCCACCAACACCGCCAGCGTGGATCTCACGGGTCCTGCGGCCATCGGCGCCCTGTTGCAGACGGGCGGCAGCTTCGCCAACAACGGAACCATCCATGTTGGCAATGGTACGGGCGTACGGGTGGAAGGTGCGGGAACGCAGCGATTGAATCCGGCCGGGACGATCCGCGTGGATGATGGGGTCGCGGGTGTTCAGCTCATCAATGGCGCAGCTCTCGTGCTGGGCAGCGGCGATTCCGCCATCGTAACGAACGGCAGCGCCCATGGTGTGCTGCTCGATACGGGAGCAAGCTCGCTTGTTGCGACGGGCAACACGATCACGTCACTGGGCACGGGCAACGCCATCGAGAACGCGGCAGAGATATCCACCATCACCCTGACTGGCGTCACGCTTCATTCCGGGGCAGGAGCGGGACTCAGAACCGCCACCGCCATCAATCCAGCATCCACGGCAACCTTCGAGGTCGACGGACCGGGAGTGGGCTACGCATTCCGCCACGCCGATGGCACACCGGCCACGGGTGATCTTTCGATCGGCAGTGGATTCGTCGTGCACGGGAATGCCGCGGGCAGCGTGGGTATCCAGGCCTTGACGACCGGTGCGGTGACATCTGCGGCGACGGTGAGCATCCTTAGTGCATCGGGCGGGGCTGCACTGGTCGCAGGCACAGCTTCCTCGGTGACCCACCAGGGCACGCTTACCTCGACCAGCACGGCAGCCCCGGTCGTCGATCTTTCCAACGGCAGCGGCACCACCTTCACCAACCAGGGCGTCATCAGCGCAGCGTCTCCCATAGCGCAGGCGGTGATGGGCAGTTCGGGCAATGACACCATCAACCTTGCGGGTGGCAGCGTGCAGGGTGACGTCAACAGTGGGGAAGGCAGCGACACCTTCAACTGGAGGGCGGGCTCGCTCAATGGCGGGCTGACCATGGGCAACGGGGCGGGCAACCAGGCGACGCTGGGCGCGGTAGATACCAGCACGACTTACCATCTGCTTGCTGGCAGCGGAGGCAGCAATACCCTGACGTTCGATGGCACGCAGGCGAAAGGCGGCAGTTTCGATGCGGACGACCTGGGCAAGGGGATCCGCGTGATCGGCTGGAATACCTTGCGGCTTATCGACAGGACATCGTTCGAACTCACCGATAACCTGCGCCTGGCGGGAAGCGATGTCGATATCGATGCGACATCCACACTGTACGCCGGCAACAACGTGCAGCCGATGATCAACGCGGATGCTGGCGCTCCCGTCATCGTCAACAATGCCGGCACGATCGACCTGACCAACGGCAGCGGCTCTCCCGGCAACTCGCTGACGGTAGCGGGTGATTACGTGGGCACCTCGGGACGGGTAAAACTGGTCACGACGTTGAACGAAGGCGGTCCGTTGTCGGGGCAGTCAACGGATCGCCTGCTCGTGCAGGGGCAGGCCAGTGGCACGACGATGTTGCAGATCACGCCATCGCTTGTCAGTACGGGTGCGTCCACCGACCTGGACCGGAACGGGTATGTTGGGCCCAACGAAGGCATTTCCGTCGTACAGGTAGCGGGCGCATCAACAAGCAACGCCTTCGTGGTCCCGGGAGGCTATCTGGCCTTCGGTCCCTGGCAGTACGGTCTGTATGCCTTCCAGCCGGGAGCAAGCGACGCAGGGCAGCGGGTGGTGGCAGGTGGCGGCAACGCCTTCTGGGATTACCGGCTGGGCAACGTGATCGTGTGTGATGGCGGGCCTTGCCCGCCCGCGCCCGTGACACCACCGGTGGCCACGCCACCCGGCACGCCAGCGGCTCCTCCTCCGGTAGCGGTCGATGCCCGCCCTGCGCTGGTTCCCCAGGTGCCGGCCTATATTGCGTCACCTTCAGCACTGGCCATGTACGGCTACCGGACTATCGACAACCTGCATCGGCGGCTGGGTGAGGTCAGGCAGATGGACGACATGGACGAGGGACTGGGCGGCGAACCGTTTGCACGCATCCTTGGCGGTGATTACAGCTACGCAACGAATCGGTCGTTCCAGGACTATGGCGTGGCCTACGACACCGACTTCCGCGCCTTTCAGGTAGGGACGGACATCCTTGACCTGAATACCGAGCGCAGCGTGTTGCGTGCGGGCATCGCGTTTACCCACGGCACCACCCGCGTCGATCCCAGGACGGCCGATGGATACAGTCACGCGAAGATCGACTCGAACTCCTTTGCGATGACGCTGACCTGGCAACAGGCGAATGGTTTCTATCTGGACGCGATCGTGTCCGGTGACCGCCATGGTGGCTATGTCGATACGGCGCGGGCGAAGGACGCGGCCCGGGTTCGGGGGTCGGGCTGGTCGGCATCGCTGGAATCGGGTTATCCCATCCTTCTGGACAACGGTTGGCAGATTGAACCCCAGTTGCAGGTCACGCGGCAGCACGTCGGGCTGCGCGACCAGGTGGATATGGATGGCGTCATCACACATTACCAGCCACTCGACCAGACCATCGGGCGAGCCGGCCTGCGCCTGGATCGCACGTGGCTCACGCAGGCGGATGCGAAATGGACGCCGTATGCGCGCCTGAATTACATCCAGGGCTGGGGCGGCGTCCCCCGGATCCTCGTCGGCGAACAGGGGTATGACATCTCGCAGGCGTTCACGGGCGGCCGGTTCGGGAGGCTGTGGGAGCTGGGGCTGGGCGGCACCTGGCAGTGGCGCAACCGCTTATCCGTTTATGGCGAGGGCGATTGGCAGGAGCGGATAGGTCGCGCGGGCAACCAGGGCTGGACGGCAAACCTCGGGCTCCGCTGGAACTTCTGACCCGCGACTCTCCGCAATGTCTGGCGCGAAACCCGCGGCTAGTTGTAGCCCTATCGTCGAAGAGCTCGGAAACCGGGACAATCCGCACGACGGAGCCGGCCTGCGCCGGTTCGATCGCCTGGGGATTCCAGAACATGAAGCATCTGGCGGTGATGTGTGCCGCAACACTGCTGACCGCCTGCGCCATGCAGCCGGCTTCCCGTGAGCCGGTTTCTGTCGATACGGGAGAAAAGGCCCTGGCGGATGTGCGGCAGTGGTACGAAGACACGGCGGCATCCTGTCCCGGACACCCGGCACGTGCGGCGGTGTCATGCAGCGGCGTGCTGCTGAGGGCCACGGAGAACAACCCGGCATTCCTTCCGTGGGATCCCAGTCCTTCATCCATTGCACGCGGCGGCGTGTCGTTTTCATACCTGCGTGCGGATGTGAATTTCACCCAGCTGGTGTTCACCTATCGCAACGGCTACATCATGTATCCGAGGGATCTTCGCCCGGAAGGTACGCTGGATGTAGCTGCCCTGTGTGCCTTTCCGATGGATGCGGATACCGCCAACCGTCCTGCGGAGCAGGGGTGTGGTGAAAACGCCGTGGATCCCCGGCCTGAGGCGACGCGTGCGTGCGATGCCCAGGACATTGGGGGCGTGATCCAATGGAATGTGCTGTTTGCCGCGATGGATAACAAATACTCGGGGCAATGCGGGTGGAATATCCGTGATGGCGAGCAGGACGCGGCGGCCCGGTTCCTGCTGAGCCTGCGTGCGCACGAAGCCATGCCGGAGAAGCAGCGAGCACTGGCGAACGAACTGCGCCTGGCGACCTGGCCAAGGGACAGCGGCACGCGGTTGCCCATACGAGCGTTCTTCTACGTGCCTGCTGCCACGGACGCCCTCGCCAAGGCACAGGACGACCAGCGCAGATATCGCGATCACTACGGTGTTTTCATACCGGTCCTGCAACTTGTCCTGCCGATCACGGTGGGTGAGTCAGCTCGTTTCGATTACAGGCCGTCCGACCAGATCAAATCACGGTAGGAGCGGACCTTGTCCGCGACTCCTCATTATCTTCGAGATGTCATGAGAGGTCGCGGACAAGGTCCGCCCCTGCAGGGGGTAGTGTGCAGGGATCAGTGTTGAGGGGTAACGGGCAGGCTTATGTACGTGCCAGCCTCGCCGTCGCGCAAGACCGTCTGCGTCGCCTTTTTGTAATCCCCCGGCTTGGCGTTGAAGATGTTCGGCACGAAGGTCTGTGGATTGCGGTCGTACAGCGGGAACCAGCTCGACTGGACCTGCACCATGACACGGTGCCCCGGCTCAAATACATGATTCACCGTGGGCAGTGGAAAGTCGTAGGCCAGTGGCTTGCCCGGTACAAGCGCCTTGGGCTTGTCGTAGCCCTCGCGGTATCGCCCACGGAAGATCTCCATGGCGATGGGTAGCTGGTACCCGCCCATCGACGGCTTGTCTTCCACGTCATCCGGATACACGTCGATCAGCTTCACTACCCAGTCGCTGTCCGTGCCCGTGGTGGAAGCCAGCAGGTGCACAAGCGGCTCGCCTGCCACGCCCATCGGTTTATCCAGCACGGGAGATACATACGTCAGTACGTCGGTACGCGTGGCGAACTGACGCTGGTCGTCTACCAGCCATTCGGGCCAGGTATCTTCACGCTCGGCGACGCCATGCGACCACGACTGGATCGGGCGCACGCGGTAGGGCACCGGTTTCGCCGGGTCGGAGATGTACTCGTCACTTCCCTTGTCAGGCACCTGCGCACCGAAGCCGCCATGAGCTTCGACATACCAGCGCTGCATGGTCGGCGTGCAACCCTGTGTGCATGACGAGGGCCATGTATCGAGCCGTCGCCAGGTGTTTTCACCGGTGACGAAGGCATTGATCGGAGCAATATCAGCCCTGGGGGCGCCATCCTTGAGGTATTGCGCGAGGAAAGGCCGCAGCATCTGCTGGCGGAAGGTCTTGCCCGTGTCGCTGCCAAGCTCGATGGCGCCGATGGTACTGGCGTTTTCCCATGTCTTCGCATGACGCCAGGGGCCGAGCACCAGCCAGAGCTTTTCATGGGAGGGGTCGCGCGGGGCGAGTGCACGGTAGACGGCCATGTCTCCGTAGTTGTCTTCCTGGTCCCAAAGGCTGTGGACGAGCATGGTGGGAACCGTCATCGGTTCGTTTGCTGCGATGCGGTCCAGCGCCTGCTCGGACCAGAAGTTGTCGTAGGCAGGATGGGCGAGGATCTTCTGCCAGAAGCCCAGCGCCTCCATGCCATGGGCGCGACCGATGTCGCCTGCCGAGCCGCCGTTGAGGTACAGGTCGTAGTCGTCGCGGTAAGCCGTGGTCCAGGGAATATCGCTGCCGCGCGAGTTCACCATGCCGTAGATGTAGGGAATCATCTGCTGGCGGAAGGCACCCCGATGAAACCAGTCGTCGCCCATCCAGCCGTCGATCATCGGATTGATCGGTACGGCGACCTTGAGCGCCGGATGCGGATGGATGGTGGCGATCATCGCCTCGAAACCGTCGTAGGAAATGCCGATGATGCCGACCTTGCCGTTTGACTCCGGCACCTGCTTCACCAGCCAGTCGATGGTGTCGTAGATGTCGCTGGATTCGTCGATGTCGGTGGGATTGCCATGTCCGACCGGTGGCCGGTTCATCACGAAGTCGCCTTCGGAGCCGTGCTTGCCGCGGATATCCTGGATCACCCGGATATAGCCGTCCTGCACGATGATGTCGGCCGGGTTGTCGTACCCGCGCAGGGTCGTGCCAAGGCGCGGGCTGTCGGTGCGGTTGCCCATGCCATCGGCGCCGTAAGGCGTTCGCGTGAGCAGGATGCCCGCATGCCTTGCTCCCTTGGGCACAAGGATAACGGTATGCAGCTTCACGCCGTCGCGCATCGGTATATCCACCGTGCGCCGTTCGTAGTCGTAACCGGCCTGGCTGGGAACGAAGTGGGCCGGCGTTTCCGTCGGCAGATCCTTGTAGGTGCGTTCGCCGCCGGTCACCGGAGCCGCGAGGGCTCCGGTGACGAGCGCAACGATGGACAGTCGCAGTAACGGATGCATGGTGTCTCCGTCAGAAGTCGTAGGTGATGCCGAAGCGGGCGTAGCGCGGCGGCGTGTAGCTGATCACGCGCTGGTAGGCGTCGTTGACCGAGTGGATGCTGCCGGAAACGGGTTCGGTCTGGTCCGGGCGTTGCTGGTTGAGCAGGTTGAACACCGAGACGTTGAAGGCCAGCTTGCGATCGGCCCACAGCGGACGATACTCCACGTTTACATCCAGCAGTTCCTGCCAGGGCTGGCGACCCATGTCACCCGGGCGCGAGGCCACGCCGAAACAGAAGTGGTAATAGCTGCCGTAGCCTGCCGGGTCGGTCTCGGCGGCACCGTAGCGCCCCAGGCACTCCTTCGGGCGGCCCGACTGCACGGTGAGGTTCGCCGAGACCATCCATTCCGGTGCGATCTGGTACGAGCCGTACATCTTCAGCTGGTGCTTGCGATCGTTGGAGAGATAGCCGTTGGCGTAGTCCATCAGCGTGGCGTAGTCCCAGTCACGCGAGGCGGCAACCGAACCCTGACCAACGTCGGATCGCACCTGGCCTTCGGTGTTGCCGTAGCTGCGCGAGTACAGGTAGTCGATCTTGCCCGACCACTTGCCGTCGAACGGATGCGACAGGTACACATCCAGGCCGTAGTAGTTGCGCTTGAGGTCGGTAAAGCCGAAGTCGTCGTTGGTCACCGTTACATCGGTATAGCCGCCATTGGCGTTGGCCAGCTGGTAGACGTTGGCGCGACCGGGGTTGGACAGATAACAGCTGCCGATCGTCACCGACTTCAGATCCGCGCCCTGTGCGGCGGCGGCGCGCGAAATCGCACCGTTGTCGCAGACGTCGTCGAGCGCGTTGCGCAGCTTGCGCACCGTGGCCTTTGCGCCCCAGATCCAGGCCGGATCGAACTGGTGGTCGAAGCCCAGGATGAATTCGTCCTGGTATTCCGACTTCAGGTTCTTGGAGCTGACGGTCTTCGGGTCGGGCGGCTGGCCATATTCGCCGTTCGGTGACACGGCGCCACCGGTGGCCGACTTGATGAAGGTGACACCGGTGGGCAGGCCGTTGGCATCGATGCCGGTATAGGTAAAGTACTGGTTGGTGGCCAGCGAACCGGCGGACGTGCGCAGGGCCACGGAGGCCGGCATGGAAAGGTAATAGCGACCGGCGTTGCCGTAGATCTTCAGCGTGGAATCGCCCTTCACGTCATAGCTGAAGCCGAGGCGGGGCGCCCACTGCGGCTTGGTCAGGCGAAGGTACGGCTGGCCGGCCGGGTTGTAGTTGGTAAACGCATCGTTGCGCAGGCCCAGCGAGAGCAGCAGCTTGTCGTTGACCTGCCAGTCGTCCATCACGTACTGGGCGCGCTGGCTCACGCGAACCGTGGCTAGCGTGTTGTAGTGGCGGTAGTAGCCGTAATAGCCGGTGGCACCACCAGGATAATTGCCGACCTTGTCGACGAAGGGGTTTTCGCTGATGTTGAGGTTCGGATCGATCTTGCCGTACCAAAGCTCGTAGCCGACGCCACCGATGGTGGTGCCGTCTTCGTAGTCCTTGGTGTCCTGATTGTCGATGCCCGCCGTGATCGAGTGCGAGCCGATCTTGTAGTTGAGGTCCACCCGCAGGTTGCGCGCGTTGGACTCATGCCCGGGGTTGTCCACCGTATCGAGGGTCTGGTGGTTGGTGATGGGCGTGCCACCGGTGTACGCAGGATTCTGCTGGTCGATGGCACCGATGAAGGGGCCGACCACGCCGGTCTGAGCAGGTTCGTTATAGTAAGTCAGCTTCGACTTGCCATAGAGTGCCGTCAGCGTCAGGTCGTCGGTGATATAGCTGGTGAACTTGCCGATATAGATGCGGGCCTGCGTCTTGTCGGTTTCGCCGATGCTGTTGAAGCTGCCGGTGCTGAGCGTGTTGTAGTCGTAGTTGTACTTGCTGCCGCTCGTGCGATGCGTCTCGCCGACGCTCGTGAGCTCAAGGATGTTGTTGTCCGTGATGTTCCAGTCGATCTTGCCGTAGAACTTCGGATCCTTGTACGTGTACTTCGTATCGTAGGAGTGATTCAGGTCGCCGACGTTGTTGCCTTCCGTGCGGGCCGCTTCCACCGCGGCGAATACATACAGCTTGTTCTCGATCAGCGGGCCGCCGGCGTAGGCGCTGATGGTGCTGGTCCAGTCGCGGTTGTCCTTGTTGCGCAGGAAGATGCTGCCCTGGGTCTTTGCGTCACCGTGTACATATCGGATATCACGCGCATCGGACAGCGCAAACTCCGGCTCCCAAAGCACTTGCGCACCGAAGTGCCATTCATTGGTGCCGCGCTTGCCGACCTGGCTGATCACGCCGCCATCGGAGCGGCCGTACATCGCGGAATAACCACCGCTCAGCACTTCCTGCTGGTCGATCGCGCCATAGGGCAGGCTCACGCCGCCGAAGCCGCTGAGCGGATCGGTCGTGTTGAAGCCGTTGATGTAATAAGCGTTCTCGCTGACCGACGAGCCGGCAAAGGAGACCAGCGAGCCGCCGAAGGCGCCCTTGAAGCTGGCGATGCCACGCGTTGCACCCGGGGCAAGCAGTGCAATGCCTTCGGCCGAGCGCTGCAACGGCAGGCGGGCCAGGTCGGCCGAGGTGATCACGGTGCTGGAAGCGACGGTGGCGACGTCGATCTTCGGCACCTGGTTGGCTGAAACGGTCAGGCCTTCGAGTTGCTGGGTGCCACTGGCGGCTTCGAAGGAAACATCGGTGGCGGCGCCGACACGCAGGGTAATGTTGTCCCGCGAGTCGACGACCGCGCCGTTCTTCTTGAGCGAGACCTTGTAGGTGGCCAGCGGCAGGGCTTCCACGGCATAACGGCCACGGCCGTCGATGCCGACTTCACGGGAAAGACCGTTGCTGCCTTCGATGAGCACCGTCTCGCCATCGGCGATGGGTGCCTGGCCAGTGATGCGTCCGGTCGTAGCCTGGCCATGGGCGAGGCCGGAAAGCGACGCGGCGACGGCGGCGCAGATCAAGGTCCGTCGTAGGGAAGGTCGGGGTTGCATGGTAAAGCTCCAGAAGGCTTTCGATTGGGTGGGTATGGCTTCAATCGATCTAAAAATGCAGCGTGGAGCGGCCTTCCTGGCACGTCGTTTTCTTAGGCGTATTCGATGGCGCCGACGATGCCGGCAATGGCAGCGATGGCGCGGGATTTCTCGGCGCGGCGGTCGGTGACCAGTACGTCGATGCGATCGGCGGGGCACCAGGCCACGCGGCTGCGGACACCGACCTTGGCGTGGTCGGCGGCGATCATGATGGAACGCGCATTGGCACACATGGCGCGGGCGATCTCGGCTTCTTCCAGCTCGAAGCTGCTGGCACCGGCGGCGGCGTCGATGCCCACCGGCGAGAGGATGGCCAGGTGCGCCTGGTAACGGGCGATCTCGGCAATGGTGGCGGAGCCGTGCGTGCAGCCGATGCGTGCGTCGAAGCGGCCGCCGAGCAGGCGCACTTCGTTATCGGGACGTGCGGCGAAGCGGGTGGCGACGTCCACGGAGTTGGTGACGATGGTGAGGCCGCTGCGTGCGGAGAGCGCTTCGGCGACGAGGGTCATGGTGCTACCGGCGTCCATGAAAACGGTCTGGCCGCTTTCCACCAGGGACGACACCTTGCGCGCGATGGCGCGCTTCTCGCGAACACGGGTGGCGTGGCGGACATCGATCGGCGGTTCGTCGTCGGCAAGCACGGCACCGCCGTGGACGCGGCGGATCTCGCCGCGATCGGCCAGCTCCACGAGGTCGCGGCGGATGGTTTCGCGCGACACGCCCAGTTCGGTGACGATGCGCTCCACGGACACCTTGCCGCTGGCACGCAGCAGGTCACGGATGCGGGTATGTCGTTCTTCATGCCACATGGCGGCGGTCCTTCAATACGTGCAGGGCAAGGCGCATGGCGCCCAGTGCTAAGGCACCGGCCAGCACCACGCACATGGCGTATGCAGCGGCCTGCGCCAGGAATCCGTTTTCGTCCAGTCGCATCACGCTGACGGAGGCGAGGCCGAGGTCGGGGGTAACGAGAAAGATAACGCCGGACAAGGTCACCATCGAGCGCATGAACAGGTAGAAGAAACCGGCGATCGTAGCCGGTGCGGCGAAGGGCAGGATCGCATCGCGAAGCACATGCCGTGTGTGGCCGCCAAGACTGGAAACCACGTCTTCCAGGGCGCCCGGTACCTGGCGCATGCCTGCCTGCATCGTGAGGAAGGCCTGGGCGTGGTAGTGATAGAGGCTGCACGCCGCGACGATGGCTGCGCTGCCATACAACCACGCCGAGAGCGGCCCATGGTTGAACGCCAGCACGTAGCCCAGGCCAAGCACCATGCCGGGTACGGCAGCGGGCAGCGTGGCGAGGAACTGGATCGGTCGCGCCCAGCGCGGTGGTACGGAGCGCAGGCCGGCGGCCAGCGCGAAGATGAGTGCGATGCCGGCAACGGCGGCAAGCAGCGACACGCCAAGCGAGGTGGCAACCGGGCCATACCCTTCGGGCATGTCGAGGTAGTGCGCGAAGGTGATGGCCGGATCGTAAGGCCACAGGCGGACCAGGCTCACGTAAGCCACGGTGGCGACGACGGCAAGCATGGGCAGCAGTGCGAGCGCACCCCCGAGCCCGAGCAGGACATCGCGCAGCACGCAGCGTGACGCAACCAGGGGCAGGCCGACGACGCCTTCACCGGCGTCCTGGCGACGGCGCGCCATGCGACCCAGCGCCACGGAAAGCAGGGCGGGCAGAAGCAGGATGACGCCGAGCGTGGCGCCCATGCCGAAGTCCATCTGTCCGACCACCTCGCTGTAGATTTCCATCGCCAGCACACGGTAGTTGCCACCCACCACCACGGCGCTGCCGAAGTCGGTGAGCGTTTCGGTGAATACCAGGAAGGCGGCGGCTATCAGGGCAAAGCGCAGGCGCGGCAGGGTGACGTCGAGGAACTGGCGCAGCGGGCCGGCACCCAGCGACGCGGCGGCATCGTAATGCCGTGCCGGCGTGCGCTCCAGCGCGGCGGAAATCACGATCACCGCCTGGGGCAGGCTGTACAGCGTGTTGGCGATCAACAGGCCCCAGAATCCATAGATGTCGGTAGGCAGGCCGGTGAGGCGGTGGACCAGGCCGTTGCGACCCAGCAGGCAGACCAGTCCCAGGCCGATCACCAGCGACGGCGCGAGCATCGGCAGCAGCAGGATGCCGCGGATCAGTTCCTTGCCGGGAAGGCGCGAGCGGTGCAAGGCCATGGCGAGGCATAGTCCGAACAAGACGGTGGCGAGCGTGGTCGCCGCGCCGATCGCCAGGCTGTGCAGGGCCGCACGCGGCAGGCCGGGATCATCGAGCAGATGCGTGTAGTTGGCGAAGGTGATGTGTCCCTGGGCATCGGTGACACTGCGCCAGAGCACGGTGACCAGCGGATGCAGGAAGAACAGGCACAGCACCGCAACCGGAACGCCGACCAGCAGCCACGTACCGATGCGCGGCATCGAAAGCCCCCGTGTCGTCGCTACGGCATTCATGCGCAGACCCATGCACCGCGAGCGGCGTCCACGATCACGGCTTCGCCCGGGGACAGCGTGCAATGGCCCGGCAGCTCCGCGATCAGCCTGCGGCCGCGCCAGTTCAATGCGGCGCGTGCGAGGTTACCGAGGAAGGTGATGTCTTCGATGACAGCCTCCCCGCGGGGATCGGCATCGATGTGCAGGTCTTCCGGACGCACGCAAAGCTCGAACGTGGTGTCCGCACCTGGCGGCCGTCGCTCCAGGAAACCCGGCATGGCCTCGCGCACGAATGTCGTGGGCAGCAGGTTGGCACGGCCGACGAAGTCGGCTACGAAACGCGAGCGTGGACGCTCGTAGAGGTCGCGCGGCGAGCCGGATTGCTCGATGCGGCCGTCACGCATGCAGATGATGGTATCCGCCATCGACAGGGCTTCATCACGGTCGTGCGTGACCATGATCGTGGGAATGCCCAGCGAGCGCTGCAGGGCACGGATATCCGTACGCAGCTGGGCGCGCAGGCCAGGGTCCAGTGCGGACAATGGCTCGTCGAGCAACAGCAGGTCGGGTTCGGTCGCCAGCGCGCGGGCGAGGGCGACGCGTTGCTGCTGTCCGCCGGACAATTCGCCTGGATACTTCCCGCCGGCATGAGCGAGGCCGACCAGAGTCAGCAGTTCGTCGACACGACGACTGACGTCGTTGCCCTTGCGAGCCTTTAGTTTCAGCGGATAGGCGACATTGGCAGCGGCATCCCGGTCGGGAAACAACGAATACGACTGGAACACCAGGCCCATGCGCCGCTCACTCGCGGGCAGCCGGCTGATGTCGCGGCCGTCCAGCCACACCGTGCCGGTGTCGGCGGGCGTCAGCCCGGCGATGATGCGCAGCAGGGTGGTCTTGCCGCAGCCACTGGGGCCAAGCAGGCAGACGAAATCGCTGGCCGCGGCGGCGAATGAAATGCCGTCCAGCACGGCCTGACCGTTCCAGCGCTTGCCCAGCTTGTCGATACGAAGATGCATCCGCGTTGTTTCCCCTGGGCTGGCGCGTCAACGCGTCAGCTTCTTGTACCTGGCGATGAGCGAGGTCCGTTCGCGGGCTGCCGCTGCGAAATCACGGGCGGGCAGGGTGGCGACGATGTCTGCGGGCAATCCGGCACGCTGTTGTTCGTCGGTGGGCACGCTGCCCGGCGCGGCGACGATTTCCTTGTAGCCTCGATAGAGCGCCGCCGCCTGTGGCGATGCCGTCCAGTCGAGAAAGCGCTTCGCATCGTCGGGATGCAAGGCCGCCGTCATCAATGCAGAGCCTTCCAGCTCGTATCCACTGCCATCGGTGGGTAGCACCATATCGATGGGATAACCCTGGCGAATGGATTGCATCGCGGCAAACGCAAAGGAAATGCCGATCGGGAATTCACCGATGCGCGCAAGCTTGCACGGTGCCGAGCCGGATAGGGTGACCTGTCCGATGTTGCGCGACAGTTGCACCATGCGCTGCATGGCGGCGTCATCGCTGCCGTTGGCGGTCAGCGATGAAAGCACCATATAACCGGTGCCCGACGATGCGGGATCTGGCATGGCGATCTGGCCGCGGTACATCGGATCGCCCAGGTCGCTCCAGCGTCGGGGGGCGGGCAGGCCACGCTCCGCCAGCGCCTTGCGATTCACGCACAGCGCCGCGAGATAGCCGGTGGGAGCGAACCAGCGCGCGTCGCTTGCGCGGAATGCCGGGGGCATCGCATCGATGTTCTTGCTGTGCACCGGTGTCAGCAGTGCAGCGATGCGCGGCTCCTGCATGTCGGTGACGGCCATGCCCCAGACGACGTCGTTGCGTGGCTGCGCGGATTCCGCAATCAGGCGCGCGGCGAGATCGCCACTGGAAAGGCGCAGCACATGGATATCGATATCGGGCAGTGCCTTGTGCGCTGCATCGAGATACGTGGCGATCTCGTCGCTTTCCAGCGCGGAATACACCGTGATCGATCCGGCATGCGCCACGCCCTGCATCGCGGCGAAGCCGAGGAGGCTGGCGATGAGTTGAGGGTAAGAGGGCATGGCGGGCCGTTCGTGCTAAGGATCGTTGAAACGTGGTGTGATCGTGCCACATCTTGTGTGGCGATTTGGGTATATTTGCAAACCTGTGGCTTCAACGTCCACCGGAAAATTTTCGTTTTTGTCATCAACCCGCAACGTGCAAACGCTAGTTCCCGCACGTTCTTTCGCGAGGAGTGTCGCTTGAAGGAGCCGTTGTCCGCCGCAAGGCGGAAGGAGTTCGAAGACTTCGCCGCTGCCATCGCCGATGGTGCCAGATCCATGTCACTGCCACGTTTCCGTCGGCCGGTGGATGTGAGCCTGAAGGGCGACGCGAGTCCGGTGACCGAAGTGGACCGTGGCGTCGAGACCATGCTGCGCGAACGCATCGAGGCCGCCTGGCCGATGCATGGCGTGCTGGGCGAGGAATTCGGTGCCGAGCACACCGATGCAGAGTACGTGTGGTCGATCGACCCCATCGACGGCACCCGTAGCTTCATTTCCGGCTGGCCGCTGTGGGGCACGCTGATCGCGCTGCTGCGCGATGGACGCCCCGTGCTGGGCGTGCTCGACATGCCGGCCTTGAACGAGCGCTGGATCGGGCATGTGGGCGTGGCGACCACCATGAATGGCGAGGCCTGTCGCACCCGCGACTGCACGTCGATTGCCGAGGCTACGCTGTATACCACCACGCCCGACATGTTCACACCGGACGAATGGGCGCGTTTCGACCGGACGAGCCGGGCGGCCTATGCGCGCCGCTTCGGTGGCGACTGCTATGGCTACGGCATGCTGGCCTCCGGCTATATCGATGCCGTGGTGGAGTCCAACCTGATGCCTTACGACTACCTGGCCATCGCGCCGGTCGTGCAGGCAGCCGGCGGCGTCATCACCGACTGGGAGGGGCGCCCTCTCGGATTGCACAGCGGCAGCCGCGTGGTCGCCGCTGCCACCCCGCAGTTGCATGCTGCCCTGATCGCATCGCTTGCCTCGGACTGACCCTATGTTTTCGCCCGATCGCCGCCGTTTCCTGCATGCCGCCGGTGCCACCGTCGCCGCCTCGCTCATTGCGCAGGGCTTTCCGGCATCCATCGCCAGGGCCCTGGCCACCAGCCCCGACCGGCGCACGGGCACCATCGCGGACGTGGGGCATGTGGTGATCCTCATGCAGGAGAACCGCTCGTTCGATCATTACTTCGGTTGCCTGCGCGGGGTCCGTGGTTTCAGTGACCCCCGCGTGCTCGAACTGGGCAACGGCGATCCGGTGTGGAAACAGCCGATGGCCGCCACCCACACGAAGCACTGGAAGTCGCGCGGCGTGGGCGACGACGTGGCCTGGGTCTATCCCTTCCACTTGGATACAGGGAAGACCGGCGACCATCATGAAGGCACCGATCACGGCTGGAGCACGGGACACGGCTCCTGGAATCTCGGGCACAACGACCGCTGGATCGAGCAGAAGCAGGACGTGCTCACCATGGCCTACCTGCGCCGCGAGGATGCCGCGTTCCATCATGCGCTCGCCGATGCCTTCACCATCTGCGATGCCTACCATGCCTCCGCGCTGGCCGACACGGCCATCAACCGCATCTACCTGTGGAGCGGCACGTCCGACCCTTCCGGCCGGCTCGGCAAGAAACCGAATGGCCCGGGTACGGAGGAGCGCGCGAATACCAACGGTTATACCTGGACAACCTACCCGGAGCGCCTGGAGAAAGCCGGCGTCAGCTGGCGCGTCTACCAGGGCGGCACGGGTGATCCGGGTTCGCCGACCGACAACTACACCGACAATTCCCTGGAGTTCTTCGCTGCCTATCAGGTGAAGGAGGGGGCCGACCCGCAGGGTGCGCTCGTGCGCAACGGCGTATCCACGCACACGCTGCGCGAGCTTCGTGACGACGTCATCCACGACCGCCTGCCGCAGGTCACCTGGATCGTCGCGCCCTATGAATACTCGGAGCACCCCAAGGCATCGCCGGCGGACGGTGCCTTCTATATCCGCCGCGTGCTCGATGCGCTGACGGCCAATTCGAAGGTCTGGAGTCGCACCGTCCTGTTCCTCAACTACGACGAGAACGACGGCTTCTTCGACCACGTGGTGCCGCCGGCGCCACCCCTTGCCGACGGGCAGGGCGGCAAGGTCTCGGCGGATATCGCGCCGGGCCTGCGCGATGAAATCATGGACCTCGATGCGCATCCGGGTATCTCCGGTCCGCTGGTGCCGGGTAGCGATCCGCTGGGGCGTCAGCCGGTCGGCCTGGGCAATCGCGTGCCGATGATCGTGGTGTCGCCGTGGACACGGGGTGGCTGGGTCTGCTCGGAAACCTTCGACCACACCTCGGTGCTGCGTTTCCTCGAAAAACGCTTCGATGTCGAAGAACCCAACATCAGCACCTGGCGTCGCGCGGTGTGCGGCGACCTCACCAGTTGCTTCGACTTCGCAGGCACGACGGATGCCTCGATGCCGACGCTGGGTGTGCCCCACGGGTCGGATGGCAAGGCGCCCATTACGGTGCCTTCGACGCAGGTCATGCCGGTACAGGAGCCGGGTACGCGACACGCCCGGGCGCTGGCCTATCGCTGGCATGTGGAGCATCGCCTCGACGCGGGTGAGAGCCATATCCGCTTCGTCAATGAGGGCGCGCTGGGCGCGGCCTTTCTCGTCTACGACGGACTGGATCGCGATGCGGCACCACGCCGTTATGCCGTGAGTGCCGGCGATCATCTCCAAGACGCCTGGGCGCTGGCCCCCAGTGGCGACGGATACGACCGGCGCATCCATGGTCCCAACGGCTATGTCTGCGCCCTGCGCGGTGCCTCGGATGACACTCTCGAAGCCACGCTTCGTGGCGTGGCCGGGGAGCGGCAGGTACAGGTCATGCTGGTCAACCACGGAACCTCGCCGCTGGGCTGCCGGGTCGCCAATGCCTATGGCGAGGCCGGGCCATCGCTCATCACGCTGGCACCCGGTGCCACGCAGAGCCTGTCCATCGACCTGGCCGACAGCGCCGGCTGGTATGACATCTCGGTGACCCTGCCGGAGGCGCCGCGCTACCTGCGTCGTTTCGCGGGCCACCACGAGGACGGCCGGCCCGCCACGAGCGACCCCGGTCCACGCCGCTGAGTGGCCCCGTGGCGGGCGCGAGCAGGCCATGGACGGCTATACTCCTGTGTCAGCCACACTAGATATCCCCACGTGACCAGCGAACTGTCCTCCATCATCGATTTCATCCGCTACGGCGCCAGCCGTTTCTCGGCCGCCGGCCTGACCTTCGGGCATAGCCACGACAATCCGATCGACGAAGCCACGCACCTGGTCCTGGCTGCGCTGCACCTGCCGCCCGACCTGCCGCCGGCCTATGGCGCGGGCAAGCTGGTGGCCGACGAGAAGGCGAAGATCCTCGCCCTCATCGAAAAACGCATCGACGAGCGCGTGCCGGTGGCCTATCTGGTGGGCGAAACCTGGTTCGCCGGCCTGAAGTTCAAGAGCGACCGCCGCGCCCTGGTGCCGCGCTCGCCCATCGCCGAACTGATCGAAAGCGGCTTCACCCCGTGGCTTGACGACCGCCACGTCGAGCGCGCGCTCGACCTGTGCACCGGCTCGGGCTGCATCGGCATCGCCATGGCCGAGTACAACCCGCACTGGCAGGTGGACATCGTCGACGTCAGCGACGATGCACTGTCCCTTGCCAACGAAAACATCGTGTACCAGCATGTGGAAGGCCGTGTCCGTGCGGTCAAGTCCGACCTCTTCGCGGGCGTGAAGGGCGAGGTCTACGACCTCATCGTGTCCAACCCGCCCTACGTCACGAATGACGAATATGCCGCCATGCCGGCCGAATACAGCCATGAACCGGTCCTCGGCCTGACATCCGGCGATGATGGACTGGACATCACCCTGCGCATCCTCGACGAAGCGGCCGATCATCTCTCCGAAGACGGCCTGCTCATCGTCGAGGTGGGTGACAGCGAACATGCACTGGTCAACCTGCTGCCCCGCGTGCCGTTTGTCTGGCTGGAGTTCAAGGTAGGCCCCATGGGCATCTTCGCGCTGGAACGGCGCGACCTGGTGGCCCACGCCAACGAGATCGCCGCGGCACGCGCCGCAAGAAACTGAACATTTCACCGGAAGTACCGTGTCCTCCAATACGTTCGGCAAGCTTCTTTCCGTCACCACCTTCGGTGAAAGCCACGGCCCCGCGATCGGCTGTGTGATCGATGGCTGCCCGCCCGGCCTCCCGCTGGAGGCCGGCGAGTTCCGTGCCGATCTCGAGCGTCGTGCCACGGGGCGCTCGCGGCATACGTCGCAGCGCCGCGAGGCCGACGACATCGAGATCCTCTCGGGAGTCTACGAGGGCGTCACCACCGGTACGCCCATCGCGCTGCTCATTCGTAACACCGATGCGCGCTCGAAGGACTACGGCAACATCCTCGATACGTTCCGCCCCGGGCACGCCGACTACACCTACTGGCGTAAGTACGGCATCCGTGATCCCCGGGGCGGCGGTCGATCCTCCGCACGCGAAACCACGATGCGCGTGGCCGCGGGCGTCGTCGCCAAGAAGTGGCTGGCCCAGCGATATGGCGTGATCGTGCAGGGCCACGTCAGCCAGATCGGTGACGTGCAGCCGCGCGGTTTCGATGACGCTGCCATCGAGGGCAATCCGTTCTTCTGGCCCTGGGCCGAACAGGTGCCCGAGCTGGAAACCTATATGGATGCCCTGCGCAAGTCGGGCGATTCGGTGGGTGCGCGGGTGACCGTGGTGGCCGACAACGTGCCGGCCGGCTGGGGCGAGCCCATCTACGGCAAGCTCGACGGCGAGATTGCCGCCGCGATGATGTCGATCAACGCCGTGAAGGGCGTGGAGATCGGCGATGGCTTTGCCGCCGTCGCCCAGCGCGGTACCACGCATCGCGACGAGATCACTGCCGATGGCTTTCTCTCGAACCATGCCGGCGGCATCCTGGGCGGCATCGCCACGGGACAACCCGTGGTGGTGTCCATGGCCTTCAAGCCCACCTCCAGCATCCTGGTGCCGGGTCGCAGCGTCGACCGGGCAGGGCAGCCGACCGAGGTGGTGACCAAGGGCCGCCACGATCCCTGCGTCGGTATCCGTGCCGTGCCCATCGCCGAGGCCATGCTGGCCCTGGTGCTGATGGACCAGGCCCTGCGCCATCGCGCCCAGTGTGGCGACGTGGGCGAAGTGCCTCCGATGATTCCGTCCGCACCGGAAGGGGGCCCGCGATGAGCAAGCCGAAGGTCTGGGTATCGCGGCCGTTCTTCCCTGATATCGTCGACCGCCTGCGCGAGCATTTCGACGTGCGTGCCGAGGCGGAAGATCGCCCCTTCAGCCCAGCCGAACTCACCGAGCGCCTCGCCGATGCCGACGCCGCCATCGTCGGCCTGGTGGACCGCATCGACGCCGACGCCCTGGCGAAAGCGCCAAAGCTGCGCTTCGTCGCCAATCTCGGCGTGGGCTACAACAACCTCGACCTCGATGCCCTCACGGCCCGCGGGGTCGGTGCGTCGAACACCCCTGACGTACTCAACGAGACCGTGGCCGACTATGCCTGGGCGCTGATGCTCGCCGCTGCCCGCCGGGTGGGCGAGGCCGAACGCTGGCTGCGCGATGGCCAGTGGAAGGGCTCGCGCTTCGAGGGCTGGCTGGGGGCCGACGTGCACGGCAAGACCATCGGCATCCTCGGCATGGGCCGCATCGGCCAGGCCATCGCGCGCCGCGCCATGGGCTTCCGCGCTAAGGTGATCTACCACAACCGTTCGCGGCTGGACGCGGCCATCGAGCAGGAATGCGCCGCCACTTATGTGGACAAGGCCACATTGCTGGCCCAGGCCGATCACCTGATCCTCGTGCTGCCGTTCACTCCGGCCAATCGCCATACCATCGGCGAGGCCGAGCTGAGGGCCATGAAGCCCACGGCCACGCTCACCAATATCGCCCGTGGCGGCATCGTCGACGATGCCGCGCTGGCCCGGGCACTGGCCGATGGCGTGATCGCCTCGGCGGCGCTCGACGTGTTCGAGGGCGAGCCCCAGGTTCATCCGGACCTGCTCAAACTCGGAAATATCGTCCTTAGTCCGCACATCGCAAGCGCAAGTCGCGACACACGTCGCGATATGGCTTCGCTGGCTGTGGACAATGTGCTGGCGGCGTTCGGGCATGGTCCTCACGCCGGTCGGCCACCCACGATTCTCAACCCGGGTGTGCTGGCCGACGCCAGCTGACCCTCTACCCACGCCAACAAGAGCGAAGATGAGCAAGAAGACGAGTTACAAGGTGGCCATGGTGGGTGCGACCGGCGCGGTCGGTGAAACCCTCCTTTCGATCCTCGCCGAGCGGGATTTCCCGATCAGCGAACTGATTCCCCTGGCGAGCGAGCGCTCGGCGGGCGGAACGGTCGATTTCGCCGGAAAACCTTGTGTCGTCAAAGACCTGGCCAAATTCGACTTCGCCGACGTGGATATCGCCTTCTTCTCGGCCGGCGGTTCGGTCAGCCGTGAGCATGCTCCGCGCGCGGCGGCTGCCGGTGCCGTGGTGATCGACAACACCTCCGAGTACCGCTACCAGGACGACATCCCGCTGGTGGTCTCCGAGGTGAACCCGCACGCCATCGCCGACTACACGGTGCGCGGCATCATCGCCAACCCCAACTGCTCCACGATGCAGATGCTGGTGGCGCTGGCACCGATCCATCGCGAGGCGGGTATCGAGCGCATCAACGTCGCCACCTATCAGTCGGTGTCGGGCGCCGGTCGCAGCGGCCTGGAAGAACTGGGCAAGCAGACGGCCCAGATGCTCAACTTCCAGGAAGTCGAGTCGGCCAAGTTCCCAAAGCAGATCGCCTTCAACGTGATCCCGCACATCGACGACTTCCAGGCCAACGGCTACACCAAGGAAGAAATGAAGATGGTCTGGGAGACCCGGAAGATCCTGGAGGATGCCTCCATCCAGGTGAACCCCACGGCCGTGCGCGTGCCGGTGTTCTACGGCCACGCCGAGGCGGTGCACATCGAAACCCGCGACAAGATCACGGCCGAGCGCGCCCGCGAACTGCTGGAGCAGGCCGAGGGCGTAGTGGTAATCGACGAGCGCAAGGCCGGCGGCTATCCCACGCCGGTGACGGACGCCGCAGGCAAGGACCCCGTATTCGTGGGCCGCATCCGCGAGGACATCTCCCACGACAAGGGCCTCGATCTGTGGGTTGTCTCGGACAACATCCGCAAGGGTGCTGCGCTGAACGCCGTGCAGATCGCGGAAATCCTCGTGAGGGATTACCTGTAATGAAGTGCGCCGCCCTTGCCGGAATGCTCCTGATCGCGTTCGCCCCCACGGCGGGCGCGCATCAGGCCTCGTTGAAAGCGAAGGCGGCGAAAGCCGAGGCGGCGGCCCAGGCCGCCGCCGCTCGCGAGAAACAGAAACTCGAAGACTCCCGCGGCCAGGCCGCTACCGAGGGAGCAAAAGTTGAAAAGCTGAAGACCAGGGTCGACGCGCTGGAGGCGAACTCGCACGCAACCAGCAAGGCGCTGGACGAGCGCGATCGCAAGATCGCCGATCTCCAGCGACAGCTGGATGCGAAGCAGCATCCATGAAGCACCCCGGGCCGCTCCGGCCGGGTCAGTATCGGGGCGTGTACGGGCCTCGCGAACGACTTAACGTTGTCTCGTAAACCCCCGTGGCCGCTATTGTTAGTTGTTGCTGGGGTGCGTACAGTGGCGCCTTCGCGGTGACCCGCCCGACGAAGGCGCGCCGCCAGCACGGGTATTTGTTCGGGGGAAGCGATTAATGAACCGCACACTCAAACTGTCCATCATGCTGGCGCTTGCCACCGGCAGTGGCCATGTACTGGCACAGAACCTCGGGCCGGCGCAGGTGCGCTCGACCATGGATCAACCGCTGGTCGCCGAGATTCCGCTGACCGGCGTTTCCGGCAACACCGACGACATCCATGTCGCCCTGGCGTCGGAGGAAGCATTCTCCCGTGCCGGACTGAATCGCGAGGGCCTGCCGGTCGCGCTGAGCTTCGCCGTGGCGAAGAATGCCGCCGGTCAACCGGTGGTCCGCGTCACCAGCAGCGCGCCGGTGCGTGACACCTATCTCGACTTCCTCGTCGAAGTAGGCAGCGCCAACAACAAGGTGATCCGCGAGGTCACCATGCTGCTTGATCCCCCGGGCAGCACGCCATCGGCACCCACGGCCAGCGCCGCCCCGGGGCCGCGTCCGTCGCGCACCTCCGATGTACCGGCGCGCGTGCCATCGGCTGCCGAGCCGACGCCCTCCCGTGCGGAGGCTGCTCCCCGTCCTGTCGCGGAGCCTCGTCCCCAGGTCGCCGCTGCGCCGAAACAGCACGCCGCCGCCCCGAAGGCCGCCGCTGCGGCGTCGGGCCAGGTCGGCCCGGTGCAGCGCGGACAGACGCTGTCGTCCATCGCCCGCGAGAACGCAGGCGGTGGCGACCTGAACCAGGTGATGGTGGCCTTGCTGAAGGCCAATCCCGATGCCTTCTATCGCGACAACATCAATGCGCTGAAGACCGGTGCCGTCCTGCGTATTCCGTCGCCCGACGACATCAAGGCCCAGTCGGTGGCCGCCGCGCTCACCGAAGTGCGCCGCCAGAATGCCGATTGGCGCGCGGGTACGGCCCGTGCGCCGGCCGTGGTGGCCGATGGCGCCGCTACGGGTGCCGCACAGGGCGGCAAGAACAAGCCTGCGGCAGCCAATGACCGCCTCGCCCTGGTCCCGTCGAAGGACGGTGGCGAAGCCGCTTCCAGCCGTGCCGGCACAAAGGGTGGCACGGGCGATGCCCAGGTCGCCGGTCTCAAGCAGGACCTCGCCAGCTCGCAGGAGGCCGTGGCCTCGTTGCGCCAGCAGGGTGAGGAACTGAAGTCGCGCGTGACGGATCTCGAAGCGATCCAGAGCAAGAACGAGCGCCTGATCAGCCTGAAGGACGCCGAGATCGCCGAGCTCCAGCGCAAGCTGGGCGAGTCGAACAAGGCGGGGGGGCAGCCGGTGACGGCGGCGGCACCTGCGCAGCCCGCTTCTACTCCGGCAGCTGCTCCCGCCGCCGCATCCACGGCCAAGACAGCCCAGGCCGTTGCGGCCGCGACGCCGGCCACGCCGGCCTCGGCCAAGGCACCCGCCACGCCGTCGCCGGCACCTGTCGCCGCAGCGCCGGGTGCCACGAAACCTGCTGCTACCGTCAAGCCAGCGGCCACGCCGGCGCCGGTGGAAGAAGATCCCTGGTATCTCCAGCCCTGGGCGTGGGGTGGTGGTGGCGTTGCGGTGTTGTTGCTTCTGCTGGCAGCCGTATTCGGCCGTCGCAAGAAGGCGGAACCTGCGCCCGTGGCCAGCGGATTCGCGGGCGATTCGCTTGCCGACCGCTTCCCTGACGAGCCGATGATCAACGGCCTTGACGGCATCGACCCGGACCAGCGCGAGATCCTCGACGCCCTGGCCGAGCACCCGGATGACATCGGCCTGCATCTGGAACTGGTGAGCCTGTACTACGGCCGCCGCGATGCCGAGCATTTCGAAGGCGCGGCAGAAGCCATGTTCGCGCACGTGGCCGACCCCGAGCAGCACGAGTGGCAGGAAGTGCTCGCCATGGGTCGCGAGCTGGCGCCGACCCATCCGCTGTTCGGTGGCGAGCCCACGGACGAGGTCGACGAGTACGGCCACGACACCTATACCGCCTCGTCCACGCACCATCCGGACGATATCGCGGCGCTGGAAGAGTTCGACCTGGGCAACTACGTCACCGGCCCGGAAGACACCGAAGCCGCGCCGCAGCCGCAGAAGCACAGCGAATATCACTTCAATTTCGACCTGTCGCCGGTACAGCGCGAAGAGGCGGAACATCGCCCGAATGCGCCTGACGTGTTCGACGTGGATGCGCCGGCCTCGCCCTATGCCGAGCCGCACCCCCCGGCTGCGACGAGCAGCTTCGGCGACCTGCTCGCGGAAGAAACCCTGCGCGAGCCGGAGCGTCCGTCCTGGTCGTTCGACGACGAACTGCCGCCGGCCCATTCGGACACCACCCATGAAGGCTCCGTTGCACCGCATACGTCGGAGCCGGATTTCGACGAATGGAAGGTGGACGAACTGAAGGCCGACGTATCGAAGGCCGAAGCGCCGTCGTTCGACCTGCCGAAGTTCGACGAGCCCAGCTTCGACGAGCCGAAGTTCCATGAGCCGAACCCGCTGGACAGCTTCAGCGACGATCCGGTGGATACCAAGCTCGACCTGGCCCGCGCCTATCTCGACATGGGCGACGCCGAAGGTGCCCGCCTGATGCTCGACGAAGTGCTGGCCGAAGGCTCGCAGATGCAGCAGGACACCGCGCGCCGGATTCTTGCCGACATCGTCTGATCCCAACGGCGTCTGACCCACGAAACGCCCCGCCTTGCGCGGGGCGTTTCGTTTCTGCCGACAGGTGAAGGGCGGGGCGACTACGACGATGGCACTACTCATTGCGAACGGTTCGCATTATCGTATGCGTCATTCAATCGTTCCCAGGGAATCCACCCATGCACACCCTGCCAGCACGGCGCCGCCTCGGCGTCGCCTTGGCCCTTGCGCTTTGCGCCGGCCACGCCTCTGCCGCCGATGACCAGGACAAGAGCCGCACGCTCGACGCCGTGGTGGTAAAGGGCACCATCCTTGGCGCATCGCGCAGCGAAGACGTGAAGCACTACGCAGGCAGCCGTCAGGTCATCGCCAGAGACACGCTCGACAACGGCGCCAATCGTTCCCTCGACGATGCCCTGCAGCGCGTGCCCGGCGTGAAGATCTTCGACGAGACCGGTACCGGTGCGTTGCCGCAGATTGCGCTGCGTGGCCTTTACGAGAGCCGCAGCGGCCGCGTGCAGGCCCTGCTGGATGGCATTCCACTCTCGCTGGCGCCCTACGGCCAGACCAGCCTGTCGCTGTTCCCCGTCACCCTGAACCAGATCGACCGCGTCGATATCGTCCGCGGTGGTGCAGCCGTGCAGTACGGCCCCAATAACGTGGGCGGCGTCATCAACCTGGTGAGCAAGCCGATTCCCGAACGCTGGACCTCCGTGCTGGGCGAGCGCATCACCGCCTATGGTCGCGGCCAGATGCTGCGCGATACCTCGTTCTCCAGCGGTGGTTACCTCAGCCCCAACTTCGGCATGCAGGTGGATGCCGACTGGCAGAAGGGCGAGTACTTCCGTCAGCACAGTGCCACCAACGTAAAGAATGTGCGCCTTCGCACCGAATGGTGGCTGTCGGAAGACAAGGTGCTGAAGGCCGACATACAGCGCTATGTCGCCAACATGGACCTTGCGGGTGCACTTTCGGTGCCGGACTACCTGCGTGATCCCCGTCAGGCCACGCGTCCGCTCGACCGCTTCAAGGGCACCACGACGCGCGCCTCGGTCACCTACGAGCAAGACCTCGGCAACTGGTGGATCTTCGACAACTCGCAGTTCACCTGGACCAACTTCAGCGCCGACAGCGAGCGCAACTTCATCGTGGGCATGCGCCGCGCACAAACGGAAACCTGGCGCGACGACCTGCCGCCGCAGCTGTTGCAGAGCGCGCCGCGCGGTTTCAAGGTCTACGGCACGCAGCCGCAGTTCAACCTGCACATGGAAAACGGCGGCGTCACCCAGCAGTGGACGGTGGGCGCGCGTGCGGTTCGCGAGGACATCGACTTCATCGTGGGCAACACGGGCCTGGACAACGGCGCCTACACCCTGGTGCGCGACTGGGGCTTCAAGGATCGCGCCTGGGCTGGCTACATCAGCAATGCCATCGGCTTCATGGATGATCGCTTCGTCGTGACGCCGGGCGTGCGCTACGAGCACCTGGATGCCACCTACCGCAACCGCGCCAATGGCACCTCGTTCGAGAACAACGTGCGCAACTGGCTGCCGGGCCTGACCCTGGGCTACAAGGCTTCCGACAAGTGGTACGTCTACGCGGACGCCCAGCGTTCGCTGCGCGCACCACAGGTCACCCAGATCGTCTTCGGCGACAACCTCGATTCCGAGCTGGCGTGGAACTACGAACTGGGCGCGCGCTTCAACCCGACCTCGCGCACGATGATCCAGGCCGATGTCTATCGCATCGACTTCGACAAGCAGATCCAGCTCGACAACACCACGCGCACCTACGGCAACATCGGCAAGACGGTACACCAGGGTGTCGAGGCCAACATCGAGTGGTCGCCGGAGGCACTCGATGGCCTGAAGCTCAGCCTGGGATATGCCTATCTCAACGCCAAGCAGAAGTCCGGGCAGTACGACGGCAAGCTGGTGCCCTACACCTCGCGTAACCAGATCACCCTGGGCGCGTCGTACACGGACGGCCCCACGGTCTACTCACTGTCGAGCTACTACTTCAGCAAGGCCTACACCGACACCGCGAATACCAAGGCCGAAAACGCCATCGCCTCGGTAGGCCAGCTGCCGTCCTATGCGGTGTGGAACGCGCAGGTCACCCACACCTTCGCCACCTGGGGCACGTCGTCGCTGAAGGGCTCACTGGCCCTCAACAACATGTTCGACGAGAAGTACTGGTTCCGCGGCATCGACACCAGTCCCTGGGGGCGCCAGCCCGCGCCAAGCCGCAGCGTGACCCTGGGCGGCGAACTGACGTTCTAAACCCGTGCACGGATGCCATCACTTTGTGCACGGAATCGACACCCCTGTAGGAGCGCGCCTTGCGCGCGACAGCTTTTCGCGAAAACCGGTCGCGCGCAAGGCGCGCTCCTACAAAAGGGCGTTATGCCACCCGAGTATGGCTGCGACACCTCCTGAACGTTGCAACATAAAAACGCCGCTCTCGCAAGCGGCGTTTTTTATGCTTAACACAGTGCCTCAACTATCGCCCCGTCACCGCCTGAGCCAGCCTTTTGCGCATGAGGCGCGCTTCTACGGGCAAAGGGCAATGGAGTGCCTGTTTCACCAGACATGACTGACCTCGGTCCGTCTGACTTCCTTTTAAGTCTTCGGGTGCTCCTTCTCCGATTTGCGCGACTTGTACTCATGATTGTGTCACTCAAGAGTGGAGTCCGCCCCGGAATCACGGTGCTACCGTCAAACGGAATGCATCTTCGGCAATTAAGCGGGATTCAATTGATGGTCAAATCAGCAGATGGTAGGTTGCGGGCGCAGGGAGTTTTTGGGTGGCCCGGGAGATCTGTTGAAGATGCGTTTTCTGTTCTTTTTGGTAACGATTTGCTTTGTTTTGATGTCAATGAGCCCTCCTTTGCTCGCAACGAGCAACATTGAGGTGAGGATCGTTCCTCACTCGCGGCCCGAGGTGACGTCCTCAAGCATCATTACGGTGACGGTAACAAATGTCGGTGAGGGAGATGTTTTTATTCCGAAGCCACTTAGCCCGTTTTATGTCATCGACAACCATATGACGACCAAGTTATTTGATGTTGTTGATTCGACGAAAGCGGAAGTGTCTTTTATTGGTCGCTTCATTCGCATGATTCCAGAAGATCCAGACTGGTACTTTCTGAAGATTAAGGAAGGGCATTCACTGTCGCAGGATGTGGACCTTGCCAAAGACTACGATCTATCTTCCGGCGGTTCGTTTCAGATTAGCTATCGTCAAGGTTTTGCAAGAAGCGTGCATACAGATGCTCGGGGCCAGATCGATAGCGAATTTGAGTACCAGCTGAGTGATGTTGCTACGATCTGGATTGATCCGTCTGCGGCAAATGATTACAAAGGGGGGTCGGTGTTTTTAGGGCGACCTCTCCAGGGTAAGCAGTGTGATAGCGTCCAGTCTTCGACTATTCGTCAGGCTGCTGCGCGTGGATGGTCGGTTGCTACTGATGCTATCAGAGGTATCGAATCGCTTTACTCGATCAAAAAAGATACGGATTCGCAGGGGAGGGTGATTTATAGTGGCGAGATAAAAAATGATAACACTTACAGCTATTGGTTTGGTGCTCCCGACAATACGTCGGAAACGTATTTTGTCGAACCGTTGATCGTCGATTATTGGAAATCAAATATCGACTACGTCATGATGCGATTCATGAACTCGATTGCCCTGCGTTTGGGGACGGGCACGTTCTATTGCGGGTGTGATTCCAGGTACGATGAGCGCAGCGCAGGCTGGACGGATCCATCTACGCGCACTGTAACTCTTTGCAATCGGTTTTTTCGACTAAAGCTCACGGATGGCCCTTACGATAGTCAGGTTTTGACCCTTCTTCATGAGCTCTCGCACTTCGTGGACTCTTGGGGCCCCGGAACAGGCGATTACGCATATGGCATGTATCCGTCACATTCCCTTGCTCAGGGAAATCGACGCAATGCCGTAAAAAATGCGGATAGCATCATGTATTACATGGGTAAGTACGTCAGGGATGATTGATGCTGATATTGGGCTCAAGTATGAAGCGCCGCTCTCACGAGCGGCGCTTTATTTCATGCTTGACCCAGCGACTCAGCTATCGTCCCGCCAGCGCCGGAACCAGATGGCGCCACCGATCATCGCGATGCCTGCCAGTGCGCCGATCCATGCCGAAGGCTGGGCGAGTGCGCTGTAGTGGTAGGCGAGGTTGAACTTGCTGAGCGCACCGGCCGGGTCGTCGGAGTCGAGACCGGCAAGCCGGGAGGTTTCGCTGAGCCAGCCACCGGGGAGCAGGCTGCCGAGCAGGCGGGCGACCACGTAGTGCCAGTAGCTGTTGGTCAGGCCATGGAGGCCGGCCATCATGCTCATCCATGCAACGATCACACCGCTGCCCAGCGGAAGGGCGATGGCCCACAGGAACGGCTTGCTGCGTGCCCAGGCCGAGCAGAGCATCAGCCAACCCACGGTGGGCAGGGCCCAGATCGCATACAGCGGGATCAGCAGGATCAGGGTGCCGACCACCTTGAAGGGGTGGGCTTCCATCAGCAGCGGCCACAGGGAGAAGCCGTGATAGGTGCCGACCAGGGAGAACATCATCGCCAGCATCAGGCCGCTGATGACGCCCACCACCACGGCCACTGCTGGGGCAATCAGGATGGCGCTGACCAGCTTGGAAAGCACGGTGTCGGTGTCGGACAGCGGCAGCGACTTCCAGAACAGGATGCTGCGGTCGCGGCGGTCGTCGTACAACGAACCCAGGCAGTAGAAGAACACCACGATGGCGGTCACGACCAGCACCATCAACGTCACGCCGTAGAGCAGCCCGTCGATGACGGCACCGGCCTGTGCCAGGTCGGCACCTTCGTAGGCGCGGGAGAAGTTGGTGTGGAAGTTGCCGTCGCCAAAGCGCATGCGGGCTTCGCCGATGGCGATGAGCATGGCATTGATGACGAAAGTGACGATGCCGACCACGATGGGCGCGGTGATGAAGCCGCCCTTGTTCTCCCAGAACTCGCGCTTGACCAGCCAGTAGAAGGTTTTCATGCGTAGGTGCCCTTCATGGTGGCGACGAAGAGATCGCCGATCGACGGACGCCGGACTTCACCCAGGCGCTCCAGTTCGTGACGGCTGACGTTGTCGAACAGGAAGATGCTCTTGCCGAACACCTGGCGCTCGTCCATCGGATTCATCTGGCGGGCGCTGGGGGCCAGCTCGGCACTGACCAGCACCTCGATGAAGCGTTCGCCCACGGCGTCCATGTCGGCATCGAGCACGATCTTCCCGTCGCGGATGAACATGAGGTCGGTGAGGATATGCTCGATCTCCTCGACCTGGTGCGTGGTGACCAGGATGGTCTTCTCCTCGTCGAAGTAGTCTTCCAGCAGGGTCTGGTAGAACTGCTTGCGATAGAGGATGTCCAGGCCCAGCGTCGGTTCGTCCAGCACCAGCAATCTGGCGTCGATGGACATCACCAGGGCGAGGTGCAGCTGCACGATCATGCCCTTGGAAAGCTGCTTCACCTTCTGCCGCGGCTGGAGCTTGGTGCGCGCCAGGAAGGCATCGCACTTGGCCCGGTCGAAACGGGGATGGGTGTTGGCGACGAAGTCCACCGCATCGCCCACACGCAACCAGCGGGGCAGGACAGCCACATCGGCGATGAAGCAGACCTGCTCCATCAGCTTGTCGCGCTCCTTGCGCGGGTCCAGGCCCAGGACATTGAGCTGTCCGTCGAAGGTGGTAAGCCCGAGGATGGCCTTGAGGGCCGTGGTCTTGCCGGCGCCATTGGGGCCGATGAGGCCAACGATCCGTCCCGGACCGATCTCGAACGAGGCGCCGTCCAGGGCCAGCCCCGACTTGTAGCGCTTGCTCAGGCCATTGGCGGTGACGACCGCATTCATGACGGGTCCTTCGTGGGGCCATCGGCCTCACGCATCAGGGTTTTCAGGTCGAGGCCCATGCGCAGGAGGCGGGCGTACAGTGCCGGCCATTCCTCGCGCAGGAAGCGCTCCCTCTCACTCTTGAGCAGCGCCTCGCGCGCTCCATCGATCACGAACATGCCAAGACCCCTCCGTTTCTCAACCAGTTGTTCGTCGACCAGCTCCTGGTACGCCTTGGACACGGTGAGGGGGTTGATCTGGAAATCCCCCGCGACCTGGCGGACCGACGGCAGCGGGTCGCCTTCATTCAAGGCGCCGTCCAGGATCATGGCCACTACGCGTTCGCGCAGCTGGCGATAGATCGGGATGCTGTCGTTCCAGGTGATGGACATCTAATTCATTCCTTCGCCGATTGGCGCAGTGCGTTGCCAAACGAATAGTAGGGCATGCTCAGCTGTGCGCCGATAAGCGCTGCGGCACGATCTTCTGCGCTGCGCTTGAGGGCGTCTGCCGCCGAGCCGAGCGAAGCCTCGGTGGCGAGCATGGCCTGGCGGACGTCGGCGTCCGTCGGGCGGACCGTCAACGACGGCAGGTCGGTGACCCGGATGCCGTTGACGTAGTGCGGTGCGGCGGTCATGGCGGCCACGCGGTCATCGAAGGAGCGCAGGGCGAACACGCTGGTCCCGGCGATCAGGATGGACGCGGACAGTGCGATGAGGTTCGGCGCTTTCATGGTTCTACGACTCCGATGACGTTCGGACAGGTGTCCGGATTTAGAGGGCCGCGACGCTGTCGGCGGTGCTGGCGTAGACGACGATGGGGGCCAGGTTCGTAACGCGGGTGCCGTTGATCTCGCTGAGCGGGGCGGCGGTGGTCGAGGTGCTGCTGAAGACCAGCAGGGCGGCCGTGGCGATGACGAAGGAGGCGGCCAGGGCGAGGTAGTTGGGGCGGTTCGTGGCGTTCATGGTGTTTCTCCTCTAGTGAACTGGGTGACCGGTGTTGTAGTGAACTATAACACCAGATTTATAGCCGTCAACGGGAATTTTGTGAATTTCCATATGACTTATGGCCTATGCCCGGCCGGGGTGTGCTGGTGAGGTAGCGATCCGGGCAGGCATGAGATGCACCGTTTTCAAAAAGGGTTTACACGCCCCGCACAGGGTTTTCTCACCCTGTAGGAGCGCGCCTCGCGCGCGACCGGGTATGGCAGGGCGCATCGCCATCTACCGGTCGCGCGCGAGGCGCGCTCCTACAAAAGCAAACGGCCGGCCCCGGTGGGGCCGGCCGTCGCCGGATCGGTCGTGCCGTGCGCCTTAGAGCTCGGCGCGGAACTCCACGCCGATGATGCGCGGGTCGTTCACGAAGGCCGTGCGGTTGTTGAAGTCGATACCGCCGGTGATCACGCGCTTGTTGGTGATGTTGCGACCATACAGTGCGACCTCGCGCTTGCCGAAGTCCCAGTTGTAGCCGACGCGCAGGCCGCCTTCGAGGAAGGGCTTGCTGCGGAACTCTGCCGAGTCGTACAGGAAGAAGTTCACTTCGCTGCGGTAGTTCCAGTCGGTGTACACGAAGAACTCGCCGCTTTCGCCGTAGGGAATGCCATAGCGGGCGGTCCAGGTACCGATCCACTTCGGTGCGTTCGGCAGCGGGTTGCCGTCGATGAGCGCATTGCCCGAGGCGTTCAGCGGATCGAGCACGGTGCAGCCGCCGCCGCACGGAGCCACCGCGAGGTTGCGGTCCTTCAGCTCGGTGTGGTTGTAGCTGCCGCCGGCGGTCATGTAGAACTGCGGCGTCAGGTAGGCTTCGAGATCGAACTCGGCGCCGTAGCCTTCCGTCTTCTTTGCATTGATCAGCTGGGTGACGTTGGTGGCACCACCCACAGCCGTGAGCTGCTGGTTATGCATGTTGTACTTGTAGATGTCGGCGTTGAAACGGATCTTGTTGTCTTCCGTCGTCGACTTGAAGCCCACCTCGTACGAGGTGATGGTCTCCGGCTTCGCCGTGGAGATGCTGTTGGCGAAGTTGATGCGGCCCTGCACGCTGGGTGCGCGGAAACCGTTGGCGATGCGGGCGTAGACGTTCGCGTTGTTCGAGAACTGCCAGGTGGCCGTCAGGTCGCCGCTCCAGCGCGCATCGACGGGATCGGAGGCCAGCGGACCCACCGGGCCGGTGAACCCCAGGAAGCGCTGCGCCTTGAAGTCACGCTTGTCGTGCGACCAGCGTGCACCGGCACGCACGTCGAAGGTGTCGGTGACGTTGTAGTCGGCCGAGCCGAACACGGCCCATGCCTTGGTGCGCTGGCTCTGGTTCACCCAGCCATTGAGCGCGTGGTTGTTGAGCGTGTCGTACGAATAGTTCGCGATGGCGATGTCTTCGTCGAAGTAGTACGTGCCCACCTGCCACTTCAGGCGGTCGGAGCTGTCGTTCGACAGGCGGAATTCCTGCGTGATCTGGCGATCCTTCGGCAGGGCATCGGCCGTCTCCGAATAGAACGGCGTGACGTAGCGGTTGCCGAGGCCGGCCTTGGCCGGGGTGCCGGAAGCGTCGTAGCCGCCGTCCACATCGCCCAGGCTGTAGGTGGTGGCGCGCTCGAGGCCCGTGATGGACGTGAAGTTGAGATCGCCGAAGTGCCAGTTCAGGTGGACGTTGCTGCCCCAGGTGAACAGGTGCTGCTTGTTGCGGCCGTCCTGGGCCACCTTGTCGCGATCGAAGCCGGACACGAACTGGTCGCTGCCCAGGGTGATGGCGTTGGCGCGATTGACCATGGCACTGCCGTCGAGCAGGCGGCCGTGCACGTTGATGAGGGCGTCGAAATCGTCCGAGGCCTTGTAAAGCGCCTGCAAGCGCACGGCGCGGTCGTTGTAGCCGCCGAGGGCGTCATTCTTGCCGGTGTATTCGTTGTCGATCCAGCCATCGCGATGCTGGGCGATGGCGGAGACGCGGCCCGACCAGTTGGAGGTGAGCTTGCCGCCCAGGGCAGCTTCGGCGTTGGCCGTGCCGTACGAGCCGTAGGAGACGCGGGCGTAGCCCTCGGTTTCCTGGGTGGGCTTTCGCGATTCGAACTTGATCACGCCGGCCGGGGAGTTGCGGCCGAACAGCGTGCCCTGCGGGCCGCGCAGCACTTCCACCTGGTCGAGATCGAACAGCGGGAAACCCTTGAGGATCGGGTTTTCCTGGACGATGTCGTCGTAAACCATCGAGACCGGCTGCGAAGCGTTGAGGTCGAAGTCGCTGTTGCCCAGGCCGCGGATATAGAAGCGGGGGAATTCGCGACCGTACGAGGTTTCGGCGTAGACGCTCGGCGCGCGCGAGGCGAGCTGGAGCACGCCGTCGCCGGCCTGTCCGAAGGCCTCGAGCTTCTCGCTCGTCACCACGGTCATCGAGATGGGCACCTTCTGGAGATCTTCGGTGCGCTTTTCGGCCGTCACGGTGACGGTCTGCAGCGTGGCCGTCTTGGCCGGGGCGCTGGAGGGCTGCGCGGGGGACGTGGCGTCCTGGGCGATGGCAGCGCCAGCGGACAGGGCCGTGGCGATGGACAGGGCAATGACGAGACGTCGCGGCGAGCGCGAGCTTGCGAGGGACATGGTTTTGGGTTCCGCCTGGGGGTGGTGCCTGGGTGAGAGTGCCTCGCCAAATCGCGGTCGAGCCGATCCCCTGGCGAGGGCGCGTCTGCCGCACATTATCGCTGTGACAGAGTGATGACGAAAGTGCTGCATTGCGCAAACCTTTGATCGGATTCGTCATAAACCCTGTCATATCACTGCAATCAGGGGTCGATAACTTGCCAGCCGGTTGGCAGGTTCTTGTCATTTATCGAAAGAAGACGACTGGATCGCCGACGTTTGAGTAATTTCTCACCCGAATCGGAGTTTCCGTCGCATGAAGAGATTTCCCCTGGCCGCCGCGTTCTGGACGATGTGCGGCACCGCCGCCGCGGAGGGCGAGCCACAGGCGGCCATCGAGCTGTACGTGGACACCACGACCCGGCAGATCTTTGCCGAGCCCGGTCCGGGCCGGCAGCGCCTGGGCCGTTTCGTGCAGGCGGGGGATGCGCCGGCTCAGGCTGCCGTGCAGGCGGCCCCGGCAGCGACGCAGGTGGCAACGGCTCCGGCCGTGGCGGCTGCGGCAAAGAGCAAGCCCTGGTACGAAAAACTCTCTATCCGCGGCTACGTGCAGATGCGCTACAACCAGGAAATCGGCGCGGGGGCGAAGGACCTGCGCTCACCGGGCGATCGTTTCATCGGACGGGAGCAGGGCTTCGGCATCCGCCGGGCGCGCGTGGTGATCAGTGGCGACGTCAGCGACCGGGTGTCGATCTATCTGCAACCCGACCTGGCCAGCACGCCCTCCGGCTCTACCACCACTCATTTCGCCCAGCTTCGCGATGCCTATGCCGATCTCTGGCTGGATGCCGACAAGGAATGGCGCATCCGCGCCGGCCAGTCGAAGATTCCGTTCGGCTGGGAAGACCTGCAATCGAGCCAGAATCGCATCGCGCTGGACCGCGCCGATGCACTCAACTCGGCCGTGCGCGATGAGCGAGACCTGGGCGTTTTCCTTTATTGGTCCCCGAAAGAGATCAAGGAGCGCTTTGCCTATCTGCAGAAGTCGGGCCTGAAAGGCTCGGGCGACTACGGCATGTTCGGTGTTGGTGTGTATAACGGGCAGGGCGCAAATCGTCCTGATCGCAACGACCAGCTGCACACGGTGGTGCACTTCAGCTACCCGTTCAAGTTTGCCAATGGGCAATACCTGGAGGTGGGCGCGGATGCATACGCAGGTCGCTACAAGGTGTCCACCGCGTCGATGACGATCGACGGGCGTAGCATCACGCCGGTGGTCGATGCGCCCGTGACAGGGTCTACTGATCGCCGCGTGGCGGCACATGTCATCTACTATCCGCAGCCTTTCGGTTTCCAGGCCGAATGGACGGTAGGCAAGGGGCCCCAGCTGGATATCGCGAATCGCAGCATCCGTACGCGCGCGTTGCGCGGTGGCTACGCGCAGGTGATGTACAAGTTCGACAGTGACAACGGCAGCTTCATTCCGTACGCAAAGTGGCAGACGTATCGCGGCGGGGCCAAGTTCGACACCAATGCACCGAAGATGTCGGTGGATGAGCTGGAGGCTGGCGTCGAGTGGCAGCCGTCGAATGCCGTGGAGCTGGCGGTGGCATTCGCCAATATGCGCCGCACGGACGTGGGATCGGCACCGTACCGGAAGATAGAAGGCAAGCTGCTTCGCGTGCAGTTGCAGGTGAATTACTGACGTCGTTCCTGTGAAAACAGGAACCCAGCGCCCCAGTTCACCGGCACCGCGACGACGCTACATCGGCTTTGCGTAGGGGGTGCCCTCGCGACAACCCAGTGCCTCGCGCTGGGTTCCAGCTTTCGCTGGAACGACGGCTTCGGGTGGGGTTGTCGTTATCTTCCCTACTCGTCGTTCCTGTAAAAACAGGAACCCAGCGCCCCGGTTCCCCAGCACCGCGACCACGCTACATCGGCTTTGCGTAGGGGGTGCCCTCGCGACAACCCAGTGCCTCGCGCTGGGTTCCAGCTTTCGCTGGAACGACGAGTAGGGCGGGGTTGTCGTTATCTTCCCTACTCGTCGTTCCTGTGAAAACAGGAACCCAGCGCCCCGGTTCACCAGCATCGCGACCACGCTGCATCGGCTCTCAACCGATGCAGCGCGTTACACGATCACTTCTTCGGCGCCTTGGCAGCATCCGCAAGCGATTTCTCACGCACGGCCTTGAACTCGCTGCCATCCTTCCACACCGGCCACACATCGCTGTTGGCCAGCTTCTCGCCCAGCTTGTAGAAGGCAACCACGTTCTGCGTCACGCCAGTGAAGTCCCAGCGCATGTCGTAGACATCCGTCACTTGGTGATAGTGGTTCTTCACGTAATCCTCGGCCGCCGCTTCACCGGCTGCCTTGCCACCGTTCACCATATCGCTGCCGCCATTGGCGGCCAGTGCTGGCACGCCCGCCTTGGCGAAGTTGAAGTGATCCGAGCGGAAGTAATGGCCTTTCTCCGGCGTCGGATCGGCGCTCACCACGCGGCCATCGGCCTTGAGCACATCGGCGAACATGTCTTCCAGATCGCTCTGTCCGCGACCGACCACTTCCATGTCCTTCGTCGGCCCGGTGACAGGCAGGGCGTCCATGTTGATGTCCGCCACGGTCTTCGCGAGCGGGAAGGGCGGATGGGCGACGTAGTACTTCGAACCCAGCAGACCGGACTCTTCCATCGTTACGGCAGCAAACACGACGGTGCGCTTCGGCTTGTCCTCGGCGAACTTGCCTGCGATTTCCAGCAACGCGGCAATACCCGTGCCGTTGTCGATGGCGCCGTTGTAGATCTGATGGCCCTTCAGTGCCGGGTCGTGACCCAGGTGATCCCAGTGGGCGGTATAGACCACGGCCTCGTCGGGCTTGTCTGTCCCCTTCACCATGCCGATCACGTTGTTGCTCAGCGAATGCGTGATGTTGCTATGCAGCGAGATGTTCGCCTTCGCATCCAGCGGTACGGCCTTGAAGCCGCGCACATCGGCCTGTTTCGCCAGTTCGTCGAAGTTCTTGCCCGCCTTGGCGAACAGTCGCTGGGCAGCCTCATGGGTAAGCCAACCAGCCACGGGCAGGCGGGGTGCCGGGTCTTCGCTTTCGGGCAGGTCAAGGCGCGGCATGGTCCAGCCGCTCTGCACCACGTTCCAGCCGTAGGCGGCCGGGTCGGTCTGATGCACGATGAATACGGCAGCGGCTCCCTTGCGTGCGCCTTCCTCGAACTTGTAGGTCCAGCGGCCGTAGTAGGTCATCTCGCGGCCCTTGAACAGCTTCGGATCGTTGCCGTTCCAGCCCGGGTCGTTGACCAGCACGATCACCGTCTTACCCTTGACGTCGATGCTGTCGAAATCGTTCCACTGGGCTTCCGGCGCATCCACGCCGTACCCGGCGAACACGATGTCGGAATCCTTCAGCTCCACATCCGACTTCGCCTGGAGCGTGCCGGCGACCATATCCTTGCCAAAGGCGAAGGCCTCGGTGCCGCCGCCTTCGCTGACGTCGAGCTTGAGCGTGTCCTGCCCGGTCAGTTCGGTGGCGACGGCCGGAACGGTCTGCACCCACTCGCCCTTGTTGCCGGGCTGCAGGCCCATGCGCTTGAACTGTTCGATGATGTAGTTGGTGGTCAGGCGCTCCCCAAGGGTGCCTGGCTTGCGGCCGTCGTACTCGTCCGATGAGATAACCCTCAGATGAGCTGCGAAGTCACCGGCGGTGATCTCCGGGGTGAAGGTGTGCTGCTCGTTGGCTACCGCGGGAAGCGGCGGCGGGGGCGATGTAGACACTGGTGCGGGGCCCGGCGGGGCGGCCTTGGCCGGGGTGTCGTCGTCATGGGACTGGCAGCCGGCCAGGGTCAGGGCGGCAAGGCAGGCGAGTGCGAGGCGTCGCATCGGCAGGGCATTCCCTTCGTTTGTGGGTGGACACCGAGTGTAGCGATTGGGCGTGTCCTGTCACCCATGCCCCAGACGGGCGATAATGCACGGTTTTTCGCACCGGGAACCCCACATGCGCATCGGCATCGACTTTGGAACCAGCTATTCGGCGGCGGCCGCGGTGGTGGACGGGCAGCTTGAGCTGGTCCGCTTCGGCGAGGCGCGGCAGTTCCGCACGGCCGTGTTCTTCCCCGAGGTGGTGCCCGACGTGGACGACTTCGTGCTCACCCCCGCCCTGGAAGCCCAGGTGGAAGCCTTCATCCGCTCGACCCGAGCCGACGAGCGGCAGAACGGGCGCTCGCCGCGGCCCGATGGCACCCTGCGCCGCGACGCCATCCGCGTCGTACGGCGGCAGTGGATGGAAGAGCGCATCCGCGAGGCCTCGGGCTCGGTGGCCAGCTTCCAGGATGCCTTGTTCGGCGAGGAGGCCGTCGAGGCCTATCTCGAAGAGGGCACGGGCAACCTCATCGAATCCCCCAAGTCCATGTTCGGTTACCGGCTGGACCCCCGTGTGCGCAAGACCATCGTCAGCATCGCGGCCCATATCCTCGAGCACGTTCGCCTTGTGGCCACCCGCCAGTTCGGGACTCCGGTGCGATCGGCCGTGATCGGCCGGCCGGTCGAATTCCGCAGCTCCATGGGACCGGCAGGCGGCGAGCAGGCCCTGTCCATCCTGCGCGAGGCAGCCGGCGTGGCGGGTTTTGACGACGTGTCCTTCCTGGAAGAGCCGGCGGCAGCGGCCATGCACTACCACCTCTCGCTGGCGGAGCGGCAGCGCGCCCTGATCGTGGATATCGGCGGTGGTACCACCGACGTCGCCTACGCCGAGCTGGGCGCAGGCCAGCCCCCGGTCATGCGTCGCAGCTGGGGCCTGCCCCGGGGTGGCACCGATCTGGACGTGGGCATGAGCCTGCACGCCTTCATGCCGCTGTTCGGCAAGGATGCCGGAGCCGTGCCTGTGCACCATTTCGTGGAGGCGGCCAGTGTCCACAACCTCCCCAAGCAGCGTGAATTCCGCAAACAGGACTACCGCATGGTCGAAGAACCTTACGGTGCGCGCCTGCGCGCCCTGCAGGGCAGTGGCCAGACCACCCGCCTCAACCAGGCGGCCGAACGCATGAAGATCGATCTAAGTGGAAAGCCCTCGGCCAGCACCTCCCTCGAATTCATCGAGTCCGGACTGGCTGTTAATGCGGCTTCCGACGATTTTTTCGTGGCTTCGGAGGATTTTCTCGATCGAATTTCCAGGCTGCTGATTCAGGCCGGCGCGGATATTGAAGAGGCGCCCTCGAGTATTTTCCTGACCGGAGGAACATCACGCTCGCCGCAGGTTCGCGACAGGGTGGCCGCAAGCTTCGAAGGCATCCCGGTGGTGCATGGAGACCCCTCGCTCGGCGTAGTATCCGGCCTTGCGCAGGCGGCACTTTTGCCAAATTCGTCAGATAGTTTCATCTGACGTTACGCGAAATCGGCATTTTCACAACGTACTGGCAATTCCTGCATTACATCGTTAGATATAAGCACGGGCGATTCGTGCCGGGAGCTAGCCGATCGCCCTATTTTGGGAGTATTTTCCAATAGCATGCAGGCTGGCGTGCTGGGACGTTTGTGGGGGGTAAATATGGGAGTGAGGTGCGTTCGGTTCAGGAAGGGCAACGAAAGGGGCGTTGCCGGGACAAAGCATCGCCACGTCGATACTGTCCCGCCGATGCGACAGTTGTTGATTAAGTTCCACACGGAGGTCCATGCATGAGCCGTCCATCCGATGTGCAGGGGTTGGAGGACTACGATCTGGTGACGCTGGGCGCTGCGCTCGGGGTCTGTGACGTCGACCTGCTTACCTTGAGTCCGGCACGTCCGCGTGCTGCCATCGCCACGAAGACCCATGACGGGGTCACCTACTTCAGTGCGCATATCGATTTCGACGTGCGCGGATCGCTTACCGTTCCCGACGATTCCTGCATGCTGGTCTACCTGCACGAAGCCGGTGAACGCAGCTGGTGCCAGGGCGTGGGCATCGAATCGGACATGGCCGTGACCCTGCTGAGGGGAACGCCCACCGATTTCATGTTCGAACGGGGCACGCGCTTCACCCTGGTGATTGCGCCTTACGCCAGGTTCCGTACGCGCTTCATGGCATCGGACCACGCTGACGTCGATATGGCGGCGCAGCGGCTACGGTTGTTCTCGGTGCATTCCGAGCACCTGAAGCGGGCCTATCGCCAGATCCGCGACCGCGTGAACGAATCCGACGATACGGCCTTCGGCCCCGTCGAAGACCTGCTCGACGAGCACATCCGCGTGGCATTGGCCTCGTCGTCCGAGGAGAGGCCGGTGGCCTCCCGTGGTCGTCGTGCCCATTACCAGGTGATGCGCCGGGCAGAGCGGTTCATGCGGGCCAACCTGCGTCGCGACATCTACTCGCACGAGCTCTGCCAGGCGGCAGGAGCGAGCGAACGCGGACTGCGCTACGCCTTCGACGACCTGCTGGGCATTCCACCCAATCGCTATCTCGCCATGCTTCGCCTGTGCACGGCTCACCGTAGCCTGATCACCGCGGAAGCCGGGCGTCGTTCGGTGAAGTCGGTGGCGCTCAGCTGCGGCATGTGGGACCTCTCGCGTTTTGCCGAGAAGTACCGCAGCGTGTTCGGCGAGCAGCCGCGCGAAACGCTCACGCGCAGCGTGGCGGCCGAAGATCTCGCCGCGGCAGGTGAGGGAGGATATGACGGCTGGTGACCGTGATCGATTTGGCATTGTGCCGTTTAGGGCTAGCTGATTGCCGCAATTGATCAACGGTATCCGGGCGGGACACCTCTAATCGAACCCTACGCGTCCTGTACGCAGGGAAATCGAAGCGGGGGAGACTGCCGTGAAACGTTCAGTAGCCTTGTTCATGGGGCGCGTCGCGCAAGCGACGCGCCTTTTGTTTGTCGCATTCAGCCGCCTTGCCATGGTTCGTCTTGCGCTCGTGGCAGCCGTGGTTTTCCTCGCTGGCACTGCCGGCGCACAGCAGGCGGCCCCGCAGGCAGGCACTGCATCGAACGGTACCGTGACGCCTTCTGCCAGCAAGGAAAAGGCACCGGTTGCCAGGAAGGCAAAGAATAAAAAGGCGCAGGACGACGAGGACGATACGGCCACGACATCGTCTGCGAAGGATGAAACGCCGGTGACCTCATCGGTGGCCGGTTCAGGCCCACTGAACACCTTCGGTGCAGGACGCCAGGCGCTTACGTCGTCGCCTGCAACGACCAATTTTGTCTCGGCACAGGGCATTTCGCCATCGATCATCGCCCCGGGCGATCCGCGTTATCCGCTGCCTGCGGAGCCTTTCCGTGCGGGCCTGATCCTCGGTTCCGGCGGGCTCATCGCACCATCGAACACGTCGCTGGCGCCCACGATCACCACGTTGCTCAACCCCAGTTCGCAGTACATCAACAGCGGCGCACTGAACCTCAACACGGTGAACATCACCGGTACGTTCCAGAGCCTGGGCATCGGTGCCGCGAACCTGGTGAACCTCACGCCCACATCGACGGCGATCAACGGCACGTTGCTCGGCCAGAACCAGCACCTGACGCTGCTCGGTGGCGTGACCTCCGACAGCTACATCACCAACATCAACCGCGGTACCGACAACTTCACCAACGGCGGTCTCGGCGGCATCCTGTTGCCGGGTGGTTCGCCTGCATGGTCGGCCGACTGCGCCAGCCTGCTCGGCATTCCGCTCGCCCGCTGCTGGGCCGTCAATCCGGCGCAGGATAACCAGGTGATCGTCGGTGACCGGGCCACGGCCAACGGCTCGCAGGAAGTGGTGATCGGTCGCGGTGCGAGCCATACGCTGCCCGCCGAAGACGCCAATAACGTCTTCCCGGGCAATGGCCGTAACGATCCCACCAATCCTTCCGGCGTGCCGACCAACAACTTCGCCACGCGCAAGGGCAATTCCGTGGTGATCGGCGACAGTGCGGCGGGCACGGCAAACGCGCAGACCATCCTTGGCGCCAATGCGACATCCACCCAGGTCAACAGCGTCGTGCTGGGTAATGCCTCGCTGGGCGATCGTGCGGCACAGGCGGGGTATACCGCTTTCGGCCTTACCCCAGTGCAGAATTCCGTCGGTGCCGTCTCCGTGGGCAGCACAGGTAACGAGCGGCAGGTGTCGCATGTTGCGGCAGGCAGTGACAACTACGATGCGGTCAACGTATTGCAGCTCAAAGGTGCGCTCGCGGGCATCGGTGCACTCGATCTGCTGGCGGTGACCTACGATCCCGACGGCAGCGGCAACCCCACCAACTCGATTACGTTGAAGGGGACGGGCACCGGTTCGGTCGGCCTGCACAACCTGGCACCGGGTGTCCTGGGTGCGGCGAGCCTGGATGGCGTCAACGGCGCACAGCTCAACACCACCAATCAGGCGGTGGCTACGTATTTTGGTGGCACCACCACAGCCAACGCGGCCGGCGTGTTCACCGCGCCCACCTTCAATACACCACTGATCAGCACAAGCGGGGGCGTCACACCCGGCGTCGCCAATGACGTCACGACGGCCTTCAACAACGTCGGCGGTTCGCTGACCAGCCTGAATACGCAGATCGCCAACATTGCCGCGGGTTCGCTGCCTTATCTGAAAATCAATTCCACTGGCGCTCCCAGTACGGCCACCGGTACCGATGCGATCGCACTCGGTTCGGGCGCCAATGCAGCCAATAACAACAGCATTGCGCTGGGTGCGGGCTCCACGACCACGGTGGGTGCGCAGACGGGGTATACGGCCATCGGTCTTGCTACGCCGCAGAGCTCGTTGGGCGAAGTGGCTATCGGCACACGCAAGCTCACCGGTCTTGCCGCTGGTAGTGCACCCACGGATGCGGTGAACGTGGCGCAGCTGTCCGGCGTGAACAACGCCGTATCGTCGCTGGGCAAGCTTGCGGTGCTGTACGACGCGGACGGGTCGGGTAATGCGACCAACCACATCAGTCTCGTGGGCGCCGGCGCGGGAACGGTCGGACTGGGCAATCTGAGCGCCGGATCGCTCGCTGCAGGCAGCACCGATGCGGTAAATGGCGGTCAGCTCAATACGACCAACCAGGCGGTGGCCACGTATTTCGGTGGCACCACGGCGGCGAACAATGCAGGCGTATTCACCGCGCCCACATTCAACACGCCGGCGATCAGCACGACCGGGATCGTTACGCCGGGCACCGCGAACAACGTCACTACCGCGTTCAATACCGTAGGTGGTTCGCTCACGGCGTTGAATACCCAGATCGCCAACATCACGGCAGGCTCCCTGCCGTATCTCAAGATCAATTCCACTGGTGCACCCAGCACGGCTACCGGTACCGATGCCATCGCCCTCGGTTCGGGCGCCAATGCAGCCAACAACAACAGCATTGCGCTGGGCGCAGGCTCGACGACTACCGTTGGTGCGCAAACAGGCTATACGGCCATCGGCATAGCCACGCCGCAAAGCTCGCTGGGCGAAGTGGCCATCGGCACGCGCAAGCTCACGGGCCTTGCCGCCGGCAGTGCCCCGACGGATGCGGTAAACGTGGCGCAGCTGACCGGCGTGAACAATGCCGTCTCGTCGCTGGGCAGGCTTGCCGTGCTGTACGACGCGGACGGGCTGGGCAACGCAACCAACCACATCAGCCTCGTGGGCACCGGTGCCGGAACGGTTGGCCTGGGTAACCTGGGGCCCGGCGCGATCAACGCGACGAGCACCGATGCCGTGAACGGCACGCAGCTCAATACCACCAATCAGGCGGTCGCCACCTTCTTCGGTGGCACGACCGCGGCGAACGGTGCGGGCGTATTCACCGCACCGACGTTCGATGTTCCCGTAATCAGTAACGGTGGCGTGGTAACGCCCACCACGGCCGGCGACGTCACGACAGCCTTCAGCCGGGTCGGCGGCTCGCTGACCTCGCTCAATACGCAGATCACGAACATCAACGCAGGCAACCTGCCGTACCTGAAAATCAACTCGACAGGTGCCCCCAGTACGGCAGCGGGCGTGGACGGCATCGCACTGGGGTCCGGTGCATCCGCGGGCAACGCCAACAGCGTGGCGCTGGGCGCAGGTTCCGTCACCACGGTGGGCGCACAGACGGGCTATACCGCGATCGGCATCGCCACGCCGCAGAGTTCGCTGGGCGAGGTGGCCGTCGGTACGCGCAAGATCACCGGGCTCGCGGCAGGCAGTGCGGCGACCGATGCGGTGAACGTGGCCCAGCTCACCGGGGTGAACAACAGCGTCTCCGCCCTGGGCAAGCTGGCCGTGCGCTACGACGCGGACGGCCTGGGTAACGCGACCAACCACGTCAGTCTCTCGGGTACGGGCACGGGAAGCGTGGGTCTTGGCAACCTCGGTGCCGGCACGGTCACGGCAACCAGCCTCGACGCCGTGAACGGTACCCAGCTGTTCGGTACCAATACGACGCTGGCGGGATACCTGGGTGCGGGTGCCGGTTTCAATGGCACGACCGGTACCTTCACGCCGCCGGCATTCTCCATCGGCGCCATCGACCTCGCGGGCAATGTCACGCGCAACACTTACGGCACGGTGGGGCAAGCACTGTCCCAGCTCGACTCGTCGCTGGGCAACGTGAACATCCGCCTCAATGCACTCGACACGGGCGGTGCCCAGTATGTGGCCGTGAACTCCACGGCGGTTTTGCCGACGGCAACGGGCGCGGAAGGGATCGCCATTGGGGGCGCCGCCACGGCCGGTGCCGCCGGGGGTGTTGCCATAGGCAACGGGGCCTCAGCGGCCAACGCCAACAGCGTGGCACTGGGTGCGGGTTCGGTGACCACCGTAGGTGCCCAGACCGGGTACACGGCGTTCGGCCTCACCGCGCCGCAGACCTCGCTCGGCGAGGTGAATGTGGGTACCCGCAAGATCACCGGTGTGGCGGCGGGCAGTGCGGCAAGCGATGCAGTAAACGTCGCTCAGCTCTCTGCCGTGAGTGGCGACGTGGGCTCGCTCGGTCGCCTGGCGGTGCGTTACGACGACGACGGTGCGGGCAACCCCACCAACAACATCACGCTGACGGGCGCAGGCACGGGCACGGTAGGTATCCACAATGTCGGACCGGGCGTGCTGTCGACCACCAGCCATGATGCAGTCAATGGCACCCAGCTCAACGCGACGAACCAGGCCGTGGTGACGTATCTCGGTGGCGGCACGACGGTGGATGCGGGTGGCAATTTCACCGGCCCGACCTACAACGTACCGGTGATTGGCACGGACGGCACCAACACGCCAGGTAACGCAGGCTCGGTCGGCGGTGCGCTGACGACCATCGGCGACTCGCTGGGCAACGTCAACACGCGCATCTCATCGCTCTACACCGGTGGCCTGAAATACGTGCAGGTGAACTCCACGGCCGCCGCCGCATCGGCGACGGGCGCGGAAAGCATCGCCATCGGTGGTGGGGCGACGGCGGCGAACGCGAACAGCATTGCGCTTGGCAATGGTTCGGCGACGACCGTTGGTGCTCAGGTGGGGTACACGGCCTACGGCATCACGGCACCGCAGACGTCGAACGGTGAGCTGAACCTCGGCAACCGCAAGATCACCGGCGTAGCCGCCGGCACGCTGGATAGCGATGCAGCCAATATCCAGCAGTTGCGTGCAGTGAGCACCGATGTCGGTTCGCTCGGTCGCCTGGCGGTGCGTTACGACGACGACGGTGCGGGCAACCCCACCAACAACATCACGCTGACGGGCGCAGGCACGGGCACGGTAGGTATCCACAATGTCGGACCGGGCGTGCTGTCGACCACCAGCCATGATGCAGTCAATGGCACCCAGCTCAACGCGACGAACCAGGCCGTGGTGACGTATCTCGGTGGCGGCACGACGGTGGATGCGGGTGGCAATTTCACCGGCCCGACCTACAACGTACCGGTGATTGGCACGGACGGCACCAATACGCCAGGTAACGCAGGCTCGGTCGGCGGTGCACTGACGACCATCGGCGACTCGCTGGGCAACGTCAACACGCGCATCTCATCGCTCTACACCGGTGGCCTGAAATACGTGCAGGTGAACTCCACGGCCGCCGCCGCAACAGCGACCGGTGCGGAAAGCATCGCCATCGGTGGTGGCGCAACGGCAGCGAATGCGAACAGCATTGCCCTTGGCGGCAACTCCGCCACCACGGTGGGTGCGCGCACCAACTACGCCGCCTATGCGCTCACGACGCCGCAGAGCTCCACGGGTGAAGTGAACGTCGGCGGTCGGCAGCTCACGGGCCTCGCGGCTGGATTGTCGGATAGCGACGCCGTGAATGTCTCCCAGCTGCGTGCCGTCAACGACGGCGTGGCCCAGGCAACGGCGGGGGCAGTCAATTACGACCGCGACAGCGGCGGCAACAAGCTCAACCACGTCACCCTGGCGGGTGGCGTAGCGGGCACGGTGGGCATCGGCAACCTGGCCGATGGTGCGGTGGCGGCGGGCAGCCACGACGCGATCAGCGGCGGCCAGTTGTTCACCAGCAATGCCGCCCTCGTCGGGTTCCTCGGTGCAGGGGCGGCGTTTGATCCGCTTACCTTGACATTCACCGCGCCGACGTTCGCCCTGCGTCCCGTGGATGCGAATGGCAACGTCTCCAATGCGAGCTTCGGCAATGCAGGCGCCGCCTTCAATTCGATCGACGGCTCCGTCAATGCATTGAACGCACGGGTGAACAGCCTGGCGTCTGGCATCAACACGCCCTACGTCGCCGTGAGCTCCACCCAGGCACCCGCCCAGGCCAGCGGTACGGAAAGCGTGGCCATCGGCGGCGGGACCGTCGCATCCGGCGCGAATACGGCGGCCTACGGTTCCCAGGCACAGGCAACGGCTGCGGGGGCGACGGCCCTTGGCGTCGGTTCGCAGGCAACGGTGGCCGGCGGCGTGGCCCTTGGATCAGGCTCTGTAGCCAGCCGCACGGGCAGTGGTACGGAAGCCTTCAGTGGCGTCGCCGTGCCAGCGCAGGGCGTTGTCTCGGTGGGCACGGCGGGTGCCGAACGGCAGATCGCCAACGTGGCCGGTGGCACGGACGACACCGATGCGGTGAACGTGCGTCAGTTGCGGGCGGTAGCCAACCTGGCGGGCAGCATCGGCGCATCGTCCGTGCAGTACGACGACGCCACGCACGGTAGCGTGACGCTGAATCCGGGCGGTGCCGCCGTGCATATCGGCAACGTGGCGGCCGGCAGCATCGCGCAGGCCAGCGCGGACGCCATCACGGGTGGACAGCTGTGGCAATGGACGCAGAACACCGGCAATGCCTTCAGCAACGTTGCCCTCTACAACAGCATCCTCGCCTTGCAGCAGGGCGGTAACGGTGGCGGCACGAATGGCGCACTCAGCGTCAACAACAGCAACAACCTGCCCAACGCGGCGTCTGCCGGTGGCAACAGCGTCGCTGCCGGTGCCGGTTCCAGTTCGTCCGGTGCCAACAGCACGGCCGTGGGCAACGGCGCACAGGCTACGGCACAGAACTCCGTGGCCGTGGGTGCGGGCTCGGTGGCCGATCGCGCCAACAGCGTTTCGGTGGGCAGCAAGGGCGCCGAGCGGCAGGTCACCAACGTGGCGGCGGGCACCGCCGATACCGATGCGGCAAACGTGAGCCAGGTAAATGCCGTGCGTGCCAGTGGCGTCCACTACGATACGCGCGCGGATGGAAGCGTCGATTACGGCAACGTCAGCCTGGGTTCGGCGGGTACGCCGGCCGTGGTCCACAACGTGGGTGCCGGCACGGCCGCCACGGACGCTGCCAACGTCGGGCAGCTGAACCAGGTGGCCGACTGGTCGCGCAGCTACACCGACCAGAAGGTCAACGCCATGAACCGCACCATCCAGAACGCCAACAACCGGGCCAGCGCGGGTGTCGCCTCGGCGATGGCGATGGCCGGATTGCCACAGGCGACCACGCCAGGGCGTAACATGGCGGCCATAGCGGGCGGTACGTTCCGTGGCGAATCGAGCATCGCGGTGGGTGTGTCCACGGTGACCGACGGCGGCGGCTGGGTCTACAAGCTCAGCGGCACGGCCAATTCGCGGGGCGATGCCGGTTTCAGTGTGGGCGCAGGCATGGAGTGGTAACGATGGAGCAAGGGGCGACATTACCCGAACCGGTCAACTTCGGGTTGCCTTCATCGGGGCGTAGCGGTATTGGTATGGCCGGTCACATGTTCCCAGTCATGCCGAAACATCTCGATATACGGCTCATCGCTCCCTCCGGTTACGCGGAAGACCGCGCCGCCTGCCAACGTGGCATCGAACGCCTGCAGGCGGCCGGGCACACCATCCTCGGCGACGGCGTGGTCGATCGCGTCGCGCTGCGTTTCGCCGGCAGCGACGCGGAGCGTCTTGCCGACATCAACGCGCTTGCCGACCCCGATATCGCCCTGCCCGACGTGGCGATGGCGATCTGCGGTGGTTACGGCGGCATTTCCCTGCTCGAAGGCATCAATTACACCGGGCTGGCGGCACGTTTCCGTGAATCGTCCTGCGTGTTCGTCGGTCATGGCGATTTCACCGTGATCCAGTGCGCGCTTTACGCGAAAGCGGGCATCGGCTCGCTGCACGGCCCGATGCTGGTGCAGGATTTCGGTCCGGCCTACCTGCGTGAAAGCACCTGGCGCCACTTCTGGCAGACCCTCCAGGAGCCCCGCACCGAGGTGGGCTGGATCTGCCCGGAGCCACAGTCCGACCTGTTGGTGCAAGGCACACTGTGGGGCGGCAACCTGTCGGCGCTTTGCAGTCTCATCGGCACGCCGTACATGCCGGCCTTCGATGGCGGCATCCTCTACATCGAGGAAACCGGCGAGCTGGTCTACCGCATCGAGCGGATGCTCTACGAGCTGAAGCTCAGCGGTGTACTCGATCGCCAGCGCGCGGTGCTGCTGGGTGGCCTCGGTGGCCAGCGGGTGAGCGAGTACGACAACGGTTACGACCTCGATCACGCCCTGGAACGTTTCCGCCGCATCTGCGACGTACCCATGCTGCGCGGTCTCGTGTTCGGCCACGGTCCGGACAAGTGGACGCTGCCGTTCGGCGCCAGGGGGTTGCTGCGGGTGAATGGCGGCACCGCCACGCTCACCGCCTTCGATTACCTGTATGCAGGGCGGACAGGCAACGAGGCGCCACGCCCCCGATACTGAAGGGCGCAAGTATTCAATTTGCAACAATCGGCGCCAGTTCCTTTTTCATCAAATACTTGCGATTTGCCGTCAGGTTCAAGCCCGGACCTTTTTTGCCGATAACCGGCAAGGTTTCTCTCGGGAGTGAAGGGTGATGACGGTCAGGTGGCGAATCATTTTGACCATGGCAGGGGCTCTGGTGGCGGCAATCGTCATCGGGGCTACCGGCCTGGTGGCACTGGGGCGGACACAGTCCAGCCTCGAGTCGATGTACAGGGACACGCTGATGCCGATCGTCCATGTGACGAACGTGCGCACGGCGCTGACGGACCAGAGGGCGGCGTTCAACCGGGCGCTCGTGGTGGCGACACCCGAGGCAGTGGCCGAGGCGCGCCAGCGGATCGATGCCATCGGCGTGCAGCGTGAGAAGGCCTGGAGCGCCTACTACCCGGCATTGGTGACCAGCGACGAGGAGCGGGGCCTCGCCAAGGTCTTCATCGCTGCCGAGCAGGTGGCCGACCAGCGCCTGAAAGAAGGCCTGGACAAGGCCGCGGGCGACCGGGCGACCGCCGTGGCCTTCCTGATCAAGCAGATGGCACCGGCGCTGGACGCGGCGACCAATGGCATCGGGCAGATCGTGGCGGTGAACGAGCGGCAGGCCGACGAGGCCTTCGTCGCCTCCTCGCAGCGCGAGCACCAGATCGTAATGCTGACGATCGGCGTGCTGGTGGTATCCGGCGTGCTGGTGGCGCTGGCGGGGTTCCTGTTGATCCGCGCCGTGATGGTGCCGCTGCTGCGTGCACGCGATCTTGCCGGGCGCATCAGCCAGGGTGAACTCAACCATCACCTGCATGTCGACGGGAGCGACGAACTGAGCGACATGCTTCGTTCGCTCTCGGCCATGGACGTGAAACTGACCGAGATCGTGGGGCGCGTGCGCGACAATGCACGCCAGGTCACCTATGCGGCGCGCGATATTTCCGCGGGTTCTGACGATCTGTCCAGCCGCACGCAGGAGCAGGCGTCCTCGCTGGAAGAAACCGCGGCATCGATGGAGGAGATGACCGCCACCGTGCGTGAAAACTCCGAAGGCGCCGGGGTGGCGCGCGACCTCACGGTGACACTGTTGCGCGATGCCACGACCGGTCGCAGTGTCGCGGGCGATGCGGTGAGCGCGATGGCGCAGATCACCGAGGCCAGCCGCAGTGTCGGCGAGATCGCCGTGCTGATCGACGAGATCGCGTTCCAGACCAACCTGCTTGCACTGAACGCCGCCGTGGAAGCGGCGCGTGCCGGTGAACAGGGCAGGGGTTTCGCGGTGGTGGCCGGCGAGGTGCGCGTGCTGGCCCAGCGCAGTGCAACGGCGGCACGCGACATCAAGAAACTCATCGGCGATGCCGCCGAGCGTGTCGATACGGGCTCCGTGCTCGTGCGTCGCACGGGGGAGGCGCTGTCGCTGATCGGCACGGGGGCCGACAAGGTATCCGGCATCGTCGGCAATATCGCGGCGGCTTCGTTGCAGCAGTCGGCAGGCATCGAACAGGTCAACAGTGCGGTCACCGCGCTCGATGAAGTCACCCAGCAGAACGCGGCCCTCGTGGAAGAAACCAGCGCCGCCAGCCGGCAGATGCTGGAACTGGCGGAAGAGCTGATGCGTCAGGTGGCGTTCTTCCATATCGATGGCGAGGAAGACCAGGCAACGGCGCCCGCGTCCACCCGGCGCGTATCGATGCCTTCGGTAACCCGTCCGCTGCCGAAGGCGGATCAGGACACCGTGATCTGGCAGGAATTCTGACCAGCCCCGGGGCAGGGATGCCCCGTTCATCTGCCAGCCAGCTACGAAGCGCCGTTCCCGGTAGCCTTTCCGCGACGTACTTCCTCGCGGCCCCCACCATGACCGACCCCCTGCATATACCGCACGATCGTGCGGCGCTTCCGCTCGCCCCTTCGCTGGACCAGGCGCTCGTCGATGCCCACATGCCGACGCGCCTGCCGCTGCTTGACGCACGCATCCTGCGCATCGGATTGCTTGCCGTCGTGCTCGGCATGGGCGTGGCGTGCGTGGCACGCCTGTTGACGATGCTGATCGGGCTGGTGACCAATCTTGCGTTCTTCGGACGCCTCGATACCGCGTTCGTCAGTCCGTCAGGGCACCACCTTGGCGCGTGGGTCATCGTGCTGCCGGCCGCGGGCGGCCTGGTCGTGGGTGCGATGGCGCGCTGGGGATCGCGGGCCATTCGCGGTCACGGCATCCCGGAAGCGATGGAGCAGGTACTCACCAACGAAAGCCGCATTCCTGCGCGTATGACCTGGCTGAAGCCGGTCTCGTCGGCGATTGCCATCGGCACGGGCGGTCCGTTCGGCGCGGAAGGACCGATCATCGCCACGGGTGGCGCACTTGGCTCGCTGCTTGGCCAGCACCTGCCGGTAAGCGCCGACGAGCGAAAAACCCTGCTGGCGGCGGGCGCGGCGGCCGGCATGGCGGCGGTGTTCAGCGCGCCGGTCTCGGCCGTGCTGCTGAGTATCGAACTGCTGTTGTTCGAACGCCGCGCACGCTCGTTGTTGCCGGTGACGCTCGCCGCTGCGGCGGGTACGGGGGTGCGATTCGCGCTGGAAGGCCCGGGGCCGGTGTTTTCGATGCCTGCGCTGTCGGCCGTGGCGCCGATGGCCCTTATTGCCTATGCCTTGCTCGGCGTGGTGATGGGTGTGGCCGGTGTCGCCATCACCCGGCTGACCTATGGCATCGAGGATGCTTTCGAAAAGCTGCCGATCCACTGGATGTGGTGGCCGGCGCTGGGCGGCCTGGTGGTCGGTGCCGTGGGCTACGTGGCCCCGGCGACGCTCGGGGTGGGCTACGAGAACATCGTGGCCGTGGTGTCGGGGCACCTGGGCCTGGCGGCCATGGCATGGCTGGCGCTGGCGAAACTGGTGTCGTGGTCGGTCGCCCTGGGCAGTGGCACGTCGGGTGGCACGCTGGCGCCCTTGTTCACCATTGGCGGCGCGGCAGGTGGCGTGGCGGGCGTGCTGCTGGCGCAGATTCCGTGGTTGCATGTGGACCCCCGCATGGCTGCGCTCATCGGCATGGCTGCGCTGTTCGCCGGAGCGACCCGCGCCCTGATGACCTCGGCCGTGTTCGTGTTCGAGACCACATTGCAGCCGCACGCACTGCTGCCATTGCTGGCCGCCTGCGCGACGGCCTACATCGTCTCGGGCCTGATGATGCGCCACACGATCATGACCGAGAAGATCGCCCGGCGCGGGGTACACGTGCCGACGGATTTCGTGGCCGACCACCGCCCCTGATCCCCCCCCTGTAGGAGCGCGCCTTGCGCGCGACCGGTAAGACCGTTGCGCTGTAATGGTAGCCGCGGCACTGACGAGTACCTGCCTTGCCAGGGGGGCATGTTTTCGTGCGAGGCGTTCGCCCTGGACGGTCGCGCGCGAGGCGCGCTCCTACAGGGTGTGGGTTACTTAATGAAAAACCCGGCGCCTTGCGGCGCCGGGTTTTCGTTTCACAGCCGGGGCGGATTACTTGCCGGCGGTGGAGGCGGCAGCCGGCGCGGTGGCATCGTCTGCCTTCTTGTGACCCTTCTTGTGGGTCGACTTCATCGTGCCGTTCTCGCTGCCGGCGGCGGCGCTGGAGGCGTCCGAGCTGTCGGCAGCCTTCTTGGTATGGGCCTTGTGATGGGCCGGCTTGGCGGCGGTGGAAGCGGCGGCCGGAGCAGCGCTCTGGTCCTGGGCAGCGGCGGAGCTGTCCTGTGCGAACGCGGCGCCGCTGAGGACGGTGCAGCCAGCCAGCATGGCGAGGATCAGTTTCGTGTTACGCATGAAGAGATCTCCTTGGAAGCGATGGGGTGTGCTACGGAACGTGCTGCTTCAAACGATGTACGTATTGCCTGTCACCCCGGCCCGGTGGCCGGGTGAATGCTTACTTCGTGGCGGCCTTGGCCGGCTTGGTGGCCTTCTTGTGGTGCGTCTTCTTGTGACCGGCCTTGGCCTGCTGGTGAGCGGCGGCGTGATGGCCAGTGGCGGCCGGAGCCGGAGCGGCATCCTGCGCGAACGCAGCGCCGCTGAGGACGGTGCAACCCACCAGCATCGCGATGATCAGTTTCGTGTTGCGCATGACGACGATCTCCTTGGAACGAATGGCGCCATGAAAAGAATCACGATGCACGGCGCGTGGGCATCGCTTTACCGGTCAGACCGGATGTGTACGTTCGGTGCAGAAGCTAGCGCGTTTTATCTGAACAATGTCGTGGTCTATGCGACATTTCGTAGATTCCGTTCAGCAAGTAATTAGTCTGCGTTAAGTGACGGTACGGCGTGTGCGGCTTTGCCGGAAACACAGGCTGATGGGGCAATTTCTTGCGATTGCTCAGAATTCCAGCTCCTGGGCCGCGCACAGGTAGTCGACCATCGGCGCGAGGCGCTTGAAGTGGTCCACCACGAAGGGCAGCAGTTCCGCCGAACAGGCCATGGCTTCGTCGAATTCCTGGCCGGCGGCGTAGTTCTTCCGTTTCAGGTCTTCGATGAGTTCATGGTTGGGATCGAAGCCGCGGGGCGGCCGGGTAAGGCTCTCGCCCCAGAAGCTGTAACGCTCGCGGAAGGCCTTGGCCTGCGTCGCACGTTTCCATGAGTCGGGGTTGTCGGCCAGGAATTCGCGCAGCTTCTTCAGCACCGGCGGCTCCGGATGCCACATGCCGGCACCGACGAAGCACTCATCGGGCTGGATATGCAGGTAGAAGCCCGGGGCCGGGATCTCATGCCGGCGCTCGTGGAAGAAGCGCGAGCCCTGCCAGCCCTTGTAGGGCTGCTTGTCACCCGCGAAACGGGTATCGCGGTGGATGCGGTAGAGCGAGCCGCCGACCTTGCGCGGATCAGCGCGGTAGTGCTCGCTGATCTTTGCCAGCGGGGCCTGGATATCGGTGATGAACTGGGTGAACGGCTCGCGCACGTGACGCTCGTAGTCGTCCTTGTGGGCGTGGAACCACTCGCGGTTGTTGTTGCGCACCAGCGACTTGAAGAAGCGGAAGGTGGCAGGGGAGAAATAGCTCTTGTGCGGCATGGATGGCTCGTTCAGCGCAGGTGGATCGCCCAGGCGTCCAGTTCGTCGAGCAGGGCGTGCGGGGCATCGGGCATGGCGCGCATGGCGGCCAGCTCCGCGGTGTATTCGTCGAAGGTGAGTGTTGTGAGCGGGCCACGGCGGGTGAGCCGGTCGAGGCGGAAGGCCTCCCAGCGGGCCTGTTCGTCTGCGTCGAGTGTTTCCGGCCAGTTCCTGGCCCGGTAGCGGAAGAGCAGCTCCGGATAGCGGGGGTCGCGGAACGGGAAACTGCGCGTGCCGAGCTGCCCGGGCGGGGTGGCCCGCACGTCGGCCAGCAGGGCGCGGTCCGCATTCGGCAGGAATGCCCCATAGAGGCCCAGCTCAGGGTCCTCGGCCGGCGGCAGGTCGGCTGCCCGTGCATAGACGCGGCGCAGCTTCTCGGCCAGCCCTTCCGCGGTGCGAAGCGTGACCAGATGGCGCTCCACGGCGTCCATGTCCAGGCCCAGGCGTTCCATGTTGGCACCCTTGAGCACGGACAGGGGGGCCAGTGCCGGGGCATGGTTGGCGCGAACGGTACGCAGGGCGATACGCTCGACCCCTTCGGGCAGGTCGGCCCGGGAGGTGAAGACGCGATCGGCGATGTCGCCGTCGTCCAGGGCCAGCAGGTCGGCCGGGTCGGCCGTGAGGTCGTAGACGATGACCTCGCCCTGTCGCGACGGGTGCGCGGCCAGCGGGGCGATCACCGTGAGGCAGTGCCGGCTGGCGGGATAACGGGAGGAGACATGCACCACCGGTGTCATGGCGGCCACGTCGAGCAGCTCGAAAACGCGCTGCTTGCGGCGCAGGGCGAAATACCACTCCCACAGGCGCGGCTGGCGCTCCTTCAGCAGGCGGGCGAGGGCGATCAGGGCTTCCACGTCGGACAGGGCATCATGCGCGCGGTCCTGCTTCAAGCCGTTGGCGCTGGCCAGGTGCTCCAGCTTGAAGCTGGGTGTACCGTCGTCACGCGAGGGCCATACGATGCCCTCGGGGCGCAGTGCCTGGCACATGCGCACGAGGTCGATGAGGTCCCAGCGCGAGTTGCCGTTTTCCCATTCACGGCCGTACGGGTCGTAGAAGTTGCGATAAAGCAGGTGGCGGGTGACTTCGTCGTCGAACCGCAGCGAGTTGTAGCCCACGGTGCAGGTGCCCGGGCGCGCGATCTCGTCGTGGATCGCCGCCGCGAATGCGGCCTCGCACAGGCCCTCGCGCTCGGCCAGCTGCGGCGCGATGCCGGTGATGAGGCTTGCGACGGGCTGGGGCAGGGAGTCACGCGGCGGCTTGCAGTAGATCATCAGCGGCTCGCCGATGATCTCCAGGTTGGCGTCGGTGCGGATGCCGGCGAACTGGGCCGGTCGGTCGCGGCGCGGGTCGGCGCCGAAGGTTTCGTAGTCGTGCCAGTAGAAGGTCGGTTCGGCCATGACGACGATGATCGCATGTCACGACCTGATTTCGACGGCCCTTGCCGCTAGACTTCACCGCACTCAAAGGAGCCCCCATGTCGCAAGCGCACGAAGACAACCTCATCTGGATCGATCTGGAAATGACCGGTCTGGACACGGACAACGATTCGATCCTCGAGATCGCCACCATCGTGACCGACAAGGATCTGAACGTGCTTGCCGAAGGGCCGGTGTTCGCCATTTCCAACACGGATGCCCGCCTTCAGCAGATGGATGCCTGGAACCGCAACCAGCACATGCGCTCGGGCTTGTGGAAGCAGGTGGTGGAGTCGCATACCCATGCAGACCAGGCCGAGGAGGCCACCATCGCATTCCTGAAGAAGTGGGTGCCCGCCGGCAAGTCGCCTATGTGCGGCAACTCGATCTGCCAGGACCGCCGCTTCCTGCACCGCGAAATGCCGAAGCTTGAGCGCTACTTCCACTACCGCAACCTCGATGTTTCCACGCTGAAAGAGCTGTCACGCCGCTGGTCTCCGGAAATCGCCAAGGGCTTCCAGAAGGACTCCGCCCATACGGCGCTGTCGGATATCCGCGACTCCATCGACGAGCTGCGTTACTACCGTCGTTTCATGGGCGCCATCGGCGGCCAGCAGCCGGGCTGATCCCATGAACTTCGCCCCCTTCGCCGCCACCCTCGACTGCAACGGCCGCGCCCTGGTGCTCGACCGGCCACGGGTCGCAGGCATCGTCAACGTCACCCCGGACTCGTTCTCCGACGGCGGCCGGCACGACACCCTCGAAGCGGCCTATGCGCATGCGATGCGCCTGGCAGAAGAGGGGGCCGACATGCTCGACATCGGCGGCGAGTCCACCCGGCCGGGTGCAGACGAGGTTTCCGCGGAAGAAGAAATCCGCCGCGTGGTGCCACTGATCGAACGCCTTGCGGCCGCCACGACGCTGCCGATCTCGATCGACACATCCAAGCCCGAGGTGATGCGTGCGGCGGTGGGCGCGGGCGCAGGCATGATCAACGACGTGTTCGCGCTGCGCCGCGAAGGCGCGCTGGACGCCGCCGCCGAACTACGGGTGCCCGTGTGCCTCATGCATATGCAGGGCGAACCGCGCGGCATGCAGGATGCCCCCTCCTACGACGACGTGGTGGGCGAGGTACATCGCTTCCTCACCGACCGCCTGTTTGCCTGCGAGCTGGCCGGCATCGACCGCCGCCGCGTGCTGGTGGACCCCGGTTTCGGGTTCGGCAAGGATCTGGACCACAATCTGACCCTGCTGCGGGCGATGGGGCGATTCGCCGAGCTGGGCGCCGGCGCCTATGCAGGGCTGTCGCGAAAGTCGATGATCGGCAGCCTCACCGGTCGCACCGAGCCGGCCGACCGCGCGGCGGGCTCCGTCGCCGCGGCCCTCATTGCCGTGCAGCGGGGCGCCATCATGGTCCGCGTCCACGATGTGGCACCCACGGTAGACGCCCTGGCCGTCTGGGCCGCGGTGAAGGCCGGCGACACGGCACCCAGGATCGACAAGCCCACGATGCCGCGCTGGCCGGACGACGACTGAGTCCACATGACGGCGTATGATCCGTCGTCCCAGCAAGGAGTTAGAGCCATGAGCGAACGTAAATACTTCGGCACGGATGGCATCCGGGGCCGGGTGGGCAGCTATCCGATCAGCGCCGATTTCATCCTCAGGCTTGGCCGCGCCGCTGGCGCCGTCCTGGCGCGCCGCCGCGCCGCGGATCGTCGTCCGGCAGGTGTCGCCGGTCCCGATCGCCGCGACCACAGCCGCAAGGTCCTTGTCGTCATCGGCAAGGACACCCGCGTCTCCGGTTACATGTTCGAATCCGCCCTTGAGGCCGGACTGGTCGCCTCCGGCGCCGACGTCCGTCTGCTCGGTCCCATGCCCACCCCCGGCGTGGCCTACCTCACGCGCTCGTTGCGCGCCGATGCCGGCATCGTCATCAGTGCTTCGCACAACCCGCATCAGGACAACGGCATCAAGTTTTTCTCCGGCCAGGGCGAAAAACTCGATGACGAACTTGAGGCCGAGATCGAGGCGGAACTGGAGGCCGACTTTGCGACGGTGCCTTCGGAAACACTGGGCAAGGCCAGTCGCGTCGACGATGCCGTGACCAAGTACGCCGAGTTCTGCAAGTCCACCGTCAACGACGATTTCTCCCTGCGCGGCATGAAGCTCGTGCTTGATTGCGCGCATGGCGCGACCTACCAGGTTGCCCCCAAGGTTTTCCGTGAACTGGGTGCGGAGGTCTCCACCATTGGTGCCGAGCCCGATGGCCTGAACATCAATCGCGACGTCGGCTCGACAGCGCCGGATGCGCTGGCGCGCGCCGTAGTGGAGCGGGGCGCGGATCTCGGCATTGCCTTCGATGGCGATGGCGACCGCGTGCGCATCGTTGACCAGGATGGCAGTGTCACCGATGGCGACGACATGCTCTACGTCATTGCGCGCCACTGGAAGAAAAAGGCCGCGTTGCCGGGCCCCGTGGTGGGCACGCTGATGAGCAACTACGGCCTGCAGCGCGCGCTCAAGCAGATGGATATCCCGTTCGTCCGCGCCAACGTGGGCGACCGTTACGTGCTCCAGCAGCTTAAGGAGCATGGTGGTGCGCTCGGCGGCGAAACATCCGGCCACGTGCTGTGCCTGGACCGCTTCACCACCGGCGATGGCATCGTGGCCGCACTAGCGCTGCTCGAAGCCCTCGTGGACGACGGTGAAACCTTCGCGCAGGCACGCGCGGGTCTGGTCAAATTGCCGCAGACGATGATCAACGTCCGGGTGGAGGGCGCCAAGGCGGCGCTCGGCACCGACACCGTGAAACAGGCGCTGGCCGAGGTAGAGAACGTGTTGGAAGGCCGCGGCCGCGTGGTACTGCGCGCCTCGGGCACCGAGCCGCTGGTGCGCGTCACGATCGAGGCGGCCGACGCCGCGGAAGTGGAACGGCTGGCGGCGCAGCTCGCCAACGCCGTAAAATCGGCGGCCCAGGCCGCTGCCTGAGCCAACGCAGAGATCCCATGAAGAAGGTACCCACCCTCGACATCCGTCGCTACGACACCGATCGCGACGCCTTCGTCGCCGAACTCGGCGCCGCCTATCGTGAATTCGGCTTCTGCTGCATCAGCGGCCACGGTATCCCGAAGGAAGCCATCGACGGTGCGTACGACGCCTTCAAGCGCTTCTTCGCGCTGCCCGACGAGACCAAGCGCAAGTACCACATCCCCGGCGGCGGCGGTGCGCGCGGCTACACCCCCTTCAAGGTGGAAACCGCGAAGGATTCCAAATTCGCCGATCTCAAGGAGTTCTGGCACATCGGTCGCGAGATTCCGCGCGACTCGAAGTTCGCCGACGTGATGCCGCCCAACGTGTGGCCGGTGGAAGTGCCCGACCTGAAGGACAAGGGCTACGGCATCTACGAGGCGCTGGACCAGCTCGGCGCGCGCGTGCTGCGCGCCCTGGCCCTGCACATCGACCTGCCGGAGAACTTCTTCGACGACAAGGTGAACGTGGGCAACTCCATCCTGCGCCCGATCCACTATCCGCCCATCACGCAGACCGACGTGCCCAACGTGCGTGCCGGTGCGCATGAGGACATCAACTTCATCACGTTGCTGGTCGGTGCCAGCACGGCGGGCCTGGAAGTGCTCACCCGCGAGGGCGACTGGCTGCCGATCACCAGCGAAGGCGATGCCATCGTGGTGAACATCGGCGACATGCTGCAGCGCCTCACCAACCACGTCTACCCGTCCACCACCCACCGGGTCACGAATCCGAAGGGCGATGCCGCTCGCCAGCCGCGCTACTCGGTGCCGTTCTTCCTGCATCCGAACCCGGATGTGGTGCTCGACGTACTGCCTTCCTGCATCACGCCGGACAATCCGAAGCGCTATGAGACGCCGATCACGGCGCACGAGTATCTTCAGGAACGTCTGCGCGAGATCAAGCTGATCTGACCGCGGCTTAGCGGGTTTTTCACCGGGAGGGTCGGAACATCCACCCTCCCGGTTCCGTTTTCCGGAGATACCGATGCCTTCACGCCCGCGCCCCAGCAAGCGCGCCAAGCGCTCTGCACCTCGTTCCAAGGCCCAGCGCGCCCGCCGCCTGCGCACGGTGCGCGCCCGCGGCCGCGCCTGAGGCAAACGCTCCCCTGTAGGAGCGCGCCTGCGCGCGACCGCTGCGGAGCTATGCATTCACGGCTCCGCAGCGGTCGCGCGCAGGCGCGCTCCTACAAAAGATCTAGGGAGCGATCACATCCCCCACATCCGCTCGCTCTGCGCGATGCAGCCACGGATGCACGAACACCGCCCCCAGGATCACCGCCACGCCCAGATAGAACGTCCAGGCCAGCTCCCGCTGCTCACTCAGTAACGGAATGGCGAAGACGATGGCGTAGACCGGCTCAAGATTGGTGATCATCTGCGTGGCAAAGGCCGACATGTGCCGAAGCGCGGCCAGCAGCGTCGCGAACGGCAGCAGGGTGCAGCCAAAGGCCAGTAATAGTAGCAGCCAGGTGTCGTGCAGGTCGGGCAGCACGAAGGCCGGATGCGCGAAGAAGGGCGCAAGCATGGTGAGGAACAGCGTGCCGGTGCCCAGTTCAAGGCAGGTGGCGGTGAAGATGTCGGCACGGTCGGCCAGCCGCTTGTTGATGGCGGCGAAGATGGCCACCAGCAACGCAGACAGCACGCCCACCGCCAGTCCCAGCCGCATGCTGCCCGGCATGCCTCCGGCGACCAGGGCCACCCCGGGAATCACGGCCACGCCGATCAGCAGTTCACGCGGATCGAACCGCCGCCGGGCGATCCAGGGTTCTACCAGGGCGAGAAAGACCGGTGCCGTCGCGAGGCAGGTAGCGGCGACCGAGGCGTTGGCCATTTTCACGGCGCCGTAGAAAGTCAGCCAGTGCAGTGCCACCGTGACACCAGCCCCGGCGTAGGCCAGGCGAAGACGCCCGGACATGGCCCGCAGGCCGCGCCATACGCGAGGCAGACAGAGCAGGGCCACCGACACCAGGCCCATGCGCCACCACACCAGGGGCAGTGCGGGCAGGGTGATGAGCTTGCCGAGGATGGCGGTAAAACCCCAGAGAATCACGCAGAGGTGGACCTGGAGATGGGCTTTGCGGGTCGGGGTCATGAACCATATCGATGCAGGAGCGCGCCCTGCGCGCGGCTCTCCGGGCATCATACGGGTTCGGTGTGTCGGGAAACTGCCTCGATCTTTCGCTCTGGACCGGTCGCGCGCGAGGCGCGCTCCTACAAGGCAACGCGGACACCATCGCGGCGAGCGCTTGTGTAGGAGCGCGCCTTGCGCGCGACCGATCCGAAGGCCGTACCGCTATTTCTTCTTCGCCCCCGGAGGCGGCGCCTTCGGCGGACTGTTCTTGAGGTCATCCAGCAACGGCCGGCACTGCGCCGCATTGGCCTTGCCGCTCTCCGGTACCGCCAGCGGCGCCAGCGCGGCCACGGGCGCGGCGAACACCGCCAGTGCCACCGCACCGCCACCACGCAGGATCAGCGGCCCCGGATGCACGCCCGGCGACGGGTCCTTGAAGGTGCCATGCACATACAGCGGCGAGCGCAGCGAGAACAGCCGGAAACCCTTGGTATGCGGCACGATGTCCAGGTCGAGCTTCTCGGTCCGGAAATCGATGGTGCCGTTGACGTTGATAAGCGCCTTCTCCGTATCAAAGGCAAACAGCCGCGACTCCATCACGCCGTTGGTGGACACCAGATCGGCCGCCATGCAATTGATCTTCACCACGTCGTCGCCAAACATCTTGTTGACCACGTAATTGCCGACGTTGAGGCCGGCGATCTCCAGCAGCGACGAGCTGATGGCACCGTCGTTGATAAGCAGCTTCACTTCGCCGTTCGAGCTGCCCAGCAGCGCTGCCGGCGAGTTGCCGGTAGCCGTCAGCGACGCGTCGCCGTTCATTTCGCCGAACGCCGTCTGCATCGGGGCGAAGGTGGGAAACAGTTCCTTGAGTTTCAGATGCCGCGCGCCAAGGTTGAGCCGGCCCTTCATCGGTTCGGTGGAACCATCGAGGCGGATATTGCTGCCCACGGTGCCGCCCGCCACACCAAACTTGAGCGGATCGAGCGTCAGCACCGCATCCTTCATCACCAGATGGGTATCGAGGTTCTGGATCGGCAGGCGTTCGCCATGGATGATCTTCGCGCCCGTGAAGTGCACATCTGCATCCATGGCATTCCAGCGGTCCGTCTTGAACGGTTCCACGGGAAGTACCTTGTCCGCCGGCTGCTTCACTGCGTCGCCCCGCTCGGCTTTTTCCTTGTCCGAACCCCCGCCGATCAGCGGCGCCAGGTCGCTGAACAGCAACTGATTGGACTTCAGCGTGCCCGTGAGGCTGGGGCGCGGCCCGCTGGTGGCAAAGGTGAGCGTGCCGCCCAGGTCGCTACCGCCGACCTTGCCGGAGAAGTTCTCATACGTGAAGGTGCTGGCGCCCTTCTTCAGGCTGGCCTTCAGGTGGCCTTCCGTCGCGAACGGTGGCGTATCGGGCAGCGTCACACCGGTGAGGTCGTACAGATGCGACATGCTGGTGCCGGAAAACCACAGGCGGATATCCAGCGCACCCAGGTTCATCGGCTCAGTGAGCGTGCCGACGAAGGCAATATGCGTATCGCCGAAGCGCGCATCGGCCTGCACCGGGAACGGGCGGTTGCCATCGCGCAGAGCCAGCACGCCGCCGGTACGTGCCTTGGCCGACACGGTGGATTTCTTGTAGGTGCCTTTCGCATCCCACGCGAAGTAATAGGTCTGCTGCTGTTTCGTGGTGTCCTGGCGGTCCTTTTCGTCCGCATCACCCTTGGCCATGGTCTTCGCGCTGGCACCGGTGGTCTTGCTTGCCTGCGCGCGCGAGTCCTTCTCCTGCTGCGCCATGATCTCGTCGAAGGGAATGCCGCGACCCAGTGGCGTCACGTCCACGCCCATGTCGATCTGGTTCTGCGCATCGGCGTAATCGATATGCCCCTTGTCGAAGGCAATTGCGTCGATCCGCAGGTTCCATTCCGAGGGGCCGCTGCTTTCCGGTAGCTTGAAGGTCCAGGTGTTTTCGCCTGTCTTCTGCCGTTGCAGATAGACGTTGGGTTGCCCCAGGCGAATCTCGGGCACCACGATGTCGTGGCTTATGAGAGGAAAGGGTGCAAGGCGGAACTGGATGGAATCCAGTGTGGCGAACTGCTTGCTTTTCGCCCAGTCGGGGTTTGCGACGGTGATGTCGCGCGCCAGGAAGTGCGGCCAGGGGATCAGCCCCACCAGGCCACCTTCGCCGGGCTCCCGCGACCAGTGCGCGGAGAGGTCACCGTTGATGGCGAACGGACGTCCGATGGCCTGGGATACCTTGTCATTGATAAAGGGCTTCAGCCGGTTCCAGTCGAAAAAGGCGATGAACAGCATGATCGCCACGATCAGCAGGACGATGATTCCCAGTATCCACGCCAGTATTTTCCTGCCACGCCGCATGCCATCCTCCTCACCAGTCTCACGAAGGCATGGATAACGCCCCGGGTGGCAAGGTTATGTGTTTGCGCTCCCCAGCGGTTAAGCGACGTCAAACCCCCGTGTAGGAGCGCGCCTGCGCGCGACCGGTTGTCGCGAAACGCTTCATCGTTTCGATTCCACCGGTCGCGCGCAGGCGCGCTCCTACAGGAGCTGGGGTCAGGCTTGCCAGTAGCCTGTGGTTTTTACCCAGTCCTTGTCGATGTCACGTTGCTCGACGAGCAGTGAACGTAGCTGGCGAGCGCGCTTCGACTCCGTGGCTACCCACCAGAAGGTATCGCCCTGGGGGATAGGGAGTGTCGCGAGCGCTTCATCAAGTGAGGGCGACTCCCCGCGCACAAACCATCGCACTTCACGCGCGAGGTCCTGCTTCTCTTCGGCAGAGGCAATTTCAGCCAGCACGGTGACCTGCGTGCCCTCCGGCATTTCTTCCAGCCACCGGCCGATGGCTGGCAGGGCCGTCTCGTCGCCAACCAGCACATAGTGATCGAAGTCGGCCGGCACGATCATCGACCCGCGTGGCCCGCCCACGCCCACCTTGTCGCCGACCTTTGCCTTCTCCGCCCAGGTCGAGGCGGGGCCGTCACCGTGGATCACAAAGTCGAGATCCAGTTCGAGGGATTCCGCACGGAACTGGCGCGGCGTGTAATCGCGGGCCGGGGAGGGCTCCTTGCCCTGCGGGTAAAGCGGGCCGTCCGGCGTCATCGTCGGCAGGTTGAACTCACCGGCCGAGGTGGGCAGGAAGACTTTTACATGGTCGTCCGGCGAGGCGCTGGGAAAGCCCGCCAGCTCCGGGCCATGGACCGTGATCCGTATCATGTGCGGGGTGATCCGGACGACGCGGGTGACCTCCAGGATACGCATCTTCACGTCATGACGAACGCGCTGGATCAGGTGCTTTTCGCTCATCCCTGGCGCTCCGCAATGGCCTTGGCGGCGCTGGCGACGATCGCGGCCACGCGGCGAATCTCGGCCTCGTCCCACGACTTGTGATGGTTGAGCAGCTGGTGCTTCAGGGTATGCATGGCCTCGCGGACACCCTCGGGCACACCCATGCGGCGCATATGGCGCGACATGACCTGCAGGCGTTCGGTCAGGGCATCGAGGGCGTCGCGGTTCTCTTCGAGGAAGGCACGACCCTCGTCGGTGATGGCATAGAGCTTCTTGCCACCGGTCTCGGCCTCGACACGGGCATAGCCCAGCTCTTCGAGCATGGTCAGGGTGGGGTAGATGGCGCCGGGGCTGGGGCTGTACTGGCCTTCGAACATTTCCTCGATGGTGCGGATCAGCTCGTAGCCGTGGCGCGGCTGCTCCTCGATGAGGGCAAGCAGCAGCAGGCGCAGGTCGCCATTACCGAACATGCGGCCGCCGAACCGGCCACCGCCACGGCCCCCGCGACGACCGTCGCCCTCGTCAAAGCCGAAATGGTGGCCGCCGCCACCGAAGCGACCGCCACGGCCGATGGCCGAGACATGCTCGTGGAAACGGTCGTGGCAGCGCTCCTGGAAGTGGCGCCTGGCGTGATGGAAGAAGTGCATGGGTGCTCTCCGATATATCGTACGTAGTGTTCGTACGATATATCTTAAGAAACACTCTTGCAAGCACCCCCCCCTGTAGGAGCGCGCCTTGCGCGCGACCGGTGGGGCCATGGCGCCCGGCCACACCGGTCGCGCGCAAGGCGCGCTCCTACAAGTAAGTTCAGCCGAAGGTGAAGGTGAAGGCGTGGAAGTTGGCCTTGGGGACCTTGATCGTCAGCACGTGGTCCTTGTAGCCATCCCCATCGAACAGGGTGTAGAGCATCGACTTCTGCACGGTGACCGGCGGCTGCGGTTTGCCATCGACCAGCACTTCCACAGTGACCGGGTCATTGGCGCTGGCCACCATGTGCACCTTCTTCGCCTTGAAATGCAGGCGGATCTCACCGCTGGCGCCGACCAGGCTGGCATTCTCCCGGCCGATCTCCCAGCGCCCCACCAGGGCGAACTTGTTCAGGTCCAGGCGCGAGGGGGCGGTGAAGTCGCGCACGCCCGTGCGGGCACCTTCCGGGCTGGCATTGTTCTCGCTGCGGTCGCTGCCGAAATACATCTCCGGCGAGCCGAGCTGGGTGAAGTCCGGCGCGTCCTTGTCCATTTCGGCCTTGTCGTCGGCCAGCTTCGGCAGACCCAGCAGCGTGCGGATCGCGTTTTCCATCTCGGCGTAGTTGCCCTCGCCATAATGGTGCGCAATGACATTGCCGCGCTGGTCCACCAGGTATTCGGCCGGCCAGTACTTATTGTCCCAGGCGTCCCAGGTGGCCAGGTCGTTGTCCTGCGCCACCGGGTAGTTGATGTGGTAGCGGGCGATGGCGTCGCGGACGTTGGCTTCCTGCTTCTCGAACGGGAATTCCGGCGAATGCACGCCGATCACCACCAGGCCCTTGTCCTTGTACTGGTCGTACCAGCGGGTGACATGGGGCAGGGTGCGCAGGCAGTTGATGCAGGAGTACGTCCAGAAGTCGATCAGCACGACCTTGCCGCGCAGCTGCTTCATGGTGAGCGGCTTCGAGTTCTGCCAGGCCTCGATGCCGGCGAATTCCGGGGCGGTCTGCGCTGCGGCGGCCGGGCGGGCGGCGCCAAGCGCGGTGACGACGAGTGCGACGGCCAGCAGGGCGTTACGGAACGGGTGGCGCATGGGAACTCCGTGGTTCTTGGGGGTGCGTGGAGCAGACCGGGGGATACGCCAGCACCTTACACCCGCCCGGTGCGCTAAAATGGCTGCTTTGCCAGCCGCACGAGCCAGCCGTAGCGCCATGACCTCGATCAAGCAGGACGACCTCATCCAGAGCGTCGCAGACGCCCTCCAGTACATCTCGTACTACCACCCGGTGGACTACATCCGGAACCTCTCCGCCGCCTACGAGCGCGAAGAGTCCCCGGCGGCGAAAGACGCCATCGCCCAGATCCTCATCAACTCGCGCATGTGCGCCGAGGGCCATCGCCCGATCTGCCAGGACACCGGCATCGTCACCGTCTTCCTCAAGGTCGGCATGAACGTGCGTTGGGACGACGCCACGATGGGCGTGGAAGACATGGTCAACGAAGGCGTGCGTCGCGCCTACAACCATCCGGACAACAAGCTGCGCGCCTCCGTGCTGGCTGATCCGGCCGGCAAGCGCATGAACACCCGCGACAACACGCCGGCCGTGGTCAACGTGTCGATCGTGCCGGGCGACAAGGTCGACGTCATCGTCGCCGCCAAGGGCGGTGGCTCGGAAGCCAAGTCGAAGTTCGCCATGCTCAATCCGTCCGACTCCATCGTGGACTGGGTCATCAAGACCGTGCCGACCATGGGCGCCGGCTGGTGCCCGCCGGGCATGCTCGGCATCGGCATCGGCGGCACCGCCGAGAAGGCGATGCTGCTGGCGAAGGAGGCTCTCATGGAGCCGATCGACATCGTCGACCTGATCGCCCGCGGTCCGTCCAACCGTGCCGAAGAGCTGCGCCTTGAGTTGTATGAAAAGGTCAACGCGCTCGGCATCGGTGCGCAGGGCCTGGGTGGCCTCACCACCGTGCTCGACATCAAGGTGAAGGATTACCCCACTCACGCGGCCAACCTGCCGGTGGCGATGATTCCGAACTGCGCCGCCACGCGTCACGCACACTTCGTGCTCGATGGTTCCGGCCCGGTCGCGCTCGATCCGCCGTCGCTGGAAGACTGGCCGAAGCTCACCTACGACTCGTCGAAGGGTCGCCGCGTGAATCTCGACACGATTACCCGCGAGGAAGTGGCCAGCTGGAAGCCGGGCGAGGTGATCCTGCTCAACGGCAAGCTGCTCACGGGCCGCGACGCTGCGCACAAGCGCATGATCGACATGCTCAACCGTGGCGAAACGCTGCCGGTGGACTTCACCAATCGCTTCATCTACTACGTGGGCCCGGTCGATCCGGTGCGCGACGAAGTGGTGGGCCCGGCCGGCCCCACCACGGCCACGCGCATGGACAAGTTCACCCGCCAGATGCTGGAAACCACCGGCCTGCTGGGCATGGTGGGCAAGTCCGAGCGTGGCCCCATCGCCATCGATGCCATCCGTGACAACAAGGCCGTCTACCTGATGGCCGTGGGTGGCGCCGCCTACCTCGTGTCGAAGGCGATCAAGGCCTCGCGCGTGCTGGCCTTCGAAGACCTGGGCATGGAAGCGATCTACGAGTTCGAGGTGAAGGACATGCCGGTGACCGTGGCCGTGGACAGCCAGGGCACCTCGGTACACCAGACCGGCCCGAAGGAATGGCGTACGAAGATCGGCAAGATCCCCGTCGTCGTCGAATAACTCATGTAGGAGCGCGCCTTGCGCGCGACCACTACGAAGCCATGCATTCACGGCCTCGTACCGGTCGCGCGCAAGGCGCGCTCCTACAGGGTATGCAAGAGCCTCCCCGGTAAGCGACCTCGCCACCGAAGGGGTAGGATCCGAGCGCATCGGCGATTACGACGAAGCGAGGCGCCACGTGTGTCTCGCGATCTGCTCGTCCTCTTCCGTGCGTATCACCCGGCATTCGAATGGCCCGATCCAGCGCAATCCATCCAGGATCGCCGCGCGCGTCACCGCGTCGTTTTCTCCGATGCCTCCGGTGAACACCAGCAGGTCGATGCCACCCAGCGAGGCAACCATCGACGCGATCTGCTTGCGTGCCACGTGCACGAAGACATCCTGCGCCAGCCTTGATGCCTCGTTGTCCATCTCGTGGAGCCTGCGCATGTCGCTCGTGCCACCCGACAGGCCCTTCAGGCCCGACTCGCGATCCACCAGCTTTTCCAGCCGCGCGGCGTCGTAGCCGCGTTCGCGCATCAGGTAAAGCAGCACCCCGGGGTCGAGATCGCCAGGCCGCGTCCCCATGACGATGCCGCCCGTGGGCGTGAGTCCCATCGTGGTATCCACCGACTTGCCGTCCAGTACGGCACACAGGCTGGCGCCATTGCCCAGGTGCGCGATCACCGTTCGCGACGGCAGGGCATCGCCCAGTTGTCGCACGATCGATTCGTACGACAATCCATGAAACCCATAGCGCTCGATGCCGCCTTCGCGCAGGTCGGCGGGAAGCGGCAGCGTCTTCGCCACGAGGGGCAGGGTGGCATGGAAGGCCGTATCGAAGCAGGCCACCTGCGGTATGCCGGGAAACGCTTCGCGTGCCCGCGTCACCATCTCCATGGCTGGCGGTACATGCAGCGGTGCGAATGCCTTGGCTTCCTCCAGCCGTTCCATCAGGTCGTCGTCTATGAGCGCATGCTCGCGGATATTGGGGCCACCGTGCACGATGCGATGTCCCACGGCGTCGGGCATGGGCAGGTCACGCTCATGCAGTGCTTTCAGGATATCTGCCACCGGGTCGGCATCACCCCTCGGCGCATCGGCCTGCGCGGTGAAAAGAGCTTCGCAATGATCATCCTTTACCCGGTAGAAACCGTACTTCAACGAAGACGATCCGACGTTCAGGGCCAGCACTCCGTGCGTATCAGCGGCTTCGCCTGTACCTGTCGCGCGCAGGCGCGCTCCTACAGAGGGTGGCGCGACCTTGTCGCCCCCCGCCCCTTGTAGGAGCGCGCCTCGCGCGCGACCCCCACCTGCAAAAGGCTGGGTGACATGGTTGGCGCTTTGCTCCTGTAGGAGTGCGCCTCGCGCGCGACCGCTCTCCACGAGCAACCCCCCAGTCACACCTCCCCCTTCCACTGCCAATCCCTCACCTCCGGCAGATCCTGCCCATGCTCACTCACGTACAGCTTGTGCCGCTGTATATCCGACCAATACCGTTGCTTCGCCTTCTCGCGCTCTCCCGCAAGCCGCGGCACGCGATTGATCACATCCAATGCCAGCTGGAAGCGATCCATATTGTTCAGCACCATCATGTCCAGCGCCGTCGTCGTGGTGCCTTCTTCCTTGTAGCCACGCACATGGAAATTGTCGTGGTTGTGCCGGCGATAGGTCAGCTTGTGCACGATGCCCGGGTACCCATGGAATGCAAAGATCACCGGGCGATCCTTCGTGAACAGGTCATCGAAGACATCATCGTCCATGCCATGCGGATGCTCGTCCGGTGTTTCCAGCGACATCAGGTCCACCACGTTGACCACGCGGATGCGGATGTCCGGCACGTACTCGCGCAGCAACATCACGGCGGCCAGTACTTCCACGGTAGGCGCATCGCCGGCACAGGCCATCACCACGTCCGGGTCGTCGCCACCGCGGCCGGCCCATTCCCAGATGCCGGCGCCCGCCGTGCAGTGGCGCACGGCCGTTTCCATGTCCAGCCACTGCCAGTCCGGCTGCTTGCCGGCCACGATCACGTTGACGTAGTGACGGCTGCGCAGGCAGTGATCCGCCACCGACAGCAGGCAGTTGGCATCCGGTGGCAGGTAGATGCGCACGATCTCGGATTTCTTGTTCGCCACATGGTCGATGAAGCCCGGATCCTGGTGCGAGAAGCCATTATGGTCCTGGTGCCATACGTGCGAACTCAGCAGGTAGTTCAACGACGCGATCGGCGGCCGCCAGGCCATCTGACGGGTGACCTTCAGCCACTTCGCGTGCTGGTTGAACATGGAGTCGATGATATGGATGAAGGCCTCGTAGCAGGAGAAGAATCCGTGCCGCCCGGTGAGCAGGTAGCCTTCGAGCCAGCCCTGGCACTGGTGTTCGCTCAGCATCTCCATCACGCGTCCATCGGGCGAAAGATCCGTGTCCACGTCCTCGTATGAGCCAAGCCAGGTCTTGTCGCTGACCTCGTACACGGCTTCCAGCCGGTTCGATGCCGTCTCGTCAGGGCCGAACAGGCGGAAGGTCTGCATGTTCTGGCGCATCACCTCGCGCAGGAAACGACCAAGCACGCGCGTGGCTTCCGCCTTGTGATCGCCGGGTGTTTTCACATCTTCGGCAAACGGCGCGAAGTGCGGCATGTGCAACGGCTTGAGCAGGCCGCCGCCATTGGCGTGCGGATTCATGCCCATGCGGCGCTGGCCGGTGGGTGCCAGTGAGGCGAATTCCTCGCGAAAACGGCCCTTTTCGTCGAATAGTTCCGTCGGCTCGTAGCTTTTCATCCACGATTCGAGGATGGCGACATGCTCGTCGTTCTCGAATTTCGCGATAGGCACCTGGTGTGCGCGCCATGTGCCTTCCACGGGCTTGCCATCGACCACCTTCGGGCCGGTCCAGCCCTTGGGCGAACGCAGCACGATCATGGGCCAGCGCGGACGCTTTGCCTCCGAGGCATCGCCTTCGCGTGCTTCCTTCTGGATGCGCGCGATGTCGTCAAGGCAGCGATCCAGCGTGGCCGCAAAGGCCTGGTGCATGGGCTCGAATTCATGGCCTTCGACGAAGTGTGGCTCATAGCCGTAACCGCGCATGAGATCGCGTAGTTCCTCCGGCTCGATGCGCGCCAGTACCGTAGGGTTGGCGATCTTGAAGCCGTTCAGATGCAGGATCGGCAGCACCGCGCCGTCGCGCACCGGATTCAGGAACTTGTTCGAATGCCAGCTCGTCGCCAGTGCGCCGGTTTCTGCTTCACCATCGCCGACGATGCAGGTAACGATGAGGTCGGGATTGTCGAACGCGGCACCGAAGGCATGCGACAGGGAATACCCCAGTTCACCGCCTTCATGGATCGATCCGGGCGTTTCCGGCGCGACGTGACTGGGAATGCCGTAGGGCCAGGAAAACTGGCGGAACAGTTCACGCATGCCCGCGACGCTGCGGTCGATATGCGGGTAGATCTCGGTGTAGGAACCTTCGAGATACGTGTGGGCAACGAGCCCGGGCCCGCCGTGTCCTGGCCCGATCACGTAGATCATGTCCAGGTCGCGCTCGACGATGGCGCGGTTGAGATGGGTGTAGATGAAATTGAGGCCCGTGGTGGTGCCCCAGTGGCCGAGCAGGCGATGCTTGATGTGTTCCTTCGACAACGGCTCGTCGAGCAGGGGATTGTCGCGAAGGTAGATCTGTCCGACGGAGAGGTAGTTGGCGGCACGCCAGTACGCATGCATGCGGCGCAGGAGATCGGGTGACAGCGTTTCGCTCATGAGGCACTTCCGGAAGCCACGGAGACTCCGGCCAGCCTATGCCCCAGGAGATTGCAAGGATGTGAAGCGCGCGAGGATTATCTGGATGAGCCGACTTCGCGCGTGTTGTTTTCCATCACGCGGATGGCCTCGTCGGAGGAATGCGTGACAGGTGACGAGGAGGGCGCGCCACCATGGCTGCGTGCCCGCTCGGCCAGTTCGCGGGCCAGGGCCGGACTATCGGCCGCTGACGTCGTTGCAATGCCGGGCTCCGGTTTTGCCGGTGCCACCGCAAGTGGCGGCGTCGCTGCTGATCCGGTGTCCCTGTGTGCAGGTGGGGTCACGGGTGCGGCGGTGGCTTCGACGGGAGCCTCCACGGCGGTCGGCCGTGACGATATCGCTCGCCAGGCAAACAGGCCCAGCAAGAGCAGGATCACCACGCCGAGCAAGAGGGGCACGAGCCTGGACTGTTCGGTACGTGCGGCACGACGCCGCGCAGGTGCCGCCTTGCGAGCGGCAACGCTGGCGTTGGCCATGCCCGGCATCACGGCATCGAGATGATCGGGAAGCTTCAGCATCACCTTGAGAACGTCGCCATCCACCAGCTGCAGGCGGGGCTGGCGGCGCGCGATGTTGCGGGCCTCGGCGCTGAAGCGGCCGCGCGTGACGAGGATGCCGCCCGTGGAGGCCTCGTTGAGCATGGCGCTCAGCAGTTCGTTGACCTCCTGCGGCGGCACTTCCAGCGTATCCCAGTGCTTGCAGCGGACGATAAGTGACTCGTCACCGCGGCGCAGGCGCAGGTCGAGACCGCTGCCCAGGGCTTTCAGTGACGGTGCCGGCGCGGCGTGTTCCACGCGGTAACCCTGCGCGCGGTAATGCTCCGCGAGCAGGTGCTCGAAATCCTGCCAGCCCAGGCGCGCAAGCGCGTCCTTGCTGCTGGCGGGTGGGGTGTTCGCCGCAAACATGCGTGGATCCCTGCCAGGGTCGAATAAGGGTCAATAATAACGCGGCGTCCACAATGGACGGCAGGGGGTCAGAGCGGGTCGGCAAGCATGGCATCCACGGCACGCTCGATCTGGCCGGGCGTGGCGTCGGGATGCACCACCACGCAGCAGCCACCCTGAACACCGGTATGGGTAGCCACGGGGCAGCAGACCTCGCCATCGACCGCGCGCAGGGCAGGCGGGTTCATGCGCGGCTTGTCGAAAGCCCGCACGATACGGTCGCCGTCCTGTGGCCCCCCGGCCATGATGGTCACCCACTGGTACATGGGTGCAGTATCAGGGGGCTCTCCCAGTCGCGGAGGCGCCTTTTCGGCTAGCTCTCCGCCACCACGGCCATCGGCGTGCGCAGCTGGCTGCGGCAGGCGATCAGGCGCGCCTGTCCGATGCCCTGTGACGGCGTCGCCTTCAGCACCGAGCCCGGCTCGGCCAGTCCGTGTTCGATCAGCACGTCGAGCATGGCGATACGGCTGGCCGCCAGCAGTGCCCGGCCCAGCGGGGTGCGCAGGCCGCCGTCTGCGGGGTCTGCGCGTTCGGCAAGGGCCTGGAGCACGCGTGGTGGCAGTCCCCACTGCCTGGCGGCATGCAGGGCGATGCGCTCGGCTTGCAGCCCGGCGGCCGCCACGAACGCCTGGCTGTATCCCACGCCGGAAAGACCTCGCCATTTTTCCAGTTCGACCAGCACCGGCTGGACGCCTGTCTGGCTCACCAGGCCCGCGAGCCAGGCCTCGAAGGGATCACCGTCCGGCTGGGTGAGAAAGGCGCTTGCGCGGGCGCTGCGGCCGGCTTGCTCCCACAGCCGCTCCCCCGCCGCCCGGCTGGCTGGTCCGGTATCCCGGCGCAGTACGGGCCGCATGGCCACCTGCATCACCACGCGTTGCAGGCCGTGGTAGCCGACCCTCCCGAGTACGCCCGAGACATCGCGGACATGGCCGCCCACCACGTGGGGCGAGTGATTCACCGCATGGACGATATCGTCGGCGAGCGTGGGATCGGCTTCGATACGGCGGACGAGGGCGAGGCTGTCGGTCCTGGCGCTGTGCAACGGGCCCATCAGCGCCTGCACGGCGGCAGGCAGGCGGGGCAGCGTGGCGATGTCGATGCGGTCGCCGCCGAACGCATCGCGTACGTGACGCAATACGGCTTGCTCGTCTGCCGAGAGCGACGAGGAGCGTGCTGCGGGAAACCCGTAGACGAGCCGGAAGAAGCGGTCTTCGATATCTTCGGCCGTGAGTGCGCCGGGAGGGGCATCGAAATCGGCATGCGCGACGAGCGGGCGCGGACGCCTCGTGCGGGTGGGCAACACGCTGGGATCACGACGACCGAACAACGTCCTGAGGAACCGGCCGATCACGGTTTGCGCCCCCGCTCATGTGGTTGGGATGCAGTATATGCCGGCCATCTACAATGGAATGTATGCACTTTCAGCCTGTCAGCAAACTTGTCCTGCCTCCCGGTGGATGGCAGACCCTTCTCGACTTCCTCGAAGCGCGATTTCCTTCGATTCCGCGGCCGGTGTGGGCGGACAGGCTGGCGCGCGGCATGGTGGCGGTTGATGGCGCCATCGTGGGCGGGGATGCCCCGTACGTTGCCGGCGCGCTTCTGGCCTATCGCCGGGAGGTGGCGGACGAGCCCAGGATTCCCTTCGAGGAAACCATCGTCTATTGCGACCAGGACATCGTGGTCGCCGACAAGCCGCACTTCCTGCCGGTGATGCCGGCAGGGCGGCACGTCGAAGAAACCTTGTCGGTACGCCTGGCCCGGCGCCTGGGCAATCCCGATCTGGTGGCACTGCATCGCCTCGACCGCGACACGGCGGGTCTTGTGGTGTTTTCGGCAAGGCCTTCCAGTCGCGACGCCTATACGCGCCTGTTCCGCGAACGCCGGATCGCCAAGGTCTACGAGGCGATCGCCGCGCCTTTGCCGGGATGCGTGTTCCCGCTGGAGCGCGCCACGTGCATCGAGCGTGGCGAGCCATTCTTTCGCATGCGCGAAGCAGAAGGCCAGGCAAATGCCTTCACTCGCATCGACGTGCTCGCCCGCGAGGCAGACCGATGGCTTTATCGCCTGGAGCCGGTGACCGGGCGCAAGCATCAGTTGCGCGTGCATATGGCAGGCCTGGGCGCTCCAATCGAAGGTGACCCTTATTACCCTGTGTTGCGCGAGGTAATCGAAGGATTCGATGATCCATTGCGGCTGTTGGCGCGTGAATTACGCTTCACCGATCCGCTGAGCGGCCAAGCGCGGGTATTTCGAAGTGAACGGAACCTGCAACACGGCGCACGTTCTGCCTCGACGTAAGCGGCTGCGAGGCGCAAAATAAGCGCCTCCCTCGCCATGCCTACCGGGATGACCACCGCTCCAGGCTTTCGCACCGTTGCCCTGATCATCGCCAGCGCGATGTTCATGGAGCAACTGGACGGCACCATCCTCGCCACGGCACTGCCGGCGATGGCCCGCTCGTTCGATGTCTCGCCGCTGCATATGAGCGTGGCGCTCACGTCGTACATGCTGAGCCTCGCGGTCTTCATTCCCGCCAGTGGCGTCATTGCCGACCGCTACGGTTCGCGCAATGTGTTCCGCGCGGCCATCGCGCTGTTCACCATCGGCTCCATTCTTTGCGGCATTTCCGGCAATCTGCCGCTGCTTGTCGTGTCGCGCCTGTTGCAGGGCATCGGCGGCGCGATGATGGTGCCGGTCGGGCGCCTGGTGCTGCTGCGCTCGGTGCCGAAGTCCGAGCTGGTCAGTGCGATGTCGTGGCTGCTGGTGCCTGCGCTGATCGGCCCCGTGGTCGGGCCGCCGCTGGGGGGCTTCATCGTCACCTGGATTTCGTGGCGCTGGATCTTCTACATCAACGTACCCATCGGGCTGGCAGGCATCTGGCTGGCAACGAAGTACATCCCGGATATCCGTCTTGCCACCAGGACGCCGTTCGACCGGCTGGGTTTCGTGCTGTCGGGCACGTCGCTGTCGTGCCTCGTGTTCGGTCTGGAAATGGCCAGTCGTGGTGTCAACGGCATCCTGTGGTCGTGGGGGCTCATGGGCCTTGGCCTCGTGGTTGGTGCGCTCTATGTGCTGCATTCGCGGCGTAGTGAGCACCCCATCCTCGATCTTTCACTGATGCGCTTCACGACCTTCCGCCTGTCGGTGTATGCCGGATCGCTCACGCGCATCACGGCAGGCGCGGTGCCCTTCCTGTTGCCGCTGATGATGCAGCTGGGTTTTGGCATGTCGGCGGCGCATAGCGGTGTGGTCACCTTCGTTTCGGCGCTGGGCGCCATGCTCATGAAGGCCACGGCGTCGCCGGTGCTGCGCATGTGGGGTTTTCGCGCCACGCTGGTGTGGAACAGCGTGCTGTCGGTGATCTGCATCGGCTTGTGCGCCGCCTTCCGTCCTGACTGGCCGCTTTGGGCGATCTACACGATCCTGCTGCTCGGCGGCTTCTTCCAGTCGTTGCAGTTCAGTGCATACAACACGGTGGCGTATGCCGACGTGCCGAGCGAGCGCTTCTCCAGTGCAACGAGTTTCTACACCACCTTCCAGCAGCTGATGCTCTCGGTAGGCATCTGCGTGGCTGCCGCCGCGCTGCATGTCTCGGTGGTATGGCATGGCCGCGATCACGCGGAACTGGGCGATTTCAGCGTGGCCTTCATCGTGGTCACTGTGCTCTCGCTGATCGCCGCCCCCATCTGCGCCATGCTGCCACGCAACGCCGGCGCAGAAATGAGCGGCCACCGCGCCCGCTAACCCCCTGTAGGAGCGCGCCTTGCGCGCGACCGGATTTCGCGGTGAGCTCCAATGTATCGGCCCGTCCGGGTCGCGCGCAGGCGCGCTCCTACAGGGGGTGGGGGGGCTGGTATTTCACCCAGGAGCCGACGATGCCGGGCATGGCCGATAGCCTTCTTGCCTGCGATACGAACTCGCGTCGCGGCACTTCGACCGCCCCCATGCTCATCAGGTGAGGGTTGGTCACCTGGGCATCGAGCAAGGGAAATCCCCATCCGTGCAGCAGCTGGCACAGCCCGGCAAGCGCCACCTTCGAGCCGCCCGTGTGCGCGGAAAACATCGACTCGCCGCAGAACAACCTGCCGATGGCAACACCATAAATGCCGCCCACGAGCGTGCCGCGATCCCACACTTCGACACTGTGTGCGTGCCCGAGCCGATGCAGCTCTTCGTACGCGGCAATCATGTCCCGCCCGATCCATGTCCCTGGCTGGCCATTGCGCGGCGCCGCGCAGGCCTGCATGACGCGGCTGAACGAGGTATCCGCCGTGAGTCGCCAGTTCGTCTTCGCCAGCTGCCTGCGCAGGCTGCGGCTCACATGCACGCCATCGGTACGAAAGACGCAACGCGGATCGGGCGACCACCACAGAATCGGCTCGTCTTCGTTGAACCAAGGGAACACACCCTGCGAATAGGCCGCAAGCAAGCGTTCGGCCGAGAGATCACCGCCCCAGGCCAGCAGGCCATTGGGCTCATCAAGGGCACTTTCCGGCGTAGGAAACAGCGCCGGGCGCGACGGGTGCAATTGCGGCAGGCGGATCATCGGTCGGCGTAGGGCGAGTGGGTCATGAGCTCATCGCGATAGGCGTCGCGATGGCCGGCCTCCTGGACCAGCGCCTCTGCCACCGCGCGACGGAAACCATCATGCGCTATGTAGTGGCGCGAGTGGGTGACCGAGGGCAGGAAGCCCCGGGCCAGCTTGTGCTCACCCTGCGCACCCGGCTCGAAGCGCGTTATGCCTTCGCGGATCGCGTAATCGATGCCCCGGTAGTAGCACAGCTCGAAATGCAGCCCGGACACTTCGACGCTGGCGCCCCAGTACCGACCGTAAAGCACGTCACGGCTGCGGATGAACAAGGCCATCGCCACGATATCCTCGCCATCCCGCGCCATGGCGACCTGCACGGCGGGACCGAGCGAGGCGCCAAGGTGATGGAAGAAACGGGCGGTGAGGGCAGGGTGGTTACCCTTCATGTCGAAGGTAAGTTCGTAGAGCGCATGGATCTGCCGCCACTGCGCGTCGGACAGCGTATCGCCGCCGCGCATCTCCAGCGTGAGGCCGGCGGCGTGTGCGTAACCGCGCTCCTGGCGGATGTTCTTGCGCTTCTTCGAGTTCAGCGCCGCGAGAAAATCGTCGAAATCGCCATAGCCCCGGTTATGCCAGTGGAACTGGTAGTCGGCGCGGACCAGCCAGCGCTCGTCGAAGGCGGAGAGATCGTCGTCGGCCAGGAAATTCGCATGTACCGATGACAGCCCCAGCCGGTCGGTTTCTTCCACCAGCGCCTCGACCAGGCGGCGACGCAAGGCGGGCGCATCCTCACCGTCGCGAACCAGCAGGCGCGGGCCCGGCACGGGCGAATAGGGCGATGCAACGAGCAGCTTGGGGTAGTAATCGCCGCCGGCCCGCTCCCAGGCGGCAGCCCAGCTCCAGTCGAAGACGAATTCGCCGTGCGAATTGCCCTTGAGATAGGTGGGTGCGGCGGCCAGCAACCTGCCGTCTTCGAAGAGGGCGATGTGCCGGGGGCGCCAGCCGTAGGCCTCGCGCAGGCAGCCGGTGGTTTCCAGGCCGGCGAGGAAGGCATGGGATACGAAGGGATTGCCGTCCGGGACGAGGGCATCCCAGTCGGCAGGAGCGATGTCGGCAAGGCCGTCGAGGAAACGGATCCCGTTCATGCCGGACGGCCCCGCGCCCGCAGGCGCAGGGCCTTCGCCTTACGGATTGATCGGCATCTGCTGGTCGAGCCAGCGTTCGGCATCCAGCGCCGCCATGCAGCCGAAGCCGGCCGAGGTGATGGCCTGGCGGTAGACGTGGTCGGCCACGTCGCCGGCCGCGAACACACCTTCCACGGAGGTGGCCGTGGCCATGCCGTTCAGGCCCGACTTGATCTGGATGTAGCCGTCCTTCATCTCGAGCTGGCCTTCGAAGATGCCGGTGTTGGGCGTGTGGCCGATGGCCACGAAGAAGCCCTGTACTTCCAGGTCGCGCTTCGCGCCGGTGTTCACGTCCTTCACGCGCACGCCGTTCACGCCGGAATCGTCGCCCAGCACTTCGTCGATCTGGTGGTTCCACACCAGTTCGATCTTGCCGGCAGCGGCCTTCTCCATGAGCTTGTCCTGCATGATCTTCTCGGCGCGCAGCTTGTCACGGCGGTGCACGAGGTAGACCTTGCGGGCGATGTTGGACAGGTACAGCGCTTCTTCCACGGCGGTGTTGCCGCCACCGACCACCACCACATCCTGCTCGCGGAAGAAGAAGCCGTCACAGGTGGCGCAGGCGGACACGCCGCGGCCCTTGAACTTCTCTTCCGAGGCGATGCCCAGGTACTTGGCGGTGGCGCCGGTGGTGACGATGATGGCGTCGGCGGTGTACTCGCCGCTGTCGCCCTTCAGGCGGAAGGGGCGGTTCTTGAGATCCACGCTGTGGATGTGGTCGAACACCATCTCGGTTTCGAAGCGCTCGGCGTGCTCCGCCATGCGGCGCATCAGCTCCGGACCCTGCACACCCTTCTCGTCACCCGGCCAGTTGTCCACCTCGGTGGTGGTCATCAGCTGGCCGCCCTGCTGCAGGCCGGTGACCATCGTCGGCTTGAGGTTGGCGCGTGCCGCGTAGACGGCGGCCGTGTAGCCGGCGGGACCGGAGCCGAGGATCAGCAGACGGCTGTGCTTGGGGGTGCTCATGTATAATCCTTGGGTTTACTGCGGCGTATGGTGCATCGACGTACCGCGGGCCTCCCCGGGGGGAGGTGACTCGTGTTCAGGCCCGGAAGAATGGGGAACACCGAGGTGCGATTCAAGACATGCGCTGCATGATACCGATGCCCGGTCACCCCCGGGGGCGTCGGGCCGTGGCATGATGCCGCGAAACGTCAATCGAGGTTGGTAGTTAAGTGGCGCGCAGCGCGAAAGTCGTGAAAAAGCAGGCCAAGGCCCAGGTCAAGGCCCAACGGGAAGGACTGAGCGACGAGCTCAAGCGCCGGCTGCGCGAGGCCGGGGCGCTCCTGTTGCTGCCGCTCGCCCTCTACCTGCTGGTGTGCCTGCTCAGCTACAACGACCAGGACCCCAGCTGGGGTCACATGGGCGTGGCCGAGCACGCCACCAATTTTGGCGGCCCCGTGGGCGCCAATATCGCCAACATGCTCCGCTACATCTTCGGGCTGGTGTCGTACTGCTTCCCGTTGCTGCTGCTGGCCCTGGGCATCCAGGTGATTCGCCATCGCGGCGAGCGCAACGTGCAGGCATGGGAGCCCTCGCTGCGGCTTATCGGCTTCGTGTTCTTCTTCATCACCGCGCCGGCGCTGGCCTACCTGAACATCGACATGCCCGTGCTGCCCGAAGGCCCCGGCGGCATCGTGGGCAAGTGGGTGGGCAGGGGCCTGCACAACGCCTTCGGTGACAAGGGCGCGCCGCTGCTGTTGCTGGCGGTGGGCCTGATCGCGGTCACGCTGGCCACCGGCCTTTCCTGGTTCAAGCTGATGGACTCCACTGGCGAGCTGGTGGTGCGCATGGGTGGCTGGTTTGGCGGCAAGGTGCGCCAGGCCCCCGAGGTGATGGCCGCACGCTCGGCCCGTGCCGAGCGCGAGGTAGTGAAGAAGGCCGAGGCGGTCAAGCAGGCCAAGCGTGAGCCGGTGCGCATCGAGTCGCCGGTGAGCACCGTGGTGACCAAGAGCGAGCGTGCCGTTCGCGAAAACCAGATTCCGCTGTTCACGGGCGCATCGATGGATGGCGAGCTGCCGCCGCTGTCGCTGTTGGACGACGCCCCCCCGCAGGGCCCGGGGTATTCCGAGGAAACCCTCGAAGTGCTCTCGCGGCAGGTCGAGCTCAAGCTGCGCGACTTCAAGATCGAAGCCCGCGTGGTCGGCGTGTATCCGGGCCCGGTCATCACCCGTTTCGAACTGGAGCCCGCCGCCGGCGTGCGTGGCAGCCAGGTCTCCAGCCTCGACAAGGACATCGCCCGCGGCCTGTCCGTGGTGAGCGTGCGCGTGGTGGACGTCATTCCGGGCAAGAACGTCATCGGCCTGGAAATCCCCAATACCAAGAAGCAGATCGTCTACCTTTCCGAAATCCTCAAGTCCGAGCGCTACGACCAGGTGAAGTCGCCCCTGGCACTGGCGCTGGGCAAGGACATCGGCGGCAAGGCCGTGGTGGCCGACCTGGCGAAGATGCCTCACCTGCTGGTTGCCGGCACGACGGGTTCGGGCAAGTCCGTGGCGGTGAACGCCATGGTGCTGAGCCTGCTCTACAAGAGCAGCCCGAAAGACGTGCGCATGATCATGATCGACCCGAAGATGCTGGAGCTGTCGGTCTACGACAAGATTCCGCACCTGCTGGCGCCCGTGGTCACCGACATGAAGGAAGCCGCCAACGCGCTGCGCTGGTGCGTGGCCGAGATGGAGCGTCGCTACAAGCTCATGGCCGCCGTGGGCGTGCGCAACCTGGGTGGCTTCAACAAGAAGGTCCGCGAGGCGGAAAGCGCCGGGCAGCCCCTGCTCGATCCGCTGTTCCGCGCCAACCCCGACATGCCGGGTATGGTGGCCGAGCCGCTGGAACCGCTGCCGCACATCGTCATCATCATCGACGAGTTCGCCGACATGATGATGATCGTCGGCAAGAAGGTCGAAGAGCTCATCGCCCGCCTGGCCCAGAAGGCCCGTGCGGCCGGCGTGCACCTGATCCTGGCGACCCAGCGCCCGTCGGTGGATGTGATCACCGGGCTCATCAAGGCCAATATCCCCACGCGCATCGCCTTCCAGGTGTCGTCGAAGATCGACTCGCGCACCATTCTCGACCAGTCCGGCGCCGAAGCCCTGCTGGGTCACGGCGACATGCTCTACCTGCCGCCCGGCACCGCCACGCCCGACCGCGTGCACGGCGCCTTCGTGGACGACCACGAGGTGCACAACGTGGTGGAATGGCTGCGCGCGCAGGGTGCGCCGAACTACATCGAAGGCGTGCTGGAAGAAGTCCAGTCCACCGCCGACGGCAAGATCATCAACGAATCCGGCCTCCCGCAGGACGCCGACGGCGATGCCGACAGCGACAACGCGCTCTACGACCGCGCCGTGCGCGTGGTGACCGAGACGCGACGCGCGTCCATCTCCGGCGTGCAGCGTCATCTGCGCATCGGCTACAACCGCGCCGCCCGCCTCGTCGAGCAGATGGAGCAGGACGGCATCGTCAGCGCGCCGCAGCACAACGGCAACCGTGAAGTGCTCGCGCCGCCGCCTCCGAAGGACTAACACCCCATGACTCCCATCAAGCCGGGGACGCTGCGCCAGCGCCCCTGGGGACTGCTCGTCACCGGCGATCTCGTGCCCACCGACGAGGTGCTGGACGAAGTGCAGAGCATCTTCGAGCTGAATCCCTCCATCCCGGGCCTGGAACTGCGTGCCGACGATGGCCGCGCCTGCTCGGTCGTGCGCGAGTACGCCAGTGGCCACACGGCCGAGGTGGACGATGCGCTGGAAGTGATCTTCGCCGAACAGGCCGAGATCGCCGAGATCGTGGTGGTGGGCCAGGAAGCCCGCCCGCTTCATATCGCCACCCGCGACGCGCCGTTCTGGCATCGCGACGGCAAGGCCATCGCCGACATCAGCGAGAAGATGGAGGCCGGCGAGATATCACCCGCCGAGGCCATCGACATGCTTAAGTCGCTGTTCGAGACCGATCGCTGACAATCGCGCCGACACTTACGGAACCCATGCCATGAAACGCCTGCTGCTTGCCGCGACGATGTCCCTCCTCAGCCTGCCGACCTTCGCCGCCGGTCCGGCGCGTGACCGCCTCGATGCGTTCGCGAAGGGGCTGCATTCGATCACCGGACGCTTCAGCCAGACGCTGAGCAATGCCAACGGCGACGCGGGCAAGACGAGCACGGGCACACTGGCCTTGCAGGCCCCGCGCCAGTTCCGCTGGGAGACCACGGCACCGTACAAGCAGACCATCGTGGCCGACGGCAGCCGCGTGTGGTTGTACGACCCCGACCTGGAGCAGGTCACGGTGCGCAGGCAGAGCAGCGAAGAAGCGCAGAGCCCGCTCACGGTGCTTACCGACCTGTCGCAGCTCGACAAGGGCTTCAAGGTGACGGAGCAGGGCGAGCGCGACGGCCTGCAGTGGCTGCGCCTCACCTCCACCAGCAAGGACCCGCAGTTCGATCATGCGGACCTCGGCTTCGACGCCGGCGGCCTCGCACGCATGGAGTTCAAGGACCAGCTGGGCAACACCACCCGCATCCAGTTCGCGGGCTGGCAGAAGAACGCCGCCGTGCCGGCTGACACCTTCAACTTCGTGCCGCCGCAAGGCGCCGACGTCATCGGCGACGCCCCGGTCATCCAGACCCAGCCCATTCACTGATGCTTCCCCTGTCGGAGCGCGCCTCGCGCGCGACCGTGCATGCCGGTACATCCGGTCGCGCGCGAGGCGCGCTCCTACAGGGGTGATTCCACCCAAATATGACGGTTTCATGCCAGACTCCGCCCCGAACATCGGATGTGGAGGTGCTGGGGCATGTATGTCGTCTGGGCCATCGTTGGCACAATCATCGGCGTATTCGTAGGTCAGAGCGTTGCCGGCGCGGTTGCCGGTTTTGCCATCGGCCTGCTCTGGGCACGAACCTCCCAACTGAGCCGTGACCTCGACGAAGCCGTCCGCAAGCTGACGGAATCGGCAACGAAGCCGGCACCCGTGCAGCGCTCCGAGCAGTCAGTCACGTGGCCCACGGCGGACGAGGTCCTGGCGCGCCAGCCGGGCAGCCCGACGCACCCATCCGATCTGACAGGCCGGCCCCCGGCGCCCATCGGTGCAACAGCCTCCACGTCAACGCGATCGGTGCCCCCGCCGATGCCCGCCGAGGTCGCTACTTCTGCGCCCGCGCCCGCATCATCCACCTCCACCTCCACCTCCACCTCCACCTCCGCCTCCGCTTCGGCACCGGCACCGGCGCGGGAGGCTTCAGCGATACCCGCCGCACCCGCCGGCCCATCCTTCGCCGATCACGCCGCCTCGGCGGTGAAGCGCTGGTTCACCGAAGGCAACGTGCCGGTGAAGGTCGGCATGCTCGTGCTGTTTGCCGGTGTCGCCGCCTTCCTCAAGTACGCCTCCGACATCGGCCTGCTGCGCGTGCCCATGTCCGTGAGGCTGGCACTGGTGGCGCTCGTGGCCATCGCGGGTGTCGGTTTTGGCTGGATGCAGCGCGAGAAACGCCGGGCTTTTGCGCTGTCGTTACAGGGCGGCTCGCTCGGCGTACTGGTGATGACGGTATTTGCCGCTTATCGCATGTACGACCTGATCGGCCCGCTGCCGGCCTTTGCACTGCTGGTGATCTTCGTGGCCGGCCTGTGCGTGCTGGCCGTGTTGCAGGATGCACTCGCCCTGGCCGTGCTCGGCCTGCTGGCCGGGTTTGCCGCGCCGATCATCGCGTCGAGCGGGCAGGGCAATCACGTGGCCCTGTTCTCGTACTACGCCGTACTCAACCTCGCGATCCTGGGCATTGCCTGGAAGCGCTCCTGGCGCATCCTCAACGTGCTGGGTTTCGTGGCCACCTTCGGCATCGGCACCGCCTGGGGGGCGCTCCGTTACGACCCGATGCTGCTCAACAGCACCGAGCCTTTCCTGGTGCTGTTCTTCCTGCTTTACCTCATCGTGCCCTGGCTGCACGTGCTGCGTTCGCCGGACCGGCGCAAGGCGATCCTCGATGGCTGCCTGATGTTCGGCAACCCCATCGCCAGCCTGTTCCTGCAGGCGGCGTTGCTCGACTGGGCGCCCATGCCGCTGGCGGTATCCGCCCTCGTGGCGGCCGCGATCTACGTCGGCATCGCCTTCGCCATCCGCAAGCGCGACGACATGGGCGTGTTGCGCGAGACCTGGGCCGTGCTTGCCGTGGCCTTCGCCACCATCGCCGTACCGCTCGCACTGAGTGCCAGTGTCACTGCCAGTGTCTTCGCGCTGGAAGGCGCGGGCCTGGTGTGGCTGGGCTTCCGACAGTCGCGCCGCCTGCCACGCTGGTCGGGCGTTTTCCTGCAATTGCTGGCGGCAGGTGCATGGGGGCTCAACGCGCTGTTCAATCATCACTACGGCGACATGCCGATTCTCAATGCACAGTTCATCGGTGCATTGCTGCTGATGATCGGCGGTGCGGCAAGCGCGTGGCAGTTTGACCGCCATGGTCGTTCGCAGGGCGTGTCCAGCCTTGCTCGCGTCGGTCTCGCCTCGTGGGCACTGCTGTGGTGGTTCGTAGGCGTGGGCGTAGAGATCGCAACATTCGCCACCGACGACACCACGGCTGCGGCGTGCTGGCTGGCCGTGATCGGCATCATCGCGTGGCCCGTGGCCGAGGCCAGTCGTCGTGCGCACAAGCTCGACCTCGGCGTAGTGCTGGCTTTCGTGGTGCCGCTGTCGATCTTCGCCGGCGTGCCCGTGCTGATGGGCGCGGGGCAGAGTGGCGTGCAGCCTTTCAGTGTGTATCCGCTGATCGCCGTCGCAATATCTGCCATCAGCAGCTGGTTGGCGATGCGCGCCATCACGGCGCACCGTGTTGCGGCGGTGGCGGCGAGCGTCGCCTGGTGGCTGCGCTGGCTGGTGTTCATCGGCGTCGGCACCAGCGTGGCTTACGGCTTCCGCATGCCCATGCTCGTGGCGGATGGCTGGGTGAGCGCGGCTTTCGTTCTGCCGACGCTTGTGCTGACGGCGCTCGCACTATGGTGGCCGCGTCCGGTGGTGGCACCGTTGGCGGCGCACGCGGAGGCGATTCGCGCTGCGCTTGGTGGCTTGCTGTTCTTTGCGACGGCCTTGATCGGCATCGGCCTGCTGTTCGTCTCCGGGCAGGCGGCGCCATTGCCTTTCATTCCCGTGCTCAACCCCGTGGACCTGCTGCTGGTTGCGGTGCTTGTACTGGTCTTCCGCGCACTGTCCGACGACACATTGCCGCACGGCGTGCGCGTGACGCGACCGGTGGTCTTTGCCGTGTGCTTCTTCGCCTTTGCCACCAGCGCGACCTTGCGCGCCGTGCATCACCTGGCGAGCGTGCCGTGGGACGACACGATTACCCGATCCAGCCTTGCGCAGCTTTCGCTCACCGTGGTGTGGAGCGTGATCGGTGTGCTGGCCTGGGTGCTGGGCTCGCGTCGCGGGCAGCGCATGCTGTGGATGGCCGGTGCGGGCATCATGGGTCTCGTACTTGCGAAACTGCTGCTGGTGGATCGCAGTCACCTCGGCAACCTGTTCGGCATCGGTTCTTTCATGGCGTATGGCCTGCTGTGTACCGTCATCGGCTATCTCGCGCCGGCACCGCCGCGCCAGAGTGTTTCCCCTTCCGCGGAGCCTCCTCATGCGTCGTGACTGGCGTATCGCCTCGTTCCTTTTCGGCCTGACGACCACCCTTGCCGTGGCCGCCGATGCGCCGGGCTTCGCCTGGGCCTACACGCTCGATACGCCAGCCGGTGCCAGCGCCTATCTGATCGAACTGCCGCAGGACGCCTACGCCTGGGCCAGCCCCGATGCCGGGCTGGCCGACGTCATCGTGGTGGATGCAGACAACCGCCCCGTGGCCATGGGCCCGTATTCGGCTGCTGCCCCGGGCTTTCATCCCGTGACGCTGGATACGCCATTGCGTGCCGTCCCGCAGACGGCAAGTGGCGTGGCGGGACCACGTATCCAGCGCAACACCAACGGCGACATCGTGATCGATCCCGGCGCACCGGTCGTGCCGGGCACACCGACGCAATGGCTGTTCGACGCCCATTCGCCGGTCTCGGCCGAGCGCCTGGAATTCCCTGCATCCACGCACGACGTAAGCCTTACGGTGGACGTGGATGCGAGCACCGACCTGCAAACGTGGAGCCCCATCACGCGCGGCGCTTCCATCGTGACCCTGGGGCAGGGCGAAGGCGCGGTGGATGCGCGCGTGCTGAAGCTCAGCGGCTCCCCGATGCGCTACTACCGGGTCAGCGTCACCAAGGGCGAGGCACCCTGGGATATGGGCGGCGCATCGTCGGTGACGCTGTCCGGCACCGTGGAAGATGCCTCATCGAAGGACGAGGCGGCACTGCAATGGACAGCCGTCACGTCATCCGACAGCAAGACCAGCGGGCAGGGCGTCGATTACGACTACGACCTTCCCGCCGCGCTACCGGTAAGCCGCATTCGTGCCCGACTCGGCGGCGGCGACAACGTGGCCCGTCTGGACATCACGGCCGTGCAGGGGCCCATGAGTGGCGAATCGCTCGGCACCATCGTGCTCACCCCGGGGCAGGCCGCCGATCACCCGCTGGAAGTGCCAGTAGCCCGTCGCCAGCACCTGCGCGTGCACTCCGGCACGCCACTGCGCGAGCCGCCCAGGCTCGACGTGGGCTGGCGTGCGGACCGCTTCGTCTTCCTGCCCGAAGGCAAGGGGCCTTATCGCCTGCTGGTCGGCAGTCGCAGCCTGCGCCGCCCCAGCTGGCCCATTGCCGAAGCCATCGCGTCGTTGCGCAAGGGTGCCGACGCCAGCTGGCGCCCCGCGCTGGTCCGGGTCGACCCGGGTGAAGAGCTGGAAGGCCGCAAGGCCCTCGACGCCCCGGCGGCGCCGTTCGACTGGACCCGTCCGCTGCTCTGGGTGGTGCTGCTGCTCGGCGCGGCCGTGGTGATCGGCATGGCCACCAGCCTGCTGCGCAAGCCGCCCCCGCCGGATTCAGGGGAGCATTGAGGCATCGTGCACGGTGAACGCGCGATAATGCGCGTTCACCGAACGTAACGAGCCTCATGTTTTCCCAGTCCCCCGGTCTGTTCGCCGAACCCGAAGCGCTGAAGCCCCTGGCCGAACGCATGCGCCCCCGCTCCCTCGACGAGGTGGTGGGGCAGGCGCGCGTGATGGGCGAGGGCAAGCCGCTGCGCCGCGCGCTGGAAGCAGGCCGCGTGCATTCCATGATCCTGTGGGGCCCGCCCGGTTGCGGCAAGACCACGCTGGCCCTGCTGGTGGCGCGCTACGCCGACGCCGATTTCCGCGCCATTTCCGCCGTGATGAGCGGCCTGCCCGATGTGCGCAAGGCGCTGGCCGAAGCGGAAGGCAATTTTGCGCAGGGTCGCCGCACCGTGCTCTTCGTGGACGAGGTGCATCGCTTCAACAAGGCGCAGCAGGATGCCTTCCTGCCCTACATCGAGCGGGGCGTGATCCTGTTCGTGGGCGCTACCACCGAAAACCCCTCGTTCGAGCTCAACTCTGCGCTGCTCTCGCGCTGCCGCGTGCACGTGCTCGACGCCGTGAGCGTGGATGCCATCGTGGCCGCGCTGCGCCGCGCACTGGAAGACAGCGAACGCGGCCTGGGCGAACTGGGCCTCGACGTGGACGACACCACGCTCAAACTCATCGCCAGCGCCGCCGACGGCGACGTGCGGCGCGCGCTCACCCTGCTGGAAATCGCCTCCGAACTCGCCGAAGGCGGCAGCATCGACCAGACCACGCTGGAGCAGGTGCTGGCCGACCGCACGCGTCGTTTCGACAAGAGCGGCGAGCAGTTCTACGACCAGATTTCGGCCCTGCACAAGTCCGTGCGCTCGTCCGACCCGGACGCCGCCGTGTACTGGCTCACCCGCATGCTCGACGGCGGCTGCGATCCGCTCTACCTCGCCCGGCGCCTCACCCGCATGGCGGTGGAGGACGTGGGCCTCGCCGAACCCCGCGCCTGGCGCATGGCCCTCGACGCCTGGGACACCTTCGAACGCCTCGGCAGTCCCGAAGGCGAGCTAGGTCTCGCCCAGCTCGCCATCTGGCTGGCCGTGGCCCCGAAGAGCAACGCGGCCTACATGGCCTACAACCGCGCCAAGGCCGTGGTAAAGGAAATGGGCACCCTCGACGTCCCCATGCACCTGCGCAACGCACCCACCAAGCTGATGAAGAACCTCGGCTACGGCACCGGCTACCAGTACGACCACGACGCCGAAGGCGGCATCGCCCTCGACCAGCAATGCCTGCCCGACGAACTCGTCGACACGGTCTTCTACGAACCCGTAGACCGCGGCCTGGAACTGAAACTCCGCGAAAAACTGACCGCCCTCCGCGCCGCCCGCACCAAAGCCCGCAAACCCAAACCGTAGGAGCGCGCCTGCGCGCGACCGGTTTTCGCGAAAAACCAACATTTCGCCCATCCCGGTCGCGCGCAAGCACGCTCCTACAGCCCCCGAAACCCCAGATTCCATCCCGGCGCACTCCACGGGACCGAATTTGCGATAATCACGGGTCGAATCAAATGGAACCCGACCCATGCTGGATCCCGCCCTCCTGCGCGGCAAACTCGCCGAAACGGCCGAGCGCCTCCGCGCCGCTCGGAAGTTCGACCTCGACGTAGCCACGATCGAGCGCCTCGAATCCGAGCGCAAGGCGCTTTCCACCGAGACGCAGGAGCTGCAGAACCTGCGCAACACCCGTTCCAAGGCCATCGGCCAGGCCAAGGCCAAGGGTGAGGACGTCGCCCCCCTGATGGCCGAGGTCGCCGGCATCGGCGACAAGCTGAAGGCCAACGAGCATGCCCTCACGGAAGTGCAGGCGAAGCTCACCGATATTGCCCAGGGCATTCCGAACATCCCGGACGAGTCCGCCCCCTTCGGCAAGGACGAGACCGAGAACACGGAAATCCTCCGCTGGGGCCAGCCCCGCTCCTTCGCCTTCGAAGTAAAGGACCACGTAGACCTGGGTGCCCGCCACGGCTGGCTCGACGCCGAGGCCGGCTCGAAGCTGAGCGGCGCCCGCTTCACCGTGCTGCGCGGTCAGCTTGCGCACCTGCACCGTGCGCTCGCCCAGTTCATGCTCAACCTGCACACGGTCAAGCACGGCTACCTCGAACACAACGTACCGCTGATCGTGAACCCGGACGCCATGCAGGGCACCGGCCAGCTGCCCAAGTTCGAGGAAGACCTCTTCCACACCCACGTGGGCGAAGCCAGCCGCTACCTCATCCCCACGGCCGAGGTGGCCCTGACCAACCTCGTGCGCGAGAGCATCGTGGAGGCCGACGCGCTGCCCATGCGCTTCACTGCCCATTCGATGTGCTTCCGCGCCGAGGCCGGCAGCTACGGCCGCGACACCCGCGGGATGATCCGCCAGCACCAATTCGAGAAGGTGGAAATGGTGCAGATCGCCACCCCGGACACCAGCTTCCAGCAGCTGGAGGAAATGGTGGGCCACGCCGAAGCCGTGCTCCAGGCCCTGGGCCTGCCGTACCGCAAGGTGCTGCTGTGCACGGGCGACATGGGCTTCGCGGCGGTGAAGACCTACGACCTCGAAGTGTGGCTGCCCAGCCAGAACACCTACCGCGAGATCAGCAGCTGCTCCAACTGCGGCGACTTCCAGGCCCGCCGCATGCAGGCCCGCTGGCGCAACCCCGCCACCGGCAAGCCGGAGCTGGTACACACCCTCAACGGCTCCGGCCTCGCCGTGGGCCGCACCCTCGTGGCCGTGATGGAGAACTTCCAGCGCGAAGACGGCAGCATCGAGGTTCCCGAGGCCCTGCGCCCGCTCATGGGCGGACTGGAAGCCATCGCTTAAGCGTTCAGGTACAATCGTCGCGCTGGGGCAACCCGGCGCGACGACGCGACATCACGTGAGGCTGCAATGGCCGGCGTGCGAAAAACACGGAGAGATGGCCGAGTGGTTTAAGGCAGCAGTCTTGAAAACTGCCGTAGGTGCAAGCCTACCGTGGGTTCGAATCCCACTCTCTCCGCCAAATTAAAGTTCTTCTCGCTCTATCCGACGCTTACAAGTGCCTTTATTAGAGCCGGCCGGGCCGCTCGGCTGGCTAACTCCAGGTATGCATTTTTCTCATTGCCTCTTGCGGCAAGGAGATCAGGCTAGCCATATTCCCTTCTTGGCGAGGACCAGACGATACGGCCCCATCGGGCAACCCTGGCAAGGCCATAGGACTACCTACATGACGATCCAAATACGCTTAGGCGCTTGGGCAGTGATCGCCGCACTGGCGCTTTCCGGCACGGCCGGCGCCAGCGACCATGGCTCTATCAGCGTCCGTACTGAGACCTATCCTCGGCCGCCATATTCTGGAGCGACCTATTACATCTACGAGCGGGATGGAAACGTCATCTGCACGAAACTAGCCGTATGTAACAAATACGACGAATGCGACACGAGCTATCACGCTGGAGTGTTCAAGGATCCGGAGGATGTCCAGACCGGCGAACCTTACGGCGGTTCGCCAGCGGTGACCATCCCGGAAGCGAAGTTACGTAAGCATCAATGCGTGACCAAGTTCGTGCCGGATGCACTCTAAGCTACCAGCCGTTTTGAAGGATCACGACGCCTTCTAGAACGGGCGAAAGGATCCAGGGAGTAAATTCAGCAACCAAGGATTCGAGATGACGGATGATGATTTGGAACAAGCGCGAAGCGCTTTGCGCACATTCATGTCGGACATGAAGCGGTGGGAGTTGGGTTTCTATCATGAAAAGCTCGACGCAGTGAAAAACGGGCGCGACGCCACACTCATAGACAATCAAGGTCGTAAAGAGCTTTCGGAGGTTCTGGAAAAATGGTCGCTCCAGGATAAAACAAACCAAGGTCGTCTAATTGATCTTGGTTGCTCTGATCCATCGACGTATGACCCGGACAGCGATATTGAAGGTAGTGCGGAATTTACTGATGGTGATGCGATTTTCACCATTCACCAGAAAACTGGACTCCAAACGATATCTCGATTCACATTGAATCTCGAATCTGGCGCGTGGAAAATTAAAAGGAAAGAATTCCTCAACTACAAGGATAAATGGCAGCGTTCTGTACTGTGAGTCCAGCCTTGCTAGATGTGCTGACGGCAGGATGTGTTACCTCACGATGCATGATTGAGAGCAGTGCGCGATCACGTTCGGGTTATCGAGGTGCCCCTCAGTAATGTCAGTTCGCATGTCTGACCGTGAGGGCACCTGAAGAGTTCAAGTGCGCTGTCAATGCACGACAACGCATTCCATGTCCGGCATCCAGCGCCCTTCAGTCGGCCAACGCGGATCGCTGGCGAAAATTCTTTACAGTCATCCAGACCGCCGAGATGAGGAAGTAGAACGCGCCAAAGGCGGCGTAGGGCGCAATCGTGGTCACGTCCAATGGTGCGCCGCTATGCGCCTGATGAAACATGAAGCCGCCTGCAAGCGCTGACTGAGTGCCGCTGAGAACCATCGGCCATTGGCCGCTCGTGGTTTTCCAGCGCCGTACGGCAGTGGCTAGCTGCAATAAGCCGGAGAAGATTGCCCAGGCGCCGAATACGGTGATGACGGCGGGCATGCCGACGGTAAGCGCCCAGCAGACGGCAAGCGCGATGACGATGCTGACGATGAAGTTGAACTTCTGCGATGGATTGGCGCCAAGACCACCGCTTCTGCGGGCATCGAGATAATTGGCGAACGCGTCCCACGCCGGGTAGACGACAAGCAGGGTCGCTCCGATAGCGGGGTTGTGCCTGCCCACGAGTGCCGCCAGAGCGATCCATGCTATCGAGGCTCCCGTTCGCAGGAAGTAGTAGGTCTGGAGCCATTTATTTAGTGATCGATCAGCGGCTGGGGCGGGGCTTTGCATGTCAGTTCTCCAGGAGGTTGGCGATGTAGGAATCGCGTATATCTAGTAGTAGGTAGGTTACGGAATCGTAGCGTCCCTGGCTTTTGCCGAGAGGCCGGGATCAAGTTTCAAAGCATCAAGCTAGGGGTTGTCTGAATGGAAGCGCTTTTCCGTCACTTTTTGAGCGTGCCCATAGATGCTAGCCTACTAGTAGGTAGATATTCAATATGCCGCTACGGGGCCGTCGGTCGGTGTTAACAAGCCTCACGAGCTGCGCTGCCTTTCTATTCCGGGCAAGCCCAACCAAGGGCCGGAATAGTCGATATACAGCGTATATTGCTGACGCAGACTGGCGCAAAGAATCCGCCACGGCGGCTCGATTTTGATCAATTACCTACCTACTGGTAGAATCGTTCAAGAGCAACTTGGATGGTATGGCCATGTACGCAGAGCTTTCCCCGAAAGCCGCCGAAATCGTGTCGGTCACTCGCGCACTGCTGGAGACGGGCGGATATAACGGCTTCAGCTATGCGGACATATCCGCAAGCGTGAAGATCAGCAAGGCCAGCATTCACTACCATTTCCCCGCCAAGGCGGACCTGGTACGCGAGGTGATAGCGCGGTATCGGGCAGAAGCCCGCGAAGGGCTAGCCCTGCTGGATCGGCAGATCGCCGACCCGGCGGCAGAGTTGAAGGCTTATGCCGACTACTGGTCCACGTGCATCAGGAATCGCACGTCTTCGTTCTGTATCTGCGCCATGCTGGCCGCGGAGATTCCGAGCCTTCCCGCCGAGGTGGTCTCGGAGGTGCAGGGGCACTTCGAGGATCTTACGGCGTGGCTCACGTCGATCCTGGAGCGCGGGGTGGCCAAGGGACAGTTTCGTCTGAAGGCCAGCCCTCTGATCGAAGCGAAGTTTTTCATGTCTTCGATACATGGGGCCATGCTGGCCGCGCGAGGGTTCGGGGATCCGCGCGTGTTCGAGTCGCTGGTACAGGTATCCATGCAGCGTCTGACCCTGAATACCTGAGTGCCTGGCGGGTATCGACAGCTACGCTTCACCATCGCGGGAAGTTCAAGTCAAACCGAGATTCCTGCCAACGGCAAAGGTGGCGAACAACAGGCCCGCGGCCAATGCCGCGAAGACGACGGCCACTACAGCCAGCTTGCCAGCCACGCGTAGTAATGCGCGCCTGTCGATCTTCCGTCCCTTCTTCCCCTGGTCGTAATGCCACTTGATGGCCAGGAACATGCCTGTACCGAAAACGAGAACCTTGAAGGTGATAAAGGCTATGGGGATCCAATCCAACATGGTGTATTTCCAGGCTATTGCTTGTCACTGTCGATCATGAGGATCCTTCCCTAAGACGCTGCTTCAGCAGCTCCATTTCTAACTATTACCAAGGCGTCGTAGTTAAATCTTTATCGCACCAACCCAGGAAATGACGCCGGCATCCGGCGAGTGTTACGACGAAGTAGATGAAAGGGGGGGAAGCGCCAGGGCCTGCCATACATGAGTGATGCTTCACCCTCTAAACCATGCTACCTAAAAACAATTTCCATACATCGGGACAAATTGTCCCAGCTCTGAACGGAGGTCGCAGGCAGGTCGCTGAAGGCGGATGCCACGCTTCATCGTCGGGATTTTCGAGGTTGATACGCGTCACCCGGTGACGGAAGGCACGTCGTCATGGATGTTGGCCAGGGCATCAGGCGTTTCTTTCTGAGGCAACATCCCAGGTGGCACCCTCGTAGAAAGTCCCTGCCTCGGCTGCGTGCACCATGAGATACGCCAGTTCCTGACGGGAAATGTGTGGCTTCATCCCCAGTCGCTGGCGCGAGCTGGGCTTGAGCGTGCTGCCATGGGTCAGCTTTGCGTCATCCAGCCTCGGTGCGCGCACAATGATGTAAGGGATGCCGGATTGCTTGAGGGCCTCCTCGCGCTCAAGCACGTTCTCCTGCATGCCTGGTTTTACGGCGTTGAGTAGCCACCAGATCCACGAGAAATCCTCGGCACCGATGACGGAGAGGAGCACGAAGCGCCGGGCGCCTTTCTTGATCGCGGCTTCCATCGCATGGATGCAGCCGCGGACCATGACGCTATGGATATCGGCCCTGGGCTTTCGAAACCCATGCGTGTCGACGGTAAAGAATACGGTGTCGATCCCATCGCCTAGTGCCTTTTCAAGCGAAGCTGCGTCCTGGACATCGGCAGCCACCGGGGTGACATTGTCCCGGGCTGCCACTGGGCGCCGGGATATCGCGATGACGTGATCCCCACGGGCCGACAGCAATTGGGTGATCGCTTCGCCGGTGCCGCTGCTTGCCCCGACTACGGCATAGCGAGTCATGCCATCTCTCCGAGGCCATGCAGCACGTGTGGATGTAATGCCGGGCCGCTTGCAACAAAGCCCTCCGAACCAAGGTGCCAGTCATTGCCGGCGGTGTCGGTAACGATGCCACCTGCCTCGCGTACCAGGAGCGCACCTGCCGCCAGTCCCGATCCAACGCCGGCATGCTGCCAGAACGCGTCGATTCGTCCTGCAGCCAGATCCAGTAGTTCCATGGTGGATGGCACGGACGTGCGTACGAGAAGGGCTCTGTCGAGCATGCGCTGAAACATCCGCGACATCGCCTGGTGGACGGACGCATCCTGGAAAGGTTTTGCCTGGGCGGTGGCGACAATCGACGCGCGCAACTCGCTCTTGCCAGACACATGCAGGGTCTGCTGCCGCTCTGTGGCGCCATGGCCGGCTTCTGCGGTGAACAGTGCTCCCGACAAGGGCACATAGATGGCCGCCAGTACGGGCCTGCGCCCCTCCAGCAGGCATGCGGTAACCGCCCAGCCTTCGCGTCCGTGGACGTGGTTGACGTTGCCTTCCACGGTGTCCACGACCCAGCCATGACCGCCATCCTCAGAGGGCAGGGGCTCTTCATCGTCCAGCAGGATGCTTCCGGGAACGGCTGCGAGCAGGGCGGCTTCAAGCGTCTTGCCGACAGCCTGTTCATTGGCGGAAGCCGCTTCCATCAGCGCTTCCATCGTCGAAGGGCGGGCGCTTGTATCGAAGCGCTTTAGCAGCATCTGGCCGGCGGCCTCGATAGCGGCGCAGGTAGCGGCAAGGGTTGTCGAGGGGTAAGTCATGGACATTTCCTGGGGACTGAAGACCCTTCTATAATGTGAGTCATCACTTAGGTTTTCTACTCGCATTCCCTATGGACAAGCCTTCCCGCCACACGCCTTCGCGCCCCCGCAAAAAGCCTGTCCAGGCCCGTTCCCTGGCCACGGTTACGGCCATCCTGGATGCGGCAGCTCACATTCTGGAGTCGGCGGGTCCATCGGCCTATTCGACCAACGCGGTGGCCGCCCTGGCCGGGGTAAGCATTGGATCGGTGTATCAATACTTCCCGACCAAGGACGCCATTACGCGGGCACTGATAGATCGCGAGACAGGCGTCTTGCTGGAAGACGTAAGTCGTGCCGTCGAGAATGCCCATGGCGCGGAGGCCCTGATGGCCTTGATCGGGGTGGCCGTGCATCACCAGCTCCGGAGACCTGCGCTGGGCAGGATTCTCGACTACGAAGAAGCAAGGCTGCCCATGCAGGAAGACATGGCGCAGGCAGCCGAGGGAGCCAGGGTCCTTATCCTTCGGTGTCTGCAAGAGCTGAAGGAACGCGTGGAAAAACCGGCGGAGGCTGCCGCCGACGTCATGTCGATCATCAAGGGCATGGTTGATGGAGCGGGTCAGCGTGGGGAGGTCGATGAAACAGGATTGCGTTGCCGCGTAGAGGCGGCGGTGACCGGCTACCTTGGACAGATCTCGGCCAAGGGATCAAGTCGTCCGGCTTCGTCGCGCGGTTCGTGATGGCGATGAATGCCGACACGAGCCTCGCAGAATAAGGACCATTTGACGGGTCACATGGATAGCTCGATATATGCGTGCTCCGGAATCCTGCCGTCAGCACAGGCGAAGAACGGCTCATCTCCGCTACGCTCGCACCTCCAATACCTATGAAAGGAGTCAGTCGTATGCGTAGCTCTCGTTTCGTGTCCTTCCTGGGTCTGCTGAGCGTATGTGCCGTGGCCGGAACCGCTTCCGCCGCTGCCGCCACGTCCTCGGGTACCGGTCTGGGGCAGTCATGGCCGAATGTCCCTGACGTCAGCAGAAATGGCAGTTTTCATGCATATGTGTTTGAGCGCAATGGAATTCGCTTCATCCAGATCAATGACTCCAACGGTGCGGTACGGGGTGCAGTAGCCTACGTTGCCGGAGAGGTCCTGACGCTGCCCATCGGACTCGATGCCGGAAACGTCGTCGTGGGTGAGGATGGTTCGGCTCCGTCGGGAGGGCAGTCTGTCTATCAGGATGGTGAGGTTTCCATCAACGTATCGGGTCAGCCGAATGGAGCGATGCAACTCATGGTCGAGCCCTGCAATCCGCTGGTCTGCTCAGTAAAGGGGCAGTGACTTCATTGATGCATTTGGATGGAGGAGGGTGATAAACCATCCTCCATCATTATGATTTAAGTATCCGACGCGCAGTCTGCGCAGATGCCGAGCGTGCACGGGTCAGCAGCGCACCTGAGATGATCAGGGCCAGGATCGCCTGGGCCTGAAGCGTTGAAGGGTCGACGAGCAGTGTCGGCGCGGTAAGCGCGAGTGCAATGCTCGCAGCCATGCCGCCCAGGGCCGTTCCGTGCCACCCATGTCGCCAGGCAACGCCAAGCATGGGAACCATCAACAGCAGGCGACACGTCTGGCGGAGCCCGGGCTCATGAGCATGCAGCGCGAGCCACGTCATGAAAGCCATTGCAGGTATGGCCCACCATAGAAGGTCGCGGAAGAGCGCACTGCGCCAGATTCGCATGCCGCTCACCGCTTCGCCCCCGAGATCCCGATAGCGTTCATGGAGCGCAAGGATGGCTGGTGTAAGGGTCAGGGCCCCGAGATAGGCGCCAAGTGTGTATGCGAGCAGATATCCCGGCCACGCCGTATTCGGATCGGGCCATTCGCCTGTGGGTGAACTCAAAATGGACGCAAGCGCGGTAAGGAGCGTTGCAACTGCGGTGATGGCTGCCACGCCCAGCGCGGCGCCGAGCATGAGCGGCATGCAAACGCGGCCGTTGGCATCATGTAGCGCCCATCGCTGTCGTAGCGGCTTCATCAGGGCCATCCACAGAACCACCATGGGAACCGATTCGGAAATGGCCCATGGAATGCCCAGATCCGAAACGCAAAGCAATGAGGTTTCCAGAAGCGGGATTCCTTCGCCAAGCGCCAGCGCGGGCCAGTAGCGCAAAGGCAAAAGGAACAGGCAGGCAAGGCGTAGGCCCGCGGTAATCATCCACTGGGGAAAAGAAAGATGGCGTGCGATCTCATAGGCGGCGCCGTAGGCTGCCGCGATCGCCATGTGTTGTCCCCAAATGCTCCAGTGCACGTGAGTGCTGAACCGATGTCCTGCGCTTCCCTTCACTCCCGTCCCCTAGGTCGTGTTGCGATGGTAGTCCTTGCTGATCCTTCACCCCATCAGGAAATCATGCCACGAAAACAACCATAAGTTGGGTGTTTGCGGAATCTGGCGTGGCGACCTGCCGAATATGCATAAACTGGCCGTTGGATGAGCCACTCGTAACGTAGCCACACGTTAACCGGGCTCGCCTGCCTGCAGGCATGATAGTCCCGCGATCCCCACGCCGCTGTCCTGAAACAAGGGAACCACGTCCTTTCGTCGTTGCATTGCCCGAAGCGACAATGCCGCCCATCTCCCTGAGCCCGACGAAGCCGTTCCATGACAACATCCCCGCTGCGCGAAGCCGCCCCGCGTACAGCGACACCGGATTTAGTGCCCTCGACGCAAACCGTGGTATTGGCCATCGCACAGGCCTTTTTCACTGCGGCATTGGCGGTCGATCTTACTCTTACCGGCATCACGGGCTACCAGTTGGCGCCCTATAAAGCCCTCGCCACGCTTCCCTTCGCCACCATCACGGTAGCCGGCGCACTGGCAACATGGTTCGCCGCGCAACTCATGCGTCGCATCGGGCGCCGTCGTGCCTTCATCACCGGGGCGGCGACCTGCGCGGTGGGTGGTTGCGTCAGCGTCTGGTCGGTTATTCATGGCGACTTCTGGTTGTTCTGTCTCGGTACGGCCGCCGTGGGTGCGTTCCAGGCCTTCGCCCAGTACTACCGGCTGGCGGCTGCCGACTCGGTGGGCGCAGGTGCCAAGGCGCGGGCCATTTCCACCGTGCTTGCCGGCGGCGTGCTGGCCGCGGTGCTTGGTCCTTTGCTCGCTGCCTGGAGCCGGAACTGGCTGTCGACGGTTTTTGCGGGTTCCTACCTCGCCGTGGCCTTGCTGGGCACCGCGTCTGTCGTCCTGTTCCTGATCGCCTATCGCGACCAGCCCGATGATGCGGGGCCTGTTGTCGTCGGTGTGGAGGATGTGCGCACGTTGCCTGCCATCCTCACCACGCCGATCTCGCTTGCGGCCCTCGCCAATAACGCCATCGGCGGCGTCGTCATGATGTTCATCATGACAGCGGCCCCGCTTGCCGCGATGGAAGCCCATTATTCGGTGGACGACGGAGCCTCCGTCATCCAGTGGCATCTCGTGGGCATGTATGCGCCGTCGCTGTTCGCGGGTCGCCTGATTGATCGCCTGGGTCTTCCATGGGTGCTGTTTGCGGGCATCGTGCTGAGTGCGCTTTGCCCGCTGGTTGCACTCGCGTCGGGTACATTGATCGCCTATCACGCGGCGCTTCTGTGCCTGGGTATCGGCTGGAATTTCATGTTTGTCGGTGGCACGGCGTTGCTTGCATCGTCCTACCGGCCTGCGGAACGCACGAAAGTGCAGGGGGCCGCGGAGTTGCTGCGCTATGCCACCACTGCCGCCGCAACACTGGCTGCGGGGCCTGTGCTGGAGCGCTTTGGCTGGGTGGCGCTTAACGTCTGCATGCTTCCCTTGCTTGTTCTCGCCACGGTGATGACGCTGCACTGGGTACGAAGCACTTCGCGCACAAGCCGCTACGTGGGATGAGCGCAGTGCGCAGCCACGATGTCGCTTTCGTGGTCTTCCCCGGGTTCCAGATCCAGGATCTCGGCGGTCCGCTCGCCGTATTCGAATGTGCCGGCAATCTGGTAGATAGTGCGCCATATCGCTGCCATGTGGTGTCGCAGTCAGGCGGCCCCGTGGCAAGCAGTTCCGGGCTTGTGGTGTTGACCACGCCGTTCAATAGCCAGCGCTTCGATACCGTGGTGGTTACGGGCGGGGATGTGTCGAACGAGCCATCGGGTCATCCCGTGCTCGCGGCGCATCTGGCGCGCCTTGCCGCTATCGGCAAGACGCGTATGGCCAGCGTCTGTACGGGTGCTTTTATCCTGGCCGAGTCTGGCCTGCTCGATGGTCGCCGTGCAACGACACACTGGCGCTACGCGCTCCTGCTCCAGCGCCGTTTCCCGGCTTTGCGGGTGCATAGCGACGAGATGTATATCAACGACCGGGGTGTATGGACGTCTGCAGGCGTTACCGCGGGTATCGACCTGTCACTTGCACTGATAAGCGACGATCTTGGCGTGGATGTCGCGAGGGAGACATCGCGTCAGATGGTGTTTTCCCATTACCGACCGGGTGGTCAGGCACCGTTTGTCTCGTCGAACGAACGGGAGCCCGTCACCGATCGGATGCGTGGGGTGATGGACTATATGTCAACCCATCTCGCAGAAGACCTTTCGACCGGACGTCTTGCAGGCATGGCAAGACTGAGCCCTCGGCAGTTCTCCCGGGCATTCTTCGCCGAGACCGGCTACACGCCGGCCAAGGCGGTTGAGCGTTTGCGCGTGGAAGCGGCCACCCCGCTCGTAGAGGCGGGTCATGAGCCCATCGAACGTATCGCGACAAACGTCGGCTTCATCGATCCGGAGCGCATGCGCCGCGCGTTCATCCGGGTCACCGGTCATCCGCCGCAAAGCATCCGCCGCATGGCCCTGCACTCGGGTTCAGTCCCTCGGCCGGTCGGCTGATGGACAAAAGGCCGCATGGCGTGAATTGAGGAACTCCCTTATAAAGGGACGCATGAACCGAATCGCGTTTTTCGTATCCCCCGGTTTCTGGCTGCTCGATCTGGCCGGCCCCATGGGAGCGTTCGAGGCTGCGTCGGCGGTGGCGGAGCAGCCGCTCTATGAACTCGCCATCACGTCGGCAGAGGGTGGGGCGGTGACCAGTAGTGCAGGAGTGTCGCTCCCCACCATGGCCCACGGCAGCTTCTATGCCGACACTGTCGTATTTGTCGGCGGCCAGATCGAACCCATGATCGCGCCGGAGGTGGTCAATGCGGCGAAAGCGCATGCCGCGCACGCCAGCCGCGTCGCCAGCGTGTGCACGGGTGCGTTCCTGCTTGCAGAAACCGGCCTGCTCGACGGCCGGCGTGCCACCACCCACTGGAAGAAGGCCCTGCAATTCCAGCAACGCTACCCGTCGGTGCGAACAGAGGTCGATGCCATCTTCGTGTCCGACGGACCCATCTGGAGTTCTGCGGGCGTCACGGCGGGTATCGATCTCGCCCTGGCGCTTATCGAAGCCGACCAGGGTCCGGAGATCGCACGCTTGGTCTCGCAAAGTCTCGTGGTCTATCACCGTCGTTCCGGTGGGCAGTCGCAGTTTTCCGAGATGTCACAGATGGAGCCGGCATCGGACCGGATTCGTCGCGCGCTCACCTTTGCGCGGGAGCACCTCAACCAACCCCTTCCCATCGAGCGCCTGGCCGAGGCTGCGAATCTGAGCGTGCGACAGTTTGGTCGTGCGTTTCGCCAGGAGACGGGCGAGACCCCGGCAAAGGCCGTCGAGCGCTTGCGCGTCGAGGCGGCCCGCTCCCGGTTGCGCGATGGCGCGGAGCCCGTGGAGCGGATTGCTGCGGCGGTCGGTTTCCATGACCCGGAGCGGATGCGCCGGGCCTTCGTCAAGATTCATGGCATGTCGCCACAGGCCATGCGCCGTGTCGCCAAGGGCATGCCCGAAGAACAACACGCCTGACGCCGGATTCCCCTACGGCTTCTTCTGCTGTGCTGGGGTGACTCAAGATACGTCAACGGCGCCGAGATACACGTCAATGGCGGGCAGCACGTCTAGCAGAAACCACATCATGTGGTGAGAGATGCAGGATTCTGTGTCTCTCGGTACGTCTTCACATCTTCAAGCGGGAGCGCACTCACACGACATGTCTTCGTGTGATCGATGCTGCGCATTGATATGCGCGATGCATGGGCAAAAACGAGGGAAGTTCGTCCTTTCGTCATGAGCTGGCGTTGACGAGAATCCGGGCCTTGATCGGCATACGAGACAAACCTCCCATGAAACACATGATGTTGCCTGGCCTGCGGGGCATGACCGCATGAGCAAGCCGTCTGAAAAATCAACCGTCCCGAATAGTGCATCGAACATGCGGTGGCGCTCCGTGGCGTCACTTCTGTGCATCGCTGTTCTGGCGGGCATTGGCATCGTCGTCGTGCCCGCTACGAAAACATCTGCCGCATCGGTAGCGCCGCTGCCCACGGTATCCGTGGCCAAGCCGCTACATCGCGAAATTACCCAATGGGACGACTACGTTGGACGCTTCGAGCCAAGCCGCACGGTCGATATCCGGCCTCGCGTCTCGGGTCAGGTGGCCGCGGTCCATTTCACGGATGGTGCGCTGGTGCACAAGGGGGATCTGCTTTTTACGCTCGACAAGCGCCCCTTCGAGGCAGCACTTGCCGAAGCCCGGGGCAACCTCGCTTCGGCGCAAAGCGACCTGGTGCTGGCCCGCGCCGACCTCACCCGCTCCGAGCATCTGGTCGGCGATGACGCCATGGCTCAGGGTGAAATGGATCGCCTGAAAGCGCGCGTGGGTGCAGCGACGGCGGCGGTCACGAGTGCGACGGCCCGGGTGCAGGGCCGATCGCTGGACCTTGAATTCACTGAGGTCCGTTCTCCCATCGACGGTCGTGTATCGGACAGGCGTGTCGACCCCGGCAACCTCGTGGCCACCGGCGACGGTCGCAACGGCACGCTGCTGACGACGGTCAATGCACTCGACCCGATCTACTTCGTGTTCGATGCATCGGAGGCGATGTTCCTGAAATCCCGGCGTGCGGAAAATGCAGGGAAGAGTGAGGCGGTAGCCGACGTCCGGTTGCAGGATGAAGCCGACTATCGCTGGCATGGCCGGGTGGATTTCATCGATAACGGACTCGATCCCCGCGCGGGAACGGTTCGCATGCGTGCCGTCATCGATAACCCTGCGTACTTCCTGACGCCGGGCATGTTCGGAAACATGCGCCTGGCGGATCGTGGTGCGGCGTCCGCGTTGCTTGTGCCGGATGAAGCCATCCAGACCGATCAGGCCGACAAGCTTGTCCTGGTCGTGACCACCGATGGCACAGTCAAGGCGCAGCGCGTGCAGACCGGTCCGCTGGTTGAAGGACTTCGTGTCGTCGAATCGGGGTTGTCAGGCAACGAATCGGTCGTGGTCAGCGGAGTGCAGTACGCAACGCCGGGCTCGAAGGTTGAAGGCAAGCCCGTGACCATCTCACCCGTAGCGACACCCCCCGGCGTGGCGGCACCCCTTGCGGCTAGTGAGGCGACCCTCGTCCCGCAAACGTCCCCGCATCGCCTGACATCCCAGGGATCATAGCCATGCGTCTATCACGATTCTTCATCACGCGGCCGATTTTTGCCGGTGTGCTGGCCGTCATCATCACCATCATCGGTGCCATTTCCTACTTCCGGCTGCCTGTGTCGCAGTACCCCGACGTCATTCCTCCGCAAGTCGTCGTTTCCGCCCATTTCCCGGGTGCCACGGCCGAGACGGTGGCCGAAACGGTCGCTGCGCCCATCGAACAGGAGATCAATGGTGTCGACAACATGCTCTACATGTCGAGCCAGTCAACAGGCGATGGCAAGGTAGCCATTACCGTCACTTTCAGGATCGGCACGAAACTGGATGCGGCACAGATGCTCGTCCAGAACCGGGTCGCATCCGCCACGCCGCGACTGCCCGAGGAAGTGCAGCGCCTGGGCGTGACTACCCGCAAGACGGCGCCCAGTGCGCTGATGGCCGTCAATCTCGTTTCTCCCGACGGTACGTTCGACCAGAGTTACATCTCGAACTATGCGCTGACGCAGGTGCGCGACCGCTTGAGTCGCATCGACGGCGTCGGCGATGCGGTGATCTTCGGCAGTCGCGAGTTCGCCATGCGAATCTGGATCGACCCGGGTCGCGCTGCAGCGCTCAATCTCACGGCCGGAGAAATCGTTGCAGCGCTTCGCGCGCAGAACGTCCAGGTGGCCTCGGGTGCCATTGGTGAGCCGCCCGTCTCGGATGCCAACGCATTCCAGCTGAGCGTGCGCACCCTGGGGCGGTTGAAGGACCCGTCGCAGTTTGCGGATATCGTTATCCGTACGGACGCGGCAGGCCGTCAGGTGCGCGTCCGGGACGTGGCGAGGGTCGAGCTGGGCGCGGCCGACTACAGCACCAACGCCTATTTGTCGGGCAAGCCGTCCGTGATGATCGGCATTTTTCAGCGACCCGGTTCCAACGCATTGGAGACCGGCAAGGCCGTCGAGCGGGAGATGGACGAGCTGACGAAAACATTTCCGCGTGGCCTCGAATACAAGAGCATGTGGAACTCGACGAAGTTCATCGAGCAGTCGACCGAGGCGGTCATGCACACCTTGTTCGAAGCCGCTGCCCTGGTCGTGCTCGTGATTTTCGTCTTTCTTCAGAACTGGCGGGCGGCCGTTATTCCCATCGTGGCTATTCCGGTCTCGCTGGTCGGCACCTTCGCTCTGCTGGCCATTGCCGGGTACAGCCTGAACAGCCTTTCTCTTTTTGGCCTCGTGCTGGCGATTGGTATCGTGGTCGATGACGCCATCGTGGTCGTGGAGAACGTGGAGCGAAACCTGGCCCTCGGTCTTGCACCCGTGGACGCGGCGCGCAAGTCGATGGATGAAGTGTCGGCTGCACTGGTAGCCATCGTGCTGGTGCTCTGTGCGGTCTTCATTCCCACGTTCTTCCTTGAGGGCCTCTCGGGTGCCTTCTACAGGCAGTTTGCGTTGACGATTTCCGGCGCCACGGTCATCTCGCTCGTACTTTCACTCACGCTTTCACCCGCACTGGCAGCACTGCTCCTTCGTCCGCATGCCGAAAAGGCAGCCAGCCATCCCGTCGTTGCCGCGCTCCATCGCGCAGGTGATTCGTTCAACAGCCGCTTCGATAGCTTTGCCGCGGCGTATGGCAGGCTCACCACCCGGATGGTCGCGAGGCCCAGGGCCGTCATGGTGTCCTATGCCGCGCTGATTGCCGCAACCCTGGGGTTGTTCTACGTGACGCCTTCGGGCTTCATTCCTGCCCAGGACCAGAGCTACCTGATTACCATCATACAGTTGCCGCCGGGTGCTTCGCTGGCGCGGACAGATGCGGTCGTCCAGGAGGTCTCCCGGCGTGTGCTGGGCATCGAGGGGGTACGCGGCACCATCATGCTGCCGGGCTGGGATGCCGCCTCCAACACCAACGCGCCCAATGCCGCAACGGCGTTCATACCACTCAAGCCCTTCGCCGAACGCTCCCGTCACGCCAGCGACATCCTTGCCGAGGCCCGGCAGAAGACGGCAGGCATCACAGACGCACGGGTCCTGGTGATTCCGCCACCGCTTATCGACGGCATCGGCTCCGCAGGCGGGTACCGCATGATGGTGCAGGACAGGGGAGGGAGCGACTACCACGCACTCGGCCAGAAAGCCGGCAAGCTCATCGAGAAAGCCAATGGCACCCAGGGTCTGGCGCAGGTCTTTACCTTCTTCAATACACTCACGCCGCGCATCTTCGCGGATATTGATCGCCGCAAGGCCGACATGCTCGGCGTACCTCCGGAGCGTGTGTTCGAAACGCTGCAGGTCTACCTTGGCTCGGCCTATATCAACGACTTCAACCTGCTCGGACGCACGTTCCATGTCACCGCGCAGGCTGACCAGGCCTTCAGGCGCAGCCGTGCCGATATCGTCAACCTGAAGACACGCTCGGACGGTGGAGCCATGGTGCCCATCGGTGCCGTGGCGACGCTCAAGGATGAAACGGGGCCGTATCGTGTCGTTCGCTACAACCTGTTCCCCGCCGTCGAGGTGGATGGCGATACGGCTCCCGGCTATTCAACGGGTTATTCGATGGCCACGATGGAAGCGCTCGCCACGCAAGTACTCGGTCCGCGCTATGGCTTTGAGTGGACCGGCATCGCCTATCAGCAGAAGACGGTGGGCAATACCGCGGGCCTGGTATTCCTGCTTGCAGTGGTTTTCGTCTTCCTTGTACTTGCGGCGCAATACGAAAGCCTGACGCTGCCGCTATCGATCATCCTCATCGTGCCGATGTGCCTGTTCGCGGCCATGATTGGCGTCAATATCCGCGGGATGGACAACAACGTCCTGACCCAGATCGGCCTCGTCGTGTTGATTGCACTGGCCGCCAAGAACGCCATCCTGGTCATCGAATTTGCCCGGCAGGCGGAGGAGCAGGACGGATTGAGTCCCGGGATGGCCGCTGCCCGTGCCGCGCAGATGCGCCTTCGGCCGATTCTCATGACGAGTCTTGCGTTCATCCTGGGTGCCGTGCCGCTGCTTGTAGCCACGGGCGCCGGCGCCGAGCTGCGTCAGACTCTGGGTACCGCGGTGTTCTTCGGCATGCTTGGTGTTACCGGCTTCGGCCTGCTCTACACGCCTACGTTTTACGTGGTCTGCCGCGCCCTGGCCCTGCGTCTGGAACGCCGCCGCCTTGGCCGGACGCCGGCATCCACGCTTCTGACTTCGGACTGAGACCCATGCGGATTCGTATCTTTACCCTGTCGACTATCACGTTGGCCCTGTCGGCTTGTGCGGTCGGTCCGGATTACAAATCTCCCGATGTTCCGTCGTCTGCGCAAGGCCCGTTCCTGATGACCAGCGCTACCGTGTCGGCGGATGCGCCCGCGAACGATTATTGGTGGAAGCTTTACAACGATCCGGTGCTCGACCGCCTCATCGACGACGCGCTGCGCGCCAACACGGATATCCGCGTTGCTCTTGCTCGTCTTGATCGCGCAAGGGCTGATCTGCGCGAGGCCAGGGCTCAATGGTGGCCGTCCACGGATATCGATGTCAGCGCCAACCGCCAGCAGCTCCCGGCAGTGCAGATGTTGCCGGGCTATGCGCGGGACAATACCTATGTCGATGCGGGGCTCAGCGTCGCCTATGAGGTGGATCTTTTTGGTCGGATACGTCGGCAGGTGGTGGCTGCGCGTGGGAACTACGGTGCCGCCGAGGCGGACGTCGATGCCGTACGGGTAACGATCGTGGCCGACACGACAAAGGCCTATGTGGATGCTGCCAGCGCTGCCCGGCGCCTGGACGTGGCACGACATATCGTCGCCTTGCTCGACCGCACCCTGGGCGTGACCAGGGCACGGCAGGAGGCAGGCCTGGCCGGCGTCCTGGATGTCACCCGCATCGCCGCACTCCGGGAGCAGCGCAACGCCGATATCCCGATCATTGCCGCCGAGCGCCAGGCGGCTCTGTTCCGTCTTGCTGTCCTGACCGGCAGGGCACCGAAGGATCTGCCGGCGGAGGCGGCTGCCCGGGCCACGGCACCACGCATGGACGAGCCGATCCCGACGGGTGACGGCATGCAGCTGCTCGGTCGCCGCCCCGACGTGAAAGCGGCCGAGCGACGTCTGGCGGCTGCAACGGCAAACATCGGTGTTGCCGCGGGCGACCTGTACCCCAAGGTATCGCTGGGTGCTTCCGTCGGTTCGACTGCTTACGGTTTCGGTGACTACTTCGGGCAGGGGCCCTTGCGCTGGATGCTTGGCCCGCTGATTTCATGGTCGTTTCCCAACCAGGGGCACGTTCGCGCGCAAATCGACCGCTCGAAGGCCGACACGCGGGAAGCGCTGGCACGATTCGACGGCACGGTGCTCCAGGCCCTCGGAGAAACGGAGACGGCATTGTCGAACTATGCGCGCGTCCTTGAACGTCGTCAGGCACTCGCTTCAGCACGGCATGAGGCCGAGCGAGCGGTCAACATCGTCCGGGCACGGCAGCGGGAAGGGCAGATCGACAATCTCTCGCTGCTGGATGCCGAACGGACGTTTGCAGATTCCGAAGCCGATCTCGCTAGCGCTGATGCCCGTGTCGCCGATAGTCAGGTGGATCTCTTCCGGGCACTGGGCGGCAGCTGGTCGTCGGCAGCGGCGTCCGGGGTCAATCCTCCCCTCGGGATAGCCATACGCGAGGCAGGTATGCCTTGGCGCACCCCTTGAAACAGACCAGTTGCCCCTGCGTGCCGGTAAACGACAGCAGCGTGCCGTCAGCCATCTTCAACTCCAGCAGGCCGCCCGGAACCGGCGAATGGATGACGCCGTCGTGCACAAGGGTGACCGGCATGGCGAAGGTCTTCTGCCCCCACCGCCAGTACGCCATGCCTTTGTCTCCCTTGATCGAGATCTCGGCGGTATTGGGGCCATATCCTTCCTTGTCGTAGAGGTGGATTTCCTTTGACCTGCAAGCGACTAGCAGAATGATGACGGAAGCCACCGTCAGGGATTGGACAAGCTGCATGGCAACTTCTTCCTGGTGAAGATCGGGTGTGTGAATGTTTACTCGGCAGACGATCACGGACGGGGCCGGTTCGCCATGATCGTGGCCTTTCATACCGGCCAGTCGGTGAAATCCAGGGCTACGTATCCCCGTGGCGATGGCGGGGGAGACGGCGCGCAATAAAAAACCCGCAGAGGGGAGTCTGCGGGCCTTGGGGAACTCCATCCAAGCCAGGCAAGCGAGCAGGGGAACTCAGAGCCATGGCGGTGGGAACGTCGCCTCGCGGCGACCTGAGGTACAAGCTATTCCCCTGGAAGTTAACGCCACCTGAGTTTTCATGGATGAGGCTGGGTATGTTCAGCATCCATACCATGACGCATTTTCTTGCGCATGAGGGGGATCTTGCGCCGAGCCTTATGGATGCTCTTCATTCTTGTGTACCGGCTTTCACTGGAGAAGGACGTCGCAATGCCACCGGCGGCCCGACCTTTGGAGGCTCACTCAAGTACCGGAAACCCTCGCATGTCGAACGCCCCCATCCTGATCGATCCGACCACCCGGTTCCCAGGGCCGCCGTTTCATACACCGAAGCAATCTGCTCCAGGGCTTGCCGCAAAGCTCGATCCGCCCGCCGACCATGGAGAACGCTCGTACAAAGGCAGCGGCAGGCTGCAAGGACGCCGCGCTCTTGTCACGGGCGGCGATAGTGGCATCGGGCGTGCTGTGGCCATCGCTTTCGCGCGGGAAGGGGCTCACGTCGTCATCAATCATCTGCCCGAGGAAGAAGCGGATGCGAGAGAAGTCGTGACCCTTGTCGAGGCGGAAGGCGTTGTCGGAAAAGCCATCCCCGGTGACCTGAAAGACGAGGCATTCTGCAAATCCCTGGTCGGCCGTGCCGCTGAAGCGATGGGCGGCCTGGATATCGTCATCAACGTGGCAGGTCGCCAGACTCACCAGGCAGGCATCGAAGACCTGACCACTGCGCAGTTCGACGAGACCTTCAAGGCCAACGTCTATGGCCTATTCTGGATTTGCAAGGCCGCCATGGCCTTGCTTCCCAGGGGAGGCACCATCGTCAATACCGCTTCCATCCAGGCATATCAGCCTTCGGACATCCTGCTCGACTACGCCTCAACGAAAGCCGCCATCGTGGCGTTTACGAAATCGCTGGCGAAACAGGTAGCCGAAAAGGGCATCCGGGTGAACGCCGTGGCACCGGGCCCGATCTGGACGGCACTCCAGCCGTCGGGCGGCCAGCCTATGGAGAAGATCAAGAACTTCGGCGCCAGCGTCCCCATGAAACGACCGGGACAGCCCGTGGAGTGTGCCCCGCTGTATGTCCTGCTGGCCTCGAACGAGTCCAGCTTCGTCACCGGCGAGACCTATGGCGTGACGGGCGGCAATCCGCTGCCCTAGTGTGTTAAGCCGCGGGTGGGGCGCGGAGGCATTCGCGCAACGATGCGGTTTTACGGGATTTATATGGGATGACGATTTCCCGTTACTCCAAACGCTTGCCTGCCTTCTCATAATGAGTGGGCAGGCTGATTTCACCAGGCGTTTCGTGGAGCAGAGAAATGGCGCATCCGTCCCATATCGGCATGAATATCCGTCGCGAATGCAGCAACCAGAACATCACACTGGATGAGCTGTCCAGGCGGACCGGACTTTCGGTGGGGCGCCTATACGAAATCGAAGAGGCGGGAGGGTGCCCAAGACTGTCCGAGATCATCGGTGTTTCCCGGGCGCTGGATGTTCCCTATACGGCGCTTCTGGTCAGTACGGCAAGGCCGGGGAACACTTCGGGTCGGTCGATCGTATCGGGTTCGCTGAGGCTGCATCGCCAGCCGCATGGTATGAAGCACGCCTCGCCCCGGTAAGCGACGCTGGGGTCAGCGTCTCCCCCGGAGACAAAAGTCTCACGCGCAACCAGCGACATTCGCCCCTGCACCAGTTTCCACAGGGAGAATGTAACGTGACGAATGACGCCGCTCCGCCGCCGGAGATCGATGTGCCGCCCCAGCCAGTGGCGGAGGTGGAAGCGGAAGAGATGCCGTTGCCCAACGATCCCAAGACGGTCTTCCTGGGCATACTGACCGTCATTGCGGTGCTGGGCTGTGCCTATGTTGCCCGGGAGGTGATCCTCCCGGTCGTCCTGGCCTTCATCCTGAAACTGCTCCTCCAGCCCCTGATGCGGTTGCTTGCCAGGGTACGGGTTCCGCGGCCGGTGGCGGCCTTGCTGCTGATCGTGGCGCTGTGGGGCCTGCTGGCCGGGCTGGGAGGCATGCTGAGCGGTCCGGCGCAGAGCTGGGCGCAACGGCTCCCCGAGGGCCTGCCTCGCCTGCAGGAGCGCGTGAAGGTCATCAGTGCCCCGCTGGACAGCCTGAAGGGGATGCTGGCGCATGCCAAGGGCATGATCGGGGCATCCGACGAGGGCACGGCGGGTCATCCGGCGGCCGCTGGCATCGATTTCCAGGGCGCTATCCTGAGTGGGGTCCAGACCTTCGCGTCTGAATTCCTGACGATGTTCCTCGTGCTCTTTTTCCTGCTCAACTCCGGCGATACCTTCCTGCGCCGGCTGGTCGAGGTGATGCCCCGGTTCCGGGACAAGCGTCAGGTGATCGACATTGCCTGGCAGGTGGAGAGCGACGTGTCGTCGTACCTGGTCACCATCACCATGATGAACCTGCTCGTCGGCATCGCCACGGGCCTGGCGATGTGGGCATTGGGACTGTCCGATCCCATCCTGTGGGGGGCTGTGGCGTTCCTGCTGAATTACGTGCCGATTCTTGGTCCGCTGGTGGGCGTTGTTACCTTCCTGGGTGTGGGCATGCTCAGCCTCGATCCGTTGTGGAAGGCCTTCATGCCCATGGTGCTTTACGGCGCGATCCACGTGCTCGAAGGCGAGACCATCACGCCCATGCTGCTGGCGCGACGCTTTACGCTGAATCCCGTCATCGTGATCATCGCGCTGCTGTTCTGGGACTGGATGTGGGGTGTGCCCGGCGCCATCCTTGCCGTACCGATGCTCGCCATCACCAAGATTCTCTGCGACGGCATCCGTCCGCTGGCTGCGTTCGGGCATTTCCTCGAAGGGGATCGTCGTAAAGCGGCCGACGAATCGTAGCGAGCGGGCAACCGGTTTATGCCCGCTCGCCCCGTATAGGAATGAGTCCACCTGGTGTCACTGCAATCACGGTGTGTGCGGCACGGATATCCATCTCCTGCAGGCCCGTCATGGTACCGAATGCCGGAAGTATCCCTGCGGTGTCGTCGAAGACGAACGCGGGCAGGCGATGCTTGCGCCATCCATCTCGCACGATGACGCCGGGGTGGACATGCCCTGATAGAACGTAGCCACGAGGATCGGTTTCCGGATGGTGGGTGAGAACGAACGGTGGCTCCATCACCGGTTCCCGGAGCACGCGGATGCCGAGTGAGCGTGCGTCGAAGTGGCGGTCGTGATTGCCTTCCACCAGCAGCATGTCGATGTCGGGATGCCGATGTCGCCATGCACGCATGGCCGTCACCCATTCGCTACCGTCCGTGGCCTCGCCGTGGGCAAGATCGCCCAGGATCACCAGCCGGCGTGGGGTGAACTCGTCGATGAGCGCATCCAGTCGCCCGATGTCCGTATAGGTATCGCCACTGGGCACGGCGATGCCGGCGCGGCGGAAGACGCCGCCCTTGCCGAGGTGGACATCCGCGACCATCAAGGTGCCCGTATCCGGCCTGAAAAGTGCGCGTTCTGCGTGGGCGATAAGGCGCGCGCCTGCAATAGCCAGCTCATACGTCATCATGTGTCTGCCTTCGCTTCAAGGCTGGCTCGCATGCGTTCCACGCGCGATCGCCAGTCGTCTGCGGAGATGCCGCCGCGCAAACGTTCTACCCATAACGGAAACGACAAGGGGGTAAGCCGGGGCGGCTCCTTCCATACCAGCTGCGAGCGGGCCATGCGCAGCATGACGCGGCGCAGGCGCTTCACCTCCAGATGCAGTTCAAGTACCTCGTGATCGGCCTGCCAGAGCAGGGGATGGTCGGGATCGTGCCTGCGCAGCACGTCGTAAAGCAGGCCGCTCGATGCCTGGAGCTGGCGCAGTGTCTTCGAATGGGCGGGATAGCCGCTGAAGACCAGTCCGGCCACGCGGGCGATTTCCCTGAACTGCCTCCGGGACAGCTCGATCAGGTTGATGCTCCGCACGATATCGGTAGCGAGCCGTGATGGGTGCAGCAAGCTTCGCATGGTGGCCGTATCCAGTGGCGGAAGCGTCGCGGCGGTGATCGTGAGCCCGTAATCGTTCACGGCATAGCCGTAGTCGGCCGGATGGATGAGCGACAACCGGTAAGCGAGCAGGGCGGCCATGCCCTCGTGTGCGAGATGGCCGGCGAAAGGATAGAGGAACAGGTAATCGCCATCCCGGGTACGAATCCGTTCGCACAAGGTTTCCTCCGTGCCCGGCACGGCGGATTGCCTTCGCTGGATGGCAAGCAGGGGTTCAAGCCGTTTCATTTCAGGCGATGCGGTGGCCTTCGAAGCCAGCGCGTGTCGCAGGTGGTCGGACAGTTCGCCCGACAGGGGCAGCCTGCCGCCTTGCCAGCGAGGCACGCCACCACGACGGCTGTTTGCCGCGCGTACGTACGCCGTCATGTCGCGGACGCGGACCAGCTCAAGGTTGCGGCCGGCAAAGAGGAATCGGTCGCCGGGCCGCAGGCGCGCAATGAATGACTCCTCGACGCTGCCAAGGCGTGCGCCCTTGAGATATCGCACCTGGAGGCTGCCGTCGGAGGTGATGGTACCGATCGAAAGGCGATGCATGCGTACGATGCGCGGTGCGCTCGCCACGTATCGACCATGTTCAAGCACCAGCTTCCGGTATTCCGGATAAGCCGCCAGGGCGCTCCCTCCGGTCACCAGGAAACGAAGCGTTGCATCGAAGCGCTCCCGTGGCAGGGATGCGTATGGCCATGCCGAGGTAACCTCCGCATAGGCTTCGTTGGCGTCGAAACCGCCTGCCACTGCGAGTGTGGTCAGGTGCTGGGCGAGAACATCCAGGCATCCCTTGCGTGGATGGCGGGGCTCCAGATGACCCTGGCGCAGCGCATCGCGGGTGGCGGCAATGTCGGCCAGTTCGAGCAGATGCGTCGGTACGCACAGGATGCGCGAAGGCGCACCGGGTTGATGCCCGCTGCGCCCGGCCCTTTGCAGCAGACGGGCGATGCTCTTGGGGCTGCCTATCTGGATCACCTTCTCGACACTGGAGAAATCCACGCCAAGATCGAGGCTGGACGTCGCCACCACACATCTCAGCCTGCCTTCGCGCAAGGCTTCTTCGGTCGCGAAGCGCAGCCTGGGATCGATCGAGCCATGATGCAGGGCGAGTGTGTCTGGATCTTCGGGCCACACGGAGGCAAGCGCCTCGTGCCAGAGTTCGGCTTGCGAGCGTGTGTTTGCAAACACGAGGCTGCTACGTGCGCTCATGAGCGTAGCGAGTACGCGCGGCAGCTGTCGCAGGCCCAGGTGCCCAGCCCAGGGAAATCGTTCGCCGGCTTCGGGAATGGCCGATTCGACAATGATTTTCTTGGGCGAGGAAGCACCTACCAGCACACCACGGGGCGTGAGCGCGGCCAGTGCTTCGTCAAGGTTGCCCAGCGTGGCTGACAGCCCCCAGATCCTTGCATCGGGCCGATAACGGCGCAGGCGGGCCAGGCCAAGGAGCAGCAGGGTTCCGCGCTTGTTGCCGATGAGTTCATGCCATTCGTCGACGACGATGCCCTGTAGTCGCGAGAAACGATCGGCAGCATCGGGATAGCTGAGCAGCAGGGCAAGGCTTTCCGGCGTGGTGACCAGCAGTTCGCAGGCGCCACGTCGTAGCCGCGCGCGCTCGCCGCTACCGCTGTCGCCGGTACGACGAAGCACGCGCCACGGCAGTTCCATGGCCTCGACGGCGGCGCTCAGGTGCTGCGTGGTATCCGTAGCCAGTGAGCGCAAGGGAGTGATCCAGAGCAGTTGCAGCCCTGCCGCGGGATGAAGCACGCCATGGATGAGCGGGCCGCCGGCCGCTGCCAGCGTCTTGCCGGTGCCCGTGGGGGCATGGATCAATCCATCCTCGCCAGCTGCCCAGTGTCGCCATGCTGCGCGCTGGAAAGGCGCCGGGCGGCGGCCCTGCGACGCAAACCACGCCAGCAGGCGTGATTCAGCCCGTCGCCAGCTTGCGGAGGTCGGCGAGGTGTTCGGCATCGTGGATGGACAGGTCGGTTCGCCAGCGGAGGATGCGCGGAAAGCGCAAGGCCACACCGGACTTGTGGCGGCCGGACAACTGGATGGCTTCGAAGGCGAGTTCGAAAACGTGAGTGGGCGTGACCGAACGGACCGGGCCGAAACGTTCAATGGTGTTGGCCCGGATCCATCGATCCAGGGTGGATATCTCGGCTTCACTGAGGCCGGAATACGCCTTGGCCACGGTCACCAGTTGTCCTTCGTCCCAGGCGCCGAAGGTGTAGTCGGTAAAGAGCCCCGAGCGACGGCCATGTCCGGGCTGGGCATAAAGCAGCACGCAATCGACCGTATAGGGATCGATCTTCCACTTCCACCAGTCGCCGCGTTTGCGTCCCACGCGGTAAGGCGAATCCAGGCGCTTGAGCATCAGGCCTTCGGTCTGGCGCGCACGCGATTCTTTCCGGACCGTCTCCAGCTCGGCCCAGTCGGTCGCGGGAATGATGTCGGAAAGGCGGAAGGTCGCGCCCAGTTTACTGACCACGGCTTCCAGCTGGGCGCGGCGCTGATACAGCGGCTGTTCGCGGATATCCTCGCCGACGATCTTCAGCAGGTCGTAGGCCACGAAACAGACGGGAACCTCGGCCATCAGGCGTGCACCGGGTGCCCGCTTGTTGATGCGTTTCTGTAGTGCGGTAAAGGGCATGGGCGCGGTTGATCCGGGTGTCCATGCCATGATTTCCCCATCCAGCGCGCATCCGTCGGGCAGTGCCAGCGCGGCCTGTTCGATTTCCGGAAAACGCCCCTCAAGCAGCTCGTTGCCCCGGGACCAGAGAAAGCTGTTGCCATGTCCACGTATGAGCTGGGCACGGATACCATCCCACTTCCATTCGGCCTGCCATGCTTGTGGGTCACCGAGTTCGGAGACGTCCCTTTCGAGTGGCGACGCAAGGAAGAAGGGGTAGGGGCGCTCATTGTCTTCATCGGCACCTTCCGGCGCCGTAAGCAAGGCGAAGCTATCTGCCCCGGGAGTCCAGTCGCCGCTGAGGCGATGTGCCACGAGGTCGGCGGGGATCGCATAGGCGTCGGCGATGGACTGGATCATCAGCCGCTGTGACACGCCTACCCGCAGGGACCCCGTGAGCAGCTTGTTCACGAGGAACAACTCGTCTTTTCCGAGTAACCGCCACCACTGGCGGAGGCGTTCCACGCGCTCAGCGGACTCCATCGCCCGCAAGGAAGGAAGTCGGGATGTCATCCACTCCTGCAAGGCTGCGTTTTCGCCCGGCATGTCCGAGACCGGCAGCATGAGGGTGATCGTTTCGGCGAGGTCGCCTACCTGGGCGTAGCAATCGTCGATCAGCCACGTGGCAAAACCGGTTTCTTCCGCCAGCGCCACGCGCATTTCACTGGAAGTCGCGGTACGTTTGAGTTTGCCACCACTCAGGATATAGACCGCCCAGGCGGCATCCGCCGCCGACGTCTCCAGCAGATAGGCGGCGATGGCCTCCCGTTTGGCCAGGGTCGATGTCGTGCGGTCGAGCTTGCCGAACAGGTGGGCGAAGCGATGCATCAATCGCCCTCCTCGGATGAGCGCGGATTCAGCACCACATCGCCCAGGGACGACAGCGGCCGCGCATCATGGCCAGCTTCGCGCAGGTAGCGGATAAGCGCTTCGCCGTCGCCATGGGTCACGTAGATCCGGCTGGCGCCGGAATCCTGCACACTGCGAACCAGACCATTCCAGTCGGCGTGGTCTGACACGATGAAGCCCCGGTCGTAGCCGCGCCGGCGCCGGGCACCGCGTACCTGCATCCACCCGGAAGCGAAGCCGGTCGACGCCTGGGCGAACCGTTTCATCCAGGGCGAGCCGGCCGCCGAGGGCGGGGCGAGGATCAGCTCGCCGGCAAAGTCCCGGCCGCGGGGCGATTCACCGACGGAAGCCGTAGAAACCATCGCGACGCCCGCTTCGCGGTAGACATCGACCAGACGTAGCATGGCGCCGTGCAGGTGCACGGTACGATCCGTTCTCGCCGCCAGTTCGGCCAGCAGGCGCTGGGCCTTGCCCAATGCATAGCAGAACAACACAGCGGGTACCTGCCGGGCCGCGCAATCGTCCCACCAGGCCAGCAGGTCCGTGATCACCTGGGTCATCGGGGGCCATCGGTAGATGGGTAACCCAAAGGTGGATTCAGTGACAAAGATATCGCAAGGGACCGGCGTGAACGGCTCGCAGGTAGGGTCCGGATCGCGCTTGTAGTCGCCGGAGACGACGGCCACCGTGCCGGCCGCCTCGATCCGGATCTGCGCGGACCCCAGCACATGTCCTGCCGGATGCAGGGAGACCGTGGTCTCGCCCAGCTGGAAACGCTCGCCATAGGGGTGTTCGATCAGCGCAGCATCTTTACCCAGGCGCTCACGAAAGAGGGGGAGCCCTGTCTCGCTGACGTGATAGAGCGCGCTACCGGCGCGGGCATGGTCGCCGTGGGCATGCGTGATGACGGCGCGTTCCACCGGCCACATCGGGTCGATGAAAAAGTCTCCAGCCGGGCAATAAAGCCCTTCCTTACGGGGCTGGAGAAGATATTCGTTCATTCGTGGGAGGCTAGGGTGCCCTCCGTCAAGAGTCCGTGTCGGAAACGAGTTGCCTGCAAACGGGCCTTCCAGGCTGAATCGTCGTGGTTACGCGACCCAGTCCACACAGTGAGCGAAGCGTGTGGGCCGCAAGGACATGTACTGAGCCACACGCGGGCGTTGCGCGCGGTTCGGGCTACTGCCGTGCGGCAGGAGATGGTGCCAGATGATCATGTCGCCCCGCCTGGCGGCGATCGGCTTCATGGTAAGCGTTCGTCGTGCGTGGTCTTGCGCGCTGGTACCTTGCGGAACGCTTTTCAACCACTGTTTCAGCGAACGGTGAAAACCAGGTACGCAGCTGAAAGCGCCCTGGTCCTCGTCAACATCGGCCAGATACAGGATGCCCTGCATGTCGAGGCAATGTGGCTCGGCCAGCGTGGCATCCCAATGCAGATGGGGCCCCGGGAAGGGCCAGTTTTCGCGTTCCGGAGGATTCAGACCGCCCTGGTCAATCGTGACCCAGAGATCTTCACGACCCCAGAGCTGGGCATGGGCCTTGTGGATGCGTGGCGCGCAGCGATTGGCTACGAGTGCAGGGTGCCGGAGCAGGGGCACCCAGATGGAATGCCCCAGTGATTCGCGATACCAGGACTCCGGATCGTCACGGTCCATTCCCAGGTAATCGTAGATGGCCTGTTCCGCGGCTTCGGCGGCCTGCGCGCTGATGGCATTGCGGAGGATGACGTAGCCATGTTCGTCCCAGTGCGCCAGGTCTTTCGCACTGAGGCCTTCCACGTGATCGAGGTTACCAACTTCGGAGCCGACGGTTTCTCCTTCCAGCGCCTTCCTGAGCCGGTCCAGCGATGCTTCAGGCAAGCCGCCGCCATTGCATTCGCAGACCCATGCTTCGAACTGCTCATAGCCAGGGCGCTGATAATGGAGATACCGCAGGGTTTCCAGAACGTTGAGGCGCAAGCCCGCCAGAAGAGTCTTCTCGACATCCTGCGACAGTGGTGCGACAGACCCGGGTTCGCACTGGAGAGCCCAGTACGTGTGCAACTCTCTGATGCCCAGTTTTGTCGTCATCGGGGTCATGTAAGCACTCAGGCAGCCACGTCACCGGCAAAGAAGCCCAGGTACTTCACGTGCCCGGCTTCTCGCTCATGTGAAGCCGCCGAATCCGTGCCGGCCGAGCGAAGCAGGTCCAGCGTGGCCTGTCGATTGGAAAGGAATGTCCACGATACGTCCGGCGTTTCGTCACCACTCATCGCCGCAGCCGCTTCAAGTGCTTCAAGAAGCTGTGCCGGGGGCACGGACAAGGCGACGATGCCTTCGTTGGAAAGCCCGGTCGTCGCATGGTCGAGCAACTGGCACAGGAGGGCCTTGGTCGCCGTATCGCGCTGGTCGGCCGCATGGGAGGCCTTGATGGCGTTCACCGTATCGGGATCAGTCCACTGGCCGGACGCATCGCGGATGATTTCTTCCGCCTGCCAGGCTTCGGGCGGGCATAGCTTGTTCGAGGGTTCAAGCTCGATGAAGGGATTGAGCTCGGCCGGATAGACGCGGCACACCTGGGGCCGTGTCTCATACACACCGCAGCGCATGTCGGGCAGCAGGTTGGGGCATGGGCCGTCGAAAGAAGCTACGAGGGTGGCGATGACCCGGACGGGCATCTGGGCACTGCGAGCCGCGAACGACCGGCGTCGCTTGTGCTGGGCCAGTCCGTTCTCCATCGGCGGCTCTTCGGGCCAGGGGATGGCTTCGCTGAAGAGCTGTACCTCGCCCCCGTTGCGCAGCCAGCGGATGGCTTCGTCGACGCTCAACGGTAGTCGCAGGTCGTGGCAGCAGCGGCCGCACATGGTGCAGGAGAAGTGGACAGTCATCGATACACGCCGGCGGGTAATGATTCGAGACGGGGAGGCCGCGGCGTTTGTAACGCCGCTAAAACCCTGGGGTCTCTGGATGGTGCGTAAGCGTACTGGAAAAAGAAAGCCCCGAAGGGGATCGGGGCTTATGGCCGGTTATGTCCAGCGGGTCGATGCGGGGCGGTCGCGCGCGAGGCGCGCTCCTACAGGGGTCTTATCCAGATGTTGCGGAAGCTGATGGGTGCCGAGGGGTCGCCGTGAGCCTGTAGCTTGACCGGTGCGTCCGTGTACGGGTTGTACCTTGGCTTGCCAATGTAGAGGGTTTCGCCGGTGAGCTGGGTGTGGTTCTGTACCAGTACGCCGTTGTGGAGCAACGTGACATAGGCGGGCGACTTCAACGTGCCGTCGGCCGCGAACACCGGTGCCGTCCAGATGATGTCGTAGGTCTGCCATTGGCCCGGAGCGCGCATGGCGTTCACCAGTGGCGCGGTCTGCTTGTAGACGCTGGCGGCCTGGCCGTTGACATAGGTGGGATTCTTCCACGAATCCATGATCTGGATTTCGTAGCCTTCGTCGCCGGGACCGGTGGAGGCGAGGAACACACCGCTGTTGCCACGTGCCTGGCCTTCGCCAGTGATATTGGCTGGCACCTGCCATTCCAGGTGCAGCTGGTAATTCCTGAAGTGCTGCTTCGTCTGGATGTTGCCGGTGGTCTTGTCCACCGTCAGCACGCCGTCATGGACTTTCCAGTGAGCGGGGGAATGATCCTTGGAGGCCTCCCACTGGTTGATGTCATGACCGTCGAACAACACGATGGCATCGGAAGGCGGCGCGCTGTCCTGCTTGCCGGTCGCTACGACCCTGGGAACCGGCTCCCATTGCTCGGTTGCCTTGGGGTCGGTCTGCGCCCATGCGTTACCCGTTGCGGCGACTGCCACAAGAAGGGCGGGGGCAATGAGGTTTTGCCGTTTCATGGGTTTTCTCCGGTGCGAGTTCATACCGCGCATATCTTGAACGCCTCGGCAAACGAGTTGAACGGGTCGGGGTGTGCCGGCATGAATTCATGCGCGATGTAGCCCTGGAAATTCAGGTCGGCGATGGCCGTGGCAATGGCCCGGTAGTTCAGTTCCTGGCTGCCGTCGATCTCATGGCGTCCCGGCACGCCGCCGGTGTGGAAGTGGCCGATCCATTGGATGTTGTCGCGGATGGTGCGTATCACGTCACCCTCCATGATCTGCATGTGGTAGATGTCGTAGAGCAGCTTTACGTGGGGTGAGTTGATGCCCTTCATCACGGCCACGCCGAAGGCCGTGCTGTCGCCCTGGTAGCCGTGGTGATCCACCTTGCTGTTCAGCAGCTCCACGCATAGCGTGATGCCATTCTCCGCCGCCAGCGGGGCAATCTTCGACAGGCCCGCCACGCAGTTGTCGAGGGCCTGGCGATCATCGATGCCCGCCTTGCGATTGCCGAACATGGTGATCATATTGGTCAGGCCGGCCTGCTTCGCGAGGGGAATGGTGGTTTCCAGCTCTTTCAGCAGCGTGGCGTGGTTGGCCGGGTCGTTGAATCCCATGGCGATGAAATCATCTCGGCGCGAGGGATAACCCATCGACACGGCCATGCCGTTATCGGCCGCCACGGCCCATTCGTCTGCATACAGCAGGTCGACGCCCACGAAGCCGATGGCCTTCAGCCGTTTGCACAGCTCGGGTAACGGCGCATCGGAGGTCCAGCGGCTCAGCGATTGTTTCAGTCGTCCTGCGGGTACCTTGCCCGCCGCGGCCTTGCCGGGCAGCGTTTTTGCCGACGCCAGCAGCGGCAGGGCGCCAAAGGCCGCTGCCGCTGCTGTCAGCTGATTCAGCGCGGTGCGTCGTGCGGGATTGGCGGGGGAGGTGCTCATGTCGGTTCCAGTCCCAGGATGGCGCGATTGAAGGCGCGGTCGCTGCCGCTGGCGGCGAAGTCGTCGAACGCGCGCCGGGTCACTTCGATGATGTGGTCGCGAATGAAGAGGGCACCTTCCTTCGCGCCTTGCTGGGCATCCTTGATGCAGCATTCCCATTCGAGCACCGCCCAGCCGGGGTAGTCGTATTGCGCGAGCTTGCTGAAGATCGCACGGAAATCGATCTGTCCGTCGCCCAGCGAGCGGAAGCGGCCCGGGCGATCGATCCAGTTCTGGTAACCGCCATACACGCCCGCGCGGCCGTTGGGCCGGAACTCGGCGTCCTTAACGTGGAAGGCGCGGATGCGCTCGTGATAGAGGTCGATGAACTGCAGGTAGTCCATCTGCTGCAACATCATGTGGCTGGGGTCGTACAGGATGTTTGCCCGGGGATGATGATCCACGGCATCCAGGAAACGCTCGAATGTGGCCCCGTCGTGCAAGTCTTCGCCGGGGTGCAGTTCGTAGCAGACGTCCACGCCCACGTCGTCGAAGGCATCCAGGATAGGCCGCCAGCGCCGGCCCAGTTCGGCGAAAGCCTCGTCGATAAGGCCTGCCGGCCGTTGCGGCCATGGGTAGAGCAGGTGCCAGGCCAGTGCGCCCGAGAAGGTCACGTGCGAGGTCAGGTTGAAATGCCTGCTGGCCTTCGCGGCCAGTATGAGCTGGTTGGCGGCCCACGCCTGGCGTTCCGGCGTGTTGCCGCGCAGGGCATCCGGGGCAAAGGCGTCGAACAGGCGGTCATAGGCGGGATGCGACGCGACGAGCTGCCCTTGCAGGTGCGTGGAAAGTTCGGTGACTGACAAGCCATGCTCTGCCAGCATGCCGGCGATGTCGTCGCAATAGCCCTTGCTCGCCGCTGCCTGCTCAAGATCGAACAGGCGCCGATCGTTGGTGGGAATCTGCACGCCGACAAAGCCAAGCGATGCCGCCCAGCGGGCGATATCCGGCAGGGTATTGAACGGCGCCTCATCCGCTGCGTACTGGGCGAGGAATATTCCCGGGCCCTTGAGTGTCTTCATGCATCAGATCCTGAGTTGCGTTTCGATGGCCCAGGCGCGTCCGTTCCCTGCCTGGGACAGGGGAATGTCAGACCTGAGGGCACCCGGGACCGGGTCATACTGGAGAATCTGCGTGCAGCCGGGCTGGGACATGAAGAAGGCCAGCATGGTCAGCTTCTTGGTCATCAGCACGAAGTCGGCTGCGGGTGGCGGAGTGCTGCCATGTTTCGTGGCCAGGGCTTCGCCATGGAGCTTGTTGACCAGGGCCTTGCGCTGGGTTTCGTCCAACTGGGCGAAAGGCTTGCCGCCGGCCTGGTCGAAAGCTTTCAGGGCGCTGAGGTAACGCTGTTGCTCGGCCTTCGTGTAGACATCCTTGAACATCTGGTCGATGAACAGGGGGGCGCCGATGTCGATGGCGCCCGGCGTATCGGTACGGGGAATCACGATGTCCGCCACTGACGCAATGACGTCGTTCTGCGGGGGACTGAAGAATCGCGGTCCGGTAGCCGGCTTCTGCGAGGCGGCATGCGCCTCGAACACGGCAAGCAGGGATGGCCCGGCGATGGCGCCGACGGCCAGGGCGGACATGCTCTTCAACCATTCACGACGGTTCATGGCCATATCCTCAGATGTTGCCGCGCTTGAGTTCTTCCACGGCGTAGTTGGCCGCGCGTGCGGTCAGGGCCATGTAGGTGAGGGACGGGTTCTGGCAGCCGGACGAGGTCATGCACGAGCCGTCGGTGATGAAGACGTTTTTCACGGCGTGCATCTGGTTCCAGCCATTGAGCACGGAGGTCTTGGGATCGCGTCCCATGCGCGCCGTACCCATCTCGTGGATGCCCGCGCCGACGTTGGCCTTCATCGAGTACGAGGTCACGTTGCGATAGCCGGCAGCATTCAACATTTCCATCGCATCGCTGATCATTTCCTTGGTCAGCAGAAGCTCGTTTTCACGGTGAGCCGCATCGAAGTTGAGTGCGGGCAGGCCGTATTTGTCCTTGATGGTCTTGTCGAGGGTGACGAGGTTCTTGTGCGAAGGAAGCATCTCGCCGAAGCCCATCATCGATATCGTCCAGGGACCCGGTTTCTCCGCCGCATGCTTGAGTGCATCGCCCAGCAGGGGTTCGTCGACCAGTCGTGTCCAGTCTTCGCGTCCGGCGCCGCCCTGGAAGCCGAAACCACGCAGGTACTTGCGCTTGTCGGCACCCACGTTGCGATAGCGCGGGATATAGAAACCATTCGGGCGACGTCCGGAGTAATAGCGATCTTCATGGCCGTCGACATCGGCGCGCGCGCCATTGCCGAAGATGTGATCCATGATGTTATGGCCCACCTCGCCGCTGTCGTTGCCAAAGCCGTTGGGGAAGCGGCTGGACACCGAGTTGAGCAGGATGTGCGTGGTACCGAAGGTGGACGCGCACAGGAAGATCACGCGGGCGAAGTATTCAGTCTGGTGACCGGTTTCGGCGTCGAGCACCCGTACGCCGGTGGCCTTGCCCTTCTCGTTGTCGTAGATCATCTCATAGACGATGGCATTGGTGACCGTCGTCAGGTTGCCTGTCCTCTCGGCCGAGGGCAGGGTGGACGAATTACTGCTGAAATAACCGCCGTAAGGGCAGCCACGCATGCAAAGGTTGCGGTACTGGCAGGTGCCGCGCTGCGGGCTCTGGTCGTGTTTCAGCGGGGCGGACAGATTGGCCGTGCGCCCGATGATGAGCTTGCGGTTCATCTTGCTTGACAGCTTGCCCTGGAAATCCTTCTCCACGCAGTTGAGTTCCATGGGCGGCAGGAAGTCGCCGTCCGGCAGCTGGGCCAGGTGATCGGTATTGCCGCTGACGCCGATGAAATGCTCCACGCGGTCGTACCACGGCGCGATGTCTTCATACCGGATCGGCCAGTCCACGCCCACGCCTTCCTTGCCATTGGCCTCGAAGTCCATGGGGCTCAGGCGGTAGCTCTGGCGTCCCCACATCAGCGAGCGACCGCCCACGTGGTAGCCACGGAACCAGTCGAAGGGCTTGGTTTCTTCATACGGATTGTCGATGTCGTCGACGAACCAGTGCTTGGTGGACTGGGTGATGCCGTAGAACGAGGGGCGGGTGTGTTTCGGATGGCGCGCGATGTCTTCCTGCGTCGGCTCGTCCGCATAGGGCAGTTCCCACGGCGCTTTCATGGCGGTGGGGTATTCACCGTGGCGGACCATGGGGCCACGGTCGAGGATGAGGGTCTTGAGTCCCTTTTCCGTGAGTTCCTTGGCGGCCCAGCCGCCACTGATACCGGTGCCGACGACGATGGCGTCGTACGTGTTCTTTTCCATGCGTGTGCCTTCAGACGAGGTTGCGATCAGGAAAGGGGGCGCTTCAGCGCAGGGGGCGCAGGTAGTCGTAGTCGACGCGCGCGGCTTCGAGCTGGCTCATGCGGGCAAACGGACCTTCCTGCTCGACGAAGCAATGCTTCAGTCCGGCAGCATCTGCCGCCGCCATGATCGGCTTGTAGTCCAGCGTGCCGCGGCCCAGTTCCGCGCCGGGGTAATCCTTGCTGTTGCCGGGCAGGAAATCCTTGGCGTGCATAAGTGGGATGCGGCCGGGGTTGGCCTTGAAGTAATCGGCGGGATTCTTGCCGCCGGCATGCACCCAGCCGCAATCCATTTCGAACTGGACGAGCTTGTGGTCCGTTTCCTTCAGGAGCACGTCGTAGAAGGTCTGGCCACCACCCACGTCGGAGAACTCCAGGTGATGGTTGTGGTACGCGTACTGAAGACCCGCCTTGCGCGCCTTCTCGCCGAGCTGGTTGGCATAGTCGGCCGTGCGCTTGGCACCATCGAGCGAATAGTCGGCATCGGCCGTGTTGCGCTCCTTCTGCATGATGGCAGGCAGCATGCTGCTGACGATGTAGCGCGAGCCCAGCACATGCGCGGCCTCGATGCCAGGTTCGAAGCCCAGGCTGTCGTAATGCAGGCTGGGTGAGCTCAGGCCGGCTTCCTTCAGCTGGTCGCGCAGGGTCTTCGCCGTCGTGGTGACGATGGCCTCGATTTCCGAGTAGCCGATCTTCTTAAGCGTCTTGAGCGTGCCGATGGGGTCGTCCTGATAGGCCTTCAGCACCATGTAAAGCTGTATGCCCAGGGTCTTGCCCTGCGCGGCAGCGGCCAGGAGTTTTCCGGGCGCGCCGAGGGTAAGCCACGCTGCCGTGCCGCAGAGCGCGGAGCGGGTCAGGAACTGCCTGCGATTCATCATGGAGGGATCTCCTTGGATAACGTGTTCGGGTCAGGTGGCGCTGGTGACCGGTTCGCTGGCCGTTGCCTTGCGATCCTTGAACAGCAGCACGAAGAGGACGAGCACCACGGCCGCGCAGGCGCCGGCAATCATCCAGATGGCATACCAGTCGTGCGTGGTCACGCCCTGGGCGTTCGTACGCGAATAGGTGTCTACCGCCACGCCGGAGAGCCACGAGCCGACGAACATGCCCAGGCCATAGGTGAGGAAGGTGATCAGGCCCTGGGTGGCCGCACGCAGCGCGAAGGGCGCTTCGCGATCGATATAGATCTGGCCCACGACGAAGAAGAAGTCGAAGCAGATGCCGTGCAGGATGATGCCCAGCCACAGCATCCACATCAGCTCACCCGGATTGCCGAAGGCGAACATGGCGTAGCGGATCACCCAGGCCAGCATGCCGACCGCCAGCATGTACTTCACGCCCAGCCGGCGGAAGAACCAGGGGATGAGCAGCATGCAGAGGATTTCGGACATCTGCCCACCGGTCATCTTGCCGGCCGCATTCACCACGCCCACTTCATTGAGGAAGAGGTTGGTGAAGGCGTAGTAGAACTGGAGGGGGATGCAGATGAGGAACGAGGCCAGGGCGAATACCGCCATGGAGCGGTTGCGCAGCAGATGCAGGGATTCCAGCGGTAGCGCATGGCGCATCGTGAAGCGCTGTGGGTTGGCCAGCGGCGGCGTGGCGGGCAGGGTGAAACAGTAGCCCGCCATGACGATGGAGAGCGCCGCGGCGAGGTGCAGGGGCGATGCCGTGGCTTCCACGCCGAGGGCGCCGACGACCAGACCGACGGCAATCCAGCCCAGTGTGCCGAACACGCGGATCGCACCGAATTCCTCCTGCGGATCGCGGATATGGCGCATCGCGAGCGAGGTGGTCAGCGCCAGGGTAGGCATGTAGCAGAGGCTGTATGCCAGCAGCGCGGCATAGAGCACGCCGAACGAGCTCTGCTGTGCGGCAATCACCAGCAACACGGCGCCGACGATGTGCAACATGGTCAGCACGCGACGCGTATCGAACAGGCGGTCGGCGAGCAGGCCAACGAACAGCGGCGAGATCATTGCGCCGATGGCGGTGGTGCCGGCGATGGCGCCGATTTCCGTACCACTGAAATGCAGCGTCTGGCCCAGCCACGTTCCCACCGTGACGTACCAGGCGCCCCAGATGGCGTATTCGAACAGCATCATCAACCTAAGGCGCCATTTCATCCCCGTTTCCCCTTTTTGCGTGATGTTCCCAGAGGGTCTTCGATGTGTTGCCAGACGCCGCCCGCGGCGTGGCTCTTGAGCATTGCGTCGATCACCAGGCTGTTGCGGTAGCCATCGGCGAAGGTGGGCAGCGCATCGGGCCGCGTATCGGCCGTGCCGCCCTGTCGTATCCAGGCATAAGCGTCGGCGATCAGGTTGCGAAAGGCATCGGCCCAGGCTTCCGGATGACCCGCCGGCAGGTGTGCATAGCCGCGTCCTGCCGGGTCGAGCAGGGCAGGGTCGCGCGTCAGCACCGTATTGGGCTGGGCGTGATGCCCCACCCACAGATCGTTGGGCTGCTCCTGGCGCCACGCCACCGAGGCGAGTCGCCCGCTGACCTCCAGGCGCAGGTCGTTCTTGTGGCCGGGAAGCACCTGGCCCACCGTGACGCAGCCGCGTGCTCCGTTGTCGAAGCGCAGCAGGACACTGGCAAGGTCTTCGCTGGTAATTTTTACCTTGCGGCGCGTAGCTGACTTTGCCGCGCTGGCGAACGCTTTCGTCGATGTGGCAGGTGCTTCGCGTGTCGGTACGGCGGTGTGCAGATCGGCCAGCACGGAAACGATGCGCGCGCCGGTGACGTGCTCGGCAAGATCGCACCAGTGCGAGCCGATGTCGCCGAGCGCTGAACTGGCACCGCCGCGCTTGGGGTCCAGTCGCCAGGAATAGGCGCGCTCGTCGGTGAGCCAGTCCTGCAGGTAGCAGCCATGCACGAATACCGCCGGGCCTATCTGGCCTTTGGCGATCATGGCGCGTGCCTGCTGGACGAGGGGGTAGCCGCGATAGTTGAACGTCACCACATGCGCCACGCCCGCTATGCGCGCCGCTTCGTAAAGCTCGCGCGCTTCGTCCGTCGTGCCAGCCAGCGGCTTGTCGGAGACCACATGCTTGCCGGCGCGGAGCGCTGCCAGGGATACGTCTCTATGCAGGTGATTGGGCGTGGTGTTGTGGACCACCTGGATCGCGGGATCGGCCAGCAGCTCGTGATAGCTGGCATACGCCTTTGCCACGCCCAGCTCGCGCGCCCGTTTCCGCGTGGATTCCGGACTGGAGCCGGCGATGCCGACGATCTCCACGTCGCCAAGGCGGCGCACGGCATCGAGGTGATGGGCTGCAATGAAGCCGGGGCCGACGAGACCCATGCCGAGCTTCTTCATCGGTCTGCTGCCCTGGCGCTGGTCTTCAAGGACTGGCCTGCCATTTCCCCTCCACTGTGCCGATGTCACCAAATGTATTCGATTACATTTGCATGAACACCCGCACCGGCTGTGCTGGTTGTCTTCGTACTGGTGCGCCGCGCCCGCTGCCCCATCGATGCGCGTCGTGAAATGTGGCAACGTATGTAGCAGATGTCCAAACGCAGTTGCAACGATTTAATGTAATCCATTACATTGCATTGCAGCATAAGCGACAGGGAATACGAGGCCATCGTGCCGTTCCGGCCCGCACCCGGCTGCTATCGTGCGCGGCACGTTGGCGACAAACCGAAGAGGAAAGCGCGTGAGCGAGGCGTCACCGAAGCGCAGGAAGCAGGGAGCCAACGGCGGCAAGGCCGATGCTGCGGTGCAGCCTGTACGCGTGCGCACGGTCAAGGAGATCGCGGCGGCGGCCGGCGTATCGGTGGCCACGGTGTCGCGCGCCCTTCAGCGGCCGGAGGTCGTAAGTGAGAGCACGCGCCAGCGCATCCATGAGGTGGTCAAGCGGCTGGGCTATACGCCCAATGCCCTGGCGCGCAATCTGCGCACCTCGCGTACGCGTCTGATCGTGGCCCTGGTACCCGACATCGCCAATCCGTTCTTCTCCGAGGTGATCCGCGGCATCGAGCAGGTGGCGCATGAGAACGGCTATTCGGTGCTGCTGGGCGAGACGCAGGGCAGCCTGGTGCGCGAACAGGCGTATGCCGACATGGTTGCGGCACGACAGGCGGATGGCATCATCACCATGTCACCCCGCGTACCGGCCATCCCCATCGATGGCCGCCTGCCCGTGGTGAATGCCTGCGAGTACGTAAAGGACAAGGACATCTCAAGCGTCTATATCGACAACGTCGCCGCCGCCGTGGCGGCGATGGATTATCTGGTTGCCCTGGGGCATCGGGAGATCGCCTTCTTCGCTGGCCCGGCATCGAGCCCGATCTGCGTGGATCGCGAACAAGGTTATCGCCTTGCATTGCAGAAGGCGGGTATTGAGCCGGACCCGTCGTTGACGGTGGTGGGGGACTTCTCCATCGAGGCGGGCGAACGTGCCGTTGACCTGCTGCTTTCACAGAGCCGGCCATTCAGCGCCGTCTTCTGCTCCAACGACGAGATGGCGATAGGCGCCCTGCGTGCGCTGAGCGCAAAGGGTGTGCGCGTACCGGAAGATGTTTCCGTGGTGGGCTTTGACGATATCCGCTTCGCGCGCTACACCTCGCCTTCGCTTACTACCATTGCCCAGCCAAAGAATGCACTGGGGCGCGAGGCGATGAGCATGATGATCGAACTGCTCAATGACCCTTCGGTGCCATCGCGCAAGCGGGTGTTATCGGCGGATCTTGTTGTTAGAGGGTCAACAGCGCCCGCAGGAACGAATAAACTCGGTCGTAATATCTGAGATTCCTGTAGGTCAAGGGAATCCGGGTATTGAGGTCGTCAGTTTCTTGACGCGTATGCGCTATGATTTTCCTCCGCCGAGGCGCATCACTGCGCGCCAAGGTTGGGCTGAATATCAAAGGCATGGAAATGATATGGATAAGAATATCCTGGCTTTAACTGTTCTGGTAATCACCGTGACTGGCTTTACTTCGACGGCGTCTTCGGAGGACGTCGATAAAAGCAATATCGATCGAATCGTTAAGTCAGTGATGAATGACGCTTACGGCCAGAACTTCAATGCGCCGAATAATTGCTGGTCTTACAAGTGGAAGGACGAGCAAGGTAATCTTCTCGACTACTGCATGCGGCCAGCTACACCCCGGGTCGTAGAAGAACCTCGTGGCAGGTTTCTCTACCTGCACACCTCCAACGCGACGGATATCCGGGGCGACGCAAGATACGGATATAGCCAGGTTCAGCCCGGTCTGATGGGCGCATTTAAGATCCGAATAGGTGGCCCTCAAGGGTGGACGTATGACGCATTGGATGCTGCGATGGACTATGGCACCGCGGGCGAGTGCGGATGTGCGCAGGCCAGACTCGTAAAGCTCAGTGGTTCGGGAAATTATGGGTGGATCTTTGCGAGTGGCGGAACCTGGCAGGGCCTGACAGTAGCAAATTACAGTATTGTCACCGCCATCAAGGGGCGCATCAAAGATATTAGTCGTATTCCGCAGGTGACAGAAAAAGATCAAGCCGTCAAATACGTGTTGAGCGTGAATGATGTCGCGGGCGAAAAGGGCTTTTACTCCCTGCATATTGTGAAATCTGGACAGGAAGGTCAGCCGGAAGTATTCGATGTCGCCTTTGACCCGGTGAAAATGGTATACGCCCTTCCATCCGGGCGCTGATGCTCAAGTTTGGATATTAGCATAAGGATAATGTAATGACGGATGAGAATCTCATTAATCAACGCTGGGATGCAGCTCGCCAAAATCTTGTGGACGCAGCAAGCGCAGCCGGAGTATAAGCTGGCGTCCTCGTCAAAATTGCAGGCTTCGAGTCACAATTTAATCCGCAGGCCAGACCTGTTGCAGGAAAGAAACGCGAAGAACTCAATACAGTGACCCAGTTCGATGGTACGAAAGCCATGTCGAGCGCATACGGTTACGGCCAGTTTCTGGATGCCACCTGGGTTGACATGGTCCGAAATCATGGAGAGAAGTATGGTGTTACCAATGCTTCAGTTCTGCCAGCGGATGAGATCAATAGCCCCGAGATGCGAAACAACGCTCGTCTCCAGGCCGGCATGCTCGCTGAATTTACCAGGAAGAACCTCGAGACAGCGGCTTCGCTAGGGGGAGCGGATGCCTCTGCGAATGCTTATGCGTTGCATAACCTTGGTGGATCGGATGGTCAGAGATTTTTAAGGGCGATGGCGGCTGATCCGGACGCTCGTGTCGATAGCGTGCTCTCATCGAATGTGATTACGAGAAATTCATCTTTGTATGGGGATGGAAGCATTTCTCTTTCCAATGCTTATCAGAATATGGGGGCGCAAATGGATCGTTATGCATCCTATGCGAGCCAGGTCGATGGGTTGAGTACGCAAACTCACGAGCCCGAGCCTCCCCAGAGTCAGTCGACGAAGTCTGTATCAAGTGGCGGGCTGGGTGATGCAGATGCCCGGATCATGAGCGAGGGAATGCGCGGTGATGACGTGCGATCCCTGCAAGTGAAATTACGCTCGCTTGGATTCAAAGGCGTTCACGATGAGCCGCTGAAGACAGATGCAATGTTTGGCCCCTCTACCAAGGCGGCGGTCCAGGCTTACCAGGCCAAGTCGCATCTGGTAGTCGATGGCAAAGCGGGGCCGGCTACTTTAAATCACCTTGAAGCCCAGTCTGCGAGGAACTCCATTGATCCAGCTTCAGTGAACGAAGCAAAAGTACTTTTGGATGATCCTGTTCATCCAGGCCATGAAATGTATCGACAAGCGCTTCGAGGCATGGAGATGATTGATGCGGATCAAGGTAGACGATCCGATATGACGACGTCAAAAATTGCAGGAGCCATCGCGGCTGAATCGATTAACCAGGGCCTTGATCGCATCGATGTTGTGGCGCTAAGTACGGACGCAAATCGCTGCTGGGCCATGCAAGGTCAGACCAATGATCCCTTCAAGAAGCTTGCTTCCGTTGACATAAAAGAGGCAGTGAATACATCTCTTGATCAATCGTCTGAATCTTTTAACGCGGCGAGTTGGCGGCATGCGAATCAACAGGTGGATCAGGTCCAGCAGGCTGCGCGCGAACAGCCTGTAACGATGCACCGGTAGTGGTTCAATATGGCTGGTATGGAAGTGGCGCGTTTCATGCCATGGGCGCGGTTGAATTGCCTCTGGGAGAAAATCCTTGTCACGCCCATATCTTTCGGAGTGACAAGGATTTTTGAGTATTCATCAAGCCAGGGCTAGTTCATGGGTCATGATGCATTTGAGGTTACTATTTCTGACCCTGTATTGGTCTTCGGGGCGTTCAGGTCTTTCAGGATGTTGTCTGCCGCCTGGAATGCCAGGGCGGCGATGGTCAGCGTGGGATTACCGGTTGCTACCGTGGGGAACACGCCACTGCCCACCATGTACAGGTTGCTGTGATCCCATGATTGCTGCCGTGAATTGAGCACGGACGTTTCCTTCTTGTCGCCCATGCGATAGGTGCCCACGATGTGACCGGCGCCATAGAAAGTGAAGGTGTCTCCCTTGTAGTCGAAATTGGTGGCCGTCACCTGGTCCGGGGTGCCGTAGAGCACGGGTGAGGGTGGTTTCATCGTGTATTCCGTGGCGCCCATCGCATTGAATATCTGCGTCGATACGGCCTTGGCTGAGACGAAGGCGTCGCGTTCGTAGTTGCTGCGGATGCGATAGGTGACGTAAGGGCGGGGCAGGCCGAGATGATCTTTCGCCGTCGCTGACAGTTGCACCCGGTTGTCCGGGTCCGGAAGCTGCTCGATCAGGTAGCCCAGGCGAATCTGCCGGATGTAGATGGCATTGAGCGTCTGGGTGAGCTGTGCGCCGAAAAGCGTGCTGTTGGCGGGTAATGAAGGATCGAAGCGTAGCGGCTTGCCTTGCTGGTTCTTGGAGTCGCCGTTGAGCTGGGTGTTGTTCTGCCCGAACACGAAGTCTGCCAGCGTGGTGTACGGATCGTTCGATGCCCACTGCCAGCCTTCGTTGCCGATCTCGATACGATACGCCGAGCGGTTGCTGCGGAACGTGCCGTCGCGAAGCGACTCGAAGCCCGAGGTCGAAAGCGGGCCGCGATAGGCATAGATCGGATCTTTCGCCAGCGCCCAGGCCAGGTACATGACATGGTCCATCAGGTTGCGGCCCACCTGGTCGCTAGAGTTGGCGACTCCGTTCGGAAAGTTCCTGTTCTTGTTCGACATCAACAGGAGCCGCGGCGTTTCTATGGCATGGGCGGCCAACAGGTACGTGGTGCCAACGGCCGTGCCGGTGCCCGTCTTGTCCCCGAGATGGTCGTCATAGGTGATGTAGTCGATGCCGATGACCTTGCCGGACTTGTCATCGACACGGATATTGCTCGCCACCGTCCGGTAGCGGATCTCCACGTTGCCGGTCTGCAAGGCATTGGCGAGGGTGACCGTCGCATCGTATTTGGCCTGGATGGGACAGATGGGAATGCAGTTGGTGTTGCCTGCACACTGGCGGCGATCGCCGGGCAGGGAATTGCGCCCCTGGGGCGTCGGGGTGGTGAAGAGGTTGATGCCATCGACGGTCACGTTCTGGACCTCACCGAACGCCGTATCGACCAGTGATTCCACGATGGGTGGCATCGGATAGTTATAGTTGGGCCCGTAGGTGCCGGAGGGCTCTACACCGAATTGCTGGTAGATCTTGTCCAGGGCGACCTTGTCGCCCGCTACGCCGATTTCGTTGGTGGCTTTCTCGTAGTAAGGCACCAGGCCCTGGTAGAACGTCTTGCCGCCGGGCCAGTCCACGCCATGGCCGTATCGCGTCTTCAGTTCGAAGTCGCTGGGGAAGAGCCGCAGGCTGGTTCCCAGCCAGTGCCACGTGGTGCCGCCACCGATGCGCTCATAGGAACTGCCGAAGGCGAACACGGCCTCCGGGCTGTCGGTCTTCAGGTTGGGCGCTTGCGGCGGGTAGGTAAAGTAGCACTGGTCCGGTTTGCGCCAGGCGCCTATCTGGAGCACGGTGTAGCGCGGCACGTTTTCCAGCGACGGGTTGGGTAGCCCCAACGGGTTTTCCGGCGTGGACTGTTTCGGGTCCTGCGTGGTCGGCGGATAGGGTGACTCGGGTGTCTTTGCATTGGCCTTGAAGAACGTGCTCATGTAGCCGCTGCGATCCACCGGTACTTCCTGGCCGGCTTCAAGGATCAGCACCTTCTTGCCCTGCCTGCCCAGTTCATAGGCAACGATGGAGCCGGAGATGCCCGAGCCCACGATCACGATGTCATAGGTTTGCGTGGTCATGACTGGCCTCCCGGATTGCCCGTGTAGTCGCTGAGTGGCACCGGGTCTTTTGCCCAGTAGCCGTAGCGGTAGTTGGAATCGCCCATGGGGTGGGACTGCATCACCTGCCAGACGAGGCTCGACGTATAGGCGTCCTCGGAAATGATGTCGCTCACGGTACTCGCCGGCGTTGTCGCCGTGGCGGGGATGACGGTTGGCCACGCGCCCGCGTACCACATGAAGATCAGCTTACGGCAGGCGAGCACGAATGCTTCGCCATTGGCAGAATCCAGCATGGCCTGCCCGATTTGTTGCGGCGTGAGCTTGCTGGCCTGGAGGCCTTCGAACTTCTGGAAGATCTGGCTAGTCAGCGACGGGTTCCCGCTCTCCTGCGCAATCTTCTGCGTGAACAGGGGCAGGTACACCGATTTGATATCCACCGGGTCGAGGTCGGGCGCGATCACGCTTTCATTGAAACCCGTGAGCACCGTGCTGAGGCCGATGAAGTTATCCATATCGCTATTCATGGCTCGTCTCCTTGGGAGCTACTGGGCGCGTTGGAGCAGATAGGTGAAGTCCGAGAACTTCCCCTGCGTGGTGGTGGCGTTGTTGTGGCAGGCCATGCAACTGCTCGAGGTCTGCTTCACGCGGCCCTGGATGTAGGTTTCCAGCGTGGTGTTGGCGAGGAAGGACGGCGCGGGCACACCCGTCGGGTCGACCTTGCTCTGGGCGTTGGTGGGCCACTGGGTGCTGACCAGCTGGTAGTTCAGCCATACCGAGTCGGGATTCACTGCCGCCAGCGCCTGGTGGTAGGACGCATTCAACTGCTGCGCGTCGTCGGTGATGGCTATCACGCGTTGCACCTGGCTGGGCTTCGTGTGCGGATTGCCCGGGTTCCAGGGGCGTGCCGGCGGTTCGTTGACCTTGCAATCCTTGCAGCTCGGGTCGAAGAAGTTGTATGCGCTCAACGTGGGTTTCTGTCCGGCCGTCGGCACGTTGCTTACGTGCTCGAACGTGGACCAGATCCATTGCGGCTCGGCCGTGGTCTTGTGGGCAATATGAAAGCCGACCAGCCCGACCTGGGTCAGCACGCAGGATGGCTTGACGCCGGCTTCTTCCGCCGGGTTGTCGTAGACCAGCGCATAGGTTGTGTAGAACTTCGAAGGGTCGTACTTGCCGCCCATCTTGACCCATGCGGTCTTGATCATGATGGAGCCGAGCTGCTGCGATTTCGGGTTGCTGGCCGGGAAATCGGCATCCGCTCCGAACGCCTGCTGACCTGCCTTGGAATACAGCTTGTTGGTAAGGATGTAGTTGAACATCACCTCGTTGGTGGAAATGGCGAAGCGGGTGTACTGGCCGTTCTGGTCGATCAGGGGGCCGGTCTTGAAGGGCTCGGCACTTTCGTCCAGCACGTTGGGCGTCTTGCCGACCTGGGTCAGGTGCATCGTTCCCGGCGGGAGGTGTTTGGGGTCGATGTTCTTGCAGACGTCGGGGAGAGGGCTGTCCTGGCCCCAGGGTGCAGGTGTGGCGCCGCCGGCAAGGAAGATGCTTCGACTTTCCCGGTAGCTTTCCCACACGGTGGGACTGTTGGTGGACTGGCCGATCTTTACATTGTTATTCGGCGTGCCGTCGGCATTGGCCGGCCAGTTCAGTGCAACGAACGACTGCCAGGAGAAATCGTCGAAGTCGTGTTGCAGGGAGGCCAGATCCGGCGGTTTTTTGCTGAGCGTGATCTCCAGTGGAATCTGCGATGAAAGCGTGGGCACGACAGGCGCGGGCGGCGACGTCCCGTCGGCGGCATGGGTGACCTGGGCGGTCAGTAAGAGCGATAGGCCGAATAACACCGGGTAAATGCCATATTTGCATTGCCCCGTGGAAATCAGGTGTCTGGATGTCATTGCAATCGTCCTGGTCCACAATGGTTCGGAAAAAACCATGGGGCGTTCCGGCACAAGAAGGAGCGCCACCACTCGTAGGGGCGAAGCCTGCGCAGTCATGAAGCATTCGAAGACGGCAGCTCTGGCCACCGGGCCCCATTGTCTGGCGCGGGTGCGTGGGCCGGTACACGTTTTCCCTGGCCGGAATGTGCGTTAGCGGCAGCGGAGTGGCCCCGAGCGTGACGCTTTTGTCTGTCAGGCAGTTTCGTGCGCCGGCACCGCAAGAAACGGAGTGTCGGGCGTGGCCGGTAAACCTAGAGTGCTCCCTGGCATTTCAACCAAGAGACAGCGACTGACATGATTCAACTCGACGCAAAGGTGGCCATCGTGACCGGTGCCTCGGCAGGTATCGGCCGCGCCATCGCAAGGATGTTCGCTGCACAGGGCGCCGCCATCATCCTTACCGCCCGCCATCGGGAAGCTCTGGAGGTGGTGGCCGGAGAAATACGTGCTGGCGGCGGCAAGGCCTATGTCGTGGCGGGGGACGTGTCCCATGCCGAAACCCACGAGCAATGCGTGGATGCCGCCGTCCGCGAGTTCGGAGGGCTGGATATCGCCATCAACAACGCTGGAATGGTTGGGCCTATCCTGCCCCTGGCCGAGATAGCACCGGAGGACTGGCAGCAGACGCTCGCCACGAATCTCACGGCGGCCTACCTGGGTGCCCGCGCCCAGATCCCGGCGATGCTGAAGCGTGGTGGTGGATCGATCGTCTTTACGTCTAGCTTCGTCGGAACGAGCGTGGGCCTTCCCGGAATGGCTGCGTATGGCGCCGCCAAGGCCGGATTGATGGGACTCGTGAAAGGCATCGCAGCGGACTACGCTGCGCAAGGCATTCGTGCCAATGCACTCCTGCCCGGCGGCGTGGATACCGCCATGGCGGGTGATCAGCAACAGAAGGATTGGGCCGCCGGTCTGCACGCCATGAAGCGGATCGCCCGGCCCGATGAAATCGCTTCGGCGGCTCTGTTTCTCGCCAGTTCCATGTCGAGCTTTGTCACCGGCTCGGCCCTTTTCGCCGATGGCGGAAATGCCGCCGTGAAGTGAAGGATGATCACCGTAGCCCGATCATGCCGTTGTCATAGTTCATGAACATCGCATGTCGCTCGAAAAAGGCGATGCCTACGCAGGTGCGGATATTCATGTCCTGATTGATCACGATTCTGTCGGCTCCGATATCGCCTACGCGTGAGCTGTAGACGGTATCGGGGCCGATGGCGAAACGAAGGATCGCGTTGTCTGCCAGCGTGGCATCGAAACTCGCACCCTTGGGTACGTTGATGATGGTCTTCGGATTACCCGAGTCGAACATGACGCTGCCGTGGTATTGATAGCCATCGGCCGATATCGTTGCGTTGCCGATGATCTGCGAGCATACGTTGAGCGGTCCCCGGTTGCCGATGATCCCGCCACGGCATCTGGCATAGACCCTGGCAAAGCCACTCGACATGTTGTCGGTGAGCCCTACGGTCAGCAGGCGGTCCAGGGGGCAGTGCTCCAATTGCGAAAGGGGGCAGTCTGACATCGAAACACGGTTCAGAAGGAAGCCCTGCCCGATGCCTGTCGCGAATGCCAGCTTGCGGAAGGGGCTGCTGAGACCGCAATCCGTTACCACGCGTTCGTCGCAGACCACGGCGGTGCGTGGTGCCTTGTTACCGTTTGCGCCGTCGTCTTCCGGATCCTTCAGTGCATTGACGTCGGCATTGATGCCAATGATGTTGGCCGTGGAATTGGTCGGGGCAAACGGATGGTATCCCTTGTCATTGCCGGCGGCATAAGCAAACAGCACGGGAACCAGGCCGGTGACGACCTGGCCGTCCTTGCCAAAGGTGATCTGCGCAAAGCCGAGGTTGCCCTTGGAAGAATGAGCCTTGTCGCCGCGCCCGCCGTATTTCTTCTCTATGACGACATCGGTGACGATGATTCCGTTATAGGAGATGCGCCGGCTGCCCGGGGGAAAGTGGAAGCCATCCCTGGAAAGGATCGAGGGCGGAAACACCTGGAACGCATTGAGTACGACACCCGCCGAACCCGTATCGATAAGTCCGTGGATTTGCCTTGCGTCATCTCCGACCCGGATGGGGGCAAAAATGCGGTCGATCCTGGGCTCGATACGCGCTGCGTTGAGTTCCACGGCCACGGGCCGTGTCACGAAGCTTTCGCAGTAGATCGAGACGGTATAGTCCACGCCATGGCCGGCGAGGTTGTCCACCACGCACATCTGGCCGGCTGGCTGTCTTGCAATGTCGACGGAGGCAAGCCCCCGCCCTGGGTCTACGGTGAAGCGTGTTTCGCGAGGTGCCAGGGTTACCTGGTTGCTGCCAACGCGCAGCACGAGGCCCTCTCCCTCCAGGTGGTGGATACGCCCGGCGACGGGTCCGGTGGCCGGCCGGCTGTTCTCGATGACATTCGACGAAGCGGCCGTCTGGCATCCGGACAGGCACAGTAGCGCGCTGGTTGCGAGTAGTTTCAGGAGGGGGTTCGGGCGGACCATGCGCTTTGGTTCTCGGGATGAAGCAGGGTGCGGGTAAGTAACGCCAGGCGAAGGGGCGAAGGGGCGGAGCAGGGGTGGCGCGATGCTATCGGAGGGGCGCTGGTTCTGATTGACCGTTGCGATCACGAGCGCAGGAAAATCCATTTCCAGACCCATGGTAAACGAGGATAATTCTCATTTAAACTCGCCCGCTGATTTCAGGGGTGCGTGTAGTGAAGCGAAAAATTGCGATTCTTTCGGCTGCCATCGTGGTGGCGTTTTCGGGCACGCCTGGCCGGGGTGCCGACGTGGACCCGCCGTCGGAGCCGTCCAAAGCGAAAGCCCTGCCGGGCGTGGAAGTCACGGCAAACCGGGGCGCCGAAGGTCGTTTCGTGATCGATACCGCCGACGGTGTCGCCAAGACGGATGTGCCCGTCCATGAAACGCCCCAGTCGATCAGCGTGATCGGCCGCGACCAGCTGGATGATCGCAACGTACAGACCCTGAACGATGCACTGCATTACACGGCGGGCGTCGCCACGTACTACAGCAACGATACCCGCAACGACGCCTTCACCCTCCGCGGATTTGGTGCGGAATTCATGTATCTGGACGGTACCCGGCTGGGCGCCGTCGCCGGCCGCGGGCTGGATCAGTGGCGCGTGGATCCTTATCAGCTCGACCGAATCGAGGTGGTCAAGGGCCCTGCCTCGATGCTGTATGGCCTGGGCGAGCCGGGCGGGGTGGTGAACATGGTGTCCAAGATGCCAACCGAAGATGCGCGCCACCAGGTCGACATCACGGCGGGCAGCTATAACCACTATGGCCTGGGTATAGATACCTCCGGCCCCCTGAGCGACGATGGGCGCCTGCTCTATCGTTTCATCGCGCAGGAGAGCTACAGCGAAAACCAGGTGGACTACGTACACGGTACACGCACGCTGCTCGCGCCATCGCTGACCTGGCGCCCGGATGACAGGACGTCGCTGACGGTCATGGCGACCTACCTGCACGACGACACGATGGACAGCAACAACTTCCTGCCGCGCATCGGGACCCTGGTTTCCAATGACCTGGGGCAGAAGATCTCCACGCGGCTGTCCACGAGCAACCCGGGTTACGAAAACTACGACAAGACCCAGGCTTCCATCGGGTATCTGTTCGAGCGCGAACTCAGCGAGGCGTGGCGCTTCCGCCAGAACTTCCGTTACGCATACCTGACCCTCGACAACCAGGCCCTGTTCGGCTTCCGTCTTCTGGCGGACCAGCAGACGATCCTGCGCGCGGCGATGAACCTGGGTTCGAGCTTCAACAATGTGGACCTGGACAATCAGTTTCTCGGCAAGCTCGAAAGCGGCCCCGTGAAACACACCGTGCTGCTTGGCCTGAATGCCACCAGCCAGAATTTCGCCGATAACGAAGGCTACGACTACGGCTATCCCCTGAATCTTTATCATCCGGTCTACGGGCCGGTGCAGCGACCGGATTACAACGATACCCGCACCCGCCAGCTGCAACAGCAGATCGGCCTGTATGCGCAGGACCAGATGAAATACGACCGGTGGGTGTTGGCACTGAGCGGTCGCGAGGATGCGGTGCGCTCCACCACTCACGATTATCTGGGCGACACCCGCCAAACGCAGACCAATCACGCGTTCAGTGGTCGTGCCGGCCTGATGTACCTGTTCGATAACGGACTGGCCCCTTACGCCAGCTATTCAACCTCGTTCCTTCCCGTTGCTGGCACCGATGCGTACAGTCACCCCTATCGACCGCTGACATCCCATCAGGTGGAGGTGGGGCTGAAATACCAGCCTGCGGCGATGAATGCGACCTTCTCAGCCGCCGCCTTCGACCTGCGCCAGAACAACACCCTGACCCAGGTCGACAACCCCATGCTCAATGGCAGCGTGCAGCAGGGGCAGACTCGCAGTCGCGGTATCGAACTGGAAGCGACGGCCGAGCTCACCCCGCAGCTGAAGCTGCTGACGGCCTACACGCTGCAAGAGGTGAAGGTCACCAAGGGGAGCATCGATGATCCGACCGTGGGCAAGGCGCCCTCGGCAACACCCCGCCACCTGGCGTCCGTATGGCTGGATTACACGTTGCCGCGCGGGCCTTTCGCCGGCCTTGGCTTCAACGCAGGTGCCCAGTATGTCGGCGCAAGCTATGGAAACAGTGCAAACAGCTTCCAGGTGCCGTCGTTCACCGTATTCGATGCGGGCCTGCACTACACGCTGGCGCAGTGGCGCTTCGTGCTCACCGCCAATAATCTGACCGATCGCATCTATGTGGCCAGATGCGGTATCGATACACGCTGCCAGTACGGCCAGCGGCGCAACGCCATGCTGACCGCCCGCTACAGTTGGTGATATGGCAGAACACGCTTCGCCTGCGTGCTTCGGTACTACAGCCGCACCATGGGTTGCAGCATCCTCGCCAGCCAGCCGGAGAACCGCAACGGAGCGTCGGTTGCCGCGACACATATGCACGGTACCCCGGGAGCCGTGACCGGCTGGTGCTCGGTATCGCAATCCAGGTCGGCCATGTCGCCGGGAGCGAAGTGGCCAAGGGTGTCGTCGTAGGCACCGCGCAGGATCATCGTCAGCTCGTTGCCGCCATGGGTATGCATCGGCAGGCTGCGGCCCGGGGCGACACGCAGCAGCATCAGGTGGTCGTCGGTTACGTCGCGTGCGCGGATGTGATGGATGCCCGGGCCGATCCACTTCCACGGTAGCGCACGATATGAACGCCCGAAGTACGACCAGAGCGGGGCAGGCAGCAGGTCGGGGTCGTGCCGCGCAGGTGTCTCCGGTGGAGCGGGTACGGCCTCCGGCGCGTGTTGCTGTATACGGGCGAGGAGTTTTTCGTGTGCGCCCGGCGAAAGCGGCATGCCTTCCTGCTGGTTGAGCAACTGGCCCCCGATGGCATCAGTGTCGCGCAGGCGGTCGCGGCAGGTGCGGCAGACACTCAGGTGCGCGGAGACGACGGCGGAGAACGCGCTCGACAGCGCTCCGGCGGAGTAGGCCATCAACGTGGCGATATCGGGGTGGTGGTGCGGCTTCATGGTGCTTTTCTCAGTGTCCCCTGCAAGCGGGCGAAGGCCCGTCGCAGGCTGGACTTGACCGTGCCAAGGGGCTGGTTCAGTTCCCTGGCGATCTCGCTATGGCTCTTGGCTTCGAAATAGGACATCCGGATCATCCGGGCCTGCTGGGGAGGCAGGTCGTCGATGGCGCGATCCAGGCCGCGTCCGTCCGCGAACGATTCGGCGCTGGTAGCGCCGTCTTCGGACGGCAGCGCATCCAGCATCTCCAGATCGTCCTGCACGGCCAGCCAGTGAGGCTCGCCGCGTATGCTGTCGATGTACAGGTTTCTGGCGATACGGAACAGCCATGTGGACACATTGGCCCGGCACGGATCGAACTGGGCGGCGCGGCGCCACACGCGGAGCATGGCCTCCTGCACCAGCTCCTCCGCCTGCGACGGTGGCACGCCCATGCCGGTGAGGTAGCGCTGGAGGCGTGGACCGAAGTGGGCGAAAAGGCACATGAAGGCATCGGTATCGTGTTGCGCGCCTATGCGGCCCACCTGCGCAGACCAGTAGGCCGGATCATCGGTGTCCTGGGGTGCTTGAAGGGGCACGCGACGAACCGCCTCGATCGGAGTGACTTTAGGATGGGTCAGGTCTGGTCGCATCATACCGGTTCGGCGAAATCCACACAGTCGGTCGCCAGGGATCGTTACTGGCTATACGAAGAAGGAGGATTTTTGGATGCATTTCGCCGCCAGACGCCAACGTTTTAACGTGGGGCTGCCTCCGGCCACTGCTGGGGCACCTTCCGCAGCTGGCTCACGTCATATCCCATGGCGGCGACCCGCCCGGCGAGGGCGGCATAGTCCGCGCCGCTGATGGCCGGCTCGTGCGCCATGATCCAGACGTAGTCCCGCTTGTCCCGTGCCACGATCACAAAGCGGTACCCGGGGTCCAGCCACGCGATGACGTATTGCGCCTTGATCGGCCAGATGAACTGCATGCCCCACACGGCATTGCGTTCCCCGGGATGAGCGAAGCCGGTGGCATGCATGGTCTTCAGGTCGCCGTCGGCCTTTTCCTTGCGATATCGGAAGGTGGTCTGGATGGTGCCGTCCGCCGCCAGGCGGTACGACTCCACGGCATTGAAGGCACCCTTCTCGAAACGGCTGGGAATCGATGCGATCACGTACCAGTCGCCCATGTAGCGCGCGACGTCCACGCTGGATGTGCGCGGTACCGGCGGTTGCGTGGAGCAGGCAGCCAGCGGGCAGAGCATCAGGCAGGTGCGTGCAAGGTGCAGCGGCAGGATGTTCATGGCTTGCCTCCCTTAGCGTTGGCGGACGAAGCGGTAATGCGCCACCAGCCACTGCTGGCCATGGTCATAGCCAAACAGCTCGGCACACGACATCCAGAACATGCGCCAGCGTTGGAACCAGAGCCGCCCCAGTGAATTCGAACGATAGGCGTCGGACAGGATCTGCACTACCGCATCGCGATGACGATCCTGATTGGCCAGCCAGGCATTGGCCGTGCGTTCGTAATGGGTGCCATCGAGCAGCCACTGTTGATCGATGCGCAGGTCGCGCTGGAACCAGAGCAGGGTGTCGGCAGCGGGCATCATGCCGCCGGTAAAGAAATGCCGGCCCATCCAGTTGTCCTCGCCCGCGGTCTCGAACAGGTAGGCGGTCTGGCGATGAGCGAAGATGTGCACAAAGAGCGAGCCGTCCGGGCGTAGCCAGCCGGCAATGCGGGCCATCAGCGCCTGGTGATTGCGCACGTGCTCGAACATTTCCACCGATACGCAGCGATCAAACTGCGCTGGCGGCAGCTCCAGAGCGTTGATGTCGCAGGTGATTACGTGGATGTTCTGCAGGCCGCGGCGCTGGGCTTCGGCTTCGATATGCTCGCGCTGGGAGTGCGAGTTCGATACGGCCGTGATGCTGGCATCGGGATAGCGACCGGCCATCCACAAGGTGAGCGAACCCCAGCCGCATCCCAGTTCCAGGATGTCCTGCCCATCGGCCAGTTGCGCACGTTCGGCATAGAGCTGGAGCATGGCGTGTTCGGCCTGGTCCAGCGATTCGCGGCCCGTGGGGAAGTAGCACGACGAATACTTCAGGCGCTCGCCGAGGCAGTGCTGGAAGAATGCCGTCGGGACTTCATAGTGCTGGGCGTTTGCCGCATCGGTATGGATCGCCAGCGGGGCCTGCATCAGGCTCTGCACGAGTGCCTGGTGACGCGCCTGCTCCGCTTCGATGCCGCCGGCCCGGCATTCGGCCAGGCGTTGTGCGCAGAGGCGGCGGATACCCAGGCGGATCAGTGCATCGGGAAGCTGTCCGCGTTCTGCCAGGCCAAGGATGCCGGGCGCCGCATCGTGGGTGGACAGGGCCTGATGGTCATTGACGATCGTGTTCATGGGATGCTCCGGCAGGAAACCAGGGAATGAGCATGGGGGTGGTCCGCTGGTAGTCGCGGTAGTCGTCGCCGCGGGTACGCAAGGCCTGCGCCTCCGTAAACGGGATGCCGCTGACCCAACGCAGGAAGGCGTACATGACGACAGGCCCGCTCCACGCCAGCCAGCCGATGGGCGAACCGATGGCGAGCGCCACGTAGGCAAACCAGTGCAGCCACTCGAAGAAATAATTCGGATGCCGCGAATAGCGCCACAGGCCGCCACGGAATGTCTTGCCACGCTGACCGGGCTGCTCGCGATGACGCGACAGCTGGCGGTCGGCGATGGCTTCGCCTGCGACGCTGACAAGCCACAGCAGCACCGCGAGGATCATCCAGGGCGAATAAGGCAGGCGGTTCGCAGCGACGGCGAGAAACGGCAGGGCGAACAGCGTGACGAGAATCGCCTGCGCCTGGAAGAAGACGAAGAACTTGCCCTGGTGACCGGCCCAGTGCGAGCGCAGGTAGCGGTAGCGGCCGTCTTCTTCTTCGGAGCGCACGCGTCGCCAGAGGTGCAGGGCAAGTCGGGCTGACCACAGGGCGCCGAGGACGCCCATCAGTGCCCGTGGCAGGAGGCTCCCTTCTCCGGCAACGGCCATGAGGACTGCGGCAAGGCCCAGGCCGGAGGCCCACAGTACATCGACGATGCCGGCGTTGCGGTGACGCTGTTGCCACCACCAGCCGGCGGTCATGATCACGCTCATCAGGGCGGTCAGGACCAGCAGGGGGAATGCGTAGGTCATGAGGGGCGCTCCACGAGCTGCGGGTGGGCCAGGGCCGCCATATGGGCGAGCACGGGCAGTGCAATGGCCCACGTCACGGCAAGCCAGGCCACCGCCAGGTGGCTGGGTGAAGGAAGTGCCACGGCCTGCCATCCTCGTGCGGCGCCCAGATACGCCAGCGGTGCGCCGATGGCACCGAGGACCGCAGCGAGCAGGGGGCGAAAAAGCACGAATGAAAACGAACGGTTCAAGGTGGTGGCAAAACAGAGCCAGAGCATCAGTATCCAGGCGGGCGCGCCGCCCGGAGGCAGTGAAGGTGCCGGCGTGGCGTAGCGCCACCAGCCCAGCATGGATGGCACGCCGTCCACCACCATGCCGAACAGTAAGGCCATGCCGAGCAGGCGGCATTCAGCCGCAGCGCCGGGAGAGAACGCGAGCTGGATGCTTATGAAAAGCACGCCAGCCAGGAGGGGCCAGCCTGTCTGTCCACGGCCCGCACCGATCACCAGGGCAAACCACAACGCCTGGTAGCCGACCAGGTTGAACCACTTCATCGTCGTGGTCCGTGCGTTTTTCACGCCACCCACCGATCCGTCGCCGGGCGTGCCTCGGGGCGGGCGAGCAACAGGTGGGACACACCGATGGAGCGCTCCAGGAAACCACCCTCGCAGTAGGCGAGGTAGAACTCCCACAGCCGTGTGAAGCGCGTATCGAAGCCCTGTCGATGAACCTCGTCGAGTCGTTCGAGGAAACGCTGGCGCCATGCATGCAGGGTTCTTGCGTAGGAGAGACCAAAGTCCTCCTGGTGCACGAGGGCAAGATCGCTGCTGCGCGTCTTTGCCGCCAGCATGGCACTGACCGAAGGGATGAAGCTGCCCGGAAAGACATGGCGCTTGATGAAGTCCACCGAATGCAGGGCCTGTGCGTAGCGATGGTCTTCGATGGTGATCGCCTGGACGAGCGCCACGCCGTCCGGCTTGAGCAACTGACCGATCTTCGCGAAATACGTATCCATGTAGCGGGCCCCGATGGCCTCGATCATCTCGATGGATACAAGGCGGTCAAAGCGGCCTTCGAGGTCGCGATAGTCCTGCTGGAGCACCGTCACCCGGTCATCAAGACCTGCCTCCTGTATGCGCGCGCAGGTCAACTGATATTGCTCGGCAGAGATGGTGGTGGTGGTGACCTGGCAGCCGTAACGCGAGGCCGCATGCATGGCGAAGCCACCCCAGCCGCTACCGATTTCCACCACATGCATCCCGGGTTGCAGGCCCAGCTTCCGGCAGATCACGTCGAGCTTGCGCGTGGATGCCGCATCGAGCGTATCGGTATCGGATGCCCACAGGGCCGACGAATACATCAGGTCGTCGGAAAGAAACAGGCGGAAGAAATCATTGCCCAGGTCGTAGTGGGCGGCGATGTTGCGCCGGCTGCCCGCCTTCGTATTTTCGCGCAGGGCATGCCAGGCCCGCATCGCCATGCCGCCCCAGCGGGCGAGACCGGTTTCCATGCCATCGAGCAGATCACGGTTGCGTACCAGCAGGCGGATAAGGCCCACCAGGTCGTTGCATCCCCAGCAGCCTTCGATAAAGGCTTCGGCCGCACCTACGCTGCCGTGCGTTGCCAGCATGCGATAGAAGCGCAGATCGCTGATCTCGATGTGGAGGCTTGCACCCTGGGAGGTGTTACCCAGTTCCGTCGTGCCGAGAGGGTCGCTTACCACGAGGCGTCCGTGGTCAATGGCGGCCAGCGTGCCCAGCAGCTGACGCCGCAGGAAGCGGTCGAGTGGGGAGGTGTCGGACGAACGTGCAGCCAGGGGCGGGTTTTTGATGAGTTCGTTCATGACGCGTCTCCGGGCGAGTGCCCGTCATGGGCGCTGGCGAGTGGGGGCGTGGCGGGATGATCATGGACAGGCGTGCGCTTCAGCCACAGGCGCAGGGCCTGCCAGTGAATGGCACCCATGACCTTTGCGGTCATCAGCGGATAGCGCCAGAGCACGCGTGCGAGCGATGCCCCGGTGAGCGGGCGCCTGTCCAATGCCAGGGTGGCGTCGAATTCGCAGGCATCCGCACGATGTACCTTCATATGGACGCGGAGGTCATCCCCGGGGGCCGTGAACCGCCAGTCGTAATGGCGATCCATGGCCATGAAGGGCGATACATGGAATGCCTTGGCGAATTCCCAGGCCATGGCACGACCATGGTGGGATGCACGGTCCACAGGAAGCACATAGGCATGCCGCTCGCGCCAGGGCGTGTTCGTGATCTCGGCAACGATACAGTCGAGTGTGATGCCATCGGTGGCATAGCAGTAATAAAACACCACGGGATTGAACACGTAACCTGCGTAGCGCAGATGCGCGAGCATGCGGATGGGGCCGCCGGGCCGATGGCCAGTGTCGCGTTGCACTTGCTCGCGAATGGCATCGGCCAGCGGTACATCCGGCGCGCCGAGGTAGTCGCTCCGCCGCCATTGCGCAAGATTGGGCCGGCTCGCAGACCAGAACCAGTGCGAACGAAACACATCGTCGATTTCGTCGAGATCCAGGTACAGCTGCGCCATGCGGTAGGTAAACGCATGCGGGTGGGGCAGGTGACGGCGATGCGTCACGCTGCCTTCGTAGACAGCGCTGGCCCAGGCAGTCATGTGCAGGCACTCGCCGCGAGGGGCATGCCAGGGCCGTGACCGATACCGCGAATGCCGTTCACGACATCGACGGCACTGCGCATGCCATCCTCGTGAAAACCCCAGCCCCAGTAGGCGCCTGCAAACCAGGTGTGCCGTTGACCCTGGATGTCGTCCTTGCGTGCCTGTGCGCGAATTGTCGCTTCCGTGTAGACAGGGTGCGCATAGGTCATCCTGCGCAGGATCTGCGTCGGGTCGATTCGCGCGGTCTGGTTCAGGCTCACTACGAAGGGGCGCGGCGAATCGATCCCCTGGAGCAGGTTCATGTTGTAGCTGACGGTGCAGTGTTCTCCGGGCCCCTCGGGGATCAGGGCGTTCCAAGCCGCCCAGGCCTTTCTCCGGCGGGGAAGCACGCTGGCATCGGTGTGCAATACGGTGTCGTTGACCTGATATGGGATGGCACCGAGGATGTCGCGCTCTTGCACGCTGGCGTCTTTGAGCAAGGCGAGCGCCTGGTCACTGTGGCAGGCCAGCACCACCTGATCGAAGGCCTCTTCGCCCGCGGCGGTGCGGAGCATGATGCCGTGCGCCCGGCGAATTACCGCATGCACCTGGCATCCGATGCGCTCACTCACGTTCCAGCGTCTGCGCATCGCATCGATATACGTTGCCGAGCCACCCTCCACGACCTGCCATTGCGGACGATCCGCGACCTGGAGCATCTGGTGGTTGGCCATGAAGCGCACCAGGTATTGCACCGGAAACTTCAGGATCGTCTCTGCCGGTGAAGACCACAGGGCCGATGCCATCGGCAGCAGGTGCTCATCGCGGAAAGCTGCGCCATAGCCGTTTTCCGCCAGGTAGTCACCGAGGCCGGCATCACCGGATGCATCGTCCAGTACGCCCGGCGCCTCCCGGTAGAAGCGCAGCAGGTCGCGCACCATGCCGATGAAACGCGGTGACAGCAGGTTGCGGCGCTGGCAGAACAGCGTGTCGAGCGTGGTGGCGTTGTATTCCAGTCCGGTCGCCGCGTTGCGCACCGAGAAACTCATCGTCGTCGGCCGGGAGGTTATGCCGAGTTCGTCGAACAGCCCGTGCAACAGGGGATAGTGCCGAGGGTTGTGGACGATGAAGCCCGTGTCTATCCGGTAGTGCCGTCCATCCAGCGCGATGTCGTGGGTGTGGGTATGGCCGCCGAGATAGTTGTTGGCCTCGAACAGCACGACCTCGTGGTCCTTGCCCAGCATCCAGGCGCTGGCCAGTCCCGAGATGCCCGAGCCGATGATGGCAATGCGCATGTCACTTCCCTGCCTTTGCGTGGACCCAGGTCGGGATCGGCTTCAGGTCCCATACCAGCCCGAGCGCCTGCATGGCTTTGAGGCCGTACCAGGTGATGTCCACTTCCCACCAGCGGAATCCCTGCCGGGCCGATCCGGGGTAGAAGTGATGGTTGTTGTGCCAGCCCTCGCCGAAGGTCAGCAGGGCCAGCCACACGTTGTTGCGACTGGCATCACGCGTCTTGAAGCGCTGCCTGCCGAACTGGTGGGCCAGCGAGTTGATCGTCACCGTGGCGTGGAACAGCACGATGGTGGAGACGAAGAAACCCCACACGAGCATCTGTGGTCCCGTGGTGCCCAGCGCCGGCCAGTACGTGGCGAGCAGGGCGCCTGCCACGTAAAGCGCTATGGCCAGCACGACGGGCACGACGAGGTCGTAGCGGTCGAGCCAGCGCAGTTCCGGATAGCCACGCAGATCGGGAAGACGGTCGAGATCCGTGGCAAAGGCGGCCGGGGTCAGGAACCAGCCGGCATGGCTCCAGAGAAAGCCATGCACACGCGGGGAATGCGGATCCTGCGGCGTATCGGCGTGGATATGGTGATGGCGATGATGAGCCGCCCACCACAGCGGGCCGCGCTGTACGCAGGCGGCGCCGATGATGGCGAACACGAACTGGACGGTGCGGGACGTCCGGAAGGCGCGGTGCGAGAAATAGCGGTGATAGAAACCGGTCAGCGCGAACATGCGCACGGCGTAGAGCGAGGCGGCCACGACAAGCGCGACCGGCGACACCCCGACCCAGATCACGCACAGGCAGGCCAGGTGCATGGCCAGGAACGGCGCGGCGCGTATCCAGTCGATCCGCTGGTCGTCGGCCGTGGCCGCCACGGCCTGGCTGTCGAACCACAGGCGCAGGCTGGCGAATCGACCCCGTCGCACCGTCGGGGTGGCAGGAGAGGAAGGTGCGATGGGGTTCATCAGGATGTCCCGTGCCGGTCTTGATCCACTTACGTGGAATCTGACCGAACGGATGCATCACTGTGTACAGCGTGACACCAGGGGCACGCCGCGCGCGGCGGCGATGTCCTGCGCAGATGCGGGAGGCAGGTCATCGGCAGCAGCAAAAACGATGCGTACGCGCTGCGACTGGCCGCTATCGTCGCGGATATTGCCCGTGCCCTCGAACTGGACCAGACGATGCCCGGCCACGGTATAGGTCATCACCACGCTGGGTGCGATGACACCCAGCAGGCCGCCCAGGGCCATGCGGAAATGCCGATATTGCGGGGAAGCGGGCGAGTCGTCGTCAGGGCCGAGCTTGATCCGGAGGGCATCGAGCCGGCTCGGCACGACGAAGCGTGCGGTCGTTCCGGCGTCACGATCGATGGCCGCCCAGTGCTCACGGACGAAATCGTCGAACCCGGCATCCACGACCGTGTCGGGACGCAACGGCAGTTCCGCCGACTCGGCACGTTTGCCTGGATTGCGTTGCACGACAATCTTCAGGCGGGCGTCCTGCGCATGCACACTTTCCCGGTATCCCGTTCGCTGGTCTTCGAAGTCGATGTCGGGAGCCCACGGATCGCCGCGATATGTCAGGAGCTTGCGGGCAAACGGAGCGCCACCGGGGCAGCGGTAGAGCACAAGCCGGTTCCGCACCCCCGCCTCGTCGAAGACCCAGTGCTCTTCCCGATAACGAAGCTCATCGGTGCCCAGCCGATAGGCCGTGCCGGTGTAATGCGCCTGGGAGGCCGCTTTCAACGGGGGAGCCAGGGCCAGGAGTCCGGAACCCAATCCAAGAGCGGCGGCAAGGCGGCCTAGCGTAAGTACGGGTGTCATGGGGCATCCACGGAGGAAAGTGCCATCGCCCCTGGAGCCCGAGCGAGCGGATTGTTCCCCGTGTCTTACGTGACCTTCCGTGATCCGGATGCATCGGCGCCAGCCCTGTTACCCTCTCCACACTTCCTTCACGCCGGTATCCGGTTAAATTCACGGCTGCCAAATTTGTACGACTCCCCGGCTGGCAGGCTCGGGGCCCGCTCTCCATGTCCGGAAGTCCGCCGGTGACCGATGAATCGACGCAACTTTTCGATCTGGAGCTCAGGCTCCTGCTGGAAGCCGTCTACCTGCGCTATCACTTTGATTTCCGTGGCTATGCGTTGAGCTCGATCCGCCGACGGGTGCGCCATGCGATGACCCGGTTCGACTGTGCCCGGGTGAGCGACCTGCAGCACCGGATCATCCATGAGCCGGCATTCTTCGCCGAGGCTATCCAGTACCTCACCGTGCAGGTCTCGGAGATGTTCCGGGACCCGGCCTATTTCCGCGCCCTGCGCGAGGATGTGCTGCCGGTACTGGCGACGTATCCGTCCATCAAGGTCTGGGTGGCCGGGTGCAGCAGTGGCGAGGAAGTGTGGTCGCTGGCGATCATGCTGGCCGAGGAAGGGCTGCTGGAGCGCACGGTGATCTATGCCACCGACATCAACGCCGATGCGTTGACCCGGGCGGAGCAGGGCACCTACCGGGTGGAACGCGTGGCCCAGTTCAGCCGTAACTATGTGGCGGCAGGCGGTCGCGGCTCGCTGTCGGACTACTACACCTCGGCCTATGGCAACGCGGTGTTCAACCGGCGCCTGACGAAACAGGTGGTGTTTGCCGACCATAGCCTCGCCACCGACTCGGTGTTTTCCGAAGTGCACCTCGTGTCCTGCCGCAACGTGCTGATCTATTTCAACCGGGATCTCCAGGATCGGGCGGTGGGTCTGTTTTCCGAGGCACTGGTCCGCAAGGGCTTCCTGGGACTGGGCAGCAAGGAATCACTTCAGTTCGGTGTCCACGCGCCGATGTTCGAGCCGTTCGTTTCCACGCAGCGCATCTACCAGAGGAGGGCATCGTGAGCTTCATCATCGGAACCCCCGTGGCCGCTCCCCGGCCCGAGCGCAGCACCCATTTGCTTATCGTCGACGACATTCCCCAGAACCTCACGGCGATGGAGGCATTGCTGGCGCAGGAGGGCGTGACCATCCTCAAGGCATCCTCGGGTGCCGAAGCGCTGGAGCTGTTGCTCAGGTTCGACGTGGCCCTGGCCCTGCTGGACGTGCAGATGCCGGAGATGGACGGTTTTACCCTTGCCGAGCTGATGCGCGGATCGCAGCGTACGCGGCATGTGCCGATCATTTTCCTCACGGCATCGCCCGATGACCCGGCGCGCTCCTTCAAAGGCTATGAGACGGGCGCCGTGGATTTCCTGCACAAGCCGGTGGAGCCCCGGGTCATCCTGGGCAAGGTCGGCGTGTTCATCCAGTTGTACCGGCAACGGCTGGAGCTGGAGCGGCGCAACGAACAGCTGGAACGCGCCCTGGACCTCAACCAGACCATGATGGCCGTGCTCACCCACGACCTGCGTACGCCCTTGTCGGCCGTGACGCTGTGCGCCGACCGCCTGATCGAGGAGGCCGACGGCACGACCTTCGCTCGCACCGCCTCCTATGTGCGCACCAGCGCGGCCCGCATGTCGCGGATGATCGAGCAGATGCTCGATTTCTCGCGTATCCGGTCATCCACGCTCACCATGGATCTTCAGCCGGCGGACCTCGGCGAGGTCTGCGACGAAGTGGTGGCAGAGATGCGTCGGGCCCATCCGGAGCGGGTCATCGCCCTGTCCACGGCCGGCGACCTGCGCGCCACCTTCGACACCGTGCGGATGGGGCAGGTGGTGACCAACCTGCTCGGCAATGCCGTGCAGCATGGCGAGGGCGCCGAGATCACGGTGCACGTGGATGGCTCGCAGGAAGACATGATCGGTTGCTCGGTGCGCAATGCCGGCCGTATCGCGGATGCGTTGCTTCCGCGATTGTTCGAGCCGTTCAAGGGCACGTTCAACCCAAGCACCGGGTTAGGCCTGGGCCTGTACATCGTGGATCAGTTCGTCAGTGCCCACGGCGGCTCGGTGCATGCGGAGAATAGCGAATCCGGCGTGCGCTTCGACGTGCGTCTTCCGCGCCGGCGCGCTGCCGGCCGACTTGTGCCGGTCGAGGCGAGGCTCACGGAGCGCTCTGCCTGATGCGTCGTCCCACCGAACCCGCCGATGCCGAGCCCGTCGCGGCTACACTCGCGCATCGATCCGGAGCCAGCATGCCCCACACCCGATTCCCTCGCATCATCGGTTTCGAGGTGCCACCCCTCAAGCCCCAGGTGGACGTCATCCGTGACGCGCCCATCGTGGCGTTGCTTGACGTTGCGCCCTCCGATGACTGGGTTCATGCCTTTAATGCCGAAGTGGCAGGCCTGAAGGGCGAACTGGGCCTTGCCGAGGTTTCCATCGAGGCCCACCGTATCTTCTTCTTCGGTTCCACGGCCAATGGCCGGCGCCTGTCGGGTGCCGTGCGCGGGCTCGTGGAACAGGTCACCCGGCTTACGATGGACAGCCGGCTTGCCGGCGGCACGGTCGACACGCCACCTTCCGCGACCGGCACGGGCGACGAGACGTCGTTGGCCGGCTCGCTGGGTACGGTGCTTGTGGTGGAAGACGACGAGATCCTGCGCACCATCGCCTGCGATGTGCTTGCGGGGGCCGGTTGGGAAACACGGGAAGCGGCCGATGCGGCCTCTGCGCTGGCCGTGCTCGCGGCCGATGCCGTGAACGTCGTTTTTACCGACGTCGACATGCCGGGCACCATGGATGGCCTCATGCTGGCGGACCACGTCTTCAATCACTGGCCGGCCATCGGCCTGGTGGTGACGTCCGGTCGCTATTCGGTGGATGCCAGCCGCGTTCCGCGTGGTGGCGTCTTCCTGTCCAAACCCTATCAGCGCCGGCAGTTGCTGGCGGTCATCGATCTGGTGACCCACGCCGCGTCCAGACGCGCCTGATCGTCCCACCTTGCCCTGGTCCTCCATGACTTCCGACCCGAAGCCCCGCCGTCCGTCGCGTCGCGCCACCGGCGACACGCGTACCCTCATCGCCCTGGCGATCGTCATCGTGTTCTTCGTATGCAGCGGCCTGATCGCGGCGTCGAACATACGCACCATCCGCGACGACAACACGCTGGTGATCCGTTCGCAGGAGACCGTAGGCGCCCTGGGCGACATCCTGTCCAGCGTGCAGGATGCGGAAACGGGGCAGCGCGGCTTCCTGCTCACGGGCAACGAGCGCTACCTGGAACCCTACCGCAACGCGCTCGCGATCATTCCGGCACGCATGGATGCCATTCGCAGCGGGGTAAGTGGCGACTCGGGTCAGTCGATGCGCCTGCGTGAACTGGGTTCGCGCGTGCAGGACAAACTGGACGAACTGAACCAGACCATCGAGCTTCGGCGCACTCGTGGCCTGGAAGCGGCCCTGGTCGTGGTCAATTCCGATCGTGGCAAGGCTGCGATGGACGATATCCGCTCGCGCCTGGGTTCGATGCGTGCGGCCGAGTTCGACCAGCGCACCCGGCGCCTGGCGGAAATGGAAACCGCGTACAGCACGGCGTGGACCTCCGGCGCGGCCAGCGCCTTGCTGGGCATCGGCCTGACGTTGTTCGTGGGCATCCTCATCCGTCGCAATGCTGTCGCGCGCGAACGCGAGGCCTGGTTGCAGGCCGGGCGCCTGGAGCTGGGTGCCGCCATGGCGGGCGACAAGGACATGAGCGAGCTGGCGGGCGTGATCCTGTCCTTTCTCGCCCGCTTCCTGCGCGCCGAGGCGGGCCTCCTGTTCACGCCGTCGGCTCGCGGTTTCGAACGCGCCGGCGCCGTGGGCGTGGCACCGGAAGAGCCCGGCACGGCAAGCCGCACTACCGGCAGCCTGTTGAGCCGGGCCGTCGACGAGCGCCGTGTCGTGGTGGTGTCCGACGTGCCGGAGGGCTATTTCCAGGTGGGTTCCGGACTGGGCAAGGCACCGCCGCGTCACCTGGTGATCGTGCCGACGATCGGTGACGACCAGGTCCAGGGTGTCGTGGAACTGGGCTTTTTCAATCCGGTGGACGCCGAAGTAGTCGCCCTGCTGGAGCAGGCGTCGCCGGCCATCGCCATCGCGCTTCGCTCGGCCGCGTACCGCGCCGAATTGTCCCGTCTTCTCGAAGAGACCATGCGCCAGTCCGAAACCCTTCAGTTGCAGGGCGAAGAGCTGCGGGCGTCCAATGAGGAACTGGAAGAGCAGAGCAGGGCCTTGCGCGAATCGCAGCAGGAGCTGGAATCGCAGCAGGCCGAGCTGGAGCAGACCAACGCCCACCTGGCCGGACAGTCGCAGCAGCTGGAAGCCCAGCGCGACGAGCTGGCGCTCGCCAACGAAGCCATCGAGGCAAAGGCGCACGAAGTGCAGCGCGCCAGCCAGTACAAGTCCGAGTTCCTGGCCAACATGAGCCACGAACTGCGTACGCCGCTGAACTCCGCGCTGATCCTTTCCAAGCTGCTGGCAGACAATGCGCACGGCAACCTCACCGAAGAACAGGTGAAGTTCGCCCGCACCATCCACGCCTCGGGTGCCGATCTGCTCACGCTCATCAACGACATCCTCGACCTGTCGAAGATCGAGGCGGGCCATGTCGAGGTCCGTGGCGAAACCTTCGAGGTGAAGGGTCTGCTGGACGATATCGCCGCGTTGTTCTCGCCGGTGGCGAACGAGAAGGGCCTCACGCTCGACGTATCGTCGGCTACTGACTGCCCGGCATTTATCGAGAGCGATCGCCTGCGTATCGAGCAGGTGCTCAAGAACCTGTTGTCCAACGCCCTCAAGTTCACCGAAGCCGGAAGCGTGAATCTTTCGGTGCGAGCCGGCGCGAAGGGCATGGTGGTCTTTTCGGTCACCGACACCGGCATCGGCATCGCTGCGGACCAGCAGGCGCGCATCTTCGATGCGTTCCAGCAGGCGGACGGATCGATCAGCCGCCGCTACGGCGGCACGGGCCTGGGCCTGTCCATTTCGCTTGAGCTGGCGCGCCTGCTCGGCGGCGATATCTCCGTCGCAAGCGACCCGGGCCGGGGCAGCATGTTCACGCTGACCATCCCCGTGCGGCTCGCGAGCGCCCAGGCCGTGGTTGCGCGCGCACCGGCACCGGCCGTCGTTCCGATGCCTCCTGCACACCGCCCGGTCATGGCGCCCGCACCTGTCGCGCAGCGTGCTCCGGCGCCGGTATCCATCGATCCGCGCCATCTCATCCTGGTCATCGAGGACGACGTGGCGTTTGCCGGCATCGTCAGCCAGCTGGCCGAGGAAATGGGCTTCCGCTCGCTGGTGACCTCCACCGCGTCCGAGGCGCTGGCCGTGGCACGCGAGCAGATGCCACATGCCATCGTGCTCGACGTGGGGCTGCCGGACCAGTCGGGTCTGTCGGTGCTGGATATCCTCAAGCACGACGTGCGCACGCGTCATATCCCGATCCATGTCGTATCGGCGGAAGACCATTCGCGCACGGCGCTGTCGCTGGGCGCGGTGGGTTACCTGGTGAAACCGACCACCCGCGAGGCGCTGGCCCGCGTTCTGGATTCGCTGGAATCGCGACTGTCGCAGCGCCCCCGTCGCGTGCTCGTGGTCGAGGACGACGCGGTGCAGCTCGATGCCATCCGTCACCTGCTGGCGTCGGCGGATGTGGAAACCATCGGTGCCTCGTCTGCCGCCGATTGCCTCTCGTTGCTCAGCCACGAGACCTTCGACTGCATGGTGCTCGACCTGTCGTTGCCCGATACGTCCGGCTTCGCACTGCTGGAAACGCTCAGCAGCCAGGATACGTACGCGTTCCCGCCGGTGATCGTCTACACGGGGCGCGTGCTCTCCGCAGCAGAAGAAGACCGCCTGCGTCGTTATTCCAGCTCGATCATCATCAAGGGCGCGCGCTCGCCGGAACGCCTGCTCGACGAGGTGTCGTTGTTCCTGCATCGCGTGATTTCGGAACTGCCCGAGCCGCAGCAGGGCATGATCCGCGCGGCGCTGAATCGCGACGCCACGCTGGAAGGCCGTCGCATCCTTCTGGTGGAAGACGACGTACGCAACGTCTATGCCCTGATGAGTGTGCTCGAACCGCACGGCTGCGAGCTGACGATTGCCCGCAACGGTCAGGAGGCCATCGACGCGCTCCACGCGTCCGTGGATGGCGCGGATATCGACCTGGTGCTCATGGACATCATGATGCCGGTGAAGGATGGCCTGACCGCCACCCGCGAGATTCGCCAGGATCCGCGCTTTGCCGATCTGCCGATCATTGCGCTCACCGCCAAGGCGATGCCGGACGACCAGCAGCAGTGCCTGCAGGCAGGTGCGAACGATTACGTAGCCAAGCCGCTCGACGTGGACAAGCTGCTGTCGCTGATCCGCGTCTGGCTTACCGCCTGACCTTCGACGGGCGAGGCAAGGCGCAATAACCCGCGGCTTTAACAAGCCCGGGTGACCCGCTACACTGGCGGCACGGAGATGGCATGCCTCCGCGAACCGCCCTCGGGCTGATGATGCCTACGTATCCTGGAATCCTCCGGGGCGTAGGCTCGTGCGTTTCTCGCCCCGTTATTCCAGGTGTTTCAACGACACACCTTTTGGAATCCGCATGCGACGCCTTCGTTCACTGGAACAATGGGAACTGCTTCCCTACATGGGCAAGTGGCTGCTCATGGCTTGCGCGGCTGCCGTTCTGGCCGGCTCCGCTTCCGCTTTCTTTCTCCTGGCTCTGGAATGGGCGACGAACACCCGCGAGGCATCGCCGTGGCTGATCGGCTTTCTTCCCTTGGCAGGTTTCGTGGTGGGCTGGGCGTATCAGCGTGTGGGCAAGTCGGTGGAGGCGGGCAATAACCTCATCATCGACGAGATCCACGACCCTCGTAAGATCATCCCCCGGCGCATGGTGCCGCTGGTGCTTATCGGCACGGTGGTATCCCATCTCTTCGGCGCATCGGTGGGACGCGAGGGTACGGCCGTGCAGATGGGCGGTGCGCTGGCCGACCAGCTGACTCATGTATTCCGGCTGCGAGCCGACGACCGGCGCATCCTGCTGATGGCCGGCATGAGTGGTGGTTTTGCCGCAGTGTTCGGCACGCCGCTGGCAGGTGCATTGTTTGGCCTGGAAGTACTGGCTATCGGGCGCATGCGCTACGACGCGCTGTTTCCCTGCGTGATTGCCGCCATCGTGGCCGATCAGGTCTGCCTGGCGTGGGGTGTTCACCACACCCACTACGTGGTGGATCATGTCTGCGCACTCACGCTGCTGCCGGTGCTGGGCGTGATCGCGGCAGGTATCGTTTTCGGCCTCGTGGGCCTGCTCTTTGCCACGGCCACACATCATCTGGGTGGCTGGATGAAGCGGCGGATTGCCTATGCGCCACTACGCCCGTTGCTGGGTGGTGCGGTGATTGCGCTGTCTGTCAGCGTCCTGCCTGCATGGCGGTATATCGGACTGGGCATTCCGACCATCGTGGAAGCCTTTCAGCATCCTGTTGCGCCCTGGGATTTCGCGGGCAAGTTTGCCTATACGGTCGCGTCGCTGGCGTCGGGCTTCAAGGGTGGCGAGGTGACACCGCTGTTCTATATCGGCGCCACGCTGGGTAATGCGCTGGCACCTCTGCTGCATCTGCCTGTCGGGATGTTGGCCGGGTTGGGTTTCGTCGCGGTATTCGCCGGCGCGGCGAACGTGCCGCTGGCCTGCACGGTGATGGCGATCGAACTGTTCGGGCCGTCCATCGCGCCGTTCGCACTGATTGCGTGCGTTGTGAGCTATCTGTTTTCCGGACACGCAGGCATTTATCACGCCCAGCGCCTTGGCCGGGCCAAGCATGTGCGGCACCTGCCGGAGGATCTGCGGCTGGCCGAGGTCAAGGCATACAGGAAGAAGCTACGCGAGACCCCGGCCGTGACGGACGACGTACCTTAAGGCTGTTTCGCGGTGGGCTGGAATGCGCTTAGCGGCTTGACGTAAGGGCCGTTCCAGTCTGCGTCGAAGATGCGGCCAAGGGGGCGCACCAGCGGGCCGTGGATGAAGATCGAGGCATTCACGGCACTTTCGAAGTAGCTCCAGCTCCAGTTGCCGGTGCCGACAAAGCCCGACTCGTCGTCGACGAGAGCGTACTTGGCATGTTCGACACGGGCGTAGGGAATGGGGCCGGACGACGCCTGCGGCAGGCTGGAATACTTCACTTCCACGCCGGGCATGAGCGCCAGGCTTTGCAGGTAGGCGAGGTCATGGCCGCGCAGTGCCCAGTCGGCCACGATGACCTGTACCTGCACGCCGCGTGCGGCGGCATTGCGGATGGCAAGATCCAGTGCGGTCCAGTAGCCCTTGGGGCCGAAGTCCTTGAAGGCCGACATCGTCATCACCTGGATGCGGATGCGGGTGCGTGCCTGGTCGAGCATCTGCGTCAGCGTCGGTGCTTCCAGCGTCAGCCAGGACGGCTGGAGCGCTGCGGGGCTGAAGGCGGGGAAGATAGTCGACGGGCCATCGTCCTTGCCGTTGATGACGACGGGGGAGAGCACGGTGGCCGGTTCGAACGAGGGGGCGGGTACGAGCGGTGCGGCCACCAGCGCATCGGCCGGTTTTTCGGCCAGGTGCCACAGGTGGTCGAATTCCGCACGGAACGTCTTGCCGATGCGTTCGTCGCCGATATGCACGCCCACTTCGTGGATGTGCTGGATGGCACGCCAATCCCAGTTCTGGCTGCCCACGAAGACATCGCGATCGTCGATCTCCATGAACTTCACGTGCAGCACGCCGCCGGTGAGGTCCTTTACCGGCATCTGGCGGATCGTGATGCCGGGCAGGCCCGTCAGTGCATCGACCCAGGGCTGGCTTTCATGCATGAAGCTGGTGTCGATGAGCAAGTTCACCCGCACCCCTTTCTTCGCCTGCGCGACCAGCGCATCCACGATGGGCGAAAGCGCATGGCCGGGCGGGTTGGTCAGGTAGAAGGCGGCGATGTCGATATGGTCTTTCGCGCCCTTGATCATCGACAGCCAGGTAGGGCCGGTGCGTGCCGTATCGGGCAGGCCGTAGCTGGTTTCTTCCGGAACGCTCTCGACCCATTCGAAGGTGCTTTGCTGGCGCGCCGCCGGAGCCGCATGGCTCGACAGGGGAATCAGTGCAAAAGCGGCGGCAAGGGCCAGCAGGGGACGGCGGGTTGAGCGCATGCGGAGGAACCTGGCGAGTGTTGATCGTTATAGAGTAACACCGCCGTGTGACGGTTGGTTCGCGTGCGCCGCAAGCCACGCAGGAACCTCGGTCACCGCGATATCCTGCGCTGCGTTGAAGGTGACGGCCTTGTCCCAGGCAACGCCGGTATCGCGCGCGAAGGCCAGGTGGTACCGGCGCATCTTGTCGTGCGGATGGGCCTGCACGGCGTCGCGCAGTGCGTCGACGGTCCACAGGTTGCGCTGCGTTTTCCTGCCCAGGTAAGCGTCCACCATGTCGGCCAGGCGTTCGTAAGTAAACGTGTCGCCCGCCACGAAGATCACCTTGTCGTCGATGCGAGGCTCATGGGCGAGGATGGCAGCGGTGAGCTGCCCGATGTCTTCGGGCGTGGTCACGGTGAGGCGGTTGTCCCAGCGCCCCAGTGCATTCACTTTCGCCGCTTCGAGATCGACAACGCCGAAGGCAGGTTCAAAGAGGAAACTGGTGAACATGCCGGTGGATACGATGACCCAGTGCGTGCGCGACTGCGCCCGCAGCATGTCGCGCACGTCGAGCTGTTCGTCGAAGATGCCCTGGTCACTGCCGCGTCCCACGACGTCGTAATCCACGCCGAACTGCCAGGGCACGTAGCGATCCACCCCCGCGCGAAGCACGGCGGCAGTGATGCGGCGTTGCGTGCCCGCGCCGCCGACGAACCCCGTGCAGCAGATGACCGTGGCGTAGGACGCGAATATACCGGCAAGCTCTTCTTCCGGTGCGCTGGCGAGGTCACAGCGGACGATATCCACGCCAAGCGCACACAGGGCAGCATCGCGGGTCGAATCCGTTTCGTGTGGCCGGGCAGGTCGTAGCAGCACGCTGAGCCTGCCCTTGACCGGCTGCGCCGCGAGGGACTTCAGTACCGCCATGCCCAGTTCCCCCGCGCCGATGACAAGGGTGTGCTGTTCCGTGGTTTTGATCGCGGGCATCGTTTTTCGACTTCTGTGGGGAGACGTGGCATAAGCTGAGGTGCGGGCGATTCGCGGACAAGAAGGCACACGAGTGATACCGGACGACATTCCCTTCGCAGAGGTCATGGCGCGCTCACGGGCGGCCTGCGAGGCACTGAGCGACGAAGACGGCGGCCTGAAGCGCGAGGTGCTGGCCCATGCGGGCAATCGCTGGTCCCTGGGCATCGTGTACGAGCTGGGCGTGGCGGGGACGCTTCGCCATGCCGAACTCGCGCGTCGGCTTCGTGGCGTCACCCAGCGCATGCTCACCAGGTCGCTACGGCAGCTTGAGCGCGACGGGCTCATCGCACGGCACGACCATGCCGAAGTGCCGCCACGGGTGGATTACACGCTTACATCGCTTGGAAAAGGCCAGCTGACGGGGATGCTGCCGCTGTGGACGTGGGTTATGGATAACGCAGATGCCTTCCGCGCCGCACGTCACCGCTTCGATGGTGATGACGCGACCTGACCGGAATCGTTACCATGCCCGGCTGACAGACGTATTGGAGATACCGGTGACGCAAGTTCCTCCCCAGAGCGTGACCGATGAGAGGGTATTCCAGGCCCGCGTGGAGCAGGCCTGTGCGACGAATGCTGCCGTCGCTTCGTTATTGTCAGACGCCGGAGTGCTGAATCCGGCCGGCACCTGGCTGGTGCAGGTGTTGAAAGGGCAGGCTGCGGTCACGCAGGCGGCGCACGATACGGCCCTGGCCGCCGACGAATTGCGCAAATACCAGAAATTCGCGCGCCCCGGTCAGCCCAGTCCGCATATCGTCCAGCTCCGGCAAAAACAAGCCGCGGCACGCCAGGCCTCCGCCCGGGGCAAGCAGGCGTATACCAAGGCCGCGATGGAATTCGCCCGCACACTGCCGCTGACCATCCCCCCACGCGAATCGCTGGACAGCGTAGTGACACGCTGGATCACACTGAACATCCCCATCCAGAAATAAGCCACCCTAACCCGTCATTCCTGCGAAAGCAGGAATCCAGCGCCCCGGTAGCCGTTTATCGCCGACGCATCACATCGGCTCCTGCTCCGCCCATCCTCACGGCCCTGGGCTCCTGCTTTCGCAGGAGCGACGACTCTGCTGCCACGCCTGAAACATCAGCACCGGCCATAGATGTCCGTGCCACTGCTGTCGCCCTTCAAGAAACGCCTCCCATATCGGCAGGATTTCCTCCGGATCGAAAATACCCTGCTGTTGCAGGTAACGGCGATTGAGCAAGTCACCGGCCCACTCGCGCAAAGGCCCGCGAAGCCACGCCGCAACCGGTGCTTCAGCGATGGGCTTGTGTGTCGCCAGCAGTTTCTCCGGGAGATTTCGTTCCGCCAGCCTCTTCAGCACCAGCTTGTGCTCCCGGTATCCGTACCGGTAAGCCACGGGCAGGCGCCATGAAAAGCGCCACACCGATTCATCCATGAACGGAAAGCAGGGCGTCACGCCATGCGCCATGCAGGCTGCTTCGGCGGAAGGCAGCAGCCCCTCGCCAAGCCGCATACGCTGGTCGACATACTGGAGCCGGTCGGCCGTCGCTTCCGTATCCAGCCATTCGTCGGGCCGGGAAAACACGGTGGGATAGGCGTCCGTTCCCGGTACGGCAAGCCCGGGATGCTGCCAGAGTGTCGTCGCATCGTGGTAGTGGTCTTCCACGGACGTGGCTGCGAGTTTCACAAAGGGGTCGCGCGCATGACCACTCCACGCGTGAGCCTTCCTTGCCAGTTTGAATGATCCCAGCCGCTGCCGGAAACGCATCGGCAGGGAGCCTACGAATCGTGCCTGGCGTGTCGCACGTCGGTAGGCATCATGGCCGAAGAACAGCTCATTGGCGCCCTCGCCAAGCACGATCTGCTTATGGGCATGACCAGCGGCCCCGGCAGCCATGCCAAGTATCACGGCGGAAGGCAGGCACGGCGGCTCGCTGGCCGTGCTGATGACCCGCTCGACCTGTGACAGGACATCGTTGTGTCCCAGCACCACCGGATCGAAATGGCAGCCCAGGTAGCTCGCGATCCTGTCGGCGCGTTCCAGGTTCTGGGTCTGTCCTTCGAAGCCGACGGCAAACGTCTGTAGAGGCTCTTCCTGCTGAGCCTGGAGCATGGCGGCGATGACGCTCGATTCGACATCACCGGTCAGCAGGGCGCAGGACTGCCTTCCATGGCGTGCCTCGATCGACATCGCCAGTACGTCGCGCAGATCCGTTTCGGCTGTTCGCAGTCCGTCGGATCGCCGTTCTGCGATTTCTCCCAGCACCTCCTTGCGAACGTCCCAGTAACGCCTGAATGGCAGGTCGGTAACGTGGGCCGGGGGAGCACCATCAAGCTGAAACTGCACGAAGCAGCCGGCCGGCAATCTGGAAACGTCCTTGTAGATGCTATGAGGCGATGGGATATACCCATGCCTCAGCAGTGTGGCAACGGCACTCCTGTCGATCGCAAGTGGGCTGGCCAGTTGCTCGATGGCATTCACTTCGGTGGCAAAAAGCAAGCCGTCTGCCGTGCTGGCGATGTACAACGATTTCTCGCCCATCTTGTCGCGCGAGAGGGTAAGGGTGGCTTCGACGCTATCGATCACGGCGACACAGGCGGATCCACGTATCTGTGCGATCGCACTCCCGACGCCTTGCGAGCGGATGCGTCGTATCAGCCTGTCCGCCGGCGAATCCAGGTCCTGCATGGCCCACATGACGGGCGATTCATCGCGGGAAAGCGTGAGGTCACCGGCAACGACCACGATGTAGCGACCGTCGTTGGAACGGGCGGTGGTCGCAGAGACCGGACCGTGGGCCGGCCGGCATGCGGCGATGGCAACGCCGAGAGGTGCATGGGCCTGCACATGACGCACATGACCTCGATGTGGCATGGCCGACAGCATGTGCCCGGACAACGACATCAGCGATTCTTCGGACATCGGGCGATAGGCTCGCCACACGCCAGCCAGACCGGACATATCGATCACCTGCCAAGAGAGGGGTATTCAGGAGAGGGGCGGAGCATCAACCGCGCGAAGAGGTTGCGCTGCCGCGCCATCGGGCATGCAGGGCAGGCGGCGCGATGGTGGCGAGGATGCCGGCCACGGCCAGGCTGATGCACAGGATGGCGAGTGAGCCGTAGATGCTCCCGGTAACGGAGGTGGCGATGAGCGAAGGGTAATCGTCGTTCGGTCCCGTCCTGTCCAGCACGGTCAGGGCTTCGGCCAGGCGTAGTGGGCGCCCTGGCGGCAGTGCCTCATTGGGACCGGGCAGCAGGCCGCCGATGTAGATCTGGTTCATCAGAGAAAACGCGCCCACCAGGCCAAAGGTTCCACCCAGGAACGCGGCGGCCAGTCCCAGCCGGAGCGGATTGCGCGAGCCATCGCCGGGGCTGAGGCTGGACAGTCGCATCATGCAGCATGCGATGGCACCGCCCAGGGCCGTACCCGCGATCATCGCGAAGCCGACCCAGCTCGCCTGGGATCGCGTGAGATAGAGGCCGAAGCAAGCGGCCGACGTCACTGCGATGCAGATGGGTATGAAGGCGTGTCGCAATGGACGCGGCACATGGGCCCATAACAGGGGGCCTGCGACGAAAGCACTGATGACGAAGACACATAGCCGGACTTCCGGTCTCATCGATCCGGGTGGATCGATATCCGGGTTGCCGATCGAGAGGATGACCAGGATCGCCAGCGCGGATACCCCGCAGCTCAGCAGGGAAAGCAGGGCGCGCCTGAGCGGAGTGGACCACAACGAGCGTGGCGAGACCTTGATGCCGCGCGTGGCATTCAGGCGGGCGAGATAGAGCCCTGCAAAGATGAGGCCGTCGATCAGCAGCATGGCGGACGACAGCACCTGCTTGCGGTGATCCACGTTGCGCACGAACGCAAGGCAGAACGAGATCAGGGAGACGGTCGACAGCAGGGCAAGCCAGGGGTCGATCCTGAGCCGGTGGCCCTGCTTTGCCGGCCAGGTGACCGGGCACAGGATCAGTGCTATCGACGATGCCGCCACGGCCACGAGGAAACCGCCGTCGGGCGTGCTGATCGTGTCGATCAGGGGAAGGACATCGGCTGTCAGCAGGTAGAGCGCCACCGCAGGCAGTGCATGCAATGCAACCCGGGAAGCCGCCTTCGGTGCAGGAAAGAGATGGGTTGCGTTCCTGGCCAGCCAGATGAGGTGCAGGCCGATACCCGCGCCATAGGCGAAGCTGGCCGCCAGCATGAACCAGATGTCGATGCCACCGTGAAAGGTTGCCGAGGCGAGGCCTGTAAGCACGAAACCCGGAAGCAGGCCACTGCGGATACCGGGCGCGATGGGGTCGGATCGTAGCGACAGGAACACCACGGACGTGCCCATGGGCATCATGGCCAGCACCCACTCACCTTGTTCCCAGGTGATTCCACGCTGCCAGAGATAGTCGGACGTCCATGCACCGAAGGCCGCCAGCGGCATCACGATGAGCACGATGACGAGACAGGCAATGGCATGGTCGGTGAATCCACCTGAGCGGGCAGATGTCGTGGGTTTGCTCATGTAGGCGCTCGGTGATGGGATGTCCAATGACGGGAGGCATCCTAAGGTCGCTATGTCCGGGGTCCATGGACGTTTTATGGACGACGCATGGAGACCGGGGCAGCCAGGGAATGTGTTCATGTGCGCGCCATCAGGCACGCCAGAGGGCGCTTCAGTCGAGCAATGCGGCGCCGCCAAGCAGATCGTGCGTGACCCGGTCCCTGAACCGGGCGCTCCGGCGGGAGCCGTCGACGTTCATCAGGACAACGACGGCGTGGCGCCGGTCATCGCTCAAGGCGACCATGTTCGATGCACCGGGATCGCTGCCGCTGTGGCCGATCACCTGTCTTGCGCCCACGTCCTCCGAAACCCAGCCCAGGCCCTGGTACGGAGCGATGGTCGGATCGACCTGGGATCGCAGCATGCGTGCCAGGGTCTCATCGGAAGCTATCGCGCGCGCTGAAGCCATTCCCGGTAGCATGGCGTTCAGCAGCGTGGCGAGCTGGTGTACCGAGCAGCGCAGCATCCCGGCGGGCACATCCGGGTAGCCTTGTTGCGGCAGAGGGGTGAAAGCATTGGCTTCGACCACGTAAGGCGTGGCCAGGACGTCACGGCCGAATGCAGCGATCGACCAGTGAGCGCCCTCGATGCCCAGCGGGGTGAAGACGTTGGCCTGGACATAGGAGGCGAAGCTCTGGCCGCTGACCGCCTCGACGACATGCCCGGCCAGGGCCATGCCGACATTGGAGTAGGACCAGCTTGCTCCTGGTGGGTGTGGCAGGAACGATCCATCGCGGGACCAGGTGTTTCCACCTTCGACCAGATAGCCACTCAGGAAATCGGAGAGCTTCTGCGGCGAATCGCCCGGGTGGGTCAGGTCGCCATAGCCTTCATCTGAAATGCTGGAGGTGTGGGTCAGCAGGTGATGGGGCGTGATGATCTGCTTTGGGTACCGGGGGTTTCTCACCGGAAAATCGAGGTACCGGTCCAGGCCCTCGTGCAAATCGTGCCCCTTGCGCTCGAACAGCTGGACAAGCGCGAGCGCCGTTGCCAGCTTGCTCACCGACGCCAGATGCATGGGCGTGGTTGCCGTCAACCGTCGTCCTTGCTGGATATCGGCCATGCCGAAGGCGGCGGTGTAGTGATGCGCGCCGGGTGCCGTGATGGCCACGGCGGACCCAGGGACCTTTGCTGCCCGCATGAGGGAAGGCATGCCTGCCTCGAAGTCGCGTCGCCATGCGTCGAACCGGGTTGCCCTGGAAGGGTATCCAGCGACGGGCCGAAGCGGGAAGAGCAGCATTCCGCCCAGCCCCAGCTGAAGTAGCGAGCGGCGTGTCAGTGTCATGAGCCATTCCTTCCCGTACGCGGGACGTGTTCCTGATGAGGGGACACTCTAGGAACGCCATGTGCGGGAGCCATGGATGTTTCATGGATACCGCGTGGAGCGCAGCGAACGGCCGCATCACGATGCCCTGGAAATCAGTTTTTTCCCGATGGGCGAGGCCCGCGCCGCTGGCGATAGTGCTGCCACGAGGTTCTTCCTGGCCTCGTTTCAGCCATCGAATGGCTTCATCCATCCATGCATCGAGGGACTATTTGCCATGCCCAACATCGCCATCAAACGACTGATCGTTTTCGGGGACAGCCTTTCCGACATCGGCGTCAAGCGCAAGACCGTGGCCGGCCAGTTCGCCGCACTCTTCGGACTGATGCGCACCAACCAGGTCAACCGCTTCAGCGACAATCGCAACTGGACCGACTTCATCTGGGAGTGGGCCGGCGGCCAGCCGCTCATTACCGTCGACAAGCCCACGTCGGAGGCGGCCGCCACGCCGCATCTGCGCTGGAGTCAGAACAGCAACCGCGCATCACGCACCGATAATCCGCTGTTTTACGTGAACTACGCCGAAGGCGGTGCGATGGGTGGTTCCGATCGCTGGGGTGCCGGCCTGGGGACGTTCCGCGAACAGTTCGATCGCTATCGTGCCGACTTGCGCGCCTATGGCCCCACGCCGGGTAATGGCCTGTATCTGATCTGGTTCGGCCTGAACGACCTGGTGACCAACGGCCGCGATCCGGCCGACATGAAGGCTGTGGCCCAGCAGATGAGCCAGGTCTGCCAGGAGATCATTGCGCTTGATCCCAATGCGTACTTCCTCTTCGGCAACCTGCCCAATCCACAGGAGGCGGTGCGATATCTCGGCCAGGAAGCGACGGACAAGGTGCTCGGCTTCGCGGATGGTTCCTTCAACTTCAGCCATGAGCTGGCCAAGGAAATCAACGAGAAGTTCCGGAGCAACCCGGCACATGTCGTGGACATCTATACACGGATGGACCATGTCTGCCGCAACCTCAACTCCTACGGCTTCACGAAGGAGAAGCAGCCTACCGGCATCGAAGTCCGTTATGGCGCCCCGCCGAGGAACCAGCTGGCCGCCTATTGCACGACCACCAGCGACGGCGCGCATCCGACCGAGGAGGTCTACAAGGTGATTGCGCAGATCTGGGCGGACGAGATCCGCAAGCACTACGACGTGGGCGTGCTTACGCCGAATACGGAAGCCCGTTTCACCACGAAGGGCAGCAACTGACCACAAGCCCCGCACCCTTCCGGCGTGCGGGGCCGCGATGATCAGATCAGGGAGCGACCCAGGCGATGCTCATGGCTCCACATTTTTTTATAGGACCATTTCTCATAGGCGCCGCCAAGGCTGAAAATCATCTCCTTGCCCAGGCCAGCGCATTGCTCGCGAGCCGTCTGGATGTTCAGCCATAGCAGGATGCTGCCCAGACCGAAGTGATTCAGTTCCGGGTCCATTGCGCCGTTGTGGTCGTCGAAATAGACCCAGCGGGGACACTCGGCCCGGTAGATCAGGTCATAGGCGCAGGGGCGACCTTTGTAGAAGAGCACATGCCCGAACATCATGGAGCGGATGGCACCGATGAACGCCGCCAGCTCGTCATGGCGATGGCCCGGGTGACCGCCCGGCCAGCGCATGATGAACAGTTCACGGTAGATACGTGCCAGCTCGTCGTCGCCGAAGCTATCCACGGAATGAATCTCGCCACCCTGATCGAGAAAGCGATTGAGCTCGGCACGGCGGTTTTTCCGCGTCTTTTGCGAGAATTCGTCCTTCACCAGGCAGATGGTGCGCCGGTTCACGGCGCCATAGGCGAAGTTGAGGAATTGCCCGCGATGTCGATGGGACAGCCGCTTGGATCGGGCAGGCAGGTAGGTGCGGTGACCGGGGTCCATCGGCAGGATGATGTTGTCGAAGATCACGGGTGCCTTCGTCGCCGGATGGGCAATGACATCGTTGCTGTCGACGAAGTAGGCGCCGACGATCTGGCCTTGCACCTCCTTGTGATAGAAGGCCACGGGTCCGGCGCCCCGGCTGTCGAGGTGGGCAAGGATCGCCGGATGGGCGCAGAGGCTCCCTCCAAACCGCTCATAGGCACGGCGATAGGTGTCATGGTCCGATCGTTGCCATCCGGACAGGATCTTCTTGAGCATGGGGGCGGACTTGCGGGGGATGTCCGCACGTTATGACGCCCATGTTGTAAGCCCATGGACGAACTGTGGAGTCAGTATGGAGACCCCAGGCCATAGCCGACAGTGATACATATCGCCACGGCCAAAACCCAGGCAACAAGCATCCAGGCATGGCGTCTGATGAGGTCCAGCATGGTCATGATTCCTGCGGGAGGCGGCACCGGAACCCCGGTGCCGCGTCGTGGTCAGTACCGCGCGGACACGCTGAACAGCACCTGGCGGGGCGCGCTGCGCTGCAGCGTCTGGTAATCACCGGAGAACGGCGAACCGGCAATCGTGGCCGTGCCGATGTTCTTCCGGTTGATCAGGTTGCTGGCATCCAGCCGGAAGCTGAGCTCCGGGCGATTGCCCCTGGCCGGCACCGTATAGCTGGCATAGGCGTTGACCTGCCAGTAGTTCGGCACGTAGATATCATTCTCGTACGAGAAGGGCTGACGCAGGTACTCGGTGCTGGTGGCACCGAAGCGCCAGGCGTTGAAGTGCGCCGATACGTCGGTGACCAGCGAGACGATGGGATAACCCGGCTGGGCCTTGCCCTTGATGGGAAAGACATTGTCGTCCACGACGAAGTCGCGATCGTAGAACGACCGGGCGACGGCCACGCCCTGGTACACCTGCACATGCCTGGACAGGTCGGCGGTAAGGCCAAGATCGCTGCCGAAGATATGCATGCGCGGCATCACGCCCACCGTATTCACCTGGGCAAACTGGCTGCCCACCGCGGCGGAAAGCAGGCGGTTGCGGATCACGCTATAGAACGCATCGTAAGTGAGGGTCACGTTGTCGAAGCGATGAGCGACACCGGCGGTGAGGTTCCAGTCGGATTCGGGGCGGATCGACTGGACGGCCTTGTCGAATTCGTCCTGGCTCGACACGGTCCACACGGATGCCGTGTAGCCGATATTGCCGCGCTGGGCTACGCGATAGCCGTTCTCGGACTCGGCGAGATCCACGAAGACATCGGTTTGCGGTGTCGGGCTCCAGAACAGCGAAAGATGCGGCAGGAAGTTGTTCTTCACCCGCAGGGTGCCGTACGGAGCCTGGTCGGCACCGATGCCGCCACCGGTGGTGGAGAAGCTCACGCCCTTGAAACCCATGCCAAGGGTCAGCTCATCATTGATGGCGTAATCGTCGTGCAGGTAGAACTGGCGCGAGCGGGTACGCCAGTGCGATGCATTGGCGATCTGGAACGCCGGGCCATACGTGGTATACGGTCCCGTGGTGTTCAGCGGCGCACCCTGACCGAGCAAGGGTTCGTTATACCAGGAGGTTTTCGCATCCGAGTTCGTGCGCTCCTGCCAGAAGCCGGCTGTGAGCGTATGGTTTCCGGCTGTATACGTGAAGTTGAGCATGCCACCGAAGCGATTCACCTTCGGGCTCTGCACCTGCTCGGAAAACGGCGCCCCGGTGGGCGAGGGCGTATTGGGGTCGGCGAGACTGGCGTAGGTCTTGCTGTTCGCTCCATAGAGCTGGACGCTTCCGCTCAGGTCCGGCGAGATGCGGAAATGATGGGTGATGGATTCGATGTAGTCGCTGGTGGTCTGGCCAGTGTCGTAGGGCAGCAGGGAAGTGAGCTTGCCGCAGGTATAAACGCCGCACGATGCATCGGCGTTCTCAGGAAGTGCGGCGTTATAGGCATCGGCATAGTTCGGATACCGGCTGTCCGCCTTCCAGCCCAGGTTGCGGATCATGTCGAACGACAGGTTGTTGTAACCCCACACCTCGGCATGGCTGCCGGAGAAGAAGAAGGTGAAGTCGCCCCATGACACGTCCTGCTTCACCTTCAGGTCGCCACGCAGGAAGTGCTGCGTACCGGCAGCCTGGTACTTGTTCGCCGATACCCGTTGCAGGTCGGCCACGATTTCCGGACCGTTCTCGCCCAGCTTTCCGGTCTGGCCGGAGAGCGTCGTTACGAGCGTCCGGTTGCTTCCATAGGCCTGCTTTACCGTCGCGCCCGCTGTTGCCGAAGGCTGCACCAGTGCATAGGCGATGCCACCACCGTTGGCGCTGCTTGAAAACAGGCTTTCGCGGGCGGAGCCCGGTGTGATGTCGATGGAGCCGACCGCATCGGGCACCGCCACGTTGACCACGCTGGTACCGGTCATCGAGAGGAAGCTGCTGTCATTGAGCGGCACGCCTTCGAACGTCACGCCCATTTCGCTCATGCGGAAGCCACGCACGAACAGGCTGGTGGCCGAGATATCCAGGCCCAGGCCATCGGTAGCGGTATAGGAGGCACCCGGCACTTTCTTCAGCAGGGCAAGCGAATTGTCTCCGCTGAGCGAGCCCTCGAAATCACTGCGATTGAGCACGTAGGCGTTGGCGCCCACCGGCTGGATCGACGCGAGTGCCGCGCCCGACGTGGGTGCGGCCACGGACACCCCGTCGAGCACGACCGGCGTGTCATCGTTCTTCTGCTTCTTGGTATTTTTCGTTGTGTCCTCTGCATGTAGCGGCAAGGCATGCAGGCCAAGTCCGATGACCAGCATGGGAAGACGAAGGCCATATAGCAGGCGGGCTGGGCGCGTTGCGCGAATCGACTGGGCGCGCGGGCAGGCGGAGGAAGCATTCTTGATCGTGCGGAAAATCATGGGTACATCCAGGTGCGGGTACGGACGCCGGTCAGGGCCGGCGTGGGCGTCTTGGCGAGAAAGGTGCGAGGCGGTGGTCAGGCCGCTCGCCAGCTGGTGAATCCGGAACTGCGCGTGGGCCTGACCGGCGTGCGGCCCATGACCTGGGAGTCGGTGCCGTGCTGGACCCGGTGCAGCATGGTGCGAGTGGGCTTGAAGTCGTCGCAGAGATCGGACAGCAGGTGGAACACCATGCCGATGTCCGCGTTGTGTCGTGACGACGCGTACAGGTCGATGTCGACGGCGTGCCGATCGGGGAACGTGCGCAACACGATGTGCATGTCGTCGGCCATGATGGTGCCGACGACCCCTTCGTGGGCCGAAGCGGCGAACAGGTCGCCCGCAATGCTCACGTGATGGCGCATCACATGCTCCACGCAAAGTGCGCGGATGGATGCAGGGTCACGAAGGGCATCGACAGACGTGCGGCAGCCTAGCCATTCGCCAAGGAAGTGAATGCTGTGCATGGGAAGTACTCGCTGAAGGCGTGACGGGACGCGCGGGCTCGTATCGCGAGGTGGCCGTAAAAGGCGCACGGTCACGCGACAGGAGGGCCTGCGTTATTTCAGAGGCAGTGAGTTGTCACGACGACACAGAACGTGCCGGCGCGCGACGATGCGGCGTGGCCGCGTCGTCGGTCAGCGAGATGGAGGGCGCATGTCAGCGTGGATGTTGCAGCGACGCGCCCGGGCATGGCCCGGACGTGGCAAGGCGCGGACGCAGGTCCGGCTGATCAAGGGGAAAAGAGTTGTTTTCATGGCTCATCGCCTGTGCGCCGTAGGCAGCACAGACGACGGCCGGACTTCCCTAGGCGAGGAAAGCGCCGGTCGACCGGATGCGGCCGCTGCTGGCGTCCAAGTTTTCATTAGGCACCGACATCGGAGCGATGACTCCGTTATCGGTGCGGCTACTAGGGTAACTGTCCATTTCTCGCAGGTGGGTAACCAGACAAGTGCCACGGGAGACCCGTAAGGCCGGGGCACGATACTCAGGCTCGCAGGGGCCTGTCAACGAAAATCTCCTGCATTGCAGCAATGTAATGCGGGTTTGCGGATGGACGGCCGAAAACAATCGCCTCATGCAGGCGTGGCCATGTCATGCAGCGTGGGTTCCGTTGCGTGATAACCGCTGATTTCCACCGTGACGTGCACCAGTTCTTCATGAACGGACAGATGCCTGCGCACGGTATCCGCAGACAATGGTCGTTCGCTCACGACAGCGACGATGCAAGCGAAACGACCATTGCCCACGCGCCATACATGAAGGTCGCTGATGGATGCATGGGGAAGCTCCTGCGCGAAGACCTCGCGAATCTCATCGACCACGGGATGATCCATGTCGCCGTCGAGCAGGATGCGACCCGATGTACGAATCAGGCTGATGGCCCACTGCGCGACGAGGAAGGAGCCCAGGATGCCCATCACCGGATCGAGCCAGGCGATGCCGAACAGCTTGCCACCCAGCAGCGCGAAGATTGCCAGTACGGAGGTGGCGGCATCGGCCACCACATGCAGATAGGCGGAGCGAAGGTTGATGTCTTCATGGTGGTGATGCGCATCATGGCCGTGATGGTCGTGACCATGATGATCGTGCCCGTGATGGGCACCCTTCAGAAGCCATGCGCAAAGCAGGTTCACCAGCAGGCCGACCACGCCGATGGGGAGGGCTTCGTCATAGCTGATGGGTACCGGATGCACGAGATGCTCGATGGACTGTACGAGCATGAAGATCGCCACGACGCCCAGCAGGAGCGCGCTGCTATAGCCCCCCAGCACTTCGATCTTCCAGGTGCCGAAGGCGAAGCGGCGATCCGAGGTCAACCGGCGAGCGATGACGTAGGCGGCGGCAGAAATCCCCAGGGCCAGCGCATGGGAACTCATGTGCCAGCCATCGGCCAGCAGGGCCATGGAGTGAAAGAGGTATCCTCCTGCAATCTCCACCACCATCATGACGGCGGTGATCGCGACGGCTATCAGTGTGTTCTTCTCGGCGAGGGGATTGCCTTCGTTGAAGTGATGGGAATGCTGGAAGGGGCGCGGATCGGGCGTCATCATGGCTTGGCCTATATAGGGTACCCCCCTATACTATCCACCCGACGAAGAGGTTGTCATGTCCCATACCATTGCCAACAAGAAAGCCCTTATCACCCGTGTCCGGCGGATCAGCGGCCAGGTGGCCTCGCTGGAAAAAGCCCTTGAAGGCGATACGGGCTGCGATGCCGTGCTCCAACAGGTGGCATCGATTCGCGGCGCCGTACAGGGGCTCATGAGCCAGATGCTGGAAGACCACCTGCGCGAGCATGTGGCGGAGAGTAATCCGCATGCCCTGCATGAACTGGAACCCGTGCTGGCGGTGCTGCGCAGTTACTTGCGCTGAAACACGCGAGGATGCGGGTAAAGGGGCGTAAACCGCCATGACGGTGGTACGTATGGGCGTCACAATGTGCGATGACCTGCTCCCCTATGTGAAGGAAGCCCCATGCGTCGCCGCGATCTCCTGAAGGCCGGACTGGCCCTCCCGCTCCTGCCTGCCGCCTTTTCGACCATGGCCGGAGCCTTGCGTGGTGGCGCCATGTCTCGGGTACGGCCTGGCGATGCCGCATGGCCGGATACGGGGGCATGGGAGGATCTTCGCCGCCAGGTCGGTGGCCGGTTGCTCAATCCGGTATCGCCTTTTTCCGGCGCGGCCTCGGCCACGTCACGGGCCGAGGCGCTGCGCAACCTGCACAACCCGTACTACCTGGGCGATCAGGTGAGCCTGACGCAGACCAGCGGCTGGTTCGGCGCATGGACATCCCAGCCCAGCCCCTGGGCCGTGGCGGCAGAGAGCGCGGCGGATGTAGCGGCGGCAGTGAATTTCGCCCGCACGCATCGCCTGCGCCTGGTGGTGAAGGGCGGCGGTCACAGCTATCAGGGCACCTCGTGCGGCGCCGATGCGCTTCTGGTCTGGACCCGTCCCATGAATGCCGTGACCCTGCACGATGCCTTCGTGCCCGAGGGTTGCGAAGGCCATGCCGCGGAACATGCTGTGAGCCTGGGCGGTGGGTGCATCTGGATGGATGCCTACGATGCCGTGACCACGCGGGGCGGTCGCTATGTGCAAGGCGGTGGCTGCCTGACCGTGGGCGTGGCCGGCCTGGTGCAGGGTGGTGGTTTCGGGCATTTCTCCAAGCGCTTCGGCAGCGCGGCCAGTAATCTGCTGGAGGCCGAAGTGGTGACAGCCGATGGCCGTGTGGTCATCGCGAATCCAGCGAGAAACCCCGACTTGTTCTGGGCGTTGAAAGGCGGTGGCGGCGGGAGTTTCGGCGTGGTGACCCGGGTCACCCTGCGCACGTATGAACTGCCGCAGTTTTTTGGTGGCGTGGGAGGAAGCATTCGTGCGGCGACGGACGAGGCGTTTCGTGCATTGCTTGATCGCTTCTTCGCGTTCTACGCCAGTGACATGTTCAATCCGCGCTGGGGCGAGCACATCACCCTGCGCAAGGACAACGTGCTCAACCTGACGATGATGTTTCAGGACATGGACGATGCCGCAGTGAAGCATGCCTGGGCACCGTTCATCGACTGGGTGGGCCAGCGCGGCGAATACACGCTGGAAGAGCCGGTCAATGTGCTGACCGTGCCCGCGCAGCATCTGTGGGATGGTGCCTATTTCCACGAACATTTCCCGGGGCACATGCTCAACGACGAGCGTCCCGGTGCGCCGGCACGGAACATCATCTGGAACGGCCAGCAGCATGAGGCCGGCTGGTTCATCCACGACTATCGTTCGATCTGGCTGCCGTCTTCACTGCTGGACGATCATCGCCGTGCAGTGCTTGTGGACACCCTGTTCCGTGCCACGCGCCACCATGGCATGGAATTGTTCTTCGGCAAGGGCATGGCCGGAGGCACGGCGGAATCGATCCGGCGCACACGGGACACGTCGATGAATCCACAGGTGCTTGATGCCTTTGCCCTGGTCATCATGGGTGCGGATGCCGAGCCTGCGTATCCGGGCATGGACCCTGTGCATGTCGATGCGGCGCAGGCCCGTCGCGACCAGCGTGACCTTGGCGCGGCGCTGGCCGAATTGCGCAAGGTTGCCCCGGCCGGCGGTGCCTACGTGTCCGAGAGCGATTATCACCAGCCCGACTGGCAGTCGGCCTTCTGGGGCAGTCATTACCCGCGCCTGCTCGCCGTGAAGCGCCGCTACGATCCCGAGGGCCTGTTCGTGGTGCACCACGGGGTGGGCAGCGAGGATTGGAGTGCGGATGGCTTCACGCGACGGATGGGCTGAAGCCGATCCATGCCATGGGTATGCCATGATTCTGCCCTGCAAGGGCGTTAGGCTGCGCAGCGCGCCAGGTGGTACCTACACAGGGAAACGACGGAATGGTCTTCAGGGGAATTCGGGCAAGGGGTGCTGTCATAGCCCTGGCAATCGCTGGACCATGGTCCGCTCATGCCTGCACGTATGAGAAGGCGCACTACGTTTATTCATCCAATCCGTCATTGAGCGTGTCGTTCACGAACATCGGCAAACGCGAGAACGTGTTGTCGACGATCGCCTTGCAGCTGAGCGATAAACAGTCCGGTGCCTCGTTCTGGTTTCTCTTCGATGCTGGCTCGGCGCGCTACATCACCATGATCTCCACGAGCGACGTGAGATCACCAGAATGGGAGCCTCCCACGGATGGTTCGCCGAGGTTGCTGGGCAGCATGCATTTCTTCGCATGGTCCAAGCGCATGGTGTTCGATGAAAACCTGCCCATGGCTGGGGCACGGGCGCCGGACACTATCTTTCTTCCTGACCTGTCCGAGACGCTCTGGTACCGGGCTGAACCTCGCATCGGCATCGGACACGGCGTGTTCACGCTAAAGCGTTGCGGACGCTAGCGAGTTCAGAGAACATCCCGGCGAGGGAAAATGCCCTTCGGGCCGAACATCTCTGCGGCGAACCGCCCGGCTATCAGGCGATGCGTGGCGGCATCAGGGTGCAGGCGGTCGGGCAGTGGTAGTGCATCGTGATCGGCTGCTCCGTAAAGAACCTGCCCATCCAGATAGTGCAGATGAGGGTCAGTTTTCGTTCGTTGCGCCATGATGTGTGCGAGTTCGCGGCGAATCGTTTCGAGGGTGAGCTTGCCGGCGGCGCTTTCGGCGGGGTTGCCCGTGGCTCGAAACATGACCTTGCCTTCCATCAGTGCTTCGGTATCGAAGGCGCCGGGACCCGGCGTGGTTTCGTGGATCGGGCAGTACAGCGGGGAAATCACCAGCAGCGGTGTGTCCGGATGTCCTTCGCGCACAGTATCGAGAAAACCATGCACCGCAGGCACGAAAGCACGCAGGCGCATCAGGTCGGTGTTGACCAGGTTGATGCCCATTTTCACGCTGATGAAGTCGGCTGCGGTATCGCGCAGCGTGCGAGCGATGAATGGATCGAGCAGGGCGCTGCCGCCGAAACCCAGGTTGATCAGATCGACGTTGCCCGCAAGGGATACGATTGCAGGCCAGATGGTGCTCGCGCTTGCGGCGTTGGAGCCCTGGCTGATGGAGCTGCCGTGATGCAGCCAGACCTTGCGGCGTTCATCGGGGATGGCCATGGCGGGGGCATTGGCACGCAAGCCCACCACTTCCGTGATTTCGTTGTAGGGAAGCCATATCTCTATACGCTTCTCGCCCTGCGGCAGGTCGGGGAAGCGCAGGTTGGCGACGGGGCCTTCCTGCCGGCTTGCCTGGCCCGTGCGCATGTCGATCGTGACCACATCGCCGCCTTCGGCCGTTGCCTGAGCGGTGAGCTCGCCATCGATCAGCAGGTCATAGATGCCTGGCGGACGCGCAGGCACGCCTGCGTAGACATGGCGGGTGGGTAGCGTATCCAGTTCCAGTATGGTTGCGCTGGTGCGCATCACAAGGCGCACGCCTGACGGCTGCACTTCCGCCATCGTGAGTTGCGGGTCTGGGTATTGGGCCCGGGCCCAGGCCGGAAGGCGGTGTAACAGGAGACCGCGCGCGGTTGTTTCGATGTCGATGGCGCCTCGGAAGAAATCCGCGGAAAGAGGGACGGCAGTCAGTCCGTCGCTTGCAGTCGTCATGGGGATATCGTTTTCAGGGGACATGGGATTGTATCGATTTGCCATGCATTCTGTTGTGCGAAAGCCTGGTGATAATGCACCCAAGGCCATCATCTCGCCGGACGCTCTGGCAGGCGACAGCCTTTTGCTGGAAGGACACGTGCTGCGCATCGTTATGTCATGGCCCTGAGGCGCTACCTCAATCGCCCGGCAACGTAATCACCACCTTGCCGAAAGGTCCTCGCCCCAGATGATCGAAAGCTGCGAGCGCGTTGTCGAACGCATAAGTGGTATCGATGACAGGCTTGATCCGGTGGTGATCTATGGCGCGGATCATGTTTTCAAGGGATGTACGGTGCCCCACGGTGATGCCCTGGATCACGGCACGCCGCAACATGAGAGGCAGCACAGGCAGCGTGATATCTGCGCCGTCGAGGAAGCCGATCTGCGCGATCCGGCCGCCGCTTGCCAGCGCGCTGGCCGATTGCCTCAGGTTGTCGCCACCTATCAGTTCAAGGATGTGATCCACGCCGCGTCCTTCCGTGAGTTCCAGCGCTTTTACGGCCCATGCAGGGTTCGCACCTGTATCGATGATGGCATCGGCCCCCAGGTCACGTGCCCGGGCAAGTTTTTCCGCACTGCGTGAGGTCACGATCACCTGTGCGCCCAGAGCCTTCGCCAGCTGAAGACCGAAGATGGCGACGCCGCCGGTTCCCTGGACGAGGACGGACTGACCGGCATGCAAGCGGCCGGTTTCCACCAGGGCAAACCATGCGGTGAGTGCGGCGATAGGCAGGGTGGAGGCTTCGGGAGCACTGAGCGATGCCGGTGAATGCACGAGCACGTCTTCGTGAAGAATGATGTATTCGCTCAGGACCCCAGGCAGCGGACCGCCCAGTGACAGACCGTGACGGGTCATGTCGGGCGGTGGTTCGCCCTCGATCCATGGGGTCCAGAAATTGGCAACGACCCGATTGCCTTCGCGGACGCGACTCACGCCGCTTCCTGTGGAAACGACTTTGCCAGCCATGTCGGAGGTCGGTACGAAGGGCATGGCCGGTGGCTCGGGCAACAGTTCTCCCTGGATGACCAGCCGGTCACGGTAGTTCAGGGAGACGGCCTCTACACGCACCAGGACTTCACCGGGGCCCGGCTCAGGCACGAGGACGTCCGTCAGATGCAGGTTCTCCAGACCAAAGGCGGCAAGCTGCCAGCGTTTCATGGTGCGATTCACGAGGGTGTGCTCGGCTTGAAATAGGAAGCCCGCATCCTATTGACGATCCGGGTTCTCTGGCTGCGCTATATTTTCCGATTATTGGAGCGGATAAGGCGTCAATGACATGGGGCAGCATCTGCATTCGCACCTTCAGGGGCTGTCGGCGTTCGTGCATACCGTGGAGACGGGCAGCTTCACGGCTGCCGGGATACGCATGGGCATGTCGAAGTCGGCCGTCGGCAAAGCCGTTGCCCGCCTGGAAGAGCGGCTTGGTGTCCGGTTGCTGGAACGCACGACGCGCAGCCTCAGCGTCACGGCCGAGGGGCGAACCTATTACGAAAGTTGCCTGCGCGTCATCGACGAACTGGGCACCACGGAATCCCTGCTGGCTGCGCGACACAACAGTGTTTCGGGGGTATTGCGGGTCAACCTGCCGCTCTCGTTCGGTCGTTCATGCGTCATGCCGGTGCTGCTCGAACTGTCGCATCGTCATCCCGGTCTGGAGCTGGATGTTTCCTTTACGGATCGGTTCGTGGATCTGGTGGAAGAGGGCGTGGATCTCGCGGTGCGCCTGGGTGGCGTGGGTGATCACGCCACCTTGGTTGGACGCTCGCTCGGCATGCAGCGCTCGGTCATATGTGCCGCGCCTTCTTATCTTGAGCGCAAGGGACGTCCGCTGTCGGCGGACGACCTGGCATCCCACGACTGTGTGGCCTTCGCCAAGGATGGGCGTCCATTACCGTGGACGGTGCGGGGTGCGGACGGGTTGCCGTTGATGATGGCGGTTCGACCTCGACACACGGTTAGCCACGGCGAGGCGCTGCTCGATGCCGTGGTGGGTGGGCTTGGCGTTGCCTGCCTGTCGACGTGGCTGATTGCCGGGGAGCTGCTCAAAGGCACGCTTGAAGTGCTGCCAGTGGGCTTGCCGTATGGCGATGCACCCATAACGGCGTTATGGCCTAAGTCGCGTGATCTGGCGCCGAAGGTGCGTGTGGCGGTGGATGCATTGGTTGCGGCGTTTTTGCCGGTGCCGCCCTGGGACAGGTGAGGTGCATCGTTCTGATGTGACGGTCGCGCGCAAGGCGCGCTCCTACAACGCACTGATGCCCTTGTAGGAGCGCGCCTCGCGCGCGACACCCGCCAAGGCGAATGCAAAGCCCTGTAGGAGCGCGCCTCGCGCGCGACCGTCCTGTCCTCAGCCCAGCCGACGCGCCATATCCTCCATCGATTCGACGAACCAGAACGCATCTCCCTGATTCGCCTCGCGAACGAAGTCACGCAAGGCCTCGCTTCGCTGCACCGCGGCAGAAATGTCGCCGACGAAAACGAGGCGTATCCGGTAATTGACGAATTTCTGGACGATCGCACCCGCCACACCGCTGCGCAGCCGCAGGAAATCCTCGCCAAGCCTCGCCGCGGGAAAGGCCACCATATCGGCGCGCTCATCCATGGCAGCCATCAGCAGTTCCTTGCCGTCGGCCTCCGTGGAGAGCATCGGGCCTTCGGTCGGGCAGACCAGGACATGATGTCCATGGACAGAATGGATCGCTCCGTGCATCGGTGGATTCTCCTTGCGTGCGAGTGCGCTTAAACGGCCATCACCATAAATGGATCACGCATCCGGGTCGAGACGGCCTGTCAAAAAAGCACCGGTAAACCGATTGGTGGATTGACGGGGATTGTTACGGGTTGGTAATACCTGTGTGCCGGAAAGGCGCTTGTAAGCCGGGCGGAGTAGATGCCGTGGCATGGGTCGAGCCGGACAATCCCACCAGGAGAGGCTGATGAACGACGACGATATCCTGCACGTCATTGCCGTGAACGTGGTCAGGAAGACCCAGGGTGATCCTAAGGCGATCACTCGTTCATCCCGGCTCACCGAGCTTGGGCTGACGTCGATCGACGTCATCGAGGTGCTTTTCGATGTCGAGGAAGACCTGGGCAAGGCCTTGGGACGCCCGATCAAGCTTGATGACGCGGATATCGCAGGCGAGACCGTCGGTGACCTGGTGGAAGCGGTGAAGAAGACGCTGACGCCGCAGCCTGCGGGCGGCCATGCACCGCCACCGCATGGAACGCCCCCCCATGGCACGCCGCCGACCGGCAGGCATTCCTGACGCCATGTCGATGCGCCGCGTAGTGATTACAGGCATGGGCGCCATCAGTGCGCTGGGCGAGGGCGCGGAGGTGCTGTGGGAGGCCGCGCGGGATGGCCGCCATGGGCTGCGTCCGCTGCATCATCCGGAAGCCGGCCAGATCCGGGCGCCGCTTGCCGCACAGATACCCCATGACTGGGACCCTTCCCGGCATTTCGAGGCTCGCCAGTTGTCGATGCTGGACAGGGTTTCGCAGTTCGCCTGCATTGCGGCGAACGAGGCATTGAAGCAATCGGGCCTGGATCTGCACAAGGACGGCCTGGCGGACCGTACGGCCGTGATCGTGGGCACGGGTGCCGGAGGCGACACGACGCACGACGAGCAGGCCCGCCAGCTATATGCGGGTAACTCCGGGCGCATCCATCCGCTGACCATCATCCGCCTGATGATCAACGCACCGGCAAGCCAGATCAGCATGGCCCATGGCACCCGTGGGCCGGCGTTTGCCGTGGCCAGTGCCTGTGCATCGAGCAATCACGCCATTGCCCAGGCTCTATCGCTTATCCGCAGCGGCATGGCGGATGTCGCCATCTGCGGCGGCACCGAGGCGTGTTTCAGTTTCAGTGCGTTGAAGGCCTGGGAGGCGATGCGGGTCATGGCAACGGATACCTGCCGGCCATTCAGTGCGAACCGCAGTGGTCTGGTGCTGGGCGAGGGGGCCGGCATGTTCGTGCTGGAATCGCTGGAACACGCGCGGGCGCGTGGCGCGACCATCCTCGCCGAGCTTGCCGGCGCCGGCATGAGCGCGGATGCGGCGGATATCGTGCATCCCGACCCCGGCGGCAGCCGGCTCGCAATGCAGCGTGCGCTGGCCGATGCGGGCTTATCTGCGGATGCCGTGAATTACATCAATGCCCATGGCACGGGTACGCGTGCGAACGATCCGGTGGAGACGCGGGCAATCCATGAGGTTTTCGGTGAGCATGCGAGGCGCTTGCTGGTGTCTTCTACCAAGCCGGTGCATGGGCATGCATTGGGTGCTGCGGGTGCGCTGGAGCTTGTGGTTACGCTGGGTGCGCTTCGTGAGGGCATCGTGCCACCGACGTTGAACCTTGAGGTGTCCGACCCTGAGTGTGATCTTGATTATGTGCCCCTTGAGGCACGCAAGCATGCAGTGCGCGTTGCGATGAGCAATTCGTTTGCGTTTGGTGGGCTTTGTGCGGTGCTTGTGGTCAGGCGGGTGGATTGAGGGGCTTGTTTTCGATGGGGCGGGGTCGTGTTGCTGGGGAGCCGGGGCGCTGGGTTCCTGTTTTCACAGGAACGACGGGTAGGTGGGGTAACGACAACCCCACCCGAAGCCGTCGTTCCTGCGTACGCAGGAACCCAGTGCGATGCAGTCGGTTGTCGCGGCGGTATCTCCTACGTAAAAGCCGATGCAGCGCCTTTGTCGTGCTGGTAAACCGGGGCGCTGGGTTCCTGTTTTCACAGGAACGACGGGTAGGTGGGGTAACGACAATCCCCCCCGAAGCCGTCGTTCCTGCGTACGCAGGAACCCAGCGCGGTGCAGTCGGTTGTCGCGACGGTGTCTCCTACGTAAAAGCCGATGCAGCGCCTTCGCCGTGCTGGTGAACCGGGGTGCTGGGTTCCTGTTTTCACAGGAACGACGGGTAGGTGGGGTAACGACAACCCCATCCGAAGCCGTCGTTCCTGCGTACGCAGGAACCCAGCGCGATGCAGTCGGGTGTCGCGACGGTGTCTCCTACGTAAAAGCCGATGCAGCGCCTTCGCCGTGCTGGTGAACCGGGGCGCTGGGTTCCTGTTTTCACAGGAACGACGGGTAGGCAAGGTAACGACAGCCCCACCCGAAGCCGTCGTTCCTGCGCACGCAGGAACCCAGCGCGATGCATCGGGTTTTCGCGAATGCGCCGCCTTACGTAACGCTCTTCAAGGCACCACCGACTGCAGGTTCATGGCAGGCAATGCCGCATCGGTCCTGTCGTGATTCAGCCGCTTTCCGGCTGCGTTGACGAAGACCTGCAACGGACACTCCCCCGGCACGGCACAGCCCTGCACACGCACGGGACGTCGCACCATCCCGTCATAGCGATTCGTCCGCAAGGCATCCATGGACGGCATCATCTGCCTCACCAGCACAAACTCGTGCCCCTGGCGTTCGACCAGCGTAAACGAAAGCGCGCCACCGGGCGGGTAATCGTCCGGTCGTGCGGCATCGTGCCAGTCCAGTCCGAAGACGCCGGCGATATTGGCGAGGTTCGTATCATGCCCGACCAGCACGACCGCGCCATAGCCGCCTGCGATAAGCGGCGCAACGACAGGCTTGTCCCCTGCGGCCACCTGCAGCGTGGCAAGGATGTGCGCGGCGAGATTGGATCCGGCAAGGCTGGCGGCCGGCAAAGCCTTCTTGCCCGCGGCGAACTGCGCGTTATGCAATTCGATCAAACGGCCCAGAAGGTCCCTGTTCCCCCGCCCGAATGCCACGGAAGACATCGGCATGCCTTCAGCGTAGGCCAGCATCAGGTTTTCGCTCAACGTCCCGGCAAGTTTCATGGCAGCCCCCGGCTCTACCGGCAGCAGCTTCCTGCCTTCCTGCTGGGCCACCTCTGCGCAGTGATCTGCATGGCAATCGAGTAGCAGTGACTGCAACGCCTTCAATGCATCGTGCGCGGGCGCCTGGTTGGTCGCACCATCGTCGTCATCGTCCTTGCGATAGTGGAAGAGGGCGTTGTTTTCATCGCCCCTGGTGGCGAGATAGCCTGCCTTGCAGCCCGGCGCCAAGCCCCGGACAAGGGCCGCGCTGCTTTCCCGGTTGCGTGGCGTGCTGTCGCCGATGACGACTGGGGACGCGGAGCTATCGCAGGAAGAGGCGGCCAGCCCCTCCTTGTCCAGTTCACTCCTCCAGCGCTCACCGATGGCGCGCATGCCTTCGCTCCCGTGTGCGGTAAGCATGCCCGGCGCCACCGGCCACGCAGGCCACTCGCCATGCGCATAAGCCGCATACGTCTCGCCCGGCTTCGTGGGCGAACGCACGCCGTGACGGATCAGGATCACCTCCGCACGCACGACATCGGTGGCATGTGCCGCCGTGGCGAAGCCCAGTGCGAATATCAGCAGGGCCGCCTTCACAGCTTCACCGACAGGTCGAGGAAGATGCCCCGGCCCGGCAGGCCGAAGTAGAGCGGTGCACCACCTACCGACTGCGTGCCCGCATAACCCGTGATCTTGTGGACGTTGAACAGGTTGTTGACGTCGACGCTGATCGAATAACCCTTGGTGCCTGCCGGACCATGATCGGTGCGATAACCCGCAGCGGCATCCACGCTGAAGTAGCCCGCGATGCGGTTGGCATCCTGGAACACCGGATGGCCGCTCTTGTCCACGGTATTGTCCACGCCGTACTGGTGGCCGAGGAACTTGCCCATCAACGAACCGAAGTAACCGCTGCTGGCGCTGTAGAGCAGGCCGAGTGCGGCCGTCACCTTCGGTGTGCCGGCTACCTGCACGTTGCTGCTCTTGTACGTGGCTTCGTTATAGCTGGCATTGCCGTAAAGGCTGAGCTCGTGGGTCAGGGCAAAGGTCGCTTCGGCCTCGGCTCCCTTGTAGATCGCGCCGCCACCGTTCACGTAGGCATTCTCGTTGCCATTGCCGGTGGCTACCTGGGTTTCGGCGATGAGATTGGAGAAATCGATGTAGTAGACGTCGGCGCCGAAGGTGAGCTGGCGCGACGCATAGGCCGTGCCAAGCTGGTAGTTCTTCGTCAGTTCCGGATCAACTCCCTTGGGACCATTGACCTGGATCACGTCGATGGGCGGCGCAAGAAAACCCTTCGCGGCCTGCGCATACGCCGACCACGAATCGCTGATGCTGTCATGAATGCTGATCGAGGGAAGGGTGGCGCTATAGGTGGCCTGCGCGGTGAGCGGTACGGGCGGCGAGACCTTGTTCAAAGGCGCATCGATGCGCCGGGTCACCTCGGAGTAGCGCACGCCGGGGCTCACCGTAATGCTGTCGGTCACTTTCCAGTCGTATTGCAGATAAGGCTGGAAGGTATCGGTGCGATCGTCCAGCTGATAGTTGTAGGTGGGGCCATACTTGGTGCCCGTTTGCGCGCCGGTGGTCAGGTCCAGCGGCAACTGGTAGCGCGCATCGATGTTACGCTCCAGCCACGCGCCCGCGAGCAGGCGGCCCGGGCCGAGGTCGCGGCCGAAGCGCAGCACGTCGCCGAAGGCGTGGAAACCCGAGTCGGATTGCTTGCCCGGCAGGTCGGCAGCGATGGTGGCGACCTTCTTGCCCTTGGCGTTGTAGAACGTCACGCCGTTGTCTGCCGGGTTGATGTCGGTGGCATCGGCAGCCTTGCGTGCCCAGTGGTCGAAGGTGTTCAGGTACACCTTGTTCTCGATATCCCACTCGCCCACATGCGTGTCGAGGCCGAGGTAGGTAAAGCTGGAGTAATAGGCTGCGTTGTTCGCACCCTTGTAGTTCTGCACCGTGGGATCGTCTCCCAGGCCGAAACGCCAGCCGTACTTCGCGATTTCGCCCAGCGTGGCGCCTTGCACGGTATTCTGGTGCTCGCGGTTGTAGCTGGTGACGAAGGTCAGTGTCGTGGCCGCGCCGAGCTGGCTGATCGTCTTGATGAAGATATGATCGCGTTTGTCGTCGGTGCCCTTCAGGTAGGTGTCGCTCGACTCCTTGGAAATATCCGCGAACACCCTGGTATTGCCGATGGTTTCGTCCGCCGAGACACCACCGGCGCGCGTGTTCCAGCTGCCGATCGTGAGATAGGGCGTGATGCCCGGTTCATCGGACGGATCGCGCGAGCGCAGGCCGATGGTGCCACCGAAGGTGGCGTTGCCGATCGTGCTGCCGCCGCCCGGGCCGCGATCGATCTGCGCCTGGCCGAGCACATGATTGTTGAAATAGGCGGACGTCGTGTGATGCAGGTCGCTGGCGTCGCCGAAGGGAATGCCATCGAAGGTGATGTTGAACTGGCCATCCTGGAAACCGCGCAGGCTGATGCCTTCGTTCTTGCCCAGGCCCGGACCTTCCGGCGAGGTCACGGTGACGCTCGGTGCGTACTTGATGATGTCGTCGAAGTTGGCGTTGAAGCGCAGGCCGTCGCGGATGAAACGCTCGTCGATCACCGAAGTCGGCTGCGATGCGTCCAGTGGGGGAGCGCTGGGCGCAAGCGTATCCACGGCGTTGGCGCTGACACTGACGGGGGCAAGATTCCTTGCCGTATCACGAGTGTCGATCGCCGGCAGGGAGGCTTCGGCCGGTGCGGCGCCGGCGGAGACGTTTCCCGGGACGATCTTCGCCGTGGTCGGTGCCACCAGGCGGTAATCGAGGTGGGTATCGCGCAGCAGGGCCGTGAGGCGCTGCGCAGGCGCCAGACCTGCCGGCACTGCGTGGCTGCGCACGCCGTCGGGAATGGCATCGTCGTACACCACCTGCCAGCCCGTGTCATGGCTGAACTGGTCGAGAGCCTGTGCCAGCGGCATGGCGGCAATGGCCGTTGACGGCGTAGTCGCCTGGACGACGACGGGTGCCGCGCTGGCGAGGGCCAGGGCGATGCACATGGCGAGCGAGTGACGCATGCGGGTACTTCCTTCGAGGGGTGGGAGAGGACACGTGTTGTCGTCCGACCTCATCCAAGAGTCCCGGCGCGGTGGGATGGGTACCGCCGATTCGATGAAATTTTTCTTACAGCGTGCGCGTGGACTGGATCCTGATGCGATCCGGTTCGCGCTGCACACGCACGCCGGAAAGGCTGCCGAGATAACTCACGAAGGCTTCGGGATCGTGCGCGTGAAACACACCGCTGATGCGTTTTTCCGACAAGGCGGCATCCTCGATGCTCAGGGGGCGTGTCGTATACGCATTGAAACGTCGTGCGACGACCCCGATGGGCGTGTCGTGGAAACGGATGTCATCCGGTAGCCATGCGGTGGCGGCGGAGGTATCCAGCACGCTGCGATCCAGCACATGGCCGTCACCGTCGACGTGCAGCGATTCGCCACCGGCGATATCGGCCACGCGGTTGCCTTGTGTCGCATGCCCGAGCAGACGGCGTGCGCCACTGTCGATCCATGCCGAAGACATGCGCCAAACGGAAACCTTGCCGCTGATCACGGCCACACGGGCACCGTCGCCATCGCGATCCACGTCGAACACGGTGCCGATATCCTCGATACGCTGCCTGCCCACTTCCACGCTCAGGGGGCGCAGCGGATCGTGCCCTACATCGAAGGACGCCTTGCCTGCCACGAGAACAATGCGCCGCGCGTGGCTGTCGAAGTCCACATCCACGATGCCGCCAGGTGACAGGTGCAGCAAGGTATCGTCGGGCAGCTTCACCATGCGCACCTCGCCCGTGTCGGCGGCGTAGCGCAAGGGCGTTGTGGCGGCAGGCACCCAGGCCCATGCCATGCCGATGGCCAGTAGCAGCGATGCGGCGGCCGCCACGTAGCGCAACCGTTGGCGCCGTACGGCGACAGGTTTTACCTGCGGGCGTGGATGTTCAGCAAAAAGCGGCACCACGCGTGACTCGGCCATGGCGGCGGCAAGCAGGTCAGCGGCAGGCGTTTCGTCCAGAGCGGCGGCGGCATGCATATCGCCATGCAGGCGGGCAATGGCGAGGTATTCGGCGATGTGGCGGGGGGAGTGCCGCAGCCATGCCATGAAGCGATCACGGGCAGTGGCATCCGGCTCGTCACGCATGTCCAGATACCAGGAGGCGGCCTCTTCGGCGATGCGACGGGTGTCATTCATAGTGCTGCATCCCTTGCCGGCACGCGGCCAGTCCCTTGACGATGTACTTCTTGACCATGTTGGTGGAAACGCCCAGTGCCTCGGCAATGTCGCGGTAGGGCATGTCGTCGCGGTAGTGCATGACCAGCACCGCACGACACTTCGGCGACAGCCGGCCGATCACATCGGCAAGGCGGCGACGACGCAGTTCCCTGTCCACGTCGGCACCGGCCTCGCAGGGCGTGGCCAGCCGTTCGATGACCTCGTCGATATCCTCGCCCGTCACCGGAGCACGCTGGCGTAGCTGGGCATGCTCCTTGACCAGGTTGGCAGCCACGGTGAACAGGTAGGCCTCGGGATTTCGCACGGGCTCGTTCTGCGTGCCTGAGCTGCGCAACAGGCGCAGATACACCTCCTGCACGAGATCCTGCGCGTCCCAGCGATGGGCGACGCGGCGCAGGAAATAACTGGCGAGCTTGGGACCCTTGTCGGCGAGAAGGTGCGCCCAGCCCTGGGGCGTATCGGTCACGCGGCGACTCCAGGTTCGTCGCGGCAGGATGGGCACGGAGTATGTCCGTGGTGTGACGGCGCCCGTCTTTTACCGGTGCCTGCCGGTGACACCGCGGGTCACCCACCAGAAAATGAGGGCAAGCAGACTGATGGCCGCACCCAGCCAGCAGACACCTTGCCAGCCGGCGTAGGCGTACATGGCCGTGCCGGCCGCCGCCCCGGTACCGCTGCCCACGGCGTAGAACAGCATGTAGAGCCCCACCATGCGGGCATGGGCTTCGGGACGCGAGGCGAACACCATGCCCTGGTTGGTGACGTGAATGGCCTGCCCACCCATGTCCAGCAGCACGATGCCAAGCATCAATGCCGCCATGGAATGTTCCATCAGGCTCAGTGGCACCCATGCGCCCAGCAACAGCAACAGTCCGGCGGCGCTGGTACGCGCACCGTAGCCCTGGTCGGCCCAGTGACCTGCGCGGATGGCGGCCAGGGCCCCGAGCGCACCCACCAGGCCGAATGCGCCAATGACCGTATGGGAGAACGCGCGTGGCGGCGCGCTCAGGGGAAGCACCATCGCGTTCCAGAAAATGTTGAACACGGCGAACATGAGCAAGGCCAGCACGCCGCGTACCTGCAATACCCGTTCTTCGCGAAGCAGCCCCGGCATCGACGCAAGCAGGGCGAGATAACCCATGGGGCGCTCCGGTACAGCGCTTCTGGGCAGCTTCAGGCGCAGCGGCAGGATCAGAAGCAGGGAGAACGCGGCGGATACCAGGAACGTACCCCGCCACCCGGCGATATCGCCCATGGCACCGGAGAACACGCGTGCCAGCAGCAGGCCCATCAGTACGCCACCTTGCGCGATACCCACGACCCGGCCACGGCTACCGGGTGGCGACACGCTGGCGGCATAGGCGATCAGGCCCTGGGTCATGGCCGTTGCCAGCATGCCGATACCTGCCATGCCCGCCAGCAGCAGGTACCACTCGTGCACCATGGCGACACAGGCCAGCAGGCCCGACAACAGCAGGGACTGGATCACCATCAGGCGGCGTCGCTCGACGCGATCACCCAGCGGCACCAGGAAGACCAGCGCCAGGGCGCATCCGACCTGCGTCGCGGTCATGACCTGTCCCAGCCGGGCATCCGACACGCTGAATTCCCGGCCGATGGCATCGAGCAGGGGCTGGGCGTAATACACATTGGCGACACAAAGGCCGCATGCGAGGGCGAACAGCAGCGCGACGCCGCGCGATGGCGGCACCGACAAGTCAGTGGACATGGGGGCTTCCTTAATGGTTGCAAATTGAAACTAGTGGAAGGCTAGGCTACATGGTTTTAAAATGCAACCTTGCTGACCGGAGTCGCAGAACCATGAGCGAGCGCATCCACCCCACCAGCGCCATCTGCCCGGTGGCCCGTTTTCTCGATGCGATCGGTGATCGCTGGTCCTTGCTGATCGTGCGCGATGCCTTCGACGGTTCACGGCGATTCGGCGACTTCCAGCGTGAACTGGGCGTGGCCCGCAATATCCTCACCGACCGTTTGCGACGACTGGTGGATGCCGGTGTGCTGGAGCTGCAGCCGGCGTCGGATGGCAGCTCTTACCAGGAATATGTGCTTACAGCGGCGGGAGAACAGCTCTTCCCCGTGGTGGTGGCGATGCGCCAGTGGGGTGAAAAAAACCTGTTCGAGCGTGGCGAGCGCTGCTCGCGGATGGTCGATACGAAAACCGGAAAGCCCGTTCCCTACATGGCGCCCCTGGCGAGCGACGGCAGCGTACTGCCCGCCGCTCGCACGGAAATCCGGCGCCCGGGGTGAGGCGGTTCAGCCGTCTTCGCGAAGGATGCTGGCGTAAAGCCCGGGGTCGGCATTGGAGCCGGAAACCACGATGGCCGTGGCTCCGCCATGCACAGGGGCCTTGCCGAAAAGCAGGGCAGCCAGTGCCACGGCACCGCCGGGCTCGATCACCAGCTTCATCGAGCGGAAGGCGAAGCGCATGGCATCGCGTACTTCGTCTTCGCTTACGATCAGGCCGCCGCTCAGCAGCGCCTGGTTGATCGGAAAGGTGAGTTCGCCGGGTGAGGGCGTCATCAGTGCATCGCAGATGGTGCGGGCGTCCTTTGCCACCACCTGCCGGGTGCCCGTGGCGAGTGAGCGCGCGGTATCGTCGAAGGTCGCAGGCTCCACGCAGTAAACGTGCGTTTCCGGGCGCGTGCCTTTTACCGCCGTCGCGACACCGGCCGTCAGCCCGCCACCGCCGCAACAGACCAGCACGCTGGTGACATCCACGCCCATGGCGGCAGACTGCTCCATGATTTCCAGTCCCACGGTGCCCTGGCCGGCCATGATGTAAGGGTCGTCGAACGGCGGCACGCGCACGGCGCCCCGTGACTGCGCGATACCGGCAGCGATGTCCTCGCGCGATTCGTTGAAGCGATCGTAGAGCACCACCTCGGCACCGAGCCGGCGGGTGTTCTCCAGTTTGTTGGCGGGTGCATCGGCGGGCATGACGATGGTGGCGGGAATACCGAGGCGACGGGCGGCGGCTGCGACGCCCTGGGCGTGGTTGCCGCTGGACCACGCCACGACGCCGGCCTTGCGTTCCACATCGTTGAGTCGCGAAAGACGGTTATAGGCACCACGAAACTTGAACGAACCGGTGTGCTGGGCACCTTCGAACTTCACGAGCACGCGGTGGCCGGCATGATCATTGAGGGTGTCGAATTCGAGCAGCGGCGTGCGCACGGCCACACACTTCAGTTGTTCGGCGGCCGAGTGGACATCGGTGATGTCGATGGCGAAGCTCACGGGCATTTCCTTGGCGGCAGGCGATCTGCCGAAGCTTAGCCTGTCGAAGCAACGCACCGCCACGCTACCCTGTAGGAGCGCGCCTTGCGCGTGACCGCTCTTCGCGAAAACCTGTCGCGCGCAAGGCGCGCTCCTACAAAAAATCCCACGAGCGGTGAGAGACGGCCAGGGAAAGTCCGGGAGCCGTGAGGGGCGGCTCCCGGAGGGTGGGTTACTTGCCCAGGTTGCTCAGGAAGCGCTTCGTGTACTGCAACACCGTGGTGGACGGCAGTGAGTTGCAGGTGGGCGAGGCGGTGCCCTGCGAGCACGGCGTGTCGCGGTCGAGCGACCAGAAGTGCACGCCCGCCAGCTTGTTGGTCGCCGCGTAGCTGGTCACCTTGTCGATGTCGGCGATCTGGAACACGTTGCTGGAGACGTCGTTCACGCCGATCATCGGGGTGATCTCGATCTTGCTCAGCGGAATGCCGTAGGTGTGCTGCAGGTTCTGCACGGCCTGGATCGCCGACTGGCCCATGTCGCAGACGCCACCGCTCTTGACCACGCAGACACTGGGAATACCGCTGCCGTAATCCATGGTCATCAGGTTGATGGTGTAGTTCTGCAGGCCGGAGGCCTTCACCAGCTTCACCACGGCATCGCCCGTGCTGTTCACGCCACCGTAGCTGCCGTCGGAAGCGCCGAGCGTGGCAAGGGTGAACGAGAAGCGCAGGTTCGGGTAGAAGCCGGCGGCATATACCGCGCCGTTGACCAGCGACTGCAGCTGGGCCTGCGACTGGCCGGCTTCGATGTCGAAGTCCACGCCCACCAGGTGCGCGCCGTTGTAGCGGTCGATGAAGGCCTTCAGGTTCATCGGGCTGCCGCAGGTGAAGCTGCCTGCTGCACCACCGGTGGAAATCACATAGTTGATACCCGCGCTGTTGATCCGCGCGATGTTGGCGCTGGCGAACGCCGCGCCCGGCACGCCACCCCAGTTCTCGCTGCCGCACTCGCCGGTGGCAAAGGCCAGCGTGATGGCGCCGAGGTTCGGTACCTGGGTGGATACGAGGCTGCCTGCACCGACCACGGGAATCCGCGTGCCGGTCACGCTGGTCGAGATGATGTTGGTGTTCCAGTCCATGTTGATGGAGGTGTCCTTGTACGGACTGAACAGCAACGTGCCCGGGGTGGGGGGCGGGTTGTCCGGCGGCGGATTATCGGGCGGGGGCGTGCTGCCGCCGCCATCGCAGGCTCCCTGAGAGGTCCAGGGCTGGCCGCTGCCCGAAGGGCCGCTGTGCGTGGACGGGTCGTCGCCCTGGGTCCACCAGTTGGCCACGTAGTTGTTGCCGTTCTGGCTGGCGGTATTGCCGCCGGTATAGACACTGGATGCGCTCCATGCCGCCGCGCATGCGGTGGCAGCGTGGGCCGATTGCGCAGGGAACAGCGCAGCGGCAATGGCAAGGGCGAGCGTGGCGGAACAGCCGCCGAGGACTTTCAGTGACATCGGACACCTCCCGGTTCGAGTGATGGATCCCGAACGGGAAGTGGCCAGCCTCTCCCCGAACGAGGTACTGCCTGCACGACGAAGCGGGGAGGGGTTTAGTCCTGGATGACAACGTTGTCTACTTTGTCCATGACAATTTGTGACGGCTGCCGTGAACGCCGTTTGCTGCCTTGCCGCGTAGCTTTGCCATTCGTGTCGCGAATGAGGCCGTCATGGCCCTGCTGCATCGCGACGAGGCAAGGGCAAGTAAAGAGACAGATGATGACAACGATGGTCACCATTCTGTCCGATCCACCGGGGACGACCCCGCCCGTGCTTGCCGAAAACGGGGTCGTTTCGTGATCAGGCGTGGTCAGTCCCGGCCGTCACCGATTCCCAGGCGTCGATCTCAGCGATCACGGCGTCCAGCTTCTCGCGGGCACGGTGCAGGGCATCGGGACCCAGCAGAAGGTGCAGCGGCGGCTCGCTGGCGTTGACCGCCTCAATGATGGCCTTCGCGCCCAGCACCGGATCACCGGCCTGGCGACCGGCCATGGCGGCCAATGCTGCGCCGCCCCGGCCCACGCTATCCGTATAGGCGGCGTCTTCCTTTTCGCTGCGCCGGATCGAGTGGTCCGAGAGGAAGTCGGTACGGAAGGCCCCCGGGGCCACCGCCGTGACGCGGATGCCCAGCGGTGTCACTTCCCGCGCCAGGCTGGCGGAGAAACCTTCCAGGGCGGACTTCGCGGTGGCGTAGAGCGCGGAGCCTGCGCCCGGAGCGCGCCCGGCGATGGAGGTGATGTTGACGACGTGTCCGCTGCCTTGCGTGCGCAGGTAAGGCAGTGCGGTGCGCACGATACGGATGGGGGCGAATACGTCTACTTCGAACAAGCGGGCCATCTCGTCGTCGGTGGACTGTTCCAGCGCACCCAGCAGGCCGTAGCCGGCGTTGTTCACGATGACGTCCACCTGGCCGGTGATGCCGAAGGCCTCGCGGGTGGCCCGTTCGGCCTCGCCAGGCCGGGAGAAGTCGGCATGGATGACGTGCAGGCGGTCGCCGGCATGCGGCACGTCCGGGTGGCCTTCGCGCACGGTACCGATGACGCGGTGGCCCTGTTCCAGGAGCAGGCGGGTCATGGCAAGGCCGAGGCCGCGGGAAATACCGGTAATGAACCAGGTTTGCATGGGATGTCCTCCGTGGGTGATGGGGAGAACGATAGGTCAGGCAGCGGAGCTAATGAATATCCAATTTTCTAATCTAGCTTGTAAGCCATGCTGAATAATGCTCTGCTTCCGCCATGGACTCCCTGCCTTCCAGTGCCGACTACAACCAGCTGCGTGCCTTCGTCGCCGTGGCGGAAGCCCTCAGTTTCTCCCGGGCCGCCGAAACGCTGGGAGTCACGCCGTCGGCACTCAGCCAGACCCTGAGGGGGCTGGAGACCAGCGTCGGCGTGAGGCTGCTGCATCGTACGACGCGCAGCGTATCGCTCACCTCGGCCGGCGAGCGCCTGCTTCAGGAGGTGACGCCGTCGATCCAGGGCATCCGCGAGGCGATGGATACCCTGCGACGCAACGGCGGGCGGCCTTCGGGCCGCCTACGCATCCACACCTTCCGCTCCGCGGCGGAAAACTACATCGAGCCGATCCTGGGCGCCTTCGCCCGCGACTACCCCGAGGTGGTGCTCGACATCACGCTCGATGACGAAGTGGTCGATGTGGTGGGTGGAGGCTACGACGCCGCATTACGTCTGGGCGAGGTCATCGAGCGCGACATGATCGCCGTACCGCTGGGGCCGCCGATGCGCCAGATCGCCGCGGCCTCGCCGGACTATCTCGCACGTCACGGCGTGCCGCTGCATCCGCGCGACCTGTTGCAACACCGCTGCATCCGCTGGCGATGGCCCGGACAAGCCCATGCCTATGCCTGGGAGTTCTTCGAGAACGGCGCCTGGTTCGAGGTGACCGTGGACGGACCACTGGTGGTCAGCGACAAGACCATGGCCGTGCGTGCCGCCGTGCAGGGCGTGGGCATCTGCTTCACGGTGGAATATGCCTTGCTGCCGGCGTTGCACACAGGCGAACTGGTGCCTTTGCTTGAGGACTGGTCGCATCCGTTTCCGGGGATGTACCTGTGTTATCCGCAGCAACGCCAGATGGCCCCGGCACTGCGTGCATTCATCGATGCGGTGCGCGACGAGGCTAGTCGCGTAGATGTCCCAGCAATTCGCTCACTTCTTCCTCGGTAAGGCCCACGCCCTCCACGGACAACCACACGGGAAGCCCCGTACGCCGGTTGGTGAGCTGGCAGGCCCCTTCGGGCGGAACGATGCCGATCAGCACGTCTTCCAGTGCGATCGTGCCGTCGTAGATGCTGGCGATGGCAAACCCGTGCTCCTGTTCGAGTACCGCGAACTGAAGTTCCGAATGCCACCAGACGACGAGTGAAGCCATGCGCGCGCTTCAGTACGTGGTGGCCAGGGAGGCGAGGGCGTGCAATCGGTTCGCGTAATCGCTGAAGCCGAGACCGCTGGCGGTCGGATCGTCGCTTTCGTCGAACAGATAGATGCCCTCCATGGCGATACGCGCACCCAGTGCTTCCAGTTCGAGCAGCACGGCTTCGTCGAGCTGGAGATGGATGGGCACCGCGATGTCAGTGTCGTTGCGGGGTTCGCCGCTGGGCTGGGGAAGGCCTACCGGCTGTCCGTCCACATTAAGCACGACAAAGCGATCCTCTGCAATCTGTCTCAGGCAGTAGGGAAAAAAGCGACGATAGAAGGGACGATGCACGGGTTTGCACTGGGGGAGAGCCGGCGCCGGTATCGGTGCCATGACCACCCACTTTACAGTGGATGGCCGTAGCGTGGCGATACCGGTGCCGGCCACCGCATCATGTGCCGGGGGCCTCCCTGCGCAGGCGTCGGCGCATCAGCCAGCGCCATGCCACCGGCAAGACCAGCATGGACAGCAGGGGCGCGGTGACCATGCCACCGATCATCGGCGCGGCAATGCGCTGCATCACCTCCGAACCGGCACCGTGACCCAGCAGGATCGGTAGCAGGCCGGCGAGGATTACCGCCACGGTCATGGCCTTCGGCCGCACGCGCTGCACGGCGCCATGGACGATGGCCGCATCGAGCACGTCAAAGCCGGCATCCGGGTCCGCGCGATGGGCGTGCTCCCAGGACTGCCGCAGGTAGAGCAGCATCACCACGCCAAACTCGGCGGCCACGCCTCCCAGTGCCACGAAGCCGATCACGGTGGCGACGGAGATGGCCTGTCCCAGCCACAATACCAGCCAGAGTCCCCCCACCAGGGCGAGCGGGACGCTGGTCATGATCAGCAACGCTTCCCCCGTGCGACGGAACAGGGCGTGGATCAGCCCGAATACGATCAGCAGCGCGGCAGGGATCACCCAGGCCAGTCGTGCCCCGGCGCGCGCCAGGTATTCGTACTGGCCGGACCAGGCGAGGGTGACACCGGCCGGCAGCGTGACCTGCGTGCCGACGGCCCGTTGCAGCTCACTGACGGTGCGCCCGAGATCGCGACCATCGGTGTCCACGTACACATAGCTGGCCAGCTGGCCGTCTTCGCTTTTCAGCATGACCGGACCGGCATGCAGCGTGATGTCGGCAACTTGCGAGAGCACGAGCTGTGCGCCACCCGGGGCCACGATGGGCAGCTGGCGCAGCGCGGCGATGGAGTCGCGGTCCGGGCGGGCATAGCGCACCACGATCGGATAGCGTTCGCGACCGTCCACGACCTGTCCCACCGTATCGCCGCCGACCAGGGTGGCGATGGTTTCCTGGATATCGCGCTGGGTGAGTCCATAGCGCGCGGCGTCCTGCCTGCGCACGTCCACATCCACGTAACGCCCGCTCGCCGAGCGCTCGGCAATGGCCGAGGTGACGCCGGGCACGTTGCGTGCGATGCCTTCGATGCGATCGGCCACGTCCTGTAGTGCGGCGGTATCGGTGCCCAGCACCTTGATGCCGATGGGGCTCTTGATGCCCGTGGCCAGCATGTCGATGCGATTGCGGATGGGAGGTACGAAGAGATTCGTAAGACCAGGCACCTTCACCGCGTGATCCAGTTCGGTCTTCAGTTTTTCCATGGTCATGCCCGGGCGCCATTGCGAGCGGGGCTTGAAGGTGATGGTGGTCTCGAACATCTCCAGCGGCGCGGGGTCGGTGGCGGTTTCCGCACGCCCGGCCTTGCCGAAGACATGGTCCACTTCCGGTACCGTCTTGATCATGCGGTCGGTGAGTTGCAGCAGCTGTGCCGCCTTGCCTGCCGATATGCCCGGCAACGCCGTGGGCATGTAGAGCAGGGTGCCCTCGTCGAGGGGCGGCAGGAACTCGTGTCCCAGTCGCGACAGCGGCCATGCCGCACTGACCACCAGCAGCAAGGCCATGGCGAGCGTGGTTTTCGGGTGGCCCAGTGCCTTGTGCAACAGAGGGCGATACACGGCGGTCAGCCCCCGGTTGAGCGGATTGTCGCGTTCGGCACGGATGTGTCCGCGCACCAGATAGCCCATGAGCACCGGCACCAGGGTCACCGACAGTCCGGCGGCTGCGGCCATCGCATAGGTCTTGGTGAAGGCCAGCGGCTTGAACAGCCGGCCTTCCTGCGCTTCGAGGGCGAACACTGGCACGAAGGAAAGTGCGATCACCAGCAGGCTGACGAAGAGTGCGGGGCCGACTTCCGCGGCGGCATCCGCCACCAGTTGCCAGCGCTGCTCGCCCGATGGCTCGCCGCCGTGTTCGTCCCGCCAGTGCTCCAGATGTTTGTGCGTGTTTTCGATCATCACCACGGCCGCATCGACCATCGCGCCGATGGCAATGGCGATGCCGCCGAGCGACATCAGGTTGGCCGACACGCCTTGCACGTACATCACGGCAAAGGCCGCCAGCACGCCCAGCGGCAGGCTCACTACCGCGACCAGCGTGGAGCGCAGATGCCCCAGGAACAGGGCGCAGACGACCGCGACGACGAGGAACTCCTCGATGAGCTTGTCGCGCAGGTTATCCACCGCGGCATCGATGAGGCCGGAGCGGTCGTAGGTGGTCACCACGTCCACGCCCGGAGGCAGGCTGCGTCGCAGCGTGGCCAGCTTGTCGCGCACGGCTTCGATCGCGGCACGTGCGTTCTTGCCCGAACGCAGCACCACGACGCCACCGGCCACCTCACCCTGGCCGTCCAGTTCGGCAATGCCGCGACGGAAGGCGGGGCCACGTCGCACGGTAGCGATGTCGGCCAGGCGCACGGGAATGCCGTTGGCATCGTGTCCCACGGGCACGGCGTCGAAATCGTCCCGTGTACGCAGATAACCTTCACTGCGCACCACCATTTCGGCCTCGCCCTGTTCGATCACCGAACCACCGTTGGAGCCGTTCGCATCGCGCAGGGCAGCCAGCAACATGGCCGTATCGATGTGCCGCGCGGCCATGCGAGCGGGATCGGGCACCACCTGCCACGAAGCCTCCATGCCGCCGAGGCTGGCGACTTCGGCCACGTCGGGCACGGTTTTCAGCTGGTAGCGCAGAAACCAGTCCTGCAGGGCGCGCAGCTGGCCGATGTCGTGGTGGCCGGTGCGGTCCACCAGTGCGTACTCGTAGATCCATCCCAGCCCGGTGGCGTCGGGCCCCAGCGACGGATTCACACCGGCGGGCAGGCGGTCGCGCACCTGGCTCAGGTATTCGAGCACGCGCGAACGGGCCCAGTAGAGGTCCGTGTGATCATCGAACAGGATGTAGACGTAGGAGTCGCCGAAGAACGAATAGCCGCGAACGGTACGCGCACCGGGTACGGAGAGCATCGTGGTCACCAGGGGATAGGTCACCTGGTCTTCCACGGTCTGCGGAGCCTGGCCGGCCCAGCTCGTGCGTACGATCACCTGCGTATCGGAGAGGTCCGGCAGCGCATCCAGCGGCGTCTCGTGCAGGGCGACGATGCCGGTCACCGCCAGCAATGCCGCCAGCGCGAGCACGACGAGGCGATGAGCCATCGACCAGTGGATGAGGCGGGCAATCATGGGCTGGCCTCCTTCGCGGGTGTGGGCTGGGCATCGAGACGACGCAGGCTGCCGGAGAGGCTGGCTTCGGAATCGAGCAGGAACTGACCGGACACGACCACGCGTTCGTCGCCCTGCAAGCCGTCGACGATCTCGGTATAGCCGCCGGACGACTGCCCGGTGCGCACTTCTTGCGGACGAAAACGCCCGTCGCCGTCGTCCACGATCACGCGTGCCTGCTCACCGGTTTCGACCAGCGCTTCGTCGGGCACCAGGGGATGTTCGGTCGACGCCGTTGCCTCGATCGTGACGTGCGCGAACATGCCCGGTGCGAGGCGATGCTGCGGATCGGGCAGCACGATGCGTGCGCGTCGCGTACGGGTGTCGGTATCGACCATCGCCAGCAGGGTGTCGACGGTGGCGTGGAACGGTTCGGCGATGCCATCCACGCGAACCGTCACGGGCATGCCGGCCATCACCTGTGCGGCGGATGCCTGCGGAACCGATGCGTCCACCCAGACCCGGTCGAGCCCCGCAATGGTCATGAGGGTCTGGCCGGCGATCACGCGCTGTCCTTCGCGGACATCGACCGTCGCCAGTACGCCTGCGCGCGGCGCGATCAACGTGGCGCCGCCCGTGCGACCTGCACCGCGCACGGCGCCGGTATCGAGACCAAGGGCGGCAAGACGTTCACGCGAAGCACCGGCCAGCGCGCGCGCATCGTCCGAATGCACATGACGAAGTGCTTCGTTTTCCGCCAGCGCACTGTTCCATTCGGGCGATACGAGCGTGGCGAGCGGCTGGCCCGCCGTGACCATGGTGGACGGCGCGGCGGTAAACAGGCGATCCACGACACCATCGGCACGTGCGCTCACCGTGACCGATTCGGTGAGATCCCATGCCACGGTGGCGGGCACGTCGATGCGCTGCACCAGGTGACGCCTGATCACGGGCGCCGTGCGCAGGCCCAGGTTCTGGCGAACGGAAGGATCGATGCGCACACTGGCGCTTCCGCCATCACCGTCGTCGGCATAACGCGGCACCATGTCCATGCCCATCGGCGACAGGCCCGCCTTGGGGAAATGCTGGTCGGGGATCATGGGGTCGTACCAGTAAAGGATCTTCTTGCCTGCCGCTTCAGGCGCGGATGGCGCAGGGGTATCTGCATGGCGTCCGGCCACGAAGCCGGCGGCGATGGCTGCGGCCAGGGCGGTGGTCACGAGGAACAGAAAGGGAAGAGTCTTCACGGGGTGTTTCCTTGCGGCAGCAGGAAGGCGAGGGCCGCCCAGGCGCGGCCGTAGTCGGCGCGCAGGCGCGTTTCGTCGAGACGCAGTGCGAGTTCGTCGCGCCGGGCTTGCAGCAGTGGCTGGATGTCGCCGCCGCCGCGATAGCTCGCCAGCGCAACCGTCACCCGGTCGTCGGCCAGTGGCAGCAGGCTGCCGTGGTGGCGCTCCAGCTGGGCGCCCAGCGATTTCCAGTTCTCCAGCGCGGACTGCACCATGGCCTTCTGCTCGCGGCGTGCATCCTCATGCTCGTCGCGCACGGCATCCGCATCCGCCGTTCGCGCGGAAATGCCGCGATCCTGGCGGTTGCGGGTGAACAACGGCAGGCTCACGCCGACCTGCAACGACACCATGTCGGACAGGCCACGCACACGCGAGCCATAGCTGGCGCCGATGCTCCAGTCGGGATGCTTATCGGCACGGGCGCTGGCAAGCGCGGCGTCGGCCGCCCGCTCGCGCGGCGTCCAGCCCAGCAGCGCGGCCTGCTCGTCGAGACGGCCGAGCAAGTCTTTCTCGCTGCTGGGCAACGTCGCGAAGTCCGGATCGCCGGCCAGCTCGTCACGGCCTTCGTCACCCAGCCAACGCACCAGTTGCGCGCGCGCCTGGGCGAGCTTTCCGCGGGCAGCGTCCATGCGGTTCTCGATGTCGAGCGCACCCGCCCTGGCGGCGAGCACGTCGTTGGCGCTGCCGCCGCCGCGCAGGCGTGCCTGCGCGACATCGACATCCGCGTTCAGCGAGCGGCGCATGGCGTCCAGCGCCGCAAGTTCGCCTTGGGCCTCGGAGACGCCGATCCACGCTTCGGCGGCCTGCCTGCGCACGAGCAGGCCGGTGGCCTGGGTGTCTGCGTCGGCGACATCGATGCGTGCCCGCGCTTCCTCGCGCTGGGCCTGGCGTTTGGCGGACGAGGGCAGCACCTGGGTGATGCCCACCGTGCGCATGGTCATGTCGTCGCCACCGGCGGTGAAGGCGCCGCGCCCCTGGACGGCGAGGTTGTCGATGCCGACACTGAGCTGGGGATCGGGCAGGGCGCCGGCACGCAGGGCTTCCTGGCGCGTGGATTCCGCCTGGTCGCGACGGGCATCGAGCAAGGGTGTGCGTTGCACCGCGAGGTCGGTCGCGGTGGAGAGACTGAGCGTGCCTGCCGTGGCCATTGGCACGGCAAGACAGGCCAGCACCGCCGCGCAGCATGCGCGGAGGAAGCGAACCGGCACGGTGCCGGATCGCGGGGAAAGGGGAAACATGGGATGACTCCGGTCGGATACGGGACAACGCCGCGCACGCATGCGCGGTCGCTAACGGCATCGACCGGGGGCTAGATCAGCAGGCTACAGAAGCGCAGCGCCGGCGGTGGCTCGGGGCGCTGGAACGTGGGATCGGGCAGGGGCTGGCTTTCGGGTGCCAGCGCGATGCTGCCTTCGAGCACTGGCGGCATGGCCGGCAGTGCGAGCGGTGGCAGGGAGGGGAGCTGCGCCGTGGACGGCGAAACGCTGTGGTCCGCGCAATGCGAGGTGCAAGCCGGGTCCGGCGCCTGCCGGGACGGCGCGCTCATCTGCGCACACTCGCCCTGCATCGCCATGGCATTCGCCGCAGCGGGCGAACACGCATACGCCGCCAGTGCCAGCTGCTGGAACAGCAGGCAGAACAACGCCAGCCCGATCGTGAGCAGGCGTTTACGGCGATTGAGGCGGAAGCGGCGCATGGTGCGAATGGTAGCGCCTGGCGGATCACGGCGACCATCCCCTGTCAGGGGGAGATGCTTCAAGGCGCAAGGGCTTTCGAATATAAATGGGAATCGTTATCATTTAGTCACACTTTCTTCAGGGTCTGCCCCATGGCTGCCGTTTCCTTCACCCGCACGGACATTTCGTCCGGGCGACGCTTGCTCTTTGTCTTCGCCATGGGCGCACTCGCTGTGCCCGGTATCGTCCATGCAGGGGATACCGACACGGACGACACGACCCGCAAGGCCCGTCGCGACACGGCCACCCGCCTGGAAGGCATGCAGGTGAACGCGGCAGCGGAAAAGGAGACGACCGAGGGAACCGGCTCGTACACCACGCGGATCACGGCAGCGGCCACGCGCCTGCCGCTGTCGATCAAGGACACGCCGCAGTCGGTCAGCGTCATCACCCGCCAGCGGCTGGACGACAGCAACATGCAGTCGCTGTCCGACGTGCTCGCCGGCACCACGGGCATCTCGTCGAACAGCTACGACAGCGAGCGCATCAGCTTCTATTCGCGTGGTTTCCTGATCAACAGCTATCAGTACGACGGCATCCCGACCACGGTCGATGACACGTACAACGCCGGCGATGCGGCATCGGATACGGCGATTTATGACCGCGTGGAAGTGGTGCGCGGTGCCACGGGCCTGCTGACGGGTGCTGGCAATCCGTCGGCATCGGTAAACCTCGTGCGCAAGCATGCCAATGCCACGGAGCCCACGGCGAGCGTATCGGCCGGTTACGGTTCGTGGAACAACCGTCGCGTTACCGCGGATGCGTCCACGCCGCTCAATCGCAGCGGCAGCGTGCGTGCGCGCGTCGTGGGGGTGTACCAGGATCGCGATTCGTACATGCGTTTCTACAGCAACAAGAAGAAGCTGATCTACGCCACGCTGGATGCCGACCTGGGTCCGGATACCTTGCTCAGCGTGGGCTATACCTATCAGCGAGTGATTCCGCGTGCCGTGACCTGGGGTGGTACGCCGATCTTCTATGCCGATGGCGGCTCCACGGATTTTTCTCGTTCGGTAACCACGGCGGCGAAGTGGTCGAGCTGGGCTTCGACGGCGAAAACCGCTTTTGCGACGCTTACCCAGGGCCTGGGGGCTGACTGGACCTTGCGAGCCAACGCGAGCCATTCAAGCAACGACTACGATGCGAAGCTGCTTTTCGTTTCTGGTTATCCGGATCGCCGTACGGGCCTGGGCATGACGGTATTTCCTGCGTGGTATCTGGGCGGGCGTCAGCAGAACAGTCTTGACCTGTACGCCAATGGCCCGTTCCAGCTATGGGGACGCGATCATGAAGCGGTGATTGGCTGGAGCGTGAACCAGCAGTCGGGCGATACGGATGCGCATCCGAGCGCTGATCTGCCTGGCGTGGGTAATTTCTATGCGTGGGACGGGAACTTCCCGAGGCCCGCATGGGGCGCGCCGTACCGTACCAATACGATGACGACGCGACAGACGGGGCTATATACGGCACTGCGCTTTTCGCTGGCCGACCCGTTGAAGCTGATCGTGGGCGGTCGGTACAGTGGCTGGCGCACCGACCAGTGGTCGTATGGCAGCGTGTACCGGTTCAATCGCAAGGTGTTCACGCCGTATGCGGGCCTGGTCTGGTCGTTCAACGATACGTATTCGGCCTACCTGAGCTATACGGATATCTTCAATCCGCAGTCGTACCAGGACAGGAATGGCCGTTACCTCGATCCTGTCACCGGTAAGAACTACGAACTGGGCATGAAGGCGGCGTGGCTTGGCGGTCGCCTGAATGCGTCTGTGGCCGTGTTCGACGTGAAGCAGGACAACCTGGGCCAGCCGGATGCCAATTACATGGTGCCCGGCACCACGAACCAGGCCTATCGTGCGGCGAAGGGAACCACGACCAAGGGTTACGAGGCCGAGTTGAGCGGCGAGCTGGCAACGGGCTGGAATGCGACGTTCGGTGTGTCGCATTACACGGCAAAGGATGCATCTGGCGCGGACGTGAATACGGCGCAGCCGCGTACGTCAATCAAGCTGCTCTCCACATATGACCTGCCCGGTAGCCTGCGCGGGCTCACCGTGGGCGGTGGCGTGAACTGGCAGAGCAGCAACTACACGGCGATCAAGGGTCCATTGGGGAATCCGGTACGGGCCACCCAGCCGGCCTATGCATTGGTGAGCGCGCTTGCCCGGTACCGCTTCAACGATCGTTTCTCGATGCAGTTCAACGCGGACAACCTGCTGGACAAGAAGTATTACCAGCAGATCGGCTTCTACACGCAAGGTATGTATGGCGCACCACGCAACTACATGGTGACGGCAACATACGACTTGTAAACCATCACCCCGTCGTTCCTGCGAAAGCAGGAACCCAGTGCCTCGGTTCACCAGTAGACACCGCCACGCCACATCGGCTCGTGTGTAGGTAACCCTCTGGCGAAAACCCACCGCACCGCACTGGGTCCCTGTTTTCACAGGGACGACGTGAGGGGTAGGTGGGGAACCGCCATCTCGCAGCCCGTCGTTCCTGCGAAAGCAGGAACCCAGCGCCCTGGTTCACCAGTAGACACCGCCACGCTACATCGGCTCGTGTGTAGGTAACCCTCTGGCGAAAACCGATTGCACCGCACTGGGTCCCTGTTTTCACAGGGACGACGTGAGGGGGTAGGAGGGGAGCTGCAACCTCGCAACCCGTCGTTCCTGCGAACGCAGGAACCCAGCGCCCTGGTTCACCAGTAAACACTGCCACGTTTCATCGGCTTGTGTGTAGGTGGCACCGCCGCAAAAACCTATTGCACCGCACTGGGTCCCTGCTTTCGCAGGGACGACGTGAGGGGTAGGAAGGGAAATGCAATCTCGCAACCCGTCGTTCCTGCGAACGCAGGAACCCAGCGCCCCGGTTCACCAGTAAACACCGCCACGCCACATCGGCTTGTGTGCAGGTGACCCTCAGCCGAAAACCGATGGCACCGCACTGGGCCCCTGCTTTCGCAGGGACGACGTGAGGGGGTCAGGCGGTGGCGGCGGAGGTGTGGGTTCTGGATATGTCGCGACCGGGTGGGCCCAGCTCGAAGTCGCGGTATTGGCCCGGGTTACCGGTGCGGCCCGCTTCTGCCGCCTTCGCGATGTTGTACATCTCGCGGGCGGTGACGTAATGGAGCACGTAGCGTTGACCGTCGTTGTACCGCGACTCCAGGTAATCGTGCATGTCATCCACGGGCTGACCCAGAAGGGTATCCATGTCGCGCTCCTGCGTGCCATGGGTATGCACCTTGATGAAAACCCACTCAGGACGACCTTCCACATGGATACCCGTATTCACCCACTGATCCACCCTGTCACGGGTAGGTGGACAGCCGCGGCGGATGTCGGAATTCTCGATGCGCGGAATGATACCGAAGCGCCGGTTTTTCCAGTTGAGCCCAAGCACCCCCTGGATGATCAGCAGATCGCCACTGGCCTTGCCACCCACACGCATCGGCACACCCTTGTTGTGTGACTTCGGGCGATGCGGATCGTCCGTGGCGTAGTAAATGGCATTGGACATCGCCGTCTGCGTTTCGCTTGGCGCGGACGGCAGGGTGAAATCGGCATAGCAACCCAGCTCGCGCAACAGCACCAGCTCGTTGTTGATGCCGCACCAGCGGCCGTCGGCGCGGGAATTGTCCAGGCACCAGTTGCCATGGATGAACGCAAAACGCAGCTGACCCGTCACCGGGTCGCGTGGAAGCGCATCGTGCCGTTCGTGCAGCAGCCGGTTGAAGCGGTCGACCGTGGCGACGAAGTTTTCCGGCGTGTCATTGTCATGGTGCAGGTGGATCTCGATTTCGCCATACCCATCGGCACAAAGCGCCTGGAGCTTGTCCAGGTGCTCGGGGACGTACTCTTCCTCCGGATAGAAAAAGCAGTGCTGCGGCATTCGCCCGTCGGCATCGCGATGGCGCGATGCCATGCTGCGATAGTCACGACACCAGCGATCGACGCGCGCCCGCTGGGTCGGCAGGTCCACGCGCCCCCAGTTCGGCTCGAAATGGTCCACGAAGCAGAACAGCACATGGATGGGGCCTTCCACCTTCGGTGGCTTGCGCCGGGTCAGGTAACCCCACAGCCAGTACTGCATGTTGCGCACGCGGATAGCGACCGTGACGGCGATCGCCAGGCAGGCGAGCAGGACAAGGGCGGCGATGGCGATCATGCCGGTGCTCCGTTCGGTACCAGGGTCAGCAACTGCTCGGCGTTGTTGCGCCATTGCCTTTCACTGGCGATGTAATCGCGGGCAGCAGCGCCCACGCGCCGCCGTTCGTCGTCATGGGCAGCCAGGGCCAGCACCCGCTCTACGCAGGCAGCGGCATCGCCATGGGGGAACAGCCAGCCGGTACGACCATCGGCGATCACCTCCGCCACCGGCGCATAGTCCGGCGCGACCACCGCCACCCCCATGCCCATGAACTCGAACAGTTTCATGGGAGAGCCGTAGTGATTGGAATTCGGCAGGACGGCATAGTCCATGCAGGCGATCCAGCTGGCGATCTCGTCATGCGGGACACGACCCGGCAGCAGCACCCGCCCGGAAAGCCCCCGCGCGGCAACCAGTTCACGAACGGCGGGCAGGGTCTTGCCATCCCCGACGAAAACCAGGGCCAGTTCCGGCGCTTCGGCCAGCCGGTTGGCAATGGCTTCGACGAAGGCATCCATGCCATGCCAGTGGGCAAAGGCACCGATGTGGCCACAGACCGTCCGTCCTTCCAGTCCGCGCTCACGTCGCAAGGCATCACGGTCGAAGCGCGCGGGGTCGAAACGCGGAAGGTCCACGGCATTGGGCGAGACCACCGAGGGGGCGATCTGGCCGTAAGCCTCGATGGCCTTGTCGCGGAACCAGGTGGAGATGAAGACCAGGCCGGTGGCGTGACGCAGGCACCAGCCCTCGATGCGTGCCGCAAGGCGCTTCATCGTCAGCGGACGCACGCGGTCGACGAGCGCCGAGTCGTTGATTTCGAGCACGATGGGAATGCCCCGGCGACGGGCCAGCCAGATGGTGGCGAACAGGAACAGCGAGTAGCGCTCATAGATCAGCGCCGGCGCGCCACGCCGCCACGCCCGGGCCATGCGGACCAGCGTCACGGCGTTGTAGATCAGTTCGAACAACTCGAAGACGATGCCGGGAAAGCGGGTCACCATGCCGGCCAGGCGTCCCTTGCCGCCGCCGGACGCGGCAGCTTCGGTTTCCTTCTCGGGATCGGCGCCGGGAAACGACATCACTTCCACGCGATGTCCCAGTTCGCGCAGGGCATGCACGATCCCGCGGATATGCACGCCTTCGACGTGCCGGCCGCGAGTGCGGTGGTGATAGAGGATGTTCATGGCGCATTTCCCGGCAGGGCCGCGAAGCGCATGCCCTGGGCCAGCCAGCGCGGCAGCACCACATCGAGCGCCTCGGCTGCCTTGTCGCTGTCGTCATGCATCAGCACGATGTCACCCGGCGCTGGCGGCTCGTCGAGCAGGCGGGATATAAGGCTGCTGACCGGGCGATCCTGGTAATCGAGGCTGTCGTACGACCAGTACACCAGGCTGCGCTTTTCCCTGGCGAAATGCATGAGCAGGCGCGGCCCGACGTAGCCATGCGGCGGGCGCATGCGATGGTGTGGGCGGTCGTCGAAACGGCGCAGCAGCGCATCGGTTTTATAGATCTCGTCCAGCTGCGCGCCGATGTCCATGTTGCTGAAGGACCAGTGGCTGTAGGAGTGGTTTCCCACCATATGGCCCTCGGCGACGATGCGCTCGACGATGCCCGGATGCGCGGCGATCTTTTCGCCGACGAGGAAGAAGCTGGCCTTCACCCCATGGCGCGCGAGCGTGTCGAGCAGGCGTGGCGTGTGTTCCGGGTCCGGGCCGTCGTCGAAGCTGAGGTAGCGCAGCGCTGCATCGCGGGTGCGGGTCAGTACGAGGGTGTCGGGCAGCAGGGCCAGCAGTTCGTGTTTCTTGGGTCGGCGGATCATGCGTTGGCCCTCAGGTGTGCACGGGCTTCGCCGAGGACCTGTGCCAGCGCCTGTTCGAGCCGATCGATGTTGTCATCCCAGCGGAAGCCGGCGGCGTGCGCCGCGATGGCTGCGTTGTCGTAGTGCCGGTCCAGCGATGCGACCAGGGCCAGGGCCAGCTCCCGCGGCTCATGCGGTGGGACGAGGATGCCTGCATGGGTAGGAAGGATTTCAGGGATACCGCCCACGGCGGTCGCCACCACGGGCGTGCCGCAGGCCATGGCTTCCAGCACGACGTTGGGCACGCCTTCGTTGTGGCTGGGCAGGCACAATACGTCCGCCGCACGGAACCAGTCGACGAGGGCGGCATGGTCCGCGGCTCCGGCGAAGCGCACGGCGGGCGCGCTGCACAAGGTGCTGGCAAGGCTTTCCAGGCTGGTGCGATCCGGGCCGTCGCCCACATAGACCAGGCGCGCATCGTGATGTCGCGTGACCAGCGTAGGGAATGCACGGATAAGGTCGTGACAGCCCTTGCTTGCTTTCAGGTTGCCGACGTAGAGCACGATCGGCACTTCCGGCGGCAGGCCAAGGCGGCGGCGTGCCGCGATGCGGTCGCCCGGCTGGAACAGGCGGGTATCCACGCCGTTGTAGAGGGTGACGATCCGCTCGGGACTCACGCCCAGGGCCGCCGCCTTGTCGGCCAGCGCGCGGCTCACGGTGATCACCATGCCGGCCTGCTGAAGCGCATGCCGTACCTGGGGCCGGCGTAGCGTCGCCTCGGCCTGTATGTTGAGATCGCTGCCGTGCACTTTCGCGAGATACGGGATGCCCAGCCAGCGGGCCAGCCAGCCGCCGGCGACGGCATCGGGAAAGGCCCAGCTCGCCAGCAGCACGTCGTAGCCTTCCGAACGCAGTCGCCTGCCGTGCTGCCACAGGACGCACAGCAGGAAGCACAGCGCATTGAGGAAGCGGCCGATGCCGGGCGGATGCCAGAACGTGAAATGCCGTGCGACGACACCAGGCACGCGCACGACGTGACGGGCAGGCCCCTTGCGCTCTCGAAAATCGACCGCGGTGAGCACATGCACGTCGTGGCGCTCCCCCAGCCGCTGGAACTGCTGGCGATTGAAGGCGCCGCGACGCAGGTCCCATGGCGTGGGAAACAGGTTGGTGACGACGAGCACTTTCATGCGAAGCCCTCCACGCCACCGAAATAGAGACGACCGTAACGCTCCGCCATGGTATCGAGCGAACCATGGGTTTCGACCCAGGCGCGCGCCTCGTGACCCATGCCGGAAGCGTGTCGTGAGGAATCCAGCAGCTCCAGCATGGCCTCGGCGAAGCGTATAGGGTCCGCGGGTGGTACGAGCCGGCCGGTGCGCCGGTCACGCACGATTTCACCGTTGCCGCCCACATCCGTGGCAACAATGGGCAGTGCCGTGGCACAGGCTTCCAGCAGGGCCATGGAATAGCCCTCGGTCACGGAAGACAGGGCAAACAGATCCAGCCCCTGCAGCAGCTGGCAGACATCGTCACGGTCGCCGAGGAAGTGCACGCTGCCGGCCACGCCCTCGTCGAAGGCACAGGTGCGCAGCGCCTCGCGCAGTTCGCCGTCGCCCACCAGCACCAGGGCTGTATCGGGCCGGTTACGGCGCACGATACGGAAAGCGCGGATGAGGCTGGCCTGGTCCTTGGTCCAGTTGAGCCGGCCCACGGTGCCGATGATGCGCGTGCCGGGCGCGACGTTGATGAGCCGGGCCAGACGCTCGTGCATGGTATCGGAGGCCACGTCGAAGCGATCGACCACGATGCCGTTGGGCACCACGCAGGTCTTCGCCGCCGGAACGATGCCCCGCTCCACGGCATCGCGACGTGCCGCCTCGCAGACGGCCACCACGGCATCCGTGGCACGCAGTGCACGGCGGAACAGCCATTCGCGCCGCCCGGGCTTGCGATTGGCCCCCATGCCATGACGTGTATTGACCACCTGGCGGATACCCATGCCCAGGCTCGCCAGCACGGCCTGGTAATGGGCGACGACGTTATGGGTGTGCAGTACTTCGGTGCGATGGGCCACCAGATGCGCCCGCGCGCGGCCGATGGCGCGCAGGTCGATGCCATCGCGCTTGCCGCAGGCGTGGACAGGAATGCCAAGGGCTTCCAGCTCGCGGGCCAGCGAGCCTTTCTCGTAAAGGCAGACGACTTGTACATGTTCGCCGCGCGCCTGCTGCGTCTTCGCCAGATCGAGCACCATGCGCTCCAGGCCGCCGCGATTGAGGTTTTCCACGAAGTGCGTGATGTTCACGGCGTCAGCTCCGAGACGGTGACGCGGAGCTTGCCGCTGCGGGTGAGCGGAATGTCGTCCACGAAATGGCAGTGCAGGGTCGCGCTGGTTCCCAGCACCCTGGCGACCTCGCGATGGATGTATTCGAGCGAGGCATCGTCGAATTCACGACCGCGCACGATGGACAGGTCAAGGCGATCCAGCTGGCGCTGCACGAGCTGGAAGCGGGTCAGGCCGGGTACGTCCTTCAGCATGTGCGGGAAGAATTCGCCGGGCAGGATGTGCCCGTCCGGCGTACGGATGGCATCGAGCTTGCGGCCGTCTACGGAGGCCAGCAGGGGCAGGCCACGACCGCACGCGCACTGGCGGTGTTCGCGGGTGGCCATGTCGCCGTTGACGTAGCGGATGAAGGGCATGCCGTAGTTGAACAGGTCGGTGATGGCCACCTCGCCGCTGGTGCCCTGCACTGAGTTGCCATGCGCATCGAGGGTTTCCACGACGAGGTGATCGGCATTCACGTGCAGGCCGTCGCGGTGTTCGCACTCGGAGGCGATCAGCATGAACTCCCGGCAGCCGTAGGTATTGAAGGCCGGGGCGCCGAAAGCGCGTTCGATCAGCTCGCGCTGGAACGGATGCAGGGCTTCCGCGGCACCGATGATGGAGGCGGGCCGGACAATCTTCCGCCCAGTGGCGAGAAGCCATTCCGCCAGGCGCACCAGTGGCCCGACATAGCCGACGATCACCTCCGGACGCCAGCGATCGATGGCATCCGCGTAGCTGGCCATGTTGGCTTCGGTCATGGGGAAGCTGTCGAGCATGCGACGGGCGAACAGGCTGTTGTAGACACGATCTTTCAGCCGATGGCCCAGGCTGGGGTTGCCCACGGCACCACCCCAAAGGAACAGCGTGCGCCGGCCCATACGTGAGCCGGCCCAGCCGTAGCCACGCCACATCACGGCAACCCGCCGGTCGTTGCTTTCGCGGGTGAATCCGAAACGCAGCGGCTCACCGGTGGAGCCACCGGTTGCCTTGTATCCGAGCGTGTCCTTCAGGGAGGTCGCCTTGAGGTCTTCGAAGTTTTCGCGGATATCGGCCTTGGTCAGTACAGGCAGCTTCTGGATGTCCCCGGGGCTGCGGATATCGAACGGGGTGATGCCCAGCGCATTCCAGCGCCTCTGGTAATACGGCACTTCGCGATAGCACCAGTGCACGAGCTTGTGCAGCCGCTCGAACTGGAGGGCCGTCACGTCCTCCGCGGCGAGCCACTGGTCGCGTTCATAACGACGGATATGCTGCGGCGTATCCCGCCGCCGCAGGCCCCGCTCGTAGGCCGGCCAGATCACATGGCGAAAAGCGGTTTCGTAGACGCTCATACGGTTCGCAGCAGCACGGCGACAAGAACGAAGATGAAGGCCACGCCACCTGCGGCGGTGGGCACCCAGCGCCAGCCGTGGTCGGCCAGGCGGTAGACGGGAAGATGCGGCCAGCGCCGGCGCGCGCCGACGTGGTAGCCGGCGACCATGGCAGCGATGAGGTAGAGCACCACCATGTAACTGCGGCTGAGGAAGAAGGCTGCGGCAAACAGCCCGCACAGCGACAGCAGCAGGGTGAGTGCCATCTGGCGTTCCGCCACCCACGCCGGACCCACCTCGGCAGGCGGATGGCGGATCACGCTCAGCATCATGAGAAAGCCATAACCCACGAAAGCGAGCCAGACCATGAAGCCGATGAAACCGGTTTCCGCCAGCACGAGGACGAAGGAGTTGTGTGCGGTCAGTTCGTTGTACTCGGTGAAGTTGCCCGCGCCGACGCCGAAGGCCGGGTGATCGCGGAACATTTCCAGGCCGGCATACCATGCATCGACACGACCGGCCGCCGATTCCTCGCCGGCATCCAGCTCTTCCATGCGCGAAGACACCAGCTTCATGGCGGCAAGACCCAGCACCCCCAGCATGCCCGCCACGACGACGCCACGCCGGTACCAGACATAGCAGCCCGCCACCACCAGCACGGCCAGCAGGGCGCCGCGTGAATTGGTGAGGTAGGTGCCGTAGAGCAGCAGCACGGCGCAGCCCAGCCAGAAGCAGCGCATGATCCCGCGCCCCGGTCGGCCCAGGAACATCGCCATGGGCAGGGTGGCGGCGAACAGCAGGCCCAGGTCGTTGGGGTCGTTGAAGATGCCCACGTACTGGATACGGTTACCGTCGCCGAGGGGAATGCCTGTCCAGCCCATGCCGGTACGCGCCTGTTCGACACCGTGCAGGGCAAGCACCGAGGCGCACAGCACGAACACCGCCATGGCGATCGCAACGCGCCGTTGCGTCGTGCACGCGGCACCGAAGACGAAAAAGGCGATCACGACAGGGCCGAAGCGTGCCAGTTCGTCCAGCGCGCCGCCGGTCCAGCCGTTGGTCACTTCCGAGATCATCAGTACCAGCAGGAAGGCCGGCAGGATCACGAACTGCGGCGCCTCGAACGTCTTCTCGCGCGAGATGGCCCAGGCGAGGAAGGCCAGCAGCAGCACGGCGGGCAGGATGGGCACGGTTTCGAGTCCGGCCACATAGTCCTGCGGCCGGATGATGGTGAGCACCACGTACAGGAGGATCAGGGGAAACATGGCTGTGCCTGCGGACCCTGTGCTTCATGGGCGGCGGTGGGATAGCTCATCAGCTGGGGCAGCGCGAGCATGGCGGCGAACCAGCCAGGGCCCATGTTGCTCTCCACCGGCAGGCGATAAAGCGAGTAACGATTTTCCGAGGGCTCCGGGTTGGTGCCGCAGATGTAGCTGCAGGCAAGCTGGAAGCCCGCTTGGCGCGTGGCGGAGATCACCGCATCGTTATAGGCACGATCCCCGCCGACCGGATAGGACATCAGCACGGCCGGGCGGGCAAGCTCCCGGTCCAGCGTGGCTTTCGATTCGCGGATCTCGCGCTCCATCTCGTCCAGCGGCAGGCGTGCGAGCATGCGGTGATGCACGCCGTGAGAGCCGATTTCCAGGCCGGCCGATTCCATCTCGCGCACCTGCTGCCATGTCATGGGGCGGCACTCCACCGGACGCGCATGGCGTGACGACATGTTCCATTCCGCCTCAAGGCGCTCGGTCATCGCCGTCTGGGCTTCGGCATCGAGCCATTTCATGCGCAGCAGGACCTTGCCCGCAAGGCGGCGGCGCAGGGAGCGCTCCTTCGGCAGCATGACGTCGATGCCCAGCTCGGGCAGCACCAGGCGCGGCGAGGGCGTGACCAGGATCATGTGGACGAGCCAGTCATAGGCGTAGGGCCGGCCGCTGTCGATGTGTCCCGTGGATACGAAAAACGTGGCCGGAACACCCAGTTCTTCAAGAATGGGCGCCGCGACATGGTAGTTGTCGTCGTAACCATCATCGAAGGTCACCGCCACGGAGTCGGGCGGCAGCACTTCGCCCGCATCCAGTGCGGCGATCACGTCGGTCAGCCGTAGAGGGCGGAAGTGACGTTTCAGTCGTGTCATCTGTTCGCGGAATTCGTCCGGTGGCGTGCTGATCAGCTCCATGTCGAAGCCGTAGCGGTCCGGATCGGGCAACGGCATCACCCGGTGATAGGCCAGGATGCGCAGGTCGCGGTGCCACCACGCGCGCACGCGTTGCAGCGGATGCAGCAGGCCGCTGGAATAACACAACTGGCCTAGCCGGCCACGGATGCCTGGGGCGCCTCGTCGTTCCATGTCGATCACCATAGGTGCAGCCTTCGGTTACGCGCGAACGCGAGCAGGGCCTGCGCCGCGAAAAGGTTGAGATAAAAGAACGCCAGCGCGATGCGCAGCGGAAAACGCCGGCCCAGCGCCGGTGCCAGCATGGCAACGCCCACCAGCACGGCGGATACCACGATGGCGCAGAAGGTCAGCGCATACATGGGATGGCGGGTGGACAGCGCGGCGCTTGCCAGGGTCATGAGTACGATGAGCCAGGGGGCCAGCAGGCGCAGCAGCTTATGGCTGGCGAAGCGGAACCACAGTGGATTGGCGGCGGGAGACAACAGCCAGGGCGCAAGCTGCACCAGCTGGTAATTGCCGGCCAGCGTGCGGATCTTGCGGCGGCGCTCCTGTTCGGGGTGGGTCGACGGCTGGTCCCAGGCGATGGCACGCGGCTCGAAGACCACGCGATAGCCTTGTGCGGCGACGCGCATCGGTATGAGTACGTCGTCGAGTACCGTACCTTCGGGCAGCGGGCGGAACAGGTGGCGACGCATGGCATACAGCGCGCCACTGACGCCGATCATGGAGCCGGACAGGCTCTCCGCATGGCGTATGGCTTTCTCGTAGCGCCAGTAGAAGTCCACGCCCTGGGCAAAGCCGCCGCGCACGTTTTCCATCTGCAGTTCGCCACCCACGGCGCCCACGCCAGCATCGGCGAAACTTGCGGCCAGCTCCCGTGCCGCCGACGGCGACAGACGCTGGCGGACATCCGTGAACAGCAGCAGGTCGCCCGAGGCTTTCGCCACGGCGTCGTTGAGGCATGCGGCCTTGCCCCGGCGCTGGTCGAACACCAGCACGGTGAGGTCGCTACCGGCATGGCGGCGGGCGATGGCAACGGTATCGTCGGTGCAACCATCGCAGGCGAGCACGATGTCGATCCGGCCCTGCGGATAGTCGAGCGCGCGCAGGTTGTCGAGCTTTTCGCGCAGGTGCCGTGCGCCATCGTGTACCGCCATCACCACGGTGATGGCGCACGACACCGCACCGCGATTCACCGGACGTGGCGCCAGTCGCGCCTGGCACCAGACCACCAGCGGATAGCCCACGAAAACGTGGACCAGCAGCAGGGCCGGCGACCAGAAGGCGAACCAGGCAAGATGGGCCATAACGAAATCCCCTGTGACCGGTGTCAGCCGCGGCCCAGCAGGCGGCTGAGCAGCCCGCGCTTTGCCGGTGGAGGCGCGGGCCTGGCCAGGGCGAGATCCGCCGCCAGGGTACCCAGCGTGCCGTTGGCGATGTCCAGGAGGTTCATCTGCACGCCGGTGAGCTTCTGTACCCGGGCCGCCATGTCTACCGCGAGCAGCGAATGGCCGCCGACGTCGAAGAAGTTATCGCTGGTGCGCACGCGGGTCATGCCAAGCAGTTCCTGCCACACGCTGGCGAGCAGGCGTTCGCTCTCGCTGCTGGGGGAGGCATCCGGAGCGGCTGTTTCCTGCTGCATCCCGGCAGGCATCGGCAGGGCATCGACATCGATGTCTCCTTCGGGAAGCAGGGGCAGCACATCCAGGCCGACGAGGCTTGCGGGCACCGCCCAGCCAGGAAGGCGCGCGGCCAGGGCGATGCGCAGCGCCTCTGCGTCCTGTTTCATGCCCGGGGCGGATACGTACCAGGCACGCAGTTCGTCATCCGTCATCACCGCCACGGCCCGCACGACGCCAGGCTGCGCCAGCAGGGACGCCTCGACGGCGAGAAGGGACACATCGACGCCGTGCCGGCTGACGACGCGGTCCATGCGACCCAGCAGCTGCACCCGCCCGTCGGCAAGCCACCGGGCGAAACGATGCCTTGAGGCATCGCCGGCGCTGGTGGCTCGTGCGCCAAAGGGCTGCGGCGCAAGGGGGCCCTTCAGCAGGATCGTGCCGACGGCACCGATCGGGCAGGGTTCGCCATCCTCATCCACGATCCATAGCTGGCAACCTGCCATGGGACGTTCGTCCAGCAGCGGCAGCGCAGGAAAATGGTCGAACCTGCCGGGCTCGCGCGCACCGGTCAGTGCGACCAGCGGACCGAGCAGCGATAGCACCGAGCCATTCGTGAAGCGGTTATTACCCGTGGCCTGGTTGCCGGCATGCTTCGCCAGCGCATCCACGGCGAGTGCCAGGGCGGCATGCGACAGCGAAGTACCCGTCGCGTGTCCCTCGTCATCGAGGGTATGGAAGGCGATGGCAGGCGTGGCCGGCGACGGCGACTGGAAATGTAGCGGTGTACCCCCATCGGGCAGTGGCTCGTCGAGCCACACGGCGCAATCGGCAGGCCAGTCCAGCGGTGTTTCGAGTGAACGTTCACCCACCAGCAGCGTCGTGTGTGCATCGGTCAGCACTTCCCGGCGCCATGTCGCCGGATCGGCGCGGTCGAGCAGAAGCAGCGTGCCGCCAAGACGCAACACGGCAAGCGACGCGGCAAGGCGATCCAGTCCGGTATCGAGGCACACACCGATCACGTCACCGGTCGTTGCTCCACGTTCCACCAGCGCCCGGGCAACCTGTCGGCTGCGGCGTTCCAGCGTTGCGAGGGAAAACGAGGTGCCATCGGCCAGTGCCTGGGTGGCATCCGGTGAAGCGGTGATCCTCTCGTCGATACGACTTACCGGATGGGGCACGTTGTCGGCGACGTCGGCATGCCACTGCCGCACGCGTTCGCGCTCGGCCTCCGTCGCCGCCGTAAGCCGGCCCACGGCGATCGACGGATCGTGGATCACCAGTTGCACCATGGCCAGGTAGCGTTCGCGCATCAGCTGGGCGGTATCGCTGCGCAGCAGGTCGGCGTTGTAGGTGACACCACCAACCATGCCGGCCTGGTTTTCCAGGAACCACAGGCCCATGTCCTCGGTGGCGGCGCTCTGGAACAGCAGGATCTGTTCGTGCGCGAGGCCGCCCCAGTCCACGTTGCGCTGGCGTGCATCCTGGAACGAGAACAGCGCCTGGTAGAGCGTGGCACCGGTGCCATGCCCGATGCGCAGTTCGCGTTGCAGGTATTCCAGCGGCACGTCGGGGTGGCCGAAGGCGTCGATGGCCACGCCGCGTACCTTGCGCACGAATTCCACGAAGGACAGCGTGGGATCCACGTGCACATGCAGCGGCAGCAGGTTGTTGAAGTAGCCCATCACCGATTCCACCTCGGTGTGGTTGCGGCCGCGAACAGGCGTTCCCACCACGAGATCGCGCTGACCGGCCGAGCTGGAAAGCATGGCGAAGTAGAGCGCGAGAAGGGTCATGTTGAGCGTGGCTTCAGCCTGCCGTGCCACCTCCTGCAGTGCATCCGTGGTGACGCGGTCTACATGGATCCACTCGGTATGGCCCAGCCCCGACATGCCGGGACGACGAGGATGATCGGTGGGCAGCGGGCGGATGTCGCCCATCTTTGCCAGGCGCTCGCGCCAGGCGGTCAGCTGGGCCTGGAAGGCCGGTGTTTCCAGCCAGTGCGCATGCCATTCGGCGAAATCGCCATAGGTGACCGGCAGCGCGGTCAGCGGCGAGGGCAGGCCGGCCGCGAAGGCACGGTAGATGGCCGACAACTCGTTGCAGAAGATGTCGAACGACCAGCCATCCCAGATGATGTGATGGGGCATGAAGAACAGCACGTGCTCGTCGTCCGCGAGACGGAACATGCGCGCGCTGAACAGCGGTGTGCCGCCCAGGTCGAACGGCGTGTCCGTCAGCTGGCGCAGGCGTGCCATGAGGCGTGCCTCGCGCTCGGGGGCCGGAAACAGGCTGAGGTCTTCGGCGGGAAACAGGCGGTAGTCCAGCTGGGGGCGCACCACCTGCAGCAGTGCCTCGCCGGTATCGACGAACGAGGTGCGCAGGCTCGGCTGACGTTGCACGAGGGCCTGGAAGGCCATGTCGAATGCGTGTTCGTCGAGCCGGCCGCGCAGACGATGGGCTGACGGTGCGTTATAGGTCACCCGGCCCGGATGCATCTTTTCCAGCGCCCAGAGGCGCCGCTGCATCAGCGACAGGGGCGCGTGGTCCTGGCTGTCGCGATGATCGATAGGATCGGGTCTTGCGATATCGCTTCCGCTCAGTGCATCGATGGCGATGGACAGTCGCTCGATGCTGGGCGCATCGAACAGCGTGCGGAAGGAAAGCGTGACCTCGAATTCGCGATTGAGGCGGGCCGTGAGCTGCGCTGCCAGCAGGGAATGGCCGCCCAGTGCAAAGAAGTCGTCGCGCACATCGAGCCCGGGCAGGCTGAGCACCGACTCCATGGCCGCCGCCACGCGGCGCTCGGTGTCGTTGCGCGGAGCGATACGCTCTGCGTCGTTCACGGCGGAATGGGCCATGGGCGCCGGCAGGGCCTTGCGGTCGGTCTTGCCATTGGGCAGCAGGGGCAGTGCGTCCAGCACCACGAAGTGCTGCGGCACCATGTAGTCGGGCAAGCGGGTGCGCAGGCGGCTGCGCAAGGTGTCCTCGTCCAGTGCGGCACCGTCGCGCGGCACGATGTAGGCGACCAGTCGCACGTCGCCCGGCCGGTCCTCGCGGGCCATGACCAGGGCTCGGGCCACGTCCGCTGCATCGGCGAGCACGCATTCGATTTCACCAGGTTCGATGCGATAGCCGCGCACCTTCACCTGGAAGTCGAGGCGACCCATGTGCTCGATCAGCCCGTTCGCCAGCCAGCGGCCGCGGTCGCCCGTGCGATACATGCGCGCATCCGGGCTTTCCGACCACGGGTCGGGCAGGAAGCGCTCGGCGGTAAGTTCGGCACGATCCAGATAGCCCAGCGTTACACCCGCGCCACCGATATGGATTTCGCCAGGTACGCCCAGCGGGCAGTGGTTGCCGTGCGCGTCCAGGATATGCACGGTGGTGTTTGCGATGGGCCTGCCGATATAGATGCCTTCGCGGGGGTCGGACACGCGCCAGTAGGTGGAGTAGACCGTGGTCTCGGTGGGGCCGTAGCCGTTCCACACCTCGCCGCAGCGATCGAGTAGGGCTTCGGCCAGGTCCACCGGCAGGGGCTCGCCGCCGGAAATCGCACGGAAGGCAGGGCGGCCGTGCCAGCCCGCTTCCACCAGCAGGCGCCAGCCGGCCGGCGTGGCCTGCATGACCGTGGCATCGCAGGCTTCCACCAGCTGGCGCAGCTGCGCGCCATCGCGTACATCGTCACGGCCGGCAATCACCACTTCCGCGCCGCTGGTCAGCGGCAGCAACAGCTCCATGAAGGCGATGTCGAACGACAGCGTGGTGACGGCCACCAGTCGGTCGTCCGGTGCGATACCCGGGATGCGCTGCATCGCGGTGAGGAAGTTGGCCGCGGCGCGATGCGGAACGCGTACACCCTTGGGACGGCCGGTGGAACCCGAGGTGAAGATCACATAGGCGACGGAATCGGGCGTGGCTGCGCGGCGGTTGCGCTCGGGGCGATCGTCCGGGGCCTGCGCGACTTCGGCACCGTCAAGCGCGAGCCGGCGGGTGGCATCGAAGTCGAAAGGCAGCGGTGAATCGTCATCCGTGACCAGTGCAGCGAGCGCGGCATCCGCGGCCATGAAGCTGAGCCGGTCCGCCGGAAAGGACGGATCGAGCGGCACGTAGCCGGCACCGGACTTCAGCGTGCCGAGCACGGCGGCCAGCATGTCGGTGCCACGCGCCAGGCACAGGCCTACCAGCGAGCCATGGCCGATACCACGCGCACGCAGTGCATTGGCGATGGTGTTGGCGCGTGATTCCAGGGCAAGGTAGCTGAGCGACCGGTCGCCATGCCTTACCGCCGCACGGGTGGGCGCGCGATCCACCTGCCGCTCGAAGAATTCATGCGCCAGGCGCAGTTCGGGGAAGGGGGTGGGAGCGGGCTGCAACGCGGCCAGTTCGCGATAGACGGCGTCCGAGACCACGGGCAAGGCAGCTGCGATGGCCTGCGCATCCCGGGCGGCGTGACGCAGCAGGGTCACGTAGGCATCGAGCCAGCCCTGTACCGTGGCACCTTCGAACAGGTCGGCGTTGTACTGGCATTCCAGGCGCAGGCCATCGTCAAGCTGCACGGCGTTGACGAACAGTTCGAAGTTTTCGTAATCGCGCGGAACGGCCTCTACGTCGAACGTCATCCCGGGAAAGCTGATGACGCTGTCGTCGAGTTTCGCATCGAGATTGAACAGCACCGAGACCAGGGGCAGGCGCGACGGATCGCGTCCCAGGGACAGGCGGCCCAGCAGGCTGCCCAGCGTGTAGCGCTGGTGGTCGAAGGCATCGAAGAGATCACCACGCACGCCCCCCAGCAGGCCGGCGAAGGTATCGCCGGCATCCACGCGCGTACGCAGGGGCAACACGTTCACGGCGTGGCCGACGAGAGTGTCCTCGCCGGTGGCCGCCTGGCCGGCGGTGGGGATACCGATCACCAGATCGTCCTGGCCGGTAAGCCGCTGCAACAGCACCGCAAAGCCGGTAAGCAGCGTGGCATACAGGCTGGCACCGTGCGCCACGCCGAGCTGGCGCAGGGCGGCCAGCTCGGCGGCGTCGATGGTGCGGTCTTCGCGCCGTGAGGCGAACGAGCGCCGCCGCGGGCGCGAGCGGTCGGTGGGGAGATCCAGTACGGGTGCCGCGCCGGCAAAGCGGTCGAGCCAGTACCGTTCATCCTCCCGTGCCGCTTCCGTGCCGGCGTGCGCCGCCTCGTCCAACGCGAAGTTCGAGAACGCGCCGGCCGGGGCAGGACCCTGTCCCTTGCCCGTGCCTTGCGCGTATAAGGCGGCGAGATCGCGCACGATCACGCCGAACGACCAGCCGTCGCACACGATGTGGTGTGCGGCGAGGGTCAGGATATGGTGGTCGTCGCCGAGCCGGAACAGCTCGGCGCGTACAAGCGGGCCGTGTTCCAGGTCGAAGGCGGTGGTGACGATGCGCGACCAGGCGGCACGAAGCTTTGTCTCGCATTCGTATGCTGCCATCAGCGAGAAATCGTGGGTCGCCAGCGGCAGCCGCCCATGTGCGGCGATGAACATGTGTTCGCCGTCGGCGCTGAACGTGGAGCGCAGGGCTTCATGACGTTCGACGAGGCGATGCAGCGATGCTTCCAGTGCATCGAGTACCAGGGGGCCCCGGAACGTGATGGCGATGGCTTCGTTGTAGGCCAGCGAAGCCTCCGGCTCAAGGTGGGACGCCAGCCACAGTTCGCGCTGGGCGGCCGTCAACGGAGCGAGGCGGGCCAGCGTCGCTCCGGTGAACGGGTCGTAATCGACCGCCGTGGCGGTGGCGCGTTCCGGCGACGTCATGCGCCCACCCTCAGGTACTTGCCCGGCAGGTCGGGGTTGGGAACGAACCAGGCCGGATGGCCCTCAGGGTCCTTGCCCAGGCGTGCGCCGGGCAACGGCGGCATAGCGGCATCGAGGCATGCCGCTTCCTGCCGCCGTGGCAGGAAACCGGCTTCCTGGAGTTCCAGCACCGATTCACGGAAGGCGCCGGCAATGGCGGCGAAATCCGCCTCGTCATGCGCCGTGGTGAAGAAGCACGGGAAGTTGTCGAGGATGTGGATCCCGCGGCTGCGCATCATGGCGAACAGCAGGTCCTGCAGGGGATGGTCTTCCATGAACTGGGTTTTCCATACGGAGGCGAAATGGACGATCTTCAGCGGTGCGCCCACGTCGGCGCAGAAGGCGTTGAGTTCGTCCGTCATGGTCGTCACGCGTGCATTCAGGCGCTCCTGTAACGCAGCGCCTTGCTTGGAGAGGTGAGTCAGCACGGCATGGGCCGCGGCCAGTGCGAGCGGATGGCGCACGAACGTGCCGGCGAAATAGGTCACGCCCACGGTCGGTACGGAGTCGTCGCCGAAACGCCAGTCACCGCCGTCCAGCGCGTCCATGAACCGCCGCCTGCCGGCTATGACGCCGATCGGGAAGCCGCCGCCCACCACCTTGCCGTACGAGGCCATGTCGGCATCGATGCCAAGCACGGCCTGGGCACCGCGAGGGTGCGAGCGAAACCCGGTGACGACCTCGTCGAAGATGAGCAGTGAACCGGCTTCCTCGGTGATCGTGCGCAGTTCGCGCAGGAATTCCACCGGCTGGAAATCCGGACGCCGGCTCTGCACCGGTTCGACCAGCACCGCGGCGATGTCATGCGCACGCTCGCGGATGATCGCCAGCGATTCCGGCGTGCCGTAGTCGAGCACGAGCACATGTTCCGCCGTGTTGCGCAGGATGCCGGGAGCAGCCGGTACGGAGGTGAGCTTCTTCGTGCCGCGCACGATCACTTCGTCGAAGATGCCGTGGTAGGAGCCGGTAAAGATCACCAGGGTCTCGCGACCGGTGACCGTGCGGGCCACGCGCACGCAGCCCATGACGGCTTCGGAGCCGGTATTGCACAGCGCAGCGCGGTCGAAGCCGGTCAGGTCGCAGACCTGCCTGGCCACGATGCCTGCAAGGGGATGCTGCGGGCCGATTTCATAGCCGCTGTCCAGCTGGTTGCGCACGGCGTCGAGCACGAAGCCGGGCTGCCAGCCGAAGAGATTCATGCCGAAGCCGTTGAGCGCATCGATGTATTCGTTGCCGTCGATGTCCCATACCTTCGAACCCTTCGAACGTTCCACCACGATCTGGTAGACGATTTCCTTCAACAGCGGGCGGAAGCCGTTGACCACGCGCGGGTCGGCCAGGTGATCGCGGTGCTCGGTCGTGTAGGCCTTGGAGGCCTTCGTGCGCTCGACGTAGCGGCGGATGAAGGCATCCAGGCGCGTACGCTGGCGCGCGGTGAGTTCAGTGCCTCCGGTATGAATGCGTGCGATGGCGCCGAAGGCTTTTTTCACGTCGTAGGTGGTGTGGGCGACCCCCGATTCCTCGGCATCCACCGCCGCTGGTGCAGGGGCCGACGGTGTCGGCGACCTGGATGTACCGCCATCTCCCCGCGTGCCTGTGAGCAATGCCAGCTGCTCGCGCATGATCTGCATCTGCTGGGCGATGACGTTCTGGACCAGGTCGGTGGGAGCGGAGGTGGGGGTTTCAACGGGCTGGTCGCGCGCGATGCGCGCTCCTGCAGGGGGTTGTTCCGGGGCGAGGCTGTTGTCGAGGCGGGTGGCCAGGGTGGTGAACGTATCGCAACCGTCCATGAGTTCGCGGAAGGCGATCTTCAGGCCGTAGGTCTTCTGCAATTGCAGGGCCACCTGGGTCAGCGCCAGGGAATCCAGGCCCAGTTCGACGAAGCTTGCCGTGGCGCTGGCGCCGGCCAGATCGTTGCCTGATACGTCTTCGAACAACGCGATCAGTTCGTCGACGAGACGGCGGGAACGTGGGGTGGCTTCACTGGGCATGGGGTACTCCGGTACGTCGGGTGTTACGGCGGGCGTCGCCGGCATGACGCTGGCGATGGCAGTCACCGACGCCGGCGGGCGTGCGTCGATCCAGTGCCGTTTGCGTTCAAAGGGGTAGGTGGGCAGGCACACGCGACGGCGCTGGCCACGGTGGTCGAGCGTGGCGACATCCGGGCCGGTGCCTACGCTCCACAAGGTGCCGACGGCATCCAGCCATGCGCTGCGCTCGGCCGCCGCATCGTCTGCCAGCGAAGCGATGACACCGCGTCCGCGGCATTGCGCATGCTGGCGGGCCAGCTGGGTGAGCACGGAGCGGGGGCCGACTTCCAGGAATGTGTGGGAGGTGTCGTCGAGTGCATGCAGCAGGGCTGGGGAGAACTGCACCGTCTGGCGCAGATGCGCGGCCCAGTAATCGGCCGAGGTGGCATCCGTTGCGCTCAGCACGCCGCCCGTCACCGTGGACAGGATGGGCAGCCCGGGCGCGGAAAGGGGCACGCGGGCCACCTCGGCACGGAAGGCATCGAGCACCGGGTCCATCATCGCCGAGTGGAAGGCATGCGACGTACGCAAGAGGCGGCAGGCGACGCCTTCGTCCTCAAGCCCAAGGCGGAAAGCTTCCACCTCGTCGTGCGAGCCGGCGACGACGCTTGCATTGGGCGCGTTCTCCGCTGCCAGCGAAAGATGAGGCGGCAGCCGCGAGCGGAGTTCGGCGGCGCCCAGTCGCACGGACAGCATCGCGCCCGGCGGCAGTGCCTGCATGAGCCGTCCGCGACGGGCAACCAGCCGGGCGGCATCGTCCACGGTCATCACCCCGGCGATGGCAGCGGCGGCAAATTCACCGATGCTGTGACCGATCATGGCGGCGGGCCTGATGCCGAGACTCATCCACAGGCGTGCCAGGGCATATTCGATGGCGAAAGTGGCAGGCTGGGTCAGCGCCGTCTCACGCAAGGCATCCTCGTTGCCATCGAACAGCGGCTCGCGCAGGTCGAAACCGAGTTCGTCGCGCAAGGCGTTTGCCACCTGGTCCAGCGCCTCCCGGAATACCGGCTCGGTGGCATGCAGTTCACGCCCCATGCCGGTGTATTGCGAGCCCTGGCCAGGGAACAGAAACACCACGCCGGGACGAGGGTCACGGCAGGCGTGGCCGCCGGCAGCCGCGGCTATGTCGCGCAGCTTCGCTTCGGCATCGGCGGTATGGGCGGCGACGACATGGCAGCGATGCAGGAAGGCCTTGCGCCCCACCGCCAGGGTCCATGCCACGTCGGCGAGGTTGCCCTCCGGATGCGATGCAAGGTGGTCGGCCAGGCGTGCGGCACTCGCGGCAAGCGCCGATGGCGACCGGGCCGAGAGAAGCAGTAGCTGGCTCCCACTGGCGACATCGGAGGGTGTCCTGGCCGGAGCCTCGGCGAGAATGGCATGGGCATTCGTGCCGCCAACACCGAATGAACTGACACCGGCAAGCAGCGGTGTTCCCGCCGTCTGCCAGGGGCGCAGGGTGTCGTTGACGACGAATGGTGACCCGGCCAGTCCCAGTTTCGGGTTGGGCGCGGTGAAATGCAGTGATGGCGGCAGGCGCCGTTCGCCCATGGCCATGGCGGTTTTGATGACACCCGCCGCACCGGCTGCCATCACCAGGTGGCCCACATTGCTCTTCAGGGAGCCGATGGCGCAGAACCCCGCGTCGGCGGTATCGCGGCGAAACGCCTCGACAAGGCCTTCCATCTCGATGGGATCACCCAGCGGCGTGGCCGTGCCGTGGGCTTCCACATAGGAAATATCACGTGCGCTGACGCCGGCGTCGCGCAGCGCCGCCGAGATGACGGCGGCCTGGCCTGCGGCATTGGGCGCGGTGAAGCTGGCCTTTTGCGCGCCATCGTTGTTCACGGCGACGCCGCGAATCACCGCATGGACGGTATCGCCGTCACGCAGGGCATCGCTGAGGCGTTTCAGCAGCACGACGGCGGCGCCATCGCTGAATACGGTACCGCCTGCTTTCTCGTCGAAGGTGCGCGTATGCCCGTCGGGTGACAGCATCGAACCTTCCTGGGCCACGTAGCCGCTGCGTGGTGGACAGCTGATGGAGACACCGCCGGCCAGCGCCATGTCGCAACGTCCGGCACGCAGTGAGTCGAATGCCTGGGCGATGGCCACGAGGGAGGTGGAGCAGGCCGTGTTCACGCTGACCGCCGGCCCGGTGAGGTTCAGCTTGTGGGCAACCCGCGTTGCCAGGTAATCCTTCTCGTTGCCCAGCATCACCTGGAACGCGCCAAGACGATCGATCAGGTCCTGGCGGCCGGCCAGGTGACGCTGGTAATAGGTGGCGTTGTGCATGCCGCCGAAGACGCCAGTGATCTTCTCGTTGCGATCCGGCACGTAGCCGCCGCGCTCCACGCATTCCCAGCACAGTTCCATGAACAGGCGCTGCTGTGGATCGGTCAGCTCGGCTTCGCGGGGAGACATGCCAAAGAAGCCCGCATCAAAGCATTCCACATCGTCGATGACGCCCCGCGCGTGGACGTAGCCGGGATCTTCCCGCTCCATGCCTACCGCAGGATCCAGTTCATCGGGTGAAAAGAAGCGGATCGATTCGCGCCCGGCGCAGAGGTTTTCCCAGAAAGACTCGACGTCGGGTGCACCAGGAAAGCGGCCAGCCATGGCGATGATGGCGATTGGCTCGCTACCTGACGCGGTACCCCTGGAACCCGGCGGCTCTGTGACGGTATCGGTGTTCTGGGCCAGCGCAGCCAGGCGCGCGGGGGTGGGGTGGCCGAACAGGTTCACGAGGGTGGGTCGGGTCGATACCGTGGCATGGATGGCGGTGATGACACCTGCGGCGAGCAGGGAATCGCCGCCCAGGTCGAAGAAATTGTCATCGCGGCCAACACGATCCAGGCTCAGCACGTCCTCGAAGATGGCGCAGATGCGTTGCTCCATGTCGCCGCGTGGTGCAGCGTAAGGGGCTGCAAGCTCCGGGCGTGCCTGATCCGGGTCGGGCAGGGCGTGTCGATCCAGCTTGCCATTGGTATTGATGGGCATGCAGGCCATGCGCTTCCACGCGGTCGGTAACATGTAATCGGGCAGGCGCTGCGCCAGGGCGTCACGCAGCGTGCGCGCGTCATGCTGTTCTTCGGCGGCATACCACGCGACGAGCCGCTTGTTGCCGGCGCGGTCCTCACGGGCCGCGACCACTGCATCGGTTACACCCTCGATGGCGCGGAGTGCCAATTCAACTTCGGCGGTTTCGATCCGGTAGCCGCGGATCTTCACCTGGCCGTCGATGCGGCCGATGAAATCCAGGTTCCCGTCGTCCCGCAGTCGTACCAGGTCGCCGGTGCGATACAGCGTGCCCAGTGCCGATTCGACGAATCGCGCAGCGGTCAGTTCGGGCCGGTTGAGGTAGCCGCGCGCCACGCCGCTGCCACCGATATACAGCTCGCCACGCATGGCGGGGTTGCCGTTCTCGTCCAGCACATGCAACGAGGTCTGCCCGATGGCCTTGCCGATGGGAATGGCGTCGTCGCTGTTCCAGGAGGGGGGAATGGCGAAGGTGGTCGCGAAGGTCGTGCATTCGGTGGGGCCATAGCCGTTGACCAGCCGGACCCGGGGTAGCGCCGAGAGGGCCTTGCGTACATGGCGCACAGACAGCGCTTCGCCGCCGGTCAGGACGCAACGCAGGCCGGCCAGGTGCATCGGATCATCGTCGATGATGGCGTTGAACAGTGCGGCGGTAAGCCATGCGTGGTCGGCGCCATGGCGCGCCACGGTACGCGCGATTCCCGCCCCGGTGGGCGTGTGCTCATCGTGGATCACGCAGGTGCCGCCATTCAGCAGCGGGGCGAAGATCTCCAGCGTTGACGCGTCAAAACCCAGCGGTGCGGCATGCAGGACCACGGGGGCGTCGAAGTCCATGAACGCGGAGTGCAGCACCAGACGGAGGATGGACCGATGACGGATTTCCACCCCCTTGGGCTGGCCGGTGGACCCGGAGGTGTACATGGCATAAGCCGTCGATTCGCCATCGCCGGTGGATGGCGTGTTTCGCTGCACCGAGGGTAGCTGGCCGGGGTCCAGGATCTTCCATCGGGCGTCATGGCGGCGCGTAAACACCACCCGCGCGCCCGCATCGTTCAATGCAAACGCCAGTCGCTCGTCCGGCCACGTCGTATCCAGCGGAAGATAGGCTGCGCCAGCCTTCAGGATACCGAGCAGGGCGGCAATCGCGTCCGCGGAGCGCTCCATGAGCAGGCCGACATAATCGCCAGGCGAGACACCTTCGGCGAGCAGGGCAGAGGCCAGGGCGTCACTGCGTTGATCCAGCTCGGCGTAAGTGAGGGAGCCGGCATCCGAGGCGATGGCGATCCGGGCGGGGCACATGCGGGCCACGCGGCTGAAACGCCCGTGTACCGTCGCATCGGCGGTCGTGTCGAAGGCTATCCGACCTTTCATGTGCTCCCCCCAAATGGCATAGGCCGGATGACCGGTCCGTTACGCGGCGCCCGCAGTGGACCGCGACCGGGTTGACGACTCCATTCGCACTGCACGTTCCAACCGATCAACGAGTGATCCCCCACCGGGCGGCCGGGGCGGGACGTCCCCGCACCGTAGGGTTTATTTATAAGGGTCGGCACGAAACCGGCATATACGACAGGCGGGCTAGCCGGGTTGGTTACCGTTGCCATGAAGAGGGCACCGGCCAAAAAAAAGCCCCGCCTGGGGCGGGGCTTTTACCTCGGCAGTGGATGGCTTACTTGTGCTTCAGCGTGTAGTTGGTCGAGCGGAATGCGACGGCATCACGCTTGACCTTGCTGCCATCGAATGACACCCAGATATCGATCCAGAATGGAGACTGGTCAATGAGGGTATCGAGCCATTTGCGATCGACGTCACCCAGATAAATCTGTGGGCCGGACACGGAGTTGAATGTCTTTTCGATGTATTTCTTTGTTTCGCCATTTTTGTCGCGGCCCCGTGCCTCGATCCAGTAGTACATGCCCGATACAAGCCATGCAAAGGGTTCGATCTGCAAGGTACCGTCACCCTTGAATTTCGAGAGATTCAGGTGGTACAGGCCGTCCTGCTGCTTGATGGTCGCCCGCCTGAATTTTGTCGTATTGCCGGGAATTCGCTTGACCGTAAGGCGAAGCGTTGGCGAATTGTGATCCTTTCCGTCGCGCTTGACAGTGAAGTAGACCTCGACGACATGGCCGTGGTTGAATCGCATGACATCGCTGTCGACGAGCACCGCGATGTCCTGGTTGACCACCGTGGGCACAACTACTGTGCGACTTCCCTGGGGGGTATTGTCTTCCCAGTACAACGTGATCGTATCGCCGGCCTTGAATCCGTTTTCCTTTGGCAAGGTGATGTCAATTCGATGTGCAACGCCTTGCGAATCGATCAGGTCGCCCGGATCAAGCGTGTTCTTGACGCTTCCCGACCCCGTTGCCCTGTCAACCACAGGGAGCAGTAGCTTGAGTGACTCCTGAAGCTGAATGCTGTAATCCGTCGTGCGGAAGCGAATGGCATCGTTCTTGTTCGCGGACTCATTGAAGGAAACCCACAAGGTCAGCGTGAGGATCGATCCACCTTTCAGGCTGTCGAGCAACGTCCGGTCGAGCTTGCCGAGGCTGATGGTCTGGCCTCCTGTATAGGGGACGGTTGCACCCTTGACGATATCGACATCCTGTCTCCCGCCGATGGCGAATTCAACGCTGGCCGTGAGCCAGTATCGCTGACTGGCTGTCGCCAGGGGGTAGGTTGCGATAATGACATCGGCATCGCCCTTGAAGGTACTCAGATCGATGATGTGGCCGGTAGCATCTTCCTGAGTAACCTTGGGGCGACCCAGTTCAGCCTGATCATCCGCAAGGTCTGCGACGCTGATCTTTGCGGTAATCGATTCGAGTGTCTGGCTGCCGCGAATGATGGCGTACTTCACCGGAATGACGTTGCCCAGGTTATGGGCCAGTACGGACAGCTTGATATCCACGTTCATGCCGGCCATCGGCGCGGTGATCAGAACTTCATCGCTGCCGGCGTTGCCGCCGGTATTCCAGTAGACCCGTAGCTGATCGCCTGGCTGCAGTCCAACGGCTGAAGGTATGTGGACCTGAAGCTTCGTCAGTTTCCACGGCTCGGCAACGTTGTCGCTGGCATCGGCCTGTACGACCGTCGGCGCAGGCGGACGCTGTGCGGCGGCCTGCCTGATAGTGAAATTGGTGGTCCTGAACTTCACGGCATTGGCCTTGTTGGGTGAGCCGTCGTAGGTCACCCACAGGCTTGCGATCATCGTCGAGCCATCCGCCAGGGACGCCAGTCGCGTGCGATCCAGTGAACGAAGAGTGATGGGATTCGACAGGCTGCCGAATGCCTCGCCTTCGGCGATATTCCACGTCACCGCACCACCGTTGCTGTCCCTGCCTTCGAGGGTGAGCCAATAACGCTGGCTGGCATCGGCGAATCGGAACTGATCCACCGTAAACGCCGCATCTCCCGGGAACAGGGCCAGGTTGAGTGTTCCAGCGGGGTTCTCCTGGGGGCTGCGTGGCCGTGGCAGAACAGGATCGCCGTCGGCGATGCGTGCGACGAAGACGGTGTAGATGTCAGACTGAAGCCACTGCCCGCTCCGCTCGATGACGTAGCTGACCTGCACGCTGGCTCCGAAATTGAAGGGCAGGACGCGGGTATCGATCGTTGCCGTCGGATCCTGCCACGGGAAACGATTCTCCACCTCACGACTTCCGTCGGAGGTGCTGCCTTTCCACTGGATGATGAGCACGTCGCCCGGTTCGAACCTGACGGTGGCAGGCACGCGAACCGTGAGCGTATTCGCCTTCAATGGATCGATGACATTGCTTCCGTCGGCCTGGTCAACCGTGGGAGCGGAAAGACCGACCGGCGTGCCCACGATGGTGACCGATGCCTTCGACGACGGGGCGGCCGGTCCCGAACCACCATGTTGCACGGTATAACTGGCGGTGGCCCCTCCGCCCGCCGCCGCCGCCACGTCGGCATAAGGTACGTCGAAACGCACGAACGACGGCAGCGGCGGCCCGCTGACCTGCTGGCGCAACGTTACGGGAGGAAGCGGATATCCATAGTCGTCCTCGCCGGTCCAGGTAAACAGCACGATGTCGCCATTGGCGATGGGCGTGTAACGGGCCCTGACCTGCGCGGGCCGCCCATTGAGATCGGCAAGATCGAGCCGACCGTAGGCATCCGCATCGTAGATTTCAGGGGCGGGATGCCTGTTGCCGGTATCGACGTTGGTTTTCTTGATGATGGAGGGCTTGGAATAGTTGTTGACGTAGTCGCGGATCTCATAGAAGACGGCTACGTCTGTGTCCCCGCCACGCGCGATTTCATCAGGGGTGAAGATGACGGTCAGACTTCCCGGGCTCGTCACGACGGGCAACGTTTTCTTGAACGCGCCCCAGTACACCGTAACGATGTCACCAGCAGTCTGGTTCTGCCACGGGCGGATGGTGAGGGTGACGGCCTGGCCTGCCTGGACTTCGTCCGGAAGGCCGTCAAATGCTGCGAGGTTTTCGTTCCAGTGCGTGGACTGGTCCGGATCGAGGCCGCCAGGGACCGTGAGCTTGACCTTGACGTCGGTCTCGGTGGATTCGTCTTCAATTCCGCCGGGATAGATCTCGACCGTGCAGTATGACGCCACGGTCTGCATGTCCGGGCCGTACTTGATGACACGATTGGGCACATTGATAAGAAATGCCTCCCGCTCCGTCGTCACCGTGTGCGTCACGACGACCTGACCGTCCCAGTACAGGCGAAGTACATCACCGCTTCTCATGGATTGCCAGGGGCCCACCCTGGCAAGCTGGCCCTTCGTTTCGTCCTGAACCTCCCAGTAGCCGATGCCTCCATTCGTGATGACATCGGGAAAGTAGGGTGGTGGAACAAATACCTCGGGCTCGTTGCGAGAAGGCTTCACGTCCATGTAGGTACTCCCTGTATACGATGTAGGCATGCAGGCCCCGCCCACAGCATGGGCGGGGCCATGGGGTGTCAACGCATGTCGATATAGACAAAGGTTTCGTCTGAAGCAACCTCCAGGCCACCTTCGCTTACCGTGACGGTATAAGAGGCCAACGCGGACTGACCCTGGTCCCCTGGCACAAGGAGCTTGTTCTCGGGAATGATGAAATCCCAATACGTGCTCAGGTCATCCGGACCGACGACGTGGGTAGCCGTGTATCGGGTCGCCTCGATAGGTGTCACCGGATCGTCTTCTTCCACGTACTGCACGAAGTCGACCGCAATGATGTTGCCGAGTTTCTTGTTGGCGTAGAAAGGAATCCTGAACGGCGTTCCGCCAACGGCTTCCGCACGATTGATGGCATTGTAATCGTTGGCACCGGTAAAGATGCCGTCATCAAGGCCACCTGGGCCACCCGGAAGGTCATCGGTCAGCGTCACCTGTACCGCCTGGGCAGGAGACACTGCCGTGTTTTCGACGGGATCGCCCGCACCATTCTGAACGGTGCGTGTTGCGGTGTAGTGGATGGTTGCCGTGCCGGTACCTCCGGATTTCAGCGTGGCAGAGGGTACGGAAAGCGTGATGTCCCTGCCGATGTCGGTGTTGAGCACGGTATAGCTCGCTCCGACCTGCACGCCGTTCCAGAAGAATCTGAGGACATCGCCTGCGGCGAAGGAGGGGCCGGCAGGGGGGCCGACCACGACACCCGGAATGGTCGCAACGGCAGTTTGCTCCGCATCATCCGGGTCGATGATGTTGTCCTTGCCGCCGACGGCGCCGACGACTTTCGGGGCGCGCAGGTTTTCATTGGGCGGTGTGCCCGGCTCAGGATCGGGGCCGCCGGGTGTTGTCACGTCCACCAGTACGGTTGCAGCCGGGGATTCGGTTTTCACCGCCAGGTAATTCACGTTGTAAAGTACGGTAGCGTTGTATCGGTAGGGTACGCGGGCCACGACGGCATACGGAACGCTGACTTCGGCAATGATGGGGGGGCAGGATCTGCAATAGCACCAAGGGTGATCCCCGGGAGGTCGATGCCCTGCCACGTGACGATGATCTCCATGCCTTCCGCCGCGTTGGTGAAGGCCGGGATCTGTACCGTGACGGGCGCGCGTGCGTCCGCTTCGCTGACAAGCTCATCGTCCAGATAGAGCGGCACGATGGGGGCTTTCAGGTCGTCTGGCGCGTTGATGACCACGACGCGCAGATAGCTGGCCTCGGCGCATCGGGACTTGTTGGGAACGTTGTCGGTGACGAAATAGCAGAACTGCAAAAGACCAGCAAAATCCGATGCATCAAGATTGGAATCTTCCAGCTGGGCCTGCGTAAACGTCACCGGCACCTCTTCGCCTGCATTGCCGTCCGTGACGGGAATGGTCGTGGCGAACACCGCCTTGGCTTCCGCTGCTGGCGTGAGGAAGCCCGTGACGGGATCAACTTCAAAGTTGGCCGGATGAATGATGAAAGGGTGAATGGTGTCCCCGGGCTTCATGTCGTAGTAGTCGCTGATGAGTCCCGGCAAGAGCCCGCCATTATCTTTCAGCCATCCCAGGGAAACACCGCTTACCACAATTTTCCGATCAAACGTGATGGGCCCGAGCGAGCGACCGCCAGGAGGGGTGGTGTCGCGGGTGGCGATGAACGGCGCACTCGCACCCTCGCTGCCGGCAGGCACCGCAATGACGCCATACCCAAGGCTCACCGGGCCATCCGCTGCCAGTGCCGCAAGTGCCGCGGCAGGAATCAAGGTGTCGATCGGAGCATCCTCTCCGATCGCGCCGCGCTGGGTTTCATCGGTCACCGCTTCGCCGTTGACGGTCAGCCACCACAAGTCGCGAGCCCGGGCGGGCTGACCGTCGATCCATGTGCTCCAACTGGGGATGCGCACCCTCAGGCCGTTGACGTAGGCCGCAGGTGGAATGATGTTTCCTGGCTGAATGAGCGTGTCGAGAATCTGGATGACGGGCAGTTCGACGGCTTCAGGCAGGCTGGGAAAGAATGACGGCAGGTTCAACATGCTGCGGCGGCCATATTTTGGCCTTCGACTACCGGTGACCTTCCGTGCACCACGCAGATAATAGGCAACGGCCTCTGCCAGGATCGTGACGGGCAAACGCTTGCCTGCCGGCCAGAAGAACGTTGGCATGACCGGTTTGACCGGGTTCTTGGGGCCACGTGGATTGACGACGGCATTCATGGGGTCCGACTCCTTTCGTGTGAGCACATCGTGGGTCCGATGCCCGTCTACCAGACCGATCCATCGGTGAATGATGAGTCTAGGTGGGGGAGTCATTCTGAAACATATGTCGCTTGTTGTAGGGTGTACTAAGCAAATTCGGCTTCACCGCTCCTTCCCACGCACACGCATGGATAAAGTAGGGTCCGTGGCGGCACATTGCCGGCCCCATGGCGCCGGGCCGGAACCCCGGAGGGGACTCATACAGACAGAAAGGAGGCGCAGCCGGGTTTTTTTAGGACTACGCCGTATAGCGCGGCGTAAGGATCATGCGCTTCAATGGGCGCGGGTCCACGTCCCCATTCCCCCTTTGATCGTGCCCTAGACGCGTTTCCGTTCCGGCAGGCGACAAAATGTGTTGTCCGCCGATAGCGTCGCACGGAGGATTATTGCCATGAACATCTTTTACAGCTCGCGCAAGCGGGCTTTTACGGCTATTGCCACCGCAATGGCGTTTCATTCCTATTCCGCCTTCGCCGGCACGGTACCCCCGGGGGGGAGCCACATGGTTTCTCCCGGAGACCCGGTCGAAAGCTGGGTTGTGGGCGATCGCGGCAGCTTACAGGTGCTTGGTGCCACGAATGGCATAAGTGTGGGAGGTATATCCACGCTAGGCGTGTCGGGAGGTTCTGTCACGGCATCGCAGAGGGCTGCGGCGGTGACCCTTGCCAACGGAAGCACCGCCACCATCGCGAATTCCACGATTTTCAACGACAGGGGCGTCGGGCTCGCGTTCAACGATACCCCGGGTAACGGCTCGGGAATGGCGTCGTCAGCGACGTTGACCGACAGCACGGTGCAGGGTCTGGGTACGGCGGTAAATCTGTCGAACAGTGCCACGCTGATGGTCTCGGGAGCCCAAAGCCTCCTGCGTGGCACAGGGAACAACATCCTTTCGGATTTCGCCGACGGGGCGGCGGGCGTGACGATGGTGAAAGGATCCTTGCACCTGTCGGATGGCGCGCAGGCCGTGGGTGATGGCAACGGCCTGGCCTTTTTTGCCGATTCCCGTGCTGTAGGGGGAGCGGGCCGTTCCGCGGTCATCGACAATGCCACCGTCCAGGGCCTCAATGGAGCCGCCATTGCGGTACGTGCGGACAGCTTTGATCCCACCGATGCCGACATCCAGGTGATGAATGGTGGCAAGCTCATCGGTGGCAATGGCGTCGTACTGGATGTCGGCAGCGATTCGTCTGCGAACCTTGGCATCACCAACAGTCGGATCGATGGGGATGTGATCGCCAGTGGAAACGGTATCGCCAACGTGTCCCTGTTCAATGGCAGCACACTGGCCGGGAAGGCCACGTCGGCGAACACGTTTACAGTGAATAGTGGCGGCACCTGGCTGGTTACCGGTGATTCCGACGTACGTTCCCTGGTGGCGAACCAAGGGAACGTGGCCTTTGCGCCACGAGCGGACGGTGGACACAGCACACTGACGGTGCACGGCGATTACTCGGGAACCGGTGCAGGCAGCCTCACCTTCAACACCGTCATGAACGCCGGAGGCCCGCTATCGGCCCAGGCCACTGATCGTTTGTTGATCGAAGGCAATGTCACCACGGCGGGCACGACGCTTGTCAGGGTGACGCCCACCGGCGCGGGCGCCAGTACGGATACCAATGGCAACGATATCCACGACCCGAACGAAGGCATCTCGCTGATCCAGGTCAAGGGTAATTCGCGCGCCGATGCCTTTGCACTGGCTGGTGGCTACGTGGCGGTGGGGCCCTACCAGTATGTGATGAGGGCATTCGGGCCGGGTGAAGCCGATCCCTCGCAGAGTGCGTTCGCCAGCGGAGCCGCCAACTGGGACTATCGCCTCGGCAGTCGCATGTGCACCAAGGATGGCTGCGACCCGGTGGTCGAGCCACCCGTCACGCCGGAACCACCGGTCACTCCGGAGCCCCCGGCGGAGCGCGTTGCCGTGGCACCGCAGCTTCCGGCCTATCTTTCGCTGGTTCCCGCGGGCCTGAAATACATGGATGAAATGGATGGCGACCTGCTGCGTCGCCTGGGTGATATCCGTGGCGGCGATACAAGTGCACCGGTGGGCGGGGAACTGTTTGCGCGCTATGTCGGTGGACAGTTCCGTTACGAGTCCAATCGTTCGTTCCAGAATTACGGGTATGCGTTCGACCAGCAGATCAATGCGTTGCAGGTCGGCGGTGGCCTTGTGGCTCTGGATAATGACCAAGGCAGCACGCGCATCGGCTGGGCCCTTGACCATGGCACCACCCGCGTCTCGCCGCGCGCCGTGGATGGCAACAGCTCCGCAAAGCTAAACGCAACAGGCCTCTCCGCATGGCTGACATGGGAGCATGGCAGTGGCTGGTGGGTGGATGGCCTGGTGGGAGCACGCCGTTTCAACGGCGACGTGGGCACCGATCTGCGTGGGTCGGATGTAGCGCATGTGAATGCCACCGGCTGGACGATGTCGGTGGAGACCGGCAAACCATTTGCCATCGGCGGCGAGTGGACTGTAGAGCCGAGGTTCCAGCTGAAGTACCAGACCTTTGCGGTACGTGATTTTTCTGACCAGGACGATCTGGACGTCAAACTCGGTATGGCAAAGCAGGCCAGTGCAACGATCGGGGCACTGGTCAGCCGGAAGGTAGACCCCAGGCTCGCACCATATGCGCGCCTGGACTTTACCCATAGCAGCAACGGCGATCCGAATGCCGACGTCAACAGCGAGGCGTGGAACCTGAGCGATCGTTTCCGTACGGGCCGTGTCGGTAATTCCGTCCGCGTGGCAGCGGGTGTTACCAGCCAGCTGACGCCGCGTGTGCAGTTGTACGGCGAGGGAAGTTACGAGCGTTTCGTGGGAAGCTACGGCATGCGTGGCTGGGCTGGCAATGTCGGTATGCGCGTAACGTTCTGATGCGACGGCAGCCGTAGAAACAAAGGCACCCTTCCGGGTGCCTTTGTTTTTTCCGCTCTACCATCCCCTTCACCTCGACACCGACGGCACCTTCCCTTCCAACCTCGTCATCCTGCGAAGTTTCGTCTGGAGGTGTCTCCTTATCTGGAGGCCTCCCTGGGCTACCACCCCCGGCGTTCCATGCCTGCGTGCCGTCATGGCACGAGGGAAAGTCCTGCCGCGGTGTCGAGTGGTGAGGCTAACCATTTGAGCATTCGAGGAAAATGTGCCAATGGTTGTAGGCGCCATCGTCCATTTCCGGACGCTTCTTCGCGGGGTTTCAGCTGGTCATTGCGGACCTTGGCGTCAGGTGGCATTGGGAGTGTCCGTAAACGGGCAATATCTGTCCGCTTTCGTCAGCGTATGGCGATCAGCCACAGGGCGGCGCCTTGTGCAGGGGATACATGCCAGCGAACCCGGTAACGACCGGCTTGCCCGACCTGCTTCCAGGCAACGACCGCCTGGACGCCGCTTTCGTCGGGTAGCCGCGTGAAGTTGTCGATGACCTGAAAACCGTCGTCGGGGACGACGTCCATGCGCTTCACGCCGCCGTCTCCCCACCAGAAGGCCAGCAGCACAGCGGGGCCGTCAACGTCGATCACGTCGCTTGCCACGGTAGTGGAGGGCGCGGCGTAGTTTTGCTTCAAGGCGACCACGCGGTTTGCGTGCATGACCTCCACGAACGAAAGCGACAGCTCCCCGGAGGGATGTCCTGGCTTAGCCACGGAAAGGCGGTGGGCAGGGCCTCCGCGGCCGTTCAATGCCACATATGGCCTTACGGCGAAGGCGCCGTCATAGCCTGCATAAGGCAAACCCGCATCCAGTGGTCGCCACCGGTTGCCATAGTTGTCGGCAGGTGTGGATGCGTTGTCGGCGTAGCCAGCGTTGAAGGCAATGAAGATGCTTGACGACGCCTGCGTGTCCATCGGCAGTGTCGTGGCCGGGTTCTGGCCGAGCCCTTCGGCCTGGCCAAGGAGGACATGGGCTCCGAGGACAGGGCCTGGCGATTCCCCGGCGGCGGCCCGCAGGCACGAAAGGCAGAGCAGCAGGAGTGGTAGCGATTTCACGGGTGCCCTCCAAAAGTGATACTTGCCAGTCGGTACGCACTGGACCACGCTGGGCGCATAGACAAGGCGATGCGCGCAGGGGACGCCACATGGCCGACGACACCGATTTTCTCGAACTGTACGGCAAGCTGCGTCTGCGGCCGGATTGCACGCTGGACGAATTCCGGCTGGCTTATCGGCGCTATGTGGCGCACTGGCATCCCGATCGTCGCAGGGGAGATCGTGCCCGTGCACTGGCTGAAGAGCGATTGCAGGAACTGACCGCGCAGTATGACGCGGCTATTGTTTTCCACCGGCGTCATGGCCGGCTTCCCGGCGGGGCCGTTGGTGTCAGGCCGGTGCTGCACCGCCTGGGCTTGCATGAAGACGCCGCGTTCATGCCACCGAAGGCGAATGGCCCGCGCAGGCGCGGGCGCCTGTTGATGTGTGGGGTGATCCTTGGAGCAGGGGTGCTTGGCGTGGCCTTGTTTCCTTCGGCGACGCCAACCCGTGGCGAACCGTTGGCGGCCAGCGGGGCAGGGCGTGTTGCCGAGGCAGTGGCCGGCGCGGAGCCTTTGCATGCAGGCATGTCCATGGACGAAGTGCGCCGCGTGGAAGGCGATCCGACCCGCCGCGGCGAGCAGCGCTGGGAGTACGGGGCTTCGTGGGTCGCGTTCGATGGTGGCGTAGTCAGCGACTGGTACAGCTCGCCGTGGAGCCCGTTACACGTGGCCACGACGCGCATGCCGCGTTAGCGGGCGCCGCGCCCGAAGATCACCACTTCCACGGTTTCGATCAGGATCACAAGGTCGAGGAAGAAGCTGTGGTTCTTTACATAGAACAGGTCGTATTTCAGCTTTTCGGCGGCGTCTTCCTCGGACGCGCCGTACGAGTAGCATAGCTGCGCCCAGCCGGCGAGGCCGGGTTTGATGCTATGGCGCAGGCCGTAGTAGCGGATCTTGCTTTCGAGGTCGGTGACGAATTGCGGGCGTTCCGGGCGTGGGCCGACGATGCTCATGTCGCCGCGGATCACGTTCCACAATTGCGGAAGCTCGTCGAAGCGGAGTTTGCGGCAGATTCGGCCGGTGCGGGTTATCCGGTCGTCGTTGGCACGGGCCCAGCGGGCGACGCCGTCCAGCTCGGCATCGGTACGCATGCTGCGGAATTTGTATAGCCAGAATACCCGGCCCTGTGCGCCGACGCGCTCCTGGCGATAGAGAATCGGTTGTCCCGCTCCCGATTCCAGGCGAATCGCCAACACGACGCCGAGCATGATCGGCCAGCAGAGCAGGGCGATGGTCAGTGAAGCGGCGATGTCGAAGGCACGCTTGACGAAGATCGCCAGTGGCGACGCATTGAAGCCACCGGAGAAGACAAGCCATGACGGATCCAGCATGGTCAGCTGGACACGACCCGCCTCGCGTTCGACGAAGGTGGTGAGGTCGGTGATCTGTACGCCCAGCTGGCGGCAGGCAAGCAGGTCGTCCATGGGCAGGCTGCCGCGACGGTCGTCCACGCCAACGACGATTTCGTCCAGACGATGGATACGCGCCAGTTCGGCGAGGCTGCTGTCGCGCGCGATGAGCAGATCGCCGGGCACTCTGGGCTGCTCGTTTGCTGCGGGCACGTAGCCGACCAGACAGAATCCGCGCCGGTCCGAACGTCGGCGCATCCGGTTGTGGATCTGCGCGGCCCGCTCGCCGGCACCCAGCACGATGACACGGCGCTTGAGTGCATCCAGTTCAACCACGCGCATGAACAGGCCACGGAAAGCGGCGGTGGCAAGAAAGCCGATGAGCAGGGCGATGGCGAAGACACCGCGACCGACGTAGATCTGCGGAAGTATGTAATAGATGACCACCAGGCCCAGGCCACTGAAGGCGAAGGCAATGGCATGTCGAGCAAGCTGTCCCCGCCAGCTCATCCGCAGGTTGGCCCGGTATTCGCCCAGTGCGGCCATGCCGATGAAGATCGCCATGGCAAACGTGATGGCGCGTACCGCCAGGAGCGACGGTGGTGCCGTCAGCTCTTCCGGCGCGGGTGCGAAGCGGATCAGGGTGGCGCCTTGCAGGGAAAGCGCAAGCAGGCCTAGCTCGCACGCCGCAAGCAGGGTGATCCAGCGCAGGATGGGTTGCCGGAACAGGCGGATCATTGCAAAGCCCCCTTGGTCATACCGTGGAACCTTAGGCACAGGGCCGGCTGGTGTCGATTGCACCTTGCGGCTTCCGTGCGGCTAGGCCGAGTGGGTGTAACAGGACTGTTTCAACACGCCTCGCCTTTCACGTCGTCCCTGTGAAAACAGGGACCCAGTGCGGTGCGGAGGGTTTTCGTCAGAGTGTCACCTACACACGAGCCGATGTGGCGTGGCGGTGTTTGCTGGAGAACCGGGGCGCTGGGTTCCTGCTTTCGCAGGAACGACGGGCTGCAAGCTTACGATTCCCTGCCTACCCCTCACGTCGTCCCTGCGAACGCAGGGACCCAGTGCGGTGCAATCGGTTTTCGCCAGAGGGTTACCTACACACGAGCCGATGTAGCGCGGCGGTGTTTGCTGGTGAATCGGGGCGCTGGGTTCCTGCTTTCGCAGGAACGACGGGCTGCAAGCTTACGATTCCCTGCCTACCCCTCACGTCGTCCCTGCGAACGCAGGGACCCAGTGCGGTGCAATCGGTTTTCGCCAGAGGGTTACCTACGTACGAGCCGATGTGGCGTGGCGGTGTTGCTGGTGAATCGGGGCGCTGGGTTCCTGCTTTCGCAGGAACGACGTTATAGGAGGTCGCGTAGCTGCTCTGCCAGGCGCAGGCTCAGTGCGATCAGGGTGAAGGTGGGGAACGCCCAGCCGCCGGTGGGAAATACCGAACTGCCGGCGACATGCAGGTTGGCCATGCCGTGCACCTTGCCGTCGGGATCAACGACGCCCTGGTCCGGCGAAGCCGACATACGCGTGCTGCCGATGTGGTGCGCGGTGCCATGCACTTCGGGAGGAACGGTTTCATCCTCCACCCACGCTGCCGCCTCGAAGTGGCCGCCACACGCATCGGCAAGGCGCTGGCCGGTCAACGCGGTGACGGTGCGCCATGTATGCCGGTCCAGATCAGTCAGCCGCCAGTCGACGCGTACCTTGCGCAGGCCAAGGGCATCGCGTGATTCATCCAGGACGACACGGCTGTCACGATTCGGCGCCTGTTCGAAGAAGCCCACCAGGTCGACGCGTTCGCTGTGTACCGTGGGGCGGTCACCCAGTTTCTGAGCCACCGCGCGAATCACGTCACCGATATGGAGGCCAAGGCGTATAGCACTGATAGCCAACCCCTGCGGAAGGGCGACCGCGCCTGCCGGACCATTCTGCATGGCAGCGCATAACCTCGCTTCCAGCAGCGCACCCTCGTCGCGCGTCGGCGGTCGCAACGCGGCGCGTACGTCGCGCAGGGCGCGGATGCCACGTGGAACGTCGCCTTCGACAGCAAAAGGATGCACGCGACCGTTGAGGACACGATGGCGGCGCTGAGCCGACATCGCCACACCGATCTCACTGGCAAGCGGGGCGCGCACCTTGCCTATGGTGCGTTCGTATGGCCGGGTAAGGCGATCGGGCGTGGCCGATTGCACGGTGCCGAGAGTGCCGCTGGGGTGATCCATGAAATAGCGGCCCACCATGTCGCGATCGTTGCCGAGACCCTTTGGCGCTACTTCGTCCGACAGAAGCAGGATGCGCGCGTTCTCGATGCCACCCGCCGCCAGCACATAGTGCCGGGCATGGACCCGGCCGCGGCGCCCCTCCGACGTGCCGATGCGCAGCCCGGTCACGACGGTGGCCGATTCGTTGGACTCCAGCGCCAGTGCGTTGGCGTGGAGCAGTACGGTGATATTCGGCGCGTTGCGCATTTCCTCGCGATAGGCCTCGCCAAACGTAATCGGGCTGCGCGCGAAGACATAGTTGGCCATGGCTTCGGGGTCGAGGTCCAGTGGCGCGCGCGGTGTCGGGCCGTCGAAGGCGCCGGGTCCGAAGCCATGCGTGGCATCGATACGGCAGAAGTCGCGTGCCTTCTCATACCATGGCGCAAGATCGTCGTAGCGCAGGGGCCAGCCGCTGTCGGGCACCCATTCGCGAGGCTCCATGTCGCTGTCCGCCAGTGGAATGCAGCCTCCGCCCCAGAGCGTGCAGCTGCCACCGAACACGCGCATGCGCGAGGTCCCGGCATCGAAAGGCGCGGGTCCAGACGAGGTTCCGTCATAAAGCGACTGGCTGCGCTCCTCGCCTGACAGGCCGCCGCCTTCGATCAGACACACCCGCAGGTGGCTTCCTGCGAAGGCCCGGGCAATGGCGATGCCGGCGGGGCCGGCGCCGACGATGCACAGGTCGGCATGGTGGTCGGACGGCGTTTCGCCGTCCAGATAGTCCAGGATCACGTACGCGTCTCCTTGAAACGTGCGTCGTCGCGGAAAGGGTCAGGCGGCGTAGTACTCGCGATACCAGTCGACGAAACGCTTCACTCCTTCGTGTACGTCGACCTTCGGGGCATAGCCCGTGTCATTCCGGAGCGCCGTCACGTTGGCTTCGGTGTCGGGGACGTCACCGGCCTGCAAGGGCAACATTTCCAGACGGGCCTTGCGATCCAGGCATTCTTCGAGCACGTTGATGTAGTGCAGCAATTCCACCGGCGTTTCGTTGCCAATGTTGTAGAGCCGGAAGGGGCCCACGCCGCTCGAACCCGGGTCGGGCCGGTCGCCCAGCCAGTCGGCATTGCGCGTGGGCACGCGGTCGAGGGTGCGCAGCACGCCTTCCACGATGTCGTCCACGTAGGTAAAGCTGCGCTTGTGCTGGCCGTGGTTGAACACGGGTATGGCTTCGCCGGCGAGAATCGCCTTCGTAAACAGAAACAAGGCCATGTCGGGCCGACCCCATGGGCCATAGACGGTGAAGAAGCGCAGGCCGGTGCAGGGCAGGCCGTACAGATGCGCGTAGCTGTGCGCCATCTGTTCGTTGGCTTTCTTCGATGCGGCGTAGAGCGTCAGCGGATGCTCCGTGGGCTGGGCCTCGGAGAACGGCATGGCGGTGTCGGCGCCATAGACCGAACTGGTGGAAGCGAATACCAGGTGCTCCACGTCGTGGTGGCGGCAGCCTTCCAGCACATGCAGGAAGCCGGTGACATTGCTGGCGATATATACGTGCGGGTTTTTTGCCGCATAGCGAACACCGGCCTGCGCGGCAAGGTTCACCACCCGTTGCGGGCGGTGCCGGGAGAAGACGTCCTCGACGGCCGCCCGATCCGCCAGGTCGGCGTGGATATGGGTATAGCCCGGATGCGCCGCGAACCGCGCAAGACGGGCCTTCTTCAGTCCCACGTCGTAGTAGTCCGAAAGACAGTCGATGCCCACCACCTCGTCGCCGCGTTCAAGCAGTCGCATCGCGACATGCGATCCGATGAAGCCTGCGGTACCGGTTACCAGCACTTTCATGGCGCGATCATCTCAGAGCCGGCCGTCCACCGCATGACGCGGCAGGACGTACTTCACGTCGTAAAGCAGGCAGGCCGGCTTGCCGAAGGCGCGGATGCCCTCGGCCCCCAGCGCCACGAACTGCCGGTGTCCCACCGCCACGATCACCGCGTCGTAGCTACCCACCCCGGGTGATTCGACCGGCTCGATACCGTATTCGTGAACGGCTTCAGCCGCGTGAACCCAGGGGTCGTGCACGTCCACCGACACCCCGTAACCTTCCAGCGCGCCAATGATGTCCACGACGCGGGTATTGCGCAGGTCAGGGCAGTTTTCCTTGAATGCGAGGCCCAGCACGAGCACACGGGCGGACACCGGGTTGATGCCCTTGCGCACCATGAGGCGCACGACCTCGCTGGCCACATAGGAACCCATGCCGTCGTTCGTGCGACGGCCCGCCAGGATCACGTCCGGGTGGTGGCCTACCTGTTGCGCCTTGTGGGTGAGGTAATAGGGATCGACGCTGATGCAGTGGCCGCCGACGAGGCCGGGCCGGAAGGGCAGGAAATTCCACTTTGTACCGGCGGCCTCCAGCACTTCGAGCGTGTCGATGCCCAGCCGGTTGAACAGGATGGCCAGGTCGTTGACCAGGGCGATGTTGAGATCGCGCTGGGTGTTCTCGATGACCTTGGCCGCTTCGGCCACCTTGATCGAGCTGGCCCGGTGCGTGCCTGCGACGATGATCGAGCGATACAGGCGGTCGATGAAGTCGGCCGCTTCAGGCGTGGAGCCGGAGGTGACCTTGAGAATGCCGGTCACGCGATGCTCGCGATCGCCCGGGTTGATACGCTCGGGGCTGTAGCCGGCGAAGAAGTCGCGGTTGAACACCAGCCCTGATTCGCGTTCGAGGATAGGGACGCAGACTTCCTCGGTGCAGCCGGGATATACGGTGGATTCGTATACGACGATGTCGCCGGCTTTCAGTACCCGGCCGATGGCCTGACTGGCCCGGATCAATGGCTGAAGATCGGGGCGCTTGGCGTCGTCGATGGGCGTGGGCACGGTGACGATATAGACGTCACAGGTCGCCAGATCATCCGATCCTGAGGAAAAGCGCAGCTTTGAAGAGGTGGCCAGTTCATCGGCTTCCACCTCGAGCGTGCTGTCATGCCCACCGCGCAGTTCGTCGATGCGGGCATTATTGATGTCGAAACCGAGGGTTGCGTAGCGCTTGCCGAATTCCACGGCCAGCGGAAGGCCGACATAGCCAAGGCCGACGATACCGATGCGCGCGGTTTCCAGCGCACGGGGATATTCGGCAACATAAGGTTGCGATCCGGCGGGCGGCGCGTGTGCCGCTACGCCGCTTTCGGTCCGGCGGCTTGCTGTGTCCATGCGCGGGTCCTGCCCCTTGGGTTGGCTTTTGTCGGGCCTCTTCGGCTCGGATAAAGCGTATCAACGCACCCTGCCGGTGCCTGTAGCGCTTATGGCGCTGGCCGAATGGCCGATACCCGGGCGCCACCAAAAGATAGAGGTATGGACGGCCCAACGTAGAATTGACGTTTACAACGCTGCGGTGCCGCGATAAGGTTCACGGGCCTGCCAGTGAGGGCCGGGTCCTCGATGTTCAACCTGTTATGCGATATTCCCATGCCCACGCGATCTGCCATCGGCTCCCTGCGCGTGGCTTTGCTCGACGACCATGCGCTGGTGCGCAAGGGGCTCGAAGCGGAGCTTGCCAAGGCACCGGAAATCGTACTTGTCGGCAGCTATGGCAGCAGCGTGGCTTTTCGCAACATGCTGAAGTCCATGCCCGTGGATGTGGCACTCATCGATTATTCGCTCGGTCATGGCGACATGGACGGCCTGGCGCTGGTCAAGCAACTGGTCGCGGCTTATCCATCGCTCAAGATCCTCATCGTTTCCGCGTACGACGATGGCGTCATGGTCGGCAACCTCATCAATGCCGGTGCGAGCGGTTTTGTTGCCAAGAGCCGCGAGCCTGAAGAAATCATCCGGGGCATCAAGGAAGTCCACAAGGGTGAGCAGTACCTCGCCTATACGCAGACCGTAAGCAAGAAACTGCCGGCCATCGCCTTGCTCTCGCCCAAGGAGTATGAAGTGGCCCGGTACATCGCCGAAGGCAAGCTGATCAAGGAAATCGCCGAAATGCTCAACAAGAGCGTCAAGACGGTCAGCTCGCAGAAGACCTCGGTGCAGAGCAAGCTCGGTGTCAAGAACGACGTTGAACTGCTCAGGGCACTCATTCCCCACTTCGAGAGCATCGGGCGGTCGTGATGGCCTTTGTCGCCAGGATGGCGTTGTTGATGATGGTCTGCGTGGCATGTGCCGCCGCCACGACGACACCTCCTGACGAAGCGGCAGTGAAACGCTGGACTGCTGCCCATCCGGCAGTGGAGGTGGTGCTGGACGACCAGCTTGGTGGGGAGGTGGCGGGGGGCGAAGCCAACCCGCTGGTCACCGAATATCTCAAGCTGGCCTCGCGTAACACCGGCGTGAAGTTCGAGACCTTCAAGGTCAAATCCTGGGCAGAGGCGGTCAAGGCGTTTCGTGACGGGCGCGCCGATGTGCTGCCATCGCTGTCGGATCGCCTGCTCACGGCCGACGCAGGCCCTGGCGTCATCCTGTCCGCGCCGTTCTACGTGGGTCGCACGCTGATCATTTCGCGTACCGTCGGCCCCGAAAAGCTCGATTTATACGCATTGAAAGGCCGAACCGTGGCGTTCCGCAAAGGTGGTGCCTATGAGGAATGGCTTCGCCGCGAACATCCAGAGATACAACGCGTGCCGCTGGACGATATCGTCCAGGTGCTGGCAGCGGTGGAGAGTGGCATCGCCTATGCGGCGGTAGGTGTGGATGTTTCCTACTATCCGATCATCCGGCGAGACTATCCGCTCACCCTGCATGTGGCCGGCGACGTACCGGAAATGCCGATCACGGTGCGGGTGGCCGTGCGCGCCGACCAGCCCGAGTTGCTGGCCCTGGTGCAAGGGGCGCTGGAAGGCATCGGAGACGGCGAAAACAAGCGGATCGTCGAACGCTGGCTGCAGACGGTATACCTGCGCGCGCCGACGCTCGCGCAGATCATCGCCATCTACCGTACGCAGCTTCTCATCGGCGCGGGCCTGCTGCTTTTTTCGTTGTACTGGATGCGTCGTGCCCAGCTGATATCGAAACGCAGCGAAAAGCAGAAGACCATGCTGCTGGCGGTGGTGAGCCACGAAGTACGCAATGCGGTGAATGCCGTCACCTCATCCATCGACCTGCTCGGGCGCACCTCGCTCGACGGCCCCCAGCGCGACCTCATGGCCATTGCCGCGTCGAGCAGCCGCAATCTCCAGGACATGCTGCGCAATGCACTGGATTTTGCCCGCAACGAATCCGCCGGTTTCACACCTGACCTCGACGCGTGCGATGCCTATGCGGTGGCCCGGGAGGTGCTGCATTCGCATCATGTCGCGCTGGAAGGCAAAGGCGTCGAAACCCGGTTGCAACTGCCTCTTGGCCCGCTGCCCTGGCTGCTGCTGGACAGCGCACGCTTGCGCCAGGTGCTGGACAACCTCGTAGGAAATGCCGTCAAGTTCACCACGAAGGGTCACGTGGGTGTTTCCCTCTGGCAGGACGACGGTGGCACCGCGTCGGACCACGTCCGAAGGCTCTATGTCGAGGTATCCGATAGCGGCGAAGGCATTCCCGATGCGATGCAGCGCACGGTGTTCAAGGCCTTCGGACAGGCTCACGGCGCCCGCTCGCGGCGTCTGGGTGGTGCGGGCCTGGGGCTTGCGGTCTGCCGGGATATCGTCAGCCAGCTCGGCGGTACGCTGGAACTGACCAGTGCGGTTGGCGTGGGGACCACCGTTCGCCTCATTCTGCCGACCAGCCTCGTGCCGGCGGAAGACGGCGAGGAAGATGCATGGCACGGTGACGATGAGGCGGCCGGCGAGGGCATGGTGCTGCTGGTCGAGGATCACCCGGCCAACCGACAGGTGCTGGCCGCCCAGCTTCGCCACCTGGGCTATGAAGTGGCCACTGCCGGCGACGGTCGGGAAGCAATCGACCGGTTCGGCATGGGCGATATCGAGGCCGTGCTACTCGATTGCGAGCTGCCCGACATGCCCGGCTACGACGTAGCGCGTGAACTGCGCGCCATCGAAGGGCGTGACCACACCGGGCCGGTGAAGCTCGTGGCCATTTCCGCGAATACCGGCGAGGAACACGTGCGACGTTGCGAGGCGGCGGGCATCGATGTCGTGCTGGGCAAACCGCTGGACCTTCCGGCCTTGCGCAGGGCACTCTCGGACCCCTTCGATATCGGGCAGGCCCGGGATACGTTCCGGGTGGAATCACGCGCTGATCTGCAACATATCCGGAGGGCCCTCGATCAAGGCGAGCGGGCCGATGCCTCCCGTGCGGCGCATCGCATGCGCGGTGGCGCGCTGATCTGCGGGGTAACCGATGTAGCCGAGGCATTGGACGAACTGGAGGCGCTGTTGCGCTCGCCCAAGGCCGATGTCGACGCACTGCATGCTCTGCTGGAACGGATCGAAACGATGCTGTAACTGCGACCTTCGGCCGGGCGGACTGGCCCTCCGGCCTATGGGCGCCGGCGCACGAACCGGCGCATGATTCGTTCACCGTCGCATGGGAGTCGCCATGAACGCCCAGGTCGCCACGCCCGTCTGGCAGGGCACGTCCAGCCGCATTCCCTTCGTGAGGGCATGGCAGGAAGCCCGCTATGCGCGTCGCTTTTTCGCGCATACGGCACTCACCCATCATATCTATCGCGGCGTATTCGCCAGCTTCGATGAAGCGCAGGCGAGTATTCCGCCGTCGCGTACCAGCGGCTACGACAACGACGGTTCGGCGGATCTCTACCGCGAGCGCACGCGGCGGGTCTTCATCAACGATTATCCGATGATCCACTGGCTGGGTCGTTTCTTTGGCGAGGGCGCCTCCACGGTGTTCGACATAGGCGGCCATATCGGCATCGCCTATTACGCTTACCGCAAGTATCTCGATTATCCGCAGACGCTTCGCTGGACCGTGCTCGACGTACCCGCCGTGAATGCGGCGGGACGTCGCTGGGCCGATGAGCACGATGCGTTTCGTCGCCTGGCTTTCGCCGATGACATGAGCGAAGCGTCCGGCTGTGACATCCTGTTCGCTGCCGGTTCGCTGCAATATCTCCGGATCACCCTGGCCGGGGCACTGGAGGCTTTACCGCGCAAGCCGCGCTTCCTGCTGCTCAATTCCGTGCCGGTCCACATGCGCGAGTCGTATTTCACGGTGCAGAACATCGGCGTAGCCTGCTGCCCGTACCGGGTGACCGCCGAGCGGGAATTCCTCGGCGGCCTGGCAGCACTGGGCTATCGCCTGCTCGACCGCTGGGAGAATCCCCAGCGGCACTGCACGGTGCCGTTTCATCCGGAGCTATCGCTGGATCGCTACTTCGGATTTGCCTTCCGGCTGGGCGACTGAGTTTCTTCCCGGCGTCGCTCCATCCAGTCGTACAGCACCGGCAACAGCACCAGGGTAAGCAGGGTGGACGTGATCAGGCCACCCACCACCACGGTCGCCAGAGGTCGCTGGGTTTCGGCGCCCACGCCCGAGGAAAGCAGCATGGGTACGAGGCCGAGGATCGCCACGCTGGCTGTCATGAGCACGGGGCGAAGGCGTAGCGATGTGCCCCTCAGCACGGCGTCGCGTACTCCCAGCCCGGCCTGCCGCTGCTCGTTGAGGAAACTCACCAGCACGATGCCATTGAGCATCGCCACGCCGAACACGGCAATGAATCCGATGGCAGACGGCACCGAAAGATACTGGCCGGTGAGAAACAGACCAACGATGCCACCAATGACGGCAAACGGTACGTTGGCAAGGATCAGGCCGGCGTAGCGCACCGAATTGAACGCGGTATACAACAGCACGAAGATGAAGAAGATCGTCGCCGGCACGATCAGCGACAGGCGCTTCAGCGCGCGCTGCTGGTTCTCGAAAGCACCACCCCATTCGGTGTAGTAGCCCGTGGGCAGCGCGACAGCTTTCGCGATGCGCTCGTTGGCCTCCTGCACGAAGCCGTCGATGTCGCGGCCACGCACATCCATCTGGATCACGGCGTAGCGTTGCAGCGATTCGCGGCGGATGAACGAATAGCCTTCTGCCTCGCTGACCTTCGCTACCTGGTCGAGCTGGACCAGCGCACCCGTGGGGGTGCGGATCGGGATGCGGCGTATCGCGGTGAGCGAGGCCTTGTTCGCATCGTCCAGGCGCACGGTCATGTCGAAGCGACGGATACCATCCAGCAGGGTGCTGACGGCCTCGCCACCGATACCGTTGCGAACCACCGCAAGCACATCGTCGGCATTCAGGCCGTAGCGTGCCAGGGCGTCGCGATCCACTTCGATACGCAGCTGTGGCTTGCCGATATTGGCCTCCAGCGCCAGGTCGGCCACACCGGGTACCTCGCTGAGGATGTCCTTGATGCGGCTGCTCTGGCGGTCCAGTTCGCCCAGGTCGTCGCCGTAGATTTTCAGCGCGAGCGTGGCACGAACGCCGGAGATCAGTTCCTCGATGCGCATCTGGATAGGCTGGGTGTAGCTGACCACGGCGGTGGGCAGCGCATCGGACAGTTCCTTCTGCATGTCACCCTCGATGGATTCCAGCGTTTGCCTGCTACGCCAGCCGGACTTCGGTTTCAGCGGGGTGTAGACCTCCATGTAGTTCACATCCGCCGTTTCCCCCTTTTCGGCGCGGCCGATCATGGCGAGCGTGGTATCCACCTCGGGAAACTTCGCCTTGATCCGCTCGGCGACCTGCCGCGACAGGTCGATGGATTCCTCCAGCGAAGCCGAGGGGATCGACGTGATTCGCCACATGATCGCGCCTTCGCGCAGGTTGGGCATGAATTCCTTGCCCAGGAAGGGAAACAGCGCGAGCGAACCCAGCAATGCGACGCCCGCCACGGCGATCACGGTGCGACGATGCGACAACGACCAGCCCAGCAGCCTGCCATAGCCGCGCTTGAGCCGCGCGACCAGGCGGGTGTCCTTTTCATCCTTGGGCTTCAGCACCAGCGCGGCAAGCACGGGGATCAGGGTGAGCGACAGAATGAGGGAGCCGGCCATGGCGAAGCTGATGTTGAAGGCCATGGGCTTGAACATCTTGCCTTCCAGACCCTGCAGGCTGAACAGGGGAAGGAACACCACGATGATGATCAGGATGGCGAAGGCGATGGGGTTGGCCACCTCGCGCGCGGCTTCCAGCACGGCGGCCGTACGGTTCACGTCTTCGCCGTGGGCCTTGCGCTCGGCCATGATGCGGAACGCGTTTTCCACCATGACCACCGCGCCGTCGACCATCATGCCGATGCCGATCGCGAGCCCCGCCAGGGACATCAGGTTGGCCGAGAGGCCGGCCTGGTCCATGCAGATGAAGGCGATGAGCATCGCCAGTGGCAGGGTCACCACCACGACGAGCGCGCTGCGTAGTTCACCGAGAAACAGGAACAGCACCACGGCCACGAGGATCGAGCCTTCGATCAGGGCCCGTACGGCCGTGCCCACGGCGGCGTTGACCAGTTCGGTGCGTTCGTAGACCGGCTTGACCTCGACGCCCTTCGGCAGCGACTGTTTGACCGTGGCGAGCTTCGCCTTTACGGCCTCCACCACGCTGCGCGCGTTCTCGCCGATGCGGGCCAGGGCCTGGCCCATCACCACTTCCTTGCCATCGCGGGTGACCGCACCGGTGCGTGGCGCGCCCGCCTCGATGACGCTGGCGACATCGCGGACATAGATCGGGGTGCCGTCTTCGGTCTTGAGAACGATGCCGCCGATGTCCTGCGCGTTGCGCACGAGGCCGATGCCACGAACCAGGTATTGCTCGCGCCCCACGTCGATGAAGTTTCCGCCGACCTGGGCGTTGTTGTTTTCCAGCGCCTGCATGACATCCTTGAACGACAGGTCGTGGGCGATGAGCTTCATCGGATCGACCTTCACCTGGTACTGCTTCTCCTGGCCGCCCCAGGAGGTGACGTCGTCGACACCGGGTGCAGTGCGCAGGATCAGCCGCACCGTCCAGTCCTGCAACGTGCGCAGGTCCATGTCGGAGGGCGCATTCTTCAGCTTCTCGTCGGCGCGCTCCACGGTGTACCAGAACACCTGGCCGAGGCCGGAAGTGTTCGGGCCCATCTCTGGCTTGCCATAGCCTGCCGGGAGCCGGTCGCCGACCTGTTGCAGGCGTTCGTTCACCAGCTGGCGGGCGAAATAGATATCCATGTCGTCGGCGAAATACACCGATACATACGACAGGCCGAACAGGCTGACGGAGCGGATCTGTTCCACCTTGGGCAGGCCGGCCAGGGCCGATTCGACCGGCGTGGTCAGCAATTGCTCCACATCCTCGGCGGCGAGGCCGCGGGCTTCGGTATAGACGTTGACCTGTACGGGCGTGACGTCGGGAAAGGCATCGATGGGCAGGCGGCGTACGGCCTGGAAGCCGAGGAAACCGATCACCACGAAGACGATCAGCACCAGCACCTTGTACTTGAGGGATAGGGCGACGAGGCGTTCCAGCATCACTCTTCTCCCAGCTGCGAGCGCAGGATGCGCGCCTTGAGCGCAAAGGCGCCCTTGCGCGCATAGACAGCACCGGACGCGAGGCCCTGGCGGATGGCTGTCCAACCGTCGCGTGTTTCACCGGTTTCCACGGGCGCTGCTTCGAAGGGGCCGTCCTTGGTACGACGCACGAAAACGGTGGGCTGGTTCTGCAACAGCACCACGGCGTCGGCCGGCACGGCGAGCTGGCGGCTTTGCGTGTCGATGGCGATGCGGGTCTCGACCAGTTCGCCGGGGTGCAGCAGGTCCTTGCGGTTGTCCACGCGGATACGAACCGGCACGGTGCGGGTTTTCTCGTCGGTCTGGTGGGAGCGCTGGATCACCTTGCCGGGCAGGGCGTTGCCATGTGCGAGCACCGTGACGGCGCTGCCTTCCTTCACTTCCTCGGCAGCGGCCGGTGCAAGCCGGGCCTCCACCCACACGGAGTCCTCGGTGACCACGGTAAACAGGGTCTGCCCCGGCTCCACGCGCTGGCCCACGAGGAAATCGTCGGTAGTGATACGCCCGGCGCTGGGTGCCAGCAGCTCGAAACTGCCATCGGCGGCAGACGAACCCCGTTTGACGACACGTGCGACCTGTCCGTCGGAGAGGCCATAGGCACGCAGCTTTGCCCGTGCCTGATCGCGTGCGACCAGCGCTTCGTTGTAGCGGCGCGCAGAGACGGCCTGCTCGCCAAGGGCGGATACACGGTTCCAGTCCTGGCTGGCAACGATGAGTTGTCCCTGGATTTCGGCCACATCGACACTGGACAGCTCCACCAGCGGAGCACCCGCGGTAACGACATCGCCCAGCTTCGCCTTGCGGGCAACCACCTGGGCGGCGACGCGTGGCGAGACGAGCACGGTGGAATACGCATCTACCTTCACTTCGCCGGGCGCACCGATCTGGTCGGTGACCGAGCGTTCGGCGAGGGTGTCGAGGACGATGCCGGCATCGCGGATGGCCGCGGCGTCAAGGCGAAGGGGATTGGCCGGCGCGGCATCTTCCGCATGCAGCGGCAGGAAGGCGACAGCGAGAGCGAGGCCGAGCAGGTGACGGCGCAGGGGAGATTTCATCGGGAAGCATCCTGTGAGGGACCATCGATCCAGTCCGTGAGGCGGCCGGCCGTGGCGAGGTAGTCGAACCAGGCCTGCCATGCCTGGCTTTCGAGCGCGAGCCCGGCCAGGGCGGTATCGAGGCTTTGCTTGAGTTGCACGAGATAGTCGGAGGTGCCGATCTCGCCGGATTGCCAGAGCCGTTCGAGCGTGTTCGCCCGCTCTTCGAAGGCATTGGCGCGGCCACGGCGGAAGGCTTCGCTGGCCGCACGCAGCGCTTCGTACGTGGTGGCGTTCTGGCGCAGGGATGCATCCACGCGCAGGCGTTCGGCCCGGCGCGTGGCATAGGCGGCATCGGCATTCGCACGGGCGGCATCGATATCCGCCCGCCCGGTATTCAGCACGGGCAGGGGAATCGATACGCTGACGCCGATGACGCGATCCGTGCGTGCGCCGCTGCGCACCTGTCCACCCGTGAGGCTGAAGGTTGGGTCGGGCAGTCGCGCGCGCTGGGCCACGGTGACGCCGGCCTCCGCGCGCTCCTGCTCAGCGCGCGCCTGGATCAGTTCAGGGCGTTCGTCGGCGGCCAGCGGCTGTATGGTGTCCGCGCGCGGCGGCAGGTCCTGGGGCAGGCCGGGCAGGTCGCGTTCGTTTTCGCCGAGCGAGGCCAGCGCGGCAAACGCCGAGGCACGCTGGCCCGCCAGGGCGGCCTGCTGCACTTGTGCTTCGCCGAGCGCGAGCCCGGCCAGGTCACGTTCGGGACTGCTGATGTCGCCCACGCTGAGCCGCCTGGCGGCCAGTTCATCAAAGCGGCGCATGAGCTCCACCCGCTTGCGACCGAGGTCTTCCTGCGCAGTGGACAGGATCGCCATAGACCAGGCCTTGAGCCATCCGGCGGCGATGTCACGGCGCTGGAGCGTGTACGCCGCTTCGCGGGCGCGTACTTCGGCGTCACTCTCCGCCATGCGTGCGCGGCGCTTGCCGGTGACATCCACCGCAAGGCTTGCACCGACCGTGCGGCGATCCACGTCGGCGTTCTCGCCGTCGAGGTTGAGGGTGGGGTTGTAGACCGGCTGGGAGGCAGCGCGCGCACGAGCACGTGCAGCCTCCAGTTCGGCCTGCGCGGCCTGTACCTGTGGGCTGCTGGCCCAGAGGTTGCGCACGGCATCGCGCAGGGGAAGGGGTGCGGCGGGCCCGGCCGTGGCGGTCGCGGCCAGGAACGCGCACACGGCGCCCAGCGCCGCGTTACGCAGCTGGAACATGAGGGGATTCTCCCGAAAGCGATCACAGGGCGACGCGACCGCGCGGGCAGTCGTCGTCGGTCAGCGTGGCGCGATCAGGCGATGGGAGGGCGTAGCGGGGATCGCTGGAAATGCGGCGACGGTGCGACCGGAATCGCCGCAGGAGGCTGTGACGCAGGGATGGCCGCGACCACGGGCAGAATGGTCGCAGGCATGGCTACCGTATGCGCACAAGCGCAATGGCAGCCCTTGCCTTCGTTGAGCACGCAGTGGTCGCCATCGTTGTCGATGGATGCGCTGATACCGGGTGCATCGCCGATGAGCGTCGTGACGGGGCCCGGACCATCCAGGATGCAGAACGTGCTCATGCCCACCTTGAACAGCAGCACCGCCAGGGCGAGCAGCCACACGCCGCGATGGCGACGAAGGCGGTTCAACAGGCGTGGGGAGGCGGCGGGCATGGGCGAATGCTAGGCAGGCAGGCGCCTGTTAGACAATCTCATCCGGCATATCCGATCGTGCAGGAGCGTGCCTTGGGCGCGACCAGTGATCGCAAACCGGTTGCGCGCAAGGCGCGCTCCTACAGGTCAATCGATGCCCGCGAGGCGGTAGCCCACCTGGAGTTCGGTGACCAGGTGGCGGGGGCGTGCGGGTTCGTCTTCGAGTTTCTGGCGCAGGTTGGCCATGTACACGCGCACGTAGTGCGGGCGGTTGGCGTAGCCGGGGCCCCAGACATCGAGCAGTAGTTGCTTGTGAGTGAGGACCTTGCCCTGGCCGCGTACGAGTGCGGCAAGCAGGCGGAATTCGATAGGGGTGAGGTGCACCGCTTCGTCGCGGCGGGTTACCTCGTGCGTGGCGAGATCCACGCTGATGTCGCCGAAACGGATGCGTGAGCCTGCATGGCCCTTGTCACCAGCGAGGCTGGCACGACGCAGCTGTGCTCGCACGCGTGCCACCAGTTCGGGTACGCCGAAGGGTTTGACGAGGTAGTCGTCGGCACCTGCTTCGAGCGCAGCGACCTTCTCCGTTTCGCTGTCGCGTGCCGACAGCACGATGATCGGCGCCGACGACCAGCCACGCACATCGCGGATCACGGCTTTGCCATCGTCATCGGGCAGACCGAGATCCAGCACGATCAGATCGGGCTGGCGACTCGCGGCATCGATGCGGCCGCGCAAGGCGTCTTCGGATTCGAATACCTGCATGTCCTCACGCTCCAGCGCGAGACGCAGGAAGCGGCGGATATCGCTTTCGTCCTCGATGACGAGGATGCGCGGGCGGGTCATGTCAGGTCTTCCATGTCGATGGCGGGCGGATCGCCTGCCGCGAGGCGGATCTCGAAACGTGCGCCGCTGGGCATACGACGCGAGGCGACAATGCTGCCGCCGTGCGCTTCGACGATGCGACGGCACAGTGCCAGACCGAGTCCGACGCCGGGCACGGACGATTCACTGGTGCCACGAGTGAAGTCGGCGAACAGGCTGCTTGCATTGATATCTGCCGGAAAGCCGGGGCCATCGTCTTCCACCCAGACATGCAGCATGGCGCCGATGCGGTCGGCGCGCACCCAGATGGTGGCGTCGTTGGGCGTGTATTTCACGGCATTGTCCAGAAGATTGGCGAGCACGCGCTCGAACAGGCCGGCATCGAGTTCCACCAGGGGCAGGGTGGGCGCCAGTTCCACGACGATGCGACGGCCGCCGAGCGGAATGGTGGAAAGCGCCGCGCCAAGCACTTCGTCCAGCGCATGCCACTGGCGGTCGAGGCGCACGCCTTCGCCCTGCAGGCGTGCCGTGTCGAGCAGGTTGCTGACCTGGCGTTGCATGCGATCGGCCTGTGCCGCAATGGCATGCGCTACGTCGTCATCGCCCAGCATGCCGGCCATGCCGCGAATGGCGGTCAATGGCGTGCGCAGGTCGTGCGACACGGCGGCGAGCAAGGCGTTGCGCAGGCTTTCGCCTTCCATGCGCAGCATGGTGTCGTGCGCTACTTCCACGAAGTGCACACGCTCCAGCGCGAGCGCCACCAGCGATCGGCAGGCATCGAGCAGGGAGGCACGGTCGCCATCCAGCGGTGCCGGGTCGGGGCGCCGCAGGATCAGCACGCCACGCGTGCGCAGCGGTGTGACCAGTGGCAGGTAGGTGGCATCGCTGGCTGGCAGCGTGTCGGTATGGCGTCCGGCGGGGCGGCCCTGTTCGAGAACCCACTGGGCCACCGCAGCATCGCCACCGGCATGATCGACGATGCGCTCGTCGAGGCCCGGCAGCAGCAGGCTGACGCTGCCGTCGAACAGGGGGCCGACACGATCGGCGCATATGCGCACGATGTCGTCGTTGCGCACGGCGCCGGCAAGATCGCTGGCGACGGCGGCCAGCGCACTGGCGCGCCGCTCGCCGGCCAACGCCGTGACAGCCTCTTCGCGCAGACGCGCGGCGAGCTGCCCCGTGACCAATGCCACCACGAGCATCAGCACGAAGGTGAAGATGTATTGCGTGTCGGAGACGTGGAAGGACCACACAGGCGGCACGAAGAAAAAGTCGAAGCTCGCCACGCATGCGAGGGCAGCCAGCGCACCGGCCGCACGACCCCAGCGCAGCGCCACCAGCACCACGGTGAGCAGGAACAGCATCACCACGTTGGAAAGGTCGAACACCCTCAGCAGCAGCGCGGCGATGCCCGTGCTGACCGCGCAGGCGGCCAGGGCAAACAGCAGCGCGCGGAAGCGGATGGGGCGCCGCCGCGCCGGATCGGGGCGCTGGATCATCGGTGGCCACGCGTGGTCAAGACTGGCCGGCGATGATACCTGCGCCCGGGCGGGCGCAGGTATCCGGAACATCGTGACGGCCCTCACATCAACGGCGTGAGCAGCTGGTCGATGAGCTTGATGCCGATAAAGGGCGCAATGAGGCCGCCCACGCCGTAGATCAGCAGGTTGCGCACCAGCAGGCGCTGGGCGGGTGCGGGGCGGTAGCGCACGCCGCGCAAGGCAAGCGGAATCAGCGCCACGATGATCAGGGCGTTGAAGATCACGGCCGAGAGAATCGCCGAAGCAGGCGAATGCAGGCGCATCACGTTCAGCGCATCCAGCGACGGATACGTGGCGACGAAGGCGGCCGGCACGATGGCGAAATACTTGGCGAGGTCGTTCGCCACGCTGAAGGTGGTGAGCGCGCCGCGCGTCATGATCATCTGCTTGCCCACCTCGACCACCCGCAGCAGCTTGGTCGGATTGGAATCCAGGTCGACCATGTTGCCAGCTTCCTTGGCCGCCTGGGTGCCGGTGTTCATCGCCACGGCCACGTCGGCCTGGGCCAGCGCCGGGGCGTCGTTGGTGCCGTCGCCGGTCATCGCCACCAGGCGGCCCTCGGCCTGGTAGCGGCGGATGAGGGCGAGCTTGTCCTCGGGCGTGGCCTCGGCCAGGAAGTCGTCCACGCCGGCTTCCGCGGCGATGGCGGCGGCCGTGAGGCGGTTGTCGCCGGTGATCATCACCGTGGCGATGCCCATGCGGCGCAGGCGGGCGAACTGCTCCTTGATGCCGTCCTTGACGATGTCCTTCAGTTCCACCACGCCGAGCACCTGGCGGCCGTCGGACACCACCAGCGGTGTCGAGCCACGACGGGCCACCGACTCTACGCTGCGTTCCACGTCCAGGGGGAAGGCGCCGCCCAGCGCTTCCACATGGGCACGGATCGCGGAGGCGGCGCCCTTGCGAATGATCCGCTCGCCCAGATCCACGCCGCTCATGCGGGTGCGCGCACTGAACGGCACGGCCACGCCGCCATTGAGTTCGCGCCCGCGCAGGTCGAAGCGCTGCTTGGCGAGAATGACGATGGAGCGGCCTTCGGGGGTTTCGTCGGCCAGCGAGGCATATTGCGCGGCATCGGCCAGCGCGCCTTCCTCGATGCCCACGGCGGGCAGGAAGGCGTGGGCCTGGCGATTGCCGAGCGTGATGGTGCCGGTCTTGTCGAGCAGTAGCACGTCTACGTCGCCTGCCGCCTCGATGGCGCGGCCGGAAATGGCGATGACGTTGTTCTTCAGCATGCGGCTCATGCCGGCAATGCCGATGGCCGAGAGCAGGGCGCCGATCGTGGTGGGAATCAGGCACACCAGCAGGGCCACCAGCACGGTCAGGCCCACGACGCTGCCATGTCCGCTCAGCAGCACGCTGAGCGACGAGAACGGCAGCAGGCTTGCGCACACGGCGAGAAAGATCGCGGTGAGTGCCACCAGCAGGATGGTAAGCGCCACTTCGTTCGGCGTCTTGCCGCGGCGGGCGCCTTCCACCATCGCGATCATGCGGTCGAGGAAGGCTTCGCCCGGGTTGGCGGTGACGCGCACGATGATCCAGTCGGACAGCACGCGGGTGCCGCCGGTCACCGACGAGAAGTCACCGCCGGATTCACGCACCACGGGCGCGGATTCACCGGTGATGGCGGATTCGTCGACCGAAGCGACGCCTTCCACCACCTCGCCATCGGCGGGAATGGTGTCGCCGGCTTCCACCAGCACGAAGGTGCCGGCCACGATCTCGTCGCTGGGCACGATATGCCAGGTGCTGTCGTAGCGCGGCTCGCGCAGTACACGGGCATGCACGCGCTTCTTCGCGGCACGCAGTGCTTCGGCCTGGGCCTTGCCGCGTCCTTCGGCCAGCGCCTCGGCGGCGTTGGCGAACAGCACGGTGAACCACAGCCAGGCGGCGATGGCGAAGATGAAACCCGTGGGAGCGTCGGCGTGCCCGCGCAGGGCCTGGATGCCAAGCACGGTGGTAAGGATGCTGCCGAGGTATACGACGAACATCACGGGGTTTTTCCACTGCGTGGCCGGAGCAAGCTTGGCGAACGCGGCGACGATGACGTCGACCAGGCCGGGCGAGGCCACGGCGGGGCGCGGAGCGATGTCGTCGGGGATGGTGGGATGCGGGGTGGTCATGGGCATCTCCAGATTAAGGCGTACCACCCGACGCCGTGGCGTCGAGGGCAAGGTTGAGGGCAAGCACGTTTACGCGCGGTTCGCCGAGCAGGCCGAGCTGCCGGCCGGTGGCCTGTGCGTCGATCAGCGCGACGACGCGTGGCAGCGGCAGGTGTCGTTGTCCGGCGACGCGTGCGGCCTGCGCATGAGCGTTGGCGAGCGTGATGTCGGGATCGAGGCCGGACGCGGAGGCGGTGACGGCATCCACCGGCACCGGTGCGTCCGCCGTGAGGCCGTTTTCCTTGCGGTAGGCATTGGCACGGTCGTGCAGGCTGTCGAGCAGCTTGCGGCTGGTGGGGCCGAGGTTGCTCGCACCACTGGATGCCGCATCGTATGAGGTGTTGCCGGTGATGCTGGGACGAGGGTGAAAGTAGTCCGGACGATGGAAGTCCTGGCCGATCACGGTTGAGCCGATGGTGGCACCACCGTGCGTGACGAGGCTGCCGCTGGCCTGGCGAGGGAAGAACGCCTTCGCCAGCGCCGTGCTGGCAAGCGGATAGCCGAGCCCGGTCACCGCCATGAACAGCACGGCGGACACGAGTACGGGACGAACGAGGGAGGAAGTCATCGCGTGGCCTTCAGAAGGTTTGTCCGGCGAGCATCGCCAGGTGTTCGACGATCGGCCCCAGCGCAAGCGCGGGCAGGAAGGTCAGGCCGCCGACGACGAGGATCACGAAGATCAGCAGGCCGGTGAACAGGGGCGTGGCCGTGGGCAGGGTGCCCTGGCTTTCGGGGACGTTGCGTTTGGTGGCCAGCGAGCCGGCTACGGCAAGCATGGGCAGCAGGGTGAAGTAACGACCCAGCAGCATCGCCAGTCCGATCGTGGTGTTGAAGAACGGCGTGTTCGCATTGAGGCCCGCGAAGGCCGAACCGTTGTTCGCCGTGCCTGAGGTGTAGGCGTAGATAAGCTCGCTGAAACCGTGTGGACCCATGTTGGCGAGGCTGGCGGGAGCATCGGGCCATACGGCGGCCAGGGCGGTAAAACCCAGGATGCAGAACGGATGGGCCAGCACGGCGATCATCACGTACTTGATCTCGCGCGCCTCGATCTTCTTGCCGAGGAATTCCGGCGTGCGGCCGATCATCATGCCCACCAGGAACACGGTGAGGATGGCGTAGGCCACGAGGTTGATGAAACCGACGCCCACACCGCCGAATACGTCGTTGAGCATCATCAGCGACAGCGGTACGAGGCCACCCAGCGGCGTGAGCGAGTCGTGCATCGCATCGACCGAACCCGTGGTGGCGGCGGTGGTCACGGCGACGAAGGCGCTGGTCTGTGCGATGCCGAAGCGGGTTTCCTTGCCCTCCATGTTGCCGCCGGCCTGCATGGTGCTGGCCTGCTGATCGATGCCCATGCCGGCGAAGGCGGGGTTGCCGTGTTGTTCCGCCGTGTACACCACGCAGAGGAAACCCACGAACATCACGACGAAGGCAGCGAGGAAGGCCCAGCCCTGGCGACGGCGCATCAGCATGCGGCCAAAGGCATACGTGAGCGCCGAGGGCACGAGGAACATCGCCAGCATGTGCAGCGTATTGGTGAGGGGCGTCGGGTTCTCGAACGGGTGCGCGGCATTCATGCCGAAGAAGCCGCCGCCATTGGTGCCGATGTGCTTGATGGCTTCGAGGCTGGCCACCGGGCCGGTGACGATGTGCTGCGTGATGCCTTCCAGCGTGGTGGCATCGACGCTGCTGGCGAGGGTCTGCGGCATGCCCTGCCATACGTACACCAGCGAGAGCAGCAGGCAGGCCGGCAGCAGCACGCGCCAGGTGACGCGGGTGAAGTCCACCCAGTAGTTGCCCACATCACGGGCTTCGCGTTGGGCGAGGCCACGGATGAAGGCCGCGCAGCCGGCGATGCCCGAGGCGGCACTGACCGTCATCAGGAAGGTGATCACGGCCATCTGCGAGAAGTTGGACAGGCTGGATTCGCCGGAGTACGACTGCCAGTTCGTGTTGGTGATGAACGAGGCGGCGGTGTTGAACGCAAGATCGGGCGTTTGCGAGGGGCGTTGCAGGGCGTCGAAGGGCAGCAGCGACTGCACGCGTAGCAGGGCGTAGCCGAGCAGCATCATGGCGGCGTTGCTGAGCACCAGGGCAAGGCCGTAGCGTTTCCAGTCCATGCCGTTGCCGGCATCGACGCCGAGCAGGCGGTAGGTGAGGCGTTCGGGCAGCGCGTGCGCCGTGTCCGTGAGCACATGGGTGAGCCAGCGGCCGGCCACCACCACGAGGGCGGCCATGGCGGCGAGTACGAGGGCGAACTGGAGCAGGTCGATGGACATGGCTTCAGATCCGGTCCAGCGCGACGACGAACAGCGCGGTGACGGCAAAGAACAGTGCCGCCACCGCCAGGAAGACGATGTCGTTCATAACATCCTCGATAAAGCGGTCAGAACCGCTCGGGTTTGATCAGCGCATAGCCCAGGTAGGCAAACAGCGCGACGAGAAGAAGACCGCCGAGCCAGCTCATGGCGCGGCGGTCGCGGTGGTGGGGAAGGGCATGGCAGGCTCCGTGAGTGAACAGGCGATCAGCGTAGGAGCGGGCCTTTCAAGACGGCACCGAGATGGGCCACCGGCGTATAAAGGCGGTATCAAGACTGTCCGGAGCATTCCCGTGCCGACTGCCGAACCGTGCCCGATCTGCCAGGGACTGGGGCAGGTGACCTATGTGGACGAGGAAGTCGGCTGCCAGGTCAGCGAGCCCTGCTGGGCCTGCACCCCCGATCCCCAACCCTGTAGGAGCGCGCCTTGCGCGCGACCGGCATAACCGGGCGCCCACGTCTCCGACCGGTCGCGCGCGGGCGCGCTCCTACAAGAGCGCGCCCCGCATGACTCGCCACAACCCTGTAGGAGCGCGCCTTGCGCGCGACCGGAATAGCCGGGCGCTCACGTCTCCGACCGGTCGCGCGCAGGCGCGCTCCTACAAGAGCGCGCCCCGCATGACTCGCCACAACCCTGTAGGAGCGCGCCTTGCGCGCGACCGGAATAGCCGGGCGCTCATGTCTCCGAACGGTCGCGCGCAGGCGCGCTCCTACAAGAACGCGCCCTGCATAACTCGCCACAACCCTGTAGGAGCGCGCCTTGCGCGCGACCGGGGTAACCGGGCGCTCATGTCTCCGACCGGTCGCGCGCAGGCGCGCTCCTACAAGAACGCGCCCTGCATAACTCGCCACAACCCTGTAGGAGCGCGCCTTGCGCGCGACCGGGGTAACCGGGCGCTCATGTCTCCGACCGGTCGCGCGCAGGCGCGCTCCTACGGGAAGACTGGATTGTTATGATGTAACATTTCGGCATGCCCTCCGTCATGAACAAACCGAACGGGCCGCTCTCCCTGGGCGCCGTCCGCATACCGCCTTCGCTGGACGATCGCGTCCCGGTCTTCGTGCTGACCGGCTTTCTCGGTAGCGGCAAGACGACCCTGCTCAACCGGGTGCTCGCAAACGAGCCCGGACCCACCACCCTCGTGGTGGTCAACGAATTCGGCGACATCGGGCTGGATCACGCACTCATGGTCCACGCCCACGACGACGGCGTGGTGGAACTGGCCGGAGGCTGCATCTGCTGCTCGCTCAACGGCGACCTGGGCCGCACGCTGGCCGACGCTATCTGGCGTTTCTCGCGCAAGGGAGAGCGCCAGTTCCAGCGGGTCGTGGTAGAAACCACCGGCCTCGCCACGCCGGCCGGCATCACCCGCACCCTGCATCGCGACCATCGTGTGGCGGCCTACTACCGCCTTGCCGGCATCGTGACCGTGGTGGACGCGGAAACCGTGCTCTCCAGCCGCCACGACCACCCCGAGGTGGTTCAGCAGGTGGAAGCTGCGGATCGTCTGGTGGTCAGCAAGCTCGACCGGGTAGGCAAGGCCGTGCGCCCTCGCGTCGAGGAATGGCTGCGACGGACGAACCCGCTGGCCAGCGTGGCCGACGGCTCGACGGATGACCCGTTCGAGGTCAGCCCCATTTCCTGGCGACTGGTGGGTGCAGCGGAAGACCCAGCGGGCTACCACGGGACCATGCCCAGCCGCTCCCTGTCCATCGATGCCCCCGTAGACGAAGAGGCCTTCGCCGGCTGGCTCGACCTGCTGCTGGCCGCCGCCGGACCGGCGTTGCTGCGGATGAAGGGCATCGTGCATGTGCAGGGCGACGATGCGCCTCGCGTGGTCCACGCCGTCCAGGGCACGGCGTATCCGGCCGAACGGCTGGCACCCCGACCCATGGACGCCCGTGGCACCCGCCTGGTGCTGATCGGCCACGCCCTGGCGCAGCCCGACGTGACGGCCCTGCTCGCCGTCGCGCCGCTGCTGTTTCCGGGCCTGGCCGTCGCCTGAGGCGTACCATGACTTCCCGCAGGCTCCCGGCCTGGACGTATTTGTTACAAAGTAACATTTGCGGTCGCCACTCCGGCGGCCACGTTCATGAGGAGAAGCGTTCGATGCGGTATCTCAAGGGAACGATGCTCGGCGTGCTTCTGGTCGCCACGCCCGCCGCCTTCGCGGACGAAGGCATGTGGACGCTGGACCACCTGCCGTTGCAGCAGATGAAACAACGCTACGGGTTTGCGCCGGATGCGGCGTGGATATCCCGCGTGCAGAAATCCACCGTGCGGCTGGCCGAAGGGTGTTCGGGCTCCTTCGTGTCGCCCGATGGCCTGGTGATGACCAACCACCATTGCGCGAACAGCTGCCTGTCCCAGCTTTCCACCACGGGCAACTTCATGGAAAACGGCTTCTCGGCATCGCGCCGCGAAGACGAGCCGAAGTGCCCCGAAGTGGAGCTCAACCAGCTCGACACGATCACCGACGTCACCGACAAGGTGCTCGGCGCACTGAACGGCAAGGATGGCGCAGAGCGCATCAAGGCCGAGCGTGCCGTGGAAAGCGACGTGGAAAAGGGCTGCGTGGCCGGTGATGCGAAAGCCTGGCGCTGCGACGTGGTGAAGCTCTACAACGGCGGCCGCTACGCGCTGTACAAGTACAAGCGCTTCCAGGATGTGCGCCTGGTATTCGCACCGGAACAGTCCATCGCCTTCTTCGGCGGCGATCCGGACAACTTCAATTTCCCGCGCTACGACCTCGACGTGACCTTCTTCCGCGCCTACGTCGACGGTAAACCGGCAAAGACCCCGGATTACCTGCCGTTCTCGCCCAAGGGCCCCAAGGCCGGCGACATGACCTTCGTGGTCGGCAACCCCGGCTCCACGCAGCGTGCGGTGCCGTGGGCACAGCTGGAAGACATGCGCGATCACAAGCTCGTGCCTTCCGTGGCTTTCCTGTCCGAGCTTCGCGGCGTGCTGTGGGAATACGGTCGTCGTGGCGACGAGCAGGCCAAGCAGGCACAGGACCTTCTCTTCGGTTTCGACAATTCGCTGAAGGTCTATCGTGGCTGGCTCGAAACCCTGACCGACAAGCGGTTCCAGCAGACCAAACAGCAGGATGACGCTGCACTGCGCCAGTGGATCGCAGCGGATGGCTCGCGTCGCGAGAAGTTCGGCGATCCCTGGGCCGATCTTGCCAAGGCCCAGTCGAAGGCCCTGGAACTTCGTGACCGCTTCAACCTGCTGGAGAACGGACGTGGCTTCGACGTCGGCGGCCAGCTGTTCATGCAGGCGCGTACGCTGGTGCGAGCGGCTGCGGAACGCGGAAAACCCGACGGTGAACGCCTGCCGGAGTATCGCGATGCAAACCTCCCTGCACTGGAGCAACAGGTGGTTTCCACCGCGCCGGTGTATCCCGCGTTCGAAACCACCCTGATGAGCTGGTCGCTGGAAAAGCTGCGCCAGATCCTGGGTGCAGACGATCCGTTCGTGAAGCAGGTACTCGGCACGCACTCTCCGGCTCAGGTGGCCGACTCACTGGTCAAGGGCACGAAGCTTGCCGATCCTGCTGCGCGCAAGGCGTTGTGGGAAGGTGGTGAGACGGCCATCGCGGCATCGAATGATCCGATGATCGTGCTCGCGCGGTCCGTCGATCCGGAAGCGCGTGCCATCCGCAAGCAGTACGAGGATGAAGTGTCCGCACCGACGTCGAAGGCGGAAGAAGCCATCGCGCAGGCACGCTTCGCGCGCGACGGTACGTCGAACTATCCCGATGCCACCTTCTCGCCGCGCCTGAGCTTCGGCAAGGTGGTGGGCTGGAAGGAGAAGGGCAAGGACGTGCCTCCGTTCACCGACTTCGCCGGTGCGTATACGCGTGCGACAGGTGCCGATCCTTTCCGGCTTCCGGATAGCTGGATCAAGGCCAAGTCGTCGCTCGACCTGTCCACGCCGTTCGATTTCGTCACCGACAACGACATCATCGGCGGCAATTCGGGCAGCCCGGTGATCGACAGGGAGGGCCACGCCATTGGCCTCATCTTCGACGGCAACATCCATTCGCTGGGTGGCGATTTCACCTTCGACGGCACGATGAACCGCGCGGTGGCGGTGGATACCGCGGCATTGCTGGAAGCCGTACGCAAGGTCTATCACCTCCCGGAACTGGCCAAAGAACTCGAGGGCAAACGCCAGTAAAAGGCTCTTGTAGGAGCGCGCCTTGCGCGCGACCGTTATGGCCCGTACCTGGCCGGCCGCAGCAGCGTTCGGCGGAATGGTGATCGCCAAAAGCGGTCGCGCGCGAGGCGCGCTCCTACATGGGCGGCGAGGCGTGCGTTTTGCGCACGCCTCGATTTACCCGCGGTAACTTGCGAAGCCTGCGCCCAGGGCGCAGACTTGCCTTCCAGCCACGCGCCGCATTGCCGGTCGACGCAGCCACCCTTGCTGCCCGTATCGGGCATGGTGATGTGGAGTGGTCATGGTCGACAGTTATCGTTTCTTCGATACGGTGGTCAAACACCGGATCGTGTTGAGCCCTTCGATGGTGCGTTTCGTGTTCACGGGTGAGGATGTCGCCGGCATGGCGTTTCCCGGACCCGACCAGCGCATCAAGATGTTCTTCCCCGAACAGGCCGGCCAGCGGCCGGAGTTGCCACGCGGCCCCGACTGGATTGCTGCCTTCCGCGCACTCGACGACGCATCGAAACCCGCGATGCGCACATACACCATCCGGGCCTTGCGTGCGGATGTCGCGGAAGTGGACATTGATTTCGCGGTGCACGGAAGCATCGGCCCCGCATCCCGCTGGGCGCTGGAAGCGAAAGAGGGTGATCCTATGGTGCTGTTCGCGCCGGATGCGCGCGCAGAGCACGACTCGCGCGGCTATGAGTGGCATCCGCCGCAGGATGTCGATCGCGTACTGATCGTGGCGGATGAGAGCGCACTGCCTGCCGTGGCTTCGATTCTCGATCACATCGCGGCATCGCCATCGCGCCCGCGCATCGAGGCGCTTATCGAGGTGCCCACCGAAGCAGACCGCCTGCCATTGGCAGCCCTCGAAGGGCTGAGCGTCCGCTGGCTGCCACGCGATCACGCGTACGACTATGGCCAGCGCTTGCTGGAAGCCCTGCGTGACGTGCCATTGCCGCGTCACGGTGTGGATGCCGCCGTGACGGACATCGACGTGGACAACGACATCCTCTGGGAGCAGGCCAGCGGTGGCGATGGCGCGTTCTACGCGTGGATCGCCGGCGAAGCAGCGGCGGTGCTGGATATCCGCCGCCATCTCGTCAACGAACGGGGCGTCGATCGCAAGGCCATGAACCTCATGGGCTACTGGCGCAAGGGACGTTCGCTGGACTAGCGCAGCATGGCTTCCGTGCCTGGCTTCAGTCAGCGGTGGAAGTATTGCGCCTTCATGTCATCGAGCAGGCTGGGATGGCCCGCGTCTTCCCAGCCCAGGGCTGCCCGGGTCTGCGCTGCGGAGGCCGGTACATCCAGGGCGGTGAAACGGGCGAACCAGGCGAAATGCGCGGCGGCATCTTCCGGCGTAAGTGCCTGCACGGGCACGTTGAGTTCGCGGCCGATCGTGCCCGCGATGTCGCGGAACGGCACGCCTTCTTCCGTCACCGCGTGATAACGGGCACCCCGGCTGCCTCGTTCGACGGCGAGTCGAAAGACGCGGGCGGCATCGAAGCGATGTACGGCCGGCCAGCGGTTTGCGCCATCGCCCACATAGGCTGCCACGCCCTTGTCCCGTGCAACGTTGACCAGATGCGGCACGAAACCGTGATCGCCATCGCCATGCACGGTGGGCGGAAGTCGCACCACCATGGCGTGGACTCCGCGTGTCGCGACGGCTTCCGCGGCCGCTTCCGATGCGCGTGGGTACGCGGGCGAGACGGGAAGTGATGCGGTGTCTTCGGTGGCCAGGCGCCCATGTTCCATATGCCCCAGGCCTGACGTGATCACAAAGGGTTTTGTCGAGCCATCCAATGCGTTGCCGATGGCGTCGATGGCGCGACGGTCCAGCTCGCAGTTCTCAAGGAAGCGAGAGAAATCGTGGTTGAACGCGGTGTGGATCACCGCATCGGCTTCGCGGGCGCCCTGGCGCATGCTGTCCAGGTCTTCCAGCGAGCCACGGACGACCCGGGCGCCGGTGGCGGCCAGCGCTTTAGCACCGGCATCCGAGCGCACGAGACCACTGACCTCGTGCCCATGGGCAAGCAGTTCCTTGACGACGGCCGAGCCGACGAAGCCGGTGGCCCCGGTAACGAATACGTGCATGGTGTTGCTCCATCGTTGGTCGATGGCGTTACTCTTGTCTCCATGGATATCGGGGTAAAGTCGTGACGTTATACGGGTATAAGGACTAACAGGATGGCGACGACCACAGCGAACGCGGACCTGCTCGGTGTGTTCCTGAAGGACCGCCGCGCCAAACTCGACCCGGCTGCCCTGGGTTTCACGACCGCGCGCCGACGCACGCCTGGATTGCGACGGGAAGAAGTCGCGCAACGAGCCAGCATCAGCGCCACCTGGTACACATGGCTGGAGCAGGGCCGCGGCGGCGCACCTTCGGCCGAGGTTCTGGAGCGTATCGCGCAAGCCTTGATGCTCACCGACGCCGAGCGCGAACACCTGTTCCTGCTTGCGCTCGGTCGCTCGCCGGATGTGCGCTACGTGGAAGACGACAGCGTGACCCCGCGCCTGCAAAGAGTGCTGGATGCCTTTGCCATCAGCCCTGCCTTCGTGAAGACGCCGCTATGGGACATCGTGGCCTGGAACCGGGCCGCCACCATGGTGCTGACGGACTACGGCAAGCTGCCGCCCGAGCGCCGGAATGTACTCCGGCTCATTTTCCAGGATTCGTACGTTCGCGAGGCTCAGTTCGACTGGGAAGGCGTGGCGCGTTTCGTCGTGGCTGCCTTTCGTGCGGATGTGGCACGCGCAGGCGTGGCGTCGAAAGCGGAGGGCCTTGTCGCGGAACTATGCAGTTCAAGTGCTGATTTCGAGGCGATGTGGCGTAGCAACGACGTGCGCGGCTATGGCGCCGGGCTGAAGCGCCTTCGCCACCATGCGCTGGGCCCGATGAGTTTCGAATACTCATCCTTCATCGTAGACGGCCGCCCCGACCTCAGCCTCGTGGTGTACAACCCGGCCACACCGGAAGATGCCGACCGCTTGACCACCCTGATGCGCAACACCCCCCTGTAGGAGCGCGCCTTGCGCGCGACCGGGTTGTCGCGTGTCGCGATAACCGGTCGCGCGCAAGGCGCGCTCCTACAGGGAGCAGGTTTCGCGGACACAGGTGCGCAGCCACGCGTGCGTCGCATCGCCATCCATGCGCGGGTGCCAGAGCATCGACAGGGTTATCGACGGAATATCGACGGGTAGCGGGAATGCATGCATGCCCTCGTGCAGGGCACGCGTATGACGCTCGGGCACCGTGGCGACGAGATCGGTGGCGCGGGCCAGCGCAAGGGCCGGCCCGAACCCGCTGACGATCACCGCGACATCGCGTTGCAGGCCGAGCGCCTCCAGCGCGTCGTCGACGACACCGCGATCAGGCGCGCGGCGGGACACCAGGACGTGGCTTGCCGCGGCGTAGTCGCGGGCATCGGGTAGTCGCTGTGCCAGCGGGTGTTCCTGGCGCACGACACCGACGAAGCGATCCTCGAACAACGCACGCGTGCGGATTTCCGGGCTCGTGCTGGTACCGACCACGCCGGTTTCCAGATCGACGCTGCCATCCCGCAAAGGGGTGCTTCCCTTGCGCACCTTCTGTACGAAACGCAGTCGCACGGCCGGTGCATCGGCACGCAGGCGGCTGATAAGTGTGGCCCCAAAGCTTTCGGCGAAGCCATCGCTGCAAAGCAGGGTGAAGGTGCGTGAAAGCTGAGAGAGATCCGGTGCATGCGCCGGTTTCAACACGGCATCCGCATCGCGCACGAGTTGGGCGACACGATCACGTAGTTCCAGCGCGCGTGGCGATGGCACCAGTGCGCTGCCGGCCCGCACCAGCAACGGATCGCCGGTGGCCTCGCGCAGTCGCGCAAGCGCCCGGCTCATGGCCGAAGGGCTCAGCTGCAGCCGCCGTGCGGCGGCCGCTACGCTGCCCTCGGCGAGCAGGACATCGAGGGTGAGCAGCAGGTTGAGGTCGGGCTGCGACATGGCGCGGACGATACCATGCGACATGGCGTGCCACGCAGGTAGTCAATGCATGCGTCGCGCCTTCCGTGACGGCGGGGACGGCACTACGCTGATGTCATCCCTTTATTGCGAGAGCACTCCGTTGAACCTCTCTTCCGTGTCCGGAGAGCGCTCCGGGCAGCGCTCGGCCGCGCCTTCGGCCCGGCCCGCGCTTGCCGCCCTTTCGTTGTGCATGCTCATGTCGTCGCTGGGCACCAGCATCGCCAACGTCGCACTGCCCACCTTCGCCCGGGTGTTCGGCAGCAGCTTTCACGATGCGCAGTGGGTGGTGATCGTGTACCTCGTGGCCGTGACGGCCCTCGTCGTGGTAGCTGGTCGGGTCGGTGACCATGTTGGGCATCGCCGGCTGCTGCTTGCCGGGTTGCTGCTGTACACCTGGGCGTCGCTGTTCTGCGGACTTGCCCCTTCGCTGCCCTGGTTGTTGCTCGCCAGGGCGCTGCAAGGCGCCGGCGCAGCGGTGATGATGGCGCTTACGCTGGCCTTCGTGGCGGGTACGGTGCCCCGGGAGCGCATTGGTTCGGCGATGGGCTGGCTTGGCACCACGTCGGCCATAGGCACCGCACTGGGGCCGTCGCTTGGCGGCATCCTGCTCGCGACGCTGGGCTGGCGGGCGATCTTCCTGGTCAGTATTCCGCTGGGAATGCTGGCGATCGTCTTCGCCTGGCGTTACCTGCCTGCCGACGAAGTCAACGAAACGCGTGCGCAGGCACCGCGGCTGGATTTCGGACTGCTGCGCGACCGTCGTCTTGCCATGGGCTGTGTCGCCAACCTGCTGGTCACTTCCGTGATGATCGCGACGCTGGTGGTCGGGCCGTTCTATTTGTCCAATGCTCTCGGACTTACCACCGCAGGCGTGGGCCTGGCGATGTCGTGCGGGCCGGTGGTCTCGGCAGTGACGGGCATCCTGTCGGGTCGCCTGGTGGACCGACATGGCGCGGATCGCATCGGCATCCTGGCCCTCGGATGCATGGTGGCCGGTGCGGCTGCGCTGGTGCTTGTCCCGTTGCGATACGGATTGCCGGGTTACCTGCTTGCGTTGCTCGTGTTGACGCTGGGCTATGCCACGTTCCAGGCGGCAAACAACACGGCGGTCATGGCGGGGGTGCCCGGAGGGCGTCGTGGACTTGTGTCGGGTTTGTTGAATCTGTCGCGCAATCTTGGGCTGGTGGCGGGGGCTTCGCTGCTTGGTGCGGTGTTTGCGCACGGGGTGGGGCGCGATGATGTAGCGGCCGCTGTGCCTGCTGCCGTGGCGGCGGGCATGCATCTGACCTTCATGGTGGCAACCGGATTACTCCTGGTGGCGTTCTGGAGCGCAGCGTGGTCAAAGTCACGACAACCCCACCTGTAGGAGCGCGCCTTGCGCGCGACCGCTACGGAGCCATGCGCGAATCACTCCGTAGCGGTCGCGCGCAAGGCGCGCTCCTACAGGGGTGGGGTGTTCCATCCTGCGCCCAGGGCCTTGTACAGCGCGATGCCGGCGTCGAGTTCGTCCTGGTCGTTCAGTAGTCGTGCGTCGCGTGCGGTGTTGAGCGAGCGTTGCGCGGTGAGCACGGGCTGGTAGCCGCTGAGGCCCTGGCGATAAAGCCGCGTCGCGCGATCCAGCGCCGCGCGGCTGTCGTCGATGGCCGCCATGAGGTATTCGCGGCGGCGCCTTGCCGTGTCCAGGCCGGTGAGCGCGTCTTCCACATCGCGCAGGGCGAGGCGAACATCGCGCTCCCATGCAAGCCGCGCCGCCTGCGCTTCCGCTTCGGCATGAACGACGTTGGCGCGGTTGCGGCCACCGTCATAGACCGTCTGGCTCCCTGCGAATGCCAGGCTCCACGATGCGCTCGCCGCGCTGAAGAGATCATGGAGCAGGTGGGCGTCGGTACCCAGCGACAACGGAATGCTGAAGCGTGGATAGCGTGCCGCTTCGGCGACACCGATATCCGCTGTGGCAGCGGCAAGGCGACGTTCGTCCGCGCGCAGGTCGGGGCGCTGGCGGATCACGTCCGAAGGCATGGACAGCGGTAAACGTGGCGGCAGCAGCGGTGTGGGTGCTGTCGCCTGCAAGGCTTCTTTCCAGTCGCCGGGGAAGCCACCGGCAAGCACGCCGATCGCGTGGGTAAGACGTGCGATACCCGCTTCAAGCTGTGCCGGCTGTGCTTGTGCGGCTTCACGTTCGGCGCGGGCCTGCCGGTAATCGGCTTCGGTGCCCAGCCCCGCGTGCCAGGCGCGCTCGGCGATACGCTCGCTATCACGTAGCGTGTCGATGTTTTCCTGCGCAACCGCCAGGCGTGCCTGCGTCATGCGCAGCTGGCCGTAGTCGGTCGCCAGTTCGGCGAGCAGCGCAACGCGCAATGCGTAGCCATCGGCTTCGACGGCCGATACGCGTGCATCCGCCGCTTCGAGGTTGCGATGCAATCCACCGAACAGGTCCAGCTCCCAGCTGGCGTCGATGCCTGCATCATAGGCTTGCGTTACGCCGCCCCCCGGTGGATCGGTGCGTCGGCTGGTGCGCAAGGTCTGCAGGCTTCCGCGTGCGCCCACACTGGGCCCCAGGCCTGCCGCTGCGATACTGCGGTCGGCCCTGGCCTGTTGCAGGCGGGCCAGGGCAATGCCGAGATCCTGGTTGCTCGCGAGCGCCTGGTCCACGAGCCGGTCGAGCAGGGGATCGTCGAAACGCCGCCACCAGGTGCGCAGCGATTCGACGTCGGCCGGGGTCATGCCGTCGTGCGACTGGCTCCAGCTCGAAGGCAGCGAGGCGCGTGGTGGATGGTAATCCGGACCCACGGTGGCGCAGGCCACCAACGTGCCGGCCATGGCGACAACGAGCAGGCTTTTCATCGTCACATCCACTCGTGCAGCCAGGTGGTCAACCGGCCTTGCGAGCCGTCACGGCCGGCGGGATCGCCGACATCCACGCTGCCCGTCATGCCCGCCACGAGGGTCACGCCGGGAGGCAGTTCGCCGAGTTCGATGCGCACGGGAATACGCTGGGCCAGCCGTATCCAGCTGAAGCTGGGCTCCACGCTGGGCAGGCCGGTGGCGTCAGCCTGCTCGTTGGTATCGGTAATGCCTCGCCCGATGCTGTGCACGCGACCGGGCACGATCGCGTCGTATCCCATGAGGCGAATGCGAGCGGCGGCGCCGGGATGCACCTGGCGAAGCTTGGTTTCCTCGAAATACCCGGTGAACCAGAAACTGTGCGCATCGAGCAGCGCCAGCGCAGGCTGGCCGGCCACGGCGTAGTCACCGTTGCGCAGGCGCAGATGGGTGATGTAGCCATCCGTCGGCGCGTGCAGCTCGGATCGGTGCAGATCCAGCCGCGCGAGGTCCAGCGTCGCCTGCGCACGGCGCTGCGCGGCCCGGGCCAGGGCGATGGCGCGTTGCGCCTGCTGGATGTCTTCGCGCGGCACGAGGTCGTCCATGCCCTTGCGACGCTGCGCGTCCTCGATTTTCTGCGCGAGGGTTTCGCTGGCGGCATCGAGCGCGGCTTCCGCATCGTCCACGGCGACGCGGAAGCGTTCCGGGTCGATGCGATAGAGCACATCGCCTTTCTTCACGTACTGATTGTCTGCGACCGCCACGTCCACGACGGTGCCAGACACTTCGGGAGCGATGCGCACCACCTGGGCACTGACACGACCGTCGCGCGTCCATGGGGCAAGTACATAGGCACGCCATAGCGATACGACGAGCAGGGCCGCCGCCGCCACGGCGGCGAGGGTGAGCAGGGCGCGGGCAAGCCGCTTCAACAGGGGGAGGGCATCAGACATGGAGGATCAGCAATGAAAGCAGGATGACGGAAAGCGCGAACTCGAACAGCGCGGGATGCCACGCATGACGGAGCACGCCCAGGCGGGCCAGCAGGTGGCGGAGCACGACGAAGACGAGGCCGGCCACGCAGGCGTAGACGAAGAACGGCGGCAGGTAGATGCCCGCGATGGAGAATTCACTGAGCACGGGATGAATAAGACCCTGGTGTGAAGTAATCGGCATGCCGGTCGAGCAGGGCGGCGATGTCGGCAAAGGCGTCGGCGGCGCAAGGCGATGCATCGCGCAACTGGCGCGAAGCCCGGCGTGCATGGCGGGCAGCCGTCATGGGCATGCTGCTACGGCGAGCCATGCAGGCGAGCGCATGGCGTATGGACCGGGTTGTATCGTCGGCTTCGCGCAGTGCGCGCAGGCGGAGCAGGTCGCGGCCGAGATGCAGGCTGGCGAGCGCATCGGTCAAGGCGGCATCGAGCTGCTGTGGCCGGGTTTTGAGCATGGCGCCCAGTTGCGCAAGCCGGTGCTGTTGCCGCCAGCGCCATGCACTTGTCGACGGCGTGGCGCCACGCAGGATCGAAAGGCTGGCATCGCGGATGTGCAGGCGCAGGCGTTCCAGGTCACGCGCGGGCTGCTTCGGCAGCACGACGCGAAAGGCGAGCACGGTGAACGCGGTGGCGAACAGCCAGGACAGCGACCAGTTCAGGAACTGGGCCAGGTCGTAGTGCATGGGATTGGCGGCGCTGGTGAGCGTGTTGAAGCCAACCAGGTAGGCGAGTGCGGCCAGGCCGTGTCGCGGCAGCGTGGTGGCATAGATGCCCGGTATCCAGAACAGCGCCAGGGACACCAGCAGCAAGGGCATGCCATCGATATGCGGCAGGATGCCGAAGGCGCAGACAAAGGCGGCAGGCACCGCCACGACCGTGCCCTTGAAGAAGCCCCAGGCACCGGCCGCAGGGTCGGGGGCCAGGGCCAGCAAGGCGCAATAGGGCGCCACGATCAGCAGCATCATGTCGCCGTCGGTCCAGCCGGTGACGAGCCAGAAGGCACCAGCGAGGATCAGCGTGATCGCCGCGCGCAGCCCATTGCGCCACGCGCCACGGTAGTCGCGATGAAAGGCCACCGGCGCGGCGTTGCGTGGCAGCGTGCGGTGCAGGCCTTCGATGCCATCCAGTGCGGCAAGAAAGTCGTCGATCTGTCCGGCAAGGCGTGCATGCGCCATGCATTCGCGCGATAGCAGGTGACGCGCATGCTTCAGCCGTGCGCGTGCGTGGCCGGTATCACCGTTGCCCAGCGCATCGGCGGCATCCTGCCATGCCTTCGCCCATCCTCCGGGCGCCCGTGCTTCGGTTTCCACCGCCGTGGCGAACAGCGACACCATGGCATGGCGGATCGATGCCGCACGCCGGGCCACATCTTCGGATTCGGCCTTGCCCAGCGAGAGCAGGTCGTCCACGCCGTAGATGTCGCCGAGCACGGCCCGTCGCTCGGGTGACAGGCGCGAGGTTCCCGAGGCGATCTGCTGCGCCACGCTTGCCGCGACGTGGGCGGCCAGTCGCGACAGCAGGGCTTCCAGCCGGCCGCGTACGCTGCGTGTGCCGGTGAGCGCGAAGACGAGGGCCAGGCACACCACCCCGATCAGCACGGTGGAGCCGCGTCCGACGATGTGTTCGAAGGCGTGTTCCGGATGCTGCATGGCGCCGAAGGTGGCGAGGCCCACGGTGTAACCGGCGACGACCGCGCCGGTGCCACGGAAGTGACGCAGCACGCTCATGCCGGCTACGCACAAGCCCAGCCAGATGCCGAAGCCGATCACGAACAGCCAGGGCTTCTGGGCAAATGCGGCCATCAGCGCGAACGAGGCGAGCATGCCGCCCAGTGTGCCGATGAAACGCCACGCGCCCTTGCCGATGGCGGCGCCCTGCACGGGATTGACCACCAGCAGCACGGTGGACGCCGCCGAGTACGGCGTTTCCAGTTCCAGCAGGTAGGACACGGTGATCGCCAGCGCGGCGGCCAGCACCGAGCGCATCACATAGCGGGCGCGGGGTGTACCGAGATCCAGCCAGCGCAGCGCGTCGGTAAGGTATGGGATGGAAGTGGTGAGGGAGCGCACGGGTGAGCCGGAAGAGCGAGGTCCGGCTCATGGTGGTTGTTGCGAATGATTCGCAAAAGTTACGTGTCCGCACTCCATGAGTGCGTCCGGTGCAATGGTGGACTCAGTGCCCGCAGAGCTGGCGGATCGTACGCCGCAACCAGCGATGCGCCGGATCGTTCTGCCAGCGCGGGTGCCAGGTCTGGCTGATGTCCACCGGTTCCAGCGGCACGGGCAGCTCGAACAGCTGTACATCCAGGCCGGCGCGCAGGACACCTTCGGCGAGCTGGTTCGGCAGCGGCAGCAGCAGGTCCGAGTCGAGCAGGGCGAACGCACCGGCGTAGGGTGTCGGCACCACGAGAGGCACCTGCCGGGCAAGGCCCAGGGCTTCCAGTGCGTCGTCGATGGGACCGCGCGCCCTGCCGCGACGGGAAACGCCGATGTGCTGCCACTGTACGAAGCGTTCGGCAGTGGCCGGTCCGTCGAAGAACGGATGCCCCTTGCGCGCCACGCCGACGAAGCGCGTGGAGAACAGCGGCTGCACGCGCATTTCCGGCCCGACAGGGCGGAACGGGTTTACCAGCAGGTCGATGCGTCCGCTGCGCAGCGCCTCGCCGTCGATGTCATCTTCCTCGGGAGTGAAGCGCAAGGTGGCGCGCGGCATCTCTCGGCTCATGGTATCGAGCAGGCGTCCGGCATACATGCCGACGAAGATGTCGTTGGCGCGCACGGCGAAGCGACGTTCGATGCCGGTGAGGTCCACATCGATGCCGGGAGCCAGCAGGGCGGAGGCATCCTCGACGGCCTGGCGCACGCGCTCGCGCATCTCCAATGCACGTGGCGTGGGCACCATCGTGCGTCCGGACTGCACGAACACCGGATCGCCGAGCGCGTCGCGGATGCGGCCCAGCGTGCGGCTCATGGCAGGTGCACTGAGGTTCATGCGACGCGCGGCACCGGCCACGCTGCCTTCGGTCAGCAAGGCATCGAGGGCGATGAGAAGGTTGAGATCGGGAGCGGCCATGCCTTCTATAGTGGACCAGCGCCCGATTTGCGTACAGGAAGACTTGTAGATGACGGATGCGATGCCATAGTCGGCGCATTCCCTTTCCGGAGCCTCCCATGGCACAACCCAGGCTGTTCACCCCGCTGCGTATCCGCAACCTCGAATTGAGCAACCGCATCGTCATCGCGCCGATGTGCCAGTACTCCGCGCAGGAAGGGCGGATGAACGACTGGCACCTCATCCACCTGGGCCAGCTGGCGTTGTCGGGCGCTTCGCTGCTCACCATCGAGGCCTCGGCCGTGCTGCCCGATGCGCGCATCACCTATGGCGACGTGGGCCTGTGGGACGACACCACCGAAGACGCCATGCGTCGTGTGCTGGACGGCGTGCGTCGCTGGTCTACGATGCCTATCGGCATCCAGCTGGCCCATGCGGGGCGCAAGGCATCCTGCGAAGTGCCTTGGGTGGGAGGGCGGCAGGTTGCGCCGGATCATGACAATGGCTGGCAGACGGTGTCCGCGTCGGCGGTGCCGTTCCATGAAGGCGATGTGGCGCCACTGGCGCTGGATCGCGTAGGCATGGACCGCATCCGCGATGCCTTCGTCGAGGCCGCGAAGCGTGCCGACCGGCTCGGCATCGACCTGGTGCAGATCCATGCAGCACATGGGTACCTGCTGCACCAGTTCCTGTCGCCGCTGTCGAACCGGCGCAATGACGAATACGGCGGTTCGCTGGAAAATCGCATGCGTTTCCCGCTGGAAGTATTCCGCGCCGTGCGCGAGGCATTCCCGGCGGACAAGCCGGTGACGGTGCGCGTGTCCGCGACCGACTGGTACGAAGGCGGCTGGGATGTAGAGCAGACCGTCGCTTTCGCCCGGGCGCTGGAGGCTCTCGGCTGCGATGCCATCCATGTGTCCAGCGGTGGCCTGCACGAACACCAGAAGATTGCCGTGGGGCCAAACTATCAGGTGCCGTTTGCCCGCGCGGTGAAGGCGGCGGTGTCGATTCCCGTGGTGGCCGTGGGCCTGATCACGGAGCCGCAGCAGGCCGAGGCCATCGTCTCCACGGGCGACGCGGATGTGGTGGCCCTGGCCCGCACGGTGCTCTACGACCCGCGCTGGCCCTGGCACGCCGCAGCCGAGCTGGGCGCCACGGTGATGGCGCCAAAGCAGTACCTGCGCTCGCAACCGTCGCGCTACCGCCAGTTGTTCCATGCCGAGGGGCCGCTGCAGGCAGCGCCCACCTGGTCGCGCAACGCCGAGGGTCGCTACGTATAGGCGGCGATGACGCTGAAGCCCACCGTGACTTGTAGGAGCGCGCCTCGCGCGCGACAGGTACAAAGTGTTGCCCCCGTTCAAGCCGTAACGTGGTTTGTAACGGGTGGCTCACCGCCTTGACCGGTCGCGCGCGAGGCGCGCTCCTACAAGGGGGATTGAATCCAGTGTACTGATTGGTACACTGGATTCACTTTGGTACGGAGATGCCTCATGCCCCCGCTCGTTCCTCCCTTCACCCACGACACCGCCGTCGCCAAGGTCCGCCTTGCCGAGGACGGCTGGAACAGCCGCGACCCGCGCAAGGTCTCGCTGGCTTACTCGCCCGACAGCCAATGGCGTAACCGTGCCGAATTCGTCACCGGCCGCGAGGCCATCGTGGCCTTCCTCACCCGCAAGTGGGCGAAGGAGCAGGAGTACCGCCTCATCAAGGAACTCTGGGCATATACGGGTGACCGCATCGCCGTGCGCTTCGCCTACGAATGGCACGACGACAGCGGTAACTGGTTCCGCTCCTACGGCAACGAGAATTGGGAATTCGACGAGGCCGGCCTGATGCAACGGCGCTTCGCCTGCATCAACGACCTGCCCATCCGCGAGCAGGAGCGCCGCTTCCACTGGCCGCAAGGGCGTCGCCCGGACGACCACCCGGAGCTGTCGGACCTGGGTCTGTAATGGCGCGCCTGGTCTACGAACGCGCCGACGTGGTGCCCATGCTCGCGGAGGTCTTCCGCGAACTGGGCTATGACGGTGCCAGCATGGCGCGCATCCACGAACGCACGGGGCTGGGCAAGGGCAGCCTTTATCACTTCTTTCCCGGCGGCAAGGACGACATGGCCGCCGCGGTGCTTGCGGACATCGATGCGTGGTTCGAACGCCACCTGTTTGCATCATTGCGTACCGATCCTCCCGCCCGGGCGATCGACACCATGTGGCAGACCGTGGCCAGCTACTTCCAGGGTGGCGGCCGCGTCTGCCTTGTCGGTGCATTTGCACTGGACGGCACGCGGGATCGCTTCGCCATCGCGGTGGCAACGTATTTCGCACGCTGGATCGACGCACTGGCCGATGCACTCGTGCGCGCCGGGCGTGATGCGAAAGCGGCGCGCGATGCGGCGGAAGAGGCCGTTGCCGGCATCCAGGGTGCCATCGTGCTTGCGCGTGCGCTGGATGATCGCGAGACGTTCGCCCGCGCCATGACGCGCCTTGCGCAGCGATTGCGTGCCTGACCTCGACGACGACGCGTAGACGTGAAAAGCTTGGCGTCTTGCGCTTCACGAAGGGAAGAATGATGGACGCCGACACGCGACGTTGTACCTGGACCGGTGCCGATCCGCTCTATTGCGATTACCACGACCAAGAGTGGGGGATCGAGCTGCACGATTCGCGCATGCTCTGGGAGCAGCTGATGCTTGAAGGCTTCCAGGCCGGCCTGTCGTGGATCACCATCCTGCGCAAGCGCGAGTCGTTCCGCAAAGCCTTCAAGGATTTCGATCCGGCCAGGGTCGCCCGTTTCGGCGAGAAGGACATCCTGCGCCTGCTGGACGACCCAGGCATCGTGCGTTCGCGCGCCAAGATCGAGGCCACCATCAACGGTGCGCGCATCTACGAAGCCATGCGCAAGGCCGGCGAGGACTTCGACAGTTACTGCTGGTCGTTCACCGGCGGCAAGGTGATCCGAGGCGACGGTCGCACCTTTCCCACGCAGACGCCGCTGTCCGTCACGATCTCGAAAGACATGAAGAAGCGCGGCTTCAAGTTCGTGGGGCCGACGATCGTCTACGCCTGGATGCAGGCCGTCGGCATCGTCGACGACCATGCACGTGATTGCTTCCGCCGTCGTCAGGCCTGAGCGATCAGCCTGCTGGCGGCCACCGGCGCATTGCGGAATGCCACGCCGAGCCGGTTGTAGGCGCTCATCAACGCGATGGCTACGCTGAGGTCGGCCAGTTCCTTGTCGCTGAATACGGCGGTCGCGGCGGCATAGTCCTCGTCGGGCACGCCGGTGCGATCCACCTGCGCCACGCACTCCGCCCAGGCCAGCGCGGCCTGTTCGCGCGGCGAGAACACGGCACCGGCCTCACGCCAGGCCGAGGTAAGGATCAGCTTCTCGAAGGGCACGCCATGTTTGTGCAGGTCCTGCGAGTGCATGTCGATGCAGTAGGCGCACTGGTTGATCTGCGATACCCGCAGGTACACAAGGTCGATCAGGTCGCCCAGGCCACTGCCGGCGAGGTACTGGTGAACGGCGAAGAGCCCCTTGGTGCTGTCGGGGGCAACCTTGTTGTAGTTGATGCGCTTGCTCATGGTGGCGGTTCCGGGTGTTGTGGATGTCACCAGCTTGCGCCCGGAACGGTACGTCCGAAAGGGCCAAGTTCTGCAATTTCGGATGTACCATGTTTGGATGGATGGTTCCTTCGGCATACGTATCGACCGCTCGGCCGGGCATTCGCTGGCCGAGCAGATCGCGGACGGCATTCGCGAAGCGATCCACGACGGTCGCCTCGCACCGGGCGCGCGCCTGCCCTCATGGAACGACCTCGCCGTGCAACTTGGCGTAGCCCGTGGCACGGTACGACAGGCCTATGAGCGACTGGCCGACGGCCAGTTCGTCATGGCGGCCGGCGCGGCCGGTACCCGTGTGGCGAAGCGGCCTCCGGCCTCACGCCCGGTGCCTGAGCCGGCGAAGGGCAGGGAGTCGTTCGGGCCGTTTCCCGCAGGTGCCACACGGCCACTGCCGTTCCAGCTGGGCGTTCCGGCCGCCGATCTTTTTCCGGCGGCCGTATGGTCCCGGAAACTCACGCAGGCGGCACGCAAAGCCATCGACGTACCGACGGGCTACCCCGATGCGTCCGGCGAACCGGGTCTGCGTGCCGAGATCGCCGCGTATCTCGCTGTCGCCCGGGGGCTTGCCTGCCGGCCGGCGCAGGTCTTCGTCACCCACGGCTATTCGGGCGCTTTCAGCATCGCCATGCGCATCCTGCGTGCGCAGGGGCAACGCGCCTGGGTCGAGGACCCGGGTTACCCGTTTGCGCGCACGGCGCTTGCATGGTCCGGCGTGGATGCCGTGGGCGTACCGGTGGACGATGACGGCCTCGATGTAGCGGCAGGCATCGCCCGGGCTGCGGACGCGCTGTTCGCCCTAGTCACCCCCGGCCAGCAGGCCCCGCTGGGCCACACCCTGTCGTTGGAACGCAGGCACGCGTTGCTGGACTGGGCCGCCACCGGTCGCTGGATCGTGGAGGACGATTTCCTTGGCGAGTTGCAACTGGTGCGTCGCGCGGCTCCTGCACTGGCGTCACTGGACGGCCGGCGCGTGCTGCACATCGGCAGTTTCAGCAAGACGATGGCACCGTCGCTGCGCATTGGCTTTCTCGTGGTGCCAGAGGAGCTGACCGCCGCGGCGACACAGGTGGCGGGCACGTTGGATCCGGCACCCCCGCCGGTCGTGCAGAACGCGCTTGAATCCTTCCTGCACGAGGGCCACTACCTGCGCCATCTGCGGCGCATGAAGCGCGCGTATGCCGAGCGTCGCGATGCGCTGCTTGCCGCGCTTGCCTTGCATGGCCTCGACGGCCACGCAGGTGGTCTGGCCATTCGGCTGGAACTTCCGCCGAGTACGGATGATGTCGCCCTTGCACGCGCCATCTTTTCCTCGGGGCTGTCGCCGGTACCGCTTTCGCCCTGGTACATGGCTGACGGGGTATGCCAGCCCGGCCTGCTGCTGGGCGTGACCAATGTGCTGCCTGTGCTGGCCGAAGCGCATGTAGCGACCCTGCTGGCCGTGATGGCGCAGGAGGGTGTGCGGCCTTGAGGGTATGATGTGCGGCCTTTCCCGCCTCGCAGGCCGCCTTCTTGTCGTCTTCGCTGCCACCTTCGCCGGATCTGTCCGATGCGTTCACCGACGCCGATCGCGCCTTCATGGCGCGTGCCCTGGAGCTGGCGGCGCATGCGCGCGATGCGGAAGGTGAAGTGCCGGTGGGCGCCGTGCTGGTGTTGGACGGGCAGGTGATCGGCGAAGGCTGGAACCGCAATATCGGGCTCAACGATCCCACGGCCCATGCCGAGATCCAGGCCTTGCGCGCAGCGGGGCAAGCGGTGTCGAACTATCGCTTTCCGGGCTCGACGCTTTACGTGACGCTGGAACCCTGCGCGATGTGCGCCATGGCGATGGTGCACGCGCGCATCGGCCGGGTGGTGTTCGGCGCCACCGATCCGAAGACCGGCGCGGCCGGAAGTGTCTTCGATACGCTGGTGTCACCGCTGCACAACCACCGGGTGACGGTGGAAGGTGGCCTGTGTGCCGACGTGGCGGGCGACATGCTGCGACAGTTCTTTCGCGCGCGACGCTAGCCGGCGTACGGCGCCAGCGCTTCGGCGCAACCGCGTTCGATCTTCAGCGTGATGAGTGGATCGGCACGGGTGACGCCAAAGTTTACCGAGGCGATGGGCAGGCCGCGCCGCGAGGCTTCCAGCACGAAGCGGTAGCCGGAATAAACCATCAGCGATGACCCGAGCACCAGCACGGCATCGGCACGCTCAAGATGGGCCCATGCCGTATCGACACGTGCACGCGGTACGTTCTCGCCGAAATAAACGACATCGGGCTTGAGGATGCCGCCGCAGACCTCGCAGGCGGGGATGTGGAACGTGGAGAAATCCACGCCATCCAGATCGGCGTCGCCATCCGGAGCGATCGTCGCGTTCAGTGTCATCCATGCCGGGTTGGCCGCCTGGAGCCGCGCCTGCATGGTGTCGCGCCGGGTGATGTCGCCACACTGCATGCAGCGCACGCGGTCGAGCCGGCCATGCAGGTCCACCACGTTCACGCTGCCGGCCGACTGGTGCAGGCCGTCCACGTTCTGGGTGAGCAGCAGCTCGATGCGTCCGTCGCGCTCCATGCGGGCGAGGGCGCGGTGCGCGATATTGGGCTGCACGTCGGCAAAGTGGCGCCAGCCGATCATGCCGCGCGCCCAGTAGCGGGCGCGCGCAGGCGGGCCGCTCATGAAGGATTGCAGTGTCATCGGTGGGCTACGTTTCCACTCGCCGTTGCCGTCGCGGTAATCGGGGATGCCCGAATCCGTGCTGATGCCCGCGCCTGTGATGACGAACAGGCGGGCATGGGCCCCGATGAAGGCGTGAAGCGGATCGGCTGGCGTGGCGATGGCGGCTGGCGTGTTCACGGGGCGGCACTATAGCCGAAGCGGGTCCACCGTCGTGCGAAGGACGCCGAGCAGGCGGCCCGCGTCGTCACCGAAGCGGCGGATGGCGTCGTCGAGCTGTGCATCGCGGCCGTGGGCCAGCAGGCGTTCTTCCAGGCCCAGCCCGGTATTGGCCAGCGACGTAGCCTCAGCGAGCCCGAGTACCCCAGCTACGCGGTGCAGCCACGCCTGCAAGGCCGCACCACCCGGCGCATCGAGCAGGGCATCCAGGGCATCGAGATCACGCCCCAGTGTTTCGTCCAGCAGGTGCACCATGCTGTGCAACGCCTCCTGGCTGCCCAGCGAGGCGCGCAGGGTGTCGATGTCCACACCATGGGTGCCGAAGGGAAGGTTCAGCTCAAGGATGATGTGGCGCGAGCCGTCGTCGTTCGTTTCGTGGAACAGCATGGCGGGTATACGCCGCGCCATGGCCGTCGCCCGCGACCATTCGCGCGGCGACAGTTCGGCCGGGCTCGTCAGCGTGACGTGGATGCGCTGGCCGTGCACCTCGTCGGCAACGACATCGGCGTACACGGCGATGCATGGCTGCTGGCGAGCGGCACTGGCGGTGATGAGGTGAGCCAGCAGTGAGGCGATATCCGGGAAGGGACCGCATAGCGAGGACGAGAGCGTGGGATCGATTTCCACCCGCGTGATCGCGGGATGTCGCTGGAAACAGGCCACCAGCGAGGGCAGGTTGTCCGCGCGACCGGATGACCGGCACTGTGACATCCGTCGGCACAGAAGGCGGCGGATTCGTGACAGGATCGCTGCCGTTATGCTCAACTTCCGCCCCCGTCAGCCGGGGACGGCCCGCAGGTGCACACGGAACAGGCACAGGAGGAAGGATCAACCATGGCGTATCGCGTCATCGTCGCGGACGATCATCCTGTCGTGCTGAAGGGCATCGCCCTGGCCCTGGCCCGCAACGACCTGGCCCGTGTGGTGGGCGAGGCACAAACCCCCGAAGCCCTGCTGGAAGTGCTGGCCTCCGTACCCTGCGATGCACTGATCACCGACTTCAGCATGCCCGGCGACGGCGAGGATGGCTTCGCACTGCTTGCGGAAATCGGCCGCAGGCATCCGGATCTGCCCGTCATGGTGATCACCACGCGCGTCAACCCGGCGCTCTACCGGGAGATTCTCGCCAGCGGTGTGCGCGGACTGGTGGGCAAGGCAGGCGATGCACGGGAGATTCCCGAGGCGCTGTACCGCATCATGAACCGGCGCAACCATACCTACGTGGGCTCGTCGGTGCGGGCGGTGCTGGAACAGCGCTACGAACTGCCGCGGGGCAAGCCTGGCACGTTTTCGTCGCTGTCGCCGCGCGAGGTCGAGATCCTGAAGATGTTTGCCGCAGGCAATAGTGTCACCGACATCGCCCGGGCGACGGGGCGGGGGCTCTCCACCGTCAGCCAGCAGAAATCCAGCGCCATGCGCAAGCTGCGGCTGGATTCCGATGCGGAAGTCTTCGAGTACATCGATCATCTGCGCCTCCAGAGCTAGTGGAGGGGCACCATAGGCGGCCCCTGATGGGCGGCATATGGAAGAATTCTCAAAATGGGGTCAGGTTTTTTCTTAGGCTGGCGTGCTCCTGCACGCCCGGTTGACCTGCCGGTCAGCCAGCCGCCTTACAATGCGCCCCTTGTGTGCCACGGGGCACCGGAAGGAGAGGCTTTGGTGAGTGCGAAGATCAGCCCGCTGGCGGGCAACCCGGCTACGGATGGCAAGCTCGTCGATCTCGGCGCCCTGGTGGCGGCCTATGCCGACCTGAAGCCCGATCCGTCGGTGCCCGAGCAGCGCGTGGCCTTCGGTACGTCCGGCCATCGCGGCAGCTCGTTCGAGCGCTCGTTCAACGAATGGCATGTGCTGGCGGTGGTGCAGGCCATCTGCGAATACCGCGCCCAGGCCGGCGTCGACGGGCCGGTGTACGTGGGCATCGATACCCACGCACTGTCGCTGCCGGCATTCGAGAACACCCTGGAAGTACTGGCGGCCAATGGCGTGGAAACGCGGGTCTCCACCGGCGGCGAATACACGCCGACGCCCGCGGTCTCGCACGCCATCCTCGTGCACAACCGTGGCCGCGACAAAGGCCTGGCCGACGGCATCGTCATCACCCCCTCGCATAACCCGCCGGACAGCGGCGGCATCAAGTACAACCCGCCGCACGGTGGCCCGGCCGACACGGATGCCACCTCGTGGATCGCCCGCCGGGCGAACGAGCTGATCGAAGGCGGCCTGCGCGACGTGAAGCGCATGCCGTACGCGCAGGCGCTCAAAGCCTCCACCACGCACGAGTACGATTTCCTGCAGCGCTATGTCGGCGACCTGGGCGACGCACTCGACCTGGACATCATCCGCGCCAGCGGCGTGAAGATGGGCGTCGATCCACTGGGCGGCGCTGGCGTGCATTACTGGGCGGCCATCGGCGAGCGTTATGGCCTGGATCTCACGGTGGTGAGCGAGGCGGTGGACAAGACCTTCTCCTTCATGTCGCTCGACTGGGACGGCAAGGTCCGCATGGACCCTTCGTCGTCGTACGCCATGCAGCGCCTCATTCACCTGAAGGACCGCTTCGACGTGGCCTTCGCCTGCGACACCGACCACGACCGTCATGGCGTGGTGGCACCCAGCGCCGGCCTCATGCCGGCCAACCACTATCTCGCCACCGCCGCCTGGTACCTGTTCCAGAACCGCCCGGGCTGGCGCGCTGATGCCGCCGTGGGCAAGACAGCGGTGAGCACGGGCCTGCTGGACCGCATCGCTGCGAAGCTGGGTCGTCCGCTGCGTGAGGTGCCGGTGGGCTTCAAGTATTTCGTGCCGGGGCTGTTCGACGGCAGTCTTGGTTTTGGTTGCGAGGAAAGTGCGGGTGCCTCCTTCCTGGCGAAGGATGCTTCGGCGTGGTCCACCGACAAGGACGGCATCGTCGCGGCCTTGCTTGCCGGTGAGATGACCGCACGCCTGGGCCGTGATCCTGGCGAACTGTACCGTGGCATCACCGCCGAACTGGGCGACCCGGCCAATGCGCGCATCGATGCGCCGGCCAGCCACGCGCAGAAGCGGAAGCTCTCGAAGCTGGCGCCCGAACAGGTGGCCTCGAAGACGCTGGCAGGGGATCCCATCGTCAGCGTGATCAACCAGGCCGGCGGCCAGCCCATCGGCGGCATCAAGGTGATGTCGGAGCAGGGCTGGTTCGCGGCGCGCCCGTCGGGCACCGAGGATATCTACAAGGTGTACGGCGAGAGTTTCCGTGGCCCGGAGCACCTGGAAAAGGTGCTTGAGGAAGCACAGGCCATGGTCGACAAGGCGCTGGGTTGAGCATGACGGAGCGTCCGCTGAAAGTCGTGGTCGGCTCGCACAACCCGGTCAAGGTCGGGGCGGTGCGCAACGCGCTGGAGCCTTTGTTTCCCGGCATCGAGGTCACGTTCGAGGGCATGCATGCGCCTTCGGGCGTGGCCGAGCAGCCGATGACGGTGGCCGAGACACGCGAAGGTGCACTCAATCGCATGAACTACTGTCGCCAGCATGGTGGCGAGGCAGATTTCTACGTGGCGCTGGAAAGCGGCGTGGACGTAACCGAGGATGGCCCGGGCAACTTCGGCTATGTCGCCATCGCGCACGCCGACATGGTGTCCGTGGGTTGCACGGCGTGGCTGCCGCTGCCGCCGGTGGTCTACGAAGCCCTGCTCGACGGCGAGGAGCTGGGCCATGTCATGGACCGGTTGTTCGACACCGTGAACATCAAGCAGCAGGGCGGGGCCATCGGCCTGCTGACCAGTGGTCACGCCACACGCGAGGCCGCGTACACCCAGGCCATGGTGCTGGCCATGGCGCCATTCCTTCATGCGGATCTCTACGGCGCCGAATGACGCCGCCCGAAGGCCGGGGCGCTGCGGCGCTCCGGCCTTCGGATGACACTCAGCGCATGCCGCCCGAGGCCACGATCAGCTCGCCGGTGAGCCAGCGGGCTTCGTCGGAGGCGAGGAAGGTGACGATGGGCGCGATATCGCCCACCTGGCCGATGCGGCCCAGCGGGGTCTGGCTGACGGCCCAGTTCTCGAAGTCCGAGCCGATGAAGCCAGCCGTGTGTGTGCCCTCGGTCTCGACCATGCCCGGATTGACGCTGTTCACGCGGACGCCGCGCGGGCCGAACTCGCGTGCATAGACACCGGTGATGGCGTCCAGCGCGCCCTTGGTGCCGGTGTATACCGCGCTGCCGGCCGGGGTGATGCGGGTCACGGTGGAGCCGATGTTGACGATGCTCGAACCTTCCTTGAGATGACCGATGGCGGCCTGCGTCACCAGGATGGCGCCGAGTACGTTGATGTCGAACATGCGGTGGAACTGCTGCTCGGTGGTTTCTTCCACGGGGGCCATCTCATATACGCCCGAATTATTCACCAGGACGTCCAGACGTCCGAAATGCTCGATGGCCGCCTTGACCAGGGCTTCGGCATCGGCCTGCTTCGATACGTCGCCGCCCACGGCGACGGCCTTGCCGCCTGCGGCCTCGATATCGGCCACCACCTTGTCGGCACCCGCCTTGCTGGAAGCGTAGTTGACGACCACCGCCGCGCCTTCGGCGGCCAGTGACTTCGCGATGGATGCGCCGATGCCCTTCGATGCGCCGGTGACGAGGGCGACCTTGCTGGAGAGCTTGCTCATGATGGGATGTTCCTGATGGATGAAGGGAGTGGGCTTCGCAACGAAGCCGCGTCGCCTCGTCTTGGGGACGCATCCGGCGGGGTGTTACAAGTCGTCAATCACAACACTTTTGAGCAAGACGCACGATTTCTTAGGACAGCCCCGCTTGAAACGGGGTGTGCATGCCCTATTCAATGAGGCGTCCCCACGGCTTTGTGGCCGCCTTCTTCCTTTTCCCGGATACCGATCATGAGCACCCAGACGCCTCTGGAACCCGTCGACATCTTCGATTACGTCATCTTCGGCGCTACCGGCGACCTGACCATGCGCAAGCTGCTGCCCGCGCTGTACCGGCGTTTCGCGGAGGGGCAGGTGCCTGCGGACTCGCGCATCGTGGGTACGGCACGCTCGGCGCTCGACGATGTGTCATACCGTGACAGGGCGCGCAAGGCGCTGGTGGAGTTCATCGGCGCGGATGAGCGCAACGACGACAAAGTGAACGCATTTCTTGAGATGGTTCACTATGTGAGCCTCAACGGTGCAGAGAGCGACGGCAATTGGGACGGTCTGCGTGACGTGCTTGCCGGTGGTGAGAATCGTGTCCGGGTCTTTTACCTGGCGACCGCGCCTGCACTGTATGGCGCCATTGCCGCGAACCTGGCCGGTAAGGGCTTCCGCACCGAGGCCTCGCGCATCGTGCTGGAGAAGCCGATCGGCACCGACCTGGAAACCGCACGCAAGGTCAACGAAGACGTGGGCCGGCATTTCCCGGAAAACAGCATCTTCCGCATCGACCATTACCTGGGCAAGGAAGCGGTGCAGAACATCATTGCACTGCGCTTTGCCAATCCCATGCTTGAGCGCATGTGGGACAGCGAGTCCATCGAATACGTGCAGATCACCGCGGCAGAAACCGTGGGTCTTGAAGGGCGGGGTGGTTATTACGACGGTTCGGGCGCACTGCGCGACATGATCCAGAACCATCTGCTCCAGGTGCTCACCGTGGTGGCGATGGAGCGACCGGCCTCGTTGGATGCCGATGCGTTGCGTGACGAGAAGGTGCGCGTGCTGACCTCGCTGAAGCCGCTGGACCGCGACAACCTGGGCGCGAACGTGGCGCGTGGGCAGTACGTCGGTGGTACCAGTGGTGGCAAGGACGTGCCTTCCTATCGCGATGAGCTGCCGGACGGCACGCCGAGCCGTACCGAGACCTTCGTGGCGCTGAAGGCGGAAATCGATACGCCGCGCTGGAAGGGCGTGCCGTTCTACCTGCGTTCGGGCAAGCGCATGCCGCAGAAGCTCACGGAGATCGTGGTGCAGTTCCGCGCCGGTGAGCCGGGGCTGTTCGGCGAGTCGCGCCCGGGAAGCCGTCTGGTGATCCGCGTGCAGCCGAACGAGAGCGTCACGCTGCCGTTGTTCGTGAAGCATCCGGGTAACGGGTTTGGTCTTGAGGAGGTGGATGCGCTGTCGAAGCTGGGCGATCCGGCTCGGGTGCGCTTCCGCGATTCGTATGAAGGGCTGATGCTGGATGCGGTGAAGGGTAGTCCGGCGTTGTTCGTGCGCAAGGACGAGACCGAGGCCGCATGGCGCTGGGTGACGCCGATTCTTGAGGGCTGGCGTGATGACCAGCAGGGGCCAGAGGCTTATGAAGCCGGTACCTGGGGTCCCGCGTCGGCGCGTGCGTTGCTGGAGCAGGCGGGGCATGCGTGGGTCGAGGATATCGCTGCCTGATCGGGTGGATGGTTTCGTCGGGCGCATCGACTGCGTTCGGCGGAACGGCATGTCCGGTCGCGCGCAAGGCGCGCTCCTACAGGCGGTGGGCGGCTTCTGTAGGAGCGCGCCTGCGCGCGACCGGACATATCGCGGTCTGAACCATGCCTCATCGCCCAACAAAGCCCAGACGCAAAAAAATCTAAACCACCATCTCAGGCCCCTCCTGCCGCTCCAGCAACTGCGCCAGCCGGTCCAGCCCCTGCTTCAGCCGATGCCGCTCCTTCACCCCGCCCAGCGACACACGGATGGCCTCCGGTCCCGGTGACGCTTCCGGCCGGAAGGCATCCGACGGCGTCACGGCCAGCCCTTCCAGCCTCGCCGCCGCGGTCAGCGTCCCCGCCGTCCAATGCGACGGCAATGCCAGCCACAGATGAATCCCCTGCGTGGGCTCCCCCGGTATCCCCAGGGCTCGGGCTGCAATCTGCTGCCGCTCTGCTGCCTCGGCTTTCACCCCGGCCAGCACCTGCGCGGCCATGCCGTCATGAATCCATTGCGTGGCAATGGACGTCATCAACGGCGTCGCCATCAGCGTCACCGCCCGCAAATGGCCGAGAAACGCAGCTCGCGCCGCCTGATCCGGCACCGCGACATACGCCGTGCGCAAACCGGGTGACAAGGCCTTCGACAACGTGGCGATGTAATGCGTGCGCTCCGGTATCTGCCGCGCCAGCGGCGCAGGCGCATGCTCGGCAAGCATCCAGTACGGATCATCCTCGATCAGTTGCAGCCCTTCGTCCCGGATCGCCGTGGCCATGGCGGTGCGCCGGCTTTCGGGCATCGTATCTGCCGTGGGATTGCGCAAGGTCGGATTGAGATAGACCACCTTTGCCCCGGTACGCCGTGCCGTTTCCAGCAGGGCCTCGGGCAGCATGCCCTCGTCATCCGCGGCTACGGTCGCCAGCTGGCGACCCAGCCGCGCCGCCGCGGCGATCGTGCCTGGATACACCGTGGGTTCGACAAGCAGCGTATCGCCGGGCCGGGTAAGCGCCAGGATGATGCCTGCCAGCGCCGCCTGGGCACCGGGACAGGTCACGATCCGCTGCGGATCCACCTTGCCCAGCATGGGCTTGAGCCAGTACATCCCGGCAGTGCGATCGGCCTCGCTGCCGCCGCCGGGCTGGTAGCTCATCAAGGCATGCGTGTCGGCATGGGTCAGCACCTGGTCCACGCCCCGGCGCAGCAGGTCGGTCAGGTCGAGGCCCATCGGCAGCGGCGGCAGGTTCATGCCCAGGTCCACCACCTGGCCGGTATCGAAGCGTGGCGCCGACACGAAGCTGCCCAGCGCGCCCCGTGCATGCAGCAGGTTGCGCTCGCGCGCCTCGGTATAGGCGCGGGTGACCGTGGTCAGGTCGATACCCAGCGTGGCAGCCAGTTCGCGCTGGGCCGGAAGGCGGTCTCCGGTGCGGAGCCTGCCGTCGGCGATGGCGCGTTCGATGAAGCGCATGACTTGCTGGTAGCGGGGGCCTTGTTCGTTGAAGGCGTCCTTCCAGTTGAGTGCTTGTATGGATCTTGGCGGCGTTGTCATGCGGGTGATGTATGGGGTCAATGGTTCGTAGTATGACCCTCATGCGTGATTAAATGCATACAAGATGGGTGACGCGATGGGAACGAAAAAGCCCCGCCGGTTGCCGGGCGGGGCTTTTGGGGGCTATGGGGGTGTCGCTTCGAAAGGTCGCGCGCAAGGCGCGCTCCTACATGGCAAGACTGTAAGGCGAAGCCGAAACGCCTACATGGCAAGACTGTAGGAGCGCGCCTTGCGCGCGACCGGCGAAGCCGAAACGCCCGCATGGCAAGACTGTAGGAGCGCGCCTTGCGCGCGACCGGCGAAGCCGGAACGTTCACCCCTCTCGCCGGGCGAGAATATCTTCAAGCAGACTCACGACACGCTCGCCCTGGCCATCGAAGACCAGTTCCAGTGCCGTACGCCCGTCGAATTCCTCGATGGGCGTGTTGTGGATCCACTCCCACACCGCCTGCCGGTTCGGCTCGATGCCGTGGGCGAGAGTGGCGATGCGGCGCATGATGCCGACAGCCATGGTCGTCAGAAAGCCCTGTTGATCGCGAAGAAGAAGCTCTTGCTGTCGTCGGCATCGACCATCGGGCTGTTCTTGATGGCATCCGGCAGCTTCGAGTAGCGGACGCCGCCGATGGCGGTCCACTTCGGCGTGAAGCGATATACCGCCGACAAGTCGACGTACGGCGCATTGCCGCCACCGGCACGGTAGAACGGCAGGCCGCTGCGCGCCGCTTCCCGGGCGCTGATGCCGTAGTAATAGTTGTTCAGGTGGCTGTCGCTGCGGCTGATGCCGACCTTCGGAATGAGGGTCAGCTTGCCTGCCGGAATCGCATAGCCGTAGCCCAGGTCATAGCGCGTGCCGCCACCGTTGCCAGTGACCTTCTTGCTGGCGTTCGCTTCGATGAAGCCCCAGGTGGCCGAGTGGCGCCAGGCAAAACCCGCCATCGCACCGATGTTGCGGTTCGACAGCTGCTTCATCTGCGGATCGCGGGTGTCCTCGTGACGGAAGCGGTCACCGTTGGGCGACACCGCGATGGAAATCTCGTCGGACGGGCTGGAATACAGCTTGTAACCGATGGTCGCGCCACGGAAGTAGAACGACTTGCCCTCGTAGTTCACGAGCGGCAGCGGCCAGGCCTTGTTGTCGTAACGCTTGTACGGGCTGGGGCTCCAGGCGGCGGCAAGGCCGATGGACCAGCCTTGGTGGCGGCTGCCGTCATCCTGGGACTGCGCGTGGGCGGAACCGGCCACGGCAACGCCTGCAAGCGCGGCCAGCAGCGGGAGGGAACGGGTATGACGGAGAGTCATGTCGGGGGGAACTCCATGGGGGACGGCGACATCGCCGCCGATCATGGCGATGTCACATTGCCTCAACATTGCGTCGGCCGGTGGCCGATTTTCGCGTGCTAGCATCCCGGCCGACTGTCGAGGACGAGTGCATGCGGATACTGTTGGTGGAAGACGAACCGGAGATGGCCGCGGCCTTGCAATCCGGATTGCACCGGCACGGCATGCTCGTGGACGTCGCCTCCGACATCGCCAGCGCGAGCGAGGCACTGCAAAGCAAGGTGCACGATCTGCTGTTGCTCGACCGGCAGCTGCCCGATGGCGACGGTGCCACGCTCGTGGCGAAGGCACGCGCCGGCCAGTCCGACCTGCCGGTCATCATGCTGACGGCGCGCGGTTCGCTCGCCGAGCGCATCGAAGGACTCGACCAGGGCGCAGACGACTACCTCGTGAAGCCCTTCGCCCTCGAAGAGCTGCTGGCACGCATCCGCGCCATTTCACGTCGTCCGGCGAAAGTGGTGCTGCCGACGGTGAATGCGGGTCGGCTGCGCTTCGATTTCTCGTCGCGCGAGGCGCTGGTGGACGGCACGCCGCTGCGACTTCCGCGTCGCCAGCTGCTGTTGCTGGAAGCCCTGGCCTATCGCCTGGGTCGCACGGTGCAGCGCGAAGTGCTGCTGGATGCGGTCTATGGATTCGATGACGCGATCCAGTCCAACGCGTTCGATGCGCACGTTTCCAAGCTGCGGCGCGCACTGACCGAATCCGATGCAGGCGTGGAAATCCATGCGATCCGCGGCATCGGCTACATCCTGCGCGAGACGGTCCATGGCCGCGCGTAGCCGCTCGCTGACCACGCAGCTTGCGTGGCGGCTGGTGGTGCTGCAGGTGGTGATCCTGATCGCGACCATCGCCGCCATCGTGTGGAGCATCAGCCAGCCACGTACATCGTTCATCGACGAAGATGTGGCGCGTACCGTCGCCAGGTCGCTCGACGTGGAAGACGGACAACTGGTGTTCCATCCCACGTCCGCCATGCAGGACTACCTCGACGAGGCCCCCACGCTATGGTTCCACGCGGTCGACGACCGCGGCCACGTCATCACCCATGGCACGGTGCCCGAGGTATATCGCCCCCTGGCCGCGTCGCTGCGCCTGCTCGAAGCCTCCGAGGTGCATGCGAACAACCGTCCCCTCGAACTGACCATGCGCATCTATACGGAAGACTCGCCGGACGGGCGCCTGCGCCTGATCGTTGGTGGCGGTCCGTTGCTGGGCGTGGGCATGCTTTTCGTAAAGGTGGCCTTCTGGCTCAGCTGGCGCATCGGCCTGCCACTGGTGCTGGTGACCCTGATTGCCGTGCCCTGGATCATCCATCGCTCCATGGCAGGCGTAGGCAAGGTGGCCGAGCAGGCCGAAGCCATCGACATCGACCAGCGCGGTGCGCGACTGGAAGATGGCGCGGTCCCGGGCGAGTTGCAGCCTCTGGTGCGCACGTTCAACGCCACGCTGGAACGCCTGGGCGAAGGCTATGAAGCCCGCGACCGTTTCCTCGCGGACGCCGCGCACGAACTACGTGCGCCCATCGCCATCCTCGAAACCCGGCTGGAGAGCCTGCCGCAGGGCGAAACGCGGACCCGCCTGCTGACCGACCTGGGCCGTCTGTCCAACCTGGCCGAGCAGTTGCTCGACCTCCAGCGCCTGGGCAAACACGAGACCGAACTGCTGCCGACGGACCTGGTCAGCCTGGCGCGCGGCGTGAGTGCCGACATCGCGCCGCTGGTGATCGACGCCGGCTACGAGCTGGCCATGGATGCCCCGGAGCGACCGGTGGTGATCCTGGGCGACAGCCAGTCACTGAGCCGCGCACTGACCAACCTCATCCAGAACGCCATCGTGCACGCGGGTGGCAAGGGCCTGATACATGTTCAGGTCACCCCGGACGGCGCCTTCGAGATTGCCGACCAGGGGCCGGGCATTCCCCTGGAGCAACGCGCGCAGGTCTTCACGCCGTTCTACCGGGTACGCCCCAGCAGTGTGGGTACCGGCCTCGGGCTGCACCTGGTGAGCGAGATCGTCGCCCGCCACGGGGGCGAAGTGCGGGTGACGGATGCGCCGGGCGGCGGCGCGCGCTTCCGCATCCAGCTGCGCCTGGCCTGACCACCCATTGCATCCCGCGCCGACACCCGCATTATCGGGAGGTCGCAGTTCACGGAGATGCCCCATGTCGAAATACGCCAAGACACCCGAAGCCCTGGCCCGGCTTACACCCGAGCAGTTCCGGGTGACCCAGCAGAGCGGTACCGAGCGGCCGTTCCACAACGAATTCCATGACAGCAAGGCGGTGGGCCTCTATGTCGACGTGGTTTCCGGCGAGCCGCTGTTCACGTCGCTGGAAAAGTTCGACAGCGGCTGCGGCTGGCCCAGCTTCACGCGTCCGCTGGACGATGCCAACGTGCAGGAGCTGCGCGACAGCACCCACGGCATGATCCGCACCGAGGTGCGCTCCACGCATGGCGACAGCCACCTGGGTCACGTCTTCCCGGACGGTCCGCGTGATCGCGGCGGCCTGCGTTACTGCATCAACTCGGCCTCGCTGCGCTTCATTCCCGTGGCCGAGCTGGAAAAGGAAGGCTACGGCGACTACGCGAAGCTCTTCGGAGGTGCGGCATGAGCGCGAAGGCCATTCTTGCCGGCGGTTGCTTCTGGGGCATGCAGGACCTGATCCGCAAGCTGCCGGGCGTGATTGCCACGCGTGTGGGCTACACGGGCGGCGACGTGCCGAACGCGACCTACCGCCACCATGGCACCCATGCGGAAGGCATCGAGATCGAATTCGATCCGGCGAAAACCAGCTACCGGAAGCTGCTGGAATTCTTCTTCCAGATTCATGATCCGTCCACCCGCAACCGCCAGGGCAACGATCTCGGGGCGAGCTATCGCTCGGCGATCTTCTACCTCGATGACGAGCAGAAGGCCGTGGCGGAAGACACCATCGCCGACGTGGATGCCTCGGGCCTGTGGCCGGGCAAGGTCGTGACCGAGCTGGCTCCGGCCGGGCCGTTCTGGGAGGCGGAGCCCGAGCACCAGGATTACCTGGAGAAATACCCGAACGGTTACACCTGCCATTTCCCGCGCCCGGACTGGGTGCTGCCGCAGCGCCAGGCCTGACGGCAGGGGCCGGCTCTGGTATAAGAGCCGGCCCCGCTTGCCGGGGGACCAGCAGGGCGGGGGCCCTGGGGAGGGACATCGATGCGGACAGGGACAGACGGGGGCGCCATGCGCCCATCGTGGATGCGAAGGCATGCGACGTGGCTGTGGCCGGCCGTGCTGGTCGCCATTGGCGTGCTGCGGGCCATCAACCGCTACCTGATCGACGTGGCGAACGACCACGCCACGCTTTTCGTACCCAAGCTGATCGAGGAACTGACCGGCTCACTGAGCTTCGGCGCGTTCCTGCCCGTGCTTTTCATCGCACTGCGACGCATGCCGCCCACCTGGTACGCGCACCTGGGACTTTTTGCTGCGTTGTCCGTGGCACAGACCAGTCTCATGATCGGCCTGCGATGGGTTGTCTTCGGTATCGCGCGGCTACCGGGCTATGCGTATCCGCCCACGGTGTGGCGCTATCTCATGGAAGTGCCGACCCAGCTGTTCTTCTACGTGATGATTGCGATCGGGCTATGGCTTTTCGATCGCTATCGCGAGGGCAAGGCGCGCGAGCTGCGTGCGGCCCAGCTTGAATCGGCGCTGTCGGAAGCACGGCTCGAAGCGCTGCGCCTGCAATTGAATCCCCACTTTCTGTTCAACGCACTCAACGCCGTTTCCGAATTGCTGTACGACCGGCCGCGCGTTGCGGACGAGATGCTCTCGCGCATCGGCGAACTGTTGCGCTCGACACTCGCGGCCACCACCCAGGAACACAGGCTGGCCGACGAATGGCGGCTGCTTTCGCTATACCTGGATATCCAGCGCGCCCGTTTCGGCGAGGGACTGGACGCCATCGTGCAAGCCGATCATGCGCTGGACGATCTGCGCGTGCCGTTCCTGATCCTGCAACCGCTGGTGGAAAACGCCATCGAGCATGGCGGTGCGGGTGACGATCGTCGCGTGCGCATCGATGCCACGCGCGAATCGGGTCGGGTCATGGTGCGCATACGCGACGCGGGTGGTGGCGAGGCAAGGGCAGGGCATGGCATCGGCCTGCGCAACGTGGACGCACGGCTGCGTCACTTGTATGGCGACGATGCTGGCGTGCGGCTGGACCCGGTGCCCGATGGCGGCAGCCTCGTCACCCTGTGGCTGCCCGCACGACGCTGGGAGCTGGCATGAGCCTGCGGGCCGTGGTGGTGGACGACGAGGCGCCGGCACGTGCGAAGCTGCGTCGCTACCTCGGCGAAAGCACGGGCCTGCTGTGGGTGGGCGAGGCGGCCAATGGTCCCGAGGCCGTGGCACTGGTCCGGCGGGAGCGGCCGGACGTGGTCTTTCTGGATATCAGCATGCCTGGCATGGACGGTTTCGCCGTGCTCCAGGCACTGGGTGATCCATTGCCCGCCGAGATCGTCTTCGTCACGGCGCATGACGACCAGGCGGTCCGTGCGTTTGAAGTGCATGCCTTCGATTACCTGCTGAAACCCGTGGGGCCGGAACGTTTCGAGCGCCTGGCAAGGCGGCTCGTGGGACGCGTGGCGCCTTCGCTGGCCGCGAAGCTGGATGGCCTGCTGGATGGCTTGCCGGCTACCACGCATTACCTTGAGCGCCTGCTGTTGCCCAGCGGTGAGGCAACGGAACTGGTGCGGGTAGAGCGCATCGACCGCATCGTGGCCGACCGCAATTACCTCCAGGTGTTCGTCGACGGGAACGCACACCGTTTGCGGGGCACCCTGGACACCATGCTCGGCCGCCTGCATCCCTCGCAGTTCGCCCGGGTGAACCGGTCCACCATCGTGCGCTTCGATGCCATCCGCGAGGTGCAGCCCTGGCCCGATGGCGAGCAGCGCCTGTTGCTGGCGGACGGTGCCCGCGTCACCTGGACCCGTCGCTATCTCGACGACCTGCCACCCGGGATCGGCCTGAGGCCCTGAGGGCTTTCGTCCCTGACGACGCCCGTTTCGTCCCCGGACGCCCGAATTCGCCCCAAGGGGCGGCGCAGACTCCGTCCATCCCAACGGAGAGACCCGCATGGCCAGGAAAACCGTTATTGCCGCGGCTGTTGCCGCCATCGTCGTCGGTAGCGCCTGGGCGGTGATTCGCCCCGACCAGGCCCTGCGCGTCGGGGCGGGGCTTGCCGCCCATCACATCTGTTCGATGGTCTTCATTGGCGGACAGGAGGCCGGGCCGACGTTTCGCGAGCTGGTCACGCCGATGATCGGCCAGTCAGGCGCCGCCTTTCTCACGCCACGGGTATTGCGCGACCGGCAGCGCGTGGAGGTGGATGGTCCATTCGGCATGCTTGCCGCTGCCGACTACACGCCGGGGTATGGCTGCCGGCTGGACCTGCCGGGGAATCGTCCGCTGGTGGCCGACGGAGCGCGCCACCTGGCACGCAAGGATGGTTTTTCGCCGGATGGACTCGTCGTGGCAAAGGATTCGCATATCGCAGCAGCGATCGATCGGGTGTTCACCGAGCGAGCGGACGAGCCGGTCAAGAATGTGAAAGCGGTCGTGGTGATCCGGGACGGGCAGGTGATTGCCGAGCGCTATGCGCAGGGATTCGACGAACACTCGCCGCTGCTCAGTTTCTCGGTGGCGAAATCGTTCACCAATGCCTTCATCGGCATGCTGGCGATGCGCGGCAATGTGGATGTGACGGCACCGCTGGGTGCGCCCGAGTGGCAGGCACCCGGCGATCCACGCGCAAGGATCACGGTGGAAAACCTGATGCGCATGAGCAGCGGCCTGGACGCGGAGGAAGCGGAGTCGCCGTTCAGTGCGGTGGCGAAGATGGAATTCCTGCATGGGGACATGGCGGGGTTTGCAGCTGCCCAGCCAGCGAGGGAGGCGCCGGGTACGCATTTCGATTACACCTCGGCCGATACGTTGCTGCTGGATCGGATGGTGGGTGAGCGCGTTGGCGGTGGTCCGGCGGGGTTGCGTGCCTTTGCGCGGCGAGAACTGTTCGACCGGCTGGGCATGGGGGATGTGACCATGGAATTCGACGGGCAGGGGACGTTTGCCGGGTCGACTTATGTGTATGCCTCGGCGCGTGATTACGCACGGCTGGGGCAGCTTTACATGGATGATGGCGTGGCGCCGGATGGGACACGGTTATTGCCGGAGGGCTGGGTGGCGTGGTCGCGGCGTTCGACGCTGGGGGCGCCGTATGGCGCGGGGTTCTGGACAAACGACGGGCCCAGCGATGTGGCGAAGTTGCGTGTGGAAGGCGGTTTTCCGAAGGATGGATTCTTCGCCAGCGGAACCATGGGCCAGCGTATCTACATCGTGCCGTCGGCGAAGCTGGTGGTGGTGCGCTTCGGTTATTCGGCGCCGCCGTCGTATGGCATCGAGGATGATGTGGGGTTGATCGCTGCGGCGATTGGTGCGCGGTGAGTTTGTGTGGATGCCCTGCAGCTCCGGTCGCGCGCAAGGCGCGCTCCTACAGGTGCGTGGTGTCGTTGTGGGCGGCTCGCATCGCCGGTCGCGCGCAGGCGCGCTCCTACAGGTGTGGGGTGTCGTTGTAGGAGCGCGCCTTGCGCGCGACCGGTATCAGCGGAACGCTGCGAATCAACCGGCGCCCAGGGGGTGCGCGCTTACGACATCAAGAAGCTGCGGCATGTGATCGATCACCGCCAACGCCCCAACGCCGTAGATATCGAGATCCTTCCGATACCCATAGCTGACCAGCACCACCGGCACACCGGCATCGTTCGCGGCCAGCAGGTCGCTCTCCGAATCGCCCACCATCAGCACCTGGTCAAGTGGCACCCCGGCTTTGTCAGCCAGATGCTTCAACGGCACCCCGCTGGGCTTGCGCTCCGGCAGCGAATTCCCGCCCACGATGCCGTCGATATACGGCAGCATGCCGCGTACCTCGAGCAACGGCCGCACGAATTCCTCGTTCTTGTTCGTGCACACCGCCAGCTTCACGCCCCGCGCATGCAGCGCTCTGAGCGTATCCACCACGCCATCGTAGGCGATGCCATCCAGCGCGGTATCCCCGTAATGCTTGAGAAACCCCGGCATCACATCGTCGATATCGGCATCACTGCCGGCATGACGGAACGCATAGGTGATGAGCTTGCGCGAACCCTCGCCGACCCAGCCCGTGATCTGCGCTACATCGTAGGTAGGCAGTTTCCAGTCGTGCAGGGTGCGGTTGACCGATTCGGCGATATCGGCCGCGCTGTCCACGAGCGTGCCGTCGAGGTCGAAGATGACCAGGGAGAAAGACATGAGCGATTCCATAGTGTAGGAGCGCGCTTCGCGCGCGACCTGCGTAGCCGGTGATGATACGGCTTCGGGGCTTTGTTGGCTTGTCGCGCGCGAGGCGCGCTCCTACAGGGAGCGTCGTGTCATGGGGCCAGGCCATGCCCCAGCAGCGCCACCGCATGCCGGGTGATGTCCTCGGGGGTTATGTGCTGGCGTAGCGGGTCGTCCTTCCAGCGGCGCATCGCGGTCATCGGAAGAATCGTGAGGCTCAGGATGCTGGTCATGATCAGCGTGGGGTCGAGGCCTGCGTTGAGTTTGCCTTCGGCCTGCCATGCCTGGATGTGGCCGAGCAGGCGGGCATGCCGGCTGCTGTCCATGCGCTGCTTCATGTGCTTCTTGAACATGTCGTTTTCGCTCAGCAGGTCGCCGAAGAACACCGGGCCGATCCAGGGCTTCTCCGCCGCCAGCTCCACGAAACGCTCGGCCAGCCGGGTGAAGGCGAGGGCCGGGTCGTTGGCATTGGTCTGGAAGACCTCGTCGATGCTCTGGCGCATCGGCGCGATGTACTCGTCGAAGACGATGTCGAACAGCTGCTCGCGGGTCTTGAAGTAGTAGTGCACGGCAGCCGGTGTCATGCCGGCTTCGCGGGCGATGGCCGCCAGCGTGGTGGCCTCGTAACCCTTGCGGCCATAGAGCTCCAGGGCGAGGTTGACCAGGCGTTCGCGCTGGTCCGGGCCATCGGGTTGGGCCGGGGGGCGGCCGGGGCGGCGCCCGCGGCGGGGAGTCGTACTGACCACAGGGTCTCCGTCGGAACTTAACAGGGGGATGGATACCACGAGAGGCCTCCCATTGACGATGGCCACGATCGGCCCATATATTAACTAACCACTTAATTAATTATCGGTACTCCCGTGTCCGCGACCTCGACGCCCTCGCTCCGCGTGTTATTCCCCGCGCTCATGCTGGTCATGCTGCTGGCGGCGCTCGACCAGACCATCGTCTCAACGGCCCTGCCTACCATCGTCGGCGACCTGGGCGGCTTCGACCGCCTGTCGTGGGTGGTCACGGCCTACCTGCTGACCTCGACGGTGGTGGTGCCGCTGTACGGCAAGTTCGGCGACCTCTACGGGCGCAAGGTGGTGCTCCAGGTCGCCATCGGCATCTTCCTGGCCGGCTCGGTGCTTTGCGGACTGGCCCAGGACATGACCCAGCTGGTGCTCATGCGAGCCTTGCAGGGGCTGGGTGGCGGCGGCCTGCTGGTGATCACCATGGCGGCCATCGGTGACGTGATCCCGCCTGCGGAGCGCGGCCGCTTCCAGGGGCTGTTCGGCGGTGTCTACGGCCTGGCCACGGTCATCGGCCCCCTGATCGGTGGCTTCATGGTCGATCACCTTTCCTGGCGCTGGATCTTCTACGTGAACCTGCCGCTGGGCGTGCTCGCGCTGCTGGTAATCGCGGTGGCGTTCCATCCGCACGCGCGGCACGTGAAGCACCGTATCGACTACTGGGGTGCCGCCTGGCTGACCCTCGCGCTGGGGAGCCTCGTCATGTTCACCACCGAGGGTGGCAACGTGCTGCCCTGGTCCTCGGCGGAACTGTGGTTCATCCTCGCGTTCGCCGTGATCGGCGTGGTGGGCTTCATCTACGAAGAGCGTATGGCGGAGGAGCCGATCATCCCGCTGCACCTGTTCCGTCACCGCACCTTCTTGCTGAGCTGCCTCATCGGTCTTTTCGTGGGTGCCGCGCTATTCGGTTCCACCACGTTCCTGCCGCTGTACCTGCAGGTGGTGAAGGGCGTGTCGCCCACCGCCGCGGGCATGCAGCTGCTGCCGCTCATGGGTGGCCTGCTGGTAACGTCCATCATCTGCGGGCGCCTCATCAGCCGCATCGGGCGTTATCGCATGTTCCCCATCGTGGGCACCTTCCTGTCCACCGTGGCCCTGGTTTTGATGGGAACGTTCCGCGAGGACATGCCGTTGGAAATCCTCTACGGATATTCCGCGCTATTGGGCGCAGGACTTGGCATGGTGCTGCAGGTGCTGATCCTCGCTACGCAGAACAGCGTCGACATGAAGCTGCTGGGCGTGGCGACCTCCGGCGTAACCATGTTCCGCTCCATCGGCGGCTCGATCGGCGTGTCGGTGTTCGGGGCTATCTTCACCCATGGCCTGCAATCGCGCGTGGCCGAACTGGCGCTGCCCATGCCGGTATCGACCCACGGCCTTGGCCCGGAAGCCTTGCGCAAGCTGCCGCCCGCAGCACACGAGGCGTATATCCACGCCTTCGGCTCGTCGCTGCACACCGTTTACCACGTGGCCGCCTGCGTACTCGCCGCCGCATTCTGCCTGGCGTGGCTGCTGCGCGACGTGCCGCTGCGCAAGATACATCCGGCGCCGAAGCCCACGGAGACCCCGGAGCCTGCCGCCGGCTGATACTCAGGGAGGTAGCAGGCCCATGGACCGGGCCTCGAAAACGGCGGCGGTGCGCGAGCGCACCGCCAGTTTGCGGTAGATCGTCTTCGTATAGCCTTCGACGGTGAAGTGCGACAGGCCGCTCAGGCCGGCGATCTCGCGATTGCTGAAGCCCTGCGCGACCAGTCGCAGCACGTCGATCTCGCGCGATGACAGCAGGGACTGTCCTGTGGCTGATTCCTGCGCAGGCGCCGGGTCCGCACGGGCACTGACGGGAATATCCATGCCGCGCAACAGGCGACGCGCAACGAATGGATCGATGGGCACGCCCCCACGCCTGACGCTGCGCAGGGCCATCACCAGTTCCACGTCGTCGCGTTCCTTGAGCAGGCAGCCGTGTGCGCCGGCACGCATGGCCCGCACGAGGTCGTCATCGTCACCGCCGGTCGCCACGGCGATGGTCATGGCATCGGGTCGCTGTGCGGTCATCCAGGTAATCAGCTCGCAGGCCTGTCCACGCGGCAGCCCCGCATCAACCAGCACCACGGAGACATCGCGAAAGGCAATGCCGGCCAGTGCATCGGCGAGACCGTCGGCCACGCGAACGATGGACGGCTCGTAGCCGGCGTGGCGCAGCAGCTGCCGCAGGCGCACCTGGGCCGAAAGGTCGCGTTCGACGATGAGCACGTCGCCGGTAACGGCGCATGCTTCCTGTTCCCTCATCATGGACTTACCCCGGCCCCGCCCCCTGTGGTCGCGCATTCTACGGGATGAATCCCGTAGAGGCACGCTGCGCCCGCGGCACGTTCTTCACAGATGTATGTGCGCTCGCACACGGTCATGTCGCCCGCTGCCACGGCCTGCGACGCCGGATTGATACCGCAGTGCAGCTTGAGGGTCACGGGCGCGGCGCTACACTGGGAAGATCACAGGTTCCCGGGCGTCGCGGAGGCACCTGGCGAGCTGATCCGTCATGGCTCCGGCTGTCTCGATCGTCTTGTCCGTTCCGCACGCCCATTTCGCGGGTAAGCGTTTCGGAGGCTGCACAATGAACAAGCTGGACACCGTGGCGACTGGCGTCAAGACAGTCAAACTCCTGATCGACGGCGAGTTCGTCGAATCCACCACCACCCAATGGCGCGACGTGGTCAACCCGGCCACCCAGGCGGTCCTCGCCCGCGTGCCGTTCGCCACGCCCGCCGAAGTCGATGCCGCCGTGGCGGCGGCGAAAACCGCCTTCCGCACCTGGCGCAAGACGCCCATCGGCACCCGCGCGCGCATTTTCCTGAAGTACCAGCAGCTCATCCGTGAAAACATGACGGAGCTGGCCGCCATCCTGAGCGCGGAGCAGGGCAAGACCCTGCCGGACGCCGAGGGCGATGTCTTCCGTGGCCTGGAAGTGGTGGAGCATGCCGCCGCCATCGGCAACCTCCAGCTGGGCGAACTGGCCAATAACGTGGCCACGGGCGTCGATACCTTCACCCTGCTGCAACCGCTGGGCGTGTGCGCGGGCATCACGCCGTTCAATTTCCCGGCGATGATTCCGCTGTGGATGTTCCCGATGGCCATTGCCACCGGCAACACCTTCGTGCTGAAGCCGTCCGAGCAGGACCCGATGGTGACCATGCGCCTCGTGGAACTGGCCATCGAGGCCGGCATCCCGAAGGGCGTGCTCAACGTGGTGCACGGCGGCGAAGAAGTGGTGAACGCCATCTGCGATCACAACGACATCAAGGCTGTATCCTTCGTGGGCTCCACCAGGGTCGGCACGCACGTGTACAACCGCGCCTCGCTGGCCGGCAAGCGCGTGCAGTGCATGATGGGCGCGAAGAACCACGCCGTGGTGCTGCCCGATGCCAATCGCGAGCAGACCCTCAACGCACTCGTGGGCGCGGCGTTCGGCGCCGCGGGCCAGCGTTGCATGGCCGCTTCCACCGCGGTGCTCGTGGGTGAGGCGCGCGAGTGGATTCCCGACCTCGTCGCCAAGGCGAAGACGCTGCGCGTCAATGCCGGCAACGAAGCCGGCACGGACGTCGGTCCGCTGATTTCCTGCGCCGCGCGCGAACGTGTCGAGGGCTTCATCGCCTCGGGCGTGGAGCAGGGCGCCACGCTGGATCTCGATGGCCGCAAGCCGAACGTGCCCGGTTATGAGGACGGCAACTTCGTCGGCCCCACGATCTTCTCGAACGTGAAGCCGGGCATGCGCATCTACGACGAGGAAATCTTCGGCCCGGTGCTGGTGATCCTGGGCGCCGAATCGCTCGACGAAGCCATCGACATGGTCAATGCCAACCCCAACGGCAACGGTACGGCGGTGTTCACCCAGTCGGGTGCCGCAGCCCGTCGCTTCCAGGAAGACATCGACGTGGGCCAGGTGGGCATCAACGTGCCGATCCCGGTGCCGGTGCCGCTGTTCTCGTTCACCGGTTCGCGCGCGTCGAAGCTCGGCGACCTGGGCCCTTACGGCAAGCAGGTGGTGATGTTCTACACGCAGACCAAGACGGTGACCCAGCGCTGGTTCGATGACGACACCCTGCATGTCGGCGTGAACACCACCATCAGCCTTAAGTGACGGACGCTGCCATGGATATCCAGGCACACGACCTGACGGAAACCCAGGCCGCCATCCGCGAGGCCGCGCGCGATTTCGCGCTGGCCGAGATGGCACCGTACGCGGCCCACTGGGATGCAGAAGGCGAGTTCCCGCGCGAGGCGATCCGCAAGGCCGGCGAACTCGGCTTCTGCGGCTTGTACATCGGCGAAGACGTCGGTGGCTCGGGCCTCACCCGCCACGACGCCACCATCGTGTTCGAGGAACTGGCGGCGGTGGATCCTTCCACTGCCGCCTATATCAGCATCCACAACATGGCGAGCTGGATGCTCGCCACCTTCGGCACACCGGCCATCCGCGAGCAGTGGGCCGGCGAGCTGGCCAGTGGCGGCAAGCTGGCGTCGTATTGCCTGACCGAACCCGGTGCGGGTTCGGATGCCGCGTCGCTGAAGACGCGGGCCGAACGCGATGGCGATCACTACGTGCTCCACGGCGCCAAGGCATTCATTTCCGGTGCCGGTGCCACCGACATGCTGGTGGTGATGGCCCGCACGGGTGGCGAAGGCGCGCGTGGCATCAGTGCGTTCGCCGTGCCGGCGAATGCCGAAGGCGTGGGCTATGGCCGCAACGAGGAAAAACTCGGCTGGCACAGCCAGCCCACGCGCGCGGTCACCTTCGATGGCGTACGCGTGCCTGTCGATCATCGCCTGGGCGAGGAAGGCGAGGGTTTCCGCATCGCCATGAAAGGCCTGGATGGCGGCCGCCTGAACATTGCCGCTTGCTCGCTGGGTGCCGCACAGGGCGCGCTCGATGCGGCGCGTCGTTACATGGGCGAACGCACCCAGTTCGGCCGCAAGCTGGCCGACTTCCAGGCCTTGCAGTTCAAGCTGGCCGACATGGCCACCGAGCTCGTGGCCGCACGGCAGATGGTGCACACGGCGGCGCGCAAGCTCGATGCCGGTCGTGGCGATGCCACGGTCTGGTGCGCCATGGCCAAGCGCTTCGCCACCGATGCCGGCTTCTCGATCTGCAACGACGGGTTGCAGATCCACGGCGGCTACGGCTACATCCGCGAATACCCCGTCGAGCGGCTGCTGCGTGACGCACGCGTGCACCAGATCCTCGAAGGCACCAACGAAATCATGCGCGTGATCGTGGCGCGCCACCTGCTGAACACGGAAGAGGAATTGCGATGAGCCTTGCCGGCAAGACGTACACCGGCCTGAAGCTGGAAGTGGACGGTCATACTGCGATCGTCACCCTCAACAACCCACCGGCGCATACCTGGACACGCGACAGCCTTTCGGCCCTGCGCGACCTGGTGCGCGATCTCGATGCGCAGCGCGACGTGTACGCGCTGGTCATCGTGGGCGACGGCGAGAAGTTCTTCTCGGCCGGCGCCGACCTCAAGCAGTTCGCCGATGGCGACAAGGCACTCGCCCGCGAGGCGGCGCGTCGCTTCGGTGAAGCCTTCGAAACGCTGTCCGCGTTCCGGGGCGTGAGCATCGCCGCGATCAACGGCTACGCCATGGGCGGCGGCCTGGAATGCGCGCTCGCCTGCGACCTGCGCATCGCAGAGGAACACGCGCAGATGGCATTGCCCGAGGCCAGCGTCGGCCTGCTTCCGTGTGCCGGTGGCACGCAGAACCTGGCACGCCTGGTCGGTGAGGGCTGGGCCAAGCGCATGGTGCTGCTCGGCGAGCGTGTCGACGCTGCCACCGCACAGCGCATCGGTCTGGTCGAAGAGGTGGTGCCGAAGGGCGAGGGCAGGGCGAAGGCCATCGCCTGGGCCAAGCAGGTCGAAAAACAGAGCCCGACCAGCGTGGCGGCCAGCAAGCGCCTGATCCAGTCCACCCGCAGCCAGACCCATGTGGCGTCGCTGGTGGCCGAGCGCGAGGCCTTCGTCGATCTGTTCGACAGCCAGGACCAGCGCGAAGGCGTAGCCGCCTTCCTCGAAAAGCGCGCTCCGGTATGGAAGAACGCATGAACGCGCCCGGGGCCATCGAATCGCCGGTTCTTTTCGAGGAACGCACGGCGAACAACGGCAAGCGCATCGGCATCGCCACGCTCAATGCACCGAAGACGCTCAATGGCCTGTCACTGGACATGGCCCTGCTGCTGACCGAACGCTTCGATGCGTGGGCAGCGGATGAGGACATTGCACTGGTGGTGTTGCAGGGCGCGGGCGAGAAAGCTTTCTGTGCCGGTGGCGACCTGCATGGCCTGTATCGCTCGATGCGCGACTACCGGGAAAGCGGTGCCAGCGACGTCAGCAGCAATGCCTATGCCGCGCAGTTCTTCGAGGTGGAATATCGCCTCGACCATCGCATCCACACCTATCCCAAGCCGGTTCTCTGCTGGGGGCATGGCATCGTCATGGGTGGTGGCATCGGGCTGATGTCCGGCGCCAGCCATCGCGTGGTCACCGAGCGCTCGAAGCTGGCGTTCCCGGAGATCACCGTGGGCCTGTATCCGGATGTCGGCGGCAGCGGCCTGCTGAGCCGGTTGCCGGATCATGGCGGCCTGTTCCTCGGTCTTACCGGTGCCCTGCTCAACGCGTCGGATGCCATCGCCGCGAAGCTGGCGGACTGGCAGCTTGCCGAAGCCGACAGGGATACGGTGTATGCCGAACTGCTGTCCACCGCATGGAAGGACGACGAGGCCGTCAATGCGACCCTGCTGGCCGACCTGCTCGGCGGCCGCGCGGTTGCAGGTGAACCGGGTCCGTTCCAGCGCCATGCCGGGCACATCGCCACGCTGTGTTCCGGGAATGATCTCGACACGATCGTCGCAACCATCCGCGCCGACACCAGCGATGATCCCTGGCTGAAGACCGCACGTGACACATTGGCGGCCGGCTCGCCGGGCTCCGCACGACTGGCCTTCGAACTCCAGCAGCGTGCACGCCTGATGCCGCTTGCCGACGTCTTTCGCATGGAATACATCGTGTCGCTGCATTGCGCGGCCCATGGCGATTTCCAGGAGGGCATCCGCGCCCTGCTGATCGACAAGGATCGCAGCCCGCACTGGAACCCCTCCACACAGAAAGAGGCCGACGCTCGCTGGAGCGAGGGCTTCTTCAAGGCACCCTGGGCCGACGGCACGCATCCGCTCGCCGACCTGACTGACACGGTTACCCAAAGGACATTCGCATGAGCCATATCGCTTTCATCGGCCTGGGCAACATGGGCGGCCCGATGGCCGCCAACCTCGCCAGGGCCGGTCACTCTGTCCGCGTCTTCGACCTGGTGCCCGCCGCCGTCGCCCATGCCGTCGAGGCTGGGGCCGTAGCCGCGAAGGATGCCGTCGACACACTCGCCGGTGCGGAGGTCGTCATCACGATGCTGCCGGCCAGCCGCCATGTGGAGGGCCTGTTCCTGGGCGAGCAGGGCATCCTGCCGCATATACCGGCAGGCGCCCTCGTGATCGATTGCAGCACCATCGCCCCGGCCAGCGCCCGCAAGGTGGCCGAGGCCGCGGCTGCGCGAGGCCTGTCGATGATCGATGCGCCGGTGTCCGGTGGCACGGCCGGTGCTGCCGCCGGCACGCTCACTTTCATCGTCGGTGGCGACGATGCCTCGTTCGACCGCGCGAAGCCCGTGCTGTCGGCCATGGGCAAGAACCTGTTCCATGTCGGTGCCAGTGGCGCCGGGCAGGTGGCCAAGCTGTGCAACAACATGGCGCTGGGCGCCATCATGGCCGTCACCGGTGAGGCCATCGCCCTCGGCGTGGCCCATGGCCTCGACCCGAAGGTGCTCTCGCAGATGATGGCCGTGAGCACCAGCCGCAGCTGGGCCACCGAGGTGTGCAACCCGTGGCCGGGCGTGCTGGAAAACGCCCCGGCATCGCGTGGCTACACGGGCGGCTTCGGCAACGACCTCATGCTGAAGGACCTCGGCCTCGCCGCCGAAGCGGCGATGAGCGTGGGCGCTTCCATTCCGCTGGGCGAGCTGTCGCGCAATCTCTACGCCATGAACAGCAAGGCGGGCAATGGTAAACTGGACTTTTCCAGCGTGGTCAAGCTGTTGTCCGGAGAGAAATGAGTTCAGCCGTACGCGAAAAACTGGAACTGCCCAACGGCGGCCACAAGCTGTTGATGCACTCGTGCTGTGCGCCGTGTTCGGGGGAGGTCATGGAGGCCTTCCTCGAATCCGGCATCGATTACACCGTGTTCTTCTACAACCCCAATATCCATCCGGTGAAGGAGTACCTCCTGCGCAAGGAGGAAAACATCCGCTTCGCCGAGAAGCACGGGGTGCCCTTCATCGATGCGGACTACGACACCGACAACTGGTTCGCCCGCGCCAAGGGCATGGAGAACGAACCGGAGCGCGGCATCCGCTGCACGATGTGCTTCGACATGCGTTTCGAGCGTACGGCGCTGTATGCCCATGAGCACGGCTTCCCCGTGATCACCAGCTCGCTAGGCATCTCGCGCTGGAAGAACATGGCGCAGATCAACGACTGCGGCCACCGCGCCGCCGCACCCTACGACGGCCTGGCCTACTGGGACTACAACTGGCGCAAGGGCGGCGGCAGCCAGCGCATGATCGAGATCAGCAAGCGCGAGAACTTCTACCAGCAGGAGTACTGCGGCTGCGTCTACTCCCTGCGCGACACCAACCGGCACCGCCGGGCCCAGGGCCGCGACCGCATCCATATCGGCGTGAAGTTCTACGGCGACGACGACGCGGGTTGACGCGTTTCCCCCGCAGGACGAGAATGCGCCGGCCCGTGGCGCATTCCGTGCCGCGGTATTCCTGTCCGATTCCACCGAGGCATATGGACGTTCACCCTTGCGGTGACGCCGGCCCCAGGCCGATGTCGCCCTTTACATCGATAGCCTTCGGCGCACGCGCCGGACAGGTCGCCGTAGCCCGCTAGGCACGGCCGGCCCGCTCCGCGTGGCCGCCGCTGGCGCCGCAATAAGGAGATGGGCCATGAAGGGCACCTTCGCACTGCTCGACATCGCCGGCTACGTGGCCCTGCTGCTGTGGGGCACACATATGGTCACCAGTGGCGTATTGCGCGGCTACGGCAGCGCGCTGCGTCGCTGGCTGGGGCGTTACCTCGCACACCGGCCGGCGGCATTCGCCTTCGGCGTATGCCTCACCGCGATCCTGCAAAGCAGTACCGCCACCGGCCTCATGGCTACCTCGTTTGCCGCCAGCGGCTTCCTGGGTCTCGCGCCCGGGCTGGCCGTGATGCTGGGCGCCAACGTGGGTACGACACTGATCGTGCAGGTGATGTCATTCGACATCTCGATCATCGCCCCGGTGCTGGTGTTGCTGGGCTTTGCCATTCATCGTCGCAGCGACGATGCGCGCTTTGAAAACCTTGGCCGCGTGTGCATCGGCCTGGGCCTGATGCTGCTGGCCCTGCACCTGCTGGTGGTGTCGCTGGCCCCCGTGGAGAACGCGCAGGCCTTGCGTGCGGTGCTCAACGCGCTGGAGAGCGAGCCGGTGCTGGCCCTGCTGTCGGCCGCCTTGCTGACCTGGCTGTTCCATTCCAGCGTGGCGATGGTGCTGCTGGTGACCTCACTCGCCACGGCCGGCGTCATCGATGCCCCCGGCGCGCTCGCACTGGTGCTGGGCGCCAACCTGGGCGGTACGTTCCCGGCGCTGCTCGAAGCCCATACGCCAGTGGCACGCCGCCTGCCGCTGGGCAACCTGCTCGTGCGCCTGGCCGGTTGCATCGTCTGCCTGCCGCTGCTGCCCTACATGGCTCACTGGCTGGCACCGCTGGGTGATTCGCCGGCACGCATCGCGGTGAATTTCCATACGGCCTTCAATCTCGCCCTTGCCTTGATCTTCCTGCTGCCGGTAGAGCGCATGGCGCAGCTGCTGGTGCGCTTGCTGCCCGATCCGCCGCGTCCGGACGACCCGGGCGTGCCGCAGTACCTCGACGAAGGCGCGCTCGACGCCGCCAACGTGGCGCTGGCCAATGCGGCGCGCGAAGCCATGCGCATGGCCGACATGGTGGAAGGCATGCTCAAGGGACTGGTAGAGGTATTCGGCAAGGACGACCGCGTTCGTGCGGCCGCCATCAGCCGTGTCGACCCCTGGCTCGACCGCCTGGGCATGGCCATCCGTGAATACCTCACGGAGCTGGGCAATGAAGCCCTGAACGAGGAAGACGGCGAGCGCAGCCAGGAGATCCTGGCCTTCGTGATCAACATCGAGCACATCGGCGACATCACGGCGAACAACCTGATGGAATTCGCTGCGAAAAAGGCGGAACGAGGCCAGGATTTCTCGGCCGAGGACATCCAGGATCTCGCGGCAATGCATACCCTCGTGATGGAAAGCCTGCGCCTGGGTCTCACCGTGTTCCTGCGTGGCGACCTGCGTGCGGCCCAGCAGCTGGTGTCGCGCAAGGAGACCCTGTGGCGACTGGAGAACGAGGCCTCCGAGCGGCACATCCGTGGCATCCGCGAGCGCCGCGACGGCAGTGGCGATGTGTACCTGCGGATCCTGCGCGACCTGAAGCGCATCCACTCGCACCTGGCGGCGCTGGCCTACCTGCCGCTGGAGCGGGCCGGCCTGCTCCAGGATCGCCTGATCCGGGAGCACGCCGCACCCTGACGGGTGGGCACCACGCCGGCCTGCATCCATGCGGCCGGCGTGGTATGAACACGAGCAGGACGATAGACGGCGGCGTTGCCCGGAGACGACCGCGCTGAAAGGTTGGCGAAGGTCTTCGGGCATAGATTCCCGATTTTTCGTAGTACGACCTGATCGACCATGCACGCACTGGAAGCCCTTTGGTTCACTACGGTGAACTGGCTATCCGCCCACCTGATTGCGCCGGCCCTGGCGTCGGTGCATCTCACGAAACTGGTGGACGATCCGCAGGAAATTGCGCAGTACTTCCTGTTGACAGGCATCCAGGTGGCGATCATCGCCTTCGTGTTCCGGCCCATGGAAACCCTCTGGCCGCTGGAAGCATGGAGCGAACGCAAGGGCACGCGCATTGATCGCGCCTATACGCTTATCAAGCTGTTCGGCCTGCTGCCGCTGGTGACGTATCTGGTGATCTCACCGCTGGGCCATCTGTTTGGTGGCGGTGGTGACGATGACCCCACGGGGCTGTTCAGCCTGCAAGGTGCATTTCCCTGGCTGGGCCATCACCCGGTGGTGTTGTTCCTGATCTATTACGCGATCTACGACTTCGTGTATTACGTCGTGCATCGCCTGCAACACAAGATTCCCTGGTGGTGGGCGTTGCACAGCCTGCATCACAGCCAGAAGCAGCTGAACTGCTGGTCGAACGACCGCGATCATTACCTCGACGACCTGCTCGAAGTGGTGTGCGTATCCACGGTGTCGGTGCTGATTGGCGTATCGCCCACGGAGTACGCGTTGCTCGTGCTGATCGGCGAGCTGTTGCAGAACTTCGACCACGCGAACATCCGCGTGCGCTTTGGACCGGTGCTGGACAAGATCCTGGTCGATCCGCGCTACCACCGCCTGCACCACATGATCGTGGACCCGGATCGTCCGGGCCTGCACGACTGCAATTATTCGTTTGTCTTCCCCATCTGGGACATCCTGTTCGGCACCGCTTTGTATGGTGAACCGGCACGCGCCACGGGTGTGGGCGACCCTACGGTAAACGCGGACAATGATCGCGGCATCGTGGGGCAGCAGCTCGGCGTGATGAAGCGCTTCTGGGCGTCCGTGCGCTGCAAGGCGGGATGGCGACCGGGCGATGTCGCTTTCGATGAAAACCATCGCCCGGTATCCGTCGACGAATTCGACCTGCACGCACTGGAGGCGAGCCAGACACCACTCGCCGCCGTGCGCGAGCCGCATTGAACAAGGCTTACTTCGCCATGCCGGCGAAGTAAGCGGCCAGTGCCTCGGGCTCATCGGTCTGGAAGACCGTCACGCCGTCCTTGTACAGCCGCCCCCACACTGCGGACGGATCGCGCAGTGCTTCCGCATCGCCGCCATAGCCATTCACGAAGCCCTGGCCCAGCGTGTTCACCCACAGGCGCCCGTGCGCCTGCTTGGCCGCCGCCGAGAGTTCACCGAACACGTCCGGGTCCATCACCGGTAGTTCGTATCCCCATGGACGCCGCTTGCCGCTGGCCTGGGTTTTCAGCACCTGCGGGAGGTCCTTGCCGTCGGGCGTAGTGGCCGAAAGGATGGGCATGAAGGGTACGCGGTCGTAAGGGGCCATCGCGGCCAGCGGTGGTGTGCCTGCACCGGCCACGGTTTTCACGATCACGCGATGGGTGGCACCAAGCCGCTCCACGGCAGCAATCACTTCCGGATAGATCGCTTCCTTGATATCCAGGTTGACCATGATGCGGTTGCCCGCATGGGTGAGCAGCTCATCCATCGTGGAGACCGTCTGCTCCGTGAGAGGTGCGGACGGGCCACCCTGATTGGCACGCAGGTGCAGGGCCTTCAGCTGGGCCAGCGTCAGGTCGGCGACGGCACCGTGGCCATTGGTCATCCGGTCCACGGTGGCATCGTGCATGATCACCAGATAGCCGTCGCGGCTGCGGCGGATATCGGTCTCCATGACGTCGACGCCCAGGGTGACGCAATGATCCAGTGCGGCGAGGGAGTTCTCCGGTGCGGCGGGCAGGGCATGCGTGGGAGCGGCGTTGTGGCAACCGCGGTGCGCTACGACGACGATGCCAGCATCGGGGTTGGCCAGGCGCGTGGCGATGGCCGTGGCGCGATCGGCGGCGATGACGTGGGAACAGGCGAATGCGCTGGCAAGCATCGTCAGGGTAAGGACGAGGGTTCTCTTCATGGGGACGCGATCCTTCAGAACTTCGGCGTGAAGCGCACGCCGAACCAGTAGGTGGTGGGTACGGAGTAGCTGTCTTTGAGCAGGTTGAGCCCGGGACCGGTGATCGTGGTGATACGGCTGTGGCCGACGTTGCTGACCTGGCCGATGAGGGCAAGGTCACGACTGATCTGGTACGTGGCGGACAGGTCCACCTGCGAGCGCGGAGCCCAGTAGAGGTCCTGCCAGCTTACGTCGCTGACGACGGAACGTAATGCACGTCCCTGCTTGTTGTAGGCGGCTCGCAGCTCCAGGCCGTTGTGGTTGTAGAACACGGTGGCGTTGACGATGTAATCGGGCTGGCCCACCAGGCGGTCCACGGCGCGCGTACCTCCGGCGGACAGCGGCACGGCAAGCCGTCCGTCCAGGAACGACACATTGGCGCTGGCGCCGAACGAGCGCAGCCACGGCGCGATGCTTCCGAAGGAATTCACGATGCCGCTCAGCTCCGCGCCACGAATGCGTGCGCTGGAGGCATTTACCGGCGTGCTGACGATGGCGTTCTTGTAGAAGACACCGCTGGATGGATCGGTAAAGCCGAGATCGGAGACGGTGAAGATCTCATCGTGGATCTGCTTGTCGAACAGCGCTACGGATACGAGGCCGCCGGTCTGTTCGGGCAGGCGCCAGTCGAAGGAGAGATCGTAGTTGTCGGATACACGCGGCTTGATGGCCGGGTTGCCGATGGTGACCGACACACCCGTGGCGTTCGGGTTGCCCACATCGCTGCTGTTGACGAAATTGATCGAGCTGCGCGCGGCATACGAATCATACGGTGGGCGACCCAGCGTGCGGCTGTAGCCGGCGCGGATGTCGAAATCGTCGGTGAGGTTGTACCGGCCGAGCAGCGACGGCAGAAGGTGACGGTAGTCCGATGAGGTGCGGACGGGGCGATAGACCTTGTCGGTACCGCGGATATATCCCACGGTGGACTGCAGGGCGCCGTCGTAATGCAGGCCGCCCTGGAGGTAGAGCTGGTCCGTGGCGTAGGTGACGAGGCCGTAGCCACCGAAGATGCGTTCCTTGTGCTCGAAATTGTCCTGGTTATTGAAGTCGTTCTGGCTGGTGCTGTTGAAATCGCTTTTCGGCAGGCTGTCCAGAAACGCCTTCACCTTCGACGGATCGATCGTGAGCAGATTCAGTCCGGGGTTGTACGGCAGGCTCGCGCCCAGGGGGCCGGCAAAGTCGGCGAGGTTGATCGGTGGAGCCGAGGTGTTGGGATCGTATTCGTCACGATGCACGCTGTACGACGGGCGGTCGTCGGTATACATGGCGCCCGTGGCAAAGCCGAAACCCCGGTCCATCTCGCCCTGGTTGAAGCGATAGTCCAGCCGTGCGGTGCGGATCGAGTCGGCGGCATTACGGCCGTAGTCGGGACGCCAGTAGAACAGGCCGTAATTGTTGAGGTTGTAGTACGACGACGGATCGATGGGAAACGCCGCATTGAAACGACTGGTGTCATAGGTGAAGCCGAACGGCGCAGACGGCGTGACCGTGGCGCCGCTGGACCCGGGCGCCGGCCGCGTGGCGCCCGCGATGAACTTCACCATGTAGATCGGTTCGTCGTACGTCGCATCGGAATACGACGCACGCGCCGACAGCTCCTGCTGGTCGTCCGGATGCCAGTTGAAGCCGGCCTGTCCCACCTTGGTACGCGTGGTGATCTGCTGGTTGGAGTACCCCACCTCGACGTCGCCCACCGGATAGGTACCCGAGGTGGGCCCCTGGTTGACCACCGGCCCGTTGCGCCCGTCGATGATGTTCTCGTTGCGGGTCATGTTGTCTTTGAAATAGTAATAACCACCGAGCAGGTAGGCGTCGAAGGTGTCGGATGGACGTGCCTCGAACTTGCCGGTGATGCCGTAGCGGTCGCGCTTGTCCTCCACATACCAGCTCTTGTCGTTCTGCGGCACGGGCAAGCCGTTGCCCAGGTTGTTACCCGACTGCAACTGGCCGGCCGCGTTGTAGAAGTTGTAGAAGACCGTGTCCGAGGTCATGTGTGTGTACGTGTAGCTGCTCAGCGTCTGGTAGTTCGCCGAAACCACGACGCCATACTGATGATCGCTGCCGAAGGTGGTGCTGCCCGTACCGCTCACACGGTAGCCCGGGTCCATCTGCGACGAAGGTTCGCCGTTGTCGCTGGCGTGGCCCAGCGAGGCTTCCATGGTGAAGAACGGCTTGTTGCCGTTGTCGAAGGCACTGCGCGTGCGCAGGTCGATGGCGCCGCCGACGGCATTGGGGTCCTGGTCGGCGGTGAAGGTTTTCACCACGCCGATCTCGCTGATCATCGACGAGGGCAGGATATCCAGGCGCACGCCACGGGTAACCGAGCCCAGGTTGCCATTCGGCGTGCCCGGAGAGGCCACGGTAAGGCCGTCGATGGTGACATTGTTGTAGCTGGAGCCCAGGCCGCGGATCACCGGCGTGGAGGCCTCGTCGCGCGGATGCTCGTTGTCGATGGCCGGCAGCACCGAGAGGCCGGGCACGCGGCGAAGGGCTTCCACGATGGTCAGGTCGGGCAGGGCGCGCGCATCGGTGGCGCTCACCACGTCGCTGATGGTGTTGGCGGCCAGCTTGCTCTCGATGGCGGCCTCGTTCGCGCGACGGATGCCGGTAACCTGCACCGAGTCGAGGGTGGTGGGTTTGTTGTCGCCATCCGTGGTCTGCGTGGCAGGCTTTTCCTGCGGCGTGTCCGCCGATTGCGCGGTGGCGGTGCTGGACAGGGCCGCGGTTGCCAACGCGGTCCCCAGCGCCAGGAGCTTCTTCATGTGACGGTTTCCCCAGATCGCCGGCGTGAGTGCCGGAGCCGGCGCAACGTTAGGCAGAGGGGGTGACGGATTTATTTATTTCAGCGGAAATAAATCGTCATTCCGTTGAGGCCGACAGAATCTCGTGGATGGGCAGCAGGGCCGCGCCCACCGCAGCGGCCGAAGCGCCAAGGTGCGACACGTACAGGGTCGGCAAGGGCAGCCAGGACAACTCACTCATCCATGGGGACTGGCGCAGGCGTTCGCCAAGCGCATCCAGGATGGGCTGCGGCAGCGGCCCGGAAAGAATCACGGCGCCCGGGTCCAGCCAGGCGACGCCGCTGTGGGCCGCCACGGCCAGCTGGTCACCTGCGCGCGCCACCCATGCATCGATCACGGAGCGGTGGCTGGCGAGGCAGGATTCCACGTTGAAGAGCGACGGGATGTCCGCGCCGGCAGCCTGAAGGCAGGCGAGCAGGTCGATGCCCGATGGCCTCGGGTCCTCGGCGGGGAACATACGCCCGATGTCGCCGGAGTTGCCGAACTCCCCGCGAAGGATCTCGCGCTGATGGATCACACCGCCTCCGACGCCATGACCCACGAAGAACACGATGGCCGAGGTGCAGCTCATGATCAGGCCGCTGTCGTAGAACTCGGCCAATGCGGCCAGCGTGGCGTCGTTCTCGATATACACGGGAAAACCGAAGTAATCGGCGAAATAGTGGTCGTAGTCGATGTCCCGCCATGCCTTCAGCCAGTTCACGGTGCGCCGCCGCGACGGAGTGCCGGCCACGATGGGGCCCGGCACCGCAATGCCAAGGCCCAGGAAGCGCGAACGCATCAGGTTGTGCTCCAGCGCCAGCTCCCTGAGGCGACGATCCACTTGTTCGGCAAAGTCGCGAGGCTCCGGGCTGGAGAACGCCGCCACATCCGTCACGATGGTTTCGCCGGTGAAATCGACCAGGGCAATTTCAAGCCACCCCGGATGCACGATGGCACCCGCTGCATAGCCTGCGCGGCCAGACAGCGCAAGCGGCACCGTGGGCCGGCCGCGCGCCACGCTCTGCGTCTGCTCTCTTTCTTCCACGACGCCGAGCATGAGCAGTTCGCGGATGAGCCGGGTCAGGGCGCCATTGTGGAACCCCAGCCGGTTCGCCAGTTCGATGCGTGCGGTGGGGCCGGTCGTGCGCAGATGCCAGACGATCCGCCGGTGCTCGGCGGAGAGTTCGATCTCGGGGCGTCGCTTCATCGCACGGCCTCTTGCTTGCCCACGAGGGTGAAGCGATCGGACAGCAGCACGAGGATATAGACGAGGCCGCCGCATGCGGCGATAACGGCCAGTCCCGCGAGCGTGTCGGGTTGCCGCATGCGGAAGCCGTCCAGGTAATGACCCAGGAGGATGTTGGATAGCGCGATGGACATCTTGATCGTCATGGTGAGCAAGGCAAAGCAGGTGAGATCGGTACGCTGCCCGGTACGTGCCGCGTGGTCGCGCACCACGCCCGCCACGTCATTCCACACCACCACGCTGGTGCCGCCGAGGCCCACGCCGTAAAGAAGGGCCATGGTCAGCTGAAGCGGAAATACCGGTATGGCCATGAGCAGCATCGCGGTGCCGATGGATAATCCCCCGAGCATGACGATTGCGCGCTGGCGCCCCGTCCGCACCATGTGAGTCGCCACGAAGGGGCCCGCCACGGAACCGAGCACCATGGCGAAGGTGAGCATCGCACCTGCGCAATACCCTGGCACCGTATCCGCGGTGAACGGCAGGAAGCGCCCCGGCAACGCCAGCAGGCAGGTGGCCACCGTCGCGATCAGCAGGGGCGACATCCGGGCAGCGGGAAACTCGGATAGCCGTCGTACGGCCCGCTCACGCGCATCGGGGGCAGGTCGTTGACGCCCCAGGAGCCACGCGCTGATCACGATCATGATGCCGATGGCAATCGCGGCCGTGGTCTCGTGGCCCCAGGTCCGTGACGCGGGTTCGCCGATGAGCAGGAAACCGAAGCCCGCCATGCACAGGCGCGCGGCCGGCGCGACGATGGCCCGCAGGGCGGCAAATCGGGTCAGTTCCGCCGCATTCCTCGGAAGCAGGGAAATGAGTGCGTTCTGCGAGAGGTCGTAAAGCGCGTAGCTGGTACGGAACAGTACCGACGTGAAGATCATCCAGGCCAGGGCATGCGACAGGCCCCCGGGTACAGGAAGGAACAGGAGCACGCCACTGATGGCGGTCGCGACACCTCCCGCCAGCTGCAACCGTGGCACCCGTCGGTGCTGTGCCGTCATGCGTACGAAGGCAAAGGCGAGCACCAGGTCGAGCACGCTGCTGTAGGCCAGGGAAGCGGAGAGCAGGATGCCGGTATCCCAGGCACTGAGGCCCAGGCGGATGTGTGCGTAGTAGCCCAGCAGCAGGTCGCTGAAAGACCAGATCAGGCTCCGGGAAAAGTGCCCGAAGCCGAAGGCTGGCAACGAAGCGGACGCACGCAGGTAAGGCAGCCCCATGATGACGGTGTTCGGTGCGGTGGACGGACCTCTATACCGCGTCCAATGACAGCCTTGATGACAGCGGGCCGCATTATGTTGCGACGCCGCGTGCGCCAGGGAAGTCACGCGGTAAATAATTCATCCAGGGAAATTAGATCGATCTAAATCGTCTTGATCCGTTGCTTCATGGAGGACACCGGGATGGTCGCTTCGAAATGGCCGGAAGCGGCATCAGTCGTACGCTGGTACTCGGGCAAATGCACCGAGGCAGTTATCCAAAACCATCATGGAGATTATCCGATGTCCTGCAAATCCATTTCCCTTGCGCTGTGCCTGGGCGCCTGCCTTGCAAGCGGGGCGGCTTCGGCCGCGAACAATGTCGTGTTTCTCAATAATCCTTCACTGCAGGATGTGAAGGACGTGGGCAATTTCACGGTGCACGGAACGGGCAAGCCGTTCTTCAACGAACTGGTGCTGTTTGCCGCCAACATCAACGGTGCCAGCGCCGATAAGCCGGTGCTCTACTACAACACCGAGATGAGCAACATCCTGAGCAAGAACATCGACACCGTGAAGGCGTTGCAGAAGAAGGGGATCAAGGTCCAGATCGCCTACCTGGGCAATCACCAGAACGCCGGCTGGTCGTGCAACATGAGCAAGACGGTAGCGACCGGTCTTGCCGACCTCATGGTGGCCGATGTGGTGAAGTATGGCCTCGACGGCATCGATGTCGATGACGAATATTCCTCGTGCAGTGGCAATACCACGGCTTTTTACAATGTCCTGAGCGCGATCAAGAGCAATCCGGACTTCGACGGCAAGATACTCAGCAAGGCCCTGTGGTCGGATAGCGCCTACTTCAAGTCGACCACGAACGTCGCGAAGCTGCTGACGGAAGGCTATGAAATGACGTACAACGAGAACGTCACGAACCTTGCGTTCTATAACACGGCCGGCATGGGGAAGAACCAGTTGCTTCTGGGTATCGATCCGGGTAACACACCGTCTTCCAGGGTATATGACGTCGCCAAGAGCGTTGCCAGCGGTGGTTATGCGGGTGTGATGATCTGGGCGCCCAATGGCCGGCTTTCCACGTCCAGTGCTGCCACGTATTACACCAACATCCTCAAGGCGCAGACCGGTAGTGCCGACTCGGCCGTGGACTACGTGTCTTCTCCGTAAGCGGCAAGACGATTGCTTCATTGATCCATGGACATGCTGTCCGCTGCGGTAACCAGCTTCGCAACAAAACGAGCAGAGCCTTTCGCAAGATATGACGTTTTGCGTCGCAGCGTGCTTTGCGAACGGTCGTCATATAACGTTTGCGTGGTTGGAGTTGGATCGATCTAAATAACGGTAAAGCGGAGCTTTCCTTTAGGTCGGCCTGGCCAGCGGGAAACGACGCGCCCATCGTTCGGCGCCGGGGCGAATGCTTCGATATCGAACGAAGGTGGGGGCACCCTGGGCGTCACGTCGGTACACATACAGCAGCATCCATCGGAGCAGGATTCATGAACCAGCTGTCCCGTTTCAACCGCACGCGCACGCGTCTTGCGGCCGCCTTGCTTTGCTCGGTCATCGGCATGGCCGCCTCGTCGGCTTCGTTCGCCGCGACCACCGGCTACACCGGCATCTTTGGTGGCGGCCCGATCTACAAGAACCTCAACAACAACATCAAGGAACTCAGCCAGTCGGGCTTCACCGAAGTGATCGTGTGGAGCGTCGAGGTGAAGTCCAACGGCGACCTGAACCTCAATGGCGAATTTCCCATCGTGTCCAACGGTGCCTATGTCGGTAACCAGACGTACCCCGATTTTGCATCCAACCTCGCCAGCCTCAAGGCGGCGGGCGTAAAGCGCATCACCTTCAGTATCGGCTCGTCGAACGTGGGCGACTTCCAGGACATCAAGGCCCTGGTCAACAGCACCGGTACGGGTGGCGGTACCGGCACCACGAGCACGCTGTACAAGAATTTCCAGGCACTGAAGAACGCGATTCCGTCCATCGATGCCATCGATCTCGACGACGAGAACGGCTACGACGCAGCCTCCACCGTGAAGTTCTCGGTGATGCTCGGCAAGCTCGGCTATCACGTGATGCCGGACGCCTACACCAATGCGTCGTACTGGACGTCCGTCACCCAGCAGATCAACCAGCAACGTCCCGGTACCGTGGACGGTGTGCACCTTCAGGTCTATTCCGGTGGTTCGGGCAACAACCCCTGCTCGGGCTGGAACTTCGGTGGCGTGCCGGTGTATCCGGGCATCGCCGATACCACGGTCGGTGGCGGCGTGTCCGTGCCGGCGGCACAGAGCACGGTGGCGAACTGGGCGGGCAGTTGCGGTATCACCGGTGCCTTCCTGTGGCTGTACGACGACGTGGCCGGCAAGACCTACAACGGCAAGACGCTCACGGCAGCCTATGCCGGTGCGATCGATGCCGGCCTGACGCCGACCAACTGACGACATGCGTAGAAGCCGTCCGGGATGCAGACACCTCGGACGGCTTCTACGTATCAGGGGATACCCAGGCCGTTGTTGCCGCGCGAGACGATGCTGAAGGTCTTCGGCGATCCGTTGCTGAAAGCCGCCTGGCCGGCGCCGGGCTGGTCCAGCGTGTTGTAGAGCAGGGTGGCGTTGCCCTGTGTATTCGTCGGCACCACGTAGCCGTTGAGACCCGGGGACAACATCGTGGTGTTTTCGATGACGCCATTGGTCTGCGACGAGATGCGCATGCCGTCGAACATCGCATCCACCACGGTGTTGCCGCGGAAGGTGATGCTGGCGACGGTGGTCGGTGTGCCAGAGATGCCCAGGCCGATGGCCGCGTGGCGGCTGCCGTAACCGAAGCTACCGCCACGGATCACGGTATTGCCCTCGATCGTGGCAGAGCCCAGCGGTCCGAAGTTGCCGAACACGCCGGCGCTCAGGCCGTATTCCTTGCCCGAGTCGTGGGCGAGGTTGTTGGCCACGATATCGTTGTTGCCGCCATAGATGCCGATGTTGTTCGCCCACCACGGCGCTACGGAGGTGTTCTGGATCACGGTGATGTCGTGCATCGGCTGGGTGCCGTTGCCACCGTCGTTGATCGCAAGGCCGTCGTCACCGGTGCCGCGCACGAAGTTGTTGCGGGCAGTCAGGCGGTTGCCGGTGTCATTGCCGGGCACCGTGTTGCCGTTGTTGAGGTTGATGCCGTCGGCCCAGCTGTTGTTGATGCGGCAGTTTTCGACCAGGCCATCCTGGCCGTTGGCCCATACGGCCGCACCTTCATGCTGGATCCACAGGCTGTCGATGATCCAGTTGCTGCCCTTGATGTTGATGCCGCTGCGATTGCCGCCCTGCGGCGTGCGGTCGATCGCATTGCCGTCGATGGCGAAGTTGCGCAGCACGGTGGACGTGGGCTGGATCACCGCATCGGTGGCGGTCGTGCCCAGCGGCACATTGGAATAGAGGGTGCTGTACCACATGCCCGCGCCCTGGATCGTCACGCTGTTCGCCGTGAGGCCATGGGTGGTGTAGAAGGTGCCCTGTGGAATCCAGACTACCTTGTTCTGCGCACGCCCCTTGTTGAAGCACGACTGGATCGCCGCCGTGCTGTCCGCCGAACGGTCGTTGGGCACCGCACCACAGTCGGTGGTGAGCGAGAGCGAGCCGGCGGGCTGCGCCAGCGGGGCAGGCGGCGCTTCGAGTTCGATCAGGTCGATGTCGTACCAGGCGGCCGTGTTGCCTGCATCCTTGCGCACGGTCACCACGTCACCGGGCTGGATGGGCGCGCCGCTGACGAAGGCATGCACCTCGTCCCAGAACACGTGTGGCTGTCCCGTGGACGGGTCCTGCGACATGCCGTTGTAGTTGGCCTGGGTCTCATAGATCCAGGTCTGGCGCGATGTTACGGGTACGACCTGGCGCAGTACGCCGTTGACGTAGAGATCGATGCCCGAGTCGATGCCACCGCCCTGTGGCGCATCGGGAATCGAATAGCGCAGGTTGATCGCCGTCATCGGCTTGCCGGTCGTATTGGACCAGCTCACCTGCTGGCCGTTGGCCGCAAGGTGGACGTAGGCATGGCCGGAGGCTTCCAGGGCTGCGCTGGAGAACAGCGTAGTGGGTGGTGCGGTCAGCGCAACGATGGACGCGCCGCCCAGCAAGGATCCCTGTTCGGCCTCGAAGGTGGTAAAGGGCGTGAGTGCGCCGATCTGCACGGGCGTCACTGCCCATAGCTGGTTGGGGTTACCGGCAATCACGTCCCATTGCTTGACCGTGTCGCCGGGCGTGCTGCTGCCCCCGTTGTCCAGGGCCTTGCCGCTGGCCACGTTGATCACCTGCGAATAACCACCGCCCGCATCCACGATGCGCCACTGCTGGCCGGCATCCGAGATCGACGGCAACGCCTGCGTGAGGAGCGCGCCGGTGGCGGTGGAATCGCCATTGCTCAGGGCAAGGCCACTGGTGAGGCTGACGAGCAGGTAGGCACCGTTGCCGGCATCCACGGGGCGCCATTGCTGGTTGGTGTTGCCGTCGTTGCGCGACCACTGGCCGATCTGGCCGGCGTCGGTCAGTCCACGGTTGTCGAGTACCTGGCCACCGGCCTTGACGGTGAACAGGTAAGGCTGACCTGTCGCGACGTCCGCATGAGCGGCAGCCGTGGCGAGCAGGGAGGTCAGGGCGAGGGCAAGCGGACGAAGGCCGGGACGGCGCATGGCGGTGCCTTTGGCAAGGGAAGGGGAAAGAGCCGGAGCGCCGCCATGCTAGGAAGATCCCGCCGCATACTCTTGGACGTATGCGGGCGGGATGACCCTCAGGATGTGACCTGGCTCACACCCGTGAAAACACCGGCCGTATCGCGCAGCACGCGCGCCTGCCCATGCAAGGTGCCGACGGCTTCGGCGGCCTGGTCCACCATCTGCGCGTAATGCTGCGTATCGCTGTCGAGACTGGCCATGGCCTGGTTGATCTGCTCCGTGCCACGACCCTGCTCGCGTGCAAGCTGGCCAATGGCCGTGACCTGCTGCGCCACGCGGGCTACCGACGCCTGGAGGGTGAGGTTGCTGTCCTCGATGGCGGTGGCCTGTTCCACGCCGTTCTCGATGGCCTCGACCGAGCGCTCGATCAGATCCTTGATATCACGGGCCGATGTCGCCGAATGCTGGGCGAGCGCGCGCACTTCGCCGGCCACCACGGCAAAGCCCTTGCCGTGGCTGCCGGCACGCGCCGCTTCCACGGCGGCATTGAGCGCAAGGATGTTGGTCTGGAAGGCGATGCTTTCGATGGCGCTGGTGACGTCGCGGATGCGGTGGGCATGCGCGGCTATCTCCTGCATGACGCTACCCATGTATTCCACGGCACGACCGCTGCGGCGTGCTTCCTCGGCCATGGCACCGGCAACGGTCGTGGCATCCACGGCGCGCTCTGCCGTGTGCCGGGCGGCTTCGGTCAGCTCCGCCACGCTGGCCGAGGTTTCCTCAAACGCCGCGGCCTGGCGCATCGTGCGTTCGGAGATGTCGCGGTTGCGATCCACGATATGGCTGGCGACGGAGTGCACGGTGTCGCTGGACGACTGCACCGTGCGCACGGTGTCGGCGATGCGGCCCAGCAGGGTGTTCAGGGCTTCGGCTGTCAGGCCGATCTCGTCGTGGCGGCCGATCTCGGCGCGCAGCGACAGGTCGAGCGTGGCGCTGACCGATTGCAGGGTGCCCTGGAGCTTTCCCAGGCCGCCCTTGATCAGGCGGTAGAGCCGGCCACCGAACCAGCCCATGCCCAGGGCAGCTGCCACGATGGCGAGCACGGTAAGGATCAGCGAGGTGCGGTAGGCGGCGGCATTGAGCTCGGCCTGTGCATCGGCCTGGGTCACCACATAGGCCAGGTGGTCGTGCAGGCCATGGTTGAGATCCAGGGCAGCGTCATGCACCTGCCCATGGTTGTGCAGCATGCCCAGGGCGCTGTCGCGCTGGTTACCGTCGTAGCGCCTGAAGAAGGTGTCCCGGGCGGCCAGGTAGGCTGCCATGTGGGCGCGGTCAGCGGCCAGCATGGTCGTGTCTTTGGTATCTCCGGCGGCATGGGCCTGGTAGGAGGCCATGTGGCGTACGAAGCCGGCATCCAGCGCGTCGATTTCCTGGCGCATCCCGTGGCGGGCGGTCTCGTCGATGCCGTCGACGACATAACGGTACAGGGCCAGGCGAAGGGCGCCGACATCGTCCTGGGCTTCGCTCAGGGCCTGTAGTCCGGGAAGGGTGGTGGTTTCAAGCCGGCGGATGCGGGCCTGGGATGCGTCGAGCTGGAATAGTCCGTAGCCGCCGACGGCGAGAAGGGCGATCAGTCCGGCGATCAGGACCACGGCGAGGCGTCGCACGAGGGTCATCGTAAGTTCCATATGGAGCGGGGCGGGTATCGTTCGCGCGCGCGACCGGGCTGTCTAGGCGGTTTCTATCGCGGCCATCGCCGAAAACAGTTGACATGATCCTGCGTCAGGCGTTAGAAATTGCGCATTGCAACAAGCCGAGTCCTTCGGTTTGTCCTTCTAGGGGTATAGACGCTTGGACTTCCAAACGGCCAGGAATCACATCAACGGCACCATGCATCGCCCGATGGCGATGTGTTGTTGTCGCTGATTTCCGCCGCGTCCAGCCACCCCCGCGCCTGATCCGTCACGCCGCCCCGGCTTCCGGGGCGAGCATGCCTGTCGCGTCACCGCTGAATCGCCTTCGCGACTTTCCAACGCCGTAGCGGGCTTTCCCCGGCCCCTGCGGACACACCCACGGCATTCCCCCGCTCCGCGTCCTGCGCGGTGGCGTTGCCGCATCCACCCACATCGAAAAACACCCATGCATACCCGCTCACTACTCGCCGTGGCCATCGGCGCATCCCTGGCCGCTTCCGTGATCCAGGCGCAATCCGCGCCCACCGACACGCCTCCCGCCTCGCTCGACGCGGTGGTCGTGACAGGGTCCAACATCAAGACCACCGACAGCGAAGGACCCAGCCCCGTCCAGGTCATCTCGTCGCAGCAGATCATCGCCAGCGGCAAGACCAACCTTCCCGACGTGCTGCGTTCGATCTCCGCCAACAGCGGCAACAGCTTCAACGAGCAGTACACCGGGAGTTTCTCCGCCGGCACGTCCAGCATGTCGTTGCGCGGCCTTGGCGCAAAGAACACCCTGGTCCTCGTCGATGGCAAGCGCGTGGCGAACTACGCCACCGCCAATGAACTCCAGGACACCTTCGTTGACCTGAACTCGCTGCCACTGGTGGCCGTGGATCGCATCGAGGTGCTGAAGGATGGCGCATCGGCCGTGTATGGTTCCGACGCCATCGCAGGCGTGGTCAACATCATCCTCAAGCAGAACTACCAGGGCGTGGAGGCGGGCGCCGGTTACGGCCAGAGCACCGAAGGCACGGGCCAGACGGAGCGCACGTTCAGCTTCCAGGCGGGCCATGGCGACCTGAAGAAGGATCGCTACAACGTCTACTTCGCCGTTGACGGACAACAGCGCGATCGCCTCCAGCAGGATGACGTGAGCTGGATGCGCGACAGCGACTTCCGCAACAAGCAGGGCGGCACGCTCGCCTGGTCGCCTACGGACTATTACAACAACAAGGCTACGGATCGCTTCGCGCAGGGCGTCGGCCCGGTAGAGCTACAGCCTTATGGCGCCATCAGCCCGGGCAAGACAGGTGATGTGTGGGCCTACAATCCCGCGCAATACACCACGCTGGTGCCCAAGATCGAGCGCTATCACAGCGTGCTGCGAGGCACGTTCCAGCTCACCGACAACGTGCAGGCGTTTGGCGAATGGATCTACACGCGTAGTACCACCAGCTTCACCTTCGGGCCGCCGCTGTCCATCGCCACGGGCCTGCGTGCGTGGAACGACGCCACGCAGTCGCTGACCAATATCGACAGCATCCTGCCTGTCGGTAACCCGGCGAACCCGTATGGCAAGCCCACGCCCGTCACCACGAACCTGTGGCAGGTCGGGCCGCGCAACAAGCGTGACCGTCAGATCTTCGATCGCATCCTGTTCGGGCTGCGCGGCCAGGTGGCCGGCTGGGACTGGGAAGCATCGGCCCTGCACTCGGAGAGCCGTCTCAGCGAGCGCGTGACCAACTTCGGCAATCGCTATGCCTTCCAGTCGCTGCTGGCAAACGGCGGATACAACCTGGCATCCACGTCAAACCCGGAGTCTGCCGTGGATGCCCTGCGACTGGCGACGCTGCGTCCGGCCGTGTCCAAGCTCGATAGCGTGGACCTGACCGCCAGCCGTTCGCTGTTCGACCTGCCCGCTGGCACGGTCGGCTTTGCCGCAGGCGCGCAGTTCCGTCGTGAGTCCATCGATTCGCAGACCTCCGATGCCGTGCTTTCCGGCACCGAGCTGCGTCCGGCGCTGGACATCATTCACGGCTCGCGCCATGTCACCGCCGGTTACGCGGAATTCAACGTGCCGCTGTTGACGACCCTGGAAGCCAACGTTGCGGGCCGCATGGACCACTACAGCGACTTCGGCAATGCCTTTGCACCGAAGTTCAGCCTGCGCTGGCAGCCGCTGGACTGGTTGCTGGTGCGTGGTTCGTTCTCGCGTGGCTTCCGTGCGCCGTCGCTGCCGGAGGTCACCAACAGCACGGCCGTGAGCTACAGCTCGGTCATCGATCCGAAGGACCCGATCACGGCCGGTAGCCTGCGCAGCCTCACCAACATCTACAGTGCCAATCCGAAGTTGAAGCCGGAGCGCTCGAAGAACTATAACGTGGGTTTTGTCGTGGCGCCGACGCCGGATACCAGCATCGGCGTGGATTACTTCCATATCGTGCAGAACGGCCTGATCGGTCCGGACAACCTGACCTATATCGTGGCCCATCCGGAGATCTACGGCAGCCGCATCGTGCGTGACAACACGGGTGCATTGCAGACCGTATACAACCAGTACCTCAACCAGCAGGGCCGCACCACGTCGGGCGTGGACGTCGATGCCAGCCATACGCTGCATACGGATGGCTACGGCAGCTTCACGCTCGCGGCAAGCTGGAGCCGCCTGCTGCAGTACCGCCAGGCCCAGGTGGCTGGTGAGGCGAGCGTCAACGCGGCAGGCACCAACATCTTCGGCGCGCTGCCCAAGTGGCGTGGCTCGACGAGCCTGCGCTGGGCGCTGGCGGATTTCGACAGCACCATCACCTGGTACCACACCGGGGGCTACCGACAGAATCCGGACAATATCCCGTCCAACCGTGACTTCCCGAAGAAGGTGGATGCCTGGAATACGGTCGATCTGAGCGTGGCTTACCGCGGCATTCCGAAAACCACGTTGACCCTGGCCGCGCAGAATGTGCTGAATCGCCGCCCGCCGTGGGACCCGGCCAACACGTACTACGACACCACGCTGGCGAACCCGCTGGGTCGCATCGTATCGCTGAAGGCCGATTACCGCTTCTGACCGGATGCGTCGCAAGGTGTAAGTGGAAAGGGCGGGGCAGGCCGGGAGGGGCCTGTCCCGTCGTTTCTTTTCATGAAGCGTGACTTTCAGCAGGGGGTGCGATGAAGTCCTCATCGTAATGTCCTGTTGTCCATCCACAGGAAGATACCGATGCGTTCTCCCGCCCTGAAGCGGCTGTCCCTGGCCTGCGCCCTGTCCCTGTCGCTGCCCCTCGTGGCGCAGGCGGGCTATGACAAACCGCCCGAACCGCTGCTCAGCGTCATGCATGCGCCGCTGCCTGCCATACCGGTGCTCGATCCGACCCGGCAACGCATGCTGCTGGTCGAGCGGGCACAGTATCCGTCGATCACCCGTGTAGCCGAGCCTTACGTGAAACTCGCCGGCCTGCGTATCGAGCCGGCGAACCACAGCCGTCATGATGCTTCCAACGGCTATGGCATCCGCAGCTGCCTGAAGAGCTTCGCGATCGAAGACGTGACCAGCCACAAGCAGCTGCCAGTGACCCTGCCTGCCGATGCCTGCCCGGGTGTGCCGCAGTGGTCGCCGGATGGCCGCCGCTTCGTCTTCACCAATACCACGCGTGAGCGTACGGAGCTGTGGTTGGGCGATGCATTGACCGGCCAGGTTCATCGCGTGGAAGGCGCCTCGGTGAATCCGGTGCTCGAAGACGACGTGCAGTGGCTGCACGACAGCGATTCGCTGCTGGTGAAGCTGGTACCTGCCAATCTCGGCGCGGCGCCGTCATCCGGAGTCGAGGCGGGTCCTGAAATCAAGGAATCCATCGGCGGCAAGGGCGAGAGCAGCACCTACGAGGACCGCGATACGTTGTCCAGCCCGCAGGACGAAGCCTTGTTCGATTACTACGCCACTTCGCAGCTGGCCGTGGTGGATGCCGCCAGCGGCAAGGTGCGTCCGGTCGGCAAGCCGGCGGTCTACTCGTTCGTCAGCGGTGCACCCGATGGTGTGCACGTGCTGGTGGAGGCGCTGAAGAAACCGTATTCGTACGTTACGACCTATGAGCGCTTTGCCCATGACGTCTCCGTGCTGGATACGGGCACGGGCAAGTACACCGCCATCGCCTCCCTGCCGGTTGCCGATCGCGTTCCCGTGCATGGTGTGCCCGACGGCCCGCGCAGCTTCGACTGGCGGGCCACGGCGCCTGCCACCCTGGTCTGGGCCGAAGCGCTCGACCATGGCGACTGGAAGGTCACGGTACCGCAGCGCGACAAGGTGATGATGTCGAGCGCGCCGTTCACGGACAAGCCGAAGGAAATCGCCCGCACCACCCAGCGTTTCAGCGGCCTGCGCTGGTTGGCCGATGGCAACGAACCTTTCATGTACGAGTTCGATGCGAATCGCCACTGGATCCACGTGAGCCGGGTAGATGTCGGCAATCCGTCGAAGGCGGCCCGCACCGTATGGGACTACTCGGCGGACGAGAAGTATCGCGATCCGGGTACGCTGGTGATGGAGCGTCTGCCGAATGGTTCGCTCGTCGTGCGTCAGGATGGCGATGCCGCCTATCTCGTGGGCGTGGGTGGCAGCCCGGCGGGTGACCGTCCGTTCCTGGATCGTTACTCGCTGTCCACGGGGCGCACCGAGCGTCTGTTCCGCAGCGATGCCGCGCATTACGAGTCACCGGCGGCGGTGCTGCCGGGTGGCCAGCGCTTCATCACGGCGCAGCAGTCGCCGACCGAGCCACCGAACCTGTTCCTGCGCACGCTGGGTGCTGCCGACGCTGGGGCGAAGGAGGGCGAGGCGGCGTTTGCCTCCACCAGCGAGCCGATCACGCATATCGCTGACCCGACGCCCCAGGTGCGCGGCATCGGAAAGCGGCTGGTGACCTACAAGCGCAAGGATGGCGTGGAGCTCTCGTTCACGCTGTACACCCCGCCGGGCTACAAGGAAGGCACGCGCCTGCCGGCCGTGCTCTATGCCTATCCGCTGGATTACGCCGATCCGGCGCAGGCCGGGCAGGTGAGCGGATCGCAGCAGCGCTTCGACATCCTGCGTGGCTACCGCCTGTTGCTGCTCTCGGGTTACGCGATCATCGACAACGCGTCGTTCCCGATCGTCGGCGATCCGCGCTCGGCTTATGACACCTATATCGACCAGCTCGTGATGGATGCACAGGCGGCCGTGGACAAGGCCGTTGAACTGGGCGTGGTGGATCGCGACCGCATCGGTGTTACCGGCCATAGCCACGGCGCACTCATGACCGCCAACCTGCTTGCGCACACCAACCTGTTCAAGGCGGGCGTGGCGACCAGCGGCAGCTACAACAAGACATTGACTCCGTTCGGCTTCCAGAGCGAGCGCCGTTCGCTGTGGCAGGCGCCGAAGGTGTACGAGGATGCCTCGGCCTTCTTCCACGCCGACCAGATCAAGACACCGTTGCTGCTGATGCACGGCATGGACGACGCAAACCCGGGCACGGAGCCCATCCAGTCGCCGAAGCTGTTCCAGGCCATTCGCGGCCTGGGCGGCACCACGCGCCTGGTGATGCTGCCGCACGAGCCGCACTGGTATTCGGCGATGGAGTCGAACGAGCAGGAGGTCTATGAAATGCTGACCTGGTTCGACCGCTATGTGAAAAACGCACCGAAGAAGTGAGGCCGTGACAGCCACGGCAACGGCATGATGTCCTGTAGGAGCGCGCCTTGCGCGCGACCGGATAGGTAGAATCCCTCAAAGGCTCTATTCCAGCCGGTCGCGCGCAGGCGCGCTCCTACAAAGGCTTTTACCAGCGGTAGTTGGCGCCCAGCATCACGCCTTGCTCCCGGTGGCGGCTGGCGAAGTCGCCTACGTAATCCACCGTAAATGCCACGTGCTGGCTACGCTTTGCGCTCAGGCCCACGTTCACCACGGCGTGGTTCAGCCCTTCGCTGGGCCCGGTGACCTGGAAGATGCCTTCCGGATAACCCTGCAGGTTGCCCAGGAACGCATTCTCGTGGCTGTTGAAGCGATGCTGGAACAACACCCGCGCATGCGGCGTCCACGTGCCGGTAGCGCCCCACGCGAACACCTTGTACACCTGCACGCCCACGCCCAGCCGTGTATCGGTGGCGGACTTCGCACGCACTTCGAGGCCGGCCGCACCGAGTCCCTTGTCGCTGAAACGGCTTTCGGGCAGGCGCGTCATGTCCAGGCTGGGCAGGATCGGCTGCCAGACGATGTCGTGGCGATCACGCAGGGTCAGGCCGTGTTCGAGATGCAGCGACCAGGCATTGCCGTTGTCGTTTGAATGGCCACGCGCGGCAAACAGGGGCAGGTCGATGCCGCGATTAACGGTCTGGCGTAACCGCGTGTAGCCGAGCGAGGCATCGAGATAGCCGCCGTCGTAGCGGTAGTCGGCATAGAAGCGCGCATCCAGAGCACGCACGCGACCCTGGAAGGCACTTCCGCTGTCATTGGCGCGCAGCTTGCCGTAGCCAAGCGATCCGCCGATCACGACGTTGTCTTTCAGCGGCACATCCACGCCCAACATGGCGCCCGTGGTGCGCTCACGCAGGCCGGCAGCATCGCCCTGCGAATCAAGGCGGCCACGCGTTCCCAGCAGGCGGCCCCACACGGCGGTATGCCCGGCGTTGTCGGCACCAGCGACTTCATCCGGGGCCACGAGGTAGCGCATCATCGAGGCGACATCGGTACCGCGACGTGTGCCGTCGAGGCCCATGCCGGCAGCACCGTTCATGAAGGCTGCGGTAGCGCCATCGTCGGAGCCCGGGGAGACGGCGCGCACATGCTGGTCAAGCGTGCCGCTGAAATCGCTCAGCAGGCCGAGTGTCGCGGTACGCAAGGCGGCATAGCCCTCGCCACGGATCTGACCGGCCGCATGGGATGCCTGGGCGGCGGTGGAAAACTGCAAGGCGCCGAGCAAGGGAGCCAGCGGCGTATCGGGTCGCGTGGATGCGACGCTCAGCGTATCGCCCAGGCCGCAGCCATCGCGTCCGCAGAAGGCAGACTGGCCCTTGAACGCGTCGTTGGCCTGGAGCCAGATGCCGTTGTCCTTCTGGATGAGGCTGTAGCCGATAAGGGTGCCATCGAACGGGCGGAACACCGCCTTGGATGCGTCGCTCGACGTGGGGTCGATGTCGTATCCCGCGATGGGATGGCCATCTGCGTCGCTGCGGACCAGGTGGGTGAATCGACGGATGATGATGTCCGTGTCATCGGGGGCATTGCCGGCGGCCTTGGCTGCGGCAAGCTGCTTGTCGATGTCCGTCGAGTAGCCGACGAGGGCGACCGTGTTACCCGCGGGATAGAAGCCAGGGGCGATGTTCAGGCCAAGCTGGGCTGTAGGACTACTGATGGTCAGTCCGCTCATGCTGGTGTAGCTTCCCCCGTTGTACAGGCCGAAGCGGAGCAGGGCAGGCTGGCCGGCCGGTCCGGGGGCGATATCGAACGAGAGCGCTGCGTGACCCTCGAGTCGCGGATTGCCTGTCCAGTCGATGCCGCGCCCACCTGGGTGCAGCACGGCATTGTCCAGGAAACGTATCCTCGACCAGAGCGTCGTTTCGCCGAGCTGGCCTTCGCCTGACAACGTGCTGCGGCCATTCACCTGCGCGTCGCTGATGTCGACGATGCCGCCGCGCAGGCGCATGTCGCTGTCGGTGAGCAGCAATGCGCCGGTCGCGGCCCGTTCGCCCGTCGACAGGGTCCATGAGGAATTCACCAGTCGCACGATGCCCCAGGCATCCCCGATCGAAATGGCTCGCGTATCGACAAGGGGGTTGCCGCTATCCTGGTTGATCATGGCGAGGTACTTCGCCGTGGCCGCTTTCGAGAAGCCCTGCGCCAGGATGATGTTCGTCAGCGCGGTCTTGCGATCCGCCGGCGACAAGGCATTGTAGGCGGCCAGCTCAAGGTCGACGAATTCGGACGTGGAAGAAAGTGCGCCGGTGGGTGGATTGTCCAGCAGGATCGGCCCCAGGAGCGCATTGTAGAGGCGGTTGGTGATGCCGACCTGTCCCGTGGCGGGATCGTACTTGTTGTAGTAGTTCGGATTGATGTTGCCGGACACCGCTCGCCCCTGGATCGTCAAGGTGTCCGTGGCCATCTCGGGCGTGTGCTGGGTAACGAAGCCGGTGTTGTACACATCGTCACCGGCAAAGACCTGGTAAGCCTTGGTACCCGCGGTACCCCAGTAGACGGAGGGGTTCTTGCCGAGGGCGGGGTCCCATAGCAGGGCCAGGGTGGTGCTGCTGAACGCCTTGTCCAGGAGCGCGGCATCCGTCTTGCTCAGGTCGCCATCGGCGATGGCATCCACGAAGTGCTTGTAGAACTCCGTACCCCGGGTCGAATCGACATATTTGCCGCCGTTGCTCTGGCCATGGATCTGGATGTTCTGCTGGCCCACGACATCCTTGTTCGGGCCGCCATCGAAGGCGCGCTCGGCACCGCCGACGAACATCATCGAGCAGGCTGAAATGCAGTAACCCGACGCAACCGTCTTCAGGTGCTGGCGTCGGGCGAGTTCCGCGATGTCATAGCCACCAACGACCGAGCCGCCGTTGGAGTTGCGCATCACGAGGGTGTCGATGGTGCGCCCCTGGGCCTGGAGTCGGGAAAGCAGGTCCGCGAGGACAAAACCATCCGCGCGCGTCACATCGCCGGACAGGATGATCTGATGCCCGTTGACGTGGAAATCCATGGCTTGCGCGGACGGTGTCGCCCCCAGTGTGCCTAGCGCCGAGGCCGTCATCGCGGCCAGCAGTTTCAACTTCATTTGGTCACCCTTCGATTGGTCATGGTGCGTGGTCGAAGGGGTGCCTTTTCCCGGGCACAGCCGCCCCCGTGGCCGTCGACATGCATCGCGGCCCTTCTTTCGGTAACGGATGGAGATTGCGTTCCTGACCCTCCCCCTTGTCATAAGAACGCAATGCAATGGAAGTCCCCTACCAGGACTTTTGGCATGTCTAAACGGCAAAAAACAACGGCCGCCGGAGCGGCCGTTGTTCAGGCTCGGATGAGCAGGCCGGCCAAAGCCGGCCGATGGATCAGAACTTCTGGTCGTAGCTGACGTAGAAGAAGCGATCCGCGTCGAAGCCCGAGTAGTACGGCGGGACACCAGCGGTGGCCGCGTCGTAGTAGAACGGACCCTTGCGGTTGAAGATGTTGTTCACACCGAGGGCGAAGGTGCCGTTCCACGGTGCGCGGTAACGCACCTGGGCATCGTTGAACGTGACCGAGCCCTTCTTGGCGATGCCCGGCGTGCCGGTATCGTTGTTGATGGCGGTCGGGTTCGAGCACTCGAAGCTGTCGACGCAGACGTCCTTCAGGCCCGAGTAGTAGCGCATGGTCCAGCTGGCACCGAAGGCCTCGTAATCCCAGTTCACCGACAGGTTCGAACGAACGCGGAACTCGCCTTCGGTCGAATTGGTGGCGACGGCCTGGTTGACCATGTAGCCCGCGAGGTGACGCACCGACGAACCCGGGCCGGCCGTTTCGTCGTACTGCTTCAGGTAGGTGCTGTCCGAGGCGATCGCGAAGGTACCGATCGAGGTTTCCGGCAGACGGTAATGGATGCCGAAGTCGTAGCCCTGGGTCTGCAGCTTGCCGATATTGGCCGGGCTTTCGACCAGGCCCGTGATCGTGCCAGCACCATTGCGGGTGATGCGCGAGCAGAACGACGGGATGTTCTGCACGTAGCAGAAGTTCAGCACGCCGTTGGCGGTGAGGTTGGTGATCGCGTTGTCCACCTCGACCTTGTAGTAGTCGAGGGTGAAGTCGAGGCCCGGCACATAGTGCGGGCTGTAGACCAGGCCCGCGGTGCGGGTGATCGACTTCTCGGGCTTCACGTTCACGTTGCCGCTCTGGGTAAACGGCTGCTGGCCGGAATCACCGTTGGCGCTGGTGATCGGCGTACCGTTCTGGTTGACCTGGCGGAAGTTGGCCGGCACGCCCTGTGCGGCGCAGGCGCCACGGGCCGAGGCGGAGCCGAACACGGCGTCGCACGGATCGAGGTAGTTGTCGAAGGTCTGCGCCGAACCCTGGAAGAGATCCTGGATGCTCGGGGCGCGGAAGCCTTCGGCGTACGTGCCACGGACAAGCAGGTCGTCGAACGGACGGTAGCGGAAGCTGTACTTGTTGTTGGTGGTGCTGCCGAAGTTACTGTAGTGCGAGTAACGGCTGGCGACGTTGACACCCAGCTCCTTCGCACCCGGCAGGTCACGCAGCAGGGGCACGTCGAGTTCGAGGTAGGCCTCGTTCACGATGTAGCCGCCGTTGGTCGGCTGGGTGGCCGGGTTGGTGGTGAGCTGCTGGGCATCGATGGCGTCGGGCGTGAAGCTGCCTTCTTCCTTGCGATGCTCGATGCCGCCCGCGATGCTGACCGTGCCGCCCGGCAGGTCGAACAGGCCACCGCCGACGTTGGCGCTGAAGTCATTCGTCTTCGACGTGGAGCGATCCGTGGCGAGATAGCCCAGGTAGTTCCACAGGGCCGGGCTCATGGCTGACGGGCCACCGGCGATGTTCCAAGGCAGGCAGCCGGCTGCGCGGTCGGCGGCGTTGGCGCAGGCCACCTGGCCGTTGATCACGCTGGTCGGGCCCAGTGCGGCCTTGGCGTTCGGCAGGTAGACGTTGTTGTTGTAGACCTGCTTCACCTTCGACTCGGAATAGGTGTAGGTCGCGTCCCAGTTCCAGTCGTGGTTGAGGAAGGTGAAGAAGCCTTCCGCGCCCACGTCGAGGTGGGCCATCTTGTCCTTGTTGTACGTCTCACGCGGAAACTCGGTGAGGCGACGGGCGAAGTCGACATCCTGGCCCGGGAACGGGTTGTAGGCGTTCTGGCCCGAGAGCTGCAGACCGGTGGCGCTGGTGCTGAACGGATAGCCGGACACCTGCGAATCGGAATCGCGCACGCTGTAGCTGCCCGTGGCGTGAAGGATCACGTTGTCGGTCAGGTTGTAGCGGTCGGTGACGAACAGGTTGCGAAGCTTGGTACCCGTGCGGAACGTGGTGTCCTTCTGGGTGTTGTAGCCCGGTGCGTCGCCCTGCGTGTAGTCGGCAAGGCTGGCGGCGTTGCCGCCCGGACGCAGCACGTAGGTGTTGCCGTCCGGGCCGGTGACCGTGCCCTGGTTGGTGAGACCCAGGCGGCTGGTCGGATGACGCGGACCCTGCGGATACGTGGTGAAGTTGCGCTCGTCGCTCATCATCGGGTCGGTCTGCTGCTGCGTCGCCGACAGGATGATGGAGTTGTTCTTCGTGCTGTGGCCCCAGGTGAACTCGGCGTTCTTCTGCTTGCCGTCGCCCTTGCCGTTCTGGCCGTAGTAGACGTTGGCTTCGGCGCCGTCGAACTTCTGCTTGGTGACGATGTTGACCACGCCGCCGATGGCGTCGGATCCGTAGATGGACGACGCGCCGTCCTTGAGGACGTCGATGCGATCGATGATGGAGACCGGGATCGTGGAGATGTCGGTCAGGCCGGAGAGGTTGGTGCTCCAGCGACGGCCATTGACCAGCACCAGGGTGCGCTTCGAGCCGAGGTTGCGGATGTTGACGTAGTTGCCGCCGACACCGTCACCGTTGGCGAGCGGGTTCTGGTTGGTGATGTCCGGGGTGCCGGCCGAGGGAAGGCGGGCGAGGATTTCGTTGACGTTGGTGAGGCCGGTGGCCTTGATCGCCTGCTGGTCCATGGTGAAGACAGGCTGTGCCGTCTCGACGTCCACGGAGCGGATGCGCGAACCGGTGACGGTCACGGTTTCCAGGTTTTGCGTCTTGGCCGGTGCGGCTGCCGGAGCGGCATCCTGGGCGTAGGCCGCCGCCGAAAGAAGACACGCGCTCAGCGCAACGACAAGTGCGGTGCGCTTGGGAGCGCTCCGGAAGGAATGCGAATTCATGCTGGTTCTCCGCGTCCCGCCTCGCGACGGAACGGCAACTTCGGAAGACGGCGCCTTGGGCCGTCGGTGGGGTAACGCGGGGAAGGGTGGGGAAACCCGGGCCGTCCATTCCCCCTGACATGACGGCGTAACAACAACATAACGCGCGCGTCACTTGTCCTACAAGATGGTTTTATCCAATTTGTGAAGTTTCGCAAGTTCTTGGAAGGGCGCGCCTTGCGCGCGGTCGGTCATATCGCGGAAATCGGTCGCGCGCAGGCGCGCTCCTGCAAAAAAATGCGAGGCATAAAAAAACGCACCGCACCCGTTTCCGGATGCGATGCGCAAAAGAACCCGGCATGGAATGGCGCCATGGTGACGCCATCCCGGCAGGATCAGAACTTCTGGTCGTAGCTCATGTAGACGTAACGATCCACGTCGAAGCCCGGGTAGTACGGCGGCACGCCACCGGTCACCACGTCGTTGTAGAACGGACCCTTGCGATTGAAGAGGTTGTTCACACCGACGGTGAAGGTGCCTTTCCACGGTGCGGTGTAGTGCACCTGCGCATCGTTGAACGTCACCGAGCCACGGTTGATCACGCCCGCGTTGCCCGAATCGTTGTTGATTTCGCTCGGGTTGGAGCACTCGAAATCATCAACGCAGGTGTCCTTCAGGCGCGAGAAGTAACGCATGGTCCAGCTGGCACCGAACGCACCCTTCTCCCAGGAAAGCGTGAGGTTGGAACGCACGCGGAACTCACCCTGCACGGAGCTGGTGGCAACCGCCTGGTTGACCACGTAGCCGGCCAGGTGACGCACGGCGGCGCCCGGACCGGCCGTTTCGTCGTACTGCTTCAGGTAGGTGCTGTCCGAAGCGATCGAGAACGTACCGATCGAGGTTTCCGGCAGGCGGTAATGCACGCCGAAGTCGTAACCCTGGGTCTGGATCTTGCCGACGTTGGCCGGGCTCTCGATGACGTTGGTAACCGTGCCGGCCGCGTCACGCGTGATGAACTGGCAGAACTGCGGCAGGTTCTGGATGTAGCAGTAGTTCAGGATGCCGGCGGCGCCCTGCGAGGTGATGGCGTTGTTCACCTCGATCTTGTAGTAGTCGAGCGTGAAATCCAGGCCCGGCACGAAGTGCGGGCTGTAGACGAAGCCGGCCGTGCGGGTGATGGAGGTTTCCGGCTTCACGTTCGGGTTGCCGCTCTGGGTGAACGGCAGCGTCGTCGGAGCACCAGCTGCGTTCGCGATCGGTGCACCGGTCGCGTCGGCCTGGCGGTAATTTGCCGGCACGCCCTGGGCGCGGCACAGCGGCTTGGCGGAAGCTGCACCGAACACGGCATCGCACGGATCCAGGTAATCGTCGAAGCTCTGCGCCGCACCCTGGTACAGGTCCTGGATGCTCGGGGCGCGGAAGCCCTGGGCGTAGGTGCCGCGGATGAACAGGTCGTCGAACGGACGATAGCGGAAGCTGTACTTGCTGTTGGTGGTGCTGCCGAAGTTGCTGTAGTGCGAGTAACGGCTGGCGACGTTGACGCCCAGCTCCTTCGCGAACGGCAGGTCACGCAGCAGGGGTACGTCCAGTTCCACGTAACCTTCGTTCACGATGTAGCCACCGCTGGTGGGCGAGGAAGCATTGTTCGTGGTGAGCAGGGCCGTGTCGTTTGCATCGGGCGTGAAGCTGCCCTGTTCCTTGCGGTGCTCGTAGCCGGTCGCGATGCTGACCGTGCCGCCCGGCAGGTCGAACAGACCGCCGCTGACATTGGCAGAGAAGTCGTTGGTCTTCGCATGGGTGTGCGAAACCGAATCGTAGCCGATGTACTTCCACAGCGCCGGGGTCATGCCCGCATTGCCTGCGGCAAAGTTCCACGGCGTGCAGCCTGCAGCGCGATCGATGGCATTGGCGCAGGCGAGCTGGCCATTGATCGTCGTGGTGGGTCCGAGGGCTGCCTGTGCGTGCGGCAGATAGAGATTTTCACCGTTGGTCTGGCGAACGTTCGAATCGGAATAGGTGTAGGTCGCGTCCCAGTTCCAGTCATGGTTGAGGAAGGTGAAGAAGCCTTCCGCACCCACGTCGAGGTGGGCCATCTTGTCCTTGAAGTAGCTGTCACGCGGCTCGTCGATCAGGCGGCGCGAGATGTCCACGTCCTGGCCCGGGAACGGGTTGTAGCCATTCTGGCCCGACAGGTCGAGACCGGTGTTGCCCGTGGTGACGGGGAAGCCCGAGACCTGCGCCTGGGAATCGCGCACGCTGTAGGTGCCCGTGGCGTGCAGGATCACGTTGTCGGTGAGGTTGTAGCGGTCGGTGACGAACAGGTTGCGAAGCTTGGTGCCGGTGCGGAACGTGGTGTCCTGCTGGGTGTTGTAGCCGGCCGGGTTGCCTACGCTGTAATCGGCGAGGTTGGCGGCATTGCCACCTGGGTTCAGCTGCAGCTTGTCGCCGTTGTTCGGGTTGATGATCGAGCCGACGCCAGACAGGCCCAGACCGCTACCCTGATGACGCGGGCCGTTCTGGAAGCTGGTGAGGTAGCGGCTGCTGCTCATCATCGGATCGGTCTGCTGCTGCGTGGCCGACAGGATGAGCGAGTTGTTGGCGGTGCTGTGACTCCAGGTGAAATCGGCGTTCTTCTGCTTGCCGTCGGCCTTGCCGTTCTCACCGAAGTACACATTGGCTTCGGCGCCGTCGAACTTCTGCTTGGTGATGATGTTGACCACGCCACCGATGGCATCGGAGCCGTAGATCGAGGACGCGCCGTCCTTGAGGACGTCGATGCGATCGATGATCGATACGGGGATGGTCGAAAGATCGGTCAGGCCATTGATGGACGTGCTCCAGCGGCGGCCGTTCACCAGCACGAGGGTGCGGGCGGCGCCGAGGTTGCGCAGGCTGACGAAGTTGCCGCCGACGTCCGAACCTTCAGCGAGCGGGTTCTGGTTGGTGATGTCCGGGGTGCCGGCCGAAGGCAGGCGGGCGAGCACGTCGTTGACGTTGGTCAGGCCGGTGGCCTTGATGGCCTGCTTGTCCATGGTGAACACGGGCTGCGAGGTCTCGATGTCCACCGAACGGATGCGCGAACCGGTGACCGTGACGGTTTCCAGGTTCTGCGTCTTCGAGGCATCGGCCTTGTCGCCGTTGTCATCGGCAAATGCTGCGGTCGAGAGCAAACACGCACTCAGGGCGACAACAAGCGCGGTGCGCTTCGGCGCGCTCCGGAAATTGAACGAATTCATGCTGGATCTCCATGCCCGGCCTGGCTACAGGACGAACGACTACTTAAGCGGCGCTTGTGGCGCCACCGATGTGAGGTTGGTTTGGCGGGGAGGGCGGGGAAACCCGGGCCGTCGATTCCCCCTCGACATGACGGCGTAACACGAACATAACGCTCGCGTCACAGGCCCTACAAGGCTGTTGCGTCTACTAAATGACGATTCGAAAGAGATTGTGGCAGCAACGTCTATCCGGCGATATTTTCGTCCAAAAAAAACCGGGGCCGGACTTGCGAATCGCAAGGATTCGCGAGCCCGGCCCCGGCTTCAGGACGATCAGAACTTCTGGTCGTAGCTCACGTAGAAGAAGCGATCGATGTCAAAGCCCGAGTAGTACGGCGGAATACCGGAGCTGGCAGCGCGGTAGTAGAACGGACCCTTGCGGTTGAAGACGTTGTTCACGCCGACCGAGAAGGTTGCGTTCCACGGTGCGCGGTAACGGAACTGTGCATCGTTGAAGGTGACCGAACCCTTCTTCGCCACGCCCAGCTGACCGCTGTCGTTGTTGACTTCCGTCGGGTTGGAGCACTCGAAGGAGTCATAGCAGCTGTCCTTCAGGCCCGAGAAGTAGCGCATGGTCCAGCTCGCGCCGAACGACTGGTAATCCCAGTTCAGCGAAAGATTGGAACGCACGCGGAACTGGCCTTCCACGCCACCGGTGGCTACCGACTGCTTGACCATGTAGCCGGCGAGGTGGCGCACGGCCGAACCCGGTCCCGGGGTTTCGTCGTACTGCTTCAGGTAGCTGCTGTCGGAGTAGACGGCGAACGTACCGATCGAGGTTTCCGGCAGGCGGTAGTGCACGCCGAAGTCGTAACCCTGCGTCTGGATCTTGCCGACGTTGGCCGGCGATTCCACCAGGTTGCTGATGGCACCGGTCTTGTCGCGGCTGACGTACTGGCAGAACTGCGGCAGGTTCTGGATGTAGCAGAAATTGAGGATGCTGTCGGAGCTGAGCGTGGTGATCGCGTTGTTGATCTGGACCTTGTAGAAGTCCAGGGTGAAGTCCAGGCCCTGCACGTAGTGCGGGCTGTAGACGATGCCCGCGGTGCGGGTGATCGACTTCTCGGGCTTCACGTTGCGATTGCCGGCGATGGTGAACGGCGTGGCGCCCGCATCACCGTTGGCACTGCTGACCGGCTGGCCGTTCTGGTTGATCTGGCGGAAGTTGGCCGGCACGCCCTGGGCGGCGCAGGCACCACGACCGGCGGACACGCCGAACTTGCTGTCGCAGGGATCGAGATAGCTCTCGAAGGTCTGCTCGGCACCCTGGTAGAGGTCGGCGATGCTGGGGGCGCGGAAGCCTTCGGCATAGGTACCGCGGATCAGCACGTCTTCGATCGGACGGTAGCGGAAGCTGTACTTGTTGTTGGTGGTGCTGCCGAAGTTGCTGTAGTGCGAGTAGCGGCTGGCCACGTTCACGCCCAGCTCCTGCGCACCCGGCAGGTCACGCAGCAGGGGCACGTCGAGTTCGAGGTAGGCCTCGTTCACGATGTAGCTGCCCTTGGTCGGATCGGACGACGGGTTGGTGGTGAGCTGCAGCACGTCGTTGGCGTCGGGCGAGTAGCTGCCCGATTCCTTGCGGTGCTCGACACCGCCGGCGATGCTGACCGTGCCGCCCGGCAGGTCGAACAGGCCGCCGCCGACGTTGGCGCTGAAGTCGTTGGTCTTCTGCTGCGAACGGTCGGTGGCCTGGTAGCCCAGGTAGTTCCACAGGGCCGGGCTCATGGCCGACGGACCGGCCAGGATATTCCACGGCAGGCAGCCGGCCGCACGGTCGGCGGCGTTGGCGCAGGCCACCTGGCCATTGATCACGCTCGTCGGGCCCAGCGCCTTGCGGGCGTTCGGCAGGAAGACGTTATTGGTGGCGACCTGCTTGAACTTGGACTGCGAGTAGGTATACGTCGCGTCCCAGTTCCAGTCGTGGCTGAGGAAGGTGAAGAAGCCTTCCGCGCCCACGTCGAAGTGCGCCACCTTGTTCTGGAACTTGGTCTCGCGCGGGAATTCGGTCAGGCGACGCGCAAAGCCCACGTCGTTACCCGGGAACGGGTTGTAGGCATTCTGGCCCGACAGGGCCAGGCCGGGGGCCGAGTTCGAACCGAACGGATAGCCGGCCACGACCGAACGGCTGTCGCGCACGCTGTAGTTGCCCGTGGCGTGCAGCGTGATGTTGTCGGTGAGGTTGTAGCGATCGGAAACGAACAGGTTGCGCAGCTTGGTGCCGCCGCGGAAGGTCGAATCCATCTGCGTGTTGTAGCCCGGCGCGCCGCCCGCGGTGTAGTCGGCGAGGTTCGCGGCGTTGCCGCCCGGGTTCAGGGTGTACGGCTTGCCGGCCGGGCTGGTGACCACGCCCAGGCCGCTGCGGCCGTAGCCGTCGTTCGGATGGCGCGGGCCCTGCGGATAGCGGGTCAGCGCGCGGGTGCTGCTGGCCATCGGGTCGGTTTCCTGCTGCGAGGCAGCCAGGATCAGCGAGTTGTTCTTGGTGCTGTGACCCCAGGTGAACTGGGCATTCTTCTGCTTGCCGTCGCTCTTGCCGTTCTCACCGAAGTACAGGTTGATGTCGGCGCCGTCGTACTTGTGCTTGGTGATGATGTTCACCACGCCGCCGATGGCGTCGGAGCCGTAGATCGACGAGGCACCGTCCTTCAGGACGTCGATGCGTTCGATGATGGCGACCGGGATGGTCGACAGATCGGTCAGGCCGCCCAGGGTGGAGCTCCAGCGGCGTCCGTCCACCAGCACGAGGGTGCGCTTGGAACCCAGGTTGCGGATGTTGACGTAGGTGCCGCCAGCGCCGTCACCGTTGCTGAGCGGGCTCTGGTTTGTGAGGTCCGGGGTGCCGGTGGACGGCAGGCGGGCCAGGATCTCGTTGACGTTGGTCAGGCCGGTGGCCTTGATGGCCTTCTGGTCCAGCGTGAACACCGGCTGGGCCGTCTCGACATCCACCGAACGGATGCGCGAACCGGTGACCGTGACGGTCTCGAGGTTCTGGGTCTTGGCGGGGTCGGCCGCCGGAGCGGCGTCCTGGGCGTAGGCCGCCGCCGAAAGCAGACAGGAGCCCAGGGCAATAGCAAGAGCGGTGCGCTGGAAGGCGCCCCGATGGTTGAACGTATTCATGGTTGATCTCCGCGCCCTGCCTCCCGGCAGGCCGTGCAACGACTACGACAGTGCGTTGGCACCGTCACGTGGGTTGTGGTGCGGGGAAGGGGTGGGGACCCCACGCCGTCGATCCCCCTCGACATAGCGGCGTAACCGCAACATAACGCTCACGTCACGCTCTGCACAAGATCTTCCGCTAAGAAAATCCTCATTTCGTCCTAAGTTGCGCTTTATTTGGACAAAACGTGCAAATTTGATGCTTTGCACAAAAAAGAGCGAGATATCGCGACATTTTCTGACGATTTAATGCTTAGATGAGCTTCACCGATGAATTATGCTCAGCGGCATGGTGAGTGCGAGTCAGTCTATGATCATTTAAAATCAGTCAGTTGCAATCTATCTTTCATGTCGATTCCTTGTTCATCAAATGAAGGATACTCAGCGGAAGCCATCCGCTCAGACGACTAAAGAGGCAATCCCCGCATGGCAGGTTTTTCGCGCTCCGATCTCGCCGATCTGAACGTCTTCCTCACCATCGCCCGGCGCGGAAGCTTTCGCCAGGCGGCGACGGAGCTGGGGCTTACGGCATCGGCCCTGAGCCATACGATGAAAAAACTCGAGGATCGCCTCGAGGTGCGCCTGCTCAACCGGACGAGCCGGTCGGTGTCGCTGACACCGGCCGGCACCGATCTGGCCGACGCCCTGTCCGAAGGACTGGAAACCATCAGTAACGGCCTGAGTGCGCTGGAGGCCTATCGCGATCACGCGGTGGGTCGCCTGCGGATCAACGTGCCGCACGATGCGGCACGACTGCTGGTGTCACCGGTGCTGCCGCAGTTTTTCGAGGCGTTTCCGCAGGTGCATATTGACCTTGCGGTGGAGGATCGCCTGATCGATGTCGTGGCCGAAGGATATGAGGCGGGCATTCGTTACGGCGCGTCTACGCCAAAGGACATGGTCGCGGTACCGCTGACGCCGCCGCTGCGCTGGGTCATCGTCGGCTCGCCGACTTATCTTGCACGGCATGGGCGTCCGTTACGTCCTGACGATCTTCTTCAGCACTCGTGCGTGCAGATGCGTCTTGGCGACCAGACGGCGTATGCGTGGGAGCTTGGCGACGGCGATGCCATGGTACGCATCGATTGCCCGGGCAGCATCCGGGTGAACGAAAGCGCGGCGGCTATCGAAGCCGCACTCAACGGCATCGGCCTGGCCTATTGCCTCGAGTGGCGTGTGCGCGATGAACTGGCCTCCGGGCACCTGGAACTGGTAATGCCCGAATGGTCGTCCATGGGCCCGCCTTTCGTCATGTACTACCCCAGCCGCCGCCAGTCGCCCCCCGGCCTGCGCCAGCTGGTAGAAATGATCCGCCACCACACCGAAACCACCCTGTAGGAGCGTGCTTGCGCGCGACCGCTCTTCGCGAAACCCGGGTCGCGCGCAGGCGCGCTCCTACATGTCGGACAGGGCGTTATCGACGATGAGCTGGGGGCGGCCTTGGGAGCAGGGTTCCAGGCGTGCGGTGACGCGGTAGACGCGCTCTACCGTGGCGGGAGAGATCACATCACGCGTGCGGCCAGCCGCTTCGATGCGGCCACCGCGTAACATCGCCGTCTCGTCGCAGAAACGCAGCGCGGTGTTGAGATCGTGCAGCACGACGACCGTAACCATCGCACGCGCCCGTGTCTCCTCGACCACCATGCGCATCACCTGCAACTGATGATTAAGATCCAGCGCACTCAGCGGCTCATCGAGAAGCAGCACCGAAGGCCGTCGCACCAGCGCCTGGGCGAGCCCTGCCAATTGCCGCTGGCCTCCCGACAGCTGATCGAGAAAATGCATCGCAAGCGGATCAATGCCAAGACTCGCCAGCAACGCCATGGCTTCTTCCGGACTTGTTTTACGCCCCGATCCCGCCTGCGCAGCGGCAATCACGGACTCAAGCACACGCAGATGCACACCGGCGGGCAACGCCTGCGGCAGATAAACGGTATCGCTGCGCGCCGCTCGCCCGGAAACCACGGCAGATCCGAGCTGGATATGCCCGTGCATCGGCACCAGCCCGGCAAGCGCCCTCAGCAAGGTGGACTTGCCACTACCGTTCGGCCCGAGCAACGCGGTGACCTCGCCAGCCTGCCACGGACCGACATCCAGCCCATGCAGGATGTCACGGCCACCCAGGCGCACCTGCAAGCCACGGGCAAGCAACCCCTGGCTCATGACATCCTCCCGCTCGCCCGTACGACGATCACGAGAAAGAACGGAATACCCACCAGCGCCGTCACGATACCCACGGGAATGATGACGCCCGGCAGGATGCCCTTGGAGGCGATGGAGGCCAGCGACATCACCAACGCACCGACCGTGACGCAGCCAGGCAGGTAGAACCGGTGGTCTTCACCGAACAGCGCCCGCGCGATATGCGGCGAGATCAGGCCGATAAACCCGATCGTGCCGACGAAGGACACCGTCAGCGCGGACAGTGCCGAGACGCGAAGCAGCGTACCCAGGCGCAGTCGTTTCACATCCACGCCGAAGCTCGCCGCACGATCTTCACCAAGGCGCAGCGCCGTCATGGCCCATGACTGACGCAAGGCCAGGATCAACCCGAACAACAGGGCAATGGCGAGCACGGCCAGCTTGGTCCAGTCCGCGCGCACGAGACTGCCGAGTGTCCAGAACACCAGCCCCTGCAAAGCGTCTTCCGTCGCCACGAATTGCAACAGCGACACCAGTGCGTGGAACACGAAGACCAGCGCGATACCCATCAGCACCACGCCCGCCGTGGGCAGGGCACGCCAGCGCGCCACGCCATCGAGGATCAACGCGCTGGCAAGCGCAAACGCGAATGCATTGATCGGTACCTGCCACGACACCGGCACGCCGGGGATGTGCATGTCGAGCACGATGGCCAGTGCCGCACCGAAGGCTGCTGCTGCGGAAACACCCAGCGTATAGGGGCTTGCCAGCGGATTATTGAGGATGGTCTGCATCTCGCCGCCGGCCAGGCCGAGGCAGGCGCCCACCAGCACGGCCATCAACGCATAGGGCAGGCGCACCTGCCAGACGATGACGCCGACCTCCGGCGAGACCTTGCCGGGCGACACCAGGGCGCGCCACAGGTCACCCAGCGCGAGCGGTGACGGCCCGTGAGTGAAGTCCATCGCCACGGCGATGACGATCAGGGCCACGATGCCGAGCAGGCCCAGCACGCGCAACGCATTGAGCCGGCGATAGCGCCGGCTCGCGTCCGCATGCACCGGATCGAGCCCTTCGGAGGGAACCGGGCGCGTCACGGCTTGTCTCCGTCCACCCAGTATGTTCCGCCTGGCGGCACGGCAAGGAAGCGCTTGTACAGCTCGGCCTGCGTGGCGGCGGGATCGATGTCGGGGAAGCGCCCCGGATAGAACCAGCTCAGGAAGGCTTCGACGGCGACGATGTTGTACGGCGAGTCGTAGTAGTTGTGCCACAGGCCGTGGACATGCCCCTCGCGAATGGCCTTGATCGCCGTCAGCCCCGGGCGGGTAAGCAGTGCATCGAGCGAGCGCCGCGACTCGTCCACCGGGGTCTGCGCGCCGATGTGAAGCGCCGGGCGATCACCCTCGCGACGGCTGCCGGTGGCGACATATACCTCAGGTGCGGATGCGATTACCTGTTCCAGGTTGAGATCGCCGATCACGCCCGGCAGCAGGTCCGCCGCGATGTTGACACCTCCCGCTGCCTGCACCAGTTCACCCAGGTTGCCCTTGCCGACCGTATGGCAGCATCCGCCCCATACCCCGGCCAGCAGTTCGACGAACACCCTGGGATGCTCGCTGGCTGGCACGGATGCGACGGCGGCCTGCACGCGCGCCATGTGCTGCCGGTAGAAATCGATATAGGCCTGCGCCTGCGTCTGTCGCTGCAAGGCCTTGCCCATCAGTTCGATGCTGGGCAGCGTGTCCTTCAGCGGACTCTGGCGGAAATCCACGAACACGACCGGCACACCTGCCGCCTCGAACCGCTGCACCAGCGCGTTGTGACGACTTGGCCCATGGCCGCCGACACTGAAGATCGCGAGGTCCGGCTTCAGCGAGAGCGCCTTCTCGACACTCACGGTCGCTTCGGATGACTTGCCGATGAGCGGAATGCGGTCGATACCGGGAAAGGCCTTCTGGTAAGTAGCCCAGGTCTGCGGATCGAGCGCTTGCAGGTCACCCTGCCAGCCGACGATACGGTGCAGGGGATCCTTGCCTTCCAGCAGCGCCATTGCATATAGCAGGCGGCCTTCGCCCAGCAGCACGCGATCGACATGATCGGGCAGCGTGACGCGACGCCCCGCCATGTCGGTCACCGTCTCGCCGGCATGGGCAAGCGGGGAGACGAGGGCGAGCAGGAGGAAAGGCATGGCGCAAAGCAGGCGCCGCAGGGTGGATCGAAGGGATAGGGAGGGGATCATCGGTAGTCACTCGCGGGAGCAGGGGATTGAAAACCCCCGTGTCAGCCGCCCATTGTGTGGCGGCAACGTATTGCTGCGGTGTCGTGGATGCACGACGGCGTGTCGTGGTGTATCGGCACGTATCACACGTCGGCCCATTGCCTGAGCAGGTTGTGGTAAACGCCGGTGAGTTCCAGCAACGAGGCCTTGTCGGCCTGTTGCGCGGTGAGTCGCTGGATGGCCACGTCCATGTCGAACAGCATGCTGCGCCAGGCGTCCTGCCTGACCAGGCTCTCCACCCAGAAGAAGCTGGCCCAGCGCTCGCCTCGCGTTACCGGTTCCACCCTGTGCACGCTGCTGCCAGGGTAGACCACCATGTCGCCCGCGCCGAGCTTTACCGGATGCGTGCCGTAGGTGTCGCGGATGACCAGCTCGCCACCGTCGTAACTGTCGGCATCCGCAAGAAACAACGTACACGAGACATCGGTGCGCACGCGTTCTCGCACGCCCTTGATGCCGCGCACGGCGTTGTCCACATGAAAACCGAAGGATTCGCCATTCGCATAACGATTGAACAACGGCGGATAGATGCGGCGAGGCAGCGTGGCCGACATGAAAACGGCATTGGCCGTGAGGCGACGCATGATCTCGTCGCCCAGTGAGCGGCCGACCGGGTCGTCCTCATGTACCTGGCGGTTCTCCTTGACCGCCATGGACTGCATGCCGGCCGTGGCCTTGCCGTCGCCCCACGCAGCCCCGGCAAGGCGTTCACGCATCTGCGCTGCTTCTTCGGGGGTGAATACACCGGGGATCGTGAGCATCATGGTTGGCGATTCCTCAGAACGACAGGTCCGCGCTGACTACCGTGGTGCGTCCTGCACCAGGTACGCCATAAAGCTGGAAGCCATCCAGCGAGGCGCCGATGCGCGCGTAGTAGAAGGTGTTGAAGAGGTTGTTCACACTGAGGTTCAGGTGAAGATGGTCGTTCACGCGGTAGCGCGCGGCGAGGCTATGCACCCAGTACGACGGCGCCTTGTCCGTATCGAGCACATAGATCGGATACACACCCGACGGCCCCACGGCATAGCTGCTGTTGTTGTTCTGGCCGCCGACATAGCGGTTATCGCTGAAACGCTGCTTGCCGACGTACTGTGCGCCGTAGCTCAGCGACAGGTCCGGGGTGACGGCATACGTCGTCCACAGGTTGCCTGACCATCCCGGCACGTTCTTGGCAGCGAGGCCTTCATTGGCTCCCTTGGTCTGGCGGCTGATGAGGCGCGACAACCCCGCGAAAATCGACCACCGATCGCTGAGCTGGCCTTGTGCGCCCAGCTCGAATCCATCGACCCGCTTGGCCGGCAACGCGCGAACGGGCGAGGTTTCACCCTCCTGGTATTCCCACGAGTTGCTCAGCTGCGTGCGGAACACGGCGCCGGTAAGGCCCAGTTGTCCGTCGAGAAGATCCCACTTGCTGCCCAGTTCCCAGGTGCTGGACTTGGCCGGGGTGTAGGCATTGGTGCTGGCCGAGCCGTAGATGAGGTTGTTGGTGGTGGCGCCCAGCGCAGACGGCTCGGCGGCCTGGCTGTAGGAAACGTAGATGCTGCCCGGCTCCACTGGTTTGTAGACCACGCCAGCGCGCCCGCTCCAGGCGCCATCGTCGCTGCGCGTGGGCTTGGTACCGACCTGGGTGGTGCGTGCCTGCCAGTAGTCGTAGCGCAGCGAGGCGAGGGCCTGCCACTGCGGTGCGAGCGTGATGGTGTCCGATACGTAAGCCGCAGCATCCGTCACCGTGGAGCGCGGCTGGCCGAGGCCCTTGCGCGTCCAGGTGCCCGGAAAATCATGCGACGGGTCGGAGAGGTTGAACCACAGGTCGCCGGCGGGTACGTAGGCGTTACGTGCGAGGCCGCCGTAGCTTTCGCGATAGAGCTCGATACCCGTCACCAGATCGTGTTTCCACGTACCCGTGTTGAAATGCAGGGTGACGTCGCTCTGGTTGTCCAGCATCGTGTAGCGCGTGGACGTACCGAAGTCGTTGCCGCGCAGGATGCCGTAGTCCTGGTTATCGAGATTGGCAAAGCCGGTATATGACGGCACGCCCGAGGCATTGGATAGCGGGCCCAGGCCGATGTAACCGAGCGTTGCGCAGCGTGGCCCGGTACAGGTCTTCTTGCCGTTCGCGCCGGCCGAGAAGAAGCGGGCAGGCGACAGCACCGAGAAGTTATCCGTGCGCTGCCAGCGCGTCTGGTTGCGCAGGTGTACGTCATCGCTGGCTTCGTGCTCGATCTTCAGCGTGACCGAATCGCTGGCGGTCTGTTGCGTATAGATGCCGGCCGCGCCATACCATGCCGATCGCGGTACACCCGGCATCGGATCACCGTGGGTGCCGCGCTGGATGGGTATGCCACCATCGGGCACGTTGCGGTCGCGCTGGTGAAAGCCATCGATATAGACGTGGGTCGGGCCATCCAGCCCGAAGCCCAGTGATGCCGCCACGCCGCGCCGGTCGTAATCGGTGGTGTCTCGATCGACCACGCCGTTGCGATGGCCCATGACATTGATGCGCAGGGCGGTGCCGTCGCCCAGCTTGTGGTTGATGTCGGCGGTGAGGCGGCGGTATTCCGCGGACCCGGCACCGATGGACACATGGTTGAAGTCGGCAAGCTTTGCTTCCTTGCTCACCAGGTTCACGCTGCCGCCGACGGCTGCCACGCCGGATTCGACCGAGCCGGTGCCCTTGTAGACCTCGACCTGATCGAGGTCGAACGTGTCAGTACGGCTGGACATGCCGCCGTCGCGCACGCCGTCCACGGTGAGACTCTGTTCCGACGAAAAGCCACGAATGGTGAACAGGTCACCCCAGCCCAGGTTGCCTTCGCCCGACATGAAGGTAATGCCCGGCACGTTGCGCAGCACATCCTGCAAGGTCTGCGCGTTCTGCTCGTCGAGCACGGCCTTGGGCACGATGGTGATGCTTTGCGGGGTGTCGCGCAGCGGCTGGGTGAACCTGGGCGACGACACCTCGTCGATCTTGTAAGGTGTGGCCGCCTGCGCATCCACCTGGATCGACGGCAGGTTCGACGTCTGCTTTTTCGGCGTATCCGTATCGTTTTCCGCCGCATGCGCCCCAGGGGCAAACGTGGCCAGCGCCCCGAAGGCAACGCCGAGGGCGAGCGAGGCGGAGAGGTTGGGGCGGTCGGCGTGCGGCTGGAACATGGGGTCTCCTGTGGCGAGCGATTGCGTCACGAAGCTCGCTTCCACAGGTGGTGGTGCTGGCTTGGAACAATTCTCATTTCGATGTGGATAGACTAGGTCCCGGATGTTTTGCACGATTGTCGGAACCGACATGACTCGTATCGATATGTATTGGAATGTATTGACGCCAGCCTTTTCCGGGAGGTGCCTGTGATGCAGATGCGCGCCCGTTCACTGCTCGTGGTCGACGACGACCCCGACATCCGCGCACTGCTGGGCGAATACCTCGCCGATGCCGGCTTCCGGGTAAGTGCCGCCGCGGATGGTCCATCCATGTGGGCGGCGATGCGCGAGGAGATGCCGGATGCGGTGATCCTGGACCTCATGCTGCCGGGGGAGGACGGCCTCAGCCTCTGTCGCACGTTGCGTGCCACCACCCAGGTGGGCATCGTGATGCTTACGGCGCGCGGCACCTTGCTCGATCGCATCGTGGGGCTTGAGGTCGGTGCGGACGACTACCTGCCCAAGCCGTTCGACCCGCGCGAACTGCTTGCGCGCGTGAAGGCGGTATTGCGCCGCCACGATGCCGTGCAGGGCGAAGGTATCGCGCGTCCGGCCGAACCATCCGCCGAGGCGGCATTCCTCGTTTTTGCAGACTGGCGGCTTGATGTCGTGGCCCGGCAGTTGCTATCGCCCGAGGGCAAGGCAATCAGCCTGGGCGGCTCGGATTTCCGCACGATGAAAACCCTGCTGGATCATCCACGCCGACCTCTGTCGCGCGATTTCCTGCTCGATCATGTGTTCGGTCGCAACGCGGCGCCGAATGATCGTGCCATCGATGTCTGCGTGAGTCGTCTTCGCCAGCACTTCGACGGCCGCACGCGTGGCGCGGAGATCATCCGCACCGTGCGCAACGAGGGTTACATGCTCAACGTGGAAGTCACACGCGCCCATGCCTAGGCTCTGGCCGCAGTCGCTGTCCGGGCGCATCGCGATCATCCTCGTGGTAGGCATGATCGTGTCACAGCTGATCACGGGCACGGTATGGTACGACGCGCGCTACGGCAGCCTTGCCGATGTGCCGGTGCGCAGTGGCGCGGCCCATGTTGCCGACGTTGTACACCTGCTCGATGCGATGCCTGTTGATTCACGCGCCACCTGGGCCGCCCAGCTCACCGAAGGCGGCGTCGAGGTGCATGCCATCGCGACGCCTGGCGAGGCCATTGCCCGCAAGCACCCGCATCCGGCCGATGGTCTTCTGGCCGATATGCTTCGTTCGCAGCTGGGGCATCGCGCACTCGTGGTGCGCCCGGTGGATCTGCGCGGAGACGACGACCACCCCCTTGGCCCGGTATCCGTCTTCTTCGCGCGCATGCCCGTTGCACGGCTGGACGTGGACGCGCAGCTACGTGACGGCTCCTGGGTGAATATCCGTCTTTCGGCCGGACAGGAGGGCAGGGACGTGCGCCCCGGCCTCGCGGCGGCCGATTATTTCCTGCGCATCTACCTGCTTCGCCTGCTGGCGGTGGTGTTGCTTTCCTTCCTTGCCGTGCGCCTCGCCGTGCGCCCGCTGGAAATCCTTTCGGCGGCTGCCGAGCGCCTGGGGCGCAACCTCAACGCGGCGCCACTGGAACCGAAGGGGCCTCGGGAGGTGCGCCAGGCGGCTCAGGTCTTCAACCTCATGCAGCAGCGCCTGCTGGATGGCATCCGCGAGCGTGCGCGCTTTCTTGCCGCCGTCTCGCATGACTTGCGTTCACCCATCACGCGCCTGCGCCTGCGTGCGGAGCGTATCGAGCCGGTTGAACTGCGCGAGAAGTTCCGCCATGAACTGGCCGAGATGGAAGCCATGATCGCAGCGACACTGGACGTGGTCAGCGGCGCGAACGTGGAAGAGGATCGCCGGCAGGTGGATGTGGACACGCTCGTGCATGCCGTTGCCGAAGATGCGATCGAAGCCGGCGGTATCGTGGAAATCCATGGCACGACCACGGCGGAAATCTGGGGTTATCCGCGCTCGCTCCGGCGTTGCCTGCAAAACCTGATCGAGAACGCGATGCGCTATGCCGGTGGTGCCTGCACGGTATCCGTGGGTCAGGAAGAACGACATGGCCTGCAAGGAATCGCCATTATCGTCACCGACCACGGCCCGGGGATTCCTGAGGCTTCGTTGCCCATGGTCTTCGAGCCGTTCTATCGCGTGGAAAGCTCGCGCAATCGCGAAACCGGTGGAACAGGGCTAGGCCTGGCCATCGCCCGCACCATCGCCCAGGCCCACCAAGGTGAACTCGACCTGCGCAATCGCGAAACAGGTGGGCTGGAAGCCCTGCTGTGGCTTCCGCTATCGGCTACCGATGACGTTACTTCGCCTTGATGGCTTCTGCATCCGCAATGGATTCGCTCATCGCCCGAGTGTGATCGCGAGTTCCCTGGCACGCCACTGCGGCGACACAGGCAACTCGACACTCGTTCAATAGGCCAAGAGTCATGTAGGGGGCGGATCGTCCGTGACGTTTGTCAGGATTCGGATACTCCTTTTCTGATCATCACGGTTAAAGAAGAAATAATGAATCGGTTAGGACTTCTCCTGCTCGGCGTGTCGCTATACTCCGAAGCTGCGGAGCCTTCGCTCCATATGACTCTTCACGATGGCGCCGGGAGTTTCGATGCCATGCGCTCAGGGGACCTTGCAAGAATCGAAGCAATTCGCAGGAGCGCGCACGGGCCAGACTTCTATATTGCGGATGTTGTTTATTCGCGAATGACGGGTGACCTAGATGCTTCAGATAGAAAGGCCAGCGAATGTGTGCGCCAGGCTGAATTGCAGGATGGGCCATCGACGGCGTTTATTTGCCGGGCCTTGGCGGCGGGCAACGATTTAATGCGAGGGCATGTCGCGGAGTGGGCCGCGAAGCTCGCTCAATTGAAGTCATCTAGTGGCGACTTTATTGAAGGTACGCGATTCCCCGTGCGCAGTGTTCTTGACGATGTAGTGGATTTTTCCATGTGGGCCCATACGCCCGTTGCATCAGTGCTTAATTCTCCGGAAAGACCTTACTGGCTTCCATTCAAGCACGTATTTTTATCCAGTCGCGTCGATGAAATATCCGGTGTTTTCCTTGATGTTAAGGTGAATGGGCATTCCGTTGCACTAAGCTTTGATACAGGCTCATTTTCCACCATTATTTCCACGTCCGACGCTCGCGCGGCAAAGATGCCACTTCAAGATGGATGGGTTGTTGTCCAGGGGACCACCGGTGCGAATACCTCTTCGTCGCTCGGTATCGCAACGCAATTGCAGATTGGAGCCATCACCCTCAGTCAGTGGCCTGTTGTCAGCCTTCCTGATGCCCGGCTGGGGGCGGTAGGTCTCGACGTGATGTCGCATCTGGGGCCGATGCTTCTCACATATGACGGTGTAAAACTCCTTTCTTCAGGGCAGGAGTCGGCAATTTCATGTCAGCAGCCTATCGCGTTGTCTTCCCTGCTTACCGGTTGGGTCGAAGGTCTTCGTTTTTCGATCACTGTTGATGGTCGGCAGCACATCGCTCTATTGGATACAGGTTCATCGAGCTACCTGACAAAAATGGGTGGTCAAGCAGATGATACGTGGCCTGCCAGGGAGAAAGATATTCAGACGGCGAACGGGCGATTTACAGCGAAGTACTCGGAGAAAGATGTAACGCTTATCGCAGGCCCCATACACAAGGCAGTGACCGCCGAGATGCGACCAGGCCCCAAACTCAACTATGAGTACGCACTAGGCTCAGGTTTTTTGAAGGACGCCAATGTCTTCATCGACTTCTCTTCCCACAGGGCCTGCATTCTGCCGAAAGAAGCGGGTAAATCAGATGCTTCGGCTACCTCCCCTGATCCCTCGCAATCGAAGTGACTCAGGATGGCCGATAACGGGCGTCAGTTCGCCTTGATGGCGCCCACGCTGGAAATCAGCCCAGTCATCGCGTGAACGCGATCCAGCGTAGCCTGCGATACCGCGGGCGGCTGCGCATCGTCGCCCTTCTTGCGTGGTGGATCGAGCAGGCTGAGCAGGTCTTCCGTATGGCTGCGCTGTGCCGGCGAGGTGGTTTCGCTGACCATCTGGCCCATGATGTATTTCTTGTCATGGGTGGTCTGGCTTGCCGACTGGGTGACGCTTGCTGCTACAAGGCGTCCCTTGACGTAGGCCATATGGGTATTGGTGGTGGCCGAGTCGTCGATCTGCCGGTAGATGTAGTTCTGCAGCTCCGGCTTCCCGCCCATCTGCATCGAAGCGCCCGGTGATGGCGCCGTGTGATAGCTCGCCTTCAGGTGTGACGACTGCTGCTGGTCGATGGTGCGGTCGTTGGCGCCGATGCCGCCGAGCCGGGTCTGCTGCGAGAGCTGGTACGAGAACGTATCCAGTTCCTCGGGGTGCATGGGGTTGGGCGCGCTGCTAGTCTGGCCGATCGTGGCCGTGAAGTCGGCCAGCCCGGTCAACACGGCATGATCTTTCGCGTTGAGGTTGCGCACGCCATCGCTGGGCGTCGTGGCCGCTGCGGGCGGATACGAGGCATTGAGCTGGCTGAAGGCATCCTTGAACAGGCCCGCCAGCTTCTTGTCGCCCTGGCCACGGCTGGTCGCCGCGTCGATCTGGTCGAGGTAGTTCGAGATGGCGGCCTTGCGCTGGTTCTGGTTGCCCCAGAGGGCAGTATTGCGCATGTCCATGGCAACATCGATCTTGCCGCCGGGGCCATCGACCTTCACGCTGCGTGTGTCGGTGCCCGCATGGAAGTCGATGGTCTGCGCCGCACCGCCCAGGGTGGGCACATTGGCCTTGAAGTCCACGGAAGCGATCCGCGAATCGCCTTCGGTCAGGCCTTGCAGCGATAGCTTCGGCGGCGTGGAGCTCATGCCGTCCAGCATGTCCTGGAAGGCACCGCCAAGCCTGGCGACCGACTGGCGATCTTCCGCGCTCAGGGACTGGCTGCTGCTCATATCGATGGACAGGCCATCCTCGCCTGAGTGCAGCGTGATCTTGACGCTCGCACCACTGGTCAGCTTGACCGACAGCGAGGTATCGCTCGGCGGCGTATCCACGGGTGGTGCGACAAGGCCGGTCTGCGTCGTCGCGGTCGGTGCGGCGGACGTGAGCTTCACGTCCGAGCCGTCCGCACCCAGGCGCGAGAGAAGGGCCTTGCCGAGGCCGGCGAACAGGCCCGACGCCGATGCCGCCCCTGCGTTGCGCTCAAGCATCGCGCCCAGCGCATCGTTCGAATAGCGTTCGGCCGCACTTTGCCCACCCGGCGCATAGGTATCGTCGGTGGCCGTGGACACGCCAAGCGTGACCTGCACAGAGGGCTGCGCCGCAGCGGCCGCCTTTCGCGAGGAAAGGGCCATGAGGCGATCCTGCCAGCCGGTGCTGGCGGCTGCGTTCGTACCGGTCAGGCTCAGGGGATTCATGCGTCGGTGTCCTTGGGAACGGCTCCTTCGACGTCTTTAGCGGCCGACCTCGCAATTACTTGAGTCCTGTTCGCGAAGGAAAAGCCGGTACGCAGGATTGGCCGTTTCCTCGCGACAGGGGTAGCCCAGTCCATCGAGGAACCGGTCCAGTGCCGGGCCGTCCGTCGCGGGCACCTGGATGCCGACCAGCGTGGAACTGTAATCCGCTCCCTGGTTGCGGTAATGGAACAGACTGATATTCCACTCCGGTGCCATGGAACGCAGGAAGGCCATGAGCGCACCGGGTCGCTCGGGGAACTCGAAACGGAACAGGCGCTCGTCGTTGGCCGCCAGCGAACGGCCGCCCACCATGTGCCGGATGTGCTCGCGCGATAGTTCGTCGCCACTGAGGTCCACGGTAGGAAAGCCCGCGCCTTCGAACACGGCCCTCAGCTCTCCGGCCTCACGACGATCCTCGATCTGCAAGCCCACGAACAGGCGCGCACGATCGTCGCTACCCATGCGGTAATTGAACTCGGTGACGCTGCGCTGGCCGACCAGCTGGCAGAAATGCAGGAAACTGCCTCGCTCCTCGGGAATGCTCACGGCAAACAAGGCCTCCCGCGCACCACCAGCTTCGGCGCGCTCGGCGATGAAGCGGATGCGATCGATATTGAGGTTGGCGCCCGAGGTGATGGCGACAAAGGTGCCTCCCTGCGAAGCAAGCCGCTTCGCATATTGCTTCGCGCCGGCCACGGCCAGCGCGCCGGCAGGCTCCATCAGCGTACGCGTGTCCTGGTAGATATCGTGGATCGCCATGCAGACCTCATCGGTATCCACCAGCAGCACATCGTCGAGATACGCCTGGCAGAGTCGGAAGGTTTCCTCACCTACCAGTTTCACGGCGGTGCCGTCGGAGAACAGCCCCACCTCGGAGAGCGTCACGCGGTGCCCCGCATCGATCGAGCGAGCCATGGCGCAGGAATCACGGGTCTGAACACCGATGACCCTCACCTCCGGACGCACCGCCTTTACATAGCTGGCGATACCGGCCGCGAGACTTCCGCCGCCGATGGGCACGAAGATCGCATCGAGATCGCCCTGGTGCTGGCCCAGGATCTCCATGGCTACCGTGCCCTGGCCTGCGATGACGTCGGGATCGTCAAAGGCCGGCACATACGTCATGCCCAGCCGGCGTTGCAGCTCCAGGGCATGGGCATGCGCATCGGTATAGGACTCCCCGGCCAGCACCACGTCCACCGTCGGGCTGCCGAAGCGCCGCGTGGCATCCACCTTCACCCGGGGCGCCGTCTGCGGCAGCACGATGGTGGCCCGCACACCCAGCCGGGCAGCCGACCAGGCCACGCCCTGGGCATGATTGCCCGCTGAGGCGGTGATGACACCGCGCTCCAGTGACGCCGCATCGAGCTGGCTGATCCGGTTATAGGCACCCCGCAGCTTGAACGAGGCCACCGGCTGGGTGTCCTCGCGCTTCAGGAAAAGGCGGTGACCGAGCTGGCCCGAGAGGGAGGTGGCCTCCTGCAAGGCGGTTCGCGTGGCGACGTCGTAGACCCGGGCCGTAAGAATCCGGCGCAGATAGTCCTGGAGATCGGGCGAGGGCAGTGCGGGACTGGCGTGACGCAGGGCGGTGGACGGCATGGACACTTCTCTCCGGGTGGTTCTGGGAGGAGGGCCATGAAAAAACCCGCCTCCTGGGGCGGGTTTCGGTCACCTGACGTGCGCGATCAACCCACCATCGTTGGGATGGGGGTAATAATCGAGACGATGCGGGTGGTGATGATGTTCACGGCGCTGATGCTCGTGCCCGGAGCGGCGGTTGTCAAGACTGCCCACGGCACCTATCGTAGCCAATACTGTTAGATGCCGCCGGGGGAGGCGCGCACGGGTAGTATGGTGATGAGCCTCGCAGTTGGACGTACGTCGCAATCCCAGGGAGCAAGTAGCCAATGATGAAGAAAGGAATGCTCCGGGCTCGTTCGCTGAGCCCGCGCCTAATGTCCGTGCTCTATATAGGCGCAGGGCTTATCGTTTTTGGCGGAAAAGCCTGTGCCGCAAGCGTTATATCTCTTGCAGCGGGTGAATGCATGCCTGCTCGCATATCGGATGGCAATTCGACTCCCATGCTTCCGTTGTACCAGCCGCCGGTACTGCCCGAAGGCCTAGACCAGGTGGTTAAAAGCCCTCCCAATTTACCGCAAGATCGTGTGCTTAGCGTATGGGATGCCTGGGATAGCGGCGAGCCTCCTATCGTGCCAATTAATAGCTGGTGGTTAGGGGAGTTCACCGGAGTAACGAGCACCATTGCACTGGGTTCTTATCAGCGAGGCCATACCGATCAATACGGGTATAGCGGTGTACAGGTTGCAGGAACCACGGTGGGTCTCTGGCTAAACTCAATGGACCCGGGCGTTAAGCTTTACTATGATTCGAACGCGCTGGGTATGGGCTGCTGGTATGAGGCATCGCCGCGCCCGCGCCTGTTTCCGTCCATGGCACATCAGCTTGATATTTCGTTCATCACGGGTGTCAAGTACGACGGATCGATAGCCGCGGCAACTGCCCAGGCGTATTTCGAGTTTGTTGCCATCGACGGAACCGGCGGATGCGTGGTGAACGATCAGAAGTGCGGATTGACATTTCAGGTCGGCTACTACAGTCGCAACCGGTCATATTCTCGTATAGAGCTTGCTCACAGCGATATCACGGGCACTACTCCGCATCCCATTGTACAAGCCGCCATAGAATCACCCAACTGGCTGCATCGAGTTCCAGGTGATGGCTCGCTTGATTTTCAATCCGAAGTGTTTTCACCAGGTCTGATACATTTCCGGGTCAGCCCAGAGGAATTTATCAAGGCCATTGAAGCAGTCAGAATGCTCAAGGTGAAATCATCCCAGAATGATGGCGGGTATACCTATCCATATGCGGGTATCTCGATCAATCCCTTGGACTATGAATTCTCGTTAATTGGCGCTGATGGAGAGATTTATGCTCCGCAGGGCAGTCATGGTCAGCTTGGGATGTCAATTTCCAATCTGAGGGTTACGTCTACCATCCCCCACCACGTGTCTGGTGAGATCGCTGGCTTCAATGAACCGCTGCCCGGTGTGGTCTTTCGTGATGGTATGGATATCAAACTACTCATTAGTAACCTCGATGGTAAACCGAACAGACTGCTGAACCTGGCGTCGGGTTCAGCGGAGGGCGATCCGGTGGGCTACTATGCGGGAAATGCAGCCCGTGTGATTTACCGCGATTCAAGCCACCATCTCAGGGAGATTTTCGAGAGTCAGACTGGCTGGGCTGAGTGGGATATGACAAGCACGCTGGGCCTGCCTGTGCTGGGTGCCGATCCTCGACCATTCGTTGGCGTTGATGGCTCCGCGAACGTGGTTTACCGCGATGAGGCCGGTGACGTGCATCTTCTATCGTTGGATGCCTCTGGGTGGCATGACACGAATGTTTCAGCCGCCAGCCTGCCAAGAGGAAGTGCTGCACTTGGGTCACCCGAGGGGTACATTGCCAACGGCGTGAAACGCATTATTTATAGGGACACAAACGCCGGGATTGTCGAGCTCTATTATTTCAATGGTGCCTGGAATCAATGGCAGATGACGAGTACTACGGGCTCGGCCCCAGCTTTCTCCGACCCCACTGGCTACGTTGATTCGTCTCAGCGTCCACATGTGATCTATAGAGACAGCGCCGGTGATATCCATGAATTTCGCCTGGATTCTGATGGCTGGACTCATACGGATGTGACGGCGGCGACAGGCGCACCTTCCGCACAGGGTAAGGCCTCAGGAATATTGGCAGGCGACGCTCCCAGAGCCATATATCGTGGAGTCGATAACCATCTTCATGAGCTCGTGTGGTGGATGAACTCGTGGTCCCACAACGACCTGAGCCAGACACGTGGCGCCGTTCTTCTGGCTGGCGATCCCCGTGAATTTGTGGGATCAGACGGCGTGGCGCGCATCGAGTACATGGGTGTTGACAATCAGGTCCATGAACTTTTCTACGGTAATGGTTGGATCCATCGTGACATGTGAGTCATCGCCTGCGAGGCAGTGGCGGTCGCATGACTATTTCTGAGAGTACATAGCTGCCCAAATGAGTGATCCGTTCGCCCTGACCCATGACAACTACTGTCCCAGGATGATTAGTGTCCTTCGGCGCAACTTCGCTCGCTGGATTTCATCGAGGTGGCTCGGTGAGCATCAACCGTAGCGCGACGACCATCGCCAGGCCAACGGCGACGGCCCCGGCCAGATAGACCGATGCAATGCCGCGCACTTCTGCGAGGCCACCTGCCAACGGGCTGGTGATCCCCAGGGCAATGTCGAGAAAGGCGACATAGGCACCCATCGCGAGACTCCGCGTCTGGGGCGGCGCGCGTCGTACGGCTTCAACACCAAAGCCAGGAAAAGCCAGCGAATAACCGAACCCGGTGAATGCCGCGCCCAGGCAGGCGGCGCCGGCGGTATCCGCGCTCCAGACCAGCAACAGGCCAAGGCACTCGATGGCCACGCTCACCAAAGCAACCTTTGCGCCACCGATCTTGTCCGGCAGATGCCCGAAGAAGATGCGTGCCGCAATGAAGGCAAAACCGAACGCCACGAACGCAAGCGATGCATTGCCCCAGGCCTTGGTGGTGAAGAGCAGAGCGATAAATGCGGTGATCAGGCCAAAGCCCGTGCTCGACAACGCCAGTCCCAGGCCCGGACCCATCACCACGCCAAGCACTTTGTAAAAGGGTGTCTTGCGTGTCGCTGAGGGCGCCACGGCACGCAGGCGGGATATCACCGCCATGGCTGGAAACGGAATGAGCACGATGACTGAAGCGATGCCCGTAAAGCCCCAATGATTGTTTACCAGTACACCCAGCGGTGCACCAAGCGCATATGCGGCGAACATGGCGATACCAATCCAGACCATGCCCTTGCCCGCATTCTGCGGACCAACCAGCGCTATGGACCAGCCGAACGCACCGGTAACGATCAGGCTTTCGCCCAGTGCCAGCATGATGCGTCCAAGCAGGACCAGCCAGGTTGATGCTCCGGCGTTGGCGACGAAAGCGGTGGATAACAGATAGACAAGGCCAGAGCTGCCGGCAAAGAGCAGGCCCGCAACAACGGCGCGCTTGGCGCCGCGCATGTCGGCGAAGTTACCCGCCCAGGATCGCGAAAGCAGGGCGGCGAGGAATTGCGCGCCGATCACTATGCCGACAATCAGCGTACTCATACCGAGTGTTTCGTGGAGGTACACCGGCAGCACCGGCATTTGCAGGCCGATGGCGAGAAAGCTGATGAAGACGGCAAGGGTGATTGGCAGTAGGGTGAGGAGTACTTTGCTGCTCGATGGCAGGGATGTAGGCGTGCCAGGGGATGATCCTGTGAGATCTGGGTGCTTTGACATAGAGAGAAATAGTTATGGAAAGGCCTGAGCCATGGACTCTCGCGCACCCGGAGCTTGCCCATGAAAGGCAGCGGAAGGCGCAGAGATATGGAGTATTTGGAGTCGGGGCGGTATTGAGTAACCGACCTTAAGCAAAGGTCGGATTACGTTGACCGAAATGATAGGGTCAATTGACCGGATCGACTATTCGCATTGGAGATCGCATTTCCGCGTCTCCCGGATATCGTCAGGAGTCGGTAAATAAGGCCTGAAATAGACGAAAGCCGGATGTGGCCGGCTTGTTCCGTGACGTCAAGTTCAGGTTTTTATTCAAGGAAACGCCTGGTAATGACGTCATCCGGAGAGGGTTTCAGGCCAGTGCCTTCAGCACATTCACAGGATCATTCCGGATAGCGCGCAGTAGCGCTCGTGCAGGGCCGGTAGGCTCACGGCGACCTTGTTCCCAGTTGCGGAGCGTTCCCACATCGACGGAAAGCATCTGCGCGAATTTTGGCTGCGACAGACCGGTAGCCTGCCTGATTTCCCTGATACCCGCCGGGTCTACATGAAACTCCCGGGACGGCTTGCGCTTGCCCCGGACGATCTCGTCCATCTGACTGACGCTTTCCATCAGTTCTGCGAAAAGCTGCTTATCCATGGCTATCTCCAGGTGTCGATCAGATGTTTCAGGGATTTCTTCTGAGATTCAGTCAGATCGTCCATGGCGTTCTTTGGATAGACCAGGAGCATGGCGATATGGGATCTTCTGACGAAGTGGTAGTAAATGACCCTGGCCCCGCTGCGTTTTCCCTGACCACCGCAAGCCAGGCGGATTTTGCGCAGACCGCCCGTATTCTGTATGACGTCGCCGGCCTCCGGATGCTGGGCCAGCCATTGTTGAAAGGCCGCATAGTTGTCGTCGTCCACCAGTTCAGTGATAAGCCGGGTGAAAACCGGCGTCTCGCGCAGTACTTGGCTTTGCGCACAGAAAGTCTCCGACTTTGGCTGGGCCGGTTACATTAGCTTGATCCGGATAGTGGCGTCAGTCGCCAGGCTGAAAAAGGCCGCTGCATAGGAAGGTCAATCGTCACTGCCTAGCTTCTTGCCTCAGGAATCCAGCCGTGCGGCCACACAGAACCCCATCGCCGATGCCGTCGATATCGCCAACCCGCCGCCCGCGCTTTTGAGTATGGCTAGCGCCAGGCTTTCTTTCGGATCAACCCATACCTGTGTAGTCAGGTCAAGCAACGCGGCGCTTGCCACCAGAAAGAACCCGAACGACACCGCGCAGAAATCGCGTGCGCTACGGCAGCACGTGTCCGTCCATGCATGCGATCGATGTAAACGAGGATATTGGCGGCCAGTAACGCCATGCCACCGGCGAGGATGGAGTAGGTCGGAAGCACGCTCAGCCACCTCCCAACATAGCGTGCGCATCCCACATCCGTCGCACCTTCGCTTGCTGGATGCACTGGCCCACCATGCGACTCATCACGGAAAGATTGCCGATAAGTCCTATCAGCTGGCGACGGTTCAACAGTTCGGTGTCGGCTGCCATTTCTGCCAGCATCTCGACGATGGTCTCGGCGTAGGCGTGGTATTCGCCAGCGTCGTCGATCAGCGTATCGAGGCTGGTTTCCGGATCGAGCACATAGCTGCCTTCGCCGATGCGGCACGGATCGTGTGGTTTGTTCATTGCGGTTTCTCCTATGGTGCCCTTCCTGCCGAGCGGGGTACGCCTCTCGACGCACCCCTCGTCACTCGACCGGCGAGGCGCATTGCCCCACGCCTCCCCTCGATGGGGTGGCGGACGTTTTGTTAGCGCGATGAATCGGCGTCAGTCGGCCTCATCCGGGCCACACGGCAACGCGCCGGGTGAAAACGGCAGGGCAAAAGGCATGAGATCGACGGATGCCGAGTGGCTTCAGTCGCGTCCGGTGTGGTACCGGAACGCCCGGGTGTCGTCGGGGGGAATGCCGCGTCCAAGCGGTGGACGGGGGAATGCCGTAAACTTCGACATAGCTTCACCTTGTTATGAAGGTTGGAGTCAGTGGAGAGGGCAAGGGCTGCAACCCGAACCCTCTCTGCGCTTTCACCATGATGGTGAGTAACGGTTGCCGGTGCTTCTTCTTCGCATCCGATCCATCGGCAACTGGCGGAAAACGTATCAGATCGTCTCCGGATTGTCTGTAGTCCTGAGCATGCGTTGCGACATTTGGTTGCGATGTTTCTTGCATCAGCACCGCATCACGCCTGTCAATGGCGAACCCTCTCATTCCCCATGTAGGAGCGCGCCTTGCGCGCGACCTGTGCAGAGCCGTGACGGACAGTGAAGTGAGCGCGTTGCAGGGGTCGCGCGCGAGGCGCGCTCCTACACGGGGGTTAGCGTTTTTGGGCGTAGACGCCGTCGAGGGCCGGTTCGGCCTTGAAGCCTGATTTTTCCAGGCGCTTTGCCACTTCGCGTGGCACATCGCGGCCGCTGGTGAGTTTGTTGGGGCTGCCGGTGTAGTGGAACAGCCTGCCGCCGCGACGCAGTACGCGTGCGATCTGGTCGTAGAACGACTGTGCGTAGAGCTCGCCTGCGATGCCGAAGCGCGGCGGATCGTGCAGCACGGCGTCCACCGATGCATCCGGCAGGGCGCGTATCGCTTCGGAGACGTCGGCATTGCTGAAATGGAGCCGGCCACCACTGGAGGCCGCGTCCGGGTCGGGCGACCAGGGATTGATCGTGCGCAGCCACATCACGTCAGGATTCTTCTCGAACGAGATGATGCGCGCAGCCCCTGCGTCAAGACAGCAGGTCGCGAAGTAACCCATGCCCCCGCAGGTATCGAGCACGACCTTCCCCGACGGCTGCACAAGCGCCACCTTGCGCCGGGCGTCGTCCAGCGGCGATTCCTTCGAGGTGGGCAGCATCTTGATGCCGTCGATTTCGAAGGTGGGCACGCCCCACTCGGTAGGCACGAGCTTGATCAGCGAGCCGGAGAAACGCGCGGCGCGGTCGTAGCCCTCGCCATCCCAGTAGTAGATGGTGCGGTCCTTCAGCCCCTCGGGGTAGGGATAGCTTTTGTCGTGCCAGTGCCAGGCATCCGCTGCGAGCGTGGCCACGCCCGTGCCGCGGCCCAGGTCCAGCGAGCCGGTCCACGTCGTTTCACCGGCATCGCGCGCGGCGAGCAGCGCGGTGGCGGTGTCCGAGGTAAGGAGGGGGCCGGAGTAATGGGGCACGGTGAAGAGCTCTTGAGTCGGGTGGACCGCCGATTATCCCTTACTTGGCGCAATGCGTTGCTCACGGCTTGTGCGGGAGCACGCATAGCCATCCTGAAATAACGGGGATACTGAAAAAACAAATGCCATCAATATATTGCGAATAGACGACTCAGCTTCCGCCGACTCATTACTGTTATTTATAGCGAATTTGAAGCGTCAATTTCACCCCGGCCCCCGATCAAGCCTGCCGGAAGCACCGAAAATCGCAATATATTGCCGCTACGTCTTCACGACCGTTTAAGTAGTGCCTTCCGATGCTCCGCCTGTCGGTCGCCATGATCGGCCAGGGGCAGGCGGATTGCCTTCGATGGACCGCCTGGACAATACGAGCAGGACCAGGGGACGAGGGATGTCGAACGTCGAAGTGCGTGGCTGGGCAGCGCGGTCTGCGCTTGCCCTGGTGGTGGCGTGCATGAGCGGCCAGCTACTGGCCCAGTCCTCGGCAGTCACGCCTGAGAGTGAATTCCAGAAGCGCATCAAGGTATCGGAAGAAATCCAGCCGGTTGGCGAGCATCCGTTTGGCGAGAGCATCAGCCTCTATAACGGTGCGTTATCGTTCGAAGAGAACGACATCAAGCTGACGGGGCAGGGGCCGGACATCGAGCTGACACGTTCATTTCACTCCGCCGATGCCCCGGCACAGTCGGTCTACTACGACTTTATCGACAATGCGTTCGTCGACTGGTCACTGGAGACGCCGCGCATCGAGACCCTTTCGGCCGCGAGTGGCACCGCCAATGTCGATCCCCCGGCCACGGCGCGATGGTTTTTCATCTCCGACGCGCAGCGTTGCAGCTCTTCGGGCGGCGCCCCGGACGAGTTCGTGAGCTTCAAGGGTACCGTGATTACCTACAAGGCCGATGACTGGTGGCATGGTTACCAGCTCGTCGTTCCCGGTAGCGGAAGCCAGGATCTGCTGACCCGTGACGCTGGCAATGCTCAGGTACCCGCCATGACGGGCTCCGATGGCAATCCCGTGATGTTTCCCCTGGTGACGAAAGCGCGCTGGGCCGTGGGCTGTACACCGGCCACGTCCAATGGACAGCCCGGCGAGGGATTTGTCGCCGTATCGCCGGACGGCACGAAGTACTACATGGACGTGCTGCTCTATAAGAAGACCGACTACATGGCCACGGGCGGCGGCGGCGCGCTGCATCGCCGGCTGGCGACGATGAATGTATCGCGCGTGGTGGATCGTTTTGGCAACTCGCTGACCTACTCGTACGACGGCAACGGCAACCTCACCGAAATCGATGGCAGCGATGGGCGGAAAGTGACACTGGCCTATGAAACCTGGCAGAACCCGGCCAAGGATCCGTTCGGCAACTACTACGACCCGGTGGCTTATCGCGTCCACAGCATCACCGTGCAACCCGCCAGCGCGACACCGCGTACCTGGACCTATAGCTACGACACGAATCCCGTGATTCCGAGACTGAATCGCGTCCAGTTGCCCGATGGCAGTGCCTGGACGTTCAACCTCGATGGCTTCGCGCCGTTGCCCGCCGACGGGGCGCTGATCGTCAACCAGGGCTGCACCTATCAGCTGCGTCCCCAGGATGCAGTGACGTCGACCGGTTCGATCACGCACCCGGCAGGCGTCACAGGTACGTTTACCTTGCAGACCACGATTCGTGGCCGCTCCTACGTGCCGGCCGTCTGCCTGCGAGTGAACGGCGCCGACGAGAATCGTTTTCAAGCCGTGTACAAGCAGAATTCGCTGATCCAGCGCACGCTGAGCGGTGCGGGCATCGGTACGCAGAGCTGGACCTACAGCTATTCGTCGCCCAATGACAGCTGGTCGACCTGCACCACGGGTTGCCCCACGACGGTCACCACGGAAATGGTTGACCCGTCCAATCGAACCACCCGTTATACCTTCAGCAATCGCTTCGATGCATCGGAAAGCCTGCTGCTGCAAAGCGACTACTTCTCGGCCGGCGATACGTCCGCCATCGTGCGCTCGGAAGCATCGGCGTATGCATTGCCGGCGGCGGATGGTTCATCGCCATGGCCCTGGCCGGCGATGCTGGGCCGCTCGCAGATACTGGCAGTCAATGCCGACCAGATGGGCAGGTTGACCCCGGTAACGACGCGGACGACAGTACAGGATGGCGACACCTATACCTGGGCTGCTCAGTCGTTCGATGCCTTTGCCAATCCGGCGCAGGTGACACGGTCGAACAATGTCGCTGGCCAGACTGCTATCGTCGAGTCCACCAGTTACCTCAACGATGCGGCGCTCTGGGTACTTGGATTGCCCGTGCAGGTGACCAATGTTTCCACGGGTGAAACGGAGTCGGTTAACGGTTATACCGCGCAGGACCAGCTTCAGAGCCGCGCCCGTTTCGGCCAAACCCTCATGACCTATACCTATGACGGGGCGGGACAGCTGGCCAGTTATACCGACGGCAACGGGCATGCCACGTCTCTTGCGGGATATCAGCGGGGCCTGCCGACGACGGTGACCTATCCGGACCAGACGACCGAGCATATCGGCGTCGATGATTTCGGCCAGGTGGCTTCGGTAACGGACCAGGCTGGCAATACGACGAGCTATGCGTATGACGCGGTAGGTCGTCTCGCGCAGATATCCTACCCGGCCGGCGATTCGGTGGCATGGGCGCCGCGCGTGTTTTCGTACGCCTTCGTCGCTGCCGCCGAGCGCGGCATCGATGCCAATCACTGGCGCCGCACGGTAACGCAGGGCAGCCGGACAGACACGACTTACTTCGACGCCCTGTTGAGGCCCATACTGACCGGCCGCTATCGCAGCGGCGACGGCGCCTTGCAGACCACGACGGTGACGGCGCACGACTGGCATGGCAATACCGTGTTCCAGTCCTATGCCGTGGATGGCGCGCCGAACTACGGCGACGCCACCAGCGGCATCACGACGAACTACGATGCCCTGTCGCGTGCCGTACAAATTATCCAGCCTTCGGAAACCGGCGCCGCGCTGACGACCACCACCTCCTATCTGTCCGGCGCCCGCAAGCAGGTGACCGACCCCAGGGGCAACACGACCACCACGTCCTACCAGGTATTCGACGAGCCGACGCTGGATCATCCGGTACTGGTGCAGGCGCCTGAAGGCGTCGTCCAGTCGATCGCACGCGACCTGTATGGCAATCCGACGCAGATAGCTCAGGGCGGCATCACGAAGACCATGCTGTATGACGCCTTCCACCGCCTGTGCCGCTCTACCGAGCCGGAGACGGCAAGCACGGTCACGGCCTACGACGCCGCCAACAACGTGATCTGGAGTGCGAAGGGCCTGTCCCTCGGTGGCGCGGGATGTGCGGCGGATCAGGTGCCGGCCGCGACGCAGGTATCACGCAGTTACGATGCGCTCAACCGGGTTACACAGGTGACGTATCCGGGAACCACTCCGGCCAGCAGCTTCACGTATACCCCGACCGGCAAGCTCCTGACCGAATCGACGGACGGGATCGTCTGGACCTTCGTGTACAACAAGCGTGACCTGCCGGTAGGACAGAGCCTCTCTGTCGACGGGCACATCTGGCCGGTGGGTTTTGGCTACGACGCTAACGGTGCGTTGGGTGCAGTGAGTTATCCGGACGGCAAGGCCGTGGCGTTGTCACCCGATGCCCTGGGGCGCCCGACCCAGGCAGGAGCCTATGCTACCGGTGCCTCGTACTTCCCGGACGACCAGCTGCAGCATGCCACGCTTGGCAACGGGGTCGATTACCTGGGGCAGCGCAATGCGCGGAACCTGCTTTCCAACGTCTCGTACGCCCATGCAGGCGCACTACAGCTGAGCGAAGACTTCATCTACGACAACAACGGCAACATCACCGCGATCAATGACCTGACCAGTGGTGCCACGCGCTCGAAGTCGTTCCAGTATGACGGGCTTGACCGGTTGCGCTCTGCATCATCGGCGTTATGGGGAACGGAAACCTACGGATACGACACGCTCAACAATATCGTGAGCGTGGCCACCGGAGGCACCACCAACACATACAACTACGATGCGAGCAATCTCTTGCGTAGCATTTCCGGCGGAAGCCTCGCACGCAGTTTCAACTACGATGCACGAGGCAATGTCGTCCAGAACGGCAGCGCACAGTACACGTTCGACCAGGCTGACAGGCTCGTAGCTGTCGTGGGCGCCGATACCTACCGGTACGATGCGGAAGGGCGCCGGGTGAAGGCGGTGACCACGGCAGGAGCCACTACCTATTCGCTTTACAGCCACGATGGGCAACTCCTGTGGCAGTTCGATCCGGCGACCAACAGCGGTACGGATTACATCTACCTGGGCAAGAAGCTGGTGGCGCGCACAAACAACGTGCTCGTTCCCAGCGCTTCTCCAGCGCTGAGTGCTCCCGCTTCGGCACAAGCCAGCAGTGCCTATACCGTATCGTGGACATCCACCGCCGCCACGACGGGTTACGAACTCCAGGAGCAGCCCGATGGAGGTGCCTGGGGCGATATAGCGAATACGGCACAGCTTTCCCAGTCGATCACGCACTCGGCAGCAGGAACGTTTCATTACCAGGTACGTTCGTGCAATGCAGGGGGATGCGGTCCCTGGAGCGGCACCGCCACGACCGTGATGTCGCCCCCGCCCTCCGCACCGATTCCGCCTGCGGCCGTCACGACGACGCTGGCCGGCGACCTCTCATCCATCGGCGTCACATGGTCGGCCTCGGCGACCGCCACGTCGTATGGCTTGCAGCAATCCGTGAACGGCGGGGCATGGACCGACCTTTACTCGGGTAGCGGCACGTCGTCGAGCGTGGCCAACCCGGGCGACGGCACGTATGCCTATCAGGCGCATGCCTGCAATGCGAACGGATGCAGCGCCTGGGTGGCGGGCAATACCGTCAGGGTCGCGCACATCCCTCCGGCACCTGCCTCGATCAGCGTACCCGGCAGCAGTACGGGAGTGGTCGGCATCAGCTGGTCCGCTACGGCGTATGCAACCAGCTACAGCCTGGAACAAAGCGTCAATGGCGGCGGCTGGGGCGCGGTCTACAACGGCGGCGCCACGTCGTTCAGTCTTCAGGCCGGAGCCTCGGGGAGCTATAGCTACCGGGTGAAGGCCTGCAACGCCAACGGCTGTGGCGGCTACGCCACCAGTGGGGCCGTAGCCGTGACGCTGCCGCCTTCGGGTGCGCCTTCCATCAGCGCGCCAGGCAGCAGCAACAATGGCGCCTGGACAGTCAGCTGGACCGGCGTGGCCGGTGCCACCAGCTACCTGTTGAGCGAAAGCGCCAACGGTGGTGGCTGGACGGTGGTGCAGTCCAGCGGCTCGGGAAGCTGGAGCACGACTGGCCGGGGCGATGGCAGCTACACCTATGTGGTTGCTGCCTGCAACGTGGCCGGCTGCGGCCCCAACAGCAGCGCGGTGACCGTGAGCGCCGCGAGTATTCCCCCGGTACCGGCCAATCCCCGTTATACGAAAACCTATCCCAACCGCAATTTCGAGAATCTAATCTTCCTGTGGGATGCCTCGCCGGGAGCCACCCGATACGAGGTCCGTGGTCTGGATACTCCGGACGCGTGGACGATTCTTCCGCCGACCACGTCAGTCAATGTTTTGCTTTCTCCGTTTGGTGAGACGCCGCCTTATCGCTACCAGGTACGGGCTTGCAACGCTGTCGGCTGCTCGGCATGGATATGAGGGGAGGTATCGTTATGAAGCATCGTACGCTTGTGCGTGACCTGTTCCGATTCGTCGTGATGGTGTTGGCCCTCGGATGGGGCCTTGCCGCGTCGGCAGCGGGCGCCGAAACGGTTACCTATTACTACACCAGCCCACAAGGCACGGTGCTTGCGACGGCGGATGCGGCAGGCAATCTGCTGACGACGACGGACTATCGGCCCTATGGTGCGCAGGCGCTGGGAAGTCCGGCGCCTGGGCCGGGCTATACCGGGCATGTCGGCGACCCGGATTCGGGGCTGGTGTACATGCAGGCGCGGTACTACGAGCCTGCCGTGGGACGCTTCTTGAGTACGGATCCCGCGGGCGCAGGTCCAGGAGACATTCTGGCGTTCAATTCCTTCGCCTACGCGCACAACAACCCTGTCGGTAACGTCGATCCGGACGGTCGCCAGACGGTGCCAGGATCGATCAACTGGCAAGCGCCCGGGATGATGGAGGCGTGGAAGACCACCGGTCGGAACGTCACGCTGCCGGTGCTACTGGACACGGTCGTGCCCGGGGGCGGTCTGATCAACTGCGCCTCGCTGGGGTGCAGCGGGGGTGAATGGGCCATGGCGGCCCTACCCATGGTGGGCGAGGTGCGTGGGGCGGGTCGCGTCGTTATCGCCGGGGAACGCATGGCGCAGGCAGCTGCGAAGGGGGCTCGGGGAGAAGCCGCCGTCAAAGAGACTTACAATATCGGCGAACGCCTCCGGTTCGAGATTAACGGTTCAAGGCGCATATCTGACGGCTTTAGGCAAGATGTCTCTATTAGCGAGATTAAAAATGTCAGTCGCCAAGGACTGACGTCGCAAATCAAGGATTACATGCAATTTGCGCAGAAGAGCGATTTACGATTCGATCTGTATACGAACGAAAGCACAAAGCTATCCGCGCCGCTGCAGCAGGCTGTCGATGCGGGAGCAATTAACCATATACGCGTCCCCATGCAATGATCACGAGGTTGCTATGTTGACACCTGAAGGGCGGGCCCGGCGTGAAGCCCAGGATGAGCGGATCAAAAAGCGTATAGAAGGCTTTAGAGTGGAGCAGCGCGAATTGCTCGATGAACTCGCGGCTGCAGGCGTGTCGCTAGAGATAGTGAACGACTTGCCTAATTGGCCTTCGTCGGACTACGTCCACACCTTACCCATCCTGGCACGGCACCTTCATCGTCCCTATTCGCAGGGGACGCTCGCATCGCTGGCCCGAAGTATGGGGATGAAAGAAGCCGCGCCGTACTGGGACGAGTTGGTGACGCTTTACCGTCAGCAACCGGAGAAGAGTGATCCCGATGTGAGCGATTTCGGTATGGGCTTGGCGGTTGCCATCTCCGCCAGCGTGCCACCTAGCCGTCTCGACGAGTTGGTCGAGTTAATCAAGACTCCTGGGCTACCCAACCGCGTGCTGCTTCTTGGGCCCATCCAGCGACGACGGTCGCGTAACCGCAAGTATGCCGAGTTGATCGAAGAACTCCGGCACGATCCGGTGTTTTCCCGGGAAATACAGCGCTGGAAAGGTATGAGGCGCAAATCGCATTGAGTGCGTCGACGAGTCTGGAAAAGAGCACATGGACTCACAGAGCATGAATGGGGACGCGGGAACGATGAGCCATATACGGATCCCCATGTAATGATCGAAAAGTTGCTATGTTGACACCTGGAGGGCGGGCCCGTCGCGAGGCGCAGGATGAGCGGATCAAAAAGCGCGTTGAAGGCTTCAAAATCGAGCAGTGCGAACTACTAGATGAGCTGAAGGCGGGGGCGTGGATGTCGAGTACGTCAACGGGTTGCCCATGCGGCCTGCGTCGGCGTATGCCCACACACTGCCTATTCTGGCGAGGCATATTCATCTGCGGTCACGGAAACCACGGAAGGAACTCGCGTAGTCTCATCGAGCGAAGGAGTTTTACGCCCTGCGGCGTGAGCCGCACTCGTGGACGGCGAAACTGCCGTTAGGGGCAGTTGGAACTCATGCCGAAATCAACGGTATATAATAGGCACGCGATTTAGGACTGACTCGACGGCCCCAGGAATTTGAGTAACCGCCTGGTTTCGAGTACGACATACCCATCCGGGAAACCCACCCAGGGAAAGCAGTGCCGTCCTACGGGCAAGCCCCACGGAAACATTCCTCTTTGAACCTGCTTACAGAGAGAGGCATCTCGATGATGGCGGCATTTGGAACAGCAGATGTGGCCTTGCTTGCCGATGATGCGTTAGAAGCTGCGCAGATACTCGCCCGCAGCGGAATTGCGATCCTTGGCGGGGACGTCTTCTACCAAACATCGAATGGCTTACATTTGGCTTACGCTAACTGGTCTACGAAGCCAGAGCCAGGCGAAGATCCGGCCACATTCGTCACTCGATCTATCCAAGAGACGTGTGAATACATAAGGCGCTACCCATCTGAGCAGGGAAGAAAAGAATTATTTGCCCTGGTCATTGGCGAGTCCACTTCCCGCTGAGCCTTAAGAGTTTTCAGTGATTGACTGGAGCGGTTATCCTAAAGATGTTCCAAGGCCCGATGGCCCATTTCGGCTGGTTGATGGGGATGCATACGACGCTCATCAGGCCAGCAAGGCCGTCGTACGGGCAAGCCCCACGGAAACATTCCTCGCCCTAATGTAAAGGAATGGGAACCAAATATTGCGCCAGATGGAAAAGGGCATGGCGGAGCGGGCAAGGTCAGGCCACCCCGGGCCGATGAAATCCCATCTTGCCCACCGCAGGCGCCGCCGCCACAAAGAACTGAAGAGGGCTGAGCGTGGAGATTTTCCGACTGGTCTATTGGATGAAATACGTTGTTCCGACATTGCAGAATGTGGACGGATATATCTTCTTTGACAAAGATGACATCGGATCCGAAAGAATAAGGGCAGAAGCTCTGCAAGGATATGCTTCTCTGCGGGAGGCGCAGTCTTGGATGAACATCATTCTGCTTGAGGAGTTCATTTCCGAGGTGGCTGGCGATGACTGGGACGTCGATGAACCCCTGATCAATCAGTTGCTATCGATCTTCCAGGAGGCTTGGTCATTTCAGATAAAAGCCAGATTCCCAGGGGTAGACTTCAGCATTGAGAAGGTCGTTGATAACGAGTACGGGGATATTGGCTTACGTATTGCCCAGCCAGCCCCTCCACTGCCAATGGAATGAATGGTCGAAGATTCTTATCCAAGCTTCGTATGAGCCATGAACAATCAATATCAACTGGTATTGCAATGGAGAGGGGAAGCGCAGCCTCCTCGTGATAATTTAATCGACTTAGAGGACGCGCTAATCTTCGGTCGCGCGCGAGGCGCGCTCCTACAAGGGGTGGCGTGTTGGGTGTATGGACCATCGCCAGCTGGCGATCACGCCGCTGGCCAGCACGACGCTTTCCAGGGTGAACTGGAACAGGCTCATGAAGGCGGAAGGCCACGGTAGCGGCTCGAAGAAGCTCCATAGCAGCGGACTGACGATTCGCCCAAGGAGAAAGGCGTAGATGACGACGAGGGCGACAAGCGCTTTCCTGGGTGCTGCGGTCGCGCCCATCAGCCAGCAAAGCAGCACCGTGCCGATCACGGGCTCAAGGTAGGTGATGAATGCCCATGTCAGTACATGCGCCCCATAAGGCTGCCGATAGACTTCTTCATGGCTGGGAAGGCCGAGCGCCTGGATCCATGCCTCAAAAGGGGCTGTCACCAGCGGCTGCCATGCGAACTGGGCTATGGCAGCGATTGCCACCACAGCAATGATCAGTGCCGGCGGATGCCGGAGCAGCTTCACGGCAAGGCCGGTCAGCCCGCACATCGCAAGGCTTGTGGCTATCTTCGGCAGGGCGAGCATCAGGTAGATGGCATAGGTCTCCGTGACCACGCCCGACATGATGGCACTGCGCAGGGTTTCCTTGACCAGCACATAGACAAGGCCGGTGAGCAGCCAGCTGGCCAGCCACGAACGCTGCGGTGAACGGCGCCGGATGACCATCCAGATGGCGGCCATGGCACCCCATACACCGCACTGATTGATGAACATGGCCCACGATGGAACGAGATGTACATCGGGGTAATGAACGCCGAGTACTTGTTGCAGCACCACGTGTGTCCCCAGGCCCAGTGCACCCGCCACGAGCACCCCGATGGCCAGCCTGGCTGGACTTGCCGCGATCTTCGACATGTTCATTTCCATATCTCCGTTGTACTCATCGGTTTCCCGTACGCGGCACGCCTCATCGTACGAGGCGAAGCTTGCAAAGCACGGGAATCTCCGACACTGTTGGCCCAACAAGACTTTAGCGGAGAAAGTTTACTGTTTAATAGTAAACTTTGATCACTTGACAATGATTATTGATTATTCTAGGGCCAAGAAAAAAGCCCGTTGGCTCCGCTACGGCATTGCCTGCGCGATGGTTTTCGTCGTGCTCAACGGCCTTCTGCTGGCCCTGCCAGACGGCGTTGTTCCAGGTGGTCCCATGTTCGATTTCCGGCAGCGTCCGCCCGTGGCGCTCGCCGACCATCCCCACCTGTTCCTGATCGCCAATTCCCTCACCGCGCTCATCTACCTGGCCGGCCTGTTCCGGTTGATCAAGCTGATGCGGCTGTTCGAGGAAGGGGAGTTCTTCAGTGCGCGAGGCGTTCGCCACCTTCGCGCATTCGCACTGTCCCTGCTGCTTGCCTCGATAGCCGGCTGCGTACTGCCGCCACTGCTGCTCATGGGGGCTCGCATGTTGGGTGTCGATCACGTGACGGTGTTGAGGGTCGGCCTCGAGAATTCGGACATGTGGCAGGGCTTCATCAGCGCCGTGTTCTTCGTCGTCGCGATGATTCTCGGCGAAGCCAGGCAGCTGGCCGAAGACAACCAGCTCATCGTGTAACGCCGTGCCCATCATCATCAATCTCGACATCATGCTCGCACGCCGCAAGGTGAAGTCGCGCGCACTCGCCGCTTACGTCGGCATTACCGAGCAGAATCTCTCCTTGCTCAAATCCAGCAAGGTCCGGGGCATCCGCTTTGCCACGCTGGAGCGCATCTGCGAGTACCTCCAGTGCCAGCCCGGCGATCTTCTCGAATATGTTCCCGGGGAATCGTCGCCCGATGACGGGGACGATGGCGACGGATGAGACCTCGCGCGTAACGCTGCGAAACGTGCCGTTTTTGTAGGGTGGGGTTACCGCAGACGTCGCGTTGCAAGAAGGGCGGGCAGGGGCTTGGTCCCGCATTCCTTCTTCAACGAACGCCATGGGGTAAACCAATGCGTAAGAAGACGTTTCTCAGCGTGTGCCTGGGCCTTGCGCTCGGGCTCGGCGCCAGTATTGCCGCTGCCCAGCACGTGAGCCCGGCACCCACCGAGATGGCTGGCGATGTCGCCATCGAACAGGCCAGCCCGGCCAGTGTCGGTCAGGCCCGCCTCGCCAATCCACGCGCCTTGCCATCCTCGGTAAGGCTCCAGCTTGCCGCGCCCGATACGCGCACGCTGGCCGCCGCGCGCACGGCCTCGGTCCAGCGCGAGCCCGGGGCGCCGCTCCAGGTGGCCCTGGGTCTGAAGACCGCGCGCCCGGACATCGATCTGGCCGGCCTCAACTGGGTGGACCTGCCCGACGGCCGGCATGTGGCGCAGTTCCCTGTCGCCGCCACCGGGGCCGCCGGCCTGCGTGCCGCCATCCACCTGGAGACGAACGCGGGTCGCGTGCCCGACGGGGTCGTGCTGCACTTCGTGGGTGCGGGTGCCAATGTCTTCGAGGCGACGGGCAAGGATGTCACGGCGGATACGCTCTACTGGACGCCGGCGGTGGAGGGCGACACGCTCACGATCGAGCTGATTTTGCCGCGTGACAGCCATCCGGGCGACTTCCACCTGAGCGTGCCGCAGGTGTCGTACTTCGGTGGGTCGCCGTACAAGGCCGGCTATAGCGATGGCTTCGGCAACAGCGGCAGCTGCGAGAACGACGTGGTGTGCAGCACCAACTCGGGCAAGGCCGCCTACGACAACGCCACGCTGGCCGTCGCCAAGATGCTGTTCACCGACTCGTCGGACGGCAACAGCTACATCTGCACGGGTACGCTGCTCAACAACAGCAATTCGCCCAAGCGCCAGCTGTTCTGGTCCGCGGCCCATTGCATTGCCGACCAGACCACGGCCAGCAGCCTGCAGACGATCTGGTTCTATAACACCACGCAGTGCCATGGCTCGGTGTCGAGCATCAATAGCAATGTCACCGTACTTACCGGTGGCGCGACCCTGCTGCATCGTGACGCCTCGCGCGACACCCTGCTGCTGGAGCTGAAGAAGACGCCGCCGGCCGGCGCGTTCTACCAGGGCTGGAATTCCACCTCCATCGCGAACAACTCGTCGACCACGGATATCCATCATCCGGCAGGCGATGCGAAGAAGTACTCGCTGGGTACGGTGGGCGCGGTCAACGTGAACTACAGCAGCCGCACCCATATGACCAAGGTCAACTGGACCTCGAGCGTCACGGAAGGTGGTTCGTCCGGTTCGGGCCTGCTGACCATCGCCACCGACGGCAGCTACCAGCTGCGCGGCGGCCTGTTCGGTGGCCCGTCGAGCTGCAGCGCGTCCAGCGCCAACAAGAACGACTACTTCTCCGATTTCGGCGGCGTTTATTCGCAGATTGCGTCGTATTTCGGCCCCTGAGCCGGATGCTCAGGCACGGCGTGCCACGTCGTGGTCCGGCACGCTCTGCCTCGCCAGCGAGGCAAAGCGTTGCTGGACGAAGCGGATGAGGTGGAGGGTCGCCTCGGTAACGACGCGACCCGACATCGTCAATGCATGCAATGAGAGCGGTGCCGCCTCGTGCGTCTCCAGCAAGGTGCGCAGGCGGCCTTCGGCCAGGTCGTCCTGGCACAGCGGCAACGGCATCTGCGCGATGCCCAGGCCCGAACGCACGGCGGACAACAAGGCGGCCGTGTCGCCGCAGGTCATCCGCGCACGCGGACGCCATGTCGGACGCCCGGAGAAACTCCACGGCACCGTCGCTTCGTGCGTCGCCAGCGCAAGGCACTGGCCATCCTGCAATTGCCAGGGATCGGCAGGCGCGCCATGGCGCTCCAGGTAATCCACGGAGGCCACCGTCACCATACGCATCTCGCCCAGGTCGCGCGCCACGATATCGGTGCTGTCGGGCAAGGTCATGCGCTCGGCCAGCACCACATCCAGCTGTTGGCGGAGCAGGGCACTCACGTCCGTGCGTCCGGAGCCGATGCGCAGGCGGATACGCGGGTGGGTGGTGGCGAAGTCCGGCAGCCAGCCGGACACGATGGCTGCGAGCCAGCCCTGTGCCTCGATGCGAACCAGGCCATTGGGCGAACCAGCGGCGGTAGCGGCCTGTTCGGCGGCCATGGCGGCGGCGCACATCAGCGCGGCATGCCGGTATACCTCTTCGCCCACGGCGGTGATGGCGAACTGGCGTGCATTGCGATGGAGCAGGCGAACGCCCAGGCGTTTCTCCAGGCCGATGATGCGGCGGCTGAGCAGCGAGCGCGTGGTGTTCATGCGCCCGGCCGCGGCGGAAAAGCCGCCGGCATCCACCACCTGCACAAACAGGAAGAAGTCGCTGAGATTGTTGATCCTGTCCATGCCCCTGCCTGCATCGGTGACGCACCGTGCGAGACGCTTCGTCATGCGTGGCATGACATGGGCGATGGGGTGCGGCCGGCAGTCTAGCCCTGCGCTCGGGAAGCGGCCTTTGCACGGGGGGATGTTACTTTTGTCGCAGGGGAATGGCGGCAGGATCGTCCTATACTCGCCCGCTTCGGCCTGAGCAGGCAGGCCGCGCAAGGGGGAAGACCGTGTCCGTGATGGACTCGCCGCACATCCTGGTGATTGACGATGCGCCGGAGGATATCCGGACGTTGCTCAATGCGCTGCACGCCGAGCGTTGGCGCGTGAGCCTGGCTACCAGTGGGCGCCAGGGCTACGAGCGTGCGCAGCTGCTCGCGCCCGATCTGATCCTGCTGGATGTACGCATGCCCGGCATGGATGGCTTCGCCCTGTGTCGCCTGCTTCAGGAGCTGCCGGCGGAACGGCAGTGCCCGATCCTCTTTCTTACCTCGGCCGATTCCCCGGACGAACGGCTGGAAGGGCTGACCCACGGCGGCGTGGACTACATCCTGAAAAGCTGCGCACCGGAAGAGCTGTTGGCGCGCGTACGGATCCATCTGCGTCTTGCGCGGGGCCACGACACGCAGGCAAAAAGTGCGGAAGATGCCATGGCGGTGTCACCCGACGAAGTGGTGCTGCGCGCTGCCATGCGGCTGATCGGACGCCGGCTGGGTGAGTCCTTCTCGCTGGAGGAGATCGCTGCCGACGTCGGCACGTACGACAAGCGCCTGTCCGCGATTTTCCGCCAGCACATGGGCACCACGGTGTTCGCGTGGATACGTGAGGAGCGCCTGCGCCGCGGTCGTGAGCTGCTGGCCGACACGGGACTGGGCATGCAGGAGATCGCCGAGCATGTCGGTTTCCGCAGCGCCTGCAATTTCACCACGGCGTTCCGCGAACGCGTCGGTGTCACACCCAGCCAGTACCGCAAGGCCGCCCAGCAAGGTGTTCATGAGCCCTGAGCGATGGGCTCGCATGCTAGTCATCGGCCTGGTTGTCCTGTGGACGGCCATCGCCGGGATGGCGCATGCCTCCGTGCAGCTGCCGCTGACGCCTTACGACCAGGGCAACGGGCTGGCCACGCTGTCGGTCGTGCGCATGACGCAGGACCGCGCCGGCTTTGTGTGGGCCGGCACGGAGAAAGGCCTGTATCGCTTCGATGGCATCGGCTTCGTGTCGGTGGGCAGCGAGCAGGGCTTTCAGACCTCCGAAGTGATCAGCTTCGCCGAGGATGCCAGCGGGCATCTGTGGGTCGGCTCGCGCGCTGGTGTGCAGCGGCGGGATGACACGGGCCATTTCGAGTGGGTGCGGCCGCGTGGCCGGGTGCTCGTGCTCGATCGCGGGCAGACGCTTGCCGGTGATGAAAGCGGGGGCATGTTCGCGTTGAGCGGACATCAGCTGTTGCACCTGTCCCTCGATGCAGGCGGCGAATGGCAGATGGTGCCGGTGTTCGACGCGGCGCAGATCCGGAAGATGCCGGGGCTCGCGCAGATCAGCGCCGTGTTCCATCGCGGAGGCGATACCTGGTTCGGTTGTGGGGAGGCCTTGTGCCGCCTCAGCGGTGGACAGCTCACGCGTCATGGCGCGGAGCAGGGCGTGCCGGCCGATCGTTGGCTGGGTTTTCTCGGGGCGAGGGATGGCAGTCTCTGGGCACGCGGCATCCATGGCATCCGTCGCCTCGTACCGGGTGCCGTGCGCTTCGAGGCCAGGGATATTCCCGATGGTCATGCACGGGTGGCAGCGTCCAGTCTCGACATCGTGGAGGACCGGGCAGGGCGCGTCCTTACCCGCAGCGATGAAGGCATTGCGCGCTGGGATGGCACGCAATGGGAGTTGTTCGGCACCGGCAACGGCCTGCCGGGTGTCGGCATCTCCGCCTTGCTGGCCGATCGCGACGGCATGGTCTGGATGGGCACCTTCGGCCGGGGGGTGATGTACTGGAACAGCAACGACGCCGTCGAAAACTGGACTGCCGCGCAAGGCCTCAACGACAGCCTCATCTGGTCGATCACCCGTGCCGACCCGAACACGCTGTGGATTGCCGGTGAGAACGGCGGCCAGGTGATCGCGCCGGGCGAAAGCCGCGCACGCCCCTGGCCACTCGCGATCACCGCGCCGCACCAGACCCATGCCGTGGTGGTCGATGCGCGTGGCCGCATCTGGTACTTCATGTTCGATGGCCGGGTGGTGCGCTACGAGCCCGACACGCACCGGACCACGGTGATGGCGACCTTGCCGCACCTGGTCCGTGGCGCGCTGATCGACCGCCACGGCGGCCTGTGGGCCTACACGCTGGGCGGCCTCTATGGCGTCGATGCCAACACCGGCGAAGCCTCGCGAATTGCGCCGGACCTGATTCCGCCCAGTATGTGCTCGGATCTCGACGAGGATGCAACGGGCCGTCTGTGGCTGGCGTGCAGCACGGGCCTGTATCGCCGCAACGAGCACGGCTGGGCTCGCGTGAGCGTTCAGCCGGAAGCCCTGGGTGGCTACGAGAACGTCACCACCACGCCGGATGGCAGGTTATGGCTCAGTGCGCTGCAACCGGGCCTGCTGGTCGGGAAGGTCGGCGATGGCGACAGCCTTGCGGTGACGACGGTCACCGATCCGCTACTGGCCGACACGCGCTTCTACTTCCTCCGGCCCGACCGCGACGGTCGTCTGTGGGCCGGCGGGGGCAATGGCGTCGATGTGCTCGACAACGGTCGCTGGACGCGCCTCTCTGATCGCGATGGCCTGCTGTGGAACGAAACCAACCACGGTGCCTTCCATGCCGATGACGATGGCAGTGTCTGGATCGGAGCACCGGTAGGGCTTACGCACATCCTGAAACCCGCCAGGCTGCTGGCACCGCGCCGAATCGAGCCGTTGATCGTGTCCGCGCAATATGCCGGACACGAGCTATCGCCTGGCGCCCCGGCGCAGCGCTTTGAAAACGGTGCGGCGCTGGTCTTCCGCTTTGGCGTCATCGGCAACGGGGCGGGCCACCCGGTTCACTTCCGTTACCGGTTGTCGGGCGTGGACAAGGACTGGGTGGAGATCGCACAGCCCGAGGTGCGCTACGCCTCGCTGCCTTCGGGCAGTTATCGCTTCGAGTTGCAGGCTATCGACGTGCATCGACGTGCGGTGTCCGAGGCCATCGTGCGCGAGTGGCATATCGCACCCCCGTGGTGGCTGAGCCCATGGATTGCGCTGCTTGCCGCTGCCGCGGTGGTTGGGGGCATCGTGCTGGCCTGGCGCTGGCGGATGGCGGTGCTGATCAGGCATGCGCGGATACTGGAAGACATGGTGAGCGAGCGCACGGCCGAGCTGCAGCAGTCGCTGCGCTCGCGCAGCATGCTGCTCGCCCATATCGGCCATGACCTGCGCTCGCCGCTGGTTGGCATCCTGGACAGCCTGCGCCAATGGCGTGCGGGCTCCATGGAGCGTCATCCTCCCGAGCGCATCGAGCGTCATGTCCGACAGCAGATGTCGCTGATCGACGAGCTGCTTGAATTCTCGCGCGGGGAGCTTGTTGAGCTGCAACCCGAACCGGTGCCGGGCTACCTCTACGGTTTTCTGCACGAGGTGGCCGATAGCGCCGCGCTGCTCGCGGAGCGCAGGCACAACCGGCTGGTCTGTCGCTTCGCCGACGACCTGCCTCCGGTGGTCAGCGCCGACTTCCGGCGTCTGCGCCAGGTGCTGCTGAACCTGCTGGGCAATGCGGCAAAGTTCACGGCCGACGGCACGCTGGTGTTTCGCGTCGATGCGCTGCCGCTTCGCGGGCATATCGTCCGGCTGAGGATGACCATCCAGGACGATGGCATCGGGCTGGGAGTGGAAACGGCCGAGGGGCTTTCACAGCCTTTCGTTCGTGGACACAACGCGGCTGGCGAACAAGGCCATGGACTGGGGCTGTCCATCGTCGTCCAGTTATTGCAGCGAATGGATACCTCGCTGGCATCGCGCGCCGCACCCGGCGGCGGCACGGTGTTTTCGTTCGATCTTGCATTGCCACTGGCCGAAGAGCACGAGGTGGACTCGCTTTTCACCGGAGGCGAACCCGTCGGCGCTTACGACGGCGCGGGTTGCACGGTCATCGTGGCAGAAGGCGATCCGGACAAACGCGCCATGCTGTGCGACCTGCTCGATGGCTATGGCTATGTCACGTTGTCGCACCCGGCTGTCCACGATGCGGCGGTTCCGGGTCGTCCCGACCTGATCATCCTCGGCCCGGGCAGCGATGGCCGCGAAGCACTCTCTGCCTGGCGCAAGGCGTGGCCGGATGTCCCCCTCGTATGGCTCATCTGCGGCCCGGCACCGGCTGAAACGCCGCTATGGCCGCGCGATGCCGATGCCATCCTCGCCAAGCCAGTGGATGCTAATGCCCTTTTGAGCACGGTTTCCGCCTTGCTGACCGGCTCCGTCGTGGCAAAGGCCGATCCCACCTTCTGAGCCTTCCTGCCGCTGGCAGGGCTTTGCCTGCGCGCACGTATGTCATGCCCGGCGTGACGCAAGTTCTCGCGTGGCTATCTTCTCCTGCACGTTTCCTACACATAGCATCCGCGGCGCTGTTGTGACGCATGTCACAACTATGAAACACCGTCGCCCGCGCTGACCCTGTGGATGATCCACGGGGCCGTGGGCCATCGCTTTACGCCGATAGCAGGGGGCGCTCCCATGACCGGGACAAAGTATCCGCACGTCTTCCGTCCACGTTCGCATCGCTATGCGCTCGAACCGCGCCAGATGTACGACGGCGCGGCGCTGACCGAAGCCAGCACGCATCACGCCGATCCCGGCGAGAGCAGCCACGATGGCGCGGCATTCCGTAGCGCCGCGACGGAGCAGCCCGGTCATGCGGTACAGACCGCCATGCTGGCCGCGCCACGTGTAGCGCTGGCGGCGGCGGGTGGCATGGATATCACCACGTCGAGCAAGGGCCTTACCGTATCCGAGCCCAGCACCCTGAATGCGGCCGGCGCGGATCGCGGCACGCTCAGCGGATGGTCCATCGACGGCAGTGGCACGGTGACCGTGACGGCGGTGGTGTCGGATACCTCCAAGGGACTGCTTGGCACGACGACGGCGGCTACGTCGGTGGCCGGTGGCTATCGCTTCACCGGCAGCGTGGCCGATGCCACGGCATGGCTGAACCAGCTCACCTTCACCGCCGCCGATGTGGAACTGGGCAATACCGCCGCGCGCACCACCATCGAGGTCAGCGTCACCGACAGCCAGTCGCATTCGGCGAACCACTCGCTGGACGTGACGGTAACGCCATCCAATGACCCGGTTTCCGTGGCCGACGCCACGAAGACGGTGGACGAGGTGAGTTCCACGGGTGGTCCCAGCATCAGCGTCATTGGCACCGACACGCTGGTGGCGATCGATCCTGAGGTAGCCGCCGGCACACAGACGCCGGAACAGATCGTCTACAGCGTGACCGACCTGCCCAAGTACGGCTATCTCGCGTTGGAGGGCAATCGGCTGGGCGCCGGCTCGGTGTTTACCCAGCAGGACGTGATCGACGGCAAGCTCACCTACGTGCACACCGCCACGGGCGCCGACCAGGACACCACCGATGGCTTCGTCGCGCGGGTCAACGACGGTGCCACGCCGGCCGATCGCTCGGACACGGTACACGTGACCCTCGCCATCCGCCCCATGAACCAGGCGCCGACCATCGGCGGCACCGGTGTCGTCTACGAAGGCCAGCCGGCCAATGCCGTGGATACCGGCAATGTCGGCAAGTACATCGTGGCGGACTCGGGCGGCGACCCGCAGGACACGGCGCTGCGCGTGACCATCACCGGGCTGCCCCAGCACGGCACGCTGTATTTCGATGGCATGGCCGTCGTGGTCGGCCAGTCGTTCGATTATGCCGACCGTGCCCGCCTGACCTACGCCAACGATGGCGTGGACGGCATCAGCCAGGACAGCTTCGGCGTGCGCGTCACCGACATGGGCGGCGGTACGGGCGTGCCTGCAAGCACGGATGGCACGGTGCACCTCGACGTGCATGCGGTGGACGACGACCCGGCCCTCGATCCTGCCAGCACGCGTCATGCGACGGTAACGGCAGGCGGTGACGGCAGCGCGGGTGCGTATTCCGTGGTGCTGACGCCAACGATGATCGGCGCCACCGACGTCGATTCGCCGGACCAGAACATCAGCTTCGTGACGGGGCAGGCGGGTCTGACGCATGGCTACCTATTGCTCAACGGCGAGCGCCTGAAGGATGGCGCCACCTTCACCATGGCCGACGTGCGCGCGGGCCGCGTGCAATACGTGCAGACCGCGGGTGCCACGGCCGGGCAGCAGGACACCTTCCATTTCCAGGTGGTGGACAACACCACCGCGCTGCGCTGGAACCCGGACGGCAGCACCTTCACGCGTATCGGCGGTGACTACACGGGTGGTACGCCGGCAGACACGCTGCGCGACTACACCTTCACCATCGACCTTGCGCCGACGGCGGCCGGCAACGGCGGTGCTTTCCCGATCCACGACGTCACCACCGTCGAGCACCAGTCGACGTATGCCGGCATGGACCCGTCCGGTAACAAGATCGGCAGCGTGCTCGAAGGGGGCAGCATCGTGCTGCACGGCACGACCACCAACGGCCAGCCGACCGATTTCAGCACCACGCCGGGGCTCAGCTACACCGCGCAGGGTGTCGATCCTTCGCAGGTGGTCTATACCTTTCTGGGCTTCACCAGCGACGGCGCGGGCACGGGCAACGCGGGCACGTTGCAGAAGCAGGTGGGCAGCGCATGGGTGGATATCTCCGCGTTTGGCACCTTCACCCAGGCCGATCTCGACGCGGGTCGCATCCGCTTCCAGCACGACGGCGACAGCGAGGATTTCCACACCACGGCACGCTTCTCGGTGTCGGCAGGTCTCGTGGATGTCGTCAACGGCCAGCCCACGGTGGACAACTGGCAGCCGTCGTTCGACATCTATGTCACGCCAACGAACGATCTGCCGGTGGTCACCGGCTCGTCGGGCACGGTGATTCCGGAAGGGGGCACCGGCTATATCACGCGCGGGCAACTGGGCATCAGCGATCCGGACGATGCGCGCAGCGAGCCCTGGCTGGAAGGCTCGCCGACGTTGCCCAACGGCGATCCCAACTATGCGTACAACAACGATGCGAGCGGCACTGGCGCGTTGAAGTTCATGGTCAACAACCTGCCGGCAGGCGGCACACTGCAATATTCCACGGACGGCGGCCACACCTGGCAGAACGTCACCGCAGGTACCTTGCTGGATGCATCCATCATCACGGACGACAGCACCACCACCGGCCTGCGCTTCGTCAGCAATGGCTCGGAGGTGCGCAATGCCAGCTTCACCGTGACGGCAGTCGATCGCTGGGGCGCACATTCGGCCACCGATGGCACGGTGTCCATCCAGATCACCAACGTCAACGATGCGCCGCAGATCGCGAAGGATCCCACCCAGGCCAATCCGACGGTGCCTTCGGATTCGCCGAACAATATCGGTGGCGCCCCCGCGAACAATCCGCTGACCGTGATCGAAGGCGGCGCAGGTCGCATCACCGACGCCATGCTCCAGGCCTACGATCCGGACAGCTCGGCGCGGCAGGTGCAATACACCATCACGTCGGCGCCGGCCCATGGCCGCATCGCGTATTCCACCGATGGCGTGAACTTCCAGTACCTGGGTGTCGGTTCGTCCTTCACCCAGGCCGATGTCTCTGCCGGGCGCATCTACTATCTCAACGATGGCACCGAGCCTGCCGGCACGGCATTCCCCAATACGCCGGATGACCGCTTCGGATTCACTGTGTCCGATGGCGACAAGGAGCAGGCGGGTAACCAGTTCTGGATCTACACCTCGCCCGCAAACGATCCGCCGACCGTCACCGCACCGAATGGTCCTATCGACCTGGACAGCGCCGATCCGCGCTACAACCCGGTGCCGGGCTTCAGCGTGGCCGACCCCGACCTCACCACGGTGGGCCCGGGCGACGTCGATTACCTGCGCGTCACCGTGCGGCTGCTGCACAGCGATGGCACGGCCTTCAGCGCAGCGGAATACGCGGCGGCCGGTGGTGTCAGCATCGGTTACGGCACCGGCGGTGCCTCGGTGGATGCGGCCCATGGCGGCAGCAACGATTACCTGGTGCTCAGCGGCACGCGTGCACAGGTCAACGCCGCGCTGGCTGGCCTGACCGTCACCTTTGGCAGTGACCGCAATGCGATCTACCAGGTGCAGGTGATTGCCGACGACCGCCTGCGCGACACCAGCGGCCAGCTCACGGGCAGTGCCAATGGCGGCGCCGTCAACCAGTCGGCCACGCCGGGCACCGGCACGGCCACCACGGCGGTGGATGCGACCGAATACGACTGGTACAGCGCCGGCGTGCCCGTGAAGAACGGCAATATCGGTGCATCGTCCGTATCCGTACGGGCTTCCAGCGTGAACGAACCCGGCACGATCGGTGGCCCGTCGGGCTCCACCGTCTACGAAGACCAGGCAACCTTCATCGGTGGCAGCTTCGTGGTGAGCGATCCGGAATCCGCCGCCTTCGATACGCCGGTCACGGTGCGCCTGAGCGTGCCTTCGGGCGTACTCGGCATCGGTGGCAACGGTGCCCAGGGTAGTGCCACCGCGAGTGCGGCAGGCAGCCGTGCCGTGACCATCTCGGGCGACAACACGGGCACACTGGTGCTGACGGGACGTGCAAGCGATATCCAGGCCCTGCTCAACGATGCTGCGCTGGGCCTGACGTACCTCAGCGCGCCCAACGTCAATCACGACATGAACGGCGCCGCACCCGGCGACGTGACCCTGACGGTGCATTTCGACGACACCGGTTCGGCGATCGGCAGCGATACGGGCGCCGGCAGCGTGCCGAACAACCCGGCCGATCTGCAGATCGGCATCGACATCGTCGCGGTAAACGATCCGCCGACTGTGAATGCAGGCAGCGGCACCATCTATCTCAACGGCAGCACGCCAGTGGGCGGCTTCTCCGTGGACGATGTGGATTACACCGATCAGGGCGGCATCACCACGGGCGAGCATGATTTCATGCAGGTGACGGTGCGCATCTCCGATGCGGCCGGCAACGCGCTTCCGCGCTCGGCTTATGGCGATATCGTGCTGGGCTCGTCGGCGAGCGGCACCTCCGGCGCGACCGTGGACGGTACGTCCAACGGTAACGGCATTGCCCTGGTCATCCGCGGCACGCGGCAGCAGGTCAACGATTACCTCGCCGGCCTCAAGGTATCCATCGGTGGCAACCTGGCGAACGTCGACCAGGCTTATCGCGTGGACGTGATCGCCGACGACCGCTTGCGCGATGTCACCACGGGCGCACTCGATGGTTCGGGTGCTGCCAACGGAGGCGAGAATGCCGCGACGGGCGGCGGTGTGCAGGCGGTGCCTGTCACCGATGTCGATCCGTACGGCAAGGTGCCGGCCGGCCTGGGCCAGAACGTGGCGCTCGGGTCGCGTACCGTGTTCCCGTCGTCGATCAACAACCCCACGGCCATCGGCGTGACGGCGCCCAATGTCACCGACGAAAGCGCAGCCGGTATCTATACGCTGAGTCACGTCACGCTGGCCGATCCCGATGCGGGTACGGCCGATATCACGGCGACCGTGACCCTGCCGTCGGGTTTTGGCGTGCATGACATCGGTGGTTCGCCGGATAGAACCGGCAGCTTCGGCACGGCGACCTATGTGATCGGGCAGGACGCCCAGGGACGTACCACGGTCACGATCACCGGCTCCATCGACAAGGTACAGGCAGCCATCAATGCCGTGGGCGTGAAGCTGCCGCCATCGGCCAGCGGCGACAATAACGCCTACTGGAACGGCACCTTCCAGGTGATGATTTCGGTCAACGACGGCGGCAACCACGGCGACCGCCCGGATCGTGGCACGCTCGATGGCGACGCGGCCGACAACGCTGCCCATGATCCGAGCACCGTCGGCGACGAATACGGCTATGCCGACGGCGAGAACGGCAGCTCGAATGCGCTGGTGACCACGCGTGTCTTCAACGTCACCGTGAACAGCGCGACCAAGGTCAGCGAATCGGGCCTGGTTGACCACGATGGCAAGGACGGCGTGGACGGCGCGCAGGCATTCGCGCTGTTCAATCCCGTGGACAGCGTGACCCTTGGCAATCCGGCCGACGGCCCGGGTCACTCCGTGACGCTGACGCTCGCGCAGCTGCAGGATCTCGCCAGCGTTCCGCTGGCCGATCGCACGATGACCACGGCAGCCGGCACCCTCGTGGTCACCGGTTACGTGCCGGGCGCAGACAGCGCCCACGGCACATTGCTTTACCACTACACGCTCAATGGCGCGCAGTCGCAGCCGGGCGCCGCCAGCAGCATGGAAACCGTTGCCATCGCGATGCGTGACAGCGCCGGCTTCACCGACAGCGGCCGGATCAACGTTACCATCGTGAACGACACGCCCACCGCACGCCCCGATACGGGAACGGTGAATGAAGACGGCGCACCGCTTACCGGCAATGTGGTGACTGGTGGCCCGGGCGCGGATCGTGTCGGCGCGGATGCCAATCCCAATCCGGTGACCGGCGTTGTATACGGTACGTCGGGTGGTCACGTCAGCGGCCATGTCGGAACGGGTGTGACCGGTACCTACGGCACGCTCACGCTGAATGCCGATGGCAGCTACACCTATGTGCTGGACAACACCAACCCGACGGTCAACGCACTGAAGGACGGCCAGTCGCTCACCGAGGTCTATACCTACACCATCACCGATGGCGACGGTGACCGCAGCACCACCACGCTGACCATCACTATTGCCGGCCACACGGATGGCGCACCGGCCATCGTGCCGCACGACGGCAACGGGGCGGCGGATGGTCACACCACCGTATGGGAATCGGGCCTGACGCCCGATGGCCCCTCGGGCCAGCTGAAGACGGCGACGGATACGGTAGACATCTCCGCAGCCGATGGGCTGACATCCATCACCGTGGGTGGCACGACGTTGACGGCGGGCCAGCTCGCAGGGCTCAGCGCGGGCACGCCACGACAGATCACCACGTCGCGCGGCACGTTGTGGCTCACCGGTTTCCAGGTGACGGCTTCGGTCGGTGGCGTGCCCACGGCCGGCACCCTGTCTTACACCTATACGCTGGGCGGTTCGATCAACCAGCCTGGCCTGGATCACAGCACCGACACCATTGCGCTGGCGGTCAACGATGCCGGTGGCGGCACGGCCAGCGGCAGCCTTGTCGTGAACATCGTCAACGACGTGCCCACGGCCCGTCCGGATACGGCCGATGTGAATGAAGACGGCGCACCAGTCAGCGGTAACGTGGTGACGGGAGGCGCCGGTGCGGACCGTATCGGCGCGGATGCGAACGGCAGCCCGGTGGTAGGCGTCGCGCCCGGCAATACGGGCGTTCCGGCCACCGGCAACCTTGGCACGGGCGTGGCGGGAAGCTACGGCACGCTCACCCTCAACGCGAACGGCAGCTACACCTATGTGGTGGACAACACCAACCCGGCAGTCAATGCGCTGAAGGACGGTCAGACGCTGACCGAAACCTACACGTACACCATCGCCGATGGTGACGGCGATCGCAGCACCACCACGCTGACCATCACCATCCACGGCCATACCGACGGTGTGCCGTCGATCGTGCCAGTGGATGGCAACGGTGCGGCGACGGGGCATGCAACGGTTATCGAAGCTGGCCTGGCAAACCACGACGGCACGCAGACGACCGGTGGCAGCATCGACCTGACGGCGGCCGATGGCCTTGCCGGTGTGACGGTCGGCGGTACCACGCTGACGCTTGCGCAGCTGGACGCACTGAACAACGGCCAGGCGGTCACGATCCACACGCCGGACGGCACGCTGGTGCTCACGGGTTTCAATCCGACGACATCGGTGGGTGGCGTACCCACGGCAGGTACGCTGACCTATACGTACACGCTTGACCATTCCGTACCGCGCCAGGGTGGCGGTACCGATGCCATCGACCTGAAGGTCGTCGACGCCGGTGGCGGCACGGCCAATGGCACGCTCGTGATCAACATCGTGGACGACACGCCCACGGCACGGCCCGACACGGCCGATATCGATGAAGACGGCCCGTCCATCGCAGGGAACGTGGTGACGGGTGGCCCGGGTGCCGACCGGATCGGCGCAGATACCAACCCGTTGCCGGTCACCGGTGTGGTGTACGGAAACACGGGCGGCCCGGTCAGCGGCCATGTCGGCACGGGTGTCACGGGCACCTACGGCACGCTTACGCTGAATGCCGATGGCAGCTACAGCTACGTGCTGGACAACGCCAATCCCACGGTCAACGCGCTCAAGGATGGCGACACGCTGACCGAGGTCTACACGTACACCATCGTCGATGGCGATGGCGACACCAGTACCACGACGCTGACCATTACCATCCACGGCCACACGGACGGTGGTCCGTCGATGAAGCCGCACGAAGGCAATGGCACCAACGCGGCCGGCGAGAACACGGTATGGGAGTCGGGCCTGACCAGCGATGGTCCGGATCACCAGGGTCGCACCACGACCGGATCGATCGACATCACCGCGCCCGATGGCCTGGCCTCGATCAGCGTGGGCGGCGTGGTGCTGAACACGGCGCAGCTCGCGGCGCTGGGCAATGGCAGCCCGGTCACGGTCATGACGCCCTATGGCACGCTCACGCTCGCCGGCTTCCAGCCGACGCGGACCGTGGGTGGCATCACGGTCGAAGGCTCGCTGAACTACACCTACGAGTTGAACGGTGCCGTGACCCAGCCGGGCATCGATCGCACCGCCGATGCCATCGCACTCACGGTGACGGATGCGGGTGGCGGTTCGTCCACGGGACAGCTCACGATCAACATCGTCAACGATGCACCCACGGCCCGTCCGGACACGGCGGATGTAAATGAAGACGGCGCACCCGTGAGCGGCAACGTCGTCACGGGCGGTGCCGGTGCGGACCGTATCGGTGCCGATGCCAACGCGCTGCCGGTGGCCGGTGTGGTGCATGGCACCGCGACCAGTGCGGTGAGCGGCAATGTCGGCAGTGGTGTGGCCGGCACGTACGGCACGCTCACGTTGAATGCCGATGGCAGCTATACCTATGCCGTCGACAACGCCAATCCGACGGTCAATGCGCTGAAGGATGGCCAGACACTTACGGAAACCTATAGCTACACCATCGTCGATGCCGACGGCGACAGCAGCACCACGACGCTGACCATCACCATCCATGGCCATACCGATGGCACGCCGTCCATCGTGCCGGTGGATGGCAACGGTGCGGCGACGGGGCATGCAACGGTTATCGAAGCTGGCCTGGCAAACCACGACGGCACGCAGACGACCGGTGGCAGCATTGACCTGACGGCGGCCGATGGCCTTGCCGGGGTGACGATCGGCGGCACCTCGCTGACGCTCGCGCAGCTGGATGCACTGAACAACGGCCAGCCGGTCACGATCCACACGCCGGATGGCACGCTGGTGCTCACGGGTTTCAACCCGACGACATCGGTGGGTGGCGTGCCCACGGCAGGCACGCTGACCTACACGTACACGCTCGATCATTCCGTGCCGCGCCAGGGTGGCGGCACGGACACCATCGCACTGCAGGTCATCGATGCCGGCGGTGGCACGGCGAGCGGCGCGCTCGTGGTGAACATCGTGGACGACGTGCCCACGGCACGCCCGGATACGGCGACGGTGCATGAGGACGGTGCGCCGGTCACGGGTAACGTGATCACGGGCGGTGCCGGTGCGGATCGTATCGGCGCCGACGCTAATCCATTGCCTGTGGCCGGGGTGGTCCACGGTGCGTCGAATGGTCCGGTCAGCGGCAACGTCGGCAGTGGCGTGGCCGGTACCTATGGCACGCTCACGCTGAATGCCGACGGCAGCTACACCTATGCACTGGACAACGCCAATCCCAGGGTCAATGCACTCAAGGACGGCGACACGCTGACCGAGGTCTACACGTACACCATCGTCGATGGCGACGGGGACAGCAGCACCACCACGCTGACCATCACCATCGCCGGTCATACCGACGGTACGCCTGCCATCGTCCCTCACGACGGCAATGGCGAAGGCAACGGACCGCTCACCACCGGCCACACCACCGTATGGGAATCGGGCCTGACCAGCGATGGTCCGGCCGGGCAGGGTAAGAGCGCCTCCGACACCATCGTCGTCTCCGCGCCGGATGGCCTGACGTCGATCACGGTCGGTGGCGTCACGCTCACGGCGGATCAGCTGACGACGCTGGGCAACGGAAAGACGGTGACGGTCGTGACCGGCAACGGCACGCTGGTACTCACCGGCTTCGAGCCGACGGCCACCGTGGGTGGTGTCGTGACGCAGGGCACGCTGTCGTACACCTATACGCTGGGTGGCGCGGTGGGCCAGCCCGGTACCGATCACAGCACCGACACCATCGCGTTGTCCGTGAACGACGCCGGTGGCGGCAAGGCCACGGGTAGCCTGGTCATCGATATCGTCAACGACGTGCCGACGGCGCACGACGATGCGGCATCGATCGATCGCGATGCCGCGCAGGGCAGTGCCTCGGGCAATGTGTTCACCGGGGGCCCATCGCATACGGGAGCTGACCGCATCGGTGCGGATGGTCCTGCAAAGGGCGGCCCGGTGACGGGCGTCACCTCCGATAATCTCGGCCAGCGTGGCAGCATCGGCAATGCAAGCCCGGGGCAGTACGGCACGCTCGTGCTCAACGCCGATGGCAGCTACACATACGTGGTGGACCCGCGCAATCCGCAGGTCAGCGCCCTGGATGCCAGCCGGACGCTGAGCGAAGTGTTCGTCTACACGATTACCGATGCGGACGGCGATACCAGCGAGGCACGCCTGGTCATCACCATCCGTGGTGCCACGCCGCCGATCCAGGCGCGTTGGGGCGACCAGATCTTCCCGCTGTCCCACGAGTGGCCCGGCCGCGATATCCGCCAGGGCTACGATCCCGGCCTGTTCATCCTGCCCACCGTCGATGGCGTGCAGCGGGATACCCAGGCCTGGCAGCTCGGCAGGATGACCGGTGCCATTCATGGACTGGAAGCGGGCACGACGGATCTCGATCCGGACAACGTGCAGTACGTGCTGCGTGACGGCGTGGCCTTCTCGCGGCAGCTGCTCGTGGAAGTGCGTAGCCAGTCGCGTGTGGCCAGCCGCGACGCGGGCCTGGGCTCGCGCGTGCTGTGGGACGACTTCTCACCCTTTGCCTCGCAACGCATCGAGCAGACCCTCCGCCACGATCAGGACGAACGCGGCAAGGCAGACAGGGCTCAGCCTTCGCACACCGTCAGGCTGCCGCGCGCGGACGCGCCTCCGGCCGGCGCGCCGTCCCTGTCCACCCGTCTCGCCCGGCTGGCCCACGGCGCTCCCGCGCCGGTCGCCGCTCCGAAGCTGCCCCATCACTAATCGCGCTCCGGTGGCGGCGAACGCCACCGGAACCGTATACGAGGAACGAACCGACATGTCTCATCTCCATGCCCTGAAGCCGCTCCCGCTGGTGACCGCTCTCGCCGCCGCCGTCTTCCTCGCCGGTTGCGGCGCGGTGAAGCCGCGCCCGCTCACCCATGACGACGTGAGCAACCGTGCGCGCAGCGACCAGCAGGCGATGTACAAGGACCAGGAGCCGGTCACCGGCCCCATCACGCTGTCCGATGCGATGGCGCGTTCGCTGAAGTACAACCTCGACCATCGCCTGAAGCTGATGGAAACCTCGCTCTCGCGTGGCCTGCTCGACGTCTCCCAGCTCGACATGCTGCCGAAGCTGATGGCGGATGCCGGCTACCGCTGGCGCAGCAACGATTCGGGCGGTACCAGCATCGGCATCCAGGACCGCATCGTCAGCCTGCGCCCTTCTACCTCGGAGGAGCGCGTGCATTACCTGGCCGACGCCACGCTGTCGTGGGACGTGCTCGACTTCGGCCTCAGCTATTACCGTGCGAAGCAGCAGGCCGATGACGTCAACATCACCGACGAGCGTCGTCGCAAGGTGTTGCAGAACATCGTGCAGGACGTGCGCGATGCGTACTGGCGCGCCCTGGGTGCGCAGCGCCTGCTGGGCGAGACCGAGACCCTGGCCGAAGGTATCCAGTCTGCACTGGAAAAGAGCCGCGAGGCCGAGCGGGCCGGCGTGCTGCCGCCCGTGGAAGGCCTGGAATACCAGCGGGCGCTGCTCGATGCGATGACCCTGGTGAACCAGAAGCGCCAGGAAATGGAATTCGCCCGTCGCGAACTCGCCGCGCTGATGAACCTGCCGCCTGGCACGGTGTTCACGCTGGCCGACGTGAGCGAGACGACCCTGACCCAGGTGCCGGGCAATGTGGACCAGCTGGAACAGCTGGCCCTGGAGCAGCGCCCCGAACTGCGCGAGGAAGACTACAAGACGCGCATCGACGCCATCGAGACGAAAAAGCAGATTGCCGCGCTGTTCCCGAACCTCAACCTGTTCGTGGGTGCGGGTCACGACTCCAACAAGTACCTCTATAACGAGAGCTGGTCGCAGGGTGGCGTCAGCATGTCGATGAACCTCATGCGCCTTGCGGGCCTGCCGGCCATCCGGCGCACCAACGACGCCCGCATGAAGGTGGACGATGCGCGCCGCATGGCGTTGAGCATGGCCGTGCTGACCCAGGTACGCGTTTCGGTGGAACGCTACAAGCTGGCGGTGTACGACCACCAGCTCGCCGAGCAGTCCGCACAGGTGGACCAGCGCCTGGCCAGCGTGGCGAAGGCGGGCTCGGGCAACCAACTCACCAGCGAACTGGAAACACTGCGCACGCAGGCCCGCGCGATGGTGTCGCGTTTCCAGGAAGCCTCGTCGTATGCCGCCGCGCAGTCGGCATACGGCCGCGTGCTGAACTCGGTAGGTATCGACCTCATGCCCGAAGAGGTCGCCGGCAGCGATATCCCCGCACTGTCCAAAGCGATCCAGGCAAGCCTCGTCGAGGGCGAGAAGCAGGTGTTCACCGAGATGGCCGATGCGGTGCAGGTGGAGCGTCCGTTGCACCTCAGCGTGAGCGGCCTGCCGGCAAAGGTCGATGGCGAGGCAGTGCGTGGCGCACTGACCCACGTGATGACCGGCAACCATATCGCCATGGGCGAGGGTGCCGATGGCCTGGCCATGGCACTGCGTTTCAGCTCCGCGCCCGGTCGCTCGTCCACGAAGGCCCAGTGGGACATGACGGTGCAGGATGCCAGCGGCAAACGCCTGCTGGAGCGCAGCTACCTCAGCTTCGTGCCCAACGAGGTCACCACGCGGGCGGTCGCCGCGCTGGCCGAAGCCGCCGCGCTGTCGATCCTTGCCGATATCCGTCGCCTGGCCGCCGCGCCTGAAACCGCGGATGCGTCGAAGCCGTGAAGCTCGCCATGATCAGACATACGCTTGCCTTTGCCGCGTTCGTCGCAGCGTTTCCCGTCATCGCGCAGCAGGCGCCGGTACGCTTTCTCGTGGTGGCCAATCGCGAGAGCCCGTTGTCGGCCGTGGTGCTGGGCCGTATCGCGCGGATCAACGTGCAGCTTGGCGACAGCGTAGCGGCAGGCAAGGTACTGGCATCGCTGGATTGCAGCGACCTGGAAGCACGCCGGGCCAGCGCGAATGCCGAATACAACGCGGCGCAGCTGCGCTATGAGGCCAAGGCCAAGCTTCAGGGCCTGCAATCGGCTGCCGCGCTCGAAGTCGAACTGACCGCGGCCGATGTCGATCGCACCCGCAGCCAGGTGCGTATTTTCGATGCGCAGCTGGCCCAGTGCCGTTTCGTCGCCCCGTTCGAGGGCCGTGTTGCACGCGTGCATGTCAAGGAGGGGCAGGGCGTGGCGGCCGGTGCGCCCGTGATCGACCTGGTGGGCACGGGCGTGCCCAAGGCACGTCTCAACGTACCGTCGAACTGGATCAGCTGGCTGAAGCCGGGCGCGCATCTTGACGCCGTGGTGGACGAAACCGGTGCTCACTACACGCTCGCCGTGACCCGTATCAGCGGTCGCGTGGATGCGGTGAGCCAGACCGTGGAAATCGAGGCGGATTTCCAGGGTGATACCGCGCAGGTATGGCCGGGCATGAGTGGCCGCGCGCAGGCCCCGAAGCCGGCAGCGCAGGGCTGAGACGATGACCGCGCACGCTTCCGTTCCTCCTTCCGCGTCCGCGCGGTTTTATGCCGTGGCGGCCCGGGTGGAAGCGGCCACGCGTGCCGCGGAACTCGGCTTCACCATCTGCAACGAAACGCGCACGCTTGTCGATTACCGCCAGGCGGCACTGGTCGAACTGTCGCCGGGCCGCCCGGCTCGACTGGTTGCGCATTCGGGGCTGGCAGAGACCGATGCCAACACGCCCTACGCCTTGTGGTTGTCGGCTGCTGCCGCGCGCATCGCGAAGCGCTGCGAAACGCTGCCGCCCACGGCGCGCGTGCTTCCGCTGTCGCCCGCTGCGCTCGGCGAGGAACTGGCGGCCGGCTGGGATGAATGGCTGCCGGCGCATGTCTGGGTGCTGCCACTGGTGGCGCCCGATGGCACGGTGAATGCCTTGCTCTTCCTTGCGCGAGAGCAGGCGTGGCCGGAAACCTTGTCGATGGACAGCGCGGAGTTTGCCCTGTTGCAACTGGTGAACCTCTACGGGTTCGCGTGGTGGTCGCTGGTGGCCCGGCCTTCGCTGTGGCGGCGCGGCTGGAAGGCGGCCTTCACCGGGCGACGGCTACGCTACGCCCTGGTGGGGCTGCTGCTCATCATGCTGTTGCCGATCCGCGAATACACGCTAGTGCCGGCGGAAGTGATTTCCACCGAAAGCCAGGTCATCGCATCGCCCCGCGAAGGGGTGGTGCATCGCATGGTGGTGTTACCCAATACACCGGTGAAAGCCGGCGACGTGCTCGCGGAATTGGACGACACCACGCTGCGTAACCGCCTCGCCGTGGCGCAGGCGGAGCTGGCGACGGCCGCGGTGGAAATGCACCAGGCCTCCCAGCAGGCCATCGAAAACCAGAACGCCAAGGCGGACCTCGGGCTGGCCGAAGGCAAGTGGCGTGAGCGCCAGGTCGATGCGGCCTCGCTTCAGCGCGAGGTGGACAAGCTCGCCATCCGTGCACCGGCCGACGGTGTGTTCGTCTATGGCGACCCCGATGAATGGGCCGGCAAGCCGGTGCAGACCGGTGAGCGCATCGGTCTGCTCGCCGATCCGCATGCTCTGGGCGTGCGCGCCTGGGCCCCGGTGGGCGAGGCGACCAACCTGGCACAGGGGGCCGCCATGAAGGTGTTCCTGAAGGTGGCGCCGCTCAGCCCCTTCGATGCCACGCTGGACTATGCCGGCTACCAGCCGGTGGAAGCGCCCAATGGCGTGGCGAGCTACATGCTGCGCGGCACGGTGGACGGCACGCCCGCCGATGCACGTATCGGCCTGCAGGGGACAGCACGGGTATCGGGCCAGTGGAGCGTGCTCGGCTATCTGCTGCTGCGCCGTCCGCTGGCGACCATGCGGGCGTGGTGTGGCCTGTGAGCGAGCCGGCACTTGCCATGCCGGCCATGGCCGCCGTGTGGCCGGCCCTGCGTGAAGAACTCGACGTGCATGTCGCCGGACGCAACCGCGACGGTTCGCCGGCATGGCATCTGGCCGATCCGGTGCGCAACCAGTTCTTCCGCATTGGCTGGCTTGAATTCGAGATGCTGCGACGCTGGGACCTTGGCGATCCGCAACGCATCGCCGATGCGGTCGCTGCCGACACTACGTTGATGCCCGGGCCGGACGACGTGCAGGGCTTCGCGCGTTTCCTGCAACAACAGCAACTGACCCGCGACACCAGCCTGCGACCACCGACCTCGGTCGCCCACTGGCTGTTGCACAACTACCTGTTCATCCGCATTCCGTTGATCCGCCCGGAACGCCTGCTGCGCAAGGCACTGCCTTTCGTCGAGCCGATGTTCGGCATGCGCTTCCTGCTGGTGACCCTGCTGGCCGCCATCGTGGGCGTGCTGTTTGCCGTACGCCAGTGGGACACGGTGCTGGCCAACCTGCGTGGTGCGATGAGCTGGGATGGCGTCATCGCCTTCGCCGGTGCACTGATCCTGTCCAAGTGCTGGCATGAGCTGGGCCATGCATTCATGGCGACGCGTTACGGCGTGAAGGTGGGACACATGGGCATCGCGCTGCTGGTGATGTGGCCCATGGCCTATACCGATACCGGCGAAAGCTGGAAGCTGGAACGTTCCCGGCGTCGTCTGGCCATCGCCTCGGCCGGCGTGCTGGCCGAACTGGTGCTGGCAGCATGGTGCACCTTGCTCTGGTCGTTCGCGCCGGACGGCAACTTCCGCAACGCGCTGTTCTTCCTGGGTACCACGGCCTGGGTGCTGACCCTGCTGGTGAACGTCAGCCCGTTCATGCGCTTCGACGGCTATTTCATCCTTGCCGATGCGCTGGATTACCCTGGCCTGCACGAGCGCGCGGGGCGTTGGGCCAAGCGGTGGATGCGTCGCGTCCTGCTCGGCCTGGACGATCCGAAACCCGATGCGGTGTCGCCGCGATTTGCCGCCTTTCTCACCGTGTTCGCTTTCGCGACATGGGTGTATCGCCTCAGCCTGTTCATCGGCATCGCCGTCGTCGTCTACCACGCCTTCTTCAAGGCGCTGGGCCTGATCCTGTTTCTTGTGGAAATCGTGACCTTCGTGATGAAGCCCGTATTCAATGAAACCCGCGTGTGGTGGGCCCGGCGCGACGAGATCCGCTGGTCCGCGCTAAGGGTGCGCCTTATCGTGCCGGCCATGCTCGCGCTGGTGCTGTTCGTGCCGTGGTCGTCGCGGATTACTGCCGATGGCGTGGTGGAAGCCGGTTACCGGCAGGCGGTGTTCACGCCCTTCGGCGCGCGTTTGGATGCGATCAACACCCGCGACGGCGACGTGGTGCCGGCGGGCAAGGTGCTGTTCGAACTGAGCGCACCGGCACCGCAGGACGACGGCGACAAGGCGAGCGTACTGCGCGATGCCTACGAATCGGCGGCGCGTGGCGCGGTGGCGCTCGACCGCAACGGCGTGGCGAAGCAGGTGGTGGCCGAGCGCATGGCCGAACGCTATACCGCGCAACGCGACGCGAGCATGGCCGAGAAGGGGCGCCTGCAACTGATCGCCAGTGAACAGGGTGTCGTCCGCGATGTGGACCCGACGCTACGCAAGGGCAACTGGGTGTCACCCGGCACGCGCATCGCCACCGTGGTGGGCAGCACGCGCTGGCGGGCGGAAGTGCTGGTGCAGGAAGCCAACCGCGCCCGGCTGTCGTCCGGTGCGGCCGTCACCGTCTATCCGCATGGTGGGTTGCAACCCCTGCGCGGCAAAATATCCATGCTCGATAGTGGTGCGGTTGACCACCTGCCCAGCCTCGTACTGGCAAAGCCCCATGGCGGCCCCATCGCGCTCAACCCGACGCGTCCGGCAAAGGAACTGCGCCCGGCGGGCGTGTGGTATCGCGTGGTGGTGGAAGGCGATGGACTCAAAGAGCCACTGCCGGCCGAACTGCTGGCCGACGTACGCATCGAAGGCGAGCGACAGAGCCTCGCCCGGCGCTGGGTCGACAGTGCATTGCTGACGATCCTCCAGCAGACCGGGTTGGGCAAGGAAGGCTGACGCCTTACATGTTCAGTTGCAGCTTCATCCAGGCCGTGCGGTCCGGCTCGTTGACGCGCAGCGTATCGGCATAGCCGACCAGGCCCACGGTCGATGCATTCACATGCTCGGCGTAGGTCTTGTTCAGCAGGTTGTCGATGCCTGCACTGACGGTGAGCTGCTTCGTGAGGCGATAGCCGCCATTGAGCGAGAAGACGCCAAAGCCCGCCGTCGGCCCGAGATCCAGTCCGACGATATTGCCATCGCCTACCGAGACGCGATGCTGGGCTGCCGCGACGCGCCATAAGCCACCCACGGACCATGTGCCCGTGTCGTAGGTGAGGCCCAGGCGGGTTTCCAGTGGCGGAATCTGTGGCAGGGGACGTCCGTCACTACGGTTTTCGCCCCAGGCATACGCCAGCGTGCCATCGAGCTTCCAGCGGGGTGACAAGGCCACGACGGCGCCTGCCTCGCCACCGGCGATGCGTGCATCGATATTGCTGGCCCGGCCCATGGCCATCATGCCGCGGCCACCGCGCAACAGGATGAAATCGTCCACGACACCGGCGTATGCCGATACCCATGCCTGCCAGCCTTCGCCACGGAACTGGGCGCCGATGTCGAGCTGGGTGGTGCGTTCGGGACGTGTGCGGCGAAAGCTGTCGAGGCTCTTCTGCGTATAACGGCCGAACAGCTCCCAGTAATCGGGAAAGCGTTCGACGTGGCCGATACCGGCATACAACGTGGCAGGCATCGTCGTCAGGTCGCGCTCGTAGCGCATGAAGCCGGACTTCAGCCAGGACGAGCGGTTTGCATCGATCGTGCTTCCATTGCCGGGCATGGCCATCGCGCCCATGTGCCCTTGCGGCATGGACGACAGGCCATAACCGCGCGCCTGCGCACGGTCGAGGCGCAGGCCGCCCAGCAGCCTTTCGCGCTGGGCGACATGCCAGGTGGCTTCCGCGAAGGCGCCCACGATGGCCATGCGCTCGTCGCGATCACGCGGCAACGCCCGGTAATAAGACAGCATGCCGTCGCGGGGACCACCGTTGCGCGCCGTATGCGTATTGCGCGAACCATCGATGCCGGTGACGAGATTGAACGACTGTGCCCAATCGAAGGTGGCGGCCACACGACCGCCCACCGTACGGCGGGCGACGTCGCTGGCCATCGCCATGGGCATCATCGATGCCGGGTCGGGATGGCGCAGCGTGTAGTTGTCCATCACATGGTCGGCATAGTTCACATAGGCCTGTGCTTCCAGCTTCGTGAAGTGCTCGCTCATGTGCTCGCGAACGAATTTCAGTCCGGTGCTTTCGCGGAGGAACTGCGATCCGTCCATGCCGCTGAACGCATAGGCCGCCTTGCCGTCACCGCGACCGACAGTCAGTTCGACGCGGGTATCGTCATCGGGCGTCCAGCCGATCGTCGCATCGGCATTCCAGCGGTCGTAATAGGAATGCACACGACGGCCGTCGCCGTCTTCATAGTCCTGCGAGTGGGTGTGATTGGCCGTGATGCCGAGGTAACCGGAGGCATCGCCGCCGCGAAGGTCCAGCGACTGGTCGTTGCGCCCCCACGAGCCCCCCAGCAGGCTGCCATCCAGCGAGACGGTGGGCCGGGTGTAACGAGTGAACTCCCTGTCGAAGAGCACAGCGCCGGCGGAGTTGCCCGGGCCATGGATCACGGTTTGCGGCCCCTTGATGATGGTGACCTTGTCGAAACTCTGCGGCGATATGTATGAGGTGGGTGGGTCCATGCGCGAGGGACAACCGCCGCCGATCTGGCCGCCATCGACCAGGATATTCAGTCGTGAACCGCTCATGCCGCGCAGCATCGGATCACCGTTCGTGCCGCCCTTGCGGATGATGGCGAAGCCGGGGATGGACTTCAGGAAGTCCGCACCGTCGCTTGCCGGCACGGGCTGGCGTGGCGCTTTCGGGTCGGTAACCACGGTGAGGGGTGCCGTCTGCATCGGTGCGGTCACGACGATGGGTGTCAACGACGATGGCGGTGGCTCGTCGTTTGCCACGGCGACGGGAGAAAGCACGAGTGCAAGCGTGGCGGGCAGGATGCGGTGGCGGACGCGCACGGAGGCGCGCACCGCGAGGATGCGATGAGACATGGTGATTCCCTGAAAGACCTGGCGAAAGGCACGCGCCCGATGGCGCGTGCACGCGAAACTCAGCTCAGGGCACAGGGAGGTCCGCGCGGTGCGATATCACGCAGCCATGGCAGCAGCGGTCGCGGCGAAACGGGCAGGGGGCCCGGCGCACGGATATCGGTGGCCGGCGGCCGCATGAGTGCGACGGCAAGCCCAGGCAGGAGCGGGTGGTGAGCAAGGAACGAGCAGTATCCGCAGGCATCGAGCAGGCCGGCGTGATGCCTGTCGCCGTGATGATCCGGCTCGCACCAGGCGCCATCCACCACCTCGTCGATGGTGGCGGCCCGCAGCTCGGATACGACCGGGGCGATCGACAGCAGCCCGGCTGCCACGAAGGCCAGCCAGCCGAACCATGATCGCCATGTGCGCTTCCCTGACACGTTCCCCGGGAGTTCCTCGATTCCGATGCCCGGATGATGCCAGCGCCTTGCGCCGCCCGAGGGCGGCACATTGCCGCGCCCTATGTGAAAACCGCTACGGGCGGGCCGTCAGGCGCAGGGGAAGCCGCTCCTCCGGCCGCAGTGAGATGGTGAAGACCGGCCGGGGCCCGGGCGAATTATCTGGGATGGAGATATCGAAGCGTTGCAGCGGTCGCGGCGGACGCTCCATCGTCAACGGAACGTCAGGTGTGTCGCTTCTCGCTTACCCTGTACGAAACCGGCCTGGGCAGAGGGTGCACGGGTTGCCAGGTCCATCTGATTCGTACCCATGGCGACGCGGGACTCGGCGTCCGGGGAGATCACGACGACGTGACTGCCCTGGCTGCGCAACGATTCAACCTGACTTGCCAGGTCGTTTCCCCATTCCGGTGATCTACGCAAGCCCTCGAACTGGCCTGGTGGCAGTGGACCGCTTCGTTCACTGAACGGCGTGAGCACCACGACGTTTGCATAGCTTGAGGCGAGATCGGCGTTGTCGGTAGAGCGCACGCCGCCGTTGATGTAGTGAACCCCGTGGATCGTGTGCGTGGGGCCGCCGGGCAAAGCCGTACTCGCGGTCACCGCGTCCACCAGCTCGACTCCGGAATCGCGGTCGAACAAGGCCGGTTCTCCGGTATGGGCGTTGACAGCCACCAGGATCATCGGTTTTTCCGGCCATTCCGGATTAGGCAGCCGTGAGGCAACCAATGCGCGCCGTCGTTGAGCTGCCGAGCCATCGAGCATGAAGTTGCATTCCAACCCGAACGCGCCCATCGCACGACATAGATCGGCGGCCGAGGTGGCAGCCGCACCGATCGCTCTCATCCGTTCGAAAACCGCGTCCATTGGCATGGGTGGGGACCCTTGCGGGCGCTGCCCGACCGGCTGCGTTACTTCAGACAAAATGCCAGACAACAACATAGCGGGTGTCCGGCCGCTTCGCAGGTGCGCTGCCGCGGTGGCACCGGACGAGGTGCCGATCACCAGGTCGGCAGCCTCGGTCATATCGATTCCCGCATCGGCCAGGCCGGCGATAACGCCGATCATCCAGGCATTTCCCGCAGCCCCACCACCACCGAGAACCAGGGCCATATGTTTTTCAATCATCTGCCGCTGCCCCGGATAGCCTGTTCAATGCGCCTATGCTAATACGCAATCAGGGTCCCTTGACGGCCTTCACCATGGCATCCGGCCGCACGTACTTCGCGAAGGCCTGCTGCACCTCCGGGGCGGTGAGCGCCAGGTAGTGCTGTGCGGCGACAGTCACGGCGTCCAGGGGCTTGTCTTCCTGCGACATCGACAGCAGCTGGCCACCGATGGCCCCGAAACTGGACTCGCCCAACGGAATGCGACGTAGCAGGATGCCCTTGGCCTGCCTGAGTTCGGCATCGGTCACGGGTTCCTGCTGCATGCGCTTCAGGTTCTGCACCACCAGTGCACTGGCCGTGCCGACCTTGTCGGGATCGGAGCCGAACTCCACCCGGTAGACACTGCGATGCTTATGCGCATCGAAGGCCACGCCCACGGAGTAGACCAGGCCCTGCTTCTCGCGCAGGTCGCGGGTGAGGCGCGAGGCGTAGAAGCCACCGCCCAGCACCTGGTTGCCCAGGTTGATGGCATAGCGCGCCGGGTCGTCATAGGTGATGTCGATGGTCTGCGCGATCTCCACCTCGTCCTGCGTGGCGCTTTTATCCGGTACGTGCAGTTGCCCGGCGGGGTTGGCAGGCACGGCGGCGTATTCGGTCTGCGGCTTGGGACCCGTGGCCTTCCAGTCACCGAAGGCCTGCTCGATCACCTGCCTTGCCTGCGCAGGATCGACCTTGCCCACGATGACGATGGTGGTCAGGTCGGGGCGGAACGTCTGGTTGTAGTACGCCTTGACCTTGTCCAGCGTGAGTGCCGATACGGACTGCGGCGTGGCATGGCGAAGTTCGGCATCGCCGGCCGGAAGCAAGGCCTTGTTCAATCCGTAGCGATACAGGAAGCCGGGTGACTGCAGCACCCCCGTGACTTCGCTGAGCACCTGGCGCTGCATGACGGCGAAGCCTTCGGCAGGCAGGGCCGGATGCAGTTCGTTGTCGGCCAGTAGTTTCACGCCATCGACAAAATGGGCAGAAGGTACCGATAGCGAGAAGCGGTAGCCGGCGCGCACGCGTGCGCTGATGGCGTCCTGTGCTTCCTGCCACTGCAGGCGGTTCATGCTGGTGGTGCCATAGGGGAACAGGCCGGCAAGAAGGCCGGAAACACCCTCTTCACCCGGGGCAGCCAGCGTATCCTCGTTGGTCTTGATGCTGCCGAAAAGTTCCACCGTGTCGCTGATGGTTTCCGGCTGCACGATCAGTTTCAGGCCGTTGGGCAGCACATAGGACACCGGGTGCATCGATGACGCCGGCACGTCCAGCTTCGCAAACGCCTGCTCGGCCCAATCGGGTAGCTGTACGGGTTTGTCGGGCGTGGATGAAAAGCTTTCTGCTCCTCCGAAGCCCTTGCCTTCGCCCGGCTTGCCCGAGCTTTCCGGCGTAAGGATGGCGGTGATGGCGTGCGCCGGGTCCAGGCTTTTCTTCGCCAGCGCGTTCACCGCTTCCGGGGTCACCGCCTCGATGGCCGCCTTGAGCGCTTCGGGCGATTCGGCACCCTGGAAAGCCAGCGCATCCGACCACGTATTGGCCAGGCCGCCGACCGAGTTCTTGCTGAATTCCATGGACGCGATGGCATTGCGCTTGGCGGCTTCGACCAGGGCCGGATCGATACCCTTGTTCGCCGCATCGGCGAGAATGCCCCGCATCTTTGCCAGGACGGGCTGCGGATTGCCACCCTTCGGGAATATGCCGATCGCCATACCGATACCCGCCTGGGGCATGGCTTCTGCGCTGAAGCCACCGAACAGGGCCGAACCATCGAAACGCATGCCGGCCAGCGCGGCGCGCTGCGAACCCAGTGCGATGCCCAGCACCATGGCGGTGGCGTGATCCTTCGAGGTGAGTCCGGGCAGGCGATAACCGAGGTACACCGAGCCGTAGGGCGCATCGGTGGTTACCTGCATGGTTTTTGCCGCCACCGGTTTGAAATCGAAGGCCGGACGGGCGGGCAGGGTCTTGCGCGGTATGTCGCCGAACTGCTGCCTGACCATCGCCAGTGTTGCGGCAGGATCGACGTCGCCGGAAACCACCAGGATCGCGTTGTTCGGCGCATACCAGGTATCGACGAACTGCTTCAGCATGGGCGCCGTGGTCTTGTCGAACGAGTCACGGGTGCCGAGCGGTGTATGCGCGTAGGGCGTGCCGGCAAACATCTGCTCCAGCATCTGTGTATAGAACTTGAAGTTCGGGCTGGAGAGATCACGCGAGACCTCCTGCTCGATCGCACCGCGCTCTTTGTCCCATTCCTTCGGGTCCATGTCTACGCCACGCATGCGCATGCTTTCCAGACGCAGCGCGACTTCGAGATCCTGCGAGGGTGCCACGAAGTAGTACTGCGTCACGCCCTGGGTGGTGTCCGCGTTGAACGCGCCGCCCATGTTGGCGGCAATGGCCGAAAGCTGATCCTTGCTCAGGCCGGGGCTGCCCCGGAACATCATGTGTTCCACGGCATGCGCGGTGCCGGGGAAGCCATCCGGCACTTCGTCGGAGCCGGCGAGGTAGTTGATCTCGGTCGTAATCACGGGAGCCAGCGTATCGCGCACGATCACGACGCGAAGGCCGTTGTCGAGCGTGGCACGGGTCACCTCGGCATCGCCGGTCACGGCCAGGGCGCTGCCGGAAGCCAGCGCCAGGCTGATGGCGGCGGCCAGTCTCAGGGTGAACATCTTCACTGCGCAATCCTTATATAGCGTCTGAGTTCCGTTTCGTGTGCAGTCTTGTTACGACGCCCGGGCAAGTCAACGAGCAAGATTTTGCGCGACAGGTGCATAGTCATCGGACTCGATCGCACCTTGTGGCAGGTAGAGCATGGCCGGTGGCTTATGCATCAGGAAGTTCTGGTGGGAGATGTTCCATGCGTAGGCGCCTGCCAGCGGAAAGGCCACGCAGTCTCCCACCGCCAGCGCGGTCATGGGTTGCGCCCGGGCGAGCACGTCCTTCGGCGTGCATAGCTGACCGACCAGTGTCACCTGGCTGTTCGTGATCGTTGGTGGCTCGCTACCCCGGATCACGACAAACGGGTGGTCGTGACCTTGTGCCGGCGGGGTGCGGAAGTGATGCGTACCACCCCGGGCTACCGCGAAGTACTCGCCGTGACTGCGCTTGATGTCCAGCACTTCCATCACGTACCAGCCGCAGGCCACGCTGACGTAACGGCCGGGCTCGAAGCGAAGGCGCAGGGTCTCCCGTCGCCTGGAGAGCAGGGTGCGCAGGCCGGTGCAGAAGCCGCTCCAGTCGAAGGACTGCGAGACATCGGCATAGTCCACCCCGAAGCCACCGCCCGCGTTCACGGTGCGAACCTGGATGCCATACGTGTCCTGCCACCGGTGCACCGTGTCGAGATAGGCGTTCACCAGGTGCAGCTGCACGTGGGCGTCGCGCTGGTGGGACATGAGGTGGAAGTGGAAGCCTTCCAGGTCCAGCGTGTCCGCATGATCCCGCACCAGGGCCAGGGCTTCTTCAAGATCCGCTTCATCCATGCCGAATGGCGTGGGCTTGCCACCCATCATGAGACGGGTGCCGGCCACACCGTCGATGCCGATATTCATGCGCAGGAAGATCGTGGCACGCCGGCCCATCGTCTTGGCGAGACGAGCCAGGCGGCGCAGTTCGCCGAGGCTTTCCACATGCAGCGTGCAACCGGGTTCGACGAGGGCTTCGGCCAGCTCGTCGTCGAGTTTGCCCGGACCACCGAAGAGCAGCGGTTTGCCGGGCTGGCAAAGCCTCAGCCAGCGCAGTTCGCCGCCGGAGGCGGCTTCGAAGCCATCCACCCACGGGGCGACGGTACGCAACACCGGTTCATCGGCATTGGCCTTGGCGGCGTAGTAAAGCTCGCACCCTTCGGGCAGTTGCTCGCGCATCCAGCGCGCATGGCTCGCCAGTGCATCCAGGTCGTAGACATAGGCGCATACGGGGCCTTCGCCGTTGTTTCGCAAACCCGCCACGGCCTCGCGAACCCGCGGTAGCGAGGCATCCACGTTCATGCAGCCACCTTTGCACGGGCCGGAGCGTTGATGGGACTCGGAAGCAGGGTGTAATCCGAATCCCGGTCGGCACGCTTGAATAGCCGGGTGCGCAGGTTGTTCTTGCTGGGCAGTGCTTCACCCTCGATCAGTCCTTCAAGCAAGGGCTGCCTGCCGTGCCGCTGCTGCCAGCGTTCCGCGATCTGTGCGATGGACTGCCACATGCGCTGTTCAAGGGCCTCGTCGGCGCCGCACAGGTGGAAGATCGCCTCGGCAAGGTTGTTCACCAGCGCGCAGTAAGCCACGCGCTTCCAGCCCAGTTCGGCCGGATACAGCACCGAGGCGCGGGCGCGGGGCGTGAGCGCGTCGAGGCGGTCGTCGCTCCACAGGTGTTCGACGAGCTTGGTGCCTTCCAGATCGCGGATCCATACCTTGGCCGGCATGCCACGGTCGAATCCCACCACGGTGTTCTGCAGGTGCGGTTCGAGGATGGCGCCGTGCTGGAAGAAAGCCATCCAGTTGCCTTCCAGCAGGATCGACGCATAGGCCTCGAACCAGCACAGGGCCATGTGATCGTAGGGGCCGCCGAGCTGTTCGACCATCCGGCGGCAGACGCTGCGGCCGTCACGGTCGGTGGTGAAGAGGGCGCCGGCCACCTGCGGCTGGTAACGCTTGCGATGCAGGGCGGAAAGGTTCTCCCGATAAAGCATGCCAAACCCTTCGGTCAGCTCGCGCAGTTCGTCGGCATCGTCGGAGAACGGGCTGAAATCGAGTGTCGTCGCGGCCGGCTCCACCATGACGTCGAAACCCGGTACATGGCGGGCGATGTCCTGCCATGCCGGGGCCAGTAACGCCGTGAGCGCCACGGCGCTTTCCAGTTCGTACCAGGCGTTCTTGCGCACGCAGTTGGTCAGGCGCACGTGGATCGACAGCTTGAGGAAGTAGTCGAGGTCCGGGTGGTACATGGTGCGCACCGACGAGGTCGGATACATGTCGCGGCCGCGAGGCCCCAAAGGTTCGATCCAGCCCTGGGCGATGGCCTTGCGCATCGCCGGGCTCTGCAGCAGGCGCGAGGCTTCCCACGGGTGGCAGGGATAAAGGTCCGGGCCTTGCGCGGCATCTTCCAGCGTCGCACGGACATCGCGTCCCTGCGCACGGAACAGGCGCGGATCGATACGGAACCAGTACAACGGCAGGCTGGCCCGTACTTCGGGCGACGCATCGAGCACGGCGGGAATGGGCAGGCCTTCGCGGCTCTTCGGCGTCGGATGCAGCGCGTGACCCCAGAGCATGCCCTGTTCGGCATCAAGCAGGGCATCGCCATGCAGCGGCGCACCGAGCGAGCGGGTCAGGATCTCCCGGGCGATCTCCACGCTGTTCATCGTCTGTCCGAACAGTTCGGCGTTGAAGCCGCACTCAGGCGCGAGGCGTTCGAGGAGGTAATGCACCGTCATCGCGGCGTCGGCACAGCGCCAGGGCTCGCCGGGCGATTTCAGGTACGGTGCCGAGGCATAATCGCAACGACCCAGACGACTGCTGCGCGAGATGCGCACGCACAGTGCATGGCCCGCGTCGGCGAAGCCGATGCGCAGCAGGCGTCCTTCACCCTGTAGCAGGCCCGCCGGTACATCGTGGCCGCGATAATCCAGGTCGGCCTGCCCACGCGGCAGGGCGAATTCACGCACATAGCAGTTGAGCCAGCAGGCAATCGCCTGCGATTCGGCCTGGGCCTGGTGCCACTGTTCACGTATCGCTTGCGGGGACATGGAGCTGCCTCTTCTGGGGACGGAAGACATAGGCGGCGACCGCGACGGCAACCAGGCCGGCGGTCGAGGCTGCGAGGAAAGGTGCGGCGAGGCCAAGGCGGGAGACCAGCGCGCCGGCCACAACGCCACCGACGGCACCGGCCCACTTGCCACAGGCATCGAACAGGCCGAAGACATGGCCGGCGCGACCGCCACTGGCACGTGCGCCCAGGGCACGGTTGATGCCTCCGATGGCCAGCAACATGCCTGCGCCGTACATACAGCGCGATGGAATGAGCCAGGCCGGGGAATCGATGGAGGCCTGGATCACGCAGGCCAGGGAAAACAGGGCAAGACCAAGCAGCAGGGGCCGTTCCGGTGCTGTAGCGCGGCTGCGCCACCATGGCAGTGCAACGAGGTACACCAGGTGCGGCAGGCTGTAGAGCAGGCCGGCGGCGCTGTCGTGGGTCACGCCCAGTTTTTCGGTGTACGGCACGAAGTAGGGAAAGGTCACCACCATCGCGAAGCAGAACAGGAACTGCACGCTGAGCAGGCCGCTCCAGTCGCGCCATGCGGCGCGTGGCGAAGCCGCTTTTGCTTCGGCAGGCGCGCTGACCTCATCCTTCGGCAGGCACAGCGTGACGGCGAATGCAGCCAACGGAAGCACCGCCAGATAGCGGTAGAGCTCCTGTGCGCTACCCCACGCCATTGCCACGCCAAGCAGTGCCGGTGCGCTCACCATGGCCAGCCGGGCCGAGAACTGTGTCCAGTCCAGGGCCCGGGCGAGCGAGCCCCGGCCGGGTTCTTTCGCGAACTGCGTGGACAGGTACGCATTGGCCGCGGCCAGCGAACCACCGCAGCTGCCCTGGATGACCAGGGCAACGACGAACCACGCAATGTTTGGCGCGAAGCCGGCCAGCGTAAAGCCCAGGGCCAGCCCCATCTGCGCACGCAGCAGGGAAAGCCGCCGGCCATAGCGGTCGGCGAGGCGTCCCCATGTCGTGGCAGTCAGCGCCGTGCACAGCGTGGGTAATACATAGAGCACGCCGGCCAGCCAGGTCGGTGCCCCCGGTGCCAGTTCCGCCAGCACGCGAGGCATGAAGACCGGCATGCCCAGCGCGGTGAAGGCCGCGAGATAGTGCGCGACCAGCACCGGGCCGATGACCCTCATCGAGGAACCCCGCGCAGCGCCGGATCCCGCATGAAGTTCGGGCCACTCTCGCCGTAGAACTTGTTGATGTCGGAGGCGCCGGTGGCCTGCTTGCTGAGCAGGCTGCCCGCACTGAGCAGGTATTTGACCGGCAGCGCATCGGCATCGAGCAGGACGCGCGCGGGCGCTACGTCGATGCCTTCGTCCGCGAGGGATGCGAGCGTGGCCTCGATGGTGTGGGCCAGTGTCGTGTAGAAGGCACGGCGCTCATCGGGCAGGTGTTCGGCCACGCCTTCAAGCACGGCCAGCAGGCACAGTTGCAGGGTGATGGTGCAGAACATGCGGCCGAGTGCGGCATCGTTGTCGACCACGATGCGCGCATCCTGCGGCTCACCGAGCGCCTTCAGTTCGAGCAAGCGGGCATACAGGCGGCCCGGCAGCACGCGTGCCGCGTCGTTGTCCTTCATGAGCAGCGTCGGTGCGGCGCCCGGTCGATAGGACAGCACGGCATTCTGCTGGTTGGATTCCAGCGCGATGCCGTAGCGCAACCACAGGCGCAGGTGGACCTCGCACATCAGCGATACATAGCCGCGCCACCACGCATGCACGTCGCCACCGTGGAAGCGATCGGCGACATGCAGGGCGAGTGGCCTGCCATCCGGCATCGGCGCGCAGAATGCCGCCGCCGGCAGCAGGGTTTCATCGGCGGGCACCGGATACGCCCGCACGATGTAGGCCAGGTGACGCGCTTGCGCTACATGAGCCCCGTGGGATTCATCCACGTGGACGTAACGCCCACGAAGCCGGTCATCGCTCGTTTCGATGGTGCGCAATACGCGTTCGAACCAGTGGCCATCGTAGATGGTGGACGGCTTGATCAGGCGCAGGTTCAGCGCGCCCAGGGTGCGCATCACCAGTGGCAGCTTGATGTGGTGGCGGGGGTGGGCCAGCGGCACGACCGTGCGTACGGAAAGCGTGGGGCGAACCGCCATGAAACGCTGTGGTGCACGCACGACGCCTCCGGGTAATCCGAAGGTATCGAGGCGCTGCCAGGTGAGCGGATGGACGGGCAGGGCGTCATGCGTGTCCTGCATGGCTGTCGGCAGGCCCAGGTCCGTCATCGCCGGCCAGAAATCCGGCACCGGCGACGTGCGGGTGACGGCCGCACGAGGTACGGCCAGCCAGTGCAGTTCGAACGTGGGGGCGAACTCGGGCGCGAACGCCCGCAGGTCGGTCTCGCTGAAACCGGACTTGGCCCGTGCCGTCGGGTAATAAGGATGGTCGCGATGACTGGCCACCTGATCGCACAACAAGGCACGTTCGGCCGCGTCGCCGTGGGTCAGCGCACGGGCAAGCCGCAATGCGTTGGCGCCGTAGCCCTCTCGCGCAAGACGGCGATGTTCCGTCGCGCATGCCGCCTCTTCGGCGTAGTCGCGGTGCAACGTCACCGTCTCGTCGTCGAGGCCTTCGCCCAGCAGGGCCAGCCAGCGGGCAGCTTCGTCCTCATAATGCGGCGCGCCCTCTACCTCGCGAATCCATCCGTGCCCGGATACACCGATGGACTGCATGTAATCGCGCGATTCCACCGGTAGCCAGAGTCGTCCACCGGGAAGATGATCCACCTTCCACCAGTGCTCCGGTGCCGCATGCGGCCATGCGCGCAGTACATCGGCCGCGGGCGTGGCAAAGCCGCCCTGCGACACCAGGCCACGGAGGTTTTCACGCAGGCAGCAATCCACGATGCGGCGGACGATATAAGCCTCATCGCCCGCGTCGAACGAGGGACGGGCAGTCATGCGGCCACTCCCGGCAACTGGTCCGCCACGTCCCAGTGCAGCGGGGCATGAGCGGTTGCCAGCGCGTCCTCCAGCGAGGCGTCGTCGTCAGCCACGATATTGAGGATGCCGAGGTAATCCTTGTTGGAATGAGACAACCGGATCTCGTCACCCTGGTGACGCAGCGCGCGGTAATCGGCATGCCAGCGCTCACCCGTGGTCGGCCCGCTCTGCGGTGCCGCCACCAGCCAGCCCTCACGGGATGCCACCACATAGCGCACCAGTGCATGTGGACGCACGCGTTCCGGCAGGGCGAGGCGTTCGCCGAAATGGGGGCGGAGCAGGGTCTCGAACCAGTGGCCGCCATGCATGCGGTCGAGCATGAATTCACGCCCGTCGCCGATGCTGCGGTAATTGATTTCCACCAGCACCGGGCCTTGCGGCGTAAGGATGAATTCGCTGTGGCAGATACCGAAGGTGGCACCGAACGCCTTCACCTGCGCGAAGGCGGCATCGCGACCCTGCGTTACCGCCGGACCGTTCCAGCGCGCTTCCAGTTCGATGAAGTGCGGCGGCTCGGACAAGGTGACGTCGAAGCCGCCGATGGCTTCCATCGCGTGCCCGTCGCCGAGGGTTTCCAGCGTGAACAACGGGCCTTCCATGAAGGCTTCCAGCAGCACGGTGCGACCGGGATGGCGCTGCCAGAATGCTTTCAGGTAGCGATCCAGCGCCGCCGCGTCGGCACACAGGGCAACATCCATGCTGGCAACGCCTTCGCGCGGCTTGGCCACCACGGGCCAGGGCGTATCGAGCGGTGCCTGGGCGCCGGGCACCAGGCTGTGGAACCACGGCGTGGGCAGGCCCAGTTCGCGCAGGCGTTCGCGCGTGGCTGCCTTGTTCTTCGCCGCATAGCAGACCCGCCAGTCCTTGCCCGGCAGGCCGAAGCCTTCGGCTACCAGCGCCGTGGAGGTCTGCAGGTGGTCGCTGTTGGAGAACACGGCGGCCGGGCGGATGCCGGCGCTGCGCAAGGCATCGATGGCGGCCAGCGGATTGAACACATCGCATTCGATGATGCGTGCGGGCATGTGTTCCGGATGATCATGGAACCAGCGCAGATGGTCGTGACGATGATCCGTGAGAATCACCACGGGGCGCCCCATCCGCCGTGCGGCGGGCAGGAAGCCATCGGTGACGGCGGGGTGGCGCACATGCGCGAGGATGACGAGCGGGGACGTATCCATGACCACTTTCACCTAGGGGGGAAGAATTCGTTTCAGGACGCGGTGCTGTCCAGTTCGCGACGGCGCGCGCGCAGCGCGCCGAGCAGAAGGCCGCGGTCTTCGCCGGCAAGCACCCAGCGCGGCGAGCGTGCGAACCAGTGGTCGCGCTGCTGGGGTGTGCGGGGATTGGGACAGAACGGTATGCCGGCGGCGTCGCAATGCGCCGCCATGGCAAGCAGCCGGGTCCAGACGTCGGGATGCATGGCTTGTGGCCCGAGGCCCATGTCCAGGGCGAGATCGAGCGCCCCCTCCATGATGGCGCTCACGCCCGGCACGGCGAGGATGCCGGGCAGGGCATCGATACCGGCGAGGCTTTCGATCATCGGCACCACACGGATGCTGTCGCGTGTGCTGGCGATGTAATCGTCCAGCGAAGTCCGCCCGAAACCGGTGACGCGGCCTCCGGTGATGCCGCGACGGCCCAGCGGCGGGAAATGCGCGGCCTCGACAGCCCGGCGCGCTTCGTCTGCCGTTTCCAGCCGGGAGATCACGATGCCTTTCGCACCGGCATCGAGCACCCGGCCGATCAGCTTGGCGTCCACCTCCGGCACACGTACCCAGGGCTCGCAACCGCCCAGTTCACAGGCACGGATGGCGTGTTGCAGATCGTCGGGAGAGACGAGCTGATGTTCGAGGTCCAGCACCACGAAATCGAATCCGGCGGCACCGAACATCTCGCAAAGCAGGGGGGATGGCACGGAATTGAGCAGGCCGATCAGGCTGCGCATGGTCACGAACCGCTGGCTTTGGGGGTGGGCAGTATATCTAAATGAAAATCGTTATCAATTACGTGACCAGTCACCCAAAACCCGTAGGAGCCGACCTTGTCGGCGACCGTCTGGAAAGCATATCCACCCAGCCGCCGCCGCGGCCAGATCCTAAAATAAGAATTAACTATGATTTCTAATATATTGATATCAAAAGATTAGATCCTCGGATTCAATCGCCCGGCGCACAGCCGGCCTCTGCCTCATCCGCCCATACCACGCAGCCAGGCGAGACAAATCATCCAGCCGTAGATCCGTCTTCACATACGTCGTCAACCACGACGCCTGCGCCCAACCGATAAGCGAAAACAGATACGCATCGGCCACGGTGAACCGCTCGCCCATCAGCCAGTCTTTTCCATCCAGTTCCCCGTCGATCCACTCAAAACGCGCGCGCAACTTCGGCCGCGCCGTATCGACGTAGTCGCCTGCCAGCCTGGCGTAAAGCAGGGGAATGAACCCCTTGTGGATCTCGGTGGACAGAAAGCCCAGCCATTCGACCAGCCGATAACGGGCCAGGGTGCCGTGGGCCGGCACCAGCTGCGTGTCGGGTTTCAGATCGCCCAGGTATTGCAGGATGGCGGTACCTTCCCGAAGTCGGGTTCCATCTTCAAGCTGGATAAGAGGAACATAGCCCAAGGGATTGATAGAAAAGTAATCTTCGTCTTCGGCTGTCCGATGCGTCTTCGGGACCATCCGCACCAGCGTGAGGTCGAGAGCCAGTTCATGCGCCACGATGTTCGGCGCCAGCGAGCATGCCGCAGGGATGTAGTAAAGCTTCATCCGGTATTCCTGTCGTCGCCCGGTCAAGCACCGGCGACGTGAAATTCTAGGCACGCGGGCTAAATAAGGAAGAAGGCACTAAAATGTCGTGCAGGTACATTTTTTATACCGCCGCCAGGGGATTCCCATGAAAGACAGCGTCACGGGATGTTCCGTCGAGGAGTCGATGCGCCTGCTCGGTGGTCGCTGGCGATTGCTCATCGTGTCTTTCCTTCTCGACGGTCCGCGTCGCTTCAACGAATTGCGCAGGATGCTGCCCGGCATCTCGCAACGTATGCTCACGCTCGATCTGCGCGCCCTTGAAGAGGCAGGGCTCATCAGTCGTACGGTGTTCGCGACCGTGCCGGCGCGCGTCGATTACCAGCTGACGGAAGACGGCCTGCGCCTGCTGCCGGTGGTCGATGCCATGAAGGGGTTCGGCATGTGGCTCAAACAACGCAACGCGGATGAATCAGTCAATCCGTGAACCATGCACGGGTCGCTGAATACGTTTGTCATGGACGCTCAGCACAATGAGCCGCGCTCCAGGCCAGGTGGCCTGACCCCAGACCTTCATCAAGGACTCTCATGGCCGAGAACGGTCGTCGTCACTTCCTCAAGCTGTCCCTGGGTGCCACCGCCGCGGCCATGACCGCCGGCGTAATTCCCCCGTCCATCAGCAAGGCGCTCGCAGTGCCCGCTGCACGACGCACGGGCACGCTCGCCGATATCGAGCACGTGGTGATCCTCATGCAGGAAAACCGCTCGTTCGATCATTACTTCGGCAGCCTGCGAGGCGTGCGCGGCTTCGGCGACCCCCGGCCCTTCATGCTTTCCGCCGATCGCAGCGTATGGCAGCAGCCCACGGCGCCGGGACACGACGACTACCTGATGCCGTTCCGTCCCGTGGCGGATGACCTGGGCCTCCAGTTCATCGTGGATCTGCCGCACGGCTGGAACGACACCCACGCCGCCTGGAACCAGGGCCGCTACGACGGATGGGTGCCCAGCAAGGGCACCACGACGATGGCCTACCTCACGCGTGAGGACATCCCGTTCCATTACGCGCTGGCGGACGCCTTCACCATCTGCGATGCCTACCATTGCTCGCTGCTGTCCTCCACGGACCCCAACCGCTACTACATGTGGACCGGTTACGTGGGCAACGACGGCAAGGGCGCAGGTCCCGTGCTCGACAACGCCGAGAAAGGCTATTCGTGGACCACCTATCCCGAGCGGCTGGAACAGGCCGGCATTTCCTGGAAGATCTACCAGGACGTGGGGCAGGGCCTGGATGCCGCCGGTCACTGGGGCTGGACGTCCGACCCGTACATCGGCAACTACGGCGACAACTCGTTGCTGTATTTCGACAACTATCGCAACGCGCAGCCGGGTAGTGCGCTGTATGAAAAGGCACGCACCGGCACGAAGACCTCGGCGGGCCAGTCGCTGTTCGAACTGCTGAAGAACGACGTGCAGTCAGGCAAGCTGCCGCAGGTCTCGTGGATCTGCTCGCCGGAAGCCTATACGGAGCATCCCAGCTGGCCGGCCAATTACGGCGCCTGGTACATCGACCAGGTGCTGGAAGCACTCACCTCCAATCCGGAGGTCTGGAGCAAGACGGCGCTGTTCATCACCTACGATGAAAACGACGGTTTCTTCGACCACATGGTACCTGCCTATCCGCCAGCGGCCCGCTCGCAGGGCCTGTCCACCGTGGCCACCGACGGCGAAATCTATCCGGGCGGCGGCGGCTTCGTTTCCGGTGCCTACGGACTTGGCGTGCGCGTGCCGATGCTGGTGGTGTCGCCATGGAGCAAGGGCGGCTGGGCCTGCTCGGAGGTGTTCGACCATACCTCGATCGTCCGTTTCCTCGAGCAGCGCTTCGGCGTGCACGAGCCGAATATCTCGGCGTGGCGCCGCGCCATCTGCGGCGACCTGACCAGTGCCTTCGATTTCAGTCATCCGGATGCGGGTGCGGTGCACCTGCCGGGAACGAAGGCCTATGTTCCCGATCGCCAGCAGCACAAGGATTTCGTACCCACGCCGCCGACGACGCAGCATCTGCCCGATCAGGAGGCCGGTCGCCGGCGTACGCGTCCGCTGCCTTATCAGCCTGGCCTGTCCGGTCGCCTGGACATCGACAACGGCAAGTACTGGCTCGACTTCGGCAACGGTGGCCATACCGGGGCCTTCTTCCATGTGTCCTCGACCTCCCGCTCGGATGGCCCGTGGGCGTATACCGTCGAAGCCGGCAAAGCCTTGTCCGACTACTGGACCAGCCTCTATAGCGGCAACGCCTACGATCTCACCGTTCACGGCCCGAACGCCTTCTATCGCCAGTTCAGCGGCAGCCAGCCCGATGCCGCGGCGGACCGCGCAACACTGGCCCTGCCCGAAGTGACCGTGGTGCAGGGCAGCCGCCCCGGCGAACTGAAGCTTCTGCTGGTGAACAGCGGCGAGCGTGCCTGCACCGTGACCCTGGCGGCCAATCACTACGCCGACGCCACGCCCACCCATCACCCGCTGGCGCCCGGCGCGCACGTGGAAGTGGTCCGCGATGTGTCCGCCAGCGACCACTGGTATGACCTCACGGCCACCTGCGACACCGATCCGCGCTTCCTGCGGCGCATGGCAGGGCACCTGGAAACAGGGCGTCCTTCGTTGAGCGATCCTGCCCTGGCGCCACGCAACGGCTGAAGTCGGGCAGGGAGGGGTGCTACATTGTGGGGTTCCATCCCTCCCACGAAGCCGACGACGCCATGACCGCGACCGCAGCCACGCCTTTCCCCATCGGTACACCCGGCACACCCTGGGGGACGGCGGAAGTCGCACAGTGGCGTGCCTCGCTGGTGCAGAAGCGCCTTTACAGGAACGAAGTGCTGCCCAAGATCGAAGCGCTGCGTTCGCGCTTCGATGTGCACAGCTACGGCCATCTGGAATACCACCACGACAGCTACGACATGTTCGCCATCCGCAGCCGCCACTGGCGCGATGAGCTGCCTTGCGTGCTGGTCACCGGTGGCGTGCACGGCTACGAGACCAGCGGCGTGCACGGTGCACTGCGCTTCGTGGAGACCTATGCGGAAGCGTTTGCCAGCAAGATGAACCTGCTCGTGGCGCCGTGCGTCAGCCCCTGGGCCTACGAGCGCATCCAGCGCTGGAACTACGACGCCATCGATCCGAACCGTTCGTTCCGTGAGGGCAGCCCTGCGAACGAGTCCGCTTCGCTGATGGCGCTGGTGAGGCCGTTCCTCGGCCGCTTCCTGCTGCACATCGACCTGCACGAGACCACCGACTCCGACGAAAGCGAGTTCCGCCCGGCCCTGGCCGCGCGCGACGGCAAGCCCTTCGTGCCGGGCGGCATTCCCGATGGTTTCTATCTCGTCGACGATACGGCAAACCGCCAGCCGGACTTCCAGAAGGCCGTGATCGACGAAGTGGAGAAGGTCACCCATATCGCCCCCGCCGACGAGAAGGGCGAAATCATCGGCTCGCCCGTCGTGGCCCATGGCGTCATCGAATACGCGCTGCGCGACCTTGGCTTATGCGCAGGCATCACGGGCGCCCGCTTCACCACCACCACCGAGGTCTATCCGGACAGTCCCCGGGCCACGCCGGAGCAGTGCAACGAAGCACAGGCCGTCGCCGTGCGGGCGGCCGTTGCTTACGCACTCGCGCAAAGGAATTGAGGCCGGTCGAGAGTCTGGGAATCATCCGCAATGCCCCAGTGACGGCATGGCTATCAACTGACTATTGACTGTCGATAAATCCTGCATCAGGATCTTGCGGCGCGCCTCGCATCATGCGTAGGCCACAGGGGATCGACAATGTCGCATGCGCCACAGGGACGGTGGTCCCGTTTTTGCGTGTCTGTATTTCGGCTCTGGTTTGTTACGTTGCCGCTACTTTCCATCGGGCTACTTCCGACGCCTTCAATGGCACAGGTGAAAACCTATGCGGAAGAATACGATAAGCGCATCAAAGGCGCGGAGACGATTAAGGCAGAGACCTCCGAGTTATTCGGTGACAAGACGAACCTGGCTACGGGCGAGACAGAGTTCCTGGTCACCGATGTCAGTATTCCGGGAAACAATGCGTTGCCTGTCGCTATCGAGCGACATTTCAGCGTGGAAGCACGAGGCGGCCGCTGGAACGAATACCTTTTCGGGGACTGGGATATTGGCATCCCCTACATCGGAGGTGTTTTCGCGCAAATGGGTTGGCAAGGATTGTCGACCACGCCTCCTTATGTTTACAACAATAACCGATGCTCGCAGGGAGCTGCGCCACCGACGTTTCGACCGCAGGGCGCCAGTCTCGATGTAGAGGCGTGGGAGTACTGGCACGGATACCATCTCGTTACTCCAGACGGCAGCCAGGAAATGCTGCAATCTACGAGTTATACCCGGCCTCAACCGACCGACGGCAAGGTCCATCCCTGGGTGACCAGCCAGTACTGGTATTTCTCCTGCTTGCCCACACTCAAAAGTGGAGATCCGGGTGAAGGCTTCATTGCGCAGTCGCCCGATGGCACCAGGTACTATTTCGATTGGATGGTGAGGCTCCCTTACGCATCCATACTGAAGCCTTCGAAGACCCTGGTTACATCGTCTCATAACGGTGATCCGAGGCTGGCCCTGACCAATACGCCAGTCCCAAGGCAAGAAATTCGCATATACCCAACGCGCATCGAGGATGCCCGTGGCAATTGGGTGCAATATGCCTGGGACGGGGGAAAGCTCATGCAAATCACCGCCAGCGATGGCCGGGCTTTGACCTTGACTTATCGAACGGTCGCGGGGCAGGACAGGGTGGGCACCGCCAGTGACGGCTCGCGGACATGGACTTATGCGTATGACCCGGATGGAAGCTTGATTTCGGTAACCTTGCCGGATCAAAGCGCCTGGAGTATCAATTTTAAACCCCTGGATCGCCAGGGCCTGGGATATGACGACACGTATCAACAAGGTACGGTGCATCCCGTGTACGATAAATCGCTCAACTGCTCGTGGATGCGCGTACTCAAGAGTAACGATTCCATCGGTACCATCCAGCACCCTTCTGGCGCCGTAGGCACATTTGAATTTGATGCCGTTCGCCATGGACGCACTTTTGTTCGCCCCAATTGCCACACTCCGCAGGCTGGTGATGGAGGCAATGCCGATATAGATCTTGACTTTGAAGATCTTCAAATGGGCTCATCCTCTTCCATACCTGCACGCTTTGATGTCATGGCAATCAAGTCCAAGAGCATCTCAGGTCCAGGACTCCCAACCTACGCCTGGAATTTCAGTTATGCCACGCCCATAGGATGCTTTGTCGACTACTGCAAAGCCAACAGCGAGACGACAAAGACCACTACGACGATCGACCCGGAAGGGGTGCGTACGATATATACCTATGGGGTGCAGTTCGAAGTAAACGATGGCCAGCTCCTGAAAAAAGAAGTCTACAAAGATGGCGTGCTCCTGCAGGTAAGTGCAAACACTTATCTCGCCAACGCAGACGCCGGGCATCAATCGTTCGCGGAACCTGTTGGTCAATCACCCGAAGGTGAGAACAGCTATTTTTCGGAAAGAAATCGACCGCAAATCATCCGATCGCTAACACAAGACGGCATCACCTCCACATCGACAGTGAACGGATTCGATGCCTTCGCAAAAGCAACCAGTGTGACCAAGAGCAACCTCTGGTATCACCGCACGGATATCACCTCCTATTACGATGACACGGCGAAGTGGGTGATTGGACAGGTCGCCAAAGTGACCAACGTCGACACCAACAAGGTGGTCTCGCAAACGGATTATGAAGCAACCACGGCATTGCCTTCCCGCACATATAGCTTCGGGAAGCTGCAGGCGTCGATGACCTATTACGGCGACGGCACACTCCAGACTGCAACAGACGGCAATCAAAAGACGACGACGCTTTCCAACTGGAAACGCGGCCTTCCTCAGATCATTACCTTCGCCGACAACACCACAAAGTCTTCGGTGATCGACGATCTCGGCCTTATTCGTTCGCTGACCGATGAAAATGGCTTTGTCACCACTTATGATTATGACGCCATGGGTCGAATGACGGCACTTACTCCACCTCAAGGCAATGTCATACACCAGGCCTTTGTGCAGGTGCAGGGCGTGGAAAATGGCCTCGCTCCTGGTCATTGGCGGCAGACGATAACGAGCGGATCAGGCAAGAAAACGAGCTATTTTGATGCACTTTGGCGACCAGTGGCCACCCAGGAAGAAGATGTACAAAATTCCCAGGCCACCTCCCGAGGAACAGTCACGCGTTACGACAGCAACGGCCGCACCATATTCGCCTCCTATCCACGCAACCCTCAGACAGATGGTGGGCTGGACTATGGCGCAGCGATGCCTGGCACCACGACCATCTACGATGGACTCGGCCGGGTCAGAAGCATCACGCAGGATTCCGAGCTTGGCCCCTTGGTTACCACTACCGAGTACTTATCCGGCGTACAGACCAGGGTGACGAATCCACGTAAGTTCACGACGACGACCGGCTACTTCTTTCTGGAAGAGCCTCGTTACGACCAGCCAGTATGGATCGTTGCGCCAGAAGGCATGCGTACGGATATTGGCCGAGATGTTTTTGGCGCGCCATTAAGCGTCACGCGTGGGATGAGCGCGAACTAGCGATCTGAGGGACGCAGTCGCTGCTTTTCAACCGGACAGGCTCGAAGAAGCAACGCCTGTCCTGAATCAGGGATTTGTCATGAAAAGCCTGAAAGGGTTTTTCGGCAACGAACGGAATTACAGGGGTTGTCTATGTACCGCGAAGCCAGGCACAGATTCGGTGCTCGATGGTGGTTGGGATGTATTCTGTTTATTCTGGCGTGTGTCGCGTCGGGTAGTGCGCTGGCGGCAGGAGCGGCTAACTGCCAGATCGTCGTCAACTCACCATCTGCAGGCGGTGTCTACAAGACCTCCGATTCCTTGTCTATTCAAGGGACAGTGAAGTGTTCGCCCCGCATCCTGTTCATCCTGCAGGTGGCTCTCGACGGCCACCCCATCGATGTCAATGGAGACGAGGCTTTCTCCGCACCGCTGCCTCATCTCTCCGCAGGAAATCATCTGGTGACCGTTACCGCCACCGGTGACGGCGCACCGGGCGGCGGAAGCAAGCAGTTTTCATTCAATGTTATTGATGTCGCCTCCGGGAGCATTTCGGCAGCACCCGTCATATGCAATATTCCCGTAAATAGTGCGACCTGCAGCACGACCATCAGTTGGAATTCCAACCGCTATGGTGACCTTTCCCAGAACTCCGTCATCGTTACCGATCTGAACAATAACGGAGCCCAGACTTTTTATGGGTGGAACGGAAATCAGTCAAATTCAGCGCAGGCTTCGTGGATCAGCAGCACTGGATTTCGATTTCATTTGCGAGGCAACAGGGAAGATAACGACCTTGCCACAGTTGACGTCAGAGGGAATCTGCCGCCGTCGGTTACGCTGACCGCACCGGGCAATGGAGGCGTCTATTACGATGCTTCCTCGTCCATCGTAACGACGGCCGTCGCCAGCGATCCCGACGGGAGTATTGATCGGGTCGAGTTCTACGGTGACGGTAACTTACTCGGGGCGGTTCGTAGCCCGCCTTACCAGCTGGCCTGGACGCCGGGCACAGGCTCCCACCGCATTGATGTTCTCGCCGTTGACAATCTCGGCAATACGGCCTGGAGCAATCGATCGAACCTGGTTGTTTACAACTCGACGGTCGTAGGAAATATCGATGGTGTAACCCCGGATGGCATCGTCACCGGCTGGGCGTGCTCAACCTACTGGTCTTCATCGATCAACGTCGACCTCTATCTGGGAGGCGCCTTCGGCAGTGGCACAGGTATCGGCCGGTACGTAGCCAACCAGGCCAGTGATGCTTCCGTAGCCGGCGCCTGCAACGTAGCAGGTGGCAGTTATCGCTTCAGCATCCAGCTCACCGAAGCCCAGCGCATCCAGTACGCCGGTGCCGGCATCTATATCCATGGCATATCGCCGACGGGAAAAAGCAACAATCTGCTCAATGGCTCGGGCAATCTCGCCGTGCCGGCAGCTGTGCCCAATGCTCAATTCGTGGGACAGTCTGTCGCTGGCTCGATGACAACGGGCACCACCCAGACCGTCACGATTCAATTGAAGAATTCCGGCACCCGGACCTGGACCAGTGCCGCAAATTTCCGACTGGGTTCGCAGAACCCCGGCGACAACCACATTTGGGGGCTCGGCCGGGTGGTACTGTCCGGCGATGTCGCGCCTGGTCAGATAGCTACATTCACCTTCCCCATCACCGCTCCTGCCGCCCCCGGAACGTACAACTTCCAATGGCGCATGGTGCAGGAAGGCGTGACCTGGTTTGGGGATCTCACGCCCAATCTCGCGATCAACGTCAGCGTACCGCCACCACCACCGCCGCCACCGGTAAACCCCCAGACGCGCCGCTACGTATACAACGAAAATCACGAGGTATGCAAAGTCATCGAGCCGGAAACCGGCGCCACAGTGATGGAGTACGACGCGGCGGGCAACCTGTCATGGTCAGCCAGTGGCTTGAACCTGCCCGATCCTAACAGCTGCAACTATCAGGAGGCATTCGCTTCGCAGCGCGTCGTGGGCCGCATGTATGATGAACGGAACAGACTCAAGACACTGAGCTTTCCCGATCACAATGGTGACCAGGACTGGACCTACTGGCCCGATGGCCGCCCCAGGACTATCACCACGCAGAACGAAGGCGGCACGAAAACCGCCATCAATAGTTATGAGTACGATCCACGACGTCTGCTGACCAAAGAAACACTCAGTGAACCCGATGGTCGCAACTGGAGCATCAGCTACGACATTGATGCGTATGGGCACCAGGCGGGAATAACCAGCCCCGACAGCTTTCACACGAGCTATGCGCCTAATGCACTTGGTCAGCCCAGCGTCGTCAACAGTAGCTGGGGAACGCTTGCCAGTGCGATCAGTTATTACCCCAATGGCGCCATCAAGTCGTTTGTCTACGGCAATGGCATCCAGCACACCATGGTGCAAGATCTTCGCCAGCTACCTGAGCGAAGCATCGACGGCAACGTACTGGATCTGGAAACCAGCTTTGACGCCGATGGCAATGTCGACCACATTTACGACAACATCCAAGGCAGTAACTACAACCGGCAGATGGCCTACGACGGCCTGGATCGGATGTATCGCGCCTGTTCACCCATGTTTGGTGGCACGGACGGATGCCATCGCTATACGTACGATGCGCTGGACAATCTGAGGGCATGGCAGCTGAGCGGCGTAAAGGACTATGCCACGTACTACTACGATGCCACCAATCGACTCAGTAACATTCAAAACAGTGGCGGTGGCACTATCGTTGGCCTGTCGTATGACGTGCAAGGCAACCTTGCCAACAAGAATGGCCAAACGTATCAATTCGACTATGGCAATCGGCTGCGCGCCGCACCAGGACGTGAAGGCTATCGTTACGACGGTTATGGCAGACGCATTGCTGCGGAGGCTCCTGATGGGGCGATTCTGTCGCAATACAGCCTGGATGGACGATTGATCTATGAACAAGACAATCGCCGCAAGCTTAACAAGCCGCATTTCTATCTTGGAGCGCACTTGCTGGCGGTCATCGAATGGAATACCGCCACACAGTCCTGGATAACGAAGTATCAGCATACCGATGCTTTAGGTAGCCCGGTAGCTGTGACCGACAGCGCAGGTCAGGTCATTGAGCGAACCAACTATGAGCCCTATGGCCAGCCGACCGGCAAGCCCTCTTATCAGGGCGTAGGTTACGCAGGGCATGTGATGGACGAGGCAACCGGCCTCAGTTACATGCAGCAACGCTACTATGATCCAGGCATAGGACGATTCCTGTCTCGCGACCCGGTCACAGCCGATGCAAATACTGGTGCGAACTTCAATGCCTACTGGTATGCCAATAATAACCCCTATCGGTTTACCGACCCTGATGGAAGGGAAAGCGTTGGCGAATTAATCAATTCAGGTGCGGAAGGGTGTGGTCCTGTCTCCTGCGCTGGCTGGGCGACGTTACATGCGGCATGGATGGTTTTTGGCGCGGAAAGCGTCAGCCAGATTTCCAGCAATGGTTGGTCTAATGCGAACCAAAGTGATATGGCTGGCGCGAGCATGGAACTTGCATCCGCCTTGCCGCCAGTAAAATTTGGCCGCGCTGCTGTACCATTATTGCGCGGCGGATCAAAAATGGTCCGGTTGGGGCAAGAAGGCGAACATGCTGTCCGAGCCGCGTTTGATATTGGCAAAAAAGAAGAAATCGTAGTTAACGGCGTCAAGCGGATTCCCGATGGAATTACCGATACGACGATCAACGAGGTAAAAAATGTGGCATCCTTGAGCTATACATCACAGCTTCGCGACTATGCGCAGTTCGCCAAGGACACCGGGCGCGAGTTCAATCTATTCGTTAGGCCAGGCGCCAAGCTTACTGGCACCCTCGAAAAGGCAGCCGCTGCCGGTGACATAAATATTCACGAGATTCCTTTCAAATGAGCGATCAAGAAAAAAGTGGCCGTAGAACGCTTGCTGAATTTCATGCCGCACTCAAAGCCGAAGGCAAGTGGGATGAGTTTCAAGCAATGCGTAAAGCGAAAAGCGAGGAGTTGGCGAAACGCAAAGCCGAATTGGATGCAGCACAAGCTCCCCTCGTTGAGGCGCTAAGAGCGACGGGACTTGATGTGAATTCCGTTTGGAACCTGGTAAACACTGCCGAGCCATATCCTGAGGCGATTCCTGTCTTGTTCGAACATTTGTACAAGCCTTACCCGGAACGAATCGTTGAAGGCATTTTGCGTGCACTGGCGGTTCCAGATTCTCGACCTCGATGGCCTGAATTACTTGATTTGTTTGAGAAATACCCATCCCAGGCCACGAGCGGCCTCCGGTGGGCTGCCGGGTGCGCTTTGAGTGCTTCTGCAGACGACGGGGTGATCGGTGAGGTGATGCGTATCGTTGCCGATCCGCGTTACGGCTTTGAGCGCCTAGCTTTTCTTGATGTCCTTGCAAGATCCAATAACGCGCGAGCCAAAATGATGCTGCATGAGCTCCGCGACGATCCCGTTTTGGGGAAAGAGATTAAGAAACAACGGCGGATGAATCGTCTTTCCAAGAAAAAGCCATCGCCGTAGGCGGGCTTTGTCAACGCCCCCCTAAAAAATCTGCGTGGGACCTGGTAAATACCGCCGAGCCATATCTAGAGACAATCCCTGTCTTGTCTCAACATTTGCGCGATCCTTATATCGGGCGACCCATTCCTCGACTTGCCTCAACCGCGAACCCCGTCACATTTCAAGGGGAGGGTAGGGCAACACACATCACGTTCTAAAAGGGACGGGACAGGCATGCCGCCTCGTCCCAAGGTGAGGTGTACCTACCCGACCAACCCTCGAGGGGAACGCGATGCATATACGGAAACGATCGGTATGGCTGCTTGCCATGGCAGCCGCCGGCATGGTCAGTGTCCATGCCCATGCTACGGAACAGGTGGTAGCGGCGAAGAAAGCCGCGGCAGTGAAAGGCGATCCGCTGTACCGGTACCAGTGGCACCTGAGCAATCAAGGACAGAAAGTCATCGCGGATACCCGCCCCGTGGCGGGTGTCGACCTCGACATAGGCACCCTGCACGATGCGAAGGTGCGTGGTAACGGTGTCATCGTCGCTGTCGTCGACGACGGTCTTGAGATCCGGCATCCGGACCTGCTCGACAACGTCGTCATTGGCGGATCGAAGAACTTCGTCGACGGCTCCAACGATCCCACGCCCACCAACCCTAACAGCGAGCACGGCACGTCGGTAGCCGGCATCGTTGCCGAGGTGGGCTGGAACGGCATCGGTGGCCGTGGCGTGGCGCCGGAAGCAAAACTGAAAGGTTTCAACTTCCTGTCCGAGGATGCCGATGGCATCGAGACCGACCAGGACACCAATATCCGTTATTCATGGGGCAATGGTCCGGAAGCCCGTGATGCCGATGCGTTCAACAACAGCTGGGGTATCACTACCAGTGCTTATCCTGCGGTAAGCCAGGCGGAAACGAAGTCCTGGGAAAAGCTGATGTCGTCCACCCGCAACGGCAAGGGCGGCATCTACCTCAAGGCATCCGGCAATAACTTCAGCAGCCTGCTCGTGAGTTTCCTCGGCTTCCGCTTCAACCTCTGCCAGGACGACAGCCTGCAGCTCAACGTCGGCTGCTCCTCGGCGAATACGGACCCCACGAACAACTACATCACCACGACGGTAGTGGCCTCGGTGAATGCCAGCGGTGTGCGCGCTTCTTATTCGTCGCCGGGTTCTTCCGTGTGGGTGGCGGGTATCGGCGGTGAGTTCGGCTTTCAGAAGAAGTACTACCCTGACCTGTCGAACATCGGCGCATGGGCCAAGGCGACGTTCTATGACCCGGCGATCGTCACTACGGATCTCACCGGATGCGCAGCGGGCTCCAATGCCGATCGCGCCGATGGAGAAGTCGACAATGCGCTGGACACCAGCCAGTCCGCCATCGACAAGAGCTGCAACTACTGGGCAGGCATGAACGGCACGTCAGCCGCGACGCCGACCGTATCGGGCGTGGTGGCGCTGGTGCTGGGCGTGAATCCCAAACTGTCGGGCCGCGACGTGAAGTACATCCTTGCCACGACGGCACGGCAGATCGATCCGCTGCAACCGAAGGCCATCTATCAGGGCACGGTGCAGGACCCGGGCTGGATCACCAACGCCGCCGGCCATCACTTCAGCAACTGGTATGGTTTCGGCCTGGTGGATGCCAGCGCGGCCGTGGAGAAGGCCCGCAACTTCAAGAGCCTTCCTGTTTTGCAGGACAGCGGCTGGCTCGCCAGCAAGGACGCCCCGGTGGCCATCGAGGGCATCGGCAGCCAGAAGAGCAAGCTGACCGTCGCGGTGAGCAAGAAGGTAAAGGTCGAGGCCGTGCAGCTCAGCTTCCAGACCAACCACAAGACACCGCGCAACCTGCGTGCGATCCTGACCTCGCCCAGCGGCACGAAGAGCTATGTGCTGCCTGCATTTACCACGCTGTCGGCCACCTCGGGCGGCTTCGCGGTGGATCTGACCTCCAGCAACGCCTTCCTCGATGAGACCTCGGCGGGCACCTGGACACTCCAGCTGGTCGACATGAGCGATTCGTCCGGCAGCGCGCAGCTGCAGTCCTTCAACCTTCGCGTAGTGGGGCACTAATGATGAAGAAGACAGCCATCAGCCTCGCTTTGGCCTTGTTCGCCGTGACGGCGGCGCATGCACAGAGCGACTATTCCGAGGCCCTGAGCAAGGCCGCCACCGGCCCGCAGTTCAGCGTGGGCAGCACGACGTTCCGCATCATTCCCGATGCGGGCATCCAGCGCGCCGACCCGACCGCCACGACGCCACCTGCGGCTTCTGCACGTACCAGCCGTACGACGAACGGCAGCCAGGGGCAGAACGTCGATGCCCTGGGCAGCGTCGGTCCGTTTCTTATCGTGCCACGTACGCCGGGTGTCGCCAGCCAGAAGGCCGTGAGCTCGCGCAGCGCTTCCGCCGCGGCTCCCGGTAACGCGAACCTCGATACGTTCGGTGTCGCGGTGAATCTTCGTTCGGGACAACCCGTGGTGGTCGCCCCCCGCGTGAAGCTGTTCGCCAAGGATGCGGCCACGGCCCGTGCGCTGGCGAAGAAGACCGGTGGCGACATCGTGCAGGTCTCCGACGTGGATGGCAGCGCGCTGATCCGCTATGCCTCCGTCGGTGATGCACAGACGGCACTGGGTAGCATCAAGGGAGCGAAGGGCGTGGAAGATGCGCAGCTGGACGTGATCGAGAACTTCCGCGAAAAGCAGTAAGCGTTGCCCGGAAGAGGCGGGAAGCATCCCGCCTCTTCCGCAAGAAATAGCGATTATTTTGACGATATCCGCTTCATATGGCCGATTCACGCATGTGCTTTCGTCAGTAGTTACGCAAGTCTTGTGGCCGCGTTGATTGTTATATTATAACCAAGCGGCATCGGGGCCTTCCCCATTCCACAGGGCACTGCTTTGAATCCGTCCACGTTGTTCCGCCGCCGCCTGATGGTGGCCGCGCTTTCCGTCGTCCTCGCATCCCCCGTTTTCGCGGCACCCCCGGTCAAGGGCGCCTACGCCGACCTGCCCAGCGAAACGCCCGCGCATTTCACGCCCACGCATGACGGCTACGAGTACGACGTTCGCGACGTCATGATCCCCATGCGCGATGGTGTGAAGCTGCATACCGTTATCGTCGTGCCCAGGGGCGCGAAGAACGCAGGCATCCTGTTCACCCGTACGCCGTACAACGCCAGCGCGATGACCAGCGGCGTGGCGAGCGGTCATCTCGACGCCGCGCTCAGCCACGACGACCTTGCCACGCATGTGCTGATCGAAGACGGCTATATCCGCGTGGTGCAGGACATCCGCGGCAAGTATGGTTCCGAAGGCGATTACGTGATGAATCGCCCGCTTCACGGGCCACTGAACCCGACGCCGGTGGACGATTCCACCGATGCCTACGACACGATCGACTGGCTGGTGAAGCACGTGCCCGAGTCCAACGGGCGCGTGGCCATCATGGGTATCTCCTACGACGGTTTCGAGCCGCTGATGGCGATTGTGCATCCACATCCGGCACTGAAGGCCTCGGTGCCAATGAACCCCATGGTCGATGGCTGGCGGGGTGACGACTGGTTTCACAACGGCGCCTTCCGCCAGCAGAACCTGATGTACATCTACCAGCAGTCGGCATCACGCAAGAACGGCGAATCGTGGTGGACGAACTACGCCGACGATTACCAGATGTTCCTCGATGCCGGTTCGGCCGGTGCGCTGGCGAAGCGCTATGGGATGGAACAGCTGGGCTTCTGGAACAAGATCGTGCAGCACCCGGCGTACGACAGTTTCTGGTCGCAGCAGGCCGTGGACAAGATCCTCGCACATGAGCCGGTCAGCGTGCCCACGATGCTGGTGGCGAGCCTGTGGGACCAGGAAGACATCTATGGCGCCTTTGCCGTCTACAACGCGATGAAGGACCACGATACGGATCATCGCCTGTTCCTCACGGCCGGCCCGTGGTTTCATGGTCAGGAGATCCGCGATGGCAGCAGCCTGGGTGCCGTGCGCTTCGGCAGCGATACCAGCCTGTACTTCCGCGAGCACATCCTGCGCCCGTTCCTGGCGCATTACCTGAAGGATGCACCGGCAACGGTGGCCCAGGTCAATGCTTTCGTCACCGGCGACAACTGCTGGGAGAGTGGTTCGACCTGGCCGCTGGCTGCCACGACGCCGGTTCGCCTGCTGCCCGACGCCGGTGGTCATCTCGATATCGGCGGTGGTCCGGCTGCCACCGGTTCCGACAGCTATGTGTCCGATCCCGCGCACCCGGTGCCTTACCGGCAGCGTCCCGTGGGTCCGATCCAGGGGCCGTCGTGGCAGCACTGGCTTACCGATGACCAGCGCGAGGCTTCGTCGCGGCCTGATGTGCTTACCTATACGAGCCCGGTGCTGCGCGAGCCGTTGCGCATCAACGGCGCACCGAAGGTGCATCTGGTCGCGAGTACCAGCGGCACGGACAGCGACTGGGTGGTGAAGCTCATCGACGTGTACCCGGACCAGGTAGGCGAGCAGCCGGAGATGGGCGGTTATCAACTGGGCATCGGCATGGATATCTTCCGCGGTCGTTATCGCACGGGCTTCGACAAGCCGCAGCCGCTGGCATCCGGCGTGGCATTGCCGTACGACTTCAGCCTGCCGAACGTGAACCACGTCTTCCTGCCCGGTCACCGCATCATGGTGCAGGTCCAGTCGAGCTGGTTCCCGCTGTACGACCGCAATCCGCAGAAGTTCGTGCCGAACATCTTCCTGGCCAGCCCCGGCGATTACCAGTCCGCCACGCAACAGGTATTCCGAGGCGGCGAAGATCCCACCTACATCGAACTCCCCACAATCAAAACACAATAACCCTGTAGGAGCGCGCCTCGCGCGCGACCGGTTGTCACGAACATCATCATCGTTTCGACACCACCGGTCGCGCGCAGGCGCGCTCCTACAACCCGTGGTGCATTTGTAGGAGCGCGCCTTGCGCGCGACCGGTTGTCGCGAACATCATCATCGTTCTGACACCACCGGTCGCGCGCAGGCGCGCTCCTACAATGGGGGGCGGCGGAGGAGGTGGCGGATGATGAGGATCAGGGGGACTGCCACGAGCAGCACGGCGGGCAGGCGCAGTACTTCGGGGCCGAGCAGGGCCACGCCCAGCCCCGTGAGCGTCGTGACGGCGCACCAGGTGGGTCCGCCTCTCAGAGGGCTCATGCGCTGATCTCCTTGCGGCCGCGGCGCTTGCCGATCCAGATGATCAGGCCACTGACCAGCACCATGATGGTCACCAGATCCATCAGGGCCCAGAGCACTTTCAGCGTAAGCCCGCCGTAGTTGCCAAAATGGAAGGGACGCGAGAGCTCAAGCGTGCGCAGATACCAGGGCAGTTCGGCGCGGGCATCGATGGTGCAGGTGTCGGCGCTGACCAGTACGGCGCTGAGCAGCTCTTTCGTCACCAGCGTATCGCCATGCGACCACACCAGGTAATGAAAGGGATGATGCGCACGCTCGCTCGGGAATAACACGCTGGTGCGGCGGCCAGCAGGGGTGCCGGCATCCGCCACCGCCAGCGCACGTTCCGGTGTGCAGGCATTGCCCTGGGTCACCGAGCGACCCGTGCCGGCCAGCATGGCCTGCAGGTCGCGCGCCTGCCAGACCGCAAAGAGTGGGCGCTCCAGGGTGTTGATCACGCCGGTTATACCGACTACCGCCATCCAGGCCAGTGTGGCGATGCCGAGCAGGTTATGCAGGTCGAGCCATCCGGCACGCCGGTTGCGCGCCATGCGTACGGTGCCAAACGCGAGCCGGTGCATGAAGGGCACATACAACACCACGCCCGTCACGAGGGCCGCCACGAACAACAATCCCATGACGGTCAGCACGAAGGTACCGGGCAAACCCGCAACAAGGCTGTTGTGGATGGTGAGCATCACATCAAGAAATTCGACGCGGCGCCGGCCGTGCTCCATCGGATCGTCCAGCAGGACGCCGGTAACCGGATGGAACTTAAGCCAGTGATTGCTCTCCTGCGCCGTTCCCGGATGAGCCAGCATGCCGACCGTGACGACGGCCTCGTCGTCGGGAAAGCTCAGAAACGAAAAGCCGTCGTCCGGGTAGCGTTCTTTCGCCCGCTCCAGGATCGCCGTGATCGGTACCGCCGGGGCGACATTGTCGACCCCGGCAGCGACTGGCGATGGGTGCAGCCAGTCGTCCAGTTCGTCGTGGAAGACGAGGGGCAGGCCCGTGATGCACAGGATCAGCAGGAACAGCGTGCACACGAGGCTGGACCACGTGTGCACCCATTGCCAGCGCCTGAGGGAGCGTCCGTTGGCCATGGTCAGGTCAGGTCAGAGCGTCTTGCGCAGCGTGAGCATCGTGCTGCGCGGATCGCCATAGATGCCGAAGTAAGAGGCCGGCACGCGGGCGAAATAGCTCTTGTCGAAGACATTGTTCACAGTGAGCGTGAGCAGCCACGACGGATTGAACTGGTAGCCCACCTGCGCGTCGAACACCGAGTACCCCTGCTGCGTGATCGTGCCACGCGACGTGCTGCTGACGGCGCGCGCACCACCACCGACACGGAAACCGTCCAGTGCGCCACCGGTGAAGCGGTAGGTGGTCCACAGCTTGAAGGTCTTCTTGGGTTCTTCCGTGTCGAGGATGCTGGCGATGCCGTTGGTGTTGTCCTTCACCGTGGTCAGCAGGTAGGTGTACCCGGCATAGATGTCCCAGCCCGGCAGGGGCCGGCCGTTGATCTCCGCTTCCCAGCCCTGGCTCTGCGCGCGACCGGCCGAAATGAAGTAGGTGATGTGCTCGGGATCATTGACCGCCCGGTTCTCGTCACGCACGCGAAACGCGGCGATCGAGCCAGTGAACATGCCATCGAGGAAGGCACCCTTCAGGCCCACTTCGTACTGCTTGCCCGTACGGGGCTTCAACGTGCCGCCGCCATAACGCAGGTTGTTCTGCGGCACGAAGATGCTCGTGTAGCTGGCATAGGCCGACAGGTTCTTGTTGATGTCGTAAACCAAGCCCAGATAGGGGGCTGCCTTGTGATCCACGCCGGGATCGTTCTGCCAGCTGCCAAGGTAGGGGTAACCGCCCTGGTTGCGGTTGCGATACCAGGTGAAGTGGCTGCCTACCAGTACGCTGAGGTCTTCAACCGGATGAAGACGGACTTCGCCATAGGCGCCGTACTGCTTGGTCAACGACTTGTCGTGCGAGTCATAGGCGATGTCGGGACGCGGAATGTCCGGGAGATTCAGCACATCAACGCGTGTGGGCAGCGTTTCATTGCCGCTGTAGCCGTCCTGGCGCTTCTGCGCGTAGTCGAGGCCGAAGGTGGTATCGGTCGGCATGCCGAACAGGTCGAACTGACCGGAGACGCTGGCGTCTACGCCGGTCCAGTCGAGATTCGTCTCCTGCCGCTGCAGCAGGTAATTGCCCATGTTGCCGTTGGGCAGGATCAGGCCACTGATGTAGCCATAGAGCGAATGATCACTGCTGGAACGGCGGTCGATAGCCACCTTGGCCTGCCACGTATCGGAAAACGCATGGCGCAGTTCCGCGTACAGGTCATTCATGTGCGGCTCGTCCGTGCTCCAGTTCGTGCCATAGAACTGGGAACGGGGCGCGTCCAGCGCCTTGCCGTGCGGGGGCACCGCGAGCACGGACTGACCCCAGTCCAGCGGGCTGTGGTCTTCACGCTGCGCGGCCGCCGACAGCGTGAGCACCGTATCCGGCGACAGGTCGAAGTCGACGATGCCGTAGAGCATCTGGTGCGAGGAATGGGCCTTGTCGTAGAAGTAATCGGTATCCTGTGCCGACACTACGGCGCGACCACGGATCGAGCCGGATTCATTGAGGCGGTCCGTGATGTCCAGGTTGCCCATGAAGTTGTTCCACGAGCCGGCCGAGATGGAACCCAGCAGCGAATACGTGTCGCCGGGACGCTTGCGCAGCAGGTTCACCGTGCCGCCCGGGCTGCCCTGGCCTTGCAGGATGCCGGCCGGCCCGCGGAAGATTTCGATGGCCTCGTACATGTTGAGATCGAACTGCGACTGGTACTGAAGACCGTTGTTCGCGGGAATGCCATCGAACTGCACATCGGGCTGGTAACCGCGCGCCTGGAAATACGAGGTGCCCATGCCGTAGGGCACGGCGGTGATGCCCGTGGAACGGTTCAGCGCCTCGGCCACGGTCACCATGTTCTGGTCGTCCATGCGTTGACGGGTCACGACGGACACCGAACTGGGGATCTCGCGCGGATCGGTCGGCAGCTTGCCGAACTGGATCTGCTGCGCGGCATAGCCGGAAGACGTGGCGCGCACGTCCACGGCATCGAGGTTCTCGACGCGGCCGTGTGCGGTACCGCGCTGGCGGACCGGTACCTGGGTGGGGGCTGCGGCCGGCGCCCCCAGGGTGGTGCCGCGCTCGATGCGGACCGAGCCGTCGGATTCCACGCGGGCGACCAGCGGCGAACCGGCCAGCAGGCGGTCGAGAGCCTGCGACGGCTCATAGCTGCCGTCGAGTGCGGGGGCCTGGAGCGAGCGGGTCAGCGACGCGTCGTAAAGCAGGTTGAGGTTGCTCTGCTCGGCAAAGCGATTGAGGGCCTGCGTCATCGTGCCGGCGGGAATATGGAACTCGGCGGTGCGCTGGACAGCCCCTGCGGCACAGACACCGTTTGCGCCCAGGGCCAGGGCGGCGGCAATGGCCAGGCTCATGCCGCGGCGGAAAAGAGGCGAGGCAAGGGGGTGTCGACGGGACGAAACGGGCATTCGGAGGGATCCGGGAAGTGAGACTCATTCCTATGACGGGCGAGCCATCGAAAAGAGGATGTCCCGGTTACACGTCGATGGTGACGATGTCTCCGGGCCACTGATGCAGCCGCAAGTGGAGGCTGCGCTCGATGGCGCGCAGGGCGTCCATGGGCCTTGAGGCATCGAAGACGCCGCTCACCCGGCGACGGCCGGCACCGGCATCGACGATGACGATGCGGCCGGGGTAATAACGCTGGAGTTCGTCCACGACGTCGGTCAGGGGCAGGTCTTCGAAGATGAGGCGCCCGCGCGTCCAGGCCGTAAGCGAGTCGATATCGGCCGTGGAGGCCCGGCTGGGCAGGCCGTCGGCGTCGATGACCAGGCTTTCCCCGGCGCTGGCCGTACTGGTCTGGCCGGCACTGCTGACGCTGACGCTGCCCTGGCTCACGCTGACTTCGGTTTCGTCACTGCGCGAATCCACCTGGAAGACGGTGCCGATATCCACCACCTCGGCCCCGTGGACGCGCAGATGGAACGGCCGGGGATCGGCATGGCCGACGTCGACCTGGACCCGGCCCTTGAGCAGCTCGACCACCCGGTGGCCCGCGTCGTCATGAAAGGCCACGGCGGTGCGTGCATCCAGCTTCAGCGTGCTGCCGCCGGCCAGGTTCACGGAGCGGCTTTCGCCCGTGCCCGTATGCATATCGGCCCGGAGCCAGATACCCAGATCCTGGCGAAATACCACACCCGTGCCGAAGACGAAGGCAATCGTGGCCGCCGCGGCGGCAGCCAGCAGCTGCCTGCGCCGGTGACGGCCACGCGTACGCAGCGCCGCATGCGCCTTTCCACGCCGCCGAACGCCTGCCACGGTGGCGGCGCCATCCAGCTCCGACCACAGCAACAGCGCCCGCTGAAGGGCGGCAGCGTGGGCTGGGTCAGCCGCGAGCCATGCGTCGAGCCGGGCGTTCTCCGCATCAGTCAGGTCGTTGACGTCGATCCGGATGGCCCATTCGGCCGCCACTTCACGCAGGGTTTCCGCGGCATCCTTGCGGCGCGCGTGCTTCATCTTTCCAGTTCTTCCAGGCGGGCCTGACAGTGTACCAGCGCCTTGCGCAGATGCTTCTCGACCATGTTGCGGCTGATACCGAGGTGCCCGGCGATATCGTCCGGGTGCAGCAGGTCAACCTTGCGCAGCAGGAAGACTTCCCGGCATCGGGGCGGCAACTCGTCGACGATGGACGCCAGCAGGGCCAGTCGCTGCTGGCCCATCACCCGTCGCTCGCCGCCGGGAGAGGCATCGGCTACCTGCTCGGGCAACTGGCCACTATCGACGTGACGCTCGCGGACCTCGCGTTCGCGCAGCAGATCGATGGACAGGTTCCGCGTCATCCGGTGCAGGAAGGCGAGGGGATTGGCCACGCTCCCCGTATCGCCCATGGCGACCACCTTCAGGTAGGCGTCCTGTACGACATCGGCCGCGCAGTCACGCGAACGGAGCACCCGGGCGGCGGCCACGAGCAGCGAGTGGTAATGCGTCTGGAGCGCATCGACCAGCGGCGACCGGTGCGGAGATGTCGGAAGGTGGCTCATCGCCGGCACGAAGGAAAGAGGCGTCATTAACGCGAATCATTCGCATTGTAGGGTCGAAGACCCTTTGCCTCAAGGCCAGGGATCACCAGCGATAAGCCACCCTCGTATACAGATAGCGGCCGCTGTAGCCGAATGGCGAGTAATCCGGATAAGGCCACGTGCCGCCTACGGCACCATCGCTGCCGGCGCGGTACTTCTGCGGATACACGTTGGTGAGGTTGTCCACGCCTGCCGTGAACGACCAGCCTGCCACCGCATAGCTCGCCGACAGGTCGAGCAGCCAGCGTGCCGGGAAGATCTGGTCGTAGCCGGGATTGCTTACCGGATCCTGGTTGACCCGGAACTGGCCGTAACGCGTGAGCCCGCCATGAAGGCTCCAGCCGGCCACCCCGTAGTCGGCTCCAAGCACGATCTTGTCCCTGGGCGCGCCGTCGGTGATGTAGCCCTGTGCGATGTGGCCGACGCGCACCAGCTCCAGGCCGTTCTGCGCCAGCTGCGGCGGATTGGCGGCGACCGAGAGGATCGACGTATGGTTCCGGCTGTACGCGGCACTCAGCTGGAGGTTGCCTGCGCTGCCGAAGTCGAAACGATAGCCGCTGCTGAGATCGACACCCCGGGTGCGGGTCTTCAGCGCGTTGGTGAAGTAGCTGCCGCCCTGGATGCCGGGGAAGCCGTGGTTGTCGAGATACGCTCGCACATCGTCGCCCACCAGGTTTTCCGATGGGACGATGCGGTTACCGATGGTGATCTGGTAGATATCGAGCGATACCGTCCAGGCGCCGGGGGCATACACGGCTCCCAGGGTGTAGTTGTGCGATTTCTCGGCCTTCAGCGGCTCCGCGCCGAGCGCCTGCGCCACCGGGTTGTTCACCGCGAAGTTGCGTATCTGCGTCGGCACGCCGCCGATGACATTGGTCGAGGTGGTCGAATAGAACTGCTGGGGCAGGGAAGGGGCACGGAAGCCGGTGGCCGCAGTGCCGCGCAAGGCAAAGGCATCGGTGAAGTCATACCTCGCGGAGAGCGTGCCCGAGGTGGTCTTGCCGAAATCCGTATAGTCCTCGTGGCGTATCGCGAGCGAACCACTCAGCTTGTCGGTGATCTGGTTTTCCAGGCTGATGTACTCGGCCACGTCATGCCGGCCGTGATAACCCGCGTCACCCGGCTGGAACCCCGGGAAACCCTGCGATCCCGTGCCGACATACGAGGCCGGCTCGCCTGCCGCGATGCGATAACCCTGGTAGAGGTATTCCACGCCGAAGGCGAGGGTCAACGGGTTCGCGAGCCAGTTGACCGAAAGATCCTTTGCAATATCGACATCGACGGCCTTCTGCGTTGCCACGAGGCGGCCCGCATCGAAGCGCGTGGGGCTGGCGGCGCCCAGGTCCACATTGAGCGTGTGCGTGGGGTCGATGCTCACGCGGCTGCGTCCGTAGTTACCGCTTATATCCCAGCGCCAACCGCCATCGGTGGTACCGCGCAGGCCGGCAACCACCGCACTATCGATGGAACGCACGTCATTGAGGGGCAGGTAGCCATAGGGGTAGATGGAGGGAATGTTGCGGCTGCTGTTGTACGTGCGGAACAGCGCAGGCGACGTGCCCTCGCGACTGCTGGTGCTGGCGAAGGCGTAGAAGTCGACGTTGTGTGCCACGGCGTACTGCACGTTGAGCAGCGCCTGATGGGTACGGATATCCGGTTCGCCGATGCGCTGCGTCTTCTGCCCATAGACCGGCGACGTGGGGTCCCGGTCATCGCGGCCGCCGCGATCGGTGGTATCCGCATGCCCCTGCACCACGCTTAGCCTTGCCCAGCCCTTGTCGCCACCCAGTGGCACGCCGATGCTCGCATCGCCCTGCCACTGCCTGCCATCGCCCGCGCTGTAGCGGCCGGCGGTGATGCTGGCCTCGTTGCTGCCCGGCGTAGCTGCGCCTTTCAAAACAATATTGATCACGCCGGCGATGGCATCGGAGCCGTACTGGGCCGAGGCGCCGTCGCGCAGCACTTCGATATGGTCGATGGCCGACACGGGAATCGCATTGAGATCGGCTGGCGCGGAACCACGACCCAGCGCACCTTGAAGATTCAGCAGGGCGCCGGTGTGCCAGCGCTTGCCATTGACCAGCACGAGGGTTTCATCGGGCGAGAGCCCACGCAGCGCGGCAGGCCGCACGATGCCCGAACCGTCGTTACCGGGTGCACGGGGGAAGTTAAGCGAGGGCACGAGGCGCGACAGGACGGCCCCCAGTTGGGTATCGCCCGATGACTGGAGATCCTGGGCAGTCACGATGTCGATGGGCGAGAGCGAACTGCTCTGGCTGCGGTTGACTGAACGCGTACCGGTCACCACGACCGTCTGCAGGCGCGTCGGATCCTTGTCGGGCGCCTCATCGGCATGGCTTGCGCCTGCCGCGAGTGCAATCAGGATCGAAACGACGAGGCGGGAACGCCCCGCGTGAGAGGTCCTCATGGGCAATATCCTTGGCAACAGGGAAGCGTTCGCGACCGGAGGCCACGTTGCGCGAAAGAAAGGTGTGGGCCGGGCAGGTGCCGGCCGGAAACTCAGTGCATCAGCGACGACAACAGCACGATGCACCGCTGGCGAGAGCGATGGATGCGTGCAGTGCGGGGGCGTGCTGAAGACTCATCGAGGGAGGTGGTCCATGTGAACATAAGGACGTATGGACGTCCGAACGCCATGCTGGTGCATGAAGCGCTTCGTGTCAAATTGCGCCTGTCCGATGCGGGCGCCCGGACACGCTCAGGTGGTCATGGCCACGCCGCGACGGCGCAGCATGTGGCCTGCCTGCACAAAGGTGTAGCCCTTGTGGCGCAAGGGATGCACCAGCTCGTTCAGGATCTCCACGATGGATGCCCGGCTGGTATCGCCATCGTCTCCGTCATGCAGCAGGACGATGGCTCCCGGATGCAGCTTTCGTGTGATTTCACCGACCACGCGGGAAACATGGCCCGGCGCCTCGGGGTCGGCCCAGTCCTGCGGATCGACCGACCACCCGACCAGCGTAAGCCCCTCACTGGCCAGCCACTCCACCTGCGCAGGCGATATCTCGCCATATGGCGGCCGGAACAACGTCACTTCCGACCCCGTGATGTCTTCGAGCACGCGGATCGATGGCAATACCTGGGTGCGTGCGAAAACCTCCGCCGAGAGCTGGCGCAGGTCGAGATGCGAATGCCCATGGCTGCCCACCTCATGCCCTCCCGCCACGATGGCGCGCACCATGTCCGGGCGGTGCAGGGCGGCCTCGCCCAGGCAGAAGAACGTTGCGGTGACGCCAAGCTGGTCCAGCGCTTCCAGTACGGCGGGCGTCACCACGCCAGGGCCGTCGTCGAAGGTCAGGCACAGATGCGGATCATCCGCGAGACCGCGCCCCAGATAGACCTGAGGCCATGCGGCAAGGAAGGCGTGGTAGTCCATGGATGCTTATCGTGTCAGCCAGGATTTGCGGTGCCCGGTGATTTCGTCGAACAGGCCGATAAGATTGGCCGGCAGCAGCAGCGTATCGATGCAGGTGTTGTATATCGACACCAGTACGATATCGAACCAGCGCAATTGCAGGCGATCGCGCGCCTGCACGCAGGCTACTCCATTCAGCACGGCCATGAGCAGCCAGTTGGCAAAGGCCAGGTCCAGCAGCAGCGGGCTGCGGTAGATCCATGCCCCCGCGATGCTGAGCAGCAGGGTAGGCAGCAAGGCCGATTGTGCCCACAACAGCCACCAGGGCAGCATCTTCACGGTGTTGGACCAGGAAATGCCCCAGGCCACGCGGAACGACTCCAGCCGCCCGCGCGCCCAGCGACGGCGCTGACGGAACAAGCCGAACAGCGTGGACGGACAGACCGTATACGCAATGGCCTCCGGCGCATATCCGATGGTGTAGCCGTGAGCGAGCGCGCGCCAGGTCCAGGAGATGTCCTCCACCAGCCACTCGCCCCAGCCGCCCAGCTCGCGGATGACCGACGTCTTGTGCAACGAGAATGCACCGGCCACCACGTTGACCATGCCGACGCGGCTTTGCACGTAGCGGATGATCGCCAGCGCGCCCACGTGTTCGTAAAACTGGAGACGGTGCAGCCAGGAGGTGTCCCGTCCGTCGGGCACGATAAGCCCGCAGGCAGCGGCATGCGTCGGCGAGGAGTACAGCTCTTCCACCGCGATACGCAGTGCGTGGGGCATGATCACCGTATCGCTGTCGATCACCGTGACCACGTCGGAATCCGGCGATAGCCGGGGCAGCGCGGCATCCAGCGCCAGCCCCTTCGCGCCGCCGTTCTTCTCCAGTGTCACCAGCACATAGTGCTTGTCGCGCGTACATCGAAGCCATTCGGTGAGCATTGTCGGCGTCGAATTGCTCGAACCGTCGTCGATCAGGATCACTTCGAGCCGGCCGGGGTAATCCGCCGCCTCGATGGCTTCCAGCGTGCGCAGGAAGGACGGCTCGGGCTCGTTATAGAAGGGCACGAGGATGGAAACGAACGGATACTCGGCCAGCCGCGTCTCGGCTCGCGTGGGCCGCAGTCGCCTCGCCAGGTAAAGCCCCAGCATGACGACCGTGCACAGGAACAGCAGCAACGTCGAGAAACCGATCAATCCGAGCAATACCGGCAAGCTGATCATAAAGCCCCTCATACCCAGCCACAGTCCGGTCGTGGATACCGGATGGCATTTCCATGGAGCGGGCGCACGCCGGTGGCTGGCGTGTCCATGGCCCGCGAAGCGATGACAACGATGTCAAAGCGCGTGCAACGGGGTCGGATATTCGGGGTCCAGACCTTCGGAAACTGTGAAAGCGGACACGTTTTTGTCGGACAGGGTGCATTCTTGCCGAAATTGCACTTTCGGCGACTCAGCGCGCCCTACAGTACGAAACGGCGTCCTCCAACGGTTCGCGGCCCTTGCATGGATGCATGTTTCCCATCCCGCCCCTCGCCGCGGAGGCATCTACCGTGAACGAATCGCACGCTGCATCGACGCCCATCCCGGGCACCGTTTTCAGGCCACGTTTTGACATCGGTGTCAGTACTACGGACTGCGGCCATGAACCGGGCGTGGAGCGCTACGACGCTGCGGCGGACGCCATCTCCTGGCCTCTGGTGGATTACTCGGCCTGCGAGCCGACCCTCGACCAGGAGGCCATCAACCGCTGGCTCGATGGGGCGGAACTGCGTGGCAAGTCGATCCTGCATATCGGAGCGGGCAATTCCTCCGTGGCACAACTGGTCGCCGGACGGGCAGCACGCATCGTGGGTGTGACGGTAGCGGTCAATGAACTGCTGCACGGCGAACGCCTCGATCTTCCTGGCTACACACTGCAACTGCTCAACAAGCATGGCGCACCGTTCGCCGACACTTTTCGTACCAGCCGTTTCGACTACGTCGTCGACAACAACCTCGCCAGCTTCGCCTGTTGCCAGAGGCACTTCGAGCGCTATTTCGAGACGATTGCCGGCCTGCTCGCCGAGGATGGCCTCGTGATTACGCACTGGACGGGCATGCAATGGGTGCTCGATGTAGGGGTCGATGATGTCGAGACCGCATGGCGTCTGGACGAAGCCAAGCTGACCACGATTGCCGCATCCTTCGGGCTGGATGTGATCCGCCAGGGTGACCTGTACTTCCTGCGTCGCAGCGCATAAGACGTGGCCCGGGGCAGGGGCGGCTCGATGGCAGGCCGCAGCATCATGCGCGGCCTGCGCCTGCTTCGCATCGGGTATCGCGAGCCCCGGCTCGGCTTGCTGATGCTCGATAACCTGGTGACCACGCTCGGCGCAAGTTTCACTCTGCTGGCACTGCCATTTCTTGTCATGCGCCTGAGCGGACGCGCCCTGGACCTGGGTGTCACCGCTGCGATCGAGGCCGTGCCCAGCCTCTGCCTGCTGTTGTTCTTTCCGCACCTCCTAGACCGGCTTCAGCCCCTGCGCGTGCTGCTGACCTGCAGGCTTCTCTTCGTGGCCAGCAATGCCATGGTGTGCTTGCTGACCTTCATGGGGATGATGTCTATCGGCATGATCTATCTCACGGCGCTGCTTGGAGGCATCGTCTGGGCCGTGGCGTATCCTGCGGGCCGCGCAGTCTTTCCGATGTATGTGCGTCGCACCCTCGTGCCTGCCGGAAACGCGGTACTGGCGCTGATATCGGGCGTAGCCACCGTCATGCTGCCGTTGCTGGCAGGTTCCGTCGTATTGGGTTCCCAGGGTACGCAGGGGCTTTCCGTCGCCTTTGGCATCGATGCACTGTGCGTGGCCTTGTCGATCCCCATGCTCGTCGCGGTAGGACGACGCGGTACGATCCGGTTACCGGCTCCGCAACAAGCGCCATCGCTGGATACTGGCGGAACCCGCATTCCTCGCCGCTTCTATGCGTACGTTCTGGTCAGCTCGGTACTGGTGTTCGGCCCGGTGCAGGTACTGCTGCCGATCATGCTCGTGCAACGGAATGATCCGCGCTACCTGTCGGTGTACGTTGCACAGTTCGCGGGCATCGGCCTCGCATCGATGCTTTCAACTGCCACTCACGCGGATATGCGCGGTGTCATCCGTCGCATTATCGGCTGTTGGACCGTAGCGGTATCGGGCTACGTATTGCTGTTCGCCGGCACGGGCCTGGCGACCGTGCTGCCTGCTTTCTTTCTGCTGGCTGCCGCATCGAATGTCTATGGCATTCAGTCGCAGTCGTGGTTGCAGATGACGGCTGCATCGCAACACATCGGGCAGGAAATGACCTGGCTCTCGGCCGTGACGCTAGGCGCCGTTCCCGTCGCCGCGTTATGCACCGGAGCGCTGGTGGATACACTGCAACCCGCCATGGCGGCAGGCATGATTGCACTGGCGATCCTTGTGGCAATTGTGTTGAGTGGACTGCGGCGCTCCGTCCAGGTGCGCCCACTGGCCTGACCTATGCCAACGCGGGAACCGCAAGCGGTTCCCGCGACATAAGGCTTTCACCTTGATGGATCAGCGTTCGCGACCGCCACCGCCGTGGCCGTCACGCCACTCACCACCGCGGAAGTTGGGCATCCGGTCGAAACGCTCCTCCGGTCGCGGGCGGTCGCGCGGACCGGGCAACGGTCCGTGATAGCCGCGACGGGGATCGAAGCGCGGATCGATGTGTCCGCGGAAGCCGGCCGGCCCGTGAAACCAGGGTCCCGCACCGATGAACACGCCGCCCAGGAACCATTCCGGACCGTAGTAGCCGTAAGGCGCGCACGGGTAGGGTGCATAGTCGTAATAGCCGTAGGGGCAGATGGGCGCCGGACCGATATTGACGCCGGCATCCACATAGACCTGCGCGTGTGCTGCGGCCGTGCCTGCCGAGCAGGCGACGAAGGCGGCGGTCAGAGCGATCGAACGAAGCATGTTCATGGCATCACCCGCGAAATCGTGCGAATTGGCTGGCTGCCAGGCTGGCACGAGCGGCCTGGTACCTGGACGCAAAAACGGCTGCGGGCGCCCTGGGTTTACGAGCGTGCCGCTTTACGGTCAGCCACCGTATGGAATCGGCAGGTCAACCAGCCGGCGAAGCGCGTCGTTGTAGCGGCGACCCCGCACGAAAGGTAACGATCATGCCGAATCGATCCATCAACCCTCTCGCCGAGGGCACCTGCCGGATGATATGCACCATTTCGGCGGCGATGGTGGGTGTCTGCCTCACGGGTATCAGCCTGCTGCGTGTCGTGATTTCGTATACGCGCACCGACACCATCACCGACGATCTGCTGGCGTTCGACGCCATTCTCTTTCTTATCGCTACGTTGGCCGCCTATTTTGCAATGCGCGTGGATTCGGATATCCGGTTGCACCGTCTTGAGCGCATTGCCGATGTGGCCTTCATCCTCGCCATGGTGATGCTGACCCTGGTGTGCTTTCTCATCACCTACATGGTCACCCTGTGATTTCTTGCGAAAAGAATGAGCGTACAGTGAACACGAAATGTCACGAATAAACGCATGACCGTCTCGTGCGTTCCTTCTGCGTAGCCGGATCGGCCCAACCGAAGGAGTACGACAGATGAGCGACGCGACCGATTCAGTGCGCAGGCCCCGCCGGAAGTGGCACTGGATCCTCGCCATCGTGGTCATCGCCGTGCTCGCGCTCGTGCTGTTTCACTTGTTCGCCAACAGCGGCAAGGGCAGGCAGGGCACGCCCGCCCAGCTGGTGAGCACGGCGAAAGTCTCCGTGGCCGACATGCCCGAGATCCTCAATGAGCTGGGCACCGTCACGCCCGTGGCCACGGTGAACGTGTTGCCCCAGCTCAGCGGCTATCTCACTGACGTGGGCTACAAGGAAGGACAGGATGTCGAGAAGGGCCAGTTCCTCGCCCAGATCGACCCACGCCAGTACCAGATCCAGAAGCAGCAGGCCGAAGCCCAGCTTGCAAAGGACCAGGCCAGTCTCGGCCAGGCGCGCTCGGACCTTGCCCGTTTCACGCAGCTGTTCCAGCAGAAATCCATCGCCGAGCAGACGTACGTGGACCAGAAATTCACGGTGCAGCAGGACGAGGCTGCCGTGAAGGCGGATCAGGCAGCCATCGCGCAGGACGACCTGGACCTGGCTTACTGCCATATCGTGGCGCCCGTGGCGGGCAGGGTGGGTCTTCGTCTCGTCGACCCGGGCAACTACGTCACCCAGTCGACCTCACCGGGCATCGTCACCATCACCACGATGAAGCCCACCACCGTGCAGTTCACCGTGCCGCAGAACGAACTGGGCAAGGTGCTTCGCCGCTTCGGCACGAGCGATTCGCTTCCCGTGACGGTCTTCGACAGCGACAACAGCCACCAGATCGCCACGGGCAAGCTCTATGCACTGGGCAACCAGGTGCAGACCAGCACGGGCACCATCAATCTCCGCGCCATGTTCGACAATGACGACGAGGCGCTCTATCCCAACGAGTTCGTCAACGTACGGCTGCTGGTGGATACGCTGAAGCAGGCGGTGGTGGTGCCCACGCCGGCGATCCAGAGCGGTGCCCCTGGCGACTTCGTCTATCTGGTCAATGCCGACCAGACCGTATCGGTGCACAAGGTGACCCTGGGACCGGGCGATGGCACCAACACGGTCATCACCTCCGGGCTTTCAGTGGGGCAGCAGGTGGTGACCGATGGCATGGACCGCCTCACGGACGGCGCGAAGATCCGTGTTGCCGGCACCAGTGCGCATGCCGGTAGTGCGGGAGGCACGGCCCCCGCGCATAGTGGCAGTTCACGGCGGCATGCCTCGTAAGCGCCGCTCATGAACATCTCCCGCCTCTTTATCCTGCGGCCGGTGGCCACGGCGTTGCTGATGCTTGCCCTGGTACTGGTGGGCCTGGTGGCCGTGCGCTTCCTGCCGGTGTCGTCATTGCCGGATGTGGATTACCCCGTGATCCAGGTGCAGACGTTCTATCCCGGCGCCAGCCCGTCGGTGATGGCCAATACCGTCACGGCGCCCCTGGAGGTGCAGCTGGGCGAGATTCCCGGCCTTCAGCAGATGACCTCGACCAGTTCGGCCGGCGCGTCGGTAATCACCTTGCAGTTCGACCTGTCGCTCAGCCTCGACGTGGCCGAGCAGAACGTGCAGGAGGCCATCAATGCTGCGTCCAGCCTGCTGCCCAGCGGCCTGCCTGCGCCCCCGACCTATGCCAAGGTAAACCCCGCCGATCGTCCGATCCTCACCCTGGCGGTGACGTCGGCGTCGATGTCACTGAACCAGATCGAGGACGTGGCCAACAACCGGCTGGGTTCGAAGATTGCCGAGGTGCCGGGCGTGGGCCTCGTGGTGCCTGCCGGCGGCAACGTGCCGGCCATTCGTGTCGAGGCCGATCCGAAGAAGCTTGCAGCCTATGGCCTCAACATCGATGACCTGCGTTCGCTGCTGGCCAACGTCAACGTCAGCCAGCCCAAGGGCAATTTCGACGGCCCGAAGCTCGACTACACCATCAACGGCAACGACCAGATTCGCGATCCCAAGGATTATCTCGCCACGGTGATCTCGTACCAGAACGGCGCGCCCGTCTACCTGCGCGACGTGGCGAAGGTGACCCAGTCGGCGCAGAACACCGAGCTGGGCGCATGGTACGGACACCAGCAAGCCATCGTACTCAACGTGCAGCGGCAGCCCGGTGCCAACGTGATCGCCACGGTGGACCAGATCAAGAAAGAACTGCCTGCGCTGGAATCCACCCTGCCGGCCGGCATGAAGGTGGACATCGTCTCGGACAGCACGGGCGTGATCCGTTCGTCGGTCTCCGACGCTGCGTTCGAACTCGCACTGGCCGTGGTGCTGGTGGTGCTGGTGATCTTCGTCTTCCTGCGCAACCTGCCGGCCACCATCATCCCCAGCATCTCGGTGCCGGTGTCACTGATCGGCACGCTGGCCGCGATGTACGAGCTGGGCTATTCCATCGACAACCTGTCGTTGATGGCGCTGATCATCGCCACCGGCTTCGTGGTGGACGACTCCATCGTGATGATCGAGAACATCGTCCGCTACCTGGAGGAAGGCAAGACCCCCATGGAAGCCGCGCTGGAAGGCGCAGGGCAGATCGGCTTCACCATCGTGTCGCTGACCGTGTCACTGATCGCCGTGCTGATCCCGCTGCTCTTCATGGGCGGCGTGATCGGCCGCCTGTTCAAGGAGTTTGCGGTCACCCTGGCGGTCACCATCGTGATTTCCGGCATCGTGTCGCTCACCCTGGTGCCCATGCTGTGTGCCCGTATCCTCCGTGCTCAGGCGCAACGGCAGCCCAGCCGCTTCGAACGCATCAGCGAATCCCTGTTCGACCGTCTGCTGGGTTCCTACGAGCGCGGCCTGCGTTTCGTCATGGCGCGACAGACACTGACCCTGCTGGTCTTCCTGGGGACCGTCGCAATCACGCTGGTCCTCTACGTGGTGATCCCCAAGGGCCTGTTCCCCGTGCAGGACGTGGGCGTGATCGAAGGCATCAGCGTGGCCGACAACTCGGTGTCGTATGCCGCGATGGTAGAGCGACAAGCCGCGCTGGCCGATGTGCTGGTGAAAGACCCCGACGTGGCCGGTATCACGTCGTACGTGGGTATCGACGGCACCAACAAGACGCTCAACAATGGTCGTTTCCTCATTGATCTCAAGCCCATCGGGGATCGCTCCGGTACCGCCGCCAGCATTGCGCGACGCCTGCAGAAAGACACCGCCAACGTCGCCGGCATCAGGCTTTTCCTGCAACCGGAGCAGGACCTGACCCTCGACACCACCGTATCGCCCAACCAGTACCAGTTCGTGCTGCGCGGTTCGTCACAGGACGAACTGGCAAAATACGTACCCGGACTGGTGAACCGGATGAAGGGCATCGCCTCGATTACCGACGTGACCAGTGACCTGGCCAACGATGGCCCGGCCGTGGACGTCGAGGTGAACCGCCAGCTGGCGGCGCGCTACGGCATCACGGCCGCCACCATCGACAATGCGCTCTACGATGCCCTGGGCCAGCGCATCGTCTCCACCATCTTCGAGCAGTCCGGACAGTACCGGGTGATCCTCGTGGCGAAGCCCGAGAGCCTGTCCACGGTCGATTCACTGGGCGACATCTACCTGCCGAGCCAGACCGGAAGCAGCGGACAGGTGCCGCTGAAGGGTATTGCGTCCATCCGCATCGTGAAGTCACCCCTGGCGATCAGCCATCTGGCCCAGTTTCCGGCCGTCACGCTTTCGTTCAACCTCGCCCAGGGCGCCTCGCTCAGTACGGCCGTCGCCGATATCGCCAGCGCAGAGAAGGCCGCAAACCTGCCACCGTCGGTGACATCGTCCTTCCAGGGTGCGGCGCAGGCCTTCCAGGATTCGTTGTCCAGCGAGGTGTATCTTCTGCTCGCCGCACTGGTAGCGGTCTATATCGTGCTGGGCGTGCTCTACGAGAGCTTCATCCATCCGGTCACGATCCTGTCGACATTGCCGTCCGCCGGTATCGGCGCGCTGCTGTCCCTGATGGTCGCCGGTCACGATCTCGACGTGATCGGCATCATCGGCATCGTGCTGCTGATCGGCATCGTGAAGAAAAACGCGATCATGATCGTGGACTTCGCCCTGGAAGGTGAGCGCACGCACGGAAAGACGCCGGCCGATGCCGTATTCGAAGCATCGCTGCTGCGTTTTCGCCCCATCCTGATGACCACGCTGGCGGCCATGCTCGGTGCCTTGCCCATGTTGCTGGGCACGGGCACGGGCTCGGAACTGCGCCGGCCGCTGGGACTGGCCATCATCGGTGGCCTGGCCCTCAGCCAGGTGCTGACCCTGTTCACCACACCGGTGGTGTACCTGTTCTTTGATCGCCTGGCTTCGCGCCGGCGCAAGGCACCGCAGCCGGCGATCGGGCCGCAGCCATGAACATCCCGGGGCTATTCATCGGGCGCCCCGTAGCGACCACGCTGCTGGCCGTCGCCATCCTGCTGTCGGGTGCCCTGGCGTATTTCAACCTGCCGGTGGCACCGTTGCCCAATGTCACCTTCCCGGTGATCGTGGTGCAGGCGAGCATGGCCGGTGCCAGTCCGGACATCATGGCCTCGACGGTGGCCGCGCCGCTGGAACGCAGACTGGGCTCCATCGCCGATGTGAGCGAACTCACCTCGACCAGCTCCGTGGGCTCGGCCATGATCGTGATCCAGTTTGGTCTGGATCGCGACATCAACGGCGCCGCGCGCGATGTGCAGGCGGCCATCCAGGCAGCGCGCGCCGACCTGCCGTCCACCTTGCGCAACAACCCCACCTACCGGCAGTACAACCCGTCCGATACGCCGATCATGGTGCTTGCGCTGACCTCGTCCACGCTCACGCGCGCCCAGCTTTACGACTCGGCCAATTCCATCCTCCAGCAGCAGCTGTCGCAGGTGGACGGCGTAGGCCAGATCACCCTGGGCGGCAGCGCGTTGCCCTCCGTGCGTGTGGAGCTGCATCCGGACCAGCTGAGCAGCTACGGTATCGGCCTGGAAGACGTGCGCGCCGCGCTGGGCTCGGCCAACGCCAACAGCGCCAAGGGGCATATCGACCAGGGCGACCAGCGTTTCGAGATCCTGTCGAACGACCAGATTCCGAAAGCCGCGCCGTATCGCGACCTGGTGATCGCCTATCGCAACAATGCGCCGGTGTTCCTGCGTGACGTGGCCGATGTGGTGGATTCGGCCGAGAACCTGCGCAATGCCGGCCTGTACAACGGCAAGGATGCGGTGCTGGTAATCGTGTATCCGCTGCCTGGCAGCAATATCGTCAGAACCGTGGGGCAGATCCGCAAGGTCCTGCCCTCCGTGGAAGCCTCGCTGCCGCACGATGTCCACATCGGCATCGCCGTGGACCGCTCGCAGTCCGTGAGCGCCGCCGTGGACGATACCGAGCGCACGCTATGCATCGCCGTGGTGCTGGTGATCGGGGTGGTGTTCGTCTTCCTGCAATCACCACGTGCCGTGCTGGTGCCCGCCGCCGCGCTGCCGCTGTCCATCATTGGCACGTTCGGCCCCATGTACCTGCTGGGCTACAGCCTCGACAACCTGTCGTTGATGGCGCTGACCATTGGTACGGGCTTCGTCGTGGACGATGCCGTGGTGGTGCTTGAAAACATCGCACGCCATGTGGAAGAGGGCATGGAGGTGCATGAGGCGGCCCTGCGCGGCAGCGCGGAAGTCAGCTTCACCGTGATCTCGATGAGCCTGTCGCTGATCGCGGTGTTCCTGCCCATCCTGCTGATGCCCGGCATCGTGGGCCTCTTGTTCCACGAGTTTGCCGTGACGCTGTCCATCGCCATCCTCATCTCGCTCGTGGTCTCGCTGACGGTCACCCCGACCATGACGGCCTATGTGCTGCGGCGCCAACAGAAGGCTTTTTCCGGAGGGCGCTGGGCAAGCTGGGCCGGGCGCCAGTTCGACCGCTTTCGCGATGGCTACGACCGCTCGCTCGGCAAGGCACTGGAGCACCGTACGCTGGTGACCGTGATCTTCCTGGTGCTGATCGTGCTCAACGTCGTGCTGGTGCGCTTCCTGCCATCCACCTTCTTTCCCGAGCAGGACAACGGCATCCTCACCGGCCAGATCATCGCGGACCAGAGTATTTCCTTCCAGGCGATGCAGCAGAAACTGGCTCAGTTGCAAGGCATCGTGCAGCGCGATCCCGCCGTGGCATCCGTGGCCGGGTTCACGGGGGGCAGGGCGCTCAATACCGCCAATGTCTTCATCGAACTGAAGCCGCTGGCCGAGCGGCAGATCTCGGCCGCCGAAGTCGTGGACCGCTTGCGTCCCAGGCTCAACGCGGTATCCGGTGCACGCCTGTTGTTGCAGGCCGCGCAGGATCTGCGCATCGGCGGCCGCCAGTCTGCTGCGGAATACCAGTACACCTTGACCAGTGACGACGCGAATTCGCTGTTCGACTGGGTACCACGCCTGGTCGACGCACTGGGAAAGCAGCGCAGCCAGCTATCGGACGTGAATTCCGATCTTCAGCAGCATGGCCTGCAGATCTACATCAACTTCAATCGCGCTACCGCCGCGCGGTATGGTTTCGCGCCCAACCAGCTCGACAGCGTGCTCTACGACGCATTCGGGCAGCGCACGGTGTCCACCATCTACAACCAGCTGAACCAGTACTACGTGGTGATGGAGGTAGCGCCGCAGTACTGGCAATACCCGCAGATGCTCGACCGCATGCGTTTCAGCACGGCGGCAGGCAATGCCAGCGGTACCCAGCAGACGCAGATGTCGTCGGCGCTGGTGAAGGGCGTGACCCTGGCTGGGAGCACGGCGGGCAGCACGAACTCGCGCAACGCCGACGCCGAGGCCAACCAGCTCAACAACGCCATCGCCAACTCCAAGGGCGGCAGTTCGAGCGGCAGCGCGGACAGCACGGCCTCGGAAACCCTGGTGCCATTCCCCGCCATGGCGAGTTACGTGGGCAACCACACCGCCACGCAGGTGAGCCACCAGGATGGCCTGGTGGCCGCCACCATCTCGTTCAACCTGCCGCCCGGCGGATCGCTGAGCGCAGCGGCCGCCACCATCGACCAGGTATCGCGGCAGATCGGCATGCCGGCATCGATTCACGGCAGCTTCGCCGGTGCGGCGCAGGTGTACGGACAGTCGATGTCCACCATGCCCTGGCTGATCCTCGCCGCACTGGCGGCGGTGTACATCGTGCTGGGCATTCTCTACGAGAACACCGTGCATCCGTTGACCATCCTTTCGACGCTGCCCTCGGCAGGCATCGGCGCAACCCTGGCCCTGCTTATCTTTGGCATCCCGTTCTCGGTGATCGCCATGATCGGCATCATCCTGCTCATCGGCATCGTGAAGAAGAACGCGATCATGATGATCGACGTAGCCATACACCTTCAGCGCGACGAGGCACTGGACGCACGCACGGCGATCCATCGCGCGGCAGTGATCCGGTTGCGGCCGATCATGATGACCACGGCGGCGGCCGTGCTCGGTGCCGTGCCCTTGGCCATCGGCCTGGGGCAGGGCGCCTCCCTGAGGCAGCCGTTGGGCATCACCGTCATGGGCGGCCTCGTGCTCAGCCAGATCGTCACCCTGTACACCACCCCGGTGATCTATATCCATCTCGACGGCCTGCGGGCCAGGCTGGCGGTCTGGTCCGCCCGCCTGCCGTGGAACCGCGCAGACGCGAGCGTACGGACATGAAGACATCCCACAAGACCCTCGTCGTCGCCATCGCGTGGCTGCTGCATGGCTGCATGGTCGGCCCCGACTACACCAGGCCCAGTGTCGCGATGCCTGCCAGCTACGCAACCCAGCCCGGCTGGAACGTCGCGCAGCCGGCGGACGACGCGCCCAAGGGCGAATGGTGGAAGGCCTTCCACGATCCGCTGCTGGATCAGCTGGAGCCCCAGGTCTCGGTCTCCAACCAGACCGTGCAGCAGAACTATGCCAACTACCAGGAAGCCCTGGCCGAAGTGCAGGAGGCCCGGGCCGGCCTGTTTCCCACCATTGGCATCAGCGGCTCGGCGACGCGCTCGCGTACCACTGCCGGCAGCCAGGCCGTGAATCCGGGCATCCGCACCTCGGGCTCGCTGGAAGGCAATGTCAGCTGGGCACCGGATCTGTGGGGCAAGGTGCGTCGTGGCGTGGAACAGAGCAAGGCCACGGCCGAAGCCAGTGCCGCCACGCTGGCAAATGCCACGCTGACGGAACAGGTCGCGCTGGCCAATGCGGTGATCGACCTGCGCGTCACCGATGCCAATATCGACCTGCTCACACAGACCGTGAATGCCTACAAGGAATACCTGCGCGTCGTGGCCAACCAGGGTGACGCCGGTATCAAGCCGCCGTCGGACGTGATCACCGCACGTACACAGCTCGAGAACGCACAGTCGAGCCTGATCGCGCTGGGCGTTTCACGCGCGAAGTATGAGCACGCCATCGCCGTGCTGGTCGGCAAGACACCGGAGGAACTCGCCATACCCCATGGCACCACGCTGCCCGAACTGCCTGCGGTGCCCGCTGGCGTGCCGTCGACCCTGCTGCAACGCCGGCCGGATATCTCGGTGGCCGAACGACAGATGGCTGCGCAGAATGCCGCCATCGGCGTGGCGATCGCCGCCTACTATCCGGACATTACGCTCTCGGGCGCGGATGGCTTCTCGCAGTCGCCGCTGGCTGGCCTGCTGCATATCGCCAACCATGTCTGGTCGCTGGGTGCGGACGTGAGCGAGACGATCTTCGATGGCGGCGCACGCAAGGGTCAGGTCGCTGCCACGAAGGCCTCTTACGAGGCCTCGGTAGCGAACTATCGCGAGACTGTGCTCACGGCCCTGCAGAACGTAGAGGATGACTTGTCTGGCATCAGCATCCTGGCGCAGCAGGCGGCCGTGCTGGACAGCGCCGTGGCCGATGCGCGACGCGGTTCCGAAATTGCCTTCAACGAATACCAGGCGGGCACGGTCGACTACACCACGGCCGTCACGGCGCAGACCACCTTGCTGAGCACGGAGCAGACGGCGCTGAGCGTAAAGGAACAGCGCCTGCTCGATAGCGTGTCACTCATCGGCGATCTCGGCGGTGATGCCAGTCCGCCAAAGACGGGACACTGAGCTGAAAACGAGAAGCCCGGCGCTCAGGCCGGGCTTCTGCGGGTGGATCAGTCCAGGCCGGTCCAGCGATGCTTCTCTGCCATCGCCAGCGCGAGCTTCGGACTGCGGCGTGCGATGCGCTCGTTCTTCTCGCGCTCCGCACGGATCGCGGGCCACTCGGCCAGATAGGCATCGAGCGTGGCCTTGTCGGACACATAGCGCGAGATGGCCTCGGGCGTGGCCGAACGTAGCGCGACGGCGCCGTTGTAGCCACCAAAGCCCTGCGTGGCGCAGACCGCGCCACCGTTGGCATTGCCCTCCGACGGCGCTGCCTGGAGATGGAAGTGGCTGGCGACTTCGGCCAGATCCGGATCGAGACGGCGCAGGGTGGGCACGCCCGGCGCCTTACGACCCAGCACGAACTGCAACGCCTGCGACACGGCCTTCAGGCCCGTCTCGCCCATGGTGTGGCCATCGCCGACGGCCTTGGGCGTGCCGACGAACAGCTTCGGCAGGTCGGCCTCGGCCACGCCCTGGCGCTGTCCCGCACCACGCAGCGCCGCCAACGCGGTACCGAGGTCGGTCTTGGAGTTGGTGCGGGTGCCCGTGGCATGCGCGGCGAGGTACTGGAAGTCGTGCACGCCGTAGCCGTGGCCTTCAAAGGCCATGTCCAGTGCCTGGACCAGAGCATTCTCGCCACCAAAACCCACGCCGGCGAAATGCGCCTTGCCGCCGGCTTCGGAGCTCTGGCCCCAGCCGACGATGATCGAGGTGACGTCGAGCTTGTTGCGCAGCGCGAAATCGAGGGTGGTGACCAGCAGGCCGGAACCGCCGTGGCCGACGACCGTGCCGTCGGCGTCGATGTCGAACGGGGCCAGCGAATCGTGCACGGTGCGTTCTTCGTCACCATGCGCGGCGTTTTTCGTGGCGAGCTTGTCGCCGGTCATGAGCGCGCCGCCGCCGAAGGCTTCCAGGATGCCGAAACGCGGCTGCAGCGCGGCATCGGCGGCCGTCAGCAGCACCATCTCGGGCTTCTGGTAGCCCGGGTAGTCGAACAGCAGCTGCGGCGCGACGTCCGCCAGTGCGATCAGGCTGGATGCGCAGGCGCCGACGGCCGTCATCGGTGCCTGGGGCACACGCATGAAGCCCACGTCGTCGGAGCGCAGCGACTCGCGCAGCTCGGGGTTCTTCAGCACGCGGCTGATGCTGTATGCCGGCGCAAGCATGGTCGAGACCAGCGCAGGCCCGTGCGAACCGAGCGAATGAGCCAGACGGACGGCGAAGGTATCCTTCGGGAAACCGCCTTCGGGCAACGGTGCGTCGGGACGCAGCCACTGGCCAAGGGCTTCCTGGCCACCGAAGGCCGTGGCCGCCGCCACACGAAAACCGAACGGCCGGGACACCAGCTCCGAGAGCGGACGCGGCAGGCCAGCCAGCGCACCGAGCGCGCCATAGGCAAACAGCTGGGCCTGGAGCGACGGGCTGAGCAACGGATCGTCCTGGAACAGGCCGTGCATATCCTTCAGCTTCGAGCCGCGGATGTCTTCATAACGCAGGCCAGCGAGGCGACGCAGGCCCACGGTTTCCAGATCGTGCGGCAGCGGGGCCGCGATGTCGGTGACCACGCGCGGGGCGAGGTCACGCACGTTGGGCACGTGGCGGATGCCGCTGTTGCTGCGCAGGGTGCGGCCGTGCAGGCGCTCCAGCTCGTCGAGCATGACCGGTTCGCCGGCCTGTTCGCCCGTGGCCCAGCGCATGCCGTCGGCCGCGTTGTCCGCCGCAGGGTCGAGCTCGACAAGGCCTGCATCGAAGGCCGCCAGGGGCAGGAATTCCGCGGACTGGGCCACGCGCGCCTGGTAGGTTTCCGTGGAACCCACCGCCGAGATGGAACAGGCGGTACCGACGGTGACGAGGACTTGGTCGCTTCTCAACATGTTCGGGTAATGACCGGTAAGACTAAACAATCAGTATAGAAGTATGAGCACCCTCGCGGGACCCACCAGCCAATTTAACCCGTCAGCGCGAACGCATCTTGTCTATCTCGTTGATTTGGCGATCTTTGGCTTGGGAGCAAAAAAGCCGCACCCCGGTGACGTCACCGGGATGCGGCCGCTCGGGAACCGTCGTGCCCGCTCAGCGGGCCGGCTTTGCCAGCACGACGTCGCGCACCCAGGCCTGCGCTGCGGCCGTGTCGCCGATGTCGCCTTCGAATTCCATGGCGGGCTTCTGGGGCTCGTTGTCGTTACGCTCGCGGCCATCGCGGGTCATGCTGGGTACGCCGATCGAACCGTTGCCACTGGGCAGTCGGGCGGCCACCGCTGTGCCGGTGCGCGAGTCCACGAAGGTCTCGGTACCTACCTGGGTCAGGCCCGGGATACGCTTGAGTTCGTCCACGAAGCCGATACACGCACTGCCGCAGCCATAGTCGGTGAGCACGATCACCCTGGCGTGGACGAGGCTGGCCGGTGCCGAGGAAGGCCTTGGCACATCGTGCCGGTTGGGCAGGTGGATGAAGCTTGCGCCACGCGCCTTTGCGGCATCCAGCAACCGGTCTTCACTACCGTCGTCCGGCAGGCCGTCGAGAGGCGCCTTCGATGGTGCATCCGCCCCGGTCTCCGGCGGTGCGGGGTCTAGCTCCTTGCCCTTTGAAATCCGGTAAACAGGCGATATCTGCATACGTGCCCGCGCGTAGTAATCGACGTATTCCGGCCCGTAGAGCGAGCGAAGTACGCCCATGAACCATTCGTAGGGGCCGCCGCCATTGCCGCGCACGTCGAAGACGATCACCGATTTGTCACGGAGCGCGGGCGCCATCTTGTAAAGCGCTTCGAATTCGTCGGACTGCTTGCGATTGGCTGGCGAGAAATTGCCCAGCCGTACCCAGGCGCCGTTGTCGCCAAACGAAGAGACTGATACGCCGTCGTCGAGCTTTGGCTGCATGCGCGTGGTGACCTGGGTCATCTCGCCGGACGAGATGCTGCGCCAGTCCAGCTCCACGGTCTTGCCGCCGATCAGGCAATGGACCGGCCGGCTTACGAAGGGACTGTCCGCGTCACGGAAGATCAGGGGGGCTGCACGTGCACGGGTGGAGCCGAGTCCGGGAATGATCCGTTCGTACGGCGCGATTCGTTCGGCCCAGTCGGCCATCGGCACGCCATCACACGAGGTGATCTCCGTACCATCCGGCAACGATGCCACCTCCGACTGCGCCACCAGGAAACGGTGTCCCTGATAGTTGGCGAGGAACCCCGGCCATTTGAACGACGTCTGCGTCAAACGGATGCTCACGTAGGCATGGGCATCGTCGAACACCGCGAAGAAGTGCTTCAGTGTCTGCCGGTAGCCTTCGAAGCTGTCGACATGGCGCAGGTCGTCATTGGCCTGCCGCCGGGCCTTGTCGAGCGTGCGGGAGAACGCCGCAGGATCAGGGTATACCGCGAGGATCGAGTGTCCCTTGAACCACTGGATGGCGAAGTCGACATCCCTGTCGGCCATGATGGCCCAGGCGTTGCGCGGTGCTGCCTCCGGTGCCTTGGTGGCATAAGCGGAAGAGACCAGCGGCAAGGTTGTGAGCAGCGCGGCGGCAAGACGGGAGAGCAGGGGATTGGGCATGATGAAGGCACGGCTTTCCTCGGAAGATGATGCCTCTTCGCAAATACCGTGCCACGCCATGGCGACGCCATACGGCGCGTTTCAGCGGGTCTCGACTGTCCGCGGACGTCCGCTGTCGGTTCCACCCTCCGTCAGCGCCCTGTCGACGTCACCCTGACTTCGCCGGCCCGGTATCTGCACACGGATGATCTCTGTTCCCCGAGGCCGGCAACCAGGTCATGCCAGGGACGCTATCCCGATGAGGATCGTATTGAATGGTCAGCGGCTTGCCCGCGCGCATGACCGACAGCTTCGCCGGCGTGTCCAGGCTCATGAACAAAGAGTAGATATCGACCGAGGTGTTGAGTACGTCGCCATCCTGAAGCCCTGCGCGGGCGGCGGGAGATCCTGCCTTCACCCCTGAAATCACGCCACCTGCGTCCAGACGCACTGGCTTGTCGAAGCCAAGGTCGAACAAGCCGACCTGTTTTCGGGTACCCACCACGCATGCACCGAAGGTGTCTGCGGGAGGCAGGATGAGCCGTCCCGCCATCATCGCATGCCAGTCGTCGAGGGCCCAGGGAGCCACCTTATCCTTGAGAACGCCTTCCCATATCTTGTCGTTCGAGGCAGCGCCGGCACGAATGCGTCGGCTGGCCTCGTTGGTCAGGTCCAGCACCGTCACAGAGGCATGATGCGCCCGCAGCGAGGCTTCCAGGTTGGCCAGATACATGAAGCCACGGTTGTACGGCACGATCCAGGCGTTGCGTCCCGTCCACATGACGGATGGAATACGCTCATCAGGCACGTTGCGCAGCGCATTGGAATAATAGGAAGCCGACATCTCGTTGATGGTGGCGAGGTAGTCACGCGCGCTATACAGTCCCGCGTCGTTGGGCAGCTTCACCGAGAAATACTCGGCGGCGCCTTCGGTGTACCACAGCCCTCCATCGGCCGGCACATCGTCGAAACTGGCGATGAGGCTATGGACCATCTCATGCGCTACGAGAAAGTGAAGCGACGCCTTGGACGTGTCGTAACCTGACGGCAGGTAGAGCATGAAGGCGCCTTCGCTGGCCCGCCCGCTGTCCTGGCCGCCGCCCTCATACGAACGCACGAGGAAATTGTAAGGCTTGTCGGCAGGCACCTTGAATGCCTTGCGCTCCACTTCATATGCCTTCGCTGTCCATGTGGCCAATGCATCGAGCTGTGATGGCTCCATGCCGAGCGCATAGACGGCGAAGTTTTTCGAACCGTCGTTGAGGACAGGCTTCTGCAAGGAGCCGGCGAGAAACACGACGAAGTTCAGCTTGTCGAAGCTGATTCTCGTGTTCGCATCCCCGTTGCCAAGGCTGGATACGGCCTGATGCCCTGCCGGGAGCTGCCAGTGCAGACTCAGCTGAACGTCCTTTGCCTTTATCTCGGGCAACAGCATGAAGCCGACAAAGGCGCCGGAAAGTCCGCCTCCGGCTGCCTGAAGATCAAGATGCGGCCCACGCTTCGGAGTGAGGGCGCGCGCAACCGGCACTGTATAGGCAACATGGACGACACCCACCGTGGGGCGGCTTGTCGACCAGACCTGATGCTCGGCATCCGTATCCTTGCGGATCACGGGTGCGGCCAGCGGAACCGGGCCCTTTTCGTCGGTGACGGCCAGTCCCGTGACCTGGTCGTCCACGCGCAGCAGGGAAGGGGACAGCGTGTCGAACACGAACGACGTCGGCGGGGCCTCACCGGGTGCGACGGATACGCTGTAAGTCACCGCGATGGCACGGGCCTGCCCGTTCTGTCCACTCACCTCGGCCAGTTGCATGTCGATTCTTGGCGGGGATGATGGCGTAGCCGCCATACCGGTGCCCATGCCAGCCATGCTCAGTAAGGTGGCGCAGGTGAACCATGCAGCACCCGACGATAGTTTGCTCATCACATTCCCAGGGAATATCTTGGCGTGACGCCATTCTGTCAGGTTATGCGACATCCTGAGTCAAGGGATTTGTTCACTATTGACTGGTGATGACGCCTGTATCAGCATCTTACGATGCGCATGGTATCAAACGTAGGGCGCAGGGGAAGCGTTGTCGCAGTTCGCAGACGAGATCAGCCGGAGAGCTAAGCCGTCGTGAGAGCATTAGTTGCCATTTCATTGCTGATATCTCTGGCGCTCTACCTGGTCCAGGTTTTCGTCTACACGACGGATCAGGAAGCCCTCATTTATAGCGCGTTCGGCAGCTTATGGTTCCTTGCCATGTACCTCAATGCATTCAGTGCCCACGTCAGGACCAAAAACACGGGCATCTTTATTCTTTCGGGTCTGGCCGCGCTCGGCCTGGGGTTCGTTCCCCATCGCCTGCGCCTTGGTCCAGAGTTCGATATCTACATAGTCCTGTTTCCGATGATCCATTTCCTGTCGACGTTCGCCTTCTTGTTGGGCAGGAGGGAGATGGTGACGGCGCGACTTGCCTGATGATTTAGTCAATGAATAGTATGTCGAGAATATTAATAACCTTGACCTGCCTATTTATGCTTGCCGCCTGCTCTTCATCAGGACTGGTTAAAAATGACTTTCCTGCTGATCAACGGTTCCTTGATGTGGCAGAGAATCCGAAAAAATTTGAAGGACATGAAGTGACTCTCAGGGCGTGGATCACCCTTCGCCATGAAGACAGGAATCTCTGGGCGACAATGAAAGATCATGAGTCCTGGAAACCAGTGCGCTGTTTATCTCTGGTCAATTACGACGCGCTGGCTAACCTTGAGCCTGATCTGGATGGGCATTTCGTAGAGGTAACGGGCACTGTAATTAATGACGCTTCCAACAACGGAACGGTGATCCGGCTGGGAGCTTGCAGGGATTCAGCCATCGAAATATCTGGTCCCTCAGCAGTCAGGCTCATGACCCAGTGAAGAGGGTCGCATGCCGGCTTAGCTTCTTTGTCATAAGCCGCACAGTTATGGAAGATGCACTGATGACGTCACATAAGAGAACCTGGGTCAGAGTCCCGGCTGGGGGACTGGCAGCGGTGCTGTTGATCCTTCCCTCTATAGTGACTGCGATCGTGTGGACCACGATCAATTTTTATATCACCGTCTTTTTTACTGCATCGACTATCGCTGTGGCGTATGTTCTGCCAAAAGCAAAGTGGTTTTTTGCTGTGATAACGGCCGCCCTCGTTGCCCTCCCGCCTTATCCAAACTGGGTGTATTGGAGCAGTCATGATGGCTGGTTCTTCTGGAGCGGCGAGTCACTGCGAAATCTCAACCTTGGCGCTAACGCGATCCTATTTACGGTAGCGTTTCTACTTTTTGCCGTCGTCTTTTGGGCATTCGGTGCCAAAGCAAGTGGTGCGAAAGAAGCGTCGCGGGATCCGTGGTAATGATGTTTCACAGCAACGCCCGCCTGAAGTCCTCAAGCATCCGCACCAGTGCGGCCACGAAGCGTGCGGCGGCGGCTCCATCGATGACGCGGTGATCGTACGAGAGTGATAGCGGAAGCACCAGCCGGGGCCGGAAGGCTTCGCCATCCCATACCGGCTTCATGGCTGCGCGCGACACCCCGAGGATGGCAACTTCCGGAGCATTCACGATAGGGGTGAATGCCGAGCCACCGATGCCGCCCAGTGAGCTGATCGAGAAGCAGCCGCCCTGCATGTCGGCGGGGCCCAGGCGTCCCTCCCGGGCTTTCGCGGCGAGGTGGGCGGCTTCCCCGGCGATCTGCACGATACCCTTGCCGTCGACCTGCCGGATCACCGGCACGACCAGGCCCTCGGGGGTATCCGCCGCGAAACCGATGTTGACGTATTTCTTCAGGATGAGCACATCACCACGTGCATCCAGCGAGGCGTTGAAGACCGGAAACTTCGTCAGAAGTACGCCGACGGCTTTCACGAGGAAGGCGAGCAAGGTCACCTTGATGTCTCCGCTTTCCTGGGATGTCAACTTGCGGAAGCGTTCCAGTTCGGTGATATCGGCCTCGTCGTGATGGGTGACATGAGGTATCAGCGCCCAGTTGCGGGCGAGGTTTGCCGCGGACATCTTGCGTATGCGGCTGAAGGCTTCTTCTTCGGTATCACCAAAGCGTGCGTGGTCCACCTGGGGCCATGGGAGTAATCCCGGAGCGGGCGCCGGGCTACCGGTGCCCATCTGCGACACGGCAACATCCGTATCGCGCTCTGCGTCCAGATCTTGGGGACGAATACGACCACCACGTCCCGATCCCGAGACACGATGAATATCCAGGCCAAGTGATCGTGCCATCCTGCGCACATGAGGACTGGCATAAGGCACGCGGCCGTTTGATGGAATCGTCACCGCGGCAGAGACAACCGGCATCGGTAACGGGGATTCAGGCACGTGTTCGGGCATCGGTTGCACGGCGGCCGGTGGATTGTCTTGCACCGGCTTCTCCGAGATGACGCCGAGCAGGGCGATCACGTCACCTTCGGAAACAACATCGCCAATGGATGCTCTCAGTTCGCGCACGATGCCTGCGGCGGGCGAGGGTACTTCCATCGTGGCTTTGTCCGACTCCAGGGTGGCGATTTCCTGTTCGCTCACAATGCTGTCGCCCACCGCCACCAGCCACTCGATCAGGGGAACGTTCTTTGCGCCGCCCAGATCGGGAATACGCAGTTCTACCAGGGTTTCCATAGTGGTCGTATCGCCTCAGATGCCTGCCGGGTCCGGCTTGTCCGAATGGATGCCGAATCGCGTCATGGCATCGGTCACCATGGAACGCGCAAGCACGCCTTCGTCGGCCAGCGCCTTCAATGCGGCCACGACCACGAAATGGCGATCGACCTCGAAGAAGGTCCTGAGCGATGCACGCGTATCCGAGCGCCCGAACCCATCCGTGCCCAGGGCGACGAAACGACGGTCGTGCACATAGGGGCGGATCTGGTCGGCGACGATCTTCATGTAATCGGTAGCCACCACGACCGGGCCGATACGCTCCGAGAGGCAGGCCTGGACATACGGTGTCCGTGGATCGGCCTCGGGATGAAGCAGATTCCAGCGCTCGACGGCCATGCCTTCACGCCGCAGCTCGGTAAGACTGGTGGCGCTCCATACATCGGCCGCTACGCCGAATTGCTCTTCGAGCAGTGTCGCCGCCGCAATCACCTCGTTGAGGATGGCGCCGCTACCCATGAGCTGCACGCGCGATGCGTCTTTTACGGCCATAGCGCTTTCGCGCAGCAGATAAAGCCCGCGCACGATACCCTCGGCCGAGCCCTCCGGCATCGGCGGCTGCGGATAATTCTCGTTGAGCAGCGTGATGTAGTAGTAAACGTCTTCCTGCTCGGCGAACATCCGGCGCATGCCATCCTGCACGATGGTAGCCAGCTCGTAACCGAAGGTGGGATCGTACGACACACAGCTGGGAATGACCGAGGCCAGTACATGGCTGTGTCCGTCATCGTGCTGAAGCCCTTCACCCATGAGCGTGGTCCGCCCTGACGTTGCACCCAGCAGGAATCCGCGCGTACGCGCATCTGCGGCGGCCCAGGCCAGGTCGCCTACGCGTTGCAGGCCGAACATGGAGTAGAAGATGTAGAACGGCACCATGGACAGCGCATGATTGCTGTACGACGTACCGGCGGCGATCCAGGACGAAATGGCGCCCGATTCGTTGATGCCCTCCTGCAGGATCTGACCGTCCGTGGCTTCCTTGTAATAGCTCAGCTGGCCGGCGTCCTGCGGCGTATACAACTGGCCGAGATAGGAATGGATGCCGATCTGGCGGAACAGGCCTTCCATGCCGAAGGTACGCGACTCGTCCGGCACGATGGGCACCACGCGCTTGCCCAGCTCCTTGTCCTTGAGCAGGGTGGAGAGGATGCGCACGAAGGCCATCGTCGTGGACTGCGGGCGCTCGCCGCTGCCTTCCAGCAGGGCACTGAACGCCGTCATCGGCGGGGCAGGCAGCGCATCCGCCTTCTGCAACCGGTAGGGGATGTAGCCGCCCAGCGCCTGCCGGCGTGCCGAGAGATAGGTGGCTTCGGCGCTGCCGGGCTCCGGGCGCAGGTAGGGCATGTCGTCCAGCTCGTCGTCGCGCACGGGCAGATGGAAGCGGTCGCGGAAGGCCCGCACGGCATCCGCGCTCATCTTCTTCAACTGGTGGTTGATGTTCTGGCCTTCGCCGGCTTCTCCCATGCCGAAACCCTTCACTGTCTTGGCCAGGATCACCGTGGGCCGGCCGGTTTCCTTCACGGCCTCCGCATAGGCGGCATACACCTTCTCCGGGTCGTGACCGCCACGGCTGAGGTTCCAGATGTCCTCGTCGGACATGCCTGCCACCAGTTCGAGCAGCTCCGGGTATTTACCGAAGAAATGCTCGCGTACGTAGGCGCCGTTCTGCGACTTGAACGTCTGGTAGTCGCCGTCCACGCATTCCATCATCCGCTGCCTCAGCAGGCCGGACGTGTCGCGGGCCAGAAGATCGTCCCAGCCGCGCCCCCAGATCACCTTGATCACATGCCATCCCGCCGCACGGAAGGTGCCTTCCAGTTCCTGGATTACCTTGCTGTTGCCGCGGACCGGGCCGTCGAGCCGCTGGAGATTGCAGTTGACGACGAAGATCAGGTTGTCCAGCCGCTCCCGGCCACCGACGGCAATGGCCGCCAGCGATTCGGGCTGGTCCATCTCTCCGTCACCGAGGAAGGCCCACACCTTGCGCCCCTGGTGCTGCTTCAGCCCGCGATATTCGAGGTAGCGCATGAAGCGCGCCTGGTAGGCTGCCATCAGGGGACCGAGACCCATGGATACGGTGGGGAACTGCCAGAAGCCCGGCATCAGGCGCGGATGCGGATACGACGACAGGCCATCGCGATCCGTCTCGCGACGGAAGTTCTCCATTACGGGCTCTTCGATCCGCCCCTCGACATAAGCCCGTCCATAGATGCCCGGGGCCGAATGGCCCTGGATGAACACCATGTCGCCATCGAAGCTATCCGTACGACCACGGAAGAAATGTTCGAAGCCCACGTCATACAACACGGCCGCCGACTGATAGGTCGCGATATGTCCGCCCACGTTGGAGTGCCTGCCTGCACGCAACACCATCACCATCGCATTCCAGCGGACGAAGCCGTTCAGTCGCCGCTCGATGGCGAGGTCGCCGGGGTAGGCCGGCTGCCGCTCGGGGCGGATCGTGTTGATGTAGTCGGTCGTCACGCGGCCGTGCATGTCGCCGAAGCGCTGGGCATCGGCCGTGCCCAGCCTGTCCATGAGGTAGTGGGCACGTGGACGGCCATCGGCGGCCGTCACCGCTTCCAGCGCTTCCAGCCACTCCCGGGTTTCTTCGGGATCGAGGTCGGGCTGCGCATCGAGATGAGTCATGGAAAATCTCCAGGCGAAAGGCATCGGCCGCTCGCAGGGGTTTGCGACGGCATGCAGAGTAGGGAATAGGGCACGGCCCTAACGATTGCATTTGCAATCGTCATGAGAGGCATCATGCCGCGATAGAATTGCGATTGCAACTCACCATTCAGCGGAACAGAAAGCGTGGCCCAGAAAGAGCCTGACCTGTGGTTTTCCTATGTACGTTCCCACCGGGCGCTGATCCGCGAGATCGAGCGCAGGCTCGCCGAGGCTGACCTGCCCACCTACGCCTGGTACGACATCCTGTGGGGCGTGGAGAGCGGGGAAGGCGGTAGCCGACGCATGCACGAGCTGGCCGATGCACTAGTGATCGAGCGCTACAACCTCACGCGTATCGTTGACCGCATGGAGCGGGATGGGCTGGTGATCCGCTCACGCTCGGCAACTGACGGCCGTGCGGCCTTTGTCGCGATTACCCCGCAAGGCCGCGACCTGCGCAAGCGCATGTGGCGGATCTACAAGACGGCCATCGACGAGCTGTTCCTGGCCCAGTTCACCGATATGGATCACGCAGGCATGGCGGCTGCCCTGGACCAGGCCGCCCTGGCGGCCAATGAAGGCGGGGCGACGTAAGTCCGCTCAAGGCGGGGATGCGCAAATACGGCATTTAACGATCGACATTACTTGCGATACGACCCTGCCGGTTTGGCATAGCGGCCGACCGGTGCGCTGATGAGAATCCGATAGAGTGCACGCACTGTGCCCCATCGGGAGAGAATGGTTATGGCATACCCGGAATCAGTGAACGGCCAGATCACGGATGCCGTCACACAGACCAATGTGCGTGTGCTCGACGGTCAAGTACAAGCCAGCAGCGTCGATGCATTGGCCACGTTCTATCAGGAAACCGCACACGCGATGGCCACGCTTTCGCAGAACGCGGTCAACCTGCAACAGCAGCAGGACATCCTGCAGCAGGCGGCGACCAACCAGGGCATCATGCAGATCTACTCCATGGATACCGCACTTGGTGCGGCACAAACGGAGGCTGGCGAAGACATCGCCGATTCGCTGAAGGTGCAGGGCAGCAGGCTCGCAACCGATAGCGCCACGTCGTCGGCCATCGATGCACTGCAGCGTGCCGAGACGGATGGCGACAGTGCCTGGGCAAAGGAAATACGCAGTGCGATGCACGCCGTCGCGGATTCCCTACGGCATCTCCAGGCCGTGGCCAATGACACAAGTCTCACCCTGCTGAAGCAGGCGGCCATTGGGGCGATCCTCGCCAGGCTGGTTGCCGCACCCGATCAGCTGGAGTCCTTCAGGGGTGTGCTGAAATTGATCGAAGAGCTCTGAACCATACCTCTCTTCAACGTTGTGGTTTTGTCCGGAAAGCCATGCTAGGTTCCGAAAGCCGCTATGTCGCGGCCTATCACCCAGTGGAGCGTTCTCATGGACAAGCTAGACCTGGCTAAGCATGACGAAAGCATGGCCAATCCGTTCGGTATCCAGATGGAAGGACCGCTGCAGCGTACGACCGCAGCGATGAAGCACGAGCCCAAGATTGCGGACAGCGGCGACATCGGCCGCTTTGGTTCGCTTGGCGGTGGCGACTGGGGTTGATTTCGCTTGACCATCCGTCCTGATAACCAGTGACGAATGTTTCGGGGCCGCCTCCTCAAGGAGGCGGCTTTCTTTTTAGGGAGATCGATGGTGATCACGGCAGATGTCGCGCTGGCTGACCTTTCGCTGGAGCCGGTATGGCAGGAGGGGACGCTCGCTATCGGGGACAGTCGCATCACCCCCTATGCGCATCGCATGCTGGAAACCGTACTGGTCCACGCCTCGGACCGATGGTTCATCACCGTCAGGGAGCGACTGGCATCGCGCCCTTCATCGGCCGCCTTCATCCGGCATGAGGCCGACGACGCCTCATATGCCCGGCTGTACGAAGAGTGCATGCTCTGGCCGCTCGACTACCTGGTGATCGAGGTGGCGCGTGCCGGTCATCGCCTGCGCGTACGTGCCGGCATCCTCGGCTCAGTCCCCGTGTATTGCCGGGTGGCGGACGACCGGGTGGTCATCTCCTGGAACTCCGCCGATTTCGGCACCGGACCCATGGCGATCGACGCCGAGGTCGCCAGCCATTGGCTGGCCATGCATACGATGTATTCGGCCCGACAGCTATATATCGGCGTCAGCCTGCTCACCGAGCGCGCATCGCTGCATGTAGAGCCGGGCAGGGCGTCTTATCGCTATCCCGAACCCATGGCGCCGACCATTCCATCGGAAGGCGTACCGGGGCAGGACGTCATCGCTGCCTTTGGCGACGCGCTGCAGCGGGCTATTTCCCTGCGCCCGCTCGAGGCTGCATCCACATCGATCGAACTCAGTGGCGGCATGGATTCCGCGAGTGTCGCCACGGCCCTCGCAGCGCAGGTACGAGGCATCGCCAGCAAGGGCATTCTCCTGGGCGGTGATGTCCGCGTTCCCCAGGTGCAGCGCCGGGCCATTATTGTGGAACGACTGGGCCTGCTCGACGATACGGTGGACATTGACGCCTGGCCGCCCGACCTGGGCTTGTCGCCGTCCCGGCCAGGGGCGTACGGTTTCTATCGCGATTTCTACCTCGAAGCCTGTGCCGCCCTGTGGGAATCTGCGCGGCAACAGGGACGCGATGTGCTCTTCACCGGCATAGGTGGTGATGAACTGTTTCCCACCTATGCCAATGAAATCGCACAGGGCCGGAAGAGCGAAGCCCCCTGGGCATCCGAGGCCCGTCGTCATGCCGAAGGACTGCTCACGCCATCGGCCATGAGTGCCGCACGCAGTCTGCGAACCTTCGATGCCCCGGCCAGCCCCGTACCCGCCACGTCACTGATGGCCCAGGCCTGCCGTGCACCCGACCTGCTGCGGCGCGGCCAGTGGCCGGTGAACCCGCTGAGTGATCCTTACCTGGTCTTGTTCTGCCATCGCCTTCCCACGGAAAACCGCCGTGGACGCGAGACCATCCGACAATATCTTCAGGCCCATCTCGGCGATGACGTCTTTCCACGTGGCTACGTCAAGGAAACCTTCGCCGGGGTATTGCCACCCCTGATCTCGCAGCACGAAAAAACACTCACCTCGCAGCTGAAGGAATGCGCCCTGGCGGATCTGGGGCTTGTCGACCACCATGCCGTGCTTGCATTATTGACGACGATCGTCGAAACGCGAACACATGCGGCCACGTCGGCATTTACCTCGTTCCTCTCGCTGGAACGCTGCGCCCGGCAGGCCTCGTCCTGATCGCATCGACCGCAAGGCACAGCCAGGGAGAAAGCCATGCAGGATGCCCGCAAGAACGACCGTTCCCTGGCATGGGATGTCACACGGGCGGTGGCATGCGCCATGGTGGTGATGGTGCATGTGTGTGCCATCGATTTCTATGCGTTCGGTCCGTTATGGGCACCGTCGGTCGTATATGACGCGATGTGCCGCGTTGCCGTGCCGCTGTTCTTCATGCTTTCGGGGGCATTGATCCTGCGCAAGGACGAACCCGTCCTGCCGTTCTATCGCAAGCGTATTCCCCGGCTACTGATGCCACTGGTGTTCTGGACCATCGTGTATGTCTACCTGTTTGGCGACAGGTCGATACCGCCAATGCAGCAGCTGGCGCATTACCTGATGCTGCCCTTCGAACACCTGTGGTACCTGTATACCGCATTAGGGCTTTACCTGGCGGCGCCTTATATCGGCCGGATGTTTCGCGCCTCTACGGATGCCGAAATCAGGATATTCATTGCCCTGTGGCTTTTAGTCGCCTGCGTTTTGAACCAGATAAGCCTCTTCTTCGCTGAGTCCTGGAACCCACCTGACCTTTGGGGCGCACAATTCTTTTCAGGATTCATGGGCTATTTCGTCCTGGGCGCCTACCTGGAACGCTGCAGGCCCGCCACGTTGGGTATCGGCCGCTGGACATGCGCACTCGTCTTCCTGGCGTCATCGTCCGTCATCGTGCTGGGCACCTGTCTGTACTCGACCCATATCAGTGAGCCGAACGAATTCTTCTTCTCTTATCTGACGCCCCTGGTCGCGATATCGTCCGTGGCGGCCTATCTGTTCCTCACCGGCATCACAACCTTGCCAGCACGCAGCGTCACACTCGTCAGATGGATATCTGACAGCTCCCTCGGCATCTATTGCCTGCATCCGATGCTCATCTGGCTGTATGTGAAACACTGGCACCTTGATGACGGACTGGGCCTGATATGGCTTCGCATTCCCGTCATATGGGGTGTGGTCTTTGTCTCCACGGCCGCTTTGGTCTATCTGGCAAGGAAGCTTCCGCCGTTGCGCCGGATTACGTAAAGAAAGACGCGTGATCGCTCGTTGCCTTCAGCAGCCGATCAAGAAACAGCCTTACTCTCGGCGTGGCATCCGCCCTGTCCTGAAAGCAGGCAAAGTAGGCGAGATGCTCGGCCGGCCACGTCGATCCGGGTTTGCGAGCCACCGGGCCTGGTACCTGTGACAGGACAGCAACCAATCGCCCCTGGTGAATCAGCGGATCAGCCACGTAATGCGGCAGCCGTACGATGCCTGCGCCCGATATCGCAAGCTCCGTCAGGGTATCCCCATCATTGGCGACCATCGTGGCGCCGAAGTCGGGCCTGATCTGCGTGCCTGCCCCGGAAAACATCCATGGCAATACCTGTCCATCCACCGGTGAGCGGAATACGAGGCATGTGTGCTGGGCCAGTTCTGCCGGCGTCCGGGGGGCCTTTCGGGTTTCCAGATAAACGGGTGCCACGCAGTAGACGAAGGGCACCTTGCCGATGGAGCGAGCGATGAGGCTTGCCTTCAACTGCTCGTCGTAACGGATGCTGACGTCGATATCTTCGCGCACATGATCGAAGCTGCGATCGGCAACCACCAGCTCGACAGACACCTCGGGATAGCTGCGTAGATAGTCAGCCACCATGGGCGCAAGCACGTGGCGGGCAAACATGACCGAAGAGGCCACCCGCAACCGGCCTCGCGGGGCCTGCTGGAGATCACCTGCGACTTCGCGTGCGCCCTCAAGCTCCCTGAGCGGCCCTCTCACCCGGTCAAGATAGGCCTGCCCACCCTCGGTCAGGGCAAGCTGGCGCGTGCTGCGGCGCAAGAGGCGAATACCCAGCGAGGCCTCCAGGCGCGCGATGTTCTGGCTGGTGGCCGCCGCCGAGATACCCAGGCGACGCCCGGCCGCCGCGATGCTGCCTTCCTCCACGGCGATGACGAAGCACTGTATGCCCTTGAGCGAATCCATAGACGACTTATAAATACCTGGATTCGTAAGTTTAACTTAAAGCCATACCCGGTTCCGGCCGGCTTCTGCGCCGGCCTTCAAGGCCTCAGAGTGACGGTCTTATCCGCACCATCGGCCTGAACTTGGATATCTCGTCATTCCTGAAGCGGCTGCCCAAGGCCGAACTGCACGTGCACGTGGAGGGCACGCTTGAGCCGGACATGTTGTTCGAGCTGGCGCGTCGCAATGACGTGGCGCTGCCATGGCCCGACCCGGAATCGCTCCGGCAGGCCTACGCGTTCGAGAACCTCGAACATTTTCTTGAGTTGTACTTCGCGGGCTGCCGGGTGTTGCGCCGTGAGCGCGATTTCCACGATGTGACATATGCCTACCTGGCTCGTGCGCATGAAGATGGCATCATCCGGGCGGAGATGTTCCTCGGCCCACAAAGCTTTACCTCGGCCGGGGTGCCCATTGAGGACATCATGGGCGGCGTGCTGTCTGCCGTGGATCGCGCTTCGCGCAACCTGGGCATCGACGGGGCGTTGCTGGTCAGCGCACACCGCCATCGTCCCGTGCAGGAAGCCTTGAACATGATGGACAGTGTCATGCCCTGGGCCGACAGCATCGCGGGCTTCGGCCTGGGAGGGGCTGAACGAAACAATCCACCGGCACCGTTCAAGACATATTTCGATACCTGCCGTGCTCGTGGTTTCCGGACGACGGCCCATGCCGGCGAGGAAGGCCCCTCGGCCTATGTGCGCGATGCCGTGGAAGTGCTCGATGTCGATCGGATAGACCATGGCACCGCCTGCATGGACGATGAGGATCTCGTTGATCTTCTCGTCCGGCGGCAGATCCCCTTGACTGTATGTCCGCTGTCGAATCTGCGTTTGAACGGCGTCCCGTCGCTGGACGTACATCCCCTTGGCCGGATGCTCGATGCGGGGCTATGCGTCACGATCAACTCCGACGATCCCTCCTACTTCGGCGGCTACGTTCTCGACAACTACCTGGCTGTTCATCGGGAACTGGCACTGAGCGGTGAGCAGTTGGTTGTCCTGGCCCGCAACAGCATCAGGGCGGCCTTCATGCCGCCTGCCGGGATCGCCGATGGTCTGAGGCGCATCGACGCTTATCTTGCCTCGATACCCCCGCTGGCCTGACGGCACTCCAAAAAACCTGGTCAAAGGCCCGGCTGATCTTGCACTACCCACGTCACGTTTCACGGCGGCAGCGGCCCGATTCGCGCCGCCGGATGTATGCCATGGGCATCATCATGGCCTGCGGTGCCCTGGGGCTGATTGCCCGCGCCGTCGATATCCAGATCGTACGCAGGTCATTCTATGTCGCACAGGGCGACGCACGCTTCGTGCGCGGCAAGAGCATCGTGGCCGACCGTGGCGTCATACGTGATCGCCGCGGTCTGGTACTCGCCATCTCCACGCCCGTGTCGAGCCTGTGGGCCGATCCTGCTTTTCGCACGACAGGACCGGAACAACTCGGAAGACTTTCCCAGGTGCTCGCTCTCGCACCCGGGCAGGTCGAGGAACTGACGGGGCAGCTCGGGCGCCGGCGTTTTGCCTACGTCGCCCGACGCATAGCACCGGATATCGCTGCGCGTGCCATGGCACTGTCGATCCCGGGGCTGCACATCCAAACCGAATACAAGCGCTATTACCCCAATGGCCGCAGCATCGCCCATGTCGTGGGCAACACCGACGTGGACGACCGCGGACAGGCGGGCCTGGAATGGATGTATGACGCGTGGTTACGTGGCACACGCGGCGAAGAGCAGGTCATCGTGGACGGTGGACGGCGTATCGTGAATGTCACCGGACAGATCAAGGCTGCGACTCCTGGTCACGATCTTACGATCAGCATCGACAGCAGGCTTCAGTATCTGGCGTATCGCGACCTTCAGGCGGCAGTGGAAAAGAACCAGGCCAGCAGCGGCAGCATCGTCATCATGGATGTGCACACGGGGGAAGTCCTGGTCATGACCAACTTCCCCAGTTACAACCCGAATAATCCGGGTCTGGGCGAGGTCGGCGACAGGAGGAACCTCGCCATGACGGACATGCAGGAGCCCGGCTCGACCATCAAGCCCCTGACCATGGCCATTGCCCTGAATGAAGGTGTCATCACGCCTGAAACCACGTTCGACACTTCGCCCGGATACATGAAGATCGGTGGATACACGATCCGCGACGTCGAGGGCAACAATGGCGTGCTTACCAGTACCGGCATCATCACCAAAAGCTCGAATGTCGGCGCCGCCAAGGTGGCGGCAAGAATGGACGACAGATACTACTACGAACACTTGCGTCGCTTCGGACTCGGCAACGCGACGGGCACGGGATTTCCGGGAGAAGCCTCCGGCGTCTTGCCCGAGCCCGCCCACTGGAGTGCATCGACCAAAAGCAGCATGGCCTATGGCTACAGCCTGTCGCTGAGCGCCCTGCAACTTGCCCAGGCATATAGCGCGCTGGGTAACGATGGAGTCCTCGTCGCGCCCACCTTCATCGCGAACGACACGGTACGCCGTCGTTCCGTAGTCTCCGCGGATGCTGCCCACCATGTGGTTCGGATGATGGAAACCGTCATCACGCAGGGCGGTGCGCGTGCAGCTGCGTTGCCCGGCTATCGGGTCGCAGGCAAGACCGGCACCGCCCGCGCCAATGGTCCGGGCGGATACCGTGCCGATCACTACAACTCGCTTTTCGTGGGACTGCTTCCGGCCGACAGCCCCCGGTATGTCACCGTCGTCATCATCCGTGACCCGAGCGGCGGAAAATTCTTCGGCGGACAGGTCTCCGCACCGGTATACGGTGCATTGATGCCGGATGTCGTCCGCTTGACCGGGGTGGCGCCTTCAGAGCCCTGACAGGTGCAGGTCGGAGGCCTCGCCCATCGCCTGCATGCCGGCGGCATTGGGGTGCAGATGGTCGCCTGCGTCATACTGCGGGAGCATTCGCCGGGGATGCTGTGGATCGCGGATGGCCTTGTCGAAATCCACTACGCCGTCAAATACCCCGGACGTGCGTATCCAGGTGTTCGTTGCCTGGCGCGTGGCCTCGCGTGCCTCGGTGAAGTATGAGTGCCCTTCGCTGGGAAGGATCGTGGCGCCGATGATCCGGATACCTGCCGCGTGGGCACGCCGGATCAGCTGCTGATAGCCGTCGATGAGATCGGCAGCGGTGAGCACGCGTCCATCGGGACCCGCATCGGCGCCGATATCGTTGATGCCTTCCAGCAGGATCACGGTGCGCACGTTGGGCAACGACAGCACGTCATGATCGAAACGATGCAGGGCGCTGATGCCTCGCGCCGGATCGGGCCCATCGGTGAGCAGGCGGTTTCCCCCGATGCCGACATTGGCGACCGCGACAGGCTTGCCGGCGGCGACAAGACGACGCGACAGGACATCGGGCCAGCGTGCGTTGGCGCTTACCGGTGTCTTGTAGCCGTCGGTGATCGAATCGCCGAATGCCACCACCGTTCTGCTGCCGGTGGCCTCCACGGTCATCGCGGATACGTAGTACCACGACGTGCCAATTGGCTTGAATGCGTCATCGTTGATGTCGGTGGCATGATCGCCTGCACCAGGCATCGTGGCATAGGTGGTCTCGAATGCGTCCTGATGCCAGGTGGAAGCAGCGGTCGTTTCAGGCAGATAAAGGCTGACCGCCAGGTTCTGTCCGGCGGCCACCCGCATCGGGACCGGATCGGTCCATATCTCGCTCCCGGCAGGAATGGTGAAGCTGGTCTTACCGCCCACCGTGAGGGCATGCAGGCTCCCGGGCTGCAGGGTCGCCGCCTTGGACTGAACGGACAGCGTGGCGTGCGCGATGTTGAGCGGCCCCGTGGAATACAGGTTAGACAGCCGCAGACGGGGCGCCCTGCCGCTTGCGGATGGGTGCACCACCATGCGCACCGTCTGAGCCTGGAACGAACGACCACCGGCGGCGGCACCGATCGCCCAGGTCGCCACGCGCGTGTTTGTGTCGTCTGCCGCGCTTACGGCCGCGGCAGCCAACGCGAGCCAGCTCATCGCAAGGAAGGTCACCACGAACGCACGCTTTGCCATCTCAGTTCACCAGTGTCCGGCGTTCGCCGGGGTTCAATGCCACGGAAAAGGATCTGCCATTCGATACAACCACGGTCTTGCCTCCGGCCTTGCTGTACAGGCTCAAGGCGGTGACCTTGCCATCACGCCAGTTCATGTCGAGCTGAAAGCCGCCCCGTGCCCCCAGGCCTCGGATGCTGCCCGTGCGCCAGGCCGAGGGCAGGGCAGGCAGCAGTTCGATGTGTCCCGGTCGAGAGTAGAGCAGCATTTCGAGGATGGCGACAGGCGTACCGAAATTGGCATCGATCTGGAAGGCATCCGAACTGGCGTCCAGCTGGTAGAAGTCAAAGAAGTTCGCCGTCGTACCGTTGCTGTGATTCATCGCCGGCAGCAGGTTGGTCAACAGCAGCTGATAGGCATTGTCCGCGTGCTTCAGCCGCGCCCAGCAGATGGCGCGCCATGCGCAACCCCAGCCATAGCCGGTCATGCCGCGGGCCGTCAGCAGTTGCTTCACGCCTTCGATCAGCTCGGCGGGGCTGTCTTCCAGGCGGATCCGGTCACCCGGGAAGAAACCGATCAATGGCGACAGGTGCCGATGAGTGACTTCACCCAGGTTTTCCGGCGTCATCCACTCTTCCAGCCAGCCCGTCGCTTCACTCACGCGCGGCAGGTACAGCCTGTCGCGCAAGGCCATGAAACGGGCTGCCGCCTCCTTGTCGAGCTGCAGCAATTCGCTCGATTGTTGGAAATGGCCGAACAGGTCCCACGCAAGCTCCTGCGCATAGGTGATGCCCCGCCTATCCTGAGGCCCTTGCTCAGGTGACCAGTCTGCGTCGTCGACAAGCACTTCCCGGGGCTGGCCAGTGGCCGGGTCTGCCACTGTCGCGGTGACGAGCCGCGCCTCCCAGAACTCACAGGCGCCCTTGAGCAGGGGATGAATACGTGCAAGATGCTGGCGATCCTGCGTGTACTCAAAGTGCTGCCACAGGCTGTTGCACAGCCAGGCGTTGGACGCCGGATGCCACCACCAGCCGTTGCCGCCGTAGATGTTGGTGGAAAAGGCCACCGTCCATCCGGCGACCTTGCCCGAGCTGTTGCGGAAATGGTTGCGCGGATCGTTGAACCGGTCGCGGGCGATCGCCGTCCAGGACTCGACCTGAGCAAGGCAATAGTCGGTCAGGGCGTCGAAGCACGAGGACAACCCGGCGCGGTCCGGCAGCCAGTAGTTCATCTGGATATTGATGTCGGTGTGGTAATCGCCCATCCAGGGCGGCGAGTTGTCCGCCATCCAGAGTCCCTGCAAGCCCGTGGGCAGGTTGTCGCGCGAACCGGCAATCGTCAGGTAGCGACCGAATTGTAGGTAGCTGGCCTCCAGTTCCGGGTCGGGCAGGGAGTTTTCCTTTGCCCGCAGCTGAAGACGGGTCCAGGTGTCTAGTGAGCGCTGCGTCACGGATGACGCACCCAGGTCGATATCCATCGTGCCGAACAAACGTCCGTGGTCGGCCACATGCGTGTGTCGCAAGGTGTCTGCCGATACGCCAAGCGCGGCGGCGATTTTCTCCTGCGCCCGAACCAGTGGATCAAGGGTGGCATCCAGATAGTTGCGCTTGAGATCGGGCACGTAACTCGTGCCTCCGCAGAAGACGGCGGTGAGGGAGTCGCAACCATCGAAATGGATACCATCAGCTTCACTGCGTATCCGGCCTCCCGATCCGGAAACACGCACGGCGGCGCCATAGCGCAATCCGTTGTCAAAGTGGCCCTGGAGTACGCGAGCCTCGCCGTCCGCGCGTGGCGTTTCACCATGGGCCCCTTGCAGGTCCAGTACCCCGTTATAACTACCGCCACCTGACTGGGTCAGGTGCATGACGATGACGTCGTCGGGATGGCTGGCATATACCTCCCGCCGGTACGTCACACCGTCTTTGCGATACGACATCCTGACTACGCCCTGCGCCATGTCCAGTTCGCGGCGAAAATCCTGCAGCGCTGCCAAATCATGTCCGGCGATGTGCAGGTAAAGCTTTGCCATCATGACCAGGCTGCCGAAGTCGCTGGTCTCGTAACCGAACTGGCCGTCGTTGCCCAGCGACGCATTACGACCGCCCAGCCACATCGATCCATCGGTGATGTAGAGAAAATCCCGCATGGGATCACCACCTACCAGGGCACCGATGCGGCCGTTGCCGATGGGAAGACCCTCGCGAAGAACATTCGCTTCGCCGGCCGGTGACGGATACCAGAGCGTGAGCCTGCGTGGGCCTGCGGGAGAGGCGGGCAGGGCACTGGATCGTTCGACGGCAGCGCAGACATTGAAGGCCGGCATCCCTACCAGAGGCAGCAGCCCCATCATGCCGCCCACCTTCAGAAAACGACGGCGTGCCGCCAACGTTGAATCGTCCTCATGCCCCATGGGCGCTCCCCTGATTGATCAACTCCGATTCCCGCCGCGGACGGACTCACTCCAGACCCAGTCCATCATTTGTACTACAAATAGCAAGCTAAGCGGCGACCCCGGTCATGTCAAGGGAACGTCTTGCATCAAGCTATCGCACGGCATGGAATACGTGATCGCGTCACAAATGCGGCATCGCAACAAACATATCTCGACGTTTTATCCGATTGACGATTGTGATCATCCGTTCAGGTATGGATGATCCGTTCCGTGGACAGCGTATGGACGTCCAATCGACATCGCACAGGGGCTAGCGTCGACCTGTCCGGATTGGACGATCCACCCACGTAAACGAATCGAAGCACATAGCCGGCGACTTCATTGCTGGCAGGGGATTCGTGTGCGTGGAAAACGCTTCCTGACAGCGACATCAACCTGGGAGTCTATCCGAATGAAGCTTTATTCCGCAGTTACTGCAAACAGGATCGGGCGACGGGCAGTCGCATCTGCCGTCACCATGGCCCTGATGACCATGACCGCAACGGCATACGCCGCCACGTTTGCGCCTTCAAGTACCACCTCGGGCATTTCGGCCTCGGACAGCGTGCAGCAGCCGGCTGCTGGCACCAACCTGGCACTCAACCAGCCTGTTACGGCTTCGGATGTCGAAAATCCGATCGCTTTCAAGGCCAACAACGTCAACGACGGCGACACCACCACCCGCTGGTCGTCGGGGTTCACGGATGACCAGTGGATCGCTGTCGATCTGGGCTCGGTGCAGTCGGTGGGCAAGGTGGTACTCAACTGGGAAAACGCCTATGCCACCGACTACCTGATCGAAGTGTCGATCGATGGCCAGACATGGCAGACGGCCGATGAAAACCCGGCTGGTGCGGGCGGCATCGAAACCCGCGTCTTTCCAGCCGTGTCGGCCCGCTATGTGCGCATGCATGGCGTGAAGCGCGCGACAGGCTACGGCTATTCCCTGTGGGAACTGGGCGTCTATGCACCGGATGCCACAGGCACCGCACCTCCGGGCTCAGGCAGCAACGACCCGTCCGAAGGCTTCAACTACCAGGTATACCCTGGCTTCATCGGTACGCAGCTGCGTAACGTCACCAACGGGCAGTGGCGCGACGACCAGATCTATGTCGAAATCCTCGCCCGCGATCCGAACAAGAAGGACGCGGCCAACCAGGATGCGATGTCGTACATCACACCCGATGGCACGCTGGTCGCGCTCAAGGAAGAAGACAACAACGGCCCGGGCCACCTGACCAAGAACGGCCAGAACTATCCGAACTATGCCTTCACCCTGGCCCAGGCCAAGCTGCTGAAGCTTCCCGAGTCGGAATCGGGCCGCATCTTCGTGTCCTTCGGCGAGCCGATGTACATGAGCGTGGTCAAGGGTGCGGATGGCAGCATCGGCTTTGCCGGGCCCAATCCGCTCAACGGCACCGACCCGAACGTGGGCCTTTACTACGACTGGTACGAATACACCTGGAACGACAACGCCCTGTTCATCAACACGACACAGGTCGACCAGTTCTCGATTCCGCTCGCGCTCGATGTCTACGGTGGCAACAAGACGCGCCACCTGAACTCGGGCATCACCCAGACACGCGCACAGGTATTGCAGGAGTACAACACGGAGGTACCGGTGGAATTCCAGCTCGTCGACACGAACCCCGTGCGCATCTTCGCTCCGGGCAAGGACGCCTTCGACACCGGCAAGCCGCAGGAGCATTACTTCGACGCATACATCGACGAGGCCTGGACCTATTACCAGACCCACACGCTGACCATCAATCGCGGTGCCGAGCAGTATGTGGGTACGGTGGTCAACGATGTCCTGGTATTCCAGCACGTCAACTGGGCCCAGACCCCGAACGCCGGTGAACCCGAGGGCTTCCAGTTCCAGGTATTCAAACCGACCACGCAGGACGTCCTGGAAGGCAAGGGCAACCTGGCCCGGGCCAGTGATGGCGATGTGTGGGGTGTCACGCCGCAGCTGGAAGCGCAGATCTGCGCGGCGTTCAACCGTCACGTCATGGAAGACACCCCGTTGTGGAAGAACGCCTCGGCGTTTTACCAGCAGGCTCCGGCCAACTATTACTCCCGCTTCTGGCATGTCCACGGCGTGAATGGGAAGGCCTATGGCTTTGCTTACGACGATGTGTCCGACCAGAGCTCGACGCTGATCGAGAGCCAGCCGGAGCATCTTGAGCTGGGCATCGGCTGGTAAACACCAGGGCTCCCACCCCGATGGTAGTGATGCCGGTACCGGAGGGGTGTGGGCCAACGATGTGGTGGTCGCGCGCAAGGCGCGCTCCTACAAGCCGCTGTAGGAGCGCGCCTTGCGCGCGACCACCACATGCAGGAACACCACTACTCAGCGTCAACCGCACTCAAATTGGCCGACCCCGCCATCACCAGCCGCGACGCCAGTGAAAAATGCCGGAAAATAAAAAACAACGCCCGCACATTCACGTCTACCGACACATCGGTAGCCACCATTCCCGTCCCATCCACCGCAGGCGCAAATCCATAAGCGATATCCATCGTCTTGACCCGGCCGATCAACGGACCCGCCGCGTGCCGCATATGCAGCTGCAGATGGCTGATGTACGGAGCGTCCTGCGCATCGCGAATGACTTCGGCCGTCCCTTCAAATTCCATATCTTCCTTGTCGTCAATCTTCACACCCTTCGGAGTGGCGGTGTCGTCAGGCACGCGGTGCGTACGAAAACGATAGATCGACCGACCACCCTCGGATGAAATAAGTTTCGCCTTCGTCCCGATCACATCCTTGAGCGTGCCATACGAGGCCAGCACCTCATCAGGCTTCTTCTTCAGATCGACTGTCTCGTGCTCGATCTCAGGCTCATCGCCTCCGGTCATCGTATGGGTGGTGATGACGATCCCGTTAGCTGCACTCCGGGGCTGGGCCTGCCGGGCGAGGGCCTGGTCCAACAGCGCATCATTGGCCAGAAGCTGCGCCGAAGGGCACGCCAGAAGCAACACGACAAACAGGCGGTAGCGCATGATCTCTCCCCATGGCATGCACGGCTCCCCCGTGCCACGGGAAAAACTATCCCTACGGCCGAGCCGGTGCGCGGGCCATAGGTCACGGCCTGGTCCGGAAGCCCTGCTGCCGATGTTCTCGCCCCAATGCTTCCTTCTAGCCCAACGCACCAACGGCCCTGGCGACATCCGCCGCAGGCGGCGCGCCGAACATCCGCTTGTAGTCCCTGGTGAACTGGGACTGGCTGTCGTATCCCACGGTGGCGGCGACGGCACCTGCCGAACGAGGCTCGGCCAGCAGCAGTTTGCGCGCCTCCTGAAGGCGAAGCCGCGTGCGGTATTGCACGGGTGTCATCAGCGTTACCGCCTTGAAGTGACGATGGAACGACGTGACGCTCATGCTGGCCATGTCGGCCAGCGTATCGATGGACATCGCATCCGCGTAATGGGACTGGATCCATTGCACCGCGCGACCTACCTGCGCCACATGCGACCCATTCTGGGCCAGTTGCCGCAATACGCCACCCAGCGGACCACAAAACACCCGGTAATAGATTTCCTGGACGACCAGGGGCGATACAAACGGGATATCGTCCGGGCGATCCAGCAGACCCAGCAGGCGGGCAAAAGGCTCCAGCAGATCCGGCGTCATCCGGGCGGTTGCTACGCCAGCCGATGATGTCGGCGCCGGGCCATGTTTCATGGGCAGTCGCGCCATGGCTTCGGCGAGCACGGCTCTGTCTATGTCCAGCGTCAATGCCAGATGAGAGCGACCTTCGGCATCGAGAAATACCTGCGTGCACACGGGAAGCTCCACCGTCACCAGCAGGAAGGTCGAGGTATCGGCCCGGAACGGCGCATCGCCGGCTGCCACCGTTTTGCTCCCCCTAAGAATGACTACCATGCGCGGACGGTAGAAGAGGGTCGGCCGAGAACTGGCAAAAAAAGCGCACTTTGGGTCGTAAGCCTATGATCAGGCGCCTCTTTATGACCTTCGACAGAACGTCTCATTCACACTAAGGCGTGGTTCCGGGAATCTGAATTGATGCGAGCCATTTAGTCCGTGCATTAGGCACGTGGTCCGCGTACTCGGTACAGATTCCATCTCTCGCCCACCCGCACGCCGCTTACCGCGATGATTACGGAAACGATTGAACCAACCGCGGCGCCAAGGATGTCTTGCGGCCAATGAATGCCGGCAGCCACTCGCGCCCAGGCCATTAGGGCTGCGCACACGCCCACGGCTAGCGCACCCCCGGCGTGCCGACGTGTCGCCAAAACCATCGCCCATATGCAAGAGACGGTTACGTGAGTACTCGGCATGGAATTATTCGCCGCGTGAGCGACCCAGGCAGGTCCGTAACCGGCCGCGAATGGCCTGGGTTGATACGCTGCCCAGGAAATGAACGCCTCCGAGGCAATGGCCAGCCCCGTTGCACAGAGTCCTACCAAGACCCCGCCCCACTCACGGTCTCGTAGCAAACATCCGGCCGAAACCAATAGACCGATGATCAAGGGCAATTCGCACGCCGCGCTCAAGAGCGCGCTTCCCAGAGCCGTCGGTGGAGCGCCCAAGTGGATTGCAGCGTAGACGATGTGATTCCACGTGTCGGATGTGGGATCGCTTGCGAACGCCGACAAGTCAGGCTCCCCTTCGCTTCTTTCGGGCCTGCCACCAAGCGCTACTGACGAGAATGGCCGCAAGCCCCAATGCGAATGAAATGGCCGGCCAAGCGTGGCTCGGTGATGACCATGCGACTAGGCCTCCGGCCAAGCACACAAAAATCACAATCGTCGTCGCATAAGCCACATCGTCGACAACTACGGCAACGAGTTCCGCGACAATGGCTCGCCACCAAGAACGCCGGGTCATGACGGGATCCCTGCACGTGACGAAAGTTCGCGACGGCATGCAATGACGCCGGCAGACGCTGCGACGGCATAGAGCAAAATCAAGCCGAGTACCGATAAGTCGCCGCCAGGCCAGACGATGCCGCGCCCCTCGCCCACCCAGAATGTTCCAAAGGCAGTTAGCAGCACGCCGACGGTGAACTTGAGTGTATTTTCGGGTACACGTGCCAAGGGGCGATGAACCAGTGCCCCTAGGGCAATAACGAGCAATAGCGCCGCTACCGCGCCCACGCTTGCCGACCACAAGCGGTCACGCCCGGCTGCTCCGAGAGCGATCACAATGAAGACGACTTCGATGCCTTCAAGAAGCGTGATCTTCATTGCTGTCATGAATGCGACCTTATCGAAAGCGGTAGAGCGCTGCCCGAGAGCAATCAGCTGCGCCTGCTCGGCTTCGAATGCGGCGGTCTCATCGTGGAGGGCGATGACCCCCGCCGCACGCAGCATGGCCTTGCGCAGCCAACGCATCCCAAAGAGCAGTAGGAGCGCGCCCACAAGGAGTTGGACGACTCCTAGCGGTATACGCGCCATGGCGGGTCCGAAGAACAATACCGCCAATCCGAGGATGAGCATCGCCGCTGCAACACCGGCGAGCGCGTCGCGCCATCCCCTTACTACCCCGACCGCGAGCACGATAGTGAGTGCCTCAACAAACTCGACCAACGAGGCTAAGAACGCAGCGATGGTTGTAGGCGCTGTTGTCGTCCATGCAGACATTAGCGAGACTTCTCCGCTGACACTTTTTCATTGCCGCCGCCGTCCAGGCGACCGTACTCGACCTCGCTCCGTGCGTAAAACACGTCGACGTTCTCGGCTGCCATTGCTGCCATGAGGGCGTTGCAGGTCGCCTCATCGGTAACGACGGAGACGGTGACAGGACGATCGGCCATCTCGAAGAAACTGGCAGAGTGCATCTTTCCTCCGTGGCCGAAGCCGGCGCCGTCCACCGTCAGTGTTCCTCCCTCTGCACCGAGTTCGCGTGCTTTCTGCAGGATCCACTGACCCACTGTATCGCCATGGATCTTTCGATCTTCCTGAGTGAAAAACAGGATGCGGAACCCTTCCATTGTCGTTCTCCGAGTTACGAACAAGACGGTCGGTAGTGCCTGGAAGCCGTCAGATTGACGTGCTCTTGCAAAGATTGCTCGTGGCCGTTAACAAGAAAGCAATGGCGCGAATCATTGGGTGGCCTCGCAGCGTTCACCGCCCTCTGACGGTAGACCTAGCGTGCGGCCGACGAGGCCGCCTGCGTCAAAATAGCGGGTGTCGCCGACCGTCTGCAGGGCCAGCGCCGGTTGGAGGTGAAGGAGCGGCGCCTCGTCGGCTCTTGCGCCGCCACCGAGCTCTGTCGAAGGATAAAGACATGTTCTCCGTTGGAACGTGGGGACAGTTCCGCCCGGTAGCGCCTCGGAAATGACGCGCCCGGTCAAATGGCCATGCGCTGGCATGCGGATGCCTAGGACCTTGGCAACGGTCGGAGCGATGTCGGCATTGCTGACCGGTGCAGGATCGACGAATGCCTTGCGAAAATCGGGACCGACCGCAGCCATGAAGTTAAACGTGTCGGCGCGACTGAACGCGCCGTGCATGCCTTGCCCTTGGCCATACGAGGAGTCGGCGAGCTCCACACCGCAGCGGAAAGGCAAATCGCACCCGGAAGAAAAGGATCTAAAGCTTATGACGATCGCGGGATGCGGCGTCCGCGCTGTCCCCATCAAGCCGACCTCCGACAGAGGAATCGTCCCAGGAATGGCACCGAATGCGGGATCGACGAAAATGCCTCCGACGTAGTCCTGGCGGAGAAAGAACGCGACAGCAGCGGGCACCATAGACCGCGAAGCGTCGCTTTTTGCGTAGATCAACGACGAACCCGCACCGGATGCCACGACGAAATCGGGATGGTTGGGATCCTCCCCCAGTATCGCGTCGCCATTGACGGGATGCTTCGCGTAACGGCTTTCGTCCAGATGTCCGCACCCGCCGGCACCACGGATCAGAACCGCGCCGTCGTCCGCATCCCATACGGAAAACTTCAGGGCTTCACCCATATCCATCGCGAGGAAGCCGGGAGGAACCTGGCCTTTCTCAACGTCAACGTAATCACATCGTGCAGAGCGACTCGTCTGACTCTGCTTGGAGATAGTCGAAAAGCCATGGTCCGACGTGACGATGATATCTGTCGTCGCGCCAAGACCCAGTCGATCGACGGTCTCACGCAAGCGAGCTAGCGTGAGGTCCGAGTTTCGAATAGCTTCCAGAGAGGACGAACCGTTGATGCCGGGCACGATGCCAGGTCGACTGTCCAGCTGACCGTGCTGGGTGATATCCGGATCCCTCATCCAGAACACCATCACGAAGGGCTTACCCTTCTCCTGCAGCAGTGGAAGCGCGGCCTTGGCGGCGACCTCCGAGTAATACCGCTGTTGCGCGAGGTTAGGCCTATCAAGAAGGGGCGGTGTCAGGGGCAACCCGGCCCGCTGAAGCGCTTCGGCGAATTCAGGGTTCAGCAACACGCCGTCCAGCTTGCCGTCGTGGCCGGCGATGGCTGAGCTGTCGTCGAGGACGAGAGTCGTCTGGCCGCGATCGACATGATCCTGAATGAGCGCAGGCCCGAGCTTTCCGATGGATGCCGTGCTGTAACCCTGCCGGCGTGCGGCGGCCAGGAGGGTTTCCTCCGTCAGGTAGTTTCCGCCCAGGTGTGCGTCCAGATCGCCCAGGACGGCATCATCCTCCAAGTAGGGTGTGACGCTTGCCGTGCCCTTAGCGGAAGTGACCGGATAACCGGCATAGATCGCGTTGGAGAAGTTGCCGGCGTCACCGAGATAGTGGCCCGTGGCAATCACCGAAGCGTTCGCCGTGGTGACGGTCGGGTACAGGGAGTGACTATTGGGGAAACTTACTCCCTCGCGGCGCAACGCGTCGAAGGCTGGTGTCAGCTGGGCATCGACCACCGAGCCGCGCAACCCATCGGCGACAAAGATGATCACATTGTGCGGACGGTCGGGCGCCGAAGCGGCTTTGGCCGACACCGCGGTCGCCGTCGTTAGTGCGGCGAGAAGAAGCACAATGGCACGCATGAGCTACCTTTCAAAAATTTTGGATGGGTGCATACCGGTCGCAGGTGCTTGCAAAGCACCTCGCGATCAATTCGATTTTGTTGAGGGCTCGCAGGGCAGCTACTGGTCTTGTGGGGCATCCTCCGCGGTACGTCCAAACTCGACGAGACTGCGGGCAAAGAAGATGTCCGCACGGGCTTCCGCGAGCGCCGCCATGAGTGCCTCACACGTCGCCTCATCGGCGGTGACCGATACAGTCACGGGCCTATCCGTGATCTTGAAAAGACCTGCCGAGTGCATGTTCCCAGAGTGCCCGAAGCCAACGGCGTCTATGGTCAGGGTTGCACCATGCGTCTTCAGTTCCTTGGCCTTACTGAGGATCCATTCGCTCGCCAGGCGGTGACCGATTTTTCGGTCTTCCTGTGTGAAAAAGAGGATGCGATAACCGTTCATGGAGCAACTCCCTCGGGTGACGCTTAGTCGTGGGTAACGCTTTTCAGCGCTTCGCCATGAAACATCAAGACGCGTACTTTCTTGATTTCGTTGGCGTGATCTTTAAGAAAGGCTTCGAGTTTTATGCGGTGATCGACCAGTTCGAGGCACTGTGGGTGGTGCATCGAATGTGCTTCGGGATGGTGGTGACTGAGCCGGTGACCTTTGAGATAGCCAGAATCGACATGATGAAGAATCGCTTGTTCGACACCAGCGCGACGAGCGACAGCTAAAAGATGATGGGCCAGGGCCGGAGCCGAGAGGTGATGCCAAAACCGTGTCCGGGTTGCTCGGGTGGACGCGGGAAAGTAGAGGCGAACGGCAGCAAGGTCGTGCATTCAGGGCTCCTGGATCACGGATCGATGGTTTCAACACGGGGCTGTTTGCGCTGTGCCTTACGGAAGGCCCTCATCTCGGCAAGACGCATGTCTTCGGGCAAATGCCGCACATGTTTGGCGTGTCCAAGACGCTGCGCGTGGTAGATGCCTGTATGTCCGGAGAACATGTAGCTGGCGACGCAGGCGATCGCCGCGAACGGCGCGATGGCTGGACCGAACAGTTCGATCGCCATGACGGTGCAAGCCAAGGGCACGTTTGCGGCGCCGGCGAACACGGCGACAAAGCCCAGCCCGGCTAGCATCGGCACGGGAAGGTGTAGAAGCGGCGCGAGCGCATTACCTAGGGTCGCACCGATGAAGAAGAGCGGCGTGACTTCACCGCCTTTGAAACCCGAAGCCAAGGAGGCGACGGTGTAGGCGAACTTGCCAGCGAAGTCCCATGGCGCCAGAGGATGTTGAAACGCGGCGATGATGGTGGGTATGCCGAGGCCGACATAGCGTTCGGTATGCAGCACGACCACCGAGAGCGCAATGACGGCGCCGCCGACCAAGGGGCGAAACGGGGCGTACCGAAGGTAGCGCTTCATCCACCCGCCCACGGTGTGAGTAGCCGTCGCAAAAAGCAGACCCACCAGTCCGAATGCGAAGCCGGCGGCGATAACGGCGAGGACCGTGGGAATGGTAACTGCCGTGACAAACGGCACGGCGTAGACGGTGTGATGAACCCCCCACGCCAGGCAAACACGGTCAGCCACGATGGCGGCGATAACGCAGGGAAAGAGCGCGTCGTAACGCATACGGCCGATGGCCAGGACTTCCAGGCCAAACAGTGCGCCGGCCAGCGGCGTACCAAAGACAGCCGCAAAGCCACCGCTCATGCCGACCATCAAGAGGATACGGCGCTCTTCGTGGCGGAGTCGGAAGATGCCCGTCAACTGGTCGGCCAGCGCTCCGCCCATCTGGACCGCCGTTCCTTCGCGGCCCACCGACGCGCCGAAAAGGTGGGAAGCGACGGTGCCTATGAACACCAAGGGCACCATCCGCCGCGGAATCACCTTCTTCGGATCGTGGATCTCGTCGATGATCAGGTTGTTGCCCGCTTCCACAGGCTTACCTACCCGGTCGTACGCCCAGCCAACCACGAAACCTGCCAGCGGGAGCAAGCAGATCATCCAGGGCTGGGCCTCGCGAGTGGCCGTTGCCCATTCGAGGGCAAGCAGGAAGAAGGCGGAGGCGGTACCGGCCAGACAGGCGGCTGCCGAACTGATGACAAGCCACTTGCCCATGTAGGGCAGCAGTTCCCACTGCTCGAGTGAACGAAGGTGTCGCATGCGACTTCCGGTAGGTGGGTTGAAAACACCTGAAGTCCGGGGGCATCAAACAAAAATGCCTACGCCCCCGGGGATCCAGGATACGTAGGCATCATCAGCCCGAAGGCGGTTCGCGGAGGCATGCCATCTCCGTAGGCCCAGTGTAACTACGGCGGGAACCCAGGTCAAAGCCTTCACCGGGCAATGAGGCGGCCCAGCGCAAAGCCGCACGCCAGGCAGCCCAATGCGCCCAGGACGTGGACCGCCAAGTGGATGGCGACCGACCCGTACTGGCCGCGCTGAAGCAGGAGAAAGCTTTCCGCCGAAAAGGTGGAGAACGTGGTGAGCCCGCCCAGAAATCCCGTGGTGATACCCAGGCGCAAGGCCAGGGGCATCTGCGGATAGGCCATGAAGCTCGCAAGCGCCAGACCCATAAGAAATCCGCCAAGGAGGTTGGCGGCGAGCGTTCCCATCGGGAGCGAGGGGAACGCCGCATTGAACATTTGTGCCAGGAGGTAGCGAAGAAATGTGCCAAGGGTGGCGCCGATGCATAGCGCTAAGGCGGTAAGGGGCATGGGAAGACTCATCAGGCAATGTGAAGAAACGCGCCAAGTGTGCTCAGCAAGCCGCCTACCAATACCAGCGCGACAATCCATCGGATGGGACGTCCGTGGACGGTGTGCGATAGCCACACACCGAGTGCCCCGAGAGCCGTGAGCGAGACAAAGAGAGGGGCTGACCGCCATGAGGGCACCAAGATGGCCATAGACATCGGGACAAGAGCCCCTGCAAACGTGGCGCCGCAGGCTGCCGACGCCTTGACGGCGGCCTCGCGAAAGGCCGCCTTACCGAGTTGGCTGGCAGCGAGTTGTCCGTGGGCAAGAAGATTGAGCTGTCGCTCCGCTTCGATGAATTCGCTGCGCAGGTCGGCGTAATGGGCGACGAGGAAGATGAAGGCACCCGAGACAGCCGAGGCGACGGCCACGCGAAGAGCTAGCGTAAGGCTCATGGGCGCCGCACCCGGGAGCAGATGACCGGCTCCCAGTGTCAGCGCCGTCAATATCCCATCGACCAGTCCGGCGACCAGATCAAGACGAATAGCCACGAACGCCCACGGGTTGGATGGCCTCATCGATGCCGCTCCACCGCATCGATGAGGCGCTCGCCACACACGAGCTGGTCAACGCTGTGCACCACAGCGCCGGACTCATGTATCGCCGCCACGATTTGCTCGATATCCAGCCCATTGCCCTCGATGGTCAGATCCATGCCAACGGTCTCGATGTCGATCTCCCCCACGGTCAGGTTCAGGGCTTCGACACCGCGGCAGGCTGACACGGCCTTGGCAATGTCCTCCAACGATGGCCGTGCGACTGCCTTGTCGACGTCCATCACGATACGTCGAACGTTGAATGCGGTGGATGGGTTCACGCGGCCTCCGTGCGATTGAGGGTCTTGAAGGCTGCGCCCCCCGGAAAACGGGCAAGGCTTCCCAGTTCGCGCTCGATCCGCAGAAGCTGGTTGAACTTAGCCGTGCGCTCACCGCGACAACCGGATCCGGTCTTCAGGTGCCCCCCACCCAACGCTACGGCGAGATCCGCAATGAACGAATCTTCGGTCTCTCCGGAGCGGTGCGACACATAGATGCCGTAGCCGGCGGATTGGGCGAGTCCGGCGCACGCGAAGGTTTCGGTTAACGTTCCAATTTGGTTGGGCTTGATGAGGACCGAGTTAGCGACCGATCGCTGGATGCCCATCTCGACGTAGGCAGGGTTCGTACAGAACAAATCGTCCCCCACCAATTCAACGCGGTTGCCCAGTCGCTTCGTCGCCTCGACCCAGCCCTCCCAGTCGTCTTCGCCCATCGGATCTTCAAGCAAACGGATCGGATAGGCTTTAAGCCAGCGGTCCCAGAGGTCGATGAGCTCGCCACTGTCCATGGTGATTCCCATCCGGGGAAAGACATACGTGCCGTTGTCCTGCCAGAACGCGCTGACGGCCGGGTCAAGGCCGATACTCACGTCGTGGCTGGGTCGGTATCTCGCCAGGACGATGGCGTCCAGGATGATCTCTACGGCTTCTTCGTGCGACTTAAGGTGCGGTGCGAAGCCGCCCTCGTCGCCCACCGCCGTGCTGTAGCCACTTTTGCCCAGCCGCTTCTTGAGGGCGTGAAAAACCCCTTCGCCCATCTCGATCGACTCGGCAAAGGAGGTCGCCCCGTGTGGCAGGATCTTGAACTCCTGAAAATCGAGCGTGCTGTCCGCATGAGCGCCGCCGTTGATGACATTCAGGCATGGCACCGGCAGCAAGGCGCTACCCGGCGCAAGGTGCTCGTGCAGTGGCTTCTTAGCGGCCACAGCGCATGCACGCGCGAACGCCATCGAGACGGCGAGCATGGCGTTTGCGCCCAGCACTGTCTTTTGCACAGTGCCATCGAGCGCAATCAAGCGGTCATCCAGGTCGGCCTGGCGAGCGAACGCGTCCCCAGCCAATGCGGGTGCAATGATGTCGAGGACGTTGCGAACGGCGTGTCGGACGCCTCGTCCCCCGTACCGTGTGCCCCCATCTCTCAGTTCATGAGCCTCCTTTCGACCTGTTGAGGCACCGGAGGGGACGATCGCGCGGCCCTGCGCACCGTATTCCAGCGTGACGACGGCCTCGATGGTCGGAAAGCCACGCGAGTCGAGGACTTCGAGGGCATCGATACGGCGGATCTGGTTCATGCAATCTCCTTGGTCTGTGCGACACCGGTGTCTTCTGTAGAACGTAAGTGGCTTGTCTGGTTGACGTGCACGATCGACGGCGCGCCGTGCGTGAACTCGATGACGGTCATCCCGGCCGGGTCGACACGCCACCGTCGATAGCCCTCCAGCGTTTGACCGGCGAAGTAACTCAGAAGTACGCGAATCGTGGAGTCATGGGAGACGACGAGGAGGGCCTGGTCTTCCGTCATCCGGGTAAGCAGGAGCTCGGTTGCCTTGACGGCGCGAGCCTGCACGTCCAGCAGAGATTCGCCGCCGGTGAACCGGAAACGGCCGGGAATGCTTTGCCACGCAGCCCACGCCTCAGGTTCATCGCGTGCGATATCGGCATGCGCGCGACCGGTCCAGTTCCCGTAATCAATGTCGTCCAGACCGGCTTCGACGCATGGCTCGCCGCCCCATTGCATCGTGATGGCTGTCGCTGTTTCGTGCGCCCGGCGGCGGGGGCTAGAGACCACCATGCCGATGGGCAACCACCGCTCCATCGCTGCCGAAAGCTCGGGAAGTTGGGCGCGACCTTTGCCTGACAGATCCAGCTCGTACCGACCTCGAAACATCGGTGGATCAAGGCCATCAACGTGGCCATGCCGGATAAGAATGAGACGCTTCATACCGCACCCCCACGCCCATCACCGGTGAGGGCGACCAGTCGAGGTAGCTCACTACGTTGCGCGAACTCGCCTAGAAGTCCTTCCGGAAAAGGTGTCGTCACGATGATCCCGGTGACCGCGTGCGAGGCGGCGACTGCGAGCAGGTTGTCCACATTGGGATGTTCAATGTAGGTCCCGTCAACATCCAGGCCTGCCTTGGCAGCGAAGCGCGAGAAGGTTGAGAGGTCATCGCTCAATGCACGCGCATAGTCCGTTCGGTCATGGGGATCGGCTCGCAGGTCTGCCGCGACGAGGAACAGCGCCGCGCCCCCTTCGCGTGCGTGCTCCATCCCGGCGGCGACTGCTTCATCGGCCGCAGGGGTTCCATCGTAAAGAACCATCCAGCGGACGGGCTGCGGTGCGTCCCATTTGCCGGCGGCGACGGCATCATGCGGCGGACGAAGATGATGGGTGATGGCATTCATAGTGCACTCCGAAGTCAGGAGCGCAGCCGGCGAATGGAACTACCCAACCGCCATGCTGCGCGTGGGTAGGCATCATCAGCCGCTCGGCGGTTGGGTCAGGAGGAATGCCATCTCCTGTAAGCCGTACGCTACTCCTTCCCGGGCAGCCATAACAAGCAAGATCATGGGTTTATTTCACTCGCGAGTGGCATCCGTTCAGCCCGTGGTCTGATCGGAGCTTCGCCAAATACCTGGTTGAAGATGTCCCTCGCGTGGCTCGACTTATCCGGAGGGTTGGGGTCAAACCGATAGCCTCTTTGTCCATCAAGGCCACGTTCGACCTGCCAGTCTGTATGGCAACTGGTGACGACCTCGGACAACGTCGCCAAGTGCGTTACGGCGACCACGTGGTGACCTGCAGCGGCCAATGAATCGAAGAGAATCGCGGCAAGGGCCGTGGCTTCCCGGGCGTCGGTACTGGAGAGCGACTCGTTGGAAAGGACAAGCGAGTGCTTTCCGAGCTCGTCGATCAGCCGACTCCACCGCAGGAGTTCCTCGTCGAACTTTCCGTGCTTTAACTCGTTGTCTTCTGCTTGCTTGAAGTGCGAGAAGAAACCATCGAACAAGTCGCACTCATATGAGGTGGCCGGAACCGGCGAGCCAATTTGGGCAAGCCACTGGGCTTGACCCAGCGCACGGAGGAACGTGGTCTTCCCGCCTTGATTCGGGCCGGTGATGATCGCTAGCGGCGCGGGCGACGAATCAAAGGCATTGGCAACCGCTGTTCCCGGCGGTCGTAAGGCGACGCTTAACGGAATTAAGCCGCCCGCGGTGATGCCTTTCTTGCCTTTCGGGAAGAGGGGGACGCACAACGGTGTCCCAGCATCGTGCGACGCGTGGCTCCATTGCGCGACCGCCAGGTAATACGCGAGTTCTCGCCGTACCAGGTCGAAGAATCCAAGAAGGTAGTCGACCGACTGTGCCAACGCGTTGGCGACCTCATTGATGCTCTTGTCCCTCAGCTCACCCAACGCACGAGCACCGCCCTCGTCGCGGTCGGCAATTCGTATGGTGTGCTTCCCCGGAACGTAGCCGAGCATCCGAGTCCACCAACGTCGTGGTGGTCCACTTCGTGCTCGCAGGGTCAAATCGATACTCTGGTTCATCGGTCCGAGACGCGCGGTTACGGAGAGCTCGCCGCGGTCGGCCAATCGCTCCAGATGCGTTGAGACCTCGTTGAGATAGCCGTCATCCAGATTTTCCCGTAACTCGCTCAGCCATTGCGTTACGCGATCGGCGGATGCCGTGGTGATCCACCGATCGGCGACTGTGCGTGTTTGACGAAGCGCGTCAAGCAACTCTTTCAGGACGCTGACGCTTCCGTGCAGGATCGACGAGGCGTAGACACCGTAGAACCCGCTTGTACTTCGCCGCTTCGCATCCATAGCGTCGCGCGCAATATCGTGCAGCTCCTGTGCCATCGCCAGGTGGTCGGCCACGTCCGCAAGGACCGCCTGACGTGAGCGAATGACGTCACCCGTGGAGAGCGGCGCCGCAAAGACAGCAGTGACGATGGCCTTTAACGGCCGGTCGTTCGCTGAAATCGCCTCCACGATAAGGTCAAGATCCAGGTCTGCCCATGCGGCAGGCGCGGCGGCCCTAACATCATCGTGCGCCACGAGATCGCTATTAGGCCAAAGAAGGCGCGGCTTCATCGCATCATCCTCTTGGCCAGCTGCGCTTGGGTAAGGCCGTAGCTTGCGGCCAACGCCTCCGTATGGGCCTGTCCTTCTGGAGGGCCTCGACGTATGCGGTAAGTGCGTTGCCGAGCGTCCTCGGTGGTGACACTGCCTATCCAGCTGGCCATCGCTGGTCCAGCCTGCGCCAACTCCCAGAGGAAAGTCACACACACAATCGTGGCGCCACGATCGACTAGCCGCTCTAAGATGTCGCGCGAGAGGTCAATCGCATCGGCCGTCGTCGTCGAGGCGAAGAGTTCGTTGAGTATCACCAACGTATCCGGGTCGGCACGTTCAACGATTTCGTGGATCCGCACCAGGTCGTCTTTCAATTTGCCGCGCTGAGAACCCGCCAGTTCTGCGCGCTCGAAATGCGTCTCTACACAGCGCACAAAGGGAATAGACGCGGATCGGGAAGGCACAGGGCAACCGACTCGAGCAAGCACGTGCAGCTGGCCCCAGATCCGAGCGAAGGTCGTTTTCCCCGCTTGGTTGGGCCCGGTGATAACGATAAGTTGCTCGGCAGCAGTTCTGTCCAGGTCGTTACGGACAACATGCGTCGGGTCACCTATCGCCGGATGAAGCAGGGCTACGTCTGCGGCCTCAACGACAATCGTCCTATCGTGCGCCGCGATGAACTCCGGCAAACACCACGGCTGGCCCAGACGCTCGCTCTCCTGGACCACATCGAACACCGTTGTATAAAACGCCACCTCGCTCCGAACTTGGGCGACGACGGGATCGATAGGGTCCGCGTAGTCAGCGGCAAAGCGCGTCAGCTCATCGAATAGAACTCGGTGCTCGTCCGCCAACTCGATGAGAATCCGCTCTTCAAGGCCGTTGAGATGCCGCGGGCCCTGGTACGCCGTACGGTAGTCCTTGGCCCCGTCGACGCGAAAGCGCGCGAAGGCCTGCGCGACGACTGCCGCATAATCCTCGTCGCGCGCCACGCTCTCGACGGCGACGTAACCCGGTCCCAGACGCAGTCCATAGCGGAGCACGTCCAGCTCGCTCTCGAGCTTCGACGCGCGGTTTGCCATGGCGAGGAAGCCATCGGACGCCGCATAGGTCGATAAATAGTGCGTCAGTCCGGCCAGCGCGTCGGACGCCGCCGGGCCTTGCCGGAGTGCTTGTAGGATGTCCCTTACGCCGGTGCAGTAGGCGCTCACTGCCGTGAGTTGGTAACGGGCTAGTTCCAGCGTCGACGCCTGCTCGTTTGCCCTCGTGGCGGCTTTCTCGTAAACCGTCATGGCCTGGAGAAATGCCCCGAAGGCGCGCCTGATCGGCGCAGCGTTCAGGTCGCGGAAGACTCCCTGACGGAAGACGGCTTCAGCGGTGGTCGCCGCCGGGGCCTTGAGAAAAGGACGAATGTCCAGAGCGCCGGGCTGTTCAGCGATCGCGAGAGCCCACCCAGACAACTGCAGGTCCGCCATCACCTCGTCCGACACCATCGTCGCGACAGGAGCGCTCCCGGCGAGGTGGAAGAGACTAGGGGCTAATCGAGACAGAGGAACCTGAATTTCGGACATAAGAGAGCCTGCAAACCCTGCAAAGGTTGGCAGGCATCATCAGCCGATGTGGCGGTTCGTCCCTAAGGGACCGGAGGAATGCCATCTCCGTGGGCCAATATTCTAGAAGCGCAGGTGATCAATGTGTCAACCCCGAGCAGGCATCCCGTTGCTCGGACCGCAACCTTGGGCGTTCGAACTCGTGGAGTGCCTCGCATCTTGTGCCGACGCTCCTCTGTAGTGGATCGTGTTTACAGGGTCAGGGCCGCGTACGACGGAGTGCACTCATCCGTTGCTCGCATCCTCGGGAGCTCCCGGTGTGAGAAGCCTCCGGCTTGCGTCGTGCGGGATGACCGGCCGTGTCAGGTCGACGGTGTAATCGCCAAACCGATTGATATGCGCCGTGCGATACGGTGACAACCCTGCGAGGATCTCAGGGGTCACCTCATGGCCTTCGATCTGAAGTTGCTCAATAGCACGCGTCATGTGCTCAACGTTATGGAGTATGACCATGTTAGCGACCAAGTGGTTATAGCCGATGACCTTCTCCTGCTCGTGCCGAAGGTTCTCGGCGATGATACCCTGACCACCGAAGAACGCCCACTGGGCGAAGTTGTTGAACTCCTCACTCTTGTTCGTCGCCGCCGTGATCATCTGCCGAATTTCTGCGCTGTCGATGTAGCGTAGAAGGAACATGGTTCGGATCACTCGCCCCAACTCTCGAAAGGCAAAGTAAAGCTTGTTCTTTCGGCTCACATCATCAACATTTCATCCATTGGCGGCCTGCTGGCGTTCCCGGCCACCGGTTACTACCACGCCACGAAGTGGGCCGTGGAAGGTTTCTCGGAGTCGCTGTCCAGGGAGGTCGCGCCACTGGGCATCAAGGTCACCATCGTCGAGCCCGGCGCCTTCCGCACCGACTGGTCCGGCCGCTCGGTGATCGAATCGAAGACGCTCATCGACGACTACGATGCGACGGCAGGCCTGCGCCGTCGACAGGCCAGGACCAACTCGGGCAAGCAGCCTGGTAATCCGGCCCTCGGGGCCGCCGCCATCATCAAGGCGGTGGCCATGGAACAGCCGCCGCTCCGCCTGCCTCTGGGATCGGATGCACACAGGTTGCTGACTGCCCGGGCAGACGAGCTGCGTGCGAGTTTCGAGGCGGTAAAGGCCCTGTCGATCAGCACCGATTTCACGGATTGAAAAGAGCCACGGCACGTTGATGACGCCCGCAGCCGCAGGCTTTCATGAAGCCTGCGGCTGCGATGCCATGCGAAAGTCATCGCGTCGGAAGGAATACACCTTCAGCCGTCTTCACTCGGCAATCGTCGCGGACAGGTGATATACGCGCCCGCCCCAACCGTCATTGGGGAAAGCATCCGAGACTTTCAGGTAGACCGGGCGTGCGCCATTGGCAACGGCACCGATATAGGGCGTGAGGTCGATCACGATATCGCCTTTGTTGGATCCATCCGTGACCGGTCGCGTTTCCTGGGCCACCGTCGTCCAATGCGTGTTGTCGGTGCTGACCTGTACCAGGAATTCATTGTCGATAGTCAGCGTGACATGCGCCGCGGTGGTATCGGCGGGGAAGGGGAATCGATAGGTAAAGTGGGCATTGCCGTCGGCGAAGCGATTCTGCACACCGTTGCTCTGCGAATGATCCGCGTCGAACAGCCACGGCGTCTCCGCTACGGTTCCCGTGTCGAAATCGATCTTGTGTGCCACCAGCACATCCGCCTGCGCAGTGAAACGCAGGCCGGCGGCAAACATATTCGCGGTAAGGGTGTGGTGGCCGTCTGTTGCCGTGCCCGGCACGCTGACCGTCAATGGAAGCGTGGCCCTGGCGGGAACGGCATTGCCCCTGGGTTGCAACCGCATCAGGGAGACCCGTGGCGAAACACTCCAGCCCGGCGGCGCGTCGACGGAAGCCAGCGCCTGCAATGGAAAATAGCCGGTCGCCGATGCACCGAGATCGATGGCAATCGATGTAGTGCCAGACGCAGACGGCATGATCACGGGCTGGGCCGGAGACATCGTGGCAGCCAGCGATTCCAGCGGCGTGAATACCGGGATATCGCCGATCAACGCACTGAGCGCACTGGCCTGGGTGCGCCAGTCGAAGACGTTGGGATGATCATCATTCGTCGCTCCCGCCCAGCGGGTGCCCAGGCGACCGGCCGCATCGCGATCCTTCTTCCACAGACCATCGGCCTGCTGCTCAAGGAAGGCCGCATAACGACGGTCATGGGTGGTGTCTACCAGGTAGGTCCAGTAGCGCATGAAGATGCCCTTGAACTGCTTGGCATTGTCGTCACAGGTCTGGTCGCTGGCATCACAGCTTTCGGTGAGTACACCGTTGGTGACCAGGGCATTGGGCCCGATGGCTGCGTCGGCCAGCCGGCGTACATCCGCCAGCACATGCGGATCCCGGGTGGCACGCCACAGTTCCAGGCCACCGCCGATCGCCAGTCCCTGGTTGTAGGTCCACACGTTCTGGCCGTTATTCGTGCATGCATTGGTCAGGCCGTCGTTGACCAGGCCATTGGCGTTGATCATGCCGCTGCCCTGGAACCATGCCCACGCCGTACGTGACCGCGCCAGCCAGATGCTGTCTCCCGGAATCCTGTTGTGCAGGGCCGCGGTGAGACGTATCCACAGGCCATTGGTGATGGCGTTTTTGTACGTGCGCTCCGCATCCCACCACACGCCACCGCCGCAGCTGCCGGTATCCCAGTAGCCGTTCACGTAATTGGCGATGGTCACCGCCATATCCAGATACTTGGGATTGCGGGTCAGGTCGTAGGCCTGCAACCAGGTCAGGCCCCACCATTCGGAATCGTCGATGGCGCGGCTGGTGAAGTTGCCGAGCAACGGATCCCCGGACAATACGCCGGCGGGGAATACGCCCTTGTCCTTCTCGAAGGTGTTGTCCAGTTGCACCAGATACCGGCGGTCGCCGGTACGTTGCATGTAGTCGCCAATGGTCTGCAAGGCCACCGCGGAGTTCCACCAGCTCGATGGAAACCATGCCTTGTCCGGATCATAGGAATCCATCAGCACATCCGCTGCCACACGCGCCCGGGCCATGGAAGTCGGCCCGTCAATGTATGAGGGATGGGCGTAAGACTGCTCTGTTGCAAGAGAAGGCAGGGCCACGGACAGCCCTGTCAGGCCGGCTACTGCCAGAAATACCTTTGATCGCACGCGCATTGCTTGGAGGCTCATGATCGCAAACACTCCTTCCGGATACCCACGGTCCATCTCTCCCGGGTCGGACCGTGGGCGTTCGTCCGATGGAGAAGCGCGCACGCCTGGCCGTCTGGACGGCCCCAGTCATGCGTCATGCCTTTGATCCCCTGGTGACCCACCGATGCGAAAGCGCAACGAATTACGTCTTAGATCGCTGTTTACAACCGCATCTAAATCGATCTAAATTCAAGATTCAAAAAAAGGCGCCGATGCGTGGATCCGTGATCCGGATGCTTGTTGATCGATGCCAGGGGCGACTCTAACCCGGCTATCCGGTGCGACGCTCGCTGCGGCGCAATAAAGCCGATTGGCACGACACGGTTCGAGGTACCAAGGTGTGATGCGGACAGCTCCCTGTCGGCGATTCCCTATGCTACGTTTTGCCGACAGGGGGCATCACGTGGGGAGAACGGGCAATGGCGTTTATCAACGTCTCGGGCCGCAAAGGCCTGTGGGCAGGTTTGTTCGGTAGTATCGCGATGTGCTCGGCACCCGTCGGGCTGGCAGCGACATCGCCCGGATTCAACGTGGGATCGGCGAATGTCGCCACTGCCGACCCGTCGGTGCCACGGCCGCCAGGCAACGCCTGCACGGTCGAGCTGTTCAACGGTTTCACGTTCCGTGATTTCTCCAACCATCCTTATACCTATGCACCCCCGACCGGCTGCGGCACGTCATGGTCGAAGGTGGTACTCGAGGCCGACTTCGCGGTAACGGCGGGGCGCCAGTTCGACCGCACCGCATCGCTCTGGCTGGGTGGCGCCAATATCTACTTCGGTACGACGCAAGAACCTTCGGCCGCCGTATCTCCCAGCTGGCATGTCGAGCGCGATGTCAGCGACTTCGCGAGTCTTCTGAGCCAGCCTCAGACAGGCCAGGCGATCCTTGGCAACATCGTCGACAACACCTATACCGGCATCATCAGCGGCTCGGCCCGCCTGGTCTTCTATCCGGCCAATATCCTTGCACCGAAACCGGACGCCCCCGATGCGGTCTTCCCGCTGTCGGACGGTACAGCCGGCGGTACCGTTGCCCTCAACACCGGTAGCGATGTTCTGTCGCGTACGCTCACGCTGCCTACGAACGTGGAGCGCGCTTATCTGGATGTGTTCGCACAAGGGCAGGGCGGTGACGAGTTCTGGTACACCTGTGTGCCGGATGCGCAGGCCAACCAGGTGCAAAGCTGCGGTGGCGGTGCATACCGCGAGGTGCAGGTATCGATCGACGGACAGCCGGCTGGCGTAGCACCCGTGTATCCATGGATATTCACCGGCGGCATCGATCCCTACATGTGGCGACCCACGCCTGGCGTGCAGACGCTCAACTTCCTGCCATACCGTGTCGATCTCACACCGTTTGCCTCCCTGCTCAACGACGGCAAACCGCATGCGCTGGCCATCGGCGTGACTGGGGCCAACGGCAACTTCGCCGTCACGGGCAACCTGTTCGTGCATCTCGACCATGGTCGCAAGGTGGTCAGCGGCGCAGTGACCACAAATACCTTGCAGGGACAGCCGGCCGCCGCCACCGTGGACAACCAGGTCACCGATACCGGGGGTGTCGTCGGAGGCTCCATCGCCACGCATGCATCGCGCCGTTTTCGCGTGGCAGGCTATGTCGATACGTCGCACGGGCGCATCGTCACCGACGTGAACCAGACCGTGAGCTTTCGCAACACACAGACCTTCGCCATCGATCCAGCCCACTACCAGCAGGGCATCGACCAGCTGACGACCGTCGACAGCACGACAAAGACCCGACAAGGCTTGCTCGGCATCGCGGTGACCACCGAGATGCACGTCGACTATCCACTGGTCGCCAGCTTTGGCAACACCTTCGATGCGGCGGGCAATACGCTCAGTGCGCCCAGTTCGGTAACCCAGGGATTCTCGCGCCAGTTCAGCAAGCGGCTGGGCAACCTGCTGATCTACCGCAGCGATGTGGATAACAGCATCGATACGGCCGATACGCTCACCTACGCCAACGGCGCCGTCGCCGGTCATACGGGGCAGCGCAGCGCGCAGCAGTTCCGCTTCAGGGACAACCTCGGCAGCTGCTATGGCCGCGACGTCAGCACGGCGGCTGGCCTGCTGACCGCCGCAACGGATGGTGGTGATTGCCCGCTTGCCTGGAACCGACTGTCGTGGTTCACCCATCCGGATGGCTCGCCCGATAGCTCCAGAACGGAGAATCCGGGGATCTTCTAAGCAATGCCCCCCCGGCCTGATGGCCGGGGGGCATTCACTCAGTGGGCCTGTGCCTTACCGGTCTTGCCGGCTCCCTTCAGCACCTCGTATCCAGGCGCGGGCACATCCGCAGGGCGAATGCTCGTCCGGTAATTGCCCTGTGCCACCAGGGAAACGTCGCCCAGGCCACCGTCGTACGCCGTGCTCCACGATGCGATGGCAATCGTGTTGTCGCCATGGGTATGCAGCACGCCTGGCGGTAGCTCGAAGTCGGTCTGCGGGCCGACATCGCTGATGTAGCGACCGACCTGCCAGCCGTTGACGAAGACAAGGGCGCGGTAGTGGCGTGGCACGGCGTCATGGATGCGCAACGCGATGGGTACGTCCTGGCCGGCAGGAATATCCAGGTGGACGTTCGTGCGATACCAGTCGACGCCGGGCAGGGCGGTGGCACGCGGAAGCGTCGTGGATGCCCAGCGACCGTCCACGAAGCCCGGAAGCTGCCAGCCCATGCGCTCGCCATAGAGCCCCCCGGCATTAAATGGCCCGCGAACCGTATCGGACAACTGCTCGCCGCCTTCGTTGCCCTGGATCTTCCAGTGGATGCTCGTAGGCGCGCCGGCAAAGGTCGCTGTGATCAGGCCGCGCGGCTCACGGAACGCACCGCTGTGCTCCTCCTGAAGATGGCCCGTGTTGTCGACGAGCACGGAAACAACGTTGTCGCCACCGATCTTCAGCCAGGAGGGATCGATGGCGAACTGCCTTGCTCCGCTGGGGTTGTTGCCAAGGAAATGCCCATTGAGCCAGGCCGTGAAAATGCCGTGGTTGCCCAGGTGCACACCCGTGTTGGCCGAGAGAACAATCCCCATCTCCTTACCCGTGGCCTTGAAGTGGCCGCGATACCATACGTTGCCGTGGTGGTAGCCGTAGCTGTCGCTATCGAGGATGGGGAGCTGGTGTTCCCAGTAGGGATTGGGTGAAGACGTGCGATCCGTGGCGAGCCATCCCTTGTCATCGAAGCCGGGCGCCACCTCCGGCGCGCCGTTGGCAACCCGCCATGTCGTCAATGCGGGCAGCGCTACCGGTACGGGGCCCTCGACCTGGCCCAACAGACTTGTCGACGTCGTCGGGTTGGCCACGACGGGCTTGCCGTTCCAGGAGAATGCCCGCACGTCCGGAGAGGCGAAAAGCTCGATATCGCTTGCCTTGTCGGTATCGCCACTTAGCGCAATGTTCTCACCATTACGGATCGCTTCGCGGGCGAGATAAGGGCCCCGCAGAAGAACCGGACCTGCCGCCGTATCCAACTGCCAGAACTGCCTGGCGGCCGCACGGTCGCCGATCAGCAGCAGAAGCGATCCGGCCCCCTGGCCGATGGCTACCCGGGCGAGGCCATGGTGCCGGTAGTCAAGACGCAGCGTATGCGCGGCTTCGTCCCAGTGCATGGCCACATCACCCTCGATCACCTGCACGGCAGGGCGGCTTGCATAGCGCAGGACGGTCTCCCCGTCTTCGCCATCGCGCCCATACAGGACGGCCACGTCGCGAGGCCCCAGCGGAAGCCAGGTCATCAGCTCCGAGGTGGAATAGGCGAGGTCCTGGCGACCGAATCGATAGTCGGCAAGGAAGATTTTCGAATCGCGGCCGTCGATATGGATCGCCGTGCCGACCTGCTGGGGAATGGTCACGTCCTTCGCATCACGCTGGGCGATATGCAGGTGGGTCGCATCATTGCTGGTGTCGAGGGCGTCCGCGTGCCGGAGGATATAGAACCGCGTGCCGTCATCCGGATTGACCCGGGCATCGACACGCAGGCGGCCGTTGTCGGGTACCGAGGCAGCCACCGCGTCCGTCCGCGCCAGGGGGCTGACTGCACGGACCATATATCCGATGAGCTTCTGCTGGTCGTACTTGTCGGTCAGCTGGCGACTGGCCTTGATCGCCGCGCCGTAGTCGTACGACGTATACACGCCCGGAGAGGACAGCCAGCCCCAGTTGATGCCCCCATAGGTCATGTAGAAGTTCTGCATCGTGGAACCGGCCGCGATGATGGCCTCGTAGAACACCCGTTCGAAATCCGGGCCAGTGAGCTTGCGACAGGCCTCGTAGCCCGGGCCACCCCACACGTCAAAGGCGCCGCCCTGGAATTCAGGGAAGAACAAGGGAGAACGCGTCAGCTCCCGCCGCTCGCGGCTGAAGTCATAGACGGCATTCCAGCGTTCGGGGCGCGAGCAGTCGAAGTCCAGCGGGTAGGAGTCCTGCCCCGGAAGCTCGACGGCACCGAGGCCGTTGATGAAATCGCTGTTGTGATTGCCTGAAAACGGTACGGTGATGCCATCGGCACGTGCCTTGTCCTCGATGGCCTGCATGTAGCGCTGGCCATCCGGGGAGTCGTCGTAGAACTCGTTCTCCACCTGATACATCAGGACCGTACCACGCCCGTCAGTCACCTGGTGACGGGCAAGGATGCGATCGATCTGCCCCATCCATTCCTGGTAGGCGGCGGTGTATTCCGGATCGGGCGAGCGAGGCTTGCCACCGGTATCCACCAGCCAGCCGGGAAACCCACCCGCATCCGTCTCTGCGTTGATATACGGCCCGGGCCGGGCGATGACATAGATGCCTGCATCACGCGCCATGTCGAGAAGCCGGTCGACGTCGCGAATCCCCGTGAAGTCGTAGACACCGCGGCGCGGCGAGTGGTATCCCCAGTCGAAATAGATTTCCACCGCATTGAATCCGGCAGCCTTCATTTTCTGGAGAACATCCGACCAGAGGTCGGGGCTGGGCAGGCGCCAGTAATGGAACGAGCCCGACCACAGATAGATGGGTTTGCCATCGATCATCAGCGAGTAGCGGTCGTAGGTGACCTTGTGTGCCGTCCCTGCCTGGGCGGCGCCCAGCAGACCCAGCGCGGTGAGCATCGCCATGGATACGCCGAGGCGACGGTTTCCCGGCTTGTGAAAAACAGGCATTCCCAACTCCTACCACGATCCACAGCACGAAGACGCGTTGCCCGGATGGCGCAGGGGAGGTGGGTCCTGTCGACGCAGTCATCCTGGCTCTCCGGAGCGAAGTGGCCAGCATTTACTACAGCCTGATCAGGATGTCATCCGACATTTAAACCCGGGGCCTTGGCTTCAGCGGAAAGATACCAGGGCGCGTGTGCCAGAAAGACGCCACGCATCAGCGTGGCGTCTTTCGTTTCACTGAGCCGGATACGATCAGAACGAGCCGATGTTTCCGTTGACCGTACCGAGGTTGAAGCTGCCACGCCCCGTCACGTCGTCGTAGCCTGGGCCGGCGCTGAATCCGCCGTTATTGCCACTGGTCACATCGTGATAGTCGCCAGCTGGCAGCTTGTAGATGTGAGGACCGGCAAAGCCCAGTGAGGTGTGCGCGGCAAGCAGGCGTGCCCACGAACCCGTGAACAATGGTGCAGCGAGGCTCGTGCCGCCGATCTGCTCGTTGCGGCCGTTGACGATCACCAGTGCGCCGGAGTTCGGGTCGGCATCGAAGGCAACATCGGGGACGACCCGGAAGCTGCCCGTCACCGCCGTCTGCCACGTCGGTCGCGGCTCGACCAGGCTCGGGCTGCCGCCACTGCCACTCCAGGCGGTTTCACTGGTGTAAGTACTGCCGCTGGTGTTGAGCGTGGTGCCGCCCACGGCGATGACGTAGGGCGAGCTTGCCGGATAGCTGGGTGTCGTACCACCGTCGCCGCATTCGTCGGCGCCCGAGTCACCGGACGAAATAGAGAAGGTTTGTCCTTGCGCCTCGGCGGTCTTGAACAGCTGATCGTCGGCGGCCATGGAGCCGTCCTGCGTGGTATCGGTTTCGCACTCGCCCAGGGAAACGTTGATCACCTTGGCGGCATTGGCCGAGACGGCGGTGTTGATGATGCTGGTCAGCGCTGAATTGCTCAGTGACGTGGCATCGTAGAAGATCAGCTTGCCGACCTTGCCGCCGGCCATGCCCACGATATCCTGGCTATCCAGGTTCCATTCCTCGAGGCCGCTGGTGTCGCTGCTTCCGGAGCCCACGATTTGTGTACTCACCGTGCTCAAGCCATTGTTGGAAGTGAACTTGTTCAGATCCGTGATCGTCTGGGTGAGCCGACCTTCGGCAATGATGCCCACGGTTACCGTGGATGCCGTGGGCACGCCGCTGCCGCCATAGATCGCGGAGAACGTCGTCGGGTTATGGCCGGTGACCGATTGCGGGCGCAGTGCGGAGGTTGCATCCGCGCGAACGTTCATCGTGTGCATCCGATGAACGTCCTGGAGGCCCACAACGGAAAGCACGGCATTCTGCAGAGAAGCCGGGATCACGGCGTCCTTGTCGTTCGCATACGACTGGCGCCCATCGCGCGTTACGTTGACGAACGTCGTCTGGAAGGCCTGCTGGGCCGCGTCGACGTTGCCGTCTGCCGTAACCAGAAGACGATTGGGTTCGACCTGGACATTAGTGAAGCCGGCGTTGCTCAGGTATGCCGCTACCGCCTGCGCGTCGTCGGTGGTGGGGGCATGACGATCAAGAAAGGTCTGCGCCGTCATCGGGGCATCGAGCTGCGCACCCGTGGCAGCCAGTTGCCGGCGAGCGGCAATAAACGCGTTCAGTTGATCAGGATTACGAAGTTTCAAGGCAACCGCGATGTGCAGCGGTTGATCGATGGACGTCAGGCCCGTGACTTGTTCCTGGGAGCGCAGGGCCACGGCATGGGTCTGCGTTTGCACCCACCCGGATGTCGGCGCGGCTGTCGCGGCAACGGCCGCCCCCTGCGATAAGACCATGATGCACGAGGTTGCGAGAACCTTACGAGCCATCGCCAGCCCTGCCCAGTTCGATGTATTCGTCATGTGCTTTTCCTGTACTCATTAGGAGGTCCGCGGCAAATGCCGACGGAGGTGAGTCGCCTCCACCCGATCCTTCGATGAAGGATCCCCCTGAGCCAGGCATCGCGACCGGTAAAGACGCTAACAGGGACACCGGTCGCGACTTGCTCGTATTCGGCCTCGAACTATCGCAAATTATTGATGTTAATCAGCAACATATTGCGAACAAGCGATCCTTTTCCCGGGGCCGGTCAGGCGCCGTGGAAGACCGCCTCGATGTTGTGCCCATCCGGATCGAGTACGAAACCGCCGTAATAGCCCTCGTGATAATGAGAGCGAGGACCGGGCGGCCCATTGTCGCGCCCCCCGGCGGCCAGCGCCGCGTCGTGAAACGCCTGGACCAGCTGACGAGACGACACCCGAAACGCTACATGCACCGGCGGCCGGTTTGGCTCGCCCTTATAGATCCAGAAATCGGGCTTGCCGCCTTCGCCGAACCCGGCGACATCCGTGCGCCCCGTGACCGAGGCCGGAAAAATGGCAAGGAGTTCATAGCCTATGGCACTAAGTGTCGCCCGGTAAAACTCCTTGCTTAGCTCGAAATCGCTGACGACAACGCCGGTGTGATCGATCATTCGCCCTTCCTCGAAATGGTGGACCGTGGGTGACTTGCGTGCATGCGAATCGTATCGAGGTGCGGTGCCCCCTAGCAATTCAAAGTTTGTCCCATAGGCCTCGTCACGTTGTATGAAGTGACATGGCAGCGCAGGGCGGTTTGTTTGTGCGTCACCGATGTAGCAAATGTGAATCTGATTTTGCCCGGCGTCCCTCGGACATGCGGCCCCAGGCTCGCCTACATCTGCCGGAACAGATGCAGGTAGCTGCGACTGACCGGCAAGGATTCTTTTCGATCCTTGAGGTGTACGACAGCGGTTTCGTTATCGCCGCGAATGATATGACTGACGGCGCGCAGATTTACCACCGCCGAACGGTGCACCTGGATGAACTGCGTATCATCGAGTTGTGCCACCAGCTCCTTGAGCGTGGTACCGATCAAGGCTTCGCAAGGCTGCCTTGCCTCATTGCGCCAGGCGACCAGCGTGTATTTCGCCTCCGAACGGAGGTAGTCGATATCGTCTACGGGAATCAGACGCAATGTCTGCCCGACCTGTGCTCGTATCCAGCGCAAGGGAGCGGGCGACGTCGGGCGATCAAGCCGCGAGGCGAGCTCGCGTAGCAGGTGCTCGGTATTCGTCGCCGGCTGGGACATACGCAGGCGCTCCTGGATGCGGCCCACGGTATCGGCAAGCCGGGCCGGTTCAACGGGCTTCACCAGATAGTCGAGCGCCCCCTGCGAGAAAGCCTGGACGGCGTAGGTGTCGAACGCGGTAACGAATACAACATGCGCCCGCCGGCCGATGTGATGCGCGACATCTACGCCCGAAAGACCCGGCATATGAACGTCGAGGAAGCAGACATCCGGCTGCACATCGTCGTACATCCGGATCGCTTCGCGCCCGTTACGGGCCTGTGCGACGACCTTCAGTTCAGGCCAGGCCTGGGCAAGCATCTGGGCCAGAACGCCACGCAGGAGGGGCTCGTCGTCGGCGATCAGCGCGGTCGTCATGCGTGGCCTGCTTCCTGGGCTGGGAAAATCGCTTCGGCGACCACGCCCCGGGGCAGCCGGGCGGCAATATCCAGTGTTGCGTCGCCACCAAATGCCATGGCCATGCGTTCACGCAAGGTGGCTATCCCTGTACCAAGCCCTTTGCGATTCGCCCGCAGACCAACGCCGGTATCGATAACCCGCACCACGCAGCGATCACCGCGCCTCTCTACATGCACGTCGATACGGCCGCCATCCTCGCTCGGATCGATGCCATGGCGCACGGCATTCTCGACCAGCGTCAGCAGGGTGAGGGGAGGGCACCTCAATGAGCGAGCCGCTTCATCGACGTGCAGGCCGAACTGGAGCCGGTCGGGGATACGTATATGCATCAGCTCCAGATAGGCCTGCGCCAGTTCCAGTTCGTCGGCCAGCGTGGTGGCCGGCGCATCGAGCCGGGGTACCGCCGCGCGAAGATAGGCCACCAGATTGCGAAGCACCATCGAAGCCTGCGGCGAACCCTCGTCCACCAGTACCTGCACGTTGGCCAGCGTGTTGAACAGGAAATGCGGGGTGACCTGGGCCTGCAACAGGCGCAGGCGCGCATCCAGTGCCTGGCGTTCGAGTTCGCTGCGCTCGAGATCGAAGACCAGCGCCTGATGGCGGGCGAGGGCGTCCTTCTGCCTGACCAACGCACCGAGTGCAATCCATGGTGCAACCAGCAGGCCAAGGACGCTCAACGATACGAAGCCTTCAAGGCGGTCCTTATCTTCCCAGAACGGCGGCGCGCCGGGCATGGTGCTGTAGAGGTAGATGAGCCAGGTCACCAGCGGTATCGACACGGCCACGCCCAGCACCTGTAGCACCCAGCGTGCCAGCCACGCAGGCAGCCGTGCCGGCCATTGCTCGAAGATGCCGAAGGCCAGCATTGCGGCCAGCCCCAGCGTCCCGGTGCGCAGCATCAGTGCGAACCAGCCCGAGTCCCAGCCGGGCAGCAGGATCAAGCCCAGCACGACCGACGCACACAGGGTGAATAGCAGGCGACGCCAGCCCAGAAGCAGGGCAACGCCATGTGGCTTGATGAGGGCGGGAAGGGTAGACACATCCGGAGCATAGTCAGGTCGGCATGCGCCTGCCAATCGTCTTCGCGAATCTTAAAGATGCGGCAGCCACAGGCCAGCGAAGGCGGCCACGATACCGACAGCCATCATCAAGGTCAGCAACGTGAGCGCGCTGGCCATCGCCACCTTGCCCGGCACGTTCTGGCACTTCTGCGACCAGAAGTAGAGCTCCAGGACGGCCAGCGGGAGCAGGTACTCGGCAAAGCCCAGGAAGGTGAGAAACGGACCGGTGAAAGTGTCCGGATCGAAGCCCACCGGGGCCTGATTCACGGCAAGCCAGAACATGAGCCCCACCCGGAAAAACCACACACCACTCACTGCCAGGAACAGCCTCAGCGCCCAGCGCCGATGAGCACCAAAGCGCCCGGCGCGTGCCTCGCGCAGCGCGAGTGAGGCGAAACCCAGGATCAACAATGCATCCAGGCTCATGCTCAGGCGGCCAACGAGCTGATCGCCGGCGATGTGACGAGTCCAGATCATGAAGACTCCCCCCACGCTGGCAATCATTGCGGAGATGAGGAACAGGCGCCCGTTCCAGCGATGGACGCGTGGCCAGTGTCGCCGCACCACCGGGACCAGTTGTGCAGCGCCACTGAGCATCACCACCACCGCAAACAACAGATGCAGGGCAAGCACCGTGTTGCCGGCAGTGTCACCTGGGATGTGACCGGCAACCAGTACCTTGTTCCACGCCTTCCAGTCTCCTTGAATCGCAGTGCGCCCATAAAAGTCGGCCACGTAGAACGCGAAAAGCAACTGACCCAGGATCGCAACGCCCAGCCACAGGGCTGCAGCTCCCTGGAGAAACAGGGCCGCCTTGCGCGTCCGCCACGGGATAACGAAGTGGAGCTCTGCTGAGGATGCGGTGATGACGGGTCGGTACATAAATGCCTCCTGGGTTGATCCGGAGTCTTGCCCAGTGGCGACGTCGAAAAGAGGGGGCACCCGACGAACGACGCCATGGAAGGTACGAGTGGCGGTCCATTTCCTGGACAATCACACCACCTGCAGGAGCGCACCTTGCGCGCAACCGCTCAAGGCGATAACCATTCACGCGCTCAAGTGATAGCCTGCGGATCCAGACACCTATCTGCCATGCCTTAGATCCGGCGCACATGTGGCCAGACAAGTCCGCACTCGTGCAGCCAGAAAAACAAGGAGCCGCCATGCTCAAGTGGTCCATCGTCTTCGCGTTTGTTCTATTGCCGCTGTCGACGGCGCAAGGGACATCAGGCGCTGCACGGGTCGACTATGAGCTGGCACCCACCATGGCCGGTGACGAGCTACGGGAATTTATGGTGTCCGTGCGTTTCCCCGCAAACGCCTCCGGGACCACAGGCTTCGGATGGCTGGGCAGTTGGCGCGGAGACACCCATCTCAGCCGATATGTGCGTGACTTCATGGTGGACGGGGCGATCCACGTGGCCCAGGATGCGCCGGGCCACTGGCGCATCGACGCCGTCGGAGGCAAGCCGCTGACCGTGCGATACCGCATCGTCGCCGGTGCCGATCCCGACCCGAATCCCGGCCGGTTTGACCGTAGCGCGCCGGTCATCCACGGCAATGTCTTTTCGGCACTGGGCATGGTGGTGTTCGGCCGGCCCGATGGAAGCGACAAGAGCCCGGCAACCTTTGTCTGGCAGGCTGGCCCGGCTCACGTGCCCCTGGTATCGGACCTTCAGCACTTGCCCGCTCCGGGCCAGTCCAGCGCACGTCCAGGTACCACCGAAGACATCTTGATGAGCACCCTGGTGGGCGGCGCAGGCATGACCGGCGCCACAACCGTGGCAAACGAGAGTGAGCCACGGGTAGGCATGCTGCCAGGCAGCGTGGCCGGGCCGGAAGAATTCGTCGCCTCGGTACGGCGCATCGTGGGGGCGGAGCGCAGTTTCTGGAACGAGCGCAACCCGGGGCCATACACGGTGACCGCGACGCCAGTACCGTCGAGCTACAACGGTTTTATCTCTGGCGCGGGCTTTGACGACAGCTTTGCTCTCTGGGTCAACACCCATTCAAACAACAGCGATCTCACCTTCTTCATCGCGCACGAAGATTTCCATAGCTGGAATCCCGGCCTGCTGGGTAAACCCTATGCCGACCCCGGGGCAGAGCAGCGCGCTGCCTGGTTCAATGAAGGTTTTACCGATTACTTTGGTCAGGCGCTCAGCCTGCGCTCCGGAGCCGTGACGGTGCAGGCTTTCCGCGACATCTGGAACAGCGCGCTACTGGAATACGCCAATTCACCCTGGCGGAATACACCCAATGCCACGCTCGCGCCGGCCTTTTTCAAGGATCAGGACGCGAAACGGATGCCCTATCTACGCGGGGCGATGCTGGCGGCGCGCTGGAACGCGAAGCTGCGTCAGCAGGGAGCCGATGCCCATGCAGCGCCTGCTGAGCTGCGCGCCGTGTTGCTTGACCAGCGCAGGATGGCTTCGACGTCAACGGCAGAGCCTCCCGCTCTCTTTGTCACAGCCGCCGCCCGGCACGGGCTCGACGTAAAGGACGACCTGGCGCGCTTCATCGAGAAGGGCGAAAGCCTGACCCTCGCACCCGACACATTCGGCCCGTGCGCGCGCGTGGTCACCCAGCAGCGACCCGGCTACGACACCGGCTACACCTCCGAGGATCATCGCGTGACCACGGTCAAACCCGGAGGCAACGCCTACCTGGCGGGCCTACGCGCCGGTATGGTCATCGAGAAGAAAGTCTCAGGCACCAGCGGCGACTCGCTCAAGCCACTCGAACTGGACGTCCTCGAAGGGAGCACGCGTCGGACCATTGCGTTTCTTCCTCAAGGCCCCGGCCAGATTACCGTACAGCAACTTCAACTGACGTCCCCGGCACCTGCGGACTGCGCCTCCAGCCTGACAGGTATTCGTCAGCTGCCGTAGCATCCTGATCCGGAGTTTCCCATGTATCAACCAGCTTTCGACGTCACATCCTCATGATGTCATTCGCAAAGACGGATATGGGTCATCAATGCCATGGCGCTTGCCAGCGACTCGGCCGGCATTGTCACGATACGGCATTTGCCACGGTGGTACTTCGTGGCGGCTATATGGAGGCAGGCGATGAAGGGCGCCGCACGGTGGAAGCGGGTCACGTGCTGATCCATCATGCTTATGAGTCTCACCTGGACTGTTTTTCACAGAAAGGTGCTGAATTACTTGTCCTTCCGGTTCCGACAGACAACGGACTCCCACTGTTTGGAACGACGACGGATCCCGAAGGACTCTTGCGTACCGCACGATCTTCGTTACCGGATGCATGGCATCACCTCACGGAAACATGGAGCTCGTCTGAGCAACGGCATCAGGACTGGCCCGATCTTCTTGCCGAATGCCTTCGGCAGGATGCCGATCTCTCCTTGCGCCAATGGGCCGAAAACATGGGGCTGCGACCGGAGTCGGTCAGTCGCGGTTTCCAGCGTGCCTACGGCAGCTCACCCAAGGCGTTTCGTGCCAGCTCACGGGCGCGTCTGGCCATGCAGCGCCTGTGCGGTACGCGGCAATCCTTTTGCGATATCGCCGCCTCGCTCGGATTTGCCGACCAGGCGCATATGAGCAGGGCCGTCGTGACATTGACGGGATCTACACCCAGTCATTGGCGGCGGTCGGCCTCGTCTTCGGCCGCCACCTGAGCTGCCCTATGCCAGGTTATCGGTCAACTGGATTCAAGACGCACCCTCGACGTTCACCTAGTCTCCATTGAGGCGCCGCAAGCCGGCCGCGGCCAAAAGTTTCGTCTCTCAATGGGGATCACCTATGCGCCATGCACTCCTGGCAAGCGTTCTCGTCATCGCAGCTGGTACAAGCAACGCTGACAACATCGATGCGCTTCTCGCCGCCAATCGCAAGGCAATGGGTGCGGACGCCTGGGCCGGAAAGGAAACACTGGATAGCCAGTTCTCGTATGCGGGCCAGGGCCTCACCGGTACGACGTCGTCCGTCATCGATCTTCGTCGATGCTCCTTCGTGGATACCTACCAGATAGGCCCTGGTGGCGGCGCCACGGGTTTCGACGGTACGAAGGCATGGGAGAAGGAACCCTCCGGCACGGCAACCGACGAGGCCGGAGGTGATGTCAGGGAACTGGCCGTCAACGAGGCTTATCGAGGGTGCAACCTCTGGTGGCGCAGTGACCGGGCCGGCGCACGTATCGAGAGCAATGGCCAGAAGACTGTCGATGGGAAAATCTTCGATGTACTCACCGTCACACCAGAGAAAGGCAAGCCTTTCGAAGCATGGTTCGACACGGCCACCCATCGCCTGGCACGAACCGTAGAGGTCCAGAGTATCCAGGTGATCACGACGTCGTACTCGGATTACACCGATGTGGATGGTGTTCCCATCGCACATACGATCGTAGTGGATGACGGTACCGGCACGGCCAACCGCCAGACGACGCGCCTGACTTCCGCACGGTTCGGACCGACACGACCGCCAGCCTTTTATGAGAAGCCAGCCACCGCAGTCAACGACTATGCGCTGGCCGGTGATACGCGCCAGACAACAGTACCGTTTCAACTGGTGAACAACCATATTTATGTGCAGGCATCGGTCAACGGAAGCAAGCCGCTGACGTTCATCGTCGACACGGGTGGTCACGACATTCTTACGCCGATGACCGCAAGGATGCTCGGCGTCAAGACACAGGGAAGCCGGACCGCAGGGGGCTCCGGCAATGACTTCGCGCAGAGTGGACTGGCAAGGGTTAGTTCGATCTCCGTCGGCGGTGCCACGCTCACCAGTCAAACGGTTACCGTGCTGAAATTCTCCAACGCGGCGGAGGGCATCGACGAGCAGGGAATGATTGGATATGAGTTCTTTGCGCGCTTCGTGACCCGCATTGACTACGGTAAAAAACAGATCACCTTTATCGACAAGAAGCACTTCGATCCCACGTCAGCCGGCACGCCCGTGCACTTTCATTTTTACCAGCAGTTTCCGGAAGTACCAGGAACGTACGACGGCATTCCCGGACGCTTCGGCATTGATACAGGCGCGCGGAACGCGCTATCGCTGACTCGCCCCTTCGCCGAGAAGAACCACCTGCGCGAACGGGAGAGGGCAGGGATCGAAGCCCTTACGGGATGGGGGGTGGGCGGCCCGACGCGCGGCTTCGTGTTTCATGGCAAGAACCTGGAACTCGACGGTTTAACGATACGCGCGCCCCTTACCGAGTTCAGCCTGGACAAAGCGGGCACGGGCGGCATGGATGCGTTTCCGAACAACGTCGGTGGCGGCCTCCTGAAGCGCTTTGTCGTTACCTTCGATTACGATCACCAGATCATGTATCTCAAACCTGTTTCCGGACCGGTCGATGACCTGGATACATTCGATCGTTCGGGCATGTGGATCAACGTCAAGGGCAGGGGCTTCGAGATCGTGGATATAGGCCCTGGAACACCGGCCGCAGTCGCGGGGCTACGGGTAGGCGACATCGTCACGAAGGTGAATGGCAAGTCGATCCAGTCTGTCAAGCTTTACGATTTTCGCCGGATGCTGCGTAACGAAGCACCCGGAACTAAAATCCACCTGACATTCGACCGGCGCGGTGCCATACACCAGACAGATCTTGTGCTGCGGAACCTGATCTAAGCTATCGATACAACGTTTCCATACTGTCCTCAGTGAGGCATCCGTTCCCGGATTACCGCGGCGTGGTAGCCGCTCGCATCCATTGCCCTGACCAGGAGTATCGCCATGTCACATCCAGTGGTATCACGCAAGGAATGGCTCGATGCCCGTCTCGAACTGCTGGCGGAAGAGAAAGAGCTGACCCGGCGCAGCGACGCACTGGCCCGACGACGCCAGGCGTTACCATGGGTGCGAGTCGACAAGCCCTATCGCTTCGCTACCGATGAGGGCACCCTCTCACTGGCCGAGCTGTTCAAGGGGCGCTCCCAGCTGATCATCTATCACTTCATGTATGGCCCCGACTACACGGCCGGATGCCCCTCATGCTCGTCGATCGCCGACGGATTCGACGGCATCGTGGCCCATCTCGAAAACCACGACGTCGCATTCCATGTGGTATCGCGTGCTCCCCTGGCGACACTGCAGGCCTTCAAACGGCGTATGGGCTGGACCTTTCCCTGGGCGTCGTCTGGTGACACCGACTTCAATACAGACTTCAACGTCTGGTTCAGTGAAGACCAGCAGCGCGCGGGAAGCATCGAATACAACTACCAACACGAACCGCCATTGGCCGGCCCGTCCACCGACGAGGAGGTCCAATGGCAGAGCCGCAAAGACAACGGGCCGGTCGCGCAGATCGCCGCCATGACCGGCACCGACGTCGCCACCTATGCGCGCGACCGCCCCGGCATCAGCACGTTCACCCTCGAAGACGGTGTCGTCCATCATGCGTATTCCGCTTATTCTCGCGGCCTGGATGCGCTTTGGTGCCTCTACCAATGGCTCGACCGGGCGCCGCTGGGACGTAACGAGAAGGGCATCTGGATGCGGAGGCATGACGAGTACCCGTGAGGCATCAGGCCGTGTGACGAAGCCCCCCGTCGCAGGTGAGCATGTGCCCGCTCATGAAGCGGTTGCTGATCAGAAAGGCAATCGCCTGGGCGACGTCCTGAGCGAGGCCGATTCGCCCAACGGGCGTCTTGTCCGCATATTCGGCAAACAAGGCCTGCTTATGCTCGTCGGGAACGGCCTCCCACCATGGTGTATCGACGACACCGGGCGACACGCCGTTGACCCGTATCGGCGCAAGTTCCACGGCAAGCACCGGCACCAGTGCCGCGACCGCCGCGTTGGCAGCAGCAATACCAGCAGTTCCCGGTGTAGCGGTCTGTGCCGCCAGCCCTGAAACGAAGATCAGGCTGCCATCCGTACTGATAAACGGTAGAGCCGCTTGCGCACAGGCAATGTGCGCATACACCTTTTCCTCGAAACCCGCCTTGACGTTCGAAAGGGCAATGGTGCCGAAAGGGCCGACGCCTTTGCTACTGCCGAGGGCAAGCACCATGTGGTCGATGGGCTCGAGTCGAGCGAGGCAGTCAGGCAGTGCGGCTTCGTCGGTTGCATCCATCTGCACGGCTGAAGCTCTACCACCCGTGACACCCAGCGCGACGTCCAGCCGTGCCTTGCTTCGTCCGGCAATAGTGACCCTATGACCGGTATCAAGCAGGAGCCTGGCAGTCTCCAGCCCGATACCGGATGAGCCGCCGACGATTACGATATGTTGCAATGACATGGATATAGTTCCTCAGGCGGGGCAGAGCGCCCTGACCCGAGTTTCCCGTCTACCATTCAGGGCAAACAGTTCCTGGTGGATCCTGGTATCCAAAGTACTACGTTAAAGTCATGACCACGCTCAGCATCCCCAGCAACACCGTCCGACAACGCGAAGCGGGAGCCTTTCTGCGATACAGGCGCGAGCGCCTCACACCGCATGACGTCGGCTTGCCGGCAGGCATCCGGCGGCGGACGCCCGGCTTGCGACGCGAAGAGCTGGCGATGCTCGCCGGTGTCGGAACCACCTGGTACACCTGGCTCGAACAAGGTCGTGACGTCAATCCATCAGGGGATGTGCTGTCGGCGATCGCCCGAGCACTTCAGCTGGACGCCGCCGAGCGAGAACATCTTTTCGTCCTTTTCCGCGTCTCCCCGGATGCCAGCCAGGCGGTCGAGCCCGAGTGGGTAGGGGAGCCCATTCGCCGAATGCTCGCCAGCCTCCAGGACCAGCCGGCATTCGTTCGCGGCCGTCGGTGGGACATCCTCGCCTGGAATCGTGCTGCCGATGTGGTTTTTGGTCCCTACGAGCAACTGGAGGGCGACCAGCGGAACTCGCTGCATCTGCTTTTTGCCAACCCGGGGCATCGAGCCATGCTCGCGGACTGGGAAACCGTCGCCCGGTCAGCGCTGGCTATGTTCCGGGCGGATTTTGCACGCCACGCAGGGGACGTGTCTTTCACCCGGCTTATCGAGGATCTATCGCTCGTGAGTGAGGAATTCGCACTGTGGTGGGAGCAACAAGAGGTACTGCGCCCTCAGTCGGGGGAAAAGCGCATCAACCATCCCGTCGCCGGAACGATGTCATTCGAGTACTCCAGCCTTGGAATCGACGATTCGTCAGACGTGAAGCTGATTGTTCTAACGCCGTCGCAAACGGATGGTACTTTGGATGCGCTTCGGAGGTTGCTTTGAGGGTGGTGAGTGCTGGGTTTCCGGCTACGGGCTTAGGATTACTCATTTCCTTTATTTTACATAATATACATTATGCGGTATTCGTGGATGACTAAGGCGCACAGAGCGCCGCCTACGGCACGATGAAGCTACCCGAACACCGCTCGCCGGTCTGCGTGTAAGAGCTACCGTCCACTAAGATCACCACTCCGCCCGCGCAACGCTGGTTACTAGCCAGCCGACGCGGGCGTTTTGCTTGGGCCGCCTCAGAGGCAATGCGTGGATCGGGTGAAAAATACGGCATTGACGGCGACGAAACAGGGGGAGCCGCCATCGTGGTAATCGACTTCACCAAAGCATTGATCTGCTGCGTTTCACGGTAGCTTTGGATCGCCGAAAAGATGGCAAATGCCAATGCACATAATGCCGTTGCGGCAATATTCGCCCAAAAACACCCCAAAAAACTTCTGAACGATCCGTCGACATGCCCTGCTCCACCCCTGAAAGATCGCAGAATAGCGCAGCCTTCGTCCAGGTGGACGGGCGCGGCCACGTCCGTTGCCTGAGGTATAAACGGACCCCATGACGCGACCAGGCCAGGCCTGGCTCCCCGTGCTCCATTCGACATCAGGAAGGTGCCAACGCATGATGACCGACGATATCCAGGCCTGGCGCAGGGCCCGGCGACCGATCGCCTTCTTCTTCGGCGCGTTCGGCGACCACCTCCTTGCCCGTCCCGGCATTCTGGCCCTGCAACGGATCTTCGAAGGACGCCTGTCGTTCGCCGGTACACCGGACGCGTGGGAGCGCTTCTATCCGGACGCCGGTTTCCGGTCGGTGCATGCGATCCGCATGGGCGCGGCAAACAACGCGTTCGCCTTCGATCCCGCCCAGTTCGAGACATTCGCTTCCGACTTCGATGCTTTCATCAACCTCAACTGGTGGGAGTCCGACGACAACCTGGATATCGTCCGCCGGTTTCCCGACATACCCCACCTGAGACTCGCCAGCCATGGCGGCCGTCTGGCCCCGCTCACCGATACAGCGCACATGGCCGACAGTGCGTTCGTCATCGCGCGATACCTGGACGATCGCCTGCACATCGACGATTTCGCCACCCTGCCGCCACCCTCTACGCGCTCGATCGCCCTCTGCCGGCAGCTTCGCGATCGATTGCCTGCCCACGCCCGCCTGCTTGTCGTGCACACGCATACGAAATCCGACAAGGAATGGGACGCCGATCGCTTTCGTTCCGTCCTCGAACGCTTTCTTGACTCGCATGACGACCATGTCGCCGTCGTCATCGACCCGGACGACCGAGGGCTCGACTTCGGCCGTCACGAGCGCCGGGTATTCAGCATCGAGGGCATGGATCTGGCGGCCACCACGGCACTGGTCGCCACGGCGGACCTTTTCCTCGGCGTGGACTCGTATTTCCTCCACGTCGCCGACTTCGCGCGCGTGCCGACCGTCGGTCTCTTCGGTCCGACGTCACCGGCGCTGTGGGGATGTCGCTTCACGCGCGCTCGTCATGTGGCCGCAAAGTCGATGAGCGACATTGGCGTGGATGCCGTCCTCGATCACCTCCATGCCCTGGCTCGCATCGAGCGCGTAAGCGCCTGACCTGGTGGATTCGAAAGAAATTGCGCGATGCGTCGCCATCGATGCAGTTAACGCGTAGGCGTGAACTGAATTACTTGTAGGACTATTCCTACAAGTAATTCAGTCGGGGAATGTAATCAATCGCTTGCATGCAGTCATCACCGACACGATTTTCCGTTTTCACAAATCACCCTTCCATGAAGCATTGACCCGATCAACTCGGCGACCGTAGGCTCAGGCCTCGCTCGTATCGCTGCTAAAGCACGCCGATACGACAGTTGGGGAAAACGGAACAGAAGTTCGTCGCGGCTTTACGAAAGCATCGCGACACTCGCTAGCGAATTCGACCCCAGGACATGACGTTCGTCGCCTTGGCGTACCGTCGTGCCCCAGGTGACTAAAACGCAGTATCCGCAGGGAACGCACCCGATGAAGGTCATCCTGGATTCCGTAGGGCCGTGTCCGACCGCCATCGACGCACATGTCGTCGACGAAACGCTGGCCCGCCGCCGCTTCGTCAGCCTGCTTCGCTCCCACGGCCATGATGCCAAGGCCATCCGCGGCGAACTGATGTCCATCGGCTGGCACGAGAAGGCCGCCGAAAACGCCATCGCGGAGATCTTCGACAGCAAGAGCATCTCACCGCAGTTGCACGGTCGACGCGTCGGCCCCGACCTTACGCGGCTCCCGTCCCGCCTCGACCTGGGCGATCGCGGGGCCAGCGTACAGGTGCGAGTGCATCATCCCGACCTGTGCCTGGTCGGCGATTTCCTTTCCGCCGACGAATGCGAACGCCTCATCGCGGACGCCACGCCCTTGTTGAGGCGATCCCTCATCATTCGCGCGGATGGCGTCGTCGACGAGAACGGCGAGGAAGCCTACAGCCGCACGAGCGACCAGGCCAATTTCCTTCCCGGCGCGAGCGAACTGGTGGATGCCATCCAACAACGCGTGTCGCGCTTTACGGGATGGCCCGTGACGCATATGGAAAACACCCAAGTCGTCAGGTACCGGCCCGGCGCGGACTTCGGCCCGCATCACGACTTCTTCGACCCGGAAGCCCATCGCGGCCTGATCGACCGCGAAGGGCAGCGTATCGCCACGCTCATCCTGTATCTCAACACCCCGCCGGACGGGGGCGTGACGACGTTCACGGATATCGAGCTGGAAATCTATCCGCAACGCGGCTCGGCCGTGTATTTCGCCTACCCGCAGCAGTCGCCGGCATCGCTGACCATGCATTCCGGCGCTCCGCTGGGTAGAGGCGAAAAATGGATCGCGACGTATTTCCTTCGCGACCGGGCCATATCGCAGCACTGATCTGCAGCAACCCTTGGGGGACTTCATGGAATCGATTGCCCGGGCCTTCGCCTCGCCCTACGAGGCCGAATCCGCGACCTTGCCTGCGTTGGTGGCCCTGCGCGTCTTCGAGCGCACGCGAAAGACCGTGTTGTCGGCCATCGACCCGCAGGCGAGCGACGCCGCAGGGATCATGATCGCCGCCATCGCCCCGCCGGCATCGGGTACGTGGAAGCCTGAACTGGGCATGGTGTCCCATGCGCTGGAGCAGCAGCCCATGCTGGCGGCGCTGCAATTCATCCTCGCCTTTCACCACGATCCGTTCGAGTTCACCTGCACGCTGGAGCGGGAGGGATCGATCTTCCTGGATGGTCACGTCGTTTCCGTGGCTGGCGATGTCCATGTGCTGGCGACCGAGGGCATGCTCACCCTCCGTTCGCAAGCCGGCGACGCGTCGTTCGGGACGCGGCATGGGCGGAAGGTCCTCGCGGACAGCCTGCCACTCCTGTTGCCACCTGACGCCGATGGCCAGGGCTTCTACATGATGGCGCCGGTTTCGTCCGCCCGGCCCGCCATCTTCCCCGATCCACTGGCGCCTGCTCATTCGCTGTCCGGCGATATGACGACGTCCACGACCCTGGTCGAGGCCTTCGCCACGCTTGACGCGACACGCGGCGCCTACGGCACGTGGGTACGCGGTGCCCTGGCCGGCGCGTGCATGGTACCCAAGGGCAACGATGTCGCGGCAACGAGCCCACGCTTTCCCGGACTCGTCGCGCTGCCCTGTGGCATGGATCGCCTCGACTACATCGAGGTGCTGGTGGTCGCGGCATGTCACCAGCGCCTGTGCCAGCTCGCCCTGGTCATGAACCTCGGTGCCGCCGGTCGCGAGGAGGTGCAATACGTGCCCGCACGCCGCTCCTACCTGACTTCCCGTCGCGCGCTGACCGCAGCTCACGAACATATCAATGTCCTGCTGGCCCTGGAATCCGTGGAAGCGGAAGGCGCGGAACGGCGCGATCTCGAACGCCGCATCGAGCGCCGACGACTCATGCTCGCCACCGATTGCCTGCCCATTCTGGACACGTCCGACATCCTTAGCGAAGGCGGCGCCGAACTGTGGCGACGCCTGAAGACCTGCCTGGAAGACCATGGCGACGATCGCGTGCACGACGTGATTTCCCTGGTGGAACCGGCAGGAAACGAATCTGTGGGCCCGCAGATACTTGTTGCCGGTGTGGCAACTTGATTACGGAGACTTGAAGATGAGCATTGAAGCAAAGAAGGACGATCTCGCCAGGGCCGCGGCCGAACTGGTGCTGCGCGAACTGGACGAGATCGAAGCAAGGGACATCTTTGGGGGTGACGGTGGCTGGGTGAAGGTCGGACCGGTCCAGCCTGTGCCGCCGGGCAAGCCGGGCGGCCCGGTGACCAGCCAGCCCAAAGCACCGGGCGCCTGACAGCCAAGCCACCAGGACGGGGCGGTTCAACACCGCCTCGTCTTCCGGAGTCCCGGCCCGAAGGAACGCCCGCCATGCGCATCAACGCCCTGTACGTCATCGTCAAGCTCGTCGAACGCTGCAATCTCAAGTGTAGCTATTGCTATTACTACACCGCCGACAACGCCGAGGTCTACGAGCGGCCCGCGCTCATGGCGTCCGGCCATCTCGACGATCTGCTGACGTTCGTCGAGCAGGCCAGGCGTGATACCCCGTTTCCTCGCGTGGTATTCGGTTTCCATGGCGGCGAGCCGACGCTGGCCAAGGCGGCCCATGTCCGTCGTTTCTGCCTGGAAGCGCGACGCCGGCTGGAGCCGGAACTGTCGGTCGGTTTCTCGCTGCAGACGAACGGGGTCCATCTGTCGGACGATTGGCTCGCCCTGCTCGCCGAACAACGCATGGGCGTCGGCATCAGCATCGATGGCCCGAAAGACATTCACGATCGCTATCGGATGGATCATCGCGATCGCGGTTCCCACGACCGCGTACGCCACACGCTTTCCAGGCTGCTTCCACTCGACGAGGGCGGGCTCATCCATCTCACGGCGCTGGCGGTCATGGGGGACGATTTCTCCGGTGTGCCGTCGTACCGCCATCTCGTCGAGGACCTCGGCGTCCGGCGGATCAAGCTGCTCTTCGTCGACCGTACCGCCGACGAACCGTGGTCCGGTGCCGACCAGGATCGACTTGCCTCGTTCCTGTGCGACACGTTCGACTACTGGTTGACGCATCATCGCGACTCGGTGGAAGTCATCTTCTTCGAGACCGTGATCCGCGGCCTGCTCGCGGCGCGCCACGGGATTCGCGGGGATCGTTCTCGCATCACCCTGGGGTTTGCCCTGCTGAGCGACGGTCGCATCCGCATCCAGGACGATTTCATGGTCGCCACCGATTGGTTCTGGTCGCAACGCGACCTCGCGATCGCCCATGCAACGCTGGACGATTACCTCGGACAACCCCACCTGGAGGCGCTGGTCGGTTCGCTGATCGAGGCGCCCGCGGCCTGTGCCGGTTGCGTGTATGCGGATTCGTGCGCTGGCGGCGAGGTGGCCCATCGATACACCCGTGCACGAGGATTCGAGAACCGCTCGGTGTATTGCCAGGCACTCACCGCCTTCTATCGCCATGTCGACGAGCGGCTCCTGGGCGGCGAGGCCCGCCTGCGTGAAGATCGAGCCGACGTCGACGACGGGGTGCTCGTGGCATGAGCGACATGATCGCCGACGATCGCGACGAACTTCCACCGCTGCTCCGCCGCGAAGTGTTCGATCACCCCGGCGGGGTGGACTGGCTGCGAACGCAGAGCGCGGCACCCCTGCGCGGAATGCACGTCGTCGCCGCCGCATGCCTGCTCCTTGTCGCGCTCCTGCTGGTCGGAGGACTCGGCATCCACGTGCAGGAACGACGCATCGGCCAGGTCGAAGTCGCTCCCGCCGAGGATTGCGGCGCAGGCCTTGCGTCGTGCGTTTCGTTTCGCAGGCCAAACGGTAGCGAGGCTCCGCTGCATGCCGGGGCGGAGGTCAGGCTCGGCGACATGTACGGAACGATCCTCCGTGCGCCGACCTCGGCACGGGACGGCAGGATCGCGATCCGGGGCGCCTGGACGCGCGGGCCTGGCGATACGCCACTGAGCGTCACGACACGTTCAAGCCTGCTCGGCTGGGTCTTCGGCCACCCGGCCAGGGATGCGCGTCGATGACCCGGGCGCACTTCAGCCGTCGTCGAGCCGTCCCCCTCGTCCTGCAGGCAGAGATGCTCGAATGCGCCCATGCCTGCCTGGCCATGGTCGCGAACTTCCATGGCCAGCGCTGGACGCTGGAGCAGCTTAGAGAACGCTTCATTCCGTCTACGCGCGGGACCAGCGTCAGCGCCCTCACGAACATGGCGCAAAGCATCGGCCTGGACACGCGTATCTTCCGCGCCGAACCTGTCCATCTCGGGCGGCTACAGCTTCCCTGTGTCCTGCATTGGGACATCGTCCACTTCGTCGTCCTGGAGTCGATGGCAGACGGCCGTTTCACGGTACTCGACCCCGCGCTCGGCCGCGCCACGATCGATGCCGCCGAATTCGATAAACGCTTCACCGGCATCGCCATCGAGTGCTCTCCCGGAACCACGTTCCATCCGAGCGCGGCCTCCGGTGGAACGAGCGCCTTGCGCCTGCTGGTCGAGGGCCTGCGACACCAGGCCTCCCGATTGGCCGCGGTGGGCGGCCTTGCCCTGGCGCTCGAAATCCTGGCCCTGATCTCGCCACTGTTCGTCCAGGCTGCCACCGACGCGATCATCCCCGCGGCGGACACGTCACTGTTGATCAAGTTAACCTGCGGCTTCATCGCGGTAGCCAGCCTCCACGCGCTGCTTTCGCTTTGCCGGTCGAATCTGCTGATGACCCTGGGCGAACGCCTGTCGGTCAGCTGGAATGCGGCAGTATGCGCCCGGCTCCTGCGCCTTCCGTACACGTTCTTCATCAAGCGGTCGATCAGCGATATCCATTCGCGCTTCGCCTCCATCGAGGAAATCAAGCGCGTCGTCACGCACCGTTTCGTCGAAGGTGCGCTCGACGGCCTCACCGCCGTCCTTTCGCTGATCATCATCTGCTTCTATTCGCCAATGCTGGTGGCGCTCACGCTGGCTTTCACGCTGGTCTACGGCATCCTGCGCGCCGTCACCCTGCCGCATTATCTCCAGGCCGTGGAGCGCAACATCCATGCGCAATCCTCCCAGCAGGGCCTGCTGCTGGAGATGCTGCATGGTATCCACTCGATCAAGGCCACGGGCGCCGAACCGATCAAGCTCGCCCGATACACCCGTCGCACCAGCGACGCGGCGCGCTCGACCGTGGTGGTCCAGCGCTGGTCGATGATCGTCGATGACATAGGCCAGCTCATTCTCCGCCTGCACTGGATCTGTGCGATCGCCGCCGCCTCGCTGCTGGTCATGCGTGGCCAGCTCAGCCCAGGCATGCTCATCGCGTACCTGACCTATGCGTCGCAGTTCTCGATCCGCTCCACGCATCTGGTGGACCTGGCCTCCGAATGGCGCACCCTTCGACTGCACAACGCGCGCCTTGGCGATATCGTCGCCCACGACGGCGGGAATCCAGGGGCACGCACCATTCCGGCCGGAGACAATTACCGGATCGACGTGTGCGACCTGTCGTTTCGCTACGATGCCGACGGCCCGTGGATCCTCGACGGTGTCGATCTCGACGTCGGCGATGGCGAGTGCGTCGCGATCAAGGGCCCGTCGGGGACGGGCAAGTCCACGCTGGCGAAACTGCTCCTCGGTCTCCTGGTGCCCGCTCGCGGTGGAGTGTCCATCAATGGCGTCGCGCTCGATGCCATCGACGATGACCACTTCCGGCGATCGGTGGCATGCGTCCTCCAGGACGACCAGCTGTTCAACGGCACGATCGCGGAGAACATCGCATTCTTCGAACCGAATTTCTCCCGCGCGGACGTGGTCCGTGCGGGCAGGCTCGCGCAGATCCACGAGGAAGTCATGCGCATGCCGCTGCGCTACGACACGCGCATCGTGGATCTCGGTGCGTCGCTGTCCGGTGGGCAGCGCCAGCGGCTGATCCTCGCCAGGGCGCTCTATCGACGGCCACGCGTGCTGATCCTCGACGAAGCGAGCAGCCATCTCGACCTCGAGAACGAGCGGCTGGTCAACGAGGCGATCCGCGGTCTCAGCGTGACGCGCATCATCATCGCCCACCGCCCGCAGACGCTGGCCATCGCCGACCGGATCTACGAACTCGCGGGGGGAAAACTGCGTGTTGCGGAGACCCAGTCCGCCGCGGCAGGCGATGGCGTCTCGCGCCCCCTATCGACGGAACCGGAGAAGGAGCTTTCCGCATGAGCGTACTCGACGACGATGTCATCGCACGACCGCCGATCGGCCAGGTCGATATCCACGACCACCTGGTGCCCGAAGCGTTGCGACGCTCGCTCATGGCGCTGATGCGTCGCCCTATCTGGGCCTATGGATGGAAGTCGGTGCGCGAACGGGACCGCTACGGTTTCTGGCACGCCCATTTCGCAGGAGGCGAGGAAAACGAGACGTCCAGTTGCGAAGACGCGCTCGCGCGCCTCGGTTCGGAACATCCCGTGTTCGCCCTGTGGAGCCTGCTGTCGGAAGGCCCGCTCAGGGGTCATCGCCCGATCCGGGTCTATGCCAACGGCCATACCTACGGCACCGAGGGCTACATCCACACGGATAACCAGGATCCCAGGTGCTACACCGCGATCTACTATGCGCACGGCGCATGGGACGCGGACTGGTCCGGCGAGACGTCGTTCCTTTCCGCCGAGACCGGCGACATCCTCCACGCCGTGCTCCCCATGCCCGGTCGCCTGGTGCTTTTCAATGGGGCGACTCCGCACGTGGCGCGCGGTGTGAGCCGCGAGTGTCCCGAGTTGCGGATATCGCTCGTCGTCAAGACCTTCGTGCCATGACGACGATCGAGGCCCACGCCGAGCGGGAAACCCTGCTGGGCCGTCTGTTCGTCTTGGGTGCGCAGGCGCAGGCGCATGGCTCGCGCACGCTCGACGCGCACCTCGCGGGCACGTACGACATCCTGTTGCGCTGGGGTGCCGCACCATCGACATGCGTGGCCGGCATGTTCCACAGCGTCTATGGCACGAATGCCTTTCGCCACCGCTGCCTGTCCGCGGACGAACGCGGGACATTGGAAGGCTTCATCGGCACGGACGCCGAGCGCCTGGTTTACCTGTTCAGCGTCTCGGACCGCCCGGCGGCACTGATACAGGCGCTTTCGTACGATGGAGACGCGCCGACGCTCGTCCATCGCGTGACCGGCGAGGCGATCGCCGTCACTCGCGACGAACTGCACGAGCTGCTCGCCATCGAATGCGCGAACCTGCTCGAACAACGCGCCACCGCGGGCTTTCTGGAAAAGATCGTCGGCCTTTCCGACGAACAGCGTATCGCCCTCGTCGGCCGCGCCGCGGCCCGCGATCTCGTCAGCCATGTCCGCCCGGAGGCGCCATGATCGTCACCGCAATGCCGCTCAGCACGACGCAGGAAGACCGATCCGATTTCGCGCGTCGCAAGTACGCCCGCCTCCCCGGCCTGTTTGCCCCCGACGTCCTCGACATCGCCTTCCGTTATTACCTTTCCTACGTGGCTGTCGAAGGATACTTCCATACCCATCCGCGCTATCACGCCCTGGATCGCTATGCGGATGCACTGGGCGAGGCGATGATGCCCCTGGTGCAGAAACGCGTGGAAGACCATGTGGGATCCCCGCTTCTACCTACCTACTCGTTCGCGAGGATCTACACGACGGAGTCCATCCTGAAGAAGCACGTTGATCGTGGCGCCTGCGAATACAGCGTCACCCTGACCGTGGGCTATCGCAATACGAATGGACTATGGCCGATCTTCGTCGAATCGGAAGGCGAAACTCTGTCGGTGGAACTGGATGTCGGCGACGCGATGGTTTACAAAGGGATGGAGGTGCCGCACTGGCGCGAGTCGTTGCCTCAGGGGATCTGGTGCCAGCTGTTCTTTCATTTCGTCGCCGCCGACGGCCCCCTGGCCGGGCACGTATACGACGACAGGGAGCATCTCGGCCCCACGTTCGACGTGTCGCTTCTCGCATGAGCAGGCGACGCGGTGCATAGACAGCAAGCGAATGGAGAGTCGTACACCGTGCGGACCGATCTTGCGACCTATTACCTGGGGCTGGCCTTCCGACGCTGCGTCAGGAACCTGCCCATGGTGATCCTGCTCACCGGCACGATGGCCGTCGGCATCGCTTCGTGCATGACGGCCCTGACCATCTTCGCCGCCCTGTCGGGCACCCCCATCCCCGGGGTCAGCGAGCAGTTGTACGTCGCCACCATGGATACCCGGACCGCCTGCAGTTCCGACAACGCCAACTACACGCGCCCCAACAGTTACTTTTCGCTGGGCGATGCCAAGGCACTGGTGGACATCCACCGCGCCCCTCACCAGGCCGCCTTTTCCAGCACCTTTCCCCAGGTCGGCACCGCCGACGGTGCGCGCTCGGACCAGGTCGCGGGGTTGATGGCCTACGGCCAGGCGGCGGAGCTGTTGCAACTCGGCCTCGTCCATGGTCGGGCCTGGAGCCCCCAGGAAGAACGCGATCGCCTGCCGGTCGTACTGATCGACACGAACCTCGCACAGCGCATGTTCGGTACGGACAACGCCGTGGGGCGCGACCTCAGGATGGGGCAGCGGCTCTTTCATGTCATCGGCGTCTACGCGCCATGGAAGCCGCGCACCAAGTTCATGGATCTTCCACATAACGACGGCCAGGTGCTGGAACAGGCCCAGCAGGTGGTGGTGCCGCTGGAAGCGGCACTGGACGGTGGCGTGGGCCCGTTGGCGCTGGGCGATTGCGGCGACGACTCCGCGAAGGTCACCTTCCAGTCCACCAAGGTGGAAGGCTGCCGCTGGCTCGAGGTATGGGCGGCATTGCCCTCGGCCACCCATGTGTCCTCGTTCCGCGACACCCTGCTCGCCTTCGCCGACACCCAGCACCAGGCCGGACGTTTCCGTTATCCGCCCCAGGCGCGTCTGTACGGCACGTCGGCATGGATGGCAGCCAATCACGTGGTACCCGACGACGTGAACCTCAACGCCATGCTCGCGGGGGCATTCCTGTTGCTGTGCATGGTCAATGTGGCCGGCATCCTGGCTGCGTACTTCCTGCGCAGGAAGGCCGACACGATCGTGCGCCGCGCGCTCGGTGCCACCCGGCGCGCGCTCTTCGAGCAGCACATGCTGGAAGCCGGCCTGCTCGGCGTGGTCGGCGGGCTTCTGGCCCTGCCCCTGACCTATCTCGGCCTCCATATCGTGCGGATGCAGCCGGTAGCGTATGCGGAGGCGGCAAGGATGGACCTTCGGGCGTTCGTCTCGCTTCTCCTGCTCTCCCTGGTCGTGGGCGTCGTCGTCGGCATCCTTCCGGCGTGGCAGGCCTGCAAGCTGTCTCCCGCATTACAGATCAAGCAGGCCTGATCCTCCCATGCGCCATATCGTCACGCCCCTGCTCAGGCACTACTTCATGCCCGCCCTCGTGGTGGCCCAGGTCGCGCTTGCCTGCGCGATCATCTGCAATGTGATGTTCCTCATCCAGCAGCGTCTCACGCCGATCATGGCGCCCGATGGCGTCAGCGCACCGGGCCAGCTGGTGGTCGCCTGGCAGGTCACCGCCAGGGGTACACCGTGGCCCCCGTCGCGCCTGCTCGAGGTCGAATCGGCGCTTGCCCATATCCCCGGCGTCACCGCCACCAGCATCGCCGGCTCCATTCCCATGGAAACGCTGGTGCAGATGAACGGCGATCTCTACGCCGACAACGGCACCAAGACAAACGGCGCGATGTACATCGGCAACGGGCTTCCCGCCGCCCTCGGCCTGAGGATCGTCGCCGGCCGGGATTTCTCCGTGGAGGAGCGCAATCGCCAATACACGGATATCGGTATCAACGCGAGTGGCCCCGCGCTGATCACCCGCGCACTGGCCGAGCGGCTGTTCCCCCATGGCGACGCGCTCGGCAAGGTGATCCGCATCGGCGCCGATGCGAGCGCCGGACGACGCACCGTGGTCGGCATCGTCGAACACCTGATGCGTAACGAGATCACCGACGACAGCAAGATCGATATCGACTACAGCATGGTCGCTCCGGGCATCCCGGGCGCCTGGGCCCTCCCGACCTTCCTCGTCAGGGGCCGCGGCGACGCCGACATGTCGCGCCTGGTCGATGCCGTCAAGGCCACCGTTACGCGTGAACTCGGCAACGAGCTGGTGCCCGGCATCGAACCCCACTTCGAAACCTATGCCAGTTTGCGCGACCAGGCGCTCGCCCGCTCCCGCGCCTCGGTATGGCTACTGACCTCGGTGAGCGTGGTGGTACTGCTGGTCGCCCTCGCCGGGATCTTCGGCCTGACCGGCTATTGGGTACAGCAACGCACGCGCCAGATCGGCGTGCGCCGGGCATTGGGGGCGCGGCGTCGGGATATCTTCCAGTGGCTCCAGCTGGAAAACGGACTGCTGGTCTGCACCGGCGTGATCATCGGCATGACCCTGGCCTACGCCATCAACCTCTGGCTGATGCAACGGTTCGCGATCCCGCACCTTCCGGTGTCGTACCTGCCCCTGGGTGCGTTGACGATGCTCGTGCTGGGTCAGCTGGCCATCCTGTCACCCGCTCGCCGCGCTTCGCGCATCGAGCCCTCCGTCGCCATACGTACCGTCTAGCGCCGCGCCCGATCTCCATCGGGATGTCGTCATGCTTGTATGTGTAGTGCAGTCGGTTGATGAGGTCATCGTAGAACCGTGCCGATGAGGTCACGATGATCCGGCGCGTTTCGTCAACGGCGCCTAAGGTCGGGTGGAACTGAAATGCCATGCGCAGGCTTCTCCTCAAGACTCACTTTCCAGATGGCGAGTACTCATCCGCGGTGTGCCCGCACATCATCTGGCTGACGCATATACGACCTCCACCCGATGTTCCCGGCCGTCATCCGCCAGGGTGATCAGGCCGGTTTCAATGCCTTGTCCATCGAGGGATAGCGTGACTACATCGTGCTCTCCCGCTGGCCGCAATTGAAACACATACGTCGCCGTCCCATGCCGATACGTCACCTCATACGCTTTCCATGTCGAGGGAACGCACGGTGCGATGCGAATCTTGCCGCCTTCGAGGCTGAAACCCAGCAAGGACTCGATCACCAGGCGGTACATCCAGCCGGCCGAGCCGGTGTACCAGCTCCAGCCGCCCCTGCCTGCATGAGGTGCGACCGAATAGACATCCGCGGCGATCACGTAAGGTTCCACTTTGTAGCGCGCCATGGCCTCGGCGTTTTTCGTATGACTGCCGGGATGGATCATGCGAGCGAGTTCCCACGCCTGGTCCGGCCGCCCCATGCCGGCGAAGGCCATGGCCGCCCAGACAGCGGCGTGGGTGTATTGGCCACCGTTTTCGCGCACGCCAGGCACATAACCTGCGATGTAGCCGGGGTCCATGGCCGACTGGTCGAAGGGCGGATCGAGCAGCCGGATCAGGTCGTTATCCCTATCCACGAGGTGGTGATACAGGGCATCCATGGCCTGTCTCTGTCGCTCGCCCGGCGCTACACCGGAGAGAACCGACCAGCTCTGGGCGATCGCGTCGATACGGCATTCGTCATTGCTGGCAGAGCCCAGCGGCGTACCGTCGTCAAACCAGGCGCGCCGGTACCATTCGCCGTCCCAGGCGTGGGTTTCCAGTGCGGTGGACAGCTTGCCGGCTTCCGAATGGCAGTGTTCGGCAAATGCCTCGTCGCCCTGCTGTCTGGCCACGGGGATAAATGCGTGGAGAACATGAACCAGGAAGAATCCGAGCCAGACACTCTCCCCTTGTCCGCCCTCGCCCACCCTGTTCATGCCATCGTTCCAGTCGCCGCTACCCATCAAGGGAAGGCCATGCCGTCCCCGCCGGGCGGCGTGCTGGATGGCGCGAACGCAATGATCGTAAAGGGTGGCGCGGACCCCCGAGGGCCGAGGCAGATCGTAGTACGACTCCTCACCGGCTCGGAGCACCCTGCCTTCGATGTACTCGATGCCTTCGACCAGTACGGCGTTGTCACCGGTTGTTTGCACGTAACGGCTGGTCGCCAGGGGCAGCCAGAGGTAGTCGTCGGAGCAGGCCGTGCGCACACCGCGCCCTCCGGGCGGATGCCACCAGTGCAGCACGTCGCCCTCCAGAAACTGGTGGGAAGCGCATACCAGCAGCTGTTTTCGCGCCAACGCGGGTGCCGCATGCACGGTGGCCATGGAGTCCTGTAGCTGGTCTCGGAAGCCGATCGCACCGCCCGACTGGTAGTAACCGCTTCGCGCCCATATCCGGCTGGCAATCGTCTGGTAGAGCAGCCAGCCGTTGGCGAGCGTATCCATCGACGGATCCGGTGTGCGTACCTGGACAGTGCCCAGCAGGTCACGCCAGTAACGGCGTATGTCGGCAGATGCGCTCGCGGCAGCGCCATCGATGCGGAATCGCTGTACCAACGCACGTGCATCTGCTTCGGTGGTGCCCATGCCGAGCCTGATGATGACATCGCGTGACTCGCCCGGAGCCAGCAGCACGCCCGCGCGTAGCGCGCCGCATGGATCGAGGCCGGCACCGGCTTTGTTGAGCCAGTTCCGGCGCCGCATGGCTAGCGGCGACGAAAGATGCCCATTGCGCCCGAGGAATTCGCTGCGGTCTCCGCCGAGGTCGCGCTCTGGATCGCCGATGTCGAAGAAGGCGACCCGCCCCGGGAACTCGTTGTTATAGGCGTTTCGTGCGAACAGCGCGCCAGTCATGGGGTCGATCTCCGTCACCACGTGCATCGCGCTTTTCTCTCGCACATCGCCCAGCACCCATTCCACATAGGCGGTCACTGAGAGCTGCCGGCTTTCGCTTCCGTGATTGGACAGCGTGAGTACCTGAAACTTTACGGGAGCGTCGAGTGCGACAAAGGTTTCCAGCCGGCTCTGGATCGAACCTTCCGCGTGTTCGAATACGGAATAACCGAACCCATGACGAATGGTGTAACTACCCTCCCCTCGCATGGGCCATGGTGTGGGCGACCAGGCATGCCCGCTGATATCGTCCCGCAGGTAAAGGGCTTCGCCCGAGGCGTCCTCCACCGGATCGTTCTGCCAGGGGGTAAGGCGGCAGGCATGGGCGTTCTCGGCCCAGGTATAGGCGCTGCCACTGTCGGACACCACGCTTCCGAACTCGGGATTGGCCAATACGTTGCACCAGGGCGCCGGTGTCGTCGCCCCGGGGTCCAGCTCTATGACGTATTCGGTGCCATCGGTGGAGAAGCCGCCTGTGGGCGATATGGCGGCAGGCATATCGCCACGGGGACGGACTGGCCACACTGAAGGCTCGGCAGGCGCCGGTCGCGAGCCCAGTCGATGACGCTCCATCTGTTCTTGCAAGGAGCCCAGGCTGTCCACCACGACGATGCAAGCACTGGCCTCCATGACGAGCCGGTCCTCGTGGGACAGGGGCTGGGCGGCGCGGATGAAGACACCGCCGGGACGATCGAGCAGGTTGGCTTCCGCACCTGAGGCCAGCAGGCCGGTCAGCGCATCATGCAGAGCCTGGCGGTAGCCGGTGCTGTCTTCGTTCCAGATCACCAGGTCGACGGCTACACCGCGCAGGCGCCAATAAGCTGCCGCGCGAATCAGTTGCTCGGCGATGGCCAGTCGGGCGATATCGCTGATTCGCAGCAGCACGATCGGGAGGTCGCCCGATACAGCCTGTCCCCACAGGCCAGACTGTCCTCGCTGGTTGGCGGCGATCACGCCCGGTTCCGAGCGCAGCGCAAGGTTGGGATAAAGGATGGAGGTGGCCATGTGCTCGTAGAGCTGGGCATCCGCCAGGGTGGCATTGGCCTGCCGCAACGACACCTGGCTATGTGTCCAGGCAAGGTCGAACACACGATCTGACAGGTGGCGATCCCTGTACTTCTCGATGAGCCGCATGCTGCCCTCCCGGGCATCGGCAATGCCTGTCACGAAATCCAGGGTGGCGGTCTGCTCGGGCTCCAGGGTGATGCGGATGCGTATCGCCACCATGGGATCAAGCACGGCGCCTGCCGTGTTGGACAGTCGTTCGACCTCGGGATCCAGCGCGGCGGGTTGCGCCGTCGTGCGGCCGCGGCCGATGAAGCGCGCCCGGTCGGTTTCATAGGAAATGGCGTCGATGTCGGCATCGTGAACCGCCACCAGATGACACATCCACGGGGGCGCCTCGTCGGAGGAACGTGGCCGCCTCGTGCATAGCAAAGCTTGCATTTCGGCCACGATTTCCGTGGTGACGAAAAGCTTGCTGAAGGCCGGGTGTGCGGTATCGCCATTGGGGGCGGCCAGCACCACCTCGGCATAGCTGGTCAGTTCGACCACGCGTCGCGTCCGGCCGCGGTTAGTGATACGCGTGCGGCGAAGCTCGATATCGTCCTCGGGCGACACGACGATTTCCGTATGCGTTTCGAATCCTCGGTGACGGACGCGGAACTCGGCCCGGGATTCGGCGAAGATCGCCTCGAAACGTTCGGTTTCCCGCTTTACGGGCTGGTAGGCCGTGCTCCATACATCGCCCGACTCGGGGTCGCGCACATAGCAGAACATGCCATAGTTATCGCGCGTGATGTCTTCACGCCATCGCGTCACGGCCATGCCGTTCTGGCGGCTGTAGCCGCCACCGGCGCTGCTGACCATCACGTGGTAGCGCCCGTTGGAAAGCAATTGCACCGCAGGTCGGGGCCGATTCGGATCGGTAAAAAGCCTGAGCCGGGGTTCGGTGGCTACCGTCGTCGGCATGCCCTCGCCCAAGCCTCCCACATGCAGGTATTCGTTTGCCGAGCGCGGAACGCGCTCCTGCAGCAGGAGGTTCGTTGCCATGATGTGCGGGTTGGATTCGAATCGCCGCCTCATGGGTTGCCCGAGCAATACATGACCAATGGCCAGTAAGGACATGCCCTGATGGTGGGCCATGTACGAGCGCACGATGACGTGGTCGGCTCCTGGTGGCAGCCGGGACGGCGTGTAGTCGATGGCTTCGTAGAGACCGAAGCGGCCCGCAAGCCCCGCATTGGCGAGCCTGCGCAGGTTGTCCGTGGCCGCCGCTGGCGACACCATCAATGCCAGCACCGTAGCGTAGGGCGCCACGACCAGGTCGTCTCCCAGGCCACGCTTGAGCCCTAGTCCGGGCACGCCAAACGCCCGGTACTGATAGGTCAGCTGTGCATCAACGGCGTTATAGCCGGACTCCGATACACCCCAGGGAACGCCGCGTTGCCGCCCATATTCGATCTGGCGGCTTACGGCGGCCCGGCAGGTTTCGTCGAGGAGACTTCCCTCGTATGAAGGCATCACGAGCATCGGCATCAGGTACTCGAACATGGATCCGGTCCATGAAAGCAGCACCGGGGAGCCGCTCGTGGTCGTAAGCACGCGGCCGAGCGAGAACCAGCTTTCCTGGGGAACCAGGCCCTGCGCGATGGCCACGAAGGTGGTCAGGCGGGACTCGGACGCCAGCAGGTCGTAAAACGATGCATCGGCCGCGTGCCTTTCGACGTCGTAGCCGATGGGGAAAAGATGTCTCTTCTCGTCATAGAGAAAGCGCTGATCCATGACTGCCAGCTCCCCTGCCAGGGCAGCGGTATGCGCCAGGAGCGCGAGGCGGGATGATGCACTGCCCGCTCTAATCGGATCGATCGTCAGCGAAGAGAGAGTGCTGAGTGACAAGATGGCGTCATGATCGTCATCCACATCCTGCCACAGGGCCGCCTCGCCAAGCAGGTCGTCACACTGTGCCGTGATGCGATCAAGCCAGAATGCTGCATCTTCGGAAAAGCGCTGCGTGAGCACCTTGCGTACGTGTCCGGCTCTTTCCTGCTGCGCCATCGCGAACGCCAATACGGCCCGCATGGACGTCGGCGGTTCGTTCACGTCCTGCGCAAGCTTGTCTGCCCAGGCCATCACTTCTTTCCTTGCAGCATCCTCGACATGGCTGGACAGAATCGCCACGGCGTCGCGAAGACCCTCGATCGACGACACCCTGAATACGGGTTCGTCCATCAGGCCCAGCAAACCGCGTTGCAGCGTCAGCAGGTGGCCCGCGAGATTGCCGCTGTCCACGCTCGACACGTAGAGAGGGCGCAAGGGGTGCAGTGTTTCGGTGTCATACCAGTTGAAGAAGTGTCCGCGATGCCGCTCAAGCGCCACCATGGCCGCCAGGGAGGCCGATGTGCGCTCGAGCAGTCGGCCGAGCCCCAGGTAGCCGAAGTCGTAGGCGGCCAGTCCGGAGAGAAGCCCCAGGCCCATATTGGTGGGAGATGTACGACGGGCCAGGCGCGACTCAGGGTTGAGCTGGAGGTTGTCGGGTGGGAGCCAGTGATTGTCTGCTCCTGCATGCGTCTCGAAAAAAGCCCAGGTACGGCGGGCCAGCTGGCGAAGCAAGGCATGCTCGGATAGGTTGGGAGCGAACCGGCGAACGATATGTGGCCGGCTGACCCACCATGCGAATACCGGCGAGGCTGCCCACAAAACCAGAAAAGGTAGTGCCACGGGCAGTACTTCCAGTCTGTGGAGTGCGAGCACACAGACAAGGAGGGCCGCCAACGCGGGGCCACTCCAGAGCACGCGCCAGGGAACGCCGTGTACGCCCCGCCCCTGCCGCTGGACTTCGCCGGAGGATCGCCACTCGAGGAGATGCCGGTGGCTTACGGTGACACGCCATATTGATCGCAGGATGGCATCAAGGCTGATCCGGACTTCGTGAGGCAGCCACGCGATGAACAGCGCGAAGCGCAGCACATGTTGCCCGGTCCCCGCCAGGGCGATGCGGCCGTGCTGGCCCCAGGCCGTGTCGTCCGGCTTGCGGACGGCATCTACCATGGCCTGTAGCAACGAGGGAATGATCGCGATCGACATCAGGGCCAGGGTCCAGGTGACGGCCGGATCGATCAGGAGCCAGCCAGACACCAGGAGAAGCAAGGTGGCGAGCGGCACGAGACTGCGACGGAGATTGTCGAAAATCTTCCAGCGAGACAGGCCGCCGAGGTCATTGCGATGCCAGCCTGATGCCGTGGGCACGATGGGAAGCAACCAGGGCATGAGCTGCCAGTCCCCCCGTATCCATCGCTGGTGACGAAGGCTGTCATCAACGTATCGCTCCGGGATTTCCTCGAACACCAGTACATCGCTGAGCAAGGCAGAGCGGGCAAAGCAGCCCTCGATGAGATCATGGCTGAGCACCCGTTCGGGCCTCAGTCGTCCGGCCATCGCCTTCTCGAAGGCATCGATGTCGTAGATGCCCTTGCCGATGAAAGAGCCTTCGTGGAACAGGTCCTGATAGACATCCGACACGGCACGCGTATACGGATCGATGCCGGCGTCAGCGCCATACAAGCGGGCATAACGTGAGCGCGCCTGGGCGGGGAGCGCGATCGCCACGCGTGGTTGCATGATGCCGTAGCCCTCGGTCACACGCTTCCTCGTGTCGTCGAAAACGGGGCGATTGAGGGGGTGATCCATGGCAGCGATGAGTTGGCGTGCCGTATCGCGCGGCAGAAGGGTGTCGGTATCCAGCGTGATCACATAGCGCACGGGCGGCAGGCTGCCCAGGTCACCTGCGACCAGTTCGAACAGATGGTCGCCCTCGCCACGCAGCAACGCATTTACCGCGGCAAGCTTCCCTCGCTTCCTGTCGGCGCCAATCCAGCGCTGCTCGGTGGCGCTCCATTCACGCGGTCGGTGAAACAGGTAGAAACGACCCGCAGACGGCTCCGGGTAACGAGCATTCAGTACGGCAATGGCCTCCTTCGCTTTTTTAATGATCGAGGCATCGCCTGATGTGGTCTGTTGATCGGCATCAAGATAGTCGGTGAGCAAGGCGAAATGCAGGTTGTCGTCGCGGTTGGCAAGAAAGCGGATCTCCAGCGCATCGACCACATCATCGACATCGGAAGGTTTTCCGAGCAGCGTAGGCACGACAACCATGGTGCGTGCCTGGGTTGGAATACCCTTGGTGTAGTCCATGCGTGCCAGCGCATCCGGCGTGGCTGCCCAGGAGGCAAACACATTGAGCAAGGTCAGGACCAGCTGGCTGGTAACCACCAGTATTCCGCAGGCCAGCAAGCCGGCTATCCATGTGGAATGCGCCGGCAGCGCAGCGGTAGCTAGCAGGCCAAGGCCAAGGGATATGCTCAGTACGACGAACAAACCCAGCGAAATACCGACAGGTGCCCTGTCGAAAAGGCGCCTACAGCGCGAGGCCACCTGACGTCTGACGTCAAGCTGCCTTTCAAGGTCGACGCGACCGGCACCCAGCAGGTGATAACCCACATGACTCGCCAGCCCATTACCGGATCGGGAGACTTCAATCGCCCTGCGAGCGGTAGCGAGTTCATCACTACTGCCGGTGCGTGCCAGGCGCTCGATGATATGCCGGTACTGATCGCGACTGGCAAAGTCCATGCGGGCATAGATACCAGCCGGGTCTTCGCGCAGGCATGCCTCGACGAGGCTTGCCGTTTCGACGAAATCCCTCCAGTCGATCGTCGACAATGCACGCAGGCTTCCGATGCTGTTTCCCACGGACACCTGTTGGGCGGCCTGCTGCTGGGACTCGATCTGGATCAGGTAATCGATGCTTCGCCCGGATTCCGCCAGCCGCTGCTCCACCCAACCTAGCGGCATGGCCAGTGCAGGCCCCTGCCCTTGCAGGCGCCGCACGAGTTCGGCAACGAACGGGGCGCTCATGACCGGTGACGAGCGCGCCATGTCCGCCACGACGAGCACGACGTTTTTCGGGTCAGCAGCCGCCATCCGGATCATGCTGTCGGCCCAGCGGGTGGCCCGGCGTCGCCGGGCCCTGTCCAGCACGATGCGCACGGCAATGCGCCTGAGGTTTTCGAGCAGAGCCAGCCTCAGCATGATCGGCACGGCCCATAATTCGCCCAGGCTCAGGGGGTGGACGCGCTGGTACGCATCGAGGAACCGCGCCAGGCCGGGTGCATCGATACGACCATCGCCATGGGAAATGACCTCCATGGCGATGTCGTAGACGCGAGGCAGGCCCTGCGAGGGGCCATCATCCAACTGGGGCAGCTCTCGGCTGTAACCCTTCGGAAGATCCTTGTTGGCGCTACGGATCTGTTCCTCGATGAGGTAAAGGTTATCAAGAAGCCACTCACCGGCGGGCGGCAGCCCTTCACCCTGGCCGCCTGCTGCCATCAGGCTACGGCAGGATTCCAGGATGACGCGCTCATTATCCGCCAGGCGTGGGAGTAGCCATTCCGGCGAACGCTTCGCAGCCAGCGCATGCCTACGCGCAAGCACCTGCCCATGCGCTTCCAGCTGTTCGGTATTGAAGAGCTCGGCGCGTAACGCGGGCTCACGTTCGATGCGGGTGGAGTTCCGCGTGTTCCGTCGCCAGAACAGGGCTATACCCTCAGGGTAGAGCGGAAAGGAGCAAGCATGGTTTGACTCCAGGCAAAGAACGCCAGTCGACGAGGAAGACGGAGCGGCAGGACCGTCGATGCAAATCGAAGTCCTGAGGCTAAAGAGACAGAAATTTCCCGACGGATGAGTCGATGTCGGGCCTGTGGCCAGGAAAGCGGGAGGCGCTAGGCGAGAAGCCTGATCCTAGTTATGTGAGTGCCGTGAGACGACCGTGCCGGCTCTGGGAACTCGACCAAGCTCGCATGCGTAACGGGAAACTACGATTTTCATCACGCCCATGCGATCACTGTTGTATGCCATAAGGAATTCATGACATGAGACCTATCCGACGAAGCGCCGGACGCCGATGAGCGCTACTCCTCCTTTGGTTCCTTCGCAGCTTGCAGCGCGCATTGATACCTCGCAAGTGTCGGACATTCGTTACTGGACCAGAACGCTTGGCGTTACGCCGAACGATCTTTGTCTTGCAGTTGCTGCGGTCGGGGATATTCCGGCGGACGTAAGAGCCGAAATTCGTCGACGTAGACGCCTTTTTACGCCGGGTCGCATCTGATCCCACAGGCCGGGCTCGTCCATGAGTCGCTACTCCATCGGGAACCGGCATGACATTTCCACGGCACGCTGGGCGTTTCTGGGTATGGGTGGTTACCCTGCCCGTCTCGCGTGACACAGGGGAGTGGTACGGGCTGTGGTCGGTCTACGAACAACGCCCCGACCTTGAAAAAAATGCCGCCTCTCAACCGTTGATCAGCGGCCGAACCAATGCCTTCTCAGACGAACGGGCCGCCTACCGTTCGGCAAACAGGGAGGGCTGCCATACAGCACGACTGATGACGCGCTGATACAGAAAGTAGCTCGATTTTGGCCACCGAAAATGCCCATCTACACGTCGAGACAGTACATCAGCCTGGGCGGCCTGTTCTTGCCAGATGGTTTTCGGATATCCGGTGACGATCAGCGCATAGCCCAGGGGGAGCGGTAGCGTCATGCAGGTCACGATAATGCCGGCGATCTTCCAGCGTCGAATATAAACCGCCACGGGCTTGATCGCAGCAGAATTCCAGGCCATTACGCCAGTCAGAAAGAACGCCGCGAGCACGGCAAATGCCGCCGACGCGGGCCCTGCCGCCATGATCGGATCAACCCAGTGATTCGATGCGTTGCGGGTGTCCGACGCCAGCAAGCACAGGCCAAAGATAATGGCTGGCACCGAGCATGCCATGAGAAACACGATGGTTCCCTCGCGGCGCACCGCGAATCCCGGCGCCAATAAACCGAACCACGCCATGGTCAGGCCTATGAGCCCCGCCAGGCCGGACAGCCCGGGAAGGATCAGAAACAGACCGATGACCGATGCCGGAACCAGGATGATCAGCATGCACACCATGACCGGCGCCAGTGCCAGGAACAATAATGGCTGCCTGGTGGCATAAAGCGACGCAGGCCCGGCAAGCCTGTCTTTGATGGTGGAACTACTCATCCATGAATCTCCCCTTCTTTACATCGTGATACCGCGCTTTTTTGCTGATCGACCCGGATGCCTTCACCCCTCTTCCGACGTCGCCAGAAGCTTTTTGTCCTGTAGCCAGCCACGTATTGCAACGATGAGTTCAGCCTTGCATTCAACCGGCAGCCAATGGGCTCCGGGCAGGCGGGTAACCGTGAGATCCGCGCAGGAGTCGTGCATCGGATCCCCCATGTGGTTGCCAAGGATGGTGTTCATCTGGTCATAGTCTCCATTGACGAACAGCACCGGCAAGGACAGCCGCCCTCCGTTTGGTGCTCTACCTGCGTAGGCGAGGTTGGCATCGTCGTTCAGGTACCACGAACAGGGACCACGGAAACCGTGGGCTTCGAACGACCGTACCAGGGCATCAAAATCTGCCGGCGGCCAGAGTTTCCGATCAGGGCTGATAGACGGAGCGCGGTGCTCAGCACCGAAGCGCCCTCCCTTCCGGGTGACTGTCGCGTTCGAGGCGGGCAACCCGATGTTGTCCGGATCGCCCGAGCGATAGATCGATGCCAGGGACGCCGCCTTGTCGGCATCCAGATCTCCCACTGCTGACGCAAAGTGGGTGTTGTGGTAGCGATAGTAGTCCCATTGACCATCCGGATACGGGTCACGCGGGTATATGGTGCGGTTGATCAGCGGAATCAGGGTCTGCAACGCGTGCCCGGCAGGAAAATACGGCACCGAGATAAAGACGGCACCACGGCTTCGGGCGGGTTCGTGCGATACGAGCGATCCCACGGTGACGCTGCCCCAGTCATGGCCGATCCAGACCGCGGGTCGACCACCCAGATGATCATGGAGGGCCGCCATATCCGCGACAACCTGCTCCTGGGTATAGGCGCTGCTTGCCAACGGAATCGAAGAATCGCCATAACCACGCATGTCAGGCGCAATGCAACGCCAGCCGTCGGCAGCAAATGCTTCAATCTGCGCGCGCCAGATCAGGCCAAGTTCGGGCCATCCGTGCAGAAAGATCATGAGCGGCCCATCTGTAGGGCCTGCTTCAAGGTAATGGGTCGTATGGCGAGCGGTACGGAACGAACGGGAGGCAAAGGTAAGCAAGGCGTTCCCCGTGCGGTTATGAGTTGAGGTGCAGGCCACAACGCCTGGAAAGTACTTATATGCAGGCTCTCTGCGGCTATCTTCCTTATCGATCATGAGGTTGCAAACGTCACTTGCAGGTGAATCCATGCAGCGAATCTCCACCTTCGGACTTGACGTGCGCCCGCCAGTTACGCCAATTTCCCGGCCAGAGTCCTCCCGTGGCAGGCCATCATGCGACGCGATATCGCCATCGTCGTTTTTCCGGGCTTCCAGTTGCTCGACGCAGCTGGCCCGGTGGCTGTTTTCGAGATGGCCGAGCGCTTTCGGCCCGGCAGCTACACGGTCGAGATGCTGGCACCCGGCGGCGGCATCGTGCGCAGCTCATCGGGCGTCTGCCTGGCCGCCATGCCGATCGAGATGAGGCGATTTGATACCGTCATCGTATCCGGCGGCAATCTGGCACAGGTCGAGGGCGATCAGGTCGAAATCATCAGCTGGTTGGGCGGCGGTACGTGGCGGAGGGCTGCCGGCGTGTGTTCGGGCGCATTCTTCCTTGCCAAGGCCGGCTTGCTGGATGGGCGTCGCGCTACCACCCATTGGGCCGCCGCCGAGCGCTTTCGTTCGCTGTATCCGCAAGTGCGGCTGGATGCCGATCGCATGTTCGTCAGGGACGGCGACCTGTGGACCTCGGCGGGCATTTCGGCCGGCATCGATCTCGCGCTGGCCCTGGTCGAAGATGACCTGGGTCCCGGTATCGCACGCCGTACAGCGCAGCAGCTGGTGGTTCACCAGCGACGCCACGTCGGCCAGTCGCAGTACTCCGTGATCGTGGAGCAAGGCGGCAAGACGGGCCGTTTCGGTGAACTGGTGAACTGGATGCGTGCCCGCATCGGCGAGCCGATGACGATCGAGCGACTTGCCGAGCGCGCGGCCATGAGCCCCAGGAACTTTGCCCGGGCCTTTGTCGCGGAGATCGGTACGACGCCCGCGAAGGTCGTCGAAGGCCTGCGACTGGAGGCCGCCCGGCTGGCCGTGGAGACCAGCCACCTTCACCTGGACCATATCGCGGTCTCCACCGGATTCGGGGATTCCACCCGCATGCGACGAGCTTTTGTCCGTGCCTTCGGCGTACCACCCCAGTCCCTGCGGCGAAGCGCCGGCGCCTGATTCCGCGCTGGCCGTTTTTGTCCGGAAATTGTCCTTGTGCGGTCCAGCCTCCCCGCCCTAAAAACGGCCACACCCTTCCAGGAGAGCAGGCGTATGCGTCCGGTCATGTTCGTTTCGGCGTGGTTGTTGTGCATGGTTGCGGTACAGGTCTCGGCGTCCCCTTCCCTGCCCCAGGACCCTGGCACGCGTCTGGACCATGTCCTGCTGTGGGGTCGCGGCATCGATGACGTCACATCGGTGATGGCGGTCAAGCTGGGCTTTCAGGTACGTCCCGGCCGCGATCCTTCCGGCGTGGCCAACCGCTATATACGCCTTGCGGACAGCAGCTTCATCGAGCTTCTGGGTATCACGCGCCCGAATCCCACCTTCGACCCAGGCATGCAGGCCGACCAGGAGGCGCTCAAGGGTGGCCCGGGTGCACGCACCTTCGGCTTCCGGACATCCTCGCTCGACACGATCTACGCCGCGCTCAAGGCATCAAACCATGCCGTCACGCCCTTCTTTTCCGGTCCGGATGCCTCAAAGCCGGGGTGGCGCCTGTTCGCCTTCGACAAGGCGCCGTTGTCGAGCAATACGTTTTTCATCGACTACAAGGCCGGCTACGCCCCCGACCAGTACGATCCGGGCAATGCCGATGACTACAGGGTGACACGCGAGCATCCCAATGGCGCCCGTGCGCTGTCGTCCATCTGGCTCGTGTCGGCCCATGCCGATGTCGACCGACGTGCACTGGAAAACATGGGTTTCGGCCACGCCGTAGCCGTCAAGGTGCCTGCTGCCGGAGCGGCGGGCTTCTGCGTGCCTGTGGGGCCTACGGCGTTGCTGGCCCTGCAACCTGACGGCGACGGACTAGCGCAGCGCATACTCGCTAGCGGCGGTCCGCGCATCCTGGCTGTCAGCTATGCCGTGGATGACCTCGGCCGAGCGCAACGCTGGGTAGAGCGTGGTTATGAGCGTCGATTGACCACTTATACCGGCTTGTCCGGTGAATCCTTCCTTGCGCCAACGCAGGACGACCTGGGCCTCTCCATCGAATTCCACGCCATACGTCGAAATGAAAACAACCCATGCCCGGCTGCGGGACAGTCCTGAGTCGATTACCGCCCTGGTCAGGCATGCGTTTCGCATCACTGGCATCTTGCGATGGGGTCATATCGAGACCACATCACGCAGTGCATGGCATATCGAAGCCGCCAGTTCCTCCTGCTCACGTATGCCGAACTGCACGGAACGATCGAAGTTCTGCGCCCAGGTTATGCGCCGCAAGGAGTAGTCAACGAGTCGTATCGATGTACGTATCCGCTCTGCGTCCACCCTCATGCTGCCCTCGATAAGGCGCCGGGGCGTACCGGGAGAGGTAGCATCCGAGGCTGCCTCCTGCCTCACGAACACATCGCCGAATGACGAGAAGAGCTGATTGATCAGCTCTTCGTACAGGCCGTTCGCAAATACCCTGCCCTCAGAGCGATCCGCCAGATACTTGATGGGCTGGACCAGCAGGCGATCATCCTGACCCACTGGCTCGCGTGGCCGGACGACACGCCGGAATACGGGCGTCAAGCGTCCTACCGGTATGCTGATTTCTACATCACCCGATACCGCGTACTCGGTGTAATGGGTAGCCAGCCGATGACGCAGTCGCCCTATCTGCACCCTTATGGCAGGGTCCTCGGAGATGAAATCCTCGGGTCGCCGGTCAAACACCTCGATGCCGATGGTGTATTCGCTGACGTTGCCCGAACAGCCTTCCAGCGCCTGATCCATCAGATATCGGAAAAGGCGGCGCATGCGATGCGCCTTCAGGAAGGTCTCGCTGGACAGCACGGACTCGTAAGCGACCCGTATCTCCCCATCGCCGACCTCCTCAATCACTTCGTTACCCTTCTTCACCACGTCCCCCCGCCAGGCCTGGAACCCCACTCCGTCCTAGGTGGCACGCGCCCGGCCCGGGGGCGTGTCGTGTCGGCGCACGGGCCAGATGCGAGGATGTCCGATACGCGCCGGCCTGCGTCCTGGGTTCCAGGTCCTTTTCACGGGAACTGATGCCGGCGTCAAGGAAACGGCATCAGCCGGTTTGCCGACGGCAGGACATGGGTGGCGCGTGGATGGAGTCGACTGAATCTTGCGTCTCCGACAATAACGCCGGAGTCGTTGCAGTCAGGGATTGTTACCGCAACACGGCATCCGCGGTTACGGTAACGATACTTGTATCCGGCAGCTTCGATCCTAGGATCACTTCATCGAAACGGGCGAGCGCCACCATGCCGCCCTTGAATCCAAGGGGGACTCATGGCTGGCCAACTTCCCGACGACATCGTTCAGGCAATCGCGATTTCCAACGCGAAATCCATCGGCGAGCAACCCGCCATCCTGGCGAACCTTGCACTCGCCCAGCAGATCTTCAACCAGAACATGCAGCAGCAGATCAGCCTGAGCCAGCAGCAGGCGATGAACCAGGTGCAGATGGCCGCCACGGCCAAATGCGTGGCGATGATCGACAGCGCCGGCTGCAAGAACCAGTCCTCCATCGACCAGATGAGCAAGGACATCGAGAAGATCGTGAAGGACATGGAGCGCCTCCTCAAGACCGGGGAGCAGTAGCGCCGTATCCAGGACGAAACACGACGGGTGTTCTGTGGACCGGGCCACCCGCACAGCGAATTCATGCGCATTCATCGCAAGTGAATGCGGTGGATACCTCCGTCAGGAGGCTCTCATCAGGCAAGTCGGATCCATCAACCATCACCTTTGAACAGGAGAATCCGTATGGCTACCCTTCCCGAAGACGTCGTGAGCGCCGTTGCGATCGGCAATCTGAAATCCATCTCCGAACAGCCGGCGATGCTGTCCAACCTGGCCTATTCCAACACCGTGGCCAGCACCAACCTGTCGCAGCAGAACGCCGTGGCCAACCAGCAGGCCATGAACGAACTCGGCATTTCCATCGTGGCCAAGGCGTCCAACACCATCAGCAACCTCGGCCCCCTGGAGGCCCGTTCGGCCGTCGACATCCTGACCAACAACGAACTGGCCCAGACCATCGCCGACCTCAAGGCAACGCTGCAGGCGTTCCCCAAGTAAGTCGATAGGCCTGCCGTCAATCAGGAGGGCGGAACATGTTAGATGAACAGATAGTCAGTGCGGTGGCCACGGGCAACCTCAAGGCAATCTCGGAACAACCGGCCTTGTTGTCCAACCTGGCTTACTCGAACGTGGTGTCCACCAACAACCTGGGGCAGCAGAACGCCGTTGCCAACCAGCAGGCGGGCAACCAGATCAGCGCACCGATCGTGGCCAAAGCCGTCAACACGGTGTCCGATATCGGCCCGATGGACAGTCGTTCAGCGGTGGATGTGCTCACCAACGACGAACTCGCCCAGACGATTGCCGACCTCAAGGCCTCCGTCGAAGCCTTTGCGGCTTCGCAAAAAGGCGGAAAGCACTTGCGGCTACGCGATCTCGACCTGCTGATCAACGAGCAGGGGCAGCTGGTGGTCGTCGTGCCCGATGGCAGGGCACTGGAAGTATTCATCCCTGGGAAGTTCTCCAAGGATGACGTGGAAGTGGCCGTCGACACGGGTCGCGGCATCGTCCTCAGGGTGAAGCGTTCGCGGTAATCGCCTTGCGGCAATGACGCCGGGATGGCCATGCGGCCATCCCGGCTTTCCAGAGGGTCGAATGCATGGAAACGATCGACGTAAGCATATCCATCGAAGAAGTCGACGGCAGCGCCGGCCCCAAGGGAGCGGTTTCCGTAGCCGGTGCGACCATTGCCGAACTTCCCGGCGCCCTGAGTGACCTTGCCTTTTCCAACCAGGTCGGAAGCACCGGCATGGCGGCGCGATCGCAGGTTGCCAACCAGGATGCGATGTACCGGTTAAGGCAGATGATTCTCGCCGACGCGGTAAACACCGTACAGACGACTTCGCCCAGGACGGCGCGATCCGCCGTCAACGCCTTCACGTCCAACGAACTCGCGCGGGAGATCGCCGGGCTCAAGGCATCCATCGAGGCATTCGCAACGCCATGACGACCGACACCCCTATGGAGGATTACAACCGGATGCTGATCGAGCAGATCACCTCGCGCGCGCAGCAGGGATTCCAGGCGAACCTCACCGTGCCGCACTACGCCGTCGTGCACACGGGCGAAGACAGGATCCTCACCATCGTGCCGGCCAGTTCGCTTCCGGACGACCAGGCCCCGGCGTTTGGACCCCGGCCGTTCGCGGACTGCATCCAGTACGTCAACCGGAAGCTCGTCGTCGATCCCGGGAAACCACGGCATCCGTTGCTGGAAACGCGCGAGGAAAACTCACATTCCGCGAGGTCAAGATGATGAACGAGCACGAATCCATCGCAGAGCTGGGCCAGGCCGTGGAACAAATCGCCCAATCGATGACCAAGGTGGCGACGAACATCGCGCTGCTGGGCGTAGAGGGCGATGCGGACGAGCAGATGCGCATCATCACCGAAGAGAACAACAAGGTGCTTGATCGCATCCGCAAGCTCTACAACATTCCACCCGCACCAGGGGGATGAACCATGGCGGCCACCGGACGTATCGTTACCGCCCCGCTCGCCGCAGCCGACGAACTCAATGCCACGGCGATACCCAGTGCGGAGGCTGGCTATACCTTCATGATGCAGATCCTCGGTAACGAGGCTACGCCGCTCATCTTCGGCTCGCTGGCCCTGAGCAGCTCAGCCATCGTGGAGGGACTGGTCGCCTATGAGGCCGTGACGATCCTGGCCGGAAAGGGCTGAACCCATGGCCCGAGGACCCTATAAACCTCGACCGCTTCCCGAACAGGTGGTCGTCGTCGCGTTTCCCGATGCCTGGAACCAGGCGTCATGGCCCTCCGGTTTGCCGCCGCCGGACGGGGATTTCATCGTCGTGCAGGCACCAAGCCAGGACGTATCGCTCCCCCGCCCTGTCATCGACTGGCTGACGCTGCACACGCCCACGTCACTGGGCGACGACATGAGTCGTGTCGAGTACGTTGCGCAAACCAATGCCCAGGGCAAGCGCAGCCTCGTCGCCCCCGTGATCGTCAAGGGAATGTCCTATGCAGTGACCTTTAACCAGCAGCCCGGCGACCTGATCCAGGACGAGCTGGTACGGACGTTGAACTGTCCCCTGAACCTCGATTGCCAGATCGCCATAGGCTTCGTCGCGGACCTGATCCAGAAAATTCCGGTGCCACCGATCAAGTACATCGTGCTGTTGCTGGTGATGCTCGCCATTCTGGCACTGGGGGCCATCGTCATGGCGCTGCGCCATGCCTTCGCCAGCGTGCCCGAGCCGCGACCTTTGTCTACTGATATCCACGGCGTGCCGATCGTCATCGTACCCGGGGTGCCCGTGCCTTTCGCCGTACCGACGATGGCCATCGCCGCGGAAGACCAGACCATCGGGTTACAGGTGGCACGCGCCATCTACTGGCTGGCGAAGCTGGCGCTTTGAAGGCCGGTAAATAGTCCGGTCCCGGAGCGCCCCGGTATCAGGATCAGAGCGTGACACAGGGCGTAACCGTCTTTCCCATCACAGGAGTACCGCATCATGCCGACACCTCGATATCGCTCCGTACTGCCCATCAGCTACATGGTGCCCACGTTCTATCCCGCAGCGTCCGGAACGGTGCAACCCCAGGGCAACGCGCCGTTGATCCAGCTTGCCGACCCGGATCTGCAGGCCCGGGCGCAGCGACTGGTCAACGTCCTGTACTGGACGGCCACTACCTACAAGGACCACGATGGCATGACCGACAGCGACACGCTGAAGGTGTTCATCGCCCCCGAGTTCTACTTCCGCAAGGCGTCCGAGGACGAAGCACGGCGTGGCGGCTTCGTCCCCGGAACGAGTTTCGGCTCGTATCCGGAGGAGTCGCGCTACATGCTCGCCGAAGCCCTGTACGGAGCTATCGTTCAGTCCACCTTGTTCAAGGACTGGACCATCGTCGCCGGCACCATCTGTTCGGCGTTGCCCCCGCGTCACGATGGCCGGCTGAACCTGCTAAACACCGCCATCATGCTGCGTGGCCGCCGGCCGGAGCTGGATGCCAGCGTGCCCTATGCGCTGATGGAAAAGCATTACATCTCCAACATCGACGGTCCTGACCCGCAGTTACACGCCAACCTGGATCCCACCACCACCTACAGCTTCCACCTCAACCCCGACCAGCACCTGGATAACCTGATCTTCTGGGACAACATGAGCGTCGGCCTTGAGGTCTGCCTGGATCACAGCATGCAGGTGGTGAAGAACGCGGTGAACGTCGTCAGGCAGTCGATTGGCCCTGGCGCCGTCAACCTCGACATCCAGCTGGTGACCTCCTGCGGCATGTCCGTCGTGGACCAGGCAGTGGCCGTGCGCGACGGTTCGCTTGTGATGCTGACCGATGGCATGTCCTACGCGGGCGACCTGTTTCCGGAGCCGATCTTCCAGGTGGGCCGTTACAACGCCCGCACCGGACGCGTCGACGTCATCGACCCCGACAATTTCCTGTTCACCGAACTTCCGGGCAATTCCAACTATCAGGTTCTGCAGTACGCACAGGGGCGCTATGTCGAGCTGGGTCGCCGCCAGGGCGTATGGATAAGCAACGATCGCCTGCCGATGGTTGTCAGCTGACGATGTCGAAGCGGTGGAGGCTTTCGCCTCCACCTCTTCGCATTTCCGGCAGTGATGCCATGCGAAAAACGGGCTTCGTTACACATCGCAAAAACGTGCTTGAATCGACAAAAACCTGCTCCTTCGAGTCAATAAGATCGTGACATATGGCAGCACGCCATCGATGCGCCAGGGGAGCACGTCTTGAATCCGAAATCGCCTGATAGCCTGCGGCTATCCAGAATGACCGCCAGCGCCCTGGCATTGCTCATCGGTACGACCTTGCTGGCTGCCTACGGCGGCGAGTCACGTGCCGACAATGCCATGTCGGCTTCGCCATCCACGCCCTTGCCCCTCCTGGCCACGTCGCCATTTCCCTATCCACACGATGGCACGGGCATGGTGCCTTTGTGGCCTGCGTGGCAGCCGCCCATCGAGACGACGCAATTCACCTTGCCGGACGGCACGCTCGTCACCCGCTTCGGCCTGGTGGGCAGGAATCGCCATGCACGCGAGCGAGGTGAAACCTGGAACGAGATCGGCTACGGGCCGAACGACACGGTGGACGCTGCCGGCAATCCCGTGGACAAGGGACCGGGCCACTATCTCGATTTCGTAAAGAATTATTTCAAGAACCGCACGTGGGGTGTCGAGATCATCGACAACAGCCATGTCGCGGGCGTGATCAATCCCACCCTGCGCATCAACAATTACTTCCAGGAAGCGCAGCGGGCGGGTGGCCGCTCTTTCTTCCACCGCTTCGACAGCCAGGGTGTCACGGGATTCGGCTGGATGTCGCCGGGTAAACTGGTGAATCCCAAGCTGTATGGCGTGGATTCGGCCAATTGCCCCGTGGTGCCCATGCCACCCAACGGCGCCCTGCTGCATCCCGATACCGTCCTCAATGACGGTTGCAGCGCCACGGTGGACAGCTTTCCGGGCCACTCCGCGCTCAGCTACGACACCAACGGGGTACTCATACCCAGCAAAAGCGTACCCGGCGCCACCCGGTTCTACGATTACGCCATCACGAACGGCGTGACGGGCACCTTCGTGCCTGGAACAAATGTCCCCAGTCGCCCGCTGAAGCCCGGGGATTCGGTGGAATTCACGCAGGCATTCTTCTCCACGCCCGAAGCCATGCAGGCCGTGGGGGATAACGGCGCTTTCCACTACTACACCACCGAAGTGACCTATGTGGTGGGTGTCGGGCTACGTCCCTGGTACGGCGTGCAGCCCCGGTTGAACAATGCCCCGCTACCAGACGAGACCTTGCAGGGAGGCACCGGTTCGGTGTCGTATGACTACAGCGATGGAAGCACCTTCATCTTCCAGCAGCAGCAGAACAACATCGGCATGCAGGACATGCAGCGGTTCGTCGAAGGCCGCCGCCTGGTCCACAGCAATATGACCACGGGTGACCACAATGAGCCCGGCAACGACCGCAATACGGCCGTCGTGGGTTTGCAGGGTCCGGTCTACAACCAGTCGTCCTGCTTCGCCTGCCACGTCAACAACGGACGCAGCCCCGCGCCGGCCACGCTGAATCAGCGCCTGGACCAGATGGCCATACGAGCGGGAGTCATCGATGCACAGGGCCAGCAACTGCCGGATCCGAACTACGGCGTCACCGTGCAGATGAACGGCTACGACGCCAAGGGCAAGCTGGTAGACCTTGGCCATAGCGTGCGTGTGACAGGCTTCGATGCACACACCGTGTACCTGGGTGACGGCACGCCGGTCGAGCTGCGCAAGCCCCGGTTGTCTTTCAGTGGCACCACCCCGCAAATCGTCTCGTTGCGCGCCGCCCAGCCCATCATCGGCATGGGCTTGCTAGAGGCTATCCCCGAGGCAGACATCCTGGCCCGCGTACGTAGCACGCCGGATGACGATGGTGTCGTCGGCCAGGCCAACTACGTGTTCGATCCGGATACCGGTGCGGTGCGGCTTGGCCGCTTCGGCTGGAAGGCCGGCAAGTTCAGCCTGCGCCATCAGGCCGCATCCGCATTGCTTGAAGACATGTCGGTAACCACGTCCATGTTCCCGAGCCGGGATTGCCTGTCTGGTCCGGCCACCTGCAAAACGGCTCCTGCCGACAAGGGGCTTACCGACGCGGATCTGTTGTCGATCTCCCGTTACCTTGCACTCGTGGCCGTACCCGCGCAACGCAGCCTCGAAAGTGGCTTTCCGAAGGGCGTCTCACCGCTGGGCTATCTCGATGTCGATCCGGCGAAGGTCGCCGCTGGTGCCAACGTCTTCAATACGCTGCACTGCGCGAGCTGCCACACAGCCAAAATGAAAACGGGCTCCGGGCACGAATTCCAGGAAGTGCGCGAGCAGACGATCAGGCCCTATACGGACTTGTTGTTGCACGACATGGGCCCGGATCTGGCCGACAACTATGCGGAAGGCCTCGCCGCCGGAAAAATGTGGCGCACACAGCCACTGTGGGGCATCGGTTACACCGAGCGCGTCATGGGCACTGGTGGCAGTGTCGGCTACCTGCACGACGGACGGGCGCGTACGCTGACCGAAGCCGTGATGTGGCACGGAGGCGAGGCCGAGCGCTCGCGGCAGCGATTCGCCGCTCTTTCAGCAGCCGATCGTCAGGCACTTCTGGCCTTCCTCCAGTCGCTCTGACCTTCGTCCTTGACCGCAAGTCGTACCGGCTCATGGCCGGTACGACTTACCTGCTCCTGGCGATCTTCGCCGCCTCGGAGCGCACCAGCTTCATCGGTGGCCCTCCCTCGATAAACGTGAGGCTGGAGAAATCGGGAGCGAACTCGGCGGTGACACCCAAGGATTCGGAACGGAAGCGCGTGGCGGACAGTGCGATAAGGCGCTCGGGAACGGGAGCGCCGGCACTTGCATACAATCCGTCTGGACGCGCTTCCATGACGACATCGAGCCCGCCGCCCACGAAGCGACCGTTCGCCCTGGCAAGCTCGGCGAGCGACAGTTTCTTCTCTTCGGTCGCCGGGGCCGCGATGTCCGGCCAGCCATAGTCGGTGGCGACGGCGCGGACGACTTCATCCATCAGCCGGCGCCCCTGGCCTCCGTTGGTCAGTGCCACGATGCCGTCGCCCTTGCCCACGTAGGCAATCATGAACGACTGGAATCCCTCGTTCACGCCGTCATGGCCAAAGCGCGCCAGTCCGGTTGTGTACAGAGCAACGCCGAGACCCCAGTTGTCCTTGATCGGCGTCAGCATCTGCCGGGCCATGGCTGGCGACAAGCGATGGCCTTTCCTGCCTGCGGCGGAAGCCTGGATATCGATCAACAATCGCGCGAGGTCACCCGAGGTTGTCCATAATCCCGCGGGACCGAGTTCCGGATATACGTGGTATCCGCCCGGAATGGGAACACCATTGGCGTGACCCGATGCCATGTTGGTGCGGATGGCTGCCGTGGGCGGCTGGGCAAAGGCGCTTCGCGTCATGCCCAGCGGCCCCAGCACCTCGCGCTGTGCCAGCTCCGCGAAGGGCATGCTGCTCACATCGGAAAGCGCAAGCTGCGTCACCACGTAGCCGCCGCCGGAATATTCAAACCGGGCACCCGCCGGCAGTATGCTGCGCACGGGACTGCTATTGGCAGGGGGCACGCCATCCAGGATCTGCACGGGTGTCGGCAACGGTGCATCAGGCAGGTAGCCGGCAAAACCGTGGACACCGAGTCCGGCCGTATGACTCAGCAGCTGGCGAAGGGAGACGCCATCGGGAGCGAGCCCTGGATCACGTGGCAGTTTCCAGGAGCGCAGCGCATCGTTGATGTTCCGGTCCAGTCCCATCCTGCCCTGCTCAACCAGCCGCAGAGCCAGCATGGCGGTCGCCACCTTGCTGATCGAGGCGGCCTGGAAAGCCGTGTCGGGTGTAACGGGTTGGCAAGTCGCTGTATCGCGAACTCCCCAGCCACGCGCCCACGCGATCCTGCCGTTGTGAATCACGGCAACACTGAGGCCCGGCACGTCATACTGCCGCATGCGTTCGGCCAGGGTGAAAGGCTTATCCCCGGTCTTGATGACGGGCGGCCGCAGATTCACCTCGACGTTGCGGGTATGAACGTTACTGGTGCCGCCCGCCGCCTCATCGGGTGCAGGACAGCGAGCCTGCTGCGCACAGACGGGAGTGGCCAGCAGCCCGGCCAGTACGGCTGAGCCATGCAAGGCGAGCTTTCGGATCCTTTGCATTATCGGTTCCTCATGCGTCGTTGGATGTTCTATTGGCATGCCCATTCCGGTGGGCTCACTGACGCCGCATGACGGAGTTCGCGAGCAAGCCGTTCCTGTCCAGCTGGATAAAGATCTGCTGCGCGCCATGCTCGTGTTGCACGTCGTAGATATCCCAGCCATAGTCCGTGACACCTTCGAACCGGTAGGACTCGACAGGACCGAGCATGGCGAAATATTTCGCTATCGATTCATGTTGCCGGGCGGCGTTCTGCGCTGACAACGCGGTCATGCCCTCGCCGCCCTGCGCGTTGCTCAATATCAGCTGGAGCGCCTTCTCACTGTTGGGATAGGGCTTCTGATCCCTGACCCTGGCCGCCAGCGCGTCACGAATCCGATTCGCGGTCGCCTCATCGACACGGGGAGCATGCATGGCGACAACCCCATGCTCACGCACCGTCATGGACTTGATCTCACCCTCGCCGCCCTTGATGAAATCGAGCGTGACATCGATGCTCGGCACCAGGAACTCGTGCTCGCTGATCGTGGAGAGATCGATGGTGCCTTGCGCCAGAAACTGGCCGATCGGGGTGACGGTCAGCCCGTTCCCCTTGCGCGCCACCGTTGCCAGGGAATAATCACTGAGCGCATAGAATCCTGCGTAGGCATCGAGAGTGCCCGGGCTAACGGCAATCGTGCCGACAGCAGATGTGCCAGCCTCAGCAGGCGGCGTCACCTGAGCCGCGAAGACCGCCATGCCAAGGGCAACACTGACCAGGGCAAACGCCGACGCACGTGCCCATTTTTTAGGCTTCGACAGCATGATCATGATCCTCCGCTCAAGAAAAGATTTCGATTCCGACATCGCCGTGACTGCGCCGATGTACTCCGACTGGTTCTGGCCCACCTGGATCAATGTTTCGCAATACCCTGCAATCTCTCCACCCTCGCCCAGCACTCGGGCATCACAGTCGACTTCGATCGCACAGCGGAGCCGATGGAACTGCCACCAGAGCAACGGGTTCCATGGCATGCACACCATGAGCGACATGGCCATGGCGACAAGCAGCGGATCGTGCGCATTCAAGTGCGATTGCTCGTGTGCCATGACATATCGCTGTTGTTCGGGCGCCTCTCTCATGACCCAGGCAGGCACGACGATGCGTGACCGTATCAATCCGACGACCGCGGGCCCTACGTTTTCAGAAACAAACACGGGGATACCGGCTAGCGCTCCCGGCGTCCATTTCCGTTTCCGGCCATGAAACAGGGCCGTGCCCAATCCCAGGAACAGCACCAGGGTGAATGAGCTGGCAAGCCAGATATCTTCCAGAATCCTGTTGACTGGCGTTGATGACACGTAAGATGTCGTTCCGCTCCAGTCGATCACTTTCGATGCCAGCGGAATGGACGTCGTGTCGCGAAGAGCAAGAGATGCAGCCGGAGTCGTCAATGCATCGGGCCTTGAAGATGCCAGCCTCGGAATGGACACGGTGGCTATGGCAACCGGCAACGCCACAGACGCGACCATGGCAATGATCCAGGGCCACCGGGTGGGATTCCTCCGGTGCCTTGCCGCCCTTTCGGCGATCAGGGCCGCCCCGCCGAGCACGGCGGTCACAAGAGAGGCGTAGATCATCCAGGCAAGCATCACGGCTTCTCCTTGTCAGACCGCTCGGAAAGCAGCTTGCGCATACGGCTGATCTGCTCGGGGCTGAGCTTCTGGTCGGAAACCAGGTGCGAAAACAGCAGCTCCGATGAGCCCCTGAACAGTTTGTCCGTCAGGTGCTGTAGCGCATTCTTGCGAGCGGCCTGCTGCTTGACGCTGGCAAAGTAGCGGTGCCCGCGCCCTTCCTCTTCATAGCCCACGTATCCCTTGGCCTGCAGCGTACGCAACACGGTCAGCACCGTGGTGTAGGCCAGCTTGTCGGGCAGATGCTCGCGAACCTCCGCCACCAGGGAGGGGCCCTGCTCCCACAGCACCTGCATGACGTCAGCCTCGCGGTCAGTGAGCGAGATCTTCATGACTGCTTCCCCGTGCGCCCATCTACTAGAGTGTTAGTAGATATATGCCTGCGGAGTGCGCCTGTCAACTATATCTATAGTTTCCTGGGAGCCGACATCGCATCGGTCATGTAGGTTTCCAGAGGAAACACCAACTACGGCAAGAAAAAGGTACCGATGAACTTCAGATCGGCAACTCGGTTGACTGCTTCACCTTCTGCATCGGTATGTCGGTTTTCACTGTCTGCACGCCGTTCGCCCGGGTGAGATGCGTACTCTGGAACTGCCGGTAGGCATCGATATCGGCGGCAACAACCCTCAGTAGCGCATCGCACTCACCGGCCATGATGTAGCACTCCACCACCTGCGGGAACTGTCGCACCGCCTCGGCGAAGCGCTCCACGGTTTCCGCATCCTGGGATACCAGCGATATGCGCGCGAACACCGTAAGCCCCAGTCCCATCGCAGCGGGATTGAGCAGCGCCACGTAGCGCTCGACGGCTCCCGCCTCTTCCAGCCGCCGGACCCGCCGGAGGCAAGGTGAAGGCGAAAGGCCGACTTCCTCCGCAAGCTGAAGGTTCTGCAAGCGCCCGTCACGCTGGAGTGCGCGAAGGATGCGGATATCCATGGCGTCGAGATGAAGGGGCATGGGATTGCCTGGAAATCGAGAAAGGAGAAATCCTTGGCCAATCCTAGCGACACTTCCGGCAATTTCGCAATCGCCTGCTACGCCGGCCTCACTAGAATGCCCACAGATCCGGCATTCGGAATTGCAGGCATGTCATTGAATAAAGACCAACGTGGAGCGGATCTTTTGGTGGATGTACTTGAGAGCCAGGGCGTGGCATACGTCTTCGGCAACCCCGGTACAACCGAGTTACCGCTTCTCGATGCACTGACCGATCGTTCCACGATCAGCTACATCCTTGGCTTGCAGGAGGCATCCGTCGTAGCCATGGCCGATGGCTATGCCCAGGCATCGGGGCGCCCGGGGTTCGTCAATCTTCACACGGCCGGCGGCCTGGGCAACGCCATCGGTGCCATCCTCAATGCAAGGATGGCAAATACTCCACTCGTCATCACGGCGGGGCAGCAGGACACGCGGCACGGTCCGTCGGATCCCCTGTTGCATGGCGACCTGGTCGGCATTGCCCGGCCAAACGTCAAGTGGGCCGAAGAGATCCATCATCCCGAGCAGATACCGATGCTGCTTCGCCGTGCCTTTCAGGACTGCGAAGCAGGCCCTTCGGGCCCCGTGTTCCTTTCGCTGCCGATCAACATCATGGAAGGTGTGACGCGCATGGGCGCCGGGCAGCCATCGCAGATACGCCGCCTCAGCATGGCCACGTCGCTTGAGGATCTGGCAAACGCACTGGCTGACGTTTCACCGGGGAAGGTCGCCATCGTCGTAGGGGAAGAGGTTTTTTCCGGGCATGCCGACAGGGAGGCGATAGCTGTCGCGGAGACGCTTGGGGCGCCCGTCTTTGCTGCCTCCTGGCCGGGACATATCCCGTTTCCGACGTCCCACGCGTTGTGGCGGGGAGCCCTCCCACCGAAAGCTTCGGCAATGAGGGAGGCGCTGGCTTCTTTCGATGTATTGCTGATACTGGGAGGCCATTCGCTGATCAGCTACCTGTATTCCGATGGGCCGGCCCTGCCCTCCCACTGCCGGTTGCTGCAACTGACGCGTGATGGTCATCAGCCAGGCCGTATCCACGAAACGGCACTGGGCCTCGTGGGGGATATCAAACCATCCCTTGCTGCGCTATTGCCGTTGCTTTCGGAGCGGCTGCTTCCACACAAAACCGACATTGCCCGTCTGCTCGAAAGGGCGACTCTTGAGCGCGAAGCCCGGCGGACTGAAAACACGGACCGCTGGATACGTGAGCGCGGCGCGGCGATGACCACCCCCTTCGTGGCAGCGCATGAACTGGTGCGTGCCATCGGACCGGATATCCCCATAGTGGACGAAGCCCCCGTCACGATTCCCCACATACGCGCCTGTCTCGACTCCCATTGGGCCGGCCAATACCTGTTTACCCGCAGCGCCATCCTTGGCTGGGGCATGCCGGCAGCAGTCGGTACATCGCTGGGCCGGGATCGCAGTCCCGTCGTCTGCCTGGTCGGGGACGGTTCCGCGATGTACTCGCCGCAGGCGCTGTGGACGGCAGCCCATGAGCGGCTACCGGTGACTTTCGTCGTTCTGAACAATGGCGAATACAACATCCTCAAGAACTATGCCCGTGCACAGGATCATTACCGGGCCAACGGGACAAACCGGTTCCTCGGCATGGACCTGATCGATCCGATGATCGACTTCGTGGCACTTGCCTCGTCCATGGGCATTGCTGCGAGGCGCATCGAGAGGGCTGGCGATATTGCCGAGGCCGTGGAAGCAGGTATCCGCTCGGGCGTGCCCAATCTTGTCGACGTCGTCATATCGAGCTAGGGCGAAGCTCACCCCGGATGGGCGATGAGACTGCGCAACAACTTCTCCAGGTCTTGCTCCCCATCCCTGGTTTGCGCTCCCGACTGCAATCCGCCGCGAATCAGCCTTTCGGCGGCGGGTTTCGCAAACAGCCCCGCCCATGCTTCATGTTCGATCCTGAAACCATCGCTGGCACCTGCTCCACGCACTGCTGTCTTGGCGGCTGCGATGACGCCATCCGGCAGCGCGGCGATGTTGCGAGCCAGGCGCCGGACGAAGGTATCCAGCTCATCCGCGTGAATCGCCCGGTTCACCCAGCCATAGCGTTCGGCCGTGTGCGCATCGGCCAGGTCGGCGCCGAGGATGACTTCGAGCGTGCGTCCTCGGGTCATCCGTTGAGATAGGTACTGTGTTGCTCCGCCGCCGGGAATGATGCCCATCAAGGCTTCGCACTGGCCTAGTCCGGCCCGACCGATGGCAGCAAATGCCATATCGGCCGCAGCGACAAATTCCGCACCACCACCGCGTGCCATGCCTTCGAGCTTCACGATCGTCACCTGTGGCTGCGCGCGGATCAGTTCACCCAGTGCCTGGAAGGGGTTAAGGCCATCCGGCACGTCTTGGGCAATCGTGTCGAAGGCATGCGGTTCGTCGATCAGGGTCATGTCGACATGCGCGATGAAGTAGCCCGGATCGGCACTCTGGAACACGATGACACGGGTCAGCGGGTCGTCGTGTACGGAGGCGAGAAACCGGCGGATGTCGTTCATCAGGGCGACATCGAGCACGTTGACGGGAGGGTTGTCGATGGTGACTGTCGCCACCCCGTCTTCGTGCTCGATGCGGAGCGTTGAATACGCTGTCATTTCGATGGGTACCTGCTATGGGAAGGCATGCACGGGATGATTCCCGTGCTGCCCGACCCATGGTATTTATCGGATACCTGGCGTCAATTACGCATCTTTACCATCCCAAGTATCCGGAAACATACCGATGAATCCTGCCTCCGACCCGGTTTATCGGGCCGACTGTCCGAGCCGGGCCATCCTCGACCAGATTGCGGACAAGTGGTCCATGCTGGTCCTGATGGTTCTGTGCGAACCCCGTCGCTTCAACGCCATCAAGCGCCGACTCGACGGCATTACCCAGCGCGTGCTGACGCAGACACTGCGCAAGCTGGAACGCAATGGCATGGTGACCCGCACGGTGATGACCGGTCGCACACTCGGCGTGGAATATGCCCTGACACCGCTTGGCCACTCGCTTCAATCGCCGTTTGCCGTGCTCTATGAGTGGACGGTTGAAAACATGGATGTCATTCAGGCTTGCCAGGCCAGCTATGACGAAGGCGAGAGCCTGCCATCGGGCACGGATAAATGATGGATGCCGCCGTCAGCCCTGATGGCGCGCCAGGGCACGGGAACCGCCGGCTAAAGAAGCCAGGCCACGCGTGAACCGTGCTCCGCACCGGTCCAGGCAGACGTAGATCACGGGAGTCAGGTAAAGCGTCAGCAACTGGGAGACGAGCAGGCCTCCCACCACGGCGAGCCCCAGTGGGCGACGTACTTCTGACCCCGCACCAGCACCGAGCGCGATGGGCAACGCCCCTGCCAGGGCCGCCATGGTGGTCATCATGATCGGCCGGAAGCGGACATCGCAGGCGTCGAGAATCGCCTCCAGGGGTGTCATTCCACCCTCGCGCTGCCGCATCAGGGCAAAGTCGATCATCATGATCGCGTTCTTTTTCACGATGCCGATCAACATCACGATACCGACAAAGCCAAACAGATCCAGCGGCATCTGGCATAGCCGCAACGTAAGCAAGGCGCCGACCGCGGCGGCCGGCAATCCGGAGAGAATCGTCAATGGATGGATAAAACTTTCATACAGGACGCCAAGCACCCCATAGATCACCAGCACGGCCAGCAACAGCAGCACACCCGTGCCCTGCATTGATGCCTGGAAAGCCTGTGCCGTGCCCTGCATGCCACCGCTGATGGTAGCCGGCAAGCCCATCTTTGCCAGCGCACCGTGGATATCCGACAACGCATCGCCCAGGCTTACGCCTGGCGCAAGCCCGAACGATACGGTCACCGCCGGGAGTTGTCCCTGGTGGTTCACCGTCAGCACCTGCGGTCTGCGCACGAAGCCTGCCACCGTATCCAGGGGGATCAGCTTTCCCGAGTCCGAGGTCACGTACAGTTTCGACAATACGGCCGGATCCTGCTGGAGTTTTCGCCGCACCTCCATCACCACCCAGTACTGGGTGGCAGACCCATAGATGGTCGAAAGCTGGTTCTGCCCGAACGACGCCCCGAGCGCCGATTGCACCTGCGCCATGGTCAACCCCAGCGGGCCGAGCTTGTTCCTGTCCACCTCCACCACGATGGAGGGGCTGTTGAGGCTCAGGTCGTTGGTGACGTCCTGGAATCCGGGCAGCGCCGCGAATGCCTGGGTCACCCTGCCCGCCCAGTCGTATAAAGCCTTTGTGTCCAGCGACTGAAGCGTGAACTGGTACTGTGCCTTGGAGCGCAGGCCACCGATCTGGATCAAGGGTGGGTTGCGGACATAGGCGCGCATGCCGACCACACTGGCGAACTTCACGCGAAGTTCCTGGGCCACCTCGTCCACGCTCAGCTGGCGTTGGTTCGCGGGTTTCAGCTTGAGCAGCATCTCGCCGTCGTTGATGGTGGAGCCGCCGGCCTCGATCGAGGACATCCATGCCTCGATGTTCGGGTCATGGGAGACGATATCCGCCAGCTGTTGTTGCCGGGCCACCATGCCGCCATAGGAGACATCCTGCGGCCCTTCAGTGATGACCTGCAATCGCCCGCTGTCGCCGGCCGGGATGAAATCGCGTGGTGTCGTATAGAACAGCCAGCCGGTGACGACCAGGCTGATCCCAAACGTGGCGAGCACGGCGTTCGGTCGCGCCATGCATCCTTGCAGGCTACGCACATAGGCATGATGCACCCGCTCGAATCCCCGGTTGAACATCCTCACCACGCCATTTGCCCGTAACGGGTCCGCCACCCTTATGAACCGGCTGCATAGCATCGGCGTAAGCGTGATGGAGACGAAGCCGGACACCAGGATCGCGATGCTCAGGGTCACAACGAATTCGTGGAACAACCGGCCGACGATGCCGCCCATGAACATCACGGGGATGAAGACCGCAATCAACGACACTGTCATGGAAAGAATGGTGAACCCCACCTCTTCCGCGCCCCGCAGCGACGCATCGAGGGGACTCAGGCCGCGTTCCACATGACGGATGATGTTTTCCAGCATCACGATGGCATCGTCGACCACGAAGCCGACAGCCAGGGTCATTGCCAGCAGGGAGAGATTGTCCAGGCCGTAACCCAGCACATACATGGCGCCGAAGGTGCCGGCAATCGACAGCGGAAGGGCCGCGGCCGGAATCAGCGTGGCAGAAAGATTGCCAAGGAACAGATACACCACCGTGACCACAAGCACACCGGCCAGCAGCAGTGAAAACTGCACGTCGGCCACCGAATCGCGGATCGACTGCGAACGGTCGTACAGTACGTCGAGTTTCACCGACGGCGGCAGACCAGCCACGAAGCCCGGCAGGATCGCCTTGACGCGGTCGATGAGTGCCACCGTATTGGTACCCGGTTGTCGCTGGATGGCCAGCAACACCGAGCGATCGTGCTTGTACCAGCTGGCGAGCTGGTCGTTCTGCACGCTGTCGTACGCCATGCCTACGTCGCCGAGGTGGACCGGAGCGCCGTTGCGCCATGCCACCACGATATCGTTGTACGGCGCCGCGCGAAGCAACTGGCCCTGGTTGCGCACCTGGAACTGCTGCGAGGCCCCATACAGCGTGCCGGTCGCCTGATTGACATTGGCCGCCGTCACCGCCTTCTGCACCTGGTCGATACCCATGCCCGCCACGGCGAGTCGGTCCGGGTCTATGCTGATGCGAACGGCATACTTCGCCGCGCCATACGCGTAGACCTGGGCCACGCCTTCCACCGTGGACAGGCGCTGCGCAAGCTGGGTCTCTGCGTATTCATCCAGCTGGGATACCGGCAACGTCGGCGATGTCATGGCCAGCAACAGCACGGGTGCATCGGCCGGATTGATCTTGCGCAGGATGGGTGGCGTGGGCATGTCGGGCGGCAACTGGCGTTGCGCCGCCGCGATGGCTGTCTGTACGTCCTGTGCCGCAGCGTCGATGTTCCGGTCCAGTGCAAAGCTCAGGACGATGCTTGTGCCGCCCGGGGAGCTGGACGAATTGATCGAATCAATACCGGGGATCGTGGTCAGCTGCGCCTCGAGCGGCGCGGCTACGGCGGTCGCCATCACTTCGGGTGAGGCGCCCGGTAGCGCAGCAAAAACACGTATGGTCGGATAATCGACGTTCGGTAGTTCATTCACGGCCAGCTTCGGATACGCGGCGACACCCACCACCAGCAACGCAAGGCTGACCAGCGTGGTCATCACGGGACGACGGATGCACAGCCCGGGAAGATTCATGGCTCAGGCCTTGTCCGCGATATGCACCGGGCTGCCCTCGCCCAGCAAAAGCTGGCCGTCGGTGACGATGCGTTCACCACCTTGCAGTCCGCGCTCGACCACGATGCGCCCGGCTGTCGTGGGCCCGATGCCTACGAAGCGCTGATGCGCCTTGCCATCGCTACCGATCACGAAGACGAAGTCACCCTTGTCCGAGCTTTGCAGCGCTTCCGCCGGCATGCTCACCACGTTTGCCAGATGAACGGTGGGCAGTCTTACCTCAAGGAACTGCCCTGGCGTGAGGCGGCCATCCATGTTCTCGAAACGGCCCTTGAGCACGATGGTGCTCGTGGTGACATCCACGGTGTTGTCGATGAATTCCAGCCGGCCGCTCAGCATCGCCCCCTTTTCGCCTGGCACGCTTGCCTGCACGATCACCGGTCCTCGTGACTGCGCCGCCCGCACGGCATCCAGACTGGCTTCGGGAATGCTAAAGCTCACCCGGATCGGCTGAACCTGGTTGAGCACCACGATGTCCGTTTCGTTGGCCGTTACCTGCGCACCCGGCCACGCCAGGGGCGTTCCTGCCACCCCATCGAAGGGCGCTACAACGCGTGTATAGCCCAGCTGGAGACGCGCTACCGCCTCTGCAGCCTGGCGGGTCTGCAAGCCCGCACGCGCCACTTCCACCGTGGTCCGGTAGGCATCGAAACTGGCCTTCGAGATAAAGCCCTTGTCGAGCACCTGGCTGAAACGGACCAGATCCGCCTGTGCCTTGTCCAGCTGTGCCCGCGCGCTGGCGGCATTGCCTCGTGCCTGATCGAGTTGTGCCTTGAATGGCAACGGGTCCAGTTGCACCAGCAGGTCTCCCTTGTGCACTGGTGCACCGGGCTCGAAACCCAGCGATTCGATCTGGCCCGAACTGCGTGCGCGCACGGATACCGTGGACCAGGGCTCCGTGCGCGCCACCACGTTTAGCGAAAGCTCGACGTTCCCGCGTGTCGTCAACGCACTCCTGACCGGCACGGCATGGTCGGCGACCAGCTCAGTGGCGTGGCTCCGTGCGGGGCCGCCACTCATCACGTAGGCCGCGCTGGCGACCGCAACCAGGATGAGAGCGACGGCGACGAACTTGCTTCGCGGGGCAGTCATGGCGTTAACGCGGCTTGCGGAACCGGAGGGCAAACTTGTCCGTGTGCCCCTTGATCTCCGCGGCGAACACGGATTTGTCGTGGGCATCCTGCGGGTTGGCGAGCACATCGCTGCGCGCGTCGAGGACGAAGCCCGCGGCCTGCGCCTGGGCAATCACCGTGGACGGATCGATACGATGCAGCGTGTTTGCATCCTGCGCCGTCGCTCCGGCTTTCGCCGTGTGATCGACCACCACGTAGACACCGCCCGGCTTGAGCGCCTTGAACGCGGCGGCGTCGAGTGCGGCGGCTTCTTCGACGCCGGTATGACCTTCAACCGCGAACACACTGACGGCACCATAGACGTCGTGGTAATTCTGCGAGGTCCACACCACATCAAGCGACGCCGGTGCGGCAAGCATGTCGTAGGGAACGGTGGTCACGCCAACGTTCGCGAAGGCAGGTTCGGCGGCCATTGCCTTGAGCGGATCGAGCGCCTGCGGGCGTGCCTTGGCGATGCTTTCCGGAACCACGGCGTAGACATGCCCGTCCTTACCCACCACCTTGCTGAACAGGCGGGTGAAATAGCCGCCGCCCGGCATCACATCGGCGACCTTGTCGCCCGGCTTGACACCTGCGAAGGCCAGCAGCGCCGCCGGTTTGCGATCTGCATCGCGTTGCGTGTCCGCGGCAGGCCGCGCGGTGTCGGAAACGGCCGCCGTGACATAGGCAGGCGGCGTCATGTCCGCATGTGCGGTCGACATGGCGCCGAGCAGGATCAGGCCGAGCAGGTGTTTCTTCATGGTGTTCCCCTCCGATGGATGGGAAGAAGGCTAACGCGCTACCATGTATTTCGAGAATGCGTAGATGCTTATTTCAGTCATTAACTTTTGAAATGATTGGGCCATGAAATCCCTCGACCTCGACGCCGTCAAAGCCTTCGTGCTCATTGCCCAGTTCCAGAGCTTCACGCGAGCCGCGGAAGCCCTGGACAGCACCCAGTCGGCGATCAGTCTCAAACTGCGCCGGCTGGAGGATCAGCTGGGCAAACGCCTGCTCGAACGAACACCCCGCCAGGTGCGCCTTTCGGCGGAAGGCGCTGCCTTCATCGAGGCGGCACGTGAACTGGTGGGCGCCCATGAGCGCGCGGTGAGTGCCTTCGACACGAAGCGACGACGCATGGTCATCGGCATCAGCCACCAGCTCGTCGGCGCTGAGTTGCCGGGCCTGCTACGCTGGATGAACGAGCACGATCCGAACCTGGTGATCGAACTGCGCTCGGCAGGCTCCATCGAGGTGCTCAAGTCGTACGAAGACGGCGTGCTCGACGCGGCCCTCGTGCTTCAGCCGGAAGACCGCAAGCACAACGGTGAAGTGCTGTTCCAGGAATCGTTCGCCTGGATCGCCGCCGCCCACTGGGAGCCTCGTCCCGGTCAGCCCATTCCGCTGTCCACGCAAGGCGAGTCCTGCAGTATCCGCGCGGCCGCCGTCCGCGCATTGAACGATGCGGGCATTCCGTGGACTGAGGTCTTCATCGGCAAGGGCGCTGCCATCGTGGGCGCCGCTGCCGCCATTGGCCTGGCCGTCGCGGTGCTGGCGAAGCGCGCGGCGCCATCGGGCACGATCGATATCGGCGAATCGATGTCACTGCCCGCGTTGCCCGCACAACAGGCCGTGCTTTATTCGGCTCTGCACGATGGTCGCTCGCGGCAGGCCCTCAAGACGCTCGCAACGGCGTTTCGGAGCCTGTCCCGGACAGATTGATTCGTACGGCTCCGGAAGGCGGCACGAACCATCAGTAAGGGCTTGCCGTGGGTCGCACGATCAATTCGCTCACGTCGACATCGTCCGGCTGTTCGATGGCGTAATCCACCGCCCGGGCAATGGCGTCCGGTGTAATGGCGATGCGACGGAAGTCCTTCATGGCCTCACGGCTGCCTTCGTCGGTGATCGAATCCGCCAGTTCGGATTCCACCGTGCCGGGGCTCACCACGGTCACGCGGATAACATCGGTCTCCTTGCGAAAGCTATCCGAAATAGCACGTACGGCGAATTTCGTTCCGCAGTAGACCGCCGCCGTGGGAAAGGATGCATGTCCGCCAATGGAAGACACGTTGATGATCTGGCCACGGCCTCGCGCCTCCATGCCCGGGAGCACTGCGGCGATACCGTGCAGAACGCCACGGATGTTGACGTCGATCATCCGGTTCCACTCGTCGACCTTGAGTGCGTTCAGTGGTGACAGCGGCATCACGCCTGCGTTGTTGATGATCACGTCGACCGGTCCGAACGTGGATTCGGCAAAGGCAACGAAGGCCTGCATGCTGTCTAACCGGGTGACGTCAAGTGTCAGGAATGCCGCGTGGAATCCACGTTCGTTCAGCTCGGCCGCCACGACCTGCAAACGGTCCGTGCGGCGTGCGCCCAGCACTACACGATGCCCGCGGGCCGCCAGATGGCGCGCGATCGCTTCGCCGATACCGCTGCTGGCACCCGTCACCAGAACGACCTTGCCTTGGGATGAGAGGTTCATTGCATGTCTCCGTCAGGGGAATGACCGTGGCGCCACGAAAGGCGCCGCCGTTGAGAGACATGCTAGATATCCCCTCCCCGTCCCATAAGGCACGTTCGGCTGCCATCCTTGCCCAATCCTATGAAGAACCCTGTCGCCGGATAGGAACTATGGTTTGATACCTCCCTGTTTCCCACGCTACCGGGCAGCCCCATGAGCCAGGACACCATCGCTTCGGCCACCCAGCAGGCCCGCATGATCGAGCTGCTGAAGCGGCTGGCACCCACCGAGGGCTATACCCGGTCACTACTCGATGGCGTGACGTTCATGCGGGCCAACCAGCCCCTGGCCCACAGCCCGGCGCTGTACGAGCCCTCGATCGTGATCGTGGCCCAGGGCAGGAAGCGCGGGGTCCATGGCGGCAATGTCCATGTCTACGATGCGCAGCACTATCTCGTGCTCTCCGTGCCGCTGCCCTTCAGCATCGAAACCGAGGCGAGCGAGGAAGAACCCATGCTGGGGGTCGCCCTGCGCATCGATGCCGTCATGACGGCCGAGCTGGCGCTGGACGTGGACGAGGCGTCTCCTGCCGCTTCCGCAAAGCCTGCAACCATGTACGCCACGCGCATGGATGCGCGCCTCAGCGATGCGACCGGGCGCCTGCTCGAAGCCCTGCATTCACCCACCGAGGCCCGGCTGCTCGGGCCTTCCATCGTCCGGGAGATCACCTATCGGGTGCTCACGGGCGACCAGGGAGGCAGCCTGCGGGCCGCCCTGATCCAGGGCGGTCATTTCGGACGCATCGCCAGGGTGCTGCGACGCATCCACGCCCAGTTCGACCAGGATCTGGACGTACCGGTGCTCGCAGGGGAAGCCAATATGAGCGTCCCGGCGTTCCACACGCACTTCAAGGCGGTTACCACCACCTCGCCCATCCAGTACATCAAGGCGATACGACTGCACCAGGCGCGCCTGCTGATGATCCGCAGCGGCGAAAACGCCGCGACGGCCGCGGAACGCGTGGGCTATGAGAGCCCCTCCCAGTTCAGCCGCGAGTTCAAGCGCCTGTTCGGCCGCAGTCCGACCGACGAGACGCGTTACCTCAAACATCTGCTCGCACTCTCCCCACCGGCCGCCCATCCGCAGCCATGACCGCCACCGTGGTTTCCCGGCGCGGGCCATGAAAAAAGGGAGCGGCCAGGCCGCTCCCTTTTTTTCCGTTGCATCGTACCTGTGGATCAGAACTGGTAGTTCAGGCCCAGGTAGTACGCGCGGCCGATGTTGTCGTAGCCGCCCGAAGCGCCGGTCGTTCCGAAGAAGTTCACCGGCGGATTGCGGTCGAACACGTTGGTGATGCCACCATAGACCTGCAGGCCCGTCTTGTCGAAGTCGTAGCTCACGCGGACATCGTTGAAGAAGCCCGACGCTGCGTAGATCGGCGTGGTCTGGGTCGGGTTGGCCTTGTAGCTCTCGTTCGTGACGCGGAGCATGCGCGAGAAGAAGCGCGTGTTCCAGTTGAACACCCAGTTGTTGAGGGTGTAGGTCGTACGCAGCGAGGCCTTCCACTTCGGCCATGCACCGGCGGTCGTGGCCGTGCCGTTATCCTGCTGGGTGGTGGTCGGATCGTCCTGGAACGGGTATTCCGTGAACGCGATGACCTTGGTCACGTCGAGGTTCAGCTGCAGCTTGCCGCGGCCCAGGGCGTGGGTGTAGTACGCACCGAGGTCGATGCCGGAGGTGTTCAGCTGCGAGATGTTCTCGTTCACCGCCACGATGTTCGTGATTTCGTGGTCGGGACCACGGGTCACGTTGGCGCAGTACGGGTTGCTGATGCCATTGGGCGAATCGACGCAATGCTGGGCCACCGTCTCGAAATCAAGCTGGGTGATCGCATTGGTCAGCTTGATGTTCCAGTAGTCCACGTTCATGCCGAAGCCTTCGATGAAGGTCGGCGTGAACACGAAGCCCGCGGTCCAGGTGCGGCCCAGCTCCGGCTTGAGGTTGGGGTTGCTGCCCGACAGGCCCTGGTACGAGCTGGCCTGGGTGGACTCGAACCCGACCGGAATGCCGAGAGCGCGGCAGTTGGCCACACGCGAGCTGGAGCCCGTGTTGATCTTGGTGATCGAGCAGGGATCGGTGAAGTTCGCGTAGTTCTGCGACTGGCCGCTATACAGCTCACCGATGTTCGGCGCGCGCACGGCGGACGACATGGTGCCGCGCAGGCGGACGTTGTCGTCGATGGCCCAGTCGAGGCCCCAGCGCCAGGTCTTGGTGTGGCCGATCGAATCGTAGTCCGAGAAGCGGGCTGCGCTGTCGAAGGTCAGGTTCTTGACCAGGGTATGGTCGGCGAGCAGCGGGGCCACGAACTCGAGGTAGCCTTCCTTGACGTTGTAGGCGCCGCTGGAGTTCGGGATCGCGTTGAGGAAGGTCTCGCCGGCGCGGTCCAGCGGATCGTTGATCTGCTTGCTGCTTTCACGGCGGAATTCGACACCGGCCACCATGCTGGCGGCACCGGCATTGCCCGGCATCTGGAACAGGTTGTTGTTCGTGATGGAACCGCCACCGACGAACTGGGTCAGGCGGCTCGTGGTGGTCGTGGTGGTGTTGAACCAGCGGGCAGCACGCGGATCGATCGCGCCTTCGCCGAAGATGCTGGTCGGGATGCAACCCGCAGCGCCCGAACGGCAGACGATGTTGCCGGACGGATCGCGCACAGCGTCGATGGAGTCGGCAAAACGCTCGACCAGGCGGTTGTTGAGGTTGTGACGGGTCTCGTCCATCGTGCCGTACGTCACGTTGGCGTCGTATTCCCAGTCACCGGTGATCACGCCGTTGGCACCGAAGACCACGCGACCGATGTCGCGACGGGTATCTTCGCCACGGCGACCGGCGTCCACATCGAAGCGACCAACCTTGATCGACTGGGCACCGTTGGCATCCATCAGCGCGGCGAGACCCGGCGTGATGTAGGCGTTGTCACGGGTGATGGTGTAGCTGCCGAATGCCGGCTGGCTGAACGTCTTGACGTTCACATGGCTGTAGTTGCCTTCCGCATAGAGGCGGTGCTCAGGCGTGATGTCGAACGAGGCCAGGGCCGTGACCGTGGTGCGGCCATAACGCGGCTGGAGCTCCGCCACCTGGTTGGCATCGAGGCGGTCGCAATCCTGGCAACCATTCGCGTCGTGGATGGTGCCGAGGTTCTGCGGACGCACGCTGTGGTCCGGATTGAACACATAACGGTTGCCGCCCAGGGCGAACGTACCCGCGTTGATGGTGGTGTAGCCGCCGGCGTTGGAGAACAGCGCCGTGTCCGTCGGGCCGCCCGGCGTACGGATGCTGCGATAAGCCTGATGACCGAAGCGGTCCGGGAACTCAAGGGAGCCCTGCGTGCTGTGCTCGACCGACACCGCGACATTGCCGCGATTCTGGGCGAAGTTCATGCCACCGGTGAACGAAACGAAGCCCTGGTTGAAACCGCCATGCTCCGAGCTGCCGTACTGCACGTGCACGGCTGCGCCCTGGTAGTTCTTCTTCAGGATGAAGTTGACCACACCCGACACCGCGTCGGCACCGTACACGGCCGAGGCGCCGCCAGTGATGACTTCGACGCGCTCAATGAAGTCGGCCGGGATGAGGTTGACGTCAACATCAGTGCCGCCGGCAGACGAACCGACGAAGCGGCGGCCATTGACCAGCACCAGCGTGCGGCTGGTGCCGAGGTTGCGAAGGTCGATGGGCTGCACGCCGGCCGTGCCGATATAGCGCGTGGAGTTGCCCATGGTGAACGTGGTGGCCAGCTGCGGCAGACGGGTCATCACGTCGCCGATGTTGGTGGCACCCGTCGCCTTGATGTCGTCGGCGGTCATCACACTGATCGGCGTCGGCGAAATGGCATTGGGGTTCGAGATGCGCGAACCCGTGACCGTGACGGCCTCCAGGCGCTTGGCATCGGCCTCGTTGGCCTGACCCGAACTGCTGTCCTGAGCCATCGCCGGCGCGGCGCTGAGCGCAGCGGCACAAGCGATGGCAAGCAAACACGGCGCCATCCCGAGCCGCGTCAGAATCGAACCCTTAGTCATATGTAAACCCCTTGATCAATTTCAAATCTGTCAAAGACAGCAAGTCGTAAAATTCTTCAGGACGCACTGACCCCGCCTCGCCCCAATTAAGGAGAGAGGATTCAGTGGTGGCTGAAGGGTGTATCCCCAGAAAAAGCTACGAGCCCCGCGCCTTTAATATCATAACTTGTTACTCATGTGTGAATCACTTGTGAAAAATTATTGCGGCCTTTATTTTCAATGAGTTGGAGCGTCAAAAAATAGGCGGCGCAATGAACTTGCGCGATATACGGCAGCGAATGGAAGCCGCAGTTGGAGGTATTGGCCGAATTTCGCAATAACATACGAGGCCCAATTGCGAAAAGAGGGCATCGGCCCTGGTTGCCTGGCCCTATTCCTTTCGATCTGCCGCGTCAGGCCGCCCGCCCTTGTCTTCATCGTCGCAACCCCCATTCCACGATGGCGCACTCAATGCATGTACCTGCGCCCCGCCCGTCCACGGGCAAGCATTGGGGAATCGCCAATCGCGGATAGCGCTTTTAGCAACAACATCAATGAGCTTGATCGATGACCGCCCCCTCCCTGAAGCCCCTGTCCTCTGCCTTGCAGCCGCATATCCGTTCCGTCGCCCGACTCCCGGTCCGCCTGGCAGACGGTCGCGAGGCATCCAGCACAATCCATAGCTTCAACAGGCTTGCGGATGGGAAGGAGCATGTCGCCCTGCGTTTCGGCGACCACGACGCCGATGCGCCACTGGTCCGTGTGCACTCGGAATGCCTGACGGGGGATGCCCTCGGCTCAGCCCGGTGCGATTGCGGTCCGCAGCTGGAAGAGTCGTTGCGCCGGCTGGATGAAGAAGGCGGTTACCTGCTCTACCTGCGCCAGGAAGGTCGCGGCATCGGCCTTTACGCAAAGCTCGATGCCTATCGGTTGCAGGAACAGGGATACGATACCTACGCGGCCAACCGTGCCCTGGGACATGCCGACGACGAGCGCGACTACACCGTGGCCGCCGAGATGTTGCGCGCCATGGGCGTCAGCCGGATCACCCTGCTGACGAACAATCCCGACAAAAAGGCCCAGCTCGAAGCGCTGGGTATCGAGGTGGTCGGTGTGCGCCCTACCGGCGTATTCCAGGGTACCCACAACCTTCCCTACCTCGAAGCCAAGGTGCGCCACACGCATCACACGATCGATCTGCCAGGTCGTCGGCGCGACGACTGACCGATCGCCACCGGCAGTACGACAAGCACCATCGGAAACTGCAGCAGCAAGCCAGCCACGATCGCGATGGCCAGGGGCTGTTGCAGGTCGGAGCCCTGGCCCAGGGCCATGACCAGAGGCAGCAAGGTCAGGATCGCCGCCAGAGTGGTCATCGTGATCGGGCGGACCCTGTTGCGCACCGCACGGTGAATGGCCGATCGCCAGCCCGTACGTGCACCGATGGCCTGGTATTCGGAAGCCAGGAAAATAGCCATCTCGGTGCCGATGCCCAGCACCATGGTCAATCCCATCATCGCGGTGACATTCAGGTCGACGCCTGCCAGCCATAACCCCGTGAACACGGCCGACGTCGAGAGCAACGACGTCAGCATGACGAGAAAGGCCAGCCACGCACGGCGATACAGAAACATCAACAGCACGAACTCGGCTGCCAGGGCTGCGCCGAACACCTTCTGCAATCCGGCGAAGGCCACCTGCTGCTGTTGATAGAGGCCGCCCAGTTCGTAACGCACGCCCGTCGGAAGCATGCCCGGCCGGTCGAGCAGTGCACGCACGCGCTGGACCGCGGCCCCGATACCGCCTTCGTCGATACGTGCCGTTACCGGAACCATGTTCTGCAGGTCTTCGCGGGTTATCTGGGGCTGCCCCGCCACCTTGTGAAGAGTGGCCACGCGGGAGAGCGGAAACACATGGTCATCGGCGGAACGCACGGGCAGCGCGTCGAGATTCTCGATTCGCCATGTCCGTGAACCGGGCATGGCCACGCGTACACCGAGGGCTTTCGTGGCACCGGGCAACGCGGTGGCGATCGTTCCCGAAAGCGCGGCCGACACTGCCTGCGATACGGCATCCACGGTCGTGCCTTCCGCCGCAACCGCTGCATCGTGGAATTCGATATCGATGGCATCACCGGCAACCTGTGCACCGTTCTTGACATCGACCAGCCCCGGAATATGGCCCAGTGCGCCAGCTACCTTGTCCGCCAGCGGAATCAGGGCTTTTTCGTCATCACCATAAAGCTTCACTTCCACCGGTTGTGGCACGGCCGTCAGGTCGCCAATGAGGTCTTCCATCAGCTGCGCTACTTCCACCTGGACGCCGGGAACGGCGTGAAGCACGTTCTCCCGCACATCATTCATCACATCCGCCGTAGCCAGCGGATGTCCGGGCTTCAGCCTGACGAAGAAATCGCCGTGATACGACTGCCCGAGATCGCCGCCGAGCCCGGTACCCAGGCGACGCGAAAACGTTTCGACATTGCGATTCATCCGCAGGATCTGCTCTACCTGGGCGACCTCCCGATCCGTTTCCGTCAGGGACGTTCCTGGCGCCGAGTAGTAGTCGAGCACGAATCCACCTTCATCTGCCTCGGGCATGAATCCCGTGGGCACATGAAGATACGCCGCGACACCGGCCGCCACGACGAGGATCACCGCCGCAGCGGCAACGAGAGGACGGCGATACGCCAGTGCAAATACGCGGCCGTGCCAGCGGTGCATGGCCTCGTCCAGCCAAGAGACCCGGTGCTGCCAATGATGAGGCCTGACCAGTCGCGTAACGACGGCCGGCACCACTATCGCCGTCATGGCCCAGGACACCAGCAAGGCCGAACCCATGGTGATCGAGAGCGCTCGCGAGAACGCGCCCGTCACGCCCTGGAGAAACGCCAGCGGTACAAAGACGATAAGGGTTGCGAGACTTGAGCCGGAGAGCGGGACGATAAACTCCCTTGCGGCCCTGAAAACCACGTTGGCCATGCTGCCGGCATGTTCGTCCTGCGCTTCCAGCGATCGGCGGGCGATGTGTTCGATCATGACCATCACGTCGTCGATCACCAGACCCACCGCCGCGGCCATGCCACCCAGGGTCATGATGTTGAAGCTGAGCCCCAGCAGCTTCAGGCAAAGCACGGTGACGGCAAGGATGGCCGGTACGACGATCATCGTGACCATGACCAGGCGCCCATTGCGCAGGAAGAGGAAAAGAACACCCCCGGCAAGCAACAGGCCGATCGCAATCGCATCCCGCACACTGGCCGCCGACGCCGTAACCAGCTCGCTCTGGTCGTACCAGTTGGTCAGCGTCACCCCGGGAGGCAGCGGCAGGGACGCCAGTCGTTGGCGCACGGCGGCAGCGATCTGCACGGCGTTGCCGTCAGGCTGTTCGTAGACATTGAACAGGACGGCAGGACGGCCATCTTCCGTCACGCGAATCCACTGGGGAGCGAAGCCGTTGCTCACCTTCGCGACGTCACCCACGCTCATGCGGCCGCCACCTGCGTTGACGAGCGGCACGGACGCGATATCCCGGGCGTCTTTCAAGGGGTGGTTGGCAACCACCAGGTAGAGCTTGTTGTGGTCCTGCAGTCGTCCCACGGCCTGGATCTGGTTGGCAGCGGCAATGGCCGAGACCAGGTCGGCCTGTGTGAGTCCTCGCGACGCCAGGACATGCGCATCCGCTTCCACCTGGATCTCCGCCGTCTCCCCACCCTGCACGTCTACATGGGCCAGGCCCGGAATCGCGGCAAGCAGCGGGGCGATCCTGTATTGCGAAAAATCCCTCAAGGCCACAGGTGACAGCGCTTCACTGCGCAATGCATAGGAGATGATCGGGAAGACCGTCGGATCCATGCGGCGGACGTCATACCCGGTGCCCGGCGGAAGCCCGGGAAGCACCTTCGCTACCGCCGCATCCACCAGAAGGGTTGCGGCCACCATGTCACGGCCCCAGCCGAAATCGATGGAAACCTGGGCCTCGCCCCGGGATGTCTCCGAGCGGACGCTGTCCACGCCAGGCACCGCCCGGATGGCATCTTCCAATGGTCGTGTCACGAGCAGCGCCGTGGCATCGGCCGGACGATCGCCGGCATGGATATCCACGACGATCCGTGGAAAGGACACCTGCGGAAAGAGGCCCACCGGCAATCCGAACGCGGCTACCGCACCCGCGATCGCCAGCAGCACGGCTACCAGAATGAAGGTATGGGAATGTCGGGCCAGCATGCCTGTCATTGCGCCGGGCCGCTTACGGCCACATTCATGCCATCGGCCAGTTGGGGATTGCCGCTCACCACCATGGGACGGTCAGGTGCCACGGCACCTTGAAGCAGGACCTCGCCATCGCGCTCCAGCAACACCTGCACCTTGACCCGATAGGCGCGGCCCCCGGCAAGCTGGTAAAGCCATTGCTGGTCGCCATCCTCGGTCAAGGCATCCGCCGGTGCACGCCACCCCTCCACGTCATCGAGCGTGATATCCGCACGCCAGGCGCTTCCGATCACCAGGGGTTGCGCAGGCCGGATCTGCACAGGAACCAGCCGGGTGCCGTTGTCGATGGCGCCGCCGGCACGAACGACGGTGCCCGTGATGGCATCGCCACCTGCGACTGGCGTCATGCGAACCATCATCCCGGGCTTTATCCGTGCGGCGTCTCGTGGCTCGGCTCCTGCCAGAAGAACCTGATCCGTGTCTGGGGTTACGGTAAGCAAGGTCGTATTGGCCGCTACAAGCTGGCCGACGCTTGCCGCGAGTACAACGATATGGCCGCTGGCAGGCGCCCGTATGCTGACACGCCCGTCGTGGCCCATCGCCAGCGGATACGCCGTAAGCGCCGCCTGCGCATCCGAGAGGGCTTTATTGGCCTGCGCCACCTGCTCATCGGTTGCCAGATGGTCATCGCGCAAGCGCTGAAGCCTGCTCAACGACTGGCTGGCGACATCCATCGCCGAGCGGGCCTGTCGCCACGCAATGACAGATGCAGGCGTGAACTGGAATGTGCCCAGGTCCTGTCCTTGCCGGACCATCTCGCCCTGCACCGCTGACAGTGACGTCACGCGCCCTTCCGTGCCAAAACTGACCGTCTGCTGCGAGGACGGACCGGCGGCGATGTCGCCGTAGGCGACAGCGATGCGGGCCATCGTTGCCCGCGAGGGCATCGCCACCTTGACCGAGGCGGTTACCGCCTCCTGTGGGGTGCCGGACGATGTCCCCTGGCAGGCGGCAAGAGATGCCGACAACATGGCTGTCAGCAGAAGAGTGGACAGGCGCATCAGGGGGTTCCGGCAAGAAGATGAATTTCAGGCATGCCCGTGCCAAGCAGTGTGTCCATGGCCGCGCGCTGCTCACGCATCACGATCTGCAACCGGATCAACGTGACCTGGCGCGACAGCCTGGCAACGGCAATATCGGTGTAGGTCGCCTGATCGACATCGCCCCTGTGCAAAGCGCTGGAAGCCGTTGCCAGTGAATCCGTGTCGCCGGCTGCGACCTGATCCAGGCGCATCCATTGCGCACGGCTTCGCTGGCAGGCAGCGAGCAAGGCGCGCGCCTCGTCGGTCGCATCTGCGATGCGGTAGCCATATTCATCGTGCAGTCGCTGGCGCGTGGCGGCTTCGGCATCCACCCGGGCCCTGCCCCGGTCGAACACCGGCAAGTCGAATACCAGTGCCGGCCCGCCATTGGTGACGCGGCTGTTGTCCTGGGACGCGTTGTAGCCAATGGTCAGCGGTGGAAATTGCGAAAGAATCGCCTGGCGGAAACGGGCGTCCTCGGCGTCGTAGCCCATCCTCAGGGCAACGAGATCCGGTCGATGCGCGGCCATGCCGTCGATGGCGGCGTCAACCGCGCCCGGGTCCGGCGCCTGGAGCGGAAGCAAGGGCGCGAAGGTCACATCTGCATCGAACGCCAGCCCCATGAGGCTGGCGAGTTCTCTTCGCTTATCGGCCAGGGCACGCTCCGTGTCCGCAACGTTCGCGCGTGCCTCGGCCGCCGCCAGGGCCACGGGTCCACATACGGTCGCATCGATGTCCCCACGCGCTTTTGCCCTGGCCAATGCTTCCGACTGCCGCCCCAGTGCATCGGCCAGATCGACCTGCACCCTGAGAAGCTCTTTTTCGAGCACGACGTCGGCGACCAGCATCCGGGCCTTGCCCACGTCCTGCCACGCCTGCCAGGCCAGGGAGGCATCGACTTCCCGGAGAGATGCTTTCGCCTCGTCCCGGCGGGCTTTCAGGGTGATCCATCCATTGACGCCCTGGGCCAGCCCTGCCGTCCATGCCGTGGCATTGCCCGCGCCCGAGAGCAGGTAACCCAGGTTGCCCGAGAATGAGGGATTCGGTAGCAACGCACCGCCACGTCCCTGCGCTTCCGTCTCACGATGCTGGATGGCGGCCAGCTGGAGCGACGGATTGTTCTGCAAGACGAGCTGCACGACCTCGGCCTCTGTAAGCGGCGTTGAAGCGCTGGCACCTCCATGGAGCCCGTTGACCGAGGACGCGAAGCGCGCGGATGGATTCAAGGGCAGTGGTGCGTAGTGCGCACACCCCGCCAGTCCCATGACAGCAAGGCTGGCGATAAGAGACAGGGCTGTGGTGGAAGGCATGCAGAGCCGTGGCTGGAAACGATGGATACCCACGTTAACGAGGCTCGCTTAGTGGAATCTGTGGCGTGAGCGCCCGCGCTTTCGCTAAGCAATTTGTAAGGTGGCCTTTCACCCGCTTGCGACTCGCAAATATTTATTGCGAATCATTATCAAATGCGATAACGTTTCGACCCGCAATTATTTGCGCCCCAAGCAAGCCCCGCCTGGCTCCTTCCTCGCGAATGAGCCATGGGCTTTGTTTTGCCCGGCTCCCGCAGGAGCCGCATATACCGGAATGCTCATGCCTTCGTACATCGCCTCGAAATCCCTTCCGCCCCGCCGCCTCGTCACCAGCGCCCTTGGCCTCGTGATCGCCAGCTCCGCTGCCCATGCGGGTGAAGTCGCCGATACCGACATCCAGGACAAGGGCAAGGATTCCAGGACGGAAAACCTCGAAGGCATGCGCGTCCAGTCCACCGTGGTCAACAGCACTTCGCCCAAGTTCACGGCGCCCCTGCTCGACACGCCGCGCTCGGTCACCGTGGTACCGCAGGAAATCATCCAGCAGACCAATGCCATCTCGCTGCTCGACGTGCTCCGCACCGTTCCGGGCATCACCTTCGGCGCCGGCGAAGGCGGCAACCCGAATGGCGACCGGCCCGTGATCCGCGGCTTCGATTCGGAGAGCTCGATCTTCGTCGACGGTGTGCGCAGCTCGGGTTCGCAGCAGCGCGAAATCTTCGACATCGAGCAGGTCGAGGTGACCAAGGGCCCGAGTTCGGCCTACACCGGCCGCGGTTCGGTGGGTGGCAGCATCAACCTCGTCACCAAGGCCCCGACCGCGCGCGATTTCATCGCGGGAAGCGTCGGCATCGGTACGGACAACTATCGCCGCGGCACCGTCGACTGGAACAAGACCTTTGGCAACGATGCGGCATTCCGCCTCAATGTCATGGGCCACGAAGCCGACATTCCGGGCCGCAACGGCCCCGACCAGGGACGCTGGGGCGTGGCACCCTCGGTCACCTTCGGCCTGCACGCCGATACCAGCGTCACGCTCAGCTACTACCACCTGCAGACCGACGATACGCCGGACAGCGGTATTCCGTACAACAACCCGAACAATGCCCCCACCCGCAGCGGCGGTCCGATCCACGTGCCACGCGATACCTATTACGGCCTGCTGGATCGCGACTTCCAGAAGCAGAAGAACGATATCGGCCAGATCGTCGTCCGTCACAACTTCGGTGACGGCTGGCAGCTGCGCAATACGTCCGTGTATGCGCGCTCGACCAATGATTACGTGTGGACCCAGCCCGACGACAGCCAGGGCAATTTCCTGGTCAATGGTGGTGTCTGGCGCCGCAACAACAATCGCGACAGCTCCACCCAGTCGCTCACCAACCAGACGGACCTGACCGGCAGCTTCACCACCGGCTCGATCAAGCACACCGTTGCCACGGGCATCGAAATCTCCAACGAAAAGACCAATCGCACCTCCTATCTGGTCGATCCGGCGACGGGGCCCTCCGATACCCATAACAGCGGTTCCATTGCCAATGGCGCCTGTTCCGCAAGGTACGGTATCGGTGCGCGCTCGGGATACTGGTGCGCTCCGGTCATCGGCGCCAACCCGCATGATCCCTGGACCGGCGCACTCATCGGCGGTCAGAACCCGAACCGCATCCGCACCAACACGCGCTCGGCCTGGGCGTTCGACACGATGGACTTCAACGAGATGTGGTCGTTGAACCTCGGTGCCCGCTACGACCATTTCGAAACGAAGTCCACGGCCGTCACCACCACCACCCAGGCCGTGACGAACGTCAGGAACAACTCGTCGTTCTGGAACTGGCAGGCAGGCCTGGTCTTCAAGCCGGCGCCCAATGGCAGCATCTATGCATCCTGGGGCACCTCGTCCAACCCGCCGGGCGTGGATGCGGGTGACGGCGCCGATGGCGTCGCCGCGACCAATGCATCGCTCAAGCCCGAAAGCAGCCGTAATCTTGAACTGGGCACCAAGTGGGACCTGCTCGAACAGCGTATTTCGCTGACCGGCGCCGTGTTCCGCAGCGAGAAGAGCAATGCCCGTGTCGCCACCGGTGGCCGTGGCAGCGTGATGGTCAACGCTGGCAAGCAGCGCGTGGACGGCGTGGAAATCGGTATCAATGGCCGCGTCACCGAAGCGTGGAACGTGTTTGCCGGCTACACGTGGCTCGATAGCGACCTGGTGAAGCCTGCGCCGGCCGATGCCGCCAGCAAGGGCAACCAGTTCCCGAACACGCCCAGGAACAGCTTCACGCTGTGGACCACCTATGCGGTCACCCCTCGCCTGACGGTCGGTGGCGGCGCCTTCTCCATGGATCGCGTCTACGGCAATACGGCGAACACCAAGTGGGTGCCCGGCTATACGCGCTACGACTTCATGGCGTCCTACGTGCTGAACCCGAACGTGACCCTGCAGCTCAACGTGCAGAACCTCACGAACAAGTACTACTTCGACAAGGCGTACGCCGCTCACTACGCGAATGTTGCGCCGGGCCGCGTGGGCATTCTCAGCGCCAACTTCCGTTTCTGACCCCGAGGGCCGGGCCGCTCATGGCGGCCCGGCATCCAAGACGATGCTGCTGCATATTCCCGACCTGCTTTCCCCCACCGACCTGTCCGCACTTCGCGAACGGCTTGCCGCCGCGCGATGGGAAGACGGCCGCAGCACGGCGGGCTACCGCTCGGCAGCGGCAAAGCACAACGAGCAGGTAGCCGAAGATGACCCCGTGGCACGCATCCTGGGCGATATCCTCACAGAGCGCCTGCTCGCGCATCCCACGTTTTTTTCCGCAGCGATTCCCCTGCGGATCTATCCACCCCTGTTCAATCGCTATCAGGGTGGACAGGCATTCGGCATGCATGTGGACAATGCGGTCCGCTACGACCGGCGCACATCCCCTCCCGTCACAGTGCGCACCGATATCTCCGCCACGCTGTTCCTCAGTGAGCCCGGGGAGTACGACGGTGGCGAGCTGGTCGTCGAAGACACCTACGGCACCCACGATATCAAGCTGCCGGCCGGCCATCTGGCGCTTTATCCGGCCAACAGCCTGCACCGGGTAAATCCGGTCACCCGTGGCGTGCGCATGGCTTCGTTCTTCTGGGTACAGAGCATGGTGGCGGATACGACGCGGCGGCGGCTTCTGTTCGACATGGACCTGTCCATCCAGGAGCTCACGGCCAGCGGCGCGGATTCCGGTGCGTTGCTCCGGCTCACGGGCATTTATCACAACCTGCTTCGCGAATGGTCGCAGACGTGAGTGGCTTCGACGCTACGGTATTTGCACAACGCCTGGCTGATGGCGATATAGGTGCATTCGACTATGTCATGTCCCTGGCCCATGCAGGGGATGCAGCAGCCCAGACCATCGGTGGCCAGATGCTGCTGGATGGCCAGGGCTGTGTCGCGCAGCCTGCCGAAGGGGTGTACTGGTTCATGCAGGCGGCCCACCAGCACTCGCCCATGGCGATGAACATGCTCGGTCGCTGCCATGAGAATGGCTGGGGTACCGTGGTCGACTACCCGCTGGCCGCCGTCTGGTTTCGCCGGGCGGCCGAGCATGGCCTCGACTGGGGCATGTACAACTACGCACACATGCTTGAGCGCGGGCGTGGTATCGGCAGCGATCGAGGCGCGGCGTTCCTCTGGTTCGGCCGGGCAGCGGCCCTGGGACATGCCCGGGCCATGAACTTCCTGGCGCGTTACTACGAGCACGGCTGGGAGACGGATCAGGACACGATCATGGCGCGCTCCCTCTATGAACGCTCGGCGCTGGCCGGTGACTACCGCGGCGAATGCAGCTGGGCATCCGTACTCGTTGCCGAAGAACGGTTCGACGATGCAGCGATCTATCTGGAGAGAGGGCTGTCGAAGGCGCCTGCCGCCTTCATCGAAGCCATGCGCGAAACGCTGGGCTCCAGCGGGAATCCCCGCGTGCGGGAGCTGTTGAGCACCTGCCTGCCCGCCTCCGGCACCTGAGCGGGCAACTCAGGGCCTTCAGCCGCCCAGGGGTAACTGGGTAGACGACACCGGAATGGGAAGCTGCACCCAGTGGCCGGCCAGGCTCTCCTTGAATACCTTGACCGCCCGCCCCCGCCTTTTCAGCGTTTCAGCGGACGACATGGCAAAGGCCACCGCCTGCCCTTCCTTGGCGAATTCGGTTTTCTTGCCGCCGGATACCAGCACCCGCCAGCTTCGTCCGTTGATTTCCGGATAGAAAATGAAGATCGGTGACACGCCAAGTTGAATGTTCACTGCGTGCGACGACGCCGGACTTCAACGCGGACGTTCCATGAGCTGTCGCCGACAGCCTCAACCGCGCTGAGCAATTCAAGCTCGGACACGCCGAGAACGCGAGTCCAGTAGTTGAGGTCCGCGGGAAGGGAAATATCCACCCTGGCAAGGTCAGCCGGTCTCAATGTCACCAATTTAACCGTCATGCGCGTGGCCGTGGGTGCAAAGAACTCTTGTCTCACCACCGGGGTTACGCGGATGTTACGCAAAAACGAACGCGGCCCGTTCCACGGGCCTAGGGGCCCATGCTTAACGTCGTGCCGGAAACTCCAGATGGAACGTGGCGCCGTGCACCGGGTTGTTCGACACACCGATGCTGCCGCCGTGGTGATCCATGATGGTGCGGCATATCGCCAGCCCCATACCCATGCCATCGGCCTTCGTGGTGAAAAAGGGCGTGAACAGGTGGCTGGCGTCCGTGTCACCGATGCCTGGCCCGGTATCGGCGATGTCGAGGATGACCGAGGCTGCGCCATCGACCCTCGTACCGATGCTTATCTGGCGAAGCGCCGACTTCCCGCCGTTCATCGCCTGGATCGCGTTGTTGACGATATTGATCAACAACTGCTGGATCTGGATGCGATCGCCCATCACCTCGGGCAGGTCGGGAGCCAGATCAAGGTGAAGCGCTACTTCCGACCGTTGAAGCTCCGCGCGCACAAAGCGAACGGCCTCGTCGATTACCTCATTGAGATCCAGGGCAACCCGCGCCGGTGGTTCGCGGCGGGCAAAGGTGTGCAGGTTGTTGACGACGGAGGTCGCCCACTCCGTGCACGCAATGATGCGTTCGATGGCCGCCTGGGCCTTCTCCACGTCGATCGGCTCGCTCTTGAGCCATTGCATGGTGCTGCTGCAGTTGATGAGGATGCCAGCCAGGGGCTGGGTCACTTCGTGGGCGATGGATGCCGCCAGTTGTCCCATCGTCGCAATCCGGGACACATGGGCCAGATGTGACCGGGCTTCGTCCAGATCGGACGAGGCTTTTCTGCTTTCGGTTTCATCGATGATCGCCCCGACATATTCCGTACCGTCAGGAGTGGCAATGACCTGAGCGACCAGACGTACGTGACGAATCGATCCGTCGGGGCGCACCAGCCGGTATTCGAGCGCGACGTTATCCGACGGTGTGGAAATGGCCAGGGCATCTCTAAGTCGCTGCCTGTCATCGGGATGGGCGGCATCAAGAAACGATGCCAGGCTCGGCTCAACCGTCCGCTCATAGCCGCAGATCCGATAGGTTTCGTCAGACCAGTACGCCCTACCGCTCGGCAGGTGGATACCAAAACTACCCGTCTGGCTGAGCCGCTGCGCCTGGCTGAGATAGGCTTCGCTCGTGCGCAGCGCATCCTCCGCCCGGTGCCGGTCTTCGATATCAAAGCGCACACCATACCAGCGGAGCACCTTGCCTTCGGCGTCACGATGGGCCGTAGCGCGGGACACGACCCAGCGATACCCCTTCTCAGGATGGCTCAGCCGGTACTCGTACTGGCCATCCTGTTCGTTGTCGATCAAGCCGCTCCAGTAGGCGACCAGTCCGTCGATATCATCCGGATGCACCGCTGCCCGCCAGTTCCAGCCGGAGGCCTCTTCGAAACTGAGGCCGGTATGTTCGAGCCAGCGGTTATTCGCATAGTCCAGATGACCGTCCGCTCGCGTGCTCCAGATCATGGCCGGCAGGCGATCGAGCAGTTCGGCACTGACGCCCCTGGGTTCGGGAGCGGGATCGACCTCGGGCACCGGAACGTCCGGCGTGGCAATACCTTGCGAGGACGGCGGGCGATCGCCATCCATGCGAGACGAGGGATGTTTCCGCATGCGGCTTTCCTGGGGCGAGCTGATCGGTGATTAACGCTTGGGGGCTATCCTGGTGCTTCACCGCCCCACCCGGTTCCAATCCGATCTAGCGTGCCAGGTTACCTGCGTCAATGGTCGCCATTTGGGTGGCCTGGCATCTTGCTCAAAACAGGCTCGCTTGATCATCAGCTTAACTTGTAAGTTAAACTGATGATATGGCATGCTCGCGCCATGAACAGGCCCAAAGATCCCCCGGTTACCCCTGAAGCCGTGGTTCCTGCGCTGACCCAGGCCATGGGACGCATCCTTCGCCGCCTCCGTGTGGAGGCCAATCCGGGCGGATTGAGCATTTCACAATCTGCCGTTCTCGCTTCCCTGGCGGAAACCGACGGGCTCAGCAATGCGGAACTGGCCCGCTTACAAGCGATGAAGCCGCAATCGATGAGTACGCTGCTTTCCGGTCTCGAGGGCGAAGGACTGGTGAAACGGCACTCCCACCCCAGCGACGGTCGCCAGTTCATCTTCACCCTGACCCCGCTGGGCTTGCGCACCAGGCACATGGCAACCGAAGCAAAACATGCATGGTTACTTGCCGCCATGGGAAGACTCAGCGCCGAGCAGAGAAAAACCCTGCTCGCCGCTGCCGCGCTTATCGATGACCTTGCTGCTGTGAAAGGAGAGCCGTGATGACCTGGCTGCATGAACTTGCCTACTTTTTCGCCGGCGTGGTGCTTGCCAACGCCATCCCTCATTACGTCAGCGGCGTCATGGGCAGGCCATTCCAGACGCCCTTTGCCACACCACCAGGGAAAGGGCTTTCCTCATCCGCGGTGAATGTGGCGTGGGGATGCTTCAATCTTCTGGTGGCCTACCTGCTGGTATGTCGCGTCGGTGAGTTCGACGCCCGGTCATGGCCCGATATCGCAAGTCTCGGCGCCGGACTGCTGCTGATGGGAATCTGGATGGCGCGAAATTTCGGCCAGTTCCACGGTGGAAATAAGCACTGAACCTATCCGGTTCGCCAAGCCGTTTCAGGCATCGCCACTAAAACGTATGCCTTCGGCGATCATTACCTGCCACGCGCGGGCAAGATCAACGATGTGCTCCGGAAAGACGAAGCCGGCCTTCTCGCTATCGCGCACGGCCTCGATGGCAATCACGATACCCAGGGCCGTGAAGTGGGCCTGGCCGAGCGGGTCCCAGGCAACCAGCCTGCGCGCAATCTCCTTACCCGCCTGATCGACGCCTTTCATCTCGACATACATATCCATGGAGGCGGATCCGAGCTCGTGTTGTCCAATGGAAGTGGCTTCCACCACATCGAAGCGGATGTCAGGCGCATGTGTCATCACGGCCACGCTGGAAACATCCAGCGTGGTGAATGGCACGGCATGGGTAGTTTCCCCGCCTTCGAGCACGACTTGTCGCGACGCGTCGTCCCGTGTCCAGCGGCCATCCCGGCGCATGACACCCGGTCCCGGGGAAGCAGCCAGATCTTCCAGGGTTATCTCGCCATAGACATCGGCCGGATCATTGACGCCCCACATCTGCACGGAATGTACGGCATCGAACGCAGGTAGAAGACGGTGCACCATGGGCAGGAGCAAGCCGGCTTCGTAATACCCCAGTGGAACAAGAGGGCGTGACGCGGCATGCCTCAACGCCAGGCCATGCAACGGGAACAACTCATCGCCGGTAACGGCGGTGATGTTGAGATAGGCGATACCGTGTCGTATCGCGTATTCGCCAAGCCGGTTCCGCGCATCGGGCAAGGCACAGACGATGACATCGACCCCGGCTACCTCATCGGGCATGGTTTCGCTGTCGATATCCAGTTGCAGCGTCCGCGCACGGGACAGCTCCCGCGACAAGGCTTCGCCCTTTTCGGGCCGGCGGCCAGCGATCAGGATCTCCACGCCGGTCTGGCGCTTGTCGAGCAACCGGGCAACAGCCGCCCCGATCACACCGTAACCGCCTGCGATCAATACACGCAATGCACGCTCGGTCATCTTCGTATCCTTATTGGGTCATGGGTTGCCACGAACTGTACGCATCCCTCGCCATGTCATATACCTCGTGAAATGACTTGGCTTAGTGAGTAGCATTCAGTAATGAAACCCAATTTCGACGACTTCTCCACCTTCATCGCCGTCGCTCGCCGCGGCAGCTTCCGGCAGGCGTCCGACGAGCTGGGTGTCACGGCATCGGCCGTGAGCCATGCCATTCGCCATCTGGAGCAGAAGATCGGCTTGCGCCTGCTCAATCGCACCACGCGCAGCGTGTCGCTCACCGATGCCGGGCAGGAGCTCTACGAGCGTCTTGCGCCTGCCTTCGAGGACATTGCCTGCACCCTGGAAGAGCTGAACCGGTATCGAGACTCACCCGTGGGGCGCCTGCGCATCAACAGCGTGCGTACGGGAGCACGCCTGTATCTCGCCCCGCTGGTCGGCAGCTTCCGCGCGCTCTACCCCGGGGTGGTGATCGACATGACCCTGGATGACGCCATCACGGATATCGTGGAGCATCATTTCGACGCCGGCGTCCGCCTCAGCGCCATCGTCGAAAAAGACATGATCGCCATTCCCATCAGTCCGCCGGTACGCTACGTGGTCGTCGCAACACCGTCTTTCCTCGACGCGCACGGGCGCCCCGGGCACCCGGCCGATCTCCCCGGGTACTCATGCATCGCTTACCGCTACCAGAGCGGACGACCTCATCAATGGTCCTTCCAGCGCCGCACGGAAAAGCTGGAAGTTGCGCCCGGTGGAACCATCCTCGTGAACGACCTCGACATCGCACTGGATCTCGCGCTTGCAGGTGCGGGACTGGGCTATGTGCTGCATGCCCAGGCGGCTGCCTTCATCGAAAGCGGGCAGCTCGTTCCGCTATTCGAAGACTGGCTGCCCGAGCAGGCCGGGTTCCATCTTTATTACCCCGGCAGAAAATATCTTCCGAGTGCGTTCCGGGCTTTCATCGATTATGCGCGGGAGCACGCCCATACCGTGAAGCCGGTCACACCGGGGCGCCGCAATAAGATACGGGTGTCACACAACCAGTAACAAAGCCGCCAAAGCTGTCATCCGTGCATCGTCTTTCAGTCAAAATCCGCCGATAACGTGCCAGATGGATCGATTTAAATTCCTTAAATCCTTACTTCGGCGGTGGCTACATGAGCGGAAACAATCTTCGGTCGGCAATGGGAGAGTCTCCGGCTCGCGCCCTTCACGCCTTGCGACTGGCCTGCGCCACCGTACTGCTCATGCCGGTCATCGCCCAGGCCGCGCAGGTTACGCGCATCAACGAGCTGCAATACATAGGCAGCCATAACAGCTATCACGCCGGACTCGCGGCTGGTGAGGCCGCCATCTGGCGCAAGGTCGATCCGGCGACGTATTCCATCCTGACTTACTCCCATCCGTCGCTGACCCGCCAGCTGGATGATGGAGTACGCCAGGTAGAACTGGATGTGTATGGCGACGTGCATGGCGGTCGCTATGCCAGGCCTGCCGTGATCGCGCAGGTGGCGGGCGCAGGCCTCCCGGCCGATCCGCCTTTTGCCGATCCTGCCGTGATGGCGGTGCCGGGTTTCAAGGTGATGCACATCCAGGACATGGACCAGCGCAGCACGTGCCAGCCGTTGAAGGCCTGCCTGCGCGAGCTTCGTGCCTGGTCGGTGGCCCATCCACGTCATTTGCCGATCTTCATCCTGTTCGAGACCGAAGAAACCCCGCTGAAAATGCCCTTTGCCACCGTGGCGCCCGAGCCGTTCGATGCCGATGCGATGAACCGGCTTGAAGCCGAAGTCACGGACGTGTTTCCCCGTGCGTCCTACATCGCTCCGGACGACGTGCGTGGCAAGCACGCCACGCTCAACGACGCGGTACGCCACGGCCAATGGCCGTCACTCGATGCGGCACGGGGTCATGTCATTTTCCTGCTGGACCAGCACTCGGTCGGCAAGGCCTATCTCCAGGGACACCCGTCGCTTCGGGGGCGCGCCATGTTCACCAATGCGACGCCGGGCGAAGAGGATGCGGCTTTCATCGAGCTCAACGATGGGCCGCGCGACGAGATATCCCGGCGCGTGCGCGAGGGCTATCTCGTGCGCACGCGTACGGATGCCAACCTGAAGGAAGCGGCGGCCAACGACGTGCAGCGCCGCGATGCCATGCTTGCCAGCGGCGCACAGATCCTGAGTACCGACTTCCCCGCACACGAGCCGGCCACCACCGGCTATGTCGTGAGCTTTCCCAAAGAGGCCGTAGCCCGCTGCAATCCGCTGCTGGCCAACGACAGCTGCGCGCGACTCGACCTCTCCCACTAGTACCCCCTGCCGTCCCTTCGGCTCTCCCCAAGCCCCTGTCCCAGAGGTTCCCATGCGCACGTTCCTGTCACCGGCCCTGCTATCGCTGGCCATCGCTGCCGCCCTCTTCCATGCCCCCACGGTACGTGCGAACGACGCGGACACGGATGCCAAGGCAGATAGGAAAGTCACGGCACTGAACGGCCTGAACGTGGATGCGCAGGCACCGGCCGCAGGATCGGTCGACGAGCAGCGGCTGTCCGTTGGCGTCACCACGGTCATGAGCAAGCAGCAGATCGACGCGGTGCCGACGGCGAACATCGCCGACGTCCTCTCGCATCTTCCGGGCCTTTCGTCCTATAGCGACATGCATCTGGGCCAGGCGGCCACCGGCGAGAGCGAGTATGTCACCATCCGCGGCCTGGACTCCAGCTACAACTCCTACACGCTCAACGGCTTTGCACTGCCGGAAACGGACTCGTCCACGCGAGCCATCTCCCTCAACATGCTTGCGCCTTTCGGAATCCAGTCTGTCAAGGTATCCAAGACGCCGACACCGGACATGCCGGGGGATTCGATTGGTGGCGCCATCGACATGCGTACGCCCACGGCGTTCGATTTCGCCGGCGACACCTATGCCAAGACCACCGTCCAGGGACGGATGAACGATCTTGCCGAGCATCGGGACGTGCCGGACAAGGGCGGCGTGTTCCAGCAGGAGCTGGCCCATCGCTTCGGTGATTCGAAGCAGTTTGGCATCTATGCGGCCGGCTACTACGGCAAGTACGACAACTCAGCAGAGGCGGTAGCGCCCAACTCGCAGTACACGCCCATCGACCCGGCCAAGGCCTCGGCCACCGACCTTTCCCAGGCAGGCCCGCTGCAAAGCTCGCAGTACAAGTACAGCGTCTACACCAACCAGATCAAGCGTTACGGCGGCAATGTCTCGCTGGACTGGAACGGGGAAAGCACATCCCTCTTCGCCCGTGCCATCTATGGTGTCTACGACGTCCAGGGTGAACAGAACCAGATGTCCGCACGCAACCAGGGCGGTAACCAGGTGCTTCGCGGCGGGTACTTCAACACGCGCGACATCAAGGAAAAAACCGCCGCCCTGCAACTGGGTGGCAGCAGCACACTCGACGCGCTCACGCTCGACTATGGCACTTCGTACGGCATCGGCACCCGCAACGTGCCCGACTACGTGGAAGCCAGCCTGTACGGTCCGCAGGCACCAGGGCAGTTCCAGTTCAACCTGAGCAATCCGACCTTTCCCAGCCTGGCTGGCAACTCCGCCGCGCTGCGCAACTACGCATACAACCTGTCCACCGATAGCTTCTGGAAAACCCAGGGCAGCGATGCGGGTAGCCGGGATACGCGTATCAATGCGCATATCGACGGAACCTATGCTTTCTCTGATTCCTCGCTGGAAAACCTGAAATTCGGTATCGCAGCCGATACCTCCAAGCGCAATGCCTACGATCATCCCTTCAGCCACGACGACAACAATTTCATCTATGGCGGACCGTTCTTCGGTGGCCCCAGTTATTCATCGACGGCTCCGGGTGGTCCGTCGCTGGCCGATCTGCCGGGGCGGCTGGTCACCAACCCGTTCGGCGGGCGCTATGCCGGCCCCTTCAAGCTGATCAACCGCCAGTGGGTGCTCGACCAGGCGGTACCGTACAAGTACCTCAATGACCCCAACGGCACCGGTAACTACACGGCCAACGACTACAACGCCAATACGACGTCCAGTCGCGAGAACATCTACGCCGGCTACTTCATGGCAACGTTCCGTGCTGACAATCTCACGATCACCCCGGGCGTTCGCTATGAACTGACGGATTACTCTGCCACCGCATGGCGCTCCAACGGTGATGACGCCACGGGTGCCTTCGTCAACCAGGGGCGGCGCTATGGTGAGGTGCTGCCGGGCATCAATCTCAACTACCGGCCGGATGAATTCACGGTCTACAGGGCATCGCTGCGACGCAGCTTCAGCCGGCCAGCCTTCGGGCTCATCTCCGGGCAGACCACGTATTCGATCGACGATGTCACCGGCCAGGTGGTAGGCATTTCCAAGCCGAACCCGAACCTGCGCCCGACCACGGCCGACAACCTCGATCTTTCAGCCGAGTTCTACGACAGCACCGGCGGCCTGCTCACGGCGTCGGCCTACTACAAGCGCATCAACGACTTCATCTACACGTCGCAGTCGGCTACGGGCAACGACACCTCGCTGGGTGGCAACGTGCCCACCGGTACGGTAATCACCAATGGCGTGCCGGTCAGCACGCCCGAGAATGGTGGCTCGGCGAAGATCTATGGCGCCGAACTGGCCCTGCGCAAGCAATTCGTCACCCTGCCCGGCATATGGAGTCATTTCGGTGTCGGCGGCAACATGACGGTGCAGCACAGCACGGCCCATAGCGACAGGCCGGATCATCCGGGCAGCTCGTGGCTGCCGCGTGCGCCGGAACGCATGTACAACGCCGACCTGTTCTATCACGACGACAAGCTGCGCGCGGACCTGATCTACAACTATACGGGCCTGCAGCTTATCGGGCTGAATGGCAATGGCCTGGATTACTACCTGCAGCCCGTCAAGACGCTTGATTTCTCCGCCACCTACGACCTGCCCTACGGACTTGGGGTTGGCGTCTCGGTGAAGAACCTGCTTGATCGTGCCACGTTCTATGAAACCTCGGGCAAGTCGAAACGTTATCTCGCCTACGACCCGGGTGCCGATGGCGCGTATGTCGAAACGGGGCGGGTATACATGGTCAATCTCAGCTACACGTTCTGATCCCTGGAAACGGCCGCCTGTCGCCCTGCTCCGGGCGTGGGCGGCCCGCACCGGCAAGGAAACACACGGCCGCCGGCATGCTCCTGTAAGCTTGGCGGCCGATCTCGACATCCAGCAGCGCCCCATGGCACTCAAATCCACGGTCTACAAGGCCGACCTGCAGGTCAGCGACATGGACCGGCATTACTACCAGAACCACGCCCTCACCATTGCGCAGCACCCGTCGGAAACCGACGAGCGCATGATGGTGCGGGTACTGGCCTTTGCACTTAATGCCGATGACGCACTGGCCTTCGGCAAGGGACTCAGCTCGGACGACGAACCCGACCTGTGGCGAAAGGAGCTCACCGGTGAGGTCGATCTGTGGATCGAACTGGGCCAGCCCGACGAGCAGCGCATCCGCCGCGCCGCAGGACGCGCCCGACGTGTGATCGTCTACACGTACAGCGGCCGCGGTGCCGAAGTCTGGTGGAAGAAGATGTCGCAGGCCGTTGGACGCACGAAAAACGTATCCGTGGTTGACGTCGATCCGGTCACGGTCGAGGCACTGGCCGCGCTTACGCAGCGCACCATGCAACTTCAGTTCATGGTTCAGGATGGCGAGGCACAGGTGATCAGCGGCGATGCCATCGTCCCGATCGTGCTGACTCCGCTGGCCTGATCCTCCGGGTGGCATATCGTCAGGCAGTGATCTGCCAGCGAAGCCAGGCCCGGCCGGTGCGATACCACCAGCAATACGGTATCCGGAAGGCGGCGTTTGAGCATCCGCAGCACGTCCTGTTCCGCAGCGGCATCCAGGGCGCCGGTGGCTTCATCGAGCACCGCAAGGAATGGCCTGCGTAGCAGTACCTGCGCCAGAAGCAGTCGTTGCAACTCGCCCCCGGACAGTTGGCTGGATTCGCCGCGAAGCGGCGTATCCAGCCCCATGCCGCCCGCCAGCAGGCGAGCGTCCAGTCCGACATCGGCGAGGACCGCTCGCATCGCAGCCTCCGTCGCCATCGGATCGGCCCAGGCAAGGCCTTCACGCACGGTGTCCTGCCAGGGACGGATATGCTGGCTGACATAGGCCCCACGCGTTACCCGTGTGCGATAGGCATCGAAATCGATGGGATGCCCCATCGCGTGTGCCACGAATGACTCCGGGACAACGAGCCCCGACAGCACATCCGCCAGGCTGCTTTTACCCGCTCCCGAGTCACCGGTGATCAAGGTCAGCTCTCCTGGAGCCAACGACAGGTCATGGACTTCGAAGGCCTGCAAGGCAGAAGTGATCCTGATCCTTCGCACATGGATGGCGGAGCGAGATATCACGTCGCTGCAGGGCGGAACGGACACATCCGTGTCCAGGTCCACGTATCGTCGCCACAGGTCGAAGGCCGCCACCGCTGAACGTAGCTGCCGGAAGCTCTGGCGGGTCGAGACCATGTACGGCAGCAGGCGTCCCAGCAAAAGGCTCACTGCGATAAGCGATGCCCGTGCTTCGCCTTGCGTGCGATGGGCCAGCAGGAACATCAGGGCAATCGCGGCAGCGGCGACCGTTTCCAGCATAAGCCGCCCGGACGACTGCATGTCGATCTGCCGCTGGTAACCGGCGGCAAGCCGCCCGGCCATCGCGTCATAGACCGCACGCTCGGCCTCCCCCCGGCCAAAGGCACGGATGTGACGCAATCGCCGTGGAAAGTCTTCGCTGAGCCAGAAAAGCCGCGTCATGTCGGCGACGTAGGCGCGACTCACTGCGGCCTGTTCCTGTCCCCGCGCCCGTGCCATGGCGATGACCAGTGCTGCCAGGAAAGGCATGCCGAGCAGCAGCCAGGGGGAGAGGTAGAAGGCAAACGCCAGGCTTGCTGCACAGGTCAGCCCGGCAATCCAAAGCTGGAGCAGTCCATTGAAACCCTGCACCATGATTTCGACGTTATAGGTGAGGACGTTGGCGATCTCGGCGGACGGGGTGGCCGCCAGCGCCGCAACAGGCGCATGGATCAGGCGGTCGTGCGCCTTGCGGCGCAGATCCGCCCCGTAGGCACTCACCAGTTGTGATGCCACCCTGGACGCCGCCCAGCGCATGGTGGCCAGTACCGTTGCCATGCCGATGAAGGCCACGGCCTGGATCTCCAGCCCATGTCGGAGGTCGAAGAACGTGCCGGCCTGCCCGTTATCCGGCGGCACCAACGGCACCATCAACATGGCCGTTGCGCTTCCCGTCAACGCAGAACCGACCGAAAGCACCGCATAAACGACAATGCGCGAAGCAAGGGCTTGCTCGATGGTACCGGCAAAGATATCCGGCAATACCCAGCGCAGACCGGACCCCATGACCATGCCCTCAGCCCAGCAAGGCCGACAGCGCACTGACGCCATCGTCCGGGTGGCGTCCTCGCTCCAGGCGATACATACCCAGCCGCTGACACGCATAGGTGAAATGTGTCCAGCCTTCCTGCGCCGTGGCATAGGGCTGGTCAGCGGCCAGCAAGGCGGGAATGTCTTCTGTCGGCAGAGGCTTCAGCAGGCGGGAGGGGTCGCTCGCCGTACGGGACGATACCAGGACGATGCCGGTCAGGGTCAATGGTGACGCAGCAAGACGGCCTGGCCCATGCCTGAGATCCGCTTCGTATTTGCGTACGCCACTACGACGACGAATGGTCGGGGATTCCCGGATCCACGCGCGTGTGCGTTCATCGTGGACAAAACGGCAGGCCTCGTCACGCAGGTGAAGGAAATTGCCGACGCCGGTGGCGAGAAGATCGTCCGGCCTCACGAACACGGCATCCTCTGCCAGGAAGTCCAGTCCCTGCAGCCAGCCATGCAAGGAAAGGGTGGATTTTCCGGCGCCGCTTTCGCCCAGCAACAGCACGCCCCGCCGGCCGCGCCCGACGCATGCCCCGTGCAAGGGCACAAGCGACAGCACGCGTGACGTCAGCAGGAAGACGGCGAACTCGATGAGCTCGTACCGTACGTGATACGGGTGCTGCTCCAGCATGTCCGAGGACACCACCACGAGTGCCTTGCGTTGCGCCGGCACCACCACGGCGTAATTGCAGGCATCCATCATGCCGCACAGCAGGCCTGCGCCGGAATGTGTCTGCACTGGCGGCGGCTCGTCGGCCGCGATGCCTTCACTACGGGAAATCACGCGCAGGTCGATACGCAGCCAGGGAGCATCGGGCGAAAACCGATGTTCCGGAAGATCCCCGTAGGCCAGCTCTACGAGCTTCATCAAGCCCCGGGAATCGCTCTCGAAAACGATATCCGCACCCAGGATGCTCCGGCGCATGCGTGCCCTGGGAGCATTGTGCTCGCGGAAAGGATCGCCACGCAGGTCGTCGGTACGCTGGATCGGTTCCGGGCGGGTCAAGAAGATACTCCGTGGTCGGCCGGCGATGCCTACAGCAACGCCCTGATGTCGATAAGTGCCTTTTCCCCGGGCAAAGGTTGCATGTGACAGGTACGAGGACGGCGCAACCGAACTCCTGTCGCCGGGCACTTACGTTGAGGTGACAACGAAGTGACGGCCGTCGATGGCCGTGGCATGGCGAAGACACAGGCCCACATGATGCTAAGAATCCAGGTCAGCCACTCGTACTTTCTGCGCTATGACCCGAAGCAGTGGGAGCGGGCAAAGCCGTATCCACCTCTGGCCACGCTGCAGGTCGCGTCCCTGCTTCGCGACATGGGACATGCGGTGAGCCTGTTCGATGCCATGCTGGCGGAAGGTGTCGAGGACTACGCCCATGCGCTGGTCACAGGCAAGCCGCAGCTCGTGATCATCTACGAAGACAACTTCAACTATCTCACCAAGATGTGCCTGAGCCGCATGCGCGAGGCGGCCTGTCGGATGATTGCCGAAGCCCGCGCCTGCGGCGCCCGCGTCATCGTGGCCGGCTCCGACGCATCGGACCACCCGGAGGCGTTCCTGGCAGCCGGCGCGGAAGCCGTGCTGGCAGGTGAAGGCATCGCTGCCATCGCCGGGCTCGTCAAGCGCCTGGAGAACGCGCCGGACACTGCGGTGGCCGACTGGGTGGCCGGCGTGCCCGACGTCGCCTCCTGGAGCGGTAACCCGCAGCGCCTGCCTCGCATCGGCGCCCAACCACCGGATCCCCGGCTGGGCGGCCAGTCAGCCTGGGACCTGGTCGATATCGAACGCTATCGCACGATGTGGCGTGAGCGGCATGGGTACTTCAGCCTCAACATGGCCGCTTCACGCGGCTGTCCCTTCCGCTGTCACTGGTGCGCCAAGCCGATCTGGGGCAATCACTACAAGCAGCGCAATCCTGCGGATATCGCAGCGGAAATGGCGCACCTGAAGCGTGCATTCCAGCCGGATCATATCTGGATGGCCGATGACATCTTCGGTTTCCACGTGCCCTGGGTGGAAGATTTTGCCCGTCATCTTCACGACCTCGACGGATCGGTGCCTTTCACCATCCAGACCCGCGCGGACCTCACCAGCGAACGCATGGTCGCGGCACTGGCCAGCGCCGGCTGCAAGGAAGCATGGATCGGTGCGGAGAGCGGTAGTCAGCAAGTACTGGACCGCATGAACAAAGGGACAAGCGTCGCCGAACTGATCGAGGCGCGCGAGCGACTGGGACGCCACGGCATACGGGTAGGCTTTTTCGTGCAGCTGGGCTATCTGGGCGAGGCACTCGAAGACATCGAGGCGACCTGGGCGCTGGTTGCCCGCGCCGCGCCAGACGACATCGGCGTCAGCGTGTCCTATCCCCTGCCCGGCACGAAGTTCTACGAACAGGTGAAAGCCCAGTTGGGGCAGAAGACGCATTGGCAGGACAGCGCCGACCTGGCAATGATGTTCAGGGGCGCTTATGAGTCTTCCTTCTACAGGCAGGTGCGCGATCTCCTCCACCGCCTGGTGGTGCTTCAGGCTGCAGGCGACGCCCAGGGGCTCGCCGCGCTGGATACTCAATGGCAATCGCTGAAAGCCGCGGAGCGTCGCTATCGGCATAGCGATGCCACGCCGGCCGGCGACATGATCTCCGTGCCACATGCCGCCGTCGGCATGGCCTGATATCCATCCATCACATCGTTGCCCTGTCGAGAACACCCATGTCATCCGACGACCTCCCACCCCTGAAGACCATCCGTCACGGGCTGCGCAACGCCACCGAAGCACTGGCCGAGGAACTGGCACTGGTCCGTCCCGGTGGTGTGCTGCCGGCGTGGAACACGATGGAATGGCAGCTGGCCTCCGCCGTAGTGGCCGCACATGGCGTAGGCCCCTTGCTGGATCGATTCTCCACCTGGCAGCACGTGCCCTGGCGACATTTTCTCCGTGAACAACGCCAGCATGTGGCCGATCGCCATCAGCGTATCGAGGCGCTTCTGGGCCGCATCGATGCAGCCGCGCGCGAGGTGCGCCTGCCATTGATGGCATTGAAGGGTGCTGCCCTGCACGCCCTCGGCCTCTATGCACCGGGCGATCGCCCGATGGCGGACATCGATCTGCTGGTACGGGGTTCAGATATCGAACGCGTGGGCGACCTGTTGAGGCGCCTGGGTTACGAATGCACCTACGTCGTATGGAAGCATCGCGTATTCAAGCCCGTGACGGGTGCGCCCGTTGCCGGACTCGGCGAGCACCGCGACACACCCATCAACATCGAGGTGCATACCCGCATCCATGAACGCCTGCCGGTATCGATCGTGGATGTCACGCAGGCGATCTTCCCGGCCAGACCGCATCCGGGCCTCAATGCCTATCCTTCGCACGGCGCGCTGATGATCCATCTGTTGCTGCATACCGCCGGCAATATCAGCGGCCGCTCGCTGCGCCTGCTCCAGCTCAACGACATCGCCCTGCTCGCCACGCGCATGAGCGTGATGGACTGGGAGGCCTTGTGGGATCAACGCAAGCCCTGGTGGTCATGGCCCGTCCTGCGGCTCGTGGCGAAGTACTACCGCAACGCGATTCCCGCCACGGTACTGGAACGTGCAAGGAAGGATTGCCCCCGGTGGCTCAGGCTGGTCTCGAGTCACCAGACGCTGACGCATGTGTCATGTTCGCACCTTTGGCTGCAGGCCATGCCCGGCATCGAATGGTCCCGCACAGCCGGCGAAGTGTTGCGCTATCTGAAGCGTCGTTTCCGCCCGGATGGGGAAACCCGACGCGAGCGGGTGGAGATGGTGCGGACCCAGTTATGGCTCCAAGGGCAGAGCTGGGTGACGATGTCGCATGGCCGTCGGCTGGTGCGGCGCCTGCGGCGTGCCGTGCCGCGCATGGATACGCTTTACGTGGTGCGCGCCGCCCTCGCAAGCAAGGATTAAATCCGCTTCGAGATATGCGTGTACATGGCTTCAAGGCGCCGTGTGGTGTAGATCGCATCCTCCTGCAATGCACGGCGCTGCGCCTCTGCTGCAAGGCGAAGGCGCAGGTCTTCGTCCTCGATCACCCTGCGGATGACCTCCGCCAGTGCCTTGTGATCACCAGGGGCCACGGCCAGTGCGGCCACGGGCGCCCATTCGGTCAGGTGTCCCACGGCCGTGCCCACCGTGGGCACCCCGGCGACGGCCGCTTCCAGCAAGACCAGCGGACCGGCTTCGTGCAGCGAGGACATCACCAGCAGATCGGCCTGCTGCATCAAGGGCCGCAGCTCGCGCTGTGTCCTGAAGCCGAGGAAGCGAACCTTGCCATCGAGGCCCAGCTGGTGGGATAGGCACGGCATTTCGCCTTCCAGCGTGTCCACCCCGATGATGTCAAGGCGAAAATCGATGCCCATGGCATGCAGGGTTGCCAGGGCGCGCAACAGTGTCGGCTGATCTTTCACACGATTCTGGCTGGCCACATGGAGAAGCCTTGCCACGGGACCTTCCCGGCGGCGTGGCGGCGCGGGTGGCCATGCGTCCAGATCGACGCCCAACGGCAATCGATGCGCCTCGATGCCGAGCGCACGCAGGGATGCAAGGATGGGCTCGCTTGCGGCCGTCACCGCAGCGGCGGCCCGCAGCGTGATGGCTTCACGCAGCCGCCCTCGCCAGAACCGCCGGCCGCCATAACCTATGGCTGGCAATGAGACGAGTTCGCCGCCAGCGATATGCACGCATGCCGGGCGGCGCAGCCACCATGACGCGGTCACCGCCACCAGGCTGCAATAGCCGGAGAAAATGGCCTGGATCACATCGAAGGGAGCCTGGCGATGTTCCCTGACGATGGCCGCCACTGCACGTGTCCGCTGCCATCCGTCGCCGATATTGTGAATGGTCGCGCCGGCCAGTTGCCATTGCCCTGGCCTGGGCTCCTGCCGCAATACGAACACATGCACTTCGTTCTCGCGTGCCAGTCCACCGATCAGGGCCAGGAAGACGGGGATCACACGCTCCTCGCCGCCGCGATCCACGCCGCCGGGCAACACGATGGCGATCTTCATGCGACAGCAGCCGTGTCATGCAGGATCGCCTCATAGGCACTGGCCCACCGACGCCCCAGTGCAGCGAAGGAAAGCTCTTCGTCGAAATGCGAGCGCACCTGTTCACGTGTCGGCCCGTGTCCGGTCATTGCGACGATGGCATCAGCCAGTCCACCGGCATCCCCGGGCTTCCATAGGGCACCAAGGCGGCCATTGGCCGTCAGGGTGCGGAAAGCAGGTATGTCCGTAAGCACTGGCGTGGCGCCGCAGGCCATCGCTTCGAGTGCGGCATAACCACAACTCTCTGCACGAGAGGCCGACACGAAGATGTCTGCGGCCCGCAGAAGCAACTGTACGTGATCATGCGATACCGGCCCCAGCAAATGCACGCGCGAAGCCAGTGCCGGGTCGAGCCCGATCATCGATCGCACCTCGTCCAGCAACGGGGCGTTGCCGTATGCGCACCACAGGCGCAGGCCTGGCAGATGCGCTATCGCCTGCCGTAATCCCTCAAGCATGGTCAGCGGATCCTTGTTGGCATCCAGATGCCCCACCCATACGACACAGGGATTGCCGCGCAAGCCCGTCTCCGCGCGCGCCAGTGCCTTGTTGCCCGGCGTAAAGCGGCAACTGGACTCCGGAATGGCGAACACGCGTGTTTCCCGTGCGAACAGCCTTGCATCGACAAAGGGCCGGGCCAGCGCCGTCGAGGTAAATGTCACTGCCGAGGCCGAGGCATACCAGCGCCGCCAGTGCGGGCGTCGCCACCACCGAGGCGGCCGGTTGGCGTGGTCCTGGAGGACAATGGGCACACCCGGAAGTCGCGCCTTCAGCGAACAGGCGTAACGCGCCTGGTCGATACCGTGCACATGCAGGACATCGGCGCCCAGCCGGGCGACTTCGCCCGCAAGCCGTCGGTCGGCACGGTGCCCATCCAGTGGAAGAAAACGATAGCTCACGCCATGACGCTCGATCCGTGCGTCATAGGTTGATGACTGGATCACCGATACCCTCACGCCCTTTCCTGAAGCAGCTTCGGCAATGTTCGCCAGGGAGGGCCAGTGCTGGAACAGGTCTTCGGGAACCATACCCTCCGGTGCGCGGATAAGGTTCAGCTGCACGACATGCAGCGGCGCAGTGCTCATAAGCCCGACACCTGCGGCATCCGCAGCTTGACCCAGCGATTGGCGAGGTCCAGTTCCCAGGGGCGGTCGTAGCGCCGGTAACGATAACGCCAGGAGGCCATGCCGCGCAGCCCGCGCTTCGCCCAGCCAGGCGTACGCAGATCCTGCACGGTGGGATAGCGACAACGCAGCACGGTCACGAAATCGCGGATACGGCGACGCAGGTCGTCGCTCACCCAAGGCGCGTCGGCATGACAGGCGTAATCGACCCAGCGGGGCTCAGCCCATTGTTCAGGCGTGGAAGGAAAGACCACCGGAGCGCCGTTGAGATCACGCAGCGGCATCGATGAACGCTTGCCCTTGTCCTTCTCATGGCGACTGCTTTCCGGCAGCGGCGTGTAGACGTACACGATGATTTCGGACTGGGGATTGATCCGTTTCAGTTCACGGATGAACTCGAACGTATGCTCGGTTTCTTCTTCGGTGTTTTCCGGTGGCGCCACCATGAAGGACAGCTCGGGAATCACGCCCTGCCGACGGCACAGCTCCGCCACGGCGAGGGTCTGGTCGGGGCGAGTGCCCTTGCGGATTTCCTTCAGCATCTTTCCGCTGGGCGATTCAGCGCCGATGTAGGCCATTTTCAGCCGGCTCTTGCGTACCAGTTCCCAGGTGCTTTCCGACAGGTTCAGCAGCGCATCGGCACGGGCATAGCACCACCACGGCATCTCCAGCTTTGCCATCACTTCGAGCAGGGGAATCATGTCCGCCTCGCGGTCGAAGAAGTTGTGGTCGAAGAACTGTACCGAATCCGCGCCCAGCTCGTATTTGAGGTAGCTCAGCTCACGCTCCAGTCGCTGCGCCGTCGGCAGATGAGTCGCACCACCGAACAGTGCGGCGACACCGCAGAACGTGCAGCGAAAGCGACACCCTAGCGCCGCCTGATGCGCCACCGTGCGTTCGCCGAGAAAGGTACGGGCAAGGTAGCGACGGGGATCTCCCAGCTTCTCGTACGGCAGGCGCCGCACCGGATCATCTGGCGCAATCGGGCGACTGGGGTTGTGCACCACGCTGCCGTCGCGCTTCCAGGACACGCCGCCGATGTGCTCCAGCGGCAGCCCCTGCCCCGTCAGTGACGTCACCAACTCGACAAGGCTTTTCTCTCCCTGCCCTCGCACGGCATAGTCCACATAGGGTGCAGCTAGCGCGGCATCTGCATACAGCGTGGGAAAGTAGCCGCCCCAGACGATAGGCAGATCGGGCCGCCGCTCACGGATCGCCTGTGATACGGCGATGGAAGGCCCGAGCTGCGGGCCACCCATGACGCTGAGGCCAACCATGTCGAAAGATTCCTCGTCGAGTGCGCGCAGCGTGGCCGCTACCACGTCGCGATCGACGTTGCCGTCCAGGATGCGGCTCTCGCCTTGCAGGTCCAGCGCGGATGACAGATGCAGCAGCGACAGCGGAAAGCGGGCGCTGTTGCGCGAGGTGATGGTGGGGTTGATCAGCAGGGTGCGGGGCATGGGATCACGGCGCCTCAGAAGGCGCGTCGCAGGCGGAAGGCCAGGGCTACGGGCACGGACAGGGCCGCGGGATCGAAATGGGCGCCGGCCGGAATATCTGCCGGGTCGAGCATGGGCTCATGGACTTCTTCGATGACCAGCCCTGCCGCAACGCAGGCCTGGTGCCAATGGCTGTAGAGATGCGGAAAATGACGGGCCGCATAGCGACGGCCGTCCAGCCTGAAGTCGCGTAGCCAGCCCAGTGCGTGCCCGATGGGGTGGAAGTCGCTGCAAAGAATGTAGCCGCCCGGACGCGTTGCACGAGCAAGCTCCCCAAGTGCCCGCGCAAGACCCGGCACATGCCCTAGCACCAGGCCGCATATCGTGATGTCGGACACGGCATCGGCCACTGGCAAATCCATGACACTGCCGGCCACCAGGCGCAACCCGGTGGCGTCGCCGATGTGCGCCAGTTCCGTGGCCGCACGACCCAGCATCGCCTGCGACGCATCTATGCCGGTCAGGCGGGAAGCGCCTCGCCGTTGCGCATGAAGGAGATATCTGCCGCTGCCGCAACCGGCATCCAGTATCGACTGTCCATGCAGATCCCCGGGCAGCATCGCCAGCATGACCCGTTCCTCTGCCTGCATCACGGGGTTGTGCGCACGCGCGGGATAGTTTGCGGCCCACAAGGCATAGGCTGCCTCGGCGTCGAGCACGGTAGCGTGGGTCACAGGCCTGCTCCGATGGCTGGATCATGGGGACCGAAGTCGCCTTGAAGGCACAGGCCCGGCTCCATGGCCAGCAGCTCCGGCGTGGCTAGCTCGCGGTCCATCAGCTTGGGCCGTCCGTCGAGCCAGACAGGAACGGCTTCGATGCCGGCCGCTGAGAACCAGTCAGCGAAATCAGGGTCTGCAATGCGCGGCGCGCCATCGCGCACCACGGCGCGCAACTCGCTACGCCCCAGACCGGCCAGGCTTTCGGCAGGCTGGCCGCCGCGATTCGTGACGATGACCATATCGGCCGGCGTGCCCGCCATGAGCCTGCCGTGCATGGGTAGCCGCAAAATGTCCGCCGCCGCTATCGTCACGAGCGACAGCAGCGTGGCGGCATCGAAGTGGCTCTCGGCCCCCGCCACCTTCAGCTCATCAAGCAGGTCACGCGATCCACTCAGCCGCGAGTCACTGCCGAGGGTCAGGCGGCCCACGGCTTGCAGCCCGTGTGGATCAAGCGTGCATCCCAGCAGCGTGAGATTGCTGGAGGGGCACCACACCACGGCCGCGCCTGCGTCGATGACGCGACTTATGTCGCCAGGGCTCATGCCAACGCCGTGCACCAGCACAGTGTTTGGGCCCAGGCATTTCAGCTGATCCAGATGCGTCAACTCGGAGGCCGCCACGTCATCGGTGCCCTCTGCCAGATGGATCATCCAGGGCCTTTCCGGCGGGGTCGCCTCGAAACTTCCGCGTACCGGTGGCCCGAAGTCAGGCCAGCCCAGCGCGTAAGCCCAGCCATGGTCACGGGACAATGCAACCGGAAAACCCGGGTCATCCAGTGCCGGGTGCCACGGATCGTGGTGGACGACACACGTAACGCCCGCCAGGAGGTTTTTCAGTGCGCCGTGGCGCAGACGAATCGATTTGGGGATGCCCAGCGCAGCCGCGACGTCCGGATGCTGAAAATGATCATCAAAAGATGCCATCCATGCATAGCTGTTGGGAAACGTGGCGGCTGAAGGTAGCGGTGGCACGGCATTGACGTGCAGATGCTCGTGGGCGTTGATCAGGCCGGGAAACACCAGGTGATCATGCAGGTCGATGCGGAAGCCCTTTCCTGTCGTCGCATGCATGAGACATCCATCGCGCACGACCATCGATGTCGACGATGCCCCCTCGGGCAGCATCCAGGTGGCGCCATGCAGCATCGTGTCCATGGATCAGCGCCTGCGCATCACGATAAGGAAGTGATCGCCCATGTCGCGCAGCAGTGGCCACGCACCCAGCGCATCGTCAAGCCGTCCCAGGCGTTCATAGCGTTCCGGGCGTCGGCGGTATCCATCCACGAGGTAAGGCGGGGGCATGAACAGGCTGAGTGCGCGATAGTCGTCGAGAGCGAAGGCCCCGGCAAAGGCGCGGTAGAACTCCCGTGGCAGGTAGTAGCGTGTCCAGATCGTGTGCTTGTTCATTCCCACGGGGGTCGCACCACGCGCGGCGCGCACCATGGCCCGGCGGAAGCGGCCACGACGTACGTAGTGCGCCACTTCCCATGGGCAGATGCGCCCGATCACCGAGAACACCAGCACGCCGCCCGGTCGCACCAGCCGCGCGCATTGCGCGGCGACGGCAGGCAGGTCCAGGGCGCAATTGAGCGGGCCGAAATTGGAATACATGCCGTCGAACGAACCTTCAAGGCGTGCCAGTTCCTGGACGCCGAGATGCTCGACATCGACCTTGTCCGCCAGTTCCGACGTCCGGGCGCGCTCGCGTGTGCGCGCGATCATGCCTGGCGACCAGTCGGTGGCCAGCACGCGATAGCCGCGCCGCGCAAACTCCACGGCATCGAGCCCCGTGCCGCAGCCCAGGTCGACGATATGCGACCCCGTCGGCAGCAGGTTCTGCACGGTGTTCCACAACGTCACCCGCATGCGCTGGATCAATTCATTGTTGCCGCGAGGGCCGTCGTAATCGGGGGCCACGCTGTCGAACGCCCTCTGGGTATCGAGCAGGCGCGCCTGGTCGCGGGTGCCGTCCGGATCGCGGGCCAGTGCATCCGTCGAAAGGTCCTGCGTGCTCGATTCCAGCATGGATGCTCCTGAGGCAATGGTGGTCTATCGCGTGAGTGCGCCTGCAGCAGCCATCGGTTGCACCACGTCGCGTCGGCGTGCGCTGCTGGCAACGGCAGCGACAAGGCCCAGGGCCACGCCACCCAGCACGCCAAGGCCGATGATCAGTATCTGGTTGGGTGATACCGGTCGATCAGGCTGGTAGACCGGCCACGCAGTGGACGTGCCGAAGGTGTAGTTTCGGGCCATCCGGGAGACCAGCTCGTCACGACTCTGCTCCAGCTCACGGACGCTGGTATCCGTGGTGACCAACAGCAGATTCCCGGCAAGAGTCGCGTCACTGTCGCCGGCTGCATGTTGATTCCCTGCGACAGCATGCAGCTTGTCGCGCATGGCCATCGCCTGGGACAGCTCGGCCTCCACCCGCGCCAGCCTGTCGCGTGCCAACGCCAGAGGAGCTGCCATGAGGCGCTGATGGATCAGGTGCAACTGATCGACGGTCGCCTGTGCAAGTCGCCGCGCCAATGAAGGCGATGTGGCCCGCACGCTCACCTTGATCAAACCCGAATAAGGCGATGGGTCGACCTTCAGGCTGCCACGGTAAAGGCCCGCCTCGGGGGACGTGAGCGACATGCCAATGCCTTGCAATACCTGTTGCTGGAAATCCACTGTCTGCAAACGCTCCACCACGCGCTGGAAGGGTTCCGGACGCGGATCCTGTCCAGCCGGCTGGGTGGCGACCTGCCCCACCTGGATCCACGCCTGTGCCTCCCATTTTGGCGTGGCCAGGGTGGCATAGGCCACCGCCACGGCAAGCACGACCACCATGGCGGAAAAAAAACTACGCCATTCCCGGGTCAGTATCCGCCACAGATCGAGCAGGTAGATTTCATCGCGTTGCATCGTCAGGGACTCATCGGGGTATCGGAAAGGAGGGAGGCGGCCAGCCGGTTCGGCAGGCAGGCCGCGAACCATTGCATCGACAGGCACAAGGCGATGAACGCCGCGCTCATGAAAGTGAACGCCTGCGGCGCGAATGGCGCCATGGCGGCGACATAGGCCATGCGTAGGAAGATCAGCAACGAGAAAAGCGATGCCGATGCGCGCACACGGCGTACGCTCCACACGAGCACCCCATAGAGCGCAATGATCGAAGCGAATGCGCCCGCAGGTCCCATGGCCATCAGGAAGGGAAAGAACTCCGTTCCCACGTTGATGGTGGGAGAGTCCAGGGGAATGTTCGTGCCGGCCGTGGCAATAGAGCCGCGCAATGGCACCACCTGGTTAAGCAGGAAATCAGCGTTGCCGTAGTGCTTGGCAAGGATCGAAGCGAAGTTGTAAGGCCCCGCGCTGACATAGAGAAGCAACCAGCGGATGCCTGGCGGCGACGCCAGGTATACCGGACCGAATGGCAGCGTCACGCCTTCCAGGGGTCCCGACCTGAGGATGCCCAGCACGGCAAACAGGCTCATACCCGCCACGGCGAGAAGCGCCACGACCAGCCATGGCAACCGCCTGCCCGGCTCCCGCCTCATGACCAGCACCAGTCCCATCGCGAACAGCGATGCGAAAATACGATTCCTGTCGATCACCAGGATGGGGAAAAGAATGCCCGCCAGCACCATCGCGTGGCGCACCCAGCGGCGTCGCACACACAGCAGGGCAACGGGGGGAAAGACCCAGCACCAGGCGGAAATATGGCGTATATGTTCGCGGCCGCCGTCCATGTCGGCATAGGCTGAGGGTTTGTCCCATAGCGGCACGGAAAAGAGCGCAAGGTCGAGCACGCAGAAGACCCCGACCAGCGCACAAAATGCCAGTGCAACAAAGGCTTCACGAGTACCTGCATACTCCCCCGCCAGCCGGATGCCCTGAGGTAACCGTGGGCCGGTGATCAGATCGAGCGCCATCACCAGCAAGGCAGCAAGTGAGAGCAGTCCGATGCCCTCCATGTAACCGGCAGGCATATCGTAGGTGAGCCAGGCCGCGGCACATGCGAACAGCAGGGGCAGACTCAGGTAAGTGGAAGCAAGACGCAGCAGGCCGGTCATGCACGCGTCGCCACCGGTGACAGCGCCAGCCTGCGCATCGCCGACATCCCCCGCAGCGCCGCATAAGCCAGCAGGTGCGCACCCAGCGAAACCGGCTCCCTGCCGAGGTAAGCGATCTTTGCCGCGATGTAGTGGGCCTGCGCCTGGAGAAGCTGGCGATCGGCACCGTCGAACAAGGCGAGCCGACGTTCTGCCACGCCCTGCGATTCTTTCAGGTGCGCGATGCGGGTAGCGAGATGACGCGTCTTGCTCTGGTTCGCATCGTGCAGGCGATAGGCGCACACAGGTACATCGGCGAAGCCAAGCGCATCGCGAGCGACAAGGCGAAGGAAGAAATCCCAGTCGTCGATGCGAAGATCCTCGGTCCAGCCCGCCACCTGGGCGGGTACATGTCGGCGCAGCAGTGTCACGGGGCCACCAATGGCCCATCGGGAAATCACGGCGCGTCGGATGCCCTGATCCGTGGCATAGACGTGCTTTTCCGCGCCGTGAAGCTCGCACATGCCGCTGGCATACAGGCGGTTGTCGTAGCGATCCACGACGACGGAATCGCCGATCACGGCCGACTTCCATGGATGAGACTGTAGATAGCGCACGAGTTTCTCCGTTCCGCCGGGCAGCAGGTAGTCGTCGCTGGCACCCAGCCTTAGAAACTCCCCGCGGGCCAGCGAGGCCAGTTCGTTCAGCGTCGCAGCCACGCCCCGGTTCTCACGTTTCAGGAACGTGATGGGCAAGGCGTTCCGATGGCGTTCCACCCAGCTGGCGATCCTGGCTGGCGTACCGTCGACGGAACCATCATCTATGATCACCAGCTCCTTGGCCGGGTAGGCGTCTTCAAGCACGCTGTCCAGGCAGCGCTGAACGAAGCGTTCGTGGTTACGCGCAGGGATGAGGATGGAAACCAGCGGATCAGTCCGTTCGCTCATGACGGAAGCCTCTGCAGGTAGCGCCGGGCCACCAGGAGATTGAAAACGAGATAGCCCACGTAGTTCACGGTGAACGCATATACCGCACCGATGAGGCCGAACCATCCGGTAAATACGAATACGAGCACGACGTAGCTTGCGGCAAAGACAAACTCCGATATGACGAACAGGCCCGTCATCGCCTTGGCCAGCATCAGGTAGGAGAGGACGAAAGCCGCGATCTTGATCACGTCGCCGGCCAGCTGCACGCCATATAGGGCATTTGCCGGCGCGAAATCGTCGCTGAAGAGTAGTCGGGTAACCCATGTACGGGCCACGTAGACGAGCCATGCAAGCAACGCCGCTGCCGGCAGAAGCTGCCGCCAGGCCTGTCCAATTTCCCTGCGCAGCGCTTCGCGTCCGGGAATCGCGGCCAGTCTCGGCAGGTAATGCACATTGATCGCCGTGGTCAGGAACAGAAGGTAGGCATCGGAAACCCGGCTGACAGCCTGCCAGTAGCCCACCTGCTCCCAACCCAGTTGCGCGGCGAGATGATCGCGTACCGCCATGCCGACCAGCGGTGAACACAATGCCGAACTCAGCGTCATCACGGAGAATGTCGCCAGCCTTAGCATCATGTCCCGATCAAAACCGGCCCTCAGCATGTCAAGTCGGAAATACGGGCTGCGCCACCAGGCGGGTATGCCAACGACCAGCCAGAGCAATTGCGCAAGGACCAGGGCCAGCAGCGCCCCATAAAGCCCCAGCCGCCACGACAGCCACACCGCAAGCACCATGCTCAATGCCGAGCCGACCACCTGGATGAAGACCAGCCGGCGTACATCCATGAAGCCGTTGACTACAGCCAGCAGGTAGTTCCCCGCCGCAATCCCGGCTTGTGCAAAAGCGAGCACTCGCAACAGGCTTTCATAGCGCACGTCATCCAGCAGCCACGAGGCCAGCGGGCGACTGAAGAACCATGTGACGCACCCCATCACCAGCGATGCGCAAAGCGCATAGGCCAGCGCCGCACTAAGCAGGCGTGCCAGGCGCTCGGGTTGATCCCTGTACTCGGCAACGTATTTCACGATGGCGGCGCTGATCCCACCTCCTGCAAGTACGGTAAGCAGCGACATCAGGCTCATGAACTGGCCGAACTTCCCTACCCCGTCCGGTCCGGCGGTCCACGCGACCAGCTTGATCAGTACGAGGCCGGCCACCAGTCTGGCTGCCGTGCCTACGGCACTGTAGAGGCCATGGCGGGCTATCGACATGCGCCGCCCTCGAAGGCCCGGCAGGCTACGATGACCTTCCGTATCGCTTCCGTATCGAGGGTCGGCGAAAGCGGGAGGCTGAGCACTTCAGCGTGCAGGCGCTCCGCCAGCGGCATCCGGGGACGCCCTGCCGATGCATACGCAGGCTGGCAATGGGATGGCACCGGGTAATGAACCTGGGTGTGGATACCCCGTGCATACAGATGCTCCTGCAGCGCATCACGATGTTCGCAGCGCACCACGAACAGATGCCAGGCATGCCCTTCCTCCCTCGCAGCGGATGGCAGCACGATGCCGGGATGCACGATCCCTTGGCGATACTGTCGCGCCACCTCGCGCCGCCGGGCAATGTCCTCGTCCAGCCATGACAGCTTGACCCTCAACAGGGCGGCCTGCATCTCGTCCAGCCGCGAATTCACGCCCTGTATCCGGTGGTGATACTTCGTTTCGGAACCATAGTTACGCAAGGCAACGATCTGGCGTGCAAGATCGCCATCGTCCGTGGTGACGGCACCGGCATCGCCCAGCGCACCAAGGTTCTTGGTCGGAAAGAAGCTGAAGGCTGCGGCATCCGCAAGCGAGCCTGCCTTATGCTCTCCCAGGCGGGCTCCATGCGCCTGGGCCGCGTCCTCGATCAACAACAGGCCATGATGGCGGGCCAGCGCCTTGAGCGCTGGCATATCGGCAAGCTGCCCATAGAGGTGTACGGCGACCACGGCCCGTGTGCGCGGGCCAATCGACGATTCGACATGCCCGGGATCGAGGTTGAACGTCGTACCATCGGGCTCGACCGGCACTGGAACCAGGCCGCTCAGGCTCACCGCCAGAAAGGTTGCAATAAAGGTATTGGCGGGTACCAGGACCTCATCGCCATCCTTGAGCAGCCCCAGTTCCTTGTAGCCGCGGAAGATAAGCGTCAGCGCATCCAGGCCGTTACCCGTACCCAACGCATGACGTACGCCACAATAAGTGGCAAATTCCTGTTCGAATGCCGCCAGCTCGTCACCCAGAACATACCAGCCGGAGTCGATCACCCGCGCGGCCGCCGCTTTCAGCGCCTCGTTGTAACGCGCATTGACCTTTCCAAGATCAAAGAACGGAACCGTCATGCGATATCCCAGGTATAGAAGTCGTGGACCACGGAACGGGCGCCGAAGCGTTCCTTCTGTTCCACCAGGCCGTTGTTCAGCACCATGCCGGCCTGCTCGGTGGAAATGCCGAAGCTGAAATGGCGTTTATGGGCATAGACGACCTCGATCAGGTCCCCCAGCAAAAGACTGAGTGCCTGCCGCCTTCGCCCCTCGTCCGAAGCCGCCAGGTATTGCGTATGCACGGCAGGCCCCAGGTCGTAGACGAGTGCGGCCGCGAGCAGCTCGTCGTTATCACGAACCTCGTGCAGCACGATGTGGCCGGGAAACCGCGACTTGAGAAGGCGCAGCTCGTCGAGGCTATGGGTGGGCGCGGCATCGTGAGCGGCCAGCACATGGCTGAGCAAGGCGTGGAAAGCCGCTAGGTCACCACCCGAGGTCATGGTCAGGCCGCTTCGCCTTGCCCGCTGGATTGCACGGCGGCGCTCTTCGGTAAAATGAAATACCCCTTGCAGGGCAATGACCGACGACAGGTCGCGCCGATGCAGCCTGGCACCAAGGCGATGCAGTGCGTACAGGTCCTCTTCCGCGGGATAGGCCTGGAAAACATGGGGGACCGCCTTGTAGATCAATCGCGTGACACCCTGCGCACGGAAGTGGGCCCCTATCCGTTCGAACACCTCCAGCGTGGCCACGGCGCGAAGCGCGCGCGTACTGATCAGGCCGGCGTAGGTAAGGCCACCATGACTCGTGACATATGCGCCATCGATGTTCGCCGGCAGCACGGCAACCATTTCCCCGGCCTTCTCGATCACCAGTGAGGCATCCGTGAAGCGGTCTGCGTGGTAGTCCATGTAGCCGCGGCGGTGCAGAAGGTTGCCATTGCGGGAGCGCTCCACCACGGCATCCCATGCGGGGGCATCGGCAGCGACGTAAGGCCTAACCGAAAGCATGCGACACCTTCGTCTTCATAACGGTGTCCGGGAACGACTCGGCAACACCGAAACCCTCGCGCCCCATGTCGTTGCCGTTGTAGAACATCCACGTCCGTCCGCCGTCGGCCGCCAACGCCGGATAGCAAAGCGCCTGTGCGTCCCAGCCCGATGACGATGGCGCGATGCCGAGGGCATCGTCGCGGCGCTCCCAGGTCACGCCGTCGTGGCTGAAACCCATGCCTGGCTGGTAGCGGCCGGCGCGGTCGCCCCAGGTGAAATACATCGCATAGCCTTCACCATGGCGGTATACGCGTGGACGACCGATGCGGTACTCATCGCCCCGTGGTCGCAGGCATTCGCGGTCATGGCGCGAGATGTTCCGCAGATCATTCGCCTGCGTGCAACGGATGTGATAACGAGGAAATGGCTGGCCGCCGATCCACTCCCAGTCGTCGCCGCTGGCATACCACAGTCGCCACAATCCGTTTTCGTAGTGCGCACTGTGGATCGCCGCAATGGTGCTGCGTCCCGGTGCGCGGTCGAGAATGGGGGTTTCCTGCACACGCTGGAAATGCTCGCCACCATCGATGGAAACCGCCAGCCCGGTAAACGCGAGGAACTTTGCACAGGCAACGCGCTGGAAGCCGACATAGAACAGGTGCAATCCACCTGGCGCATCGACCACGTCGCCCAGGATCATGCCACTGTCGTCGAAACAACCGCCACGGCCGATATCCAGCACGGGCACCTGGCTGACGCGCAGGACGGTCGACGGGTCCTTCGCCAGCAGGTCGACATAGCCGATCCGACCCACGCCATCCGCATCGCGGAACGAGGCAAACACCCGGATCGTTCCATCCCCGCGGACCCATGGTGTCGGCGTCAGCGCGGCATGATTCATCCAACCGCCCACGCCGTGCTTCGCCACGTCGAACACCAGTCCCCGTTTACGCCATACCCGGGGCATCAGAACGCCACTTCCAGACTGCTCCGGTCAGCAAGCGCACGGGCTGGCGAACCCACGTAGACCTTGCCAGGCTCCGTGTTCCGAACTACCAGTGCCCCTGAACCAATGACATTATCCTCGGCGATCACCACGCGGTCGTTGAGGGTGGCATTCACGCCGACGAAGCTGTTGCGGCCGATCTCGCAGTAACCGGATATCACGGCGTGCGAAGCGATGAAGACGTGATCGTGAACAACGGTGCGATGACCGAGATGGTTGCCGCTCCACAGGATGCAGTTGTTTCCCACCGTCACGAACGGCTGGATCACATTGCCTTCGAAGACAAAGGTGTTTTCGCCTATGCATGCATTGCGCCATACGAAGGCCCGGCTGCTGACATAGCTGGCAAACCGGTACCCTCTTCGCTTGCCGTCCTCGTAAAGCCTTGCGCGTAGCCGATTGAGGCCCGTGGCCGGAATGGCGACGAACAGTTCCACGTCAGAAGGGGGGTGCACGGCGTCCAGGTCTTCATAAGGAATGACGGGGCGCCCTTCAAGCACGGGCTGCGTGATGTAAGCGCGCTCGATGCTGAAAGCGATCACCTCGTAGTCGCTATCGTGCTCGAAGTACTCCAGGGCGATCAGCGCAAACTCCCCTGCACCCACCAGGACCAGCGGCCTGCTCATGCGGCAACGCCCTCCACGACCTGGCCAGCCCGCACCTCGCGCAGGAAGGCTTCGTAATCCGTGATGTAGTCCGCCGGGTTGTAGAGCTGATCGGCCAGCACCATCAGCACACAGTCTTCGCTGAACTCATAGAGTTCGCGCCAGATCATGTCGCCAAGCAGAAGCCCCTGGGAAGGATCGTTCAGCACGAACCGCACCGGGCCTGCGCCCTGATCGACCAGCACCGTGACCGATCCACGTACAGCGACCAGTATCTGGCGAAGATGCCTGTGTGCGTGATTGCCACGACGCACGTCTGCCTGTGTGGCATAGATGTAGTAAACGCGCCGGATCTCGAACGGCACGTTGCGCTCCTGCTCCAGCGAAACCAGCATCCCTCCGTGGTCGCCGTGTTTCTGAAATTGAATGCATTCGATGTCCATGGGATGCCCGGCCCTCTTCGCTGGAGTACAGCTGTTCCGATGAGTGCCGGGGCCGCCCCCAAAGGTTGTGTCGTCATCAGCACAACCTTTCACCCGGACCGCGTCACTCACCGGACAACTACTGCTTTGCGTCCGGGGGAACGGGATGAATGGCCATCGCTGCACGAGGAGCGTCACGTGACGCCAACATCTGAAGACGCCACCGGAGTTGTCACGGAAGTCCATCGCCCTCGCGGGTTACGCTGGCTTCACTGGATCACCGTTGCCTGCCTGGTCGCCGTGGCGGCACTGGCGCTTGTGCGGGACCAGGTGGCGGGACGCCTGGTTCGCCAGTGGCTGCTGGAAGGGCATCGTCATACGGGGTTGCTGATCCTTCTGCTGGCGTGCCTGCGCATTGGCCTGCGCCTGCGGCTCGGTCGCCTTCCTCCGGTGGTGCACTCGCCACTGGTTCGCGTGGCCTCGACACTCACCCACGCGGCGCTCTATGTGCTGCTGCTGGCCCTGCCCTTGATCGGCTGGGCGCTCAGCGACGCCGAAGGCAAACCGGTTCACCTGTTCGGATGGACCTTGCCCGCGCTGGTGGCAGACGACGAAGACCTCGCCGACCAGTTGCTGGCCTGGCACCAGAACATCGCTTGGGCACTGCTTGCCCTGGTCCTGCTGCATATCGGTGCGGCGCTCTGGCACCACTTCGTCAAGCGTGACGGCGTGCTGCGGTCCATGTGGCCCGCTGGCAAACGCTGATCGTCATCGCATCGACATGGATACCCAAGGAGATCCCATGCTTTATACGCAGCGCCGTTCCCGACGCCGCCCCGCCGCCCTGCCCGTACTGTGTGGCATCGGTGTCGCCCTTTCTTTCGCCAGCAATGTCGCGCAGGCCATCCCGGCCTATGCCCGGCAGACCGGTGCATCGTGCGCCGACTGCCATGCGGGTGCCTATGGTCCCGCACTCACGCCATATGGCATGCGCTTCAAGCTCAACGGCTATACCGATACCGACGGCAAGGGATTCAAGCTGCCAGTGGCCGCCCAGCTCGTGGGTACGCGATCGGTGCCTGCCCGCGGCGACAGCACCAATCAGCTGACCGAGGCCGACGTGTACATCGCCGGACGCCTCACCGACCAGATCGGCGGCTACGTGAAGGTGGAAAACGATAACCGGGGGCATAACAAGTTCGATACCAAACTCAGCAACATCGACCTTCGCTTTGTCGCCAAGGAACTTAAGCTCGGCGGCAAGGACCTCACCCTGGGCGTCAGCGTCAACAACAGCCCCGGCTTCCAGGATCCGATCGGCTCCATGTTCGCCGCTTCCACCCTGGGGCCCGCTGGCGTGACCGGCACCCTGCTGAACCTCTCCAGCCCCAATGCACCCGCCGACCGCGTGATCGGCGCTACCGTCTATGGCCTGTACGATTCCCACTGGTACGGCGAAGTGGGCACCTATCACTCGCTGCAACCCTCGACGCAGGATCGCCTGGGTTACAACATCAGCGGCGATCCGGGCCGGTTGCACGACACCGGTTATGCGCGCTTTGCCTATATGCGCGACATGCGCCGCCAGTTTTTCTCCGCCGGCCTCGTGGCACTCACCACGGAGCGCGAACTGCCTCGCGGCGGCCCGCGCGACGACCTGACGGATCTCGGCTACGACGTCACCTACCAGTTCCTCGGCAACCGCGAACACATCGTCCAGCTGAGCTACGTCAACATCCTGGAGCGTCGCAAGTACGGCACCACGCCAGCCAGCCCGGTCAATCCCGGCGTCTTCGCCAAGCCGCGCGGCACGGTGCACGACGAAACCTTCAGTGCCACCTATACCTTCAAACAGAGCTATTCACTGCAATACGCCCACCTGGTGAGCACCGGCTCGGATGACGCGGCACGATTCATTCCCTATGGATCGCCCGATACCACCGCCAACCTGATCAGCCTGTCCTGGGCACCTTTCGGCAAGGACGACTCGTTCACCTCGTTTGCCAACCTGAAGCTGGCCGCCACCTGGTTCCGCTTCCGTCGCTTCAACGGCAGCCGCACGGACGTCTTCGGCGCCCCGGGCACGAATGCCGGCGACCTCAACGCCTTCTCCCTGTCCGCGAGCGTGGCCTTCTGACCATGCTCCAGGACCCGATCACCTGGATCCCACCCATGCGCTACAACCTGCGGAACACGATGGCCCTGGCATTTGTCCTGGCCCGGGTCGCTACCCTGCCGGCAATGGCCGGGGATGCACAGGCCGGCAACGACGTTTTCAAGACCGAGTGCGCGGAATGCCACAGCATCAAGGAAGGACGCAACAAGAAAGGCCCGAGCCTGTTCGGCGTGGTCGGGCGCAAGGCGGCGGCCCTGCCTGACTATGACTACTCCGATGCCCTGCGTGGACAAACCACATGGGTATGGACGCCGGAACAGCTTCACACTTACCTTTCCCAGCCGGCCAGCCATGCCAATCCCGGCACCCGAATGAAATACGATGGCCTGAGCGATCCGAAACAGCTCGACGACCTCATTTCCTACCTGGGCACCCTTCACTGACGGCGACCGCCATGTTCCTACGATCCGGCCCGACCCGCACAGGCGGCGGACGGCCCATGCCGCTTCGAGGCGGGTCGGTTTGCGCGCTCGCCCTGGCCGCCTGCGTCGCCTGGCCGGCCCATGCCGGCCAGGGCAGCTTCAGCGGCGGCGTGGCCCTGAGCACGCAGCTGGTCGATCGTGGTCAGGCCGTCTCGCCCGCCACGCCCATCCTGCAAGGCAGTGTGGCCTGGGCGGCAAACGGATGGATGCTGGGGCTGTCAGGCAGCGCCCGGTTCAATGCGCCAGCGGGGCATTTCGTGGAAGCCACGGCGCAGGCCGCGCGCTACTGGACGCTATCCAGCGACTGGAGCATGCAGGCGGGTGCGCTCTACTACCGGTATCCACCCCATCTCAAATATCCGGCACGCCAGCGCTATTTCGACCGGATGGAAGTCGGCGTGCACTGGACCTGGCGCGACGTCCTTACCTTCGGCGTGTCTTCCATGTCCACCGTGCACCAGCAGCGCCAGCATTGGCGGGAAGCCGTGGACGCGACCTTCCGCTGGCCGCTCACCCGCTACCTGTCGCTGTCCGTCGGCGCAGGCGTGGCCCATGCCCTGACACCTTCCTACCAGCGGTATAGTTACGGCCAGGCAGGACTGGCCTGGACCCAGGGCGCGTGGCGCTTCGAAGTGGTCCGCCTCGCCTCGGACCAGAAGCCCGGCTGGAATCCGGCCTACCCGAAGGCGGAGCCATGGGTTGCCACCCTCCTGTGGTCGTTCTGAACGACAAGGCAACCTTTTCGCGTCGAACCGGCACGTATGACGACACCTTCCGTCCCGCCGCTGACTGCCCCCATGAACGACGCCGACATCGAAACCGACGCCGCCGACCGCATGCTGCTCCAGCGCATGGCGGCAGGCGATCGCGTAGCCCTCGCCACGCTCTACCGGGGTTATCACGGCCGCCTGTGCCGTTTCCTGTCCCGGCTGACCCGGCGCGCGGACGTCATCGAGGAAGTCATCAACGACTGTTTCTGGATCGCCTGGCAGAAGGCCGCCACCTTCCAGGGCGACTCGCGGGTATCCACCTGGATCATGGGCATTGCCTACCGCTGCGGCCTCAAGGCGCTGCGCCAGCATGGCGACGAGCCCATCCAGGACGAGGCACTCTACGGCGACCTGGCACCCAGCCACGATCCGGGCGAAGACCGCGAACTGCGTGACTGGCTCGGCAAGGCGCTCGAACGCCTCAGCGTGGACCAGCGGGCCGTCCTCGAACTGGTCTACGGTGTAGGGCATTCACTCAACGACGTCGCGGTCATCATGCAGTGCCCCGTGGGCACCGTGAAGGCCCGGCTTTTCCATGCACGCGTCAAGCTGCGCAATGTCCTGCCCGACCTGGCAGGTGACCCATCCATGCAGCTAGGGAGTACGCCATGAATTCTCCAACCCCCGCAGGGCGGGACTGCGCCCGGGCATGGGAAGCCATGCCCTGGGTCCTGCAACACAGTGCCTCCGCCGCACAGGCCGAATGGCTGGAAGGCCACCTGGCCGGATGTGCATCCTGCCGCAACGAGTATGAGCAGCAGCGCCTTCTGCAAAAGGCCATGCAGCTGCCTTCCGACGTTCCGGTAGACGTCAATGCCGGCCTGAAACACCTGCTGGATCGCCTGGACGTGCACGACGCCGAGGCCGCAGCGGCGCCGGTGGCACGGCCGTCACGCCTGCGTGGCAACCAGTGGATCCTCCGGGGACTCGTTGCGGCGGTCTTCGTACAGGCCGTGGGTATCGGCATCCTCGGCCTGAAACTCAGGCAGCAGGATGCCAGCCCGGCTTATCACACCTACAGCCAGACGACGGGCGTCACCGTGCCGCCCGGTGCGATGCATGTCGTACCCGATGCCGGCATGAAGGTGGCTGACTGGAACGCGGTCGTGAACTCCTTGCACCTGCAAGTGATAGGCGGTCCCAATGCGGTAGGTGCCTATACCGTGCTTGCCGCCGGAGGAGCCTCCGCACGGGAGGATGTGCTGCGTCGCCTGCGCGCAACGCACGGTATCCGCATGGCCGAACCGGTCAGCGAGGCACCATGAGGCTTCTGCGCGTCGGTATCGCCCTTGCGTCGCTTGCCCTGGCGGCGTGCAGCGCCTCGCACTCGGTGGCGAGAGCGCAAGGCGATATCGCGCCCGCAGCGAGTGCGAGCAGCATGGACGGTGATCGCGACATCGTGCTCGCCGTCGCCAACCCCCTTGAGCCGCCGGCCACCCACGCCGGCTCCACCCTCATCGGATACACCCCGCCCGCCAGCTATGGCGCAGGCCAGCGCGCGCTGGCTGTTCTTTCGGATATTGAAAAGCAATATGGCTTGCGCGAGCGCACCGGCTGGCCCATCAAGGCTTTAAGCGTTTACTGCGTGGTGGTGGAAACGCCACCTGGCGTATCCCGCGATGCCCTGCTGAAAACCCTGGCCGCCGACCAGCGCGTGAGCCTTGCGCAACCGTTGCAGGACTACACCGTCTATTCGGATAGCACGGCGTCCGCGTCACAGGGCAACCCGCGCTACAACGATCCCTATGTCGACCTTCAGCGCGGTTTTGTGGAAACCGACGCCACAAAAGCGCATCAGGTCAGCCAGGGGCATGGTGTGCACGTGGCCGTCATCGACACCGGCGTCGACCCTGCGCATCCCGATCTGCAAGGCCAGATCAGCGAGCAGCGCGACATGGTGGGCAACGATGTCGCCAGCGCCGACGGCTATCACGACGCCCATGGCACCGAAGTCGCGGGCATCATCGCCGCCGTGGGCAACAACCACCAGGGCATCGTCGGCATCGCTCCCGCCTCCACCGTGTCCATCTACCGCGCATGCTGGTACACGAACGACCGGCGCAGCGGTGCTCGCTGCAATTCGTTCACCCTGGCCAAGGCCATGGCAGCCGTGCTGGATACCAACACGCGCATCGTCAACATGAGCCTCGGCGGACCTGCGGATCCCCTGCTCGGCAAGCTGCTGGCCGAACTACTGAAACAGGGACGCATCGTCGTGGCAGCGTTGCCTCCCGACGGTTCGATGGCGGGCTTTCCCGACAACACCCCCGGCGTGATCGTCGTGCGCTCCGGCTCGGCCACCCAAGCGCCGCCCGATGTGCTCAGTGCCCCTGGTGATGACATCCTCACGACGCAGCCCGGCGGTGGGTACGACTTCACGTCGGGTTCGTCCATGGCCACGGCCCACGTCAGCGGCATCCTTGCCTTGATGCTTTCCGTATCGCACGGGCTCGATGCCGCTTCCGCGGAACAGATGCTCGAATCCACCAGTACCGTGGTCAACGGCATGCGCCAGGTCAATGCCGCCGCGGCCCTGCACGCATTGCAGCAGACACCACACCGCTAGAAGCGCGTCGTTGAGTCAGCAGACATGCCGTGCCAGCAGGCCAAGCTGCTTCACCGCACGATCGAGGCGATCGTCCCACGGCAAGCCGCAGCTGATCCGCAGGCAATCCGCGTGATCGCCGTTGCGCGAGAACAGCACGCCCGGCGAGGTGCCGATTCCTTTTTCCAGCGCAGCCTCGAACAAGGCCACGCCACCGCCCGGCGAGGGCAGCTGTAACCACAGCGACAGCCCACCCTGGGGATCGCTGACCCGGGTGCCCGAAGGCCACTGGCGATAGATGGCGTCGCGCAGGCGATGTGCGTTGTCTGCCACCGTCTTCCGCAACCGGCGCAAATGCCGTTCAAGATCGTGCTGCCTGAGGTAATCGGCGATGGCCAGCTGCGGCAGGCTGGCACTGCTCACGGTCGAGAAATATTTGGCGCGGGTCAGCTCGTCGGTCCAGGCCCCGCCGGCCATCCAGCCCACGCGCAGCCCGGGAGCCAGGATCTTGGAGAACGAACCGCAGCTGATCACGATACCGTCGGTGTCCCATCGACGAAGCGGCGAAGGACGCTGTCCGGACCATGCCATCTCGCCGTAGATGTCGTCTTCGATGACGATGGTTCCATGTCGCGCGCAATGCTTCAGCAGAGCCTGCTTGTCGGCATCGCTCGTGAGACTGCCCAGCGGATTGTTGAAGTTCGGCACGAGGACGGCGGCTTTAACCGCATTCTGTGCGAGCAGTTGCCCCAGTCGCTCGACATCGATGCCCTGCCCCGGCCGGTTCGGCGTTTCCACGACTTTCAGCTTCAGCGCCGCAAGCGTCTGAAGAATGCCGTGGTACGTCGGCGTTTCCACGAGCACGACGTCACCGGGGACGGTGACCGTACGCAAGGCGAGATGAATCGCTTCCATCGTGCCTGCCGTGATGACGATTTCATCGGGCGACACCGTGGCCCCGACATGCGCATAACGCTGGGCAATCTGCCTGCGCAGCACCTCATGCCCCTGCGGAGGTGCGTAGTCGAAAGATGCCGTACGTGCATGGCGCATGCAGCGCCCGAGTGATGCCGCCAGAGCCGCCTGCGGCAGCAACGACGGACCAGGCGTTCCGCTGTGCAAAGGAAAAACGTCCTCGCGGGCGAGCATGGCCAGCACATGCTGGAGGGCCGGATTCCTGACCGGACCCGGCGCACGCTTCGGCGGCGCCTTGATCGTTGGCGACAGCGAAGAGGGGGCGTGGACGAAATATCCGGATCGCGCACGTGCCACCACGATGCCTTCCCGTTCCAGCTGCAGATAAGCCTCCACGGCGGTGGCCGCGCTGACCCCGTGTCCCTGTGCCAGTTGCCGGATCGACGGCAATCGCTCACCGGCGCGCAGGGTACCGTGGGCAATCTGGGCCCGGATATCGTCCGCCAGTCGTTCGTACCGGAGCATGGTCGCCCTATCTGTACTGGTCAAATTTCATTCTATCTGAATCTGTATTGGCGACCAGCCCCCGTCTAACCTGACGGAAACGACAGGAACCCCACATGCACACCACACCAGCCGGTGACGATTCCCGGCGCGCGCTCTTGCAGCTTCTCCTGGGCGAACTGTTGATCGGTTCGGTCGGGGTCTTCGTCCACGAGAGTGGCCAGGACGCGATCACGGCCGTGTTCTACCGCTGCCTGTTCGGCGGCCTGTTCCTGCTGGGCTGGGGAGCCTTCCGGGGCTACCTGCGCGGACTACTGGATGACCGGGCCTTGCTGCGTGGTGCGCTACTGAGCGGTGTGCTGCTGGTGCTCAACTGGGTTGCCCTCTTCCTGGGCATGGAGCGGTCGTCGATCGGCGTGGCGACGCTGGTGTATCACGTCTTTCCCTTCGTGATGCTCATCCTTGCGGCGCTGTTCCAGGGCGAACGCACTCGCCCGGTCGATCTTGCCTGGACCCTCATCGGTTTTATCGGCGTGGCCTGCTCGGCGGACCCGGGTCGCCTGTGGCATGGCGCCGATGCCTCGTACCTCGCAGGCATCGGCCTGACCCTGGTGGCGGCTGTGCTCTGCGGTACGTCGTTGCTGCTGTCACGCAAGGTCGGCAAGCAGAAGCCTTTCGCCCTTGTCATGATCCAGTGCTGGATCGGCGTAGCGATGCTGGCCGGCTTCAGCAGTACCTCGGTATTCCATATGGGCACGCACTGGGGTTGGCTGGTCGGGCTGGGCGTCATCCACAGCGGCATCGTCTACGTGTTGTTCTACTCCGCCTATTCGCGACTTCCCGTCGTCACGATCGCGGTGGTTTCCTTCGTGTATCCGCTGGTCGCACTGCTGCTCGATTACCTCATCTACGGCCATGCGCTCGTACCGGTGCAGATGGCCGGACTCGTATTGATCGTCCTTGGGACCCTGGGAGTCAATCTCAAATGGCGCATTGCAGGATGGGACAAGCGCAGGCCCGCATAACTGCGTCAGGGCAGCGAAAACCGCAGTACGACGGCCCGCTATGACGTGTAAATATCCCGATAAGTCAAAGCCAGGGCGAGGACCTCCTGAAACATAAGCTTATCGTCAACCAGCGTCTCTTCGTGATGCTTGCGTTCGAGCATCAGGCAGAGGCCCCGACTCAATCGTTCGGCGTAATGGGTCATGCGACTCCAAAGCGCGATCAATGCCGACACATCGCGTCCCATCGCATCCTTCTGATAAGCGCAAAGCCGCTTACGATAAAAGACGGTCATGAGCACGAGCGCACAGGCGTCCAGTAACGTGCCGCCAGCCCGCACGATCAGTGCCCCCATCAGGAGCCGGGCAATGCGACCATTTCCATCGAGAAAGGGATGAATGGCAGTCAGCTGGAAATGCGCGGCGCAAAGAAACCCGCGATCAGGATCACCTTGCGCCTGGCAGGCCTGGAAAAAATTATCGAGGTACAGGGATATGGACGCTGCGGGGGGATACAGCCATTCTGCATCATGAATGGAATGAAAGGGGCCATGCCATACGGCACGGTCTCTTATTCCCCGCATGGATGCAGGAACAAGACCGGCGTGAGCCAGAACCAGCGATTCAATACTCATATCCCCGGCGAGCGATGAAAGTGCGCGCAGGCATGCCAACTGCTCGACGAGATAGCGATCCGACAGCCTCTTTTTCCGAAGGGGCCACCTTAGCAGGCTTTTCGGATCTGCCCGCCAAGCACAGATGACATATAGAAGGTACCGGGCCGCCAATGGCCTCGTGTCAATGCCTTTACCGGATTGCACCAGGCGAGTCTCGACAGCGGGTTTCGATGCCTGCGTACGTAAAAGGCCTGGAACAAAGTAGCGCAGATCCGAGTGCAGCCCACGATGCCTGTAGCCGACGTAGGTTCCGTCACTGGAGAAGTGCTCACGCATGGAAGGTCATGGCAATCTCCCGCAGTTCAGTCATGATCGCCTGTGCATCGGCGTCGTTCCAGCCGAACCGAAGCAAATAATCGACACGTCGCCGCTCACTCACCGGCATGAGTATCGGATAGATACCCATGCCTCCGACCCGAAAAAGGTAGACAACGGCGGAACGAACGGAGCAAGCATGTTTCAGGCCCATGAGAACCTCGGCATCATGCAGCGCATGCATTCGTTGTCGGTCCCGGATAGCACGTTTCGGAACGAAACAATTCACCAGACAAGGAAAACGGTTCGGAGAAGCAGGTCTTGCATGCCGCGATAAGACGGGTAACCTCAGCAAGCCCCTTGCCCTGATCCAGCAGATTCGCGCACTGAACCGCAGCCAGAATCTCCATATGAAAAGGCGACACGGGAACGAACGTGACACCACAAACGGAATGACCGGCTTGTGTCCGATAGAGCAAGGATCCTGATCTCACCGCCTCCAGGAAGGCTTTCCCCTTCATGGACCGGCTGAACATGAACACCAGGGCGGTCGCCTCGGCACCGATCAGCGAAACGATTTCGTCCACGTCGTCGGCGCCGGCAATGGCCCGTCCGAAATAGGGTGTTCCGAAGACGCTATGCATCAGTCCAACATGCTGCGCCATGGCGCTTGCACCCCAGCGTCGCAGGAGGTCATGTGTTCCGACCAGATGATCCATGAGCGTACGATCCGAATGCCGGATGACCGCCGCCCCGCGCTTGCGTAGAAACGCAAGCAGGTCATGCCGGAGTGGCGCCCCGCCCTCATGGTCGCAGGCGACCGGATCACCCTTGAGTGATGGCCGCCGCATCGCCGTCGCCGTCAGCGGAATCACCGTCATCGCCGGTATCACCGTCGCCCTCATCCGGATCGCCAGCCCCGCCGCCGTCAGCGTCACCATCGCCACCCTCGCCGTCTTCACCCTCGGACACGTCCGACGCAGGTGCGATTGGCTGGTCGCCAATAGCCTGGATAGCTGTGTCGCCCGTGCTGGGCGTCACTACCATTCCGGCATACTGCAGGCCGTTGGCAGCAATGTAGTCCGCCGTATGAAATGCGTTGTCGGTGGCGAGAAACAATTCGGTAAGCGTGTTGGAAATCGGCGTTGTCGGCCAGTACTCCTGAGCAAGGTTGCCGAACCAGCCTCCGATAGCGCTGATATTGTCACCCGTCAGCACACCAGCGAGACTCAGCCCCGCACCGATCGCTATCAGCGGCGCCGCTACTTCAGCGGATGCAGCAAGCACGGTGATATTCGCGGCAATCCCCACAATATTGCCCGCAAGGCTGATGACATCGCCCGCACTTATGTCGTGCCCTTCAGTGATATCAGTAACAATCTTGAGTGCCGTAATCGTTCCCGCAAAAGCGTTCGCTGGAATATTGAGGCCTATCTCCTGGGTAATATTGAATATCCCGGAAACTACCGCAATGGTCTGACCGGCGTTATTGAGTACGTCCAGCTTGTTACCATTATTCTTGAAATCGGTAGCAATCTGGTCAGGCGCCCCCACCTTGCCGACCCAGCCGACAACGATATCCTTGCTAGCCATGGATCATCCTTAAAGATCAAATAATTTGATTGCGAAATAAATAACCAACAGGAACAGGCACATGATTCCGAGCACGTCGGACACAGCCACGATGACGGCGGCGCGGTCCCCGTTTCTCGCAGCGCGCCAGAAATACCCGGTATTGCCTGCCTGATATTTTCCGGCGCTGATATAACGCATGACGATTATTTTTGACACTGCACCAAAAATAATGGCGATAACCACAAAGGCCGCTAACCAGCCCGGCAACGATTGCAAGTTCATTGAGCTGTCGACCTGATCTTGAATACCAAGGATGTGCGCAAGTAGGGGCAATCCCGTGTCGGGGCCTTTGCCGCATGAGGGATGGAGCCGTGGAACACGACGAGTCGCCCCGGTGAAGGTATGACGCACTGGGTGATCCGGGACATATCGTCCGTAAAGAATTGCGTCTCCCCGCCCCAGGCGCTGAACCAGGTTTCATTTACATAGACGACTGCGGTGTATTCGTCCGCCTCGCGAAGATTGTCCCTGTGAATGCCACCATCAAGACCGAAAGTGTGCCCATTTGCATATACCCGAAGAAGTTCGCCCTCCGGAAAAAGCATTTCTCGAAGCTGTATCCACACCTCATGAATCTCAGGGTAGCGAACGGCAAAAACCTGCTTTCTTTCACTTTGCGTCACAACATCCTTGCACCTGGACATCCTGAAGTCACCAAACCTCACATGCCAGAAAGACCGATGATCCATTCCCGGGTTTGACATCCACCCGAAAGACCAGACTGGCTTTCGCAGAATCTGCGCGATGGGCTTCAATTGCTCCGTCGATAGGAAATCGTCCTGGACATGGAGCATTTCTGCTGTCACGTTATCAGCCGACTCCATTGACGAGCCTCAGTTTGCGGGGCCTCGTCGTGACGGGGCGTTCAAGAATACCTAATCGACAGCCTTCCACGAAGGCGGACGGCGGAATCGATGCGGCACTACCGATCACATAGCCATAGTAATAATGGCTCCGCTTTCCATTAACGGAAACTCTTGATCGCAGGGTATAAGACCTGTCCCGTCGGACAAGGAAATCGTGCTTTGCTATGACCCTGGTGAGTTTGCGATCGGCCGCAATCACCATGGTAATGGGAATATCGCCCTGAAAATAGGGATCATCAGGCGATAAACGACACCAGAAATTCCAACTGTCTGGCGACGTTCTTTCCCAGCGAACCTTGTAATTAATCTTGTTTTTCACAGGCTTTTCTGCCGACACGGCAGCATTTGCCACGGAAAAAACAGACATCGCCATCGGGGCGCTCACAAGGGCAGCCCTCATAAACCCACGTCTATTCATAAGATTCCTTTTATCCCTGAATACGAAGCTAATCCATCCACCCTGCTCACGTGTCACGCGATGCATTTTTATCCGACACCAGCGAAACCGTCTACAACAATATATTTCGATTACATGCAGATCATCGTGAGAACCTGATTACCGTGACACAGAACGGAAATCAGAAAGTCACTGCATTGAAATAAAGGAGCAACCACAAAAGAATGAATCAATCGTCTTTACTAAATCAGCCAATGATTATGCATTCCTTTCATGACTATCCATGATCAAGACAGGTACGCGGTTGTATATCGAGAATTCCTGCGCGCTCCTTATGGCGACGCTATAGGGCTTCGCGCTCATGCGATCCAGGCCCATTCCTTGCGCGTTCAATAAAATACCCATTTTGCCCAATGTCCACAAATTGACACACTGCATCGGCATGCTTCATCTCGCTGGTCGAATGGCGCAATCCAATAATCAGAACGGTGGCATGCCGTCACGCCCTGCGTCCTGCACAACGTCTGCTCCCACACCGATACGCAAGGAACGAGAAAGATGAAGTTCATCCATCGTGGACATGTTGGCGTGCTCCTGCTCGCCGTCGCCACGCCCGGTCTCGCATGGCCCGTGGAAACCCCACAGGGCAGCAACACCCCCGCCACTGCGAGTGACGACACCGGCAATGGACAGCCCAACCCCACTCCTGCGAAGGACAAGAAGACCACCAGCGACCTCGATTCGGTCCAGGTCACCGGCAAGGCCGTGGGCTTCACCAATACGGTTATCCCGAAGGACGAACTGAAGTTCGAACCGCCGCTCAGCAGCGTCACCGATGCCGTGAACATGGCGCCGGGCGTGAACATCACCCAGGGCGGTGTCTTCGACAGCGACGATTACTCCACCGGCATCACCCTGCGCGGCTTCACGCAGGACCAGCTCGGCTTCACCATCGACGGCCTGCCCAATGGCTCGGCCGGTTATGCCGGCGGCTCCAAGCCGAACCGTTTCCTCGACAGCGAAAACCTCGCCTCGGCCACCGTGTCGCAGGGCACCGCTGACATCGGTTCACCGTCGTTGCAGGCCCTGGGTGGCACGTTGAGCTATCAGTCGAACGATCCGAAGAGCGAAGCCGGCGTGCGCGTCGACCAGTCGATTGGCCAGTGGGATGCCAAGCGCACCTTCATCCGCCTGGATACCGGCAGCTTCTTCAACAACACCACGACGGCGTACATCAGCTACTCCACCACCCATAACGATCGCTGGATCGGTTTCGGCCACCCGGACAACGGCCACACCAGCCGCGACCACGTGGATCTCAAGCTGATCAGCAACGTCACCGACAAGCTCACGATCACCTCGCGCTTCTCGTGGGACAAGGCCTACGAAAACAACTACAACGACGTCACCAAGGCACAGTTCCAGCAGGATCCGAACTACGACTTCCTCACCACGAAGTGGACCGGCGATCCGAACACGGACCAGCAATACGTCAATGCGTGGAACACCAAGCGCAAGAACGCACTGGCGGGCGTGAAGTTCGACTACCAGGTGAGCGACGACGCGGACATCAGCTTCTATCCGTACTACCACTTCCAGGAAGGCTATGGTGGCTGGATGCCCCCGTACCAGCTCTATGCCACCGACAAGGGCGGCAACCTGGTGAACAACTACCCGGCGGCAGGTGCCGGCTTCGTCCAGGCCTATTACCGTTCGCCCAACGGCGTGGCGCTGGCCCAGCCCAATGGCTGTGCCAATCCGTTCGATGCCGGCTGCTATCCGGCCGGCTCGTCGCCGATCAACAGCTTCCGCGGCAGCACATACAAGAACAACCGCTACGGTTTCATGCTCGATGGCCACTGGGACATCGCCGGCAACCACCTCTACGCAGGTACCTGGTTCGAAGACCAGGATCGCAACGCCGGACGCAACTGGTATGAGGTGCTCGACACCGCCACGTCGTGGAAGTACGACCGCGACGCGTACTACCTGCAGTTCCTGGACAAGCTCAAGACCGACACGCGCAAGCTGTTCCTCCAGGACAACGTCACCTTCGGTCCCGTGGACGTGTCGCTGGGCGTGAGCAAGTACCTGGTGAACATCTCCGGACAGGATCTCATTGCCGGCAACCGTTTTGCCGACAAGGATTTCAACTCCGACATCCTGCCGTCGGTGGGCGCCGTATGGCATCTCACCCCGGAATCGCAGATCTACGCCAGCTACACGAAGAACTTCTCGCCCCCGTCCGACAGCGTCGTGCAGGCCGCCGACAGCGGCACCGACATCAGCCAGGTGAAGCCGGAGACGTCTTCCAACATCGATCTCGGCTACCGCTACCAGACTCGCGACTTCCAGGCCAGCGTGGCGCTGTACCACGTGCGCTTCGCCAACCAGATCAACGAGATCACCCCCACCTCGCAGTACACCCACATCAACTACACCGTGGGCACCGAGGGCACCTACATCAACGTGGGCGGTATCGAGTCGAAGGGTATCGAGGGCCTCGTGGACTGGACCGTGATCCCGACGCTGGATCTGTACGCTTCGGCCACGCTCAACGATTCCACCTACCTGCAGAACCTGGACGGCATCACGAAGGGCAACAAGGTGACGGGCCAGCCGGGTCGCATGCTCGCGGTGGGCATCAACTGGCACAAGGACGACTTCCGTGCCGGCCTGTCCGCCAAGTACGTGGGCGATCGTTACGGCACCCGCGACAACACCGAGAAGATGAACCCGTATACGGTGTTCGATGCCAACGTCGGCTATCACGTCGATCTGGCGGGCGGCAAGGCGGCCACGCCCTGGATCAAGTCGCTCGACTTCACGCTATCGGTGACCAACCTGGCCAACCGTCGTTACCTGGCCACCCTGGGTGACGATTCGACTCCCGGCTATTACTACATCGGTGCGCCGCGCACCTTTGTGCTGACGGCCTCTGCGCAGTTCTGATGTTGAAAGGCCCGGGCGATCGTTGCGATCGCCCGGGCCTTCCGGTGATTCAGGACGCCTTGTGCTGCGGCACCGGCTCACCCCGCGAGGGTAGCCCGAAGATGCGATCGAATGCCCATGTGTACACGAAGGTGTAGATCGGGAAGAAGATGAGCAGCACCGCCTCCATGCTCGCCGCCTTCAGCAGCGATACGTCCATCCACCAGGAAATCAGCGGAATCAGCATGCACACCAGCGAGAGCTGGAAGCCGGCGGCGTGAAGCACGCGGCGGAGCATGCTGCGGCCCTTGTCGGCGCGCGTACGCTCCCAAGCCTCGAACAAGGTGTTGTACAGCACGTTCCAGGTGGCGGCGGTGGTGGAAATCACGACCGCGAGCGGGCCGGTGACCGAGGCGTGACTGCCGCCCATGATCGCAAGACAGGCCGCCGAAACGACCACGCCGATCAGTTCGTAGCCCACCACGTACACCAGTTTTCGCTTCAGACCCTGCACTGCCGTGTCACCTATATATCGATACGGCAGATTGTCGGGCAATTTCCCTGATAGAAAAAGTAAACGCCTATCAAATTATCTGATAGGCGTCGTATTTGGCTTCAAGTGGGGGTCAACCGCCCGGGCGGCTCGTGAAAGTCACCCGGGCCTGTCCGTCGTCAGAAGTTCCAGCGGAACCCCAGGTTGACGGAATCGCTGGACGAATGGTCCGCGCGGTCCGCGTTGTAGTACACGAAGGTGCTGGCGGCCGGGGTGATGTCGAAGCTCATGCCCACGCCCGCCTGCCAGTGATTGCGCACCGGCCGCGAACCCTGCACGACGAAGCTGTCGGTCGGCACGCCCGCGAAGGCGTTGTTCACCGACACCGTACCGTCCTTGGTGTTGTGCAGATAACGCACCATCACGATCGGGTGCAGCTTCGTGCCAGCCACTCCCAGGTCAACATCGCCGACCAGTCGCAGGCCTGCGCCGTACTGCATGCTGCTGGCGTTGGCCTTGCCCACGCGCAGGTCTGCATCGCCGGCGCCCTTCTCGGTGAACGCGTCGTACTTCACCTTCGTGTAGTACGCACCGACGAACGGCTCCAGGTGCAGGCCCTTGCCCACTTCGAAGCGATAGCCGCCTTCCAGGGCCGCGTTGATCGTCTTGCCGTCGTAGCTGCCCGTGGCCTGCGGTGTATACGGACCGACCGCGATACGACGAGCGCTGTCGGCACTCTGCCAGCCATACGAGGCCAGGCCTTCCGCCCACCACTGCTGCTGGTTGAAGTACAGCGCGTGGATGCCGATGGCGGCCTGGTCCACGTCGGTGTAATCACCGCGGCGATCCACTTCCGTCCGCGAGTTGGCGAAGTTGGCATGCACACCCAGGCGCAGGTCCGGGGTGACCGAGGTATCCGCGCCGATGATGAGGCCATGGATGCGGTAGTCGGTCTTGGCGACATCGGTGCTGCGATCGAAATCGCTGCTCGAGGTGTATGGCTCGGCCCAGACGGCCGGACCCTGCTCACCCGTGTCGCGGGCCAGCTTCAGGCGATAGAACAGCGTGTCCTGGTACTGGCTCTGGCCGCTGAGTTCCGCGTTCGCTGCCGAGGCATAGGTTTCACCCGTGAGCGAATCGAACGAGCGGATCACCTGGTCGGAGGTCAGGCCGCGTGCATAGCCCAGCAGGGTCGGCAGCGGGTTGCCGCCCGAGGTCGCGATGGTCTGCAACGCCGTCGCCATGCGGTACTGGTTGCCGTTGAGGCCGGCGAACTGGTTGAACGGCTTGCCACCCGTGCCCTGCCCGCCACCGGCCTGACTCAGCGTCAAGATCAGCTGGTTGCCCTGCTGCGTGACGCTGGCATTGAGGAACGGCAAGGTGTTCTGCACCACGCTGGCATAGGCACCCGAGATGCCGCCGCTCGCATTGATGATCGTGTAGTTGGTGATCGGTGCGTAGGTACCGGCCGAGGGCAGTGCCACCAGCTGGCCGCCGAGCGAAGCACTGCCATTGACGTTGATGCTGTCGCTGGCGCCGCCTGCGTTGGTGCGCACCTGGGTCGTGGAACCGGCGCCCAGGGCCAGGCCGCCCGTGGTGAGCGTCGAGCCCGGCGTACCTGTGCCAGCCGCGGCACCGGTCGCACCATTCGTACCGCTCGGCGCCACCGTGCCACCGTTGCCGACCGTGACCGGGCCGCTGATCGTGCCGCCACCGATGAGGCCGCCACCGGCATTGACGGTGACCGGACCGGTCAGGCTGCCGTTGACCACAAGGTTGCCACCCACCGTCGTACCGCCGGTGAAGCTTGCCGAGGTGCCGCTGGCGACCGAGAGCGTGCCTGCGCCGACGTTGAGGTTGCTGATGTTGGTGAACGACGCACCCGGCAGGTTCGCCTCACCCGTGCCCGTGATGTTGAGCGTGCTGCCCGGAGCGGTGCCGTTGACCGTACCCGTGATGCCCGGCAGGTTGCCGTAGCTCACGTTGATCGTGCTGCCACCGCCGAGGTTCAGCGTGCCGCCCAGCGGACCGCTGGCCGTGACGTTGTTGCCGCTGCCGTTGAGGCTGGCCGTCGCGCCCGTGCCCACCGTGATGTTGCCGGTGTACGGATTGCTGGCATTGAGGACGCCGCCGTTCACCGTGACGCCACCGGTGAGGCCGGCGAGCGAGCCACCCAGGTTCAACGTGCCCGTACCCTGCTTCAGCAGGCCACCGGAACCCGACACGCTGCCGTTGATACCCAGGTCCTGCGTGCCCTGCACGGTCAGGCCGTTCGTTCCCACGTTCACGTTATTGGCGATGGTGACCGCCGTGGCACCGGACTGCAGGCTGCCGCCGTTGATCGACAGGTCACCCGTACCCAGCGCCGTGTTGCTGCCCAGGGTGAGTGAGCCGCCGTTGACCGTGGTGCCACCGCTGTAGCTGCTGTTGCCGTTGAGCGTGAGCGACGCATTGCCGTTCTTGACGAGGCTGCCTGCGCCGGAGATGGCGCCATTGAGCGTGAGGGCCTGGTTGCCCGGCAGGGTCAGCGCTGCATTGAGCACGACCGCGTTGGCCAGTGTCGTGGCCGCCGACGAGTCGAGGGTGGCTGCACCGCCGACGGTCAGCGCACCCGTGCCCAGCGCGGCATCGTTGCCGGTGAGCAAGGTGCCTGCGTTCAAGGTGACGCCACCGCTGAAGGTGTTGGCGCCGCCGAGGTTCAGCGTGCCTGCGCCGTTCTTGACGAGGCTGCCGGTGCCGGCCACCGTGCCGTTGAACACGCTGTCGCCCGCACCCGCCAGCGTGAGCGCGTTGGCGCCCAGCGCCACCGTGCTGCCGGCCACGCCGCCGAGAGTACCGATGCTCTGGTTGCCTCCGGCGGATATGTCGAACGTGCCGGTGCCGGCGAGATTCACCGCACCCGAAGACGACAGGCTGCCGCCCGCACCGATGGCGAGCGTGCCAGCGTTGATCGTCGTGCCGCCGGTATAGGTATTCGCGCCGGTCAGGGTCAGCGTCGATGCACCGTCCTTGATGACGCCACCCGCACCCGACACCACGCCGCCGATCGTCAGCGGGTTGCTGCCCAGTACATCGAGGCTGGCACCCGTGGCGATGCCGACATTGTTGGCGATGGTGACTGGCGCATTCGTATCCAGCGAAGCGTTCGCGGTCACGCTGAGGGCGCCCGTGCCGAGTGCATCGTTGCTGCCGAGCACCAGGCCGCCTTGATTGAGCGTGACACCACCGGTGAAGGTGTTCGCGCCGCCGAGCGTCTGGATACCCGCACCGTTCTTCACGAGGCTGCCCGCACCAGCGATCACGCCGTTGAACGCAGTATTGCCTACGCCGCCCAGCGTCAGCGCATTGGCGCCCAGTGTCACCGTGCTACCGGTCACACCGGCCAGCGAGCCGATGGTCTGGTTGCCGCCTGCGGAGATGTCGAAACCGGTACCGGCATTGGCAAGGTTCACCGCACCGCTCGCGGCGAGGCTGCCGCCTGCACCGATCGCCAGGATGCCTTCGTTGATCGTCGTGCCACCGGTATAGGTATTGGCACCCGTCAGGGTTTCCGTGCCGGTACCGATCTTGGTCAGGCCGCCGGTGCCGGCGATCGAACCGCTATAGGTACCATCGGCGGCGCCGCCTACCGTCAGCGAGTTGCCACCGAGGTTCACGGTGCCGCCGCCGACCAGCGTACCGAACACCTGGGTGCCGTTACCCGCGGAGAGGTCGAAGGTGGCGCCGGTGGCAAGGTTCACGATGCCGTTGGCGTAAAGGCTGGCGCCTGCGCCGAGGGCTAGCGTGCCGGCGTTGATATTGGTGCCGCCGGTATAGGTGTTGTTGCCATTCAAGGTCAGCGTCGCGTTGCCGTTCTTGGTCAGGCTGCCGGCACCCGAGATATCGCCGTTCAGGGTCAGGTCGTTGGTACCGAGCACCGTGAGGCCGGCGTTGAGCGTGATGGCATTGACGAGCGTGGTCGGGCCACTGGAATCCAGCGTCGCACCGCCCGTGCCACCCACGGTGAGCGTGCCGCTGCCCAGCGCACCGTTGCTGCCGACGATCAGGCCACCGCCATTGAGTGCGACACCACCGCTGAAGGTGTTCACGCCGTTGAGGGTCTGCACGCCTGCGCCGTCCTTCACGAGGCCGCCGCTACCGCTGATGACGCCACTGTAGGTACCGTCGGCCGCGCCACCGAGCGTAAGCGTGTTGCCACCCAGTGCCACCGAGCTGCCCGCCACGCCGCCCAGCGATCCGATGGTCTGGTTGCCGCCACCGGAGATGTCGAACGTGCCGGTACCCGTGAGGTTCACGGCGCCGGTCGATGCCAGGCTTCCACCTGCACCGATCGCCAGCGTGCCGCTGTTGATCGTGGTGCCGCCGGTATAGGTGTTGGCACCCGTCAGCGTCAGCACCGAGGCGCCGTCCTTGGTCAGGCCACCGGCACCGGAGATGACGCCACCCAGCGTGAGCGCATTGCTGCCCAGCACGGTGAGGTTGCCGCCCGCCGCGAGGTCCACGGCATTGGTGACGTTCAGCGGGCTGGTGTTGTCGAGCGTGGCATTGCCACCGACCGAGAGCGCACCCGTGCCCAGGGCGTTGTTGTTGCCGAGCACCAGGCCACCGGCATTCAGTGTCACGCCGCCGCTGAAGGTGCTGGCACCACCCAGCGTCTGGATGCCTGCGCCGTTCTTGATCAGGCTGCCGGTTCCCGTCAGGGCACCGTCGAAGGCGGAGTTGCCGACGCCTCCGAGCGTGAGTGCATTCGCACCCAGCGCCACCGTACTGCCAGCCACGCCAGCCAGCGAACCGATGCTCTGGTTGCCGCCCGCGCTGATGTCGAACGTCGTGCCGTTGTTGGCGAGGGTCACCGCACCTGTATCGGCGAGGCTGCCGCCTGCACCGATGGCGAGCGTGCCGGCGTTGATCGTCGTGCCACCGGTAAAGGTGTTGGCACCGGTCAGGGTTTCCGTGCCCGAGCCTTCCTTGATCAGGCCGCCCGTGCCGGCGATGGCGCCGCTGTAGGTGCCGTTGGCCGTGCCGCCCAGGGTGAGCGAATTGGCGCCGATATTGACGGTGCCGCTGCCATTGAGCGTACCGAACACCTGGGAGCCGTTGCCTGCGGAGAGGTCGAACGTGGCGCCGCCGGCCAGATTGACCGTGCCGTTGGTGTTCAGGCTGGCACCTGCACCCAGGGCAAGCGTACCGGCATTGATGTTGGTGTCGCCGGTGTACGTGTTGAGACCATTGAGGGTCAGCGTTGCAGTGCCATCCTTGGTCAGGCTGCCCGTGCCGGAAAGCACGCCGTTGAGCGTCAGCGCGTTGCTGCCAAGTACGGTAAGTCCGGCATTGAGCGTGATGTTGTTCGCGAGCGTGATCGGTCCTGACGAATCGAGGGTGGTCACACCGCCGACCGTCAATGCACCCGTGCCCAGCGCGGCGTTGTCGCCGACGATCAGGCCGCCGGCATTGAGTGTTACGCCGCCGCTGAAGGTATTTGCGCCGCCGAGTGTTTCCACGCCGGTCCCGGTCTTCACCAGGCGACCGCTACCCGTGATCAGGCCATCGAACGTCCGGTCGCTCGCGTCGCCGAAGGTGAGCGCGTTGCCGCCCAGCGTCAGGTTGGTTCCCGCCACGCCCGTGAGGAAGCCGACGGACTGATCGCCGGTCGCGCCGGAGATGTCGAAGGTGGCACCCGCCGTGCTGAGCGCCAGGCCGCTGTTCGCCGCGAGGCTGCCGCCGGCACCCAGCGCCAGCGTGCCTTCGTTGATCGTGGTACCGCCGGTGAATGTGTTCGCACCGGTCAGCGTGAGGGTTGATGCACCATTCTTCGAGATACCACCCGAGCCGGACAGGACGCCACCGAGGGTCAGCGGATTGCTGCCGAGCACGTTAAGGCCCGCGCCGGCACCCAGCGCGATGTTGTTGCCGACGTTCAGCGAGGCATTCGCATCGAGCACCGAGTTGCCGGTGACATTGAGCGCACCCGTGCCAAGCGCGGCGTTATTGCCGAGCACGAGCGTGCCGCCAGCCAGGTTGAGGCCGCTGCTGAAGGTGTTCGCGCCATTGAGGGTAAGGGACGACGCGCCGCTCTTGGTGATGCCGCCCGTACCGGAGACGACGCCAGCGAGGGTGAGATCCTGGCTGCCCAGGACGTTCAGCGCGCCACCCGCACCGAGCGTGACGTTGTTCCCGAGGCTCAACGCCGAGCTGGTATCCAGCGTGCCGTTGCCGATGACATTCAGCGCACCGGTGCCGAGCGCGCTGCCGTTGCCGAGCAGCAGGCCGCCCGCGTTGAGGTTCAGGCCGCCACTGAAGGTATTGGCCCCGTCGAGTGTCAGCACCGAGGCGCCGTTCTTGACCAGGCTTCCCGTACCGGCGACCACGCCACCGAGGGTGAGCGCCTGAGTGCCTGGCACGGTGAGTGCGGCGGCAAGATTGACGTTGTTGCCGATGTTCAGCGCCGATGTTGCGTCCAGCGATGCCGCACCATTGACGTTGAGCGCACCTGTACCCAGTGCGTTGTTGTTGCCGAGCACGAGGCCGCCGGCATTGAGATTCAGGCCACCACTGAACGAATTTGCGCCATTGAGCGTGAGCGTCGATGCACCGTTCTTGGTCAGGCTGCCTGTACCGGCGACCACGCCACCAAGGGTGAGGTTCTGCGTTCCCGGCAGGGTGAGCGCCGCGTTGAGGTTGATGGCATTGCCCAGGTTCAGGGCAGCCGCGCCGTCAAGCGTCGCCGCGCCACTGACGTTGAGTGCACCCGTGCCAAGCGCTCCGTTGTTGCCCAGCAGCAGACCACCGGCATTGAGGTTCAGGCCGCCGCTGAAGGTGTTTGCGCCATTGAGCGTGAGCAGTGATGCGCCGTCCTTGATCAGCGCACCCGTGCCCGAGATCACACCGCCCAGGGTCACGGCCTGGCTACCCAGGAGATCCAGATTGGCGTTGAGGTTGACGTTATTGGCCAGGTTGAGCGCGCCGGTGCCGTCGAGCGTGGAAGCACCGCCGACAGTGAGTGCGCCGGTACCCAGGGCGCCGTTGTTGCCGAGCAGCAGCCCGCCTGCGTTGAGCGTGAGGCCACCCTGGAAGGTATTTGCCCCGGTCAGCGTCTGCACCCCGGAGCCATTCTTCACGAGCGCACCCGCGCCACTGATGATGCCGCCGTAGGTCTGGTTGGCGATGCCGCCGAAGGTCAGCGTGTTGGCGCCGAGGTTGATCGTGCTGCCCAGCACGCCGGACAGGTCACCGATCGTCTGGTTGCCGCCACCGGAGATATCCAGGTCTGCACCCAGGCCGGACAGGTTCACCGCGCCGGTCGCCGCCAGGCTGCCGCCGGCACCCAGCGCAACCGTACCTGCGGAAATGTTGAGGCCGCCGGTGAAGGTATTCGCACCATCCAGGGTCAGGGTCGATGCGCCGCTCTTGATCAGGCTACCCGCACCGCCGATGGCGCCATTGAAGGTCAGCGGATTGCCGCCGAGCACATTCAGCGAACCACCCAGGGCGAGATTGACGTTGTTGCCGAGCGTCAGTGCAGTGGAGCCGTCGACCGTCGCGGCATTGTTGATGTTCAGGGTGCCGCCACCGAGGGCAGTGTTGTTACCCAGAAGGAGGCCGCCTCCGTTGACGTTCACGCCGCCGCCGAAGGTGTTTGCGCCATTGAGGGTCAGTATCGAAGCACCGCTCTTCACGATATTGCCGGCACCGATGATGACGCCGTTGAACGTGAGCGGCTGTCCGCCAAGCACATTCAGTGAACCGCCCGCGTTCAGCGACACGGCGTTGTTGAGCGAAATCGCCGCCGTGCCATCGAGCGTGACCTCACCACCCACGCTCAACACGCCCGTTCCGATGGCCGCTCCGCTGCCTAGCAGCAGGCCACCTGCATTCAGGGCAACGCCACCGGTAAAGGTATTGTTGCCACTGAGCGCCTGCACGCCCGTACCCAGTTTTACAAGGCCGCCGCTGCCGACGATGGTGCCTGCATAACTGGTACTACCCAGGCCGTTGAGCGTCAGCGTGTGCGTGCCGAGATTGACGTTGCCGCCGAGGCCGGCCAACGAGCCAATGGCCTGGTTGGCAGCCGCGGAAAGATCCAGCGACGTGCCCAACCCAAGCGTGATCGCCCCCGTCGGCGACAGGCTGCCGCCCGCGCCCAGCGCGAGCGCGCCACCCGTGATCGAGAAGTTGCCGGTCAGCGAATTGCTGCCACCGAGCGTCAGCGTGCCTGTACCGCTCTTGATGAGGTTGCCTGCGCCGGACAATGAACCATTGAGCGAGAGTGCCTGGGTACCCAACAGGTTGAGACTGCCGCCACCGTTGACGACGATGTTGTTCGCCAGTCCGAATGCACCGGTGGTATCGAGCGTGGCCGAGCCTCCGATGGTCAGGTTGCCGGAACCGAGCGCCCCGGCATTGCCAAGCAGCAGGCCACCCGCGTTGAGGTTTACGCCACCGCTGAAGAGGTTGGCACCGCCCAGGGTCACCACACCCGTATTGCTGACCGTGAGGCCACCCGCACCGGTCAGGATGCCTCCCAGGCCGAATGCATTGGTGCCACCCAACGTGAGCCGTCCGGTGTTGAGCGCGAAATTGTTCGCCAGGGTCAGCCCTGCATTGGATGCCGCAATCGTGCCGCCGTTGACGTTGAACGTGCCCGTTCCGAACGCGCCGGCGTTGTCGAAGTTGATCAGGCCGTCGTTGAGTGTCGTATCCGTCACTGCCACGGCACCCTGGAGATTCCAGGTGCCGCTGTTGACGGTGAGGTGCTGGAAGCGCTGGTAATTCGTGGCGCTGATTGTCGTCGGGGCACCGCCGGTGCCAGACCCAGGGCCCGTCGGTGAATTTTGCAGAACAAGAAAATTGTTCGCGCCGGCGCCGCCGTCCACGACTCCGGCGGCGGCGGTATTCACGCCGGTCACTCCGGTCAGCAAGCCGCCAGGAGAAATACCGGTCGAGGACACACTCGATCCGGACACGGCCGTAAAGGTGTTTCCGGTCGGGGTATCGCCCATATAGACGCTGCCGCTGACCGTGCCGGCATTGAGGAAGGTGTTGCCGGCGTTGGCGGTACCCGAGCCGGCGAAAGCGATACGGCCCGTGATGTTGCCGGTATTGGTCAGGTTGGTCTGTCCGCCGCCGTACGAGACGATCGCCAGGGCATCGGACAGATTGCCCAGGCCAAGCAGCGACATGCCTACCGTACCGTTGTTGGTGATGTTGGTTACACCTCCCGTCGCATTCTGCGCGGAGATGGCCTGGCCACCGTAGCCGAACAGCGTCGCGATGTTGAAGATGCCCTTGATCGTACCGCCCGCCTCATTGTTGACGTTGATCGTGCTGCCGCCGACGGTGTTGTTGCCGAGGATCATGCCGGCAGACGTGAGGCTGAGTCCGCCCTGGTTTGCAGGGTCGATAATGCCCTGGTTGTTCACCGTGATGCCGTTGCCGGTTAACGTCATGGCGTTACCGCCAAGCAGGGCCGGAACGCTGACGATGGCCCCCGTATCCACATTGACGGTGATGCCAGCGGTGGGACTGGCGTAGTTCAGTTGAGGGGTGCCGACGGCGCAGGTGACGACTGCCGCCGGAGGCAGCGTGCAAGTCGCCTGGGCGACCTCACTGACAGCCGGCATGATGAGGACGGATGCCAGAGCGGCGTAGATGCTCTTCGTAAGCGAGTTGCGGCGAACAGTTTCAATACGACGCTGGCTCATGATGCTTCCCCGGTCCGAATGATTGCGCTGTGCCATTGATTAATGTGAATCCCATTCGCGCAAAAAGCCGCCCCGACGAAAGGCCGCAAAAGGCCGTCCCACTGTCGACATAGGGCAAGTCTCATTAACGCTGATTTAGGATTCCCGGGGCCGAGACTAAGGCACCCCTCCGAGGGGCGAATGCATAAATTTGGCAAGCCACGCCCGGACAGGTGTTTACAAAAGCAACTTCAGGGCAGTCACGAGATAATCCCAACAGAATCGGCAAAACATGAAATGGGAATGAAATCAAAAAGGCCGTCGAAAATCCTTTCGACGGCCTTGCTCATTTGCGATTTGTCACGCTCTAAATAACCCGATTACGAAACGGCGAGGATTATTTCGAAAGACTCAATTGCGGCAACAAAAAACCTTTTCCATGCCTATTGAGTGCATGACGGAAGGAACCGGCCTGCAAACCAGGCCGGGGAATCGCTAGCAGCCGAGTGCACCACTACCGGTGGACACGCCAAGCAGGCGGGTGAAGTTCGTATAGATGTTCACCCGATCCTGCATCTCGTCATGCCCCACGCCGGTGGCATTGCACTCGATGCCCCCATTGATCGCGCGGATCGTCGCGCCGAAGCCCTGGCCTCCCGAGATCGCCTGGTGCGGCGTGAGTGCGGTCTGGCCCGACTGGGTCATCCAGAACCACAAGGCGGTCTTCCAGGCCACGGCCGAGTTGGTCGCCACCAGATCCGGGTTGTGCAACAGGTCGAGTCCGAGGGCGTTGCCGGCGGCCGAGTAGTTGTAGTTCCAGCTCAGCTGCAGCGGACCACGACCGTAGTACTGCAGGTTGCCGCAAGAGCCCACCGGCTGGCAGTACGAGTTCCAGTTGGCCTGGTTCACTTCGCGGATGTAGACCAGGCCCGAGGTCTCGTGGGAAACGTTGGCGAGGAAGGCGGCGGCTTCCTGGCGCGCGACGGAGGCGTTGCTCTCGGTGGCGAACTGCGGATACGCCGACAATGCAGAGACCAGGCCTGCATAGGTATAGAAGCTGTTGCGGCTGGGGAACATCTGGTTGAACAGCGCTTCGCTGACCACGAAGCTGCCGCCCGACGAGCCACCACCGGAGTTGTCGCACTGCGTAGGCTGCCAGTACCAGGTGCTGATGGTGGGGTCGGTGCCGTCGCTGCCATTGGTGCCGACATTGACCAGCTTGTAGTAATTGCCATTGGGCGCGTAGCGAACCACGGTGCCCAGCGTGTAGTTGATGCCTGCCGACCAGGTCACGGCATTGCAGGTGGCGGCGGCTGCGAACGAGGTGTCCGACTGGGGCGCGGCGCGTACCTCGGGCGATGCCGCCGAAAGCAGTCCGGCAACGGTTACAGCCATACAGATGGAAAGGGTCCTGCCTGTCACGTGTATTTCTCCCATGAATAACGAACGAAGCGAGCACGGTCCGGCCGGCGTCCGGGCATACCGGTGCCGACAAGGCCAGTGACTCATCCAGATCCCGCTTATGTGTCGTCGCTCGATGGCGACGTAGTTCGAAGCGCGCAGCGCCAGGCCGGATGACCCGGCCGTGATTCCCCAATCCATACAGGCGCTACAGCGGGATGAACTATAGGCAAGGCGGCTGCCGCAGCTTCATGAGGATTCGGCAACTTTTCGCAGGTAGCTATTTCCGTGAATCGAATCACGGACCCGGGGCAACATCCATGAAACGTCCTATCTTTCTCCCCGGGCACTCTGCACCGGGCCGTTGAACCAAGCGGCGCATGCCCTGTCCAAGCCCCGCTGACGACCAGACGGGCCGTCAACGACAGGGGGCAAGGATGAGGCAGGCCAACCGGACAACCCGTGAAGCGATCACCCGCGGTGCCGTGATCGGAGTGGTCCTGTTCGGGCACCTCATGCTGGTGGCGGTATTGCTGGGGCTCCGGGGAAACGGCATGGCTTCTTCCACCGATGCATCCCGCACGCCGGCATCGGCACTGGAAGTGAGTTTCCACGACACTCAGCGTGTCGCTCCCCCGCCTCCCCCGCCTCCCCCGCCTCCCCCGCTCCCGTCGCTACCAACGCGGCACGCTGCGGTCATCCCCGCGTCGCGGACTGCCAGGATCACTCAGGAGCCTGTGGCACCCGCACCGTCAACGCCGATGACCAGCGCACCCCTGGCGCAGCCGGGAAGCGACATCGTGGCAATACCCGCAGCACCTTCGGGGGATTATGGCGATCCGTCCCTGCGACGTGGCCTCGATGCCGCAGGCCGCCATGCCGGGCCGTCACTGCCCGGCTCGACCATTCCGGTGACGGCCGGCATCCATGTGGTGTCGCCGCCCAGCATCAGCGATACGGTGCGCAAGGTAGGCACGTACATGGAATGCAGCAAGATCCGCATGCGCCGCAACCTGCCGGGCGGCACGCTGGACTATCGCGTCATGCAGTCGTACGAAACGCTGGGCTGCAAGAAGTGACGATGCCCTCGACAGTTCCGCCGACTGTCTAGACATCCACCACGGGCGCGACATATCGCCCGCCTAGGCTGTGGCCCTTTCCAGCGACAAGGGTCACGCCATGCACCTCCCCTCTTCCAGCGGCACCTGCCGTGGTCCGGTGTCCGCCGTCATTTTCGACTGGGCCGGTACCGTGCTCGATTTCGGTTGCATGGCACCCGTGGGAGCGTTCCGGCAGGTCTTCGATGAGGCGGGCCTGCCCATTGATATTGCTGAAGCGCGGGAACCCATGGGTGCCGCCAAGCGCGAACATATCGCGATGATCCTGGCGATGCCGGCGGTCAAGAAGCGCTGGATTGTTTGCTTTGGCGCGGAACCGGTTAAAGCGGACGTCGACCGCCTCTACACCCGTTTCCTGGAGATCGACCCGGAGCATGTGGAAAAGCACCATGCGCTGATTCCGGGCGCCCTTGATACCATCGCCGCCCTGCGCCGTCGCGATATACGCATCGGCAGCACCACGGGTTACCCCCATGAGGTCATGACCTATCTTGCGCCCATGGCTGCGGCGCGGGGATATGTTCCCGACCACTGCACCACGGTGAGTGACGTACCCCGTGGACGTCCCTGGCCCGACATGTGTCTCGACAATGCGCTTGCACTGCAGGTGCCCGACGTGCGCTCCTGCGTCGTCGTGGACGACAGTCCCAGCGGGCTGGCGGCCGGGCGCGCCGCCGGCATGTGGGCCGTAGGCATCGCCGCCAGTGGCAACGAAGTGGGGCTTTCGCTGGAAGAGTGGCAGGCCACCGGAGCGGATGAGCGTGCGCGTCGCATCGCTGTTGCGCGAGGCCGGCTTGAGAAAGCCGGCGCGCATCTCGTCGTCGACAGCATCGCCGACCTCATGCCAGCCATCGAACGCATCGATGGCTGGCTGGCCGAGGGCAGGACGCCCTGATTCAGTCCGTGGAAGGCTCGCCTGCCGTATCCACGGCGGGCGGCGGCTTGCGGATCAGGGTGAATACGAATAATCCCGCGAACAGTCCTGCCACGTAGATGAAGGCAGGGCGGAACGTGGCATCCATGGCGAGAATGCCCGTCACGGCGACCAGGAACACCAGCACGAACAGGTTGCCCCAGGGCGACAGCGGCGCGGCATAGGTGAGCGCACCGATGTCCTTCACGCTGCGGCGGAAGCGCAGGTGCACGGCCACGAAGATGGCCCATACGGCCACCACGGCCATGGCGATGCTGTTCATCAGCAGGCCGAACACTTCACCGGGGATGTAGTAATTGAGCGCGATGGCCGCCGAGATGGCGAGCATCGACACGATCACGGCATTGCCTGGCGTGTCGTAGCGGTTGAGCTTGCCGAAGGGTGCCGGGGCGCAGCGTTCGAGAGCCAGCGCACGCAGCACGCGTGCCATGCCGAACATGAGCGAATTGCAGGCCGAAAGCAGCACCGTGATGAGCACGATGCTCATGATGGCACCGGCGGCACGCACGCCCATGCGCTCGAAGATCGCAACGATGGGGCTGCCGTCGGTGGGCACGTCGCGCCAGGGCACGAGGGTCACGATGAGGAAGGTGGTGCCCACGTAGAACAGCAGCAGGCGCACCAGCAACCCGTTGATCGCGCGCGGCAGCGTGCGTTCCGGCTCTACCGTTTCGGCAGCGGCCAGGCAGATCAACTCCGTGCCGCCGAAGGCGAACGCGGCGATGGGCAGCACGGAAAGGAAGCCGTGCAGGCCGGTGGGGAAGAAACCACCCTGGGTCCAGAGGTTCTTCACCGTGGCCGTGGGCAGGCTCGCCGTGGGGCCGGCAAAAAGCAGGTAGGCGCCCACGATGAGGAACAGGGACAGCGCCAGGATCTTGATCAGCGCCATGCCGAACTCGACTTCGCCGAATACCCGCACGCGCAGCGAGTTGATGCCGCAAAGCACCAGCAGGCCGCCCAGGGCGGGAATCCACTGCGGGATGGACGGCATCCAGCTATGCACCAGCATGCCCACGGCCGTGAGTTCGGCCATGCACACCATCGTGCCGCAGACCCAGTAACCCCAGCCGTGGACGAAGCCCGCGCGCGGCCCCCAGTAACGCTTGGTGTAGCTGACGAAGGAACCGCTGCGGTTGCCGTTCAGGGCCATCTCGCCGAGGCAGCGGGCCACGATGTACATCACGATGCCGGCCACGGCATACGCCAGGATGAGTGCCGGACCGCCGATGCGGATGCCCTGCCCCACGCCCAGGAAGATGCCCGAACCCAGGGCGCCGCCCAGTGCGAAATATTCGACCTGCCGTCCGGTCAGGCCCTGCTTGTTCCCCTTCACTACCACCTCGGTCGTCTGCGTTCCCAGTCGGGAGCCGGTCGATTATCCGGGTTTAGTGCCCCCGGGGACATGGCCCGGGGGTCAGGGGGCCCGGGAGGCGTCAGAACCAGGCCCGGATGCCGGCTACCACCTGCCGGTCGAACACAGGCTGGCCCTCGGCACGGGCCATGTCGGCCGAACGCCCGAAGCGGTCGACGAAGCGGATGCCGATGTACGGGGCAAACTCCCGCCGTATCTCGTAGCGCAACCGCAGGCCGAACGAGGCATCCGATAGTCCGGAGCCCGTGCCCTGGCGCCGGTCGGCCTTGCCGTAGGCGTTCACTTCCAGCTCGGGCTGGAGGATCAGCCGCTGGGTGATCAGCAGGTCGTACTCCGCGCGCAAGCGGGCTGCCGTACGACCTCCGGCGGCCGCATAGAAGGTGGCCTCGGTCTCGAACCAGTAAGGCGCCAGGCCCTGGATGCCCACGGCGGCCCAGGTCCGGTTCGGGCCCGTGCCGAAGTCCTGCCGCGCGCCGAGCTGGGTGTTCCAGTAGGTGGATACGGCATGGCTCCACAGCGCCTCCACGTCCGCCTCTTCCAGCCGTCCACTGCTGCGCTCGCCCTCGGTTCGCACCCACAGGCGGTCGATGTCGCCGCCGTACCAGCCCTGCGCCTCCCAGGATTGTCCGTTGGCGCTGCGACCATGCACGGCTTCGAGCTGGTCGAGCAGCAGCATCCGGTAAGGGCCGCTGTCGTTCATGTCCATGCCGGTCATGTCGCCGTAATCGACGCCATCGGAATAGTCGGGGCTGCGGGCGTCCGCTGGCGCCTTGCCGCCCTGCATCGGGCCCATGATCATTTCCTGAGCCCATGCCGGCGACGTGGAAGCCAGCAACAGCGCCGTGGCGACAAGGCGTTTCCGGATCCGCTTCATGACACCACCACTTCGCGGAACATGCCCGCTTCCATGTGGTAGAGCAGATGGCAGTGGTAGGCCCATCGTCCCGGATTGTCGGCCGTGACGGCATAGGTCACCCGCTGCGCGGGCTGCACGTTGATGGTGTGCTTGCGCACCTGGAAAGCACCTTCGGGCGTTTCCAGTTCGCTCCACATGCCATGCAGGTGGATGGGGTGGTTCATCATGCTGTCGTTCACCAGGACGACGCGCACGCGCTCGCCCTTGCGGAAATGCACGGGTTTGGCATCGGAGAACTTCACCCCGTCGAACGACCAGATGAAACGCTCCATGTTGCCCGTGAGATGCAGCTCGATCTCCCTGCCCGGCTCGCGCTCGTCCATGGAGCCACCCACCGTGTGCAGGTCGGCATAGGTGAGTACGCGGCGGCCGTTGTCACGCAGGCCGATGCCGGGGTCGTCGAGGTTGGTGCGTGGCATGTCCACATGCATGTCCACCGCCGGGGAATACTCGGTTTTCGCGTGGCGCACGCTCACCATGCCACTCATGCCGGCCATGGACCCATGATCCATGGCGCCGTGGTCCATCCCGGACATGTCCATGCCTTCCATGCCCGCCATCGAACCGTGGTCCATACCTGCCATGCCCGGGCCCGACGTATCGCCGCTCATGGCGCCCATCATGTCGCGCATGTCCAGCCACTGGCGTGGGTCCATGGCGGGCACGTCGGCCTCCATGCCCGGTCGCGGACTCAGGGTGCCGCGCGAGTAGCCAGCGCGATCGATCGACTGCGCGAAGACGGTATAGGCGCGGTCTTCCGTGGGTTCGACCAGTACGTCATAGGTTTCGGCCACGGAGATGCGGAATTCGTCCACCGGCACCGGCTCCACATCCTGGCCGTCGGCCGAGATCACCGTCATTTTCAGGCCGGGTATGCGTACGTCGAAGATCGTCGACGACGAGCCGTTGATGAAGCGCAGGCGCAGTTTTTCGCCGGGACGGAACAGCCCGTTCCAGTTGCCCGAGGGCGAATAGCCGTTCATCAGATAGGTATAGGCCGCGGCCCCCACGTCACTGAAGTCCGTGGGATTCATGCGCATGCTGTTCCACATGCGGCGCATGGACAGTGCCTCGCCCAGGCCCTTCCTGCGGACGTCGCGGAAGAAATCCACCGCCGTGGGCTTGCCGTAGTTGAAGTAGTCGCTCTGCTGTTTCAGGCGCAGGAACAGCCGCTCCGGGTCCATGTCGGTCCAGTCCGAGAGCATGATCACGTGTTCGCGATCGCTGGGATAGCGCTCGGGGCCGGCCGGGTCGATCACCATGGGCCCATAGACGCCGGTCTGTTCCTGGAAACCCGTATGCGAGTGGTACCAGTACGTGCCCGACTGGCGCACTGGGAAGCGGTAGACGAAGGTTTCCCCCGCGTCGATGCCCTTGTAGCTGAAGCCCGGCACGCCATCCTGGTCGGACGGCAGGATGATGCCGTGCCAGTGAATCGACGTGGACGTGGGCAGCCGGTTGGTGACCCGCAGCGTGGCCGTCGTGCCTTCCTTCAGGCGCAGCAACGGGCCGGGAATGCCACCGTTGATCGTGGTGGCGATACGCGAGGCGCCCGTGTAGTTCACGGTGGAGGTGCCGATCTCAAGCGAGAGATCCGTACCTTTCAACACGGACAGCTGCCCCTGCGAAGGCGATGCCCAGCCCTTGCCGGGCACGAGCAGGCCGAGGCCCGCCGCGACGCCACCCATCGCCAGCCCGGTGACGAAGCGGCGACGCGAGGGCGACGGGAGTTCCGGGAAACCGGAGGAATGCATGCAGAGTTCTCCTTGGGCTCACGCGTCGGGCGCGAGCGTGCCGAGCCAGCCGACCAGTGCAAGCACCGTCAGGCCCAGCGTCAATTCCAGCCAGAGGCTGCGGCGCAGGTGCGCGATCGCGACACCCTTCGTATCGCTGTCGAGCGACGATGCCAGCCGTGGGGCAAAGCGATAGCGGTTCGCGGCAGCGAGCATGAGCATCAGCCCGAAGACGGCGAGTTTTGCCAGCAGGACGATGCCCCATGTCGAGCTGACGAGGTCTTTCCACTCAGGACCGGCGATGAACAGGTAATTGGCGATGCCCGTGATGCCAAGCACGATCACGATAAGCGTGCCGGTGGAGGCGAAACCGATGGATGCACTGGCAAGCACGGCCGCATTGCCGGATGGCCTGCCCGTGGCGCGTAGTGCCAGGAGGAGCAGCGCAACCAGTGCGCCGATCCATGCCCCTGCCGCGAGCAGGTGTGCGACATCCATCGCCAGATGCAGGGCGCCGCGCCAGCCTTCGTCCATGGCGCCATGCCCGGACCACGCCAGCGTGGCCAGCGCCATGCCCGCGAGCATCGTCGTGGGCCATGCCCAGCGGGCCGCGGCAAACCCCACGATGAGGGCTATCGCAAGCAACGCCTCCCTGGCGAGGCCTGCATGCCCCACCGGTGTCTGGACAAGCAGCATCCGCGCGATGGGGGCATTGGCTTCGAAGGATGACGTACCCGTCATGCCGGCCACCATCGCCAGGAACGCGATGATCGAAAACAGCAGGCCAGCGATGGCAGCAAGGATGACGATGCGACGGAAGCGGAGGTCCAGCACCGTGTCCACCTGGCTCAGGCGCAAGCGGAAACACGCCACGCCGAACACCAGCATCACGGACGCATAAAGCCCACCGCGTGCCGCCATCGTCATCCAGCCGTCCACGTCGTTACTTCACGCTGAAGGTCAGCGTGCCCTTGACCGCATGCGTGTCCGTGGACACCACGTGCCAGTCCACGCGATAAGCCCCCGGGGCGAGCGGACGCAGCGGCGTGACGATGAGGGTCTTCGCATCGTCCGACACGGAAGCCCTGGCGCCGACCTTCATGGCGCCCATGCCCGGCATCCCCGGCATGGAGGTGATCACGACATCCGCGCCCGACATCTGCGGCATGAGGGTTTCGGAGAAAGTCAGCTCGACAGTGGCCGGCGCGCTGACTTCGGCCTTGTCGGCCGGGGTGGACGACACCAGCTTCGGATGCGCAAAAGCGGCGGCGCTGGCGAAAAATGCCGGCACGGCCAGCAGTGCGAGGGAAAGCGACCTGAAGGTATGCATGAAGGGTGCCTCAGCTAAGGGGGATAAGGATTGATCTGGACCCGGATCGAGGCCGTAAAGTGGCGCCCTTGCGGCGGATCTCGATGACATCAGCATAGGGAAAGCCGCGGAACCGACGCCTGACGCCAACATGACGATTCCGTAATCCTGGAAAGTCATGGGCCGCCGACATGGCACGATGTACATGCACCGGCAGACGATACCGGAAGGACGAAGAGGCAACCATGCGACTGCTCATCGTGGAAGACGAGCCCAAGACAGGACGCTACCTCCAGCAGGGGCTGACGGAGTCCGGCTTTGTCTGCGACCTGGTGGCGGACGGCGTGGACGGCCTGCACATGGCGCTCACCGGTGACTACGACCTCATCGTGCTCGACGTCGCGCTGCCCAAGCTCGATGGCTGGACCGTGGTCCAGACTTTGCGTGCGTCGCAATCGACCGTGCCTGTCCTTTTCCTCACCGCACGGGACAGCATCCAGGACCGCGTGCGCGGTCTCGACCTCGGCGCCGACGATTACCTCGTCAAGCCGTTTGCCTTCGCCGAACTGCTTGCCCGCCTGCGCACCCTGCTCCGCCGTGGTGCCAACACGGTGCAGACGGAACGACTGGCCGTGGCGGGGCTGACGCTCGACCTGGTTCGCCGCCGCGCCGTGCGCGACGGCAGGCGCATCGCCCTCACGGCCAAGGAGTTCGCGCTGCTGGAACTGCTCATCCGCCGACGTGGCGAGGTGTTGCCACGTTCACTGATTGCTTCGCAGGTATGGGACATGAACTTCGACAGCGATACCAACGTGATCGATGTCGCCATCCGTCGCCTGCGCTCCAAGATCGACGACGACTTCGAGCCCAAGCTCATCCGCACCGTACGTGGCATGGGCTATGTACTGGAAGATCCCCGGGTGGACGACTGATGCGCAGCCTGTCGCTGACCACCCGGCTCGCCGCCTATTTCGTGCTGTCATCGGTAGCCGTGCTGCTGGGCCTGGGCCTGCTGCTTGCATCTGCCATGGAAGAACACTTCGCCGAAGAGGATTTCGCGGCGCTCTCGCAGGACATCGCCATCGTGCGCCACACGGTGCAGAGCAACCCGGGCGCGGGCATGACCTCGCAGCTGGGCGAGTTCGTGTCGATGCGCCCTCACCTGGATGTCGAGGTGACGCGCGGCGATGGCGCCATCGTCTACCGTTCGCCCAGTCTTCCCGCCCGCCTGCCGGTGCTTGCTGACGGCCGCACGAACTGGTCAGCCGATGGCATCGTCTACCGCGCGTTGCGCGAACCGGCCGCTTCCGGCGGCCTGACGATCACGCTGGTGATGAATACCTTCATCCACAGCCACTTCCTGCACGCCTACCAGCGCACGCTGGCGATCTACATCGCGCTTGCCGCGCTGGTCACGGGGTTGTTCGGCTGGTGGTCGGCGCGACGCGGTACCCGCCCGCTACGCACCATCGCCGCCCGGGCGCGCGAGGTAACGGCCAGCAATCTCGACGGCCGCATGCCGGTCGATGGCATTCCGGGTGAGATGGCCGATCTCGCCCACACACTCAACGGCATGCTCGACCGCCTGCAGCGCGATTTCGACCGGCTTTCGGCCTTTTCGACCGACCTGGCCCACGAACTGCGCACGCCTATCACCAACCTCATGACCAATACGGAAGTGGTGCTGGGCAAACCCCGCTCCGAGGATGCCTACCGCGAAGCGCTGGTATCCAACGTCGAGGAATTGCAGCGCATGTCGCGGATGGTCTCGGACATGCTCTACCTTGCCAAGGTCGAAAACGAACTGACCCTGCCATCCCGGGAGCCTGTCCGCCTCACGGACGAAATCACGGCGCTGTTCGATTTCTACGATGCCGTGGCCGAAGACAGCGGCGTGCGCCTGTCGATGCATGGTGATGCCGTGATCGATGGCGACCGCCTGATGATCCGCCGCGCGGTGGGCAATGTGCTGTCCAACGCGATCCGGCATACGGACCGGGGCGGCGATATCGTGGTGACCCTGGAAACCACGGGCACCACGGCCGCCATCCACGTGGACAACGATGGCCCGGCCATCCCCGAGGCCATCCTGCCGCACGTGTTCGACCGCTTCACCCGGCTGGACCACGGCGGGCGCCGGCCCGGCCCGGACAATGCCGGGCTGGGGCTCGCCATCACCCGGGCCATCGCCGTCGCCCACGGCGGCAGCATGGCCGTGACCCGGGTCGGGGAGCGCACGCGATTCACGCTGCGACTCCCTTTGTCGTGACCCCCTCGCTCAGAAATCCCAGCGGGCACCCACGCCAAACGTGCGGCCACGCGCCGGCATGCCTGTGCTGACCGTCGGCGAGGAATAGTTGCCGTAGAGGTCGTAGTGGGCGTTGGTCAGGTTGTCGGCCCAGACGTAGAACTCGCTCTGTCCGCTTTGCAGGCCGACGCGCATGTCCACCTTGTTATAGGCGCGCAGGTCGAAATGGTTCTGCGCATCGGCAGGCCGGGCGCCGACGCGGCGATAATTCAGCTCGATGTTCAGTGCGGGATCGGGGATGCGCCAGAACGAGGCCAGATCCTGGTGCCATGCCACGCCCAGGTTACCGCTCCAGTACGGCACGTCAGGAATCCGGTTGCCGGCATTGACGTCGCCACCGGAGACACCAAAGGCCGGGCTGGTGATCTTCGCGTCGATATACGTGAGCCCCGCATCGAAACGCAGCCCGTAGCCCGGCGACCAGGAGCCCTCCACCTCGGCACCCTTGCTGCGCGTATTGGCATTGACCGTGCTGACGGCCAGCGTATTGAAGTCGTAACCCAGCAGGTGGTCGTCCTTCACCTCGTTGACGTACACCGCGCCATTGAGGCTGAGGCGGTGGTCGGCGGACTGGTACTTGATGCCGACTTCATGTGTATCCACCTGGGCCGGTCGATACGGCCTGCTGTCGCTGGGTTGCGTGGAGTAATCGTTGAAGCCACGCGATTTGTGTCCGCGCGCCTCAAGCACATAGAGATGGGTCTGCGCATTCAGCTCGTAGCTCAGGGCCACGCGACCGGTCAGGTAGTTGTCGCTCACGCGCCGGCTGTCCGGCACGGTCTGGCCCGCGGCCGTGTAATGGCCGTCGTAGTCCTTGCGGTCCTGCGTATAGCGTGCGCCTGCGGTGACCTTCCACGACGCGCTCAGCGGGATGGTGGTCTCACCGTACAACGCATAACTGTCGGTCTTGAAGTCACGCTGCTGGAAGTTGCCATTGCTGCGGTAGAGCGAATCGAAGCTGCGGTCCGAATGCGAGACGTTGGCACCGGTCACCCAGAAGGTATCGGCTCCGGGCAGCGACGACCAGCGCAGGTCCTGGCTGGCCACGCGTTCACGCGACGAGTCCGTGACCAGGTATTCCATGGGAAACCCGTAGAGCGCATTGTTGATGGTGCGGTCATAGCCCTTGGTGCCACGAAACGCCGCATCGGTGTAGCCGGTGATCGAGGTGATCCGGCTGTTTTCCAGGTCGTGGTCCACTTCGATGGAGTTACGGCGCAGGCGCTTGTAGTTGTCGTCGAACACTCCCGGCGTGAAGTCCAGCCGCGCCGTCCTGCCGAAGGGTCGCAGCACTTCCATGCCCGTGTAGTGCTTTGTGTTCTGGCCTTCCAGGATCAGCAGCACGCGGGTATCGCTGCCTGCCTTCCACAACAGGCTGCCACGCACGGCGAGGTCGTTGGGCTCCACCATGGGGCGCCCGTCCTGGGCGTTCTTCACCCAGCTGTCGAAACTGCTGTAGCGCACAGCCACGCGACCGGCCACCTGATCCGACAGCGCACCACCCACGGCGCCCTCGGCCAGCTGCTGGCCATCCTGCCCACCTTCCACGCGAAGATAACCCTCGGTATCCCAGGTGGGACGCCGGCTGGTGACGTTGACGGCGCCGGCTTCGCTGTTGCGACCGAACAACGTGCCCTGCGGGCCCTTCAGCACCTCGATGCTGTCCACGTCGAACGTCGCCAGTGATGCATGCCGCGCGGACATCGCCACGCCGTCCATGTTCAGCGTGACGGAGCCGTCATCCATGCTGACCTGGTTGAGCGAGCCGACACCACGGATGCGGATGTTCGCGTCATTGCCGCCGCCGTAGGAGTTCACATCCACGCCCGGCGTGCGACGAAGCGCGCTTTCGACATCGACAAGCCGGCCATTCTCGATGGACGAGGCGTTGATGACGCTCAGTCCGAATGGGATGTCCTGCGGGCGTTCGCTGGACAGGCGTGCATTGACAGTCACCGCCGAGAGGTCGGCGGCCTTTTTCTTGTCATGGGTGGCGCTGTCCGCCGTTGCCTCGTCGGCAAGGGCCTGGAAGGACAGCGAGGCGAGCAAGGCCACCACGAGCGCCCTCGGGCGCAGGTGGAGCGGAGTGTTCGAACGATGGATCATGGACATCCCCTGGATGACTGGAAAACGGTATCGGTCAACGTCATCGCGACGACGAGATCGTGCGCAACGGTGACCGTGGATAAGAAGGAAGGGCATCGACGGGCACGCCATCCTCGTCCGGCGTCACGCCGTCGGGAACACGTTGCACCGCCATCGATTCGCCCCGGCGCACGAGCCACAGGACACCCGGATCGACCGCCGCCAGCGGCACCCAGCCACCATCACGCCATGTCCAGCGCTCTAGGGTGATGTGGCGATCCGGTGATGCCGCCCATTCGGTCGCACGCGGCGGACCGAACGCGGCGGAGCGCTCTTCGTCGCTCATCGATGCAGCCATCGCCTGCTCCACGCTTTCACCCGACGCGATGCGGCGATTGGCGTCGGTGAAGTCGGCCGTCGAACGCGCCGATGTCCAGGCCAGTGCCGCCAGCGGACCGTAGGCCGACGCCCAACCGCCCGGGTCCGCCTGTGCAAGCGGTCCCACGGGCGACGAACTGGCGGCCAGTGCGCGGGAAACGCGCTCGGCGCCGAGTTCCATCGTCTGGCGCATGGCCGTCACGCCATCCGTATCGCCAACGCAAAGCAGTGCGATGGCACCGGGCACGGCGTCGCTCCACCAGGCGCTGCCCACGCTGTCACGCAAGGCCGATGCATCGACCAGCGCGCGACGTGCAAGCGCGGCGGCGATATGGGCTTTACGTAGCGTGCGACCGGTGCCCTTGTCCGCCACGTCCCAGTCCGGCGCTTCGGGCAGCACCAGCGTGGTGCCGTCCAGCCGTGTTGCAGCAAGGCCGCGCGGCCATTGCACCACCGCGTCCACCTGCGCATCGATGCCCAGGCGACGCGATACACATGCCCGCATGGCAGAGACGTCGGCGATTACATCGACCGCTTCGCCATCACGACTGGCGTCATGAAGCGCCAGGGTATCGCCCGAACGCAGATGGCTGGCCGACGGCGACCAGGCCGCCGCAAACGCCAGCGGTGTATCGGGGCCCGTGGTGGCGGATGCCACGAGCAGATCATCGCGCCTGACCGTCCACTGCCAGGCGCCAGCGGGCGCTGCGGCGTCGGAAGCTACGGACGCACCGGCTGCTGGCAGTACGACATCCGCAGCGAGACCTTGCTCGGCACGGGCGACAGGTGACCGCAGCAGGCGCGAGGGATCCACGCCCAGGCGAGGCATCGCCGCGGTCGCCTGCAACCACAGGCTGCCGTGCCCACGCCATGCCGGCACGCCTTCGGCGGACCAGCCCGGTGCGTGCATGTCCCAGCGCAGCCGCACCATATGGGTCGACGATGCATCGCCCAGCGGCAGGCGCAGGTGATCCGCGGCGATGACAGGCAGCACCGTGCGTCCGTCGACTGTCGCAGACACCGCCATGAGGTCGGGTGGCAGTTCGGCATCCAGTTCGCCATGCTCCGCGTGCACGCCATGAATCGCCCAGTCGCCGTGCAAGGTTCCGCTGGCGGAATTGACATAGATCGACACATGTCCGCCCCGCACCGAGTAGGCGCCCGCTGAATGCAGCCAGCGTCGCTCCCACTCGGCATCTTCGTGGTCACGCGCCGTACGCGGCTGGTAATCGCCCAGCGTCACCAGTTGCGCATGCAGGCGGATACCCAGCCCTGTCATCAACCCTGCGCCCAGCACGGCAACAGCGATTACCGGGGCCGCCAGGCGGCGACCCACGCCACGCCACCCGGCACTCAGGCGACCTTCGGCGCCACGCTGAACCAGCACCGCTGAAAACGCTGCCAGCAACAGGCACAAGCCAAGCTTGTAGCCACCCAGCGCGGAAACATAGCCCGTCCACGGTACCCAGCCCGTGGCTCCGGATAGATGCAGATGCGCAGGAATGCCCACTTCGTACAAGGGATAGTCAACGAGCCCCAGCTCATGGTTGAGCACCAGGAAGAACGTCAGCAGCATGGATACCGGATAAGCCACGGCCGCCCGCGAGAACAGGGCATGCACCAGCACCACCAGCAGTCCGAGTTCGAGCAGTGCCGGTGCCGTGACCAGGAGCTGATAGAGCAGCGCCGTCAGGGGATCGAGCGCGGAAGGTGCCCCCAGCGCGGTGATCAGCATGCCAGCGATACCCGGCACCAGCGCCAGTCCGACGATGATCACGGAAACCGCCAATACCCTGCCGAACGGCCGCAGCCAGGACGGTGCCGGCGCGGCATCGAGCATGGCATCGAACCCTTCCACATGATCGCGTCGCCACACCATGCCGGCCAGCGCCGCCACGACGAAGGCGATCACCAGGAACAACGTGCTGTTGAGCAGGGGCAGCAGCAGTTCCGGTCGAGGACGCATGGGCCCTTCCGCATGCCATACGCCGTGGATGAAACCACCCAGCACACCCATCGCCAGCAGGATCGCCACGCCGATCCACAAGGCCTTTCCCTTCACCATGTGGAACAGTTGCCAGCACGTTTCGCTGAGCAATGCGCTGATCCAGCTCACACCGTCGGACTCAACCGGTGGCGGCTGTACTGGTTCGATGACGGCCCCCGCATGCGACGCGCGCGGCTTGCGACGGCGTGGAGGGCGTTCGAGCGCCATGGCCTCCCGACGCACGCCACGCAGCACGAATGCGAGCAGCAACACCGGAAGCACACACCAGATGAAACGGTTGAACAGGAACTCACCCGTCAGCGGCAACAGCGACGTTCGCTTCTGCAACGGTGTCCACGCCTCCACCTTGCCCAGTGCATAGGTGAACAGCGACGGATCGAGTGCCGCCGCCAGCATCGGACTGATATGGCCGCCCTTCAACACGACGACCGCAAACATCCATAGCAGCATCAGCAACGCCGACAACGCAAAGGCACCGGCGACACTGCGCAGCTTCAACGTCGCGATGTAATACAGCGCCCCGATACCGACACCCACGGGAAACAACAGCCACAACCACGCAAAGGCCAGGGCCATCCAGGGCGGTGAACTGACCGATCCATGGGGCACCAGGGAGAGCCAATCCAGCAACGGCGTGGCGATGAAGCCGGCAATCAGCGAAGCGCCCAACAGGCCACCGACGAGCGATGCGCCGATGAAACGCCCCCAGAGAATCGCCGGCAACGAGGCCGGCATGGAGAGCATCACCTCGTGCAAGCTCGCCTGCCGGTCACGCAGCAAGGGTTGCGCGAATACCCACGCCCAGGCGAAGAACAGGAAAAACATGCACCCGGTCGACATGAGATAGACCAGGCTCGGCGCGTTGCGTGGAATATCCGCCGCACCCATCTTCTGCACATAGTCCGCATTCGTGAGCGACATGAGCAGGTAGGCGGCCAGGCCGACGAATACCAGGCCAACGACGCCGCTACGCAGCCCTGCACGAAGCTCCGACCGCGCTTCGTGCAGGGCCAGCCGCAGGGCGCTCATGCGGCCTCCGTCGCGCCGATACCGGCCAGCGCGGCGTAGTAGACATCTTCCAGTCGAGGTTCGCGGGGTACGAAACGCGCGTCAGGCGCGTGGTGGGCTTCCACGATGACGCGTGTTCCGTCCGGATGCGCCGTCAGGTGCAGATGGGCTGGCACGGCGGCGCCGCGTGGCAGCACGCTTTCCCACAATCGCCCGCGATAAGGCGCGACCAGTTCCGCCGGGGTGCCTTCGGCCACGATGCGGCCGCTGGCGAGGATCGCCAGGCGGCGACACAGGTGCTCCACGTCTTCGACGATATGCGTGGACAGCAGCACGATCGATTCCGCCGCCACATCTGCCAGTACGCGATGAAAACGGTTGCGCTCGGCCGGATCGAGGCCGGCCGTGGGCTCGTCGACGATCACCAGTCGCGGCGAGCCGAGCAAGGCCAGCGCAATGCCGAGCCGCCGCAGCATGCCGCCCGAATACGTCGCCGCCGGACGATCCCCCGCCTCGCTGAGGTTGACCTTCACCAGCAGGCTTTCCACCTCGTCGCGGCGTGTCTTCGGTTCCGTACGCCCTTTCAGCCAGGCGAAGCGTTGCAGCAGGTCGCGTCCCGACATGCCGGGATATGACCCGATCTGCTGAGGCAGGTAACCCAGGCGCTGGCGGAGGTGATCGGGATCGGCAAGCACGTCCACGCCGTCGAGACGAATGCTTCCCGCATCCGGAGCCTGCAACGTCGCCAGCGTGCGCATCAGGCTGCTCTTGCCTGCCCCGTTGGGTCCAAGCAACCCGTACATGCCCGGCTGCACATGCAGGTTCACGCCATCGAGTGCGCGCACTCCGTTGCGGTAGGTCTTGGCGAGGCCTGCGATTTCGAGGCCACTGGAGGTGGTCATGCATGCGTCCTGTCAGTCGATGGAGAGGGCGGCTGGAGTCGATCGCGCGCGTCGTGACGCACGGCGTTTCCCTGGCGATGGATGGCGTGGCGATCGCACCCTGGAAAGTGCCACGCAGCTCACAAATGATAATAGTTATCATTTGCAATTGATCAAGTGCCGTGGCAGAGTTGCAGAGGATCTCGCGACGGATGTTATAACGTAACATTCGTAAACAGTCATCCCTACCGGACGTCATAGACATGGACACCCGTTCCGCCGGCGACGCACTTGGCAACCTGCTATCCGACCTGCTCGACATGCCGGCCGGCGACATTCCCCCCGAACGCAACCTCATCGAACTGGGCGTGGATTCGATCGCGATGATGCGCATCGCGGGAACGTTCCGGCGCCAGGGCATGGCCGTGAACTTCGCGGACCTGGCCGCGATGCCCACGTTTGCCGCGTGGCGCGCACTGGTCGGCGCGACCACGGAAACGGACGACGCCGCACCCGCCATCGCGAATGACTTCGACGAACGTGCACCCTTCCCCATGGCGCCGATGCAGCACGCCTATTGGCTGGGCCGCGCGACGGGGCAGCGGCTGGGAGGCGTCGCCGCGCACTTCTACAACGAATTCGACGGCACCGGCGTGGAACCTGCACGGCTCGAAACCGCCGTGCGCCGGCTGCTCGAACGCCACGCGATGTTGCGCGCCCGCGTCGTGGACGACAGCTGCATCCAGGTACTCGACACGACGCCGTGGCAAGCGCTGACGGTTCACGACCTGCGCCCCCTTCCCGCCGGCGAGGCACGCTCGTCGCTCGACGCGATTCGCTCACGACTGTCCCACCGGCATCTCGACGTCACGGCGGGCGAAGTGTTCGACGTGCAGCTCTCCCTGCTGCCCGATGCGCTCGGATCCGGTGCGACGCGCCTGCACGTGAACCTCGACATGATCGCCGCGGATGCGCTCAGCCTGCGCATCCTGCTGGCCGATCTTGCGGCGCTCTACCTGTCGCCAGCGGATACCTTGCCGTCCATCGGCTATGGCTACGGCCGTTACCTCGCGGACCGGACCCGGCTGGCCGGCGAGCCACAACGTCTGCGCAAGGCCAGCGCAGATCAGGCCTACTGGGCCGCCCGCCTGCCCTCGCTGCCGTCGGCACCGCAGCTGCCGGCTGCCGCATACGACACGAAACTTGACGCTACTCGCGTCGTCCGGCGCCATCGCTGGCTGTCGCCGGAGCGATTCCGGGCCTTCGGTGCATCGGCCGCGGGAAATGGCCTGACGCCCGCCATGGCGCTGGCGGCGATCTTCGCCGAAACGCTGACCGCCTGGTCTGCCGAGCCTGACTTCCTGCTCAACCTCCCCGTATTCGACCGCGAACCGCTGCATGCCGACACGGCGCAGCTGGTCGGCGATTTCACCTCGTCCGTGCTGCTCGCATGGCAGGGATCGTTGCCGGGCGACTTCGCCACTCGCGCCCGCGCGCTCCAGGCCCGTTTCCACGACGACATGCGTCATGCGGGACGAAGCGGGCTGGACGTATTGCGCGACCTGTCCCGCCTGCGCGGCGAACAGGTGCTGGCCCCCGTGGTGTACACCAGTGCCATCGGACTCGGCGAGTTGTTCCCGGCCAGCGTGCGACGCGCGTTCGGCGACGCCTCGTGGATCATCTCGCAGGGACCGCAAGTCTGGCTCGATGCGCAGGTCACGGAGCTCGACGATGGCCTGCTGGTGAACATCGATGCGCGCGAGGATGCCTTCGCCGAAGGCGTACTCGATGCGATGTTCGAGGCGTACGGCTGCCTGCTGGACCGGTTGACCGACGAGCCTGCGGCATGGACGGCCCCACTGCCTACGTTGTTGCCGCAGACGCAGGTGGCGGTCCGCACGACAGCCAACGATACGGATGCGTTGCTCCCTCGTCGTCGCCTGCACGACGCCTTCTTTGCGCATGCCTTGCGAACGCCGGAAGCGCCAGCGCTGCTCTGGGGCGCCGACGGGCGCATGAGCTATGACGAGCTGCGCCGTGCCGCATTGCGACTGGCTGGCTGGTTGCGGACGCATGACGTGACGCCGGGTGCTGTCGTCGCCGTGCAACTGCCCAAGGGACCGGAGCAGGTCATCGCCGTGCTTGGCATTCTCGCGGCCGGCGCCACCTACCTGCCCATCGGTGTCGACCAGCCGGCGCTCCGTCGCCAGCGCATCTGCGACGCTGCCGGCGTGGCGTTGCTGCTGGATGCCTTGCCCGGCGACGCCGTGGCGCTCGATGCGCCGGTCACGGGAGACGACGAGGCGCTGGCCTATGTGCTCTACACCTCTGGCTCCACGGGAGAGCCGAAGGGCGTGGAGATTCCGCACGTCGCGGCGATGAACACGATCCTCGACCTGAACCAGCGCCTGGCGCTCGACATCCACGATCGCACGCTCGCCCTGTCGGCTCTGGAATTCGACCTGTCGGTGTACGACATCTTCGCACCGCTGAATGCCGGGGGCGCCATCGTCTGCATCGACGAGGGCGCACGTCGCGACGCGGCCTCATGGCTGCCGCTGATGCGGCGGCATGCGGTGACCGTGCTCAACTGCGTCCCGGCCTTGCTGGACATGGCGCTGGTCGCAGCCAGTGAGGACGGCATCAATCCCCTCCTGCGCGCCGTGCTGCTGGGAGGCGACTGGGTCACGCCCGATCTGCCGCCCCGCCTGCGGGCCTGGGGGCCGCGATGTCGATTCATAGCGCTGGGCGGCACCACCGAAACCGCCATCCATTCCACGTTCCGCGAAGTACATGACGTAGATCCCGCATGGCGCTCCGTCCCATACGGCTATCCGCTCGCCAACGTGAAGCTGCGCGTGGTGGATACGCTGGGTCGCGACTGCCCCGACATGGTTGAAGGCGAGTTGTGGATCGGCGGCACGGGCGTGGCACGCGCCTATCGCGGCGATCCGCTGCGTAGCCGCGCAAAGTTCATCACCCACGATGGCCTGCGCTGGTACCGCACGGGTGACCGTGCGCGGTACTGGCCTGATGGAGAAGTCGAATTCCTCGGTCGCGCCGACTTCCAGGTCAAGCTCCGCGGTCACCGCATCGAGCTGGGCGAAGTCGAAGCGGCCGTGGCGGCATGGCCGGGCGTGGCGCAGGCCATTGCCGTGGCAGGCGCCCACGGTCTCGGCGTCTTCGCCGTGCCCAACGCCGGGATGCCGCAAGCAACACAGGTGGACCTGCGCCAGCCCGACGACGAAAGCCGTGCCCTGCACACCTTCCTGGCCGAGCGACTGCCGCCGGCCATGCTGCCGGAAACCCTGTGCTGGAAAGCGGCTCTCCCCCTCACGGCCAATGGGAAGATCGATCGCCCGGCGCTGGCACGCGAATTTGCCGCTGCGCTTGCCACATTGTCCGACGACACCGATCTTCCCGCGAACGACATCGAGCGCCGCGTGGCGAATGGCTGGACACAGGTGCTCGGCGTACAGGGCATCGGTCGCGGCCGGAACTTCTTCTCGCTGGGCGGCGACTCCCTCGCGGCGACGCGGTTGATGCCTTTGCTGCGTGACGCCGGGCTCGGTGGTGCGACGCTCGCTGCCCTGTTCGCCACGCCGCGTCTGCAGGACTTCGCTGCGCAATTGCATCTGGCCGTGCAAACGAGCGCGCCAGGAACGCTGCTGGTCGACCCTGCGAACCGGTACGCAAGCTTCGCACCCACCGACGTGCAACGCGCCTACTGGCTCGGTCGCGATCCGGCGTTCGTGCTCGGCGGCGTAGGGTGCCATTTCTATCGCGAATACGATGCGCTGGATCTCGATCTTCCCCGGCTTCAGTCGGCGCTGAACCGGCTGGTGGCGCGTCACGACATGCTGCGGGCGGTGTTCGATGACGAGGGCAACCAGCGCGTGCTCGCCGGCGTACCCGATTACGTCATCGACCAGGTCGAAGGCGGAAAGAATCCCGACGAAGCGCTGGCAAACCTGCGCGAGACCTCCGCGCATCGAGTCTTCGACCCCACCTGCTGGCCGCTGTTTCACATCGCCGCGGTACGCCATGGACGCCGCACGCGACTGGCGATCGGCCTGGACAACCTGATCCTCGACGCACTCAGCATCCTGCGCTTCTATACGGAGCTGGGCGAGCTCTACGCCGATCCCGACAGCGACACGCCGACGCCGCGACTGAGCTTCCGCGACTATCTCGCCAATGCGGCGCCGTCGCAGGAAACCTTGCATGCCGCGCGTCGCTACTGGGACGCCCAGCTGCCCACGCTTCCCCCTGCCCCGCAGCTGCCTCTGGCCCGCGAGCCTGCGCAGGTGGGCGTGCCGCGCTTCCTTCGCCAGCAAGGCCATGTCGAGGCATCGCGCTGGCGACGCATACAGGCGCAGGCAGCAACCCACGGTCTCACGGTATCGGCAGTGCTGCTGACCGCTTTCGCGGACACCCTTGGCCGCTGGAGTGCGCAGTCCGAACTGACCCTCAACCTCACCCTGTTCGACCGCCAGCCGGTGCATCCCGATGTGCACCGGATCATGGGCGACTTCACTTCGCTGACCCTGCTTGGCTACCGGCCGCGTGCCACCGACGACTGGATCTCGCGGGTGCGCGGCGTGCAGACCGAACTGGGCCACTCACTGGAACATCGCGCGATTTCCAGCGTGACCCTCATCCGCGACCTCGCACGCCTGCAAGGACGTCCTGAAGTCGCCATGCCCGTGGTCTTCACCAGCGCGCTCGGTGTGCCGGGCGGCACGGCAGCGGCCACTCGCGGCCCCTTCAGCGAACAGGTATGGGGACTGACGCAGACACCCCAGGTCGGCCTGGATCATCAGGTCGTCGAAGCCGATGGCGGCATCTCGTTGAACTGGGACCATGTCGACGGGCTCTACCCGGACGGCATGATCGAGGCCATGTTTGCCGCTTACCTTCGCCTGCTCGACTGGCTGGGTAGCGGTGACTGGAGCGCCCCACTACCTGACCTGCTGCCCTCGGAACAGGCCGCGGTCCGCCAGCGGGTGAACGACACGGAGGCGATGTATGCCCGTGACGGCCTGCACGATGGATTCTTCCGCCATGCCTCGACCGAACCCGCGCGCATCGCGCTGCGCTGGGGTGATATCGATGCCATGGCTTACGGCACGCTCGCCACGCAGTCATTACGCATTGCTGCCGCCCTTCGCGCCCAGGGCGTGGTGCCGGGCGATCTCGTCGCCCTGAGCCTGCCCAAGGGACCCACCCAGATCGCTGCCGTGCTGGGTGTACTGGCAGCCGGTGCGGCCTATCTTCCCATCGGCATCGACCAGCCTGCTGCCCGCAAGGAGCGCATCCTTCGCAGCGCAGGCGTGCGTCACGTCATCGGTGCCGGAGGCATCCCCTTCGACGCCATGCTCGCGCATGCGCCGCTTGCCTCGGCACACGAGCCGCAAGGCGACGATCTGGCATATGTCATCTTCACCTCGGGCTCCACCGGCGAGCCCAAGGGCGTGGAAATCACCCACGCCGCCGCGCTCAACACCTTGCACGACGTGGTGAACCGGTTCGCCCTGGACGCGGACGACCACGTGCTCGCTGTCTCCGCGCTCGATTTCGACCTGTCCGTCTTCGACGTATTCGCCCTGCTGTCGCAGGGTGGCAGCCTCGTCCTTCCTGGCGAAGCGGATCGCCGCGATGCCGATCGCTGGCGACAGCTGGTGCATCGCCATGGCGTCACGGTGTGGAACAGCGTTCCCGCCCTGCTCGACATGCTGCTGACCACCCGGCCCGGCAGCGATGACCTCTGCAGCCTGCGCGTTGCGTTGATCTCCGGCGACTGGATCGGCCTGGACCTGCCGGCGCGGCTTCGTACGCAGGCGGCCCGATGTCGATTCATCGCCCTGGGAGGTGCGACCGAAGCCTCCGTATGGTCGAACTATCACGAAGTCACCGACCTGGCGCCGCAGTGGCGCTCCATTCCCTACGGCGTGCCGCTGGCGAACCAGCGCTTCCGCGTCGTCGATGCCCAGGGCCGGGACTGCCCGGACTGGGTGCCGGGTGAATTGTGGATCGGCGGCGCAGGTGTCGCGCGCGGATATCGTCATGCACCGGACATCACCGCCCGCCAGTTCGTGACCGGTCACGGCATGCGCTGGTATCGCACCGGCGACCTGGGGCGTTACCGGCCGGACGGGCTGCTGGAATTCCTCGGTCGCCACGACCACCAGGTGAAACTGCGTGGGCATCGCATCGAACTGGGCGAAATCGAGAGCGCGCTGCTCGGATTGCCCGGCGTAAGCCAGGCCGTCGCGGCGATCATCATGTCGGCGGCGACCGGACGCCATCTGGCCGCGGCCGTCGTCGCCAGCACGTTCGACGAAGCCCGTGCCCGCGAACTGCTGGGCCAGCAACTTCCCACACACATGATCCCCGAACACATCGCACCATTCGATGCGCTGCCGCTCACCGCCAACGGCAAGCTGGATCGCAAGGCCATCACCGAAGGCCTTTGTGCCTTGCGCAACGATACCGGCGATATCGACGAGGCACCCCGCGATGCCATCGAACGGCGCATCGCCGAACACTGGCAGGCCCTGTTCGACACCGATGCCATCGGTCGCGATGCCAGCTTCTTCGCGCTCGGTGGCGACAGCCTGCTCGCCACCCGGTTCATCGAACGACTGCGCGCTGCCGATGGCGTGAGCCTGCCACTACGGCGTCTGTTTGCCGCACCCACGCTGCGCGAGGTCGCCGCCGTCGTGCGCGAATCGCAGGCCGCCGCCGATGCCCTCGAAGAGGGTGTGCTGTGAACGCGTCCGTCTCCCCCTTTCCCTCCGCCCCGCAAGGAAACCACGCCATGTCCGCAGCGCAGATCATCGAGGACCTGACCCAACTGGGCGTCGAGCTATGGGCCGACGCCGGCCAGCTCCGCTTTCGTGCCCCGGCCTCGGTGCTGACCGAGGCGCACAAGGATGCCCTGCGTACCCACAAGGCGGAGATCCTGTCACTGCTGGACCGCGAGCGTGACGTCACGGTGGTGGCCGACCCGGCGGCACGTCATGAACCGTTCCCGCTGACCGACGTGCAGGCGGCCTATCTCATCGGCCGGCAGGAATCGTTCGGCTACGGCGGCGTGGCCTGCCATGGCTATCTCGAAATGACCTGGCCCGACTTGCCCGCGGATGTGCTGGAGCGCGCATGGAACCTGCTCATTCACCGGCACGACATGTTGCGCGCCGTGATCGAACGGGATGGCTACCAGCACGTGCTGCCCCAGGTGCCGCTGCTGCGCATCGCCAGCACCGACCTGCGCGAAGCAGGCCCCTCCGTGGTCGCGGCACATATGGAAAGCGTGCGCGAAGCGATGGATCACCGTGTGTACGACACGACCACCTGGCCACTGTTCGAGCTGCGCCACACGCGTACGCCCGATGGAGACGTAGTGCATTTCTCGCTGGACTCGCTCATCGCCGACTGGGCCAGTGCGGGCATCCTCTTCGACGAACTGGACGTGATCCTGGCCGGACACGAGGCGGAACTGGCCCCGCTGGACATCGGCTTCCGCGACTACCTGCTGGCCGAGCATCGCCTGCGCGATACGGCGCGTTACCGCAACGACCGGCGCTACTGGAGCGAGCGCGTGGACAGCCTCCCGGCCGCGCCGCAGCTTTCGCTCGCCGCCAGCGCCACGCAGGCGCCGGCACGCTTCGTCCGACACCACCTGCACCTGCCCGCAGGTGCGTGGGCCGCGTTCCGCGCCCATGCCGTGAACCACGGTGTCACGCCCACGGCGGGCCTCCTGACCGCATATGCCCGTGTCATCGCACGCTGGTCGCGCCAGCCGCATTTCACGCTCAACCTGACCCTGCTCAACCGCCTCCCGCTGCATCCACAGACTGATCGCCTCGTGGGCGATTTCACCTCGGTCAGCCTGCTCGAAGTGCGCCCGCCAACGGAGGAAGGCTTTGCGGCACAGGCAAGAGCCGTGGCGACGCAGTTGTTCGAGGATATGGACCACCGCCTGTTCTCCGGTGTGGAAACCGTCCGCGAGATCGCCCGTCGCCGTGGCCGCGAGGCGGCACTGATGCCCGTGGTGTTCACGGGCGCCATCGGCCTGCATGCCACCACGGCACCCGCCAGCGGACGCCGGCCCGGCCATGGCATCACGCAGACTCCGCAGGTCTTGCTCGACTGCCAGGCCGGCGATGGTCCGGACGGCCTGCGGGTGAGCTGGGATGTTCGCGAACAGGCGTTCCCGGCCGGCATGGTCGAGGATATGTTCGAAGCCTTCAGCGTGCTCGTGGCACGCCTTGCAGACGATGCCAGCGCATGGACCGCGGCCCTGGAGATCGCGTTGCCGACATGGCAGCGCGAAGAACGCGATACGGTGAACGCTACAGCGGTGCAACGCCGTCACCACCTGCTGCACGACGATATCCTGGTTCAGGCGAGCCGCCGTCCCGACAAGGTGGCCGTCACCGATGCGCATGGCTCGCTCACCTTCGGTCAGCTCGCAGGCCGTGCGCACGGGCTTGCACGCCAGCTGCGCGAACATGGCCTTACCAGCGGCGAGCCGGTGGCGGTCGCCATGGAGAAATCATGCGGGCAGATCATCGCCGTGCTCGGCGTACTGCTTGCCGGCGGCGCCTATGTGCCTGTGGACCCCGCCCAGCCGCGCCTGCGGCGCGAACGCATCGTAGGCCAGGCGGGCATTCGTCTCGCCATCGCCCATGCGCCTGACGCCACCGTCGACTGGCCTGAATCGCTCGACTGGCTGTTCGTCAAGGATGCCGCCGAATCCGCAGCGGTGAAACCCAGCCTCGTCGCTCCGGATACGCTGGCCTATGTGATCTTCACCTCGGGCTCCACCGGCGAACCCAAGGGCGTGATGATCAGCCACGCCGCCGCACGCAACACCATCGACGATATCGACCGCCGCTTCGGCGTCGGCGAGAACGATCGCGTGCTCGGTCTCGCTCAGCTGGGTTTCGATCTTTCGGTCTACGACATCTTCGGCGTGCTCGGACGCGGCGGTACGCTCGTCCTTCCCGACCCCGCACGTGGAGCCGATCCCTCGCACTGGGCGGAGCGCGTGGAGAACGCAGGCGTCACGCTGTGGAATTCGGTGCCAGCACAGATGCAGATGTTGGCCGATTTCCTCGACAGCGATCCGCGTGCGTTGCCCACCCTGCGCCTGGCGTTGTTGTCCGGCGACTGGATTGCGCTGAACCTGCCCTTGCAGCTACGCCGGCATATACCCGACATCACCCTGATCGGCCTGGGAGGCGCCACCGAAGCCTCCATCTGGTCCAACTATCATCGCATCGACCACGTCGATCCTCGCTGGACCAGCATCCCCTACGGCGTGCCGCTGGCAAACCAGTGGTTCCGCGTGCTCGACGCCCGGATGCGCGACGTGCCCACCTGGGTGCCCGGCGACCTGTATATCGGCGGCGACGGCCTGGCGATGGGCTACCTAGGCGACGAAGCGCTCACCGCCTCGCGTTTCCTCGTGCATCCCCACGACGGAACCCGCCTGTATCGCACCGGTGATCTGGCACGTTATCTGCCCGGTGGCGAGCTGGAATTCCTCGGTCGTGAAGACGGCCAGGTAAAGCTGCGCGGACACCGCATCGAACTGGGCGAGATCGAATCCGCCCTGTGGTCGCATCCGGATGTGTCGGCCGCCGCCGTGGTGATGTCGGAAGGCGATGGTGGCGAACGCACGCTGCTGGGCTTCGTCGAAGCCGCGCGATGTACCGTCGATGCCACGGAGGATGTGCCGGGCCTGTCCGGCGTGCTCCGACATGCCGAACGCGCCGGCTTCTCCGTCGCCCATGGCGACTATGTGCGTGCCGTCCATGATGCCGCCCGTGAATCGATGCTGCATGCGCTGAGCCAGCGCGAGGCATGGCCTGTCGACGAGGCCGTTGATGCCGATACCCTGCTGAAGCGCACCCGTATCCACGAGCGGCATCGCTGGCTCGTACGCCTGTGGCTCGACGACCTGAGAGCCGCAGGCTGGCTCCATGCCGACACACAGGAACGCCTTCGTCCCACGCGCCCTGTCGATGCCGTCAGCGTCACCACGGCATGGCATCATGCCGCTTCGCAGGCGGCCGATGCCGGCACGCCCCTGGCCGTGATCGATTACCTGCGCGTGCACGCGGCGCGGCTGGATGCCCTGCTCGACGATGCCTGCAATCCGTTCGAGCTGCTGTTCCCCCAGGGTGGCAATGATCTCGCCCTGGCGCTTTACGGCGAAGAGCCGGCATCGCGCTACAACAACCATGCACTGGCCGCCCTTCTGCGCCAGATCGCCGCCCGGCGCGAGAGCGGCCAGCCTCTGCGCGTACTGGAAATCGGCGCAGGCACGGGCGCCACGACGAACGTTATCGCCCCCCTGCTCGACGGGCTCGACGCCGATTACCTGTTCACCGACCTGGGCAGTTTCTTCCTGCCCGAGTCACGCCAGCGTTTCGCCGTGTATCCGTGGCTGCGGCACAGCCTGTTCGACGTGGACCGCGACCATCGCGAACAGGGACTCGCACCGGGTTCGTTCGATGTGGTGATCTGTGCCGGCGTGCTCGGCAGTGTCCGCGACCCGGATGCCGCGCTCACCCGTATCGGTGAGCTGCTGTCCTCCGATGGCTGGCTGCTGTTCACCGAGCCCACGCAGGACCATCCGCATATCCTTCTCAGCCAGGGGTTCATGATGTCGCCCGCCGGTGGCGACCGGGACCGTGGACGCAGCCCGTTCCTGTCCGCACCAGGCTGGCAGGACGCTATCCGCCGCAACGGGGGTGAGCCGGTCCTGGTGCTTCCCGGGGAAGACCACGCCCTGGCGCCGGGCGGCATGCGTTTCTTCGCCGCGCGCTATAAGCGCGACCGTCGCCCGCTTGCCGCCGCATCGCTGAACCGCCACCTCGGCGAACGCCTGCCCGCGCATATGGTGCCCGGCCAGTTGCAGGTGGTGGATCGCCTGCCGCTGACCGCAAACGGCAAGATCGATCGCAAGACACTGGCCGCATGGCGCATCCGCACCATCACCAGCGAGGGTGCAGACACGGCCGTCGAGGCCGATCCGCTGGAACGCCGCCTGTGCGCCATCTGGGCCGAGGCGCTCGGCGTGCCATCCCTGCGTCGCGACGACAACGTCTACGACCACGGGGCCGATTCGCTGATCCTGGCGCGCGTGGCCGGCCGCGTACGCGAGGAAGTGCCGGGCGCCGACGTGCACGCCTACGACACGATCCTGCGGCAGATGCTCAACGAGCCCAATGTCGCCGCACTGGCGCGCCTGCTACGGGGCGACGAAGCCCACGACGGCACGCCGACGACAACGACGACAACGAGCTCCGGCACGCGCGAGGGCAGCAATGCGCTGCTGGTGCCCTTCGGAGGTGGCGAAGGCGTGACCCGCGTCATGTTCCATGCCGCGCTGGGCACGCTCGATTACTTCCAGCACCTGGGCAAGTCGCTGGCCGCCCAGCAACAGGGGCCCGTCATCGGCGTGGCCGTCGCGGATACGGAGCGCTATCTCGCCATCGAGCCGCGCCGGCTCATCGAGACGGTGGCCGACGATTATGCGGAGCGCCTGCTGGCCGAAGGCCATACGCGCTTCCAGCTCGTCGGCTATTGCCTTGGCGGCCTGCTGGCGACAGAGGTGGCGCGACGATTGCTCGCGCGCGGCGTCGACGTGGTGGACCTCTCGCTGGTGGACAGCATCCCCATGTTCATCGACACCGACGAGGAACTGGCCTTCGAAGCCATCTTCGTTCCCAACCTCAACCTCGATCCGGTCAAGGCCGTGTTCGGACCCGGCGTGGAGGACATGGACGTGTACCGCGCCATCGACCGTCTCATGCATGAACACGATCGCAAGGTACCCGCCGGCGCCATGGCGGCCTTGTCCGGCGACGCCGGCCTGGATGCGGTCGCGAAGGCCGCACGCCTGCGCGCCGCGATCCCGCAGGACGAACGCCTTGCCGCATACGCTGCCGCAGCATCCGCGCAGGCCGGCCTGCCGGTGTCGCCGGAGCTGGTGCCGGCTCTCTTCCGCGTCTGCCGCCACAGCATGCGCGCCGCGCGCTTCGATCCACCGCCCTACGTCGGCGACATGACCTATCTGCGCTGCGAGGAACAGCAGTCCTTCGGGGTAACCGGTGGCGTGGGCCATCTCGCTGCACCGTTCTGGGAGAACACCTGCCTGGGCGACTTCCGCCTGATCGACGTACCTGGCAACCACTTCAGCGTCATCGAACCTCCGCACGTCGCCATCGTGACGGAACACCTTTTGAACGCCCTCAGGAGCAAGGCATGAGTGATGCGGCACGGACGCAGGCACTTCCCACGCTACGCAGGCCGGTGGCCGGCCTCGTGCGTGCTGGCGTGCTGCTGGGCGGCATCGGTGCCCTCACGGCGCTGCTGCCCTTCGTGGGCCTGACCGAGCTGGCGAGAGCCCTGCTCACGCCGTCACCTGACACGGTATACGTCGTGCGCATCGCCATCGTCGTGGTGCTCGGCCTCGTGCTCGGCTGGGTGTGCACGGGCCTCGCGCTGTGGCTGACCCATGTCGCCGATCATCGGCTGCAGGCGTCGCTGCGCCGTGCGCTCGTCGGCCGGCTGGGTGCCGTGCCGCTGGGCTGGTATTCCGACAAGACCTCCGGCCAGGTCCGCAAGGCGGTGCAGGACGACCTCACCGAACTGCACCATCTCACCGCACATCACGATGTCGCGTTGGCGGGAGCCATCGCACTGCCGGTGGCCGGCCTCGCTTACCTGTGCTGGATCGACTGGCGCCTCGCGCTGCTGGCCGTGCTCACCTGGCCCATCTACGCCGTGGCCTATGCGTGGATGATGCGCGGCTTCGGCGAGAAGATGGCGCAGCTGGACGAAAGCTTCGGCAAGGTCAGCGCCGCCATCGTGGAGTTCGTGCACGGCATCGCCGTGGTCAAGGCCTTCGGCCAGGGGCAGCGGGCACACAAGGCGTACGACGAGGCCGTGAGCGGCTTCGGTCACCGTTATGCCGGATGGGTACGCCCCCTGCTCCGTCTCGAAGCGCTTACCTCCATGGCACTGTCCGTTCCGGTGATCCTGGTGGTCAGCCTCACGGGCGGCATCACGATGATCGGGCGCGGGTGGATCACGCCTCTCGACCTGTTCGCCGAAGTGCTGGTCGCCGTCGCCATGCCGCAGACCCTCCAGGCGATCAACCAGAGCCTCACGGCGCAGAAGCGCGCGCAGGCCGCCGCGGGGCGCATCGAAGACCTGCTTGGCGTGGTGTCCCTGCCGCGTCCTGCGCATCCGGAAGCACCCGTGGATGCCAGCATTGCCTTCGAGAATGTCAGCTTCGCATATGACGGCGAACACGGCGTGCTCGCCGATATCGATCTGTTCTGCCATCCCGGCACGCTGACCGCGCTGGTGGGCGCCTCCGGTGCCGGCAAGTCCACGCTGGCCCGGCTGGTGCCACGCTTCTACGACGTCACGAAGGGACGCGTACGCATCGGCGGCGTGGATGTACGCCAGATCGATCCGCGCCAGCTCTATCGCCATGTCGGTTTCGTGCTCCAGGACGTGCAGCTCGTGCACGGCAGCGTGGCGGACAACCTTCGCCTGGGCAGGCCGGAGGCCACCGACGACGAAATGTTCGATGCCGCCCGCGCCGCGCGTATCCACGAACGCATCCTTGCCCTGCCGCGCGGCTACGCCAGCGTGATCGGCGAAGACGCCGTGCTCTCGGGCGGCGAGGCACAGCGTCTGTCCATCGCCCGCATGCTGCTCGCCGACACGCCGATCCTCGTGCTCGACGAAGCCACGGCCCATGCCGATCCGGAATCCGAGGCGCAGATCCAGGATGCCCTGTCCACGCTGGCGAAGGATCGCACCGTCATCGTCATCGCCCATCGGCTGGCCAGCGTGGTCGGCGCCGATCGCATCGTCGTGCTGGACCAGGGCCGCATCGCACAAAGCGGGCGCCACGAAGCGCTGCTGGCCATCGACGGTCCTTACCGGCGCCTGTGGCTTGCCGGCCAGCCGGTGCCCATCCCCACGAACGACAAGGAGGCCGTCTGATGCTGGCCGAACTCAGGCAGGTCCTCGGACCGTCGCAAGACACCCGCCTCTATCGCTACCTGGGCTGGCTCTGCGCATGGAGCGTGCTGGAAGCGCTCACGGTCGTCATGCTGGTGCCCTTGCTGGGCGCGCTGTTTCATGGCGACACCACCGACGCATGGCGCTGGTTGCTCGCCATGGCCGTCATGGCGCTGCTGACCTGCGTTGCCCGCTACGTGCAGTCGATGCGTGGCTTCGCGCTCGCGCTGGTCATCCTAGAAACCCTGCACAGTCGCCTGGGCGATCACGTGGCGCGCCTGCCGCTGGGATGGTTCTCGTCCGAGAAGGTCGGCCGGCTGTCGCGTAGCGCCACCGCCGGCACGATGATGGTGACCAATCTCTTCGCCCACCTGCTGGCACCGGTGGTATCCGGTGTACTGGTCCCGGGCGTGATCGCGCTGGCGATGCTCTGGCTGGACTGGCGCCTGGGCCTTACCGCCCTGCTCTGCACGCCACTGGTCTACGTGACGCATCGCTGGTCGGCGGATGCCATCGCCCGCAATGACGACGTGGTGGACGGCGCCGCCACCGTAGCAAGCAATCGCGTGGTGGAATTCGCGCGCAACCAGCACACCTTGCGCGCCTTCGGGCGCACCGAACAAGGCTACGCTCCGCTGGAAGATGCCATTGCCGCGCAGCGCGATGCGGGTGGCTCCATGGTCTCGCAGACCTTTCCACGCATCCTTGCCGGTGGACTTTCGGTCCAGCTCGCCTTCGCGGCCCTCGTGGCCGTGGGCCTGTGGCTGGTGCTGCACGGCCAGGTGGAACCCGTGCGGCTGGTGGCGTTGCTAGCGCTGGCGGCTCGTTTCGTCGGTCCGCTGGCCGAAGCGGCGGCACGCAGCGGCCTGCTGCGCATGGCGGAAAACGACCTGCGCCGCCTTGCCGACATCCTCGCCACGCCGCCCTTGCCAGAACCCGCGCATCCACGTGAAGCGACGGAACCCGGCCTGGTCGAACTCGACGACGTGCGTTTCGGCTACCGCGACGATGCGCCCGTGCTCGACGGCATCCGCCTGAGCATGCCCCCTCGAAGCATGACAGCCATCGTGGGTGCCTCCGGTTCCGGCAAGAGCACCCTGCTGAAACTGGTGATGCGTTTCTTCGACACGGGAAGCGGCCAGGTGCGCGTGGGTGGCGTCGATGTACGCGAGCAGGATGGCGCCGCCCTCATGGCGCAGCTGGCACCGGTCACCCAGGACGTCTACCTCTTCGACGACACGTTGGAAGCGAACATCCGCATCGGCCGCCCCGATGCCAGCGACGCGCAATGGCATGAGGCGGCGCGACTGGCCGGCGTGGACGAGATCGCTTCACGGCTGGCCGATGGCTGGTCCACTCGCGTCGGCGAAGGTGGCAGTTCGCTTTCCGGTGGCGAACGCCAGCGTGTGTCACTGGCCCGCGCCCTGCTCAAGCAGGCGCCCGTCGTGCTGCTCGACGAAGCCACGGCCGCGCTGGATGCCGAGAACGAACGCTTTGTGCAGGAGGCGGTGATCCGCCTGCGCCGCGGAGCCACCCTGATCGTCGTGGCCCACCAGCTGCCCACGGTGATGGCCGCCGACCGCATCGTCGTACTCGACCAGGGCCGCATCGCCGAATCCGGCACGCACGACGAACTGCTGGCCCGCAACGGCCATTACGCCGCGTTCTGGCACGAACGCCAGCGCGCGAAGGGATGGCGCCTCACCAACGGAACCAACGCATGACGGTCGATCTAGCCATCGTCGGCGGTTATGGCGATGTCGGCCGCCAGGCCGCGCGCCACTGGCTTGCCCTGCACAAGGATGCATCGCCCACCTTGCGCATCGGCGGCCGTGATGCTGCGGCAGCGGCCGGCATGGTGGCATGGCTCCGGGATCTGTATCCGGCACTGGCCCATGGCATCTCGTCCGTCGCGGTCGATGTCTTCGACAAGGCTTCGCTCCATGATTTCGTGGATGACGCCGATGTCGTGCTCAACTGCGCAGGGCCGTCGTACCACATCGGCGATCGCGTGGCCCGCGCAGCCTTGCGCGCCCATGTCGACTATGTGGATGCCGCGGGTGACGACGATCTCGCCGCCATGATTCGCTCAGGCGCGCCGGTGGGTCGTCGCGTGGTGTTGTCCGCCGGCATGCGACCGGGCTTCAGCGGCCTGCTCCCGCGCTGGCTCGCCGCCGATATGCCCAACCCCCGGCGCATGACCAGCCATATCGGCGTGCTCGATCGTTTCACCCGGGCCGCCGCGCAGGATTTCCTGCATGCGGGAAACGGCGGCGACAGCGTGCCGCTGTCCGCCTGGCGCGGTGGCGTGCGCCATCGCCTGCTGCGTCGGCTGGACGACCAGATCGTTCCCGGATTCCGTCAGCGGGTCGCGTTGCTGCCTTATCTGGATCGCGAAGCAGAGCGGCTGGCCCGAGCGCTGCGGCTGGAGGAAGGCGACTGGTATACGGCCGTCGAGGGAGAAAAGGTGCTGGCCGTCTTCGACCGCACCCATGCGCTGCCTCGCGATGAAGTCGCCGGCGCCCTCCGCCTGGCCAGCACGGTAGACCTCGCCAGCCGCGAACCGCGCGTGACGATGCTCGTGCAGATCGATGCGGATGACGAAAGCCGGAGCATCCTGGTGCAGGCCGATGGCAACGCCACCCTGAGCGGCGCCTTTGCCGCCGTCACCTGTGCTGCCGTCGGGCAGGGTCGCATGCGCACCGGCATCCATCACGCGGCCGACGTACTGGACCCTGTTGCCACGATGACGGCGTTGCAGGGCCTGGGTGCCTTCGGCACCTTCGTCGTGCTCGATGGTCCCGCGACCCTGCTGTGGGAAGCCGAGGAAGGTGCGCTGTGACGATCGACGCCGCACGCGCGCACGAAGCGGGGCTGCATGCCCTGGGCCAGCACCTGCCTGGCGGCCTGGCGGCGTTGCCTGCCTCAGCGGCTCCGCTCCGGCGCCTTGAACGCCGGAGCCTTGCCGCTCAACGTGATCTGCTTCGCCGGCATGCCGGGCTCGATAACACGAGCGGCCTGTCCCGTGACGTGATCCACGAACGCCTCGGGGTGGCATCGCGCCATCGCTGGCTGCTGGATCGCTGGCTCGTGGCGCTGGAAGCCAACGGCATCATCGAACACAACGGCGGTCACTGGCGCGAGCGCAACGAGCATGGCCTCGTCGTGGAAGGCGATCTCTTCGACGACTACGCATCGCTCGGCTTCCCCCCGCGCCTGGCCAACCTGCACCACGCATCGCTGGGCCGCCTGCACGCCTTGTTGCGCGACGAACTCTCGCTGCCGTCGCTGCTTTTCCCTGACGGGCGCGTCGTCGAATCGCTGGCCGCCTATCAACGCAATCCGTTCACGGCCTACGTCAATGCGGCCTGCGGCGAATGGCTGCGCCAGCATCCGGGACGCGGTTCCGCCCTGCGCGTGCTGGAACTGGGCGGCGGTCCCGGGCTCACCACGGCAGCGGCACTGGACGCCTTGCAGGATCGGCCGGTGGATTACCTGTTCACCGATGTGTCGCGGCTGTTTACCCAGGCCATGCAACGCCCCGGCCTTCGCCATGCCCTGCTCGACATCGATGGCAATTTTGTCACGCAGGACATACCCCGCGGCCGCTTCGACGTGGTCGTGGCGGGCAACGTGCTGCACAACGCGAAGGACATCGACTGCACGCTCGCGTCCATCCGGGCCGCACTCGCGCCCGGCGGCTGGCTGGTCTTTACCGAGGCCGTGGCCGACAGCCTGATCCTGCTCACCTGCATGCAGTTCCTGCTGTCGGCCGGTCCCGGCCAGCTGCGGGCTGGTAGCGGCGACATGCGAGCCGAAACGGGTGAAGTGTTTCTCGATGAGGTGCGTTGGCGCGAACGGCTGGCAGCGAACGGCTTCACGACGCTTGCCGTGTTGCCGGATCGCGCGACGCCAGCCCTCGAACGCGGCGGCCAGTACGTCTTCCTCGCCAGCGCCACGGAGAGCCATCCATGAGCCCGCGTCCCGTCTTCGTCATCGCCGTGCCGCTGGATGAACCCTGCGCGGACCTGCTCGCAGAGCACGGCGACGCCGACGTGCATCGTCTCGATGTCGTCGCCCCTGGCAAGCTGCTCGTGGGCCTCGAACGTCTTCGGGCAACGCACGCCGTGCTGAGCACTGCACAGTTCGATGCCCTCCGGCTTCATCCGGCTTTCGCTCTCGCTGACCTGGATACACTCGGCAAGATCTATCTTGCCGGCGATGCGCCGCTTCCCGTCGTGGCAGGATTCGATGTGCAACGACTGGCAACGACCAGCCGCGACCCGGCCCTGGCCGTGGATGGGGAGATCGTTGCTGCCGATACCGACAAGCGCCTGGCCGGTGCGGATTACACCGCAGGCCGCATCGCCACCGAAGCCCTCTCGGTGGCCGCACTGCACAGCATGCTCGATGGCCTGCGCCGCGCCGGTGCCTTCATCGATGCCGATGACGTACTGAACGCCACTGACCTGCTTGAGCGTGTGCGAGCCGATCCCCATCAACGCACGCTCCTGCGGCGCTGGTTGCGCGTGCTGACGGCCGAAGGCCTGCTTCGCCACCATGAAGGGCGCTTCCGCCTCGCCAGCGGGCACGCTACCGAAGCGACACCCGACTGGGACCACGTGCAGCGCTTATGGCTCGCGGCGGGCGACACGGCGCACACGCTGCGTTTCGCGAGGGACGCCGCCTCGGCACTTCCCGAGCTGATCGACGGCAGCCTGAAAGCCGTGCACCTGCTGTTTCCACAAGGCGGCCTTGCGCTCGCCCATGCGCTGTACCGCGAGAGCATCGCGGCCCGCTACCAGCACGCTGCCGTCGCCAGTTGCCTGTCACGCATTGCGCAAAGCAGGCAGGGTGCCCGGTTGCGCATCCTCGAAGCCGGTGGTGGCACCGGTGCCACCACGGACCAGGCATGGCCGGCCCTGCGTGACCACGACGTCGATTACCTGTTCACCGATGTCTCGCGTTTCTTCCTTCAGCAGGTCGAGGCCCGCCATCCCGGCCTGCGCACGGGCCTGTACGACATCGACCGTTCGCCAGCCGGGCAAGGCCATGCCGTGGGCAGCATCGACGTCATCGTCGCCGGTGGCGTACTCAATGCCGCACGCAACACCGATGCGTCGCTGCGCTGGCTCGCCAGCCTGCTCGCGCCCGGCGGCTGGCTCGTGCTGAGCGAGCCCACGGTCGAGGAATACTGGGTGATGGCCTCCCAGGCCTTCATGCTCGCCGAGCCCGACGACGAGCGCGCGGCCAGCCAGTCCACCTTCCTCTCCCACGCGCAATGGCTCGATGCCCTCGCCGGCGCCGGCCTGCAAACCCTCGTCGACCTGCCTCCCCCCGGTCACGCCCTTGCCTCCCTCGGTCACCGCGTCTTCGCGACGCAGGTCGCCCCAACGCCCTGAATGCCGCCATGTCGATCGAACTCATGCCCCTCGCCTACCCGTTCAATGGTTTCGAAGACCTGCGCCTTGCCGACGATTACCGGCACGCGCAGACCCAGGCCGGCCTCATCCGCATCCGTCTGCCTTTTGGTGAACCGGCGTGGCTCGCCACGCGATACGACGATGTCCGCCTGGTGCTGTCCGACAAGCGCTTCAGCCGCTCGGAAGCCACGCGACGCGAGGATGTCCCGCGCGCGTTCGCGCGCGTCGCCGGTGGCATCGTGATGATGGACCCGCCGGACCTGACCCGCATACGCAAACTGGTCACCCAGGCCTTCACCCAGCGTCGCGTGGAGCAACTGCGCCCGCATGTCCATGCGCTGTCGCACAGCCTGATCGAGCGCATGCTCGCCAGGGGTGCGCCTGCCGATCTCGTCGAAGATTACGCGCTGCCGATTCCCATCGCCGTGATCTGCGAACTGCTTGGCGTACCGGAAGAAGACCAGGCGAAGTTCCGCATCTGGAACGACTCGCTGCTGTCCACCGACACCTCCACGGCCGCGCAGACCCAGCGCCACCTGGGCGAACTGGCGCAATACATCATGGGCCTGGTCGCAGCCCGCCGTGCCGCGCCGCGCGACGACCTGATGACGGCGCTGCTGGCCGCGCACGACGATGGCGACCGGCTGAGCGAACAGGAACTGGTGCCCCTGTGCATCGCCATCCTCGTCGCAGGCTACGAAGGCACGTCCTCGCAAATCCCCAACTTCGTGCATACCCTGCTGGAACATCCCGAGGCCTATGCGCGGTTGCGCCACGATCCGGCGGGTATCGAAGGCGCGGTCGAGGAACTGCTGCGCTTCGTACCGCTGGCTTCCGCGGCGATGTTCGTGCATTACGCCACGGAAGACGTGCAGGTCGGCGAGACGCTGGTGCAGGCCGGCGAGCCGGTGTTCGCCTCCATCGGTGCGGCCAATCACGATCCGCGGCGATTCGATCTGCCCGAGGAACTGGACCTGGACCGCGATGCACGCGGCCACTTCGCCTTCGGCTGCGGCATGCACGCCTGCGTCGGCGCCACCCTGGCCCGCGTGGAGTTGCAGGAAGCGCTGCGCGCCCTGCTGGAGCGCCTGCCCACGCTGCGCCTTGCCGGGCCGGTGAGCTGGAAGACGCAGAGCTTCTTCCGTGGCCCCACCCGCATGCCGGTGACCTGGTGAGCACGACGCGCGCTCTCGATGTCGTCGTGGCAGGTACCGGCTTCGGCAGGATCTACCTGGATGCCCTGGCAAAAGGCGATCCGGCGTTCCGGCTGGCAGGCATCCTCGCGCGTGGCGGAACGACGTCGCGCGCGCTTGCGGAGGAGGCCGGGGTGCCGCTGTATACGCGGATCGACGATGTACCCGACAGCACGGACATCGTGTGTGTGGTCGTCCGTTCCGGCGCGACAGGCGGACCCGGCACCGAACTGGCCCGGCACTTCCTGCAACGCGGCATCCATGTCCTGCAGGAACACCCCGTACATCACAGCGACATCGCCGCCTGCCTGCAGTCGGCACGCCAGGGCCATGCGGCCTACGCGGTGAATACCCTGCATCCGAACCTCGCTCCAGTGCGCCGCTTCCTGGCCGCCGCCAGTGCGTTGAGGGACAGGCAGACGCCGCATTACATCGACATCACCTGCAATAGCCAGATGCTGTATCCGCTGCTGGATCTCGCCGGCCGCGCCGTCGGCGGCATGCGGCCATGGAGTTTCGGCGAGCCGGCGTCCGCGCCGGCACATCCGATCACCACGCTGCATGGTCACCTGCGCGGCATACCGCTCTGCCTGCGCGTGCAGAACGCGGTGCATCCGGAAGACCCGGACAACCACTCCCTGCTGCTTGGCCAGGTCGGCATGGGCTTCGATGGCGGGGTGCTTGCCCTGCCCGAACTGCACGGCCCGGTGCTCTGGCATGCACGGTTGCACGCACCGCGTTCGGACGATGGTCGCCTGCGCATGGCTGGCCCCGGTACCGGACGACTCGCCACGGCATCCACGACGGTTCTCGGGCCGCCGCCCGGCGACACCTGGCACCACGCCTTCGCCGAGACCTGGCCACGTGCCGTGCTCGTGGCCCTGCACGGCTTGCGCGAATCCATCCAGACCCCGGTGCTACGACGAACCGCCGCCGCGTGGGCCATCGACGTCTCGCACGCCTGGAACGACGCCAGCCAGCGACTGGGCATGCCTGCACTGATCCGTCCCGACGAACCGCAAGCCGTTCCCGTCGAACTGCTGCACGCCGCCACCAGTGTCATTGCCTCCATGGAGCCCGCCTGACCATGACCCTCCCATGCAGCCATGTCCTGCTCTGGGTATCCGACCTCCACCAGGCCGTCGCGGATTTCCGCCAGCTGGGGTTTCGTGTCGATTACGCCACGTCGCCCGAGCGCGCCAAGCACGCGCACATCTGGTTCACCCATGGTCCGGTGATCGAACTGCTCACCACGCCTGCCAACGCGCACTGGTTCAAATGGCCGATCGAGCTGATGGCCGGGCGCGGTTCCAGCGCCCGCATGTTGCGCTGGCCCCGGGGCGGTGAGGGTTTCTGCGATGTCGCCCTGCAGGTCGATGCGCTGGATCTGCGCAGCACCGTGGAGGCGTTGAGAGCCGATGGCATGCCCATGGGCCGCGCCGTGCGCTGGGAGCGCAAGCGTCCGGACGGTCAACGCATCCGCTTCCAGTTCGCGTATCCACGTAACGACCGGCTGCCTTTTCTCGTGTCCGCGTACGATCCGCCGCAGCACCCTGCCGTAGCCGATCACGCCAACGGCGCCACCGGCCTGCATCGCGTGCATATGAGCGTGCGGGACACCGACGAAGCGGCCATCCGCCGCCTTATTGGCGATGACCCGGGCTTTGCCCTGCAACCCGGCGCGATCACCGCCGTGCGAGCCATCGAACTCACTGGCCTGCGCCTGCCCTGCGCCGCTGCGCTGAGCCACGGTGCCGATATCCGGCCCATCCCCGTCACGATCCCCACCGGAACCACCCATGTCGCCTGATTTCACTCCCTGGCCCGACGAACTGGCGGCCCGCTATCGCCAGTACGGTTACTGGCAGGGCCGTACGCTCGACGACCTGCTGCGCGATGCCGTGCTGCACCGTCATGGACATACCGCCATCGTCGATGGCGAACGACGCTGGAGCTACACCGAACTGGACCGCCGGGTAGCGCGCATGGCGACGGCCATCCATCACCTGGGCCTGTTGCCGGGCGATCGCGTGCTGGTGCAGTTGCCGAACATCGCCGAGTTCGCCCAGCTGTTCTTTGCCTTGCAGCGCTGCGGTGTCATTCCGGTACTGGCGCTGCCCGCACACCGGGAGAACGAGATCGTGCACCTGGCTGCCTTGTCGCAGGCCAAGGCCTATGCCATCGCCGAACGCCACCAGGGCTTCGATTACCGGACGCTCGCACGGACCGTGCGCGAACGCGTTCCCGGGATAGAGCACGTCTTCGTCGTGGGCGATGCCGCGGAATTCACGTCATTTGCCACGCTGGACGACGAGCCCGTCGAACTGCCCCGTCCGGCGCCGGGCGATGTGGCCGTGCTTCTGCTATCCGGAGGCACCACTGGCCTGCCCAAGCTGATTCCCCGCACACACGACGATTACCACTACAACGCACGAGAAAGCGCCCGTGTCGCCGGCCTGGGCGAAGACAGCCGCTATCTCGCCGTGTTGCCCGTGGCGCACAACTTCCCGCTGGCCTGTCCCGGGTTGCTGGGCACGCTGCATGCCGGCGGCACCGTGGTCATGTGCGCCGATAGTGCCCCGGATACCGCACTCGACCTCGTCGAACGCGAACGCATTACCGATACCGCGCTGATTCCGCCCTTCGTGCTGCTGTGGCTCGAAGCCCGCACGTGGAACGATGCGGACCTGGGCTCGCTGCGCTGGTTACAGGCCGGCGGTGCGCGCCTGAATCCCGAGGTGGCTGCGCGCGTGAAGCCCACGCTGGGCTGCGGGCTCCAGCAGGTGTATGGCATGGCCGAAGGGCTGCTCTGCTACACCCGCCACGATGATGACGACGAGCGCGTCGTCAACACACAAGGCCGCCCCTTGAGTCCCGACGACGAGCTGCGCATCGTTGACGAGAACGACCAGGAAGTGGCGCAAGGCGAAACCGGCGAACTCCAGGTACGCGGCCCCTATACCCTGCGTGGCTACTGGCGGGCCGAGGAATACAACCGGCGTGCCTTCACCGCCGACGGCTACTACCGCAGCGGCGATGTCGTACGCCGTCTTCCCACGGGCGAGGTGATCGTCGAAGGCCGCAACAAGGACGTGGTAAATCGTGGCGGCGAGAAAGTGCCAGTGGAGGAAGTGGAAAACCTCCTGCTCTCGCATCCGGCCGTGCTCGACGTGGCGATCGTGGGGATCCCCGATGACGTGCTCGGCGAGCGCACCTGCGCCTGCGTACTCGCGCGCGGCAGCGCGCCCACGCTGCCCGAACTGAAGGCCCATCTCAACACGCTGGGTGTCGCGGCCTTCAAGCTCCCCGACCGCCTGGTCGTGCTCGAATCCTTCCCCAGCACGAAGTTCGGCAAGGTGAACCGTCGCGCGCTCGCGCAACACATCAGCGAGCGCGCCAGCGCATGAAGCCGCACGATGCATGGCTGCGCCGCTTCCGGCATGGCACCGGAGCACGCGCACGACTGGTGTGCCTGCCGCATGCCGGTGGCAGCGCCAGTGCGTTCCGGCGCTGGCTGGACCATCTTCCCGACGATATCGACCTGCTTGCCGTGCAATACCCGGGGCGCGAGGACCGTTACACCGAGGCCTTCGCCACCGATATAGCCCCGCTGGCCGACACCCTGGCCGAGGCCATCGCACCCTACACCGACCGGCCGCTGTACCTCTTCGGCCATAGCATGGGCGCCAGCATCGCCTACGAACTGGCGTTGCGCATGGAACGAAAGGGCATGGCACCGGCGGGCGTCTTCGCATCCGCACATCCGCCGCCGCACCGCCAGCGCGAAAGCGCGCTGCACCTGGAAGACGACGACGGCCTGATTGCCGACGTGCGGCGCATGGCAGGCGCGCCGCCCACGCTGCTCGACGACCCCGAGGTGCGCGCGCTGTTCCTGCCCATGCTGCGCGCCGACTACCGCCTGATCGAAACCTACCGCCGGCCCATCGCCGTTGCCCTGGCAACGCCCATCGAGGTGCTGTTGCCCGTCGACGACGGGGAAATCACCCGCGACGAGGCGCTGGCCTGGCAGGACCTCACCCTTCAGCCGCTCACCCTGCACGAGGTGGACGGCGGCCATTTCTACCTGCAACGGCAACCGGAAGCGCTGATGGCGCGCCTGCTGCCCCGACTCCGCACAAGGTGACCTCGTGACCGACATCAAGCCCCCCGAGCAGGCTACGTGCCTGGACGATATCCGCGTGGCGATCGACAGCATCGATCACGACATCATCCGTGCGCTGGCCCTGCGCATGCGCTACGTCGAACGTGCGTCGTACTTCAAGGCCAGCGAAGCTGACATACCCGCGCCGGAACGCGTGGCCGTGATGCTGCCGGAGCGTCGCCAGTGGGCCGAGGACGCCGGCTTCGACGGCGACTTCGCCATCGAACTCTACGAACGCATCATCCCCTGGTACATCAGCCGCCAGATCGCCTACTGGAGGAAGCAGCGGGGGCTCGCATGAGCCCGCCACCACGTCGCCATGCCCTGCGCGAAGCCTTCACCGAGGCCGTGAAGCATGCGGCGAGTCGCGACCGCGCCGTGCTTGCCACGGTCACGTTCCCGATCGATACCGCTCCTTCGGTAGAACTGTTCGCCCACTGGCACGCCCGTCACGCGGACGCCTTCTACTGGAAGGCACGCGAACCGCACCTGGTGCTCTGTGGCCATGGGCGCGTGGCAAGCCTGGAGGCGACGGGGGCACAGCGCTTCGCCGATATGGCTGCACACTGGCAGGCACTCATCGATGGTGCAGTGACCCACGGCAACCAGGCCCCCCTGGCGATAGGCGGCTGCCGTTTCGATGCCGTGACGCCCGCCGATGCGCACTGGCGCGACTTCGGCTGCGCCGACCTCACCGTGCCGTCGCTGATCCTTGCCAGCGACGGTCGGCAACACCGGCTGATCGTGCAGCGCCTGCTGCAGCCCGGCGCAGATGCCGACAGCGAAGCCGCAGCCTGCATGACCTGGCTGGAGGTCTCGGAGCTGGCACCATCGACGGCCCATCCCATGCCCGCACCACTGCACTCCATCGAACTGCCCGCCGAGCACTGGCAGCGCAAGGTCGTGCATGCCCTGGCGGCCATCGACGAGGGGCGCTTCTCCAAGGTGGTGCTCGCACGCGAAGCCTGCCAGCGCCATGCCGGCCACCTGCCGGTGGCAACCCTCGTGCAGCGTCTGAGCGACCGCGCCCACAACGCCCATGTGTTCGCTTTCGCCCGGGGCCATGCCTGCTTCCTCGGCGCAACACCCGAGCGCCTCGTCCGCGTGGACGCCGGCCGCCTGCAGACCCACGCACTGGCCGGTTCCATCCGCAGGGAAGAATCCGAGTCCGCGGACCTCGCCCTGGCACGCGCACTCATCGACAGCGCGAAAGACCGCCACGAACACGAACTGGTGGTAAGAGCCATCGTCGATGCGCTCACGCCGCTCACGACGACGCTGGATGTGCCCGCCATGCCCGAAGTGAAGCGGCTTCCGCGTATCCAGCACCTGTGCACACCTATCCATGGCCAGCTACGCGACGGCACGAGCCTCTTCGACCTGCTCGATGCCCTGCATCCGACACCCGCCGTGGCCGGCCTGCCGCGCCCCGAGGCGATGCAGCACATCCGCGAACACGAGGGATTTGACCGCGGCTGGTACGCCGCGCCTGTCGGCTGGCTCGATGGCAGCGGTCATGGCGATTTCCTCGTAGCGCTGCGTTCGGCGCTGGTCAGCAACGATTGCTGTCGCATGTTCGCCGGGTGCGGCATCGTGCAGGGCTCGGACCCGGCCGCCGAATACATGGAGACCTGCCTGAAGCTCAGCCAGATGCGCGAGACGCTGGCGCATGGCCCGGCTCGCGGGGCGCCTGCCGTCCGCCTCATCTGAGCCATCCCGTCGCCCGCCCCTTCCGGTTATGCTCCCACGGATCATTCGGAAGGACTCTCGATGGTGAGGCACACCAAGTCGCTGCTGCTCGTTATCTGTGTACTCGCCATCGCCGTCGGCGGGGGCTATCTCGTGGAGCATTACCGCCAGATACCCGTTGCCGACGTTTCCGCACCCACGTCGCCCGTGCGTGCCGGTGCTCCCGAACCCCGTTTCCGCACGCTTCCCGCACGACTCAGCCTGCTTGCCGGCGATGGTGTCGCCGGATTCCGCGAAGGCCACGCGGCGCGCTTTGCCGATCCCTGGGGCGTGGTCGTTGCGCCCGATGGCCGCATCATCGTGGCGGATGCCGGCAGCAACGACCGCATCCGCAGCATCGATGCACAAGGCAACGTGAGCGTGCTCGCCGGTGCCGGCAGCGGCTACGCGGATGGCCCGGCGAACGTCGCGCGTTTCGATACGCCCTCCGGCCTGGCCATCGACGACGCCGGACGCATCTACGTCGCCGACACCGGTAATCACGCAATCCGCCGCATCGCCACCGATGGCACGGTAACGACGCTGGCCGGTGGCAAGGGCTCCGGTGATGAAGACGGCCCCGTGGCGAATGCGCGCTTCAACGGCCCTGTCGGCGTGGCGGTCGATGCGCAAGGCAACGTGTATGTCGCCGATACCTACAACCATCGCATCCGCCGCATCGGCACCGACGGCATGGTCACCACCGTCGCCGGCAGCGTGCCCGGTTTCCAGGACGGCACGGCCACGCAGGCACGCTTCGACACGCCTTGCGCGGTCGCCATCGATCCGGATGGATCGCTATGGGTGGCCGATACCGTGAACTTTGCCATCCGTCATATTGCAGGCGACGGCAGCGTCACCACCCTGGTGCGCTCGGACCCGAAGGACCGGGATGCGCCCTTGCGTCATCCACTCGGCATCGTGGCGGACAAGGATGCCCTCTACGTCACCGAGGCCTCTCACGGCGCCCTGCTTCGTTACGCCCACGATGGCGGACTCACGGTCGTGACCGGAAGCAGCGATGCCCAGCGCATGTCGCGCCCTGCCGGCGTGGCCCTGGCCAGTCCGGGGCTCATCGTTGCCGACGCGGCCGCCGCCCGCGTCTACCGTGTCGACGATAGTCCCGGCGTGCCGGCACCGGTGGGTCCCGCTCCCGATGCCCCTCTACCGGTCACGCATGGCCGCTGGCCCGAAGCACCGCAGGACGGCTGGCATGAAATCGTTGGCGTGGCCGGCGAAGTCCGTGGCAACGACAAGGGCGAAAGCCGCGATCATCTGCACCTGGGCGTGGACGTGCGCGCCGACGTGGGCGCCAGGGTGCTCGCCATCGCGGACGGCAAGGTCAGCGACCCGCTGCCGACCTGGGGCTACGGCAAGCTTCACGAGGGACTGGCCCTCGATGGCCTCGACTACATCCACATGCGCGTGGGTCGCGATGCCAGCGGCCGCGTCGTTGATGCATCCCGCTTCCGGCTGCTGCCCGGCGACGATGGCAAGCCCGGTCGTGTGGAGGTGCGTCGTGGTACGCATTTCCGTGCCGGCGACGTGCTGGGCACCGTGAACGCCATGGCGCACACCCACCTGCAACTCGACGGCAACCTCGCCAGCCGCAATCCCATCGACCTGGGCTTCACCGGCTTTACCGATCACATCGCTCCCGTGATCGACCGCGTGGAATTGCGCGACCCTGCGGGCAAGGCACTCAAACGCGGTAAGGAAGGCATCACCATCGCCCGCACCGCAGGCCCCATCGACATCGTCGTCGAAGTCTGGGACCACGTGGACGACAACCTGCCACGCCGTCGCCTGGGCCTCTATGCCCTCGGCTACCAGCTGCTGGACGACCAGGGCAAACCGTTGCCGGATTTCGCGAAGCCTCGGATGAACCTGGTATTCGACCGCCTGCCTGCCGACGATGAAGCCACCCGCGTCATCTACGCGCCCGACAGCGGCGAAACCGTGCACGGCGCCGCGCGCACGCGCTTCCTGTACATGGTCACCAACGTGTTGCGCGAGGGCGTGGCGCGCGAAGGCCACTGGGATGTGTCGGCCCTGTCGCCCGGTCGCTACACGCTGCACATCGTCGCAGCCGACCGCACCGGCAACCAGGCCACGCGCAACGCGAACGTTCCACTGATCGTGCAATAAGCGCTGCCGACAGACCCGCAGCCATAAATCCTGGCAAACCCTTGTAGGAGCGCGCCTCGCGCGCGACAGGTCTATGCGAACGAGCCGCCCATTCACGCTACCCGGGTCGCGCGCAAGGCGCGCTCCTACAGGGCATCGTGGGAATCAGGCCGGGTTACCCGGTTCCGTGAGCACGGGCTGTCGGATTGTCTTTCGCGACGCGAAACGGCCCCGCAGCCAGCGATTGAGCGGATCGCCGTAGTACCTCGCCACCAACCAGGCCATGAGCGAGGACACCAGCAGGAAACCCAGCAGCATCGGCAGCTTCATGCCGGGGCTCATACCGGCGCGGGGAATGACTTCACGCAACAGCCCGAGCACCAGGATATGGAACAGGTACAGCTCGTAACTGTGCGCCCCCAGCCATGCCAGCGGCCTGCCCAAGACATCGATGATGCGATTGGCAGGCAACGTCGCCACGGCGGTAAGGAACACAGCCGCACCGATGCCCATCAGCGTCGCTCCGAAGGCCTCGTTGCCCGGGATGCCGTCCATGTACACACGCCCCATGAAAACGAGCGACAACACCGCCAGCACGTAGCGCTGCATGGGCGTCCACTTCACGCGCGCAGCCGCAATGGCCGCCGCGCAGCCGTAGACCAGCATGTCCACGCAGGCGAGATTGCCGTAGAGGTAGAGCACTTCATCGTCGCTATGGATGCTGCGGTAATACGGCCCGACGACCATCGCCACGCAGGCCAGCACGAAGAGCATCCAGCTGCGTCGCGCCATCACCAGCACCAGCGGATAGAGCAGGTAGAACACCTCCTCGACCGATAGCGACCAGTAGATGTTCATGGCGTAGTTGAAGTACCCCACCTTCGCCATGAGGATGTTGTGCCAGAACGTGAGCACCGACAGATCGGCGACCACGAAGAAACCGTTGCCCAGGTCCTGTCCCTGCTTCACGTTGGCAAAGCTGCCCAGCCCGGCCACGCCCAGCACCGTGATGGCCAGCAGCGCCAGCACCACCGAGGGATACAGGCGGAACAGGCGCAGCTTGTAGAAGTGCAGCACGTCCGTGCCCGCGAGCGAGCCATACCGCCTGACGATGTTCGCGGTGATGAGGAAACCCGAGATCACGAAGAAGATCGAGACGCCGTAATTGCCGTTGAGGAAGATGGCCCGGAGCGTCGGTACCGACGCCAGCTGCTGCAACGGACTGAACTGCAACCGGTAGGTGAGCGAGTAATGCAACAGCATCACGAGCAGGATCGAGATGCCGCGAAGCATGTCGACATAAACGTTGCGCGGCGAAGCGGCGACCGTCATCAATGGTATCCCTTTCCCTTTGGCCGCTTATCTTCCCACAGGCTCGGCTATGCTGGCGCGCATGGACCCTGTGACACGCCACGACACGCCGGCATTCACCCGTATCAGGCTGGGAGGCCACGCGTTTGCGCTGCCCGATGCCTTCGCGCTTGCATTCGATACCGCCAGTTTCAGCGAGGCCGACTTCGTACGCCATGGCATCGTGCGTCCCGCATCGATCGTACGCAGCGTACCCAAGCGGCAGGCAGAATTCCTCGCCGGTCGCCGTGCGGCGCTCGCCGCCTTGCGCGAGGTGGGTGGCAGGGTCGACAACCTGCCCATCGGGGCCGACCGCGCGCCCGTATGGCCCAGGGGATTCATCGGCAGCCTGTCGCATGCGCGTGATATCGCCATCGCCGTTGCACTGCCGGACGCTTCCGGTGTGCGCGGCATCGGCATCGACGTGGAGCGCATCGTATTGCCGGAACACATGGCATCGATCCGCAGCGTAGCCATCGACGACGACGAAAACGCCGTCCTCGCGGCACTGGCCGCCACGCACGGCTGGCCGTACGCGCTGACCCTGGCCTTCTCGGCGAAGGAAAGCTTCTACAAGGCCACGGCCGCCACGGTCGGGCACTTCTTCGACTTCGCTGCCCTGCGCATCGTGGGCTGCGATGCCGCCACAGCCACTATGGAAACCCGGGTAGCCGTGACCCTCGCGCCGTCGTTGCTGGCAGGCCAGAGCCATGCGCTGCACTGGGTGGATATCGGCCCGGACGCCGTGCTCACGAGCTGCGCCTGGTAGCACGCTCCATTCGTAACTTCATTTGACACGACATCGTTTCCGTGATTTCGTATCTTCAGTTGTTTCAATATGAGGATCGACCATGGACCATGACGTTATCGTGCTGGGCGGCAGCTATGCCGGCCTGTCTGCCGCCCTGCAACTGGCCCGGGCCCGCCGCCGCGTGCTCGTGGTGGACAGCGGCCAGCGCCGCAACGCTCCGGCGGCACACGCCCACGGCTTTCTGACCCGGGACGGCGAGTCGCCCGCAAGGATCGCGGAACTGGGCAAGGAGCAATTGCTTCGCTATCCCACCGTCACCTGGCTGGACGGCGAGGCCACATCGGCCACGCGTACCGACGACGGTTTTGCCATCGAGGTGAGGGATCACTTCCCCCTGCACGCCTCGCGCCTCGTGCTGGCGATGGGTATCCGTGACCAGCTGCCCGCCCTGCCGGGCCTGCGCGAGCGCTGGGGGCGTCATGTGTTCCACTGTCCCTACTGTCACGGCTACGAGCTGCACGGCGGCCCCATCGGCCTGCTGGCGACCTCGCCGCTGGCCTTCCACCTGGCGGCGCTGCTGCCCGACTGGGGTCCCACCACCATCTTCCTCCAGGAAGGCGTGGAGCCGGATGATGAGCAGGCAAGACTGCTCGATGCACGCGGCGTACGCGTCGAGAGAACGCCGGTGGAGGCTTTCGCGCAGCCGGACAGCGCCGACCTGCGTCTGGCCGATGGCCGTATCGTCACGCTGGACGGCCTGTTCGTGCCAACCCGGGGCGCCCAGTCCAGCCCCATTCCCGGCATGCTGGGCTGCGCTTTCGATGACACGCCCGTGGGCGACATCATCAGGGTGGATATGATGGGCGCCACGTCGGTGCCCGGCGTCTTCGCCGGTGGCGATGCGGCGCGTGCCGGCGGATCGCTGGCCTTCGCCGTCGCCGATGGCGTCCGGGCCGGCGTCGCGGCACACCGTTCCCTCATCTTCGGGATGGAGGGCGCCACCTCCTGACTCCATGGGTAGTTTCCTTGAGACACGACAGCCGTCTATCGCGCATGCTCCACGTCCTCATCCATATGGCGAGCGAGGACACCGCCATCACCTCCGAGCAGATCGGTCGCATGCTCGGCACCAATGCGGCCGTGGTGCGACGGACGATGGCGGGCATGCGCGAGGCCGGCCTCGTGGTCTCGGGGCGTGGTCCCGGTGGCGGCTGGCGGCTGAACCGGCCGCTGGCGGAGATCACCCTGGCCCAGGTCTACGAGGCGATCGATTCGCCCGCCCTGTTCGCACTGGGTTTTTCCAACGCCGAACCCGAGTGCCTGGTGGAACAGGAGGTCAACCAGGCCCTGGAACGCACCCTGGCCGAGGCCCGCGAACGACTGCTGCGGCGCTTCGCCGAGATCCGCCTCTCCGACATCCTGGAAGGCTTCGACAAGCGAGTGGCGGCGCTGCGCTGAAACCAGGGTTTCGCACCATCCAGGCTACGGAAACGTACAAGCCGCAGGTAAACGCCTGTGGGATCATTGCGCAATGAAGGAAGCACGACCAGACGGCGAACGCGGCATCGCCTCGCGTCGGCGCGTGTTCGCGCACGCGCTCTGGCGGTCGGCCGCCTGCCTGCTTCTGCTCCTGCTTCCTTTCGCGCCGGCCTTCGCGCTCGACCCGAGCCGGCCCGTGGATACCCTGCTGCACACCGCCTTTCACCGCGCGCAGGGAGCACCCGTCGGCGTTGCCGCCATCGCGCAGACCGAAGACGGGCAGATCTGGTTCAGCACGCGAAGCGGCCTGTACCGCTACGACGGTTTCGACTTCACCCGCATCGAACTGCTCCCGCAGGGCGCCGCGCAGACCTCGGCCACCTGGGCACTTTACGCGGCGGCAGGCGGCGACCTCTGGGTGTCGCTGGCCAACGGCGGCGCCATTCGTCTGCGCGAAGGCGACATCACGCGCTACGGTGCTTCCGCCGGCCTGCCCGCCGGACTTGCCATCGATGCCTTCGCGACGGATGGCGAAGGCGGCCTGTGGGCGAACGGTCGGGGCATCCTGCGCCGCTTCGACGGCACCCGCTGGAACACGCCCGATGCATCGTGGGGCGTGCCGGCGCGTGTAGATGGCCTGTTCGAAGACGACCGCGGCGATGTATGGATCGGCGCGGACGAACGTATCTATGTGCTGCGCGCCGGCGGTCACCGCTTCGAGCAGCTGGCCATGGGTTACACCCGGGCCTTCCAGTTGCTGGTGGGTGCCGATGGCCGGCTGTGGCTGTCCGACGAACGTGGCGTGGCCGCCATGCCGGGCGAATGGGGCGAGCCCCGCACGCGTGCACGCGCACGGCGTGCCAACGGACTGGACACGCTGATCGATCGCGACGGCGCCCTGTGGACCATCGACTGCCACGCCGGCCTGTGCCGCGACGCCACCTTCGGCCAGCGTGGCACCACCCTGCTTCCCCGTTCCGTGCTGCGTGCGCAAGCCGCGGGCACGACGCTGGGTATGTCGTCCGACCTGACCATGACGGCCATGGTCGATCGTGACGGCAATCTCTGGGTAGGCACCAAGGGCGGTGTCGACCTGTTCCGCGACAGCCTGTTCTCCCCGGTGCGCTTTCCCGACCCGAACGTGTTCTTCGCCCTGGCCGAAGACACCGCCGGCCATGTCTGGGTGGGCACCGACAACAACAGTGACACGCCCGACCGCCTATGGCGCATCGACGGCCCGGGCCTGCCGCCGCGCCCACTCGAAGGCTTCAACGCGCCCGTCTCCTCCGCGTGGACGGATCGCGACGGATCAATCTGGTTCGGTGGTCACGGCCAGCTCTGGCACATGAGCGACGGCAATCCCCTCCCCGACACGTTCCCGGCCTCCGGCAGCGGCATGCCGGGCGCCGTGCATGCCATGGCCCGCGACGGCAGCGGCCGCTTCTGGCTGGGCATATCGGGACAGGGGCTTTATTTCCGGGACGGTGGCAAGACGTGGACATCGGCGTCTGCCATTCCCGGCCTGCCGTCCGGCAGTCCCTCCGCCATGCAGGTGATGGGCGACGGCTATGTGTGGCTGGGCTATCCCGATGGCAGCCTCGTGCATGTGCGCGGCGACCATATCTCGGCCTATGTGCATCCGGGCAAGGCGGCCGTGGGCCCGATCACGACCCTGGCGCCACTGGACGATGGATTGCTGGTCGCCTCGGAACGCGCCTTCGCGGTGCTTCGGGACGACCGTGCCGTGTTCCTCTCCACCGCGCCGGCCCACGCACTCGAAGCGGCCACCGGTATCGTCCGTGGCGCCGACGGCACGCTGTGGATCAATACGGAAAGTGGCGTGGCCCACGTCGGTGCCGATGCCCTGCGCGAAGCCACCGGCGATCCGGCGCAGCACCTCGACCTGGAACTGCTCACGGAAGACGACGGCCTTCCCGGTGGTGCGCAGCGTGTACGTCCCATGCCTACCGCGCTGGCAACGCGCGCGGGCATCATCTGGTTCGCCGCGGAGGAAGGTCTCGCCGCGCTGGACCCGAAACGCGTCGGCGTCGCACCGCTGCCGCCGCCTGCCGTGATCCGCGACATCGTCGCGGGCGATGTGTCCTTTCCCGTGCACGATGCCCAGCTCGATCCCGAGCACCGGGAAATCAGCGTGCGCTATGCGGCGATTGCGCCCGCGCGCCCCGATGGCGTGCATTTCCGCTACCGGATGACGCCGGGCCAGGCGCACTGGCGCTCGCTGGAAGGCCAGCGCGAACTGCGCTATTCGCAGATGCATCCAGGCACCTATGTGCTCGACGTGCAGGCCTCGTACAACGGTCGCGACTGGGGCGATCCGGCCGAAGTCACCCTGGTGGTGATACCTACCTTCTTCGAAGGCCCGTGGTTCAAGCTGCTGGCGGCGGCCCTCATCCTGCTCGGCGGATGGGTGGTTCACCGGCTGCGCGTGCGCTGGCTGACCGGTCAGCTGCGCATCCGTCTGCGCGAACGCTACGACGAACGCGAACGCATCGCCCGCGAACTGCACGATACGCTGCTCCAGGGCGCGCAAGGCCTGATCCTGCGTTTCCAGACCATCGTGGACCGCCTGCCCGACGACGACCCCGGTCGCCGCTCGCTGGAACAGGCGATCGATCGCGCGGAAAACCTGGTGATCGAAGGACGCGATCGCGTACAGCACCTGCGTGAGCGCCATGGTCACGCCGGCACGCTGGCGCAGCGGCTGCAACGTTACGCGGCGGAACTGGAAGAGTCCGGCGTCAACGTGGCGATGCATACGCATGGCGACGCGCTACCGCTGGACCCCTTCGCCGAAGACGAGTTCTATTGCATCGGCCGCGAAGCGCTGCTCAACGTTCAGCGCCACGCCAATGCGCGCAGCGTGTATGTGGAGATGATCTTCGGCCCGTCCCGCTTCACCATGGTGATCAGCGACGACGGCAAGGGCATGGAACAGGCCGATGGCGAAACCACCCGGCACTGGGGCCTCATCGGCATCAAGGAGCGCGCACGCCGCCTGAGCGGCCGGGCCAGCATCAAGACGCGCGCGGGCCGCGGCACCGAACTGCTGGTGGAGGCGCCGGCGGAAAACGTCTATCGCCGCGGTCACCGGCCGCGCGGCCGCTGAGGCGCTTGCAAATCCTCACTCCGCTTCCATTTCGCCGGTCCAACGGCGCGCACCCGCGCCATGGCCGCCGCCACGATCGCCCGGATTGGAAAGCATGCAGCGCTCGATCGACAGGCAGCCGCAGCCGATGCACTGGTCCAGGCCGATATTGAGGCGCTGCAGTTCCTCGATGCGCTGCTGCACACGAGCCTTCCATTCACCGGTGAGCGCCCGCCAGTCCTCGCCCGTGGGCACGTGATCGGTGGGCAGGCGCGCGAGCTGGGTGGCGATCTCGTCCAACGTGAAGCCCACCTTCTGGGCAAACACGATGAAGGCGATCCGCCGCAGCGTGGAACGCGGGAAACGGCGATGTCCCGAGTCCGCCCGCACCGAGGAAATGAGCCCGCGCGTCTCGTAAAAGCGCAGGGCCGACGCCTGTACGCCGCTGCGCTGGGCTACGTGCCCGATGGTCAGCAGAGGGTCGTTGGGGAAACGCATCGTTCCGTCCATAAAGCTTGACTTAAAGTTAGCTTTAACACCTACGCTATCGGCAAGCAACCCATCCCAAGCCAACGCCAGCGGGTCAGACGCCCCGTCGGTGCGTGCCCGCTTGCCAGAAGGATCTTCCCGCCATGCGCCCCATCGCCCCTGTTCTCCCGCCCCTGCGGGTGGGTCTGGCCACGACGTTCGCCGTGCTGCTGGCCGCCTGCACCTCCCATGCCGACACCTCCCAGGCCCCGCCGCCGCCCGAGGTGGGGGTCGCCCCGGTCGTCGCCCGGCACGTGAAGACATGGGACGAGTTCAATGGCCGCATATCGGCCATCGAGACCGTCTCGATCCGCCCGCGCGTCACTGGCTACATCGACCGCATCGCCTACCGCGAAGGCGACGAGGTGAAGCCGGGCGACGTGCTTTTCGTCATCGACCAGCGGCCCTATCGCGATGCACTGAACAGCGCACAGGCGCAGCTCGAACGTGCGCGCGCCGCCGCCACCCTGTCGCAGGCGCAGGACGAACGCGCACAGAAGCTGATCGCGGCACACGCCATCTCGCGCGATGAATACGACAGCCGCCACGCCGATCTCGCCCAGACCGCCGCCGACGTGCGCGCCGCGCAGGCGGCCGTCGCCACGGCACAGCTCAACCTCGGCTTTACGGAAGTCCGCGCACCCGTCGCCGGCCGTGCCGGTCGCGCGATGCTCACCATGGGCAACCTCGCGCAGGCCGACCAGAGCGAGCTGACCACCGTGGTCTCGCAAGACCCGGTGTTCGTCTATTTCGATTGCGACGAACAGAGCTATCTGCGCTTCATGGAAGGCACGCGCGGTGGCCGCCAACAGAATGCCGTGCGTGTGGGCCTTGCCAATGAAAAGGGTTTTCCGCGCACCGGCAAGGTCGATTTCCTCGACAACCGCGTGGATTCGGCCACCGGCACCATCCGTGCCCGTGCACTGCTCTCCAACGCCGATCGCGTGCTCACCCCGGGCCTCTACGCCCGCGTACAGATGGAAGGCAGCCACGAATTCGAGGCCATGCTCATCGACGACAAGGCCGTGCTCACCGACCAGGATCGCAAGTACGTCTATGTGGTCGGTCCCGACGACAAGGCCCTGCGCAAGGACGTGACCCTGGGCCGCCTCGTGGATGGCCTGCGCGTGGTGCAGACAGGACTTGCAGCCGGCGACAAGGTGATCGTCACCGGCACGCAGAAGATCTACTTCCCCGGCATGGCGGTGAAACCGCAGCCCATGGACCACGGCGCCGCCGTCGCCCAGGCCGCGAAGTAAGGAGCCGGCGATGGATTTCTCCAAGTTCTTCATCGACCGCCCGATCTTCGCGATCGTGCTGTCGATCATCATCTTCGCCATCGGCCTCATCGCCATTCCGATTCTTCCCGTGGGCGAGTACCCGGAGGTGGTACCGCCCAGCGTCGTCGTGCGTGCCACCTACCCCGGCGCCAATCCGCGCGAAATCGCCGAATCCGTGGCCGAGCCGCTGGAAGAGGCGATCAACGGCGTCGAAGGCATCATGTACATGAAGTCGGTGGCCGGCTCGAACGGCAGCCTGGCCGTGACGGTGACCTTCCTTCCCGAAGTGGATGCCGACACGGCCGCCGTGCGCGTGCAGAACCGCGTCAGCCAGGCGCTGAGCCGACTGCCCGACGAGGTGCGCCAGTACGGCGTCACCACGCAGAAGCAGTCGCCCACGCCGCTGATGTACCTGATGCTGACCTCGCCGGACAACCGCTACGACTCGGTCTACCTGCGCAACTACCTCAACCTGCATGTGAAGGACGAGCTGTCGCGCATCCCCGGTATCGGCGACGTGGGCCTGTACGGCAGCGGTGACTACGCCATGCGCATCTGGCTGGACCCGGGCAAACTCGCGTCGCGTGGGCTGACCGCCGCCGATGCCGTCAACGCCATCCGCGAGCAGAACGTGCAGGTATCCGCCGGCCAGCTCGGTGCCGAGCCGACGCCGAAGAACACCGATTACCTGGTGTCCATCAACGTGCGCGGCCGCCTGCGCACCGAACAGGAATTCGGCGATGTGGTGATCAAGGCCGGCGATGATGGGCAGGTGACCCGCCTCTCCGACGTGGCCCGGATCGAACTGGGCTCGGGCGACTACACGCTGCGCTCGCTCAATGACCTCGCCAACGGTGCCGCCGTAGGCATCTTCCTGTCACCTGGCGCCAACGCCATCGGCGTGGCCGATGCCGTCTACGCCAAGCTCGACGAGCTGTCGAAAAGCTTCCCCGCGGGCGTGGCCTATCGGCCGGTGTGGGACCCGACCGTGTTCGTGCGTGACTCGATCAAGGCCGTGCAGCACACGCTGCTGGAAGCCGTGGTGCTGGTCGTGCTCGTGGTGATCCTGTTCCTGCAGACCTGGCGGGCATCGATCATCCCGCTGGTCGCGGTGCCCGTCTCCGTTGTCGGCACCTTCGCGTGGCTGTACCTGCTGGGTTATTCCATCAACACGCTGACCCTGTTCGGCCTGGTGTTGGCTATCGGCATCGTGGTGGATGATGCGATCGTGGTGGTCGAGAACGTCGAGCGCAATATCGAGCAGGGGCTCAGCCCACGCGATGCCGCGCATCAGGCAATGAAGGAGGTCTCCGGCCCTATCGTTGCCATCGCGCTGGTGCTGTGTGCTGTGTTCGTGCCCATGGCATTTCTTTCAGGCGTTACCGGCCAGTTCTACAAGCAGTTTGCGGTGACCATCGCCATCTCCACGGTGATCTCGGCCATCAACTCGCTCACGCTCTCCCCTGCCCTCGCCGCTAAACTGCTGCGCGGTCACGATGCACCGAAGGACGGCTTGTCCCGCGTGCTGGATCGCAGCCTCGGCTGGCTGTTCCGCCCGTTCAACCGTTTCTTCCAGCGTAATTCCGAGCGCTACGGCAGCACGGTATCGCGCTCGCTGGGGCGGCGTGGCGTGGTCTTCGGTGTATACGCCGTGTTGCTGGCGGGTACCGCCTTGCTGTTCAACCATGTGCCGGCCGGTTTCATCCCCACGCAGGACAAGCTGTATCTGTTCGCCGGTGCGAAGCTCCCCGAAGGCGCGTCGCTGTCGCGCACCGATGCCGTCACCCGGCAGATGGTGGAACTGGCTCACCAGGTGGAAGGCGTGGATACGCTCGCGGCCTTCCCCGGCCTCAACGCCTTGCAGCAGACCAATACGCCCAACCTGACGGCGTCATACGTCATCCTGAAACCGTTCGCGGAGCGCCACCGTGGCGCGGCGGACATCGCCGCCGAACTCAGCGGCAAGTATGCGTCGATCAAGGACGGCTATGCCTATGCATTGATGCCACCTCCTATCCAGGGTCTCGGCAACGGTTCGGGCTATTCGCTTTACCTGGAGGATCGTGCGGGGCTCGGCTACGGCGCCTTGCAGAATGCACTGGATGCCTTCCGTGGCGAGATTTCGCGCACGCCGGGCATGGGCTTCCCAGTCAGTTCCTACCAGGCCAACATCCCGCAGCTGGAAGTGAAGGTCGATCGCGTGAAGGCCAAGGCACAGGGCGTGGCACTCACCGACCTGTTCAATACCTTGCAGACCTATCTCGGCTCGGTCTACGTCAACGACTTCAACCTGTTCGGCCGCGTCTACCGTGTGATGGCCCAGGCCGATACGGAACACCGCCAGACGGCGGAGGATATCGGCAACCTCTATACCCGCAACAATCGTGGCGCCATGGTGCCGGTGGGTTCGATGGTGGATGTCACCTCCACCTACGGTCCCGACCCGGTCATTCGCTACAACGGCTACCCCGCCGCCGACCTTATCGGCGATGCAGACGCGCGGGTACTGTCCTCCGGGCAGACACTGGCGAAACTCCAGGAAATCGCCGGCAAGGTGCTCCCGCGCGGCATCACGCTGGAATGGAGCGACCTGAGCTACCAGCAGGTGAGCCAGAGCAACTCGGCGATCATCGTGTTTCCGCTCGCCGTCATGCTGGCCTTCCTGGTACTCGCGGCGCTCTATGAAAGCTGGACCCTGCCGCTGGCGGTGATCCTGATCGTGCCGGTATGCATGTTCGCAGCGCTGGTGGGCGTGTGGCTGTCAGGTGGCGACAACAACGTGTTCGTCCAGGTAGGCCTGGTGGTGCTGATGGGCCTGGCCTGCAAGAACGCCATCCTCATCGTTGAGTTTGCCCGCGAACTGGAAATCCAGGGCATGGATACGATCCCTGCTGCCCTGGAAGCCTGTCGCCTTCGCCTGCGCCCCATCGTGATGACGTCGGTCGCCTTCATCGCCGGCTCGGTGCCGCTCCTGCTCGGCCATGGTGCCGGCAGCGAGGTACGTGCGGCCACGGGCATCACGGTGTTCTCCGGCATGCTGGGCGTCACCCTGTTCGGCCTCTTCCTCACCCCGGTGTTCTACGTGGCCCTGCGCCGCTTCGGCCGCCACCCCGCCTGGAAACACACCCACTAACCCCTTTGTAGGAGCGCGCCTCGCGCGCGACCGGTGATCGCGATGAACTCATGGTTTCGCGAAAACCGGTCGCGCGCAAGGCGCGCTCCTACATTCAGTGTTTCCGCTGGAAGGGATAGAAACGATTTTCGCGCAGCTCGTGTTCGATCCGCTCCAGGCTCTTTCCCTTGGTTTCCGGCACCAGGTAGTAAATGAACACCAGCGCCACCAGCGAGATCACCGCATACAGCCAGAACGTCTTCGACGCCCCCAGCGCGGTCACCAGCGACAAGGTGGTCAGCGTCACGATCAGGTCGAAGAACCAATGGCTGAAAGAACCCAGGCTGGCACCCTTGCCGCGCACGAAGAGCGGATACACCTCGGCGTTTACCAGCCAGATACAAACACCGAAGCCACCGCAATTGAGCATGAGATAGGCGGCAAGGCAGCCGACGACCAGCCAGCGGCTGAAATCCGTGCTAGGCCCGGCACCCTGGAACAGGTATCCCATGATGACCAGCGCCACGATGGAGCCCGGGATCATCCACAGCAGGTAGGTACGCCGACCGATGCGATCGACAAGGAAACTGCCGATCACCGTCATGATCACGACCAGGACCGTGCTCGCGCCCGTGCCGAGGATGGCCGCCTCATCGGAAAAGCCGGCCTTGGTGAGAATCGTCGGCGCGTAATAGATCAAGGCGTTGTTGCCGGTGATCTGCGAGAACATCGAAATGCCCGCACCCACCACCACCGCCGGGCGAATCCACGGACGTGCCAGGTCGCGCCAGGTACCCGCCGAATCGTCCGCCGTCACGGATTCGATATCGCGCACCTCGGCTTCGGCCAGCGCCATGTCTCCGCGTATGCGCGTCAGCACGCCCAGTGCCGCCTCACGATGACCACGCACCACCAGCCAGCGCGGGCTTTCGGGCAACACCAGCATGCCGGCCAGCAGGATCACGGCAGGCACCACGCCAAGGCCGAACATCCAGCGCCAGTGATCGCCGAGCACGAAACCGGTGAAATAAGCCACCGTGATGCCGAACACCACCATGAACTGGAACAGCACCACCATCTTGCCGCGATGGCGAGGTGGCGCGACCTCGGCGATATAGACCGGAATGATCTGGGTGGAGCTGCCGGCCGACAGGCCGAGCAGGAAGCGCGACGCTACGAGGGCGCCTACACTGGGCGACATGGCCGAGGCCACCGAGCCCAGCGCGAACAGCACGCCCACGAAGATCACCATCCGTCGTCGTCCGTAACGGTCCGACAGCGGGCCGGTGCCGAGGCAGCCGAACAGCGCACCGAAGATGATGGCGCCGGTCACCAGCTGCTTGGTGGTGTCGTCGAGGGCGAACTGCCGCCCGAGACCCAGCAAAGCCACGCCGATGACGCCCGTGTCGTAGCCGAACAGCAGGCCGCCCAGGGCAGCCACTACCGCGATACCGACCACCAGTCCCGTGGACTGGCTGCCGCCTTCGACGGCAGCCTCCTCACTTACCGATTGCATGCATGCCTCCAGGAAACGATGGAACGGCCCTCGCCCCCGCGAAAGCTGCCTGCCGGCCTCACGCCGGCTCGCCGAGCGTCACGCGCACGCGCAGGTCGGCGTGCTGCGCCGTGGCCTGGATGCGTCGCGCATTGGGTTCATCGGTATGTTCGATCCAAGCCAGGGCCGCTTCACGGCTGCGACCGTAGCGCATGTGCCGTTCGAGCAGCTGCGCCTTGCGCTGGTCGTCATCCACGTCGACCCACCAGGTTTCATCCAGCAGGTCGCGCACTCCGCGCCATGGCGCATCGTCGAACAGCAGGTAATTGCCTTCGGTGATCACCACGCGCACGTCATGCGGCACGGCGATCTCACCCGCGATGGGTTCCTCGATCTCGCGATGGAAGGCCGGGGCGTATACCGTTTCTCCCAGTACAGGTTCGCGCAGGCGACGCAGCAGGGCGACATAGCCCCAGGCATCGAACGTATCCGGCGCACCTTTGCGCCCTGCCCGGCCAAGTCGGGCGAGTTCGGCATTGGCCAGATGGAACCCGTCCATCGGCACGTTGACCGCCACACCGCCCAGATGGGCCAGCAGTTGCGCGGAGAGCGTGGACTTGCCGGCGCCGGGTGATCCGACGATGCCGAGCAGGATGCGGGGTTTGCCTGAGGCGAGCAGCCCGTCGATGCGGGCCAGGGTCTGGTGATCGATCATGCGCAGGAGGACATAGGAAACATCCGCACCATAATGGCGCGGATGTTATCGGCATGCGAAAGCTGAGCCTGCAAGGATTGCCTTCTTAGCGCACCTGGGTACGCTTGCCCGTCGAAGAATCGAACAGTTCGGTGCCCGACACAAAGGGCGTCGCACCGAAGATGACATTGAGTAACTGGCTACGCGCTTCCTTCATCACCGGGCCAACAGGATCATTGGCGTCTTCATGCCCCGGCAGGGAATTACAGCCGGAGGCATTGAGTCCAAGCACGCCACACAGCACGGTGACCAGTGAAAAATCGCTGCTACCCGCAGGCGCCGGCTTGGTCACGATGGTGAGATGGGACGGGCTCCCGGACAGGCCAAGGTTGGTGTTGAGCTTGATGGCCTGATCCGGCGTGACTTCCGCATCGAAGGCGCCTGCGATGATCGTGGTCCTCCCCGTCAGGGACTTGCCGATCGCAGCCGCATTCCAGAACGGCGATCGGCGCCACAATGCGCTGAAGCTGGGATTGGCCTGCCCAGTATCCTGTTGAATCCCACTCGTCGCTGCACCGAAACCCAGGGAGGGTGCAACGAGGTTGGCCAACACTGCGTAGCTGTAGGTCTCGAATACATCCGTCACAGGTTCCGCGAGCACCCAGTCGCTGATGGGCGCCCCACCCGCCCTGGTATTCTCACTGAGCGCCGTCCCTGAGACCGCACCGCCCATCGACACCCCGAAATAGACAACGCGCTGGATACCGGCAAAACGTGGATCGGCCAGAATCTGCGCTCTTAGCTGATTGCTGGCCTGTGCGCCGGCCAGCGCCGGAAAACCCTGGTCATTCGGATATTCAAAGGCAACGGTCACGACCTGATTCCCTGCGTCCGCCGCACGAATGTCGTGCATCACGGTGTTCGGGTCGTCCTTGCTGCACCCCGCCGGCCCGGTCGTGGTGGTGGCGCCGAGCTGGTTAGCGGTACTCCAGTAGTCCTGGAAGCCATGGTGGTAAAGCACAAGAATACGCGGTGCATTCCCGGCTGCCGGGGTATCCATGCAGTATTCCAGCGCCTGGGTACCTGCCACGGTGGTGGTAGCGATGTAGGTGCCGAACACCCGGGCTGCCCACGCGTCGGTGCAGGTGGCAGTAGCCAGGAGCATAGTGGCGGCGCAAACGCCCATGCGTCTGAATCCCTTCATGATGTTCTCCCTGATGGCACGGCGGTATGCCGGCCGTGGCGCGTATATGCACCGCACATCGTCAAAACCACGTGAACGTGTAAAGGCCCTGAATCGCAAAATATGGCGATCCAGGGCATCCGGGAGCATTCTTCAGCGATGCGTCCGCCCGTGGCAGAGGCACTCGCCATCGTCATCCGCATGACCCAGAAGCGACTGCAAAAGGGTCTCCGATGGCGTCCATTCGCCAATCGCCGGATGGATCAACATGGCCTTGCGTGCTTCAAGCCGTTCGTTCTTCAGCACCGACTGGATGGCCGCACGTTCATACGCCTTCACCGAGCGGACCAGGCCGTTGACGGCATCCGGCAATGCTGTGACCGGACGGGGAATGATCGAATCCATGCCGATATCGGAGGCGATTTCCACGATGTCGTTGTCCGGAAGATCCGGGATGGCACCGCGGTTGCGCGTGTTCACCACAATGCGGGCAGGTTTGGCGCCGGTGAGCGCACTCATCACGTCGATGGCTATGCGGTGGTAGCCGGTGGCGACGCGGAACGGGTCGCCCTGAAGGCTCACGCCTTGCTCGAAGGCCGATCCGCCCTCGGCTTCCAGCTTCATGTACGAACCCGAGCGCTGGTTGAGATATGCCGCGTAGATGTCCACGGCGGCATCGCCTTCGCCTGCGTCCAGACGTGCCGTCAGCGCGGCCAACAGGTCATCGTTGAGGCGCTGGATCTCGGCACCGCGGCTGCCGCCCTGCCTGCGCTGGTTGGACAGTGCGCGCGAACGCTCGTAGTAGAAGAACAGGTATTCCGTGGGAATGAGCCGCAGCGTGCGGATCATGTGATAGTCGAACAACGGTGCGAGGTAGAGCTGGCGCAGCAGGCTTTCGTCATCCAGCAGGGTGTCGATCACCTCCTTGCCGCGCACCTTGACGCTGCGGACCCAGCCCAGGTGGTTCAGGCCCACGTAATCGCATTCCACCTCGTGCGCCGGCTCGCCGAGCGCGCGGGCAATATTGTGGAACAGCTCGGTCGGCGTGTCGCAGATACCAACGATGCGCGCCTTGCTGTGATCGCTCACGGCCTGGGTGATGAGGCCGGCAGGGTTGGTGAAGTTGACCAGCCACGCATCGGGGCTCAGCCGCTCGACGAGGCGGGCCTGTTCGATGGCGACGGGGATCGTACGCAAGCCCATGGCGATGCCGGCCGGGCCGGTCGTTTCCTGGCCCGGGTAGCCGTGCTCGATCGCCACGCGCTCGTCGGCGGCACGGCCGACGATGCCGCCGATGCGGATGCTGTTGAGCACGAAATCCGCACCCTCGATGGTGTCCTCCAGCGAGGTGGCGCCGCGCAGGCGCAGATTGCCACCGAAACGGGAAACCACGGCATTGCCCAGGTCGACCATGATCCGCAGGCGTGCCGGGTCCGGGTCGTAGAGCACCATTTCCGAGGCGCCCAGGTCTTCAAGCGCTTCGTTCACACCGAACACCACCAGCGGCGAGCGCACACCACCGCCGCCGATCAATGCGATCTTACGATCCGTACGTTTGTTCATGTAGCGTCCTCAATCGGGAAGAATCAGGGAGCCCGTGCAGCGCACCGGCCACGGTCGTGCACAGCGCGCCGGTAATACAGGCGCGCTCGACGCAGCGATCCAGCGGGTCGTCGTCCAGCAGGGCATCGATGAGACCGGCGTTGAAGGCATCGCCGGCCCCGGTGGTATCCAGTGCATCCACGACGGGTGCGGGGATCCTGCGCACGCCATCGCCATCCAGAAGCAGCGCACCCTCGCCTCCCAGCTTCAGCACGCCGCGAGTAAGCCCTTCTGCCCAGGCCCACGCGGCATAGGCTTCGGGACCGTCCTCGCCACAGAGCAGGCCGGCCTCCTTGCGGTTGGGCAGCATGAAATCCACCTCGCGGCAGGTGGCGAGGTTTTCGCTATCGGTCAGCCACACCGGCGAATAACCCACGTCGAGCGACGTGGTACAGCCGGCCTGCCGCAACTGCGGAAGCACCAGCGTGGCGAGCGAACGCGGCAGCGGCATGGCGAAATGCACATGGCGCGCCGCCATGAGGTCGGCGAGCACGGCCGGCACTTCAAGCAGGTCGACCAGGCCACGGTTGGCCCCGTGCCAGCTGAAGAACGTGCGATCGTCGCGCATCGACACGCTGACCGTCGTGCCCGTTCCTTCCGCACCCAGGCGGATGCCGCCCATGCCTACGCCGAACTCGGAAAGGCGCCCTTCGAACCAGTCGAAGTCCGCATCGCCGATCAGGCCGACAAGACGCACGCGGCGCCCGAGACGCGCCAGTCCACAGGCGGTATTGACGCTGCCGCCACCCAGCTCGCGGGTATAGCGCTGGGCGTAGACCTCTTCGCCGGGCTCAGGCCAGCGTGGAAAGCCTCCGAAGATGTGGTCCGCGTAGATCTCGCCGACCACCGCGACGTCCCAGGATGTCATTTGTTGCGGAAGGGCCATGACCGCGTACTCCGTGCCTGCCAAAGAAAAATAAGGGTGCCGACGACGACGGCGCCGACCGCGACGGACATCGCCCGCCAGCCGCTGGTCGCGACGAGGTAAAGCCAGCCGATGACACTGACCACGATGGGCAGCGGATAAAGCGGCATGCGGAACACGTCGGCATCCGGCCGCCGGCGTCTCAGGGCCACGACCGCGAAACATTGCGCGATGTACTGGAACAGGATCTGCACCACCATCAGCATGGCGATGAGGCTTTCCAGCGACAGGAAACAGGCCGCCGCCGAGGCAACGCCCACGACCACCAGCGACACCGTGGGGAATCCGTCGCGTGGATGCAGTCGCGCAAAGGATCGAAAGAACTGCCCATCGACCGCGGCCGCGTACGGTACGCGCGAGTAGCCCAGCAAGACCACCAGCGCGGAACCCCAGCTGGCGAGCAGGATCAGGCAGACCGCGATGGTGCCGCCGGTGGAACCATGGATCGCCTGCATGAAGTCGGCGACCACCGCCTTGGAATGCGCGGCCTGCTCCCAGGGCAGCACACCGAGGATGGACAGGTTAAGGCCAAGATAAAGCACCGCCACCAGCGGTATCGACAGCAGCACGGCCAGCGGAATCGTCCGCCGTGGATGGCGCACTTCGCCACCCAGCATGCAGACGTTGTTGTAGCCACCGTAGTCGTACACGGCGATCAGCGCGACGGCGCCGAGGCCCAGCCAGAACCCATGCGAGCCATCGCTGCGCGCATGCATGAAGTGTTCGGCGGTGGCCACATTGAAATGCGCGATGCCGCTACCAACGATCCACACGCAGGCCACGGCCACGATCACCGTGATGCCCAGCGACAGGCGCTGGATGTCACCAACCTTGCGATAGAGCACCGCCGTGTTGATCAGGCACAGGCCGGCCGCCACCATCACGCGGCCCCCGTCGCCCAGCGACGGCACGAGGTAACCGAAGTACTGCGCAAAGCCCACCGCCGCCGAGCCGATCGACAACGGTGCCGTGAGCAGCGTCTGCCACAGGTACAGAAAACCGAACAGCCGGCCCATGCGCTCACGGCCATAGGCCTCGCGCAGGTAGTGATACGGACCACCGGACTCCGGAATGGTCGAACCCAGCTCGGCCCAGACCATGCCATCGCACAGGCAGAGCAACGCGCCCGCGATCCAGCCGAGGAACACCGACGGCCCGGCCAGTGCCGACAACGCGAGCGGAATGGTCACGAAGGGACCGATCCCGATCATGTTCAGCACGTTCGCCGACAGTCCACCCCACAGCCCGATGGCCCGTGGTGGCGATGCCGGCCTGCTCGCGACCTCCCTCATGCCTTCTCCCGGTGCAGATGGGCCGCGGCACGCAAGCGCCCCGCGACATGGCGGTGCAGGTCAAGGACCCGCACCTCGTTGTCGCCTGCCCTGAGCCAGGGCCCGGGACAGTAAAGCCGTTGCTGCGGACCGATATGCCAGTAACGTCCCAGCAAACGGCCATTCACCCAGAGATAACCCTTGTCCCAGTCCGACATGTCCAGGTAGACATCGCCAGGGATATCGACATGGATGCTGCCACGGAAGAACACGCCGCCACGCAGTGGTTTGTCCGCGAGCGGTTGCAGGTGCGACAGCCATTCGCCGTCGAGCGGAAGCGCCAGGGCTTCGAAATCCTCCAGCGGCCGCCCGTCGAGAGACACCGGGCCGGTGAGACCCTTGTGGTCGCCCACGCGCGGGCCGAAGTTGATATGCCCGAAGGTATCCACCAGCACATCGAGCCTGCGTTCACCAGCCGATGCATCCGGCAGGCTCACGCGTGTCTTTGACGATACCGAGGGATGCTCCACCCGCGATACGACGCCGGCCTCGTGTCCGTCGACATACGCAATCGCGTAGTCACGGGCGGCCTCGATCGTCAGCGATGTTCCGGCAGGGATCGTCTTGCGCCACAGGACAAGCCCCTGGTCCTGTCCGAACAGGATTTCGTTCGACACCGGATGCGGCACCTGCACCGGCGTGGGCAGGTTGTCCCAGAGCGAGGCGAAGGGTTCGAGTGAGGTTTCCGCGAAACTTGCGCGAGGCGGTGAGGCGGGAAGCCCAGGGGGCTTGCGCCCGGTCACCGAGGTGATGACGTCGCGCAGCTTCTGGTACTGCGCCGTCGGCTGCCCCGTTTCGTCGATGGGCGCGCCGTAGTCGTAGCTGGTGATGACCGGCTGGAACTGCGAGCCGTCATCCTCGGCGTTGGAGCCCGCCGTGAGGCCGAAATTCGTGCCTCCGTGCACCACGTAGAGGTTGAAGGAGTATCCCGCCTTCATCACGCTGCGCAGCGTCTCCACGTAGTCCCTTTCGGCGAACACCGGTTCGCCCCAGTGGGTAAGCCACCCCGGATACCCCTCGCCCACCCAGACCGGCGCCTCATGCGCGAATGCCCTGCCCTGTACCAGCGTCGGCACATCGGCGCCGTCCAGGCCCAGTGCCGATCCTGGCGGATAGGCCCGGCGTCGCAGCAGGTCTTTCCAGCCGTCCGACACCGAGAACGGTCCTTCGATGCCGTTCTCGCGCCAGATGTCTTCGATGGCCTTCAGATAGGCGACATCATCGCCCTGCATCGAGTACTCGTTCTCCACCTGGATCATCAGCACGGGGCCGCCGTTCTTCGCCAGCAGCGGCCGCACTCGCGGCGCGATGGCAGCGATGTAACGGCGCACGGCTGCCATGTAGACCGGGTCGTCGCGTGTGCGCAACCGTACATCCGGATCGCGCAACAGCCATGCAGGCAGGCCCCCCAGGGTCCATTCACCACAGACATAGGGGCCAGGGCGCAGGTACACCCACATGCCCTCCTCCTGGCACAGCCGGATGAACGCAGCGAAATCGCGGTTGTCCCCATCCAGGTGGAACACGCCCGGCTCGGGTTCGAGCTGGTTCCACATGACGTACAGCGCGATGGTGTTCAGGCCCATCGCCTTCGCCATGCGGATGCGATGCCGCCAGTGTTCGCGCGGTATCCGTGCCGGATGCATCTCACCGCTATGAATGGAAAAGGCATGGCCGTCGAGCAGGAACTGCCGGTGACCGAACGCGAAGGCATGAGGCTTGCCGTCGGGTATCGGCAGGAGCGCCGCCGGTGAAGGCGACGCTGCCCATCCACGCCCCGCGAAAGCCAACGGGGCGAGGACCGACACGACGAGGAAGTCGCGCCGGCGCATGCTCAGAACGAGTACTTGACGGTGAGCAACGTGGTCATGCCGGCATCGACGATGTCGGAATTGGCCAGGCTGTTCTTGCCGATATGCGACCAGTACGAGTACTGCTTGGTGAGGTTGGAGATCTGCAGGTCGAATTGCAGGCCGTTGTCCATCTGGTAACCGGCATGCAGGTCCACGCGGCGGGTCGGGCGGATCCACAGGTCATCCCACGGCTGTCCCTGGTTGAGGAAGTCGTAGGTGGACAGGTACGAGCCCACGTAGTGATAGCTGAGGTTGAGCGAGAAACCGTACTTCTCGTAGAACAGCTCGGCATTGGCCATCGTCTTCGGAGCCGACTGCAGGCGCTCGTCGCCGAAGCCCGGACGGCCCAGGTCCACGCTGGAGTTCTGCTTCGTGGCATTGAGGCTGAAGCCCAGGCCGTTGATCGGGTCCGGCAGGTCCTGGAACTTCTGGCGTAGGGTCATTTCCAGGCCCGACACCCGACCGTCGCCACCGTTGGTCGGCGTCTTGATCAGCACGGCGCCCTGACCCTGGGTGTTCGGGTTGGCCTGGCCGCCGCCGCTGTCGTAAATGTAATCCTGCAGCTTCTTGTAGAAGCCCGAGAACGAGAAGTAGCCACCGTGATCGGTCGTCCATTCGGCCGCCAGGTCGAGGTTGGTGGACTTGATCGGGTTCAGGTTCGGGTTGCCCTGGGTGATCGTGGTGACGCCGTTGGACACGTTGATCTGCGAACCGCCACCCAGCTGGATGAAGGCCGGGCGGGTGTAGCTCTGCCACAGGCCGAAGCGGAACACGGCATTGCCGGCCGGACGATAGTTGATGAACAGGCTGCCCAGCGGCTCGTTGTATACCGTGTGGTTGTTGCTGAAGTAGCCCGGCAGTTCGTTGCCATTGGCGTCCTGCGGCGTGGTCCAGAAGGTGTTGCGGATCGAGGTGTGCTCGAAGCGCACGCCCGGGATGATCTCGAAGTCGCCTTCCTGGATGGTCGCCATGGCGTACGCGGCGCTCACGGCCTCGGTGCCACGCATGGTGTTGCAGTTGTAATTGTTGATGTAGAGCTGGCTGCAGGTATCCAGGTCCGAATCGGTGAGGTTCTGGTTGATGAGGTTGGCCACGGCTGCGCGGCTCACCTTCGGCGTCACCCAGGGATACTTGCCCGGGAAGATCGACGAGTAATAGCCGTTGAAGATACCCAGGTCACCCAGCGTCGTCGTGCCGTCGTTGATGCCTGCGGTGGACCAGTCGCGATTGGTGAAGTTGCGCGAGCTGTCGCTGTACTTCACGCCGAACTTGATCGACTGGACCGGGCCATCCTCGAAGTCGTAGCGCAGATCCAGCTTGGCACCGCCACGCTTCTGCCCGGAACGGATACGGGTGACCTCGCCGTTGTCGTTCGCATACATGTTCTGGATGTTGTTCACCGAATTCAGCAGCGCCGGCGTCAGCTGCGGATACGGGAAGTGACTGCCACCGTAGCCCAGCAGCGAGGGCTGGTTGTAGGCGAAATTGTTCTGCGAGTACTTGTCCTCGCGACCGTCGATTTCCACGTGGTCAGGACGGTCGTTGTCGCCGAAACTCCAGAACACGTTCGGCGAGATCGTCCAGCCACCGGCCGTCTTGTCGGCGCCGAACTGGAAGGTAGCCAGGTCCGCGCGTTCCGGATTGGTCTCGAACCAGAAGCGGTTGGCGATGCGGCCGATGTTCGGTGCATACACGCCCGGCGTGCCGGTGGGCACATAGGTGACATTGGCCGGCAGCAGCTGCGTATACGTGGTGTTCTGCTCGGTCAGCGCATAGGCGTACGTCATCTTCGCGTAGGCGCGCAGTGTCGGGTCCACGTTCCAGTCGAACGACACGTTGCCACCGTAACGACGCTCGAAGCCCGAGGCGATACCCACGTTGGCGCCGATGCTGGTCAGGTTGCGGGCCGGATCGTAGCCCGGCGCATTCTGGCCGTCGGCCGTGGCATGGGCAAAAGCCCATGAGCCATCGTTGGATGCACTTTCGGCCGCACCGATCTCGCTGTTGGCGATGTTGCGGTAGTCGTAGTAACCGCTGACGTAGACGCCAAACTGTTTTTCTTCGCCGAACTTCGTCTGCATCTCGGCGGCCAGGCCGCCGCCAAGCCCGCTGTCGCCGTAATCGCGCGCGCGGCTCTCCACACGGCCGCTGGCCGTGACGCTGCCGCTGAAATCCTTCTTGAAATCGAAGGCGCTGGGCGTACGGAAGTCGATCGTGCCACCGATGGCGTCGCCATCCATCTCGGCCGTCGAGGTCTTGTTGAGCACGATGGTCTGCAGGCCCGACGGCGGCAGCAGGCTCAGCTGCACGCTGCGGCTGTACGGCATGCCCTGGGCGACGTTGGCGCCGTTGATCAGGTTGACGTTGTATTCCGACGGCAGGCCACGCACGGAAGCAAACATGCCTTCGCCGCGCGCTGCACCGTCGATACCACCGAAATAGCCGCTACCCGTCGTGGTCACGTTCACGCCAGACATCAGACCCAGCGCCTCGGCCACGTTATGCACCGCCGTATGCTGGAGATCCGCCGCCGACAGCACGTCCACCGTGTTGGTGGAATCCATGCGCATGTTGGTGGCGTCGTAACGGTTGGCGACCACGCTCATCGCCTTCATCTGCACGGCCTTGTCTTTCTGTGCCGGCTTGTCGTCCTGCTTTGCGGGCGGATTGGGCGGCGCCATCTGCGCCTGCACCTGCATCCCCAGCCCCAGGGCGGTACACACCGCCACCACCATCGCCTTCTTCGCCATCGTATTGTTGAGCACAGCCGAACCCTCACCCCGAAAGTGTCCTGGAACAGGCACGTCTACGGCCCCTACGCCGCATCGATGCACATGTGACTGACCAGCGAAATTCCGGGAATGCCGTGTACAGGGCCCGGCCACGCAGGCCATGCCTGGGCGGTCGCAGACCCGTCCGAAGCCGGACGTGCCGATCAGTGGAAAACGGAAATCAGCGGAGGGAAGACGGCGGCGAATAGCCAGCCAGGGACTTGCCGCGGGCACGCAGCGCACTCAGCTTGGCGCGTGCGAGGATGGGCAGCCCGTTGGATTTCACGTGCGCGAGCGGAACCCGCACATCGGCGCAGCCGGCGATAACGCTGTTGGATTGGGCACGACGCATGACGCTGTCCCGGAATCGCGGCTGCTGAGGAAACCGATCATGCCCCAGGGATGACCGGCGGGTAACGCGAATGGACGTCCATTCATTGCGGACGTTCCGTTTGCGTGGGAAAAGATATACCGCACCCCCAACGTGCCGGTCAACGGCCAATTCTGCTGTACTTTTTTGTTGCTGCACAGCAACATGGGTGATTCGGCGCGACGAATCGCCAGCGGAAAATTAAATCCGTCATATATAGGCAGCCTTCACACGGCGTTCGCGCGAATGTGTCCGCGGACACATTTGTATCGAGCCAATACGTGCAGCCCACGCCGGGCCTGAACGATTCTGTCCAATCTGCTGCGTTGCAGGATGACAGAACGATGTCGCTCCCTCATCCTCCGCCGCCAGCGCTTTGGGGAGCGTGGTTTCTTACGATCATTCAACGCAGGGACTCCAATGAATCGTCGCCGTCTGACGCGGGCTGATGCCGCGTGCACTCTTCGTCCGCGTCCGCTCGCGGTGGCCTGTCTCGGCGCATGGCTGGCCATGGCCAGTGGCGTGCATGCGCAGGATGCCGCGCCGCCGGTCAAGAAACCTGCCACGAAAGACAAGGTGGCCAGCGAGACAGACAAGCGCGCCGCGAATCCGGACAGTGCAAGCAACCTCGATGCCGTGGTGGTCACCGGCATCCAGGCGAGTATCCAGAACTCGCTGAAGGCGAAGCAGAACTCCGACAACATCATCGAGGCGATCTCTGCCGAGGACATCGGCAAGCTGCCTGACAGCAGCATCGCAGAGAGCCTTTCGCGCGTATCCGGCCTTGCCACCCAGCGCGTGGATGGCCGAGCCAACCAGATCTCCATCCGCGGCCTGTCACCGGACTTCACCGGTACCACGCTCAACGGACGCGAACAGGCCACGATCGGCGAGAACCGCGGCGTGGACTTCGACCAATACCCGTCCGAGCTCATCAGTGGCGCCGCCATCTACAAGACGCCGGATGCCAGCCTCATCGGCCAGGGCCTGTCAGGCACGGTAGACCTGCACACCATCAAGCCGCTGGACCTGCCCAAGCGCACCATCGCGGCCAACCTGCGCGGGGAAACCACCTCGAACGGCAGCCTCAACCACGGCACCGGCGTGGGTGACATGGGTCACCGTGCGAGCTTTTCGTATATCGACCAGTTCATGGATCACACGCTGGGCCTGGCCGTGGGTTTCGCACAGCTGGACTCACCCATCCAGGAGAAGCAGTCGCGTGCCTGGTGGTGGGGCATGAACAACGGGACCGGTAGCGCGGAAGATATCTGGGGTTCGCCGCATACCGTGGGCCTGCCCAACAACGTGCTCTCCCAGGAGGGCATGCAGGTTCGTGCCAAATCGGAAAACCAGCTGCGCAACGGCCTGATGACCGTGCTGGAGTGGGCGCCAGACGACCACTATCACTCTACGCTGGACCTGTACTACTCCACGTTCAACGAGAAAACCTTCCTCAATGGCGCACAGTGGTCGAGCAGTCCCGACGACCATATCGCCTATTCCAACCTCGGCATCACCCCATCGCAGCCCTATCCGATCGTCACCAGCGGCCACATGGATGGCCTGCTGCCGATCCTTCAGAACGAATACAGTCGCGAACACGACAAACTGTTCTCGGTGGGCTGGAACAACCAGTACGACTTCGGAAATGGCTGGGTCGTCACCGCCGACCTCTCGTATTCCAGTGCGAAAAAGCGCTTGCACGATGCCTATCTGTTTTCGGGGCTGCCGGGCCTGAAGACGGCTTCGGCGGACTTCGACACGCTTGTCGGTTATGACTTCCCGCATTTCTACCCGGGCGTGGATCTGTCCGATCCATCCGTCGTGCAGTTCACCGATCCGAAGGGCTACGGCTACGACGGCCGTGATGAACGCGATCGCCAGCGCGACACGATCAAGGCCTTCCGCTTCGAAGTCAGTCATCCGGTAGGCTGGATCTTCAGCGACGTGAACATCGGCGTGAACTACTCCGAGCGCAAGAAGGACAAACAGGCCGACGTCAATTTCGCCACGCTCAACGGCAATGGCAACACAGACACGACTTACCTGCCCGGCTTCGGTGCGCCGATCGATTCTGGTTCACTGCGCGGCATCACCGACCTGGGTTATGGCGGCATCGGCCCCATCCTGAATTACGACGTGCTGCGTGCTCTCTACAGCCAGTTCTACCTGACCCAGCGCAACCAGCAGGCCGACTGGAGCCGCAACTACACGGTACGTGAACGCGTACCGGTGGCGTATGTGAAGTTCAATATCGATACCCATATGGGCGACATTCCCCTGCGTGGCAACGTGGGCGTGCAGGTGGTTCGTACCGACCAGTCATCGCAAGCCCTGCAGACCAACGGGAACACCCTCGTGGGTCGCCTGTCCGGTGGCAGCAAATACACCAAGGTGCTACCCAGCCTCAATCTCGCCGCGGAAATCGGGGACAAGCAGTATCTGCGTTTCGGCCTGGCCAAGACCCTGGCACGCGGCCGTATCGACGACGAAAAAGTGGCCAGCTCGGCCAGCGTGGATCTGGTGACCCAGGGCCCGGCGGCCGGCCAGATACTGTGGTCGGGCAGCGGCGGCAATCCGAAGCTGAAGCCTTATGTTGCCGTGGGCACTGACCTGTCGTGGGAGAAATACTTCGGTACATCCAGCTACGTTGCCGTGGCCGTATTCAACAAGAACCTGCTGAACTACATCTACAACGAAACCGTTCTGGACTACGACTTCTCCGGCTATACCAACGACAATCCGACGCAGGTGCCTACCAGTACGCGCGGCAGCTTTACCTACCCCAAGAACGGCACAGGTGGACGCATGCAGGGCCTGGAACTCTCCGGCGCCCTCGAAGGCGCACTGGTGTCCCGTGCACTGGACGGCTTTGGCGTGCAGGCCAATTTTTCGTTGACCAACAGCAACCTGCCGGTCAGCGCCGTATCGACCATACCGGGTGCTCCAGCCACCCTGCCCGGCCTGTCACGCAAGGTGGCGAACCTCGCGCTCTACTACGAAAAGTATGGCTGGTCGGTGCGTATTGCCGAGCGATACCGCTCGTCGTTCACTGGCGAAACCATCCCACTATTCGACCAGCTCGGCTATACCACCATTCTCGCCGACAAGCAGACCGACTTTCAGCTCGGCTACGCGTTCGACAAAGGCCCCTGGAACGGACTGTCGCTGCTGTTGCAGGTCAACAACCTGACCAATTCACCTGAAAAGACCGAACAAATCGCTGCCCTGCCCAACGGCGTGAAGGTCGCCCGACCACTGGACTACAACACCTTCGGCAGAACCATCATGTTCGGCGCCAACTACAAACTCTGATCCGCTCATCCCTGTAGGAGCGGACCTCGTCCGCGACCCCTGAAGGCGTCCACGCCGAATGAACCAATGCGTGAATCAGGCGGGCATTTAAACGCCCGCCTGATTCACGCATTGCTTCATTCGCTCAAGCGACGTTGAGGGGTCGCGGACAAGGTCCGCTCCTACAAAAGCCGGTACATCCGGTAGCTCAGGTGAGCGACGCCATCAGGAAGTCGCGCACCCGTGCAACGATCCGTCCTGGTGCATCTTCCAAGCAGTAATGCCCCACGCCCTCCATCCGCTCGACCTCACCCAGCGGAAATACCGCCTGGAACAGCGGCAAGAACAGTTCACCTAACAACGTCCGATCCGCCATCCCCCATATCGCCAGCGCAGGCCGACCTCGCATCGCCGCCATGGCGCCCTGCGTCGGCACCTCGAACTGGTGCACCTGAAGCGCAAACCCCTTGGCCCAGGCAATCGCACCCACACACTCCGCAGGCGTCATGAACGGCGCAGCATACGCCGCCAGCCAATGCTCATCGATCACCGCATGGTTCTCGAAACCATTGAGCTTCAACGTGCTCAGGATGTTGTAGCCAAGTTCCCCCAGCACCGTCTCAAGGCGCCCCTCGGCCTGCGCACGGACGATCCACTGAAACCACGGCGCCTGCTCCGCACTCGCCAGCAAGCGTTCCAGTTCCCCTGGTTGCCCGAATGGCGTGGGTCCGTTGGTCGATACGATACGACGGATACGGTCAGGATGACGCGCCGCCAGCCCCATGCCGACCGGTCCGCCAAAGTCGTGCATGACAAGGGTGATGTCACGCAGGTCCAGCGACAACACGAAACGCTCGATATTGTCGATGTGGTCCTGTAGCCAATAGGTTCGCGAGGCAGGCGTCTCGCTTTTACCAAAGCCCATATGATCCGGAACGACGATGCGGAAGGTATCGGAAAGCCCGGAAACCATGTGCCGGTATAGATAACCCCATGTGGGCTCGCCATGGAGGCAAAGCACCACCTCGCCATCACGGGGGCCTTCATCCACGTAGTGCATGCGAAAGCCGGCGGCCTCGTTGAAATGCGGGGCGAACGGATACGTGCCACCAAAGGTAGCCTCGGCGAAAATCATGGAAAACGCCTCTCATGAATTAATATGATTAACGTTATGCCATGTAGTTGCATTATGCAACCACTCATCCAGCCCTGTAGGAGCGCGCCTCGCGCGCGACCGGCAATACCAGGCCCAGGCAAAACCGGTCGCGCGCAAGGCGCGCTCCTACAAGTTGACAATCCGCCAGATGGCCCATTAGCCTGCGCACGCAGCCCGACCAGCGCTGTCGTAGGCGTTACCGTCAACCAACGCATCCTTCCGTCGAGGGGATCCCAGCAGGGAGTTCTCGACCCATAAGGAGCGCCCTCATGACGACCACCCGTACACGCCTTTCCGACAACACCATCCTCATCACCGGCGGCAGCAGCGGCATCGGCCGCGCCCTTGCCGAAGCTTTCCATGACCTGGGCAACCAGGTCATCGTCACCGGACGACGGCAACTGTTGCTCGATGAAATGATGGCAAAACGCCCCGGCCTGACAGGCATCACAGCCGACGTCACCGATACCGCATCGCTCGCACGCGCGGCAGAAGAAATACACAGACGCTTTCCCGGCCTGAACATGCTCATCGCCAACGCAGGTATTTCTGCATCGGAAGACATGACATCGGGCGACTGGAACGCATCCGCCGCCGAAGCGCTGGTGCAAACGAACATCATGGGCGTGATCCGCTCGGTCGCCGCCTTCCTGCCCGTCATCCGCGAGCAACCCGGCGCTACGATCATGGCGACAAGCTCCAACCTCGCCTTCATCCCTCGCGCGGATTTCCCGACCTATTGCGCCACGAAGGCCTTCCTGCACTCCTGGCTGCAATCGTTGCGCCACCAGCTACGCCATGTCCCCGTGGAGGTACTGGAGCTGTCACCCCCCTATGTGCAGACCGCTGTCACCGGCACGCAACAGATGTCCGATCCGAGGGCCATGCCGCTGGATGACTACGTGACGGAAGTGATGCAGCTGCTGCGCTCCGGAAATCACCCACGCGGCGAACTCCTTGTAGCCCGCGACCAGGCCCGGCGCTGGGCCGAACGCGAAGGCCGCTACGACGACCTCTACGCCACCATCAACCCCTGACCCATAAATGTAGGGGCGCGCCTTGCGCGCGACCGGGACGAAGCCGGATGTTGCGGCCCCAGTCGCGCGCAAGCGCGCTCCTACCCATCGGCTGCCCTGAAATGCGCCAGCTGATCCGCCAGTGCCTTCACAAAAGCGGGCCGACGCGTCGCACGCCCGGTGTAGTCACGACATGCCGGATATCCATCCAATCCATCGAACCGATCAACCACGCGAAAACCATCGGCCATAAGGATATCCGCCACCGAAAACTCATCGGCCAGCCACTCCCGCCCGGCCAGCACGGTCTCCATGTGCCCCAGTCGCAGATGAAGGAAGTCGTCCAGCTGATCCATCGCCGGCGTACCGCCGACCACCCCCGAAAACTTCAGGATCACCCATGGCAACCCAGCCATCTCGACGGAATTCAGTGCGGCAAAGACCCATTCCATCACCTTGAGCCGCCCCTGCGGATCGCGCGGCATCAGCGCCTCGCTCAACTCCCCCAGGTACATGAGGATCGCACCACTTTCGAACAGCGAGATATCCCCGTGGGTAAGCCACGGCACCTGCCCGAACGGCTGGTGGATGAAGTGTGCCGCGTCTCGCGGGGCAAACGGCACGCTCTCCACGCGATACGGCAGCCCGGCCTCCTCCAGCGCCCAGCGCACCCGGATGTCCCGGACAAACCCTCGGGGCATCTCCGGCACCCAGTCGAAGGTGGTCAGCGTCAAACCGGCCATCTCACGTCTCCCAGCGGTGACTAAGAGCCTGAGTCTACGCCGGATGGCGACCTCACCACGTCACGACAGTGAATTCATTCCCCCTGCCCTCGCTGATGGGAAGCGGCTGCGACAGGTAGCCGTTCGCCGGATCACGCACGTAAGCAAGATAGTCATTGTCGAAGTCGAAAGCATTCTCCGCCAGCACCGGCGTGCCCGTGGTCATCCAGGGCTCAAGCAACTTCAGCACTGGGAGGTACAGGCTGAATGCACCATCGAGCAGCACCATGTCGACATCCGCATCCAGGTTCGCCAGCGTCTCCCGCGCATCACCCACGCGTATCTCCACCAGATCCGCCAGCCCGGCCGCTTCCAGGTTGGCGCGCGCCTTGACTGCCTTGCTTTCCTCCAGTTCGGTACCGATAACCCGTCCGCCGCCCATATCACGCATGGCCGCTGCCAGGTAAATGGTGGATACACCCATCGACGTGCCGAACTCCACCACACGTCGCGCACCGCGTGCCCGGGCGCACTGGTAAAGGAAGCGGCCGTATTCCTCCTGTACGTTGAGGAAGTTGTCGGCATAGCCACGGTAGTAGGCCCGGATATCCCGGCGTTCCTCGACCAGCATGTCTGCGATGACGTCACCCAGGGACTGGCCCGATTCCGTCAACCCGGCTGCCTGGGCCATCAGCTCCCCGTCGGCCTGCTCTGCTTCCTTGAACAACCGCTCAAGGGTCTGGGCCACTCGCCCCGTCTTCAATGAATTCATGGACCTGCACTCCGAAACATGCGGCTTCGGGAGATTCCGTGCCGCGTTGCAGGCCATCGTAGGCAGCCGAGGCATTGGCAGCATCGGGATATCAGGCCAAGATATGCTGAAATCCTGCCAACACGATCCGTACGCATCATGCCCACCGTGACCGAGCGCCTGCCACCCGACGAATGGACGCATCCAGATGTCATTCCGCGGCCCGTGGTGACCGTCGGCGCCGTCAATGTCGATACGGCCAACTTGTCGCCCGAGGAAAAGGAAACCGACTTCCACACCCACCGCAAGGCCCAGCTCGTGCTCACCCTGCGCGGGGTGCTTACCTGCGAGGTGGATGGGGGCATGTGGATCGTGCCGCCGCAAAACGCTATCTGGGTGCCCGGTGACCTCATGCACCGGATCAAGGCCTCGGGCACCGTCGATTGCTACGTGTCCTTCATTGAACCTGCCGTTGCGTCTGCCCTGCCAGGAATCTGCTGCGCCCTCACCGCAACGCCCTTGCTACGCGAACTGCTGATCCGCTCCGCAAGCTTTCCCATGCTCTACCCCGAGGGAGGCGTCGAATCCCATCTGGTTACGCTTCTGCTCGACGAACTGGCCATGGCTCCCGTCGGCAACCTGCACCTGCCGATGCCCAACGATCCGCGACTTCGCCGCATCGCCGAAAAGCTCATGAGCGACCCCGCCGAACGCGGCACGATCCAGACCTGGGCAAAGCGCGTCGGCACCAGCGAACGCACGCTTGCCCGGCTGCTTACACAGGAGACCGGCATGAGCTTCGGTCGATGGCGCCAGCAGTTGCAGATCATGCTCGCCGTGAAGTGGCTGGGCAGCGGCATGTCCGTGCAACAGGTCGCGGGGGATCTCGGGTACGAAAGCGCCGGCAGCTTCGTCACCATGTTCCGCAAGGCGCTGGGTACATCACCGGGCAGATATCTGCCCGGCTGAACCTTACGGCGCTTCGTCTGATCACGCCATTACCGATCGTGTCGCAATGAAGGTGGGCATGACGTTCTCGATGACAAAACGCGGATGATGCCACCTGCATCTGCGCGCAGGTGGCAGAATGATGCGCGGAACGCTTCAGTCGCCCGTCACCAGCCTGAACTCACGCAATAATGCGCCAATCTGCGTCTTGTCCAGCTTGTTCATCAGCAGGTTGCGCAAGAACGCCGGCCCCGGAATATCAAGCTCCTTGCCATCGCGCAAGCGACCCGTGGCTGCCAGCAGGGTGCGTACGTCGTACGTGGAATTGAATACCTCAGGTACGCCGCGCTCCACATTCAACAGCGTGTAGACCGACTCCATCCCCGTGCGTACCGAATACTCGGTGGTGAAGATGCAATCGCGCTGCTTCGACTCGGCGAACTGGCCGATGAAGGCGAAATTGACGGCTCCCTCGGGCACCACGTCGGGACGATCGCCCGCCTGGCGCGGCATGAAGAAAGCGGTGACGTAAGGCATCATCACCGGGACTGTCCTGGCACCCGTCGCGGCCAGTGCGTCGATCTGCTCCACCGGCACGCCGAGGTGGTAGAGCCATTCGCGGGTGATTTCTTCGCCCGTGCATTCCTGCATCGGCTTCTTCACGTAATCGCCCGGCCTGTCCACGAACAGCGAGTAGACCCAGACCACGATCTGATCCTTAGGCTGGTTCCGGAAATGCGGCTGGCGGTTCACCGTCCAGCTAAGCAGCCAGCTGGAATCCTTCACGCTGACGATGCCGCCCGTGACGACCTTGCCACTGAAAGGATCGCGCCTGGCAATAGACTGAATGTACTGCGGGATGCGCGCATCCAGCGTCGTGACCGTGGCGGATTCCCATTTTGTCTCGGGAATATGTGAGCCGAATACATCCGGCCTGCCGAAGGCGGGGTCATGGGCGGCAATGCGACGCCAGAGATCCCAGGCCGGTGCCGGGCCTTCGGTAAGCGTTGCCGGCGTGGCGTGGTCGCCGTTGTCGGAATTCTCGGTGAGCGAGCCGATGGTCATGAACAGCAGATCATCCGGACCGAGGTCGACACCGCCCTGCGCCCCGTCGCGCAACCAATGGATGCGCGTGGCCTGCTTGCGGCCGGTCTGGATGTCGAAGTCCACGTCGATGACTTCCGTGCTGTACTGGAACGTCACGCCATGGTCCTGGAGATACTTCACCAGCGGCTGGACCAGCGATTCGTACTGGTTGTACTTCGTGAACTTCAGGGCGGAAAAATCCGGAAGACCGCCGATGTGATGGATGAAGCGATGCAGGTAAAGCTTCATCTCCAGCGCCGAATGCCATTCCTCGAAGGCAAACATGGTGCGCCAGTACAGCCAGAAGTTGCTGGCGAGAAAATCGCTGCCCAGCACCTCGTTGATCCGCTTGTTTTCCATATCCTCGCGCGTGGCGAGGAACAGCTTGATGATGTCCTTCTGCGCCTGCTCGGTCAGCGTGAACAGACCGTCGGTGTGCGCATCCTGGCCCTGCCGGACGGTCGCCCGCTGCAAGGAATAATTCGGGTCGTCCTTGTTGAGCCAGTAGAACTCGTCCAGCACGCTGGCACCTTCCACGTCCAGGGAAGGAATCGAGCGATAAAGATCCCACAGGCATTCGAAGTGATCTTCCATCTCACGACCACCGCGAATGACAAAACCCTTCTCCGGCACATCCAGGCCATCAAGCGCACCACCCGGCAGGTGCTGCTGCTCCAGGATGGTGATGCGCTCGCCCGGCATATGCCCGTCGCGGATGAGGAAGGCCGCGCCAGCCAGCGATGCCAGGCCCGAGCCCACGAACCAGGCGGTCTTGTTGTCCACGCCCTCGGGTTTGCGCGGACGTGCAAAGGCTTCGTAATTACCGCTGCTGTAATACATGCGTCGTTCCTTGTCCTGGAAGAGTCAGTGCGGGAAGCTGACGCCAGCGGGAACGCGGCAGGAGGTGCCTTGCCGCCAGGGAATCCCCCTCTGGCATACCAGGTCCATCCTACCGATTTGAGACGCCATGGATATGGCAGAAGCGGTAAAACCTGATCGCCGGCAATTTTTCCGGTACCCAGATGGGTGATCGAAAGCCGTGGCCGCGCCAGGGTGGCGCGGACGGCTTTCGATCGCCAGATGCAGGAGCAGCATTACCCGGCCGGCGGAATGATCGGTAGCAGGATGTAGGGCTCCCGGCCTTCCTCGAAATGCAGCACATTCTTTCCGCCGAAGATCTCCGCCGGACGATCCTTCGGCTCGGCATGCAGGAACGGACCTGCGCCCGTCATCGTGTAGATTTCGTCCGGGCCCCGCGCATCGCCCAGGCCATGCTCGTAATCCTTGCCGCGCACGTTCAGTTCGAGGCGATAGCCGGGCGGCACCACGATGCAGGTCGGCAGGACTTCGATCATCAGTTCCACGGGCTCGCCGGGCACCAGGGGCTGCACCTCGTCATGCGTATGGTAGGGGCGATAAGGCAGGCTGCGCTGGGGATCGAGCTTGCGATGCGAGGCGCGCAGCCAGCCCAGGGCGATACACATGCGCGGATCGTTGGCGCCGATGAACAGCACTTCCTTGCCTTGCGGATCGTACAGGCGCAAGGCAAGGAAGATATCGGCATCCGTCGTGTCCGATGACACGAACAGGCGTACGGCGATGGGGCCGGTGATCTCCACCTCGTGATTCGACACCGGCAGCGAGAAGATCAATCCATCGCCCGTGGTGTCGTAGCCCACCGGGGCGGATGGTTCCGGCGTGAGCGACAGGCTGCGGGTTTCAGGGTCGAGGTAGTAGCGTGTCCACTGTGTGCGCGCCAGCGGCCATTCCTGCTCTGCGCGGGTCATGAAATGCTCGCCCGGACGACGCACGGCCAGTTGCACCGGCGGCTGGCGATCCCAGCCCGTGTCCTCGCCCTTAAGGAAGTGACCGAAGAAGCGCTTCTGCAACTCCACACCCGAGTTACGGTAGAACGGGGCGAAGTGGGTGTTTCCATGTACTTCGAGCCACTTCTGGCTGGAGCCGGCGGCGAGATAGCCCTCGAAGTTGCCACGCAGGTGACAGCCCATGCCACCCCAGTTGGCGGCAGAGAGCAGCGGCACCTGGATCTTCGAATGATCCGCCGTGCGCTCTCGGTAATAAGGTCCATCAAGCGGTCGTTGCAGCTCTTCGTCGTAGCAATAGACGATGTTCCCGGCCAGCACTTCGGGCGAAAGGGTCTCCGGTCCGGTCACGAGTTCACCATTGAAGCGGCTTCTCGCGCCACGCTCGCCCAGGCCATGCTGCTGCGAAGCCACCTGGCCCTTGAACCATACCTGGTCGAACTGGCTCAGGATGCCGCCGTGCCGGGACCAGTCGCGATACCAGTCGGTGGCGCCTTCCCATACGCAGATGGCGGCCAGGTGGGGCGGCTGCATCGCAGCGACCAGCCACTGGTTGATGGCGTAATAGGAAATGCCGTTGATGCCTATCTTGCCGTTGCTCCACGGCTGGTCGGCGGCCCACTCGATGCAGTCGTAGAAGTCCTTGATCTCGCGCTTCGACATCAGCTCGATCTTGCCGGGGCTGCGACCGGAACCACGACCATCGATGCGCACGCAGGCGAAGCCATCGGGCACCCACTTCTCGGGGTCCACCAGCTCCCACACCTGGAACGACGAGGTCGTGCCTTCGACGATTTCGGGGAAGGACTCGATCATGCGCTCCCAGCTGCCCTTGTAACCATCCTGGAACGCCAGGCCCTTGCCGTACGGGCCCAAGGTGATGATCACCGGATAGTGGCCCTCGGCCTCCGGCAGGAAGATGTCGGCGCGCAGCACCACGCCATCGTCCATCGGGATGGGGGCATCCCAGATCACCCGCATGCCGTGCGTGGTTTCGGTCCGGCCCATATCGCGTGCTTGGTCCATGGCGTTCTCCTCGATCAATTGACGTTTGGTTACCCGCACCGCCATTCAAACGCCGGAGCTGTTATCTTTCAAATACATAATTAAGATACTCAGTATCTCAACATGAGATAGAAAGGCTGCCATGGACCTTCGCCAGATCCGTTACTTCGTCGCCGTCGCGGAACGCGGGGGTTTCAGCTCCGCAGCCAGTGCGCTGAACATCGCGCAATCGGCGCTGAGCCGGCATGTGAAAGACCTGGAGGATGAACTGGGTGGCGCACTGCTGGAACGTACCGCCCGCGGCGTGGTTCCCACCGAGTCCGGCAAGCTGCTGCTGGAGCGCGGCCGCTGGCTTCTGGGCATGCTGGACGACATCAAGGAAGAAGTGCGCACGGAAAACCGCGAGCCCACCGGCACCGTTCGGCTGGGCGCCCCCGCCAGCCTCGCCGAGCTTTTCTACGCGCCGCTGGTGAAAATGTTCTCCGAGCGCTTTCCCCGTGTACGACTGGAACTGAGCGAAGGCCTGACGGAGGTCATGAGCGACCGGCTGATCCGTGGCGATATCGACCTCGCCATCGTGACTTCGCCACAGCCCAACAAGCATCTGGTCTACGACACACTGGTTACCGAGCAGGTCTTCGTATTCGGGCCACCGGGCGATCCGTTGCTTGCACGTGGCAAGCTCACGCGCAAGGAGTTCGGTAACCTGCCGCGTGCCGTCATTCCCTTCGGCCGCCATCTTTTCGGGCCGGGCGTGCCGTCTTCCGTGAAGGTGGAGAGCAGCACGCCGCTGAAGCAGATTGCGGCCATGGGGCTGGGTTACGGCACGTTGCCATTCTCAGGCATTCATCACGAGGTACGCGAAGGGCAGCTATCCGCCGCCGTGCTGCCGTGGATACGTTCGGATCGCGTGCTTGCGATGGCGAGAGGCCGCCATATGACCCGGGCCACGAGAGAAGCCACGGGCGTGCTGAAAGAGCTATGCCAAGATCTCATACAGGCAGGCAAGATCCTCCCCACGCCCTGACACCCCCTGTAGGAGCGCGCCTGCGCGCGACCGGTCATGCAGAAAGGTATCGCATACCCAGGCCGCCCGTATTTCTGAAAGCTGTCGCGCGCGAGGCGCGCTCCTACAAGGCTGCGTTGCCTTTTAAGGGTTTACATCGGAGCGCTCATCATCTCGTGCACCCGCATGACCGCCCGCACGAAAGCCTCGGGAACCTCCTGCGGCACGTTATGACCCGACTCGACGACATGGTGCTCATGCGCTCCTGCAAACAACGACGCATGCCCCGCCGTGCCGCCCGGCTTGAGCGGATCCTTCCTGCCATCGAGCGTCACCGAAGGCACCGTGATGACGGGCTTCTTCGCCAACCGGTCTTCCAGCGCCTGTAATGCCGGCTCTCCCTTTGCCAGCCCGAACATATGGCGATAGGAATGAATCACCACGTCCACGAAATCCGGGTTGTCGAAGGCGATCGCCGTCCGCTCGAACATCGATGGGTCGAATCGCCATCCAGGAGACCACTCCTGCCAGAGCATCCGGCACAACTCAGGCCGATGCGCCGTCAGGCATTCACGGCCCCGTTCGGTCTGGAAAAGATGCTGATACCAGCACACACGTTCCAGCGATGGTGCAGACGCATGGCGCTGCGCGGCCACATCGATGATGTCGTACCCGGCATACGACACCAGCCCGCCGACCTTCTCAGGCCACAGCGCAGCAGCCACGCAGGACGCATTGCCACCCCAGTCGAAGCCTGCAAGGATCGGGCGCGCCATGCCCAGGGCATCGACAAGCTCGACGATGTCGAGGCCACGCACCGCCTGCTGCCCGTTACGCATGGCTGCATCGGATGAAAAACGTGTCGGGCCAAAACCGCGCGTATAAGGGAGCACGACACGGGCGCCCGCGGAGGCCAGCGCCGGAGCGACATCGTCGAAGGCGTGCACGTCATAGGGAAATCCATGCGAGAGCACTACAGGCCAGCCATCGGACGGCCCTTGCTCCAGATACGCGATTCTCAGCGTGCTGGTTTCCGCGTGGCGGATGGCATGCGCATTCATGCCTTCACCCTCGAAACCTGGGCAATGAAGGCCCGGAAATCCGCCAGCATCCGTTCCGGTTGCTCCCAGGCGGCGAAGTGGCCGCCTTCAGGCATATCCGTCCAGTGCACGACGTTATAGGTCTTTTCCGCGAACGAGCGCGGCGGCGGTATGAATACCGGGTCTGGAAACGCAGCCACGCCCGTGGGCACCGCGACATGCGTACCTGCCGGAAAGATCCCCGACCCTTCCAGGCGCTTACCGTGATACATCCAGGTAGCCGTCACCATCGAGGATGGCCCCAGGTACAGCATGATGTGGTTGAGCAGTTCTTCTTCGGAATACTTGCTCCAGATATCGGGGCTGCCATCCGCCGTCTTCGGCAGGTCGGACCATTTGCCAAACTTTTCGAGTATCCAGCCGGCCGCCCCTACGGGACTGTCGGCCAGGGCAACGCCCAGCGTCTGCGGGCGTGTTTCCTGCTCGTGGTTGTAACCACTCTCCCAGTCTGTGAGCTTGTCGCGCCGGGCCACGAAGTCCTTTTCCTCGGGCGTGACGGGCCGCGCATCGCTGGCGTGGAGGTTCACCATGTTCAGATGAATGCCCAGCACGGCATCGGGCCGGTCATGCGCCGCCCAGGCCGCGATGCCGTGCCCCCAGTCGCCGCCCTGGATGATGTAGCGCGATGAGCCGAGCAGCTGCGTCATCAGCCCATGCATGAGCGCGGCAGCCCGGCGCGGCCCTGTGACGCCGGCAATAGGCCGGGAAAACGCAAAGCCCGGCAACGAAGGAATGATGACGTCGTGACCATCCGCCGCCAGCGGCCCCCACAGGCGCTCGAATTCAAGATACGAGCCCGGCCAGCCGTGAAGCAGCAGCAGAGGTGGTTTCGATCCGTCACCCTTCATGTGAACGAAATGGAGATGGTTACCGTCGATGTCGGCGATGAAGTTAGGGTGCTGGTTAAGACGGGCCTCGACTTCACGCCAGTCGTACGTATGCAGCCAGTAACTGACCAGGCGTTTCAGGTCGCTGATACCGACACCGGCCTCCCAGCCACCGGCATCCGGAAGCTGGCTCCAGTCATACGCACTGACTTTCGCCTTGATGGCGGCAAGACGATCATCGGCAACATGAATCGTATACGGTGAAATCATGACGTCCTCCGGGGAATGCCGCGCCGTTACAGCGCAGGCATGGAAAACTTCCCGGCAGACTAGACGTCAACTTGACCACTGGATGTGAACCCCGCGCCGCATATCGAACCACATGCTTTACACAGGATGCCTTGCGCTCGCTGCAAGCCTCCCAGCCAGGCTTACGCGCAAACTGCTATGGCTATCTTCCCTTGAAGCCCATTATTCGGCGTTTCCAGGAGCGCATGCGCAAGCGGAATATCCGCCAGCGAGTAGACAGCGCCCACATGCGGCCGCAACTGGCCCCGCATCACCAGGGCGCTCAATTCATCGAGCTTGCCGCGGTTCTGCCGGGTAAAGACGAAGTGATAGCTCGCGTTCTTGCCCCACGCATGGATAAGGTTCTGCGGCTTCGCAATGTCCACGATCGATACCACGCGCCCCAGTTGGGCAAGCGCATCCGGGCTGTGCGACAAGGTGCTGCCACCGATGGTGTCGAACACCACATCGACGCCATTGCCATCCGTTTCACGCAGGATGGCTTCGACGTAATCCTGCTTCTCATAGTCGATGACCACATCGGCGCCCATCCGTTTCACGAATTCCGCATTGGCTTCCCGCACGGTCGTGAAGACCCTGGCACCGATGGCCTTCGCCAGCTGTATGGCCACATGACCAACGCCTCCGGCACCACCGTGGACGAGAATGCTTTCACCCACGCGCAATCCGGCACGCACGACAAGGGCCTCCCATGCCGTGCCGCCCACCAGGCTCAGGCTGGCGGCCTCCAGATGGCTCAATGCGGCGGGTTTCTTCCCCACGATACCTTCGGCAGCCACGTGATACTCCGCGTAGCTTCCCTGCCCTTCGAATATCTGCGGCGTGTACCAGACCTCGTCTCCCGGGGAAAACGCCGTCACGCCGGGGCCGATATCTTCGACCACGCCGGATACGTCATGCCCGGTAATCGCCGGCAAGGGCACGAGGTCTGGATAGTCGCCACGGCGTACCTGGTAATCCAGCGGATTGATGGAGGTGGCATGTACGCGCACCAGAACTTCGCCCGCCTGCGGCATGGGCCAGGGTACGTCGCAAAGCTCGAATGAATCCGGCCCGCCAAAGGATGTCAGTACCAGCGCCTGCATGGTGTTTCCTCGTTTCGTTAAAAAGGGATATCGAGAATTATCGATATATAGGAGCAGAACGAAACTACAGTTCCTTGCCGATGATCCGGGCAAGTGCACTGATGGTGGCTTCGTTTCGCTTGTAGTACGTCCACTGGCCGATGCGCCTGACTTCGACCAGCCCCGCCCGTTGCAACGTGGCAAGGTAATCGGACACCGTCGATTGCGAGAGCCCCACGCCCTCCTGGATGCTGCTGACGCAGACACCCACGGTATGAACGTCACCTTCGTCCTGAGGTGGGAAGTTCTTCGCCGGATCCTTCAGCCCCTTCAGGATGTCGAGGCGGGTCCGGTTTGAGAGGGCTTTGAATATCTCGAGCAGTTCCATGGCGCGATAATATCGGGATTTACCGATATGTCAATGTGGGTCCTCCGCGCGAGCGCCCCAAGGCAAGCAGGCGCCCCTCACGCGAGGCGCATTCATATGGCCAACCTCAGGCCGCTATGCGGCTGAAGTCCGGCATCAGTCTTCCAATGAATTCATCCATCGTTTCCTGCCCCAAATCGACCGCCTTGGCACCTCCGCCTGCAATGACCTCAACATCCGCGATCCCGATGACGCCGAGGATCAGTTTCAGATATTGACTGGCGATATCGCGATCCCGGATGGGCGAGCCTTCGGTATAGACACCACCCGATGCAACCAGCACGGTGGCTCTCTTGCCGATCAGAAGCCCCTTTCCGTCGATGCCCAGCGTCACTCCCTTGCGCACGATATGGTCGATCCAGGCCTTCAGCGAAGCGGGAACGTTGTAGTTGTAAACCGGCGTGGCGATAAGAAGGTGATCGGTCATCAACAATTCGGTTACCAGTTCATCGGACAGGCGCAGCGTTTCCTTCATAGACGCCGACTGCTGCCCGGGTGGCGTGAAATATGCCTCCAGCCAGGGGCCTGTGACGAAAGCCAACCCCGTCCCAGCAAGATCGCGCCGGGTGATTTCGCCATCGGGATGGGCGGCCTGCCAGTGCCTTACAAAATGGCGCGTCATATGGCGCGAGACGGAAGCATCGCCGCGCGGGCTGGTTTCTATAACAAGTAAGCGGGTCACGAGATCTCTCCGGCGCAAGAGCCATCAGGGTGATGACATGCGTTGATCGTGGGAGATCGAGACCTTCACCGGAAGCGATATAATATTGATAGTTTCCATCACCATTGGTGATGCATGGCCATCAGCCATCTCAGTCTCGACCAACTGCGCGTTCTGGTAACCATCGCTGACGAAGGCAGCTTCTCGGCCGCCGCCCGAAAATTACGGCGCGTCCAGTCGGCCGTCAGCCAGGCCATTGCCAACCTGGAAGACCTGCAAGGGATCCAGCTCTTCGACAGGAAAGGCCATCGACCGCTACTCACGGAAACAGGCCGCGTTCTCGTCGAACAGGCACGGCTGGTGCTGGGCAGCGCCGCACGGTTCGAAGCCGTGGCCGCCAACACACGTGCCGGCCTGGAAGCCGAGTTGACGATCGCCATCGACCCCCTCGTACCCACTGCCCCGCTTATCGAGGCACTGCGAGGCTTGAACGACCGCTTTCCCGATCTGCCGGTCAACTTCTCCACGGAGGGACTCGGTGGCTCCCTGCGCCGGCTGCGCTCGGATTCCGCTTCCTTGGCGATCTGCCTTCTGCTTCCCACCGTGCCCGAGGACATTGCAGCTTATCCCGTGTTGCGAATCGGCATAGCGCCTTATGTGGTGCCCGGGCATCCGCTCGCCCGCCTCAAGCGTCCCGCTTCACGCAGTGATCTGGAGCCGCACGTGCAACTGATCCTCTCGGATCCGGTCGACCCGGACAGTGCCAACTACGGCGTAGCGAGTGCCCGGCCATGGCGCTTTGTGGACATCGGCCGGCGCCTGGACTTCCTGCTTCAAGGATTCGGCTGGTGTCGCATGCCGGAGCATCTTGTAGCGGATGCCGTTGAACGCGGAGAACTTGTGCGCTTTCAGATCGAGAACGATCCGACACCGCATGACGGGCTGACGATCTACGCAGCGCATCGCCGTGACCGACATCCCGGGCCCGCCGGCAGATGGCTGCTTGATGCACTTCGAGAACCTCTCACGCCCCCTGCCGATGGCGATGTCATGAACGCGATCACGTGACGACTCGTCCATAGGATGGCGGCAAACATCGACAGCCATCCATTAATCGTCAAATAGTCGTACATTTCGCTTTCAGGGTATGAAGCGAGAGGGTTTTCCCGAATGCACGATCCGAGCATGTCCGGTCGCAGGGGCTTTCTGAAAGCCTCCGTCATGGGCGCAGTGACGTCGCTGCTGCCGCCAGGCGCAGTGGGCACAGCAGCTACCTCGAAGGCCGCCGCCACCTTCCCAACAGCACCTCTCGCTCCCCAGCCCTTCCAGCTGCTACCGGCAGGATCGATTCGCCCCTCGGGCTGGTTGCGCCGTCAGCTGGAGATCCAGGCGGCGGGCCTCGGTGGTCGGGTGGATGAAACATGGCCGGATCTCGGCCCCAATAGCGGCTGGCTGGGTGGTACCGGGGAATCGTGGGAACGCGGACCGTACTACCTCGATGGCCTGCTACCCCTTGCATGGCAGCTCGACTCGCCCACCTTGAAGGCGAAAGCGCAGCGCTTCGTCGACTGGACGCTGGACCATCCCTGGGCCAACGGCATGTTCGGCCCGAAGAGCAATGACGACTGGTGGCCGCGCATGGTCATGCTCAAGGCATTGACCCAGTACCAGGAATTGACCGGCGATGCGCGCGTCATACCGTTCATGACCCGCTATTTTCACTACCAGCTCGAAGCCCTGCCTGAGCGCCCTTTGCGCGACTGGGGCCGGATGCGCTGGCAGGATGAAGTGGCCTGCATTCTCTGGCTTTACACGCGCACGCAGGACCCGAAGCTGCTGGACCTTGCCGCGCTACTGAAAAAACAGGGCTACGACTGGCAAGCCATGTTCGCCGTGTTTCCCTTCCGGGAAAAAACCGATGCGAAGACGGTAGAAGCCAAGGGCGGCAAGAACGCCTTCATGGAAGACGACGGTTTGCAGGTGCATGGCGTGAATATCGCCCAGGCACTTAAGGCCTCTCCCGTCTGGTCATTGATATCGCGCGATGCAAATGATCGTGCCGCCATACATCACCAGCTGGCCCAGCTCGACCAGTACCACGGCCTGGCCAACGGCATGTATTCCGCCGACGAACATCTGGCCGGTCGCAACCCTTCGCAAGGCGTCGAGTTGTGTACGGTGGTGGAAGCCATGTATTCCCTGGAAGTGGCGCTGGCAATTACCGGTGATGCGGCACTGGGCGACCGCATCGAACGCATCGCCTACAACGCCTTGCCGGGCGCATTCACCGACGACATGTGGGCGCATCAGTACGACCAGCAACCCAACCAGGTGGAATGCAGCCTGCATCGCCGGCCATGGACCACGAATGGCCCCGAGGCAAACCTGTTCGGGCTCGATCCTCATTTCGGCTGCTGCACGGCGAACTTCCACCAGGGCTGGCCGAAGCTGACGGCGAGCCTGTGGATGGCCTGCGCCGATGGAGGTCTTGCCGCCACGGTATACGCACCCTGCCGCGTCAACGCGGTGGCTCGCGGTGTGCCCGTGCAGATCGAGCAGGAAACCGATTACCCCTTCCGCGACGACATCGCGATGACCCTCAAGCCCGACTCGCCGGTGGAGTTTCCCATTCGCCTGCGCATACCTGCCTGGTGTCGTTCGCCGTCGATACGCATCAACGGAGAATCCGTGCAGGTGAGTCCAAGGGAGGGTTTCGTCACCATCGAGCGTCGGTGGTCCACGGGGGATACGATCCGCCTCTCCTTCCCCGCCGATGTGAGCGCGGAAAAGGGATACAACGATTCGATCAGTTTCACGCGGGGCGCCCTGGTGTTTTCCTTGCCCGTGGGTGAGGCCTGGGTCAAGTGGCGCAAACGCGGGCTCACCAGCGACTGGCAGGTGTATCCCACCTCGGCCTGGAATTACGCCGTGGCGACTGATGCCACTGTGGAACACCATGACATCGGCATGCGCCCTTTTGCAGGCGCCACACCCGCCGTGACACTTCAGGTAAAGGGGCGATTGGCCTCATGGAAGGCGGAAGAAGGCGCCGCCGATCCCGTGCCCGCCACGCCAGCGATGGAAGACGAACCGGTCACCACCTTGCGACTGGTGCCTTATGCCGGCGCCAAGCTACGCATCACGTCGTTTCCCGTCATGCCAGCCTGAAGCAACCTAACGAACGAGCGCCCTCCCCGGCGCTCGTTCGCCAGTGATCTCAGTGCCTGCTTCCTTCAGCCGTCGTGCCGAATTCATACACTATGGTGTGGCTGTACTGCTGACCCGGTGCCAGTCGTGCGGAACCGAAAGACGGATGGTTCGGCGTATCCGGATGGAGCTGTGGTTCCAGTACGAAGGCATCGCCCTGGCGATACATATGGCCTCCCGTGCCGACGCTGGTCGCATCGAGGAAGTTGCCCGAGTAGAACTGCAAACCGGGCATGGTTGATTTCAAGGTCAGGGTGCGGCCCGACACCGGATCTTCTACCTTCGCTACCAAACGCGGCTCCCTGGCGATGTCCTTCGCGATGACAAAATCGTGATCGTAGCCGCGACCATTGAGAAGCTGCTGGTCGGACTCACGCACGTTCTGGCCGATCGGCTTGCCCTTGCGAAAATCGAACGGGGTACCCGCCACGGGCTTGATGTCACCCAGCGGAATCGCCGTGGCGTCCACCGGTATGTACTGATCGGCCAGGATCGTCAGCCGCTGGTCCATGACCGAACCACTGCCCTCGCCCGCCAGGTTCCAGTAAGCATGGTTGGTGAGGTTGGCGATGGTCGGCTTGTCGGTGGTGGCGCCGTAGACAAGGGTCAGTCGGTTGTGCGCGTCCAGCGTGTACGTAGCAGTGGCCGTGAGCTTGCCCGGATAGCCCATGTCGCCATCGGGGCTGACGTAGGTGAACGTGACGCTGGCACTGTCCGCACTGCTCTTCACGTCACCCATCGTCCACAGCACCTTGTCGAAACCCTTGGTGCCACCGTGAAGCGAGTTGGGGCCGTTATTGACCGGCAAGGTGTAGTCATGGCCGTCCAGCGTGAAGTGCCCCTTGGCGATGCGGTTGGCATAACGACCCACCGTGGCGCCGAAGTACTGCGGGTTTTTCACGTAATCATCGAACCTGGCGTAACCGAGCAGGATATTGGCGGCATGACCCTGCCGGTCAGGCGTGATGACTTCCTGCAAGCCCGCGCCATAGGCCATGACGCGGATCTTCACGCCATGGCCGCTGTCGAGCACCACGGCATCCACCCTGGTTCCATCGGGCAGCGTGCCGAAGCTTTCACGCTTTGCTTCGGCCGCCTGCGTCGAGGCGGTTATCGCCATCGCTGCGCATAAAGCACCAACCAGCACTGTACGTTGCACGTCCGGCACTCCTTCCATAGCCCTTATCGGGATGCCGCATGCAAGCATATTGTATGATTAATGCGCAAGTATCTTTTTATGCGGCACTTTTCGTTGCGCGTCGCAGCATGGCGACGGAGGTGCCCTTCCCCATTACCAGCCATGCCGTGATTGCTGCGCATGGCCATCATGGAAGAAACCGCCCGTAGGCCCCATGGGGCTGAGTGTCGCCAGCTCCACGGCGGCAACCGCTGCATCTTCCACACGGCGATAGCCGCTGTGCCCGTTGAGGTCGGTTGCTGCGTAACCGGGATTGATGGCATTGACCTTGATGCCTTCATCGAGCAGCTCTTTGGCGAGCTTCACGGTCAGCATGTTCAATGCGCTCTTGGATGCGCTGTAGCCAGGATAACCCACGGTCCAGATAAGGCCGCTCATGTCGGCCGTCTCACTGATGGAGCCGAGCGAACTGCTGACCATGACGATGCGTGCGCCCTCCGCTCGACGCAGCAACGGCAGGAAGGCCTGGGTGACTCGCATCGGCCCCAGCGTGTTCACGTCGAACATGAGGCGCATGTCGTCGATGGATTCTTCACTGGCCCGCATATTCGTCCCAATGCTGATGCCTGCATTGTTCACGAGCGCGTCCAGGGCGGTGACCTCGCTCTCAAGTCGCGTACGGGCAGCTGCCACGCTCTGGGCGTCCGCTACGTCGAGCGTGATGGCATGCGCATCGAGGCCTGCGCTACGCAGTTCGGCGGCAGCTTTCTCGCCGCGCCCTGCATCACGGCATCCCAGCCAGACGGAATAGCCACGTTCACCCAGCTGGCGTGCGATGGCGAAGCCAATGCCCTTGTTGGCGCCAGTGATGAGGGCAACAGGTTTACTCGACATGAAAAGCATCCTTTGACGTGTGATGACGATGGTCTATTTTTCGCCCGCGAACGCCGGACGAGCATCCCTCATCACGCCAGAGACTTGCCTGATCCTGCCAATTTGATTAGCTTGCGAGATCGGCTGGCATACATCACCCGGTAAGGAGACGCCCCTTTGCTCGCCCATCTGATCGCGATAGCGAACCGTCATAGAGCGGGTCTCCGCGTGCAGACCGCCGTGCCCCGGCTGGTCATCTGGTCGGCCGAGACGCCGACCGAGCCGATTCCGGCGTTGTTCGAGCCGACGTTCTACATAATGCTTCAAGGCAGAAAACGACTCACCTTCGCCGGAAAGACATCCGACTTCTGCGCAGGCTCATGCTGCATCGCCTCGGTCGGGCTGCCGTTTCTTTCCCAGGTGACCGATGCGACGCCGGAGGCACCCTATATTGGCGTCAACGTGATGCTCGACGCGGGCGTGATTGCCAGCCTGATGATGGACATGCCTGATCGAAGCGACGAGCCGGTGGGCGCCATCTCGATGGGCAAGGCGGAAGAAAGCATCCTGGAACCCCTGGGCCGCCTGCTCGGCCTGCTGGATACGCCCGCCGACATCCCGGTGCTGGCACCCCAGTTCGAACGGGAGCTTTTCTATCGCCTGTTGCAAGGCCCGATGGGCCCGAGGCTTCGCCAGATGGGACATAACGGCGCGCGCTTCAGCCAGATCAAGATCGCTGCGGACTGGATCTGCGAGCATGCCGACCAGCACATGAGCGTGACAAAGCTCGCCGAATCGGTCGGCATGAGCGTTACCTCGTTTCATCGACACTTCAAGGCCATTACCGGGCATTCGCCGCTGGCCTATCAGCGGTATATCCGCCTGCTGGATGCGCGTGGCCGGCTCGCTTCAGGGGCAGGCAACGTCACTTCCGTAGCCTTTGCGACCGGCTATGCCAGTGCTTCCCAGTTCAGTCGTGAGTACAAGAAGGCGTTTGGCGTTCCACCGGTGGTGGATGCGGCATTGCTGCGGCAGTGATGTGATCGAAGACTCCGGCATCGCGAACGATCGCGATGCCGGAGTCTTCAGATGTACCGATGATCGTAAAAGGGGCTGGACGACAGCCCCCTTTTTTCGCGATCAGTGCTGAAGTGCGCCCACATCCAGGCTGCCATCCTGCGACAGGCGTGATGCTCCCGACTGATCCTGCGGACCTTCGAGCACCAGTCCCTTATTGAGACCGTAGGCCACGGCACGCGAATTCGCTGAAATACGCAGCGGGTATTTTCCCGTATTGACTAAGAGCGGATCAGCCATCAAGCCGCGGACAGCCCCACTCTTGTTCTGGAAGTCTTCCAGCGAGCGAGAGTTCACGTTATGCCACTTCCACGTCGCCTTCGACGTGCCACCCGTGGTGAAGTAAACATTGTTCTCGAACCGGGCCGGCGTCGGGCCATTCGGATCGATGCTGTTGAGGAACAGCCCCTGCTTGTTCGCATAGAAGATATTGTTCGCCACCAGGTTGTCCTCGGCGTGGAACTGGATCTGGAATTCTCCCGAGCCTGACATCGACGTATCGTTGTTGACGAAAGTGTTGTTGATCACGGACGAATAGGTGGTGCCCCCCGCCTTGAGCTTATAGCCACCGATCGACATGCCCGTCACGATGTTGTCCCGCAGGACATTGTTCCGGGCAACGATGTTGCTGGTGATCTTCCCATCACGCTCGCTCGCCAGCTCGATCCCGATATCCGACGTGCGGATGCTGTTGCGCTCGATCGTAATGAACGCCCCGCCGTCCACGTAGATGCCGCCGGCAGCCGGCTGGAAGTCGTAGGCCGGGTTCTTCGTGGAGGTGATGTCGTAAACCTCGTTATCGGCGATCCAGCCATTGCGTGCCTGGTCGTCGACCGGCGCGGTCTTTTCACGGCCGATGGCATCGATACCGATATTGTTGTTGCCATGAATGGTGTTATGCGTAACCTGCCAGTTGGTCACATTGCCGTTGACCGACAGCGATTCGCTGTAACCCAGCGTGAGGTCATGCAGTTTGTTGCCGTCGATGATCACGTTGCTGATGGGTTTGGCTGTCGTGCCATAGATCGCCAGGCCAAACGCGTTGCCGTCGGAGGTATCCAGCGTGGTCTTGATGTCGTGGATATCGTTGTCACGAATCTCGATATGGTCGCCGCTGCCTTCCATGTAGATACCAGCGGGAACATTGTCGGCCACGCCCGACTCAAGCCCCTTCAGCTCCAGGTTCTTGATCCGCACGTAACTCACGCTGCCCAGGGTGATGATTCCCTGATTTCCCGATGCCTCAAGCCCACTGCCATCGAGAATCGCCTTCTGTCCGTCGGCGGAGGTGATCGTGATGTATCCCGCCGAGGCTGAGCCTGAGGCTGTCACGGTCACCAGCTCGTTATAGGTGCCTGCGGCGAGCTGGATGGTCGCGCCGGCAGACACATTGTCGACAGCATGCTGGACCGTCTGCCATGGCGTCGCGGCGCTGCCGTCAGCGCCATCGTCGCCATTCGGCGCGACATAGTAGGTTCTCCCTGCCGTCACCGGCGCAGCCACCGATGCCGAGGTGGCATCCGACGACAAGGGATCGTCCTTCGATACCGCGGCGATGGACACCTGGACGCGCCCCGCTTCACCGGCCGGTGCCTGATACAGGCCATCGGCACTGATGGTACCCAGGCTGGGTGCGCCGCCCGGCACACCATTCACCAGCCAGGTGACGTCACGCGTGGTTCCGCCCGTGACATTCGCGACGAACCGCTGCTGGCCATTGGCCGCAAGCGACGCATCCCTGGGGGAAACCGTGACACTGACCCTGGCCATGGCGGCATGACTGAAAGCCATGGCGAGTCCGGCGCACGCAAACAATGAGGTGCGGTTAATAAATTGTTTTTTCACGGTTTTCAGCTCAGCGGGGATGGGTCGCAAGAACTTATTCCTGCCGCTCTCGCCGCGAAAGCCCGCCAATCGTCTAAGTGACGGAAAGCACCTTATGGTGATTGGCGATTGAAATCGTCAAGACAATCAAGATTTCGACTTTCGTAAGCGGCGCGAGGCGGCGACCGGCGCCGGAGGCGAAGCCTCGGCCAGCATCGAACGCAGACGGGTCCGCCTGCGCTCCAGATCCGCCATCTGACGCTCGATAGCCGCAAGCCGGGCATGTTGTAGGGGCGCCGTCTCGGGGCACGCCGCCGCACCTTCGACCATGAGCATGCAGCCAGGGAACGAACGGATTTCAGCAATGCTGAACCCCGCGCCGATCAGTCGTTGGACCTGCCTGACCTGGGTAATGGCGGCAGGCGCGAAAAGGCGATAACCGTTACTGGCCCGCGCCGAGGCGAGCAGCCCGTGCTCGTCGTAATGCCTTATCGAACGAAGACTGGCGCCTGTTTCGTGGGCCAGTTCACCGATGGTCAGCAGAGCTTGGGGGGATGGCGACTTCATGCGGGAGGAAGATAGCGCGTTCGCTTGACTCTCACATCAGTGTGAGGGTTGAGACTGCGCGGATCGTAATGATCCAGGACCGCCTGCCCATGCACGCTCGAATGCTCCGCCGCGCTTTTTGCCTGCTTCTCGTAACCACCACCATGATGTCCGCCCTGCCCGCCGCGCTGGCGGGCACCCGCGAATACACGGCCGTTGCCCCTGATGGCGTCACCCTGGCCGTCCAGGAATCAGGCAACCCCGAGGGCCCTCCGATCGTCTTCGTCCACGGACTGCTCGGCAGTCGCCTGAATTGGGATGCTCAGGTAAGCAGCCCCCTTCTCCAGCACTATCGGCTCATCACATACGACCTTCGCGGCCATGGCATGTCGGGCAAGCCGACCGGGACAGAAGCCTATGCGGACGGGCGCCGCTGGGCAGACGATCTCGCGGCGGTCATCAAGACCACGCACGCTAGCAAGCCGGTGCTGGTGGGCTGGTCGCTGGGTGCTGCCGTTATCACCCATTACCTTGCTGCCTATGGCGATGGCGACATTAAGGGAGTGATCTACGTCGATGGGGTCATCGAACTGACGCCCGACCAGATCGTTGCCCACCCGGAGGTCTATCGGGACATGACCGCTCCGGACCTGAAGACGCATCTGGATGGCGAGCGTACCTTCCTCGCACTATGCTTTGAGAAGCAACCGGATCGCCCAGTCTTTGAGCGCCTGCTCGCCAATGCAGCGCTGGCGTCATGGGATATGCAAAGGGCCGTTCCTTCGATGACGATCCCGCTGGTGAAGGGCCTGGGGCGGACTACCGTGCCGATGTTACTGATCTATGGCTCGGACGACGCACTGGTAAAGGTTGGGCCATCGATGGCGAGGGCCAAGGGTGTGAATGCACGAATTCGAAGCGTGCTGTATGACGGAGCGGGACATGCGCCTTTCCTGGAGCAGCCGGAGCGATTCAACCGCGACGTGGTGAATTTCATCAACGACATCGACGGCCATTCGAAACCTTAGATTCGGCATCGATCTCATCCAAGTCGGACCGAGTAAGCTGCGCCTCTTGAAGGAAGACCATACCCAATGACCTGCCTCGACGACCTGGGCCAGCGCATCTGCGTGATGGGGCCTTCCAACAGCGGCAAGTCCACCTTGGCCAACGCTATCGCGCGTAAGCGAGGCTTACCCGTTGTGCATCTCGACCGCCTGTTCCATGAACCGAATACCGACTGGCAACCGCGAGCAGAAGCCGAATTTATAAGCCTCCATGACGCAGCGATAAAGGGAGAAAGCTGGGTTATGGAAGGAAACTACACGCGATGCATCACACAGCGCCTGGCACGCGCTACGGGACTCATACTGCTGGACGTTTCCACGGCGACCAGTCTTCTTCGGTACTTTCGTCGTACGTGGTTCGAGCGTCATCGGCCCGGTGCACTGGAAGGCAGCGTCGATAGCATCAAATGGCAGATGATCCATCACATTGCCGTCGTTACCCCAGCAAACCGGCGACGATATGCGGAGATGTTCGAGAGCATCGATCTGCCCAAGCTGAAGCTGGTGCAAGCGGACGCAATCAATCGCTTCTGTCAATTGGAACGGCTCGGTATCTGAATCGCCCTGGCCGGATGTAAGCCATTCGCATGCCGCTCATCACGCTACTGGCAACGCAGCACCAGACCATGCGTTAAAAAAGCCCGCATTTACGCGGGCTATGGTGCTCTTCGATACTTTTTACTACCGAGCCACATCGGGCAACGGATCACTCCCACTCGATTGTCAATTAAAACACAAAAAACCTTATAGATCATCGTCTTGAAATCAAATCTACTTACTAAACCATGAAAAATACCACGTTCAAATCAGAGCGGTAGAGCGCGCGCTGCATCAGCGCTAGCCGACCTCGCGCAACCTTCCGAGACCGTAGCCATCTGCCGCAACAGAATGGCTAGCACGGCGAGATTGCCGTTGCGGCGGACTTCAGCAAGCAGCTCTGCTGCATAGGTAGGATCGGCGCGGGAAAGCTCGGCCATCGCTTCAGCTAGATAGAAGTGACATCGCCGAAGCAGGGTAGTGGCTTATAGGGCATCAGCCTGAATTAGTGTGGAAATCATGTGCTTAATGGTTAGGTTAGCCAGTTTTGTTCCCAATCCGGAAAAATTATCCTGATTGGGCCTGACATGCATTGCGTCATTATAAATCACCGCCAACAAATAATAGACCTCAGGAACTGTAGCTCCTGAAGTCTCTGCGAATTGTAATTTGTTGACGGTTTTGTGTACCGACAGAAATTCTTCTCGGGAATCTTCCGCTAACGCATCAAATGTTAATTGCTCTACCTTTCGGCGTACGCCACTGCAAACTGCGAGAGGGTCGAACCCCTTACCTTCGACATATCGCTGCATTTGACTGGCACAATGCTCTGAAAACTGAGACGCCTTGGCCAAATCAGCAGGGAGCCCGAGGGCCTGAAACTCGCTAGATAGGTCTACGTCTTCAGAGTGGAAGTGCAGGAAGTGCTTAGAAACTGCACCCGATATGGTAGGGTCATCTCGCTTAGAGATTATGTTTTCGACCGCTTTGTCCGAGACCGCAATTTTGTTTAGATAACAAACCTTTTGATCACTAAAAGTAAAATTCCTGAAGAACCCAGGATTTAAATGAGTCATAATCAATGGAAAAATTTGGCGACCTTCGGATTTCAGCTCGGCAATCATTTGCGTCAGATAATACTGGCAGGCAACCAGATTGGCGTCATCCAGATAGTCAAATATCTCATCAATGACTAAAATAATTGCCTTTTTCTTCTTGAGCTGGAGCTTGGCTTTTTTCAACTGAGCGACAAAACAGATGATATCTCGCTCTCCGTTGGAAATCTGATTTGCCTTCGGAAAGGCAATCACAAGTCCATCAGCTGTTTCCTCTGGTCGAATATTACGCCAAGTGCCTTTAAGCGCTGAGAAGTCCTCAACGTAGGCTGCTTTTTCGAACGCATAGTTAGCGCGCTCCCCTGCTTTTTTAAAGGCGACCTTATCTTTTGCGTGAATATCACCAATCTGCAAGGCTACGAGAATAGCCTCAATTTGCGAAAAATCGTTTAATCCAGATTCCGCGAATGCTGCCAAAATTCCACTAACAAAGTCAATGTCCAACACCGCTTGCGTTGCTTCATTTTTGACATCGGCAAGGATTTTATCCGTATTGCCAGTCCCGGCGTTGATCTCATCTTGTAAATCTTTTATTGCCTTTTTAACACCGACCTGTTCTTGCTTGGTAAAATCGACCTGATTCCAAATTTTAGCCATTATCCGGTTATCAGCCAGAAGACTTGAAATGTTTGGCAATACCTTTCCGTTTTTCCCGAAGCCCGCTTTTACTGCCGTGAACGAGTAGCTAAATTTCTCTTTCGGAGGAATATTTTTGATAAGCACGACTGGAGTGACTTCAATTGCTGAAGTGACGATGTTGGCGCCCGCAATTTTGAGCTTCTTTGCTTTTGAAACTAATTGGCTATTAATTACATGAACGCCAAATGTCGCTGCCAGTTCATTTTTTGTATGATTCGCTTCTTTTTCAATCTTGGCTCCATCCTGCATTGTAAAAATAATCTTAAGAGATGGATGACGACCTTCATCACCCTTGTGACGTTCTTCCTTATCCAAATCCATCTTTTTCGAACGCAGGCAACCAAAGGCGGCAGTAATAGAGCTCTTTCCGAAACCGTTAGGAGCTACAACGAGTGTCGGTTTGTTTGGAATAAGCTGAACATCAAAAACAGAGTTTTCGACTCCCTTAACATTCGTTATGGCGATTTTATCTATTCTTTTTATCATGTAAAATTCATTCCATTGGTTAGGCTCAGGTCTTATAGCCAGAACATAACGGTTGCGGCGAGGCAGATGGCTAAAAAGGGAGTTTCATCGATCCCGAAAATCCTACAAAAATTAGACCACCGCCAAGGCCTCTGCCTGCCGGAGCACCAGCTTCACTGCCTCTGATGCCAAATCCGGCGGATAGCCGTGCCGGTGCAAAATCCGTTTGATCGCCACGCGCATCTTTGCCCTGACATTTTCCCGCTTCCACCAATCCACACCAGAGTTGTTGCGCACCGTGCTCACCAACTCCGTCGCAATCACCCTCAGCTCCTGATTGCTCATCACCTGCACGGCGCTCTCATTCTGAGCGAGCGCGTCATAGAACGCGCGCTCAGCTGCATTCAGGCCATCCTCGGGCTCGTTGCGTAGATCCTTGGCCAGCGCGATCAGTTCTTGAAGGATCTGAAGGGCATCAACGCTGCGATTGTGGTAGCGAGCGATCGCCTCTTCCAACCGAGACGAGAAAGCCTCCTGTTGGACCACGTTTGTGCGCGTCCGCGCTTTGATCTCGCCATTCAACAACTTCTTCAAAGCTTCCACCGCCAGATTGCGGTGCTGCATGTTCTGAAGTTCAAGCATGAAGGCGTCCGACAGGACGCTGATGTCCGGCCGGTCGAAGCCGCAAGCCTCTAGGATATCGACCACCTCTGTCGATGCCACGGCGTTGTTGACCAGTTGCTGGATAGCGAAATCGGTCCCCCCATCATTAAGACCGCCGCCGACATCCAGCTTGCCGAGGCTTGATCGGACGGCAGCGAAGAACGCCACCTCCTCCGCATGCTCGGTCGCCTGAGGACTGCCCGATGCCAGCTTGTAAGCCTTGATCAGCGCCGCGACAGCATCATGAAAACGCTTCGGTCCCGCGTCGCTGTCGCGATATTGAGCCAGAACATGCTCTATCGCGCCCGGGAGCACTGCCAGACGCTCACTCGGGGCACCATGCAACGCGGCACCATAGTCAAAACCATGGAACTGCGTCCGTGCCACATCCAAGGCGTCCAAGAAGGCAGCGACCGCTTCGGCTTCATCGATGCCGGTCTGGGCCTGATCGGTCTGCGAGTAATGCGCCAGCGCCGCTTTCAGCTCCGCCGCAATGCCGATATAGTCCACCACCAGACCCGCAGGCTTGTCGCGGAACACGCGGTTTACGCGTGCAATGGCCTGCATCAGACCGTGCCCCTTCATCGGCTTATCGACGTAGAGTGTGTGCATGCACGGCGCATCAAAGCCCGTCAGCCACATGTCGCGCACGATGACGAGTTTCAGCGGATCGGCCGGGTTTTTAAACCGATTACGGATCGCCTCCTGTCGGGTCTTGGAGCGGATATGCTGCTGTAACGCCGCCGGGTCTGTTGCCGAACCGGTCATCACCACTTTGACGTTGCCGGTATCGTCTGTGTCGCCGTGCCAGTCCGGTCGCGCGGCAACGATGCGATCATAAACTTCGGCGCAGATGCGGCGGCTCATGCAGACAATCATCGCCTTGCCGTCCATCGCATCCAATCGAGCATCAAAATGGGTGAGTATGTCCTGCACCACAGTATCGAGACGCTTATCCGCCCCGACCAACGCTTCAACCCGTGCCCATTTCTTCGCGGTCGCACTGGCCTGATCTTCGGCCAACATCTCCGTTGCTTCGTTGAAATCGTCGTCTAGTGTCGCCGCGATCTCGTCATCGAGCGTGATCTTCGCAACCCGTGCCTCATAATAGATCGGCACGGTCGCCCCGTCTGAGACTGCCTGCGCGATGTCATAGACGTCGATATAGTCGCCGAACACACCGCGCGTATCTGCGCCGACCAGCTCCACCGGCGTGCCGGTAAAGGCCACATACACTGCGTTCGGCAGCGCCTTGCGCAGTTGATAGGCAAGACCGTGGCGGATCTCGCCGGTTTCCTTGTTCAGCTTGGCCTCGAAGCCATATTGGGTCCGGTGCGCCTCATCCACCAGCACCACCACGTTGGAGCGCGCAGTCAGCTCCGGGAAGGTCTCGCCGGTTTCCGGGCGGAACTTCTGGATGGTGGAAAAGATGATGCCGCCGACATTGCGATCCAGCAGACGACGCAGGTCCTCTGTGCTGTCCGCCTGCACCGGCTCCTCCCCCAGCAGATCCTTGCAGCGGGCAAAGGTCGCGAACAACTGGTTGTCCAAATCGTTACGGTCAGTCAGCACCAGCAGCGTCGGGTTCTCCATCGCCGGGTGATGCATGACTCGGCCGGACAGGAAGGTCATCAGTAGGCTCTTGCCCGAGCCCTGCGTGTGCCAGATCACACCGCCCTTGCCGTCGCCAGCACGCGCACTCAGGATCGTCTCGCAGGCCTTACGCACCGCGTGAAACTGATGATAGCCCGCGATCTTCTTGATCGGCCCCTTGCCCTCATCCTCGAACACCACGAACCAGCGCAGCATATCGAGCAATACCTGCGGCGCGAGCAGACCTTTTGTGAGCGTCGAAAGCTCCAGCTCCGAGCCCTTCGGCACCAATGTCGTGCCGTCCACCGTGCGCCAGCTCATGTAGCGATCGAAACCCGCCGAGAGCGAGCCGTAGCGCGCATGCAGGCCGTCCGAAATCACGGTCAGCAGATTGGTTCGGAACAGATCCGGGATGTCGGCCCGGTAAGTGTCGATCTGGTTCCAGGCCGCTTTAATGTCCGCCCCGGCAACGCCCTTCAGCTCCACTACCACCAGCGGCAGGCCATTGATGAACAACACAACATCGGGGATGCGCGCCGTTTTGCCCACTACATCAAGCTGACGCACTGCGCGCCAGTCATTGGCCGCGTTACTCCAGTCGATCAGTTGCACACGGGCATTGCGCTCCTCTCCATCGCGAAAGAAGGTCACCGGCACACCATGAACCATCAGATCATGGAGGCGACGATTCTCCTGCACGATATCGGAAGTGAACACACTGTCGGTGACGCGCCGGGCAGCGTCCTCCAACGCCGTTTTCGGCACATTCGGGTTCAGCCGGGCCAGACTTTCCAGCAACACCGGAGTGAGTATCGTCTCGCGGAAGCTGGATCGGAGTGGGTCTTTTACTTCGGGAGATACCTCCGCCCCCTCGGCCAGCGTATAGCCTAGCGGCGCAAGGCTCTCCATAAAATGTGTTTCTAGCTGCGCCTCGCTGATCCAGGCCATCAGGCGACATCCTCGATCAGTTCACGTGCGGCACCGACGCGAAGCTCGCCGGACATAAGGCGGGGGAGGAGCGTGTCTCGTAGGGTTTCTAGCGTTTGGTTTTCCTGCTTTAGGCACTCCTGCTGCATTTGGAGCGGAATAATGAGTTCGCAAAATGAGCCCAATATCGGCTTCGAAGCAATAACTGTTTTCATCTCCGCCAAATCTCCATTGGAAATGAAAGGCTGTGCCGCCCCCTTCCTGATCGCGGACAGGTCCAGTTCTTTCAGAAGTAAAAAAAGGATTTCTGACGCAATCTCGGGAAATGGCGAGATCTGCGAAGCGTTGTTGTTTACCCAGCAACGCCCTCGATGAGCAACGAATTTACCGCAATAGGCTCCTACGCGCCCAACAGTGATCACGAAGCCATCGGCGTTGGACTCGTTAGAGCGCCCCATGTATCCGGCACCACCGAAGACAGGATACCGTCCACCGTTAGAAAATTGCTCCTTAGTCAGTTGTTTACCACCCTTGATAGAGCAAAGTGCTCCAAGCCGGACCTCGCCCCACCCCTCAGGCAGCCCATCCTCGCCGAAGCTGTCGGGAAAGAGTGCGGCGGTGGCGGCGTCCATATGGGCAGGCGCGCGGCCCTCGGCACGGGCGCGTACCGGGTCGAAATCCACAAACCAAGAGCGATAGAGCGCCCGCGCCATCTCCTCCAGCGTCGCCGCCGTCTTGCGGTTCAGTTCGATCTTGTCGTCGAGGGCGCCGAGAATGGCCGCAATTTCATTCTGAGTCCGAATGGGTGGCAATGCTATTGGCAGTTTTTTCTGCCCGGTAATTCCCAAGTAGGCCCGGGTAGACCCAGCTCCTGCCCACTGCTCCAAGACATCGAGAAAGTCCCGGGACTGAAAGTAGTAGTAGAGGAAAAAGTTGTTAAGTGCGTTGTCATCAGCGACACGATAATAGGTCACCTGTGGAGTTAGCATGACAAACGGGTAAGCACTTTGCCGGACGACCGCAACGCGTCCAATCGTAGCCTTGTGGGATAGGAGAACGTCTCCGGTTCGCGCGAACCCTTTGCGCAGCGTGTTTGCTAGTTTCTCACTGATAAACGCGCATTCTCTCGTATTTACTCGGCCGTTAGCGAGATCAGAAGCCATTACAAACGGGATACCGTCATCCACATAGTCGGTGGACTTCGGATGGATGGAGCCGTGGTTGCCATCCATTGGCCGCTCAATGATGCCCTTGCTGATGAGCTCCTCGACTGTGAATCTGGGCCAACTACTCATCCCAACGCCCCCAGTTGAGCCTCTATTTCCGCCTCCAGCTTCCGTCCCTCCGCGAATTGTTCTTGCAAGGTGGCCATAAGCCGTTCGAACTTCTCCTCGAAAGGCTCGTCGCCTTCCTCCACCGCTCCAGCGCCAACATAACGGCCGGGGGTCAGGACGAAATTATGAGCTGCGATCTCAGCCAGCGACGCCGACTTACAGAAGCCGGGCACATCCTCGTATGCCCCTTCGCGCGCCTCGCCACGCCACGCGTGATAGGTGGCAGCGATACAGCGAATCTCTTCTTCCGACAGCTCCTTCTGCTTGCGTGAGCCGGGCACCAGCGCGCCCATCTTGCGGGCATCGATAAACAGCACCTCGCCGTGCCGATCACGCAGCTTCTCGTTCATGGCGACGCCGTTGGACTTGTCTTTGGCCAGAATCCACAGGCAGGCGGGAATTTGCGTGCCATAAAACAACTGCCCCGGCAGTGCGACCATGCAGTCCACCGCATCGCCTTGCACGAGCGCCTGCCGGATTTCGCCTTCGCCACCGGACATGGATGACATGGAGCCGTTGGCCATGACTACACCGCCAATCCCGGCGGAAGATAGATGCGCGTGGATATGCTGGATCCAGGCGAAGTTGGCGTTGCCAACCGGCGGTGCGCCAAAGCGCCAACGGGCATCTTCGCGCAGCAGGTTGCCCGACCAGTCCGAAATGTTGAATGGCGGGTTGGCGAGGATGTAGTCGAAACGTTCATCCGGGAATTCGTCGCGTAGCAACGTGCCTTCGGAGTTCCAGCGGATATCGGCAAAGATTGAGCGGATGGCCAGATTCATGCGGGCCAGACCAAAGGTCGTGTGGTTGCGCTCCTGCCCGTAGATGGCAATGTCGTCGGTTCGGCCCTGATGCGCGTCGATGAACTTTTCCGACTGGACGAAGAAGCCGCCCGTGCCGCAGCACGGGTCGTAAACGCGACCACGAGTCGGCTCGATCATCTCGATCAGGGTATCGACCACCGATTTTGGCGTATAGAACTCGCCGCCACGCTTGCCTTCGCTACTGGCGAACTCGCCGATGCAGTATTCGTAGATGCGTCCGATCAGGTCGAAATCAGCGCGAGTGCCATCGAGCTTGAGGTTCGAGAACAGGTCGATCAGGCCCGACAGCATGGCGCGGTCGATGCTCTCGCGCCCAAAGACCTTGGGCAGCGCGCCTTTGAGGCTGGAATTCTCGGCTTCGATCTCACGCATCGCGTCATCGATCATCACGCCGATGCGGGCATCCTTCGACTGCGCTGCGAGTGAAGACCAGCGGGCAAACGGCGGCACAAAAAAGGTGTTTTCGGCTAGGTACTCGTCGCGGTCCTCCGGATCGCCGCCCTCCTTCGCAATCAGATCATGTCGCCGCGCAAAGGCTTCGGAAACATAGCGCAGGAACAATAGACCCAATGCGATATGTTTGTACTCGCCCGCGTCCATGGCGCCGCGCATCTTGTCGGCGGCGGCGAAGAGGTTTTTTTCGATGCTCAATGTGTTCTCCGAGACAGCATTCTTGTGATTCCTTGGGAGCGGCTATGTGCGCTGAACGTCATGGGTGCCGTGGGGCCACGACACCGACATGCTTGTACAGGGTGGTTCGGGACACGCCGTAGCGCCGGGCTACATCAGCAACCTGTATTTCAGGGTCACGCAGCAGCGCCTTGATCTCGCGGACCTGCTTCTCCCCCAGCTTCGGTTTGCGGCCGCCAGAGCGGCCTCTGGCACGCGCTGCGGCCAGACCAGCATGGGTCCGCTCACGGATCAGACTGCGCTCGAATTCCGCGAGGGCCGCAAACACGTGAAAGACCAGCTTGCCCGCCGCGCTGTTCGTTTCAATCTTCTCGGTGAGGCTCTCGAAGCCAATTCCAGAGCGCTCCAGCTCGGCTACGATCTGCACGAGATCCGGTAGGCTGCGCCCTAGGCGGTCCAACTTCCACACCACCAGCGTATCGCCGTCGCGCAGAGCCTTGCGGCACTGCTCCAGCTCTAGGCGCGAGGCGTTCTTTCCGCTCGCCGTTTCTTCATAGATGACATGGCACCCCGCCTGCTGAAGCGCATCGCGCTGCAAGTCCAGATGCTGGTCCTCCGTGGAGACCCGTGCGTAGCCGATTCGCTGTTTCATTGACACAACCGGGACGTTGAAAACTTGACGAGAATGTTAACTCGACAATTGGGGTTCGGATAGTCTCGGATGTCATTTTTTGATGTGTTCGGAAAACCACCGTTTTGTGAACACCCCGCCTCCCTCTGGACGCCCGCTCCGAGCTGCAAGCGCGCCAGGGACGCTCGCGGAAGCAGCAAGAAGTTTGGAATGAATGCCGGTTGACAAATGAGAGGCTGATGCACAGCCACTATTCGTGCCTGATCTGATCGTGCGCTCCAATCGCAAGGGCCAGCTGTCGCATCAAAATAGCCAGCTCTGCTGGGTCGCCTTTGCGTATCACGTCAGCGAGCAGTTCAGCCGCATACGCAGGGTCCGACGTCCCCCCGCCTTCAGTAGCGGTCCGGTTTGAGTCCCGAGTTACTGTAACTGTTTTGCGTAGGCAGCGGGCGTCAGTCCGCCCAGTGCTATCTTCGGTCGCTCCTCGTTGTATTCACGGCGCCAGTTTTCGATTTCTGTGCGGGCGTGTAGAAGACTGGGAAACCAGTGCTCGTTGAGGCATTCATCGCGCAGTCGTCCATTGAATGATTCGATGTAAGCGTTCTGGTTCGGCTTGCCGGGCTCGATAAGCCTCAGCTGCACGCGCGGTCATGAGCCCAGCTGACCATGGCCTTGCCGCAGAACTCCTTTCCGTTATCGCTGCGAATCACCTTCGGTAGGCCGCGCGTGATCGCCAGGCGATCCATGACACGCGTCACGCCGATGCCCGAGATGGCCCGCTCGATTTCGATGGCGACGGCCTCATGCGTCGCATCATCGACGATCGTCAGGCATTTGATGACGCGGCCCTCGGCAGTACGATCGAACACGAAATCCATCGACCAGACCTCGTTCGCAGCCGCCGGGCGCAGCAGCGGCTGCCTTTGGGTCGGCGGGATTTTCTTTCGCCTGCGCTTCCGTACCTGGAGGTTAGCTTCCTGATACAGGCGCTCGACCCGCTTGTAATTGACCGTGTGTCCGGCTTGGCGAAGCTTCAGATAGATCATGCCTACGCCATAGCGTTTATGGCGATTCGCCAGCGCGCAGATCATCTCGCGCAGTTCGACGTTGCGGTCGGGGCGCGGCTCGTAGCGATAGGCGCTTGCGCTCATGTCGGCAATCGCCAGCGAACGGCGCTCGCTTAGTTCCCGGCCGACCAAGTAGCGCACCAGCTCACGCCGATCCGGTGCGCTCACCATTTTTTTCGCAGAGCGTCCTTGATGACCTCGTTTTCCAGAAGCTGCTCGGCGAGCAACTTCTTCAGGCGGCTGTTCTCCGCCTCCAGGTCCTTCAACCGTTTGGCCTCGGGCACGCTCATGCCGCCGAACTTGCTCCGCCACAGGTAATACGAGGCCTCGCTGAAGCCGTGTTTGCGGCATAAGTCTTTGACCGGCATGCCGGCTTCGACCTCACGCAGGAAGCCGATGATCTGTTCTTCGGAAAAGCGCTTCTTCACGTCCAATCTCCTTCTCGTGGGGAATTGGACTCGAAACCGGGGCACTACTCAAATCTGGGGGGACGTCGGTCCAGTCGTCAATCATGTCCGCCCAATCCTGCAACATCGCACGGCGCTGATCGCGGTATTCAGCCTTGTTGTAGACGGCTCTCACACCTTTCTGCTCGTGCGCGAGACACTTCTCGATCCAGTCAGAGTTGTATCCCGCCTCATGCAACAGCGTGCTCGCCGTGCGGCGTAGATCATGGGGACCGAATTTACCTAGAGGCACGCCCTCTTTTTCAGCAAGACGATAGGTCAGCGTCAGTACCTGGTTTATCGTGGCCGCACTCATTGGCAGATCAGAGTCGTAGCGTGACGGCAAAACGTAATCCGAACCTCCTGCCAAGGTTTTCAACGCGATGAAGAAATCCAATGCCTGCTGGGACAGAAACACCAAATGAGGGTTACGACGTTTCATCCGCTCTTTGGGGATCGTCCACAGCGCCTCACTGAAATTGATCTCACCCCACGTCGCGTTGGTCAGCTCGCTTTTGCGCACCATCGTCAGCAGGAGGAGTTTAGCCGCTGCACGAACAGAGGTCGCGGTGCCGATTCTGTCCATGTACTGGTACATCAGCGCAATTTCATCGGGCGTCAACGCACGGTCGCGTGGCTCAAATTTCGCGATGCTGGCAGGCCGTACCAGATCGGCCTGGTTTTCAACCTTCTGGCCACGCTCAATCGCCCAACGGAAGACTTGTAGCACGATCTCCCGGGAGTGGACGGCGGTTGCAGGGGCACCCCGCTCCACTATGGCATCCGTCAACGCTCGCAGATCCTCATGAGTGATTTCGACCAGCTTCTGGTTGCCAAACTTCGGCTTCAACTCACGCTCATAGACTGATCGACGCATGTCTCGCGTCGAGTCCGCCATCTGGTAACCGCGCAGCCATTTTTCAGCCCAAGCGTCAAAAGTCTCAGCACCCTTCGTGCGCGCCTTCGCACGCGCTTTTTCCTTAGCTGGGGACTTGCCAGTGACAATCATCTTCTTCGCCTCCCCTAGCCGCTCACGAGCCTCAGCCAGAGTGATCCCCCCTGAGCCGTAACGACCGAAGGTGATGGTCTCCTGCCGGCCGTTTATGGAGTAGTTGTAGCGAAAGGAGATTGAGCCGGCTGGGGTGACGGCCACGTACAAGCCATCCCGGTCAATCACCTTATAGAGCTTGTCCTGGGGCTTGAGATTTCGAAGCTTGGTATCGGTGAGCATGGCTTCCACTATTCCCATGAAAAAATACCATGCTCTGAAAAGCGCGGAAGAAGGGGGTTTCCCCCAGCAAAACCGGGCCTCCTGGCTATCTGGATACCATGCCCGTCCTGATGAGGTGGGCATGGTACCAAGCATCACGCATGGCATCGGATGCAGTTAGTACCCCACAACATGCCACACAAACACAGTGCTTGGCGATGCGCTAAGCTGCCGGAATTTTCCAGCATCAAAAAGCCAAAAGCCCGCAGTCACGCGGGCTCCAGGGCATTTTATCTAGCAAGTACCGGTAAATTCCGGAAATCCAATCATTCCCACTCAATCGTAGCCGGCGGCTTCCCCGAAATATCATAAACCACCCGGGAAATCCCCCGCAGCTCATTAATAATCCGCGTCGAGCACTTATCAAGAAAGTCATACGGCAGATGCGCCCAATGCGCCGTCATGAAATCAATCGTCTCCACGGCACGCAACGCAATCACCCACTCATAAGCACGCCCGTCGCCAACGACGCCCACCGAACGCACCGGCAGGAACACCGCAAACGCCTGGCTCACGCGGTCATACAGCCCGTGCGCGCGCAGCTCTTCGATAAAGATTGCATCGGCACGCTGCAGGATATCCACGTATTCGGCCTTCACCTCACCGAGCACGCGCACACCCAGGCCCGGACCCGGGAACGGATGACGGTAGACCATCTCGCGCGGCAGGCCCAGCTCGACGCCGATGCGGCGCACTTCATCCTTGAACAGCTCGCGCAGAGGCTCGACCAGCTTGAGCTTCATATGCTCCGGCAGGCCGCCCACGTTGTGGTGGCTCTTGATGACGTGGGCCTTGCCGGTCTTGCTGCCGGCGGACTCGATGACGTCGGGGTAGATCGTGCCCTGGGCGAGCCACTTCACGCCTTCAAGCTTGGCGGATTCTTCGTCGAAGATCTCGACGAACAAGCGGCCGATGATCTTGCGCTTGGCTTCCGGGTCTTCCACGCCGGCCAGTTCGTCGAAGTAGCGCTGCTTCGCGTCCACGCGGATGACGTTGACGCCCATGTTCTGGGCCATGGTGGCCATGACCTGGTCGCCTTCCTGGTAGCGCAACAGGCCCGTGTCGACGAAGACGCAGGTGAGCTGGTCGCCGATGGCGCGCTCAAGCAGGGCTGCCACCACGGAGGAATCCACGCCGCCGCTGAGGCCCAACAGCACGCGGTCACTGCCCACCTGCTCGCGGATGCGGGCTACGGCGTCTTCGATGATGTGGGCGGCGTCCCAGAGGGTGGCCGAGCCGCAGAGGTCGACGACGAAGCGGCGGAGGATTTCCAGGCCGCGCGTGGTGTGGGTGACTTCCGGGTGGAACTGCAGGCCGTAGAAGCGGCGCGCATCGTCGGCCATGGCGGCCAGCGGCAGGCTCGGGGTGGAGGCCGTGGAGCGGAAGCCTTCCGGCAGCGTCACCACGCGGTCGCCGTGGGACATCCACACGCCGAGGGATTCGCCGTCCTTCAGCACTTCGTCGAACAGGCCGCAGCTGGCGAAGCTGACGGTGGCCGGGCCGAACTCGCGGTGGTGACCGGATTCGACCTTGCCGCCAAGCTGTTCGGCCATGGTCTGCATGCCGTAGCAGATGCCCAGCACGGGCACGCCCAGCTCGAACACCACCTGCGGCGCGCGAGGCGAGTTTTCTTCGGTGACCGACTCGGGGCCGCCAGAAAGGATGACACCGCGCGGGGCGAAGCCGCGGATGTCCTCGGGCGCGTGATCCCAGGCCCACACTTCGCAATAGACACCGATCTCGCGCACGCGGCGCGCGATGAGCTGCGTGTACTGCGAGCCGAAGTCGAGGATAAGGATCTTGTCGCTGTGGATGTCGGTCATCGTGGCGGCCTGCATGGGGAATACGGAGGGCTTCGCGCGCTGCGCGTCAGCCGTTCAAAAAGCAGAACGCCCACTTGGCGCGGGCGTCCTGGGTCACCTGGAATCACATGCCCGGAGGCATCAGTCCAGGCGGTAGTTGGGCGCTTCCTTCGTGATCTGGATGTCGTGCGGATGCGCTTCGAGCACACCGGCGCCGGTCACCTTCACGAACTGGGCCTTCTCGTGGATCTCGCCGATGTTGGCGGTGCCCATGTAACCCATGGAGGCGCGCAGGCCACCCATCAGCTGATGGATGATGTTGCGCAGCTGGCCACGGTACGGGACACGGCCTTCGATGCCTTCCGGCACCAGCTTGTCGGCGTCGGCTTCGTCCTGGAAGTAGCGATCCTTGGAGCCGAGCTGCATGGCGCCGATGGAGCCCATGCCGCGGTAGCTCTTGTACGAGCGACCCTGGAACAGCTCGACCTCGCCCGGGGATTCCTCGGTGCCGGCGAACATGGAACCGAGCATCACGGAGGATGCGCCGGCAGCCAGTGCCTTCGGGATATCGCCCGAGTAACGGATGCCACCGTCGGCGATGAGCGGGATCTCGCCCTTGAGCGCCGTGGCGACCAGGTCGATGGAGGTGATCTGCGGCACGCCGATACCGGTGACGATACGGGTGGTGCAGATGGAACCCGGACCCACGCCCACCTTGACGGCATCGACGCCCGCATCCAGCAACGCGCGGGCGGCTTCGCCCGTGACGATGTTGCCGGCGATGACCTGCACGTGCGGGTAGCGCTTCTTCACCCAGGCGGCGCGATCAATCACGCCCTGCGAGTGGCCGTGAGCCGTGTCGACCACGAGTACGTCGACGCCTGCCTCGACCAGCGCTTCGACGCGCTGCTCGGTGTCGCCACCCACGCCCACGGCGGCACCCACCACGAGACGCTCGAGGTGGTCCTTGGCGGCGTAGGGGTTGTCGCTGGCCTTCTGGATGTCCTTGACCGTGATCAGGCCGCGGAGCTGGAAGTTGTCGTTGACGACCAGCACCTTCTCGATGCGGTTACGGTGCAGGAGCTGCAGCACTTCGTCGTGCGAGGCGCCTTCCTTCACCGTGATCAGGCGATCTTCGCGGGTCATGATGTTGCGGACCGGGTCGTCGTGCTTGCGCTCGAAGCGCATGTCGCGACCGGTCACGATGCCGACGAGCTTTTCGCCGTCGACTACCGGAACGCCGGAGATGTTGTGCGCGCGGGTTAGCTGAAGCACTTCGCCGATGGAAGTGTCGGGGCGCACGGTGATGGGGTTTCGGATGACGCCGGCTTCGAACTTCTTCACCAGGTGCACTTCGGCGGCCTGCTGCTCGAACGTCATGTTCTTGTGGATGATACCGATGCCGCCGTTCTGGGCCATGGTGATGGCGAGCCGGGCTTCGGTAACGGTGTCCATGGCAGCGGACACGATGGGGATATTCAGGCGGAGACCGCGGGTGAACCGCGTGGACGTATCCACATCGCGCGGCAGGACCGTGGAGTGGCCGGGAACCAGAAACACGTCGTCGTAAGTGAGTGCCTCGGCAAGGATGCGCATATGCATTAGTCCCGCGAGTAAATCACGCCATTGTAACAGGTGATCTGATCCCAGTGAAGCACGTTATGTAGGAGCGCGCCTTGCGCGCGACCGGGGGAACGACAGGCCTGCCGGTTTATCGACAGGCCTGGTGACTAGGTGGCGTGGCTTTGGGGTGTTGCTTTGCGCTTTGGTCGGTCGCGCGCGAGGCGCGCTCCTACAGGGCTTCGGCGGCTTCCAGGGTGTTTTCCATCAGGGTGGCTACCGTCATGGGGCCTACGCCGCCGGGGACGGGGGTGATCCAGGAGGCGCGTTCCGCTGCGGGTTCGAATTCCACATCGCCCACGAGGCGGCCGTCGTCGAGGCGGTTGATGCCTACGTCGATCACCACGGCACCCGGCTTCACCCACTCGCCCTTGACCAGGCCCGGCTTGCCGGCGGCCACGACGAGGATGTCGGCCTGACCCACGAAGCCCTTAAGATCCTGCGTGAACTTATGACAGCAAGTCACTGTGCAACCTGCAATAAGCAGCTCAAGCGCAAGCGGGCGACCCACATGGTTGGACACGCCCACGATCACCGCGTGGCGGCCACGCACCGGGCTGTCGGTGTGGCCCAGCAGGGTCATCACGCCCTTGGGCGTGCACGGGCGCAGGCCGAAGCGGCGCAGCGCGAGGCGGCCGACGTTCACGGCCTGGAAGCCGTCCACGTCTTTACGGGCGTCGATGCGGTCGACCAGGGCATCCTCGTCGATATGATCGGGCAGCGGCGACTGCACCAGGATGCCGTGCACGGCCGGGTCAGCATTGAGATTGTCGATCAGGGCGAACAGTTCTTCCTGCGTGGTTTCGGCAGGAAGGTCGTAGCCGAACGACTCGAAGCCCACCTGCTGGCAGGCCTTGCGCTTGTTGCGCACGTACACGGCCGAGGCGGGGTCTTCGCCCACCAGCACCACGGCAAGGCCGGGCTTGCGATGGCCGTCGGCCACGCGTTTCGCCACGCGGCGGCCGATGTGGTCGAGGAGTTCCTGGGCGATGCGCTTGCCGTCGAGGATGCGTGCGGTCATGGGAGGGTCGCCCTGCGAAAAGCGGTGGATTATCCGTGATTTGGCGAGAATCCGCGATAGCGGCATGATCATGCCGGCTTCTGCAATATCTTGCCCGGGGCATACTGGTGCGATGACCATCGATACCGCTCCCTATCCACAGGACCTCACGGATGGCGTGGTGCGCCTGCGCGCCTATCGCGACGACGATGCCGAGGCATTGGCCGAAGCCATCCGCGAATCATCCACCTCGGCCGGACGCTGGATACCCTGGGCCCATGCCGGTTACGACGCCACCACCGCGCTCGACTGGATCCACCAGTGCAAGCAGGACTGGCTTATGGGCGTCGGCTACGAAATGGTGATCGTGGACGCTTCGAACGACCGCATCCTGGGCGGCATGGGCGTGAACCAGCGCCACCGCGAGCATGGCTTTGCCAACCTCGGCTACTGGCTGCGCGTGTCCGCGCGCGGCAAGGGGCATGTCACGCGGGCGGGCAAGCTCGCCCTCACCTTCGCCTTTGGCCCGGCCGCCCTGAGCCGCATCGAGATCGTGGCGGCGCACGACAACTGGCCCAGCCGGAAAGCCGCCAAGCGCATCGGAGGTATTTTCGAAGGTTTGTTGCGTAATCGACTGATTATCAACAAGACACCTGTCGATGCCGCGATGTATTCCGTGGTGCCGGGCGATCTTCAGATCGCGGCCGCGCACATCCTTTCCAGGTCCGAGTAACCCTCGAAGTGCGCATGTGTGCCGCAGCCCGGGCAGCCGGGATCGCGGCGCAGCTTCAGCTCGCGGAAGCGCATGCCCAGCGCGTCGTAGGTGAGCAAGCGACCGACCAGCGGCTGGCCGATATCGAGCACCAGCTTGATGGCTTCGGTGGCCTGTACGAGCCCAAGCGTACCCGGCAGCACACCAAGCACGCCGGCTTCGGCGCAGTTGGGCGCATCGGCCGCTGACGGCGGCTCGGGAAACAGGCAGCGGTAGCACGGGGAATCCTCGCGCCGCGGATCGAACACGCTCACCTGCCCCGTAAACCGCTCGATGGCGGCATAGACCATCGGCAGGCGCAGGCGCCGGGTGGCCGCTGCCAGCAGGTAGCGCGTGGCGAAATTGTCGGCGCCGTCGATCACCACGTCGTGATCGCGGATGAGCGCCTCGACGTTGTCGGCGCGCAGGCGATCCGCAACCACCTTGACGCTGATGCGCGGATTGAGCGCCATCATGGTCATGCGGGCGGATTCAGCCTTGCCCATGCCCACGCGCGCATCGTTATGCACGACCTGTCGGTGCAGATTGGAACGCTCGACGCGATCATCGTCGATAAGCGTGATGTGACCTACGCCAACGGCGGCCAGATAAAGCAGTGCGGGCGAACCAAGGCCGCCCGCACCGAGAACAACGATCCGGGCCTCGGCCAGCCTGGCCTGCCCGGCTTCGCCCACCTGGGACAGCAGAATCTGGCGGGAATAGCGTTCGGCGGCGTCGGTATCCAGTGCGCCCGCCGTCACCGGCAGGCCTGCCGTCTTCCACGCGCCCATGCCACCGGCCACGGAAGACACCCTTGCATACCCCATGCGCTGAAGCGCTTCAGCGGCCAGCAGCGAGCGCTGGCCGCTGCCACACAGCAACAGGATGTCCTGCGCCCGGTCTGGCGCGACCTGTTCGATACGGAGTTCAAGAAAGCCACGGGAGAGGCCGAGTGCCCCGGTCGGCGAGCCCGACGCCCGCTCGTTGTCCTCGCGGACATCGATCAGCAGGCCACCGGCCTGTTGCCGGGCCAGCGCCTCATCGGCGCCGATTTCGGGAACCCGCGAGCGCAGGTCGGACAACCAGCGCTCGCGATCGAGACCTTCGGACATGCGTGGCACCTCCACGCGACGCGCGAGCCTACTTCTCGCGACGCTTCGCGTTACGAATCATGCGCTGACGTTTGCGCTGCTGGCTGTCGGTCAGCACGTTGCGGCGACCCGCGAAGGGGTTTTCGCCATCACGGAATGCGATGTGGATCGGTGTGCCTTCCAGGCGGAAGCGCTTGCGGAAGAAGCCTTCGAGATAACGGCGATATGCCGGCGCAATGTGCTTCGTACGGCTGCCGTGGATCACGATCGTGGGCGGATTGGTGCCGCCCGGATGCGCGAAGCGCAGCTTCGGCGCATGACCACGCACCAGCGGCGGCTGGTACGACTCGTAGGCCCTTTCCAGCGTCTGCGTCAGCTCGGACGAGCTCAGCTCCTTCGTGGCGGCTGCGTGCGCACGAATCACGGCCTTCATCAGCTCGCGCAGGCCAGAGCCATGCAGGGCCGAAATGAAAACCGTCTTTGCCCAGTCGGCGAACTGCAGGCGGCGTTCAAGCGCCTTCTGCGTCTGCTCGCGCTGGTAGCTGTCCATGCCGTCCCACTTGTTCACGGCGATGACCAGGGCACGCCCTTCTTCGATCACGTGCCCGATGAGGGTGAGATCCTGGTCGGCCAGGTTCTCGCGGGCGTCGATCATGATCACCGTAACCTGTGCCGCAGAAATACTCTGCAAGGTCTTGATGACACTGAACTTCTCTACGCCATCCTCGACACGGGCCTTGCGACGGACGCCGGCCGTGTCGATCAGCGTATAGCGCCGGCCATCGCGCTCCAGGGGAACGCGGATGGGGTCGCGCGTGGTGCCCGCCAGATCGGAGACGATCAGGCGGTCTTCGCCGAGCAGGCGATTGATCAGGGTGGACTTGCCGGCATTCGGGCGGCCCACGATGGCCACGCGGATGCCCTGCTCTTCCTCGGAAAGCTGCTCTTCTTCCTCTTCGGGAAGATACGGCATGGCCTTGGCGACGATGGTGTCCACGCCACGGCTGTGAGCCGCGGAGGTCGGAATCGTGTCGGCCACGCCAAAGGTGGCGAACTCGCCGAGCGCGGTGGGCTCGTCCACGCCGTCGGTCTTGTTGACCACGACGATGATCGGCTTGCCGCTGCGGCGCAGCTCGTTGAGGATCGAGGCATCGAGGGGCAGCACGCCGTCGCGGGCATCACCCACGAAGACCAGCACGTTCGCCTCGGCAATGGCCAGGCGAACCTGCTGCGCGGTGAGGCCTTCAATGCCCTCGTCGCTGCCGGAAAGACCTCCGGTGTCCACGACCACGAAGGGGCGCGGACCAAGATGACAGACACCGTAGTGTCTGTCGCGAGTAACGCCGGGCATATCGGCGACGAGGGCGTCCCTGCTACGCGTCAGTGCGTTGAAGAGGGTCGACTTACCGACGTTGGGGCGGCCGACCAGGGCGACGACGGGTAACATGGGGAAAGCGGGAATCCTAGTAAATCAGTGCGACGAGAGACGGTAGGCGCCGATATGGCCCTCCACGTCCTCGACGTACACGGTATCGCCCGACACAACCGGCTGGGCGCGAATGGCCTTCTTCGACAGGCGCTCACGACCAACGATCTTGCCGTCGCTGCCGTTGAGCCAGTGGATGTGACCATCGAGGTCGCCGAGAACGACGAAGTCGCCCTGCGCGGCCGGTGCAGTGAGCCAGCGGTATTTCAGGCCGTCCTGCTTCCAGATGCTGGCGCCCGTCGACTTGTCGAAGGCGAACACCTGGGATTGGTCATCCACGCCATAGACGGCATCGCCGTGCACGTCGAGGGAGGTGTAAGTGGAGAAGGCATGGTTCCACAGCGGGCGACCGCTGGGACCATCCACCGCCGTGAGCTGGCCGTGGTAGGCCGAGCCATAGAGCGTGCTGCCGTCGAGCACGATGGCGCCGTCGGCGTCGCTCAGGCGGTCGATTTCGGTACGGCCTTCACCGGTGGCGAGGGCCTGCTCCCAGAGCTTTTCGCCGTTGTCGAGGCGGATCGCCACGAGCTTGCCGTCGTCGCTGCCGAGGAAGATCACGCCGTTGGCAACCAGCAGGCGGCCATTGCCGCGCAGCGTGAGGTTGGGCACCTGCGACTGGTCGTAGGCCCAGCGACGCTCGCCATTGGTGGCGTCGAGGCCATACACGCGGCCATCGTTGCAGCGGACTACCACGAGGCCACCGACCACCACCGGGCTGGTGATGACTTCGGAGGACACTTCGGCGGCCCAGCGGCGCTCGCCGTCCTTCGCGTTCATGGCGTAGACGTGGCCGTCGAGGGTGCCCACGGCAACGAGGTCGCCGGCAGCGCCCGGACCACCCGAGAAACGGGCGTCTTCACGCTTGGCGTCGCCCCAGCCGAACCAGCCGTGCTGGCGGGTGCTCTTGGACCACAGCGTTTTGCCGGTGCTGGCATCGAACGCGGCGATCTTGCCATCGGTGCTGGCGGCGTAGACCACGCCATCGACCACGGCCGGGCGCATGCGCACGCCGGACTGGCCGGCGCCGTCGCCGAGGCTGTTCTTCCACAGGCGCTCCACCTTCACGGTGGGCTCGAACTTCTTGTCAAGCGGGGTCGGCGGTTCGACGTTTTCCTTCTTGAACGAATGGCAGCCGGCCAGAACGACCAGCGACGAAGTCAACGCGATTGCCCAGAAACGTTTCATGCACCCTGCTTCCCGGCCACAGCCAGATCATCGAGTTTGGTTTGAACCACACCGCGTTGCGGTGCGCTGTCGCCCATGGCAGCGATCGCCGCCTGATAAGCCTTGCGTGCGTCGTCCTGGCGTCCCAGCTTGACAAGGGCATCGCCGCGGAGTTCCTCCGATACGGAAACGAAGGCCTTGCCCGGCATGGCGTCGAGCGCGGCCAGGGTCTCCTGCGCCTTGCCCTGCGCAAACTTCAGCTGGGCGTCGCGCAGCGATACGAGCGTCTTGAGGGTGTCGTCGGACGCGTGCGACCTGGCCCAGTCGATGTCGGCGGCGGCCTTGTCGAGCTGGCCTGCCACGACGTTGCGCTGGGCGCGCTCACCGGCGGCGAACACGGACCACGCCGTGTCGGCGTAGTCCTTCATGAGGGTTTCGGTGCGCATGTCGATGTCCGCGGCGCGGTTCTGCGCAACGGCGGCCTGCAGGGCCGAGTATTCGGACGCGGCGGCCTGCTCGTGGCCCGCGCGATGCGATTTCCACTGCTGCCAGCCGAAGATCAGGACCAGGCCGAGGGCCACACCCACCACGATGCTGACGCCATTCTTGCGCAGCCACTGCTGGACGCGCTCGCCCTGTTCGTAATCGTCGTATACGTCGAATGCCATGCAATCACCCACTGCGCTCCGCGCAGCATACATAGAAGGGAACGGCCCCACGCCGGCCATCGGGGATGGCGGCGAGGATCAATAAGCAAGGATACCTGAAAAGTACGCGCGGACGGCGCAGCCATGAGGCCGCGCCTTTACCCGCGGATCATCAGTTGGCGACGGGGGACGCCTTGCCGTCGCGGATGTCCACATGGAAACGGGCCACGTTGGCGCGGCGGAAGCTCTCCAGCTGCACGGGCTCGCCATCGACGCTGACCTGCGCGCCCTGGGCATTGCCGATGCGGACGTCGAGCGGGCTGTCGCTGCGGTAGGACTTCTGCGTGCCGGCCGGCAGGATGCCGTATTCCAGACGCGAGCCATCGGCGGCGGTGACTTCGACCCAGCTGGCGGACGGCAGGTTCAGGCTGAGGCTGTGGGCGCCCTGCCCGTTTTCCGTGGCGGCGGGCTGGGCCGGCGCCACGGCGCTGGCCAGCGGGGCCTTGGATGCATTGCCCAGCGGCGGGAACATGGCCATGGAGGCCAGGACCGGCTGCTGGTCTTCCACGTGCTGCTCCACCACCGGAGCGGCCGGCGCGACGGCCGTGGCCACGGCGCTCGCCAGGGCGGCGGAGGTGCCAGCCGGCGCCGGGGCGTCCTGCTGGGCCACCGGGGTGGCATCCAGCGGAGCCAGGCGCGGCATATCGCGGTCGAGCGTGCCACGCACACCCAGCCATACCATGGGCACCACGATCACGGCCGTGAGCACCACGTAGGTGGCTGCCGTGACATAGCGTTCGAGGAGGTAGCGCGAATGCGAGACGCCACCGGTGACGACCAGATCGGGCTGTCGCGGCGACAGGCGGGCGACCTCGGCCTGGATGGCGGCCTCGTCCACACCTACATGACGGCCGTATTTGCCGAGATAGCCGGCCAGGTAGACCTGGTAGTCGATGCCCGCGTAGTCCCCCGCCTCAAGCTGGCGAAGCAGGCGGGTGGGCAGGCGCAGAGCCTGGCCACAGGCGTCGATGGTGTAGCCGCGGGCTTCGCGAGCCGCCCGCAGGCGGCCGCCAAAGCTGCCTTCGGACACGTGATCGATCAACACGCGGCCGTTGTCTTCCGCACTGGCATGGTTCTGCGGTTCCACGGCGTCCTCCTTGGAAATAGATGGCTCGATGCCGGCGAACAGGTCCTGTTCGCTCTCGTCACGCCCGGGCTGGTTCGAAGAAACTGAGGTCATTGACGTGCGGTGGCTTCGAGTGCGTGCGCGGGTTCCGAATCCGGGAACGTTTCGCGCAGGCGTTTGGCGTAATCCTGGGCACCCTCCCCGTTGCCCAGCCGGAGCTCGATGTCGTGACCGAGCTTCAATGCCTCCGGACTCGGTGCCCCGAGCGCCTCTAGGCGCTGCAGGAAGGCGCGAGCCCGGAATGCATCGTTCTTAAGGTACAACACGCGGGCCGTCTGAAACAGGGCATCCGCGTTGTTCGGATTGCGGGCAAGCGCTTTCCGGAAGTATTCCTCGGCCGAAACGTAGTCCCCGGACTGCATCTCGCAGGTGCCGGCATTGGACAGGGCGAGGTCAGGCGTTTCGTAGAAAGGGTCGGCCAGGGCCCTGTCGAAGTAGGGCTTGGCCTCGGCGGCGCGGTTCTGCTTGCACAGGAAGGCGGCCAGGTTGTTGTTGACCGAGCCCTTCTTCGGGTCGAACTCCACCGCCTTGCGATAGTGCAGCTCGGCATTGACCGGGTCGTTGATGCGCTCGTAGAGCACGGCAATCACGGTATGGGCCGGAACGTATTTCGGATCGAACTGGAGGGCTTTCTGGAGTTTCTCCATGGCGCCTTCCAGGTTGCCGTCCTGCATGTAGCGCTGGCCGAGCTCCGTGTGAACCTCGGCACCCTTGGCGCGGTTGTCGGCTGCCGTAGTGGGACGCAGTCCGGAGCCGTCGCCGGAACAACCGGCGCACGCCAGGACGAGCCCGACCAACAGCCCCCACCGCTCAAGCCGCATTCACCACTCCCTCTTCGAGCTTCTTGCGGAACTCCGCCTGACGGCGGGTACGGTCCACCACCTGGCCCTTCAGCTGGCCGCAGGCGGCATCGATGTCGTCGCCGCGGGTACGGCGCAGCATGGTCAGCACACCGGCGTTGAGCAGCTGGGTCTGAAAGGCCCGGATCTCGTCGGCGTCGGAACGCTCGAAACGAGCGCCCGGGAACGGGTTGAACGGAATGAGGTTGACCTTGTTGGCACCCGGCAGGCGGCGCATGAACTTCACCAGCTGGCGCGCGTGCTCGGGGCGGTCGTTCACGCCCTTCATGAGGGTGTATTCGAAGGTGATCGACGTACGCGGCGCGCGACGGATGTAGCGCTCGCAGGCCGCCATGAGCTCGGCCAGCGGGTAGCGCTTGTTCAGCGGCACCAGCTCGGTACGCAGCTCGTCGTTGGCGGCGTGCAGCGACACGGCCAGCGAGACGTCGCTCTCGGCCGAGAGCTTGTCGATCATGGGCACGAGGCCCGCCGTGGAGAGCGTGACGCGCTTGCTGGCCAGGCCGAAGCCCAGGTCGTCGCGCATCAGGCTCATGGCCTTGACCACGTTGTCGAAGTTCAGCAGCGGCTCGCCCATGCCCATCATCACCACGTTGGTGATGCGGCGCTTCTGGTGCGGGACGTTGCCGAGGTATTTGGCCGCCACCCACACCTGGCCGATGATCTCGGCGGTGGAGAGGTTGCGGGAGAAGCCCTGCGTGGCCGTGGAGCAGAATTGGCAGTTCAGGGCGCAGCCCACCTGCGAGGACACGCAGAGCGTGCCGCGGGTGGGCTCCGGGATGTACACGGTCTCGATGGCGTTGCCGCCATCCATGCCCAGCAGCCACTTGTGGGTGCCGTCGATCGCGCCCTTTTCGAACACGGTGGACGGCGGCCCGACATAGCAGGTGGCCTCGAGCTTTTCGCGAAGGGCCTTGCCGACATCGGTCATCTTGCCGAAATCGCTTTCAAGTCGGTGGTAGATCCACTTCATGACCTGGTCGGCGCGATAGGGCTTCTCGCCCAGGCTGGCGAAGAAATCGCGCAGCCCCTGGCGATCGAAATCGAGAAGGTTGACCTTGTCGGCAGGCGTATTCACGGCATGACTCAGTGCGAGACGACTTCCGTGGAACGGAAGAAGTAGGCGATCTCGACCGCGGCGGTCTCGGCGGCATCGGAGCCGTGGACAGCGTTGGCGTCGATCGAATCGGCGAAGTCGGCGCGGATGGTGCCCGGCGCGGCGTCCTTCGGGTTGGTGGCGCCCATCAGGTCGCGGTTCTTGAGGATCGCGCCTTCGCCTTCCAGCACCTGGATGACGACCGGGCCCGAGATCATGAACTCGACGAGGGCGTTGAAGAACGGGCGCTCCTTGTGGACGGCGTAGAAGCCTTCGGCTTCGGCGCGGCTCAGCTGCTGCATGCGCTGGGCGACGACCTTGAGGCCGGCCTTCTCGAAACGGGCGACGATTTCACCGATGACGTTCTTCTTGACGGCGTCGGGCTTGATGATCGAAAGGGTGCGCTCCAGCGCCATGCGAATGCTCCGGGAAATGTGGACGATAGGTAAAAGACTACCGGGACGCCTGGCGACGCCCGGTGAAAGTTTGGAGCCAAAGCCGTCCGGAATGACGGACTTAGCTCACGAAATCTTGACAGATTCTAGCTGATTCGCAAGGGAAATGCAGTCATGTGCGGACGCAGATTGACCCTCGCGAGCAGCCGGGCGTATTCTCAAACAATCGTTTGATTCAAACCACCCTCCTTCGGAGTCTGCCGACATGACGAGCGCCCCCTACGCGTCCCGCGAACGCAGCACGAAGGAGCGCATCCTGGGCGCGGCCGAGGCACTGTTCGCCACCCATGGCTTCGCCGGGGCCTCGCTGCGCCAGGTCACGGCCGCCGCCCGGGTGAACCTTGCCGCCGTCAATTACCACTTCGGGTCCAAGGACAAGCTCATCGAAGAGGTGTTCCGGCGCCGGCTCGACGAACTGAACAGCCGCCGCATGGCGGCACTGAACCGGATCGCAGGCGACTCTGAGACCACGCTCGAGGATGTCCTCGACGCCTACATCCGCCCGGCGCTGGATCTCTCCCGCAACGACGGCGGCGGCGCGGCCTTCGTGCGCGTGCTCGCCCGGGCCTACGCCGAACACAACGAAACCCTGCGCCGCTTCCTGTCCGACAACTACGGCCACGTGCTGCGCCAGTTCGCAGGCGAATTCGCCCGCCTGCTGCCGGGGCTGGCCAAGGAAGAGATCTACTGGCGCCTCGATATCGTCACCGGGGCACTCACTTACGCCATGGCCGACTTCGGCATCATCCAGCGCAAGAGCGACGTCGACGAGCACGCGCACCGCGAAGCCGCCGCCGACCATCTCATCCGCTTTGCCGCCGCCGGCATGCGCAACCCTTCCGTTTCGAACTCCCCGGTCAGCCGCTGACCGGCCACGCTCTTTCAAGCACCATCCGGAGAACACCATGACCGCAACACCGTTACGCATTCGCAAGGCCGCGGTACTCGGCGCCGGCGTCATGGGCGCGCAGATTGCCGCGCACCTGACGAACGCCAACGTGGAAACCGTGCTGTTCGACCTTCCCGCCAAGGAAGGCCCCAAGAGCAGCATCGCCCTCAAGGCCATTGCCAACCTCGCCAAGCTCTCGCCGGCCCCGCTCGCCGAGAAGTCGCTGGGCGCCGCCATCATCCCGGCCAACTACGAGGACGACCTCGCGGAGCTGGCCGACGTGGACCTCGTGATCGAGGCCATTGCCGAACGGATGGACTGGAAGCTCGATCTGTATACGAAGATCGCACCGCACGTATCGAAGACCGCCGTGCTGGCCAGCAACACTTCCGGCCTGTCGATCAACGGCCTGGCCGAAGCGCTGCCCGAAACGCTGCGCCACCGCTTCACCGGCGTGCACTTCTTCAATCCGCCGCGCTACATGCACCTGGTAGAGCTCATCCCCACCCGCCTCACCGACAGCGCCGTGCTCGAAGGCCTCGAAGCCTTCCTCACCACGACGCTCGGCAAGGGTGTTGTCTACGCCAAGGACACCCCGAACTTCATCGGCAACCGCATCGGCGTGTTCTCGATGCTGTCCACCATGTTCCACACCGAGCAGTTCGGCCTGGGCTTCGACACCGTCGACGCGCTGACCGGCCCGGCCATCGGCCGCCCGAAGAGCGCTACCTTCCGTACCGCCGACGTGGTGGGCCTGGACACGCTCGCCCACGTGGTCAAGACCATGGGCGACACCCTGCCCGACGACCCGTGGCACAAGTATTTCCAGCCGCCGGTGTGGCTGAAGGGCCTCATCGAGAAGGGCGCCATCGGCCAGAAGGTCGGTGCCGGCTTCTATCGCAAGGCGGGCAAGGACATCGTCGTCCTTGATCTGGCGAAGCAGGATTACCGTCCGTCGGAAGGCAAGGCCTCCGACGAGGTCGCCGCCATCCTCGCCATCAAGGATCCCTCGGAGAAGTTCGCGAAGCTGCGCGCTTCGTCCGATCCGCAGGCGCAGTTCCTGTGGGCCGTGTTCCGCGACCTCTTCCACTACACCTCCTACCACCTCGCCGACATCGCCGAGACGGCGCGTGACGTCGACTTCGCCATCCGCTGGGGCTACGGCTGGAAGCTCGGTCCGTTCGAGCTGTGGCAGACCGCTGGCTGGCAGCAGGTGGCTGGCTGGATCGCCGAGGACATCGCCGCCGGCAAGACCATGAGCAACGCTCCGCTGCCCGCCTGGGTCACCGATGGCCGCAACGGCGTGCATGGCAAGGGCGGCTCCTACTCCGCCAGCGCCAACGCCGAGAAGCCGCGCTCGTCGCACCCGGTGTACCAGCGCCAGCCGTTCCCCGATGCGATCCTTGGCGAGAAGTTCGACCAGGGCACCACCGTCTGGGAAAACGACGGCGTGCGCCTGTGGACCACGGGCGACGACATCGGCGTCATCTCATTCAAGACCAAGATGCACACGGTCAACGATCAGGTACTCGACGGCATTCAGCATGCCATCGGCCTCGCCGAGCAGCAGTTCCGCGGCGTGGTGCTGTGGCAGCCTTCCGAGCCGTTCTCGGCCGGTGCCGACCTCAAGGGCGCGCTGGGCCTCCTCCAGGCCGGCAGGCTCGCCGAGTTCGAGGCCATGGTGGCGAACTTCCAGGCCACCAGCATGCGCATCAAGTACTCGCTGGTGCCGGTGATTGCCGCCGTGCGCGGCCTCGCCCTGGGCGGAGGCTGCGAATTCCAGATGCATTCGGCCCGCACCGTGGCGGCGCTGGAAAGCTACATCGGCCTGGTCGAGGCCGGCGTGGGCCTGCTTCCGGCCGGTGGCGGCCTGAAGGAACTGGCCGTGCGCGCCGCCCAGCACAACCCGGAAGACCCGTTCGAATACCTGAAGAAGGTGTTCGAGACGGTGGCCATGGCGAAGGTCTCCACCAGCGCGCTCGAAGCCAAGACGCTCGGCCTGCTGCGCAAGGACGACATCGTGGTGTTCAACGCCTACGAACTGCTCCACGTCGCCAAGGCCCAGGCCCGCGCGATGGCCGAATCCGGCTACCGTCCGCCTCTCCCGGCGCGCGCGATCCCGGCCGCAGGTGACACCAGCACGGCCACGTTCAAGGCGTCGCTGGCGAACCTCGCCGAGGGCTACTTCGCTTCGGCGCACGACATCGAGATCGCCAGCCGCATCGCCGACACGCTGTCGGGCGGCCGCATCGAGCGCGGTTCGCCGGTGGACGAAGAGTGGCTGCTCGCCCTCGAGCGCAAGCACTTCGTCGAACTGGCGCAGACCGAAAAGACCCAGGCCCGCATCGCCCACACGATGACGACGGGCAAGCCGCTGCGTAACTGACGCGCCACGCGCTCCTACGCAACCGACCTGCCCACTTAAAGGAATCACCTCCATGAGCAAGCAAGTGCAAGACGCCTACATCGTCGCCGCCACCCGCACCCCGGTAGGCAAGGCGCCGCGCGGCGTGTTCCGCAACACCCGTCCCGACGACCTGCTCGCCCACGTCATCCGTGCCGTGATGGAACAGGCCCCGGGCATCGACCCGGCCATGATTGCCGACGCCATCATCGGCTGCGCCATGCCGGAAGCCGAGCAAGGCATGAACGTGGCACGCATCGGCGTGCTGCTGGCCGGCCTGCCGGAACAGGTGCCGGGCGTCACCATCAACCGCTTCTGCTCGTCGGGCGTGCAGGCCATCGCCATGGCGGCCGACCGCATCCGCCTGGGCGAAGCCGACCTGATGCTGGCCGGTGGCACCGAGACAATGAGCATGGTGCCGATGATGGGCCACAAGGTGGCGATGAACCCCGCCATCTTCGAGAACGACGAAAACCGCGCCATTGCCTTCGGCATGGGCATCACCGCCGAGAAGGTGGCCGAGCGCTGGAAGGTCAGCCGCGAGGATCAGGACGCCTTCGCCCTGCAGTCGCACCAGCGTGCGCTGGCGGCCATCCAGGCCGGCGAGTTCAAGGACGAGATCACCCCGTTCCAACTCGACGACCGCTACCCGGATCTCAAGAACCGCACGGTGAAGGAAGACCGCCGCATCATCTCCATCGATGAAGGCCCGCGCGCCGACACCTCGCTGGAAGTGCTCGGCAAGCTGCGCCCGGTGTTCCGCAACGGCCAGTTCGGCGGCTCGGTCACGGCGGGCAACTCCTCGCAGATGTCCGACGGCGCAGGCGCACTGCTGCTGGCCAGCGAAAAGGCCATCAAGGACTACGGCCTCACCCCCATCGCCCGCTTCGTGGGCTTCTCGGTGGCGGGTGTGGCCCCGGACATCATGGGCATCGGTCCGAAGGAAGCGATTCCGAAGGCACTGAAGCAGACCGGCATTCGCCAGGACCAGCTCGACTGGATCGAACTCAACGAAGCCTTCGCGGCCCAGGCGCTCGCCGTCATCCGTGATCTCGGCCTCGATCCGTCCAAGGTGAATCCGTTGGGTGGCGCCATCGCCCTCGGCCACCCGCTGGGTGCCACGGGCGCCATCCGCGCCGCCACGCTGATCCACGGCCTGCGCCGTCGCAAGCAGAAGTACGGCATGGTGACGATGTGCATCGGCACCGGCATGGGTGCGGCAGGCGTCTTCGAAGCCCTGTAACCTTTTGTAGGAGCGCGCCTGCGCGCGACCGGTTTTCGCGCCACACCCGGTCGCGCGCAAGGCGCGCTCCTACAAATGAGGGATTTCATGCACGGCATTCATACCATCGACACCGGCTTCGGCCGCCCTTCATTCGACGCGGCGTATCTCGTCGTCGAACGTGGGCGCGGGGCCTTTATCGACAGCGGCACATCGCACTCCGTGCCACGGCTTCTCGGCGCGGCCGACAAGGCCGGCCTGCAGCCCGCCGATATCGACTGGGTGATCCTCACCCATGTGCACCTGGATCACGCAGGCGGTGCGGGTGAGCTGATGCGGCACCTGCCGAATGCCAGGCTCGCAGTGCATCCGCGCGGGGCAAGGCACATGATCGATCCGTCGATTCTTATTGCCGGTGCCACGGCCGTGTATGGCGAGGCAGCCATGCGCCGCGATTACGGCGATATCGTGCCGGTGCCCGAGGACCGCGTCGTGGAAGCTACCGACGGCTTCGTGGTGGACCTGGCTGGCCGCGCCCTGCTCTGCATCGACGCACCGGGCCACGCAAGGCACCACATTGCCATCCACGACGAACGCGCCAACGCGTTCTTCACCGGCGACGTCTTCGGCCTGTCCTATCGCGAACTGGATACGGCAAAAGGGCCGTTCATCCTGCCCACCACATCTCCCGTGCAGTTCGATCCCGACGAGGCGCATGCTTCCATCGATCGCATGCTCCGCTACAAGCCGGAAGCCATGTACCTCACCCATTACGGCCGCGTGGAAGACGTGCGCCGACTGGCGACCGACCTGCACGAGCAGATCGACGCGATGGTGGCAATGGCGCGTCGTCATGCAGGGGATGCGGATCGGGAAGCACTGATGGCGGAAGATTTCCGGGCGCTTTACGTGCGCCGCGCACTGGCGCATGGCGTGAGCCTGCCGCCGGAAGAGATCGCCAGGCTGCTGAAAATCGACATCCGGCTGAATGCGCAAGGCGTCGCTGTCTGGCTAGGCAAGCACCAACACTAAACCCAGTTGCCAATCCCCTGTAGGAGCGCGCCTTGCGCGCGACAGACCCGATGAAACGATAACGAAGGGGTTGGCGTTTTCCGCCATAGCCACGGTCGCGCGCAAGGCGCGCTCCTACGGGGTGGCTAGCCTTCCATGCGGGATTTCATCCAGTCGGCGAATTCGTATTTCCAGTACATGCCCTGCGCGGCGAGATAGCCGAAGGGCTTGTGCACCGGGTCGAGGCCGAATCCGGCGTAGGCATCCAGTTGCGAATCGCCCGAGGCAATGGCGTCTGCCAGTGCCTCGCCGGCAGCGCATGTGGGCGCCAGGCCATGACCGCCGAACGCCTGGGCATACCACAGGCCGTTACCGTGCGTGCCGATCTGCGGCATCTCGTGGCGCGCATAGCTCATAAGGCCCGACCACGCATGCTCTACCTTTACGCCCTTCAGCGACGGAAATACCTTGAGCAGATCCCGTGTAAGCAACCGCTGCACACCATGCGCCGAACGGTCGCGAATGGAGATGCGGCCGCCCCACAGCAGGCGGGTATCGTTGAGCGGCCGGTAATAGTCGAAGGCAAACCGCGTGTCATAGATCGCCGCGCGCGTCCGCAGGCATTCCGACAGGCGATTCCCCAGCGGCTCGGTCACCATCACATACGTGGCAATGGGCAGGATCGAACGATCGATACGGCGATCAAGGCCGGCCAGGTAACCGCCACAGGCCAGCACCACCTGAGGCGTTTCGATCTCGGCATCGCCCACGCGAAGCACCCAGCGCGCTCCCCGCCGCTCCAGCATCCGCACCCGCGAATGCTCGTGGATGGTGACACCCGCCGCCTCGGCCACGCGCGCCAGTCCCCGCGCATAGGCCAGCGGATCGATATGCAGCGCGTTCCGCTCATACAGGCCGTCGTGATAACGCTTGCTGTGCACGAACTCGTGCATCGCATCGGCGGGAATCCACTGCCAGTCGACGCCGTAATGCTCCGCCAGCAACCGCTGCCTGTCGCGAAGCACGCGCCCGTCGCGGAACCAGTTCGCCCACACGACGCCCGCGTCCACCATGTCGCAATCGATGGACAGCGACACGATACGCTCACGGATCAGGTTCACGGCGTCCACGGTGCGGGCGTGCAGCGCCCTCGCCCGCTCCGCGCCGATGCGATCCAGCAGCGCTTGCTCGCCCAGCGAATAGCCCGCAAACACGAAGCCACCGTTGCGCCCGGACGCACCGAAGCCGATGGTTTTGGCCTCCAGCAGCACGACGTCGCGCACGCCTCGCGCTGCCAGGCCCAGCACCGTGTTCAGCCCGGCAAATCCCCCGCCCACGACGACCACCGCAGCTTCGCGCCGCCCCTGGGGGGCCGGGCGGGAGGCGGGTTCGGGGGCGCTGGCGTGGTACCACGACGCCATGGGGGTTCCATTGCAGGAGGGAGTTATCCTTGTACGACACGGACGTGCGCGCCGGAAGCCCCTTGCCCGAGGCCGGTCATACCGCCTACAGCCTCGCCCGCTCGCTGCGGCCGGCCCGGGAGTATCATCGGCGGACGTTTCCACGAAGCCGCCTCCATGAGCCTGCTACCACCCATCGACCTCAAGCGCTGGATCGACGAACACCGCGCCCTGCTCAAGCCTCCGGTCGGCAACAAGTGCATCGTGGATGGCGACTTCATCATCATGATCGTCGGCGGCCCCAATGCCCGCACCGACTATCACTACGACGAAGGCCCGGAATTCTTCTACCAGCTCGAAGGCGAGATGGTGCTGAAAGTGCAGGACAACGGCACGGCTCGCGATATTCCGATCCGTGCCGGCGAAATCTTCTACCTACCCGCACGCGTGCCGCATTCGCCGCAACGCATGCCCGACTCCATCGGCCTGGTCGTCGAGCGCCGCCGTATTGCCGGTGAGCGCGACGGCCTGCTGTGGTTCTGCGAGAACTGCAATACGAAGCTGTTTGAAGCGTATTTCTTGCTGGACAGCATCGAAAGCGATTTTCCGCCGGTATTCGAGCGCTTCTATCGCTCGCTCGAAGCCCGCACCTGCAAGCAGTGCGGCACCGTGCACCCCGCCCCCGCGAAATACGCCTGACTGTAGGAGCGTGCTTGCGCGCGACCAGGGGTTGCGAAAAACCCCGGTCGCGCGCAAGCACGCTCCTACAACGCAGCTCCCCCTCCGCCGTCGCGCACTACCCCTTTTGGGTGGCGAGCCATTTACGAGCCATGCGGCGCAGCGACTCATCTGCCGTCACATCGCCGGCAGTGGCCTCGATCGATCGCCATTCCAGCGCCAGCGATTCCTCGTTGGCCTCGAAAACTTCCGAGCCACGAGTCACCACGACGTAGCGCACGTCGAAGTGCCAGTGCTCCGGCTCATGGCCGCGCTGCGGAATCCGGTGTGCGTCGATATCGAAGATGTCCGGCAGCACGGCGAGATCGCGCAACCCCGTCTCCTCTTCCGCCTCGCGCAAGGCGACATGCGCCAGATCTGCATCACCATCGGCATGCCCGCCCGGCTGTAGCCAGCGCTGCAGCTTGCGATGGTGCATCAGCAGCACGCGCTCGCCATCGGCGCTCACCAGCCAAGCGGAACCGGTGAAGTGACCTTCGAGCGTCTCACGGTGAAAAGGACGCTCTTTCGTGGCAAGCCAGTCGCTGAACCGCGAGGTGTCGGGCTCGTCCGGCCAGCGTGAAGCGTAGTGATGGAAGGCCTGGGCCAGGGCGTTAACTGACGTCATGACGGATATCGCTGAAATCCAGCCGCAAATATTCGCACGATTTTTCAGACTAGTCCGATATTCAGCGCCATGGGCTGCTCCCTAGGATGGATTCCGACACGCCACAAGGCGTATCGCCCCATCCAGCAGTCCGACTGCACCACGCAAGGAAACGCGAATGCCGCCTTCCCTCATTGCCCGCGCCGTGCCGGCGGGCGCCCTGGCGCTCGCCGTCGTTTCGGCTCCAGCGATCGCCTCCAGCACCGCCAACTTTACCGGCCCGCTGGTTACGCCGGCCGTCAACACCCTGCCGCAAGGGGTGTTCAACATCGAGCCCTATCTCATCCACTCCAACCTGCGAGGCAGTTACGACGACACGGGTGGCCGCCATACATCGCACCCGAAGTTCCGCCAGTGGCAGATCGCCGTGCCCATGACCTACGGCATCACGGATGCCTTTGGCATCCAGGTCACACCCACCGCCGCACGTACCTCCGGTGGTGGTAGCCACACCGACGGCCTGCGCATCGGCGACACCAACGTTCGTCTGCAACAGCGCCTGCTGGGGCCAGCCGCCGATGGCACTGGCACCATTCTCGCCGTCGCCCTTGCACGCAACATCACCACCGGCAAGTACCACAGGCTCGACACCAATCCGCTCAATGGCACCGGCAGCGGCGCGGCTCGCACCGTGTTTACCGTGGGCGCACAGCGTCTCTACTGGCTCGACGACGGCCAGGCGCTGCGTTGGCGCAGCCAGGTGGCCTGGAGCCCTTCGCCCGACCGCATTCGCATACGCGATGCGAGCGTGTACGGTACCGACGCCGGATTCCGAGGTCACGCCACGCCGGGCCAGATGTGGAACGCCACCCTGGCGGCCGAGTACGCACTGGACACCCGCTGGGTGCTCGTGGGCGAAGCCATCTGGAACCGGACCGGCACGGTGCGCGTGCGTGGCAGTGCGGGCAATGGAACGGCGGTGGACCGCCGCCTGCCGTTCGCCAGCTCGTTCAGCCTGGCGCCTGCGGTCGAATACCACTTCAACGCCAGCATCGGTCTTATCGCCGGTGTGCAGTTCACCGTGGCCGGGCGAAACGTTACCGATTACGTAGCGCCGCAGGCCGCCCTGAACATGGTTTTCTGAGCACCAACGAACATTCATGCACAACCGCCGCAAGTCATGGTCGCCGCGTCACCGCCTCATGCAAGGCATTGGTATGCCTCGCATTGCAGCTTGTACCGCCAAGCCCCGCTGGGCTATGGTGCGGAGCCGACGCTCTGGGGCAGCGGCGTGCCCACCGTGCAAAACGCGGCGGTCCCAACAAAAAAAGCAATATTCCGGCTGTAGGGGAGACACATGCTGAAACACCTTTTTGCGACGCATCCGATCGAGGCGGCGCCGCACGTAGATGCTGGTGAACATATCGATACGGGTGCGCACGGAGGCGACCTCAAACGAGTGCTTACCGCGCGTCACCTCATCCTTCTCGGTATCGGCGCCGTCATCGGTGCGGGTATCTTCGTCATTACCGGACAGGCCGCCGCTCTGCATGCCGGCCCCGCCCTGGTCATCAGCTTCATCATCGCCGCCTTCGCCTGCGCCCTGGCCGGACTGTGCTACGCCGAGTTCGCCGCCATGCTTCCCGTCTCCGGTAGCGCCTACTCTTATTCTTATGCCACGCTCGGCGAGTTTGTCGCCTGGTTCGTCGGCTGGAACCTGGTCCTCGAATACCTCTTCGCCGCCGCCACCGTCGCCGCGGGCTGGTCGGGCTACGTCAACGAACTGCTGGGCCTCATCGGCCAGATGATCGGAAGCAATGTCACGCTGCCTGCCGAGCTGGCATCGGCCCCGTTCCAGTTCGTCAATGGCCACATCCAGGCCACCGGCACGCTCATCAACCTGCCTGCCGTGATCATCATCGCCGCGCTGTCCGGCCTGTGCTACGTCGGCATCACCCAGTCGGCCTTCGTCAACTCGATCATCGTGGCGATCAAGGTCACCGTGATCCTGCTGTTCCTGGCCTTCGCCATCCGCCTGGTCAATCCGGAAAACTGGCATCCGTTCATTCCGCCGCAGGAAGGTGAAGGCGTGTTCGGATGGAGTGGCATCTTCCGTGCCGCCACCATCGTGTTCTTCTCCTACGTGGGCTTCGACGCCGTGTCGACCGCCGCCGGTGAAGCGAAGAACCCGCAGCGCGACATGCCCATCGGCATTCTCGGCTCGCTGGCCATCTGCACGGTGCTGTACATCGCCGTGGCGCTGGTGCTCACCGGCATCGCCCCGTTCCGCATGCTGAACACGCCGGAGCCGGTCGCCACCGCGCTGGGCCTGTATCCGCAGCTCTCGTGGCTGAAGACCATCGTGGTGCTTGGCGCCATCACCGGCCTGTCGTCGGTGATCCTGGTCATGCTCATGGGCCTGCCGCGCATCTTCTTTTCCATGGCACGTGACGGCCTGCTGCCGCCGGTGCTGGCGAAGGTGCATCCGCGCTTCCGCACGCCGTACATCGGCTCGGTGATCGTCGGCGTGGCCGCGGCTGCCATGGCCGGCCTGTTCCCGGTGAGCGTGCTGGGCGAACTGGTATCCATGGGCACCCTGCTCGCCTTCGCCACGGTCTGCCTGGGCGTGCTGATCCTCCGCTACACCCGTCCGGATCTCAAGCGCAGCTTCCGCGTGCCGCTCGTGTGGCCCATCTGCATCCTCGGCGCCATCTCCTGCGTCTACCTGTTCTGGCAGGCCTTCGAGGAGCACTGGCGCCTCATGGTCGGCTGGATCGTCATCGGTCAGCTGATCTACTTCGGTTACGGCTACGCGCACAGCAAGCTGCGCAAGTCGCTGGGCTGAGGTCGCTCTTCCTGTCGGGGCCGGCGGAATCCGCCGGCCCCTCTCATTTGCCGGTATCCTTTGCCGCTTTTCTTAATTCAGGCCGTCCATGCTCGATCAGCTGCTCGCCAAGAAATCACCTCAAGCCGAACCCGACGACGCGCACGGCCCGGCCCTGCGACGCACCCTCGGTCCGTGGGGCCTCACCGCCCTCGGCATCGGTGCGGTGATCGGCGGCGGCATCTTCGTCATCACGGGCGTGGCGGCAGCCGAGCACGCCGGACCGGCGATCATCCTGTCCTTCGTCATCGCGGCGATCTGCAGCGTGTTCACCGCGCTGTGCTACGCAGAGTTTGCCTCGCTGATTCCCGTTTCGGGCAGCGCCTATTCCTATGCCTATGCCACGCTCGGTGAAGGGGCCGCCTGGTTCATCGGCTGGAACCTCATTCTCGAATACGGCGTATCCGCGTCCGCGGTGGCCGTGAGCTGGACGGGCTACTTCGTCAGCCTGCTCGACCATGTCGGCATCCACATCCCGCCCGCACTCACCAATGCGCCACTCGACTTCGTCGACGGCCACCTGGTAACCACCGGCGCGCTGTTCAACCTGCCTGCCGTGGGCATCACCCTCGCCCTCACCTGGCTCTGCTACGTGGGTATCCGCGAATCCGCCGGACTGAACATGGCGATGGTGCTGCTGAAGACCGCGCTCATCATCGTGGTGATCGTGGTAGGCGCCAGCCACATCGACACCTCGCACTGGCATCCGTTCATCCCCGAAAACCAGGGCGGCGACAAGTACGGCTGGCCGGGCATCCTGCGCGGCGCCTCCATGGTGTTCTTCGCCTATATCGGATTCGAAGCCACCTCCACGGCGGCCCAGGAATCCAAGAACCCACAGCGCGACATGCCTATCGGCACGCTGGCCTCGCTGGGTATCTGCACGGTGCTGTATATCGCCATGGCGGCGGTGCTTACCGGCCTCGTGCCGTTCAGCGAACTGGACACTGCCGAGCCGGTCGTCACCGCCATCCGCAACCATCCGGAACTGAGCTGGTTGCGTGGCATCGTGGAAGTCGGCGCACTCATCGGCCTGTCGTCGGTGGTGCTGGTGATGATCATCGCGCAGCCGCGCATCTTCATGATCATGGGCCGCGACGGTCTCATGCCGAAAGTGTTCACCACGATCCACCCGAAGTACCGCACGCCACACATCAACACCGTCATCACCGGACTTGGCATCGCACTGCTCGCTGCCGTGTTCCCGTTGAACCTGCTCGGTGACCTCACCTCGATGGGCACGCTCGTCGCGTTCTGCGCCGTGTGCATCGGTGTGTTGATCCTGCGACGCTCCGCACCCGATGTGCCGCGTTCGTTCCGCGTCCCGTTTGCGCCGATCACCTGCACGCTCGGTGTGCTGAGCTGCCTGTTCCTTCTTTACTCGATGGGTGTGCGCAACTGGGTGTTGATGGGTGTGTGGACGGTCGTCGGCATCATCGTCTACTTCGCTTACAGCTACCGCCACAGCCGCCTTCGCCAGCCCCGTTGAGGGCTGTTTCCGGGGCGTGACAACGATTTCGTTAAAATTCTGGAAAGTTATGACAAGCAACTGATTTATCTAGCTAATAGATAAATTTTAGCCTGCCGTTTAACTGCCATTGGCCGGTCATGCTTCGAGGGGAGTATGATCCCCGTTCCGAGGGTAAATCACTTGGCAGTGGGCCCCGGATTGCCGCCCAGTGCGTCAGGCGGGTCAGCTCCTCGGCCTGGCGCGCTTGGGCTGCATTTTGATCGTCCCAACAGAAAGGCCAGCCTCGTCGGCTGGCCTTCATGTTTTTACCCGGACTGAATTCAGGCAACGTGGGTGTGCGACACGCACCAGCCCTTCGCGGCCACGGCCTTACCGGGGAACAACTGGCACGGGCCCCAGGCACCACCGGTTTTACCCTGGTAAAAACTGCAATCGGCGCATGCGTCCGATCCCTTGCGGCCCTGCCCCTTGCTGGCATCTTCCACGTACTTCAGCGCCGAGGCGGTGGGGTCCGACGGCGACAGATGCGGCAGATCCTGCGCGCGGGCCAGGCGCGGAAGCGAGCCCAGAACCGTGGCGGCGGCTACGCTGCCCGCAGCCACCTTGAGGAAGCGACGGCGCCCCTCATTATTCGAATCGTGATGCGACATAAAGGAAAGAACCTCCATCGAAAATCCGCCGGTGTCCCTCCCACCGGTACCGGAACCGAATGCTACGCGTTCGGCGAAAACGGAGTGGTTCGCATTACCGACAGGCCGTCATGGGCGCCATGATATGCTGACAACCTTGTTTAGACGTCCAAATACCATGTCGAAGACCTTGTCCCACATCGATCCTGCCCTGCTGGCCCAGCGCGCCGACGCCATCGCGGATGCCGCCCGCGAACTGGCTGCGTTCGGCTGGACACCCGCCACCAGCAGCAACTTCTCCATGCGCCTCGCCGACGATCTGGCGGCGATCACGATCTCCGGCCGCGACAAGGGCCGGCTGGGTCGCGACGACATCATGGTGGTGGACATGGACGGCAAGGCCGTGGGCAGCGATTCGCGCCCTTCGGCGGAAACCGGCCTGCATACGCAGGTTTACAAGCGTTTTCCCGAGGCGAATGTGGTGCTGCACACGCATTCACGTACCCAGAGCGTGGCATCGCGGCTTTTCGCCAAAGAGGGTCTGATCCGGCTAGAAGGATGGGAGCTGCAGAAGGCAATCTCCGGATTCAGCACACATGAAAGCGTGCTGGAAATCCCTGTTTTCCCCAACACCCAGTACATGCCCGAGCTTGAGGCCCGGGTGGACGCATGGATCGACTCAGGCAAGCCGTTGTACGCCTACCTCATCAATGGACACGGTATCTACACCTGGGGCCGCGACATGCCCGAAACCCGCCGCCACCTCGAAGCCCTGGAATTCCTGCTGGGCTGTGAACTTGACCTGCGGAGACTTTCCCCATGAGCCGCCTGCGTATTTACGACGACAACAATAATAAGCCGCTCTCCATCCATACCGACCACGCCGATATCGCTGCCGAACTGAAGAAGGTCGGTGTCCGTTTCGAGCAGTGGGAAGCCAACAAGCCTATCGTGCCCGGCGCCAGCCAGGAGGAAGTGATCGCCGCTTATCGCGCCGACATCGACCGCCTTATGGCCGAGAACGGCTATACCACCGTCGACGTCATCAGCCTGAAGCCAGACCACCCGGATCGCGCCGCCTTCCGCCAGAAGTTCCTGAACGAGCATTCGCACAGTGAAGACGAAGTGCGCTTCTTCGTCGCCGGTGCCGGCCAGTTCACCCTGCACATCAACGGCAAGGTGTACGAGGTGCTCTGCGAGAAGGGCGACCTCATCGGCGTGCCCGACAACACCACGCACTGGTTCGACATGAGCGAGTCGCCGTACTTCGTGGCGATCCGCCTGTTCACCAATGTCGAGGGCTGGGTGGCCAACTTCACCGGCTCCGACATCGCCGAGCAGTTCCCGCGCATGGATCCCCATCCGTCTGCGGCCCAGGCTTCGTAAAAGACAGCCCCTCGGCTATCCTGCGGGTCTTCCCCGACCCGCAGGCTTTCACCGCATGTCCGATATCCGCGCCGTCCTCACCGACATCGAGGGCACCACCAGCTCGATCGACTTCGTCAAGGACGTCCTCTTCCCCTACGCCCGCCAGCATCTGCCGGCTTTCGTCGAGACCCATGCCGACGATCCGGAAGTGCAGCACTGGCTTCACGAGGCGGCGAAAGAGGCTGGCATCGTCCAGGCGTCGCGCACCGAGATCATCGACCTGCTGATCCGCTGGATCGACGAAGACCGCAAGGCCACCCCGCTCAAGGCCCTCCAGGGCATGATCTGGCGCCAGGGCTACGAATCGAAGGCTTACGTCTCGCACATGTACCCGGAAGTGGCCGCCCGCCTGAAGGCGTGGCACGACCAGGGCCTGAAGCTCTACGTGTATTCGTCGGGTTCTGTGCCTGCGCAGAAGCTGATGTTCGGCTTCAGCGAGAATGGCGACCTCACGCAGCTGTTCTCCGGCTACTTCGACACCCAGACCGGCCACAAGCGCGAGGTGGAGTCCTACCGCCGCATCGCCGAGGCCATCGGCCTGCCCCCGGCGCAGGTCCTGTTCCTGTCCGACATCAAGGAAGAACTGGACGCCGCGCGTGCCGCCGGCATGCACACCACCCACCTCATCCGTCCGCCGCAGCCGCTGGTGGATGCCGGCCACCCCGCCGTCACCGACTTCGATGCCATCACACCCTGACTCCCGGCGCCGTACGCCGATCTACGTCCTGCTGGCCTTCGCCGCAGGCGTGCTGATCGCCGCCGGCGTCCTGCGCTACGGCTCGCCGCCGCTCACGGCAGCCCCGGGGTCGGTCGCGCAGGCGCCTGCGCCCGCCGCTTCCACGGGGCCGGCACCGTCTACCAGCACGGACGAGCCGGCGCTGGACATCGACAACGGCGACTGGCCGGATAACGGACCCACGCCCGAGCAAGTCTTCACGGCGCAGCCGGAGATGGTGCGCAAGGCCGTGGCTGGCCTTGCACCGCGCACGCCGGGCCAGCCAAACATCTATGCCGTGGCCTTTGGCGGCGATGGGTCGGAAGATGTCTTCCGCAATGAGGTTGAATACCTCGACCAGTTGATGGGCCGTCGCTTCGACAGCCCGAAACACACGCTTGTGCTGGAGAACAACCCCGCCACGCTGAGCACCCGGCCGCTGGCGAGCTGGACCAACCTCGAAGCCGCACTGGATGGGCTGACCCGGGTCATGGACCCGCGCGAGGACATCCTGCTGGTCTACGTGGCCACGCATGGTGGTAGTGACCACACCCTGCTGGTGGACATGGACCCGATCCCGCTCGACCAGTTGGACCCGGACGGTCTGGCCGATATCCTGGCCAAGCGCCCGTTCCGCTGGAAGGTGGTGGTGGTCAACGCCTGCTATTCGGGCGGCTTCGTGCCGAAGCTTCAGGGTGCCGGAACACTGGTGCTTACCTCGGCGCGTACGGATCGCACGTCGTTCGGGTGCGGGGCCGATTCGGACATCACCTATTTCGGGCATGCCTGGCTGGCCGACGGGTTGAATGCCACGCCGGATTTCATCGATGCCTTCCACAAGGCAACCGGTGAGATCGCCGACTGGGAGAAGCGCGATCAGGTCGACCCTTCCGAGCCGCAGATTGCCGTCGGCAAGGGCATCGTGGACAAGCTGGCCGCGTGGCGCAAGGTGGCCCATATCGGGCCGATAGTGCCGTTCGCCCCGGCGAAGTAACGAACAACGCGATAACCCCTCCCATGTAGGAGCGCGCCTTGCGCGCGACCCGGGAGGTTCGGCTGCATCCGGTCGCGCGCAGGCGCGCTCCTACAGGGTTTTGCCTCCACCTCTCCTGTAGGAGCGCGCCTTGCGCGCGACCCGGGAGGTTCGGCTACATCCGGTCGCGCGCAGGCGCGCTCCTACAGGGGGAGCTAGATCTGGGGGGGTCAGGGAGAACGGGTCGGCGTCCATCCAGGCCGGGAAGCGCTCGCGGTGGGCCAGTAGCGGGGCCGGGTCGAGGGTCACCGTAACTACCTGTTCCTGCGGGCCCAGTTCCACCAGCGGCTCGCCTACCGCATCGATGATGGCGCTGTCGCCCGAATACGGATGGTTGTTGCCATCCGTGCCCACGCGATTCACGCCGATCACATAGGAGAGGTTCTCGATGGCGCGGGCGCGCAGCAACGTACGCCAGGGCTGGCGGCGCGGCGACGGCCAGTTGGCCACGAACAGGGCCAGGTCGTAGTCCATGCCGCCGGCGGCGTCTTCCTTGCGGCCGTTGCGCAGCCATACGGGGAAGCGCAGGTCGTAGCAGACCTGCGGCAGGATGCGCCAACCCTTCAGTTCGACGATGAGACGCTCGCTGCCGCCACCGTAACGGGTGTGCTCGCCCGCCATGCGGAACAGGTGGCGCTTGTCGTACCAGGCAAGGCTGCCATCGGGCGACGCCCACACCAGCCGGTTGTAGACGGTGTCGCCATCCTTGATGACAAGGCTGCCCGTCAGCGTGGCACCTACCTCGGTCGCCAGCGCACGGAACCAGGCAATACCTTCGCCGTCCATGGTTTCCGCGTTGCCCAACGTGTCGTTGGTGAAGCCCGAGAGGAAGGTCTCGGGCAGCACGATGAGGTCGCTCCCGGGGGCGCTGCGCACGAGACGCCCGTAGTACTCGCGATTGCCCGGTGCGTCGTGCCAGAGCGTGGCGCCCTGGATGAGGGAAACGGTCAGAGTTTGCACAGGAGCTCCGCGGCGGCTTCCATGGTGGCGTCGTTCTTGGCGAAGCACAGGCGGACCAGGCGGGTATCCGGTGCGGTCTCGTAGAACGGGCTGAGCGGGATCGCGGCCACGCCGCCTTCGCGCACCAGCCACTCGCTGAAATTGATGTCGTCGACATCGCGGATGGCGCTGTAATCCACCAGCTGGAAGTAACCACCCGGCACGTCGAGCAGCTTCAGGCGCGACGGCGCCAGCAGTTCACGGAAGCGATCGCGCTTGGCCTGGTAGAACGCCGGCAGGTCGAGGTAGTGCCCGGGCGAGGATTCGAGGAATTCCGCGAACGCCCACTGTGCCGGATTGAAGGTGCAGAAGGTGAGGTACTGGTGCACCTTGCGGAACTCGGCGGTGAGCGCCTTCGGCGCCACGGCGTAGCCGACCTTCCAGCCCGTGCAGTGATATGTCTTGCCGAACGACGACACCACGAAGCTGCGTGCCGCCAGCTCTTCATGACGAAGCACGCTCTGGTGCTCGGCGCCGTCGAACACGATGTGTTCGTACACCTCGTCGGACAGCACCACGATGTTCGTGTTGCGCACGATGGCGGCCAGTTCGTCGAGATCGGCACGGCTGAGCACGGCGCCCGACGGATTGTGCGGCGAGTTGATCAGGATGACGCGGGTCTTCGGCGTGACCGCATCGCGTACGCGCTGCCAGTCGATGGCGAAGGACGGCAGCGTAAGCGGGATATGCACCGCCGTGGCGCCCTGCAATTCGATGGCCGGCTCGTAGCTGTCGTAGCACGGGTCGAACACGATGACTTCGTCGCCTGCACGCACCACGGCGGCGATGGCCGAGAACAGCGCCTCGGTGGCACCGGAGGTGACGGTGACCTCGGTATCGGGGCTGACGCGGTGACCGTAGAGGCGCTCCGTTTTCAGGGCGATCTGCTCGCGCAGCTTCGCGATGCCGACGCCGGGGGCGTACTGGTTCTTGCCTTCGGCCATGGCGCGCGTGATGGCTTCACGCAAGGCTTCGGGCGGCTCGAAATCCGGGAAGCCCTGGCCCAGGTTGACTGCCTTATGCTCCAGCGCGAGCTGGCTCATGACGCTGAAAATGGTCGTACCGACCTTGGGGAGCTTGGTTTCGAGCTGCATCGAACGCCTTCATTCGTTTGGACGGCCAAATGCCGCCGGATACTCCGATCCTAACATGCGGGCCAGATGAATCGCGCCCGCCTCCGACGGCTCGCGGCCCAGGCGCTCGCAGTCCTTGTGGAACTCGGCCTGCGCCTTGGGCAGCCGCTCGGCCAGGAAGTCGACGAAGCTGCGCACGGCGGGCAGCAGGCCGCGACGGCTGGGGTAAACGAAGTGCAACGTGCCCTGTGCCGTGGTGTATTCCGGCAGCACCCATTCCAGGGCGCCATTGGCGATCATCGGCGCACAGTAATTCTCAGGCACCAGCGCCACGCCGCAGCACTGCACGGCGGCGGAAATAAGTACGGAGAAGTCGCCACTGACAAGGCGCGGCTTCACCTCGACGGCGGCCTTGCGACCGGTGGCATCCACGAGCTCCCACACCTGCGCGCCTTCGTGCTCGTACATGGACAACGCGGGAAGCAGCGCAAGTTCTTCCAGGGTCTTGGGACGCCCGTTGCTGTCGAGGAACTTCGGGCTGGCGACAAGCAGGTTGCGTGCATAGCCGATGCTGCGCAACACCAGCGTGGCATCGGTATCGAGCTTCTCGCGGACACGGATAGCCACGTCATAACCTTCACCGATCAGGTCCACGCGGCGGTTGGTGGCCGTCACACGGATCTGCACCTTCGGATGCTCAAGCATGAAGGCCGGCAGCATCGGGCCGAGCACATTCTGCGCCAGGGGAATCGGGCAGCTCACACGCACCACGCCGCGCGGCTCGGTGCGCAATTCGTCTACGGCATCCTGCGCCGCCCTCGCCTCCTCGAGTACCGCCCGGCAGTGCGCGTAGAAGCGCTCGCCGATTTCGGTGACCACGAAACGACGGGTGGTGCGCTGGAGCAGGCGTACGCCCAGGCGGTCTTCCAGCTGGGCGATGCGCTTGGACAGGCGCGACTTGGGCACGCCCAAGGCGCGCCCGGCTGCGGAGAATCCGCCGTGCTCGACGACGGAAGCGAAGAAGTACAGGTCGTTCAGGTCCTGGAGTGCGCCTTCCATCGGAATCATCCGTCGTTTCTGTCTGGAAACAATGAGTCTACCGCAACCCGACTAATCACGGCATTGTTGCCGGCGTATCGTTCCTCCATCCCGCGCTGAGCGGCCCAGAAAGAGGTAACGCTATGAAACTCCTGCATATTGATGCCAGTGCCCTTGGCGCCTATTCCGTGTCGCGCGGCCTGACGGCCGCCATCGTCGCCGAGTTTTCCCGCAACCACCCGGGCCTTGAGGTCACCTACCGTGATCTGCACACCGCCCCGCTGGGCCACTGGGCCCTTCCGGCCGGCGAGAACGACCCCGCGGCTGCGGAAAGCGACAAGGTGATGGACGAATTCCTGGCCGCCGACGTCATCGTCATCGGCGCCCCGATGTACAACTTCTCGATCAGCAGCTCGCTGAAGGCCTGGATCGATCGTATCGCCGTGGCCGGCAAGACCTTCCGCTACACCGCCGCCGGCCCCGAGGGCCTGGCCGTGGGCAAGCGCGTGATCGTCGCCTCGTCGCGTGGCGGCATCTACGCCCCGGGCACGCCCGCTGCCTCGATGGACTTCCAGGAGCCGTACCTGCGTGCGGTGCTGGGCTTCCTCGGCATCACGGATGTCGAGTTCGTGCGCGCCGAAGGCGTGTCGCGCGGCGACGAGCAGAAGACGGCGGCTATCGGCAACGCCGTGGCCGGCATCGGCGGCCTCCTGCGCAAGGCCGCATAAACACTCTGTAGGAGCGCGCCTCGCGCGCGACCGGTACAGGCCAAAACGCCTGAACCAACCGCCAGACAAGCCAGACTGCACTGTAGGAGCGCACCTGTGCGCGACCCCTCAGGCTTTGTTGGCACGAAAGAGGCTTTGTATTGATCGGGCGGGCTGTTTGAATGCTCGCCAGATCAGTGCAAAGCCTCTTTACGCTATAGCTGGAGTGAGGGTTTGCGTATGTGGTGCGCTCCGGCCCTGTTCCCGCATCATCATCGTTTTCGTTTTCAGGGGTCGCGCGCGAGGCGCGCTCCTATAGGGGTGAGGGGGCTGGGGGTTCAGCTGCCTTGCTTGCCCGGTTTGTCTTTGGGCATGTTCTGCGGCTCCTTGGGATGCCCTTCGCCGGGTACCTTCGGGTTGCCGTGCGAGGGCTTGGGGTTTTGTTCCTTGTAGCCCGGGGTGTCCTGCTTGCCGTCGTTGGTCATGAGGAAGCCTCCGTCAGTGGGAATGGGGTTGCTGGCACCTGGCGTGCCCGCATTCGCAGGTGCTGCCGACGTTCTGCTCCTCTGCCGCCATACGGCAGGCTTCGCTGCAGTACTCGCGTGAGACGGGAACCTGGCAGCTGCAACCGTCGTGGTCGCAGGGCTTGGTCGGCTCGTTCATGCCTGATGCCTCCTCGATGCGTGCTGTGCGTGGGTCAGCCTGCGCGGGGTGGCGTGGAGATTTCGTTACCTCCGGGCGAAGGCGGCCTATCCAGTTCGGCCCAGCCGTGGGCTTCCACCAGCAGGCCGCTCAGCGTGCGCACGTCCTGGAGGTTGTGCTCGGCCACGCGCACGAGGTTTTCCGACGAACCGCCACGCAGGTAGCCCAGCCATGCTGCCGGGGCTTCCGAGCCCGGCAGGTCGTCTTCGCGCACGATGCGCAGCAGGTGGCGTTCCGCTGTCTGCATGCGACAGTTCTCCCACACCTGCTTGTAGCGACGGCGCATGGGATGCAGCAGGTCGACATGGACCAGTCCGGATAGCGGATTGACCATGCGCGCCAGCCGGTAGCGCGTGGCCAGCAGCGGCGCATCGTAGGATTTTCCGTTGTAGCTCACGAGCACGGTATCGCCACTGATCCAGCGTGTGAACTCGCGCAGCATCGCCGTTTCCGCCGCCATCGTGGTGATGTAGAGCTGGCGCACACGCAGGCGTCCTGCGTGCCAGTCGGCCGCGCCGATCATGAAGGCGCGCGTGCCCGTGCCGCCGGCAAGACCGGTGGTTTCCGTATCGAAATGCAGCAGGTGTTCGCAGCGGGCCTCGGTGAGGCGGGCGAAGCCGAGGTCGAAAACGTCGGGAGGCCGGGGGCGTTCGAAGGATTGTTCCAGGTAGCGCAGGCCGGGGGCGAGTTCGTCGCCGGGGACGTCGCGGTTGGTGCTTTTGGTCTGTGTCTTTGGGAGGCCCAGGCGGGTGCGGATACCGTAGAGGCGGCGGAGGGTTTCGAGGTCGGGGGTGGTTTTGGCGACAGAGCGGTCGCGCGCGGGGCGCACTCCTACAGGGGAGCCGGCCTGGTGGCGCAGCGCGGCCAGCTTGTCTGAAAGGGAACTCATGATTGCGCGCCCAGGAGTTCCAGGACGCGGGCGGTGAGGGCCCTGGGGGTGGTATCGCGTTGTTCGTCGGCGGCCAGCACCGGGCCGACGCAGGCCGGGCAGCCGGCCTTGCATTCACAGCCGCGCACGGTTTCCAGGGCGCTGTGAAGCAACTCATTCGCACGCACGAACAGCGGCTCGCTGAGGCCGACGCCGCCGGGGAAGTTGTCGTAGAGGTACACCGTGGGCAGGAAGCGTTCGAGCATGTCTGCCGTGGCGAGGCCGCCATCCGGGGCGCGCACCTGTCCCCTGCCCGATGAGTCCACCTGAGCCGACCAGCCCCCGTCGCCGGAACCCACCGCCTTTTGCAGGTCGCGCGGCTCGGCCATCACAGCCACCACGGCGGCAACATGCAGCGCATATGCCGCGCCCAGGAAGCCGTCGAGGGCGTGCTGGCGCGAGCGGAAAGCCTCGTCGAGCACCGTCTGCGGCAATTGCCACCACACGGCGGTGGTGTGCAATTCCTGGTCGGGCAGGTTCACGGGGCCGTAGCCGATGTTTTCATGCGTGTAGTAACGGATCTTCTTGTAGCCCGATACGCGGCGCACCACGTGCACCTCGCCATGCCGCGCACTGCCCTCGCCTGCTTTTGTGCCATCGAAGCATTCAAGCTCCTTGAGCCTGGTGTAGTCGATGGCATCGGTGTAGTAATCGACACGCGTACGCGTGCAATACGCCTTGCGTCCTTCCCAGTCGAGCCGTTCCACCTGGTAAGGCACGGACTGCACCATATGGATCGCGCCCTCGTAGAGTGTGAGCGCGGCAGCCGAATAATCGACTTCGGCGATGATCGTCTGCCGTCCTTCCGTGCGATCCACCACCACGAAATTGCCATCCGCCACCGAACGCAGGCTAACGGCATTGGCCGGATAGCTATCCGCGATCCACTCCCAGCGATCGCCCTCCCGGTGCAGCACCTCGGATTCTTCCAGCACCTGGAGATAGGCGCCCGCATCGTCCGGACCGAAGCGATCGCCGTCGACGAAAGGCAGCTCGAAGGCCGCACAGCGGATGTGGTCGAGCAGGATCAGCGGCTGGTCGGGCTGGATGCGCGCATGCTCCGGGCTGGCCTCCGTAAGGAACGCGGGATGGCGCATGAGGTATTGATCCAGCGGCGCGCTGCTGGCCACCAGCACGCCAAGGGACGGCTGCTGCCGGCGCCCCGCCCGCCCGAAACGCTGCCAGGTGGCCGCGATGGAGCCGGGATACCCGTTGAGCACCACGGCGTCGAGGCTGCCGATATCCACGCCAAGCTCCAGCGCCGAGGTGGACACGATGCCATCCACGTTGCCTGCGCGCATCTCACGCTCCACCTCGCGGCGCTCCGTGGGCAGATAACCGCCGCGATAGGCGCGGATGCGCGGCGGCTTGCGGGTATCGTGATCGAAGACATCCTTGAGGTATTTGGTGAGCACTTCCACCATGAGTCGCGACTGCGCGAATACCAGCGTTTTCATCTTCGCCTTGATGGCGACGCGTGCGATCAGGTTGGTCTGCGAACGCGCCGAAGCACGCAGGCCGAGATCGGGATTGATCACCGGCGGATTCCACAGCAGCACGTGCTTGTCGCCACTGGGCGCCCCACTGTGCGTCACCGCGAACACCTCGTCTTCGATCAGGGCCTGCGCATGCTCCACGGCATTGCCGATGGTGGCCGAACACAGTACGAACTGCGGTCGCACGCCGTAGAACGCACAGATGCGCCTCAGGCGGCGCAGCACGTTCGCCAGATGCGAGCCGAACACGCCACGATAGGTATGGATTTCATCGATGACGATGTAGCGCAGGCTTTCGAAGAACTGCGCCCACTTCGTATGGTGCGGCAGGATGGCCTGATGCAGCATGTCGGGATTGCTCACCACCACGTCGCCGTGCAGGCGGATCGCCTGCCGCGCATCCCCCGGCGTGTCGCCGTCGAAGGTGAAGGCCTTCACGCCCAGGTCGCCGGCACGATTGATTTCCAGCAGTTCGGCCACCTGATCCTGCGCCAGTGCCTTGGTGGGAAACAGATACAGCGCACGCGCGCCGGCCTCGATAGCCGAGGCGATCACCGGCAGCGTATAGCAAAGCGTCTTGCCCGATGCCGTGGGCGTGGCGACCAGCACGTTGCGACCGCTGCGCGCCGCCTCCCAGGCCTGCTGCTGGTGGCTGTACAACTGCTCGATGCCCCGCGCTCGCAAGGCCCTGGCGAGCCCTTCGGGGAGATCGTCCGGCAGCGGTACGAAACTGCCCTCGCGCCCGAACAGCGTGAAAGCCGAGCAGACCCGGTCGCCGTATTTGGCGCTCAGGCGCTGGGCCAGCGTGCGCCCGTCGTGATGGGTGGCGAGCGCCGCATCGGACTCGGTGGAACGCAGGGCTTTCAGGTAGGCGGCCATGGAGGCATCCGGGGCAGACGGATGCGTCTTATCGCCCGGGCAGGTCTCAGATCCTGCGACGCGTGACCTCGGGCAGCTCGGCCAGGTGCCAGGTGCCGTCCTCGTCTTCCACCTTCAGGTCCACCGGCTGGCCGCCATGGACCGTGATGGATTCGATCATCGACAAGGCGTGCCGCATGGCCTCGTCGCGGGTGGGAAACTGGCCGATGATGTCGGCGTTCCGGCGAACGTTCCATACACCTCGCGGGGAGGTGGTGAACGGCAGGTAGAGGGTCGTTCGCTGCAAGCATGCCTCCCGGTCCCGGGCGGCGTTGCCCGTGCCGGGGACCCTAGGGGGCAGTTCGTGGTGGGGACGTTACGACGCGGTAGGTGCGGCGGTCACGTCAGCCGGGAACGGCGCTGCGGCTGGTTTCAAGCCAGTCGGCGTGTTTCATGCCGCGATCCATGGCCGCGTCGACCGCGCTGCGCTCGTCACGGAATTCCTCAAGCAGGGAAATCATGACGAAGTCACGCGGCCCGGCATGGGCGGCGGGTTCGACGATATAGGCCGACTTCCACGTACCGGTAGCCGCCTTCAACGTGCGGACCTCTACGGAGTACTGGCCAACGATGCGTCGGTGCACGGTAAGGGCTCCTGGGCTGGCGTCGCGGCGACGTTTTTGATCCTGCGCCACCGCGACCCGGAAAACAAGCCCGATCAGGCCTTCGGAGCGGCCTGGGCAGCCAGGGTCTCGCCGCTGGCGGAGATGGTGAACGTACGCGTTTCACCCTGGCCCAGGGTGGCGTCGGTTTCGAGGCGATCGGCGCTGCATACGCCATGCGGCTGGACGCTGAGCTTGCGGGCGCCCGAGGGGATGTGCAGCACGAGCTGCTGGCCGATTTCCATGTCTGCCACGGCCTTGTCATCCACGTATACGGCGCTGGAGCAGCCCGCGCCCCACAGGCCCTGCTCACGAACGATCGTGAGGGTGGCATCGCCATCGCCCGGCGACTGGTTCGAGTAGGTGGTGCTGGAAAGGACGTCGTGGATGCCGACGTGGCGCTCGTTCTGGGTGGCACAGCCGGCGAGCAGCACGGCGCCTGCAATGGCGAGGTAGCGCATGGGATGGAACTCCTTGGAGGATGTGGAGAGCACGCGTTCGTATATGCCGAAAAGTGCGCCGAGCGCAAGCCGCGACGTTTCCTGCACGCGCCGCAACGAAGAATCCCGCGCCTCACCCCCAAGGAATTGCCATGGCCAGCCGAGACTGGATCGAGATCGCATCGTTCGAGGCCGTTGACGACAGCGAGCAGTTCGACCGCCCCGACATTCCCCGGGTGGAAGCCGTCCTGAGCGGTGCACCGGAACGCGAATGGCAACAGTTCTTCATCGTCCGGGCCCGTGCCCTGGAACAGGTGCACCCCGGACTGCGCATGGAAATCATCGCCGACCGCCTGGGATTTCACACCCGCGCCAGCCACGCCGAGGAAAATTGCCGCCTGGTCCACGAGGCGGTGCTGGGCACGAACGAGGATTTCGCCGCGCAGAAGGCCGCCGAGGAAAAGCGGGTACACGATCGCAACGAGGAAGTGCGCGATCTGGTCCAGCGGATCAAGACGATCAATGCACACTGGCCGCCGGAGATGAATACCGGTGCCTGAATCGCACCGAACCCCGTTTACCGGATTAAACTGCCCTCCATGAGCAAGCCTGCCCTTCCCACTGCCCTGGTCTTCGACCGTGCCGCCATGGTCGCCGAGACCATGGCCTTCGTCCTGGAAGACGCCGGCTACGACGCCCGCTTCACGGTGACCTACCGCGACGCGAAGAACGCTTTCCAGGAAATGGCGCACCTCAGCCTGCTGGTGATCCATGCGGATACGCCAGGGGAACGTCGGGGCAGCGCCTTGCTTCAGGCCGTGCTGCGCGAACGCCCGAAGACAGCCATGGTGGTGGTGTCGAGCCGGTTGCCGCAGGATCTCGCGCCGTTTCCGCTATCGGCGGTATTCCTGGAAAAACCGTTCAGCCGGTCTGAGCTGCTCGATGCCGTGGAACGCGCCCGCGAGGCGCGTCCACGTAGCTGAGGTCACTCAGAGGCAGGAGATGGCTTCTTCGCGGAAGCGACCTTCGTAGTCGCCCTTGCCCTTCTGCAGTTCGTACATCACCACCTGGGCGCCGGAGCCGCTGGCGGTGACTTCAAGACGCTCGTGCTTGCCGTCGTCGTTCGACGTCACCACGCCCTTGTCGCCCTTGGCGCTGCCGTTGGCGTCCTTGGAGAGGGCCTGCCACTTCGGAATGACGCACTGCACGTAGTCGCCGACGTTCTTGGTGGTCTTGCTGCTCAGCTTGGGCAGGGAGTCCTTCAGGCCACTGGTGGCGCAGCCGGCGAGAAGGATGCAGGCAACAGACGCGACGACGTATTTCATGCTCGGTTCCACGATGAGGTTCCGGGGATTCTAACCCGTGGAACGGCAACTGGAATCAGGTGCCCGGGCGAGTGGCGACACGCGCTTCAGCCTTTGCCAGCTGGCTGCTGGTGCATTTGAGGTACGGCGACGAGGCCAGCCAGCGCTTGTCGGGGTAATACGAGAAGACCATCTGCCCGCCCTTGAGCGTGTCGATGAGCTTGTGAGCAACGGCGGTACGCACGGCCGGGCAGCCCCAGCTGCGTCCGATGCGACCGGCCATGCGGGCCATGGCCTCGTTCACATAAGCGGCGCCGTGGATGACGATGGCCCGGGCCAGGGCCTGGTCGTTGGTGCCCGGTTCAAGGCCGGTCATGCGCAGCGAGTAGCCGTTCTTGCCCATGTAGGGGTCGGCGGTGCGGAACAGGCCCAGGCTGGAGGCCAGGCTTTCCGGCGCATTGGAGAAGCGGGTGGCCGTGGCATCGCCGCTGTTCTTTCCGTGCGCCACCAGTTCCTGGAACAGCAGCTTGCGCCTGACGACATCGAATACCCAAAGGCGCGGCTGCGACGAGGGCTTCGAATAGTCGATCACCGCCAGGCGATCCGAGGGAGTGCCGCTCTGCGTCTGCGCACATTCGGAAGCCTGCACCGCGAGGTCGATCACCTTGGGGTCGGCGGACGGCGCCAGGCGCGCAAGGGCTTCGCCGAGTGTGTCGGCGGCGTGGGCCGTGGCGGGAAGGAAGGATGTGGCGGCCAGGAGCGGCGCGCAGGCGAGAAAAGTGCGAAACGGACGAATCATCAGGCCAGCCGGTAAAGCGACATCGACCGATCCTAACGTGCTGATCATTCCTTGACCACAATTCCGTCACGTCTTTGCCTTTCATATATGTGAAAGAGCGTGCCCATCAGCGCCGAAAAATAAGGAATCAATCAATCATGCCTATGGATCAACGGCTTCGCGGCCTCACCGCCGCCTTTGTCCTTGCCGCCGGCCTGCCCGCCTGGGTAGGGGCGCAGACGCCTCCCAGCGCGACGTCGGCTGTCGCGCCGCCTCCCATCGTGGCCACCGATCCAACATCAGCCGGCAGCGTCGCCTTGCCGCAGCCGCCGGCCACGGACGATCCGGTGGCCCAGGCGATCTTCGCGCGCATCCAGCGCATGGAACCCGGCAATGGCAATGCGCAGGCCCGCCAGAGTGCGGCCATGGCCAAGGCGGTCTCGGATTTCTACGCGCAGCGCCATTACGTGGCCGCGTGGACGGACGAGAACAACATAAGCCAGCTGCTGGCCGGCCTGGCCTCCACCGACGGCGACGGTCTGCTGCCCGAGGACTATCACCTCACCGCGCTGAAGACGGCCTTCGCCGATCCGGACTGGCGCCATGCCTCGCCCGAAAAACGCGCCGATCTCGAAATCGAAGCCACCGGGGCGTACATCACGGCCCTGGTGCAGCTGGCCCGTGGCAAGGTCGATCCCGAGCGCCTGGACCCGGTGTGGAATTTCGATCCCACCGCCATCGATGCGCAGCAGGGTATGGCGATCCTGGAGTCGTCCATCGACGAGCGCAGTGTCGATCAGGTGTTCGACATGGCACGACCGCAGAACCCGCTTTACGCGAAGCTTCGCGATGCGCTGGCCCAGTTGCGCGCCAGTGCGGCCAGCGGCGGCTGGCCGGGCGTGCCGGAGGGCCCGACGTTGAAGCCCGGCATGAAGGACCCTCGCGTGGACGCGTTGCGCGCCCGCCTGGTGGCCGGCGGCTACCTCGACGCCACGCTTGCCCATGGCTCGCTTTACGACAGCCCGCTCACCGATGCCGTGAAGCGCTTCCAGGCCGACCAGTACCTCGATGCCGATGGCAGTGTCGGTGCCGATACGCTGGCCTCGCTCAATGTGCCGGTGCAGGCGCGTATCGACCAGGTGCGCGTGAACCTCGAACGCGCGCGCTGGTTGCTGCACTCGTTGCAGGGCACCTTCGTGGTGGTCGATGTGGCGGGCTACAAGATCAGCTTCTATCGCGACGGCCAGCCGGTGTGGAAGTCGCGCGTACAGGTGGGCAAGCCGTATCGCAGCACGCCGATTTTTCGTTCGCAGATCACCTACGTCACCTTCAATCCCACCTGGACGGTGCCGCCGACGATCCTGAAGAACGACATGCTGCCGAAGATCCGCAACAACCCGGGTTACCTCGCGGCCAACCGTATCCGCGTGCTCGACAGCAGCGGCAATACCTTGTCGCCGGCCAGCGTGAACTGGGCCAGCCCGCGCGGCATCACGCTGCGCCAGGATGCCGGCCCCGGCAATTCGCTGGGCCAGGTGGTGATCCGTTTTCCGAATTCCTTCGCCGTGTACCTGCACGATACGCCGCACCAGGAAATGTTCTCGCGTGCCAAGCGCGATACCAGTTCGGGGTGCATCCGCGTGGAGCATCCGCTCGACCTGGTGCAGTTGCTGTTCAACGACGACCAGAAGTGGAACCGCGACGCCATCGACCAGCGCATCGCCACGGGCAAGACGCAGAACGTGACCCTGCCGACGGCGGTGCCGGTGTTGCTTGCCTACTGGACGGTGGATATCGGTGACGATGGAAAGCTGGCGTACAAGCCGGATGTGTACCAGCGCGACCCGGCCCTGCTGAAGGCGCTGGACAAGCCGCAGCCCCTGCAGGCCCCCTAACCCATTCCCCTGTAGGAGCGCGCCTCGCGCGCGACCGGACCGAAGCCAGGCGTTCCCCTCCTGGACCGGTCGCGCCCGAGGCGCGCTCCTACAACGGTGTGGGGACATTGGTGCGGCGGCGCTTTGCCGGTCGCGCGCGAGGCGCGCTCCTACAATGGTGTGGTGATCTTGGTGCGGCGGCGCTTTGTCGGTCGTGTCGGGCGCGCTCATTCAACATGCTGGCGGGGCTGTTTGCCGCAGCACCGTCATGCCCGGCGCGGACGTATACTGCGGCGATGAACGCCCCCCTCGAAGCGACCGAAACGACCCTCCACGACCAGGTACGGGACGAGGGCTTCGCCTTCGTCCACGGCGACGACATGCAGCAGCTGTTCGCGCATGCACGCCCGCTCTCCGACTGGGACGCCTTCGCCGCCAGCTGGAACGCGCTGGAACCGGACACCTACCTTGCCGCCACCGGCCGCTTCCGCCGCCGCCGGCATGCCGTGTACGCCAGCCGCGACGGACACATCGAGCGCCTGCCGCATCAGGCTCACTTCCAGACCCTGGCCTACAACAGCCTGCAAGGCGACATCGAGCGCTGGTTCGAGCCCGTGCTGCCCGAGATCGCCGACGGCGCCAGCATGCACGCCATCCTGGAATACTGCCGCGACTTCTTCGGCAGCCTGTCGCCCGACATCGCCCATTGGCACATCGAGGCGCACCAGTTCCGCATCGAAGCCACGGCCGGTGCCGCCGGCGAGCCCACGCCCGAAGGCAGCCACCGCGATGGCGTGGACTACGTGCTGGTACTGCTCATCGACCGCGAGAACATCGCCCGGGGCACCACCACCATCCATGCGCCCGATGGTCGCCCGCTCGGCGAGTTCACCCTGGCCAGGCCCTTCGACGCGGCACTCATCCACGATCCGAGGGTTTTCCACGGCGTCACCCCCGTTACCCCGCTGGACCCTGCCATGGCATCGCATCGCGACGTGCTGGTGGTCACGTTCCGGCAGGCGACGTAGCGTGTTTCGGGCTAAATTCTCATTATTTGCTTGTGCAATCCATGCGACAATAGCCGCTTTCACCGCCTTAGAACTGCGATGAACTCGTCCGGTAAATATGATTTCCGGCAGTTCCAGGAAGAACTTGCCGCCCTTGATCGGAAAATCTCCGATCGCAAACCCGAGCCCAAACCCGTCCCCGAGGCCAAGCCCAAACCTGAGCCCAAGCCACGCGGCCGTCCGAAAAAAGTCGATCCGCTTGCCGGTGCCCGCGAGGAGTTCGAAGCCCTGCGCGTGCGCTACAGCCTCAGTGTCGCCGACGTGGTCGCCTGGTTCCCCGAAGAAGAAGGCATCGCCTATCTCCAGGGCCTGCTGGCTACCGACATGAAGCCGCGTCGCCGTCGCAAGTCCAAGGACGATCCGCCCGAGGCGGAGTAATCACTCACCGCCGCCTCATGTCCACACGCTCGCGCACACCCACCGTCGCCTCGCTGCTGTTCACCCTCAACGGATCGATCGTTCCCGTCATCTGGCGCAGGGTGCTCTATACGATCCTGCTGTCGGTAGGGGTGGTGTGGCTCGATGTGCATTTCTTCGCATTGCACATCGGGCTCAACGCGGCGCCCCTCACACTGATGGGCCTCACCCTGGCGATCTTCCTGGGCTTCCGTAACACGGTGGCCTACCAGCGCTGGTGGGACGCCCGCACGCTGTGGGGCGAGATGATCTTCACCATGCGCAATCTCGCGCGGCAGACGCTCGCCTTCCTGCCCGACACCCCGGCCGCCGAACGCGGCGTGCTGGTGCATCGCCTGGTCGCCTTTACGCATGCCATGCGGCATCACCTGCGGGCCACCGACCCGGCGGGCGAGCTGTCCCGCTGGCTTGGCGACGACGAGCGCGAGGCCACGCTCGCAGCACCGAACCGGCCCAGCGCGATCCTCGCGCACACCGGCGTGGCCTATGCCGAAGCCGCCCGCGCGCAGGGCGCCGATCCGATCCTGCTGTCGGCCATCGACAACGAACTGGGCAAGCTGTCCCATGTGCTGGCCGGCTGCGAGCGCATCCAGGGCACGCCCATTCCCTACGCCTACATCCTGCTGCTGCACCGGACAGTGCACATCTACTGCTTCCTGCTGCCCTTCTGCATGGTGAGCCTGATGGGCTGGTTCACGCCGCTGGTGGTGGGCGTGCTGGCCTATACCTTCTTCGGCCTGGATGCCCTCGGCGACCAGATCGAAGACCCGTTCGGCCTGCTGCCGAACGACCTGCCGCTGGAACGCTACTGCGCCACGGCGGAAACCGACCTGCTCTCCCTCACCGACAGCCCGCGCCCGGAATAACCACGGTCACGCGGCGGCGGAGGGCCCGTACTGGATGTCCAGCAAGGCGGCCAGCAGGTTGAGCGAGGCCAGGCTGGTGGGCGCAAGGGTGCCGCCACGGCCATCCACGCAGGGGGCCAGGGCCAGCACGGCGGATGCCACTGCCTCCAGGCCGGCTTCCTCGGCCTGCTCCAGCACACGACCGGAAAGAAAACGGGCCTCTTCGTGATCGCCCGTGCGCACGGCGTCGACCAGCGACAATCCGTCGTCCATTACGGGGTGGTTCTGCCAGCTCAGCATGAGTGTCCGGTTCGTCAGGGGAGCCGCGAGGGAATGCGGCAGCCGTACGGGATGACCCGTATTCGGCAGGAATGATCTCATCCCGCCGACGAACGGACAAATTCGGCCACGGGCCTCAGAAGACGTGCCTCAGTAGCCAGAACAGGGCGGCGGCCAGGACGATCGATACCGGAAGGGTCAACACCCAGGCCATGAGCATGCTGCGTACCGTGGCCCATTGCAGGCCCGACCCGTTGGCGACCATAGCGCCTGCCACACCTGACGACAGCACGTGGGTGGTGCTCACCGGCAGGCCAAAACGATCCGCCGCGCCGATGGTGAGCATGGCCACCACTTCGGCCGAGGCACCCTGTGCGTAGGTGAGATGCTGCTTGCCGATGCGCTCGCCCACCGTGCGCACGATGCGACGCCAGCCCACCATGGTGCCAAGGCCCAGGGCGATCGCCACCGCCACCTTCACCCAGGTGGGAATGAACTTCGTCGCCTTGTCGAGCAGACCGTGATAGTTGTCGAGCACGGCCTTGTCGTCGGCGCTGAATGCGGGCTGCCCGTTCTTCGCCATCAGGCGCAGCGCTTCGGAGCTGAGATACATGCTGCTGCGCACGTTGTTCAATTCGTGCTGAGGCACATCGGCCAGCGTGGTGCGATGCCCCACCTGTTCGCCGATGCTGTCCGTGATCTGTTGCAATGCCGCCAGCGTGGCAGGTGTCGCCTGATGCGACTGGATATAGCGCTCAATTTCCGTACGCGGCGAAGCCACCGGGGCGGCACCGTTCGCGTAACGCGCCAGCGTTTCGCTCGCGTGATGTGCCACGGAAACGAAGGTCTGCGTCTCGCCCGGCGTCACGGCCTTGTTCAACGCATAGGCGCTGGGCACCGTGCCGATCAGGATCAGCATGATGAGGCCCATGCCTTTCTGTCCGTCGTTGGAACCATGCGCGAACGACACGCCCGTGCAGGTAAGAATGAGCAGGCAGCGCACCCAGAACGGCGGTGGCTTGTCGCCGTGCGGTTCGGCGTAAAGCTCGGGCGCACGCACGAGGGCCTTCAACAACATCAGCAGTGCGAACGCGAGGCCGAAGCCCACCAGCGGCGACACCAGCAGCGACTTGCCCACGCTCCACGCCTGGCTCCAGTCCACGGCGGCATTGGCGTCGCCCGCATGCATCATCTGGTTCATGAGGCCCACGCCGATGATCGAACCTATCAGCGTATGCGAGCTGGACGACGGCAGACCCAGGTACCACGTGCCCAGGTTCCACAGGATGGCGGCGATCAGCAGCGCGAAGACCATCGCAAAGCCTACCGACGATCCGACGTTCAATACCAGCGCGATGGGCAGCAATTGCAGCACGGCATAAGCCACCGCGCCGCTGGAAAGCAGCACGCCCAGGAAATTCCAGCCGCCGGACCACACCACCGCAAAACTGGCGGGCAACGATCGCGTGTAGATCACCGTGGCCACGGCATTGGCCGTATCGTGAAATCCGTTGACGAACTCGAAGCCCAGCGCGATCAGCAAGGCCACGCCCAGCAGCACATACTGGAAGACGGGACTGGCCGGCGCATCGTTCAGATCGTGGCCCAGCTGGGAGCCCACATAGGCCAGGGCTGCGAGCAGCAAGCCGCCGAACACGGCCAGGCTCACCCATCGGTTGCGCGGGGAACCCGCCAGGTTTCCACTCAGGACCGTGCTGTTCATGGCATCGCCTCCACCCGTGAGAGTTCCACAGGTAACAAGCAAAGATGACGGATGAGTGTCATTCTTGCCGGATTGCCGTGCTATGAATGCCGTCCATGACGACGCCCAAGCCATCGCTAGCCGCCGCACTGGCCAATCTGGCCTCCCGCGAAGCCCGCCGCGCCGTACGTTCGCTGGCCGACACCAGCGATCATCACAAAGGTGTTCACGAAGCCCGCAAGTCGATACGGCGGCTGAAAAGCCTGCTCGACCTGGGTGGCGATCATTTCGCGGCAGGCCGCGAGCCTATCGTGCGTCACCTGTCCCGCCTGGCCACTGGCCTGTCGTCCCTGCGCGACGCCCATGTCGCGGTGACCATCGCCCGGCATGTGGCTGGTGACACACCCTCGCCCGGCTGGGCCACGGCCATCGGCTGGCTCGAAGCGCGACGGGACGCCATGCTCGACGAGGCCTTCCGCAAGGATCCGGGCTTCGCCAGACGGCGTCAGCGTCTCACCGAGGCAGGCAGCGCCATCCGCACCCTGCCCTGGGACGCCGTGACCCGGCACGATATCGAACAGGCCATCGCCCGCTCCGAACGTCGCGTGGCGAAGGCCGGTGCCAAAGCCTTCGAGAGCCCCGGCACGGGCAACCTGCACCGCTGGCGACGCCGCGCTCGACGCCTGCGCATGCAGCTCGATTTCTGGCGCAAGGCACTGAAATCCACAGGACGTTCAGCACACCATCGCACGCACCAGGACAAGGCGGCACAGGCACGCATGTCCAGCCTGTCCGATGCGCTCGGTGCGCGCCAGGATCTGCGTTCACTTCGCAGTGTCTTGCGCTCACTGGGCGATGCCGAGGCACTGGCACCGCTGTTCGACGACATACGCAAGGCCTCGAAGGCCCTGCCTAGCGGCAAGTCGCTGGCAGCCGGTTGACCACGTCCTGGATCTTCGCTGCGTCGGCATCCGCCTCGTCGCCCGACTGGTGGCAGATCGACAGCACCCGTGCGCGGGCCTGTGCACGCAAGCCCGTGCATTGCCACGCATAGGGCTGGTCCAGCGGTAACACGGCATACACCACGCTGCCGCACTGGTCCGTGCCGCGTTCGGCCAGCGAACGCCCTGCCGCATCCATGGGCGGGGATGCCAGCGTCGCGTCGAAGTAACTATCGGGAAACGCGCGCGCATAGCCGTCTGGATCGATCACGCGCTGGAAGCTGGCGAACGCCATGGTGAACGCGCGGCCGCAGGGCGCCGACGTCGCAAGATCATGCACGCCGGCAAGGAAGCCACGACGCAAGCCTGCGTCGTCACCGAGCACATGCCCTGCCCCGTCCAGCACCGGTAAGCGCGCACGAGCGGCCATGCGGCCAAGCTCGTGCGCATGCTCCGGGTGGCAGCGCGCATATACCGATGCCGCCACCAGATAGATGGCATCCGCGGCGAAACCATCGTCGCCGTCCAGCAGCGCGCCCAGTTGGCCGACAGACGGGCCTTGTGCCTTGAGGGTGACGGTAGGCGGTGCGGGAGCGGAACCCGGGGATGCGGGTGCTGCGACAGGCGCCGGCAGTATCTCCCTGTGTCTCACCCAGCCGGCCACGCCGATCGCCGCCACCGCGACGACCGCCAGGGCGATCCAGACCACCCACGAACGACGCACGAAGGCTCAGTCCTGCGACCAGCGCGGGAACGGATCGGGCAAGCCCTGCCAGGCGACAGGACCGCGGACCATCTCCACATCACTCAGCAGGCAGGCATCCAGCGCCCGACGGATATCGGTTTCCGGAAGGTCCACGCCGATCAGCACCAGTTCCTGTCGGCGGTCGCCATAGCGTGGATGCCACACGTCGAGCAAAGCGCGTCGCTGCTCCGGACTGGGCAGTTCGGCCGGGTCCGGCGGCGGCACGCGCAGGTCGTCGAGGCGGAAAGGACGGCGCAACGCGCCTGCACGTACGCGACGGCGCGCGGCCCACCAGTGACCGGCCGGCCCCGATTCCGTCGAGCCGCCGGCCACGGCGAGGTTGCCGACCCAGTCCATGCGCGTGGCAAGCCAGAAATAGCCCTTGGCGCGCAGCACGCCGGGAATGCCGCTCTGGAGCAATGCCTGGAGACGCGCGGGGTGGAACGGACGCGCATTGCGATAGACGAAGCTGGTGATGCCGTATTCCTCGGTCTCCGGCGTGTGCTCGCCCATCAGCTCCTTGATCCAGCCCGGTGCCTGCTGGGCCTTCTCATAATCGAAGCGGTGGGTGTCGAGCACGTCATCGAGCGCTACCTCGCCGAACGAGGCATCCACGATGCGTGCGTCGCGATTCAGCGCGTGAAGCACGCGGTGCAACTGGTGGCGCTCGTCTGCGTCCAGGCGGTCGCATTTGTTCACCACGATCACGTCGGCGAATTCGACCTGTTCGGTGAGCAGGTTCACCAGCGAGCGCCCGTCGTCGGAGCCGTTGCTCTCGCCACGCTGGGCGAGCGAATCGGTGGAGCAGTAGTCGGTGAGAAAGGCACGCCCATCCACCACGGTCACCATGGTGTCGAGGCGGGCCAGATCGGAAAGGCTGAAGCCGTCCTCGTCGCGCACATGAAACGTGGCGGCCACGGGCAGGGGCTCTGAGATGCCCGTGGATTCGATCAGCAGGTAGTCGAAGCGTCCTTCGTCGGCCAGGCGGCGGACCTCCTGCATGAGGTCGTCGCGCAGGGTGCAGCAGATGCAGCCGTTGGAGAATTCCACGAGCTTTTCGTCGGTGCGGCTGAGTTCCGCGCCACCGTCGCGGACCAGGCCCGCGTCGATGTTGATCTCGCTCATGTCGTTGACGATGACGGCCACGCGGCGGCCTTCGCGGTTGCGCAGCACATGGTTGAGCAGGGTGGTCTTGCCGGCTCCGAGGAAGCCGGAGAGCACGGTCACGGGAAGCGGCGGCCGGGCCGCGGCGATGGCGTTGGCTGGGGTCATGGGGTTGTTCCGGAGGGGATGAAATGAATGTTATGTTATAACACTTTCTGCAAACCCTACTCCCCATGCGCCAGCCACCGCAAGCATCCAGCCTCCTGTCTCCATCCCGTCGGCGGCTGCTCAAGGCCGGGCTGTTCGCCGCGGCCGTGGCTTCTCTTTCACCCGTGGTGAAAGCCGCCTCGCGGCGGGTATTGTTCTCCGACTATCCGTTCAAGCTGGGCGTGGCCTCCGGCTCGCCATCGGCGGATGGCTTCGTCCTGTGGACACGCCTTTGCCCCGACCCCCTGCACGACGGCGGCATGGGCGTGCAGCAGGTGCCCCTGCGCTGGGAAGTGGCCACCGACGAAACCTTCGGCAACGTGGTGCGTTCGGGCACGTGGATGGCCATGGCGGGGCTTGCGCACAGTGCGCATGTGAGCGTCACGGGGCTGCCGTCTGATCGCTGGTATTTCTATCGGTTCCTTGCCGGCAACGAAGTGAGCCCGACAGGACGCACGCGCACCCTGCCTGCACCTGGGCAGAAGGTGGATCGCCTTCGCTTCGCCCTGGCCTCGTGCCAGCAGTTCGAGCTGGGTTATTTTTCGGCATACCGGCACATGCTGAAAGACGACGTGGATGCCGTGGCCTTCGTGGGCGACTACATCTACGAATACAACGCCGAAAGCGGGCTCGTTCGCCAGCATGCGGAGGCCGAGCCGTATTCGCTGGAGTCGTATCGCAACCGCTATGCGCAGTACAAGACGGATGCGGATCTCATGGCAATGCACCAGGCGGCACCATGGCTGCTCACCATCGACGACCACGACGTCATGAACGACTGGGCGGGGGACGTGGGCGAGGATCTGGACCCGAATTTCCCGGAGCGCCGCAGGAACGGGTTGCAGGCATGGTTCGAACACCAGCCCTTGCCGATGGAAGCATTGCTGCCGGAGCGGCGGTTACATCTGTACGCAAGCCACACCTACGGCGATCTGGCGAACTTCCATGTGCTGGATGACCGGCAGTATCGCGATCCGGAGGTGTGTTCGCACGAAGGCATGGGTGGCGGGAATTTCGAGGCCACCGATGCGGCGTGCCCGGGGCGGCTACAGAAGAAGCGCACGATCCTGGGAGCCGAGCAGGAAGGCTGGCTCGATAAACAGCTGGGCGCGTCCCGTGCGCGATGGAATGTGGTGGTGCAGGAGAGCCTGGTGTCTCCCCTGCCCAGCCCGGGAAAGAACGGCCCGGAGTTCTTCACCGATGCATGGGACGGGTATCCTGGCGCCCGGGAGCGGTTGATCCAGAGTATCCGGCGGCACCGGGTGGAGAATCCCGTCGTGATCGGCGGCGATTACCACTGCACGATTGCCTGCGATATCAAGGCCGACTATGCACGCCCGGATTCGGCCACCATCGGCAGCGAATTCGTCGGCACCTCGATCACTTCGCCGGGGATGCCGCAGGGCACCCTCGACGACAAGATCCGCTTCAATCCGCATGCGCGTTACGGCGACAGCGTGCACCGAGGGTATCTCACCTTCGAGATACGACACGACGGCATGGACGTGCAGGCACGATCGATGGCATCGCTGGAAACACACGATGCCGCCTGCACGACGACCAGGCGCTTTCATGTGGAAGCCGGGCATCCGGGCGTGCAGAACGCCTGACCCCTCCTTCACGTCTTTCCTGTGAAAACAGGACCCAGCGCCCCGGTTCGCCAGCATAGCGATGGTGTCGCACCGGGCTTTGCGTAGGCGGCCTTATCGCGACAATCTGTTGCATCGCGCTGGGTTCCAGCTTTCGCTGGAACGACGGCTTCGGGTGAAGCTGTCGTCACCTCTCCTACCCGTCGTTCCTGTGAAAACAGGAACCCAGCGCCCCGGTTCGCCAGCATCGCGATGGTGTCGCACCGGGCTTTGCGTAGGCGGCCTTATCGCGACAATCTGTTGCATCGCGCTGGGTTCCAGCTTTCGCTGGAACGACGGCTTCGGGTGAAGCTGTCGTCACCTCCCCTACCCGTCGTTCCTGTGGAAACAGGAACCCAGCGCCCCGGTTCACCAGCATAGCGACGGTGTCGCATCGGGCTTTACGTAGGCGGCCCTATCGCGACAATCTGTTGCATCGCGCTGGGTTCCAGCTTTCGCTGGAACGACGGCTTCGGGTGAAGCTGTCGTCACCTCTCCTACCCGTCGTTCCTGTGAAAACAGGAACCCAGCGCCTCGGTTCACCAGCATAGCGATGGTGTCGCACCGGGCTTTGCGTAGGCGGCCTTATCGCGACAATCTGTTGCATCGCGCTGGGTTCCAGCTTTCGCTGGAACGACGGCTTCGGGTGAAGCTATCGTCACCTCCCCTACCCGTCGTTCCTGTGAAAACAGGAACCCAGCGCCCCGGTTCGCCAGCGTAGCGACCACATCACATCGGCCTTCAGAACACTGCCTTGATGCCCGCTACAAGATGCGCATGGTAAATATCCCCCGCCCCATGCGCATCGGTATTCCAGTACCGCAGGTCAAGCGACACGCGCGGATCGAACTGCCACGTCACGCCTGCATTCCACGTGTTGTAGATAAAACTCGCGCCCGTTCCATCCGCACGCATCGACGCATGCTGCTCATGCTGGCGACCATAAGCCCCTGACATCGACCACTTCTCGACAAACGTCCACGCGACATTGACCTCGCCATAATTGGCTTCACGCACGATCCCCGGAAAATCCGGCGAGTGATACGCCGCCACGCCCACCGTCACCGGCCCGAACGCCCGTGACGCCTTCGCGTACCATTCCACATACGTCTCGCGCAGCCCCTTGGGCTGGTGCATGTATCCATAACGGATATACCCCAGATCCAGGTCGAACCCGGCCACATGCGGACGCCAGCCGCCGTACAGGTCATATTCCTGGTCGGTCGAACGATCCCCCGACGGCGAGAAGTCCACGTTCGACGTCCAGGCGCCGGCATACAGGCTGCCGCGCCACGTGGCGTCCACGCCGGCAAAGCCAGAGGATCGACGATCGGTCTGGCTGATACCGCGAAAAATATAATCGGATTGCGCGCCGACGTTGTAATTCACCTGCCAGTCGTCGGCAGCATGCGCGCAGGGGGACAGCGCCGCGACGGCGGCGAACAGGGCGATACGGGTGTGCTTCATGGTCATCCACAAGTGATGACGCGATCGATGGATGACCGCGCCGGAAAGGATGACCCGGCATGTTAGGCATGCCTGTCTATGGGCGGCGCCGGATTCGCGCCACCCGTATCAAAACCCCATCAAGACGCCTGGAACGCCCAGCGCAGCAGCAGGCACGCTGCGGCAACAAGCACCGTCAGCTTCACCACGATATCGGCGCGCTTCCACGCGGAAGGGGCCTGGGCGACACGTACTCTCGGCGGCTGCTGGTTCATGCGGTCCTCCACAACATCGATGATCGTGCAGGGTTAACGGCCGGCGATGCCGGATGCTTTAGTCCGCCTCCCTGAACAGGCGGCCCGCGATGAAATCGACGAATACGCGGATCTTGGGCGACAGCTGCCGGCTGGACGACCACACCGCCCAGAATTGGCCCCGGTCGGCCAGGGCATCTTCCAGCACGGGTCGCAGTGTTCCCGCACGCAGGGCGTCGCGCACGAGGAAGTCCGGCACGTAGGCGATGCCATGGCCATCCAGCGTGGCGGCCAGCACGGCCTCCATGTTGTTGCAGGTGATGGCCGTGGGCAGGCGCACGCCTTGCCAGCGCGGATCGGAGCCGCGCTCCCATTCCATCAGCTTGCCTGTGGTGGCGAAGCGGTAACGCACAAAGGCATGCCGCTGCAGGTCCATCGCCTGGCGGGGTTCGCCGCGAGCATCCAGATAGGCCGGCGATGCGCACAGCAGGAAGCGGAACGGCCCCAGGCGCCGTGCCATCAGGCGCGAGTCGGGCAGCGAGCCGCTGCGAATGGCGACGTCCACGCCCTCCTCGATCACGTCCACCATGTGGTCGCTGAAATCCAGATCCAGTTCGATCTCCGGATACAGGCGCCGGAACTCGGGCAGCACAGGCAACAGGAAGCGATAACCGATGGTCGGCACGCTCACCCGCAGCTTGCCGCGCGGTGACTGCGCGGCCTGCGACAGCATGGCTTCGGCATCGGCCAGCTCGTCGAGGATGCGGCGGCAGCGCTCAAAAAACAGCTCGCCTTCGGCGGTAAGACGCACCTTGCGCGTGCTGCGCTGGAACAGGCGCACACCGACGGATGCCTCCAGCCGGGCGATGCTCTTGCCCACCGCCGAGGGCGATATCCCCAGCACGCGCCCTGCCGCCGCGAAGCTCGACGCCTCGGCGCTGCGGACGAAGGCCAGGATGCCCGGCAGACTATCCATGCTCACCTCATTAAGGAATTCAGATCCGCAATGAGCGGAATACGAAGCTATTTCCGAATCATTGCCGACTTTCTAGCATGCAATCCAGTCCCCTCCTGGATGCTCCCATGCACGATTCCTCGCCCGCCCGCCACTGGGTGTTGCTGGCCGTTTGCCTGTCGGCCCTCGTCCTGCCCCTCAGCTTCTCCGGCGGCGCGGTCGCCACGCCGTCCATCGCGCAGTCGCCCGGCGGCAGCGCCGATGCCCTGGCCTGGGTGACCAACGGCTTCATGCTGGCCTTCGGCAGCCTGCTGATGACGGCGGGCTCGCTTGCCGACCGTTTCGGACGCAAGCGGATCTTCGGTGCGGGCATGGCCTTGTTCACCCTCGCATCGCTGGGCATTGCCGTCGCTCCCGGCATCGTGGGCATCGACCTGCTGCGTGGCGTGCAAGGCATCGCGGCCGCCTTCGCCCTCTCCGGCGGCTCCGCCGCCCTCGCGCAGGAGTTCGACGGACACGAGCGCACGCGCGCCTTCAGCCTGCTGGGCGTCAGCTTCGGCGTGGGACTGGCCTTCGGTCCGCTGCTGGCCGCGCTGCTCATTTCGCTATGGGGGTGGCGCGCGATGTTCATCGCCATTGCCCTCATCGGCGCGGCCGCTCTCGCCTTCGGCTGGCCGCGCATGCGGGAAACACGGCATCCGGCCGTGCATCGCTTCGACTTCGCCGGCGCTGCCAGCTTCACCGCCGCGCTGGCCCTGTTCACCCTGGGCGTGATCCGCTCGGGCGATGGCCACTGGGCGGCGGCGGGCACCTGGATGCCGCTGGCTGCGTCGGTGCTGCTGGCAGCGGCCTTCGTCGTCATCGAACGACGCACTGCGCATCCCATGCTCGACCTGACACTGTTCCGCTATCCGCGCTTCGTGGGCGTGCAGGTGCTGCCGGTGGGCACCTGCTACTGCTACATCGTGCTCGTGGTGCTGCTGCCGCTGCGCTTCATCGGTGTAGACGATCGCGGCGAACTCGGCACCGGCCTGCTGATGCTGGCCTTGTCCGCACCGATGTTTGTAGTGCCTCCGCTGGCCGCACGCCTCGCACTCCGCTATGCACCGGGCCTGCTTTGCGGCATCGGCTTCCTGGTGGCGGCGGCCGGATTACTCTGGCTTGCGCCCGCGCTCGCCCATCATGACGATGCGTCGATCGTTGCCTCGCTGCTGGTGATCGGGGTGGGCAGCGGCCTGCCCTGGGGCCTCATGGATGGCCTGTCGATCAGCGTCGTGCCGCGTGAGCGTGCCGGCATGGCGACGGGCATCTTCAGCACGACACGCGTAGCCGGCGAAGGCGTGGCGCTGGCGATTTCGGGCACGCTGTTTGCCGCGCTGTTGCGCAACGGTTTGCGCAAGGAAGGGCTACCGCAGGGGCGTCTTTCCGAAGAAGCCGCGCGCCATCTCGCCGGCGGCGACCTGCATGCAGCGCAAGCCGTGCTGCACGATGTGCCCTCATTGTTGCTTGCTGACCTGCATGCCCAGGGCTTCACCCTGCTGCTGCACCTGCTTGCGGGAATTACGGTACTTTCCGCACTCGTGACGTTTGCATGCCTTGTCCGCGCCGCCGATGCGCCGGCTACGCCTGCCGGCGATAACGTGCCGGCGTCTGCCCCATGACCCGGGTGAATGCCTTGCCGAACGCGGACTCCGAGCGATAGCCCACACGATCGGCGACGGCACCTGCCGTGAGGTCGGTGCGACGCAGGAGGTCGCCGGCCAGCTGCATGCGCAACAAGGTGAGCGTCTCGTGCGGCGACATGCGTGCCCGGGCTTCGAAATGCCGCGCGAAGGTAGCCCGCGACATCGCCGCCAGCTCGGCCAGCGCCGCCACCGACCATTCGCGTTCCGGCTCGCGCAGCATGGCGGTAACGGCACGCGACAGGCGCGGATCGCCCAGCAAGGCGAGAAACGACGGCGTGAGCGTGGTATCCACCAGATGATCGCGCAGGGCGAACACGAACAGCGTCTGCGTCAGCGCGGTAATGACACTGACCGCGCCCGGTGGTTGTCGCGCGACTTCGTCGCGCAGGATGGCCACGATGCCCGCCAGCGCCCCCATGCCATGCGAGGCCGCGAGATTCACATGGATCGCATCCGGCAACGTGGCGAACAGCCAGCGGGATATCTCCGGAGCCAGCAGCACGCGACCACAGAGCACATCCAGTTCGGCAGGCAGGCCATTGTGCTGCACGGGGATCGCCCCTGCCGTTTCCAGCAGGAGCGGACCAGCGGCTTCCTTGCCATGGACATCGCGCAGGCGATGGCTGCATCCGTGCGGCAACACCACCAGATCACCCGCGTGCAGGCGCATCGGCGCCCTGCCCGGCAGCTCCATGTCCACCTCTCCCGAGAGCACGAGGTGGAACGGCGCAGTGCCGGAGGGCATGTCGTCGTGATCGATACGGTAAGCGCCCCCGAGCTGGCAGCGCAGGTCGGGAACACCCTGCATGCGGGCCAGTTCGAGCACGCGGGTCAAAGCATCCATGGGGGCGTGTCGCAGGGGAGGCGGCGGAAGTATCCGCCCGCTTACGGGCGAAGACAACGCCATCCAGGCGGATGTCGTCGCCCGATGCTTCACAGGCGGTAGCCGAAGCTGACGCCGTACACCCAGGGATCGATGTGTGCGGTACCGACGCGCGCGCCGTTGACCTTCACCTTCGCATCGATGTTGATGTAGCGGGCGTCGGCCGTGAAGGTCCAGCGATCGTTCAGGGCGACATCCACGCCGCCGTGCCATGCCACGCCCCAGCTGCTGCCCACGTCGACGTTGGCGCCGTCGAGCGCATTGCGGCCCTTGGCGTCGAAGAAACGGGTGTAGTTGACGCCCACGCCGAGGAACGGCGTGACCTTGCGATCCGGCAGGAAGCGGTAGAGCACGCCGACCACGGGCGGCAGCTGCTTCACGCTGACCGCGCGCTGGCCGGCCAGGCGAACCTCATGCTGGAACGGCACGGCGGCCAGCGCCTCCACACTCCAGTACGGGGTGAAACGGTATTCCACGCTGATCGTAGGGCGCGTGTTGTTGCTCGTGCTCGCCTTCATGCCGGCAAGGTGGCCGGTGTCCGACTTCGGATCGACGACATGGGCGCCGAAATGCAGCAGCCAGGGCGAATCGACGGTCTGGGCCATGACGGCGGCGGGCGCCAGGCAGAGCAGGCCGGCGGCGGCGAGAGACTTCAGGTGACGCATGGGGATACTCCTTGGGGACACGTTCCGGCCTTCGATGACCGGGCATGCCCAGCGTAGGAACCTGCCCCGCCGCACTTCCTGACCTGGATCAGTTTTCAGGACGATGCCTCGGCATCCGCCGTGCGACACAGCGCCGCCAGGGCGTCTGGACGCAGGATGCGTACCGAGCGGCCGCTGACCGCGAGGATGCCCTCGTCCTCCATGCGCCCCAACGCCCGGCTCACGGTTTCCACCGCGAGGCCGAGGTAGTTCGCGATGTCCGCACGCGGCATCGGCAGCTTCAGGAAGTCGGACTGCCGCGACAACCTGCCATGCCGCTCGGCCATGCCACGCAGGAACAAGGCCACACGTGCCACCGCCTGCTGGCGTCCCATCGCCACGGCATGCTCCTGCTCGGCGGCCACTTCGCGGCCCAGCACGCGCATGAGCCCGCGCTGCAAGGCAGGCACCTCGCCCAGCACTTCTTCCATGTGCTCGAAGGGCACTTCGCACAGCGTGCTGGATTCGAGCGCAACGGCTTCGGTGCGATGGTGATCGTCGAGCATGCCGTCGATGCCCACCACTTCACCCGGCAGGCCGAAACCGATCACCTGATGCACGCCATCCGCATCCACCACGGCGGTACGTACCGCGCCGGAGCGCAGCACGTAAAGCGACTGGAACGGCTGACCCTGCCGGAAAAGCGTTTCACCGCGCAGCAGGCTGCGCTGCTGGCGACGCGTGAGCCGGTCGAGGCGGGCCAGCCCCGCGGCATCGACGCCGGCGGGCAGGCAGAGTTCGTGGAGACCGCAGTCCGCGCAGCCGTGGCGCGGGTAAGACAGATCCGACACGGTCATGGGAGCTCCATCTCATGATGATGAACATATGAGGCTAGCATGCAGGTCACGCGAGGCCGCCCGGGGTCAGTGCCCTGCGACATCCTGTGCAAGGTGAGACGCAGGAGCGAAAACCTGCGCCGTGAGCGTCTTCATATCAACCCGCCACCGGTTCACGATGTAGCCATCGAGCGACGCATCCCGCGCCGCCTTCTCCGGAGAACCACCATGCTCGACTGGCTCGACTACCGCAAAGAACTCCAGGGCCGCATCGGCGAAATCAGCAAGCTGTCGCCGGACATCCTGCGCGGCTACCAGACCCTGGCCGGCGCCGGTGACAAGACCAACCACCTCGATGCCAAGACGCGCCAGCTGATCGCCCTGGCCGTAGCCGTGACCACGCGTTGCGACGGCTGTATCACGGTGCATACGGGCGAGGCGCTGAAGCACGGCGCCACCAGGGAAGAAATCACCGAGGCGCTGGGTGTGGCCATCGAACTGAACGCAGGCGCCGCACTGGTGTACTCCGCACGAGTGATGGACGCCGTAGAAGCCCACACGAAATAACCCCTGTAGGAGCGCGCCTCGCGCGCGACCGGTGGTGAGGAAAACATGCATGGTTTCCGCATATCCGGTCGCGCGCGAGGCGCGCTCCTACCATTCAGCGGGCGCCGCCCAGGGCCCTTATTTCATCCCACATCCTGCGCACGTTCGCCTGCTTGGTACACTGCAGGCTCATGCGGTTGAGTACGTTCACGCCCGACATCGCACGCGATACGCACCGCTGGTTGGGCAGTTCGCTTTCCGCCATGTACTCGGTAAGCACGGATTGCATCGCTTCGGCATAGGCCTGCCATGCCGTGGCATCATTCATCAGCATGTCGACGCTCGCTTCTTCATCGAGCACGAAGCTGCCTTCGCCAAGCACATCGTCTTTCGGTTCTGTCATCGGTTTCACTCCCTGAGCGCTGCCACGGCGAGATCACGGGCAACGCAGGCAAGCTAACAGAAGCACGCACGATTTGTCTGTAGTCCCGTGCATATATATGCCGATAATGCCAACATATGGTTGACATTTCACTGAATGCCGCTGAGACCATCAAGCGACACAAGGGTCGCGGGAATGTTCCGGCGTCTCTATGCTGGGAACATCCCCTCCCCGGAGATGTCCCCCATGGCAGCAACGCAGCAAAGGGCCCGTCATCGCACCGTGATTGTCGGTGGTGGCGCGGCCGGTATCGAACTGGCGACGCGACTGGGTAAACAAGGTGACATGGATGTCGCCCTGGTCGATCGCGATGCCAGTCACTTCTGGAAGCCGCGCCTGCACGAGCTTGCCGTCGGCCTGCTCGGCGATGGTGAAGAAGCCGTGCCCTTCCTCGCTCACGGCCACGCGCATGGTTACCGCTACGTACCCGGCGCCTTGCACAAGGTGAACACCGCAACGAAAACTATCGACGTCGAGGCCGTACGCCTTCCGCATTCCGACGAAACCGTGTTGCCCGCGCGGCAGATTCCCTACGACACCCTGGTGCTGGCCTTCGGCAGTCGCGTGAACGACTTTGGCACGCCGGGCGTGCTGGAACACTGCGACATGCTCGACAGCCCCGCACAGGCCACCGACCTGCGCCGTCGCATTCTTGCCCTCGCCTTCCGTACGGCAGGCGATCCGTCGAAACGCATCCGCATCGGTATCGTCGGTGCCGGCGCAACGGGCGTGGAACTGGCGGCCGAACTGCATCACGCCTTCAACGACATGCATCGCTATGGCGGCCTCGATCCCGCGTCGAAACTCGACATCACCCTGATGGACATGGCGCCCCGCGTGCTACCGGCCGTGGACCCGCGCACCTCGGCCACCGCGCAGCACGTGCTGGAACGCATGGGCGTGCATGTGCGTACAGGCGTCGGCGTGAAGGCCGTGGTCGATGGCGCGTTCGAACTCAACGACGGTAGCCGCGTGGACTGCGATATCCAGGTCTGGGCGGCCGGTGTGATCGGGCATGACATGGTGAAGGAGCTGGGCCCGTTCCAGCTGTCGAAGGACCGTCGCATCCTCGTGGATGGCACGCTGGCAGCGAAGGGCGTCAGCGACATCTATGCCATCGGCGACTGCGCGTGGGCACCTACCTCGCCCGATGGTCCATCCGTACCGCCTACCGCACAGGCGGCGCATCAACAGGCCACCTACCTGTCGCGCGCCCTGCCCCGCGCCTTGCGTGGCGAACGCGTCGATCCGTTCGTCTATCACTCCAAGGGCACGCTGGTGTCGCTGGGCGTGCGTCAGGCCACGGGTGAAGTGCCGTCAGGCGCCAAGGGCCGTTCAGTGATCCCCATGCGCGGCTGGTTCGCCAAGATGCTATACGTGTCGCTGCAACACATGCACCGCGCCACGCTGCACGGCTGGCCACGCGCGATGGCGCTATGGCTGGCGGACTGGCTACGCAACACCACCCTCCCCCCCGTAAAACTCCACTGACCCCGGCTCACGCGCGACCGCTGATGACATCACTCCGGTCGCGCGCCGACACCGGCTTGTCGCGCACCAACACCGGCTTGCCACGCACCGACACCGGCTTGCCGCACACCGACACCGGCTTTTGTAGGAGCGCGCCTTGCGCGCGACCGGTTATCGCGACACCGATCGAATCATTCGCACGATCGGTTGTCGCGGCACTCGTCAACTTATTTGCATGGCCGGTCGCGCGCAAGGCGCGCTCCTACACAAGCAGCATGCCGCGGTGCATACACAAACCCTATGCGCCGATGCAGCGCCCGCGATTTCTGCGCAATGATTTGGCGAATGTCGCGAAAACCGGTCGCGCGCAAGGCGCGCTCCTACAGGGCGGATGGCGCGTGGCGCTCGCGAAGGCGGCGCAGGTTGCCGTAGAACCAGCGCGCTGGGCCATACATGTGAAAACCTACGGTGGATGCGCCCGCGCGTACGGCATACAGTGAGCCACACGGTTCACTACGGGTGGCAAGCACGCGCTTGTACTGGTTGTCGCCGTAGCCAAAGCTGATCCGCTCGCCCGGATGCTCATCCAGGATGCCGCGTATCGCTTGAAATACGGCAACCGACCCAATCCCTACCCGGGCGACATCCTCGTCATAACCGAGGTCTTCTACTAGATATGTACCGCCCAGGCGGTAGCCATGCACGTAGGCCAATGGCTTTCTTTCACGCAGCACGATATGCCCCACCACCTGCCCCGCCCTGGCAAGGCGCTGAAACAACGCAACACGCGCCGGTGCCTGCCAGTCGATGGGCAGGTCGCAATGGTGCCACGTACGCTTGTAGGCTTCGTCAAGCAGACGACAGTACTCCGGCATCTGTTCGGGCGTGGTGTAACGATGCAAGGCTGCATCACCACCCAGCTTTCGGTAGGCGCGCCCTACCCTCTGCAGCAGATCCGTACGCTTCTTCTTTTCCAGCGTCGCCAGCCACGCTTCGGAGGACGGTTGTGGATCGATGATCCAGTGCACCTGCTCGCGCAGGTGGGCAGCAACCAGTCGAAAGCCCTTGTGGCTAGCCAGTGCCTTCGCCAGCGGATCGGGAAGCATGGCCTCCTGTATGCGAAGCACGCGCAACGCACGCTCCGACGCCAGCTGGCCGGCAATGGCGTCGCTGACGGACGCACGGAGTGCGGGAGATGTCACTACGCCCGAGCCCAGCAGGCGCAAGGCCATGCCCTTGTAGAGATCGAGCCGACGCCCGGCGAGATCCAGCCTCGCTACATGGCGTGCCTGAAGCAACGGGGCGTAGCCCACGATGGCACCCGCGTCATTGCGTGCAACGACCACATGCGGCACGGTGCCATCGTCACGACTCTCTATCTCGTAGAGCACCCAGTCGGGATGCTGCACGATCGACGACGCATGTGCCTGCCCTTCGGCCAGCACGGCCATTTCATCGCGTGCCGCCAGCAGCGCCTCGCGCGTGCGCAGGATGTCACAGACGAGGTTCATCGACTCACCGCCTCCACCGTTGCCGGCTTGACCACGGCCAGCACCCGCAGCAGCACACGCCCCGGCGTGCCGAGACGGCGCCCCAGGCCTTCCATCAGTTGCAGGTCGTCGCGCGTCCAGTAGCGCACGAGTGCGCTGCCGGGGAGATACACCATCAGGAAAACCATGGCGCCGATGAGGAAGCCCCAGCGCGAGGGCACGGCTTCCGTGACGATCCAGGCCGCCGCCGTGGCCGTCAGCCCTACGACAAACAGGCGTGCCATAGCCATCAAAGGCAGACCGCCATCGGTTGCCTTGCGCAGGTAATGGATGGCGAGCGCCATTTCGACAATGCGCGTGGTGGCGTACGTGGTGACGGCACCCGCCAGCCCCAGCGACGGAATCAGCGCCACGCCAAGCACGGCATTGGCGGTAAGCGCCACCGCCGCGATGCGAATACGGTCATCCTGCCGATCCACCACCGTCTGAAACGCGGCAATACCGTTGCCGATGAGCAACAGGCCACCCAGCACCAGCGTGGCCTCGATGGCAGGAATGGCGGCGACATAGCGCTCGCCGTACATGATGCGCACGATCTCGGGCGTGGTGACCACGCCCAGCCCAGCGATGGCGAGGCCCATGGCCCAGTAGAAGCGTGTTGCCTCGGCGAGGAAGCGCGCGGCGCGCGCCGTACCGTTCTCCCCGTAGGTGCGTGCCATATAGGGCAGCAAGGTAGAGGTCAGGCCCACGGAGAAAAGCTGCACGGCACCGCGCGTGAGCGTGCCGGCGATGGCGAAGTAACCCACCGCCACCGAGCCGCTGAAGGTGTTGAGCAGGAAGACCTCGATGGTGCCGAGCCGGAACGAGCCCATCAGCACGAGCGCGGCGGTAAGCTTCAGGTGGCGGTTCACGCGCTGGTTGACGGCGGCGGGAATCGGGCCGCTCTCGAAGGGACTGCACTGCCGCCGGAACATGATGCGGTTGATCACGTTCAGCACGAGGCAGGCCACGGCGAACAGGCCGACGAAGGCGATCAACCCGGCCCGGAGCCACATCGCCGCCAATACGAAGAGCATGCCCAGCACGCCGCCGGCCACCGTCGCCACCGCTTCCGGTTCGAAACGCTCCTGTCCCTTGCCGATGGCGACCAGCACCGCATAGTTGGCCTTGGCGACCACGGCGATCACCACCAGCGACGCCACGGCAAAGCCATCGCCACCCCATTCCGACGGGCGGATGATGGCCACGCCGCCCACGAAAAGCAGCATCACCGCCAGCGAGCTCCAGCCCTGGATGCGCGAGAAACGCGCGGCAAGATGCGAGGCCAGCGCCGGGTCGCCCATGCCATCGGCTTCGGCGATGAACTTCGTGGACGAGGTGGTCAATGCGTGGTTGGAGCAGACGATCAGCCAGCCGCACAGCCAGATGGTGAAGGCGTAATGACCGAAGTCCTGCGGACCCAGCGCACGGGCGATCCACACGCTCATCAGCAGGCCGAGCGCGTACTCGACATAGGTGGACACCGTGACGATGCCCACGCTGCGCAGCACGGCGAGACGGCGGTTCACTGCGCCCTCCCCGCGCCGGGCGCCTGGTGGATCATCCATTGCGCCACGCCAGCACCACGGTTGTTCCAGTTGAAGCGACGTGCCGTGTCCGAGATGGCGGCACAGGAGGCGCTGTACGACGACGCGATGGCGTCGAAGCGGTGCTTGAACACGGCCGCTTCCGCGCCGTCTTTCGCGAAGTAATAGGCTGCGGCCACCGGCAGGCCCAGTTCCACCGTGTGCCCGTCGCTATACCAGCCCTCGGACTCCTGGATCTTCATCAACGCGTCGGTCTTCGCCTTCGACGATGACCAGTACCAGGCAATCTGCCCATCCGGACCCGAGCAACCGTTGCGCCAGTCGTGCGGCGACACGAGCAACGAAGGTGATATCCAGCCATAGCGTTCGAGGTAATGACCGAAGGCCAGGATCATGTCGGGGACGCGCGGGTCTTTCGTTACCCACCACGCATGCCACAGGCCGTCGATGATGTTCTCGCTCATCCACGGCGAGGCGCCGCGTACGTCGTTGGCGCCGTGTGGATCGTTCTCGTGCACGTTCCAGCTGTTGCGCCATGCGCCATCGTCGCCAAGGCCGTCGGGGTTGCTGGCCTGATGGTCGTGCAGCCAGCCCACGCGTGCCTGCACGCGGTCACGCCAGTGCGTATCGCCGGTGAGTTCGTAGGCGGCAACGGTTTCCAGAAGGCCCAGTCCGGCCAGGCGCTCGGTGAAGTAATCGTCGGGACGGCGGTACGGCCCCGGCGCACCGTTCCAGCCGCCGCTGTCCCATAGCGTTGCCATCATCTTCACCAGCGCCGCGTCGTGCATGCTGTCGTCGCCGGTAAGCGCCACGGCCAGCAGGATGGGTTCGATATAGGTGTACTTCACGTCGCAGGGCTTGCCATCCGTGATCCAGCCGCCCGGGCAGCGCCCCTCGCGGGTGATGCCCTTCATGTACCAGCGATAGCTTTCCTCGGCGGCGGCGAGGTAGTCGGCGCGTCCGGTGCGGACATAGGCCTTGAACAGGGTGGACGGCCGGTCGAACAGCCACGCGGTGGTGTCCTTGACCGGCAGGTCGCGCGCCCAGCGGAACTGCCCATCCACGTAGCCGGCATAGGCTTCGCCCCGGCTGGCGACGCGCTGGGGGCCGGCAATCCCGGAAGCGGTCAGCCATTCGGGGGAGAGCGCTGCCAAAGCCGCGAGGCGGCCATCGACGAGACCTTGTGTATACGGCCAGCCGGGGGCATTCGCCTCGCGGCGAGCGTCCAGCAGAAAGTAGTAGCGACCGGGCGGCCCATGAAACTGGGCGCGTATCGCACGCAGGCTGCCATCGCGGAAATGCCAGGTAAGCATCGGCTTGATGTCGGCAGGCACTTCCACGCCCTTCTCGTTCACGATGCGCAGCAAGGTGGCATCGCGCAGGCGACCGGGCGGCAGCGGAATACCCACCGATACAGGCAGGCAGTCGCCCGTGCCGGCGATGCGCGTGACGTCGATGCGCTGCTCCTGGGGCAGCGTGTCGCGCGAGTGGGCGGGAAACACCCAGGTCGCCAGGCCCAGCAGGCAGGCAAGCAGAAACAACACATGACGCAATACCGGAGGTGCCGCACGCACGGCAACGACCTGACGCCCGGGGCGGCGCGGGACCTTCATGCGACGGATACCAGCGGCGCGGACATGCCCGCCAGATGGTATTCCCAGTCCAGCGCGGTGCGCACGATCACGTCGAGATCGTCGTACCGCGGCGTCCAGCCCAGCGTTTGCCGCAGCAGGTCGCTGCGCGCGATAAGCATGCCGATGTCACCCGGACGGCGTGGCAACTCCACGACGTTGAGCGCATGCCCGCAGACACGCGCTACCGTGTTGGCGACTTCACGCACGCTGTAGCCATGCCCGTAGCCGCAGTTGAGCACCAGGGATTCGCCCCCGTCGCGCAGATGGTCCAGTGCACGCAAATGAGCGGCGGCGAGGTCTTCCACATGGATGAAGTCGCGCACGCCGGTACCGTCGGGCGTGTCGTAGTCAGTGCCATAGATGGAGAGGCAATGGCGCTTGCCGATGGCATGCTCGCAGGCCACCTTGATAAGCAACGTGGCGTGCGGCGTGGAATGCCCGATGCGCCCCTCAGGGTCGCAGCCGGCCACGTTGAAGTAGCGCAGGATCACATGGCGCATGGCACCCGTGGCGCTCCAGTCGCGCAGCATGGTCTCCGACATGAGCTTGGAGCGGCCGTAGGGATTGGCCGGCGACGTGGCCGTGTTTTCGTCCGCGACGCCATCGGCGGTGTTGCCATAGACGGCAGCGGTAGACGAGAAAATGAACTTGTCCACCCCGAACCGTGCGCAGCTCTCCAGCAGGCTACGCGTGTTCATCGTGTTGTTGCCGTAGTAGCGCAACGGGTCGCTCACCGACTCGGGCACCACGGTGTGCGCTGCGAAGTGCAGCACGGCATCGATGCGCCATTGCTTCATCACCCGCGCCATCAGCTTGCGGTCGCCCACGTCGCCCCAGACGAAGATGGCCTTGCGATGCACCGCGTCGTGGAAGCCCGTGGAGAGGTTATCCACCACCACCACGCGGTCGCCCCGCTCCACCAGCTGTTGCACCGTATGGCTGCCGATGTAACCGGCGCCTCCCGTGACCAGTACCGTACTCATGCAGGCCTCCTGACATCCGGGCCCGGGAAGTTGCCTACGAGCCAGTCGCGGATGCCGTCGAGCAGGCGCTCGCGATCCACGGTGAGGATATAGGTGTGATCGGTGTCGGCGGCGTAGCGCGTCGTCACCGAGGGGTGGTCCATGATCCTGCCAAAGCATTCGCGAAACTGCCTGGCATGATTGAAATGCGTGCTGATGCCCCCGGAATAGACGAGGTACAGCTTCATGCCCCGCTCCACCATGGCGGTGAAGTCGGCGATGACTTCATCGCGTGGCGCGGGTGCCACGGCGAACACCGGCTCCGCCGATTCCCCGCCCGTGGTGCGGGCACGCCGACGCAGGCGACGCATCCAGCGGGAGGGGTCCAGCACGCGCGGCAGGTAATGCCGCAGCTTGTAGCCGAAGGTGCGGTAGGCATAGCCATCGAGGAAAACGGCGCCGGTCACGCGCGGATCGCTGGCCGCCACCGTATGCGCATTCTGTGCACCGGAACACAGGCCCATAAGCACGAACCGCTCGCAGCCCGTGCGCTCGGCCAGCAGGCGCATGGCATCGTCGAGATCGGCTTCCACCTGCTGGGTGCGCGTGAGGCTGCCCGGTGCTGCCGCACTGTCGCCCAGCGTGGACAGGTCGAAACGCAGGGTGGCGTAGCCGGTGGCATTGATGCGCCGGGTCAGCTCCACATGCAGGCGGAACGGTCCCACGCGATGCACGAGACCCGCGTTGAGCACGATGACGCCGATCGCCGCGCGGCGCGTGTCAGGCAGCCCCACCACGCCCACCAGGTGGCTGGCACGACCGAAACGATGGGCTTCTTCCCGACTCATGCCGCACGCTCCAGGTGGCTGCCCACGGCATGGATCAGCGGATGCGACAGGATGGCCGACTCCAGGCGCCTCAGGTCGTTCCAGGGCGTGGGCTGGCCGAGCGGTACGACGCGCGTGCTTCCGTCGGTGCGCGGCACGACGGCCGTGGAATCGATGGTGAGCGACGGCGTGGCGAAGGCTTCCGGTCGCAAAGCCGCCAGCTGCTGGCGAAGCGGTTCGCTCACGGCGAACCCAAGCCACTGCGCCGCCACGTCGGCATGCGCGCGCGGCTTCGTGAAGCGCCCTGCGTCTTCGCGCAAGGCGGCCTGCAAGGCGTCCATGGCCGCCATGTGCGCCTGTCCGTCCAGGATGGGGTCCCACGCGATCACTTCGGCGAAACGCGCCGCATCGGCGGCCAGCGCAATGCTCGCGCCCAGTCGCGCCCCGAAGGCCACCACCCGGTCGGCACCCGAATGCGAGCGCAGCTCGGTGGCGGCCGTCACGGCGTCGGCGATACAGCGGTTCCAGTCCACGTCGGCGCTGTCACCGGCTGAGTCGCCCGTGCCGTGATAATCGAAGCGCAGCACGGCGATGCCGCGTGCAGCCACCGACTGGGCCAGCTGGCGATAGAGGCGATGGCAACGGATCAGGTCCTGGCCCAGCGGCGGGCACATGAGCAGGCACGCGCGCGCACGGCCTTCCGGCGCGTGATACATGCCGAACAGTCCGGCGCGCGGACCAAAGAAGAACGGGGTCTCGGTCGGGGTCATCTCTACCTCCTGTAAACCACGCCGACGAAGAATTCCGTCTCGCGGTAGCTCTGCCCCACGGCATCGCTGGTACGCCGCTCGCGTGCGGCCGATACATGCCAGCTCCAGTGACGATTCCACTGCTGGCCCAGGTCCAGGCCGACGCGCACGGTGTTGTCGCGACGGGCGATGGTGTCGTATTGCAGTTTCTCGGCCGTGGCAAAGCCGGTAAGGGTCAGCGTCGGATCGATGCGGTAGCCCAGGCCCACGCTCAGGTCGCGCGCGGTCTGGTCGAAGGTCTGGTCGCCGATGTAGCGCAGGCGGCTGAACGATGGCGACACCGTGAGATTGATTCGCTCGGAGCGCCAGTTCCAGGTGCCTTCGACGCGGCGTTCCTTGTACACCTGCGAACCGATCACGGCGCTGCCCACGCCGATGCCCGACGTCACACCGCGTCCCAGCCCCGATGTATTGGCAAAGGGGTCGATGGACTCCACGCGGTCGGCCGCACCGGCGCTGGTGTACACGCCCGGCGTGGTGATCATGTCCTGCGCCGCATCGGCGTACTGGTAGGTGCCGCTCAGTGTGAAGTTGTTGCGCGGTGTCGGCTGCCAGCCCAGGCGTGCGCGGAACAGCGGCGCCGAGGTATCCCGGCCGCCATCGAACGACAGCTGCGTACCGCCCAGCACCACGTCCGCATCAAAACGCGCCAGCGTGCTCGTGTAGCGCAGATACGCTTCCTTGCGATCGTAGTCGGCGCTGGATGGCTGGTTGTCGAAGTGGATGCGTTGCAGTTCGACGTTGCCGGAGATCTGGTCGGTAGGGCTCAGGTCGCGGAACAGGCGGAAAGCCAGCAAACCACGTTTGGAGTCGAACTCGTCCACCTTCGACGCGTAGCTGTTGATGTAGCGCAGCTCGATCTGCCCGCGCGCCGCATCGCCAAAGCGCATGCGCAGCGTGGGGCCGGCCACCAGCACGTTGGTCTGCTGCTGGTTGTTGGGCGAATTGCTGGCGAGCTGGTCCACCGGCTGCACGCCGGCATAGTCTTCGACCGAGAAATCCAGGCGATCCGGCAGCATGGTCCAGTTGGCCTGCCCCGCCAGCTGGGTCTGCGCCTGCGAATCGAAATGGTTGTCGAGGTATTTGCGATACTCGAAGGTGCCGGCGATATTGGCCTGGAAGGTCGAACCCTGCTGGATGAACTGGAAGGTGCCACCTGGCGTGAACACGTTCTCGCTGATGGGCTGGCTGGACGACAAAGCGATGTTGTTGCTGTGTTCCAGGCCGGCATACAGCGTGTAATCGAGCGTGCCCGCCGTTGCCAGGGCGGGTGCGGTCGCCAGCGCGAGCACGATGGCGCGGGCTAGCCTTGTCGATGCCATGTTTCCTCCCCGGGCCCCTGCCAAGGCACGGACCGCCTTCACGGCGTCTGGTTGAAAACCACGCCGGCAAATTTGGCGGGATCGAAGTTGGCGATGGCCTGGTTGATGGCTGCCGGCGTATCGCGGCCGTAACCCGCCACTAGCACCACCACGTCAGCGAGATCCGCCAGGATGCGCGCATCGGGCGAGCCTTTGACCGGCGGACCGTCGAGGAAGATGTAGCGATCGGAATAACGGCAGCGCAGCGAATCGAGCACCGCGCGCATGCGGAACGACGAGAAATACTCGCCACCGTTCTCCCGCGACGTGCCGGAGGGAATCAGGCGAAGGCGTGGCACGCCCGTGTGATACATGATCGAGGCGATGCCGCGCGACGGGTGTTCGAGGAAGTCGATGAGGCCGCCGGTGGAGGGCTCCACGCCGAAGGCCTTGTGCTGGTTGGGATAGCGCAGGTTGCAGTCCACCAGCAGGCTGGTCTTGGCTTCGTCGAAGGCGAAGGCCGTGGCGAGGTTGCGCGCCACGAAACTCGCTCCCGAGCGCGGACTCACGGCCACCACCAGGGTCACGAAGTTGCCCTCGCCGCCCAGTTCCAGCAGGCGCGTGCGGATGCCACGGAATGCATCGGACTGCTGGCGGACGGAATCCTCGCGATGAATGAGCCGCTTGCGCTCGCAGTCGATGGGCGCCAGCGCGTGGCTTTCCTCGCGCATGCGGGCGATGGAGTGCCCGGGCGGTATCTCGTCGGTCGCCACGGTGAATTCGGCGGGATCGATGGCGGTCTTGGTCATGGTTCAGCCCTTCATCCGGATAAGGAACAGCACCAGGTAAACCGCGGCGACACCCAGCACGATCAGCACCAGGGTCAGGTTGCGGACATGGTCCCGGCGACGGTCGCCGGGCGTGGGATAGAACGGCACGCTGGCCAGCACGGGATAGCCGATGGCCTTTTCCACCTGCGCTGCCGAGCGAACGCGGGGGTCGAAGCGCACCACCGCGAACAGCAGGCCGAAGGGAATGGCCAGTGAAAGCACCAGCCCGGCGATGCCGAAATGCAGGAAACGCAGGCCCGAAGGCACCAGTGGCAGGATCGCCGGGTTCTGCACGAGGAAGGTCAGGCCACGCTGTTCGGCATCGAGGTTCATCGACACGCGTGCGTTTTCACGACGCTTCAGCAGATCCTGGTAGACATCGCGGTTCACGGTGTAGTCGCGGGTCAGCTCCGCCGTGACGTTCTCGGAATTGGCGATGCGCTTGCTGCGTTCCAGTTCGGATTGCAGCATCGATTCGCTGGCCGACACGCGCGCGGCACTCGCAGCGGCATCGCCACGCACGGTGGCCAGCTGCACGCGCATCTGCTGGTAGACGGGGTTGAGCGTGGTGGCACGATCCACCGCCATGGGCGAACCGGCCACCCGCTGGGCATCGGCGGCCTGCATCTGCCGGCGCACGTCATCCATCTGGTGACGGATGCGCACCACATCGGGGTAATCCTCGGTGTAGTTGAGCAGCAGCTTGTCGAGCTGGCCTTGCAGGTCGGCCAGTTCCGTCTGGTAGATGCCGCCTACGGTCTGCACGGCATTCACTTCGGACTCGCCGCTCAGCTGGCCTGACAGTGCCGCTGCCTGCGACTGCTTCTGCATGTAATCCATGCGATTGGTTTCGATCTGAGTGCGCAGCTGGCTGATCCGCGAATTGGTGTCGATCTCGCTGCCGGGGCGTGCATCGGGATTCGCGTCGCGATAGGACTTCAGCTTGTCTTCGGCATCGGTGAGCTTGCCGCGATAGGCCTCGACCTGGCTGTTGATGAATTCATAGGCCTCGCGGCTCTCACGCTGCTTCGATGCCAGGCTTTCGCTGATGAAGAGCTGACCGAAAGCGCGCGTGACGTCGTAGGCACGGCGCGGCTCGGAATCGAAATAGCTGATGGTGATGAGGTTGTCGCTGTTGTTGACGATCTTCGTGCGCGACTTGATGCCTTCGATGATCTTGTCGTGCTCCAGCGGCGACAGCTTCGAGGCATCCCAGCCGCCCGTGGCCATCACCTGCTCCAGCACCTTGCGGCTGAAGATCACGTCGCGCGCGATGCCGGCACGGTTCTTGTTCGCCGTGGCGGTAGCGGCACCTTCCATCAATGGGGTGATGATGCTGGTTTCCTGGGCCAGGATCGTCACCGAGGCTTCATACTTCTTCGGCCACAAGAGGCCGATCGCCAGCGCCAGCAAGGCGATCACGGCGAAGGTCACGCCCATCGTCATCCGCCAGCGGCGCGCTTCGCCAGCCAGGGCGGGCAGCATGCCCGCGAACGGAACCAGTTCACCACTCATCGAAGACCCCTTGCACCCGTCTGCCGGGCTTCATCAGAAAGCGCGCTGTGGCACCGTGATCACATCGCCCGGTTGCACCGGGTAATTGCTGGCCAGGTCGCCCTGCTGGAGGATCTTCTCCAGGCGCACGGAATAAGACTGCGTCGTTCCGCCCGTGCCGTGCCGGTACAGCTCGGTGCGGTCGGGTGCGGCGAATTCGGTGGTGCCGCCAGCGGCCAGCACGGCATCAAGCACCGTCATGCCCTGGCGATATGGCACGGAAATGGGACTGCGCACGGCACCGGTCACGCGCACGCGAGACAGGTATTCGTGACTGCGCAGCTCGGTGAGGATCACCGCCACCTGCGGATCGCGGATGTATTGCGCGAGCTTCTGCTGGATCTCCGCCGCTACCTGGTCGGTACTGCGTCCGCCGGCGGCGACATCACCCACCAGCGGCACGGTGACCTTGCCATCCGGCCGCACGGGCACGCTCACGCTGAGATCCGGGTTATGCCAGACGGTGACCTGCAACTGATCGTCGACGCCGATCTGGTAGGCGTCCACCATCGTGGCGCTGGCGTCCTGTTTCGGAGGTGGAAGGCTGCTGCCTCCCGTGGCACAGGCGCCAAGCATGACGGCTGCGATGAGTACGGCGACGCGATCCCAACGCTTCATGACAACCACCTACCCCTGTGACTTCGCTCGACCGGTATCGTCTTTCCGATAGACCATGGCGTCCATTCGACAGCCCGCCTATGCCGTTCGACCGAAGGCGAAACAAAGGCAGATGCGAGACCCTGACCGCACATGGACTACCGGCAGTACCACTTTCGTCTTGGACTACGCGAGCCGACTTCTGCATCCCGCCATCCAGTCGCTGCTGCTTGGCGTGCTGGCGCTGGTCTTCATCGGCTGGCGACGACCCCGTGCGGGCGCAGCCTGCGCGGTCGTGGCGCTGGGGTGGATCTGGGTGGCTTCGACGCCTGCGTTTGCCTTGTGCCTGCGCGACGGATTGCTAGTGGCTTCACCGGTAGAGCCTGCGCGGGTGCAGGCCATCGTCGTGCTGGGCGGGGGGAAACTGCCGGTGATGACGATGCCGGCGGATAGCCGGGCTGGTACGGCGTTGCGGTTATGGACCGAAGGGGAGGCGCCACTCCTGCTCGCTTCCGGCCGGGACCAGGCCGATGACCTCATGCGGAGGTTCATCCGGGCGGGCGTGCCGGCCGTGGCGCTCAGGTCGGAAAGTGGCAGCGAGAATACACACGAGAATGCGATGGCGTCTGCGGCGATCCTGAAGGCCAACGGGGTCGACGCGATCGCGTTGGTAAGTTCGGATATTCATCTGCGCCGGGCCGCGGGGTGTTTCCGGCAGGCCGGGCTGGCGGTGAGGCCGGTGGCGGCAAACGAGGGGCATGGGCTGCTGGAGCATGCGCCGGCGTGGTTGCCAAGGCGGGATGCGTTGACGCTGACGGCGCGCAGCCTGCGGGAGTATGTGGCCGTGTGGGTTTATCGGCGGCGGGGGTGGCTGGGGTGAGGCGCCCGTCAGGAGGGTGACGGCGATGGGTGCGTTTCGTCTTTACCGGTCGCGCGCGAGGCGCGCTCCTACATAAGCACCCGTAGGGGACAACGCACCAACCTGCCGCTACTTGTCTTCCTTCTCAATCTGCAAGGTCGTCTTCCCATCCCGCCGGATCAGCCCCGGCCCGAACTGGGTCACCTTGGCATCCTTCAACACCACGGTGTAATCCTGCCGGCCGAAGGAAAAACGCGACGGCCGCCGGTCCAGCCAGCTCAACACCTCGTAGCCGATCATGGAACGATCGGAATCGGGCTTGCCCAGGCGATCGATGACCTCGTCACGGTCGGTGCCGACGTCGAGTTTCGACATCTTGCTCGTCATACCCTGGCACCCCGTGAGGGCCAAGGCGACGAGGGCCAGGGCGATCGCTCGTTTCATCCCAAATCCCCGCTGAATAAGGCATTCAGCGAATGTTAGCCCAGGCCCGCAGACACATGCGACCCCATGAAGAGGGTCAGCGGCTCGATGTAGGCGCGGGCGCCTGTCCCACGGGCTTGCCCTGGGTATCCAGCGGGCGGCCCTGAGCATCCACGCTATGACTGGCCGCATCGTCCACACGCTGCGTCACGCCCGTGGCGGGCTGCACCGGCGCCATGCCACGCTCCGTGGCACCTGCACTGGACACCGGGTGCACCGGGGCGGCCGCGGGATTGGGCTGGTCCGGATTCGCGGGCTGCGCCGGGCTGGGGGGCCTCACCGGCAGGCCTGGACGTGAAGGGCTCACGGGATGTGCCTGCTGGGCGGGTTGACCCGGCACACCAGGATGACCCGGTTGCACCTGCGGTGCAGGGCTACCCGGCGGAACAGGCTGCACACCGCCGGCCGGCGGCGCCTGCTGGGCCATGGCAGCACCGGCGATCAGCCCCGTCATCATCAGGGAAGCAAGGATGCGCATCGGCGTTCTCCATGCGCCGCGATGGCGACGCTTGACGTTCAGACCGTAAAAGCCACCATGTGAAGCCCCCGCCTGCCCGGCGTACCCGACCTGGAGACATCCGCATGCTGTTCGCGCTAGCCCTGGCCCTCGCCGCCGACCATGGATTCGACCAGCGCGTGCACGCCGCGAAAGCCCTGGAGACCAGGCCCGAAGGCAAAGCCTGGCAGGGCGCCCTGTGGGACCACATAGGCAATCCGGCCACCGACGCCCTGCGCAGCTGCATCCTGAGCAATGCACCGGCAGACAAGCGCCCCTTCACGCTCGTGGCTACCGTAGGCGCGGATGGCCGCAGCACCGAGGTGGCCGTGAGCCCGCAGACACCGGTAGCCGGCTGCTTCGCCGGCCAGTTCGCCACCTGGACCCTGCCGGTGCCCCCGAAGGCACCGGCACCCTATCCCATCGAGATCGACGTCACGATGGACAAGTAAGCCCGGTCAGCTGAGTTCGTCGGGATGCGGGCCCATGCGCTTGCCCGCATCGAGCTTCGCGATGGCGGCCATGTCCTCGTCGGACAGCTGGAAACCGAACACATCGATATTGGAGCGGATGCGCTCCGGCGTGGCCGACTTCGGGATCACCATGTGACCCAGCTGCACGTGCCAGCGCAGCACCACCTGGGCAGGCGACTTGTCGTGCTTCTTCGCCAGTGCCACCAGCGTGTCGTTCTTCAGCAGATCACCGCCCTGCCCCAGCGGGCTCCAGGCTTCGGTGATCACCTTGTGCTTGCGGTTGGCTGCGACGACATCGTTCTGCGCAAAATCCGGATGCACCTCGATCTGGTTCACCACGGGCGTGACGCCGGTTTCGCGGATGATGCGTTCGAGATGACCGGGCTGGAAGTTGGACACGCCGATGGAACGGATACGCCCTTCCTCGCGCAGGCGGATGAAGGCTTTCCAGGTATCCACGTAACGATCATGCTTCGGCACGGGCCAGTGGATGAGATACATGTCGAGATAATCGACGCCGAGCTTTTTCACGCTGACATCGAACGCGCGCAGGGTCGAGTCGAAACCCTGTTCGCTGTTCCACAATTTGGTGGTGAGGAAGATATCGCTGCGTGCCACGCCAGCGCGCTCGATGCCCTGGCGCACGCCTTCTTCATTTTTGTAGATGGCCGCGGTGTCGAGCGAGCGATAGCCTGATTTCAGCGCCGTATCGACGGCCCTGGCCGTTTCGTCATTCGGAATCTGGAAGACACCGAACCCAAGCTGCGGCGCCTTGTGGCCGTCATTGAGGTCGAGAAGCGGTACGGCATGCGTCATGCCAAGTCTCCTTCGTTGTATGCCATCCATCATCATGAAGCACCCCCCGCATGCAGACCGTGACGGTTATGTAGGAGCGTGCTTGCGCGCGACCGGCGAAACGGGAACGGTGATGGGCCGCGCCATGAACGGTCGCGCGCAGGCGCGCTCCTACAACGTATTCGCACCACGACCCCGTATCCCTGTAGGAGCGTGCTTGCGCGCGACCGGCGAAACGGGAACGGTGACGGGCCGCGCCATGAACGGTCGCGCGCAGGCGCGCTCCTACAACGCATTCGCACCACGACCCCGCATCCCTGTAGGAGCGCGCCTTGCGCGCGACCGGTGGAACGGGAGCGATGATGGGCCGTGCCATGAACGGTCGCGCGCAGGCGCGCTCCTACAATGTATTCGCACCACGACCCCGTATCCCTGTAGGAGCGCGCCTTGCGCGCGACCGGTGGAACGGGAGCGATGATGGGCCGCGCCATGAACGGTCGCGCGCAGGCGCGCTCCTACAACACGCCGCGATCACGATGGGCAGAGGCGGCCCCTGTCGCCTCTGCAACGCCACGTATGGGTGCCGATGCGAGGCTGATAGGCGAGCCCTTCCTACGGAGCGACGCACCACATGGGCTGGGTTCCTACGGAGCGCAACATCGCCGAGGCGATTGGCTCCCACACCTTCGGTAGGGAAGCCCCTTTCAGCTGGCGACGCAGCGTTTCAGACGGTCGCGCGCAAGGCGCGCTCCTACAGGATTTTTTTAGTCTTGGCGGGTGGCGTAGTGGGTTTCTACGTAGTTGTCGAGGATGGCGACGAATTCGTCGGCGATGTTGTCGCCGCGCAGGGTCAGGGACTTTTCGCCGTCGATGAAGACCGGTGCCGAAGGGGCTTCACCGTTGCCCGGCAGCGAGATGCCGATGTTCGCGTGCTTGGATTCGCCCGGGCCATTCACCACGCAGCCCATGACGGCCAGGGTGAGGTTCTCCACGCCGTCGTATTTCACGCGCCATTCCGGCATGCGCTCGCGCACATGGCCCTGCACCGTCTTCGCCAGCTCCTGGAAGAACTCGCTGGTGGTGCGGCCGCAACCCGGGCAGGCCGTGACCAGCGGCGTGAACGCGCGCAGGCCCATCGTCTGCAACAGCTCCTGCGCGACGATGACCTCTCCCGTGCGCGACTGGCCCGGTTCCGGCGTGAGCGAAATGCGGATGGTGTCGCCGATGCCTTCCTGCAACAGCACGGCCAGCGCGGCGCTGGACGCCGTGATGCCCTTGGAACCCATGCCGGCCTCGGTAAGGCCCAGGTGCAGCGCGTAATCGCCACGCCGGGCGAGATCGCGATACACCGCGATGAGCTCCTGCACCCCCGACACCTTGCACGACAGGATGATGCGGTCGCGCGGCAGGCCGAGATCCTCGGCGCGCGCCGCGGAATCCAGCGCGGAACGGATCAGGGCCTCACGGGCCACGTGACCGGCATCCCACGGACTCGCACGCTGCGAGTTTTCGTCCATCAGCGCCGCAACCATCGACTGGTCGAGCGAACCCCAGTTGGCGCCGATGCGCACGGGCTTGCCGTAGCGGATCGCCATCTCGATGATCGAGGCGAACTGGGCATCCTTCTTCTTGCCGAAGCCCACGTTGCCGGGGTTGATGCGGTACTTCGCCAGCGCCTCGGCGCAGGCCGGCTCGCCTTCGAGCAACTGGTGGCCGTTGTAGTGGAAGTCGCCGATGAGGGGCACCGAGACGCCCATCATGTCCAGTCGCTCGCGAATACGCGGCACCGCGGCGGCGGCGGCCGGCGTGTTCACGGTGATGCGCACCAGCTCGGAACCGGCACGGGCCAGCTCGGCCACCTGCTTCGCGGTGGATACCGGGTCTTCGGTATCCGTATTGGTCATCGACTGGACGACGACGGGCGCGCCGCCACCGACCTTCACGCGGTCGATTTCGACACCGGTGCTGGGACGGCGGGCGCCGGCTTCCGCGGGACGCGGGCGGCTGGAAAGGTCTTCGGTCATGTCCGGCATTTTAGCGCATCGGAATGACCGGCCGGCGACTCCGCAGGGCGCGGATCACGCCCTTTCGTACAGTTCCAGCGGCAGGTCGTCCGGGTCGGCGAAGAAGGTGAACCGCTGCCCGGTGTACTCATCCACCCGGATCGGTTCACAAACCACCCCACGGGCGGTCAGCGTGGCCACGGTGGCGTCGATATCGTCTACGGCGAAGGCCAGGTGGCGCAGGCCCTGGGCCTCGGGCCGGGACACCCGCGCCGGGGGCGACGGAAACGAGAACAGCTCAACCTGCACGCCCGGACTCACCTCCAGGTCGAGTTTCCAGGAGTCGCGGGCCTCGCGATACACCTCGTGGACGACCTTCAGGCCCAGGGTTTCGGTATAGAACGCCTTCGACCGCGTGTAGTCGGAGCAGATGATGGCGACATGATGGATGGCGCGGAGCATGGTCAGGCCTCGGAAAAAGGAAAAGCGAGCACGTCGGCGATGGCGTGGGTGTCGGCCAGCACCATGAGCAGGCGCTCCACACCCAGCGCCACGCCGGCGCAACCGGGCATGGCGTCGAGCACGGCCAGCAGGTTCTCGTCGATGGGCACCTCCGGCACACCCCGCTCGCGGCGTACGGCGTTGTCGCGTTCGAAGCGCGCGCGCTGCTCGGAGGCATCGTTGAGCTCGTGATAGCCATTGGCCACTTCATAACGGCCCACATAGGCCTCGAAGCGCTCGGCCACCGGTGGATCGTCGTGGCGGATACGCGCCAGCGCACACTGGCTGGCGGGAAAATCGGAAACAATGGTGATGCGGTCGCGCGGGAACGACGGCTGGATGCGATGGGTCATCAACAGGTCGAGCCAGTCGTCGCGACCCAGGCCCTCGCCATCGAGGCCGATATCGCCCAGTGTTTCCCGCAGCCGCTCCACCGAATCGGAGAGCGCGTCCACGCCCAGCGCATCGTGGAAGAGTCCGCGATACGTCGTCTCGACCACGTCGAACGTGCGTCCGGCCTGCAACAGCAACTGCTCCAGCAGGTCGATCACCTCGCGCGACAGGCGCGCATCGTCCCAGCCCACGCGGTACCACTCCAGCATGGTGAATTCGGGATTGTGCCGGCCACCGGCCTCGCCGTCGCGGAACACGCGGCCCAGTTCGTAGCAATCGCCCACGCCTGCCGCGAGCAGGCGCTTCAGCGGAAATTCGGGCGATGTACGAAGCCAGCGCTCGCGGGCGCCGGCATCCACGTGGCCCGAAAAACACGTGCTGAAACTCTGGATGTTCGGATCGGTGTTGCCTGCGGCGGACAGGATCGGCGTCTCCACTTCCAGCACGCCACGCGCCGCGAAAAACGCACGGATGCGTGCATAGGTATCCGCGCGCAGGCGCAGGTTTTTCAGCGCCTCGCTCACGGTGCAACTCCATGCGAGGCCAGCAACGCGATCAGGTCATCTTCGGTTTTTACGTCGATGCCGAGTTCGTTGGCCTTGTCGAGCTTGGAGCCGGCCGCTTCGCCCGCGAACACCGCCGTGGTTTTCTTCGACACCGAGCCTGCCACCTTGGCACCCAGCGATTCGAGCCGTTCGGTGGCGTCGTCGCGCTTGAGTGTCGCCATGGTGCCGGTGATCACGTAGGTGTGGCCTTCCAGCGGCAACGCCGATACGGATTTGGCTGGCAGCGCATCGAGCAATGCGCGCATGGCCTTGTCGTTGGCATGCAGTTCGGACGCATGGTCGGCCAGGTGAGCCGAAAGATTGGATGCCGCGGCCTGCGGCACGCCAGCGACGATCCACTGGTGTTCGCCCGCCTTGATGAGCGCATCGAGGCTGGCGTAGTTCTTCGCCAGGATCGCCGTGCTCTTGGGGCCCAGCTTCGATACGCGCGCCGAATCGAGCAGTACATCCAGGCCCAGGCGCTCGCGCAGCTTGGGCGATGGCTGGCCTTCGTCGGAGAAGGTGATGCCCGCCTTCAGCAGATCGTCCACCACCTTCTCGTTGCCTTGCTGCGCGAAGAACGCGGCGATGGATTTCGCCACTTCGTCACCGATATCCGGCAGCACGCGCAACACGGGGGCGGGTGTGCGACGGACCACCTTCAGCGAACCCAGCCATGTCGCCAGTGTCTTGGCCGTGCTCTCGCCGATATGCATGATGCCCAGTCCGAACAGAAAGCGCGGCAGCGTGGATTTCTTGCTGGCCTCGATGGACTCCACGAGGTTCTCGGCCCACTTGGTGGCCACCTTGCCCTGCTTCACCGTTTCCGGCGTGGTGCCGTCGCGCTCGTCGGCGCGGCGCTTCATGTCGACGAAACGCTCCACGGTGAGCGCATACAGGTCGGCCGGCGTCTTCACCATGTCGAACTCGACCAGCGCATCGACGAAGCGGTCGCCCAGGCCGTCGATATCCATCGCACGACGCGAGGCAAAGTGGATGATCGCCTCCTTGCGCTGCGCGGCGCAGATCAATCCACCGGAACACCGGTAAGCCGCCGCCCCCTCTTCGCGCAGCAGGGCCGAACCGCAGACCGGACACGTGGCGGGCATGGCCCAGGCCACGGTCTTCGCCGGACGGCGCTCTTCCACCACGCGGGCAACCTCGGGAATCACGTCACCAGCGCGACGCACGATCACCGTATCGCCTACGCGCACGTCGAGGCGAGCCACCTGGTCGGCGTTGTGCAGCGTGGCATTGGTGACGGTGACACCACCCACCTGCACGGGGGCAAGACGGGCCACGGGCGTGGCGGCACCCGTGCGGCCGATCTGGATCTCGATGCCCTCGACCGTGGTCATCTGCTCCTGCGCGGGATATTTGTGGGCGATGGCCCAGCGCGGTGCGCGCGAAACGAAACCCATCTCCTGCTGGCCTTCGTAGTCGTCGAGCTTATAGACCACGCCATCGATGTCGTAAGGCAGGCTGTCGCGTTTCTCGCCGATGCGGCGGAAATAACGGATGAGGCCTTCGAAGCCCTTCGCCGTGGATACCTCGGGCGATACCGGAAAACCCCATTCGCGCAGCTTCGCCAGCGTGTCCGAGTGAGTGTCGGGCAGTTCGCCGCCTTCCACGCGGCCCACCGCATAGGCGAAGAAGGCCAGCGGACGCTTCGCCGTTACCGCCGGATCGAGCTGGCGCAGCGAGCCTGCGGCGCCGTTGCGCGGGTTGGCCAGGGGCTTGTCACCGGCCTCGCGGGCGCGTTCGTTGAAAGCCTCGAAAGCGGCGCGCGGCATGATGACCTCGCCGCGCACTTCCAGCACGCGCGGCCAGTCGTTGCCGCGCAAGCGCAACGGCACGGCTTTCACCGTGCGCAGGTTGGCGGTGACATCTTCACCCACGGCACCATCGCCGCGCGTGGCGCCCTGCACGAAGACACCGTCCTGGTAGAGAAGGCTGATGGCGAGGCCATCGAGCTTGGGCTCGACCGAGAACACTGGCTGCGCCCGACCCAGTGTCTGCTCGATGCGACGCTCGAAGTCGGCCACTTCGCGATATTTTTCGCGATCGGTGTTGCCCTCCTGCTCGAACGCGTTGCCCAGCGACAGCATGGGCACGGCATGCGTGACTTCGGCAAAGCCGCCATGCGCACGGGCACCCACCCGGCGCGTGGGCGAATCCAGCACGGCCAGATCGGCGTACTGGCGCTCCAGTGCCTCCAGCTCGCGCATGAGACGGTCGTACTCGGCATCGCTGATGTCCGGCTCGTCGAGCACGTGGTAGCGGTAGTTCGCATCTTCGATGCGGCGACGCAGGTCGGCGGCGCGTTCGACGGCTTCGACGGGAGCGATGGCTTGGGACATGTGGAGGATCCGTGATGGATGCGTCTGGCGGAGACAACCGACAACTGTCGGCCGATGTCGTTCCAAATGCAAGGGAGCCGATGAGCCGTGTGGGCTATAATGCCCGGTACCATGCCCCTCGACGACGTCATCGACAATCCCGACCGAACCGACGTACACCCGCTTCCCTCCGACCGGCCGGCACTCGCACCCGCTCAACCGTCCAGCCGGGCGCGTTACCGGGGGCTTATCTGGCTGGTCTCGGCCGCCTTCTTCATGCAGGCGCTGGATTCCACCATCGTGAACACCGCCGTGCCGGCCATCGCCGGCGCGCTGGATGTCACGCCGCTGAGCATGCGCACCGCCCTCACCTGCTACGTGCTGACGCTGGCCGTGTTCATCCCGATGAGTCCCTGGCTGTGCGACCGCTTCGGCACGCGCCGCGTATTCGGCGGGGCGATTCTCGTGTTCTCGCTGGGCTCGCTGCTGTGCGGCCTGGCGCAGAGCCTGCCGCAGCTTGTGATGGCGCGCGTGATCCAGGGGCTGGGCGGTGCGGCGCTGATGCCCGTGGGGCGCTATGTGCTGGTGCGCAGCATCGACCGGCGCGAATTCGTCAGCTCCATGACTACCGTCGCCACCTTCGGCCTGCTGGGTTCGGTGTTCGGGCCCTTGCTGGGCGGTGCGCTGGTGGAGTTCACCAACTGGCGGCTGATCTTCCTCATCAACGTGCCGGTTGGCATCGTGGGCCTGCTGCTGAATCGCCGCGAGATGCCGGAGTACCGCCTCGATCGCGCGAACCCTTTCGACACCTTCGGCTTCCTCCTGTTTGCCGGCGCCTCTGCACTGATGCTCATGGCCGCGGAAACGGCGGGCGGTGATGGCCACTGGTTCATGGTGGGCGGTTATGCCCTCGCCTCGATCGGCCTCGGCGCGCTGTATGCGCGACACAGCCGGCGCGTGGCGCATCCGGTGAGCGACCTCTCTTTGCTGCGCGTGCGCAGCGTGTGGGTGTCGCTGGCCGGCAACCTGTTCACCCGGCTGGGCGTGTCGGGCATGTACCTGCTGCTGGTGCTGTTTCTGCAGATCGGCTGCGGCTGGTCACCACTGGCGGCCGGCATGATGATGGTGCCGCAGGCGCTGGGCTCCATCGCCGTGAAGCCCTTCATCGACCGCCTGCTCACCCGCTTCGGCTACCGTCGCCTGCTGCTGGGCAACACCATCGGCGTGGCGATCGTGCTGTGTGGCTTCGCCCTGCTCTCGCCTGCCTCGCCCACCTGGCTCATCGCCTCGTACGTGGGCGTGTACGGCGCCATCATGTCGATCCAGTACACCTCGATGAACACGCTGGCCTACGTGGACCTCGATGTCCGCTACGCCTCGCAGGCCTCGTCGATGGCATCCACGGCGCAATACCTGTCGATGAGCTTCGGCATCGCCATGGCCTCGCTGCTCATGGCCGGCTTCCTCGACAATCGCGATGCCGGTGCCTATGTGCACGCCTTCCGCTGGTCCGTGGTCATCCTGGGCATGATCACGCTGGCCGCCAGCTGGATCTTCAGCCGCCTGCGCGACACGCGGCCGGAGACGACTCCCGGCTGACCCGCTTCACGGGTTACTCTCGGAACCGGCGCACCTCCTGCGCCGCTGTTCCGGGACACCTCCATGCACGACTCCGCGGGCATCCTGCTCACGCTTTTCATCATCTTCGTCGCCGCACAGATCGGCGGCGAAATCGCCCAGCGCCTGCGCCTGCCCTCGGTCGTGGGCGAAATCGCCGCCGGCTGCATCGTCGGTCCCTCGGCGCTGGGCTGGGTATCGCTACCCGATATCGCCACCGGCACGCCGCTCGACGTGCTGGCCGAAATCGGCGTGATCCTCCTACTTTTCTCAGTCGGCCTGGAAACACGGCTCGACGATCTCAAGCGCGTGGGCACCAGTGCCTTCCTCGTCGGCGTGCTCGGCGTGCTGCTGCCCTTCGGCCTCGGTGCCCTCTGGGCGCATGGCTCGGGTTTCGACTGGATCCGCTCGATGTTCGTGGCGGCTGCCTTCGTCGCCACCTCGGCAGGTATCACGGCGCGCGTGCTCCAGGAGCTGGGGGTGCTGCAACGCCAGGAAGCCCGCATCATCCTCGGCGCGGCCGTGATCGACGACATCCTCGCCATGCTGCTGCTGGGCGTGGTCTCGTCGCTCCAGGGCGGCGGTTCGGTCGACGTGGGCAGCCTCGCCGGCACCCTGCTTGGCGCCGTGGGTTTTGTCGCAGTGATCGGCTGGGGCGGCACGCGCGTGATGCGGCGCGGCTCGGGCTGGCTCGATAAACCCAGCAGCCCGATGTCGGCGCTGGGCATCGTGCTTGCGCTGTGCCTGGGCCTGGCCTACCTGTCCATGAAGTTCCACCTGGCCGCGATCATCGGCGCCTTCCTTGCAGGCATGATCGCCTCGGAAACCCGCCAGCGGCACCAGCTGGAAGAACAGACCGCGCCCTTGCTGGCCTTCCTCACGCCGTTCTTCTTCGTCGTCACCGGTGCCAAGGTCAATCTTGCCGAGCTGGCCAACGCCAGTGCGCTGGGCATGCTCGCGGTGGTCACGCTGATTGCCGTGGTGTCGAAGCTGGCCGGTGGCTTTCTCGGCGCCATGCGCCTCGGACGGCGCGGCGCCACCATCGTGGGCTTCGGCATGGTGCCGCGTGGCGAGGTAGGCGTGGTGATCGCCAGCCTCGGGCTGGCAGCCGGCGTGTTCGACGAGAAGATCTACGCCGTGATCGTGGCAATGTCGCTGCTCACCGCCATGATCACGCCGCCTGTGCTCGCCCTGTTGCTCAAGGAGCGGAACGCAGGCTCTGGTACGCCGTAAGCGCGGCCTCGCGCGTTTCCTTCAGGTCTACCAGCGGCGCCGGGTAGCCGGAGCGCTTCAGGAATGCCTCGTCTTCCCACGGTGCGTGGACGAGGCGGCCCGGCGCCTTCGCCAGTTCGGGCACCCAGCGGCGGATGTAGCTGCCGTCGGGGTCGAATTTCTCCGACTGGGTCACCGGGTTGAAGATGCGGAAATACGGCGCGGCATCCGCGCCACTGCCCGCCACCCACTGCCAGCCCATCGCGTTGTTCGCGAGGTTCGCATCCACCAGCGTGTCCCAGAACCACTTCTCGCCCAGCAGCCAGTGCTGGCGGAGGTTCTTGGTAAGCAGGCTCGCCACGAGCATGCGCACGCGGTTATGCATCCAGCCGGTCGCCCATAGCTCGCGCATGCCGGCATCCACGATAGGGATGCCGGTCAGGCCGCGTTTCCAGCGACGCAGCGCATGGGCGTCGCGCTTTGCCCAGCGGAAGCCGTTGAAGCGCGGGTTGAAGTTTTCGGTAGGCGTTTTCGGAAAGTGATAGAGCAGATGGTGGGCGAATTCACGCCAGCCCAGCTGGCGCAGATAGGGCTCGATGTCGGCACCGTTGCGACGTCGGGCCAGTCGCTCGCGCAGCCCTGAGGCGATCTGGCGCGGCGTGATCTCACCCCAGTGCAGGTGTGGCGACAGGCGCGAGGTGCCATGGCGTGCCGGCAGGTCGCGCCCTTCCGGGTAGTGGCCTACCGCGTCGTCGGCGAACAGGTCCAGCATGTCGGCGGCGCCCTGCTCGCCCGGAGTCCATTCGGCAAAGCCGCCGGCCCAATCCAGTTCGGGAAGCAGGCCGAAATCGTCCAGCGATGCCGAGCGAGGCAGGCTGGCGAGCCGCAGGGGCGAAGGCACCGGCATGGGGTCACTGCCGTCGATGCGCGGCCGCAGGTTGCGCCAGAACGGCGTAAACACCTTGTACGGTTCGTCCTGTTTTGTCGCCAGTTCCCAGGGTTCGCACCAGAGGGAGCCGTTGAGGACATGGACCTCGATGCCGTCGTCTTCGAGCGCCTTGATGACCGCCGCATCTCGACGCAGCGACAGGGGCTCGTAAAGACGATGGAAGTAGACCGCCGAGGCCCCGCTGGCTTCGATGGCGGCGCGCAGTGCTTCGAGGCTGGGGCCGTGCAGCAGCTGCAAGGCGCCATGATGGCGATGCAGGGAGGTATCCAGCGACGTCAGCGAGTGGTGCTGCCACCAGCGGCTGGCCGCCCCGGGTGCCCAGGCACCGTCCTCGTCGGGGGCGTGGATGTAAATCGGCAGGATGCGCTCGTGTGCCGCCATGGCGGCGGTGAGTGCGGGGTGGTCGGCAAGGCGGAGGTCGCGACGGAACCAGACGATGGCAGTGCTCATCGGCGTAGTATCCACGGTGTCCGTGCGGGAAGTGAGAATTTTGCTCGCTTTCGGTTCAGTCTCCATGGTTAGACTTGGGGGCGTACACGGCAGATCCCCAGACCGTGAGATAAGGAGACATCCCGATGAACCTCAAGACCGTCCTCGGCTTCCCCATGGCCGCCCTTCTCGCCACGGCCATCGCCGCTCCCGCGTCGGCTGCAACGCTCACGCGTCCCGATGGCATCTACGTGCGCTGTGACCAGTGCGGCGTCGTGCAGAGCATCGACCACAACATCACCCAGGGCCGTGACCACGGCACGGCCGGTGCCGTCATCGGCGCCATTGCCGGCGGCGTACTCGGCAACCAGGTCGGCAAGGGCAAGGGTCGTCTCCTGGCTACCGCCGGCGGCGCGGTGGGCGGCGGCTTCGCCGGCAATGCCATCGGCACCGGTGGTGGCAGCGAGAGCTACACCCTGCGCCTGAAGATGGGCACCGGTGGTTACACCAACGTGCAGGTCAAGGATGCCTCGGCGATTCGCAATGGCGACATCGTTGTCGTGGACGAACAGGGCAACGTCAGCCGCGTGCAGTAAGCCGCAGTTAATGGTGCTGAAAGAAAAACGCCCCCTCGGGGGCGTTTTTCGTTGGCCCCTTCCCCTGTAGGAGCGCGCCTTGCGCGCGACAGGTACGAAGCGGAAACGATTCGCCCTGGACCGGTCGCGCGCAAGGCGCGCTCCTACAGGGGCATTGTCGAGGCGCGCTTCACAGGTGGGCCAGGCTGATGACGAAGTCCAGGAGGGTGCGGGTCTTGGCCGGTACGTGGTGGCGGGAGGGGTAGTAGGCGTAGAGCGGGAAGCGATGGTCGGACCAGTCGGGAAACAGGTTGATCAGGCGTTTTGCCGCAAGATCGTCCCCGATGCCCAGTTCGAAGAGCTGGCCGATGCCCAGGCCGGCCAGGCAGGTGCTGTGCAGCGTGCCCGGATCGTTCAAGGTGAGCATGCCGTGCGGCCGGACTGTCATCTTCCGGCGCCCGTGCTGGAACTCCCACGGAAACGGACGACCGGTCACCGGCTCCCTGAACTGGATGCAGCGGTGGTGCTCCTGTTCGAGGTCATGCGGGTCTTTCGGGTGACCGAAACGCTTCAGGTAGGCAGGCGACGCCACCGCCAGCACATGCGTATCGAACAGCTTGCGTGCCACCAGTGACGAGGGCTGCGGATGGCCGAAGCGAATCGCCAGGTCGAAACCATCCGCGACCAGGTCGCCCAGTTCGTCCTTGCTGCGCAGTTCGATTTCCAGTTCGGGATGGGTGTCCATGAAGCTGCCGAGCTTCGGCCCCAGCACGAGCTGCGCGAACAAGGGATCGACATTGACCCGTAAGCGCCCGCGCACCTTGCGCGCGTCCCCCGCTGCATTGCCCGTGGCTTCCGCCAGCGCGGCAATCAGCGGCATCACCTGCTCGTAGAACCGCCGCCCCTCGTCCGTGAGACGGACCGAGCGCGTCGTACGCTCGAACACGCGGATGCCGATACGCGACTCCAGCCGCGCAATGGCCTTGCTGACGCCCGAAGGCGACATGTCCAGGACCTCCGAGGCGCCGCCGAAGCTGCCCGTGTCCACCACGGCAGACATGACGTCCACGCCCTCCAGCAACTGGGTGCTCAGCTCTCGCATTGGTGACTCACAGGCATCAATCAAGTTCCTTTCATGCTATCGCAAGTCGGTGCCCTGCGACGCACCATTCCCATGCACCGCGACACGCGAACCGCCCGGCGGGCGGCCGTAAACCTGCTCGCGATTTTCCTTGTCTACCGCTATGGACCTCCCCATGGATTTCACCGCCACCGCGCCGGATGCGTCGACATCCCGGCCCGATCTTTCCACGTTGCGCAGCGTTGCCGCGATCCTCGCCCTCACACTGGGCTGCTTCTGCTTCGTCAGCACCGAGCTCATGCCGGTCAGCGTCTTGCCTGCGATGGCCGAAGGCCTGCATGTATCACTGGGCGAAGCGGGTTACCTCGTGAGCTGCTTTTCCTTCGTGGTGGCACTGACCGCCACTCCCCTGACCGGCCTGCTCGGCAACATCCATCGCAAGGCCTTGATGACCAGCCTTCTGGCGATTTGCTGCCTCGGCAACCTCGTCACCTATCTTGCACCAGGTTACGGCGTCGTCTTGCTGGGGCGCGTGCTCGTGGCCGCTGCCATCGGCGTGTTCTGGTCCACGGCGGTGGTCACGGCCGTGCATCTGGTGGCGCCGAAACATGCGATACGTGCCACATCCACGGTCTTCGGTGGCGTGTCACTGGCAACGGTGCTGGGCATTCCTGCCGGCACGCTCATCGGCCAGCATGACGGATGGCGAGCCGTGTTCGCCGCGCTTTGCATGCTGAGCCTGGGTGTGTTCGTTGCACTGGCGTGGTCGGTGCCGGCCGTGCGCCTGCCGCAGGCGCCGATCCGCGGTGCGCTGCGCTCTATTTTCCGACACCGCCCGCTGCTGGCGATCTTCGCCACGACGGCGCTGATCGTTACCGGTAACTTCCTCGCCTATACGTACATCACGCCGTATCTGGAAGAAGTGGCGCACCTGTCGGCGACGCAGGTCAGCCTCATGCTGCTGGTCTACGGCGTGGCCGGCGTGATCCTCAACTTCGCCATCGGCCCGTTCGCCGCCAGATCGTTGCGCGCCTGCCTCGTGGTCGTCACGGTGATGATGGCGGTGAGCCTCGCATGGATGAACCTTGCCGCGACGAACCACGCCACGACGATGGCCGTGCTTGCACTGTGGGGAGCGTCGTATGGCGCACTTCCCGTGCTGTTGCAGACATCCGTGTTCAAGGAAGCCTCCACCATGGAAGGCACCGAAAACGCTGCCACCTCCATCAGCGTGGCGGTGTTCAACGCCGCCATCGGCCTGGGCGCGCTGTTGGGCGGCCTGCTCATCAATGCCGTGGGGCCTGCCGTGATTCCGGGACTGTCGGCCGTGTTCGTCGTGGCTGCGCTGGTCGTGATCCTCATCGGGCGCCGACACGCATGACGTCATCGGGTGCGGGAAAGATTCCGCACCCGCTCAGCGATGCCGTCGTAGAACGCTTCGGGCAACACGGCACGCACCGGCACCCGCCACCAGTTGGCGCGCGCGAAGGCCCGGCATTTCACGGCGTCCTTGTCTGTCATCAACACGGGGCAGCCATCGGCGAAGATGAAATCGTCGCGGGTAAAGGCGTGATGGTCGGCAAAGGGATGTCCATCTACTGCGATGCCTTGCGCGGCAAGGCTGGCGAAGAAACGCGCCGGGTTGCCGATGCCGGCGACGGCATGCGCGGGGCGCCCTGCGAAATCCGTGAGCGGCGCCGTCAAGGTCGGATCGTCCATGTTCACGGCGACGCCGCCTTCCAGGGTCATCGGCACTTCGCCCCCCGCAGGACTGCCGCTGTTGACCACGATGTAATCCACGTCGCGCAGGCGTTCCACAGGCTCGCGCAGCGGGCCGGCCGGCAACAGGTGCCCGTTGCCCAGGCGCCGCTCGCCGTCGATTACGCAGATTTCGAGATCGCGACCCAGGCGGTAATGCTGGAGGCCGTCGTCGGCCAGCACGAGATCGCAGCCCATCTCCACCAGCAGGCGAGCCGCCTCGGGACGCTCCCTGCCGATGGCGACGGGAATACCGTTCTGCCGGATGAGGCAGGGTTCGTCGCCGACCTTTGCGGGACTGTCGTCCTCGCTCAGCAGATAGGGGCCGCGTTCGCTGCCGCCATAGCCGCGGCTCACCACGCCCGGGACGAAGCCGCGGGCGCGCATGGCCTGCGCCAGGGCGACGATCAAGGGCGTCTTGCCCGTGCCACCCAGGGTGATGTTGCCGACGACCACGACGGGTACCGGCAAGTGAACGACGCGCGACGCATCGTCGCGAAAACCTTTTGCCCGGCGCTTTACGACGTGGCGATACAGGGCTTCGAGCGGACGCGTCCACAAGGGGGGCGCATCCCCCCGGTACCAGCGACGCGTCAGCGCATCCCCCAGGGCCACGGGGTCAGTTTCCCGTGGCCTGCTCGTGGAACTGCATGCGGTGCAGCGCGGCGTACTGGCCTCCGATATCCAGCAGCTGGCGATGCGTGCCCAGTTCGATGATGCGGCCCTGCTCCATCACGGCGATCTGGTCTGCATGTTCGATGGTGGAAAGACGGTGGGCGATCACCAGCGTGGTGCGGTCGCGCATGAGGCGGGTCAGCGCATCCTGGATCAGGCGCTCCGATTCCGTATCCAGCGCGCTGGTGGCTTCGTCGAGCACGAGGATCGGCGCGTTCTTCAGGATGGCACGCGCAATGGCGATGCGCTGGCGCTGGCCGCCGGAGAGCGAATTGCCTCCCTGGCCGATCTGCGTATGCAGGCCCTGCGGCAGGCGTTCGATGAATTCCATTGCGTTGGCGGCCTTCGCCGCCTCGATGATGTCCGCCTCCGAGGCGCCGGCCATTTCGCCATAGGCGATATTGGCGGCGACGGTATCGTCGAACAGCACCACGTGCTGGCCTACCCAGGCGATCTGCTTGCGCAACGAAGCCAGCGTGTACTGCGCGTAGTCGCGACCGTCGATGAGGATCTTTCCTCCCGAGGGCTCGTAGAAGCGCGGCAGCAGGCTGACGAGGCTGGACTTGCCGCTGCCCGAACGACCCACGAGGGCCGTGACCGTGCCCGGTGCGCAGACCAGATCGACGCCGCGCAGGGCCACGTGGTCGTTGCGCTCGTAGACCAGTTGCACGCCTTCGAAACGGATATCACCGCGCGTGCGTACGAGTTCCTCGGTGCCATGATCGACTTCCGGCGGCTCGTCCATGATGGCGAAGAGGTCTTCGGCCGCCGTCACGCCACGTTGCAGGCTCGACTGGATGCCGGCAAGACGCTTCAGCGATGGCAGCATGCCGCCCATGGCGGTGAGCACCGACGTGAATACGCCCGGGGTGATGCTGTTGAGCACGTCGGGCCGCGTGCCGAGGAACACCAGGGTCGCCAGCGCCACGGCACCCGTGGTCTGGATCGTGGCGCTCGACATCGCACTGGTCGAGTTCACCTTGAGGTTGAGGCGACGCTGGCGCTCGGCGACTTCACCGAAACGCTGGGTCTCGTGTTCCTGGCCGCCGTAGATACGCACTTCGCGATTGGCGGCGACAGCCTCTTCCACGGCACTGGTGACCGTGCCCATGTTGCCCTGGATGCGCTTGCTGATCTTGCGGTAGCGACGGCTGATGACCGTGACGATCGCCACGACGCAAGGCACCAGCACCAGCAGCGCCATCGCGAGATAGGCACTCTGGTAGAGCATGACGCACAGCATGCCGGCCACGGTGAGGCCTTCGGTGATCGCCACCTTCAGCGAATCGGCGGAGGCCGAGGCCACCTGTTCGCTGGTGTAGGTGATGCGCGAGATCTGCTGGCCCGAAGGCTCTTTCGCGAAGAACGCGGCGGGCAGGCGCAGGTAGGCGGCGAATACATCGACGCGAATGGCCTGCACCACGTTGCGGCCGACGTAGGCGATGCCGTAGTCGGTGGCGTAGGAGGCAAAGCCGCGCACGCTGAAGATCGCCACGATCCAGATCGGCATCCAGAAGATCGTGTAGGGATCCTTGTCGACGAACAGGTTGTCGATCAGCGGCTTCAGCATGCCGGTGAACAGCGACAGGCAGATCGGGTCGATGATCATGCCGACGATGGCGATGTAGCCTGCCGTGCGGAAACGGCGGGTGTAGGTCAGCAGGCGCTTGTACGTCTGCCAGGTCTGGCGATCCCAGACCGACACTTTCTTGGTGGCGCTCACTTGCCTTGTGCCTCGCTGGGCGTCGTCGCGATGGACAGGCGGGTAAAGCCCAGCTGTCCCAGCGCATCCATGGCGCGGACGACATTCTGGTGCGGCGTCATGGCATCGGCGCGGATCACCACCAGGCGGCTGCGATCACTGCCGGCCACGCGCTCGATGGCGGTCTTCAGGGATTCCACCCCTTCGCCCGGCACCTCGTCGCTGCCCACCGCGTAGTGGCCGTCACGGTCCACCACGAGATTGAGTGCGTTGTCGGTGGCTTCGCGGGCTTCGGCATCGGCCTTGGGCAGGTTCACCTTCAGGCGCGAATGCTCGATGAAGGTGGTGCTCAGCACGAAGAACATCAGCAGGGTCAGCAGGACGTCGATCAACGAAATGACGTTGATCTCGAAATCGTCTTCACGACGGGAACCGATGCGCATGGATCAATCGGCCTGCGCAGCCGCGGCTTCCGGCGTGGCGGTACGACGACGCGGCGCCGTGCGCGGGGCCGAGAGATCGTCGAGCAGGGCCGTGGCCTCTTTTTCCATCTGCACCACGTAGCCGCTCACCTTCGAGCGGAAGTAACGGTGCAGCACGTAGGCCGGGATGGATACGACCAGGCCGAAGGCGGTGCAGATCAGCGCTTCGCCGATGCCGCCGGCCATCTTCGTGGGGTCGCCGATACCGCCGGCCATCACGTTGAGGAACATCCGAATGAGGCCGATGACCGTGCCCAGCAGGCCGAGCAGCGGGCCGATGAGGGCGATGGTGCCCAGGGTGTTCAGGTAGCGCTCCATGCGGTGGACCACATGGCGGCCGGTGTCCTCGATGCGCTCCTTGATGATGTCGCGCGGGCGATCGCGCACGGCCAGCGCGCCGGCAAACAGCTCGCCCAGCGGCGAACCCTTCTCAAGCGCCGCCAGGTGGGCCGCATCGAGCTGCGCCGAGCGCGCCCACTGGCGCACTTCGGCGCCAAGGCCCGGAGGAAGCACGGCCGCACGACGCAGGGCCCAGAAACGTTCGAACACGATCGCCAGGGCGACCAGGGAGCAGACGAGGATGGGCAACAGCGCCCAGCCACCAGCCAGAAGGATCTCGAGCACGTGAACCCCGGAGGTACCAATTCAGGCGGGCATGATAGCAGGGCCCGCCCTCGGGACTGCGCCGCCCTTCACAACCCGGGCCGCAAGCCCCCGGGGCTGTTGTAGGAGCGCGCCTCGCGCGCGACCGGCGCGGAGCGAGTGATTCGCCGTGGGCCGGTCGCGCGCAGGCGCGCTCCTACAACGCGATGTGAGGCCCGGGCGGCTCTGCAACCGGGCACCCGACAGCCCTGTAGGAGCGCGCCTTGCGCGCGACCGGGTATCGCGGTGATGCAGATTTTCGCGATAACCGGTCGCGCGCAAGGCGCGCTCCTACAGGGGGGGTGTTAGCGGCTGAGCAGTTCCAGTTCTGCCACGGCTGTCGGGGTCGTGCCTTCGAAGCTCAGGCGGTAATGGGCGAAGGTGGAGGGCTTGGCCACCGTGAAGGCCCGGGTCTGGCGATGCCACGGGAAGACCTCGCCCTTGCGCTGGTCGAGTAGCGTCCAGCGCTTGCCGTCGGTGGAACCTTCAAGCTTCCATGCCGACGGCGCGGTGGCGGTGGCTGGCGAGGTGATGGTGTACATCGCCACCGTGGCCGGAGCGGCAAGGCGATCGACGATCACTGCCTTGCCGGTGGGCAGCGCCAGCTCGGTCGACGAATCGTTGTCGACCGCGGCAGCGACGTCAGCAGAAGCCTTGCCGTCCAGCGTCACGTCCTCCTTGCGCAGGACATCGTGGAACGGTGCCGGCATGGCGCCATCGGCCGTGATCGACGGCGGCAGCGCATCGGCGCCGGTACCCCACGTGGACGGCTTCGGACCCATCACGAAATCCAGCGTCGCTCCCCTGGCCAGCAACTCGTGCGGCAGTACCAGGCGGTTCCAGGGCTTTCCGTTCACCGTCAGCGACTGCACGTAGCGATTCGTATCGCTTACACCCGGGGCACGAATGTCGATCACCGCGCCCGTTTCCGTGCGGATGCTCATATGCGGGAAGTGTGGCGCGCCGATCACGTATTCCGGCGTACCCATGCGCAGCGGATAGAAACCCGCGGCACCGAACAGCCACCACGCCGACATCTCGCCGTTGTCCTCGTCGCCCGGATAACCCTGGCCGATCTCGCTGCCGACATAGAGGCGCGATACGGCGTCGCGCAGCTTGTCCTGCGTCTTCCACGGCTGGCCGGCCTCGTCGTACATCCAGATGATGTGATGCGAGGGCTGGTTGGAATGACCGTACTGCCCCATGCGCACGTCGCGCGCTTCGAGCATCTCGTGGATCACGTCGCCGTAGTCGCCCACGTCGAACTTGCCCGGCGTGGAGAAGAACGTGTCGAGCTTGGCGCCCAGCCCTTCACGGCCACCGTAGAGTGCCGCCAGGCCTGCGCCATCCTGCGGTGCATGGAAGGCCATGTTCCAGGCGTTGGTCTCGGTGTAGTCACCGCCCCAGCGCAGCGGATTGAAATCCTTCGCACCCCAGCGCCACTTGCCGGCCGGGTCGCGCGCCACGAAGAAGCCGACGTCGCGGTCGAACAGGTTCACGTAGCCCAGCGCGCGGGCGCCATACCAGCGGGCGTCGTCGGCGTACGCGGCATAGTTGTCGCCGGTGGGCTTGTCCTTCGCCAGGGCTGCCGCAAGATTGCCGATGGCAAAATCGTTGATGTAGCCGTCCATCGACCACGAGAGGCCTTCGGCCACGTGATCGTCGGTGTAGCCGTTGAACAGCGAGCGCTCGATGCCCTTGCGGCCGGTGCCCTTGATATCGCTCACGGTGGACGCGTTGCGGATCGCCGACTGGTAGAACGACGACACGTCGAAGTTGCGTACGCCCTTCAGCCATGCATCGGCAAAGGCCACGTCGGAGCTGGTGCCCACCATGAGATCGGCATAACCCGGTGACGACCAGCGCGCGATCCAGCCACCGTCGCGGTACTGCTGCACGAAGCCGTCGATCATCTTGCCCGCTTCGACCGGAGTGAGCAGCACGTAGGCCGGCCACGCCGTGCGATAGGTATCCCAGAAGCCGTTGTTGACGAAGGGCTTGCCGTCCAGCACGCGGGCGCCGGTCTGCGTGGGCGTGTTTTCGCCCACGGCCGCCGAGAACGGGCTGGCGTAACGCCAGACCGGGGCGTCCTTCGTGCCGGTGTTTTCGTAGGCGTGGTTCGGGTACAGGAACACGCGGTACAGGTTGGAATACAGCGTGGTGAGTTCGTCCGGCGAGGCGCCTTCGAACTTGATGATGCCGAGCTGGTCGTCCCACGCCTTGCGGGCGCGCTCGCGCACGGTGTCGAAGCTGTCGTTTGCAGCGATTTCCTGCGCGAGGTTGGCCTTGGCCTGATCCACGCTGATGAGCGAGGTGGCGATGCGCATCGTCACGGTGCGGCTGTCGTGGCCTGACGTGTCGAAGCCGAACCAGGCAGACGCGGCGTCACGCTTTTCACCGGTCAGACGGCCGCTTTCCTTCACCGGGCGATCGAAGCTGGCGTAGAAGAACAGGCGCGTGGCCCCTGTGGAGAGGTGACTCTTAACGTCCGACCAGCCTTGCAGCGCACGGCCCTCGGGGTCGAGCGTCACGGCCGCCTGGTCGTTGAGGTTGTCGAACACCAGCTGCGCGCGCTTGCCGGTAAAGGTAAAGCGGAACATCGCCGCGTGGTCGGTCGGCGTCATCTCGGTGACGATGCCGTTGTCGAAGCGCACGCGGTAGTAATCCGGATGCGCCAGCTCGGCGTCGTGACCGAACGACAGGGCGCGCGTTTCGCGCTTCAGCGCCGGTGCGCCAGCAGCAACCTGGGCCGGCATGACCTGGAAGGTCTGGCGCTCGCCCATCCACGGGCTGGGTTCGTGCGAAAGCTGGAAAGCCTCGATGCGCGGACGGTTATCCGGGCCGTTGCGATCCTGGTACTGGTAAAGCCAGTTGGAACCGGCGTTGGTCACCGGCGTCCAGAAATTGAAGCCGTGCGGCACGGCCACGGCAGGGAAGTTGTTGCCCCGCGAGAAATTGGCGTTCGCGTTGGAGCCGCGACGGGTGTCCACGTGATCCGTCGGCCGGTCGCTGGCCACCGTCGTGGCGGCACCGAGGCGCACGTCGTCGATCCAGCCCTCGAAGGCCTTGCCCGCAGGGGCATCGGTCACGACCTCGATAGCCTTTACATGACGGCCCTTCGCTGCGGAAAGATCCACGCTCACGTAGTTCCACTGGTCCGGATACAGCACCCGGCCGGCGCCCTGCCCTGCGGCGGTCGCAGGTACGCGATGCTGGTCGGCCAAATTCAGCGCGGAGAGCCGCGAGCCGTCGTCGAACACGAGATCGATGGAGACGTAATTGGCCGGATTGGACAGGTCGTCCTTCACCGAGCGCGGGAAGACAAGCCAGGAGAGCTGGGTGCCGGCCTCGATGGCCTGATTCACGCTGAACAGCTTCGCCGAGAGAGGGGCCCCGGTCGATGTGGCGGCGTAGCGCAGCGAATGCATGCCGGTGAAGCCGACATCTGCCTTGGCCGTGAGCACGACGTCCTGCGGCGGTCCACCGACCACGCTCAGGGACAGGCCACCCGAAGCGGCCTTCACGGGCGTCGGATCGCTCTTCTCGAAGGAAGAGGAGAAGCCACGATCTGCTGCCCATGCGCCCGCGGGCAGCAAGGCGACAGCCACTGCCAGGGCCAGCGCAGCCCGGCCCCATACCTGTTTCGATGCCTTCACCCCTGAACCCCTTCTCTCTTGGTCGATCCGTTCATTTAAATCGTTCTAAATTTGATATGTCAAACTGCGCCGCAACACGAAGCGCCGATTCACTCACGCCAGTAGCGATCCTTCGGCCTGCGCCATTCGCGATGCACCCGCGGCGGCGCGTCGGCGGGAAAATCGATGGCGACGGCACCGCTCTCGGCGGTAAGCAGCATCCGGGTGCCCGCCGCTTCGTGGCGCGCCCGCACATCGGGATGCGGATGACCGAAGCGATTGCGCCATCCCGCCGAGGCCACGGCGATAGCGGGCTTCACCGTTGCCAGCCAGCCGGCGTCCGAGGAATGCCGGCTGCCGTGATGGGCCACGGTGGTCACCGTCGGGAGCGCCGAGGTCAGGGCACCCGGGTCCATCCGCCGCTCCGAACGGACACCGATATCGCCGGTGAGCAACAACCTGCCCCCCGCACCCTCGACGAGCAGTACGCACGAGCGTTCGTTGCCTTTGTCGGTAGAACCCGCGCCGGTGTCGACGTAGCGAAAATCCACGTCATCCCAGCGCCAGTGCACCCCAGGCACGCAAGGCTCCGATGCGAACGGCAGGCGCTCCGGCTCGCCGGACCATCGTCGTGCCGTGGGATACGCCGCGACGATGGCCGCTGCACCGCCTGCATGATCGTTATCGCCGTGACTCACCACCAGCGCATCGAGGGTGCCCAGGCCCAGCGCGGATATCGAAGGGAGCACGACGCCCTGCCCCGCGTCCCCGCCGGGCCACGATGGCCCGGCGTCGTAAACCAGCGTATGTGCCTGCGTCTGCACCAGCACAGCCAGCCCCTGGCCGACGTCGAGCACCCAGATGCGGAACGCGCCCTGCGCGGGCGCCTCGTGACGTGGCATCGCGAGCGGCAGAAACAACGCCACGCCATACATGCGCAACGGTACGCCCCGGGGCACGAACAACCACGCCGCGCCCAGCGTCGCCAGCAACACCGGAAGCACACCGCTGTCGGCCACGGCAACGTGTGCGCCCGGCCACCGGGCCATGGCATCGAGCCATCCACCGACAAGGCCCATCGCCAGTGCGGCAAACTTCCAGGGCACCATTGCCAGCCAGGGCCACGGTGCGAGCAGGCAACCCAGCAGCGCCAGTGGCACGACGACGAAGCTGACCACGGGAGCTGCCACGAGATTTGCCGGAAACCCCAGCAACGAAGCCGTACCAAACAGCCATAACGACAAAGGCAACAAGGCGATGCTCATGGCCGCCTGCGCCTTGAGCATGGCTGCCACGCGGGAACGCCAGCCGCCGATGCTCCCGGACACGCAGAGCATCAGAAAGGCGACACCGGCAAAGGACAGCCAGAACCCCGCCGAAAGCACCGATAGCGGATCGACCACGAGCATCGCCAGGGCAGCCAATGCAAGCAGATGGAATCCACGCCCGCGGCGGCGCGCGACACCGGCAAGGACGATGGCAAAGGCCATGAGCAGGCTGCGCACCGTGGGCAGGCCCAGCCCTGCAAACACACCATAGGTGCCGGCAACGACAAGACCTGCGAGCGCCTGCCCGACAGGCCTGGGAAGCAGGCCGGCCAGAACGGGAAGCAGCAGGTAGATCCAGCGCATCGCGGCGATGCCCCCCGCTGCCGCCACTCCCACATGAAAGCCGGAGATGGCGATGAGGTGCGAGGTACCCGTCGCCCGCGCCGTGTTCCAGTCGGCCGCGTCCAGCCCACGGGTGTCGCCCAGGGCAAGTGCCTTGAGCATGCGCGCCTCGTGGGCGCCGACGGCGCGATCCAGCGCGCGTGACATGGTGTCCCGCCAGCCATCCACGCAGGTCGATACGGCTAGCCTGTGGTTCTCGCCCGACTCACGCACGTAGCCCGTGGCAATGATGTTTCGTTGAAGCGCCGTACGTTCCATGTCGGCACCGCCAGGATTCACGCCGCCACGCGGGCGGCGCAGCCTCAGCAGCAGCCGCCAGCGTTCGCAGGGGGCCGGCGTATTGCCTCGTGGGCGATACCAGGTGACGCGGATGTTTCCTCGCAGGCGGGCTCCGGAGGCCTGGCGTGTGTCCACGCGAAACACGAACGTCCGATCCACGCCACGCTGTCGGGGCAGTTCTGCGAGATGGCCTTCCACCGGTACATCAAGCCCCTCGGCCCCTGCCGCAAGGCGGGCATCCATGGCGCGCTGGCCATGAAAGGCGGCCCATGCCGCAAAGGCCAGCAGCAGCGTGACGTGACACGCCGGCGAATGACGCAGCCAGATGCACGCGGCAACGAAGAGGGCACACGCCACGAGCGCCACGGAGGGCCGGGGTAGCTGCGACAGCGACTGCACGGCCGTGCAACCGAGCAGTGCCACGATGGCAACGGATGGCAGGGAAAATGGCGGGCGTCGGATCACGCAGCCTGCAGCCAGAAGACGGGCTGGTCAGGCTAGTGTTTTCACGCCTCGCATTTGCCCGGACATCGATGCGGGCCATGCCCACCATGGGTCGTCATCAGTGCCCGTCGTGGTGCCAGTTGCCTCCGTTGCCTCCATGCCAGCCGCCGGACGGACGCCCGCCGCCCCCATGCCAGCCTCCTGGCGGAGGACCATGCCCACCGCCACCGTGCCATCCGCCCGGCGGAGGGCCATGACCGCCGCCTCGCCAGCCACCCGGCGGAGGACCGCGCCAGCCACCGCCATGCCAGCCTCCCGGCGGCGGCCGGCCATGCCAGTCACGGCCGTAATAGCCCGGATAGCGGTCGTGGTACCAGACGGTGCCGACACCGATCGTGGAATAGCAGCAGCCCGGCCCATAGCCGTAACCGTCGTAGTAGCCAAACCCCGGATCGACATAACCGGGAGAGACCACTGTCGTGGTTTCGGTGCCGTAGTAGGCATCCCCGCCCGTGCCGTTGCGTACGTATCCGTAATCCGGATCGTAGTAACAACCCGCAAGCGGCAAGGTGGCCGCCAGAGCGATCAAGCACAGGGTGAGCCGGCGCATGGGACGATAACCAGGATGTGAGAGGTTATGTCCTACGCTGCGCTTTGTCGGTTGAACACACGCTAAAAGGAAAGGGGCGCCCGTGCGCCCCTTTCCTTGCATTCAGGCTGAGCGTGTCAGCCCTTGTTCTTCTGCTGGTCGCCGCGCTCGTGCGCGCTGTTGGCGTAGCTGGCTTCGGGCGATGGCGTCTTCGGCGCCGGATTGGGCTCGTTGCCCGGCTCGCTGCCCGGATTGCCGTGGGCGTCCGCGCCGGGCCATGCCGGTGGTTGCCTGTCACGTTCGCGCTTGGCGTCGAGCAAGGCCTGGATGTGGGCCACGGCCTCTTCCTGGGTGATATGCGCCACAGGCGCTTCGGCCGGCTTGGCGCGTGGCTTCGTGCGCGGTGCCGCTGGACGGGTAACGGGCCCGGGAGCCGCACTGCGCTTCGTCACAGCCTTTGTAGGGGCCGTCTTTTTGGGCACGGCCTTCTTCGGGGCGGCCTTGGTCGGAGCAGTCTTTACCGCAGGCGTCTTCCTTGCCACGGCTTTTTTCGCCGCCACCTTGCGGGCTGGAGCCTTCTTCACCGCCGCCTTGCGAGTGGCGACCTTCTTCGCCGCGACCTTGCGTGCCGGCGATTTCTTCGCCACGGCCTTGCGTGCGGTGGTCTTCTTCGCCACCGCCTTCTTCGCCGCTGCCTTGCGCGGAGCAGCCTTGCGGGTGGCGGTCTTGCGAACGGCCGCCTTTTTCACGGCCTTGCGGGCGGCTGCCTTGCGGGCGGTTTTCTTCGTGGCCACCTTGCGGCTGGCAGCGACTTTCTTTGCCGGGGCCTTTTTGGCGGCCGCCTTGCGTGCGGTCTTCTTGGTTGCTGTCTTGCGTGCCGCGGATGTTTTCGCGGCGGACTTTCGGGTCGTTGCCATGCGCTCATTCCTCCTGCGGTAATTGCGGACGCGAAGGCCCCCTCCGGGGAAAGTCGCGTGCATGCCGGACGAATGCGGCGAACCGCATTGCGCGCCGGGCAGTTGAATGATGTAACAGCTGTGGCCCGAAGTCACATAAAAGTGTCGGAAAAGTTCAGCTTCAGGCTCAGAAGAGTTGCGGTTGGGAGATGAGCGACAGGAAGCGGGGGAGCACGGCCGGGTTCATCGCCACGGTGAAAAGCACGCCATAGAGCGCGCCCCAAAGGTGTGCGCTGTGGTTCACGTTGTCGCCGCCGCGCTTGTCCATGTACACCGAATACACCACGAACAGGATCGCGTAGAGGATCGCCGGCATCGGGATCACGATGAGGTAGATCTTCGACCAGGGGCTCAGCATGATGAAGGCGAACAGGATCGCCGACACGGCGCCGGAAGCGCCCAGGCTGCGATATCCCGCATTGCGGCGGTTGGCGAGATAGGACGGCAGGATCGAGAACACCAGCGCGCCGATGTAGAAGGTGAGAAAGCCCAGGGGGCCCATGGCCGCAGTGAAGAAGCCTTCCATGATCCGGCCGGCGAAATACAGCGAGAACATGTTGAAGAACAGGTGACCGCCGTCCGCGTGCACGAGGCCGTAGCTCACCAGCCGGTAGTACTCGCGGCTGCGGCTCAGGGCCGGCGGCCACAGGATGAGGTCATCCATGAGGCGCTGGTTACGGAAAGCGATAATCGAGACCACACAGGTCACGAGGATGATGAGCAGCGTGATCATGCGTGAAACTGCGTCCTTACGCGTCTAGCCAGCGCGCATCTTGGCGGCTGCGCGGGCGGATGTCGATTCCCCGTGCCGGTGCCCCCGGGCATCCGGACGGCTATCATGTCCCGCCATCCCCCCGCTCCTGGCGTCCCCCGATGTCCTCCATCCGCTACAAGCAGCTCGATGTCTTCGCCGCCCGCCACGGCGGCGGCAACCCCCTCGGCGTGGTCGTCGAGGCCAACGGCTGGTCCGACGCGCGCATGCAGCGCTTCGCCCACTGGACCAACCTGGTCGAGACCACGTTCCTGCTTCCCGCGCGCGAGCCGAAGGCCGACTATCGCGTACGTATCTTCACGCCCAGCAAGGAAATTCCCTTCGCCGGGCACCCCACGATCGGCAGTGCGCACGCCGCGCTGGACGCCGGTCTCATCCGGCCTGGTGCCGATGGCATCGTCTGGCAGGAGTGCGGTGCGGGCGTCCTGCCCATCCTCGTCGAGGGTGAGGGTCCGTCCCGCGAACTGTTCGTCCAGTCGCCGAAGGCGCGCATCGTGGGTGACGGCTCGTGCGGCGGCGAAACGCTGTCGTCAGTGCTGTATGGCGTGCGCCTGGGCACCCTGCCCCCGGCCTGCGTCGAGGGCGGACGCCGCTGGTGGGTCGCCGAATTTGCCGATGAAGCCGAACTGCGCGCCTGGCGCCCGGATCACGCAGCCATTCGTGGCCTCGCCCTGTCCACCGATACCCTGGGCCTGTGCGTCTTCGCCCGCTCGGCCGAAGGCCTCGCCGTGCGCGCGTTTCCCGCAGGCGTAGGCATCGTCGAAGACCCGGCCTCCGGCGCCGCCAACGGCCTCATCGCCGCCTACGTGGCCGCTCGCGATACCAGCGGCACGCTGTCACGCGGCTACATCGTGAGCCAGGGCCGCGAGGTGGGACACGATGCCCGCATCATCATCCGCATCGACGGTGAGGCCGTCTGGGTCGGCGGCCGCACCAACACGATCATCGACGGCATGGTGGACTGGCAGGACATCTGATCGTCGTTCCTGCGAACGCAGGAACCCAGCGCCCCGGTTCACCAGTAAACACCGCCACGTTGCATCGGCTTGTGTGTAGGTGACCCTCTCGCGACAATCGATTGCACCGCACTGGGTCCCTGCTTACGCAGGGACGACGTGAGGGGTAGGTGGGGAGTTGCAATCTCGCAACCCGTCGTTCCTGCGAACGCAGGAACCCAGCGCCCCGGTTCACCAGCAAACACCGCTACGCCTCATCGGCTTGTGTGTAGGTGGCACCGCCGCAAAAACCTATTGCACCGCACTGGGTCCCTGCTTACGCAGGGACGACGTGAGGGGTAGGTGGGGAGTTGCAATCTCGCAACCCGTCGTTCCTGCGAACGCAGGAACCCAGCGCCCCGGTTCACCAGTAAGCACCGCTGCGTTGCATCGGCTTGTGTGTAGGTGACCCTCTCGCGACAATCGATTGCACCGCACTGGGTCCCTGCTTTCGCAGGGACGACGTGAGGGGATAGGCGGGGAGTTGCAATCTCACAGCTCGTCGTTCCTGCGAACGCAGGAACCCAGCGCCCCAGTTCACCAGTAAACACCGCCACGTTGCATCGGCTTGTGTGTAGGGAGCCCTCTCGCGAAAATCCACCGCACCGCACTGGGCCCCTGTTTTCACAGGGACGACGTGAGGGGATAGGCGGGGTGTCGCAAACTGGCAACTTGCCGTTTCAACGCCAGGGTCAGCTGCTAGCGGACTCGTCCAACCTCAATGTAAGACACTTCGCCGCACCGCCTGATTTCATGTACTCGTCGAGGGCCACCTCGATCAGCATGAATCCGGCGGCTTCCAGTCGTGAGCGCAAACCCGGGCTCGCGCGATTCAGGATCACCACGCGCCCCAGGTTCACTGCATTGCACGCGAATTCCACCGCATCATGCTCCTGCGCCGTGATGCGCAATCCGGGCGGTACATGGCGCTCGATCAAGGCGAGCGATGCCGCATCGAAGGCGGCGGGGAAGTACAGCGTGTACCCATCGGCCAGCGGACAGAAACAGGTATCCAGATGATAGAACCTCGGGTCCGCGAGTTTCAGCGGAAACACCTCGATATCCAGCCGTTTCGCCAGTTCCGCGGCAGCGGCCAGATCCGACCGGTGCCCGTGGCCCATCCATAGCCGCCGGCCCGTACCCCGGTCGAACAGCGCATCGCCAGCGCCTTCGAAAAATACATCCTCGGGCAGCTCGACGATATCGAAACCATGCTGCACAAAGAACGCCTTGTCATGGGCCTCCTCACCCTGCCGCTGCGCATACCGGAAGCGGCTCGGCACGAAGCAGTTACCGAACACCAGCCCCGCGTTGGCGGCGAAAGTCATGTCGGGCAGGCCTTCGGCCGGAGGCTGCACGACCACGTCGGCATACCGGGCGATGGTCTCGCGCAAGGCGTCCCACTGGCGTTGCGATCGTTCGCTCGTGGTGTCGTGGACATGACCCGTCATCCATGGATTGATGACGTAACTGACCTCGAAATATGTCGGTGCGCACATCAGCACGCGCGGTACGGTGCGCTCGAAGATCGGGGGGGTCGGTTCTGCCATGGACGCCAGCTCGCCTTGATGGGGAACGAAGCCCCATCATGGCAGAAAGCCTGCGTGGGTCGTCAGTGCAGGCGTTCGACGATGGCCGAGACCGTGTCACTGGAAAAATGCAGTTCCTTCAGCGCCTCGCGTAGGGCATCGCGGGAGTTGACCTCGCTTTCCACCTGCTCGCCCACGCTGCTGGGCGATACGTGCACGAAGGTCTTGCCATCCTGATAGGCGATGCCTTCGTCGTGGATGTTCTGCCGGGTCAGCACCTTGAAGGTGCCGTCGCCCGATTCACGGACCGTCACCGAACGGCCTTCGTGCTGTCCCTCGTACACTGTTTTCCAGCTTGCCGACATGTTTGCTACCTGCGCAGCCGCACGACATCGTGCGTCCCGGATTCTGGCTGACGCAGGTTAAGGTTCGCGTGAAGACCGGATATGGCTCACACCGCCTGCCCTGCGGCGTTGCCCGAGGCCCAGGCCCACTGGAAGTTGTAGCCCCCCAGATGGCCGGTGACATCGAGCACTTCGCCCACGAAATACAACCCGGGCTGGCGCCTGGACATCATCGTTGACGACGACACCTCATCGGTGTCCACCCCCCCTAGCGTGACCTCTGCCGTGCGATAGCCTTCGGTGCCGCTGGCCACCACGGGCCAGTCGGCCAGTTGTGCGCCGATCTCCCGCAGTTCGGCATCGCGGAACTGACGCATCGGCCGGTTCTGCAACCAGATTTCGCACAGGCGCTCGGCGAGCCGGCGCGGCAGGAGGCCTGAAAGCACGGTCTTCAGCTCGGCAGCGGGTCGCTCCGCGCGGCCGGCAAGCAGGGCATCACCGGCATCGATGCCGGGGAGCAGGTCCAGGCGCAGGTCGGCGCCCGGCTCCCAGTACGAGGACACCTGGAGGATCGAGGGCCCGCTGAGGCCGCGATGGGTGAAAAGCATGGCATCGCGGAATGACGCTTCGCCCACCCGGGCCTCCACCGGCAGGGCTACGCCGGACAGCCCGTCGAAGCGCTCCTGGTGCTTGCCACTGAGGGTCAACGGCACCAGTCCGGCCCGCACGGGCAGTACCGCATGGCCGAACTGCCTGGCGATCTCGTAGCCGAAGCCCGTGGCACCCAGGCTGGGGATGGAGAGCCCGCCCGTGGCGACCACCAGCGACTGGCAGCGCACATGGCCCAGTGCGGTATCGGCACCGAAGCCGGTCTCCGTCGCACGCAGGCGTGACACGGCGCATGCCGTCTCCACGCGGACGCCTGCCGAGGCACATTCATCCAGCAGCATGCGCACGATCAGCTTGGACGATTCGTCGCAGAACAGCTGTCCGGGCGACTTTTCATGCCATTTGATCTTGTGACGGTCGACCATGGCGATGAAGTCCCACGGCGTATAGCGGGCCAGGGCCGACTTGCAGAAATGCCGGTTTGCCGAGAGAAAATTGGCCGGGGTGGTGTTGGTGTTGGTGAAATTGCAGCGGCCACCGCCGGACATCAGGATCTTCTTCCCCGCCCGGTTCGCGTGGTCCACCACCAGCACGCGCCGGCCACGCCGGCCGGCCACGATGGCCGTCATCAGGCCCGCCGCACCGGCGCCGATGACGAGGACGTCGTATTCCATGGGGAAATCCAGCAAAGCAAACGCATATGGTAGCGCCGTCGCGTAAACTTGTCGGCCGGCCCACTCCAAGGAATCGTCCCCATGCCCTCCTTCGACATCGTCTCGGAAGTCGACAAGCACGAGCTGACCAACGCCGTCGACCAGGCCAATCGTGAGCTTTCCAACCGCTTCGACCTGCGCGGCACCGGCGCGAAGTTCGAGCTGGAAGAGAACATCATCACCCAGAAGGCCGAAACCGAATTCCACCTCACCCAGATGCTGCCCATCCTGCGGGCCCGCCTGTCGGCCCGGCAGATCGACCTGCGTGCGCTTGACGAGGGCAAGGTGGAGACCAACCTCGCCGAGGCCAGGCAGAAGATCACCGTCAAGCAGGGCATCGAGCAGGCGGTTGCCAAGAAGATCATCGCGAAGATCAAGGAAGCCAAGCTGAAGGTCGAGGCGCAGATCAACGGCGAGAAGGTGCGCGTCACGGGCAAGAAGCGCGACGACCTGCAGGACGCCATCGCCCTGCTGCGCAAGGCCGAGGTGGAAGTGCCGCTGCAGTTCGAGAATTTCCGCGACTGATCGTTCGCGCAAGCGCAACTACACGCCGCCCTTGTAGGAGCGCGCCTTGCGCGCGACCGGTTGTCGCGAAAACCCGACTGGATCTCGACACCCTGTCGCGCGCAAGGCGCGCTCCTACAAGGGAGTTATCGCCAGAACCACTGGATCGCGACATCCTGTCGCGCGCAAGGCGCGCTCCTACAAGGGGGTTATCGCCAGAACCACTGGAACGCGATGTGCTGTCGCGCGCGAGGCGCGCTCCTACAGGGATGCGAGGCGGCTTTGGTTGCGGCCTTCGTTCTTGGCTTCGTACAGCGCCTCGTCGGCGCGGCCCAGCAGCGAGTTCAGCGATTCCGGGGCGCGCCACATGGCGACGCCGGCACTCACCGTGATGCGGATGCGGTAGTCGCCATGCACGATCAGCAGTGAGCCCAGTGCATGGCGCACGCGCTCGGTGATGTCCAACGCATGTTCGGCCAAGGCGCCCGGCAGGCACAGGATGAATTCCTCGCCGCCGAAGCGCCCCGCCAGGTCGTCGGCACGGCACATCGACGAGATCACCCGCATCGTTTCGCGGATCACCGTATCGCCCGCCAGATGGCCAAAGGTGTCGTTCACCGACTTGAAGTCGTCGATGTCCAGCAACACGAGGCTGAAGGGGATGCCGTCGTTGGCGGCGCCCTGCCTCACCCGCTCGGCCTGCTCCAGGAAACGGCGGCGATTGAGCGAACCGGTGAGTTCGTCGGTGCCGGCCAGATGCGCCAGCCGCTCGTTGGCCGCCTTGAGATCACGGGTACGCGCATCGACCTGGGTCTGCAGGACCTGGGCACGACGACGCAGGTAAAGCGTGCGCAGGTAAACCAGCCCGAAGAAGGCACCCACGCAGAGCAGCAGCCCCGCCAGCTGTGTCCAGACGCTCTCGTACCAGCGCGGCGTGACCACCACCCGCACCGTCGATTCCAGCGTACGCGCATCCAGGCCGCGCGTGGTGGCCCGCAGCCGCAGCGTATAGGTGCCGCTGGCGAGGTTCGTATAGATCGCGCTGGGCGGAATGCCATGGGCGACCTCGTTCCATGCGCTGTCGGTCTCGTCCATGCGATAGGCGTAATGCGTCTCGGACGGCGCGCGGTAATCGAGCAGCGCGAAATCCACGCGCAGGTTACGGCCGTCGCCATCGAGGCGGATCCGGCCGCCATCGTCAGGTACCAGGGTCAGCGGTACCGGCTTGTCGTTGATCGACACATGGGTGATGGCCAGTCGTGCAGGCGCCGCCTCCGGCGCCACCCAGTAAGGCCGCACCACGGTAAGGCCGCCCAAGCCACCGAACATCAGTTCGCCGCCCGGCGCTTCCGCCGCGGCGCGATGGATATAGCTGGGAATACGCAGGCCGTCGCGAACGCCCAGGTCGTACACCTTGTGGCTGTTTGCGTCGACCATGGCCACGCCATTGGCCATCGACGCCCAGATGCGATCGTCGTGATCGATCAGCAGTGCGTTGATCTTGGTGTTGGCCAGACCCTCGCGCGCACCGATCACCCCGAAACGGAAAGGCCCGCGCGGATTGAACTGATCGAGGTAGGCAATGCCGCCAAACGTGCCCAGCCAGAGGCGATGGTGCGAATCGAACACCATCGACCCGGTGTAATCCTGCGGCAGGCTCGTCGGGGTCGCCGGGTCATGGCGCAGGTTCACGAAGCCCTGCTCGCCATCGTAGGCAATGCTGATGCCGCTGATGGTGGCGTACCACCATGCGTCGGGCATGCGCACGATATGACGCACCTGGTCGCCCACGAGGCTCTTGGGATCGGCATCGTCATGGCGCATCTGCCGCAGTGCGCCGGTGACCGTGTCGTAGCGGAACAGGCCGTCGTAGGTGCCGATCAGGATGTCGTCGCCATCGCGCTGCATCGACAGGATCAACCGGCTGTCCAGCGCAGGCACCATGGAACTGTGCAGGGCGAAGGTATCCGGATCGATGCGGGAGATGCCCTGCGCACCGGCCCAGATCGAACCATCGGGCGCCACCACGAAGGCCTGCACGTCGCGTTCGGCCTGTTCGCCACCCAGTTGCAGGTGGCGCATGCTGCCGTTGCCCAGGTCCAGCACGTCGATGCGGCCCATGCCCAGTCCCAGCCACACGCGTCCGCGCGGGTCAACGAACACGCCATGGACGTTGGCGTTGGAAAGCGTGTGGCTCTGCAACGGCGACGGCAGCACCGAGAACACCTTGCGGCCATTGGGATCGTAGCGGGCGGCGCCCAGCTCGGTGGCTACCCAGATGTTGCCGGTGGTGTCCTGGTAGATGTCGCGCGTGATGTCACCTGGCAGCGACGACGGCATCGCCGCGTCGTGGCTCAGCGTGCGCAGGCGGCCCGTATGGAAATCGTAGGTGACGACACCAGCGCCGTCGGTGGCGGCCCAGAGCACGCCCTCGGGTGTCTCGTGGAAGGCGCGCACGGTGCGCCGACGCGCCATGCCGCCCTTGCCGGACAGCCCCGGCACCATATGCCCCTGCCCCTGCTCGTCGATGTAGAACGCACCGGACTGCCCCGTGCCTACCCACATCCTGCCCAGGCTGTCCTGGCGCAACGCCCAGACCTGGTCGTGCAGCAGTTCGTCCACGGATGCATCGGTGGACACCACACGCTCGAACCGGTGGCCCGGACGACGGATGAAAAGACCGTTGTTGGCACCTGCCCAAAGATTGCCCGCCTTGTCCTCGGCCACCACGAAGGTGCGCGCGAGCATGTCGTGGGCATCGCCCGGCTGGCCCGATTCACGGGTGATCGTGTCGTTGCCTGCATCGATGCGGTCGATACCGCCTTCCGTCGCAATCCAGAACACGTTCGGCTGGTGCGATCGGGCGATGGAGAAGATCTTGCCGTTGGACGTGCCGCCCGGGCCGATCGGATACACATGGAAGCGATTGGTGCGCGGATCGAAACGAACCAGGCCGCCGGCATTGGTACCGATGAGCAGGCCGCCATCGTCCAGCGGCATCAGGGCGCGCACGTAGGAATCAGGCAGCACGGCGCCGGCGTAGGAATCGGGCTCCTGCCCGAACACCTGCATGCGATAGCCGTCGAAGCGGGCCAGCCCGCCGAAGGTGCCGATCCAGATCAGTCCACGCTTGTCCTGCACGATGGCCGTGGTGGTGGAATGCGGCAGGCCATCGGTGACACCTACCGTGTCGAACCATGAGGTCTCGAAGACCGCCCACGGGTCCACGGCCGCCGCCGGTGCGTCCTGTGCAGGTGCAACGAACGCCGCCAGCAGGCAGAGGCAGGCGACGAACAGGGCGAGACGGGCGCGCGGGAGGAAGGGGCTACGAGGCCGCGTCGGGCGGTCAACCGGCATAGGCGGTGGTCGGATCGAGATAGCGGCTGAACGCGGCGGCGGTCATGGGACGGGCAAAGAAGAAGCCCTGTCCGACGTCGCATCCCAGGTTGCGCAGCCAGTCGGCCTGGGCTTCGGTCTCCACGCCTTCGGCGATGGTCCGCATGTTGAGTTTCTTGGCCAGTCCGACGATGGCCTCGGTGATCTCCCTGTCGGCCAGGTTGGACTGGCTGCCACGCACGAAGGACTGGTCGATCTTGATGGTGCCCACCGGCAGCTCGCGCAGATGGCCGAGGTTCCAGTAGCCGGCACCGAAATCGTCGATGAGCAGGTCGAAGCCATGCGAACGCAGCTTGAACAGCTGGCGCAGGGTTTCCTCCGGCTGGCGCATGGCCGTGGACTCGGTCAGCTCGAAGCGGATCCGCGTCGGATCGACCCCATACGAGCGCACGGCACGGTGCAGGGTTTCGACGAAGGCCGGTCGGCTCAGCTCGTGCATCGACAGGTTGATGGCGATGTAGTCGATGCGCTGGCCGGCATCGTCCCACTCGCGCAGCTGGTTGAGCACCGAGCGCAGCACGTATTCGCCCAGGGCATGGATGAGGCCCGAGCGCTCCGCGATGGCCACGAAGATGGCCGGCGGCACGTCGCCACGGCTGGGGTGATGCCAGCGCGCCAGCGCCTCGACACCCGCGAGCGTGCCGTCCTGAAGATTGCGCTTGGGCTGGTATTCGACGCCCAGCTCGCCACGCTGCAATGCTTCGCGCAGTTCCACCGTGAGCGCCAGGCGCTCGCGTGCCTGCTCGAGCATGCCCTCTTCGTAGAAACGGAAATCGGCCTTGCCGGTTTCCTTCACGGCATACATGGCGGCATCCGCATTGCGGATGAGGGTTTCGGCCACCTGCCCGTCCTGCGGTGCCACCGCCACGCCGATGCTCGGGCTCACGGCCACGAACTGGCCGGAAACGTTCACCGGCTGTGACACCAGGTCGAGCACCTTGCGGCAGACGCGAACGAGGTTTTCCATGCCGCCGTAGGACTGCACCACCACCACGAATTCATCGCCGCCGAAACGCGACACCGTGTCGCGCTCGCGCACACTGCTGCGCAGTGAGCTGGCCACCGCGCGCAGGAAGGCATCGCCGGCCTCATGGCCCAGCGTGTCGTTGATGGACTTGAAGCCGTCCAGGTCGATGAACATCACCGCCAGGGAGCCCGCGTCGGGGCCCGCCAGCGCATGTTCGAGCTCCTGCATGAGGTAGGCACGGTTGGGCAACCCGGTGAGGGTGTCGTGGTAGGCGTGGAAGGCCAGGGCGTGGCGCGCCTGTTCGCGGGGGTCTTTCAACCGGGCGGCCAGGCGGCGGCGCTGGCCGAACAACCAGGCGATGACGACCGCGGCCACGGCAGCCACCACGATCAGGGCAATCAACCAGCCCAGACCGGCGCCCACCGTGCTGAAGCCACCGCAATGGGAGGCTTCAGGCACGATGGCAGGCCAGTGCACGCACTTGTTCAAGGCCAGGTCCAGACCGCTTTCGACGCTACGATTTGTCAGCACGCCACGCTCCGGCCTTGCCTGCGGGATGCGCCACAAGCCGGAACAAGCGCGTCCCTGCCGGCGGATCGACCCAAATTCCAAACGACCGCGCCGTGGGAACCGGCCATGGGCCAGGCGCGGAACGCGAGATATCCCATGGAGTATCGGCCACTACCGCCTCCGGCTTTAGCGCCTCGTGATGCGTCACACCGGCCCGCTTTCGGGAGAAGCGGAACCGACCCAGGCACGAATGATGATCGGTCGGTGGAAAAACGCAATCCGTGACGTCCTGCCACCTGCCGGCAGATGGGCTCAGTGAGCGCCTCCGGCAGACAGGTAACGATCGAACCAGGCCAGCGCCCGGGCCAGGACATCCTTGCGATGGGCATCCTGGGCAAAGCCATGGCCTTCGCCCGGGTAGACCACCAGGGACGTCGGCACGCCCTGGGCACGCAGTGCATGCCAGAACTCGAACGACTGCGGAGCCGGCGTCTCGGCATCGCGCTCGCCGACCACGACCAGCGTCGGGGTTTTCACGCTCTTGATGAAATTGATCGCGGAGCTCTTGGCGTACACCTGCGGATCGTCATAGACGGAGGCACCGAAGTACGGCGTCATCCACTGGTCGATAAGATTCTGGCCGTAATAACTCTGCCAGTTCGAGATGCCTGCACCGGCCACCGCGGCACGGAAGCGCTGGGTCTGGGTCACGCTGAACATGGTCATGAAGCCGCCGTAGCTCCAGCCCGTGAGCCCCAGGCGGTTGTCGTCCACGGGGTGCGATTTCTCGATGGTGTCCACGCCAGCCAGCACGTCACGCAGGTCGCCGTAACCGAAGTCCTTGCGATTGGCCTGCACGAAGGCCTCGCCCTGGCCATAGCTGCCACGGGGATTGGGCATGAAGACGAAATAACCCAGCGCGGAAAGCGGTGCCGGGCCGTAGCCCACGCCTGGCCAGCGCGGCAGCACCGAAGCCGCCGGACCGCCGTGGATGGAAACGATCATGCCGTAGCGCTTCGATGCGTCGTAGTCCGCCGGGTACAGCAGCCAGCCCTGCACGTCGTGGCCTTCGTTGTTCCAGGTAATCGATTCAGCCTTGCCCCAGGAGGGCTTGAGGCCCGCGTTGAAGGAGGTGACGGCCTGCGGGGCAGCGTGGCCCGCAAGATCGGCCACATGCACTTCGAACGCGCGCTCGAACGAGCTGGCGTTGAAGGCCGCCTTTTCAGCCTTCGCATCCAGCGAGAGGGACATGGACAGGCGACCGTCGCCGATGGTCATGGGCAATTCGAACAGCGTGGTGGCCGTGGCGGCACCCTGCGCAGGAAGCGCATAGGACGATACGCGGCTCGCACCTGCCACCGCCTCGGAGACGATGAGCCTGTCGTTGCCCGCCCACGACAGCCATGCCGGCGTGGTGCGCACGCCGGGCGTGACATCCACCGGTGCGCTGGAACCGTCGGAGGGTACCGTCCAGATGTCGCCACCGGTGGAACCCTGGTCACTCATGAGGCCGCCGATGAAGGCGATGCGCGAGCCATCGGGCGAGAAGCGCGGCACGGCAACCTGAAGACCCTTCAGCGGACCGTCGAGACGGGCGGTATCCACGACGGTAACGGCCTTGGCTTCACCGGACAGCGGCTGCGCATACAGGCGCGCCACCCACCAGTTGTTGTCGCCCGGCGGTTGCGCTGCCACGTAGGCAAGGCGGCCGCTGTCTGCCGAGAAGCTGAATTCGTAAACGTGAAGACCATTGGGCGTGATCGCCTTCGCCTCGCCGCCACGTGCATCGACCATCGCCACCTGCTGCACCTCGACGTTGTCCACGCCGATCTCGCCGACCTGCGGACCGGCGGCCGCCGTGGCGCTGGCGCGACGGGTGGCGTTGGGCACGTAGAGGAAGGCCAGTGCCTTGCCATCGGGGCGCCATTCCAGGCCATCCACATAGCCGTTGAGCTTGGTCAGCCGCTGCGGCGCGGCCTTGGTGTCGATGTCCACGACGTAGACATCATTCTGCTTGCCCTCTTCCACGCCGGGCTTGCCACCCGCGCAATCGGAGAGAAACGCCAGGTGTCGGGAATCCGACGCCCACGAGGCCGACAGTTCGCGGCATCCCTTGCTGCTGGTGACGCGATGCGCATTGCGGCCATCGGCGTCGGCCAGTTCGAGCACGATCTTGCCGTTGGTCTTGACTGTCCACGCCAGGTGGCGCCCGTCGGGCGACAGGGCCACCGATTCGATCGGGCGTACCTTGCCGAGGTTGTCGAGAATGCTCGCGATGCGCGGATCGGCCGCAGGCGCGGCTTTCTCGGCGTGGACAGCACCCGCGCAGGCAAGCGCGACGGCAGCGGCGATCCAGTTCATTCGCATCGTGAAGGGCTCCGGGTGTGCAGAAAACGTGAAGCTAGCACACCCGGCACGGCCTCAGGCGAGCAGGTGCACGTATTCCGGATTCCGCTTGAACCATGCGGCCGCGTACGAACATGCGGGGCTTATCTTCCAGCCTTTCGCCTCGGCGACCTGGATGGCAAAACGGGTCAGCAGGTTGGCGATGCCACGACCACCGACCGCGTCGGGGACGCCAGTGTGCGTGATGGTCATGACCGTGCCTTCGAGCAGGTAATCGATCTCGCAGGTATGGCCATCGACCACGGTTTCGAAGGTATGCCGCTTCTCGTCATGGACGATGTGCAGCGGATGAGCCTGGTCGTTCATCGCATCGCTCCGTCAAGGGGAGCCGTCATTGTTCCGCCGCACGGGGCTCACGGGTCAAGCGGTGCCTGCGTCATCCGCATACATCGGCGCCACACTTGAAGCGTAAACTGCCCGCAGCGCCGCATCAGCGGCCGTGCAAACGCAGGCAGTCGAGGACACCACCCCACGTGCTCATCATCCACGAACACGGCCAGCCGACACCCATCCAGTGGTCGACGGGCATGGACAAGCCACATGCCCCCATCTGGATCGACCTGCTCGATCCCTCCGACGACGAACGGCGCTGCGCCGCCGACATCACCGGCCTGCGCGTTCCCGAGCGCAGCGACGTGGTGAACCTTGCGCTGTCCAGCCGCATCCGTACCGACGACGACGCGATGTATCTGTCGATTCCCTACTTTGCGGACACGGCCGATGGACATACCCCGGGTCCCGTAGGCCTGGTCGTCACCGGCCGCGTGCTGATGACGCTGCGCTTTTCCGATTCACCCGCGTTCCGTCTCGCCAGCGAGAGCTGCGCCCAGCATCGCTGGGAATCCAGCGCCGACGTACTTGCCACGCTGATCGAGGCCATCGTCAATCTGGCGGCAAGACGTATGGAGGATGTCTCTGCCGAGCTGAAGAAGCTGTCCGATCGCATCTTCACGCCCGAACGCCTGGGCACGCCTATCCTGCGCGGCTGCATGCTGGAGGTGGGCCGGCTGGAGGGGCTCCAGGCCCGCAACCGTTCATCCATGCTCGGCGTACAGCGCATCGTGTCTTTCGTGAGAGCCAAGAAGCCCGACTGGATGTCCGACGACGTGGAGGTGCGCCTGCGCGTGGTGGACCACGACCTGCGTACGCTGGACGAATTCGACGACCAGCTCACCAACAAGCTCCAGTTTCTGCTCGATGCCGCCCTGGGCTTCATCAGCACCGACCAGAACCATGTGATGAAGGTGCTCACGGTGACCTCCGTGGCAACCATTCCGCCGGTGATCCTGGCCGGCATATGGGGCATGAATTTCAAGGACATGCCTGAGCTGGACCTGCCCTATGCGTATCCCATCGCGCTGGGGATCATTCTGCTGAGCATGGTGCTGCCCGTGCTCTTCTTCAAATGGCGGGGCTGGTGGTCGGGGGATTGAGCCACTGCGGCGTTACAGAATACCCGCCCGGTTTGGAAGACCTGTAAACCGTAACTGGTTCACATTTTTTACAATCCGAAGCCATTTTGCCCTAAAGTTGGCGCTCTCGCGGCCGCTAGCCCGGGGCAAGCCCGGCCGGCGGGCAATCCATTGACGCGAACATGGGGGTCGCATGGCGCGACCTCGCTCGGGGGAAGAAGGGTGAGTTCGGTGCCTGTCAGTAGCCAACACCACGTCGCAGGGAAGCCGCGTCCATGAGGGCTTCGTGGCACTCTCCCTCCGGCACCCTGCCCGACTCCCGCCTGCTCGCCTCCGTGGCGGAGTTCACCCATCACCGCGACATCGACGCACTCGACCACAGCCTGGTGCTTTCCCTGGCCGAGCTGGTCAAGGTCAGCAGCGTCACGCTCTGCAAGCGGGGCGAAAGCGTCCAGTTTCCGGTCGATTCCGTCGTGGTCTGTTCGCGCGATGCCGCCGGGGCCTTCGTGATCGAAGCCGTGGACCCCTCCGGCGAAGGTGATCCGGTGGACACCATCGTCCGTGCCATGGAGAAGCTGGAGGCGATCAGCGAAGTCACACCCGCCGGCCTCAACCGGCTGGTGATTCCGATCCAGCGCGAGCAGGCTGCCACGGGCGCCCTCATGCTGGAATCCGACGAGGCCATGGACGATGTCCGCGGTCTGGTCGAGGGCTTCGCACGGATCTACGGCAACTACATCGCCCTGCTCAACGAGAGCGAGCGCGACAAGCTCACGGGCCTGTACAACCGGCGCAGCTTCGACCGCCGCCTGCAGCGGATGCTGAAGCATCGCCGGCAGCGGGCGCGGGCCCTTGCCGAAGGCAAGGAAGACCGCCGCCTGGTGCGCGAGGAAGGGGCAAACATCTTCCTTGCCATCCTCGATATCGATCACTTCAAGCGGATCAACGATACCTACGGCCATGTCTATGGCGACGAGGTGATCCTGATGCTTGCGCAGCAGATGCGCAGCAACTTCCGCCAGAGTGACGTGCTGTTCCGCTTCGGCGGCGAGGAATTCGTGATGCTGCTGGCCGCGCATGACGAACGCACGGCGTATACGGCGCTGGATCGTTTCCGCCAGTACATCGCTTCGCATACTTTCCCGCAGGTGGGGCATGTCACGGTGAGCATCGGCTATGCGCGGATCACCGAGAGCGATTATCCGGAGATCGTGCTGGATCGTGCGGACAAGGCGCTTTATTTCGCCAAGCAGAACGGGCGTGACAGCGTGCACGGCTATGAGACGCTGGCGGAGTCGGGGGATCTGGCGCCAGTGGCGCTGGGAAGTATCGATTTGTTTTGAGGGGTGATGTACCGGGCGATTCCCTGTGCACCGCCCTGGTCCGGTCGCGCGCAAGGCGCGCTCCTACACGACACGTTGTAGGAGCGCGCCTTGCGCGCGACCGAAACCACAGCGCCCTGTAGGAGCGCGCCTTGCGCGCGACCGAAACCACAGCGCCCTGTAGGAGCGCGCCTTGCGCGCGACCGGATCGAAGCCAGGCGTTACTTCACGACACCACAGGCAATCCGCGCCCCGCCACCGCCGAGCGGCTCCGGCTGGTCGGAATAGTTGTCGCCACCGGCGTGAATCATCAGCGCATGACCCTTCAGGGTCGCCAGGCTCTTCAGGCGCGGCGCGGTAACCGCCGTGGTATCGGTGCCATCGGCGCCGATCTCGATCTTCGGAAGGTCGCCCTCATGCCCCATGGCATCCGGGCCTTCATGCTTGCCGGTATGCGCCGGATCGAAATGACCGCCGGCCGCCAGTGCGGCGCCCATCTTGCCGTCCTTCTCTCCCGGCGCGCAGCTGGGCTTCTCATGCAGATGGAAACCATGCGTACCCGGCGGAAGCCCCTTCAGGTCGGGCGTGAATACCAGGCCGCCGGCGCTCTCGGTCACGGTGACCATGCCCACCGCTGCGCCGGTGCCGGATGCGGTGACCAGGGTCATCGGCACCACCACGCTCTTATCGGCCGCCTGAGCGGACGCACACACGAACAGACCTGCCGCGACGATCACGAGCTTCTTCATCGTGCCACTCCTTCCAGTGTAGGAAACCCGGGGATACTGCACCCGGCGTGCACGATGCGTCCATACCGAAACGGCTTATCCAAACAAGCCACGTACATCATCGGCCGTGAGCAGGCGCCACTGGCCGCTCGGAAGATCGCCCAGCGACAGGCCGCCAAGCGCCGGCCGGTGCAGCGTTTCCACGTGATTGCCCACGGCGGCGAACATGCGACGCACCTGGTGATAACGCCCCTCGGTAAGCGTCAACCGCGCATGGCGTGGCCCCAGCACCTCAAGCGTTGCCGGCTCCAGCGGATCGGTTTCGCCGTCGAGCATGAGCGTGCCCGCTGCGAAGATCCCGCCCTCGTCGCCGCGTAGATCCGATGCGAGCGTGGCTTCGTAGATCTTCGCCACCGACGAGCGCGGCGAGATGATGCGATGCAGCAGCGGGCCGTCATCGGTAAACAGCAGCAGGCCCGAGGTATCACGGTCCAGGCGCCCCACGGTGGACAGCACCGGATTGCGCTGGGAAAAACGCGGCGGCAGCAACTCATAGACCAGTCGCCCCACGTCCTTGCGTGAACAGGTATAGCCCGCGGGCTTGTTCAGCATGAGGATCATGCCCTGCGGCGGATCGAGCGGCTCGCCGTCGAAACGCACATCGGCGTGTTCCATCTTGTCGTCGGCATACAGCACGTCACCCGACGCATCGGTGACCAGTCCCTCGCGGAACATCGATGCCACCTGCTTGCGGCTGCCATAGCCTAGGTTCGCCAGAAGGCGTACGAGTTTCATCGGCGAGGCTCCTTTGCTTCAATCACTTTGAATCCGTCGCGATCGACGACGGTACGCACCGCGCCGAAATGCGCGGCAAGCGTGGTTTCGTAGGCCAGGTGGCGGTTGGCCACCATCAAGAATCGTCCTTTCGGCGCCAGCGCCCGCGCTGCGGCAACGATGAATGCCCGGCCGAGGTCGGGTTCGCCGGCATGCCCCTGATGAAACGGCGGGTTGGACACCACCACGTCATAGCTGCCCGGCACACCTTGCGTGACGTCGTGCCAGTGCACGGTCGTCTCCACGGCGCGCCCGCTACGGGCAATCGTGGCGGCGAGATTTTCACGGGCCGGCGCGAGTGCGCGGCCTTCCGCCTCGAACAGGTCGGCCGCGACGATGCCTGCGCAGCGGGTGATCGCCTCGCAGGCCAGGTAACCGAAACCGGCGCCCAGGTCGGCCAGCCGCCCCGAGAGATCGACAGGCAGTGCTTCGGCAAGCAGTGCCGATGCGATATCGATACGATCCCATGCGAACAGGCCGCGCCGGCTGGTGAAGCGGCCCTGCGCAATCGTCACCGGTGCATCGAGGCCCAGCCACGACGCCATCAGCGCCTCGTCGGCCTGGGCACCGGGAGGTGTCCAGAAGATCCGGCACTTGTGCTTGGAGACGGTGCTCACGCCGCCCGATAGCAGGGCCAGATCGCCCTCGGCCGTCTTCGCGCCCTCCGTGTTCGGCACCGCCGCGAGCACGATGCCGCCTTCCGCCCGCCGCGCCATCGCCTGGGCGAACAGGGCACGGGTTTCCTCGCGCTGACGCGTGGGCAGCACCAGCACGGTGGCGAACCGGCCTTCGGGCGGCTCGGCCACAACCTCGAAACCCGAGCGGGCCAGTGCATCGGCGGCCGGCTTGAACGACTGCTGCATCGTCCAGCCCGGCCGGCGGTGCTCGCGCAGCGCGAAGCCGTCACGCGCACGCAGCAGGAGCAGGTCACCCTTGGGCGGGAGTGCCAGTTCGCCCGTGGCGAAGGGAACGAACAGTGCCTCGAGGGCGGCGTCGGAAGCGGAACCGGCAGACACGTGGGAAACAGACTCATTGTGGATCGTGGCCGGACATTCTAGCTTCTCCTGTCGGGAGTCCCGATGTCCGTCCGCCCACCCTTCTCATCTCAAAGGAGTCATGCCATGCCCTTCGTACGAGTGAAAGACGGTACCGAGATCTTCTACAAGGACCAGGGACAGGGCCAGCCCGTAGTCTTCTCGCATGGCTGGCCGCTGTGCGCCGACGCCTGGGACGTGCCCATGAAATTCATGGTCGACCACGGCTTTCGCGTGGTGGCGCACGATCGCCGCAGCCACGGCCGGTCCACCCAGACCGCCACCGGCAACGACATGGACACCTACGCCGACGACCTGGCTGCCGTGATCGACGCGCTGGACCTGAAGGACATCATCCTCGTCGGCCACTCCACCGGCGGTGGCGAGATCGCCCATTACATGGGCCGCCATGGCACGAAGCGCGTGGCGAAGGCCCTGCTCGTGGGCGCCGTCCCGCCGCTGATGCTGAAAACGGCCGCCAACCCCGGTGGCCTGCCGAAGGACGTGTTCGACGGCATCCGCAAGGGTGTGTGGGACGACCGCTCGCAGTTCTACAAGGACCTCACCACGCCCTTCTTCGGCTTCAACCGCGCCGGTGCCAAGGAATCCCAGGGCATCCGTGACGACTTCTGGCGCCAGGGCATGCTCGGCGGCCTCTACGGACAGTACGCCTGCATCCACGAGTTCTCCGAGGTGGATTACGGCCCCGACCTGGACAAGATCGACGTGCCGGTGCTGCTGATCCATGGCGACGACGACCAGATCGTGCCCATCGATGCCGCCGCCCGTGCCGGCGTGAAGCGCCTGAAGCACGGCACCCTGAAGGAGTATCCCGGTGCCCCGCACGGTCTGGTGGTCACCCACCAGGACCAGTTCAACACCGACCTGCTCGCCTTCGCCCGCAGCTGATCAGCTGCTGCACGAGAGCATCGAGCACCCCACCCGGTTGCGCGCCCACTCCGGCCGGCGCGCAGCCAGGTGGTCCCGGCCGGGCTGGTCGTCATACGGGCGGCGCAAGGCATCCTGCAATTCATGGATGCCTTCGTCGTCGCCCTGTTCCGCCCGGTCGATGGCCTGCTGCGCCAGGTAATTGCGCAGCACGTAACGCGGATTCGAGGCATGCATCAGCGCCATGCGCTCGCCTTCCGGCGCACCTTCTTCCCTGACCCGGGTGGCATAGCGGCGCAGCCAGCCGTCCAGCGGCTCCGCGATGGCGGCCCGGCGGGCCTCTTCGTAGAACGCGAAACCCACGACGCCCACATGGGGGGCATCGATATCGAGTTTCGACAGGTCACGGTAGAAGATGGTCATGTCCATGCCTCCCGCAGCCAGCAGGCTACGCAAATCCTCGATGAGCGCCTCATCCCCGGGCCGGCTTTCCAGTAGCCCCAGCTTTGCCAGGGCAAACGCCGCATCGGTGGCTTCGAAGGTGGCCACGTAGTGGTCCAGCCCGGCCTGCAGCGCCTCGGTGCCATCGAACAGCGGCGCCAGCGCCTGCGCCAGCCGTTGCAGGTTCCACCAGGCGATCCTGGGTTGATGGCCGAAGCGGTAGCGCTTCTGGCGGCGGTCGGTGGTGTTGGGTGTCCAGTCGGGGTCGAAGTCGTCGACCCAGCCATAGGGGCCGTAGTCGATGGTGAGCCCCAGGATGGACAGGTTGTCCGTGTTCATCACGCCATGGACGAAGCCCACGCGCATCCAGTGGGCCATCAGCAGGGCTGTGCGCTCGCACACGTCGCGATAGAAGGCCGCCAGGCGTTCCGCGGCCGGCAAGGCCTGGATCGCAGGGAAGTGCGTGGCGATGGTGAAGTCCACCAGCCTGCGCAGCAGGTCGACGTCGTTGCGTGATGAGGGCAGCTCGAATGAACCGAAGCGGATGAAGCTGGGCGCCACCCGGCAGACGATGGCGCCCGGCTCGGCAGCCGGATGGCCGTCATAGAGCATGTCGCGCACCACGTCATCGCCAGTGGTCACAAGGGACAGCGCCCGGGTGGTCGGCACGCCCAGATGATGCATGGCTTCGCTGCACAGGAATTCGCGAATGGACGAACGCAGCACCGCGCGGCCGTCAGCACCGCGCGAGTAAGGCGTGCGCCCGGCTCCCTTGAGCTGGATTTCCTGGCGACCGTGGCTGGCGGTGAGCATTTCACCCAGGCCAATGGCCCGGCCATCGCCCAGTTGCCCCGCCCACTGCCCGAACTGGTGTCCACCATAGGCCATGGCATAGCCGGTCATGCCCGGCAGGCTGGCATTGCCCGAGAACACGGCCGCAAAGTCGGGCCGCGCTGGGTCCACGCCCAGCATGGTGGCGACGTCGGGCGACACCGCCACCAGCCGCGGCGCAGCCACGGGCGTCGGCGCCACGAAGGAGTACGCCGCGCCTTCGACCTGGCGTGGCGTGTTCAGGTCCGAGGGGTCCGCAGGCAGCTCGCGGACGAAGGCATTATCGAAACGGGGATCGGTCATCGGCATCGGACACTGGAACGTTCAGTGGAATATCCGGGCGCCTGGGCGCCATGCAAGCCCTTTCGTCATGTCTGCCCTCCCGCCGGCCCCGAACTCGTGCAAACTAGCGCCCCCGATTCCATGCCGCCGCGCCCCATGCGTCCGTACCGCCCGCTCGCCGCCCTGCTCGTCGCCACCCTGGCCATGACCGCCGGCGCGCAGCCCGTGGCCGCCATCCAGCGCAGCGACAAGACCCTGGTGGAGCTGATCAACGGCACGATGGGCACGCTGCCCAACGCCATGGACATGCTCTCGCGCAAGCTGCCGGGCGGCCTGCACGCCACCCAGGACGCGCCGCCGCAGATCGTGCGCAGCGAGCCCTTCGTCACCCGCGACGGTTTCCGGGTGAGCGCTTTCGAGGCGCGCGGTTTCGACGAGGGTGGCGACGTGTCCATGGTCCGCTTCACTTCCATCCAGCTGGAGCAGCGGCCGTGCTTCTCGCGCGCGGAGCTGTCCGCCGCGTTCCACGTGACGGGCACGGACACCCGCCTGCCCACCGCGCCGTCGATGCTGCCCAATCGCTATCTGATGATGCAGATGTCCTGGGGCCGGCTTTCGTTCGGCACGTCGCAGGAAAGCGGCGACTGCGTGATCGCCATCGTGGGCGATGCCACGGGCGACACGCCGGGGGCGCGCATGCCGCTGCCCATGCCCCAGCCCACCACGGTGCCCGGCATGCCCGACCTGCGACACACCTGGCCCATGCCCTATGTCGCCTCGTCGGTCGACGGACAGATGGATGACGAAAGCCCGATCCGGGCGCTTCCGTCATCGGGCGGCACGCCAGGGAATCGCTAAAAAGCACGCCTGCATCGCGATGCGAATGCAGGCTTCTCGTCAGCCGTTGGGCCGGACCGGCCGCAACGATTCAAACTTCTGCTGGTATTCGTCGGTGACCTTGCGGGCCTCGTCGCCATTGGTGATGACGCGCGGCGTAATGAGCACGATCAACTCCGTGCGCTTGCGTCCACGACTGGTGGTGCCGAACAACCTGCCGAAAACGGGTATCCGGTTGAGTCCGGGAATCCCTGTGTCGGTGAGGTCTTCGGTCTGCTTGATCAGTCCGCCGAGCAGTACGGTCTGACCACTTTGCACCGCCACCTGCGTTGCCACTTCACGCTGCTGGATGGGAAAGTTGCCCGTGTTGGCGTCCTTCAGGCCCGGCGAGCTCACCACCTGGTTCACGTTCATGTAGACAAGGCCACCGGGATTCACGCGCGGGCGCACGTTGAGGATCACGCCGGTGTCCTTGTACTCCACCTGCCCCACGGTGTTGTTCGTGTTCGAGTTGGTGTTGATGTAGGTCTGTGTGATGGGGATCTGGTCACCCACCTGGATGTGCGCCTTCTGGTTGTTCAACACCACCAGCGACGGCGCGGAGAGAACCTTGGTATTACCGTTGGTTTCCATCGCGCGGATGGCGACCGAAAGCTCGTTGTTGACGAAGGAATAGAAGAAGCTGTCGGTCTGCGGGTTGTAAACGTTTCCGCCGTTGCCCAGCGCCCACTGCTGCTTGTTGCCGGGCTGGCCTACCGAGCCGTTCTTGCCGCCCACCAGGCCTTCCAGGTACCACTGCACACCGAACTGGAAACTGCCCGAGAGGGTCACTTCGAGGATGCGCGTCTCGATCTGCACCTGGAGGGGCACGGTGTCCAGGCGCCGGATCGCCTTTTCGATTTCGTTCCACTGCGACGGCCGGCAGCGCACCATGATCTGATTGCTGCCATCGACGGAGGAGATGCGCACGCCGTCTTCCGTGGTACCCGACGAGTGACGCGCCGAGCCGCTGCCGCTGCTGTCCGAACTGCTGTCACCAAGGCCACTGGTCACCGCGCCGCCCGATGCGCCCCCGCCGACGCCATTGGCACCCGCGGCAATCGACGACCCCGTCGACGAACCGGAAGGCGACGCGCTGTTGCCGAATGCCCCCGTGGTGCTGCCCAGGCCCGAGCCACCACGATTACCGAGGTCGCTGTCGCCACCGCCGATCGTGCCTGAATTCAGGCCCGGCCCCACGCGACCACCACGATCGCCGGAACGACCACCGGAGCTGCTGCCGTAGATGTCGGTGAGGTAATCGGACAGATCCGATGCCTGCACGTTGCGCACGTCATAGACATACAGCTGGGGCTCGTTGCCACCGCCGCTGTCGATGCGATCGATCCAGCCCTTCACTTCCTCCAGGTACGCCACCTGCGGGCTGATCACCACCAGGGAGTTGGTACGCTCGATGGGAATGAAGCGCAGCAGGCCCGCCATGGGCGTGTTGCCCTTTTCACCGAACAGTTTGTCGAGCGTGGGCGTGAGCTCCTTCACCTGCGCGCGCTGCATGCTGAAAACCCCGACGGACATGCCCTTGAGCCAGTCCACGTCGAACGTCTTCACCGTGCGGTTGTAGTTGTCCAGCTCGCTGGTGGTACCCGCCATCACCAGCACGTTGCGCGTGGGGTCGGCCAGCAGGATCGAATCGGGCCGTGCGAACGGCTTGATGAGCTTCTGCATCTCGGTGGCCGAGATGAAGCGCAGCGGATACAGCCGTGCCTGCAAGCCGCCAATGGGCGCGGTCGCACCGATGCTGGGCACCACGTTGCCCGGCACGGCATCCTTCGTGGGCATCACCACGTAACGGCCGTTGGTGCGGACCAGGGCATTGCCGGTCCACGACAGCAGGGTTTCGAGAATGGGCAAGGCCTCCTCGGCCGTGACCGGCTGCGAGGTAGAGAAGGACACGTTGCCCTGCACGCCCGGCACGATGGAGAAGTTCTCGTGCAGCAGGTCGCCCAGGATCGCCTTCACCACCGCCTCGACCGGCTGGTTCTCGAAGTTGAAGGTGACCGTGCCCGCGCCCTGTACCGCCGGTTTCGGCGTGGCAAGACCCACCGGCTTCACGAACTGGCCGGTGCCGCGCTCGATCTGCGGATGCATCACCCCGGGCTGCTGGACCACGCCGGAACCCGGTATCGCGAGCGGACCGGGAGTGGGTTTTTCGGTGCCTGCCATGGCTTCGCGTTGCAGTGCGCCATCGTCACTGGGTTGCGGCAGCGTGGAGCATCCGGCAATGAGGGCCGCGAGAGCGAACGAAGCTGGAAGATGTGGGCGCATAGAGGTCGAGTGTCGCAGTACGAGATGACGGGAACAAGATGTTGCGAATCGCAAGGCCCGACGGGCCGATCCGGCCGCGCCCCGGTCAGGCCGGGGGCATGTTTCGCCAGCGCAGGATGGTGTAGAGGGGGCGCCGGGGATCGAGCGCGCCTTCCAGCTGATCGAAGCGAACGGTTACGCGCAGCGTCACCACGATCGATTCCGATACGCGACCGGTCGAGTCGATGGTGATGACCGACGAACCCGGCGCCCATCCTCCGGAAAAACCGCCCGGCAGCATGACCTCCGAGCCAACCGGCATGTGGCGACGCGACACCACGTAGCTCCGGGCGGTATCCGCATCCATCCCGGGCAGTGCTGCGAGGACAAACGACGGCGCGTAGTAAGGCACGGGCTTTTCCAGCCCCGACCACAGGGTGAGCGCCGGCTCCACCCTGGCAAACAGCGAAGCGTCCATGCCGAGCACCGACTGCAGTTCCTCGATGCTGGGAAAGCGTGCCTGTCGCGGCGCGTAGGGGCGCCCGGCGTCGCTGTAGCGCCGGATCGCCTCTGTGTCGGGGGTGGCTGCCGTGGTACGCCAGGTCACGACTTCTTTTGCTATGCGCTGCGCCTGGTTGCGTTGCGCGCCGCCGGCCACGAACAATGAGGTGAGTACATCGACATCCGCCGCATTGAGGTCGATCTTGCCCGCCTCGTCTTCAACGACGACGCTGACCTGTGTGCCGCCGACTGAAAACGGGAACGCGCGACCATCGCCGATCCAGCGCTCGCCTTCTTCAGGCCCCTGGATGCGTCCGGCCTTGCGCCCTTCGTAGACATCGTGGATCGCACGCATGACACCGGCTTCCGCGGCATAGCGTGCGCGCACAAGCGACAGGGAGTATCTGGCCTGCTCCGTCTCCACGCGTGCAAGCGAGGCAAAACCACCCACGAGGATCGCCAGCAGGGTGCATGCCCACAGCACCACCAGCAACGCTACGCCATGTTCGGAGCGACGCGTCATGAATCGCCCTCCTTACGCAGGGTCCTTCCGATCGCTGCCGGATTGAGCGCACTCGCGCTCTGCCGTGGTGCGATGACCTGGCCTGGCCAGGCTCCGCGCTCCCGTTCATCCGTGTCAATGCCGACCTGTACGGGCAGCGAGGCCCTTTCGTCCCATCGGTCCTTCCACACGCCGTCACTTCCTGCAAAACGAAAACGCAGACCGTGGAGTCCGGCAATGAGCGGCTCGGGCGCCATATCCGGCAACGCCGACGCGCTGGTCGGCAACGGGACGAAATACACTTCGATGCGCTGGCCCTGCGAGGCCTCGTCATCGATGATGCGGACGTTGACGACCTGCATGCCGGTCTTTCCCAGATAGCCCGGCAGCGGCGCAACGAAACGAATACTTTCACGGGTGCCTTCGAAAACAACCGGCTTACCCTTGCGGTCGAGCACCCACGGCAAGGCCACTGCCTCGGATATCTCCCGGCGGAGAAACTCGCGCGCGCCGCGCACCTCGTCGAGCCGATCGATGGTGGCCGATCCACGCTGCACGGACAACGATGCCATGCGCACGCCCGAATAGACCACCAACAGCAGGATTGCCAGCAAGGCCAGGGCGGCAAGCACTTCCAGCAGGCTGAAGCCGGCAGTCCGCTTCATCCGGCGTGCCCGCCTGCCGCGACAGGGGGAATGGAGACAACCGTCCGCATCGTAGTGAAACGCAGATGCGCCGGAATCACCCCCTCTTTCCATTCGACGTCGAGGTCGAGCCGGAACAGACGCAGCTCCGGATGGGTGCCCGGCTCTTCCGTCACGCGCAGATGCCAACCAAATGTCTCATCGAAACGCCCCGTGCTATCACCCACCAATAGCGCCTGGTCACGCCCCAGCGACTCCAGCTTGCCCTCTGCCCACATCGTTGCGTGATCGGCCGCCTGTACGCGCGAGGTGGCATGGATGGCCGTGCCCGACACGCGCATCACCGCACCGAATGCAATGGCCAGCAGCAGCATCGCCGCAATCGTCTCGAGCAGGCTGAATCCCCTCTCCTTACGCATGCCCAGGCCTCCTGTACCACTCATGCAGCCTGCCATGCCTGTATGGCAAAACGACTTCGATAACGACAAAAAAGGGAGGGGCTCCATGCCCCTCCCTTCCGACCGGTTCCATCCGGTTCAATACGTCTTAGTTGACGCAGGTGCCCACGAAGCTGGTGTCGACGCCCGAGAGGAACGACAGGCCGTGGCCAGCGCCGATCAGCGAGGCGTTGGACTGGATCGTGGCATCGTACGGAGCGGTCAGCAGGTTGCGGACGGAGGTCACGTCGGCGCCGTTGCCCTTGTTGTTGCCCAGGAAGTACGACACGGCGATGATCGGGTAGCCCGTAGCCGGGGTGGCGTAGGCAGCCGGATCAACCAGGCGCACGCAACCGGCCTGAGCCGGGCTGCTGATGGCGGCGAGGGTCGGACGACCACCGGCACCGGTGCCGGAGATGACCTGGTCGGTGACGGTGGTCACGGCCACGCCGGTACCGAAGTTCACCGGGTTGTTGTCCGTGCCGTCGGCGTCGTTCTTCACGAAGGCGCGCTGGGTGTTGGCTTCCAGCGAGTTGGCAGTTTCGGCGTAGCCGATGCTGTTCGAGGTCTGGCGGATGGTGGTCACCACGGCCGGGTTGCCCGAAGCCGGGAGCTTGGCGAAGTAGTTGTTGGCATAGGCCGAGACCGCCGTCAGGAAGTCCTGGTTGGTCTGGAAGTTCGGAGCGATGTTGTTCGCGCCGAACGTGCTGCCGACAACGGCCGGGTTACCGCACTTGGCGGTCAGGTGGTTGGAGAACGCGAACGACGTGCCGCTGCCGTCCGAACGATAGACGACGGAGATGTTGCCGGTCGGGGCAGCGGTCGGCACGGTGCGGACGATGGCGCTGGCGAGAGCCGGATCCTGCCAGGTCTTGATCTGGCCGGAGAAGATCTGGCAGACCTGCGTCTCGTTCAGATGCAGTTCCTTGACCAGCGGCTGGTTGTACACGATGGAGATCGCGCCGGCCACCGACGGGATCTGCACCGGCTGGGCATTCGCCGTGGCGCTGTGACCCGAGACGTAGTTGGCGTAGTCGCTGCTGGACAGCGGCGAATCCGAACCAACGAAGTGCGGCTGCACCTGGCCGGCGTTGGTGCCACCGAAGCCGATCGGCGCGGTCGAGGGGTTCGGCGCGACGCAGGCGATGTTGACGTTGTCCGGAGCCGTGTTACCGGCGCGGGTCAGGCCGTTCAGGACGTTCTTGCCGCCGCCGCTGCCGGTCTGGCAGTAGGTGGAGGTCAGGCTGTACTTGCTGTCATAGGCGGCGAGCAGCGAGCCCGCATCCGGGGTCATCAGGCGATCGGCCGTGGCACCCGCGTAACCGACGGCGGGAAGCGTGGCACCACCGCCGACGATCACCGCGCTCTGCGCGCTGGCAGCGGTGGCAAGGCAAAGAAGTACAGCGCCCGCAACAAGCTTCGTGCGGGTGTTTCCGAATGCATGACGCATGGTGTATCCCCTTGCATAGAAGCCCCCCGATTGGGGGCTCGCAAAGAATGGGGTGCTGCGATGACGTCGTAATTGCCTACGCGTGTCGTTGAATATGCCGCTTGTATGACGAGGTTAAATGCGCATGAATCGTCATGAAGGCTGTCAACATCACTGTCAACGCTGCATCATCATCGCTGTCATCGTAGCGGGCATATACGGCAATTGAATTAAAAAAAGAGAGGGGCAAGCGCCCCTCTCTTTTTCTTTCCCTGGCAGTGGGCCGTGCTCAGCGCAGGTGCTTTCTCTCCTCCGGCGTGAGCATGCCCGCCTGCGCACTGTCCAGGCGTCCTGAACCAAGCACGCTCACCGGATTGACCTGCGCGGGCGATACTGCGCTGGCACCATTGTTTCCATCGCGAAGCACGTTCACCGAGATCACCGAAGGCAGCTTGTCTCGTGCATCCGACTGCTGCCTTTTTGCCACGTCTTCGGCGGCCTTCGTTGCGGCGCCTGCCGCCGCGCTTGCGGCATTGAGTGCCCCCACGTTCACCGCTGCCACGACCGGGATACCGATCGACTCACCCTTGACCTGGATATTGTCGGCATTGGCCACGCGCGCCGCCGCGATGACGATGTCACCGGAAACACGAATGCCGGCATCACCTGCATCGACCGTACCGCGCGGAGCAACCAGGTAGACGCTGCCCGGTGCGGCACCTTCCACGGTCTGCAAGGTGGCGATACCCGCGCCGCTGACCTGGCCGCGGGCGTCGATACGGCACCATGCATCGAAGGTACAGACATAGGTCGGCGGTGGGATTTCCGCCGTCGTCTTCGCACCCTGGCCCGCGTTGATATCGCCGTTGGAACTCCAGATCACCAGGTCGCCGCCCTGCTCGGTGAAGATACGGCTTTGTGCCAGCTGGACACTGCGATCGGTCAGGATGTTGATGTCACCCTTTTCAAGGGTGAGGATGCCCATCGTGTTGGGTCCGGCCAGTACGTTTCCATTGCTGTCGGTAATCACCGAAGGCGCTGATGTGCTGCCCACGATAGCCTGCCCGCCCGGCCCCAGGATCGTGACGTTGCCGCCCTGCTGGGTCTGGATGGTGGTGCTGCGGATGTCGAGATCACCGGTGGAAACCGGCTTTTCCGCACCATTGAGGCCACCTTCGCCGGCGCCGTTGGCCGTATAGCCCTTGCTTGCGGGGAACAGGGCATCGATAGCCGCATATCCTCGCGCGTACTTGCCGGCAAAGGGACTGCCTGCATCGTTATATTCCTTGCCGACCTGGGCCAGCACCTTGAACAGGATCTGCTCCGCAAACAGGCGCTGGACGTATTCCGGTTCCTGCGCCAGCAAGGTGCGTGCATCCTGCACCGACAGCGAAACGGTGACCTTGTCCTTGGCGTAGCCCGTATCCACCACCTTGCCTTCCAGGCGGCGTTTCATGAAGTCCACCAGCTCGCTATTGAAGCTGGCGAAACCGTCGGCCGCTTCAGGATGATCCAGGTAGCGCGACAGGAAAGCCGCCGTGTCGACGCCCGGACCCACACCGAAGTTCACGTTCACGTCGGCGCTTTCATGCGGCAGATTCGGATTATAGAGATTGCCGATGGCTTGAATGCCTATCTGAAGCCTCGCCAGTGTGGACGACGTGCTGACTTCGACCTGATTGGTCAGCGGTCCGATATCGCGCCCCGCCTCCACCAGGAAGCTGCCCGGTCCGCCCAGCACCAGTCGCGCCGGCAACGTATACCCTTCGGGGCTGTAAAGCCCATAGGGAATCTTGGTATTGAAGGCCGTATCGTAGATGTCCCGCCCCGCCGAGATGCGCGTCACGTCGGCCGCCCTCGTGTGCTGTCCGACGAAGGCCAGGTTGACGATGTCGCGTCCTGCGTAAATCTGCGCCTGCTTCGACGGCACGACTTCCATCGACAGATAGTTGAACCCCGAGGGAGAACTGATGCCATCGGTAATATCGCCATTGAGCGAATAGATTCGCACCGGCGCGTCATCCTCGCCATGCAGTGGCGTGATGTCATGGCTCAATGCACCGCCAGCGCCCGAATCCGAGGTACCGGGAAATACGACGGCTCCGCCCGACAACGCCGTTTCACCGGTCACGGATCGATCACCGAGCCCGAACGTCGTCATGGGATCTTCGCCCACCGTCTGCTTGGAGAACGCGATGTCGCCCGATGCCAGCATGGTGAGGTTGCCCGTGGCAGACGGGAACAACAAGCCTGCCGTCAGCACCTCGATGCCGCCATCGAGGGCCGTCATCGAAACGCTGGCCGGAAGAACCGGGCCGGCGCCTCCACCGCCTCCACCGAAGACGGTACCGGGGAGCTTGAGACTTCCAAAGGCTACGTCACCGAGCGTCGTGGCGACATCGATGGACGAATTGATGCCATAGGACTGGTTGTCCACACGTTTCATCGGCGACAACGCAGCCAGCAGCGAGCCCTTGTAATACGACGGATTGAACACCCCGGCCAGGTCCACGCCTGTTCGTGCGCCCACGGATACCTGTGCGTCGCGCATCGCGATAATCGTGGAAAGCGACGTCGTGACGGGCTGGCGATCAACCGAGAACGACAGGTTCGCCAGGTCAGCCGAAGGCCCGATATGACCATCGGCCACGAGGCGCCCTCGTCCCTTGGCAACGAAGTATCCGCCGCTGAGAATGCTGCCACCCGCATGGACCTCCAGGTCGCCGCCGCCCACCGTCGTCACCGCGTCACGGGTGGCATTGGCATACCACGTCGTCGGCAGCGACACGAAGAGTTCCGAGATGTCACCGCCTGCGTTCACGGAGACATTGCCCCCGACGCTCATCACGCCCTGGCCGAAGTTCGCGAAGTTGATCGACGTACGGCTGCCGTCGGCCGCGTTACCGGCCTGCATCCATTGCCACCAGTACTGTCCGATGCGGCTTCCCTTGGTCTTCGTCACCCGCCCGTCGGTGTCCACCGGCTCCTGTATGGCATCGATATCACCTCCCGCCCGCAGCGACACATCGCCGGCGCGGTCGGGATTCACCAGGCCGGACACCAGCATGTCGGGAACACTGTTACCGGCGCCCGGAGCTGTCACCGAAGGACGCAGCACCGTGACATCAGTGCCTGCACTACTGCCGGCCGTGGGCGCACCGGCCGTATAGATCGTGGCCGGCGCCAGGCTGTCGGTCCAGCGGATGTCGCCTGAAGTGACCACGTCGATCGATCCCGTACCCGTACGGATCGTGGTGGGGAACACCAGGGTCTTGCCCGCGAACGGGCTCTTGGGATCACCGCTGCCGCTGCCCTTGTAGGTATCCGTGACCTCGAAATGACCGCCGAGGGTTACATCACCCGTGGCGCCAGCACGCACCGCCAGTGGATCGGCCGAGGACAGGTCGGCTCCGGCTACGAAGCGCAGCGACGAACTCGCCCCACCCAGCAACGTCGCTGAAGCGAACGGCACCGGATTGCCCAGGCTGGGCATGTTGGACGGGCCATTGTTCGCAGCGGCCACGGGAACAGGCAGCGTCGTCGGCGGCGGAGGCGGTTCGTCACCGCCACCTGGCGGTGCAGGATTCGCACGGGGCGAGAACGGTGCGTAGAACATCTGCGTACCGAAAAGGTCGTTGCCGACGTTGTTGAAAATGTAGTTGTAGTAGGTCGAATGGCCACCGATATAGGTTTTGTAGTTGCCGCTGTACAGCGCGTAGTTCGTATCGACCGGCGCGAGCAGCGGTGGCGGCGTGGTGTCGTAGAAACCCGGAATATTCAGGAAATAGCTTTCCAGCCAGGTCTCGTAGGCGGAGGCGTAGTCGGCATAGCTGGTGAAGTCGCCGATCTTCGGCACATCCGCCCCGTAAGGAGAACTGTTCGGCGAATAGACGAGGAAGCCGTTGCGGGCGCTGACGTCATTGAAATGCCAGGCCCATGCCTTGTTCGTACCGTCGCCCACCTCACCGATGTACAGGCCATAGTTGGTGTAGTAACTGTCGGTCTGGCCGGTCAGGGGGGCCTGCAGGGGCGCCCAGTTCGGATCCTTGCTGATATCCGCCGTGCCACCGCCCGGGGTACCACCATCCATGGGCTCGCCGTTCTTCAGGCGGATCGTGCCGTTATTCCAGATGCCGTTGTCGTCGAGATACTTCAACGACGTCTGGTAAGAGGCCAGGGCCGTATCGTAGGCGGGATTCCCCGAAGGCGCCGCATTCGCCTTGGGTGCGAACGGCGCGTAGAACAGCTGCGTTCCGAACAAATCGTTGCCGACATTGCTGTAGACATAGTTGTAATACGTCGAGTGGCCACCGATGTAGGTCTTGTAGTTGCCGCTGTAGGTGACGTAATTCGAATCCACCGGCGCGAGCAGCGGCGTAGGTGTCGTATCGTAAAAAGTCGGAATATTGAGAAAGTATGATTCCAGCCAGGTTTCATAGGCCGTGGCGTAGTCCGCATAGCTGGTGAAGTCGGACACTTTTGGCGCATCAACACCAAAAGGCGAGTTATTGGGCGAGTACGTCAGGAAGCCCGTGCGGGAATTCACGGCATTGAAATGCGCGGCCCACTGGTTATTGCTTCCCGTGCCGACCTCGTCGATGTACAGGCCATAGTTCGTGTAGTAGGTGTCCGACTGCCCCGTCAAGGGGGCCTGCAAGGGTGCCCAGTTCGGATCCTTGCTGATATCCGCCGTGCCACCGCCCGGCGTACCACCATCCATGGGCTCGCCATTCTTCAGGCGGATTGTGCCGTTGTTCCACAGGCCATTGTCATCCAGGTACTTCAGCGACGCCTGGTAGGCGACCAGTGCCTTGTCGTAGGCCGGATTGGCCACCAGGCTGTCGCTGCGCGGTGCAAACGGCGCATAGAAAAGCTGCGTACCGAACAGGTCGTTACCCACATTGTTGTAGACGTAGTTGTAGTAAGTCGAATGGCCACCGATGTACTTGCCATAGTTGGCGCTGTAGGCGGTGTACGCCGTATCGACCGGTGCCAGCAATGGCGGCGGCGTCGTGTCGTAGAAACCCGGAATATTGAGGAAATAGCTTTCGAGCCAGGTCTCGTAAGCCGCGGCGTAGTCGGCGTAGCTGGTGAAATCGGTGACCTTGGGTACGTCCGCACCAAAGGGCGAGCTGTTGGGTGAATAGATAAGGAAGCCGGAACGGCCATTGACGGCATTGAAGTGGGCCGCCCATTTCTGGTTGGTGCCGTCGCCGATCTCGTCGATGTAACTCTTGTAGTTCGCGTAGTAACTGGCCGACTGGCTCTTCAGCGGTGCCTGCAAGGCACTCCAGTTCGGGTCCCTGCTGATGTCCGCCGTGCCACCACCCGGTGTGCCGCCATCCATGGGCTCACCGTTCTTCAGGCGGATCGTGCCGTTGTTCCAGATATCGTTGGCATCCATGTACTTCTGCGACTGCTGGTAAGCCAGCAGGGCATCACCGTAGCCGTTGTCATTCACCGGCGGCACGACGTCCGGCGGGTTCGTGAGCACCGCGCCGGTGTTCTGCTGGTAGAAGCCGTCCGTGATGCTGGCGGAGATGTCGATGTCGCCGCCGGCCCGGAAAGTCAGTACCGGCGCCTCCGCACCGTAGCGATAAGCCAGGGCAATACTTCCATCCGGTTTCGTGGTGCCGGCACCCAGATTCCAGTTGGTCACGATGCGGATGGCGCCATTGTCCACGCCGGTACCGTCCGCCGGGTTGGCCAGCTCGACACCCGGCCTCACATGGATGTTGGCGATGGGCGAATAGCGGCTGCCGAAGCTGAATCCTGGCTGCTGGATGAAGCCCATGACGGTGCCTGCGCCACTGGCCGCCCCCGCGCCGGCATAGCCGAAGAAGCCCGTGTGATCCGCATTGGTCTGCTTGGGCGTGAAATAGTTCTTTGTCAGGTAGTCCTTCAGCTGGGCATCGCCTGCCGGCGCCGGAAGGATGTTGCCACTGGCGTCCGTCCAGGTGCCGTCCACCATCACCAGCTTCCCGTCCGCGCCGCGCAGATACCAGCCGGCCGGATCCACGATGCCGTCGAAATGCTTCGCCGCGCTGGCGCTCTTGTCCGCGGTGCTCCACACCACATAAGGCTCGATCGTGACATCGCGAGCGCCACGCAGCGACGCCGGGTTGTCGATCTGCACCGGCACGTCGCCATCGGCCAGCAAGGGCGCACGGAAGCTGATGCGGCCACCGGCGATAGGTGCCGTCGAGCCACCCGAAACGTCGATGACTGCGTTCGGCCCGACATGGATGCGGCCCGCATTGGCGCGCTGGACCAGTTCGTAGCCATACGTGGGATCGAGCTGGTCGGTGCTGCCCTGCCCCGTCGTGCCGATGGTGACATCACCACCGCGCTGCTCGTCGATGGAGCTGCCCGCCAGCAGGCTGCCCCGGATGTCGACGCCATCGCGTCCGAACAGGTCGATGCGCCCGCCTACGGGACCAGATGCATCCACGGTTCCATCGATCCGCGTGGTACCCGCATTGGCGTAGAGATAGACCTTGCCCGACTTCAGCGCATGTCCCTGGGACAGCGTGAGGTCTCCGGCGCCACTGCTTACGTCCAGCAGGCCCGTGATGCCGGCCGACGAGGCCTTTGTCACCAGGCCATCGAGATCCACGGCGCCACCGGAAGCATACGTCAGGTAGCCGCCGCGATAGCCATCCTTCGCCCGGCCATCGATGCCGCCATCAAGACGTACCGCACCTGCACCACTCACCCGCAGGCTACCTGCATCACCACCCTCGGCGGCACCACCGAAGGTCAATGACGTCCCCTGGTCGATGTTCACCGCACCATGGTCGGCGACGATGCTGAGATTGCCGCCAGGCGCGTAGGCCCGCGTGTCGACGAAGTCCTTCGTCAGGCCGGAAACATCGAGTGCCGAACCGGCGCCCACATGTGCATCGCCCTGCGTGGCCTCCACGGCAATCGTGCCTGCCCTGGCGGATACGTTCATGCCGACGTCGACGCTGCCTCCCTTGAGCGACACCCCGCCGCCAATCGCATCTCGCGACAGTGCGGTTCCCTGGGCAGCGGCCAGGCGCATGGCCCCGGTGGTGACCAGCGAGGTCGCCGCACTGCTGTCCGCCAGGAACACTGGCGCATTCAGGTCAACCGAAGCGGCACCGAAATCCATGCCGCCCTTGCCCTGCCCGGCGATGCCCTGGGCCGCACTGGCCGAGAACGTAGAGAAGCCACGCAAGGCCGTGGAGCCGGCACCGAAATCCACCTCGCCGGCACGCACGTCGAAACGGCCACCCGTGGTGGGCAACGCGTTACCGGCCGATGCTCCCAGCGCATTGCCGAAGCCGAGCCTTGCCGCCTGCACGGTGACGTTACCGCCCGTGCCGACCATGGCACCCGCATTCAGGGTCAGCGCATGATCCATGGCAATGGAGAGATCACCCAGGAAATCCATCTCGCCACGGCTGCGCAAGGTGACTTCACTGGCGCCACGGAACAGGTCGAGTGTACGTGCGCCTATCACCAGGCCATCGTCGCCTCCGTCCATGCCCGTACCGACAAAGGCGATGCGGTTGGCGCTCGCATCGATGGCATTGCCACCCAGGATGGCATCTTCGCTCACGCGCATGCGGCCCGTGGCATCCAGCGTCAGCGCCGAGCCACCCTGGACGTTCGCGCCGGCGTCGATGGTAAGCATGCCCTTCGCGGTGCCTGCCGCGCCGTCCACGCCGGTGACCTGATGGCGAATCACGGGTGCAGCGCCGTTCTGGGACACGCGAAGCAATGCGCCATCACCGGACACGGCAGGCACGGTGTTGCCGGATGCATCCTTGGTCGGGTTGGCACCGAAAACCAGCGGCTGGCTGCCGACCGGGTTGGCCACACCCACGGCCTGGATCGCACTGCCGGATTCAAGGACGATCCCACCCGCCCCCGCCTGGTCGCTGCCACGCGCCACCAGCAGGATCTCCTGGCCGGCAAGTGGATGTGCTGCATCGTTGGAGATCACGACGTTGTCCGACGTCGCCGTCACCAGGTCGCCTTCACCCGTGGTGGAACGCGTACCGCCCAGCAGCAGGCTGCCAGCGCCCAGGCGGCTCAGGCCGTCGGCCGACACACCGAGATAGCCGTCACGCGCCTGCCCATCGGCGCCAAGCACCTGGATGGCCTGCGCCGCGATATCCACCTGCGAGCTGCGTCCGCCCTTGCCCGGCGAACCGGCCAGTTGCATGCCAAGGTCCAGATGCGAACCGGCGTCGATGACAAGACGACCGGCATCAGCGGCGAGGCGCGGAGCAACCTGCGCCGCCTTCTTCGCCTTGTCCCCGAAGAAGGTATCGGCGTCGGTGAACCGGTACTGCGAATATTGCGACCAGACATCGCGCGACTGGACGAGAAAGGTGCTGTTGAACGCGGAGTGTCCACCCGTAAGCGCATCACCAAAGTAACCGCTGACGGCATACGTGCCATCCGGCTGGCGCACGGAGCGACCCGCCACGGCATCGGCGGCCGAGGTGTCCTGGACCACACGGTAGGCACCCGGCAGCTCGGCATAGCGCGCTGGCAGCAGCGTGTAATAGCCGTCAGCCAGGCCCGGCACACCCGCCAGGTACACCTGCTGTCCCACGGCGGGACCATTTCCTCCCTGCGCCGCGAATGCGGCATCGTAGGCCGCCACCGGGGATTGCTTGCCTGGCAGGATCGCGTAGATGGGGCGCCCGTCGGCATATTGCGGCAGGCCCGATCCCGCGGCACCTTCGACGACGGCGGCCCGTTGCGCGAGCACATCGCGCGAACCACCTGTACCGGGCACCCATTCACCCGCCTGGAGCGAGCCGCCACCACTGAGATCGATGGTTGCGCCCTCATCCAGCTGCAGGGAGTCGCCATGCAACGTCACCTGCTTCGGCGGCGGCGCCGTGAGGTCGGCCGTCGCCACGTCCGACCCCGTATAGCGCCACTGCGTGCCGTCGATGGTGGTGCCGTATGGCACCACGAGGTTGCCGAGCGATACCGAGGTCAGGCTGCCGGGCGCAAGATGCACCGACGAAGTCGGCGTGAGCGTAAACAGGCCCGTGGCCAACCCGAAGTCCGCCGCCTGGGCTGCCGGGTCGCTGACACCGAGTACCAGTTGTCCCGAAGGCACCCGCACGGTACCTGCCTGTTCGATCCTGTCGGCATCCAGCAGCAGACCGCCACCCGCAGACAACGGCGTCTGCGATGCGCCGTTGGGCAGGATGGAAAGCGTTGTCTTGCGCGCGTTGCCCTGGGCATCGGTCGTGCCGGCAGCGCTCGCGATCACCGCAAAGCGATAGTCGGTGACGGGATAAAGCTGTGCCGCCTTGAATGTCAGGTTGCCAGTCGTCGAGAGAACACCTGTTCGCCTTGCGCCATTGTCGTAGGCGACATCGGAGGGTGCGATGAAACGAAGGTCACCGCTGGCAGCGAATGACGTATCCGCCCATCCGCCCAGGGACAGGATGCCGCCGATGTCGATGGCCCCTGCGACGACATCGAGCACGCCATCCCCGGCAAGCGACGACTGGCTGCTCCCGCGTCCCACCATCGAAACATAGGGCGCTTCGATGCGTGCGTGCCCTGCTCCCGTCACGAACGACGCTGACGTGGCCGCACCGCTGGTCGCCGCCAGTGCATTCACGGCTGTCGCGTTGAGGGTGACCGAGCGCGACGTTTGCAAGGTGACGTCGCCGAGAAATGTCACAGGCAGCCACTGCGTGGCATTGTTACTGCTGCCGAGCTGGAGGTCGGCGATGCCCGAGTTCACCAGGCTGTCCGCCGCCAGATGAAGAGTACCCGACGGCGCCCCGGTCTCGATCTGGCCGCGCTCATCTGCTCCGCTGGCAACGAAGCCACCCTTCTGCTGTACGAGGATCGATGTCGGCATCGGGTAGCGCTGGGGATTGTCCACCACGGTTTCACCGACGATCGCGAGCGTTCCGCCCGTTGCCTCGGAACTGCCGCCATAGGCACGGAGGCTGGCATCGCTCATCAACCCGGCAGCGGCCAGCATGCGAATCACGCCACCGTTGCTCCACACGGGGGAGCGTGCGTAGTCCGTGGTAACACCATTCAGCCGCGAGCTGCCGACAGGACGATCAAAAGCGTCCGCCGCGCCAGAGACGTCCAGCATCGCTCCCTGCTCGGCAACCACGTAGCCCGAGTTGGATTCCAGCGTGATCTGGCCGCCATCGAGAATGACGCCAGTGCGCGGGACAAAACCTGCGGCCGTGCCATCCGGCTGCGCGGTGATCGACCGGGCAAACGGGTCGATGAGGGCGACGCCACTCGCATCGAGGACAGCATCGCCACCCAGCCAGGTGCGTGTCGTCAGTTTTGGGGCAGGCGTATTGGTGTTGAGCGTACGCGTGCCAAGATCGATCTTGCCGGCTGGTGCGCGGATGGTCCCGTGAACAAGCGTGGCCTGGGTGCCGCGCAGCGATACCGTCGCACCCGCATCGACGTCGATGGAGGCGCCGTGACCAAAACTCACGCTACCGGAGAAGCCCGCGTAGGACGGCGCACCGGCACTGGGAACCGTGGGAACGAGGTTCCAGGAAAGGTAATCGCCGGCACCGAGCCAGAACCCTGCCTCGTGACCACTGCGGGTATCCCGGGTAGCCCATCGATGGTAGGCATCGAGCTGGCCCACCGAGGACATACCGGGCCCGTATACATCGCCGCCTGTCGGTAGGCCGCGCAGCGCGTCCAGATCGGGAATCAGGTTGTCGCGTACGACGCGGATGCGGGTATCCGGTGCGATGGTTGCATCCGTCACGGCATTCAGGCGGTAACTGTCGAAACCCTGGCCGGCGAAGAACGCAGGATCCATCCAGGTGCCGTTCTTGCCAACGAGTTCGCCTTCATTACCGCCGATGCGTATCTCCGGCGCCTGCAGCGTGAAGGTGCCGCCACCGGACAGCCCGAGGCTGAGGATTGCACCATCGAGCGCCACATGCCCGCCAGTGAGCGTTTTCGGCGGCGCCGCATCCACACCATAGGTACTGCTGGCGGGTGTCGTGTAGGTGCGCAGCGAGACGTCCCCTCCGCGACCTTCCGCAACGCCGTTTTTCATCCGTACCTGGCCGGCCACATCCACGTAGCCGCCACCGGATACATCCAGCGTGCTCCCCTTGCGCACGTCGATGTTGCCGGTGCCATCGATACCCAGGACATCATTGCCAAGATAGGCCTGCTGGGTCGACAACGAAATGCTGCCACCGTTGACGAAGCGGTCACCCTGCTGTGCAGCAGCCGCCAGGCCTGTGTCGTTGACCCACAGGCCCCGCGTACTGAGCAATGCGCCGTCTTCGACGACGATATCCGCCGGCACGAACGAGCCGGCGTTGTTGACATCGAACGATGCCGGCTTGCCGGTCGACAATGCGATCGTACCGGCAGGCGCCAGGATGGCGCCTGCCACGTCGATGGAGCCTGCGGCAATGGAAACGCTGCCGCCCGGCTGGACGGCAAGCGCGGCTCCCTGCGCGATCAGAACACCCGCCGGCGTACCGATATTCACACTGGAAAAACCGGCATCGGCGATCATGTCCGTCGACAGGATCTTCTGGTTGGCATCCGGGTCGGCAGCGACGACATCGTCCCACGACGTGTCGGCGCCAAACCCCGGCACCAGCTTGTCCAGCACCAGGGAATGCTCCTGTACCCTGATACCGGACATGTACTTCCGGGATGCCTGCAGCCCATTGATCTCGTTGAGTGCGAACGCTCCTCCGCGCGGCTGGGAGCCATTGGCTGCCTGCCGCTCGCCCGGGAATGCCAGGGCCGACACATCGGCTTCCAGCGACAGTGCGTAGCCGGCACTCACATTCAGCGTGCCGGCATCCGAGCCGACGATGAAGCCGTTATCCCAGCGGCGAGCTCCGGACATGATGGGAGAGTTGAATGTCTCGCTCACGCCCCATCGCGCATGATTGCTGGTGAACTGGCCGGCAAAGCCGACGTAATCCACATTCGGATCCGCATCGGCGATGTTGTAGACCAGGCCATCGCGGCCCAGCAGGTTCGGCGTATCGATCCAGCCGGCCTGATAGGCAATGTAACCCCCGTCCATGTTCAGGCTGGATCCCTGGCGCGCAATCACCTGGCTGCCGGAAAGCGAAATGGTGCCGCCCTTGGTGAGCATCTGGGAGATGTCGCGCGGTATGTTTTCGACGTATCCCGCGGCATTGAGAATCGGACTGCCGATCCAGTCCAGTCCGTCAGCCCGCGTGCCCGACGCCGTGCTGTCGACCACCACGTTCTTTTGCGTGTACAGGGCGCTGTTGCGGAGCAGGGGTGAATTCGCCAGCTCGTTCTGGCCGATGCGCGGAATGGTCACCAGGCGGGCCGATGCCGGCAGCACCACGTTGGCAATACCGGATACGTCGATCGTGGCTCCGTTGTCGATGTAGATGCGCCCGACCGACGGATCCGTCGCGTTGACGGGCTGAATCGCCTTGATGGACACGGTCGCGCCCGGCGCCTCGACAAGCGATCCGCCATTGAGCACCACGTCGCGCCCAAGCATGGAGATGCTTCCGTTGACGAAGGCCTTGTCGGCAGCTGCGCTCGACGATGTGGTCGTACCGTCCTTTTCCGGCAGTATGGCGGTCACCGATCCCGACCCCATCGTCAGCTGGCCAGGGGCTTTCGGATCCTCGCTCACATCCAGCTGCACGTTGCCCGCGATGATATTGATGCTGCCCGGCGCGGCAATGCTCGTCGATGCCAGCACCACGCCGGACTGTGCAATGTCCCCTCCGCGAAGCTCGATGGTTCCCCTCCGCGCCTGCACGATGCCGGTATTGGTCAACGTACCCTTTATGTCCTGTGGTGTCGTATTGTTGTACAGCTTGAGCGTTGCTGCCGTGCTGGCGTTGCCAAGGTGTGTCGTCGCCGCGAGAATCGCCTGGCCATCGTCGGCTATGATCGATCCCGCATTGGATACGTTCGGTGCCGCGATCAGCACAAAGCCCTGTGCTCCCCCCTGGATCGACGCCCCCTTCTCGATGACGACATCATGCTTTCCGCCGTCCGTGAAGCTGGCACTGAGGAAATTGTTGTCCACCGTGGCGATACCGCCGTTCATGAATTTCTGATTGCTGGTCTTCAGATCATCACTGAACAGGCTGAGCGAGCTGGCGATCAGCGAACGGGTGTTCACCTGCGAGCCTGCGCCGAAGATCACGCCGTTGCGATTGAGCAGGTACACCGTACCTTCGGCCTTCATCTGGCCAAGGATCTGGCTCGGCTGTGCCGACGGATCATTGATGCGGTTGAGCGCGATCCAGTCATTCTTGCCGTCGCTCTGGTTACCCGCGCTCTGGTTGAAGTACAACGTCGTGTTGCGACCGACGTTGAAGTTGTCCCAGGTGAGAATGGCCTTCTTGTCGGTCTGCTTCACCTCGACCGTGTGCTTGCCACCGGCCACCGTGTCGGTAGGCATGTTGGCGTTCTGCCAGAGACTGGGATCCGCACCGATACCCGCCGACGGCACCAGGCCGCCGTTGGCCAGGCCGTCGGGTACCTTGGATACCAGCTGCTGCGCGGCGCTCTGCGCTGATTTCTGCGCCTGCATCTGCGCAGCCACGGCGGCAGCGGCATTGTCGAGGTTCTGGATCGACTGCTGGACGCGCTGCTGCAGGAGCGCGCTGCCCGGCGTGAAGCTGACATTGCCATTGGCCACGCCGCCCTGCCCACCCGTCGCCGGGGCCGGTGCGGGTGTCATGCCGGGCTGCTTGGTAGCGAGCCATGCCGGACTGAAGGCCGGTGGCGTGGCAGCGTGGACTGCACCGCCACCGAACAAGGCAATGGCAATGAGGTGGCACATGGCGCGACGACGCAGCGTCGGCCGGGGTGCGGTAGAAGCCGGGCGGCGGGATTCAGCGGACGTCCTGGTACGTACGATCATGGCAGACCTCGGAAAGCAAAGTGTCGCGGCCTGGAAGCCGCCAGGTATATCGGCGTGGGCTACAGGGGGCTTCCGCCCGCGAAATCCCCTGTCATCGACGCCACTTCATCGTTCAGTTCGGGTAGCGCGGCCAGCTCCCTGAGCTCGGCCTCGCTGAGTTCACGCAGCACCGTGCGGATCGCCAGCCGGCGCCCGTCGTGCAGCCACGCATTGAGCACGCTGGCGATCGCCCGGATCGTCGGCAATGCCGCATCGTCCAGGTGCGGCTTGCGATGGCGCAGACGATCCGCCACCGCATAGCGCACGCGCGAACCGAGGAACGCCGACGATTCGCCCAGCAATTCCTCCAGTGCGTCGCGCGAGCAGCGATCCATCAGCACGTCGGCCTGCCGGCCCTGGCGTGCCGCGTAGAGTTGCCTCAGCATCTCCGCCAGCGCGTTCATGCAGCTCATGCCGCAGACCCGCGCATCGACCTCGGCGCGGCCGCGCGACAATCGCGGCCGTTGCGCCCGGTAGTCCGGCATGCTGTCAAGCTCATGGTCGTGATACACGCTTGGCCTCGTTGCACCATGACGACGGGAGGGGACGTCCCTGTCCATTGCGGTTTCCTTTACAGTCCGTTGCGCCCAACCACTGGGCTGAAGGGTCCGGGTTCATGGGGAGGCAGCTGCCTGCCCCGCACGCGGATCGAAACGCTGTTCGTAAAGGCGGTCGCCAAAGGACTGGGCGGCCGTTTCCAACCTGACGCGGGCCTTCGCCGCGAACGGCTGTCGGGAGGCCAGCACATCACCCATGTCCAGCTTTTCGTAGGCCGAGATCACGTCCTGGCCTACGCGATACATCTGCACGTTGCGCGCGGTGCAGGCATCCACCTGCCCTTTCGCGGTGTCCAGTTCCTTCGCCAGGCGCGCCCGCTCGGTCTCCGCCGTGCGCAACGCCAGCGCGGAAGACTCCGTCTGCGCCTTTCCTTTCTGCAAGCTGGCCTCGACCTCTTCCCTGCGCTGCCGTTCGGCCGCGATGGCGCGCGACGCCTCCGGGGACATCCCTATCGCCTTCTTCGCCTCCGTGCGTGCCGTCTCCGCATCCTGCTTCGCGGCATCCCTCTCTTTTTCCAGTGCGGCCTTCTCGGCCGCCCATTGCGACTGTTCTGCCTGCAACGACTGCAACTGCGTGCGGGTGTCCCGCAGCTGGTCACGCAAGCGGGATTCCAGACTGGCGGTCTGCGCGAACGCGGTGGGCACGATCGACAACAGCACCATGGCGATAAGCTTGCGTTTCATGTCGCCTCCTCAGAATCGCGCATTCATTTCGAGCTGGAAGACATCGATGGCCAGCGGCGCACCGAAAACCTGGCGGGCGTTGAGGTAGCGCGCCGTGAGCCATGCAAACTTCGACACACCGTAGCTACCGCTCAGGATGAAGCCCTTGGCGTTGGTGCCGCCCAGGCGGAAGTCCGGATCGTTCAGGCCGTCCACCGTGGCATCCGGCTGGAGGTATTTGTAAGCAACGCTGGCATTCCAGTCGCCCGCACCGCTGGGATCGGGATTGCCCAGGGTCGCACGCAGCATCCAGCCCACGGGACCGCTCTTGTAATTGTCGGCCGTGAAGTCGCCGGCACCGAAGTTATTGACCAGTCGCGACACGCCAACGTCGGGGCGGAATGCGTCCTTGCGGTGATACGCCATGTTGCGCACGTAATCGCCTTCAAGACGAAGCGGCGTATCGGCCACCTTCAGGTCGAGCTGCGTATTGGCATTGGCGACGTGATAGTCGTACACGAGGCCCACGAACTGGGGCTGCGCATAGCCCGTCGGTGCACTCGGGTCAGGCACGATATTGCGGATCAGGAACAGCGAGTTGCCCTTCTGCATGAAGGTCGGGCGCGTCGCGTCCGTGCTGCAGTAGTCCACGCCCAGGTAGATCGAGCACGGCGACGACAGCTCGCCACGCAGCTTGTCGAATCGATAGTACGCCAGGGCGAGCTTCCACTCGGCGTCTTCGCTGAACTTCCAGGCACCGCCGATCTGCGCGGCCGTCAGCCACTTGTCGCGGCTGGCATTCTTCACGCCGGCCGACGAGGGAAAGTCGTCGGACTGGTAATCGAACGGGAACAGGCCCGCCGTGGCAAAGCCGCGGAATTCGTCGTTGAACGGCACGTCGAACTTGCCGGCCACGCCGTCGAAGTTGAGATGATCGGCGAACACCAGGTTCGTGCTCATGAACGGATTCTGCATGCGACCGGCCACCACCTTCGCCCAGTCGGTGGGTTTCCATGCGATCCATGCCTGGTCGAGCCAGATGTTCTTCTTGGTCAGGCCACCGCCCAGGGTCTGGGTGGTGGACACCGGGTCATTGATGTTGCCCGATCCCAGGCGGATACCTGCGGTGACCGAATCGCCGAGGTTCAGCAGCATGCCGAAGCGCGCCATGATGCGCATGGAGTTGGTGCGGTTCTCGCGGGTGTTCAGCAGCGGCGGCGGCACGCGGCCGTTGAGATCGTAGGGGCCGGTGCGGTTGAGCTGGGCGAAGTCCACCACCGGAGCCGCATTGCTCTTGTCGTAGTAATGGAACTCGTCGCGCACGCGCATGTCGCCGGTCCAGGTGACCCTGTCGAGCCATTCGGGCAGCTTGCCCGGTTCGGCCCAGCGCTCGCTCTTTGCCTGCGCCACCACTTCCTGGCGCAGTTCGTCCTTGATCTGGTTGCGCACCACTTCCGGTACATAGGTCACGCGGACCTGGCCGGGCGTGGCCGGTGCCGCATTGGCCGTACCAGCCAGCTTCTGCGCCTGCGCGGCCTCGCTGTTGGCCTGGGCGATCAGGCCGTCGGCATCGGCCTGGGTGAGCACGCCGCGCTTCACGAGCAGGCGCACCAGGTTGATCGTGGCGTTGTCCGAAGGAGCGCTCTGCGCATGCGCGGCTCCGGCGCACAGGGCCAGACCGATGGTCAGGGCCAGCATGGCTCGCGCGGGACGATGGCGGGCCTTTCCGATGGTCATGAAAACTCTCCGGGTATACGAAAGATTGGGCGTGGCAGTCGTCATACGGGGCGTTTCCCGCGGATGGCGATGCGCAGGGGGAAGCGCAGCGAGGAAGGCGGTGCGACGTCGATGCGCGGCATCGAGCGCAGGACTTCGAGCAGCGCCTCGTCGGTATGGGTATTGCCGCTGGGACCGGCCAGTTCGACACGGGTGAGCCTGCCGTCGGCGTCCAGCCAGATATCCGCGCGCACCTCGAACACCAGGCGGTTGACCCTGTCGTCGCGCTGGATCGCCTGCTGGATCGCATAGCCCAGGTACTGGTCGTAACTGCCGGTACCGGTGCCATTGCCGCCACCGGAACCGACCATGCCGCCACCGGAACCGGCGCCGATGTTGAAGGCATCGCTGCCAGCCTGCGCGTCGCCGTTGATCGTCACCTGCTTCGCAACATCGTTGCTGGTCTTGGGTGCGTCCACCGGCTTCTGCGGCACTTCAGTGGGCTTTTCCTCCACGGGCTTGGGTTCTTCGGTCTTCCTGGGCTCCGGCGGCTTTTCCTTGGGTGGCGGTGGCGGAGGCGGCAACGGCGTGATCGTCGCCACGCGCGGTGCCTCGCGGCGTACGCCCACGCGGCTGCTGGAGAAGTGCCAGATCAGCGCACCCACCAGCAACAACGCAACGACACCGACCGCCGGACCGAGCCAGCGGCGAGGTGGAGCGCGACGGGAATCGTTCGGACTCACGCGCTCAGTCCTTCGCCGGTTTGCCGGTGACCAGACCGACCTGAGGCAGGTCCACCCGGCGCAGCAGATCGAGGATGTCCATCACCTTCTGGTACTGGACCGTGGAATCGCCCTTTACCACCACCGGGAAGTCCGGATTCAACGCCTTCAGCGAGCGCAGGCGGTCTTCCAGCTCGCTCAGCGTCACGGGATAGGCATCGAGGAAGATCTGCCCCGAGTCCGAGATGGTGATGGCCTTGGTCTGCGGTTTGGCCATGCTCACCGCCGCACTGGCCTTGGGCAGGTTCACCTTGATGCCCTGCACCGAGGCGGTGGTCATGATGATGAAGATCACCAGCAACACGTACGCCAGGTCGAGCATCGGCGTGATGTTGATGTCGTCGTACGGCTTGTCTTCGTCTTGGGCGCGCATGATCCGGACCTCAGGCCGCCACGGCGGATGGGTGGACGGTGCGCTGCTGCTCAGCCAGTCGCGTCACGAACTCGTCCACGAACACCTGCATGTTCGCGGTGACGTTCTTGTTGCGGATCAGCAGGTAGTTGTAGCCAAACAGTGCGGGAATCGCGACGAACAGGCCTGCCACGGTGGCAAGCAGCGCGGCGGCGATACCCGGCGCGATGGCGTTGACGTTGACGTCGCCGGCCGCCGCAATCGCAGCGAAGGTGATCATCACGCCAACCACGGTACCGAGCAGTCCCAGGAACGGGCCGCCGGAGATAGCGATGGTGAGCATCACCATCGACTTGGCCAGGCGCTGGTTCTCGCGCACCAGCGTCGCGTCCATCGTGGCGCGGATGGCCTCGATCGACTCCGGAGCGATATGGTCGTGACCGTCGTCGTCTCGGCGGCTCCATACTTCGCCGGCGCCGACCTTGTAGAGGCGATACAGCGAAGCATCCTGAAGACGCGACGCCGTCGGATCGCGGGACAGCGCAAGGATGTTGCGGCCCTGCTGGCGGAAGGCGTCGAGGAAGTTGTCATTGGCGCGGGTCACGCGATTGACGTAGGCGGCACGCTGCCACATCACGACCCACGAAATCGCCGCCATGACCAGCAGGATGGCGATCACCACCCATGCATCGACCGTGACCGACTTGACGATGACACCGAAGTAACCGAAACCGATACCGGCCTGCTTCTCGTCGGCACCGTAGTTCAGCAGCTTGGATTCGGCGCCCTGGGTCTGCGCATCCAGCGCGATCAGCGCGGCCGGGCGGGCAACCCGCGACAGGCGCACTTCATCCATCTGTCCGGCGAAGGGTACGACGGTGTCGGTCTGGCCGGCAGCGTCGCCGCCGAGGGTGGCCTGGCTGGTCAGCGCGGGGAGCTTCGCATCCAGCGAGGCGTAGGGGCGGCCATCCACGTACAGCTGGATCTTGTTGTCGGCCGCCGTCACGGCCAGATGCAACCATGCGCCCGCCTTCACGGGCTCACCAGCGGTGGTGGTCGCGTCATCGACCTGCACGAAGGGCACGCCATTGTCGAAACCAAGCAGCAGCTTGTGCTCCGCCTGGCGGCGGGCATAGACGACGGCACGACCGGCCGGCAGCGCATCGAGCTTCACCCAGGCGCTGAACGTGAAGGCACCGCCTTCGGCGACGTTCATCGACACGCTACCTGGCAGGTTCACCACCTTGCTGCCATCGAAGCGCGCCGACTTGCCGATCACGCCATCCACGGTGGCGACGTCGTTGCCCACGGCGTTGTTGCCGTACGCCGTTGCGTCGTGCGGCGGCGTACCGGCAGCGTCTTCGAAGTGGTAGACGGCGGCGTAATCAGCGTCATACGCCGCAGCACCCTTGTCGCCCCCCTGCGCCTTCGGGTTGCCGTAGTACATCCAGATCTGCTGCTGTGCGTCGGCGGCCAGCTGCGGCACGTCCACCCAGATCAGGGCAACGCCAAGCACCGGGTCGAAGCTCTCGATCTGGTAATTCAGCGGCGTCTTGTCATCGGCGGCGACGAAGCGAATGTCGGCACCGGTCTCCGAGACACCGTCGAAAGTGAAGTTGCCCGAATGCAGGCGCAACAGGACCGGCGTGCGACCAGGCGCGGCGCTCACGGCCGCTCCCTTCGCCGTGGTGTCGAGGGTGATCGCCTTGCGGAAGGAGAAGTCCTGGTTCCACCACGAGGCGTCGGCGTGTGCCATCGGCACGAAGCCGAGGAACAGCAAGCAGGTCAGTAACAAAAATCGATTCACGGTAATACCCCTGGATGTCTGTGGTCCGACCTGCCGGTCAGAGGTCTGCCTTGAGAGAGAAATGGATGCGGGTGTCGTGCGCGCGCGTGTTCTGGCTGTTCTGGAACGGATAGGCCACTTCGAACGCGCCGGTGACGATGTTGAAAATCTGGAAGCGGGTGCCGAGACCCACGCTGGACAGGTCGTAGCTGGTCTTGCGCGTGCTTCCCTTCGACGCATCCTTCTGGTCGACAAGAGACGGCAGCGCATTCATGAGCACGAGGTGTGCGCCATCGACGAACGCGTGGAAACGCCAGTCGTTCATCCACTGGCCGATGTGCGAGGCGAGGGACGGCGTGCGCAACTCCAGTGATGCGATGGCGCCGTGATCCGCGGTCTGCTCCGCTTCCAGGTAGCCGCGCACCGTACTCTGGCCGCCTGCCGCGAACTGCTCGCTGGAAATGAGCGATGTCGTTGCAAGCTGCACTGCCAGGCGCCCCGCCAGGCTGAAGCCATCGGCGAAGTTGCGCACGTGGTTGCCTTCGGCCTTGACGTAGAGGAAGTTCGCCCGGGCGCGATAACGCTGGGTGTCGAAGGCTTCGGAACTGCTTCCGCCCACGCGAAAACCCGCCGTGGCACCCAGCGAAATGCCACTATTGGACTTTTCGCCGTAAGACTGCCCCTGGTAGGTGATCGACAGGGGTATGTAGGTTACCGGCGCCTTGGACGTATCCGTGCCAAGCGTGATGTTCTGGTCGAAATGCTTGCGCGTGACGCCGATGGCCAGCGACTGCGAATAGGTTTCGTGAGATGGCAGGTTGCGCAGGAAGGTAAAGCCATAGGCATTGCCCTTGCCCAGTACGGTGCTGCCACCGACGGAGTTGGCATTGCTGTTCGATTTATAGCCCGATGCCAGCACGCTCCAGTCGCCACCCAGCGGCACGAGATACGAACCTGCCCACACTTCTGCCGCGTTCCTGTCCTGCGGCGCCACGATATAGGTAATGGATGCCGCCTGGCCGTCCTGGAACAGGTTGTCGTTGCGCACGCTGGCAATGGTGCGAAGCTCGGGCGTGTTGACGCTATGGTCGTTGTTTACCTCGACGCTGCCGTGCCAGGGCGCTGTATCAGTGACCTTGAGCGTCACGTCCATGGTCTGCGGCAGCTTGCCCGGCGTGAGCACCGGCACGACCTGGCTGCCGCCCTTTCGGTTGACGTTGGTCAGCTCCTTCTGTGCCTGTGCGAAATTGGGCACCTCGCCCTCTTTCAGCGCAGGCACCGCATCGCGGATGTCCTTCGGCGAACGATAGGTCGCGCCTTCGACACGCACGCGGCCGATGGCATTCTCGGTGACCTGGAGACGGATCACGCCGTCCTTCACCTGCTGCGGCGGAATATCCACCACGACCGACTGGAAGCCGTGCGCCTGGTAGACCTTCTGCAGTGCATCGCGCGCACCGCCGACGTCGGTCATCGACTTGCCGGGACCAAGGAACGGATACACGGCCGTCTCGATGTCCAGCGCCTGCAGCGTGGTGTTGCCATCGACGACGTATTCGTTCACGTCGAAGGAGGTCGGCGCTTCCTGGGCAGATGCAGCGCCGGCGATGGCGGCTGCGATGGCCAGCGCAAGGGCGCGCGCGCCCCGCGAGGTCGTGACACGCATCATGCGCTCACCCGTGCTGCTCGTGTAGCCACTTGAAAACTTCCCCTGTCGATCCGTTTGCCCACAAGACGCCTGGGCGCGGGTGGCACTGAACCGTTGTCACGAAAAATTCATCGTTCCAGCGGTTCCTTCCCTGTCAGCTCAGCAACACCCAGTCACCAGGAAGATGTGTAACGTGCGCGCCATAGGCGTCATGGATGAGCGATGCGACATCCGCCATCTGGTCGAGCGTGAAACGTGCATGCACACGACGCTCGCCCAGCGCGCGATCGGTGATCACGATGCGCCCGTGGCGGTAGCGATTGATATCGGCGACGACATCCGCCAGCGGCTGGTTGTCGTAGATGAGTACGCGCTGGCGCCAGGCGAAGGCCGTGTCGGGATTGACTGCCACCGGCTGCGTCATGCCCGAGGCATCGAGCGCTACCTGCTGCGAAGGCTTTACCAGTGTCCTGGCGACGCCGCGCTCCAGCACCGTCTCTCCATCAAGGCAGGTCACCGACGACACGCCGTCGACACAACGTACTGCGAAGGAGGCTCCCGGCGACGAAAGGACACGTGCGTCGTCGAGTTCGACGACGAACGGCGCGGCGCGTGCCGCATCGATACGGACCATGGCCTCGCCTTCGCGCAGGCGCATCCCCGTGACATGGCCTGCGGACTTGTTCAGGCCGATGGCGGTATCCGTATTCAGTTCAACGTCCACGCCGTGGCTGACCTGGACCTCTTTCTGTTCACCCACCGCGGTACGCAACCCCGGCTCGCTCCCCATGACACCCGCACCCAGGCCATAGCGCACGAAGGCGATGGCAGCCACCGAGGCGGTGACGGCGGTGCTGATGAACATGCGACGCCCCATGCGCACGCCATGCCGGGGCGCGGGACGATCACCCCGGCCGGGCGTGCGGTTCCGGTGCTCGATGGCAGGACCCAGGTCCTCCCACAGGCGTCGCGCATGCGCGAACGCCTCGGCATGCTGCGGACTGGCAAGGCACCAGCGCCGGAAGGCCTCACCGTCCTCGGTGGTCGCCGTGCCCGACGTCAGGTGTACGAGCCAGGCACGCGCCTGGCGCTCGCTCTCGTGGCTGGTGGTCGTCTCCATATCCGTCATGACGGTTCTCCGGCACCGGGACCGAACCGCTGAACGGACTTACGTCCCACTTTTTCGGCACAAGTATCGAGTGCTTTTTTCAGTTCCTTGCCGACCATCCTCACCGAGATACCGAAACGGGCCGCGATATCGGCCTGCGGCAGTTCATCGATACGCGCGGCAATGAGGATTTCGCGCTGCCGGCGAGTGAGTGCATCGAGTGCGTGGGACAGCGCTTCCAGATCCTGCCGGGAGGCGAGCACGGCCTGAGGGTCCAGTGGATCGTCCACCGACTGGATCAGGTCATCCACCTCTTCGCCCGTCAGCAGGCGGCCGTGGGACCGGTGATGGTCCACGGCCATGTTCAGCGCCATGCGAAACAGGTAGCCCGTGGGATGCGTGGCACGGGCTTCCGTGGGCCCGAGCTTTTCCACGCGCAGGTAAGTCTCCTGCATGACGTCATCCACGAGGTCGTCCGAGCGCAGGCGTCTGCGCAGCCGTCGACGAAAATCGTCGTAGTTGTCGAGGAACACTCCCAGGAGGGACGTCTCCACGTCAGCCGCCTCCCGTGCAACGCCGGGCCCCATCGGGCGACGGCGCGACCAGGACTGTCACAGGATTGAAACGGCGGGTCACCGATGGCAAGTGCACGCCCATCAGTGCCTGCACCACCATCGCATCGCGATCGTCATTGCCGGACGGTGCCAGGGCAGCGACCTCGACGATGGCGCCCCCGTCATCGACCCAGAGCTGCATGGCCTGGCGCCAGGCGCCAGGCATGGTCTTCTTGTGGGCGCACAACGCATGTTCGATGGCACGCTGGATCGCTTGCGCACGCGTGCCGTCGATGTCCGGCGCGACATCGCTCGCACCCCGCGCGGATGGCGGCTCTCCATCGGCCGGCTGCGAGACATGGACTGCGGTGACCGTGAAGGCATTCATCGAGGCGAACTGCGCTTCAAGCCCCGTATCCACGAGGAGGATACGCAGCGCATCGCGCGGATCGACATTGCCGTGCACTCCGTGTGTGGAGAGCGATGCGACCAGCGCATCGTCGAACAGCACGGCGATGCCAGTAGCTTCACTGAATGCGCGCAACGCCTTCGCAAGCGGTTGTGCATCGATGTCGAAGCGCGCTGGCGCATGCGTTTCATCCGACCCCTGTGGCTTCGCCGTCGAGGACCCGTCCTGCGCCATGCATGGCTGCACCGCAATGAGGAACATGCACGCGACGAGCGCGATAACGCTGCGTGCCACGGCCATTCCTCGCGCAGGGACTTACGGGTCTCGTTCGGGCCGAAGGCTAGGCGCGGCAAATGACACAACGGCGCATGTTTCGTGACAGAAAAGGCTACGAAAACATGACAAGCCTGCCGTAACATCACGATGCCATGGGGCGCGCCATAATCCGGCCATTCGGCTGCATGGAGCATGCATATGCATATTCGGCAATTATTTATCGGCTCGATTCTGCTGGCCGCCACGGCGACTCATGCGCAACACGTGGTGCAGTTGCCCGGGGTCAGCGCCACGGCCTCGCCAGAGGGCTGCGTGTCGCCGGCAAGCGCAGGCAGCGCCGCGCTCTCCTATAGCTGCCTGACCCGCCTGGTGACGGCGGAAGCGACGCCCAAGGCACCAGAAACCCCGGGCGCCGATATCTCGAAACGACCCAGCAACACCCTGGGCCTTTACAACGCCAGCAGCCTGCAGAACCGGATGGGCCCCAACCTGGGCATCTCGGTGCAGCCTTACCGGCCGAAGCTGGTGTATCCCAACCCGCTCGGCCGGTAGGTCGGGTCAGTGCCTCGGCACGGTCACGGTGGGCTGGCCACTGCCCAGTTTCGCCGGGGCCGGCGTCGTGGGGGCTGCGCTTTCGAGCAACGGGCGCAGCGACTCGAACTTCTGCTGATACTCGTCCGTGACCTGCTTGGCTTCCTCGCCGTTGGTGACCACGCGCGGGGTGATCAGCACGATCAGCTCGGTGCGGTTGCGGTTGCGTGAGGTGGTGCCGAAAAGCCTGCCGAAGATAGGAATGCGGTTGAGACCGGGGATGCCGGTGTCCGTGGTGCCTTCGTTCTGCTGGATCAGGCCACCCAGCAGCACGGTCTGCCCGGTCTGAACCGCTACCTGGGTTGCGACTTCGCGCTGGTGGATCGTCACGTTGCCATTGACTGCCGTGGCCGTATCCGCCGTGCTCACCACCTGGCTGATGTTCATATAGACCAGGCCACCGGGATTCACGCGCGGACGCACGTTGAGGATCACGCCGGTGTCCTTGTATTCCACCTGGCCCACCGTGTTGTCGGTGTTGGCGCTGGTATTGACGAAGGTCTGCGTGATCGGAATCTGATCGCCGACTTGGATGTGCGCCTTCTGGTTGTTCATCACCACCAGCGACGGCGCGGATAGCGTCTTGGTGTTGCCGCTGGTTTCCATCGCCCTGAGTGCGACAGCAATGTTCTTGTTGACGAAGGAGTAATAGAACGAATCACCCGGACCGCTGGCACTGTCCGGTGTATACGTCAGTCCGCCATTGCCCAGCGCGACCTGGCGCTCACTGGGATGTCCCGGCGTCGTCGTGGTACCTCCCGCCAGGCCCTCCAGGTACCACTGCACGCCGAAACGGAAGTTACCCGTGAGGTTCACTTCGAGGATGCGGGTTTCGATCTGCACCTGCAGCGGCACGGTATCCAGGCGCTTGATGGCCTGCTCGATCTCGTTCCACTGCGACGGACGGCAGCGCACCATGAGCTGGTTGCTGCCGTCCACCGCGGTGATGCGTACGCCATCTTCGGTGGTGATGGGGCCGCTGCGCTGCTTGCGGTTGGCATCGAGGTCGTCGAAGCCACTGCCCGAAAAGCCGCCACCCGCCGCGCCATAGGACGAACCACTGCTGCCGTTCGACGAACTGCCGAATCCGTTGCTACCCGAACTGCCGAACGAGCTGGAGCCAGACGACGAGCCAAAGGACGACGAAGACGAAGAACTGTTGCCGAAGGAGCCCGTCGTGCTTCCAAGCCCGGAGCCGCCACGGTTGCCGAGATCGCTGTCACCGCCTACCGTGCCGGAATTCAGCCCCGGGCCGACACGGCCGCCACGATCGGAGGAGCCGCCGCTACCTGAGCCGCCACCGTAGATGCCCGCAAGGTAATCGGCCAGGTCGGCGGCCTGGATATTGCGCACGTCGTACACGTACAGTTCTGGCTCGTTGCCGCCGCCGCTGTCGATACGGTCGATCCAGCCCTTAACCTCTTCCAGGTATTCCGACTGCGGGCTGATCACTACCAGGGAGTTGGTGCGCTCGATCGGGATGAAGCGCAACAGGCCGGCCATGGGCGTGTTGCCCTTCTCGCCGAAAAGCTTGTCGAGCGTCGGGGTGAGGTCCTTGACCTCGGCGCGCTTGAGCGCGAACACACCCACGGACATGCCCTTGAGCCAGTCCACGTCGAAGGTCTTGATCGTGCGATCGTAGTTTTCCAGTTCGCTGCTCGTGCCGGCCATGACCAGCACGTTGCGGGTGGCGTCGGCCAGCAGGGTGGCATCGGCCCGGGCAAAGGGCTTGATGAGCTTCTGCATCTCGGTGGCCGAGATGTAATGCAGGGGATAGAGCCGGGCCTGCAGGCCACCTACCGGTGCCGTGGCGCCCATGCTGGGCACGACGTTGCCCGGCACGGCGTCTTTCGCGGGCATCACCACGTAGCGATCGTTCGTGCGTACCAGCGCATTGTTGGTCCAGGACAGCAGCGTCTCGAGGATGGGCAGCGCCTGGTCCTCGGTGACCGGCTGCGACGTGGAGAACGACACGTTGCCCTGCACGCCCGGCACGATGGAATAGTTCTCGTGCAGCAGGTCGCCCAGGATGGCCTTCACCACCGACTCGACCGGCTGGTTCTCGAAATTGAAGGTCACGGTGCCGGCGCCCTCGGCGGCCGGCTTCGGCTTGGCCAGCCCTACCGGCTTGACGAACTCGCCCGTGCCGTTGGTGATCTGGGGCGGAACGATGCCCGTTGCCGTCGGGTTGGTGTTGGGCATGATGCGCGGCTTCGGCGCCGGCTTCTCGGTGCCCGCCATGGCTTCGCGCTGCAATGCACCGTCATCGCTTGGCTGCGGCAGCGTCGAGCAACCGGCAAGCGCGACCGCTAGCGCCGTGGCGCCGATCAGCGAACTTCTGAGCATGGAACAACGTACTCCCTCGTTGACGCGGCCCCGTCGCCGCTCCTTTCGGCGAAACGCCGAATTGCCCAACTCTATAGGGAGGTTTGCTACCAGCGCTAGCACCATGCTGCGCAAGCGCGACGCAATTCCGCTCCGATGTGGCAGGACGCGGCGCGCAAGGCCGCGTCCCCACATGGCGTCAGGCCTGCGGCGTGGCCCATTCCAGATGGAAACTGCCCTTCTCGTCCACCCGCTCGAAGGTGTGTGCACCAAAGAAATCGCGCTGGGCCTGGATGAGATTCGCGGGCAAGACCGGTGCCCGGTAGCTGTCGTAGTACGCAATGGCGGCGGAGAAACCGGGTACCGGAACCCCCGCCTTCACGGCGGCGGAAACCACGTCACGCAGCGAAGACTGGTAATCCCGCGCGATATCGCGGAAATATGGGCTCAGCAGGAGATTCTTCAATGCCGCATCGAGGTCGTAGGCATCGGTGATTTTTTGCAGGAAGCGTGCACGGATGATGCAGCCGGCCCGGAAGATCTTCGCGATCGCGCCATAGTGCAGGTTCCATCCGTGCTCTTCCGATGCAGCGCGCAACTGCGCAAAACCTTGCGCATAGGAAATGATCTTGCTCATGTAGAGCGCCTTGCGCACAGCTTCGACGAAGGCCTTCGTGTCCTTCACGGGCGCCACATCCGCAGGCCCCGCAGGCCCCGCAAGCGCCTTGCCTGCCTCGACGCGCTCGTCCTTCATCGACGAAAGCACGCGCGCGAAGACCGACTCGGTGATGAGGGTCAACGGCACGCCCAGGTCCAGCGCACTCTGGCTGGTCCACTTGCCGGTGCCTTTCTGCGCTGCCTTGTCCAGGATCACGTCGACCATGGCCTTGCCGGTGCGATCGTCCTTGCGGGCGAAGATCTTCGCGGTGATCTCGATCAGGAAACTGTCCAGCTCGCCTTCGTTCCATTCCCGGTAGACCGCCGCCAGATCGTCGTTGGACAGTCCGGCCACGTGCTTGAGCACGGCGTAACTTTCTGCGATCAACTGCATGTCGCCGTATTCGATACCGTTGTGCACCATCTTCACGTAGTGACCCGCTCCGTCCGGGCCGATCCAGGTGACGCAGGGCTCACCATCCGGCGCCTTCGCGGCGATCTCCGTGAGGATCGGCGACACGAGGTCGTAGGCGTCGCGCGGGCCGCCGGGCATGATCGACGGCCCCTTGAGCGCACCCTCCTCGCCACCGGAGACGCCGGTGCCGATGAAGTGCAGGCCATCCTTCGCCAGCTCCTCGCCGCGCCGGATGGTGTCCTTGAAGAAGGTGTTGCCGCCGTCGATCAGGATGTCACCCTTGTCGAGCAGGGGGCGCAGCTCCTCGATCACCGCATCGGTGCCCTTGCCCGCCTGCACCATCAGCAGGATGCGGCGCGGCTTCTCCAGCGACTCCACGAACTCTTCCAGGCTGGAGGTGGGCACCAGCCTGCGCCCCTTGCTCTGCGCCATCACCTCGTCCGTCCGGGCCTGGGTGCGGTTGTAGATGGATACCGCGTGACCACGGCTTTCGATGTTCCAGGCCAGGTTGCGCCCCATCACGGCCATGCCGATCACGCCGATCTTCTGCTTGCCCACGTCGTCACCTCTTGAGGGTTTCGGTAAGGAAATGAATGCCATCCATCATCCGACCATGCACCAGGGGACAGCCACGGAATGTGACGACGGTCGGCTATGATGGGCGGCGAACCGGCGGCCGGACCGCGCGGATTTGGACTGGAAGGACGCATGAACCAGGTGAAGTCGCACAAGCGCGACAAGCGTGTCGCCACCGCCCGCGAGGCGCTGGCTGGCCTCGTGGCCGATGGACAGACGATCGCCGTGGGAGGCTTTGGCCTCTGCGGCATCCCCGAACTGCTGATCGAGGCGCTGCGCGACTCGGGCGTGAAGGGCCTCACCGCGGTCTCCAACAACGCCGGCATCGACGGCGTGGGCCTGGGCCTGCTGCTGGAAACCCGCCAGATCCGCAAGATGGTCTCGTCGTACGTGGGCGAAAACAAGGAATTCGAGCGCCAGTTCCTGGCCGGCGAGCTGGAAGTGGAATTCACCCCGCAGGGCACGCTCGCCGAGAAGCTGCGCGCCGGCGGTGCCGGCATCCCGGCCTTCTTCACCCGCACCGGTTACGGCACCCAGGTGGCCGAGGGCAAGGAAACCCGCGAGTTCGACGGCAGCATGTACGTGATGGAACGCTCCATCGTGGCCGACGTGGCCCTGGTCAAGGCGTGGAAGGCCGATCCGTCGGGCAACCTCGTGTTCCGCAAAACCGCGCGCAACTTCAACCCCATGGCCGCCACGGCGGGCAAGGTCTGCGTGGCCGAAGTGGAAATCATGGTGGACATCGGCGAACTGGACCCGGACCAGATCCATACCCCGGGCATCTACGTCGACCGCATCGTGCTCAATCCCGCGCCGTCCAAGCGCATCGAACAGCGCACCGTGCGCGCCTGAAGGAGACCCACCATGGCCTGGAACCGTGAACAGATGGCGCAACGCGCCGCGCTGGAACTCTCCGACGGCGACTACGTGAACCTCGGCATCGGCCTGCCCACCCTGGTCGCCAACCACCTGCCCGACGGCGTGGACGTGTGGCTGCAATCCGAAAACGGCCTGCTCGGCATCGGCCCCTTCCCGACCGAAGACGAAGTGGACGCCGACCTCATCAACGCCGGCAAGCAGACCGTGACCGCCCGCCCGGGCGCATCGTATTTCTCCAGCGCCGATTCCTTCGCGATGATCCGCGGCGGCCACGTGGACATCTCGATCCTCGGCGCCATGCAGGTCACCCATGAAGGCGATATCGCCAACTGGATGGTGCCCGGCAAGATGGTCAAGGGCATGGGCGGCGCCATGGATCTCGTGGCCGGCGTGAAGCGCGTGGTGGTGGTGATGGAGCACACCGCGAAAGACGGCTCGCCGAAGATCCTGCAGGAATGCAGCCTGCCGCTCACCGGCAAGGGCGTGGTCGACCGCATCATCACCGACCTGGCGGTGTTCGACGTCACCCCGGAGGGCCTGGTCTTGATCGAGTTGGCGCCGGACGTGGACGAGAATCACGTGCGCGCCAGCACGGAGTGCGATTTCGTTTCGAAGGTCTGAGGGATCGGGTCGCCCGGGCTTCGGTGCGGGTGGTGCGGTGCTTTGTGTGCTGCCGGGTTACCGGTCGCGCGCGAGGCGCGCTCCTACAAGGCGATCCTGTGGTCGCGCGCAGACAGCCGCCCTGTAGGAGCGCGCCTGCGCGCGACCGGCGAAGCCGAAAACACCCCACCAAACTCACCAGGCACAAAAAAGCCCCGGTCTCTCGACCGGGGCCTGGAAAGAAAGTCGCCCTGCGGGAGACGCCTCAGCATGGGCCTCGGGGGGGAGGTAGGCCAGATGCCGGATATTAGCGTCGCCGCAGGGCGAGGGACCTACCGACCCAGGGGGAGGGGTTGGTGGTAGGTCGAGGTGAATCATAGATTTCCTAGGAAATGTTCGCCAATATATCTTTCAGCGATCACTTATACGAAAATCGACTATGTTCGATCTGCGCCAACTGCGCTACTTCATCGAGGTAGCGGAAACCCTGAGCTTTACCCAGGCCGCCCAGCGCCTGCATATCTCGCAGCCACCCCTGTCCCAGCAAATCCTGGCCCTGGAGGCCGATCTCGGCGTGCGCCTGCTGGACCGCAACCGCCGTCGCGTGGCCCTGACCGAGCCCGGCCGCCTGTTCCTGCTCGAGGCCAAGGCCATCCTGGCCCGGGCCGAGACGGCCCGCACGGTCGTGGCCGAGGCAGCCGCCGGATTCACGGGTCAGCTGAAGCTGGCCTATGCCACCTCCGTATCCTTTCATCCTGCCCTGCCGGAAACCTTGCTCCGCTTCACGCAATCGGCTCCCGGGGTCAGCCTGCACCTGGGCGAGATGCCCACCAAGGCCCAGTACGACGCGATTCTCAGTGGACAGCTGGACCTGGGCCTGCTCCGCGCTCATCCGGAAGGCATCGCCAACGCCCGCCAGCTCAACGTCGAAGTCATCGACCACGAGCCGCTGGTGGTCGCCCTGCCCGCCCGTCATCGCCTGTCCGGGCGGGAGTCGGTGCGCATGGAGGAACTGGCGAACGAGCGCTTCGTGGCGCCGCCGCGCGGCCAGGCCGCCACCCTGATCGATCGCCTGAGCCTGCTCGCCGACAAGGCCCGCTTCCGTCCCAATATCCGCCAGGAGGCCCAGCAGATCCCTTCCCTGCTGCCCCTGGTGGCCGCAGGGCTCGGCCTGGCGCTTGTACCGGCCTCGCTGCGTACCGTGCGGCTGGAAGGCGTGACCTTTGCGGCCCTGGACGATCCGGAGGCTTATCTGTTGCTGGCGGTGGCCAGTCGCGTGGACAATACGTCTCCCGTGCTGGAAAGTTTCCTGCGCACCGTACGCGAGGCCCGCAGCGCTCTCGGCACCTCATGAAAGACGAATCAATCCGAGGGCTTGCGTGACCCTCGCAGTATCGCTACAATTTCGTTTTTCCTTGTCTGCAATATCTCAGGAGCTGGCCGTGAAGGTGCTTTCCTCTTTGAAGTCCGCGAAGTCGCGTCACCGTGACTGCAAAGTCGTGCGCCGTCGCGGCAAAGTGTTCGTGATCTGCAAGAGCAACCCGCGTTTCAAGGCTCGTCAGCGCTGATTTCAGCTGCGATGGGTTGTTAAAAAAGGCCGCGAAAGCGGCCTTTTTTATGGGTGTTGCTTGGGAATCTTCCGGGGTGTGGCCTTGTGCAGGTAACGGTCGCGCGCGAGGCGCGCTCCTACAAGGTATTCGTAGCCTTGTAGGAGCGCGCCTCGCGCGCGACCGCTCCGATTTCCACGACATCACCCCCGCGCCTCACTGGGCACATAAGGCGAATCCGGAATATCCCCCGTATCGCCCACCATGACGCAATTGCGCCCCGCACGCTTCGCGCGATACAGCGCGGCATCGGCCACCACCAGCAAACGGTGCAGTTCAAAGCCGCATTGCAGGGTCGAAGCCACGCCAAAACTGGCCGTCACCTGAAGATTGGGTAGCGACTCCGTCGCCGACGTGGCGGCGATCGACAAGCGCAGCTGTTCGGCGCGCGCACGCGCCTGAGTGGCACTGCAATCGGGCAACAGCACCGCGAATTCCTCTCCGCCCAGCCGCCCGAACACATCACAGGCATGCAATGCCCGCCTGCACACGTCCACGGCCCGCTTCAGCGTTTCGTCGCCCACGGCATGCCCGTACGTGTCGTTGACGTTCTTGAAATGATCCAGGTCGAACAGGATCAGGCAGGCGCCACGGTCGGAACGCGCGCCGTAAGCGAGCACGCGCTCGGACTGGTCGACGAAATGCTCGCGGTTGCTGATGCCGGTCAGGCCGTCGCGCCGCGCCAGCTTCATGAAGCGCAGCTGGGAGCGCCGCAACCAAAGCAAAAGCCATCCGATCGCCACCATGCACACCAGCAGCACGAAGATGTAGAGGCGCCCGGTTTCCACGTCCTTGCGCGCCAGTGCGCCCGTCAACCGAAGAATTTCGTTCTGCTTGTTGAGCGCATCGACTTCGGATTTGCGCGCCAGCAATTGCTGGTTGACGATCTGGAACGCAAGGCTCCGGGCGCTGATATCGTCTATGTAGGCCTTGTCGGCGGCCATGAATTGCTCGTGGTAGGTCAGTGCAGCACTGATGTTGCCCAGCCGCTGTTCCACCTGGTACAGCACTTCATAGGCTATGCGACGTGAATCGGTGAATTCGTTGCGAATGGCCACCGACGCCGCGGACATTGCCGAACGTCGTGCCTCGGGCAATTGCCCCAGCTTCAGATACGACTGCGCCAGCGTCGCGTCGACCTCGGCCAGAAGCACCGGATAATTGAGCGCGCGCATGGCATCGCGATACGTGGTCAGCAGTTTGACGGCTTCCGCCGGGCGACCATGCGTGAGGTAGAACGTCGCGATGTCGGAGCGCATCGCATGGGCAAACACTTCATCACTGGGGCCCGTGCAGCTGGCCAGGGCCTTTTCGAACATCGGGTCGAGCACATCCAGATGGCCGCCCTCGCGACGCGCGCGGATCAGGTGCTGGGCCCCCTTGCAGATCGACTCCCCCGGAGGCGGGTCGGCCATCATGGCGCGTGCGTAAGCTTCGGCCTGTTCGTCCTGGCCTGCCGAACTCAGCAACTGCGACGCCTCGCCCTGCCCCTGGAAACGTGCCCGGTGGTCGCGAATGGAAGGCAACATCTCCTGCAGCTTTGCCAGCCGCTGGAACGCCTGCTCGTAGCGGTGCCCGTTGCCCAGCAGGTTGATCAGCGTAGCCGTGGCGCGGAAGCGCAGCACGGTGTCGGGCGAATTATCGGCCACATCTTCGAGCAGGGCGCGGCCCGTGTCGTAATCACCGATCCACGTGGCACGCCAGCCGCGCAGGAAGTGCAGCATCGAAAGCTCTCGCGGTGAAAGTGTCTTCTCCACCGCGCCAAGCTCTTGAAGCAGGCGACTGAAGCGCCCTTCATCACCGGTCTTGACCGCGTCGGCCTCGGCCAGCATCGCAGCCGGCGTGACCGGCGTGTCGCTGGCATGGACAGCAACGCCGGGCACCAGCCACCCGGCAACCACCAGGCAGCAGAGACAGGCCAGTTGCCTCACGGCGTCATTGGGGCGATTCCGCCGGCGCGGGATCATCGGTGGATGGCTCATGCCCTGGCTCCTCTTCCCTGGATGGCGGCACTTCGACATTGTCGGGTGGCGGCTCCTCTCCCATCTGCGTTTCAAAGTAGGCACGCTGCCCCAGCAATGCGCGAAGGGTAGCGCCATCGCGGGCCCTCAGCACCTCTGCCGTAGGTGGATCGAATCCCGCCCCCTCCAGTGCCCGGTCATACCCGTCGCCACGCGCATGGCGCAGCGACGCTTCACGACCGACACGGGCCAGGAACTCGATGACATTGCCCATATACCCTTGTATCCCCGGGGCGACGGCGACCCGGCGCCCAACCGCGCGTCGCACCTCCCCTCGAGGACGATCGCCACTTGATGATATCGCCTGCACCGCCGCCGGGAGTAGTAGGCCTTCTGGCCGGGCCGGCCGGAATGTGAAGCCGATCAAGTGCCTGCGTCGGCCGACAGCCTCCGCAGGCGAGCCAGGATGCCTGCGTTTACATGGAGATCTGCGCAAGGCGGGATGACCAGGGTATGACTGGTGCCGAAATCGGCCTCCGGCAACGCGCGCAATGGCAAACGCATGATCTGTGGACCATCCACGGGCAGCACCGGCGCCCGGTAAAGAATGACCTCGTGGTCTGCCGGCACGTCCTGGCAAAGCACATCGACCAGAACCTGTCGGTATGCCCTTCCCGTCGTCCGCTGGCGCAGGGTCACGTCACCCACGAGGCCGACCTGCCACAGGATGAGCCACGCCGAGGTATCGAAGCGACGACCATAAAGCAGGAACTGGGTCGCCTCGTAATGCTGGCAGCCGACACTGCCAGGGTCGATGCCGAGATCGGCATACAGGCAGTCCGATGCGGAAATGCCCGGCTCCATATGCGCAGGATAGCCTTCGGCAAGCGCCTGCCGGATGCACTCATGGGAAGCGGAAACGAAAATGCCCGGATGGCCGTAGAACACAGCACATACCCGTCGCCCGGCCCTTACCTCTGTGAGAATGACATCGACCATGTGCGCATAGGTTTCCGTGCGCGGCTTGTCCACGGCATAGAGCGGTTGCAGGCTGCGCGCGTCCGGGTGCATGGCGATGATCCAGCGCTCTACCAGTGCATCGGATACCGCCACGAAGACGACGTCCGCACCTTCGATTTCGCTGCGTGCCAGCGGCGTGAGATGCGAACCGAGCATCATCCCGACGCCCACACAAACCAGACTTCCCGTCACCGAAACACCCCCTGCACTGCCAACGATTTCCGTTATAGCAGCGCGGCAGCCTTCTGCAAGGCAATCCATACGCCAATCAGGAACGGTATGCCCACGGCCAGCCACGCGACGATTCCCAATGCTCCCAGCGGGCCACGCGCGGCGGCGGCCAGAGTTGCCTCGGAGGCCATCGCCTCGTGCTGCATCGAGCGCTCCCTCTGGAGCTGCGCTTCGCTCATGTGGTGGCGTGGATCCACGGGGCGCACCAGCAGGTTGCAGACCAGGCCGACCAGCAGCAGCCCGGCGAGAATGTAGAGCGTGCGATCGTAGACGAGATTCTTCGGCACGCCAGCGCCGAGCTGGGATTCGCGGATGCTGGCGATCAGTACCGGCCCGATGACGCCCGCTACGGACCAGGCGGTCAGGAGGCGACCATGGATGGCGCCTACCATCTGGGTTCCAAAAATATCCGCCAGATAGGCGGGCACGGTGGCGAAACCGCCGCCGTACATCGAAAGGATCACGCAGACCGTAATGACGAAGAGCGCCGCCATGCCGAAGTGGCCGAGGCTGGGCAGCAGGCAGTAGAGCACGATGCCGAGGATGAAGAAGATGGCGTAGGTCAGCTTGCGCCCCAGCACATCGGACGCCGACGCCCAGAACAGACGCCCCACGCTGTTGAACAGGCTGACCAGCCCCACCAGACCGGCCGCCGCCGCGGCAATCGCCGCCTTCTGCGCAGCGGTGAGTTCGACGGCCGGGTCCGCGCCCAGCAGTCGTCCACCGAAGACGTCCTGCAACATCGGGCTAGCCATGGAGATCACCCCGATGCCCGCCGTGACGTTCATGCACAGCACGCCCCAGATAAGCCAGAACTGAGGCGTCTTCCAGGCGCGGTCAAGATGCACATGACCGCGCGTCACCATGGGGAGCGCCCGGCTATACGTACCGGGCTTCCATCCCGCAGGCTTCCACCCCGCCGGCGGCACGCGGAAGCCAAAGGCGCCCAACGACATGACCACGAAATACAGGACGCCCATCACGACAAGGGTCGCCGCAACGCCCGCAATCTCACCCTGGCGGAACACCTCCATAAGTTTCACGGCAATCGGCGCCCCGATCATGGCGCCGCCACCGTAGCCCATGATGGCAAAGCCCGTGGCAAGCCCTCGTCGGTCCGGGAACCACTTGATCAGGGTGGATACCGGCGTGATGTAACCCAGGCCCTGCCCTATGCCCCCCAGCAGGCCACAGCCGAGGTAGACCAGCCACAGCTGGTGGACCGCGACGCCAATCCCTCCAATCACGAGGCCGCCACCCCAGAAACAGGCAGCGATGAATCCCGCCTTGCGTGGCCCGGCGTGCTCCAGCCAGCCGCCCCAGATGGCGGCAGCCAGCCCCAGCATGGCGATGAAGGTCTCGAAGACATGGTTGACCGACGGCACTGTCCAGTTGCACGTGGCGGTGGTGAGCTGGTCGATGAACCCCTGGCTGGCACAAGCGGCCGCATCCGCGCCGGGAACCAGTTTCGTCATGGGCAGCCAGAAGACGGAAAACCCGTAGGCCATGCCGATGCACAGGTGGATGGCCAGCGCGGCAGGCGGTACCAGCCAGCGGTTGAAAGAAGGCCCTGCGATGGTGCGCTCACGTGCCAGTGGCCCCGTCACACGGCCATCCGTTCTTGCTGCGCCCATATCCACCCCCGCAGATTCGGCTACCTTGCGGGCATATTAGAGGTCTGCCTGCCGATTTCCAGTGCCCCGCCAGCAAGCAGCAGTATCAACCCTTCTACAACACGAACTCTCGCCTACCTGTCATCCTGCCCACGGCACTCAACGACTCCAGGGAACGGCAATGGGCTACGAGAAAATGGTCGTCATTTTCATCGACATCGTTGGATCAAGGGACATCACGGGCTTCGAGAAGAAATACGCGATACATCGCCTTTTCCATTCCAGCGTACGGGAGAGCCAGGAGCGCCAGGCTTCTGATTCGCACTCGCATGTCGCGTACGACCGCAAGCTCTTCAGTTTTTCGGACTGCGCATACATCACCTACTTTCACAAGCCCGGCCTTCCCGCTGAAAAACGCAGCGACGAGCAGTTATTGCATGTTGCTCTCTTCAATACGTCGATATTGGCCTTGAGGCTGGCACGCCACGGCTATCGTGTCCGGGGTGGCGTGACGCTGGATGACGCTTTCGTCGATTCCGATGGATGCTTCGGCCCTGCAATTAATGAAGCCTACCGGCTGGAATCGAAGGACGCGAACTACCCGAGAATCCTGCTATCCGAGGAAGCGGGCAAGCTACAGCACGATTTCGAGACACGCAATCAGTCAGAGGAATCCGTCGCACTCATGAACAAGCTGGTGCGTGACTGGACTCCACGGATCGTGAATCAGGACGATGAGGACAAACGCTTTTACCTGAACATCTTCTACATGCTGGAGATGGAGCGCACACTGAGTTACGACGGTGATGAGTTCACCCTTGAAGATGTAAGAGACGTGTTGATGGAAAAGATCCAGGACGAACGCATCCAGCACCAGAACGATAAACGCAAGACCGAGCAGATCGAGTGGTTCGCCAGCTATCTATCCAGAGCTAAATGCAGCCTTAGAACCGGACAGTACTCGTACAGCACCACCCTTTAGATGCGCGCCAACAATTCTCGGCACCGGGCAGAAAAAACGCCCCATAAGGGGCGTATTTTCACCACGGCATGACGCAACGAAATCAGCTGTAACGCACGCCCTTGATCTCGTAGCTCTTCACGCCGTTCGGCGCCGTGAAGTCGAACTCGTCGCCTTCGCTCTTGCCGATCAGCGCACGCGCGATCGGGGAAGACACGGCGATAAGGTTCTTCTTGATGTCCGCTTCCACGTCGCCCACGATCTGGTAGGTGACTTCCACCTCGGAGTCCAGATCCACCAGTTCGACGATGGCGCCGAACACGATGCGCGAACCGACGCCAAGACGCTCGGTATCGATGACTTCCGAATTCGACAGCGCGGCTTCCAGCTCCGCGATGCGGCCTTCGTTGAAGCCATGCTCTTCGCGCGCCGCGTGGTACTCGGCGTTTTCCTTCAGGTCACCGTGCGCACGCGCCTCGGCCACCGCGGCGATGATCGCCTGGCGCTTCGGGCCTTTGAGGTGTTCCAGCTCGGTACGCAGGCGGTCGGCGCCCTTCTGGGTCATGGGTGGACGTGTGCTGCTCATGCATGAAGCTCCTTGTGCAGTTCCTGCAGGCTGTTCACTTCCGGGTTCGTGTGGAAGTCGAGCGAGTGCACCAGGGCACGCGCACCTGCGACGGTCGTGGAATACGTGACACGCTGTTGCAAGGCTTCGCGACGGATGGAGAAGGAGTCAGAGATGGCCTGCTTGCCTTCCGTCGTGTTGACGATATAGACCACTTCGCCGTTCTTGATGAGATCGACGATGTGCGGACGACCTTCGAGCACCTTGTTGATGCGCTCGCAGGCAACGCCGTTGTCCTGCAGGAACGTGGCCGTGCCCGCCGTGGCGACGATGACATAGCCGCGATCGGCCACGTCCTTCGCGATGGGCAGCAGGCGGTCCTTGTCGGCGTCACGCACCGACATGAACACCTTGCCCTTCGGCGGGGCCTTGATGCCGGCGGCGTCGTGGCCGCGCGCGAAGGCGGCGCCGAAGGTGCGGCCCACGCCCATCACTTCGCCCGTGGAACGCATCTCGGGGCCGAGGATCGGATCGACGTTCTGGAACTTCAGGAACGGGAAGATGGCTTCCTTCACCGAGTAGTACGACGGGATGATTTCCTTCGTCGTGCCCTGCTCCACCAGCGTGCGACCGGCCATGGCGCGCGCGGCGATCTTCGCCAGCGACATGCCGGTGGCCTTGCAGACGAAGGGCACCGTGCGCGAGGCGCGCGGATTCACTTCGAGGATGAACACGTCGTCGCCCTGGATGGCGAACTGCGTATTCATGAGGCCGATGACCTTCAGTTCCTTCGCCATCAGCTTCACCTGGCGGCGCATTTCGTCCTGCACTTCCTGCGAGAGCGAGTACGGCGGCAGCGAGCACGAGGAATCGCCCGAGTGCACACCGGCTTCCTCGATGTGCTCCATGATGCCGCCCACCAGCACGTTGCCCTCGGCGTCGGCGACGATGTCCACGTCCACTTCCACGGCGTGGTCGAGGAAGCGGTCGAGCAGCACCGGCGACTCGTTGGACACCTGCACGGCCTCGCGGATGTAGCGCGAGAGATCGGCATCGGCGTAGACGATTTCCATGGCACGGCCGCCGAGCACGTAGCTCGGGCGCACCACCAGCGGGTAGCCGATCTCGCGAGCCAGGGCCAGCGCTTCGTCGGCGTTGCGCGCGGTGCGGTTCGGCGGCTGCTTGAGATCCAGCTTCTGGATCATCTTCTGGAAGCGCTCGCGATCTTCCGCCAGGTCGATCGAGTCGGCACTGGTGCCGATCACCGGCACGCCGGCGGCTTCAAGCGCACGGGCGAGCTTGAGCGGGGTCTGGCCGCCGTACTGCACGATAACGCCCTTCGGCTTTTCGAGGTCGACGATCTCCAACACGTCTTCGAGCGTGAGCGGCTCGAAGTACAGGCGGTCGGAAGTGTCGTAGTCGGTGGAGACGGTTTCCGGGTTGCAGTTGACCATGATGGTTTCGAAACCATCCTCGCGCAGGGCGAGAGCCGCGTGCACGCAGCAGTAGTCGAACTCGATGCCCTGACCGATGCGGTTCGGACCGCCACCCAGCACGATGATCTTGTTCTTGTCGGTCGGGTTCGCCTCGCACTCTTCCTCGTACGTGGAATACATGTACGCGGTGGTGGTGGCGAACTCGGCGGCGCAGGAATCCACGCGCTTGTACACCGGGCGCACGCCCAGCGTGCGACGCAGGTGACGCACGGCGCCTTCGTCGGTACCAACCAGCTCGGCCAGACGCGCATCGGAGAAGCCCATGCGCTTGAGCTCGCGCATGCGCGGCTCGTCGAGGGCGGTGAGGCCCTGGCGCTGCACTTCGCCTTCGGTCATCACGATGTCTTCGAACGCGGCGAGGAACCACGGATCGATGCGGGTCAGGTCGTGCACTTCTTCCAGCGACAGGCCGGCGCGGAAGGCATCGGCCACGTGGAACACGCGGTCCGGACGCGGCTCGCGCAGTTCGCGCTTGAGCGTCTGGAAGCCTTCTTCGCTGCCGATGTCCAGGCCGGTGGGGTTGAGACCGGTCTTGCCGATTTCCAGGCCGCGCAGGGCCTTCTGCATCGATTCGTGGAAGGTGCGGCCCATGGCCATCACTTCGCCCACCGACTTCATCTGCGTGGTGAGGCGGGCGTCGGCCGCCGGGAACTTCTCGAAGGCGAAGCGCGGGATCTTGGTGACGACGTAGTCGATGGACGGCTCGAACGACGCCGGGGTGAGGCCACCGGTGATGTCGTTGCGCAGTTCGTCCAGCGTGTAGCCGACGGCGAGCTTGGCGGCGACCTTGGCGATCGGGAAGCCGGTGGCCTTGGAGGCCAGCGCCGACGAACGCGACACGCGCGGGTTCATCTCGATGACGACCACGCGGCCGTCTTCGGCGTTGATGCCGAACTGCACGTTGGAGCCACCGGTGTCCACGCCGATCTTGCGCAGCACCGCGATGGATGCGTTACGCAGGCGCTGGTATTCCTTGTCGGTGAGCGTCTGTGCCGGGGCGACCGTGATGGAGTCGCCGGTGTGCACGCCCATCGGATCAAAGTTTTCGATCGAGCACACGATGATGCAGTTGTCCGCCTTGTCGCGGACCACTTCCATCTCGAATTCCTTCCAGCCCAGCACCGACTCTTCGACCAGCACTTCGTGCGTGGGCGAGAGTTCGAGGCCGCGGCCGACGATCTCGACGAATTCTTCCTTGTTGTAGGCGATGCCGCCACCGGAGCCGCCAAGGGTGAAGCTCGGGCGGATGATGGTCGGGAAGCCGACGGTGGTCTGGATTTCGAGCGCCTGCTCCATGGAGCGGGCCACGGCAGCCTTGGGGCATTCCAGGCCGATGTCGGCCATGGCCTTGCGGAACAGGTCGCGGTCTTCGGCCATGCGGATGGCTTCGCGCGACGCGCCGATCAGCTCCACGCCGTACTTTTCGAGCACGCCGTTGTCGGCGAGATCGAGTGCGCAGTTGAGGCCGGTCTGGCCGCCCATCGTGGGCAGCACGGCGTCCGGGCGCTCCTTGGCGATGATGCGCTCGACGGTCTGCCAGTTGATCGGCTCGATGTACACCGCATCGGCGGTGTCGGGGTCGGTCATGATCGTCGCCGGGTTCGAATTGACCAGGACGACGCGGTAGCCCTCTTCCTTCAGGGCCTTGCAGGCCTGGGCGCCGGAGTAGTCGAACTCACAGGCCTGACCGATGACGATCGGGCCGGCGCCAATGATGAGGATGGTCTTTAGATCGGTGCGCTTTGGCATGGTATCTCTCGCAAATCGAAGGCTGGATGGAAGGCAGTGGCGTGCGGCGTGTTACGCCTGCTTCGCCTTGTGCGCTTCCAGCGCGGCGATGAACGTGTCGAACAGGTAGCCGACGTCTTCCGGACCCGGGCTGGCTTCCGGGTGACCCTGGAAGCAGAACGCCGGGCGATCGGTGAGGGCGAAGCCCTGCAGCGAGCCGTCGAACAGCGAGGTGTGGGTGACGCGGACGTTGGCCGGCAGCGTCGCGGGATCCACGGCGAAGCCGTGGTTCTGCGAGCTGATCAGCACGCGGCCGGTGTCGTGGTCCTTCACTGGATGATTCGCGCCGTGATGGCCGAACTTCATCTTCAGCGTTTTCGCGCCGATGGCGAGGGCCATGATCTGGTGACCGAGGCAGATGCCGAAGGTGGGGATCTTCGTGTCGAGAATCTGCTTCGTGGCCTCGATGGCGTAGTCGCAGGCAGCCGGATCGCCCGGGCCGTTGGCGAGGAACACGCCATCCGGATTCATGGCGAGCACTTCGGAGGCCGGCGTCTGCGCCGGAACCACGGTGATGTCGACGCCGCGACCGGCGAGCAGGCGCAGGATGTTGCGCTTCACGCCGAAGTCGTAAGCCACCACGTGGAATTTCTTCGGCGCGTTGTAGAAGGCCTGGCGGTCGAGGTCGTAGACGCCTTCGGACCACTGGTAGGTCTTCGTGGTGCTGACCACCTTGGCCAGGTCCATGCCGTTGAGGCCAGGGAAGCCCTTGGCCTTCGCCACGGCGGCGTCGGCATCGATGGCTTCACCGGCGACGATGCAGCCGTTCAGCGCGCCCTTCTCGCGAAGGATGCGGGTGAGACGACGCGTGTCGATGCCAGCGATGGCCACGATGTTGTGGCGCTCGAGGTAGTGCGGCAGGGGTTCCTGGCTGCGCCAGTTGCTGGCCAGACGGGGAACGTCGCGGACGATGAGGCCCGCCGCGTGGACACGGTCGGCTTCGACGTCGACTTCGTTGGTGCCGGTGTTGCCGATGTGCGGGTACGTCAGCGTGACGATCTGCTGGTTGTACGAGGGATCGGTCAGGATTTCCTGATAACCGGTCATGGCGGTGTTGAACACCACCTCACCGACGGTCTCACCGCGGGCACCGACCGAGTGGCCGAGAAAAACGCTGCCGTCTTCGAGAGCAAGCAGAGCAGGAGTACGCATGGGATGGCCGCCTTCAGGTGCAGCAAAGCCCGCAAGCCAGCGTTTAGCGGCTCGTGGGCCTTGGGGATAAGTAATCGTTGGGCGGGTAAGAATGATAGGCGCGAAGCCCTCTTCTGTCCACCATTTCAACCGTGAACGAGAGTACACGATTTGCCGCAGGAACAGCGGTCTGCCACGATACAATCGAACGAGGCATCACACGAGAACCACCCGCCATGCTGCTGGACCCCGCCCGCCTGGATCGTCCCGACACCGACATCCGGCATGAGCCGTTCTCGTTCATGATTGCGCACGGCCAGTTGCCCGACGAGGCCCGCCCGGAACTGGAGCGGGATTTCCCCCAGTATTCCAGCGCGGGGTTCTTCCCGTACGACGCCGGCGACTGCGGTCCGTCCGTGAACGAGTTGGTGGGGCAGATGACCTCACGGGCGTTTTCGGCAGCCATCGGTCGGCATCTGGGTATCGAGGGGCTTGAGAACTACCCCACTCTGGTCACGCTCTGCCGCCTGCTCAACCGCCGCCACGGCACGATCCATACCGACAGCAAGTCAAAGATCGCCACGGCGCTGATCTACCTGAATCCCCTGTGGCCGGACACCAGCGACGGCTGCCTGCGCTTTCTGAACTCCATCGACAACATCGACGACACGGTGGTGCCGGAGCTGAAGCCACTGTACGGCGAGTTTGCCGTGTTCCGCCGCGCCGAGAATTCCTACCACGGCCACCTGCCCTACGAGGGCGAGCGCCGGGTGATCCAGGTGGCCTGGCTCACTTCCGAGGAAGAGAAGAACCGCAAGACCAAGCGCGGTAAGTTCTCGCGGGTGTTCAAGAAGATCTTCGGCAAGCTGGATCGCCAGATGGGCGCCGGTCGCGACCGGAATGCGTCGCATCGGGATTGAGGTGCGAGGGTTTCGCTTCTGACGGGTCGCGCGCAAGGCGCGCTTCGGCATGGCGGTGTCATCGCTTCGGTCCGGTCGCGCGCGAGGCGCGCTCCTACACAAGCCGCCCTGTAGGAGCGCGCCTGCGCGCGACCGGGCCGAAGCAGCATCTGTAGGAGCGCGCCTCGCGCGCGACCGGGATAGCACAAACGCCCCATGCTCAGCGGCGCTCACCCCCGCCCGAAATACCACCCCACAAACACCGCAAACACGCCATAAAGCAGACCGATCGGCATCAGCCAGCGTGCCTCCACTGCCCCGCGACGGAACATCGCCCACAACGCCACCACCGCCACGGCGGTGATCACGCCAGCCACGATCAGCGGCGTATCGAACAGCCACGGCGTGGCGAACAGCGCCAGCGAACTGGGAATAGTGGCCTGGATCATCATCGCGCCGGAAATGTTCGCCAGTGCCAGTCGCTCCTTGCCCTGCCGCACCCAGATCAGCGCATTGACCGTCTCGGGCAGTTCTGTCGCCACCGGGCTCAGCACCAGCGCCACGATATGCGGCGAAAGATGGAAGAACTCCCCAAAAGCTTCCAGCTGCCAGACGAAGGTGCGCGAGGCGATGGCAATGACGAGCAAGGCCAGCCCGGTCTGCAACATCACCCAGCCCATGGATGGATTGGCGTCGTTGGGGCGGAAAGTAAGCGCCTCCAGCTCCTCGTCCTCAGGAGCACTCGTGTCGTCACGCATCTCGCGCCAGACATAGAGGACATACGCCAGCAGAAAGAGCACGCCCAGCCAGGACTTCCAGGCAAAGGCGATCAGGCCCAGTCCCACCTTCACCACGAAGATCGCCAGAAACCAGGACTGGTCGCGGGCCAGCCGCTTGTTGTCCACGCGAACCCGGGTATCCGGGCGATTCAATCGCTTACGGCCCAGATATAAGGCAAATCCGACCACGGCATAGGCGATGGTGGCGAGCACCAGCGGGCCGCCGAGCGCAGCACCCACGCCGATGTCCCTGGCTTCCGGGGTCTTGCCGAACATCACGGCGACGAAGGTCACCGCACTTTCGGGCAATGCCGTACCGAAGGCGGCCAGCACCGTGCCGGTGGCCGTGGCGCCCAGGTTGAGCTTGCGCCCGAACCATTCCACGCCATTGACGAAGTATTCGCAGGCGAAATAGATAGCCCCGGCCGAAACCAGGAAAAGGAAGCATGTCAGCAGCATGATTCAGACAGGGCCGGGCGAGCGCGAAGAACCGATGGCACAACGACACCGCTCGCCCGGCCGGGTGAGCATGTCGAAGGCCAAAGGTCTCGCCGGGCCGGCGACGCACTCTCCATGCGTCGCTGCCGTTCGCGCCATGGGGCACAAGGCCGCCAAGTCTGTTGACGCGAACTCCTCAGGGGGAAAGAGGATGGCTACTCCCCAATGACATCGGGGCGGATGCTACCACGATTTGTGTAGGAGCGCGCCTCGCGCGCGACCGGGCACGAAGCCGTGAGTTCATTACTCCAACCCGGTCGCGCGCAAGGCGCGCTCCTACACCTTGGCGGCGATGACGTCTTCGATGGTCCAGGCGCCCGGTGCACGGCCGGCCATCCAGGCGGCGGATTCGAGGGAGCCACGCGCGAAGATCGAGCGGTCAGTGGCGCGGTGGCCCAGCTCCACGCGCTCGCCCTGCCCCATCAGCAAGGCCTGGTGCTCACCGACGATGTCGCCGCCGCGCACCACGGCGAAGCCGATGGTGCCAGCCTTGCGTGCGCCTGGTCGGCCTTCGCGCGAATAGACGGCCAGTTCGTCCAGCGTGGCGCCGCGCCCGGCAGCTGCCGCGTGGCCGAGCGCAAGCGCCGTACCCGACGGGGCGTCTTCCTTGCGGCTGTGATGTGCCTCGACGATATCGAGGTCCCAGTTGGGCAGTGCGGCCGCCGCTTCGCGCAGCAGGCGCGTGAGTACGGCCACGCCGAGGCTGAAGTTGGCGGCGCGGAGAACGGCGATGCGTTCGGCGGCGTGGGTGAGGCGTGCTTCCTGCTCGACTGAAAGACCGGTCGTGCCGGTAACGAGCGCCGCGCCACTGGCTTCGCAGTGATCGAGCGCCTGGTCGAGGCCCTCCGGGCCACTGAAGTCGATGACGACGTCGATGCCGGTTGCATCGCTCCACGCGGAGAAGCGCAGCGGCGAAACATCGCCGTAGACGGCCTTGCCGAGGCGCGTGGATTTCGAAGAAACGATGGCCCGCACGAGTTCGAAGCGTCCGTCGTCGCGCACGAGATTGAGCAGCGCGAGGCCCATGCGGCCGGAAGCACCGCTGATGGCGAGACGAATGGGGCGGGTCATGGGAAAGCCTTCTTATAAAATCGAAGGGCTATCCTAATGTAGGAGCGCGCCTTGCGCGCGACTGGGCGGAGCGTGTAGTTCACGGCTTCCGACCGGTCGCGCGCGAGGCGCGCTCCTACAGGGAGTTGCGGGTGACCTGATGCGGGGTGGCTGATGCTCGGCTTCTGTAGGAGCGCGCCTTGCGCGCGACTGGGACGGAGCGTGTAGTTCACGGCTTCGACCGGTCGCGCGCGAGGCACGCTCCTACAGGGGTTTTATGAGGTGACGCGGGACCAGAAGTCCTTGATGCCGTCCATGAAGGTGTTCGAGCGTGGGGTGTGTTTTGCGGCTTCGTCGCCGACGAAGGTGGCTTCGAACTGCTGGAGCAGTTCGCGCTGTTCCTTCGTGAGGCGTACCGGCGTTTCCACCACCACCGTGCAGATGAGGTCGCCCGGGCGTCCGCCACGCACCGACTTCACGCCACGTCCGCGCAGGCGCACCTGGTGACCCGTCTGCGTTTCGGGCGGCACGTTGACCGGCACCTCGCCTTCCAGCGTCGGCACCATCAGCTCGGTGCCGAGCGCCGCCTGGGCGATGCGGATGGGCACTTCGCAATACAGGTCGGAACCATCACGCTGGAAGATCGCATGCTCACGCACGCGCACTTCCACGTAGAGATCGCCCGACGGCGAACCCGCCGGACCGGCTTCGCCCTGCCCCGTGAGGCGGATGCGATCGCCATTGTCCACGCCGGCCGGAATACGCACCGATAGCGTGCGCTCTTCCTCGATGCGGCCCTCGCCATGGCACTTCTTGCAGGGCTTTTCGATCTTCTGCCCCGAACCGTGACAGGTAGGGCAAGCCTGCTGGATGGAGAAAATGCCGTTCTGCATGCGTACGCGGCCATGGCCGGCGCAGGTGGGGCACTTGGAGACCTTGCCGTCTTCCGAGCCCGAGCCGTTGCAGTGGTGGCAGTTCACCTGGGTGGGGATTTCAATCTTCTTCTCGACGCCGAACACGGCTTCTTCGAGATCAAGATCCATCATGTAGCGCAGGTCGGCGCCACGGCGTGCGCGCTGGCGTCCGCCGCCACCGCCGAAAATATCGCCAAAGATGTCGCCGAAAATGTCGCCGACGTCGCCGAAACCACCGGCGCCACCGCCACGACCGAAGCCACCGCCCTCGAAGGCGGCGTGGCCGTACTGATCGTACGCCGCGCGCTTCTGCGCATCGGAGAGCACGTCGTAGGCCTCTTTGGCTTCCTTGAATTTGTCGATCGCCGCCGGGTCGTCCGGATTGCGGTCGGGGTGGTACTTCATCGCGACGCGACGAAAGGTGGTCTTGAGGTCGCCCTCGGTAACGGTGCGTTCCACACCGAGAATTTCGTAGTAGTCGCGCTTGGTACTCATGTCACGCTTGCTTTCCCTGGACGGACGAACGCGCCGTCAGCTTTCGCCGCGGCGCGTCCGAACCGATTGACCGTTGGTGACGGTGCCGGCATCCACCGGCACCGCCCTACCCTTCGAGGACGACTTACTTCTTTTCGTCCTTGACTTCGGTGAACTCGGCGTCGACCACGTCGTCCGGCTGGGCGGAACCGCCACCCGGCGCCGACTGCTGGGCCGAATCGTGCGCACCGCCGGCCTGGGCAGCAGCGGCCAGCGACTGGGCCACCTGCTCGAGGTTGGCGATCTTGGCTTCGATCACGTCCTTGTCTTCGCCCGTCAGCGCCTTCTCCAGGTCGGACACGGCACCGTCGATGGTTGCCAGCTGCTCGGCCGGGATCTTGCCGCCGTGCTCCTTCAGCTGGCTACGGGTAGCGTGGACCAGCTGGTCGGCCTTGTTACGTACCTGCACCAGTTCGTGGAACTTCTTGTCTTCCTCGCGGTTGGCCTCGGCGTCGGCGACCATGCGCGCGACTTCCTCGTCCGACAGGCCCGAGCCGGCCTTGATCTCGATCTTCTGTTCCTTGCCGGTGTCCTTGTCCTTCGCGGACACGTGCAGGATGCCGTTGGCGTCGATGTCGAAGGTAACTTCGATCTGCGGCGTGCCACGCGGGGCCGAACGGATGCCCGACAGGTCGAACTTGCCCAGCGACTTGTTGGCGTTGGCGCGCTCGCGCTCACCCTGGAGCACGTGCACGGTCACGGCCGTCTGGTTGTCGTCGGCGGTGGAGAAGACCTGCGAGGCCTTGGTCGGCACCGTGGTGTTCTTCTCGATGAGCTTGGTCATCACGCCGCCCATCGTCTCGATACCGAGCGACAGCGGGGTGACGTCGAGCAGGAGGACGTCCTTCACGGTACCGCCCAGCACGCCACCCTGGATCGCGGCGCCCACGGCGACGGCTTCATCCGGGTTGACGTCCTTGCGCGGCTCCTTGCCGAAGAAATCCTTCACGGCTTCCTGCACCTTCGGCATGCGGGTCTGGCCGCCGACGAGGATGACTTCGTGGATGTCGGACACGCGCAGGCCGGCATCGTTGAGCGCAGTGCGGCACGGCTCGATGGTGCCCTTGACCAGGTCTTCCACCAGCGACTCCAGCTTGGCGCGGGTCAGCTTGATGTTGAGGTGCTTCGGGCCCGTGGCGTCGGCGGTGACGTACGGCAGGTTCACGTCGGTCTGGTGCGACGACGACAGTTCGATCTTGGCGCGCTCGGCGGCGTCCTTCAGGCGCTGCAGGGCGAGCTGGTCCTGGCGCAGGTCGATGCCCTGCTCCTTCTTGAACTCTTCCACGAGGTAGTCGATGACGCGGTTGTCGAAGTCTTCGCCACCCAGGAAGGTATTGCCGTTGGTGGCCAGCACTTCGAACTGCTTCTCGCCGTCGACGTTGGCGATCTCGATGATCGACACGTCGAAGGTGCCGCCGCCCAGGTCGTACACGGCGATCTTGCGATCGGTGGTGGACGCCTTGTCGAGGCCATAGGCCAGCGCGGCCGCGGTGGGCTCGTTGATGATGCGCTTGACGTCGAGGCCGGCGATCTTGCCTGCGTCCTTGGTGGCCTGGCGCTGGCTGTCGTTGAAGTAGGCCGGCACGGTGATGACCGCTTCGGTCACCGACTCACCGAGGAAATCCTCGGCGGTCTTCTTCATCTTCATCAGGACCTTCGAGGAGATCTCCTGCGGGGCCATCTTCTTGCCGTCGGCGGTCTGCACCCAGGCGTCGCCGTTATCGTGCGCAACGATGCCGTAAGGAACGATCTTGAGGTCCTTCTGCACTTCGGCGTCGGTGAACTTGCGGCCGATGAGGCGCTTCACCGCGTAGAAGGTGTTCTTGGGGTTGGTGACGCTCTGGCGCTTGGCAGGCGCACCGACCAGGACTTCGTTGTCCTTGGTGAACGCGACGATGGACGGCGTGGTGCGATCGCCCTCGGCGTTCTCGATGACGCGTGCAGTCGTACCTTCCATCACTGCAACGCAGCTGTTGGTGGTACCGAGGTCGATGCCGATGATCTTGGCCATGATGAAGTTGCTCCGAATTTCAATGCGGCCCCCGCGGCCGCTGCTGTGAAGAAAGTGGGGCTGCGCCCCAGCGATTCAATACTTTGTGAGATCCCGTCGCACGTCGCCGGAGCGCGTGCAGCGAGCTTTCGTTCAGTTGTCGCGCACCACGGCGACAAGCGCCGGACGCAGCAGACGATCGTTCAGCACGAAGCCCTTCTGGACCACGGCCACCACGGTGTTAGGCGCATGCTCGTTCGACTCGACCGAGCTGATGGCCTGGTGGTGTTCCGGGTTGAACGGCTGGTGCAGCGGATCGACCAGGGACAGGCCGTTGGCCTGGGTCACCTTTTCGAGCTGCTTGAGCGTGAGGTCGAGACCTTCGCGCAGCGTCTTCGCATCGGCGTTCTCGTTGGCGAGGCCGAGCGCGAGACCGTCGTAGACCGGCAGCAGTTCGCCGAGCAGTTTCTCGTTGGCGAAGCGGCGGGCCTGGTCCAGGTCGCGCTGGAGACGGCGACGCTGGTTTTCGATCTCCGCCCGCTCGCGAAGCACCGTCTCGCGCGCCTGGGACAGCTCGGATTCGAGGGCCGCCAGCCTGGCGGTCAGGGCGTCGAGGTCTGCGTTCACGCCGTTGTCGGCGCCGCCTTCCTGCGCCGGATCCGGCACGTGGGGATCGTTGTTCTGCATGTTTACTCCAAATGTCAGCTAACCGGCCCATCCCGTGGAAGGGCCGAACATTCGCGGGAAATACTAAACCCGCCTCCCGGGGCGGTTTATGAGGTCGCCGCGGCGCGATTCAAGGCATCGCTGAGCAGTCCGGCAGTGGCCTGCACTACCGGAATGACCCGCTCATATGCCATACGCGTCGGTCCAATAACTCCGATCGCGCCAAGCATGCGGCCGTTCGTGCCATAGGTGGCGGTGACGATGCTGCACCCGTCGAGGGCCGAGAAACCGGACTCCTCGCCGATGAACAGGCGTACGCCCGGGGCTTTGACGCACATTTCCATGAGCTGAAGCAGGTCGCGCTTCTGCTGGAAGGCGTCGAAGAGGTCGCGGAGCCGGTCGATGTCGGCCAGTTCCGAATAACCCATGAGGTTGGTCTGTCCGCTGACCAGCACGTCGTCGGCGTCCTGGTCGCCGAACGAGGCCGTGGCCAGCTCCACCACGCTGGACAGCAGGCGGTTCAGCTCACCACCGGCCTCCCGCAGCTCCGTCGCCAGGTGGGCGCGGATGTCGGCAAGGCGAAAACCGGTGAAATGGGCATTGAGGTAGTTGGCGGCCTGCTCCAGCTCGCCGCCGTCCAGCGGACGGGTGAGCTGGACCACGCGGTTCTGCACCTGGTTGTCCGAGAACACCAGCACGACCAGCACGCGGGCGTCGGGCAGGTTCACGAAGTCGATATGGCGCAGCGGGAAGTCGCCCTGGCGCGGCACCGTGACCACGCCGGCGAAGTGGGTCATGGCCGACAGCAGGTTCGATACGTTGCCCAGCAGATCACGCGTGGTCGTCTGGTGCGGCGGCAAGCCGCCCTGCAGGCGGGCCATCTCGTCTCGCGGCAGCGGTTTCAGTTCGAGCAGGCTGTCGACGAACAGCCGCAGGCCGCGCGGCGTGGGCACGCGCCCGGCCGAGGTGTGCGGCGAGGCCACCAGGCCGGCGTCTTCCAGGTCGGCCATGATGTTGCGGATGGTGGCCGGGCTCACTTCCAGGCCCGACGAACGGGCGAGCGTGCGCGATCCGACCGGCTCGCCATCGGACAGGTATTGGGCAATCAGGGTCCGCAGCAGCCGGCGCGCGCGAGCATCGATGTCGTGACCGTGGAGCGGATTCATGCGCGTGGGTGGGCCGGAAGGTTCGGAACGTCGCGCTATCAATAAGGTCTTGAGCCCCGGCTTGCAAGTCTCGGCTTCTGCGACACGCCTCCGGCTACAATCGCCGCGATTCCTTTCGCCGCCCCGGTGCCCATGCTCACCTCGCTCTACGTCCGTCAGTTCGCCGTCGTCGAAGAAGCCGAGATCGCCTTCGGACCCGGCCTCACCGTGGTCAGCGGCGAGACCGGCGCCGGCAAGTCGTTGCTCGTGGATGCCCTGATGCTGCTCGCCGGCGCCCGCGCCGACAGCGGCATGGTCCGCGCAGGCAGCGACCGCGCCGAGCTGGCCGCCGAATTCGACCTGGGCGGCCTGCCCGAAGCCGCCGAGTGGCTGCGCCAGGAAGAACTGGACGACGGCGACACCTGCCAGCTGCGCCGCGTGATCCGCGCCGAAGGCGGCACCCGCGGCTGGATCAACGGCCGCCCGGCCAGCCTTGCGCAGATGTCCGCACTGGCCGCGCTCATCGTCGAGATCCACGGCCAGCACGAGCACCAGGCCCTGCTCTCGCGCCAGCACCAGATGACCCTGCTCGATGCCTATGCGGGCAACGACGCGCTGCTGGCCGCCGTGCGCGACACGGCCAGGGCATGGCGCGACGCGGTGAACCGCATCCGCGCGCTGTCCGGTGGTGACGATCGCGAACACCAGATCGACCTGCTCCGCCACGAACTGGAAGAACTCGACCGCTGGGCACTCGTGCCTGCCGCGCTCGAAGAGCTCGAAGCCCAGCATCGCCGCCTCGCCAATGCCGGCCGGCTGGCCGAAGGCGCCAACGGCGTGGTGGAACTGCTCGACGGCGAAAGCGAATTCGCCATCGGTCGCGCCCTGCTCCGCGCCCATGCCGAGCTGTCCCGCCTGGCCGAGCTGGATGCCACGCTCACCCCCACGCTGGAACTGCTCGACAGCGCGCAGATCCAGGTGGGCGAAGCGGTGGACGGCTTAAGCCGCTACGCGCAGGACGTGGAACTGGACCCGGAGCGACTGGCCGAGGTGGATACCCACCTCACCCACCTGCACGACCTGTCCCGCCGCTATCGCCTGCCCATCGAAGATCTCTCGGGCAAGGCCGAAGAAGTACGCGAGCGCCTCACCGAACTGGAAGGCGCCGGTGACGCGCTGGAACGACTGGCCCACGAGCGCGATCGCCTGCACAAGGCCTGGAACGACGCCGCGAAGTCGCTCTCCGCCGCTCGCAAGGATGCCGCCGCCCGCCTGGGAAGCACGGTGGCCGCCCTCATGGGCGAACTGGGCATGTCCGGTGGACGGCTCGAAGTCGCACTGGAAACGCTGGAAGGCGACGACCCCGACCCGCAGGGCCGCGAGCGCTGCGAACTGCTGGTCAGTGCCAACCCCGGCCAGCCGCCGCGCCCGCTGCGCAAGGTGGCCTCGGGCGGCGAACTGGCCCGCATCAGCCTCGCCATCGAAGTCGCCACGCTGGGCAACGACAACATCGGCTGCATGATCTTCGACGAAGTGGACACCGGCATCGGCGGCGCCGTGGCCGAAGTGGTGGGCCAGAAGCTGCGTGCGCTGGGCGAGCGCGTGCAGGTGCTGTGCGTTACCCACCTGCCCCAGGTGGCGGCACAGGGCCATGCTCACTTGCAGGTATCCAAGGCCAGCGATGGTGAGGCCACGCGCACGAAGATCCAGGCGCTCGACGCCGCCGGCCGCCGCGAGGAAATCTCCCGCATGCTGGGCGGTGTGGAAATCACCAAGGAAACCCGCGCCCACGCAAAGAAAATGCTGGACCGCGCCCAAGGCTGAAGCCAAAAGCACGTGTAGGAGCGCGCCTTGCGCGCGACCGGAATAGCACCACGCCCCAGCCACCCCACTCCTGTAGGAGCGCGCCTCGTGCGCGACCGGGATCACCAAACGCCTCATCAACCGAGCGTTCCGGTCACACCGGTCGCGCGCAAGGCGCGCTCCTACAAGGCAACCGGGTTATTGGTTGTGTGCAGGAGGCGTGGCGTCAGGAGCGGATGAGCCCCCGCTCCTGCGCCATGCGGTAAAGATCCAGTTCCGACCCGGCGTTGAGCTTGTTCATCACCGCGGCCCTATGGATGTAGATCGTCTTCTGCCCGATCCCCAGCTCCGCAGCCACCTGCTTCGGCGCACGCCCGGCGGCCAGCAGCAGGAAAACCTCCCGCTCGCGCGCCGTCAGCTTGCTCATGGGGTCCAGATCCGCCGATGGCCGGCTCAACCGACGCTCGCGCAGGTCCGAGCTGAGGTACTGCTCGCCCGACAGCACGGCACGAACGGCGGCAACCAGCTCCTCCGGCGCCACCCCCTTCGTGACGTAGCCCCGCGCACCCCGGCGCAAAGCCTCCGATACATACGGCTCACCGTCATGCATGCTCAGCACGACGATGCGCATATCGGGGGAAATGCTGCCCAGGTGCTCGATCAACGGCAGGCCACTGCCATCGGGAAGCGATAGGTCTACCGCCACCAGGTCGGGGCGATGCTGGGTGACGGCGTCGACCGCCTCATCCGCATTGCGGGCTTCGGCAACGACGTCCAGGTCGGGTTCCAGCTCGATGAGCCGCTTGAAACCCTCACGAACGATGGCGTGGTCATCTACAAGGACGATTCTTGGCATTCGCAGAATGTAGCAGGCAAACCCCACACCTGTGCACGACTTCCGCCAGAGCGCGGCGACCGGCAGTCGACGTGTAACATTCGTCCATGCGACTACACGCGCTTACCCGCTTCGCCGGCCCGCTGTCCGCCCTCGGCTATGCCGTGGCGTGGATCCTGGTCTGGCCCACCGAGCAGCCTTTCTGGGTCATTCCCTTCGGCCTGCGTTTCGGTGCCCTGCTTCTATCGCCCACCCGCCACTGGCTGTGGATCCTCGTCGCGGAAGTCGCCGCCAGCGGATTCTGCGAATGGCGCAGCGGCCTGCCCATCACCGGGGCCGGCTTCGTGCTGGGCGACGTGCCCGAACCCCTCATGGTGGCCGCCTGCCTCTGGCTACTTCGTCGCGCCCATCTGCATGCCAGCCTGAGCACGCCGGAAGACGTCGCCCGATTGCTGCTGTCGGCCATGGTCACCGCCACCGTCGCCACGGTGGGCAACGCCGCGATGATGGCGAGCATGCATCCGGCCGCCCCCGTCGAAATGCTGGGCACTACCTTCGGCAGCGACCTGCTGGGCAACTACCTCGGCGTGTTGCTGGTGGTGCCCGTGCTGGTACTCGTGTTCCGCGAGCGCCCCACGCAGTCGGCCATGGCCGAGCTGCTGCTCGACGGCCTGCTGGTGATGCTGCCCTCGCTCGCCATCCTCATCACTCTCGCCGAATACTCGCCGCAGCCGCAGTTCGCTCGGGTGCTGTCGCTGGCCCCCGTGCTGTTCTTCGCCTTCCGCCACGGCTGGCGCGGCGCCGGCCTGGCGATGCTGATCACCAGCGTGGGCCTCAACGTGACCGAGGACATGATCGGCCGTGGCGCTCCCACGGCCGCCGCGCACCTGTTCCTGGCCGTGGCGGGCACCGGCACGCTCATGCTGGGCGCGGCCACCGACGCACTGCGCCGGAGCAGCGAACGCGTGGCCCAGCAGAACACTCACCTGGCCGCCGCCAACCAGCGCCTGGACCAGCTGGCCCGCCAGCTGCGCGACGCCGCCCGCGGCAACCTCCAGGCAGAAGAAAACCTGCGCCGGCACATGGCCTCGGAACTGCACGACGAGCTGGGCCAGAACCTCACCGCCATCCAGACCCACCTGAAGCTCGCCCAGAACCGCCTGGGCAACGCGGGCCTCGATGACATCGGTCGATCCATCAACGGCATCCTCGGCCATATGCGGCGGGCGCTGCACAAGATGCTCGACAGCCTGCGCCCCTCGGTACTCGATGAATTCGGCCTGCTACGCGCGCTCGACGAGGGCCCCATCCGCGACATGCTGAGTGCCGCAGGCATCACCTATGTCACCGACCTCCGGGGCGAGCCACGCCTGCTGGACGACGACACCCTCACCGCCCTCTACCGCATCGTGCAGGAGAGCGCGACCAACGTGGTGCGCCATTCCGGGGCCCGCGAACTTCGCCTGAGGCTCAGAATCGGCCTCCGGGACAGCGGTCCCGTTGCCGTCCTTGACATACGTGATGACGGCGCAGGCCTACCGTCAACGCCACGCCCCGTCCGGACGGACGGTGGCGGCCGCGGCCTGCAGGGCATGAGCGACCGCGTTACGGCCCTCGGCGGCCTATTCCGTATCCGCCCCGAACCTGTAGGACTTCACCTACGTGTGTTGCTACGCAGCACAAGTAGCAGTCTCCACATAGGAAATTTTCCAATACCGGGTCAGTGAACGCTTCGTTACGATCCTTTCATCGATGTGGGGGAGCCGCCGTCGAGAGACGGCGAGCCCGGGTCGGTCGTGGGGACGATCGACCTGATGAGGTGACAAGGTAGTCACCTCACCGGAGGGACGAGGCGCCACCGTGAAAGAAGCGAGCAACTCGCATTTCACGAGCCTCGGACTCACCGGACAAGCCGCTGGTGGACAGGAGTCCACCGGCGGCGTTTTTTTATGGGCTCCGGAAAAGTCCCGAGCCACCATCCTGCCCCCCCTTGTAGGAGCGCGCCTCGCGCGCGACCGGTTTGACGGGAACCTCCACGCGCATCGCCACACCCGGTCGCGCGCAAGGCGCGCTCCTACACAACAGCCGGGCACAAAAAAGGGCCCTTCCGGACCCTTTTTATCAAGCATTAACAACGAATTAGCGCCCCTTCTTCTTGGGTCGCACATACAGCACCAGGCTATGGTCCTCAATGACATACCCATGGCGCTCGGCAATCTCGTGCTGGAGACGCTCGATCTCCTCGCTGACGAACTCAATGACCTTTCCGCTGTCAACGTCGATCATGTGGTCATGATGCTTGCCGCGGTCCAGCTCGTAGACGGCCTGGCCGCCTTCGAAGTTATGCTTCATCACGATGCCGGCCGCCTCGAACTGGGTCAGCACGCGATAGACCGTGGCAAGCCCGATGTCCTCCTGGTGCGCGAGCAGGCGCTTGTAGATGTCCTCGGCCGTAAGGTGGCGCTCGTCGGCCTCCTCGAAGACCTGCAGGATCCGCATGCGCGGGTGCGTGACTTTCAGGCCCGCCTTGCGGAGCTCTTTGGTTTCCTGGTCCATCTGTCAGACCCCTATCGCGGTGCCATTGGGCGCTTAGTGTATCATCGCAGGCTTCACGAACCGGACGTTACTACGCATGCAAAAGCTGATCCGCACGCTGGGTTTGGCCATGATGGCAACCGCCATCGCAGGCTGCGGCATTGTCTATACCCCCGACGTGCAGCAGGGCAACCTGCTCGACAAGAAAAACGTCGACCAGTTGCAGCCCGGCATGACCAAGCGTCAGGTCCTCGTGCTACTGGGCACCCCTTCGGTGATCTCGCCCTTCGACAGCAACCGCTGGGATTACGTCTCCACGTTCTCCCACCGCGGCCGCGCGATGACGACGCGCACCCTCACCCTCACCTTCAACAACGATGTGCTGGTGCGTAGCGAAGGCGATTTCTTCGCCCAGGACGCCCAGCAGCTGCTGAAGGACTCCGCCAAGTACAAGACCGACTCGGTGAAGGAAACCAAGGGCGACAAGAACACCAGCGCCAACGACAAGAAGTCCGACGACGACGGCATCCACATCGGTGCCGGCGCCTCGTCCGACAGCAACACGCCGACGCCTGCCGATAGCGGCAAGCAGCAGTAAGCGACCTCGCCGCCCGCACACCGGGCGGCGGCGTCACCCTTACCGGGAAGCCCGTCGACGACGGGCTTCCATGGGGTCCAGGGTCAGGGCACGATAGATTTCCACCCGGTCGCCCTCGTCCAGCGCCTGATCGGCCGCCACCTTCTTCGAGAACACACCCAGGCGGCCTGGGTCGGGCACCACGCCGGCAGGCAGCTGCGGCAAGGCCAGGGTTACGGCATCCCATGCGGTGGTGCCCACGGGCACGCTCAGGGCCACCACGGCCTGCCCCTCGGGACCGGCATACGCTACTTCCACGGCCAGCTCAGCCATACTGGCGACGCGCCTCTTCGCAGAAGTCGTCCACCATGCGGTTGGCCAGCTGCTGGAAACCCAGTTTCAACACGGAACCGCCCAGACCGGCATAATCGAAGTCCAGCTCAAGGGAAATCTTGCAGCCGAGGTCACCCAGCGGCTGGAAGCTGAACACCCCATCCAGCGAGCGCAGCGGCCCTTCCACGAACTTCATGGTGAGCCGTTCCGGACGCTCCATGGTGTTGCGGGTGGTGAAGTTCTGCTTCATGCCGGCGAACTTGAGATCCAGCCGGGCGAGCAGCACCTTGTCATCCTCCCGCTCGATCACGGTAGCGGCGTCACACCAGCCGAAGCGCTTTGGGTATGCTTCAACGTCGTTGACCAGGTCGAACATCTGCGCGGGCGTGAAAGGCACGATCGCGCTGCGGCGGATTTCAATCACTGGATAGACCTCGTCTTATATTTGCCGGCCAACGGACCCGCCGGCCTCGTATCAGGGACCCGATCGAACGATTTTAGCGGACATGGCAAAAGCGAAGGCAAAGGACACCGAAAAGGAACGCGGCGGCACCATCGCGCTGAACAAGCGCGCCCGCCACGAATATCACATCGACCAGCGCTACGAGGCCGGCGTGGCCCTGCAGGGCTGGGAACTGAAGGCGCTTCGCGCCGGGCGGATCAACTTCGGCGAGGGCTGCTACGCCATCATCGAGCATGGCGAGGTGTTCCTCGTGGGCGCCCAGATTCCACCCCTGATGAGCGCATCCACCCACGTGCTGGCCAACGAACGCCGCACGCGCAAGCTGCTGCTCCACCGCGAGGAGATCGACCGCCTCGTGGGTGCCGTGGAACGCAAGGGCTACACCCTGGTGCCCACGGCGCTGTACTGGAAGAACAACAAGGTGAAGTGCGAAATCGGCCTGGCCAAGGGCAAGCAGGAGCACGACAAGCGCAATACCGACAAGGAACGCGAGTGGGCGATCGACAAGCAGCGCGTCATGCGCTCGCACAACCGCCTCGGCTGACCTGAATGGCCGGACGGCGCCCATTGTGGGCGCCCTCCCCCGGCCATATACTGTGGGATGTAGATACACGACAGTTTTCCCCGGGGGTGTTCTGGTTTCGACGGGGGTAGTGCGATCTACTGGTGCATGCCGAGGGGGTAGCTTTCCTCGTTAAACCAGCTGCAAAAAACATAGTTGCCAATGACAACTACTACGGTGACAACTCGGTGGCTCTCGCCGCCTAAGCTGTCCGGCCCCTAAAAAAGGCCAAACCCCCGAACCGGTCTTGTGCTCATGCTCGCCGGTGTAGGGTCACTATCATGAGACCGCCGAAAGACCCTCCGTCTGTGGGTCTGACGCCAGATCAATCAGATATGTCCGCCGGTGCGCTTAGCACGCCGTGCTGTCGGTGGACGAGATCTAACGGTGAGCTAAGCATGTAGATCTGGAGATTAAACGCCTTCGGACGCGGGTTCGACTCCCGCCACCTCCACCAATCTGGTCCATATCCCCGGTTCATTGGGGAAAATGGCTAGGCCTCGGTTGATTCCTTCGGGTATCACGCGAGGTATCACGTGCCAAAGCCTTTGCTGCTGCACCGACCAAGCGGACTTCATGTCCGCTTTTTCGTGCCTGGCTTCCTACGAGCCTCCCTTGGCCGCCGCTACCTCGTGCTGAGCCTGCGAGGCGAACGCGCCGATGCCGCCCGACTCCGCGCCGCCCAAATCGGATATGTTCTGGGCCAAGCCTTTGAACGGATGCGGAGGGAGCCCATGGCGGACCATAAAAATCTGCTTGATATCGCCTTGGCAGCGGCTCGTGGCCCCCATGTCGACCTGACCCTGGAACTGCCGAGCGGAGTTCGCATCATCACAGACGGCTCCGAGCGCGAGAACGCCGAAGCCCGAGCGCTGGCCCTTGACCTGGAACACCTGCGCCTGAGCAATGAGGCGGCGTTGGCCGCTGCCCAATCGAGCCCGCCCACTCCCTCCTCAATCGCACCCCAGGCCAAACCGGAAGAGCTGCTGTCGGCGCGCATCGGCAAGTTCATCGAGCACATGGCCGGGCAAAACCGCAGCCCCAAGAATCTGCTGGACACCGAACACACGCTTCGGCTTTTCCTTGACCTTCAGGGCGACAAGCCCCTTAAGGATTACTCCGCCGATGACATCGACGCCTTCATGGGGGCCATGCGTATCTGGCCGCCAAATGCCAGCAAGAAACCGCAGTACCGCGACCTGACACCCAAGCAAATCTTGGAGAAGGCAAAGCGCGCGAAAAGTCCGGGCTTGGCGCCACGTACCCGAGAGAAGCATCTCGACCGCCTTCGCCTGTTCTTTGGCGTGTGGGTTAAGCGACGTGCGGTGCCCTTCAATCCCTGCGATGGCTTTCAGGTCACGAACAAGGCGCAGGACGAATCCAGAACCCGCGAGCCGTTCTCGTCCGCCGACCTGCAAACCATCTTCTCCCCCAAAAACCTTCCCATCACCCTGCCCCACAAGCATTGGGCGCCGTTGATTGGCCTGTACTCGGGTGCGCGCATCAACGAAATCGCACAACTCCACGTTGAAGACCTCGAGGAGATTGCCGGCATTTGGGGCATGCACATCCGCCGCCAAACCAAGAACACGAACTCCAGGCGCTTCGTGCCACTACATCCCGAACTCATTCGCCTTGGCTTTCTCGATTACGTTGCCGACGTCAAAAAATTCGGCTTCCCTCATGTCTTTCCCGGGCTTGCCTGGGGAGCGAACGGGCCGGGTGACGCCATCGGTGACTGGTTTAATCGCACCTACCTTCGGAAAACCTGCAACATCACGAGCCCGACAAAGGTCTTCCATTCGTTCCGACATACGTTCGCGACAACAGCGGAGCGCGCAGGCATTCCGGACGGTCGAATTGCGCAACTGACCGGGCATAGCACAGGCGGGACAGTACTTCGTCAGCACTACATCCAGGCCGCCGACCTGCCCCGACGCTTTGAAGACATCAGCAAGGTGAGGTTTGCCGAGGCGGCGAGTGTCGACGTGCGCAAATCAGGCTTCTTTGAGCCTTACTTGCGGCGGCAACGTGCGCTGGAACGTCGGGCAAAGAGAGCACTAAGAAATAGCGAAGCGCTCTAGCCGCGAGGGGAGCGGCCCCAAAGCACATATTATCCAAATAGAACTCTGCGAATTCAGCGGAAAGAGTGGGACACCTTTTCCCTGCTCTCCCCCAACGCCTCCGGGACCCGCATCGGTGGGCCGGAATGTGACCTGGATTTTGGTTAGTAATGCCATCATTAGGCAAGGCCTACCAATCGAGTTTTAGCCTCAGCTTCTCAGTAAGACCATAAACCTTGAAGGCTTTTGTCCTGTACTCGTCGGTGACCGACTCCTGACTCTTGTTTGCCAAAGTCTGTAATGCCATCGCGAGCTCCCGCAAGCAGGTCGACAATGATTGGGCGGGGTCAATGCCATTCACCGCCTCCCATCGACTGATGGCCTTCTCTGACAACCCAAAGAGCTCTTCCTGTCCTCGGACCCGCGAATTGACCAGATTTAGCACTTGGCGCAAGGTGTCGACCCGGTTGATAAAGTCATTCATGAATGCCTGCCCTCCCGAGCAAGTTGAACAACCATGCTTGGACTGTTGGCAGAACTGCCCGCGCCCGACTGACCTCCTCGCCGGTTAGGGCGGGACCGAAGCCACGGGTACAGAGTAACCGGGCCCTTTCGAGTATCCCGAACTCCTCTTCTGGCAAGCCAATACTCGTTGTTCCAATTTTCAGAGGGGAACGTCGTGAGAAGTCGGCTGTACTCAAGAAACCAAGACTGTAACAGGTGGCGAAATTACGCATGGCAAGGAAAACCGTCGATAACTCGAAAACCGGACTGGGGCAGTCGCCTGCTAAAGCCTTAGCAGCGCTGGAAAACATTGAAGCAAAGCGCAGACAGTGTTCAGCTGAGTCGGGGTAAGGAGCAGGTGCACCCAGTCCCCTCAGCCAGTCCTGTCCATCGTCCCCATGCAAAAATCTCGATTCCTGCCATAGGTGCCAGGCAAAAGGACTACCTTGAGCCCACAATTGCCGCAGCCGGTCGTATGAGTAAATGGAGTAAACCATTGGGTCAAAACGGTCATCCACACCATCCACCAAAGCAAGAAGGTCAACATCAGATGCGAAACTGACCTCTCCCCGACAAATCGAACCAAATGCATAAAGATGCATAACTCACCTCCTGCTCAATCGTTTGATGAGGGTCGAGGTAAACAAGCTGAAGAACACGAGGCGTATCACAACTATGAGGGCCATCACCAAGCCCGGAAATTTCATCGGATTTGCAATGCCAAGCAACACCTGTGGGGCATCAGTGAGTGCAGTAATCGGGGGCGCGCCTAGCAAAAATTCCGATAACGCGATGATTAAAATAACGACCAGCAAGGATATGCAAAGCCGAGAAACGCTTTCACCATGCCCCCAAAGTAACTCTAAAAATCGGAACCTGACCCATTTCAAGAAATATTTGAGGCGCTGGCCGCCATACTTTCTTTTGTGATACCCCGTGTTAGCTTTCCATGCTTTAGACAGATGCACACCAGTGGCATCGAGCTCAACCCGGATTGCACGATTTGCCGACTCAACATCTCCCATCTGCTGAAAATTGAGGCGAAGAGAGCGCGAAAAGCGCATAGCAAGATTTTCTTCGGACGGGCGTCCATCGACCAAGATGTCACCATCGATATCCGTCCGTTCGAATACCGCGTAATCAAACTTGCATCCCGAAAAATTACTACCGGAGAAGCTGGTACCTACGAACCGGCAACCCGTGAAGTCGCACGAATCGAAGGTGCACTTTCGCAGATAACATGCGTCAAACGTGCAGTACTTGAAGTCGACTTTCTCAAAGCGCTTTTCGACAGCAGTCAAGCGAATGAATATCTTGTTTTTGAATTCACTCCTCGTCACATCCTGAACGAATTGCCGGTCCTTTATCTCCGATTTTGGCCCTACTCCGAGCATCTGTTCTTTGTCTTTTTCCATAAGTTTCCCACCCTTGGCGCGCCCTCCGCCGGGAGGGTCAGATTTCATGCATGAACTACGAGACCCGCGCGTCTGGAAGCAAGACCGCTCCAACAGGCACTGTACCCGCCTCAACTTCAGCAAGTGCAAGGTCGAGGGTGAGCCAGAACACCCTCGATGCTGTCGTATAGCTTGTCCAAGCAATGAAGAAGAGAACAAAAAAAATCCCTGCAATCACTGCCCAACCAACGGCGGCGTTGCGGACAGCCTGTGCAACACCGCTCCCCAGAACCCATGTCAAGACCCACCAGGTCAACCCACCCCAAAGCAGACCAACAACTGTCTGCAACCGAGTATTACGGACAGCCGCAACCGACTGGAGCGCTGCGAGGGCCGACTTGACGCCGGCCAGCCCTTCTTCGGTCGGGCAGCGGTTGCGGATGAAGACGGCGAGCAGCAGGACCGCTGGCCGGCGGACCCCCTCAAGGACACCACCGGCAGGCGGACGGAAAACCATTGTCCCCATCCCCATTAGAACGGCTGGTCCCCACAGGCTGCTCACAAATGGATGACTCAGCCCACTGTCGAACACGGCCACCACCGAAAAAATAAACCACCAGACCGGAACCATAAGAGCGGTCAAACCCAGCCGTTTGGCATTCAAGCCGATACCAAAAATGAGAAAATTCGGCACATGCCAAATAGAATCTATGACCACTTCAACTTCTGGAGACTTCACACTTACGCGCTTGATGAGCAAGTGCTCGCTATACCGGAGAACATCAGCCGTTCGGTCCATGACTGAATCGAGGACGGATGGTGCTGGAGTAGTTGGTTCAAACTTCACGGTTATTGCAACCGCCTGACTTATAAGAACTGAATGCAGCCAACACCCCACTCATTGGTGAGGTACAAGGCGCTTCGTTTGGCACCGCACAAGACGATAGAAGATAGGGCGGCGGAAACGCCGCTCCCTGGCGAACTTTCGGACGCACGACTTTCCCTCATAGCCACTCAGAGCTGGCGACCACGTCAGTTTACTCCATCGGATTGGCCAAGCAGCGGAGCGGCCCCATGTGGACTGACGCATTCCGGCAAGTTTTATTTACTGAAATTCCACTTCAAACCCGATACTCGCAACAACACGGGGCGCCCGAGGGCGCCCCGTGCAGGTCAAGCGAACAACACGTACTGGTGAGGTGCCGAACGCCAATGCTGGCAAACTGTTTCCTGCCTTCCAAAACGGAAACGGAAATAAGCCCGAACAAAGACACTTTTCGGCTTGGTTTGTGAGAAAGTCATCACAACACTCCAAGGAGGTCGGAGGACAGGGGGTTGCCCACAAACGCCAACAGCGTATGCTAGATAGGTCTGCCAAGACCTGACGCTGGGGACAGAGGCTGTCCTCAATACCCTCCGTCAGTGGGAGCCGAAGTGCTTTCCATGTGGCCCTGGTGCTCTGCGAAAGCATCAGGGCCACTTTATTTTCAGCCAATGCGTACGGAAAGCCCGTCGACCACGGGGGCGGTGCGCACCGGCTCAGGCTCTTCTCATCCCGCCCCTCCGTTCTGCTGGCCGCCAGGGCCCTTCTTTGCGCCATCAAACCCCTTCCAGCGCTTCACGTAGATGTCAAACATCTCTTGGAACATCTCCCAGTCGTCGGCGTCCAAACTCTTAGGTACATGGATGAGCACGCTCGGCTTACCTGGGATGGGAATCTCGAACCGGTGGACGTCCTCAGGGGGCGCGGCTGGGGGCGGCGGGGAGCGCTTATCACTGTTCTGGCCCGCGTCCGCCCTCCCTGCCTCCTCCTCATCCTCCTCGCTGCCGCTCGGGTCCGGCTCATCTCCGGGCGGCTGGCCCTTGATAACCGTATTGCCGTCGAAACGCACTACACCGGAGATGCTTAGGAACTCCAGCAAGGTTTCGAGGCTTTTCTGATAAGACCGGGGAGCCTTGGCCGCATCGGCTAAGGCCAAGATGGCGTCTTCCTTTGACAGCTGCCGGAGGGAGAGTTTGGGCAGCAAAGCCCTTGCCGCCCAGGTGTCGACGAAGACCGGATACAGCTTGGTTCCTGCTGTCTCAGTGTTCCAGTTGTAGGCGTGCAAGTAATCGAATAGGGCTTGAGAGGGGCGTTGCTTCACCCCCTCCCTACTCAAAACACCGATATCGACCATAAAGGGATTGCAGAGGGAGACAGACGACCCTACTAGTCCCCCAGTGTCGGCCACCTCACTATTGGATACGGCTTTGCGCTCGTCGCCGCTCGCCGCTGCATAGGCACGGAAGACATGCAGCTGTTTGCCAATGCTCAACCGGTCGTTGGGGAGCACTCGGCCAGCCTGACGGCGCGTACGCGCAGAAGGAGAGCTTACCGGTTGCTCGGGAGTGCTGTCGTCGGTCAAGTCCGTCATCTCGGAGACTCAGTCTGGATGCGGTTTTGTACGCCTCGAACCGACAAAGGTCAAGAGTTGACCCCCGCAAGACCTCGTAAAGCCCTCAATAGCCGAGAACCGGACTCACAAGTAAAACTCAAATAATTGATTTTTTTCTCTTTTTACTTCCAATCATCGAAAAATCAATTTGAGCTCAATCTCAGATGACCGGGGTAGAGAACGTAAAAATGCTGGGAATCCCGCCCTGAGCACGGGTCACGCTCCAACCAATCATGACCGCAAATCAACAAAACCTGATGACTTATGCGTCACCCCTCCTAAGCGAATCGCCCCAAGAATGCCCATAAAACCGCTATACAGAGCCATTTTATCGGGAACTCACCAAGCCACCCATCGAAATACGCATATGAAATCAGTTCCTGTATGCAGTTTTTGAGTCTCACCTGCTGAGACCGCAGTCACCCCGCTTGGTCGCAGGCCGTCAATCTAGAACAGGGGCTGTTTAGTGCTCGGTCAGCGCGTGTAGTTTCCAGTCGGCCCAATGTGTGAGCTTCCGCTTCGTTCCTATGACGCCTTTGGCTATGAGCCTAACAGGGATAGAGCTTAGGACGAGAAGAGGTTCGACACCTTCTGCAAAGCAAAGCCAGACGTGGAGATAAAGTCACACCCCATCCCGGGCTACGCAGATACCCTTCTGATTGATAGGCATGGTCCGATGAAGGGCATTTGCCCTTGAAAGGGGCAGCCGCTCCCGGCCACACCATCATCCTCGAGCCACATCCTCAACCTCGACGACGCGCTGAAACTCTCTTAAATACTCCGGCCGGTGCTTCACCAGCCATTTGACGACGCTATTGCTCCCCAGTAACTGGCTCAAATGGCCTCTCAATAACGTCAAGTCGACAACATCCCGCCCATAGGCCTCTGAAACGGTGCTGGTTTTCATCTGAAGCGTGCTTAGTTCTCGCTCTACCCGGGCCATCGCAGCAGCCGTCTCGGTTTTGCGCCGCCCTTTCTCCGCCCTGGTCGAGAGCATCTCCTCTGATGTGGAAGCCAAAAGTGCTTTGGCGAACGGAACACTGAAGTTCTGGCTCGCCATCATCAATTCCACAGCTTCCATTTGCCGGACAGGTTTGAGCTGCTTGAGCACGGCGATGGTTGCTGCCGAGCAGTGGGTATCTGCCAGGATGGCAGCAGCCTCATCACAAATCCCCTCCATCAGGCGTGCTTTTCGCCGAATCGTTCCCGGTACGCGTCCCAATGCCTTAGCCAGGCGCTCAATGGGAACGCCGGCATCAAGAGCAAGAAGCAACATCTTATGGTCCTGCACGGCGGAAATGCGGTTAACCATGGTGTTGTATGTGTAGGTATCGTCCCGCGCAGTCAAAAGACATTTCACGGTCAACTCGCCGAGCTCACGCAGCGCCTCAACGCGAACGTGACCATCGACAAGATAGTAAAACCCGCTCTGCCCAGGAACGGCTTCGACTACCGGAAGCTCGACAAGCCCCTCTTCCCGGATAGACGTTAAAATCTCTTTCCATTTGGAGGTATTTTTCAGCGTCTTTGGAAGCAACTTAAGCGCTTGAATGCGCTCTAGAGGCACCTCAACCGCAACAGAAGAAAACCCAGTCTTCAACGATTCATCGGGTCCTTTAGGCAAGTCCGTCATGGTGCCCTCCCCATCCTTTCGGCCAGCATCCTAGGCATCGTACCCACGCCTTCAGATTGGGTAAGGGCACAAAACTCTGGAATGGAAAGCAAGTCCTTCATGGCGGTCACGCAGAATGCCAGACGCTCATGAACGTATTCTGCCTTTTTAGCGACCAACCTCTCCTTCTCAGCCTCCTTCTCCAGAAGTCGTCGAAGTTCAGCCGCTGACACTTTCCGCTTTTCTTGCCTTGCTCCTGGTTGGTAGCCTCCTCTCATCTGAGGCGACCGGTGAGCGCGTGCCTCAAGGAGACGCCGAAGCCGCCCCATTCGCTTCCCTCGCAGCCCCTTTTCGTAAGCGTCCGTCAATATTCGTTGAATTTCGGGGGTGGTGGCCTTCGCGATATCCACAGCCATCGCAAGGCTGATAACCCCTGTCTGCACACCAACCAAAAGACGCTCTTCTCCTTTCTCGAGAAGACTGCCCACCATATTGACCCACGAAGCACTGGTTCCAATAAGTTCTGCGATTTCCCCGTCAGTGTGCCCGCGCTCTCGCAGCCGACCAACTTCTCTCATGATATCGATGGGAGATGGCGAACGCCTGGCAATATTCTCTATGAGACTCATCACCAAGCAATCCTCTTTCTCAGCCTCAACGATGATGGCCGGAACACTTTTATGCCCTAATGACAGGAGGGCCTCGATACGTCCTTGACCACAAACCAAGACGTAATGCTTGTGCCCATCTCGACCAGAGTGCTGACTTACAGTGACGGGCCGTCGAAGCCCCGTAGCCCGTATGCTCTCAATAATGCTTCTGTGCTGATGTCGGTCTCTTGCCCTCGGATTAAGGATATGAATGTCTGCTATAGGAATCTGTTGAATCTGCTCATGATGTCGGGATGATGTGTTCATGCGACCTCCGGGTACCGGATACGTGCAGCCAAAAGCCCGAGCTCGGCAAGTGATTCCTTGCGATAGCCATCAATCAATCGGGAGTTTTCAAACCCGAGATGACGAGGCCACATACCGAGGTCAAGCCGAGGAATCAGGTAGTAGTCTTGGATGCCGTTTCCTGATGGGTCGAACCGACATGCAACGGTTAGGTCGGGACGCAGGATGGCGTCAAAATGGACTCTCCAGCGAAGCCGACCATTCGCAGCGGCAAAGCAGCGGGAAAGCACAACGGAAAGTGTCCATTCATTGTTGACGCAAAGGAGGTCCGTACCAGAATGACGTTCAACAGTGCCACCAGCGGTGCGGAGTGCCTCGCAAACTAGCCCCAGGACTTCTGGATGCCGTGCTCTCAGGCGACGATTAAGCTCGAGATAATCATAGTTTCGCTCTACTTCATAGCCGATGAGGCGATATGCCTTAGTGAGTCCACCGAAGCGATTTCGGTAGGCCGTGCTCGAGGGCAAATCTTCCTGCTCATCGATGATGAAGCCGGAGAGCTCACCCACTTTTTCGAGCAATCGTTGCAAGAGTTCCAGCATTTGGCGGTCGGATAGTCGCCGTGAGCGCTCTGCAATCCGTCGATGTGCTTCCAAAAACATCTCTTCAGACACGATGCCCTCAAAGGCCTTGTCGCACCGTATCCAGCTTTCGGGAGGTACCGGCCGAGAAGGCTGCTTGAGTTTCCCGGAGCGCCGTCCATAAACATTTGTTCCAACGTATTTTTCGTTGGTCAGTACTTGGTGGACCGTCGCCCGTGACCAGGAGTGCCCAAGGTCGGTAGGGATACTCAGAATGTTTAGGTGCGTGGCAATATCCGCTTCCGATACGCCCTCTTCAATAAACATCTTATAGATATCACGGACCGTACCTACTTCTTCTTCCGGACCGGGTACGAGAACCACCCTATCGGTTTGAATGCTTTTCCGCTCACCTGGAGCCAAGATGCCCTTCGGGCGACGGTCGCCGTCAATGAGCGCCCTCCTCAACCCAAATCCGGCTGGTCCTGCTTGATGAAATCCCAGTTTCGCAAGGCGGCATTGACCAGCAAAAACCTTGCTCGAAAGCTCACGACTGTATTCTGCCGCCATTGAGCGCTTAACGCCCTTGACGATGGTGGCCAGAGGGCTTCCGTCGTTGTCAAATGGCTCGGCGACGTAGATAACCCGGACGCCAGCACGGGTGCACCGGTATTCGTAGAAAGCAGCTTCATCACTGTTTTGGAACCGTCCCCAGCGGGAGACGTCAAAGACGAGAACCGCCTCGAAGTTAGCCTTTCCCGATTCGACGTCATAGAGGAGCTGTTGGAGGGCTTCCCGGCCACCAATGTCGAGGCCGCTTTTTCCTTCATCCCTGTAGGTCCGAACGAGACTCATGCCATGAGCGCTGGCATAGGCTTGGATAGCATCCGATTGATTTTCGGTGCTGTACTTTTGGTGGTCCGTGGACATGCGCACATACTCAGCCACCGGAATGGCTGCTTCAGCCCTGCCAGAGGCTGCGCGCTTGGACATAACACCCGCCCAGAACGGGGCTCAGCGAGCCCTTGGACTGGAGAATGTAATCCTCTTTTTTCTCTGTAGGAAGCCTGTATCAGCCATGAAACAGGCCCACCATTCGTGCTTACAATGGCGAGCAACAGAGGGAGGGAGGAAAATCGATGCAGGACGAACAAGCGGTCCTTGAGGCAGCCGAACTGCTCATCGAAGCAGTGGCCTTAAGCGAGGCCTTACTCGATGGGGACCTTACCGAAGCCCGCTTCCGTGCTGGCCAACTGGCTGAGAAGCCCTCGGTCATGAACAACCCGGACCTCCGGGCATCTGCAGGGCGCGTTGTCAGCCTTCTGGGCCCTCCGGGCACTCATCCCCTCCCTGGTTACGCCGACGCGGTGGTTGACCTTACAGACCGCCTCGAAAGGGTCGCAGCCTTCTTGAGGGGCTAGCTACATCCGCGAAATCCGTCAGATGCATTTACGAAGGAGCCCCGGCATAAAGACTTGCCATTGGAGCGACCTCAACTTGTATGCTTGGTAGGTTGTTAGCGGTCTTCTGCGTCACTGCGCTTACTCATGATTCCAATGTCGCCTAGCGTTTGGATTGACACTAAAATTTTTGATGGACAAGGAATGCAATGAACAACGTCAACATGCCAGATATGGTTGGAGCCGCAAAAACCCTCTCCCGGAATCCGCTGGGCATCCTCGCGCTCTTCATTGTTCTCATTTATGGATTCTCTTGCCTGGTGACGGCTGCATCTGGGTCGCTCGCCCACGATGAACGAATGCCGCTCATTTATTTTCTGGTGACGTTTCCGTTCGCAGTGCTTATTGTTTATGGCTGGCTTGTCAGCAACCATAACTTCAAACTCTTTTCCCCTAGCGACTTCAAGAACGAAGACAACTTCATAACCGCTGTGGGAATGCTATCAGCCGCATCTGTGAAGAATCCAGCCTCCGACAGGCAGCCCGACATCGAAGGCATTGCTAACACGGTGAAAGTAGCCATTTCCAGAGCAGCCGGGAGTGATACTTCACAGAAAAACATTCTCTGGGTGGATGACCGTCCTCAGGCCAACGTATACGAGCGTAAGGCGTTTGAGGCTATCGGGCTAAAAATAACCCAAGCAACGTCGACTGCGGAGGCTATGATGCGGTTATCCGAAACGAAATTTTCTATTATTATCTCGGATATGGGTCGAAAGGAAGGTCCACGCGAAGGGTATGTCTTGCTCGACAAACTGAGAAATGCAGGGAATAAAACGCCGCTTTTCTTTTATTCAACCTCAGACCTCCCCGAGCACAAGCGTGAAACGGTCGAGCATGGCGGACAGGGTTGCACCAGTGACCCGCAGGAGCTCTTCCAGATGGTTACTCGAACCGTCATCAGTGGGGGCTCTTTATAAATCTCTCCGCTGCTATCTGGGTCCTCGCCCCGCCAAAGACACGCATCCGTCTACTCATCCCCGTCCCGATGCATGCCCTCGCTGAGGGCATGCACTCATGCAAGCATCCTGATGCCCGTGTTGCTTGCTGGCTATAGTCGTACGCGGACGAAGCTCATCCGACATCCACCTTTGTCACTCCGTCGTGAGGGACCCGGGTGCAACTAAGCACACCACCTTCATGTGGCGGTGCTTGGTAGCTCTACGCAGCTGCCTCATTGGTTCGTTCTAGCAAGTCACTCACGGGCAAGAGCAGCTCAACATGCTACTCATCAGATACGTTTTCGAGGGAGCGCAGTCCTTCTCACCCTTGCTCGTCGTATGTTCGAGGCGAGCCGACGTCGGCGCTCGTCCTGGACCAAATCTCGAATGGCTTCTGTGTAGCGGCTCGCTGATTGTTGGTCAAACCGTGCAATTCGAATTGCACGTCTGGCCCAACCCTTCGATTCCGCATGCTTCGTGCACCGCTCAATGACCGCCACCGTCGGCGTGTCGGTCCATGGATGCCCATAAACGAGTAGGCGGTCCCGGCGGTCGAGAGATGTCTGAGCAGATGTCCATGGCCAGCACTTCGTGTCAAGCTCATCGGCTTGTGCTGATTTCACAATGGCATTGTGGTCGAGCCATGCGTTGAACGGCTCAAAGTGTTCTTTCTCGTGCTGGAGGAAGTGCCGAACGAAACGCAGCGCATGGACATGCTGGAGATGCAAGTTCGGCTGATAGGCCTTCCACGACGACCACAAGTCTTCCGTGGAGTGAAAGCTCATATGTACGCCCAGCCGATAAGGCTTGCCATTTTCGGCTTGAGTGAGGGACCACCAGCTCGTTCGCTGGCCATCCACATCGAAATCAAGGGTGGCGTGGAGGGTCAGGCCGCATTTGGCGAAATAGCGAGCGAGGTCAGATGGTGTTTTCATGGAACTCCTTTTCCGAATTGGTTAATGAATAAAATGGGATGAGTACAGAAAAAAAGGCGACAAACCCGATGCATTCAAAATCAGCAAGTTACCCTAGAAATCTTTCATATATACCTTAGACTGCTTAGACTCTCCCCCTCCTTCAAAATCGCGATATTTCAAAATTTCTTTGAATGGCGGCACGGGAGGCTCAATCGAGATATTAGAATCCAAACTGCCACTTCTTGCCGAGTTGTCAAGTCAGATGGCTTTTATTGAGCACTCGATGAGTGAGACTCAAATCACATATTTCTTGCCGAATTCGCATAATTGGCTGAATATGAATAATGGGGCAGCGAAAAAACGACGCCCATCCTTGATCGTTTGGAAGCAGCAAACCAAGCCCTTAAGCCATTTTATTGGCTAAGATAAAGTTAATTGGATCGTGTCGATGAATCGCTTGACAGCGGTTTTTTTTCTTCTAAAACGGCGACCAATTTCACTGACTCATGGGCCGTCATGTCCACTCCTTCACTCCACTCCGTCTTAAATGCCGTTTCGCATTCGCCGAAATGGGAACTCGAATATCACGGGTTCCGGCTAACTGCCTCTGAGTCCGATGACACCGGCACACTTGCCCACCTTCTCGACCATCTCCTCCCTGTGCTCGAGCAGGTCGCCCGCCATGCTGATACCGCCTCGGCACGAACGACTGCACCACTCCCACCTCGTGTACTCCATTCCGAATCGGTGGCGCCCCCGGAACAAACGGTCATGAACTTAGACGTCGAGACCGTTCCTACCTCTCCGGGGATTTTGAGAGAAGTCACAGAGCCCACGCCCGCCGCTACGTTCGTACCCCCGGTTGCGGCCTCCGCAATCTCCCGCAATCAAACGGTGCAGGCCAACGGTGAACTTCCCCATGACCTCAAGGGGCTCAGGGACATCCACATGCTCCAGTACGAACGGGATGGCAGCCCTGACTCGACCGGGGAAGCTATCGGCATCTGCCTTGACTTGTTTATCTCGGTCAACGGAAACAAGAACTCAAAGCAGGTCAACATCCTGGATATGGAGCGTTTCCTCGGCGCATTGTCGACGTGGCCCAAAAACAGGCAATTCATCAAGGGTGTCGATAAGATGACACCGGCGGAGCTCTCGATGCATGCGGCAAATAACAAGCTGCCTGCCATTGCTGTGGGCACCCAAGAAAAGTATGTCCAACACCTGTCAGCCTTCTTCAACCGGCTCAAGACTTGGGACCGCTGTGATTCCAATCCTGTGTTGCTCATCAACCGGAGGAAGCACTTCGGCGACCAGCAAAAGCATACCAAGCGTTCTTTCAATAACCCGGAATGGCAACGCCCCTTCCAAAAAGACGAGATGGCGGCGGCGAATGCCCCATGGAAATTCTTTGGCCATCTCATTCCCGCGTTCACCGGCTCACGCTCCAATGAAATTGGCCAACTGAAAAGGTCCGATGTCCGGGTTGTGCGGATGCCCGACCGGGATGGGGTTGTCCACGATGTACTCTGCCTGCACCTCGGGCAGGGCAAGAAACGAAAGAGCAAGAATGCCGTTCGCGTTATCCCAGTTCCTAAGCAGATTCTCGCACTCGGGTTTGAGAACTACTTGCAGGACCTCGATGCGTTTGGAGAACACGACCTGTTTCCGGGCCTTCGGATAAGCGAGGGACGGCCAGGCGGCACCATCGAGAACTGGTTCAACGGGAAGCTTAGGACCGACTGGGGCATCCTCGACAAGAAGATTACCTTCCATTGTTTCCGGCACACGATTGCAACTTTGATGAGGAATGCCCGCACGCCACTCGCCGTCCGCCATGCCCTCATGGGACACAGCAGCAAGCCCCGCCCGGGAGCCACTCCCAACGGCAACACCGTCGCCGAGGAGCACTATGAGGACGTGGTCACCCCACTCGATATCCTCAACGAACTCGGCCGCCTGCCCTTCCCGGAGCTCGACGTCGCGCCCTATGAGCGGGGCATGTTTGACCATTACCTAAGGTGCGAAGGGGTGCGTCGACGGTCCAACGAAAAGCGGATTGAGGCGGGCGAATCCCCCCTGCCCAAACGGGGGCCGGTGGCGGGGTTTTGCCCGGCCGGAAAGAGCGCTAAGGACAAGACGGTGAAGGCAACCTAGGAATAGGCAGCGACGAGCGCATCCGATACCGTCACCTCGTACTGGGTAATATCCGTCAAGGACCACGGCAGGTAGTCTCGCGGTCTGACCTATTGGCTGCCCCTACAGGAGTTCCCATGTCTAAGCGTTTGAGCCCATATCCAATGCCCCATCTTCGCGCCTGGTTGGCTTTCAGTGCGGTCGTGTCCCTTGGATGTGCATCGGCAAGCCAAGCCGCAAGCCGTCCCGCCCACTTTGACGCCAATGCGTCCGTTGACCTCGGTGACGGGTTCACCTGCGTGGTTGGCAACGTGACAGATGCCGACGGCATGAATGCGCGGGCCTGGGTATCTATCGAAGACAAGGTCACCCATAAGGTACGTTGGGCCACACCGGTTCCCCTCGCCAAGGGCTGGTACCAGAACCAGGCCACGCATTGCCTCAAAAACGGCAAGCAGGTCGAAGCCCTCATCCAGTCTGACACCGCCTCCGAGGCCTCCAGCGCGCAGACGTTTGTCGATGTGGCGTCCTTCGATGAAACCACGGGACGCCTGTCATCGGTCGCTCCGGTGACCGCACCTGGCGTCCACGGCAGGGTGTCGTTGTCAGTCGACAAAGACGGTTCCAATTTCCGTTTGAAGGACGGACAACCCGTCGTCACCGGCACCTGGTCAATGCTGCCAGACCGCGCGACAGACACACCGTTTACCGCATCTCCCTCCCCTGCAGGCAAAGGAGACAAGTGATGACCAATCCCTCCCAGCAGTTCATTGCGGACATCTATCCGGCAGCGAAGAAGGTATCCGAAGAATCAGGAACCTCCCTTGAGCTGATTCTGGCCCAAACGGCGCAGGAAACCGGCTGGGGGCAAAAGGTGTTGCCCGGCACCAACAACCTCTTCAACGTCAAGGCCGATGCGTCTTGGCACGGGAAGACGAAAGAATTCACCGTTCCGGAGTATGACGAGAACAAGAAGATGTACATGTCGAAAGAGAAGTTTCGCGTGTATGACTCTGTGGAGGAATCGCTCCGGGACCGCCAAAAGTTTCTCGAAGACAATCCGCGCTATGCGAAGGCCGGATTGTTCAATGATGGCATCAAAGGGAATCTCGAGAAGGAAGCCGAGGCTCTTGAAAAAGCGCATTACGCCACGGGCCCGAACTACGCCAAGAACATTATAAATGTTGCACATGGGCCGACGATGCGAGCGGGCATTGCGATTGCTACCGGACAGACGCATGGGCAAGACCAATCCCACAACGGACTCCTGCGGGAAAAAGACAAGGGGGCAGCCGTCGGCGCTCTTCAAACGGACTTGGCCGGTCTCGGCTTTACCGCTCGAGACGGAAGCACTATTCGACCAGACCAGCAATTTGGGTCTCGCACCAAAGAAGCAGTTGAAGCATTTCAACAGGCCCATGGTTTGCACGTCGATGGCGTGGCTGGCAAAGACACGCTGGCTGCCATTGATGCGGCAAAAGCCCAGATGCAAACCGAGGCCAAGCAGAAAGCCCCCTCACTGCTCGACGCTCACCACCCTGCCCACGGCATGTATGAGCAAGCCTACCAATGCGTGTCACGCATTGACGAAAGCCAGGGACGCAGTCCGGGCCCGATGACCCAGAACTTTGCAGGCGCCCTCGCGTCTGCTGCAACGGCTGCCGGATTCAACCGCATCGACCATGTGGTGCTGAACGATGACGCGAGTCGGGGCTGGGCGGTGCAAGGGGATTTGAATTCTCCGTTCAAGCAATATACCGACGTCGGCGTCATGCAAGCCATCCAGACTCCGCTTAGCCAAAGTAGCCAGGAAGCGGCCAGTCATATACAGACGAATGCTCAAAATCAGCAGCAGGCCCAAGCCCAGCAAGTGCAACAAGACGCGACACAGCAACAGATGCAGCAAAGTCAGACCATGACCCGCTAGGACTCGATTTGGGGTGCCTGGGCGTGATGTTGAATAGCTAAACAAACGGCCAATGTAGAGCCTCCACCAGATGCAGGAGGCTCTATGCAGCCCCACGCGCATCTGCGGACTTCGCTCACTGAAATGGGCCTCAACTTTTCGGAGACAGCCTAGCCGACCGGTTGGCCTTCTTCCGGCCATCGGTTTCTCTGGGCTCGGCAAACGCCGGGTCGACCTTCCGTGCCTCGTACTCCTCTATGAGCGCAAGTAGGGTCGTCCCGCAGACCTGACACCACTCTTCCATCTGCACGATGTCGAGACGACGAATCGCCCGTTCGGCTTCGCTGGCGTAGGTCTGCGCCATACCGAGAGCGTCCACCAACTCCATCTGGGTCAGCCCCTTTCTCAGCCGAACGTCTCGGAGCAACTCCGCAAAGATGCGGTGTGACGCCCGATAGAGGGTTTTCTTGTCTTGCTCGTCGGCCATGGCGCTGCCCCGGGAAGGTAGCCAAGCACCCTAAAACCGCTATCCGTTTAGTCGATCTTCATTTATACGGATATCGTTTATGTCTTAATACACCCGTTCGGGCCGTTCCGGACCGCCAGACCCTCGGTCGGCGCCACCTCTGGGGGAATTCATGAAGAAACCGGTTGCCGTCCTTGCCCTCACCGCCCTTCTGCTGGCCGGTTGCGCCACTCAGGGGCAGAAAATGGACCTGCAGAAGCTCGGACAGATGAAACCTGGGGTCTCGACCATCCAAGACGCCAAGGAGCTGTTCGGGGAGCCCTCTCAAGTCACCCGCCAAGACGATGGCAAGACGGTGCTGGCCTATTCCTTCTCATCGACCCAGATGGACGCGAAAGGGTTTATTCCCATCGTGGGCACCTTCATCGGCAAAGGGCCCAAGCAAGACCTGGAGGCCACCCGTTTGACGTTCGACCCGTCCGGTCATTACGTCTCGTATTCGACCTACGCGCTGAAGCAGTAGGCGCCCGGGTGCTCTCGATGCGGCTCTAGGCCAACTCCCTCCCCTATACAAGGATGGTTCTATGTTCAGCGCATTTTTTTGGTGCATTTTTGGAGTGATGCTCATCGTCGTGGCCAACACGTGGGTCGCGCGCATCCCGTTTGCTCGTCTTGCTGCCGGCATCGCCCTCTACATGCAATTGGGAGGGGTGTTTTCCATCATCGCTGGTGTCGTTTTCTTCTTTCACAGTGGTCCGGTGACGACGCCCACACTGTCATACGCCGACGAGAAAGCATTGTGGGCCGTGGCCGTGGTGCCGGCCATCATCGTCGTGATGGCCATTGCGATTACTTTGTCGATGCGCGCTGACCGTGTGAGGCGCTCTTTGAGGCCCGAGTTCGAAACCGCAAACGTGACCTTGGTCATCCATTCGGACGGCATGCTGCATATCTCCGAACCCAATGACCTGGTATCGAAAACCATTCCGCTCGGCCGCGTCGGATTTGAAACCCAGTATTTCGAAGCAGATGCGAACATCAGCGCCTTTACGTTGACCACCATTTTGGAATGGCCCGAACCCATCGACGGACTGCTGAATCCGGAAACCGCGAGGGTCCGAGCAAAATCTCTCGCGGTGGTCCAGGCTTCTCCGGATACTGCCAAGGCACTCAACGCATGGGTCCGCAAGCATCCTGTTCTCGGGCCGGACTGGGGGCGCATCGGTGAAGCGTGGAAAACGGCCTGCAATGACCTGCTCCGGTATTGTCGGGAACAGCGGAACGCCAAGGGAGCGCCGGTCATCGAGGCCATCCGCTTCGAAGATGGCCCCAGCATTGACTACGTCGCGATTGAGAAAGATGGCTCGGCCCTGGCTGGCACCGGAACCCATCCGCATCTGATGCCCCCGGTGGCCCTGCATGCTGTCAAGCGCAAACTGGTCGTCGCCATTGATGGACGCTTTCCCACCTTCGAGCTCAACGACGACCAAGTGCGGACGCTGCAAAAAATGCATGCCCGGGGCGAGGTTCGCTTGCAGCAGCGGGCGTAACCGCTGACGGCGGCGTCGATACAGAGGTCAGGCCAAAAAAAGCCGCCCCTGTTCAACCAGGAGGCGGCTTGGAGGTGCGCCAGGGGGTGAGGCGTCAGCACCAACGGAGACAGGATGGCCACGAAGATGTGGGCAATTCGTGATGGCATTGCTGGATTACTGGAGCCGACCTCGGTGGTTCTAGTAAGTGGAGTGAAGCGTCCTACTCCCCCACGCCGTCGTCCGCATCAAGGCCAATCGTTAAAGCCGGGGAAAGCTGCGCAGATGCTCTGCGGGGGTGGGTGGCGGCACGCCCGCTGCTCGGCTTACCCAAGTACTTTTACGTTCTCTCATCGTTCGTCCGGTCGTCACGCCTCCGGCCTGGCCATCACTGCCACTGCCCTGGCCGTCATTCGTTGCCTCCCCCGATGAGGGAATCGAATGTGCCGCATCAGCATTCATCACGTCCCGAACGAGGGCCGAGGCAGCTTCTGGGAGAAAAGCCAGGGCTTGCTCGAATGCCGGACGCGAACTATGGAGCAGCGCTTCTGCCGCCTCTTTGAGTTTGTCTCGCTCTTGTTGAAGCATATGCTCCGAACGGGTCAGTCTTCGGAGTGCGGCCTTGGCCTGCCGACGCAGCGAAAGCAAAGAAACCTCATCAACGCGGACATTGTCTGTCAGTCGCGAGACATCTTCCGCGTGCACGTGACGGGGGTCTTGGAGAGGCAGACCAGAGCGGATGAGACGAATCCGAAACGCCTGACGGGCTTCAATCGAGCGCAGTTTTCGAAGGGCGCGAACGCGGTCCGCTCTACTGACATCCAGCCGGAACAGTAAATCGTTTTCAGTCGACTGGACTCGCTCGACCTGCTTTCGTAGAGCAAGACATTCATCCATCCGAGCTAGGGCGGACTTGATTACCTCCTCTAGGTAAAGGGCATACTTAACTGACCGCTCGAGAGCCTGAGATTCCGCGTCATTTTTGGGCGGTCTTGCCACCGCCCGGATGTGTGCTTCCAAGCTCGTGGGTGGGGCAGATGTGCGAATCGGCCGATGTGGATACACGCCGGGGGTGACCAAGAGGGGCCGTCGGAATGTCTGCTGGGTAGGGGATGGTGTTTGCTGAGGGAATCGTTTGCGCCTCGCAAGAATGCGGGCTGTGATATCAGCTCCAACTGACGCCCGAATGGCCTCTTCGTTGATTTCTACCGCTCGCTGCTCGGCCACGCCAACCGCAAGGGCACTTCGAAGCAGGCTCCCGCGCAAGGTCGACATCCCCTTACGCTCCAATGCGGTCGCAGCTTGACCGACTTTAGGCTGAGGGATGTCTGACAGACCTTGACGGATGTAACTACGATGGTCGATGGCCGGAGCCCTAGCCGCCTCGGCTAGATGTCGATTACATGCCTCTGCCCATGTCTGGTTGAAGGACTCGACCCATTTCGCAGAACTTCGCCGGTTGGATAGCATGCCGAGCTTGGCTCCGAAGCCAGTCGATGGGCTGCCCTCCCGAGCCTGGGTATCCTCACCCTGGGCCTGCCTCTCAGCCTGCTCTCCATAGGGCCCCTCAGGACTACGCATGACCTCGGCGCTTGAAAGCAAAATCCGCGTCGGAAAGTAAAGGTGCACGTGGTAGCCCACCTTGTCCGGGGATTTCGCTACGCCAAGCGCGTCAACCTCGGCATCACGGTGAAGGCCGAGGGAGACCGGAACATTCAGCGCATTGCTGATGAACCGCGCGAGTTCGTCTGCGAGTTTGCATGCTTGTTGGGCATCTAGCCCGAGAGGAATGGGCACACGGTAGTCCCGCGCCACCTGGGCGTCCTTCCTGTGCTCACTGGACTCAACCCGGTTCCAGAGTTCTTGTGGGTCCGTTGCCCACGCAGGGGCACCGGTCGGCGCGACCGTGATGGCGTACACAATTTCGTCTCCGGCTTTGCGCTTCCGAAAGTCGTGGGTTTTGCCAGTGCGATGGTCGACGAGTTTCAAGCCCAAACGGTAAGCGGCACCCGCGACGGATGAATGGCCACTGGCTCTGGAGTGAGTCGTCAGATGCGGGCGGGCATGTTTGATGGGGGTCGGTGTATCGGTCATGAGCCCTCCTTGGCTGAGATGCCCATCCTGGGCGAAATCGAAAAAAGGACAATACGTCGCACTTATCAAAGCAGAGAATGTGGCATTGTCAAGCGTTTGGACGTCCAAATGGATTTATAGATATGGGCGCGGAGCGATGAATCTTCACCCCAAAGAAAGTGCGCCGGCTTAGCCAGGCGCCCTGCTTCTAAGGCTTTTCTGCTTTTCGGCCCGAAGGGTCTGCGGAGCCGGATGGCGAGGAACACTATTAGTGTCGTGTTGGAGAAACCAACACTAAGACGCGCTCTCGGTTTTTATGTTGAGGCCGGAGCGCCTTGTCCTGACTCCCCCTCCACGCCCTTCCGCGAAGAGAATGAAGCAAGCAAAGCCCAAAGGAAACGGCTAGTCGACAGTCGATATCAACAGCATTTCTGACTTAAACGAATATACAAGCTTATACTTCGGGCTGAAAATTCCCGGGTATCTCAACGCCGGAACGGTGTTCGGAAGAAGTCGAACGCTGGATCAAGGCGGTGGCCGTCGAGGCCAACCGATACCCCCCTTGACAATACGAGGATCATCGTATTAAATGGCCAATAATGGATTTACCGCTGCAAAGAACGTCGCAATTGCTCGTCTTGCCACTGGAGCGTTTCTCCATGAGGCGAGGGCAAGCGTTGAAGTCAAAAACCACCTTAAAACAGGACAGATCTCAGCTCAGGACGTCATTAACCTGCTGAAGAAGTCGAATGGCAACCAGCATTCGTCGTCGCCGCACCACAGAGATGCCAGCTTAACGGTCCACGTCATTGTGACTGGTGGCTATTACATCAAGTTTTACTTTATCGACCCCAACGTCATGTTTATTAGTGTCCACCCTTAGGAGGTTTCATGCACTTTTACAAAGCTGGAGACCACGTCAAGGCCATGTGTGACCTGGATGGACTGGTTGAGTCGGTGTTCGCATACCGGGATATCCCTTTCAGTGAAGGCCCAGGCGAGGTCAAGGGCATTCTTGCCGGGGTTTGCCCTGTATGCGAGCGGGTCATTGTCATCCCTCCGCAGTCCACTCCTATGATCCGTGACGCGCGCCGGGAAGCTCTCAAATCTCTGGAGTTCAACGTGCCAGCCGTCTTCATTGAGATGCTCGACGCCGCAAGCTATCGGATCGACGCAGGATCAACGTCGGAGTTCCGAAAGCCCCTGCTGATGTATTACGTTCACCGCCTGGCCACGGGCCAAGAACCCATCGACGAGCTGGAGCCCTACATGAACAGGGCATTCGAACTTGCTGTCGAGGATATTCCAAAACGCCGAATGTCGATGAAGGTGTCCTCAAAATCACATGAAGAGCTCGCCGGCGTCGTGCATGAGCTTCGCGAAGCCATGGCCCGCAAGCTGACGACCACCGACGTGTTCAAGGGAATCGCGCTGAAGATTGAGAGTGACATCGTTGCGCCAAAGGAACCGAAGCATCGCGCGGATCTCATCGCCATCTCTGCTTTGGTCAACATCTAGGCGATCAAAGTACACCGCTTTTTGACCACGCGCCTAGGCGCGAACTGGAGTCTGTGAAACGTGCGGTCGGAAACCAAGCCGAGCGGAGTAATATTGCGTGGGGCGAGGCAGGCCGAAACTAAAATCATTTCCACTTAATCAAACACGAGCTCCTTGGCCTCGTTTTGCGCGATCCTCCAGCGTGTTGGTTGATCAGGCGTTGCTCAGTTCAAGGCCCCCATGCCTTGTGCACCGGGGTGTGCAAGCTTCCGAATGGCTTCCAAGACAGGCTGCTTATGCACTTCCTCGGAGTATCGGTTGTAGTGCTCGGCGGAATTGCCTTCGTCGCCATCGCCTGTCGAGGGACAAGGCGCTTGCCCAATGGGCCGGCGCCCTGACCTTCACCAGCTTCACCGGAGCCTATTTCACCCTGGTCCCCGTCCCTTCTGGTGCATACCGGCGACGTGGACCACTTTAGTCCCGGAGGGAGCCCTGTCCTGAGGCAGGATGTACGGCCAGCTCCGGCTTTCAACACCCACGAACGCCGGACGCGGTTCTGCCTCGTTCGCTTCGATGGTTCCTACACAGTCTGTGAGGGCACGCTGGCAGTCCGAGAAGGGGCGCGTGGCCTGCCGGCCAGCGGTCGGGCGGTGTTCCGACAGCCCCAAGAGCGCGTCGTCAGCTTTGACCCAGCAACGCGGCCCGGGCGGCTTGGCGTTGAGCGGTAGCCTGGGCGGTAACCCGGTTAGCCCTTCGTGGCGAATGGCCTGAGGCAATCGAGGAAGGCGCCATATGGTGTCCGGTTCTTGCGCCATTGGCGGTGCCCGGGGAATGAATCCGGGCGGACCCGCTGCTTTGCGTAGGTCGCAATGAGAGTGTTTCGCGCCCGGGACACTGCGACGAAAAAGGCGCACCGCTCCTCGTCTTCGTCGCCCCACCACTGCTCCTCCTCGACGGCCGGCACGAAGACAGCGTCGAACTCCATGCCCTTGCATTTGTGGATTGACATCACCCGCACCGTGCCATCGGCGGAGAAGCGGCGGAGTGCCTCGCCGAGATCACCGGTCGCTGTCACTAGGGCGGCCAGCCGGTTCCCGGCCTCGGCTATACGCTCCATCAGGTAATCGACGTCGGCATAGTCGGCCGACATCGCCGAGAGATTGGCAACGGAAAACCGTTCGAGGAACGCATCGAGAACGTTTTCCATGACCTCGACGAGGTGCGCCCTCCCCGCTTTGCGCAGTCGCCTGCGCAAGCCGTCGAGAAAGCGCATCCAGTCGGTCAGTCCGTGATCGTTGTCCGAATCGGGAAGTACCAGCATCAACTCTGCGTAGGCGTCCGGTGCAGAATCTCTCCCAAGCGCCCTCAACAGGTTGACCATCAGCACCGTGACCGGCTCGGAGAGAAGATCCTGCAGTTCCTGTTCGTTGCGCCAGGGGATTCCAAGGCGGTCAAGCTCATTGCAGAGCGGCCCGGCAACGTACTCGGTGTCGCGGACATAAAGTACGGCTATCTCATGCCCGGGGGTGCCCGCGTCGATGAGTTCTCCGATGACCCGACCGATGGCAGCGGCTTCCTCAGGGGCGCCATCAAAACCGCCGACACGGATACGACCGCCGTTGCCCTTGATCGTCGCGTCATCCACCTGGGCTGATGGCTCGATGAGACGAGCGACTGCATTCTGCACACGACGGATGGACGCCTTCGAACGATGATTCTGATAAAGCGCGATGGGTTCGGCATTGAAATCGGCGACAAACTTGCCAAAGACCCCTTTTAGGGCGCCGGCAAATCCCATGATGCGTTGTTTCTCGTCGCCGACTGCCGTCATTGAGGCGCCTGTACCCTGGAACAGGCGCATGATGAGGGTGTACTGCTTGTCCGTGCAGTCCTGGAATTCATCGAGGAACACGTGGGTGTAGGTCATCCGCACGAACCGTGCCGCCCTTGGCTCGAGCTCAATGATTTTCATCGCAAGAGGCACAAGCTCCTTGAATGAGACCTGCTTGCGGCCGATGCGTTTCTTGCCGACGCGAAACGCGGAATCGAGTGCATCGGTCCCGGTCAGCAGAGGGCGAAACAGTTCGATGAGGCGGCGGGCAAAGGCATCAAACGTGAGGCTGTCGAGTCGGGCACCCAGAGCATTGCCCGACCGCCGCCGGACCCGCTGACGAAGCACAGCGGCCGCGTCCCGCTTGAACGCAATGGCCAGGATCCGTTTCGGATAGGCGCAGGCGCCCGTTTGCAGGAGAAAATCGGCTCGCTGGGCAAGCAGCTCCGTCTTGCCAGCCCCCGGCCCCGCCGTCACCGCAGCATTGCCGGGAAGCCTAATGGCCTTGAGCGCGCCGGCCTCCAGAACGAGATGCCCCGGTGGCGCCCATTTATCGGGCGACATCATTCTGGAATCGCCCCGAGCAACGCCGCCACCCGCTTAATGACGCGCTTGTATACCGACGGCATGTCCTCGCGCAGCGCCGCGTCGTCGAGCTCGGAGAGCGCATTGATATGTGATGCGGGTTTGCTTCCGAGCTTGAAGCGTTGGTGGTAGGCGTCGAAGAATTCGGCAAGCTCTGGATTCTGGGCGTTGATTAGCTCAACCTTGCCGCTCTTTCCCAGCACGGCGACGACCGCCGGATGGTCAAGAACGGACAACTTAAGGTCCTCGACATCATAGGCGTTGGGAAAAGACATCATCATCGAATGATCCAGGTCGATGGGGTACGAGAAGAACACATCCGCCGTTTCGAGGAACTTGCGCTCCTTGTAGCGCAGGGGAATATCCTGGTCTTGCGCACTCCACTTGGGGAATGCTTCGGTCTCGGCTTCAGGCTTCGTGGGACGCGGCGACGCGCTGGTGCCAGGCAGGGCCGCAAAGGCACGGAGATGCCGGTGGATGACCCGCATGCGGCCCCACCCACCCTCGTGACGCCCGAGGTCGAAGTCGACGAGCGTCACATACGGGATATCGAGGGCGGAGAGCAGGCGCCAGAAATGCTGGACGTGCCGGCCACCGAGGGGGGCGATGCAGACCGACGCCCCGTCCGCCTCGATGCCACTGGCCGACAGCAGCCTCGGCAGGACAATCTCCTCGCTGTCGCCCTCTCCAAGGATGACCAGCCGTGAGAAGTACAGTTCGGGAAACGCCATGACGGCCTCGCGCACGAACTTATGCGCTTCATCGGTCTTTTTTGGCAGTTTGATGGTGCGGACGATTGTGCAGCGCTCGGCATCCAGGCGGAGGTAGCGGACTTCCTCCGGTTTTGTCCTGCGTAGGAGCGCCGGTGAATGGGTCGATACGACCGCCTGTGCGCCAAGCGTTTTCGACAAGTCGCGCAAGGCACTGATGACGCGCCCGAGATAATGCGGCGACAGGGAGTTTTCCGGCTCTTCCATGGCAACCAACGTGAACGCCGGGGCACGAAGGCGCGTGGCATCGAATGCCTTTTCCTTCCCGCTGTTGACGGCCTTACCCAGCGAATGGGTCGCAAGCACGAGGGAAAGGTAAAACAGCGACTTCTGCCCATCGCTCAGTCGGGCGAAGTCGACGACCGGTTCACCATGACCCGGACCGAAGCTGACGCCGACTTGGCGCAGCAGCTGGTCGAGATGGCCGGTGGCAAAGACCATGCCAGGGTTGGCGTAGAACTTCCCGGAATGCAATTTCTCCCAGCCCTTGGCAAGCGCCGCGCCAAACGCCTTCACCCCCGGGTTGCCTGATACGGCCTTTCCGAGTTCCTGGCCCAGGTCGATGACCACCTTGCGTTCCTTTGTCCAGTCGGCGGCCCGAAGTGCCCGACCGAGAAGGGAACCTGCGGCGTAGGAGACATGGTCGGCGGGATCCCGCCTTGCCGGCAGGTAATGGACATGAATGGCCTGTCGTTCGACATTGCTCATCGTCCGGCTGTGGGTGGGTTCGTCGTCGTCATCCGTCGCAACGACGAACTCGAGCCGCTGGGTGATTTCCCCCGTCTCATCGAGGTCCGCCGTCAGGCGTATCCGTACACGCGGCGCCCCCTCAACGGTGACAAGCTCCATATGGGAGAAGAACATGGGCACAGCGCCGGTATCCTCGCCCTTGGCGTTGTCACCCTCATCAAAGACAAATTCGGCCTCGATCCACAGCGATGCGGCCGTGCCGTCCTCGAGCATCTGGCCGTCGGCAACGTGAAAGTCGCTCCGGGTCACGGTCCGCAACCCCTGTTCGGTGCCGAACATCCGACACAGCCCCGTGAGCACGGCCGTCTTCCCCGCCCCGTTCGGGCCAATAAGAAACGTCGTCTTACGAAACCTGATGTCGGTGGGGACCGGTCCAAACGAGCGAAACCCGGAGAGACGTATCCGTTCAAGTTTCATGAGCATGTCCTTCTGGCGGGGGGGCCCATGATACTGAGATCACTGGGTGGCCAAGGTAAACGCAAGCGCGCAGCAACTAGCCCTTATGCCAGTCGTGAGCGGACTGGTGCATCGACCGTGCCTGGCGTAACGTCCCATACCGAATGCTAGTAAGGTCCGGCTCACCCCTTCCCGCAGCATTGCGGCGTGTGCCAAGCACTGCCTGTGAGAGCATGCGCCTGCAGATTCTTTCCTTGCGCGCGGCTGGCGCTTGGAGCTTGAGCTGCGGCCCAAGACTGGAGGCTGGGCTCACCCTTCGAAGAGCCAGCCGGGCCTGACGACCTAGGCGATGAGGTCGATGTTGGCATTACGAGCTCCGGGAAAGGCGACCTCGACTCAATCATTATCTAGCTCTCACCTTCCGAGGATTCCCCCCTTCAACTCGTTGCCAATCCGAGACCGGATTACCCGTTCCCGGCTACCGACGAAACTACCAGCTCCTTGATCCAGAGAGGCCATTGGGCAAGATTCCCGCGCCGAGTTGGGTCGAAAGGTCAGACAGGGTCCAACGGACATCGAGCTGACCCTCAGCGATTCTTGCATTGATGGTTTATTCTTCGACGCTCCAATCTGGACCATTTATGACCGCAGCCACCGCCCAGCCTCGCCAGCTTGCCCAGATGTTCTCCCGCCCAGTGCTCTCGGCAATGGCAAGAGACGGTCGGGGTGAAGCCGTGCGCAGGCTCGTGCAGGCTGCCGGACTGGACGCAGCCGGGCCAATTGGCCAGTTATTTTGCCGGGCGAGAGCTCGCCTTGAGCGAGACTACCGCTGCGAGTATGTATACAAGGCCGCCCTAGTCGACCGTATCGTTTTTGGCCGCCACCGGCCAACGACCGCTGGAATCCAAACCGAGCTTGCTGTTGATCGGTCTATTGTGGATCTCGCCTTATTCAACGGCACGTCGACCGCCTATGAAATCAAGACCGAGTTCGATTCCGCCCGGCGCCTTTCCACCCAGACCAATGCGTATCTCCAGGCATTTGAGCGCGTCTTCGTTGTTACCCATCCGGATCTTACTAGCCACTACATGGCATCCACCGACGAGCGTGTGGGTGTTCTAGCCCTGGGGGCTAGGGGCCGTCTCACCATAGTGCGTGAGGCGATACCCGACATGTCGCGCCTTCAGCCCTCAGTCTTGTTTCGGATGTTACGCCGAGACGAATACCTATATGCGGTCGAACAGGTCCACGGCACGCTTGGGGAATTGCCATCCGGGCTTGCGTTCGCGCATTGCGAGCCATTGTTCTCCGCGCTCCCGTCCGACGTTGCGCATGGGCTGGTTCTTGCGGCAATGCGGCGGCGCTCAACAACTCCGGAACTCGCCGCATTTTCGCTAGCGCTTCCTCCTAGCCTACGGCTGTTCGGGCTATCCATGCGCTTTTCCGGCAAGCAACGCCAGCGTCTGTTGAGTGCGCTCGACGCCTGACCTACGCTTCCCAGTGGAACAGGGGTGTTCCGCCATCGAAGAAGACCGTGTATTTCCCGTATCTTTTTGGCCGCAGATCTGAGCTGCTGGCCGTGCGCACCATGACCCATTCGGGCCGGCCTCTGGCTCTTTTGTGTCCCGTCATTGAACCCGTCAAAACCGACCTCGCTCCACTCAGGCGGTGTCTCGAAGTGTGCCAGGAAGCGGGGCTCCGGGTTGGCGTGGTCTGTAATCCGGCACGTGGCGAACTCGTCCCGCCGCCCAACGACTGGTACGGCCACCTCCAGGCCTTGCTCAACGACATACCGGTCGCCCTCCCGTTGCTTGCCTCCACCCCCAACCTGACGAAGGGAGACATCAACGGCTTCATGAAATGGGCCGGCGACCGGCCCATTGGCATCGTCCATGACGGACCACTGTCTGCTGCGGTCTTTCAGGCCACACTGCAGGTACAGGGGATCATTCGCCACGTCGTGCTGCCGCAGGCGGCAGGCGAAGCATTTGTCGCTGCTATTCCCCCCGGCCGACGCGTAATGGTCGACGACCCGTTTGTTCGGCAGGTGCGAAATGCAGACTACGGTAGCCCGGAATTCTTTTCGCGGGCCTATCTCGATGTTCTGCCGGGCATCGCCGGCGTCGGCGATTACCTGTGTATCGGTTCGAAGTTCAAGGACGGCGGCGGCCCTGCCATTGCAGTGGCCATCCATGCCCTTACGCGCGCGGCAGATGGAGGTCTTTGGCTCGAGCACTTTGTCTCCGACGACCAGGAGCTTGCCGGCAAGAATATTGATGGCAAGTTTCTCGAAGCGGCTCGAAAGCTCATGGGCGCCGTGGCTGCGCGACCTCAGGCGTTTGGCTGGAACCCGGCGCTCGAGGAATACCGTCAGCACGCAAACTCAGGGCACTCCCCGGGTCTCGGCAAAAGTAAGGAGCTCCAGATGGTTCACCACATGTGCGTTGTCCTCGACGCTATCGTCGCTACAGCCTGATTTCCGGCGTAGAACTCAGTGTGGTCCCGTTTGATCACCTTGTCACCGCTATCCACAGGACAGCGTCTCGGCACCGACAGGAAGCAAAGGCATGGAAAGTCTCAAAAAAAGTTCCCTACAACTTTCGTACGCAGAGGACGAGCCCCGGTACACGTTTGACCTCTCGAAGCTGGAGCCCGGCGACATCCTGCTGTCGACAAGCCGGACCCTTGCGGGATTGGCGATCCGGGGAGCCACCGGCACGCCCTGGTCCCACGCGATGCTCTACGACAACAAATTAATCATCCATGCCGACCGGGATGGCGTATTCACCCGAAACCCGCAGCGTTGTCTGTTCGGCAAAGGCGAAGGCGCCGTTTACCGTCTCAGCGAGAAAGATGAGACATTTGCGAGCAAAGCCTGCCAGTTTGCAAAGAACCTGTTGGGTGGGCTTTACAGCGTGCCTGACGCCATTGCTTCCAGCGCCCTTCGCAACACGTCAACTGAGAGCCTGACCGACGGGCAGTTTTGTTCTCGCCTTGTCGCGCAAGCCTATCTCGCTGCTGGTGTCGCGCTTGTGCCCAATCCTGCATACTGCTTCCCGTCCGATCTTATTTTGCGTGAAAACCTCGTTTTCGAGGTAACAGAGGCTATTCGTCCAGCGGATGAAACAGACTTTGCCATCAACAAGACTGTGGATACGCTTGCCATCGCGCAGGCCCGAACCTATGCGTGGCTGACGCCAGTCTCTGCGCTTATTCGCGAGAAGAAGCTCGGCCGTGCAACTACCATCGCCCAGGTTTTCGACGCGGTGAAAACGCATCCAGGCGAACTCGATTCGGAGGTAGCCCGCCATATCGCCGCATCGGGATATACGAAGAACTTTGAACTTGACCGCGAAATCAATCCGTACCGATACAACGTCAAGGCATTCGAAGCGGCCATTTTGTCGACTGACAAAGACAGGGACGAGATCTTTATGGAGCACATCGAAGCGTCCGAGCGGCTTCACCGTGAAGCATTGGAGCAAGTTAGCAGCAACCGTAACACTGGCCTGAAAACATTCGATGTCATCGCCGCCATCGGCGAAGACCGACTTAAATTTGCAAAGATTCGCTTGTCCATTTTGCACGACGTTTCAAGCGGGTACGCGAGCGAAGCGGTCAAAACACGAATCAGTGCAGCGCTTGATGCCATCAACGCAACCCTAGCCGGGCAAAGTGTTCCCGCCTCTTGACGGCGCCGCACGATCACAGTCTTGCGCGAGCGGGCCCGTCGCCCGCAAGGAAAGACGGCGGAAGGTTCCGGGACAAGGTATGGGCTTCGATGAGCGCGCGGCAGTCAGTCGGCAGGACGTCAACCGCCAGGTGTCCGTCATTGTCGGGCCGGTCCGGCGAAAAGCCTTGCTCAAGAAGATAGGCGCATACCGCTGGATGGGTGGCCAAATGCAATGGGCTCCTGCCCAGACCGTCTGCCCGATGCGCCATCGGGGAGTTGCTACACAGTGCCGTCAGAAACGGCCCCCCTCGTGTGCAGTCGAGAACCACGGCCATCCCGGTCGCAGTGACACTGTGCTCGACGAGTTCTCCTGCGACCACCCAGAACGATGCATTACCATCGAGCGCGCCAAGCTCGATAAGCCGGTTTATGCGGTCGATTGTGTTTGGGGCTTCGGTCATGACATGGCGAAGCTCCTGCTGTGGATACAGCCACGCTTCGAGGCTAGGATTTTTTGGTGCCGGCAGTCCCGGCTCATTGCTCTCAGGGCCGCTGAACTCGAGCAGGTCCAGCGTTCGCGACAGCCAAGGGCGGATCGCCCCGCTCCACTCGCATCGCTGCAAGGCAATGGCAGGATTGCCTACGTCGACCGGGGGCTCTTCGGCCACGCACCGCGCCGCGTGGCCAGCCGCCAGCGCATGAGTTACGTTGCCGACCGCACCCCTCTCGCGGAGGAAATCGACGAGCGGGGAAAAGGTGGCGAAATCCAGGAGTCCCCTTCCCCGGTTGTCGACAAAGTCGAGGCTCGCACCGTGATGGGCCATGAGCGGCACCATCAGGACCTGGCCCTCCATGCTGTCTGCGAGCACGGCCACAGCAAGCGGCGTAAGACCTGTCAGTCCTTGCCAGGCAAACGAGTCATCACTCCAGTCCGCGCCAAGCCGCAGTGCTGCATCCACCGCCAGCGGCGCACCCGTCTGTAGATGATCAACTGCGACACGGGTGGGATCAGGACCATTCTCGCAGGGTCGACCCGTGGCATCCACAAACCCGAGCCAGCGGAGCGAATGAGTGAGGTCGGCACGCGACGCGAGCACGGCGCTGATGCGCTGCGGTGACGGCATGGCGCCGCTGACCACCTCGGATGCAGACGGTCGCTGTGACGCACGCGCTACAGCCCGGCTATGGCGATTGAACTGGCGAAATTGAGCCGACTTTAAGGCGAGCATGAAGGAGGCTATATTTAAGGTTTAGTTCAATCCAGCGTGATGCAGATCCGGGCGCTGTCAAGCCCGGTGCGACAGGATGACCAGCCGTCGTTCCAGCTTTTCTACGCACCCATTGACCTCAGAGCCGGCAGTGGTGCCTTGCCTTACTGACCGCTCTTGCGGCAGAAATGGGGCTCCTCGCCAGGCAGCCCCCACCCCCTGCAAGTGCCCATGTCGTGCATGTCCTCACGCAGGTCGGCGATTATTCGGCAATTGCGGCACGGCTGGCGACCAAGAAGGTCTCTGCCTTCGGATTCAGTGGCACGTTCGGCTTCATGCGAAGGCGTCCGCATCAGACGTTACGGGGTAGTCAAGCTTGATGATGGCCGCAAGCACCTGCTGTTTAGGTGCGTCCATGCCGTATGAACTGTGATGCTCGTCATCGAGTTCGTGGCCAACATACGCAGCTCTCAATTCCGCCGTCACCCCTGCGGCCTGGAGGGTCTGGATAACAGTCTTCCGGAAACTGTGAAATCCGATCTTCCCCATGTCCGGTTTTGGCAACACGAGCCCCACGTACCGACCGAACGCTTTCGACAGCCAGTCGCCCATTCCGTTTTGCTGACCCTTCACCTTGGGGAAAAGTTGGGTCTCCCCTTTTGCACGCAAGCGCTCGACACGCTTCAAAAGGCCCATCCGGATGAGCTCGGGATGGACCGGAATCACTCGGTTGGAAAAATCATTCTTCGTGCTCTGCCCCTCCCCCTCATCGGTAATCCGCACGCAGGGAATGCCCTCGACCTCCATGAAGTCGTCGAGTGCGAGCTGACCCACCTCCGACACGCGCGCCCCCATGAACAAACCCATCCACGTGCCAAGGCGTGCCTCACCCGAAAGGCGCTTGATAGTGCTGGGTGCAAAAAGCAGCTTGAGCTGGGCGTCGTTGAACGCCTTGAAGCCGTGCTTTTTGCGCAGGCGCTTTTCACGGGCCTTGTAAGACACGTGGCCCGACGCGGGATTGTCGTTTCGCGGAAATTCGATATACCCCTTCCCCTTCGCCCATTCGAGAAAAGTTTTGACGTAGGAAAGCTTGTTGACGATGGTCGGGGTGGCCAGGTTCTGCTCACGGAGATGACTGACCCATTTGCCGATTTCCACCCGTGTCGATTCATGGACCGGCCGGCGAAGACCGCGCGCCTTTCCAAACTCGGTGATCGCCAGGCGCTTGATGGTCAGCGTCTTCGGGATGGTCTGGGATTTGATGTTGGCGATGTATTCGTCAATCGCGCGGTCGATGCGCATCACCGCCTGGGGTTCGGTGACTGCGGGGACCATCGCCGCAGAGAGCGCTGCCGGAGTCGCTGCCGGCAAGGACCTCTCTAGCGACGGCCCTGCCGGTCCAGGACCGTCAATGAAGAACCCCTGCTCCCGAATCCACTGCTGGACGATGGCTTCCTTGCGCATGTCGCCAATGGACGCAACCATGTCCTTTGCGTGGGCATGGTCTTCGGGACCGTTGGCCTCTACCTCGAACGAGCCATCGGGATTTGCCTTCAAACGGTAGCGTTTGCCCTTCTTCTTCAGCGCGGCTGCCAGCGCATCGATGTCCCACTCGTCCCCTGCCATCCCCTGCATCCGTACGTGAGCGTAAAGCTCATCATACGCACGCCAAAGATTGAGAGCGAGATCACGGGCACGTTCCATATCGCGCGTCTGCAGGCTCTTCTTGATGACGGCCCGGCCAAGGAGCCGCGCCAGCGCAACAGGCAGGCGCCGACGGAAGTGGAACACGCCACTCGGAGCCTTGATGAGGTAGTGGGGGATGCGCATCGGGAACCTTTGTGTCCCGAAATGTGTCCCGATGGGGCTTTTCTCGTCAATCCAATAAATGGTTGATTTACATAGAGAAAAACTTATCTGGCGGAGAGAGTGGGACACCTTTTCCTTACTCTCCCCCAACGCCTCCGGGACCCGCATCGGTGAGCCGGAATGTGGCCTCGGATTTTGCCGAATCGGTGGGGACACTGGCAAGCAAATCCGTGGAGGTCGGCGCCGGCTGACAAGGGTATTTTCTTGTCTGGCGGTGGGGACCAGTCCCGCGTGACTTACTCGGAGGCCGTCTTCGCCTGCATCAACCGCTCCAGGACCGGTGACACATCCACCGCTGCCTTGTCGAAGGCCGAGACAAGATGTTTGACCTCGGAGAGGGGCCATTTCATGTCGGGAAGCGCCTTCGGGTGCGACTTTTGGTGGATGAGAATCTGGGACCCGTCCACATCCGTTGCCGGGTGGGCATGGATGAGGGCGTTCCTTTGGTCCTTCAGCGTGGCGAACTGCGCCTGCACCGCTCGCAACTCCTCGATGGTAACGTCACCGATGCCGGTGGAAAGGGCGTTGATGGCCCTGTCCATGTGGCCGAGCACAATCCCGGACATCATCGCCTTTCCGCCCCTTGAGTATTCCGTCAGGAATCCGGGAGAAAGCTGCTCGATGATGTAGATGACCGTCCACTCGTAGTAGGAAAAAACATAGGTGGCCCGACCGACCAGGGCCGCATATTCCGCATCGACCGGTACTCGCCAATCGTTTTCCATGGTGCCTCCTGGGTCATGCGGCGGAATCCGCCAGTTCAGTATCTTGCAATACGTCCAGCCAAGCCTCCGGCAAGACCTTCCGTCGTGCCACAAAGGCTTCGTTGCAGGCCCGGATGTGTCTGGCGTTGAGGATGCGCAGTCTTTCCTTATCGACATCCAGAAAACCCGCCCATGCCTCGTCGTGGGACAAGAGCAGGCATTGCCTGGGAGAGATGGGCATGGTGACTTCAACCGTCTTCCATCCGAGTCCGACGCCCTGCATCAGGTAGGGCCGCTCATGTGCCCCGGGGTCGACCCACACGCAAGGGTTGTCACTGGTGATGAAGCCCACCGGGTCATCCGTACAGAGGATGGCGGCGCTCATGCCCATGTAACCATCCAGGATGTGTTTGAGCAACGATGCGGCGGCCGTCTGGATGGGATGGTCCCGGAGGCGTGCCACATCTTCAAGGGTCATGCCGGGCCCGTCTGTGCCTAGGCGGGGCATTGCGGCAGCGGCCCGCCTTTGTTCAGGACTCGCCGCCTCCATGTCCCGCTTTATTTCCATGGCAAAGTTGTGCATCTCGCCCCACTGGGTACGCTGCATGTCTCGGAATGCAGGTGTGCGGAAGCGCGCAATGGCGGCAAAGGCAAGCAGGTACAACAGCTCTTCGGGCTTCGGCCATTGCTTGCCGTCCAGTCGGTGTTTCCGGATGTAGTCGAATCTCTGTTCGACGCCATTGAAACCGTGTTCAAGACGAAGGTCCCGTGTGTCATCCGGCAACGGCATCGTGTAGATGTCCGTTTCTGTGAAAATGTTCTTGGGCGCCTTCTTGCGTGGGTTTTTCCCATCCCGGTCGAAATGCCAGACGTAAGGGGTGTGACGCGGTCCAAGCGGCTCGGTGGTGTCGTGCCATGCCTTCAGGTAGCACTGCGGAACGAAGTGTTGTTTCCTGTGGTTTTCTTTTGGCATTCCTTCCCCTTGGTCCCTCTCATCACCTGGAAGGTGACGATTCGCCGGCTCCTGCAATCCTAGGGCAACGACCTGATTTGGCAAGTCGGCCGGACGCAGTGCCATACAATCAATCCAGATTCGCCCGTCACTTCGCCTGACCTTGACCTTCGCATTCCCGGCTAGTCGCCAGATAGACTCCTATAACCGCTCAGCCAACGAGATGCCCCGGATGGACCTCTTTCAATTGCAGGTCAGTGAGGAAAAGCTCCATCCGTTGTTTTCCATGCTTCGCGCCCCGGAGAATGCACCGGAGCGGGATGTGCTCAATGCGTGGGCAGCGGGCATGCCGGACAGGGATGGCAAGTTCGTCCAAGAGTTCCAGTCCACCTTTGAATCGAGCGTCTGGGAGCTCTACCTTCACGCCTGCCTGAAAGAGCTGGGGCACACCATCGACTTTCGCAGAGCGTCACCGGATTTCCATGTCACCCATCCCCTTGGGTTTCTCATGGAGGCGACGATTGCCGCACCGGAGAAAGGTGGTAAGCCGGGCTTTGGAGAGGGTCCACCCGAGTTGCCAGACGACTTCAACGAGTTCAACCGTCTCGCCATCCTTCGCCTGTGCAACAGCTTTACGGCGAAGGTGCGTCGATTCCGCGACTACTATCAAAATCTACCGGGGGCGGCTGGGCTCCCCTACGTGATTGCCATTGCACCGTTCGACCGCCCAGCGGCCCACATGGCGGCAAGCCGGCCCATCATCGCTGTGCTGTACGGGACTTACTTTGACGAGGACGAAACCATCCGGACAGGCAGTGAGAGCATTGTCCGGTATCACCTCGAAAGCGTGGTGAAAAAAGAGGGCGTCGATATTAAGGTTGGTCTCTTTACAACGGACAAATATCGTGACGTATCAGCCGTTGTTTACACACCACTCTCGATGTGGGGAAAAGTTCGGGCGCTTGCCATTGCGCCTGAGAAACCCATCATCTTCCAGACTCTCCATCCCGATACGTCTGTCTTGATGCCAAAGGTCCGGGCGGCGCGTAAGTCTGAATACATCGAGCATCTGATGGATGGATTGTGCATTCTGCACAATCCGCATGCTATCCACCCCCTTGCCCCTTCGGCATTCGCCAATTCCCGGGTGGTCCAGCTTATTCCTCGGGACGATGGCACAGTCGACGAGGAAGGCCCGGATGACTTCCTCCTAATGCGGCAGCTCGTCCGGTTTCAGCAGAAAGGTTAGCTGCCATCAGGTCTCTCGTCCCTATCGGATGTCACTAAGGGACGGCGTAAGAACCTTTTCCACCGCTTGGGCGGCAGGTCATCCCACACCCACTCCCGCCACCCCGACGTGTCCGACACCGGCGCCAGCAGCCGGACCACCCTGCCATGCCGATTCTTGGCGGCCCGCCAAAGGGCCTCGCCGTTTCGGGCATTGGGGTCACTGACAGGAATCAACATCTGTACACACAGCCAGTGACCTCGGTGCGCTGCATGTAGCAGCGCAGACGAATGGTGTACTGCCGGGTCCACGCCAGGGTGCTGAAGAAGGTGAGCAATCAGGTTGGCATCGCCAGCCCCGTACTCTAGCCCCCCCTTACGTCCAATTGAAGCCTGTACTCTTCTACGTATAACCCATGAAACACCCGAAATTCGTGCTTACAATGGTGGGCAACAGAGGGAGGAAAATCGATGCAGGATGAACAGGCGGTCCTTGAAGCAGCCGAACTGCTCATCGAAGCGGTGGCCTTGAGCGAGGCCTTGCTCGATGGGGACCTGACTGAAGCCCGCTTCCGGGCTGGCCAGTTGGTCGAGAAGCCTGCGGTCGCAACCAACCCGGACCTCCGGTCGTCCGCAGGGCGAGTGGTCAGCCTTCTGGGCCCTCCGGGCAGCCACCCTCTCCCTGGTTACGCGGATGCCGTGGTCGACCTCACAGACCGGCTCGAGCAAGTGGCAACATTTTTGAGGGGCTAAGGACTATTGCTCATGCCCATGACGATACAAGTAGGCACTCTGCGCCCCTTTCTTGGACCGCTCGACGCAGGCTGAAATTGCTCCAATACGTCGAGCGATTCGGCTGACGCGTGGCGCGCTCGAACTTTGCCCTTCTATGTTATGGCTGTAAAGTTCTCATCGAGCGGATAATGCTTTTGCCCTTGCACGGTAAGGAGGTGGGCGGACTCGAAACCATCACTTATCCACATGGCGACCGGAAGCCAGATAAAAGCACAGCAGGAAATAATCACCAGCAATTCGATAGGAATGAATTTTTTTAGAATAGAAGCCAGCCCCGCAATCATAAGTAAAGGGGCGAAGCCCAACAAAAAAGTCACCACTGCTTGGAATCGAAAACTGCGACGAGACGGCTTTGAAGGCACTAACGAAAGCCCATCATCGCTAATTCGGACCATAAGTTGGCACTTACGTAAGTAGCGGGTGTGCTGCAAGGCGTTTCTTCTATCAAAGACAAAACGAATGAGCCTTGCATCCATCTCGAAGCCAAATGCATCCCAAAACGCAAGCTCGAGTTCTACTGCCCTTACAACATTGAGTCTTTCTTCGCAAAGAAGCGCATTAAGTTTTTCTCGTTTACTCGAAATCATAGCGAAGTTGGCATGGCGCACGCCTGTAAACTTTTCGGGAACGAGGAAAAGCAAAGCAATGATGGCAGCAATACTGCCGGCGGAAGTAGTCATCAACGCCCAAAACTGTTCGTTCATACATTAGTCCAAAAAAAATGTGGCCGTTCAGCGGGAACATCAGAGGAAAGAATTCCTCCCTAGGCGGCAGAATCCGGCCTTTTTAGCCGCTCCAGTTTCGCCAAGCGACGCACCAGAAGCTCCGCCCCGGAGTGGTCGATGAAGTCCCCATACAGAACGGTGGTGTCCCGGTAGTGGTGATGAAGGGCGTTGAGCACTTGGCCCAGTGAATCGAGCATACGTCCCACCTTTGCCCTGCTGATGCCGGAAAGTGGATGTGCCTGGTGGTCCACCGCATGACGATGGTCCCTGTGGGCGATTCGCTTGTTTCGGTGCTCCCTGGCAAACCCGCATTCCTCCAAGGCACTCGCGCATAGAGCATCAACCTTGGACCTGAAAGCCATATTGGCAATCAACGGAGAAAGCGAGTGGATGGTGAGGTTTTTGTTGCTCCCGTTTTTCGCCGGGTCCGTCATACGCGCAATCCCAAGCAGAACGCCGTCCCATAGCTGGTCTTGGACAACCTGGAAAAACAGCCCTGCCGAGCGGTTCAGGAGATGGACCGTAGCCTCGTCCTTGCCAAAGAGCTGCCGGTACTGAAGCCAAACCACCTGGAGTTCAACCAGTTTGTTGTCGAGGACTGCCGTCACCGTGCCAAGGTCATCGCCCATGGCGTCTGCAAACCTGTCCGGGCCGTCAGCGTGTTGCATGTTCAACTCCTCGCGATTTGGGTAGCCAAAATCGACCTAGTAAAGCGGATTGGCACGTGGCCGCGACGAAGGAGATATTCGCATTCAGTTCCCCCTGCTTAATTCATCCTTCGCCGTCCACCAACTCTTCAAGGCTGCTCAGCAATAGAGGGTGCAATGCTTTCAGTCGGGCCGCTGCGCCCTCTCGTTCATCGAGTGCGACTCGAATCAAGGCAAACCCGAGAATTTGTGCAGCGAGAGCGACGCCCCGCTCATCGGCCTGCTCGCCCCGCATGGCCATCGCCAGCGGCTCGATAAAATCGCGGTCCAAATACTCCGCCAATATCGGTCCAGCAACTGGACTGCCTATCGAACAAAGCAGCACCCGAAGTGGGTTGTAGCCGCTTCGCCATGCCTCTTGATTCGCAGGCCCAAGCAAGAGGGCTGCCACCCTCGCCGGCATCGCGCTCAAAGGTGGCTGTAGAAAGTCTTCGGTGCCGAACGCTTGCGAGGCCACCTCGCGAAACAGCCCCTCTTTGGACCCGAAATAGCGAATGACGAGCGCCGGGTCGACCGAAGCATCACGCGCCAAGTCACGAAGGCCTACGCCCTCAAAACTGTTTCGGGAGAAATGAACCTGGGCGGCCTCCAGGATACGGACCCGGGTGGCTTCGGCGTCGCGGGAAGCACCGGCGTTCTTGCGGGGCTTGGGTAGGTGGGCGGTGGTCATGAGGCACAGCCTATCAACACCTGTTGACAAGACAAAGGGCGAGGCGCCTAATTCAACATATGTTGACTTGTGAGATACCCTCATGCGGTTGCAAGGAAAAAAAGTCCTGATAACAGGTGGCACAAGCGGAATAGGCCTCGCCACCGCCCGATTGTTCATCGATGAAGGCGCCGAGGTCGCCCTCATCGGTCGGAGCCCTGCAAAGTTGGCTACGGCCCTTTCAAGTCTTGGCTCCAGCGCTCATGGCGAGGCCACCGACGTCGCCTCTCCACGGGGCTTGGCGACAGCCATTGAATGCCTTGCCGGGAAACTGGGTGGCATTGATGTCCTGATGGCAAACGCCGGCATCTCGGATGCCCCATCCATCGAAAAGACGACCGAAGCGGACTTTGATGCGCTGATGGGCGTCAACCTCAAAGGGGTCATCTTTACGGTGGTCCATGCCCTTCCCTTTTTAAGCAACGGCGCATCGGTGTTGCTGACGGGCTCGGTCGCCGCTGGCAAGGGCCGGCCTGGAGACCCCTTATATGCCGCAAGCAAAGGAGCCGTTCGCAGCTTTGGCCGCACGCTTGCGATGGACGAAAGCATGCTCGCGCGACGCATTCGGGTGAATGTGCTGACCCTTGGCGCAACCGTCACTCCACTGACCCAGGCCGCCACCGACGACCCGGCCGTCCGAGACTATGTGGCCCAGATGGTGCCTATGGGTCGCTGGGGTGAGCCCACCGAAGCTGCTCAAGCCGCTTTGTTCCTGGCATCGGATGCCTCGTCGTATACCACCGGCGCAGAAATCACCGTCGATGGCGGACTTGCCCATGTCTAACAACCGGCATCTCCCACCAAATCACCTGCTGCACGGCCTGCGTATCGCCATCGTGGGCGGCGGTCCGGCCGGCTTGACCTTGGCCCGCCTTCTTCAACAACAAGCCATCGACGTCGTCGTGTACGAGCGTGATTCGGCTGCCGACGCCCGCACCCAAGGCGGCTCTTTAGACCTGCATGAAGACAGCGGGCAACGCGCCTTGGCAGCGGCAGGACTGGGGGAGGCGTTTCAGCGTATTTCCCGACCCGACGGTCAGCATTCGAAGATATTCAGCCAACAAGGCGAATTGCGCGGTGAACTCAACGCCGAAGATGAGTCCGGCAGCCGCCCGGAAATCGACCGGGGCGCATTACGCGCATTGCTTCTCGATTCTCTGAACCCCGGAACCGTCCGGTGGGGTCATCGACTCATCGGCGCGACTCGCGGTGAAGGTCAGGTCCAACTGAGTTTCGAGCAGACGACCGTGGGCGCCGACCTCGTCTTGGCCTGTGATGGAGGTTGGTCCGCCTGCCGCGCGCTCGTCTCAAAGGTCACGCGCCCAACCTACAGTGGGGTGACGTTCGTTCAAACCCTGGTTGCAGACGTCGACCATCGGAGTCCAGACATCGCTACCTTGGTGGGGCCTGGAAACATCCTCGCCCTTGGAAACAACCGAGGACTCCTAGCCCAACGCAATGGGGATGGCAGTGTCCGCATCTATGTGGCACTTCGTGTCCCGGAGGAATGGAGTTCAACCATCGACTTTTCCGCTGCCCAACATGCACGCAAAAGGCTCTTGCAAGAGTTCCAGGGGTGGTCTCCCCGCTTACAGGAAATGCTAAAAAGCTCAGACGATGTGTTTCAGCCCTGGCCGCTGTATCACTATCCAGTCAAGCAAGATTGGATACCTCGTTCGGACATCACTTTACTCGGTGATGCGGCACACCTCATGCCGCCTTTTACGGGAAAAGGCGCGAATTACGCCATGCTCGACGCGTTGGAACTGACCGAAGCGCTTACCGGCCATCATCATTTATCTCTGACCGAAGCATTGGAACAGTACGAAAGCGCCATGTTGAAGCGGATGGAGACGGAGATTGCAGAGACCTTGCACAGTCAAAATGTGATGTTCACAGAAGACGGACCCGATACACTGATAAATGTACTCAACCAAGCAGGTTAATCAACGTACCAATACGCTTGCTAAAGCCCAATCATATGGGTGTTTTTCCAACGCCGCCTGCGTTGTTACATCCGAAGTCATCTGGTTCCCATTGACCAAGTGGGTGACTTCAGCAATATCCATCAGGCACTCCTTGCCAACCGAGCTCGCTCCGCTCAACATCATCGGACTGAGCTTGGTTTCAGGTAACGCTATGCCGTTCAAAGAAGTGATTTCCGGGGACGTGGGCGAGGTGGCTTGGACTGCCCGCGTGGAGCCCCTCGAGAACAGCCGATACCTTCTGGACGAAGTGAAGGCCATTGGCTCTGGTCAAGCCGAAACAGTCGGCCTCATCTTCAGCACCATGGAGCATCTCCGCAGCTACGCTCAAGAGGTAGCGGAGTCCATCATGGAGCGGAAATATCCCGCCCCCGATGAATGAGCATCCATAGCCCACAGCCGTTCAACGTGGACTTGCTGTCCCTTCCCCACCGCCTCACTGATTAGTGCAATGGTCGAAGGAAGAGGAGCGCAGGGCGCCCCTCCATGAAGGTCCGAACCGTCCCAACCCCGAGACCGTTACGGCATCAATACCTTGTCGATAACATGGATAACGCCATTGGACTGCATGACGTCCGCAATGGTCACATGCGCCTTTCCACCCTTCGCATCGGTAATCGTCCACTGACCCCCGTCTTTGCTCAGAGTGATGGGCTCGCCTTCGACGGTCTTCAATTCCACCGTGCCGTTATGGGCAGCCGCTTGCGATTCGATATCGCTTTTGGTCAAACGCCCCGACACCACGTGGTAGGTGAGGATTTTGGTCAAAGTATCTTTGTTCTCCGGCTTGACCAGGTTCTCCACCGTTCCCTTCGGCAAGGCGTCAAAGGCTTCATTGGTCGGTGCGAAAACCGTAAATGGGCCCGGACCCGACAACGTATCGACCAGCCCGGCGGCCTTCACCGCCGCAACCAAGGTGGTGTGGTCTTTGGAATTGACCGCATTTTGGATGATGTTTCGGTTGGGATACATGGCGGCGCCGCCCACCATGACGGTGGTCTGCATCTCACCGGAGGCGGCAGGCGCACTTATGGAGGCCCCGGCAGCAACCATCAGGGAGCAAGCAAGCATCCCCTTCATCAGACGTAACGACTTCATGACTCCTCTCCCTATGGACAACCTCCGGGCGGAGGCATAGGTAGATACGCAGATAGAAGCCAAACGGATGCAACAGGAAAAGAATCTCCCCCGCCCATACAAGGCGGCCTCAGCCGCCTTTCCCCATCGTGGCAAACATGACGATGGCCGCTATGCCCATGACCAAGGTCGCCGCCCACCCCAGCATGCGAAGCCCTGGGCCCAAGACCTGCGTACCCATGGTTTGGGGACGCTGCGCTATGACCATGATGGCCATCATCATGGGCACAGCACAGAGGCCATTGACGACTGCGCTCCAAAACAAGGCTTTGACGGGGTCAATCGGCATCATATTCAAAAGCGCTCCAACGACCATGGACCCTATCAACACGCCATAAAAGACCTTTGCTTTTTTCGGCTTCTGCTCGAGGCCATAGGGCACTCGAAGGGTGCCAGCGACAAAGTACGCCGTCGCACCGGCACGGCCAAAAGGCCGGTTCCGATAATCCCCATGGAAAAGAGCGTAAACGCAAACCGGCCGGCGACCGGCTTTAAAGCCTCGGCGGCTTCTGAAGACGATTGAATATCGGTTTTGCCGTGTGCATGTAGCACGACGGCCGCCGTCAAGATGATGAAGAACGCAACCACGTTGGATACCAACATACCGAACGACGTGTCGATGGCGATACGCTTGAACGCATCCGGTGCCTGGTCGACGGCCTCTTTTAATGGCCTTCGCTCATCGCTGTCTAAAACCTCTTCGACTTCTTGAGCGGCCTGCCAGCAAAAAAGATACGGGCTGATGGTGGTTCCCAAGATAGCGACGACAGCCGTGGCATAGGCCGATGTCCCTTGGAAAGCAGGAATAAACGTTCCTTTTAGCGCCGCTCCCCAATGCACTTTGACCACCAGGACCGTTGCCACATACGTCAGCAAACTCAAGGCCAGGAACTTCAGAATCGGGGCATACCGGCAAAACGGAACCCGCACTTGAAGGAACGTCGAGAGAATTGCAAAGCAGGCGGCATAGACAACGACAGGACCTCCGACCAAGAGGTTGACGGCTGCCCCCATCGCCCCCAAGTCAGCGCCGATGTTGATGACGTTGGCGATAATAAGGAGTGTGGTGATGCCCCAGACCAGTCCCCGGGGAAAGTTTTCCACCATGTTGTCGGCAAGGCCTTTCCCTGTGACTCGTCCGATGAGCGCACTGACCATCTGGATGCCAATCATCAGTGGCAAGGCCAGCAACAAGGTCCATAACGTCGCGTAACCGAACTTAGCGCCGACTTGGGAATAGGTCGCCACCCCACTCGGGTCGTCGTCAGCAGCTCCCGTGACCAAACCCGCGCTTAAGCGCTTCCACCATGGCTCGGATGACGTCACATCGGACTTCGGCATGGCGGTCTTCCAGAGGGGGCAGGCGGATGCTTGAGCTCAAGGCGTGAAGTTGCCGCGAAACGATATTCCCGTATTCGTGAGAACCTGCGATCTCCGTTTTTAGGGCATGTTTTTCAGGCCCAGAACAGGTACCTCAAGCTCCGATGTCGGTGCAGATACGCTTCTCTGTAACCGCATCGGCCGTCACGAATACGCAGGAATAAGGAAGCCGTTGGGTGTTCTCATTTTCGCCACCCGCCAGGGACTCTCCTAGTGGCACCGAATCCCGGAGAACGCCCATGGCTCACACCTTTGACCTATCCGCCCCGTGGTGGACATTCGTCGTGCGTGGCGTCATCACCTATCTCGGCCTGCTCGTCCTCATGCGCCTCGCTGGCAAGCGAAGTTTTGGGGAAATGTCGGCCTTTGATGTCGTCATCATCGCTCTGGCGGGCGGCACGCTTCGCACCGCCATCATCGGAGAGGACCAGGGCCTATTGGGCCCCTTCATCGGGGTGGGCAGCATTCTGGCTGCAGACAAGGCGCTGGCGTGGCTTTGCACCCGATACCCGACATTCAACCGGCTGGTTGAAGGATTTCCCACCCTGCTTATCCGCCAGGGCAAACGGGATACCGATGCACTTCGAAGCCAAAGCCTGCCGGGTGCAGCGCTCGACCGTGCGCTCCACGGCGCTGGGCTAGAAGCCGACGATGAGGTTCACACCGCTCGCCTGGAGCCCAATGGGAAAATCACCGTGATACGCCGATGAAACACGTCGACGCATTTTGAGCCCTCCCCGTTGGCATCGGGCGATAAGGCGGTGTGGTCAGGGTCCTGGGCACACCGTGCACTCGGACAACGAGCGAATGGCCGCATTGGCCCTATTTCGGGCGCAGGTCATTGCAAGCGCCATGGTGGGCAACGCGGATTTACTCTCCCAGACCTCCACCACTTCGCCCGCCCCATCCATGATGTCGTATGACCCAATGAAACCTTGGTCTTTCGACGTCACCGAAAACGTGCAGTGATACGCTGACTCCAGCATGTGTATTCTCCGCACGCGATGAACCGGACTTCGAACACTACCGCTTCAAATGCTAGGAAAGCATAAAAAGCATGATGGCAGTCCGTTGGACGCTTTGAATGCAACCCGCGATGTACGACGAATTGAGGATGCCCCATGTCGAGTCCAACAACGCCACCGCTGGCTGTGGTCATTGAGCCCCGTCCTATGCTTGCCGATACGGTTGCCGATGCGCTTCGAAAGCGCGGTTACGGCGTGCTGGTCGCGTCCACGCATGCAGGGGGCGCCAAGGCGGTCTTGGCTGAAGCTCAAGTGGATTTTCTGGTCGCGGCGATTCCGGCCCCAGGAGAGGACCGAACAGGCGCTTATCTCAAGGAGGCCCGGAAGAAAAATCCTTCGATGAGAACCGTCGTGATGCTCTCGGACCCCGAAGAGGACATGAGCGATGCCCCCATGGGCGCCATCAAGCTGGTCAAACCGTTCACGACAAACGAACTCGACCGAGCCCTCAACCAAGCGGTCGATATCGCTCCTTGAATCCATTGGTCTGTCATGAGAGGCGACACGCGCGCACCCTAAGACGAAGTGCCGGCACCGACAAGGCTGTTTAGGGCTCCGCCATCGATGTAACCCATTGCTCTATCCTGTCAAGCAAGTCGTCATTGGACAGCGTGCAAGAAGCCGTCATCAGGTCGTGCGGCAGTCTTAGCGTGTGGAAGCAAATGCCCTGCTCGTTGACCACATCTGCTTCCTGCACTTCACCCCGGCCATCTCGATGCAGGCGCAAGAAGGCCGAAAACCCATACACGGTGGTGGACCGAGAAACATAGCCAACGCGCTCAGGCATCGCTTGGCTCCTCCGTGTTGCCCAGTGGGGAGGCACCTGCATGGAGGAGGCGCTCATCGAGGCGGACCCGAGAAATGCGCTCAACAAGAGCACGGACCGCATCGGCGAGGCGACGGGCATCGGTGACCGAACCATAAAAAAGAACCCGGTCGCCCTCAATCGTCACGTCGGCAATGCCCAGCTCTCCTTTAAGTGAAGCAACTTCACGGTCAAAGACCGTCAGCCAATTGGTCGTGGGCTCGATATCGAGTAGTGCCACAATGGGGGCGTCATTCCCCACATCGACTTCGTCGGACAAAGGAGGGACCTCAAAGCCGACGACACGGGGAAATCGGGAATCAGGCATGGTCGCTCCAGATGAGCCCGAATGTTATCAAATACGCGCCCCAGCAACCGTGTCACCATCGGCAAGTTTTTGCTTCGAATCCTGGTTGGCTCCCGCTTCTACTCAAGGGGCCGAATTTTCTGAAGCCGACCCCCATGCCACATGACCGGGGTCGAGGGATTTCGAAACGCGCTGTTACGAGCAGGCCAGGATGCTTCAGGGTTTACCCCGAATTGTCACGGGCGGCCTTGGAGTCCCATCAGAGCCATTCCTCGTCAGGATGAAGTGGCGAGTCCACCTTTTGCCTGCCGACCGGAGGGCGGCTCTATGACGCTGGCCAATCCATGCCCCAAAGGGGCGTAGCGCTTCCCTGCGCTGATGCGACTGCAATGCCGCTGGATTACGAGGCTTTCCGCGCTCGCGTACGTGCCGCCTTCTTCGCGGCAGACTTCCGGACACTGGCCCCCTTCGTCTTGGCGGCTTTCTTCGCTGCAGCAGACTTACTGGCCGACGTTCGCTTCGCTGCACTCTTTTTGGCTTGAGCCGACAGCGCACGCTTAGACGCGGCAGCACTCCCCTCGCGTTTAAGCGCTTGAGTGCTGGCGCGCTTGCGAGCGGCCGATTTCTTTGTAGCCGTCCCTGACGAGCGTTTCTTGGCAGCTTTCGTATCCTGGGCGGCCTTTTTCTTGGTCGCCTTGCTGGCGGTTTTTGAGGGCGTCGCCTTCACTCCAGCTCGGCGGGCTTTCGACAGGCCAATGGCAATAGCCTGCTTGGCAGAACGGGCACCGTGCTTGCCTTCGCGAACGTGCTTGATTTCTTCATGCACATATTCACCAGCCTGCGTGGATGCCGACTTGCCTTGGCGCTTGGCGTGAGCGGCCTTCGCCGCCGTTTTCTTCTCTGGCATGAGTGTTCTCCCATTGAGGAAGTGAGGCCCGAGAGAGCGGATGCAGCTTGCATCGTCGTATCTTCAACACTCCGACCGACCCACCCCTGTCATAAGGGGAATGCCGTGATGCGGGTGTGTTGCTCCTACGATGGCAACGTGGTGTCACGGGACTCCGTATACCCGGGCGAGCCGACTCAAGGGGGATGGCATCCCGAGACAAGGCATCACTGCTGGATATCGTAGGGGACGAATAGGGCTTCCCTGCCCCATCTCCGTCCCCGGCATTGCTCATAGGCGCTTTCTAGGAAGGGAGGGCCGCCTCCCCCCAGCCCGTTTCATCATCGAAGCAAGTCTTCGCCGACGTTCATCCTGCACTAGGTCCCGAATCGCTTCGGTACACCGCGTCGCTGATTGCCTATCAAAGTCCGCGACCCTGATGGCTCGTCTCGCCCAACCCTTAGATTCCGACTTTCTCGTACATCGACGAATGACCGCAACCGTCGGTGCATCCGTCCATGGATAGCCATACACCTGAAGACGGTCACGTCTATCTAGCGACGTCTGCGCAGAGGTCCACGGCCAAAGCCCAGTGGTATCCACCTCATCCGCTCGTGCCGACCTGGCTACTGCGTTGTGGTCAAGCCATGCATTGAACGGCTCTGAGTGTTTTTGCTCGTCGCGGAGGAAGCAGCGAACGAAGCGCAATGCTTGAGCGTGCTGAAGGTGCAAACGCAATTGATAGTCGTGCCACGCGTGCCAGAGGTCAGCGGTGTTGCCAAAGACCTTGCGCTCGCCAGGCCAGAATGGCTTGCCATTCTCAGCCTGCGAAAGGGCCCAGTAAGTCTTGCGTTGACCATCGATGTCGAATTCGATGGAGCAATGAAGGGTTAGGCCGCATTTTGAGAAGTAGCGGGCGAGATTTGGGGCGGTAGGTGTTTTCATGGAACTCCTTTTCCGAAAGGGGCAAATACATCCTTGGGCTGGTAATGCCGGTCGAAAATCGACTCAAGAAAATCAGTGGCTTACTAGGTAGTTAGGGAATTAACATATATACTTTCTCAGCCATTCCGAGCCCCGTCCGACTGCCATCCAGCACGAGGGATGAGGACGCACATCCGAGTTGCCCCAAGAAACCACCGGAAAACACATGGAATTGAGCTTTGCCAGCTGGATGGACTTTGAATCGTTTTGCTGCGACTGGCTTACACATACTGTCCAGGCATGGACAGGCCGGGCTGTGACGTTCACCAAGTATGGTGGAGGCAGGGGTGGGGAAGCCCAGGCGGGAATCGACATCGTGCCTGCGTTCGATACCATCGGCATCGTCGGGCAGGCGAAGCACTGGCGCAGCGAAAAATATACGTGGAACGACGTAGTCGACGATCTCGACAGGACAGATGCCTATCCGCGCGCGATGACCGATTTTGTCATCATGACCACGGCGGCCCGACATATCAGCGTCCAGAACATGCTCGAAGCTGGGAGACCATACGAGCACACAAGCCCGAATGGGCGGGTGTTCCGAGTCGTCATCCTCTATACATCGGATCTGACGGATATCCCGTTCCTGGACTTTCAGTATCGGCGGCGCTTCTTTCCCGATGCCTTCATCATTGCCGGGACCGCGCTGGACAGCTGCCAAGCGCAAACCACGTTCGCCGCTTCACTGACGAGAACGCGAACTGTCATGCCTCGCGTTATCACACCAGAAATGCTCGATTGGCTTGGCCAGTGGGATTTCAGGAAAGAGTACGTTCCAGAACAGGAATTCTCAGAGCTATACGATGTGGCCAGGGCAATCTGGAACGTCAACTCCTGGGAGCGGTTCGGAATGGATGATGCTCTTATTGAGGGGCACGCGCTGGACCTTGCCGGATGCCTTCCCGCCGCTCGCCGCCTCTTCGAAGCGGTGGTGGCACTGGTCGAAAACATTCAGGCCCACGTGATCGGGAAGGGCCATCCGCACCACCACAACATCCTTACACTCGATAGCCGCAATGGTTCGGACATCGAACGGCAGTTGATTGCAAGGCATTGGACGGATCTGGCCGGTGACATCATTTCGGAATATCGTCATATGGTCGGAGGAGAGAGCCTTTGAGCGAGACCCGGAGTACCACCCCCGATAAACGCGCAGTAAAGCGTCTGCCTCACATGCTCCATCCCGCGCTTCCGGGACTGCATGTACGGCCGCGCTTTCGGCAGTCAGACGATGATTTCGTTCTGTCCAGAAGGCTCAAAAGCCGCTCAGGCATCTGATATGCCCCGCTACCCTCTCCACATCGAGGCTGTCGACCAGGGCAAGCTGACGCTTACCTCGTGGCGCGCCCATCCCCTCGGCCGTGACCAGCTTCTCAAAAACGCCTTCCACGAGAAAGCGGCCCTGAAAATCGAATTTGAGGGCGTGCTGGCGACAAATGAAGCCGGTGAATCGTTTGATTGGACGGGTGGCGTGGTCACCTATCCCTTCACCACCTCGTTCGCCCTGGGGCCGGTTGCGCTCATCCCCGGTGGCTGGCTGCCCTCCGTGGTCGCCGGCGGGCACCACCTTCTGACTCTTGACCGCCATCTGGTGACTGACCTCGTCGCGGCGGAAAAATCCATGCAGAGCCACGCCCCCGCAAGCCTCCTTGCCCTGTTGACGGACACCCCCGTCCAGCTCAACGTGCTCCCCTATGTGCTTGAGGGCAACAAGGGCGCGCCACCCGGGGCCCAGGCCATCCACGACGATGTGACCGAGGTCTACACCAAGCTCCACGCCCTGATGCCCACGGCCGAGGTCATCCCGCACGACGCGGCCCACGCCATCTCGGGCGCCGAGGGGCTGTGGCAGGACATGGCCATACCCCACCAAGGCTACATGGCCTTTCTGACCGACGCATGGCCGCATCTCCACCCCGTGCCGGCCAAGGAGCGGCTGGCGGCAATGGCCCATCTCCGGTCGCTGGCCCAAAAGCACGCGGTCGCGATGTACTCCTTGCCGTTCCTCGCCGTCACCGTGGCGGTCTGCACGCCGCAGGGCAATGCGGGCATGCGTGTCTTGAAGCCCCACGGCAAGAGGCCAGCACCCGGTCAGGTCTACAACGCCTTGGCCGACCTGCTCCATCTCCAGTTGGTCATCGTTGGCAACGCCCAGTTTCCAACCCGGCCCAGTGCGCTTCTGACCCGGGACCGTGCTCTGGCGGAACTGTGGGTCGGGCTCGGCATCCATGGCATCACAATGAAGGGAACGGCCCACACCGCCAAGGTCCCCATGGGGCAGCCGGGCCTGCTTCTGGCGGACCTGCCCGACGACATCATTTCCCTGTTCGGGGACGTGGCTTCGAACGACGCGTGACGCCTCTCTTTTTGGCCGGCACCGGGATGAACGCGGCAAGCGCTGTGAGCATGCCGGGGGAGACAAAACTCACCGGCAGGTCAAACAACTGGATGAAGTCTGTCCACAGCATCGTGGCAAGCACGAGGCCGTAGAGCGCAAGTGCAGGCCAACGTGTACTGGCCCAGAGGAGAAACGAGGAGATTTCCTCAAAGAGCGAGAAGGAAAGCGCCTGGCCGTCGGTGTTGTCGGCGGCCGGGGCCGGTTCGGAACTGGCATCCAATCGTGAGCGTCAGGGAAAAAAGTAGGGCCGTCATCGTCCCGCATTTGGCCCGTCGCGGTCGACACCGAACGCAGGACACGGCGACGTTGCCTGGGTGGATTTCCCCCTTCTTGTGGTGAAGCGCCCCCGATGGGCCCGGCGTGCGGTTCTTGACGGCAGCGCCGGCACGCCCCGGCACAGTCGTCCTAGCCCTCGCACGCAATCCACAGTCCAATGACCCCAGGGCCAGCCTGCCGGCGCCTGTCGTCCCCCTCCCTCCCCCCCCCGCGCGGCGCCGGCAGCTGCCCTTCTCCCCACAGCTTCATGCTGCGACAGCACCCTTACTCCATGCCCCGCGCCCGGGAGGGGCCATTTAGGCCGCCGGGGCCGACGAGGGTGCAACCGGTGCACTGACGGGCGGCGCAGGCAGGAGCTTCCCCTGGACGGCACGCACCACGGTCCCGATGACGATGACCGCAAGGACCACATTGGTCACCACGAAGAGAATGGGCGCCAATTGCGGGACGGCGCCCTGCAACCCCCGCGCGGTCATGGTCATGGCCGTCCCTGACAGTGCCGTCAGACCGAAGGTAAAAGCCCAGTAGCTGGGTGCAAACGGCTGCTGGGCAATCCACGGCAGGAGGCGGATGAGCAAGGCCAATTGAAGCAGGCCGTAGCCCCATGCCGACTGGGCAAGCAAGGACGGAAGCCCGTCGGTGTTGGCGAGCCATGCGGCGACTGCGACGACCGGTGGGGCAAGCTGGATGCCGAGGGTCGGGCGCAGGGCAACCGGCAGCGGCTGGGCGTGGAAAAGGCGGTTGACGATAACGGACTCGAGCGCAAGCCAGGTAAAGAGGCCCGCACCGAAAAAGAGGATGCCCCATGACGCAAACCCGAGCGTGCCTGCGGCAATGGCCGTGATGAAATTACCGGCCACGGACGGCAGGTAGATGACGGGGGTCACCGTGGTGACCTCGCGGCCGCCCTGGAGCATGTTGCCCACGCGCCAGACACTGAACAGGACGTGCCCCACGCCCCCGATAATGAGCGCGAGGATGGCAAGGGTGCGGGCATGGGGCGCGAGCACAATGGCCATCAGCGCGGTGGTCGCAGGGGCCAGCCCGATGAAGCAGCACTGCACCGGATGCAGCGCCTCCTCGACGGCAGCATCGCGGTGAAGACACCACTTGAGGGTGTAGGACGCACCCACCGCAAGCCAGACGACAAAGGCGACCCCCATGATGGCTTCCCCGATGACCGGTGGCATCCCCCAGAGGTGGGCTGCGGTTCGCCAGTTGCTGCCGAGGCCGACGAGGCCGAGAACCATGCCGAAGAATGAGGCAGGAAGCGTGCGGAGGGAGGTCATGGAAAAGGCCAGGGTACTGAAAGCGCCACTGTCACCAATGCCATGGAACCAATCTTGGACGATTCCTGCGGTCGATTTACGTCAAGAGGGGATGGCGCCCCCTCCTGAACCCCCAGGTGATGCACATCGATGTGCGCGGCAGTTCACGCTGTCAAAGCCGAGGGTCCGCGAGGCCGAGGCGACGGAAATGGTCGTGTTGTACCCGAGAGATTCAGGCCGATGTCGTGGTCGCCATGGACCGGAATGCGGGTCAGGGCGGAACCCCAGGACCATGCCGCAGCCGTCAGGTCACGGCAGCATCCACGCCTTGATGAGTTCGCAGATGATGGCGGCCAGGGCACTGAGCAGGGCAGCCATCACCGCGCCGCTCCCTGCTCGCTCGATTGGCTTTTGAACTACCGTCTGGTGAATGTGGACATTGCCAGCCGCGTGGATGTTGCCGATGTGGTTGCCGTGGATCGCCGGGCCGTGCCCTGCGCGGCGCATTCTGGTCACGATGTTAAGGTGCCGCCGGGCCGTGATGCACAGGATGATGGTTATCCAGACCATTGGAGAGAGGACAAACGCCTGCAGTCCGCCAAGCCGGAAGACCGGGGTCACGGCCCCAGGGCGAGTCGGCAAACGGCACGTCAGCGGTCACGCCGGAAATGAGTGCGGTCAGCGCACGAAACAGCACAGAGTTCGCGTTTCCCAGATTGCCGTAAATACCCCGTACGAGAATGAACAGCATCAGGACCGACGCAATCACGGCAAAGCCGACCCAGAGCAGCCTTTACTGCAACAGTTGATGTTTCCCGCTCATGCGCCCTCATTCAAACCCGGTTCCAAGCAACGCATATCGGCACCGTTGGTGAGATCGGAAGGACAACATGTGTTGACGGCAGAGGGCGTCTGGGGTTCCATGGCGACCCTCAGGGAGGGTCCATCCAATGCTTACCCCCATCGACCAGAACGACGGTGTCACACCCCGGGAGCGGCATCTCGCCGCCCTTGCAAGACACCATCTGCTGCGGCTGTGGTCCTACCCGGGCTTGTCGCGACGGGAGAAAAACGGGGTTGCCCAGGAGCTCGCGGATCTCACGGTTGTCTTCGGTGACGACATCCTGCTTTTTTCCGACAAGGACGAAACATGGTCGCCGCATCCTGACGTCATGGTCGCCTGGTCGCGCTGGTACCGACGTGCCATCGAAAAATCCGCCAAACAGCTGTGGGGTGCCGAACAATACCTGCGACGCTCACCGAACGAGGTGTACCTCGACCCCGGGTTGAACAAGCCCTTCCCGTTTCCACTGGTCAATGAAAAGACCCGCATCCACCTCATTGCGGTGACGGCAAACAGCGAAGACGCCGCGCAGGCACACTTTGACTCCCTGGCTCCCGGCAGCTCATCGACCCTGATGTTCCAGTTCCCGGAGCATCCGGAGGAGATGACGCCGCACCCCTTTGTCGTCGGCGACCTCGACCCGAAGCGCACGTTCGTCCACGTCTTCGACCGCGCAAGCCTCGACCGTGTCCTCGGTGAACTCGGTACCATCGCGGACCTCATCGACTACCTGACGAAAAAGGCTGCAGCCATCCGGGGCGGGCATCTGATGCTGTACGCCGGCGAGGAGGACCTGCTGGCGTTCTACCTCTATGAACGCGGCGCCGACGGCTATGGCGCGCTGCCTTTCGACAGCAAGGTCATGCGAGCGAGGCTTGCCATCCCCGAGGGGGAATGGGTTGGGTTCCGCACATCGGACCGGTACAGGTTGCACGCTGCCCAGCGGGAATCGGCACGCCCCTGGGGCAGGATGCTGGATCATTTCGATGCGTCCATCGTGGAGGCGAATACCGGTGAGGCCAACGACACCCCGCTGTGGATGCATGAGCGGGCCTTGCGGGTCGCCGCCTCCGAGAACATGGCCTCTCGGGCACGGCTGGCCGCCGAGTTCGGCCGCAAGTACAACTCGGTCCCAACCGATGCGAGAAGCGCGAGCCTTGTGCGATCGCTCTGCGTTCCTGACCGGATCTATGCATTTGTCTTCGTGCCGGTTCCACCGGATACCGACTACGTGGACTACCGGGCGTTCCGCCGGGCATTGCTGGAGATGTACGCATTAGTCATCCCGTTCAAGATACGCGGGGTACGCGAGGTTCTCGTCATCGGGGCGCAGACGCGCGGCAGTGGCGGTGCGTCGGAGACGATGATTTATTCCGAGATCGACGGACCGCTCGATGAGGAGACCCTCCGCGAGGCCGAGCGGGTGATGCGCGAGTACAATATCCTCGATACCGTCGAGGATATGACCCTGGGTCGATTGCCTGCGTTTGACGACTTGCCCCGCCGCTTCGGCCGGAACGAGCCGTGCCCGTGCGGGTCGGGCCGCAAGAACAAGAAATGCTGCAACCTCTCCGGTCCGCGCCATGCGCCAAGCTACGGCCTGGTCACTGGTGGGGAGGGTTGACCGGACGCCTGCCGTGCGTACCCTTGCGCAGCCCCCTTGGGATTGAACATGGACCGTCAGAAACCGCAGCAGTCCCCTGCCCTCCAGTTCCTGCACGATGAGGCGTCGGCGGTCGACTCATTCGGCCCGCACAAGCGCATTGCCGAACTCATCAGTGAGGCCATCTGCACCGACCCAGGCATCCGTATTGTCGGCCTGCTTGGCCCCTGGGGCAGCGGAAAATCAACCGTCGTGGGCTTCGTGGAGACGGCGCTTGCCGGCCGGTCTGACGTTGAGTACCTGACCTTTACCTTTGACGCCTGGCTCAACCAGGGCGACTCGCCCCGTCGCGCGTTCCTCGAGGCCCTCGTCCGCTTTGTCGCCGACAATGCCCTAACCCCAGGTAAGGACTGGACGGAGCAGCTCCACCGCATCACGGGCCGGCTCGATGTGACCCGGACGGTGGAGACGCCGCTCAACTCGGCGCTCGCGTCCATGGTGCGCCTTGCGGTCCCGGTCACCGCGCTTGGCGTCGGCCTTCTGGCGAAGGCCAGCGACCTTGCGGACCTTCTCGCGGGGGGCGCATCGGCCGGGACCTGGTTTGGCGTTATCACCAGCCTCGTCCTTCCCGCCGCAGGCCTTGTCTACTACGTCGCCTCACGCCCGACCTGGCGGTTTTGGACGGGCGACTTTTACCATTGGGGCAACTGGTGGCGCCGCGCGACCGTCTATCGCGATGAGCCGCTCGCATCGTTGCTCCTTTTGAAGACGGGTGGCACACGGCAGAACAAGGTCTACCGGGATCCGACGCCGTCGAGCATCGAATTCCAGACCGTTGTCCATTCCGTCCTTGGTGAGCTTGCCAAGGGAAGGAAACGCCTTCTTGTCGTCATCGACAACCTCGACCGCTTGCCTGAAGAAGAAGCACTCGGCCTGTGGGCCGTCATCCGGACATTCTTCCTCGGCGACCGGCGGTCTACGGGGGCGAACGGCGCAACGACCGACGCCCATGCGACCATTCTCCTGCCCATTGACGAGAAGGCGGTCGAGCGACTGTATTCGAGAAACGGCAAGGGGGACGACTCGCGGGCCCGCGCCGAGTCGTTCATGGACAAGACCTTTGACCTGACCCTCCGCCTGCCCCGTCCGGCGTTTCTCGACTGGCAGGATTACGTGGGGTCCCAGCTCGGAGTCATGTTCCCGACGCTCCCCAATCTGGACGCGGTGCGCATCGTCACCCGACTGCTTGACGCGCACTTCCTGAAAGACGACGCCCCCATCACTCCGCGCCGTATCAAGTCCATCCTCAACCGCATCGGTGTTGCCTGGCTGCAGTGGCACCGAGAGGATCTGACGTTTGCGTCGATTGCCTGGTACGCCATCGACCAGCAGGCAATCGACACGGACATCATGGCAGCGGTCGCCTCCCGGGCGCCGGTGGCCGCGTTCGACGACGACTGGCGGCGGGCCCTGGCTGCCATGCACTTTGGTGTCTCGGCGGCCAAGGCCATGTCCGTCCTGCTTGAGGGACCGCTCCGGCGGGCCATAGACGAGCGGAGCTTGCTGGAGTTCCGCGCCGCGCAGCAACTGCCCGGCTTCGACGCCGTCCTCGCCCGCGTCCTGGAGGCCATGGTCCAGCAACAAAACGCCCCGCAGGGTCCACTCACGAACGCCGCGTTCCTCGTTGCAGAATGCATCAGCGACACGGACGCCGGCAGCGCGCATCTGTGGACACAGCTTGCCAAGGCTGCGATCGACTCGACCCAATGGCTACCGTTTTCCGAGGAAGAGAGCGAAGGGCTCATCAATATCGCCCAGCGTGTCGACCCTGGCCGTCGGCGCACGTGGCTGCAGCAGCTCGTGCTGCAATTCAATGGGGTATTCAGTGTCAAGGCGTCGAATGTGTTTGCCGCAACACTGGCCGACCTACTCAGGCAGCTCCCCGACCGCCAGCCCCGTGAGCACACCGGAACACAGCCCTTCAACGTTCCCGGCAATGCCGACTTCTTTGTCGCCCTCCTTGCCGAGTTCGCCGGGCATCCTCTGCCCGTTGATTTCCGCACGACGGTCACGGCGGCTGACCTTGGGTCTGTCATCACGGGCGACTTTGCCAATCTCGCCTTTTCCGGTGAGCCCGCCGACGAGCGTATCCGCGCACTCTTCAAGTGGGGTGGTAAGGTCGACTGGGAAGGGCCGCTCGGGCAGGCGGAAAATGCCGTCATGCGGGGGTCTCCCAGCAAGGCCGGAAACGCCCTACTCCTCCTCGGCCTCCTGCAGGCGACCCACGAGCAGGCACATGATGCGGTGGCACGGTTCGCCGAACAAAACACCCTGGCTGGCCGGATCTCGGAGGCGAGCCAGATGCTCGATGCGGAAACTGTGTCACGCGGGATTGCACTGAGCCTTGCCCACTCGCCCGGAAGCGTTCCCCATCTCTTCAACCAAGGTTCGCCGGAGAGCGACTGGCCTGAGCTTTGGAATGCGCTGCCGCGTGCGCTTGATGAGTTTTCGCTCTCGGCGACGCTCACGACGAGCATCCTTGCACATATGGCCGCCGAGCACCGTGCGCTCGCCTACCCGCTTGAGCCGCTCATCGAGGACCGTGTGCGCACCTGGCACATTCTCACCGAGCCGGTCGACGGGCTGATGCTGGCTGCAAGCGCGTTACGCAGCTTGCTTGAACCGACGCTGTTTGAGACCGCCATCGTCCGCCTCGCGGGGACGGAGGACTTCTGGGCGGCCCTCGGCCGGATGAGCGTTGACGAGAACACGAAGGGGCTCTTTGAGCTCCTTATCCGGCACGAGTCACTGCGCGAGCGGGCGCTCGAAACACTGACGCAGACGGTATCGAACTTCTCCGAAAGCCAGTGGGAGACCGTGCTCTGGCGGGACGAACGGGTTATCCCGCTCTTGTCGTTCGCCGCCGTGGCCCCTGCCGATACGAGCACCCTGCAGTTAGCCCTCACCCGGGCCCTCGACTCGCCCCATCTGGCGGCCTCCGAGGGCGCGTCCAACCGGTGGCTCGTCCTTGCCGGATACCTTGCTGAGCCTGGGTCGGGAGTGATGTACGCTGAGCTGTGCCACCGGCTGGTCAACCGCAGTCCGTTCGTCCCACTCGACGACTTCCTGCTCGGGCCAGCTGCGGCGCGTATCCTCCTGCGTCCGGCGTTTGCCGAAACCCCAGATCTCGTACTGCTGCTTCTCGCCGACGAGCTCGTGGTCCGGGTCGACAACGAACACGTCCTCCGACATGTCGTTGCCGACATGGGTATCCTCATCCGGCGGGCGAGCCATGAGACACGCAGATGCCTCGATCTGGCCATCTCGTCGCTTGATGAGTCCATCGACCCCGTACGAAAAATACTCGGACGCGAACTCCGGCTGACGTGGGCCTTGCCCCCGCCTGAAAACGGAAGATAGCCCAGGCGGGCTTCACGCACCGTGTCATGATGTCAGCGTCGAGCACGCGTTAATGGCTCGACATGTTGCGCGGTCAAAAGCCTGACTGAAGTACAGGCCAAACCTTCTGTACGGGCACGCGCCCGGCAAAGCGACGTCCCCCCAGATTTGAGTAGTGCCCCGGTTTCGAGTCCAATTCCCCACGAGAAGGAGATTGGACGTGAAGAAGCGCTTTTCCGAAGAACAGATCATCGGCTTCCTGCGTGAGGTCGAAGCCGGCATGCCGGTCAAAGACTTATGCCGCAAACACGGCTTCAGCGAGGCCTCGTATTACCTGTGGCGGAGCAAGTTCGGCGGCATGAGCGTGCCCGAGGCCAAACGGTTGAAGGACCTGGAGGCGGAGAACAGCCGCCTGAAGAAGTTGCTCGCCGAGCAGCTTCTGGAAAACGAGGTCATCAAGGACGCTCTGCGAAAAAAATGGTGAGCGCACCGGATCGGCGTGAGCTGGTGCGCTACTTGGTCGGCCGGGAACTAAGCGAGCGCCGTTCGCTGGCGATTGCCGACATGAGCGCAAGCGCCTATCGCTACGAGCCGCGCCCCGACCGCAACGTCGAACTGCGCGAGATGATCTGCGCGCTGGCGAATCGCCATAAACGCTATGGCGTAGGCATGATCTATCTGAAGCTTCGCCAAGCCGGACACACGGTCAATTACAAGCGGGTCGAGCGCCTGTATCAGGAAGCTAACCTCCAGGTGCGGAAGCGCAGGCGAAAGAAAATCCCGCCGACCCAAAGGCAGCCGCTGCTGCGCCCGGCGGCTGCGAACGAGGTCTGGTCGATGGATTTCGTGTTCGATCGTACTGCCGAGGGCCGCGTCATCAAATGCCTGACGATCGTCGATGATGCGACGCATGAGGCCGTCGCCATCGAAATCGAGCGGGCCATCTCGGGCATCGGCGTGACGCGTGTCATGGATCGCCTGGCGATCACGCGCGGCCTACCGAAGGTGATTCGCAGCGATAACGGAAAGGAGTTCTGCGGCAAGGCCATGGTCAGCTGGGCTCATGACCGTGGCGTGCAGCTGAGGCTTATCGAGCCCGGCAAGCCGAACCAGAACGCTTACATCGAATCATTCAATGGACGACTGCGCGATGAATGCCTCAACGAGCACTGGTTTCCCAGTCTTCTACACGCCCGCACAGAAATCGAAAACTGGCGCCGTGAATACAACGAGGAGCGACCGAAGATAGCACTGGGCGGACTGACGCCCGCTGCCTACGCAAAACAGTTACAGTAACTCGGGACTCAAACCGGACCGCTACTGAAGGCGGGGGGACGTCGCAGAAATCGATTCCTCCAAGCCTCGTCTGGCCGAAAAATTCAACTCTTTCTATATCGCCGAAATCTCCGTTTAAAAACGAAGAATAAGTGAATACATAATTAGACAAGCTTGGCTTTACATGCAGGTCAAAATAATCTCTCGTCATAGGGATTTACGTAGCAGCACCTAAGAAGAACAGTAACCATGCCGCGCTACCTGGCAGAAACACGGATGCCCCTAAATCCATACGCGGCTGAATTTCTGCGCAGATCACTGACCTTATCACTGCGTCCGTAATTAAAAACTTCTAGTTTATAGAACCCTAATGACTTGCCTTTGAAATAAACACTGGTGCGCCCGATGCGAAAGTTGATCACTTCGTGGGAACACGTTAACCAGGAAACCATACTCTCTTGACATTCGCAATTCTTTGTCGATCATTCAATATATTGAATATCAGAAATCCCATGTCAAAATCTTCAGCATCAACCGCATGCAGGTATTGATTTAGAAAAAACGTATCTCCACCCACGGAATAATCCAATCCTATCGCTTCACCGACTCCTGGCAATATCTCTATGCGCCGACTCAGCTCAGTGCTGTATATACGCGCCGCAACCCCTTCGACTACCGGAATCACTTGATTGCCGATCCTTATAAACAACTCAGAACCAGAAACATAGATGGCAACCAGCACATCATCAAACACATCGTATATTCCGCCAAGTGCCGCATCGCAAACGCCGCGAGGACATGAGCTAAGCGAATACTCCCATGTACCGGGCTTTAGCTCGATGTACGTAGACGCATTTTTTATCCATCGAAGAAATATCGTCATGTAAATGCAGGTATCCAGGGTCTTCACTTTCAAGCATCAAAGCAACATCCGTTACTTGCCGGTACGCCTTATCTGGCATCAACTGATGATCGTCCATTCATCGAAATATTGAGGTCTACTAAGAAAAATAGTCAAACTATGCCCGGCGTTTTCGCCTTCGCCCCGAGTTACTCTATGACCACACAAGCTTTGAACTTATTACTATCTTTAACGGCAACTCGCCCCGCATCAACATCAACGATAACATTCCTGCACTTGCAGGCGACCGAGTGTACGGGCATCGAGGCAAGCGTATCGCCGCACACGCCACACTCGTACTCGATATCCGCCCCGACAGGATAGCCCTTAGAAAGATCAACATTCAGACAATTCCTATCCATATCCTCTCCTCCATCGCGGCGCCACTTAATTCGCCTAGGCACGTTACACTAACTTATTTTACATATCCGCACTCCGAGTGTCCTTGGAATTTTATTGGAAGCGGATGTTGTTTCTTGGGATCTAATTCTCAATGTCGCCATTCGATGATGCTCACTCATCGACGGTCATGATCGGTAGAAATGCCCGTACAAGGCGGCTGTCTCTAGTATTGCTCGAGATAGCCTGCCTTTACAAACAGCTCCTGAAGCGCTGCATCTAAATTTTCATCACTCATTCCTTGGCTCTTTCCCGGCCCCTTCCAGTGCCAAATCAGCTGCTGCGCCTGACCGGTTAGCGCACCAAACTCCTCCCTGACAATTTCAGCCAGTCGAATATTTGTAACTGAAGGATCTACCTCAACGAGACGCCGAAAGACTGCACTGGGGGATTCACCTTTAAGGATGCTTTCAAGCATTTCTTCACCGCTCAAAGAGCACTGTGGTTATGGTGTGAACGGTCTTAGGACCTATCAATGCTACGACTTGAGCCCGTCGACGATGAGGGCTAGGTGGATGAAGGCTAGCGACACGGATGCTGTATTTGCTTTTCCACTGGTAGTACGTGGCGACGCTGATGCGCGCTTGCCGGCAAAGGTCTTTCATAGGCACCCCGGCATCAGCCTGCTTGAAAATTGAGACCACCCGTATCGCGGTAAGCGTCGATGTGCGCATGAATCCTCCTGACGGGGAAACAATGCCAGAAAATACAAGGTATGAGGTGCCTGTCAGATGGGGAAGCTTATGTCATAAGGACCTCCCACTACCACTATTCTTGATATGCCAATCCGATCAATTTCATTCTGAGAGATCATTCTGTCGCACTCCTGACACATCGAATCGAAACGATGATCCCATACACCGGATACTACGCAATTCAGAACACTTTTAAGCACGGCGGCCATAATTTTCGATCAGACTAGCGACCCACGAAGGGACAAGCTCATTGAACGGAAATGTCGCAGTAGAAGGATTGGACAGCAGGTCGTCAATTGCCTCGGCGTGCAGGAGCTGGAGCAAATCACCGAATTTCGCTTTACCCGACGACTCACGAAAGGCGATCACTGCCACGTCATTCCCTTTCTCACAATAGATACACCACTCGCCTATATCGGAGGTACAGATGTAGCTATTTACATCGAAAATCAGGGAAGGCCTCTCGTGTCATTTCGGAGCGCTGCGTCATACTCAGAAACAAGCGTTTCTCCATCGATGAAGAATGTCGTCTCGAGGACATCCGTCAACGATGACACCTTGTCAAGATTCAGCAGGCACGCCACAGACCCTGCTTCTCCTTCAAGAAAACGCTGAATAACAAGAACAAAATCTGATGAAAACATATAATCCGACTGAAAGAATAGAAAGCATTTCCATTGATCAGAAAAAACCTGATCCGGAAATGTTTTCTCATCCTTCTTCATCACGATGGCCCTTCTCGCTACTGAGTGACGAAAATTCAAGTCGGCTTCATCGTCGATCATGACACCTTCCTTCCGGCCACATGCCCCAAGACACGGGGATACCATGACCCACCCCACCAATCAAGCAACGGATCAACGGTCACTCGTTGGTCCGTTTTGCTTTTCGGACGCCACTTACGAGACCTTCAAGCCTTTTGACATCTTTGTGGCGATCAACTGAGCATCTTTCAGTGCTGAAGCAAATTCAGGGTCGCTCTCTTCAAATTCCCTTGCACCGTAGTGACCAATCATTACGTCCCTCAGTCGACCACGATCCATTTCAACTCCACGCAGTACGTCAGCCACATACTCCAACTGCGCCACTATCGACTGGTAGATTGAGAACGACGGAACCTCTGTCATTCTGGCTTTCGCAAGGTTGAGCGCGTTCATCACGGTTTCTAGCGAATTCATTTTCCGCACCTAATTAACGTGGCCACAGGTAAAAGGCCCCTTTCTGGGGGGTAAAGATCTGCCGCTCTCCACCAACCGCAGGGTAGCTCTTCCCTGGGACAGACCAGGTATCCTCAACCGCAGCCGCTGTACTACGTAGCACACTTACAGGCTGCCCTGTCATATACTGATTCAGAATCTTTGGCTGAACGATTCCAGCGGCACGATTCATTCCATCTGGATTGATACCAAGCTCACTTGGCGTCACGTTAGGGTCGAATGAATACCAGTTACCCTGCGGCGCGCCGGGCGCCTGATATTGCCAAAGCGGCTTGTTTACATTTAACGTCTGAACGTCTACTTGCCTACTAAAATCAATACCTTTCATATATGCGTTCGCATCGGCTTCAGAGATCCCTTGCGAACGAAAGTAATTGGAAGCCACCTCCTGATTCCCCCGAATGTTTATGTCGAGATTCAGGTCACCTGCTCGGTCGAATTTTAGATTGAGATAGTCTCGCCGCGCAGCAAGAGCATCAACATCTGCTGTGTTTGAAACTCGTCCAGAAGTTACTGCCTGCTCTGCGAATGACCCACGTGAAGCCCCTCCTTCTGTGAAGACTAGCCATGCGAGGCTTCCGGCAACTTCACCACCATACGCCCCTTGGGCCATACCCAAAGGCATACTAGTCGTGTAATCGACTGACGCACTACCAGCTTGCTTCGGAAAGAACGGATTGTTTGGATTGGATTGTTCGTCGTTTCCAATGAAAGGTATTGCGCCATGTACGGCGCCAACGATGGCGCCAGCCACGAAGAGCCCACGTTCATCATCCTGAGGCAGATAAGCATAGGCCGATGAACGCAGTCCTCCCCACAGTCCTATGTCGCCAAAGTAACCCGATTGCTCCAGTCCGGCGTCCAGCCTCTGATCCTTCTTGAGCGAACTCGGCACAGATGCGTTGCCGTAGTACGACTCGAGCGCGCCCAACCCCTTGTAGCAAGCAGCCGCTTCGCCACTCTGGCAGGTCATCGCAAGTGCGAGATCGTTCGATGCTGAGACTTTCTTCGCCTCGGCCGTTACCGAATCCCTACACGCCTGATCCGCGCAGTTCGCCAGCGCATCCTTCAACTCATCGATCTGGCGATGAGTAAGGTAGTTGTACTTCGTCCCATCCAGCGCGGCAGCTGCTCCACTCCCCCCGCCTGCCACAGCTCCAATTGAGGCGCTGGCTACCTGCATCATCGTCGCGAACTCGGGCGAGTCCGCTTTATAGCCATGATCGACCAAATAGCTTGCTATTGCGGGTATAGCCGCTTGATTTGCGGCGGCACCTAGGCCGCCGGCCAAAGCATCACCACCGCCCAGCGACGCAATGGCCGCACCTACAGCACCATGCAGAATCGTTCGTTCCTTGCTTCCTTCAGCCCAGCCCATTTGGCCGGCCAGGTCACCGGCGCCCCGCATGCCGACATAACCGGCCACCTGCCCCATCGCTTCCCGCTCAGCCACCTTCTTCTGATCGAAGATCGCCTTAAGACCACCCGCATCGATATCAGGCGTCCGGTCCAGCCCACTTAGATCCATACTCGGCTGGTTACGAACATCGATCGTCCCTTCGGCGATACCCGCCTGGGTCGTGCTGCTCGAGCTCTTGGACTGCGGCACGCTCATGCCGCCGTTAAAGCCGCCGCTGCCCCCGGATACGCTTGCGCTGAATGACTTGTACTCAGCCTTGTTCTGCAGGTCGCTGAAGCTCAGCGAGCCCGTGCTGAGTGCATTCTTCGATGCATCAGCGGAACTGGCGATTACCGCGCCCTTCAGGTCAGTGTTGCCGCCGACGTAGATGTCGTAGCCACCGTTGCCCGCGCCTATGCCGCTGATCTGGTCGACGCTGGTGTAGTTGCTGGTGGTCTTGCCCACGGCGATGCTGACCTGGCTGCCGTAGCCGTACACGTAGGTGCCACCGACCTGCCAATACTTGCTGGCATAGTCGTTGGTGGCCTGCTGACTGGCGATATTCAGGTCGCCACCGATGGCCGCGACGACCGTCTCGCCCTTGGCCTGTGCGCCCAGGATGTTGGCATCGTTGCCCGCGATGATGCTCAGCTTGTCGGTCGCATTGACAGACGTGTTGGCGTTCGTCGTGCCGTTGCCGTGGGCGATTCCCTTGCCGACGGATGCCGTTACGTAGATGCCCGTCTGGCTGCCGATGCTGAAACCGACCTCGCCACTCGCATTCGTGCTGCTGCTCTTCTGCGTATGAGCTTCGAGCTGGCTCAGCAGATTGAGGTCGTTCGTCGCTGCCAGGCTGACGTTCTTGCCGTCGACCTGGCTGCCGATGACGTTGAGGTCACCGTGGGTCGCGGCGATGGTGATGTCGCCGCCGCTACGCAACGTGCTTCCCGCCGTGGTGTCGTCATGCGTTGTCGCGCGGCTGTTCGCCGTGCTGGCTCCCAGTCCGACACGCAAGCTGACACCGCTGGCCTTGGCCGCTCCCTCTGCACCGCTCGCCGTGTTGCCATCGGCGTCCGGAACGTTGCCGCCGGCCGCCTGTCCTTGCGCCCCCGCTACGGCGGCGCGGCCGCCCATCGCCGCATCGAAGATGCCATATCCCGCCTGCATGGCGTACAAGGCCTTGAGCCGATCATCGTCGACCTGGCCGGCGCGATGGGCAGAGTCATATGCACTCTGCGCCGCACTGGCCATGCCGCCGGTCAGGCCGACATTGATACCACCGGAGTGCACCGACTGGGTCTGCTTGGTGTCGACCGTACCGAGGCCCGCGTCGATGGTGACGTTCTGGCCCACGATGGTCGTGCCGGTCTGACTCAGGATGTCCGACCCGGTGATGTGCACGTCCTTGCCGGACGCGATGGTCACCTTGCCATCGGTGCTGCCCACCATGCTTCCGGTGGCGTCGACCTGGGTGACCTCCAGCGTGTTCTTCGTTTTCTGATTGCCGATGGTGACGCTGAGGCCGCTCTGGATGAAGCCCGACGTGGAGACGCTTTGCTTGTGGCCCTCGGCGTGGGTACTGACAGCCGTTCCGATATTCAGGTCGTTGCCTGCCGCAAGGGTCACGTCATGCGTACCGGCAACTTGCGCCGCTTGCGTGGTCAGATCATGCCCCGCGCTGACCGTCACCGTATCGCCACTCAGGACCGTGCCGACCGCGACATGATCCTCGCTGACGTCGGCGTTCGCCCGGGTCTGGGTCTGGTAGTTGTAGTCAGTGGGCAACAAGCCACGGGTCAGGCCCGAGCGCTTGGTCGTCTTGCTGTGGCTTTCGTCGTAGACGTCCTCTGCGGCCAGCAGGTTCACATCGTGACCGGCGGACAGGCCGATGGCGCCCTTCGCTGTGACCGATGCGGCCGTGGCATTGAGATCATTGCCGGCCACCAACTTGACGTTGTTGCCATCGAGAGCCGTACCAACCTCCAGCGTCTTCGAGGTTTCATCGTGCGTGGTGGTCGTCTTGCTGCTGAACAAACCACTCTTCTTTTTCTTCGTATCCGTAACAACCGTATGCGTCTCATCGGCTGTCGTCAGCGACAGATCGTGCCCAGCCCCCAGGGCGATGTCGCCCGCCGTCTTCACGCCCGCCGCCTGTAGCGTGAGATCGTGCCCGGCCACCATCTGCACGCCGGTGCCCGCGTTCACGTCCACGCCGCGCACGGTTTCATCCGTGGTGGACTGGGTGATGTGCTTCTTGCCTTCCTTCCAGCTCGACGTCTGCGAGGTGCTGTCCGTGACGGCGGACAGGGCCAGGTCGTTGCCGGCCTGAAGGCCGACCGTCTTGCCCGCGGTCAGCTGCGTTCCTTGCAGAAGCGCATCGTTACCGGCCGCGATGCTCAGGTTGCCGCCGGCATCGAGGGTGCTCACCTGGTGGGTGACGTGGTTGGCGCTACCGTCGGTGGTAGCGGTCAGCGACAGGTCGTGACCGGCGAGCAGCGCCATGTCCGCACCGCTTTTCAGGGTGGCGGCCTGGACAGTGAGGTCGTGACCGGCGGAGAGGCCGAGCGAGCCACCCGCGTCGATCTGTGTACCAAGCGTCTGGGTGTTCCAGCGATTGCCGGTCTGCACGGCGCCAAGGGTCAGGTCGTGACCTGCCTGGAGCATGGCGTCACCACCGGCGGTGAGCTTCGAGCCGGACAGGCTCAGGTCGTTGCCCGCCACCAACGACAGGTTGTTGCCTGCACTCAGGCCGATGCCGTCGGCATGCGTCGTCGTCACGCTGCTCCAGCGATACGGCGTGTCGGTAGTGAGCGTGGAGGCAAGCGAAAGGTTGTTACCTGCCATCAGCGTAAGGTTGCCGCCCGCCGATACACCGTTGCCGCTCAACGACAGGTCGTGGCCAGCGGTCAGCAACGCGTTGCCACCTGACGAAACGGCCGTGCTGTTCAATGACAGATCGTGCCCGGCGCTGACCTGCAAGCCCTGCGTCGCGACGATGCTCGAACCTTCCATGCCACGCGCGCCGATCCCGGTCAGGTTCCCTGAGCGGATGTCGCCACCCGCCACGAGCGCCACACCCGCACCATCGATACGGCCGTTGGTGTTGACGATGTCCTTCGTCGCCGAAAGCGCGGTCAGCCCGTCACTGGAAATCCGTCCGCTGTTGAGCAGGTTCTGCGCGGAAAGTACCGCGCTGTTCTGGCCGCGGATCAGGCCGTCGTTCGCCAGCGTGCCGCTCGCGTCGATGGTGACGTCCTTGCCGGCGATCACCGCACCCTGCGCGGTCAGGCCCAGGCTGCCGCCGGCCAGGTAGACGACGGGAACGAGCACGTCGTGGCCCTGCACGTTCTGCTGCACGAGCCACACGATGTCCTGGGTGAGCGAGCTCACCTGATCGGCCGTAAGCGCCACGCCGACGCTGAGGTTCATCGCCTTGGACACGTTCGAGGCGTTGTTCATCAGCGCCTGGTATTCGGCCAGGCCACTGGAGTAATCCGACAGGTACGCACGGCCGGTGAGCTGGGTCACCTGCTGGGTGACCAGCTGCTGTTCGTAGAAGCCGTCGCCCAGCCGCATCATGGTGCGCGAGGGATCGACGCCGAGGTGGTCGAGCAGATAGTCGCTGCTGATGAACTGGCTGTAGTCGGCGAAGCGTGCGTTCGTCTCGATCAGGTAGTTGCTGCTCGGCGCATGACCGAGCAAGGCGGTGAGATAGGCATTGCCCATCGACCCCACCGCGCGCGCCGACGCACCGCCGGCCGTGGCCGAGAGTACGCCGGCATCGACGCCATCTACGCCCACGCGCTGACCGCCGCCCGTGCTGCGCACGAGGTTGTCACCGGTCGGACCATCGACAGTGACCGTGCTTCCACCACCGCTGGCGCCAGCCAATGGCGCGGACGCACTGCCGCCATCCACGGCCACGCTCTGGCCGGCACCGGCCGCGCGTACCGAGTAGATACCGCCCGTCGGCAGGGTCACCCCCGCCAGTGGCTGTCCCGCACCTCCGAGCACCTGCGGCGCGTGACCGGTTGCAGGGTCCACCTGCGCGCCGATGGCGATACCGCCACCGGCCTGCGCACCGCCCTTGTTCGCCGTCGACAGGCCGATCACCTGCGCGTTGGGATCCAGACGCGCGTTGGATACGGAACGACCATCGCCCGTGACACTCCCGTTGCTGACATTCACACCCCCGATCGACACGCCCTGGCTGCCCGACATCACGGTGGGCAAGGCGTTGTAGTTGTCGTGGATGTAATGCGACGGATCGGTATCAGGGCGGCGCGTGTAGGACTCCTGTTCCTGGGTCGGCTGGCACAGGTCCGGCTCCCAGCCGCACCCGATGTGATGGGTCACGGCCACGGACTGGATCGTGCGGCCCAGCGCCAGCGACTGGTTGGCGACGTTCTCGTTGCCGGCGATCATGCCGGTGCCGCCGCCCGCGCCCGCCTGGTTGACCGCCAGGAAACCGGCCGCGGCGATCGTCGAGGTGTTGTTGGTCACCGACCCGTACAACGAGATGTTGCCGCCGGCCACGATCTGCGACTGTGCGCTCGCCGCCACCACCGTGGTCTGCGAGATGGTGTGGTATTCGGTCCAGGTCTCGTATTCCTGCACCTTGTTGATGTTGTGCTTGTAGTCGGCAATCGGCAGCGGTTCGGAGGCGTCGTACTCCGCCTGCGTCAACGTATGGCTGTCGGTCTGCAACACCCGTCGAACGTTGTTGATCTGGTTCGCGGCAAGCAGGATGCTGCCCTGCGCCTGGATCGAGCCGGAGTAGTTATCCACCTGCCCGGCACGCGTGTCGAACAGGCCCTGGCCGTTGCGGCCCGCGCCAGCGATGTTGATGTTGCCGAGGCTGAACACCTGCGCATCGCGGTTGAGCAGGTAGTTCGTATAGATATCGACATTGCGCGTCGCCGCAATGGTGCCGCTCTGGTAGGCGGCATTCCCGGTCTGCGCGCCCATGTCGGCACCGTTGATCACGGTTCCCGCCTGCACCGTGACGTCGCCCCCCATGATGGTACCGGTATTGTTCACCGTGCCAGCATGCAGCCCCACCGTGTCGCCCTGGATGCTTCCCGCGTTGGTGATCGTGCCACCCGTAGTGAGCTGGGTGTTCGCGGAGTTCAGCAGCGCGCCGGCGCTGTTGGTGATGTTCGCCGCACTGATCGAAAGGCCCTGTACCGCCTGGATGCTGCCGTTGTTGACGAACTGGCCGTCCACCGCGAGGTTGAAACCACCGTTCGCCTTGATGCTGGAGCCTGCGGCCTGGATGTAGTCGCCGACCAGGTGCATGCCCAGCGTGTTATTGGCAACGATCGTGCCCTGCCCGACGAGGTTGCGGATGTCGAGGGCGACATTGCCCACGCCACCCACGCCGTCGATGCCGGCTTGTACGGTGCCGCCGCTGTTCTCCAGCGTAAGCAGGCTGAGATTGAGCTGGCGCCCGGCGGTGATCTTGCCGCCCGCGTTGTAGACGGTCGCACCGCCGTTGTTGAAGGTGAACGTATTGCCGGCATACGTCGTGCCGTTGCTGTTGTCGAGCTGGCCGGTCGACAGCGTCATGTTGCCGGCGGCCACCAGCGTGCCAGCCTGACTGTTGCCGATCGACGACGCCGTGAGGTTCACGTCGCCCTGCCCACCCAGCGTGCCGCCACGGTTGTCGATCGCGCCACCGGTGGCTACCTGCGTGACCTGTGCACTCGCATTGGCGATACGGCCGCCGATATTGGCCAGTGAACCGGCATTGAGCGTGGTGGCGCCGTTGCTTTCGATTCGGCCCGCGTTGTTGGTGAGGCCGTTTACCGTGCGCAGGTCGAGGTTGCCGCGGCTCTGCAACAGGCCGCTGCTGTTGTTGACCGCGTCACCAACCTGCAGCCCGAGCGTACCGCCCGAGATCACGCCACTGACGTTGCTCAGGCTTGCCGCATTGAGCTGCGCGGCGGCACCGGCCGCGATCGTACCGCCGCCGTTGTCGAGCGTGCTGGTGATACCGAGGTTCACGGCACCGTTGGCGGCCTGCACCGTACCGCCCGCGTTGGTCAGGCTTCCCGCGTCGACATGCGTCGCGCCCGACGTCGCCTGGAGCAGGCCGCCGCCGTTGTTCACCGCGCCCGTGACAGTCACGTCCAGCGTGCTGCCAGATATCGCACCGTTCGCCGTATTACTCAGCGACGCACCCGACAGCGACGTATCGCCGTGCGCATTGATAAGGCCGCCGTCGTTGGCGATGCCACCGCCAGCCACGACCTGGGTCGTGCCATTGGCCGTAAGCGTGCCCTGCCGGTTATCGACGTCCTGGCTCACGTTGATATCGAGCAGGCCCGTTCCCGCCACCTGTACGTTGCCGTCGGTGTTGACCAGCCGGGTGCCGCGCAGGGCGAGGCCGGCGGCGTTGGTCGCGATCGTGCCGCCGGTGTTGTCGAGCACGCCGGTGGTCTTGATCGAGGTTGTCGCCGTACCGGTCTGCAGGAGCTGGCCGGCACCGTTGTCGAGGCTGCCGGTGGTCAGCGAGAGCTGTCCCGCCTGCATGCGTGCCGTGTGGCCATTGGCGCCGCGGTTGATCAGCTTGCCGCTGGTCTGCGCCGTCAGCACGCCGCCGATGGCGAGATCGCCACCCGTATGGTCGATGTCGCCCACGCGGGCCAGCAGCGTGGCATCGCTACCCGCGCGCTGCGTGCCGTTGGAAAGATCGAGCGCATCGGCCTGCACGTCCAGCACACCGCCAGCCAGCAGGCTGCCGTGCGCGGTGAGGGTCTTGCCGGCAAGCGTATGCAGCGTGCCACTCGTACCCAGTGAGCCATCCTGCTTCACACCCGCGCCGAGTATGCCGTCGACACCGATGGTCTGGGCGCGCACGGTCAGGTCGCCCGATGAGAGCGTGCGGCCGCTGTTGTTCACGGTCGTAGCGTCGAGGGTGATGCCGTTCGCGCCGAGGGTACCGTTCTGGCTCAGGATACCGCCGCTCTTCAGCGCAGCATCCTGCACCACGATATCGCCGGAGGTGGTCAGGTCGCCCGTGGCCGTCAACGAAAGGCTCGTGGCAGCCAGCTGACCGCTCTGGTGTAGCGCGGCGCTGGTCGAGGCATCGAGGCGCCCCGCAGACGACACCGTACCACCGAGGGCGAGATCGCCCTGCCGCGAGAGGATGGCGATGTCACCCTGCTGCGTACCAAGCATGCCGGTCGTCGCGACACTGCCTGCGCGAACGTCCATGCCCTTCGCAGCGACAAGGTTACCCGCGTTCTGCAAGGCACCTGCCACGTCGATAGCGAGGGTATCCGCTCCATAGGTCTGCGCCGCAGCGCCCTGATTGAACGTGGACGCACCGAGAGTCAGCGCCTTGCCGGCGTAGATCGTGCCCTGGTTGTCCAGGGTGCCGCGCGCGGCGAGCGCCAGTGTATCGCCCGTGGAAAGACTGCCCGTCGCTGCATTGGCGATGTTCGTGCCGGTCAGCGTCATCGCCGAGCCGGACGCCAGCTTGCCGGCATTGGTCATATCCCCGTCGGCATCGACGCGAAGCATGCCGCCCGCCTGCGTGACTCCTGCCAGGGCCACGTTGCCATGCCCGGTCAGCTGCAGATCCTGGGCACTGGCCAGCACACCCTTGCTGTCGATACTTCCGGCCACGACGCTCACCGGGCCGTTGCCCTGCAACGTAGCGGATGCCGTCTGCGTGAACACGCCACCGATGTCGAGGGTCACAGCCTCCTGCGCGCCAACCGCACCGCTGTTGTCGAAGCCGCCGCCGGCATGAACGCCGAGGCTCTTTCCTGCGTAGACGGTGCCGTTGTTGTGCAGCGCCGTTGCGGTGCCGAGGGTCATGCCTGCATGACTGGACGTGTCGCCGGCCAGGGTCAGATCCGCCGCCGATGAAAGATCCACCGCCGTTGCGCTCAGCGAGCCGGTCTGAGCCAGTGCGCCGGCCGAGGTCGCATGCAGGTTGCCCGCTGCGACGGTCGTACCGGCGAGCGCGAGGTCGCCCTGCGTCGTCGTCAGGTTTACATCGCCCTGGGTGGTTCCCAGCTGGCCGGTGCTGCGCAGGCTGCCGGCACCGATCGTCACCCCATTGCCACCGACGATACTGCCTGCGCTGTCGAGTGCGCCGTTCAGGGTGATGGTGAGCCCGGTGTTGCCGGTGGCCTGTGCCTGTGTACCCTGGGCGAAGCTCGACGCGTCGAGCGTGAAGAGCTGGCCGGCGTAAAGGATGCCATCGTTGACGACATCCTGCGCCACGGTCACGGCGAGATTACGCTGCGCGCTGATCGCGCCATTGGCGAGGTTGGCCGCATGCGTGCTGCCGAGCATGACGTCTCGCGCGGCAACCAGGGTCGATGCGTTGCGCATTGTGTCGCCGGAGAGGCGCGCGTCACGCGCGGCCTGTACGCGCCCGGACAGATCGATCGACCCCGCGTTCAATATCGCATCGTTGCCCGCATCGAGCGTCCCCTGCGAGGCAATCGACGCCGCATGAATCTGCAGGTCACCGCCGGCATGCATCACGCCAGCGGCACCGACGGCGAGTCCCTGTGTCGCCGACAACGTTGCCTGGGTAGCGGACGACAGCGTCCCGTCCACGGTGAGGTTCGTGCCCGCCTTCAGCGTCGCGTCGGCGTCGCTGTACGTACTGCCCGACAATTGCACCGCACCCGAGGCATCGAGCGTCAGCGTCTTCGCGCTCAACGAACCGGTCTGCGCCACGTCGCCGGCCGAGGTAACCTTGAGACCACCGGCCGATACGGTCGTACCGCCAAGCGTGAGGTTGCCTTGCGTCGTCGTCAGCGCGACATCGCCTGCGAGCGTGCCGAGTTGTCCGGTGCTGGCGAGGCTGGCCGCCGTAACGGTGAGGCCCTGTCCGGCGACGAGGCGTCCGGCACTGGAGAAGGCTCCGGCCAGTACGAGGTCGATGGCCTGCGCGGCACTGATCTGTCCGTTCGCGCCCTGACCCAGGCCATTCGTGCGCAACGAGAGGTTTGCGCCCGCATACAGGCTGCCGTCGTTCGTGAGATCGCCGCTGCCGGTCACGGCAAGCGCACGGGTGGCGGACACCGCACCGGTGTTTACGATCGTCGCCGCGCCCAGGGCCACATCGCGCCCCGCGATGGCTTGCGCGCCGTTCGTCAGTGTCGTCGTAGCGTTCAACGCCAGGTCGCGTCCTGCCTGCAGCGTGCCGCCGAGCGTCGTCGTGCCAGCCTGAAGGCTGAGATCCTGGCCCGCATCGAGCACGCCGTGACTTGTCAGCGTGCCGGCCGACGCGCTCAGGTTCGTACCGCTGTGGATCGTGCCCGACGCGTCCAGCGTGGTGCCCGCATGAAACGAGAGGTCACCATCCGTATAGACGGTACCCGTGGACGTGAGCGACTGCATGGCATTGAACGCTGACGTACCGGCGGCGTAGATCGAGCCCGCCAGGGCCATCGATCCGGCCGCGCCCATGTCTAGCGAAGCCCCACTGAGGGTGCCGTCGACGACGAGGTTCTGCGCCGACCGGGCAATCAGCGCACCCGCGCCGGACGTAGTGCCGGTCAGGCGAACATCGCCCTGCGTGGAGGTGACGCCTACGGTGCCCAGCGTCGATCCCAGCGAGCCGCTGGAGTCGAGGCCCGCGGCGGTGACGTTCAGCGCCGTACCCGCAACGAGGCTACCGGCGTTGTGGAGATCCCCACGCAGGGTCAGTGTCGCGGTATCCGCGCCGGTCGCCGCGGCGGATGCGCCGAGCGAGACCGTGTTCGCATCCACGGTCAGGGCATGACCCGCATACAGCCTGCCGTTGTTCGCCACGTCACCCGTGATGCTCAGCGCGAGGTCGTGCGTGGCGGACAAGGCGCCCGTGTTCGTCAGGGTGGCCGCGTTGACACCGATGTCCCGGCCGGCGACGACCTGCCCATCGTTGTCCAGCGTACCGCCGGTGGTCAGCGACAGATCACGGCCAGCCTGCACGGCACCCGCCGTGTGGATCGCATCCGCCGAAAGGCGCATGTCCCTGCCCGCGTCGATCTGCTTGCCGCTATCGATCGTGCGCGCCTGCACGCCCACGTCGTTACCCGCGTGCAGCGTACCGGTGTTGACCACGCTGCCGTCGGCGTTGAGCATCAGCGAACCATCGCCATACAGCGAGCCGCTGTTGGCCAGGGTGTTCGATGTATGCACGGACGCGTCGCCACGACCGTAGATCGAACCAGTATTGGACAGCGCGACCGCATCCACATCGAGCGAGCCGGCGGTAAGTTGCCCCGTTTGCTGGAGGTTACCGCCGCTGCGTGCGCGCAGTGCGCCGGCGATCACGGTGTTGCCCCCGAGGGTCATGTCGCCGGCGCTGGTCAACGCCGCATCGCCCTGCCGCGTACCCAGCTCCCCCGTACTGACGAGACCTTGCGTCGTCAGACTCAAACCGTTGCCACCGACCAGGCTGCCGCCATTGATCGTATCCCCGGATATCAGTGCCTGGACGTTGCCGCCGCCGTAGATCCGTGCCGTCGCAGCCTGGGTGAGCGCCGCCGCCGTCAGCGAGATGTCGCCGCCGGCATACAAGCTGCCCTGGTTGGCGAGCGCCCTCGCCGTGGTGACGGCAAGGGCGCCGGTGGCGGAGAGCACGCCCGTGCTTTCATTGCCGATGGAGGCTGCCTGCGCATCCAGACGACCGCCTGAGACGACGCTGGCCCGGTTGGCGAGAACGCCCGCACCTTGCAGGGAAAGATCACCACCAGCCTGCACGGCGCCGTCGAGCGTGGTGTCGCCACGGCTCGCCAGCGCCAGCGCACCACCGGCATCGATGACTCCGAGGCTACTCACGGAACCTGCATCCACCGACAACGCATTACCGGCGTGCAGCGTGCTCGTGGCCGTCGTTTCCAGCGCGCCACCTGCCGAGGCGCGGCCGCCGCCGGCCGCATAGATGATGCCGTCGTTGCGCAGACCCGTGCCTGTCGAGATATCGAAGGCCTGCCCTGTGTAGACCACGCCACTGTTACGCAGCGCACCGGACGTCGCGAGTGTCAGACCACTGCCGGCATTGAGCCGGCCGGATTGGTCGATGTCACCGTAGGCGCGCATGCTCAAGGCGTTGGCGGCGATGACGCTGCCGTGCAGGGCCAGCGCGCCCTGCGTGGTCAGGAGCACGTCGCCCGTCTGTGTGCCGAGGGTACCGTCGAGCGTGACCGGGCCGGCCGCGTCGAGGCCGAGCCGGTTCATCGCAACCGTCTTGCCCGTCAGGCGCACTTCGCCCGCGCTGCTCAGCGTGAGGTCGCCGGCTTGCGCGGCGATGACGCCACTGCTGACCACGCCGACGCCGGCCTCGGTACCCACCAGGCGGATCTTCTCCGCATACATGCCACCCAGCGCCGCGACGTCGATCGCCACGCCCGTGCGCGCCCCGGTCGCCTGACCCGCGCGGACGCTCGCATCGGTATAGCCTGCGTCGTTGCTGCCGGCGATGACGCTGAGGTCCTTCGCCCAGATCTGTCCGTTGACCTGGACCGCGCGGGCGATGAGGTCGGTGCGGTCGACGGCCGCGGTATCCAGGCCACCACTGCCGATGGCGATGCTGCCACCGGTGACGTGGAAGGCATCGAGGCTGCCGCTGCCGCCGAACACGGGCGTGCCGGTGGTCAGGGTGAAGCGCTGGCTGTTGATGATGCCGCAGCCGTCGCAGGTGATGCCGTAAGGGTTGGCGATGACCACCGGAGCGGCCTTGCCACCCACCTCGACGTAACCGCGCAGGCTGCTCGGCAGGCCCGAGGTGACCTCGTTGAGGATCAGCGAGGCTTCGCCGTTCTTCAGATTGTCGTTGCCGGCAATATAGCCGCCGAGCTGGGTTCGCGAGATGGACCCGCTGTTGTTGAGGATCAGACCGCGCTGATCGACGTCGAAGCGGCGGTACTTGTTATGCGAGACACCCGCCGCGTTGGGCGCGACGATATCGACGACGGGAACGCCGTTGGCGGCCGAATCCATCTTCGGCTGATGCGTGCCGGCGGCGGCATCGGGAACCACCTGCGCCCAGGAAACCACCGGGATACCCACCGCGGCCAGCGCCACGGCCAGCGGCACCGCGCGCAGCAGCACCTGTCCAGTGATTCGTGCGCCCTGCGGGCGGCCATTCGTATCCGTGTTCGTCTTCATGACATGTTCCCTGGATCGCCGTTCGACGGCGTCGTCCTGCGAATATTCAGAACTGGTAGATCAGCTGGAAGCCGGTCGCTGGCTGCTCGGTATCGAAACCATGTGGCGCGTGGAGCCGCCGTCCCGCGAAGAGATCCCAGCTCAGGCCCCGATAACTGCCGCGCACACCGACCACGGCGCCCGCCAGCTGCTTGTTACTGGCCTGCGATCCTGGGCCGGAGATCCGGCCGATGTCCGCGCCGATGTACGGCGCAAGGATCCCGATGGGAAACGTCAGCGTATTGCGCAGGTAGCCGCCCCGCTCTCCGGCGAGGGTCTGCTCGCCATCGAAACCGCGTACCGAGTAGCGGCCGCCGATGGTCAGCAGTTCCGCGGCCGGCAGGTGGTCCGTCGAATGCTGCAGGCGAAGGCTGCTGTCCCAGATCACTGGCTGCCTGCCGAACTGCAAGGGCTGGCTGAGCGAGATGTCCAGCGTGGTCAGGCCGTAACGGTTGGTCGGGAAACCGATCTCGGGGTCGTACGCGTTCCACTGGCTGCCGAACCACGGCGTGCCGCGCTGGTAGCCCAGGCGCGCGTCCAGCTGTGCCTGGCCCAGGTAATGACGATGCACCAGGGCCAGTTCGGCACTTGCCACGCGCTGCCGCTGGATACCCACTTCCACGCCCTGGATGTAGCTGTGTGCGCTGCGCGTCGCCACGCGCGCCTCGATCGAGGTCTTGCTCGATGTGCCGCGCGTGAGCAGGCGCTGGATGGTCACGTCGCTTGACGTGGACGTGCCGGTGGAGCGAAACCGGGTCTGGAAGCCTTCGATCCACTGCCGGTAACGGTACGTGGACACCGAGCCACTGAACGTCCACCAGCCCCACGGCACGCTATAGGTGGCGTTTTCGCTGAAGGTGCTGCCGCCATCCGCGTGCGTGGCCAGCGCGTGGCCAGCGCCGATCGAGAAGAGATCGTTCCAGCCCAGCGGATTGTCCAGCGACATGTTGAGGTTGCCCTGGTAGCGCCCGGTACCCTTCAGCCCGGCGTCGCCGGCATCGAGCACGACATGCCAGCGCCGCGTGGTGTGCACGGTGAGCACCACGTCGGATTCCCCGACTTCCCCACCCGGCGCGATATCCATGCTGACGTCCTGCGAGGGCACGCGCTTGAGTTGCTCAAGCCCCTGCTCGATGGCATGCAGGTTCAGCAGATCACCCTCACGCAGCGGAAACGCCGTGCGCCAGTTCAGGACGGGCGAGCCCTCCGCAAAGCGGATGCGCCGGACCGTGCCCGGTACCAGCAGCATACGCAGCGTGCCCTGGGCGATGTCCTGCGCCGGCACGCCGACGCGCGTGGTAACGAAACCACGGGCGATCAGCTCATTGGAAAGGCGTCGCTGCAGGGCCTCGAGCCCTGCACGCCCCACGCACTGGCCAACGAAGCGATCGAGGTAGCGCTGCGCCCAGCCGAACTCGTCGGCCCGTTCACCCTCCAGACGGAGCGCGTGCAGGTCGAAGCACGGTGTTTCCTTCGGCAACGGCGCATCGAGCCGCTCGACGGCCGTCGGCGGCAAGGGTTGGAACGGCGTCTCCTGGCGCTCCGCCTCTTTCTGGTCCAACCGCTGCGCACGGCGCAGTTGTTCCTGCTTGTCGAGGGTGGTCTGCCCCAGCGCCACCCCTGCTACGAGTACGGCGCCACCGACCAGCAGCGTCCGCCCCATGGCACGCCAACGGCGCGCCCCCTGAAAACCCATGCTGCCCACTCCACACTTCCGAATGTGCGGGAAGCCGACGCGAACGCGGCTCCTCCATGACTGGAACGCCCCCCTGTACAGGCGATCAGGGACGACATCGGCTGCCCTGCCGAAAACTTTAGGGCTGGAACGAAAAAAAGATTCATGGACCGCCCGGTCGAAAATCGACCGTGAAACGGAGTATCGCCGGCCATGACACGGAGAGTGCTCTACGGGTACCCGATGTGCCCACCCCGGTATGACGCCCGTGCCACTCCCCGAATCCGAAGAACGGAATCAATGAAGCATAACGATTTCGAACTTTGGTACAACAGCGATCCCTTACGTGGTGTCGCTTAAACCTCACGAAGCGGAGACTGCTCGCTTGCATGACACCAAAGACGCTTTGACGCAGGACGCTTTGACGCACGGCGCATTGACGCAGGATTGTGCCGTTCGCTGATCGGTGAGAGCACCATAGTGCGGACGACGATGGACAGGCAGTCACTTCGCCCCCCACGAAGTGACGCTCACCTCTCCACCGCTTCCATGTGCTCAGTCCCCATAGGTGCGCAAGTGATTCTCCCCGATCAAGCGCTATTCCTCGCCCGGTGGCAGTTTGCCTTTACCGTGTCGTTCCACATCATTTTCCCGGCCATCAGCATCGGCCTGGCGAGCTTTCTGGCCGTGCTCGAAGGGTTGTGGCTGAAGACGGGCAAGCCTGTCTACAAGCAACTGTTCTTCTTCTGGTCAAAGATCTTCGCTGTTGGATTCGCCATGGGCGTCGTATCCGGCGTGGTGATGAGTTACGAGTTCGGCACCAACTGGGCCGGATTCTCGGCGGTGGCCGGACCAGTCACGGGCCCCCTGCTTGCCTTCGAGGTCATGACGGCCTTTTTCCTGGAAGCCGGTTTCCTCGGCATCATGCTCTTCGGCTGGACACGAGTCGGGCCGCGCGCCCATTTCTTCGCCACGCTCATGGTCGCCACAGGCACGCTGATCTCCACGTTCTGGATACTTTCCTCGAACAGCTGGATGCAGACACCGCAGGGCTTCGAGCTGGTAAATGGCAAAGCCGTGCCGGTGGACTGGCTGAAGATCGTCTTCAATCCTTCGTTCCCGTACCGCCTGGTGCATATGGCGCTCGCCGCCTACATCGTCGCGGCGATGATCGTGGCGGGTTGCGCCGCATGGCACCTGCTACGCGGCCGCCGGGACCGCGCCATCCGCAAGTCGTTCTCCATGGCGCTGTGGATGCTGCTTCTCGTCGTGCCGCTTCAGATCGCGGCCGGCGATGCCCACGGCCTGAATACCCGGAAGTACCAGCCCGCCAAGATCGCTGCCATCGAAGGGCTTTGGGCAACAGAACGCGGTGGTACGTCCCTCAACCTGTTCGGCTGGCCGGACATGGCGCAGGAAACCACGCACTTCGCCCTGAAGGTGCCCCATCTGGGCAGCCTCATCCTCACGCATACCTGGGACGGCGAGATCCAGGGCCTGAAATCGTTCCCGAAAGAAGACCGGCCTTTTTCGCCCCTGGTCTTCTGGAGCTTCCGGCTCATGGTAGCGATGGGGCTCTTGATGCTGTTGATTGCGGTGCTCGGCCTGTGGCTCCGTCGCGGCAAGCGCCTGTACCACGCCGCATGGTTCCAGCGTCTGGTGCTTCTGTCGGCTCCGGCCGGCCTGGTCGCGCTGCTGGCCGGCTGGGTGACCACCGAGGCGGGACGACAGCCCTGGGTCGTCTACGGCGTATTGCGCACCAAGGATGCGGCATCGGCGGTTACCGTCAATCAGGTCGGCACCTCGTTGCTGACCTTCGTGGTGGTGTACTTCCTCGTATTCGGTACGGGGGGCTACTACATGCTGCGTCTCATGGCGAAGGGCCCCGAAACGCTCGATCACGAAGCCCATAGCGAAGAAGAAGGCACGGGTGCGGGACACGATCGTTTTGCGCACCGCCCGCTATCCCGTCCTACCGACGCCATCGACGAGTAAACCCCATGTCTATCGATCTGCCCATGGTCTGGGGCGCCATCATCGCTTTCGGTGTGTTTCTGTATGTGGTGCTCGATGGCTTCGACCTGGGCATCGGCCTGCTGTTTCCCCTCTTCAATCGTCAGGGAGAGCGGCAGGTCATGCTCAACACCGTCGCGCCGGTGTGGGACGGCAATGAAACCTGGCTGGTGCTGGGTGGTGCCTGTCTCTACGCCGTGTTTCCCGTGGCGTATGCCGTACTGCTATCGGCAACTTATCTTCCCGTCGTCGGGATGCTATGCGGCCTGATCTTTCGAGGGGTGGCCTTCGAGATTCGTGCCAAGGCCCGGCGCACGCAGCACCTTTGGGATATGGCCTTCATCGCGGGCTCTGCAGCCGCCACGTTCTTCCAGGGCGTGATTCTCGGCACCTTGCTGCAGGGTATTCCCATCGCGGACGGCAGATACGCGGGCGGCCCGTTTGACTGGGTCAATCCGTTCAGCCTGTTCACCGGCCTGGGCCTGCTGGTCACCTACGCCACGCTGGCGTGCGGGTGGCTGATCATGAAGACCGATGGCGAGCTTCACCGGCGAATGGCGTTGCTCATGCGCCCACTGGCCGCGCTGCTGGCAGCACTTATCGGGGCCATCAGTATCTGGACCGTCATCGGCCAGCCGGCCGTGGCCGCCCGCTGGTTCGCCCTTCCCAACCTGTTTTTCTTCATGCCGGTGCCCGCGCTGGTCCTCGCCACCGTCGCAGGCATCTTCATAAGCCTTCGCCGGGGAAGCGAGCGAGCGCCTTTCCTGCTCACCCTGGCCATCGTATTTCTGGGTTACACCGGCCTCATCGTCAGCATCTTCCCGAACCTGATTCCTCCTTCGCTGGACGTCTGGTCCGCTTCGGCACCAAGATCCAGCCAGGTGTTCACACTGATCGGTGCGGCCGTCATCATCCCGGTGATCCTGTCATACACCGCCCTTTCCTACTGGATCTTCCGTGGAAAGGTCCGGCACGACGACGCGGGGTATCACTGATGCCAACACCATCCAGATGGCGGCGAGCCCGATGGTTCATCGGGCTCTATGTGGCAGGCGTAGTGGCAGTCGGTGCGGTAGCTCTGCTTTTCAGACTGCTGATGCCCCGATGATCACCCCTGACGATTCCGTGGGCAGGTGTCTGCCCGGCATACGGCCTTGACGTTTCGCTAATGCCAAAAGACCGACGCTAACGCATCTATCCCGCCATGAAGGTCATGTCGCATGTTTCCGATCGAGATTTCCAGAAAAGCCATGGCGAAGACGAAGTGGCTGTTTTTCTGCATTCCGCTTTATTTAAGCGGGTGCGCCACGATAACCTCCCTCGATCCGATTCCCGGGCCCTTGCAGATCAAGACGGTGGATGCGCTCGGCGTTCATTCCTCGTCCGAGCTTACGTTTGTCGATGTGGAAAGCGACGCCCCCGGCAGCATACGTCCCCAGACACTGCACTATCGCGCCATCAAGAAGCGGGACGGGAGTGCTTTCGACTGTACGTCCCAGATGTTCCCCGGCATGGCGGGCGAAGAGGCGATATACACGCCGCCCAAATGCACTCCGGTGGACTCCGGAACGAGGCCCGGACGCTAAGCTGATCCTCTGGGCCCACCATCGATAGTGACTGAACGGCCCTGCTACGTGAAGCGGGTCTTCATGCGGGATGCACGTTCTGGCCCTGGTCTCGACCTGCAAAGTCGGTTCCACCTATCACAGAGGATCTTCCATGGATAAGAACCGCACCGAAGGCACCAAGCACGAGGTCAAGGGCGCCGTGAAGGAAGTCGTGGGCAAGGTTACGGGCAACAAGACCAAGGAAGTCGCGGGCAACCTCGAAAAGAACGCCGGAAAGGTCCAGAAAGAAGTAGGCAAGGCCGCCGACGAGGCACGCAAGGGTCGCTGACCCTTCGCCATCGCGGTCATGCAAGGGAGCGCCCATGGGGCGCTCCCTTGGTTTATCCGCCGCCGTCATCCTGTCAGGCATCCAGCCTCGACGCTTCCTGCACGGCGACGACCCGATTCTCCCGATTCTTCCACCAGGGCACTATTTTCGATGAGCACGCCTCCCACGCAAACCGCCCCCGTCACCGAGGGCCGTCCCTTTCCGCGCGGCGCCTGCTTCGATGGTGAGGGCACCAACTTCGCCCTGTTTTCCGCCCACGCTACCCGGGTCGAGCTTTGCCTGTTCGATGACGACGGCAAGGAGACCCGGATCGAACTTCCCGAGTACACCGACGAGATCTGGCATGGTTATCTGCCCGGTGTCCGGCCTGGACAGTTGTATGGCTATCGTGTCCATGGCCCGTATGAGCCGGAGCAAGGGCATCGGTTCAACCCCAACAAGCTCCTGATCGATCCGTATGCCCGGGAACTCGCCGGCGAGCTGACCTGGTGCGACGAGCTCTACGGTTACACGGTGGGCCATCCCGACAAGGACCTGAGCTTCGATGAGCGCGACAGCGCGCCTTTCGTCCCGAAGGCCGTGGTGGTCGACGAGGCGTACGACTGGGATGGTGACGAACGCCCGATGCTCCCCTGGGACGAGACCATCATCATGGAGACCCATGTCAGGGGCTACACGATGAAGCACCCCGACGTGTCCGATGCCCTGCGTGGCACGTGCGCGGGCCTGGCCTCGCCAGCTGTCCTGGAGCAGATCCGCGGCCTGGGCATCACGGCCGTGGAGCTGCTGCCCATGCATGCCTATCTGGACGACCGCCACCTGCTGGAGGCTGATCGCCGGAATTACTGGGGCTACAACACCCTCGGTTTTTTCGCGATCAAGCGCCGGTATCTGTCCAATGGGCATCGCGACGAGTTCCGTGACCTGGTCAAGGCCATGCACAAGGCTGGCCTGGAGGTGCTGCTGGATGTGGTCTACAACCACACGGCCGAAGGAAGCGAGCTGGGGCCCACCCTCTCGTTCCGAGGCATCGACAACCTGTCCTATTACCGCCTGGTCGAAGATCCCCGCTTCTACATCAACGACACCGGGACAGGAAACACGCTCAACGTAAGCCACCCGCGAGTGATCCAGATGGTGATGGATTCGCTGCGCTACTGGGTGTCGGACATGCATGTGGATGGCTTCCGGTTCGATCTGGCCACCATCCTCGGGCGCGAGCCCACCGGCTTCGACCAGCGTGGCGGAATTCTCGATGCCGTTGCACAAGATCCCTTGCTGGCAAGCGTCAAGATGATCGCCGAGCCATGGGACTGCGGCCCGGGCGGCTATCAGGTGGGACACTTCCCTCCCGGCTGGGCCGAATGGAACGACCGTTTCCGTGACGATGTCCGTGCCTTCTGGAAAGGCGACGAGGGCAAGCTTCCCGACGTCGGCAAGCGGCTTACCGGATCGGCCGATTTCTTCGACAAGCGAGGTCGCCGGCCCTGGGCCAGCGTCAACTTCATCACGGCGCACGATGGTTTCACGCTGCACGACCTGGTGAGTTACGACGGCAAACACAACGAAGCCAACGGCGAAGACAATCGCGATGGTTCGGACAACAACCATTCGTGGAACTGCGGTGTCGAGGGTGATACCGATGACGCGGGCATTCTCGCCCTGCGCGAGCGACAGATGCGCAACCTGCTGGCCACGTTGTTCCTTTCCAAGGGAACGCCCATGCTGCTGGCTGGCGACGAACGTGCGCAGACGCAAGGCGGCAACAACAACACCTATGGCCAGGATAGCGATATTGCATGGATCGACTGGCAGCGCGATCCCACCGAAGGGCGACTGAGCGAATTTGTCCGTGAACTGGTCGCCTTGAGAAAAGCATTTCCCCTCCTGCGCAGGGGCCGGTTTCTGGACGGCAGGTATGAACAGGAGACAGGCATTCGCGACCTGGTCTGGCTCGCGCCTGACGGACAGGAGGCGACCGAAGCGCACTGGACCGACCCGGGCGCCCGCTCGATAGCCGTGATCATGGAGGGGCGTGCCCAGCAAAGCGGTGTGCGCCGCCAGGGAAGCGATGCAAGCCTCCTGCTGCTCGTGAATGCATGGTCCGAAGGTGTGGCCTTCCGGCTACCTGAAGGTGACTTCGCCGCCTCCTGGTCGGTCGTACTGTCGTCGGCACCCGAGCTGGAAAAGGGTGTAACGGCGGAAAAGGGTGGTGAATTCATCTGCCCTCCCCGGTCCATCGTGGTCATGACCAATGGCCTGTCGTGACTTCAAGCATAAGAAGGATGCGACAACCCCGACTACGCTGCGGAGAACCTGAGTAAAGGCCTGAATCGTCGGGCCGAGCGACGTCATGAGCGTCCAGGGGCGGGAGGCTTTCATGCAGATACGCCACAGAACCTGTGGGCTTGTTGCGCTGCTCATCGCGTCTTCGACATCGATAGCAGCGCAGGACGCGCCGATGACAAAACCCCACGTCATCGACGATAGTCGATACACACAGGCGCAGCAGCGTATCCAGATAGAGCCGGGCCGGAGCTTGAACCTTTTCTGCACGGGCTCAGGGTCACCTACGGTCATCTTCGATGCTGGCCTGGGTGACGAAACCAGCACGTGGGGCCTGGTTCAGCCGGAAATATCACGGCTGACACGCACGTGCTCCTACGATCGGGCAGGCATCGGTTTCAGCGACCCTGCATCGCGACCCAGTACCAGCGCAAACATCGTCGACGATTTGCATAAGCTTCTGGCCAAGGCTGATGTCCGTGGCCCCTATGTATTGGTAGGTCACTCCTATGGTGGCCTCAACATGCTTCTTTTCGCGAGCCGCTATCCTTCCGACGTGGTGGGCATGGTGTCGGTGGACCCGGCCAATGAACTTCAGGCCACGGCCATGCGCCAGGCTTTCAGGAATTACGACAAGGACGTTCTCGCCCCCTTCATTGCCCAGCACGAAGCCTGCATAAAGCAGGCAGAGACAGGGTTCGACAAGGAATCCGAGCTTTACCGGAAGTGCATCGGCAAGACCGATCCTGCCATGTCGAGCGCGATCAATGCAGTGCATGACATACAACACGCCCGGCCCGCCTACCAGAAGGCCGTTACTTCCGAGCTGAAAAGTGTCCGGGGCGGCGCCAGCGAGGATCAGGTCCGCGCTGCACACCGCACCTTCGGTGACATGCCCATCATCGTTCTCACCCGGACCATGGGCAACGATGCCAATATCCCACTGGGGCCAAACGAGACGAAGGAATCACGGGACACCCTGCGACGCAACTGGATCGACATGCACGAGGAACTCGCATCGCGGTCCACCCGGGGACAGAATCGCAATATCGCCAATACCGGGCATTACATCCAGCTCGACCAACCCGGTGCCGTCATTACCGCCATCAAGGACGTACTGAGGCAGGCGTCGTCGGATATCGACCTTGACGGGCATCTCAGCGCTCCAGTCCGAATCCCTCGTCGATCCATCCGGTGATGCCACCAATCATCTCCTTAACCGGCCTTCCCAGCCTGGCAAGCTTTATCGCCGCCTTGTTGGCACCGTTGCAGTGCGGCCCGGCGCAGTAAACGACGAACAGGGTGTCAGCGGGATATTCCGCCATGCGTTGTTCCGTCACCGTATGAGCGGGCAGATTGATGGCGCCGGGTACATGACCTGCCGCATAGAGTGTCGGCGTGCGTACATCGAGCAGGACAAAATCCCTGGCTTCGCGGTTCGTTGCATACCAGACATCGGCGCAATCGGTCTCGAATCCCAGGCGGGCCTCGAAATGGGCCAGGGCATCCTGGCTGGCGGCGGCGGGGAAACGTTGAACGACGGTACTCATCGGCAGGCTCCTGCAGGAAGGTGATACCAGTGTCGGCACTGGCGCCACCTGGGTGTTACTGGCAAGAATGACTCCCACCATGAAGAATCCGCCAAAACGCCGCCGCTCGATCCCCGGACCACCCAACCGGAACGTGGCCGCCCTCGTGTACGACGGGCTATGCGCCTTCGAATTCGGCATCGCCGTGGAAATGTTCGGCCTGGCGCGCCCCGAGCTGCCGGACTGGTACAACTTCGAAGTGTGTGCCGTAGACCAGGGGCCCATGCGCGCCGCCAGCGGCCTGCAGGTCACGGCGGAGGCAGGGCTCGACCGGCTGAAGAACGCCGGCACCATCATCGTCCCGGGCTGGCGTGGCATGGACGCCATCCCGCCTACCCCACTGCTCCAGGCGCTGCGAAACGCCCACGATCGTGGAGCCCGCCTGTTGTCATACTGCTCGGGTGTGTTCGTGCTTGCGGCAAGCGGGTTGCTTGATGGCCTTCGCGCAACCACCCATTGGCGGTATGCCGATGCCCTTGCACAACGCTATCCATCCATCCGCGTCGAGCCTGACGTGCTCTATGTCGACGAAGGCCAGCTGTTGACTTCGGCGGGGAGCGCCGCAGCGCTTGATCTGTCCCTGCACCTGATCCGGCGAGACTACGGCCCCGATGTCGCCAACTCCGTGGCCCGGCGTGCCGTCGTACCCGCCCACCGTGACGGGGGGCAGGCTCAGTTCATCCAGACACCCGTACCGATGCATGGGGACGGGCTGAGCAAGTTGCTCGGCTGGATGCGCAAGCATCTTGATGAAACTCTTACCATCTCTGTACTTGCCGATCGCGCTCATATGAGCGAGCGCACGCTGCTTCGCCGCTTTGAAGAGGCCACGGGTTGTTCACCCAAGCAATGGATTACACAGGAACGCCTGAGCCGGGCCCGCCAGTTATTGGAAGGTGGCGACCTGAGCGTCGATCAGATAGCTCAGGCGTGTGGTTTTGGTAGTGCCGATACGCTCCGACATCATTTTCGACAGCATATGCAGCTGAGCCCGGCACGCTATCGGGAGCGATTCGGGGTGTTTCATGGTGCGTAGGTAGAGGGATGTTGGTGCCGGGGTATTACGAAAGAACGGTCGCGCGCAGGCGCGCTCCTGCAAGGGCACAAAAAGAACCGGCCCCGTGAGGGGCCGGTTCTGGTTCGGGCGGTGATCGGGGATTACAGCGAAGCGCCGAAGGTCACCATGAACGCGCGCGGCTGCAGCAGGCCGTAGGTGGGCGAGCTGCTGTACAGCTTGCCTTCCGGGGTGGCGAGGAACTGCGACGAGCTGACGTACGAGAACGCCTTGTGGTCGGTGATGTTGCTTACGTTGAACTTGATGTAGGGGCTCTTCAGCCAGTCCCAGTTATTGAAGCGGTAACCCGCATCCAGGCTGAAATTGGTGAAGCCGCCGACACGCTCGGTATTCATGTAGTCGCCATAGAGCGAGCTGGTGACGCGCGCGCTCAGCGTGGCCCACAGATGGCTGCCGTCGTCGTAGGCCAGGCTGAGGTTGCCGATGTTGCGGGCGGTATCCGGCATGGTCTTGCCGTCGGTCGGATAGATGCCATCGCCGCTGCCGCCGTTGATATCGCCGACGATCTTGGCGCGGGTGTAGGTGTAGGAAGCGTACGCCGTCCAGTCCTTCGCCAGCTTGTAGCTCACCTCGCCGTTGAAACCATCCATGCTCATGCGATGGATCGACGTGTAGAAGGTGTAGCCGGTGGTCTCGTCGAACGCGCTTTCCTGCTTGTTGTTGTAGTTGCTGTGATAAACGTCGGCGCTGACCGAAAGCGCATCACCGTAGAAGCGGTAACCGATGTCGGTGTTCCAGGCCGTTTCCGGGGCATTGGCCTTCTGCTGGTTATCCAGCGTGTTGAGCAGGGCCACCGTATTGGGCGGTGCGCGGAAGGTCTTGCCGCTGCCGATGTAGAACTGGTTGCGGTCGTCAAGCTGGAACTTGATGCCGGCCGTGGGCAGGAGCTTGTTCCAGCTCTTGTCCACGTTGCTATAGTTCTGCTGCTTGGTAAGGGAGCCTGCCGTGGAACCCGGATACTCCCACACGTAGCCCGTGCGGTTTTCCCACAGGTAGCTCAGGCCGGCCGTGAAGGTCCACTGGTCGTTCGGGGTCCAGTTGTCGGTGACGAAACCCTTCTTGATTTCGGTCGTGGTGTATTCGTCATATACCTTCTGCGGCACGCCATTGGGGTACTCGATGAAGTTCGAATTGCCCCAGATGTCGCCCGGATTGCCCTGGCTATCCACAGAGCCATAAAGATCGGACTGGCTCTTGCGCGAGCGCTCGTACCAGAAGCCGTATTCCAGGCTGTTATCCAGGCCGAAGTCCTGGTTGAACTTGGCGATCACGCCCGGACGGAAGGTGGTGGCGGCTGAGTAGGAGTACACCACGCCGCTGGTGTTGTTGGTCACGCGGCCATCGCCATTGACGTCCTGGTTGGCGTAGCCGAAGCGATCCAGGGGCGAGGTGCTTTCGTTCACCGTCGCACCGGCGCCACCGCCGCCGCTGCCGTACCAGAAGTACGGAATCACGGACAGGCGCAGGCTGTCGGACAGCTTGAACTCGCCGTCCAGGCTGGCCAGGTAGCTGGAGAACGGATTGGTGCGCAGGCCGTAATAGAAGGTGTTGTTGCTGATGGCCGCCGGCGACGAGCCCGGCAGCCAGGTCGGGTTGTAATCGTAGTGGTAGCCGTTCTGGGCAACCTGGGCCTTGGTCAGCGAACGATAGTTGATGTTGTTTTCGCGGTTGTACTGCAGCGACGCGCTGATGGAGTTGTTGTCGTCGATGGTCCAGATCGACTTGCCCTCGACCTTGGTCACGTTCATGTCGCCCTGACCGCGCCACTTGTCGGCGCTGTTGTCGGAGTAGGAAATCCAGGAACGCACCGGGCCGGTATCGCCCGTGTTGAGGCGGATGAAGGTACGGCGGTAGTCATTGCTGCCGACGGTCTGGGTGAAGTCCACGCCCGCCTGGTGCGACGGGTCGATGGTGGCCCAGCCGATATGGCCGCCGCTGGCGCCCGAGTCCGGCATGTCCACATCGGGAATGCCCTGCAGCACGGTGATGTCGCCCATGTTCTCCGTGTCGCCGTACTCGGTGGCATACACCGAGTAGCTGCCCGTATCGGTGATGGGCGCGCCGTTGACGGTCATGCCGATGTCCGACGAGTCGAAGCCACGGATGCTGTAGTGGCCGTTGGCCAGGCCCGTGACGTCATCGGTGGCGGCATTCACGCCCGGGATGCTGCCGATCATCTGCGTGAAGTTTGCGCCCGGCGAAGCCTTCTGGATTGCATCACGGGTGATGGTCGACACGGCCTTCGGTGCCGTCTGCACCGACATCAGGCCGCCGGCCAGCGAAAGATTGTCGGCTTGCACGGTCACGGCATTCATCTGCTGGACGCGCTTGGTGTCGTTGGAGGTGGTGGTATTGGACGTGCTTGACGCACTCGAACGCTGAGCACCCGCATCCTTGTTGGTGGTCGACTGATTCGCCGGGTTGTTGGCGTCCTGCGCTACCGCAGAACCAGCGGTCATACAGAAAACGACGGCAATCGCCATATAAAGGTGGTTTCTTTTCATCTCTATCAATTCCACAGGAGCAAAGCGGGTGATCAGCCGCCTGCATGAAGCAGGCAGCGAGCAGTTTTGTGAATTCGGGTGTCGCGTTCGAAACGCTTTTCGATAACGCGAGAGTCAGTGCGCAATTACCTGATCAAAAACGCATTTAATTGACCGTCAACGCATGAGATTGCTATTTAACGTAAATTTACGCGTTTCCTCCGGGCGTAAAAAAAGCCCGACCAGTAAAGATCGAGCGAACTTATGAAAACCGCGAGTTATCGTTGAATCACGCAGTGGTTGCCGCGTGACAATACTCAACGGTTCAAGCGTTGCATAGATTTTTTACAAAAATGTTTCCGATCGATCACGAAGATGCCGCTGCGCGTGGCTTTTGCAGGGGACTTACATGCGTCGAGCTACCGATGAAAACGGCGACCCACGTCATCCAGGCTTTGCCTCACTTCATCTATCGCACTCCACGGGTCGCTCTTGAGTCGGGCAAGCCGCTTCGGCATGGAATGAATATCGAAATCACTTCCCGAGCGCAGCTTGCCCAGTTCATCCCAGCGAAGCGGTGTTGCAACCGGCGCTCCGGCACGAGCTCTCAAGGAGTACGACGCGATTGCCGTGGCGCCCCGACCATTCCTCAGGTAATCGATATAGATTTTTCCCTTGCGTAGCGACTTGGTCGCTGTCGCGACGAACTCCGTAGGCTGGGTGCCTGCCATGGCTTCGGCGAAGCCTCTGGCAAACAGCTTGACGGTATCCCAGTCCGAGGCCGGTTTCAGTGGAACGACAACATGCAGTCCCTTGCCACCCGAAGTGCGCACGAACGACACCAGGCCGAGTGCATCGAGCAGCGAACGCACCGTGCGGGCCGCCTCCACCACCCTTCCCCAGGCCACGCCATCGCCCGGATCCAGATCGAAGACGATGCGATCGGCCCGATCCGGATCGGCAATGTGCGCTCCCCAGGGATGGAATTCCACGGCACCGAACTGCACCAGCTCGATCAACCCCTCGGCATCCTGCGGATAGAGATATTCCGCGTGGCCGCCTTTCTTCTCGGCGATCCGGGTAAGCCCCGCGCGCTTCAGGCCTGAAAGTGCGTGCTTCTGGAAGAACGTGGCGCCATCGATACCATCGGGACAGCGCACGACAGAAAGTGGCCGATCCACGATGGGCGGCAGTATCCAATCCATCACTGCCCGGTAGTAATCGACCACCTGCTGCTTCGTGATGCCATCGTCGGGATACACAAGGCGCCCGGGATGCGTGATGGCGATCATGGGTGTGTCCTCCGCGGCATCGGTCGTTTGCAGGTCGTCGGGCGACTTGTCGAATCGCAGCGCCTTGAGGCTCGCCTGGCGAAGCAGGCCACCGCCGCTATAGCCACGGAAGAACACTTCGGCCACCACGGCAGGCTTGACCCACTGCTCACCCTGAAGCAGGGGATCGACGCCATCCAATGGAACCGGCGGCGTTTCATGTCCTTTCCTTGCGAAATCCCTGCCCAGCTCGCGCAATAGATCGTCGGAAAAGCCGGTGCCTACGCGTCCCACGTAGTTCCAGCGCTTTCCTTCTCCCGGTTTTGCCAGCAGCAACGAACCCAGCGCGAGACGGGAGCCTTTGGCACGCGTGAATCCGACCACGGCAAATTCGTCGCTTTCCAGTCGCTTGATCTTGAGCCAGTCATCACGGCCCCCCGGATCGTAGATTCCCTCAGCCCGCTTGGAAATGATGCCTTCCAGTTGGTGAGCGATGGCTTGGTCGAAGACCGCAGGCCCATCGCCGGCATGATGGCTGCTATACCTGAGCTGCGCTGGCGCATGTTCGAGCACCCGTTCCAGGAGCGCCTTGCGCTGGATCAGGGGAACATATGCGAGATCCTTCCCCAGCAGATAGGGCATATCGAACATCACATAGGCTAGCGGTGCCTGGCCTTCCCCGGCGAGAGTCTTCTGAAGAGCATTGAAGTCGCTTCGGCCCTTCGCGTCGAATGCCACCAGCTCACCGTCGAACCGTGCGCTGGACAAACCAAGGGCCTCGATGGCCTGGACGATCTCCGGCACGCGCTCATTCCAGAAAAGGCCGTTGCGTGACCAGACGGCGACACGACCGTCGACCACCGTGGCTGTCAGGCGATATCCATCCCACTTCACCTCGTGAATCCAGCCATCGCCTTGCGGAGGTGCATCCCGCAGGCGGGTCAGTTGCGGCGCCAGGAACCGGGCCGATGGCGCAGCATCCCTGGCGCCGTCGAGCACGTCCAGTTCCCTGGCCAGCGCATTCCATGAACCCTGCTTTCGAGGCAGCCTGGATGTCTTTGTGCTTCTGCGAACGGCCTCCCTGCCCTTCCCGGCACGCTTCGTGCTCGCCCGCATCCTGCCATCGAGCAGGTCATCGGCCTCAAGGTCGCTGGCAAAAGCATCATCGGCCTTGATCAGGAACCAGGCGGGCTGGCGTTCGCGTTTACTGCTGCGGACGAGGTGCCAGCCGCCTTTGAGTCGCTCACCAAACAGCTCGAAGGTCAGGTGCCCCTTCGCGAGCTGGGCTTCGACATCGCCGGGCGAAGTCCAGACGCCTTTGTCGAAGATATCGACATGCCCCTTGCCGTAGCCCTCATCGATATCGCCTTCGAAGTCGGCATAGGGCACCGGGTGGTCTTCCACTTCCACGGCCAGGCGTTTCACGGCAGGGTCGAAGCTTGGCCCCTTGGGCACCGCCCAGCTTTTAAGCGCGTCGCCCAACTGCAAGCGAAAATCGAAATGACGCGTCGATGCATGATGCAGCTGGACGACGAAGATCGCCCTGTGACCGCGACCACCAGCACGGTCTGGCCCAGGTTCATTCGTGCGGTCGAAGTCACGCTTGCGACGGTATTCGTGCAGGCTCATGCGTGTGCCTCATTCGTCGCTAGGACGACACCCGGCTCTTGCGCTTCGCCGTTTTCGCCGGTGATGCCCGTCCCGGACTCCGACGTGACCTCGTGGCTTTTCCCGAAGTGGTCTTCTTCGGGCTGCTGCCCGTCTTTCCACCCAGGCTCTTCTGAAGCAGCGCCATGAAATCGACCACGTTGGTCGCGGCATTCCCGGGCAATGCCGCCTCTTCCTCCTTCTCCACCACGCCGCCCCGGGTCTTGATCCGTTTATCGATGACCTTGCGCAGCCGATCCCTGAAATCATCCCGATAGCTACCCGGCTTCCAGTCTTCCGCCATCGACTCAACCAGCTTCTGTGCCATGTCCATTTCCTTGGTGGAAATTCGATAGGCAGCGGGCTTCTTGTCCGGGATGGCGTATTCCTCCGGATCGACCAGCTCCTGTTCGTAGCGCAACAGGATGAGTACCAGCGCATTGTCCTTTGGCACCACGGCGGACAGGTATTCGCGCGTGCGGATCACCACCCGGGCGATGCCGATCTTGCCGGTCTTTTTCAGGGTTTCGCGAAACAGGACATAGCCCTTTTCGGCCTTCTTGCCGGGCACGAGGTAGTACGGCTTCTCGAAATATTCGGGGCCAATGGCATCCTGGTCCACGAACGCCTCGACTTCGACCGCTTCCTTGCCCTCGGAAGACGCCGAACGAAGATCCTCGGGCTTCAGTACGACGTAGCTGCCTTTCTTGTACTCGAAGGCCTTGACGATGTCCTTCCAGGGCACTTCCTCACCCGTCTCCGCGTTGACCCGCTCATAGCGGATAGGCGTCTTGCTGCGGCTGTCGAGCATCCGGAAATGCAAGTCGACGGATCGTTCGCCGGGCAACAGCGAGACGGGCACATTGAGTAGCCCGAACGAGAGCGTTCCGGTCCAGATGGGACGGGCCATGTCGTTCCTCCCAGGCAGCGGATCTGCCATGGCAAGGACGCAGCGTAGGGGTGCCTACGTGGGCAGTTTGTCCACGCAAGGTCAACGTAGCCGCGGGAAGGGCCAGAACGAGAGGCGACCGCCAAAGGCCGCCCCTCGTCGCGCAGGCCAGATGTAACTTACGCCAGCATGCGCACCTTGGCTTCCCGGGCGAAGAATCGCGTCTTCGCACCATTCACGAAGGCATCGATCGCACTGGATGCAAAGACGCCATCATCCGGCTTGACCCCGGCTGCTTCCAGCAAGCGGCGACCACCCGCATCGACCACCATGGCCTTCAGATGTCCGAACGCATCGCGCATGAAGTCGATCGCGGCGGATTCATTCTCCAGTTCCGCTACGCCATCGGCCGAAAGAATCACGGCCACGGCGTCGAAAACGATGGAAGGCGTGCCTGCCAACTGGCCATCGGCAGCAAGTTTCTTGCCGTCGGACAGCTTTGCCCCACCCAGTTTCGGCGCCACGATCTTCACCACAGCACCCGCCGCCTCCGCTGCCTTCCTGACCTTGTTCACGGCGGCGCCATCGGAACCGTCACTCACCAGGATCCCCACGACACGCCCCTCCAGCGTTTTCTTCATCTTGCCGATGATCTGCAAGGCCGGTGACGGCGGCATGTCGACAGGCGGCACCTTCGCCGCGGGCGCCGGAGGCAGGCTGTCCAGGGCCAGGCCATCGGCCACTCGGCGTGCCAGTGCTTCGTCAACGTGGCGAAGGTGGCCTACCACGGCTTCACGGACATGAGGCGTCTCGACCTTGGACAGTTCGAAGACCAGCGCCGAGGCCATATGCGCCTGTTCGAAGGCGGTCTGGCTACGGAAGAACAGCCGGGCCTGGCTGTAGTGATCGGCAAAGCTCTCCGGACGAATACGACTGCGGCTCCCTTCCTCCCTGGCCGGGAAGCTGCGGAAGCCACGCTTTGCATCTTCACGGGAGGAATCCGCCTGGAGGGAGCTGGGCTCGTAGGCGACCCGCCCCTTCGGAACATCCCGCTGCATATGACCATCGCGCTGGTGATTCGCAAAGGGGCACTTGGGTGCATTGATCGGCAACTGGGCGAAATTGGGAGAACCCAGGCGGGAAAGCTGGGTATCCAGGTACGAGAACAACCTGCCCTGCAACAGCGGATCGTTGCTGAAATCGATGCCGGGAACGATATGCGAGGGGCAGAACGCCACCTGCTCGGTTTCCGCGAAGAAATTATCCGGCCAGCGATCAAGCACCATGCGGCCGATGACTTTCAGGGGCACTAGTTCTTCGGGAATGAGCTTCGTCGCGTCCAGATGGTCGAAGGGGAAGCGTTCGGCCTCTTCTTCTGTGAACAACTGCACGCCCAGTTCCCATTCCGGGTGATTGCCGCCTTGAATGGCTTCGAAAAGATCCCGGCGATGAAAGTCAGGGTCGGCACCTGCCAGCTTCACCGCCTCGTCCCACACCGTGGACTGAAGCCCCAGCTTCGGCCGCCAGTGGAACTTCACGAAGGTGCTCTTGCCCTCTGCATTCACCAGCCGGAACGTATGGACACCGAAGCCTTCCATCATCCGTAACGAACGGGGAATCGTCCGGTCCGACATGGCCCACATGATCATGTGAATGGATTCGGGTGTAAGGGAGATGAAGTCCCAGAAGGTGTCATGGGCCGTGGCGGCCTGGGGGAACCCACGATCGGGCTCGATCTTTACCGCATGGACCAGATCGGGAAACTTGATGGCGTCCTGGATGAAGAACACGGGAATGTTGTTGCCAACGAGATCCCAGTTGCCTTCCCGGGTATAGAACTTCACGGCAAAGCCACGCACGTCGCGCGGGGTATCCACCGAACCCGCGCCGCCCGCCACGGTCGAAAAACGAACGAACACCGGCGTTTTCTCACCAACCTCGGTCAGGATGCTCGCCGATGTGTGTTTCTTCAGGGATCGGGTCAGTTCGAAGAATCCGTGTGCCGCTGAGCCCCTCGCATGCACGATCCGCTCCGGAATCCGCTCATGGTCGAAGTGGGTAATCTTTTCACGGAGCACGAAATCTTCCAGCAGCACCGGGCCCCGCTCCCCCACCTTCAGGGAGTTCTGGTTATCGCTGATGATGCCGCCTTCATTGGTGGTTAGCGGCTCGTGCTTCCCACCGGCTTGCTGGTGAAGCTCGTCACCGTCGCCCCGTGGGTCGCTTGAGGTTTTCGGAGCGGACTTACCCAGCCCCTTCGCTGGCGCTGGCGTGGCTTTCTTGACCATGGCGAACCTCTGCTTGGTAGACCCCGGGACCATGCGCTGGACGGCGTCAATACCCTGTGCAACCTGTGCAGATTTCATGTTCCCTTACGATAATCGCCATGAAACGGTCCATGCCGCCATCACATCCAGCTCGTCGATGGCTCCAACGCCATGGCGTTGGGACTCATGCCGAAATTGCACATTCAAATCAGGGGCATCGTCTTTTTTGCCTGCCACACTGTGATTCGCCCGATAAGCGCGTGGGGACGCGCACGGGTAGTCATCGCATCAGGGATGCAGCGCCAGCCGATGAGCATCAACCCGCAGGCCAAGGGATCCCGGCACCTTTTCGCTCGCCCTTGATTCGTAATTTCATGCGATTCGAGGCCAGTCAGTCGTATTCCAGAGGGGACGTTGCGCGTGAATGAGGACTCATCGACCAGATCCTGGTCCGCCTGGCTTACTTCACTGGTCCTGGTGGCCTTGTGGGCACTGGTCTCATGGACCAACCTTTTTCCACCCTCAGCTTTCCCCTCTCCCTGGTCGGTTGCCCGCGGATTCATGGAGGAGGTCACCACGGGCCGGCTGTTCACCGATCTCATTGCTTCGCTGTTTCGCGTCATATCGGGATTCACCCTGGCCGTCGCACTGGGCATACCCGCCGGACTCTGGCTCGGTGCCAGGGTGCGCGTGCGCAGCGCACTGTTACCGATAGTGAATTTCTTTCGCAGCCTGTCGCCGCTGGCCTGGATTCCCTTCGCGATTCTCTGGTTTGGCATCGGCGATGCCCCGGCTGTGTTTCTCATCTTCATGACAACGTTCTTCCCCATGGTGCTCACCGCGGCCGCCGCGGTGGCGAACGTGCCCTCGCTCTATCTGAAGGTCGGCAATGACGTCGGATTCTCGCAGCGGGAAATGTTCTGGGCCCTGATCCTGCCCGCCGTCGCGCCCCAGCTGATTACCGCCTTGCGCATCACGGCGGGCCTGGCCTGGGTCATCGTCGTCGCGGCGGAAATGATCGTAGGGCGCGATGGCCTGGGTTTCGCGATCTGGGATGCACGCAATGGCCTTCGAATGGACCTGCTGGTATCCGGCATGATCGTTATCGGCGCCATCGGTACCCTGCTGGATGTTCTTCTTCGTCAGCTTGCCCGCCACCCGGGCGTGAGGTGGGCATATGACCGATAAATCGATTGATGCGCGGATAGGCTCTCATGCCTTCGGCAACATAGAAGTATTGCGCCATATCCAGCTGGAGGTATCGCCCAACGAGATCGTGGCTATCGTCGGCCCCTCGGGCTGCGGAAAGACGACCTTGCTCAATCTGCTCTCCGGCACGCTGAACCCTTCGAACGGCACGATATCCAGGGAAGGACCCACCCGGACCGTCTATCAACAGGATGGCCTGCTTCCATGGCTGACGATGGCCGGCAACATCGATCTGGGTCTGCGGCACCTGACCGACAGCAAGGCAAGATCCTCCGCGCTCGAAGAAGCATTGGCCATGATTGGCCTGGAAACCTTTCGCGATCACTACCCTTACCAGGTGTCGGGTGGCATGCGTCAGCGGGCCGAGCTTGCTCGCGCCCTCGTAAGTCAGGCGCGCATCCTGCTGCTGGACGAACCCTTTTCAGCGCTGGACTACATGACACGGCTGCACATGCGACATGAGTTCGTCCGCCTGATGCAGAACATGCCGCGCACCGTTCTGCTCGTTACCCATGACGTCGAGGAAGCGGTCGAACTGGCCGACCGGGTGCTGGTTCTCACCCGGCGCCCCACGACGATCCTGGATGAACTCCGGATGCGAAGCCCTCGACCGCGCCATGTTACCGACCCGGAAGTGGTCGCCACCGTTGGCCGGTTGCTGTCCCTGCTCAACCTCGAAACCCCGTTCACGGCAACGGGTCCGCACGCGGACCATGCGGACCGTATCCCCATCGCCCTCTCATAGCCCAGGACATCAACATGGCCGCTCGTTATGCCACCCGCTGGCTTGCCGGGGTCGTCATCGTCATCGGTACGCTCGCGGTCATGCGATATGAACCATGGCATGCCTGGGCCGCCGAATCCGATAGCGAGCACCTTGAACGCGTTCGCGAACAACTCACGGTCGGGTTCCTTCCGGTGACATGCCACCTCACCTGCCCTGTCACCGACTACGCATCGCGAAAGAGCAAGGAGTTTCGTTACGACGCCCAGCGTTTCAACGACTTTCCCACCGTCGCCGAAAGCATGAAAAGTGGTCGCCTGGAGGCCACGTTCATGACCGTGCCCCTGGCCATGAAACTTCGCGAACAGGGATTGCCGGTGAAGATCGTCTACCTGGGGCATCGCGATGGCTCCACCGTGATGGTTCGACCTGACCTCAGTATCCGTGGACTTGAGGATCTGAAGGGACGTCGCTTTGCAATTCCCAGCAAGTACAGCAATCAGTTTCTCGTGATACGGAAACTCATGGTCGATCGCGGTATCGATCCGGCGTCGATCGATTTCGTCGAACTGCCTCCGCCCGACATGCCAGGTGCGCTGGCGGCAAAGGCCATTGATGCATATTTCGTTGGCGAGCCCTTCCCCGCCAAGGCAGAGCTCAGTGGCGAGGGCCGCATCCTTTACCACGTGAAGGATATCTGGCCAGGCTTCATCTCGTGTGCACTGGTGGTGCACGAGCGCCTTATCCACGAACGACCCAACGTCGTCGCCAACCTGGTGAGAAGCATTGCCGAGAGCGGCGAATGGGCGGAAACCCACCGCCTGGAAGCCGCCCATGTCGCATCACCCTATTTCCGGCAGGACGAAGCCATCGTTCGCCACGTACTTACCAGCCCACCCGGGCGCGTGAGTTACCGGATGCTTTCTCCTTCGGATGCCGATCTGCAACTGATCCAGGACATGGCACTGGAAACAGGCATGCTGGACAAACCCGTTCCGCTCTCAGAACTGCTCGATCGCCGCTTTATCCCCAGGGATATCGCACAGCGGGATATCGTTCCGGAGCTGGCCCGCAACCAGACGCCTGCAGCGGACTAGCCGGGACCGATGGCCACGCTCGTCTGCTGGCGTGCGCGATAAGAGCGCCTGTCTCGCGCCAGCATGAGCGTACAGGCGCAGCTTGCCAGCACCGAAATGGCGACGAGTGCACCGAGCCTGACGTTCGCGGGCACCTGTGAAAACACGAGCACCCCGAATCCCGCACCCACCACGATACTGTCGATGATGATGGCTGGGCCGACCGCACGTCGTGCGCTTGCCACGGGATCGGCCACGCCACGGCGGAGCTCGCGATCCGCGTATTCCAGAAGATGCAGCGGGAAATCGATACCGATTCCCAGCGTGATGGAAATGAACATGGACGTGGCGACGCCCACCGGGATGCCCAGCCACCCCATCGTGCCCAGCACCGCCAGGCAAGCGACCGTCACGGGTAGTACGGCGAAGCATGCCGCGGATACACGACGTAAGATGACAAGAAGGAAAACAAACAACGCGAGGATTCCAGATCCCACGGAAACCAGCTGGCTCCGCACGTTGGCGGCGATGGTTGCCTGACTGACCGCTACATCGCCACCGAAACGTATCTTTCCTCCCATAGGGGCCAGCAACGTACCTGCCAGCTCGCCGGCATGCGTCATGATGGTGGCGGTCTGGCGATAATTGGCATCCTTGAGATAGATGGTAAGCAGGCCGCGCTGCCTTTCTTCGTCGACCACTTCACTGCGACGGTCCGCACCGCGCCCGACGCCCATCTGGTGCCACAGGCGCTGTATGCCGCGACGGTCGTCGCGAACGACGTCGCTTCCTTCGGCGCGACCATTCATGAGATAGCGCACGCCTGAAAGCTGACCATATGGACCCGTAACCCCTCCCACGCCCGCAGTGACTCGCAAGGCATCTTCCATCCTGCCGATGGCCTGGATGACCCCGGGATCGTGCAGGGCCTGCGTATGCCCGGGGAAGTCCAGCTCCACCTGAAGCAGATGGGTGCCCAGCATGGACCGGTTGACGCGCTCCATACTCTGGTGGAAGGCACTCGCCCGGGAAAAACCGCTTATCCAGCCATCCTGGACCTGGAGCCGGAGTACACCCAGCGCGAGCACGAGACCAACGGCCAGTGTCCACAGGGGCGCCATGCGGGCATGGGTACACCGGTCGATCCAGCCCATCGCCCCTTCCATGTACACCGCGGGAAGACGGCGATCGAGGTGTCGGACGCCCAGCGCACGATAGAGCGCAGGCGTCACAAGAAGAGACCACGCCAATGAAAACAATGTACCCAGGGTGGCCCACACGCCGAACGAAACCACGGGCGGCAGATCGGAAAGCACAAACGAGGCAAAGCCGATGGCCGTCGTCAGTACCGTGATCGCCACTGGCCGCTGCACGTGAGACATCACTGCCAGGGCCAGTTCGGCATCACCTGCCGGCCGACACCCGGGAATGTCTCTCTGCAACGCGACGAGCATGTGCACTTCGCTGGCGACACCCATCGTGCAGAGGATCACGGGGAGTACGGCGGTGGTGATATACAACGGCGTCCCCGACCACCCCATGAGCCCGAACGTCAGCAGGAGGCAGGCACCCACCTGGGCGAAAACGACGGCAATGGCGCCGGCACGCCGGAACGCGAGCCACAGTATCCATACAAGCAGAGCGCCGCATACCGGCAGTTGCCGGGCCAGATCGGTGAGCAGGTGATTGCCAAGCTGGCTTTCGGCAACCGGCGCACCCACGATGTGCAAGTGATCGTGCCCCGTGTCCATGGACGCAACAATCGCCCGGATCCTGTCGTAGAAACTATCCCGGTCGGCACCCCGGGGAACCTGTACGACAATGCTCGCCCCCGAATAGTCGGGGGCCACGAGCGTTCCCTTGAGGATGGGCGTTGCCTCGATATCCTCACGCAGTTCCTGCATGGCGGCGACGGTGTCGGGCACTGTCGAAAGATAAGGCGACAGGTCCATCGAGGCGACGCGATCGCGCGACTCGGTGGCAAGGCTCTTGACGTCACGACGAGTAATATCCGGCTCGTCGAGCACGGCCAGCGTGATTTTCCTGACCAATGCCAGTGATGCCGTATTCAGAATTCCTTCCGGCCCGGGGCTCTCCACGAATATGACGATGGCATCCGCCTGGGAGAAACGCTCCTTGATCTGGGCATCGATGGCGACGGCCGGATCATCCGGTGGGACAAGGGCATGACCGTCAAGGCGAAGGTCCAAACGCCACAGCCCAGGTAACGCCATGAGCAAAATCAGCCCCGCGGCCAGAAGAACGACCCGGTACCGTTCAATGCCGAACCGCACCGGCGCGTAGACCGTTCCGGAAGCGCCGGATGCGGACTCCCGTGTCACAGACGCCTCAGTTCATCTGCACGGGCTTGAACACCTGGATACGCCCGTTCATGCCGTCGGTCACGAAAAGGCGGCCGCTGGAATCGAAGGCAAGATCTTCGGGAAAGTTGAACTCCCCGTTGCCAGGCCCCTGCTTCCCGAATGTGCCCATGGAGCGGCCATCCGGAGCAAAGGCCTGCAGGCGGTGATTGCGGCGGTCGACCACCCACAGGTTACCCTTTGCATCGAGTGCAATGCCCTTCGGCTCGGCAAAATGACCCGGCTCCTTGCCAACCGACCCGATTGAGGAGAGATACTTCCCCTGTGCATCGAACACCTGGATACGATTGTTCCCGCTATCGGCTACATAGACATGCCCGGCGCGGTCAATGGCAAGGTAAGTCGGCATGAACAGCATGCCATTTCCGTTACCTTGCCTGCCCCAGGTGGCAAGAAATTTCCCTTTCGCATCGAACTTCTGGATACGATGATTGAGCGTATCCGCCACCAGGATGTTTCCATCACCATCGACGGCGACACCGGTCGGCATGTCGAACTGCCCGTTACCCGTTCCGTGGGAACCGAACTGCATCACAGGAAGGCCAGGCCTCTCCAGAAAGGTCGTGGTACCGATCGCCGTTTTCTGGATGCGATGATTGGCGGAATCCGCCACGATGATATTGCCTTCCGGGTCGACCGCCACGCCACGCGGCTCGTGGAACTGTCCCGCATCCTTGCCGGCCTCGCCCCACTTGTCGATAAACATCATGTCCCATGTATACGAGCGGAGCATGTCCCTGCCCCCATCGGCCACGACGATTAGCGTGCGGTTGATACTCTTGCGATCGTAGGCTGCGATACCACGCACGGCCCGGAACTGTCCGGTGCCCGTTCCGGGCTGCCCCCAGCCGTAAAGGTATTCCAGAATCGGTTTGTCCGCCGCCACGGCCACGACAGGAACCGCCATGGCGAACGCCATGCCTGCAACGAGCCACGGAAGGAATCGGATCGCCTTTTTACGCATCGCACGTACAGGACCTGCCATGTCGTTGCCTCCATCGTTATGGGATGCCGGATTAATGAGTCGGATTACCTTCGATGACCGTCTGCTTCAGCACGCGTTTCAGGCCTTCGATGCCCGAACGTGTCACGCGCGTATAGGAAAGGCCGAGCCACTGGAGCCGGGTCCAGCCCTCGAATGTACGCAGTCCTTCATCGCTCACCTTCGTATAAGTGAGGTTGAGTCGCCGCAATCCGGTCAACGGCGCAAGGTGACGGACACCTGCGTCAGTCACCGCCACGGAATGCACGTCGAGCGACGACAGGCCGCAGATCTGCGCCACTTCGGCAAGCCCCTGGTCCGTGACGTTTGCGCCCAGCCTGACCTTGTATAGCCCGGCAACCTCCTTCAGCGCGGCCAGCCCGGTATCCCCACCCTGCCAGCGCCCGTCCGTGCTTATCATCAGCTTACCGGGGCCATCTGACTCGTCGCGATACTCGATGGATGCACCCTGCGTCCGCAGGGCAGCCAGTGCCGCGTCGCTGCGCCCGGAAGAAACCTCTGCACATCCGCGGGCCTGCGCGACCACGGCGGGCAGCAGGCACGGCATCAGGACAATCCATCGCCATAGCTTCATCGCGCCCCCACTTACTCGTTACCGCGCATGGCGATGTCCGCCACGCAACCGCTTACGTGTCCGTCGCAATCGGACGACGAACCGGCACGATTACCCGTAATCTCCGTTTCGGTCACCCGGGCCTCGCCAAAGGCATAAAGACCACCGCCGGCATCTACCGCATCGTTATCCACGATGCGCGACTTGCGAATATCCAGGGTGCCGTAATTCATGATGCCCCCGCCGCGCTCACCGGCCTTGTTTCCGATGAGGGTGGCCTGCACGATCGTCGTGTCGCCCAGCAACCAGAGCGCACCGCCGCTGGCATCGGCCTGGTTTCCCTCGAACACGGTACGCTCGATGCGCGAATATCCTTTTCCGAACTGTGTATGGGTCTGGATGGCTCCGCCGACGCCACCCGTACCGCCGACCCTTCCCTGGGCAAGTGCGGAATTTCTCCGGAAAACCGAATCCTCTACGAGCAACGTGCCGTCGCTGCGAATGGCGCCACCATCATCACCGGAGTGGTTATCTTCCAGGGTGCAGCCGATCACGCTGAGCGAGCCCATGTTCCAGACAGCCGCCCCGTCGAAACCAAGCCCCGTCGCACCGCCCCGAAGCGTGAGATTGCGCAGTGTAAGATTCCCTCCGGGAAGGACGCGCAGCAGGCGGAATGCCGGCTGACCTGCAGCCCGGGCACGCTCCAGGATCGCTCCATGTCCGTCGATCTCGACGCGCGTCGCCACCGCGGGGAGCCCGTTTCCTCCTTCGGCGTCGTGATCCGGCTGCTCCAGCGTGTAGATCGATTTGGCCGCAAGGTGAATGACGTGGCGCCCCTGACGGGCATTCGCGGCAGCCATCGCTTCGGCAGGCGAGCAATAGCTTCGCCTGGCTGCATCCGCGCGGCACCCTTTATGGGGAGGGCCGACACGAAACTCATCCGCGAGCACGCCGGTCGCCATGCCGGCACATGCGCCCGCTGCCAGAAGGCACGCAGCAAAACGACCAAGACAGGTGATGCTTTTCATCCGTGGCCCCAGGTACCCGTGTCGAATTTCACCGGCATGCCGCCACGCCGGTGCTTCATGGCGCGTGACTCAGCGCAATGCCCTGGTATGGACTTCTCCACCACAGGGGACAGCCTTCATCGGGAACGACTCCGACTTGCTGCCATCCAGCTTTTCGATACGTGCCGTCAGGAGACCCTTGCCCGCGTCAAACGCGTAGAGGATGCGCTGTGGAAAATCGTTGGCGGCGTTCTCGAACACCACCTCGGTGGCCGAGGCTTTCACCAGCTTGAACGAGGCGGCACTCTTTGCATTGGGCAGAGGCCGGTATTCGACCCCATCGGGCGTCTGGACAAGGCGAATGAACTCGAAGAAGTCGGTTTTCCCCTTGCTTACGACCTGGCTGTTGCCGAGCATGGACCCGGCTTGCGGTGCCGTATAGGTTTCGCGAATGTTCGCGCCTCCTGCCTCCCCTTGCCAGCATCCGGCCAGGAACGCCGCGTTATCGATCGTGAATGTTCCACCGGCTGCAGCATGGCCGCTGGTCGACAGCGCCAGGCAGGCTGCCGCTATCCATTTCGCGGACCGGGCCGCCTTTTCCGAACCGATAGGCACACTATGTCTCCTTGTCCGGGCATCCCGCAGGAGGGATCGCCGTTACTGCCAAAAGGCGGACGTGGCACAAGGCCACGCCCGCCACCTGAAACATCCCGGCGATTTACCGATCGACCGGCGTTGCGGCCGTACGAGCTGCCTGGATGGTCTCGATGCCCTTGTCGAACACCGATTTTTCGATCTGTGACATGTCCTCACAGGTGCCGTCGGAGAATTCGACGCCCCCGGCCTGGCCGACCGCCTTCCTGGCGGAGGCACTGGTCAATGAATCGACCGGAACGGTAAACGGCTTGGAAAAAGCCACGCTGATATTGCGCGGCGGGATCTCGAACACATTCTTGGCGAAAGCCACGCCAGGCCGGTTCTTGGCGACCAGCTTGTTGCCGATGTAGATGTCGTAGATCGCGTTGTAGACGATCATGGCGGGGTAATCGGCTTTCTCGGTCAGGGAAATCACCAGGCTCTTGGGCTGTACAGGAACGTCGGAGAGCTTGAAGAACACATCGGAATCGAGATAGTTGCTATGGCCGATCAACTCCCATTGGGCGATGGTGAATTCCACCTGCCGATGCCCCAGTCCATTCGTACGAGGCGCTTCGCGCTCCAGACGCATGAATGCCGTGAGCTTGAGGATCTCCACCGGCTCGGCCTTGCCTGCGGCGTATAGCGGGATGGTGATGATCGATTGCTCGTATTCCGTGCCTCCCTTGGCCGGATAGCGATTCGCATCGGGACGCTGTACGTCCACTGCCGCCGTTGCGACGGGGAGGGCCAGCATGCAGGCCAGGGCAAAAGCACCTTTCAGGAACGCTTGGTTCATCGTGGCATCTCCGGTCATGGAGGTTGCAGACAGTGGCGAGTGTGGCTGCAGCCTAGCCATGCCTGCCGCGCGGTGCTTTCTTCCATCTTGATGATCTTGCGATTTGATCGCTTTATTTTGCGATATGCGGGTTATTTTCCCGATTGCGGAGCCCAAAGCGTTTCATGTAGCCTCCGCGAACGCAATATTTTGCGATCTTGAAGTGCTTACTTCATCACGGACGTCGGGAAACGTCCATCCTCGGGGGAGGACGGTCATGGGATCGATACCACGCAAGCTTCTGCGGATTTCCTCGGAGGAAATCCGTGTTGCACGTCGCGGATTTCGCGTGGCGACGCCGCAGGCGCGCCAACGCATCGAGGACATCGGCGCATGCTTCCTGCACGGGTATCACCACGCACTGGACGCTGCGGATACGCCGTCCCTGCTGGAACAACTCGAGGCCATGCCGCCGAAAATGAAGGGGTTTGGCTACGAGGGCGCCGCCATGGCGCTTTACCTCATGGACAGATTGCACATTTTCGGCGGAAACCGGTTTGCGTCCTTTATCGAAAGCCGGGGCGGCGATCACATATACATGGCTTACGTCGGTGCGGGCTGGGCGCACGCCCGGTTGCCATTCGGCCTCGGAGCGGGACTGAATCGGCTCGATCCCCTGTTGCGCTGGCTGGCTCTCGACGGCTACGGGTTTCACCAGGGATTTTTCCACTGGCCTAAAGCCATCGAAACGCCGCGACAGGTACCTGCACGGGTTCGCGGGTATGCGCGCAGGGCATTCGACCAGGGGCTGGGTAGAAGCCTATGGTTTGTCGACGGACAGGACGTCGAGGCACTGGCGTCATCGTTATCGCATTTTCCGGCACACCGGCATGCCGACCTGTGGGCGGGTGCCGGCCTGGCTGCCACCTATGCCGGCGGTGCCGACATGGATGCCCTTGCCTGGTTACGCCAGCGCGCAGGAAGACATGCACCCTGGCTGGCACAAGGCAGCGCATTCGCAGTGAAAGCCCGCGTACGCGCGGGCAACCTCGAACCGCATTCCGAAAGCGCATGTCTTGCGTTGTGTGGCGTGGACGCCACCACCGCATCATCGGTGGTCGAGCAGGCGCAACGCGATCTTCCGCCTGACCGGGTCGACCAGCCGGCCTACGAGACGTGGCGATTGCGTATTCGCGACAAGCTCATGGCCCTGCGGCCCGACCACGCAGGACATCTTGTCGCCTGACCTTGTCTGCGCGGCATCGCCGCGTCCGTCATTGATCGTGATTTCTCTCCCATGGAGATGCACATGGAAATGGAAGGCGATAACACAGCGATGCGGTCCTCCCGGAGCGGCAGCCATGCGGAAGCCGTCAGGCGAACGATCCGGCACATGCGCGTCCGGCTGGACCACAAGGTAGACCTCGACGAACTGGCCGCCGTGGCGTGCATGAGCCCCTGCCACTATCTGCGGGTATTCCGGAGACTGACCGGCATTCCTCCCGCACGTTTCCTGGGCATTCTTCGCCTGGAGCTGGCCAAGGATCTGCTGATCCGCACCGACCTGGCCGTTTTCGACATCGCACTCGATGTCGGCTACACCAGCCTGGGTACGTTCACCAGTCGTTTCGCCCAGCTGGTGGGCATGTCACCGGCCCGCTTTCGCGAAACCTATATCTCGATGATGTCCGGTGCGGCGATGCCGGCCCAGGTGCCGCCGGCGCCAGTGGCCAGAGACTCCGGCGCGACCTACGTGGGGCAGATCGATCACGATGAAGGCGACATCAACCTGTTCGCCGGCGTCTTCGGGTCGCCGATTCCACAAGAAGCACCGCTTGCCTGCGCGATTCTCGCCGGCGGCAGGCATTTTTCATTACCCGTTCCCGAAGGCATCGGTCCTTTCTACATACTGGCCGTGGCTCTCAAGCACGTTCAGCCCGGCGAAGCCTTCGACAACCGCGCCTTGATCGCCGGGGTGGCGGCGTGCGGTCCGCTCAGGCCCACCGATACCTCGATACCGCTGCAGCTGCACCTTCGGCCGGTTGACCTGCTCGACCCACCCATTCTTGTCGCGTTTCCCCTGCTGATGAACCTCCGCATGGCCACATTGCCGGCAACGGCCATGGAAGCCGCCGCACCCCGTCATCCGGCGCCGCTGTCATCGCCCGAGAGCGTCAGGTCATGAAGAAACGTTTGTACGCAAGAGGGTTCGCGACAAAGTCCCTCGCGATGATCCTGGTGACAACATCCTGGCTTCTCGCGCGGCCTGTTGCCTACGACGAGGGACAACGCGCATCGCTGGCGAAACGTTTTGCATTTTCCTCGTTCATTCTGCCCCTTCCGGACAATCATCCGGCAATGCGGGCGCAGCGCGATGTCCATCCCAGTCTTGCGGGCATTTCAGGCTGGATCTCCAGCGTTGGCGCCAGCGTCGCACTGGGCGACTTCGATGGTAACGGCCTGCCCGACGACGCTTGTTATGTCGATCCGCGTACCGACCAGGTCATCGTCGCACCTGCTCCCGGCACGCCCGCACGTTACACGCCGTTTGCGCTGGACGCCCGCCCGCTGAGTTACGACCCGCTGACCATGGCTCCCATGGGCTGCGCCCCGGGAGACATGAACGAAGACGGCCACGTGGACCTTCTCGTATATTACTGGGGGCGAACTCCAGTAGCGTTTCTTGCGCAGCCGGCCACCTCCTTCCCACGACGCCTGGACGCCGGCAGTTACCGCCCCGTCGATATCGTGGCGACGTCCGAGCGCTGGTTCACGAACGCCGCGATGTTTGCCGACATCGATGGCGACGGTCACGCCGACCTGGTGATAGGAAACTACTTTCCCGACGGGGCTCATATCCTGGGCCAACACGCGAATGTCCAGGGCATGCAGGATTCGATGTCGAGGGCCTATAACGGCGGACGAAATCGCGTGCTTCTCTGGGCTTCAGCCCGCAAAGGCAGCGTCCCGGACGTCAGCTATACAGTCACCGAGCCCTTCCCGGCAGAGCATGCCACTGGCTGGACCCTGGCCCTGGCAGCGGCGGATCTCGATGGCGACCTTCTGCCCGAGCTTTATGTGGCCAACGATTTCGGACCAGACACCCTCCTGCACAACCGGTCGACACCCGGCAAGCCGTCGTTCGAACCGGTATTCGGCCAACGACACTTCACCACGCCACGCTCCAAGGTGCTCGGCAGGGACTCATTCAAGGGCATGGGCGCCGATTTCGGCGACCTCGATGGCGATGGCGAACTCGACCTCTTCGTCAGCAATATCGCGCAGGAATACGCGCTGGAAGAGAGTCACTTCGTTTTCATCAATACCGGCCAGAAGGATGCACTTCGTGCCGGCCGTGCGCCCTTTGACGACCGATCCGAATCCCTTGGCATGTCACGGAGCAGCTGGGGATGGGACGCGCGCTTTGGCGATTTCGATAATGACGGAAAGCTGGAGGCATTGCAGGCCGTGGGCTTTCTGAAGGGCGACGTGAACCGCTGGCCGGAACTGCACGAGATCGCCATGGGTAACGATTACCTGCTGCGGTTTCCCACCGCCTGGCATCGTTTCAAGGGCAACGCGGATATCAGTGGTCAGCAACACAATCCCTTTTATGTAAAGGGAGAAGACGCACGTTTTCATGACATCGCCGACCTGATTGGCCTTGGCGAGCCGGGTGTATCACGCGGCATTGCCATCGCAGACGTCAACGGTGACGGACTGCTGGATTTCGCCGTGGCCGGGCAGTGGCAGGACTCGCACTTCTATCTCAATCGCGCCGCGAACACCCCCGGATTCATTGGCCTTCATCTAAGGCTTCCCCTTGAGCCGGCCCCCACCGACGCAAGGCCCGGCCATCCGTCCACCGACCGACCGGACCGGGCTGCCATTGGTGCCCAGGTTCGCATCGTTGCTGGCAACGGGCAGATCCAGACCGCTCAGGTGGATGGCGGAAGCGGCCACAGCGGCAAGCGCAGCCCCGATCTTCATTTCGGACTGGGGCACGATGCGCCGGCTGCCGTTGCCGTGCAGGTCCGCTGGCGCGATCCCGACGGCAACGCACATGAACAACAACTCCAGCTCCGGCCCGGTTGGCATACCGTGACCCTGGGCTGGCCTGGCACAGGAAACCTGGTTGCTGCGAACCCGCAAGGAAATCGCCCATGAATATCGCCAAGACATCCGGCACCCCGGACCTTCGCCTGGTCGCCTTGCAGCGCTTCGCCATCGCCATCACGGCATTGAACGTGCTTGGTCACAGTTTTCTCGGCTTCGAGCAATCCTGGGCCCAGCCGGTCGTAGCACTGGCGTGCGCATATGCCGCGGAACTAGGGCTGGAGGCGTTCGACGCCCGCATGGGTGGACGTCCGGCCAAGTTTCTCGGCGGCCCTGCCCGCCTCATGAACTTCCTGTTGCCGGCCCACATCACGGCGCTGGCCGTAAGCATGCTGCTCTACGCCAACGAGTTGCTGATGCCGGTGGTTTTCGCCACCGTGACGGCGATCGCATCGAAATGGCTATTTCGCGTGCGCATCGGCGAGGGACAGCGGCATGTCATGAACCCTTCGAATATCGGCATCACCATCACGCTGCTGGTCTTTCCTTTCGTTGGCATCGCCCCTCCCTACCAGTTCACGGAAGGCCTGGCCGGCTGGCACGACTGGATACTGCCCGGTGTCATCATCGCTTCCGGCACATTTCTCAATGCCCGGCTTACCCGGCGACTTCCGTTGATCCTTGCGTGGCTTGGCGCGTTCGTCCTTCAAGCCATCCTGCGCAGCGTCCTCCTCGACGCATCGCTACCTGCGGCACTGAACCCGATGACCGGCGTGGCCTTCCTATTGTTCACCTATTACATGCTCACCGACCCCGCCACCACCCCTGTGTCGCGCGGCGGACAAATAGCCTTCGGTGCCGCCGTTGCGGCGAGCTACGGCATGCTGATGGCGTTCCATGTCGTCTTCGGTCTGTTCTTCGCCCTGACGATCGTCTGCCTGTGCAGGGGCATCGGACTCGCGGTGGCATCCCGCAGGGCTGCGGCCGCGCAGCGCAAGCTCCCCGCGCCCGTGCCCAATGCGGTACCCGAAGCGACATGAGCACGCCAGCCATTGCAATCGTCGGCATGGCTTGTCGCTACCCCGGCGCAAATACTCCGGCGCAGCTGTGGGAAAACATACTGGTGCAGCGACGGGCGTTTCGACCCATTCCGCCGGAGAGACTATCCCTTGACGATTATGCGCCGCAAAAAGGTGGCCCTGATACGACCTACGTCCGCTACGCGGGCCTGCTCGAGGGCTATCACTTCGATCGCGCAGGACATCGCATCAGCGCAGCGAGCTATCACGCGGCCGACCTCTGCCACTGGCTGGCGCTGGACGTCGCGCGGGATGCGCTGAACGACGCAGGCTTCGCTGACGCCGCGATATCACGTCGCAGCAACACCGGCGTGCTGGTGGGCAACTCTCTCGCGGGTGAGTTCTCCCGTGCGGGCCAGATGCGCCTTCGGTGGCCCTACGTCCAGCGCCAGATCGATGCCGTGCTCAAGGCGGAGGGCTGGGAGCCCGACCGACGCGCTGCCTTGCTCCACGCACTGGAGCGTGACTACAAGCAGCCGTTTCCCGTACCCAGCGAGGAAAGCCTCGCCGGAGGTCTGTCCAACACCATTGCCGGGCGCATCTGCAATCACTTCGGGCTGCATGGTGGCGGATTTACCGTGGATGGCGCCTGCGCATCGTCCCTTCTGGCCGTGGCGCAAGCCTGCTCGGCCCTGGTGGCGGGCGATCTGGACATGGCCCTCGCAGGAGGCGTCGACCTTTCGCTCGACCCTTTCGAACTGGTGGGTTTTGCGCGGACCGGCGCGCTGGCCATCGACCGGATGCGCATCTACGACGAGCGGCCCACGGGCTTCCTGCCCGGTGAAGGATGCGGCTTCGTAGTGCTCATGCGACATGCCGACGCCATCGCGCAGGGCTGCCACGTTCACGCCGTGATCCGGGGATGGGGCATTTCTTCCGACGGACAAGGCGGACTCACGAGACCGGAATCCAGTGGACAGCAGATGGCCATGGCGCGTGCCTGCGAGCGTGCAGGTATCAACATCGCGGATGTGCCGTATTTCGAAGGCCATGGCACCGGGACGGCGGTGGGCGATGCAGTGGAATTAACCGCGCTTACACAGGCAAAGAAAGGCACGGGCCGGAGGCCCGCCGCGATCGGCTCGATCAAGGCGCTCATCGGCCACACTAAGGCTGCATCCGGCATCGCCGGCCTGATGAAGGCTGCCCTCGCCGTCAGGCATGGCGTGATTCCGCCATCGGCGGGTTGCGAACAACCCCACTCACTGCTGCAGGAGGGTGCTTTGCGCGTGGCCCGCCGGGTCGAGTCCTGGCCCGATGCCCCCCGCATGGCGGGTATCAATTCGCTGGGATTTGGCGGCATCAACGTTCATGTGATCATAGAGGACCCCGCGCCAGCACCGTGCAGGGTGCCTCATCCGCATGACAGGCGCCTGGATTCCACCGCGCAAGATACCGAGTTGTTCGTTCTGGATGCTGACAATACGGACGATGCGGTGCGTCGCCTCCGGGAACTGGCTGCACTGGTCGCAAGGCTGTCGCAGGGTGAATTACCCGACCTGGCTGCATCCCTCGCCACCACCTCGGGCACGCGACCGCTACGTATAGCGATTGTTGCGGCCAATCCCGGTGAGGCAAGCGAGTGTTTCGAGGCGGCCGCACGGCGACTCGAAACGGGGTCCGACATCAAGGGTGTCGAACAGCACGGCAATATCTATATCGGAACGCAGTTACACCCTCCCCGCATAGGATTCCTTTTTCCCGGTCAGGGCTCTCCGTCATGCGTGGACGGAGGCGACTGGTGCCGGCGCTTCCCGGCAGTTGAAGAGGCTTATAACAGTGCGCCCCTTCCCGCAGGCGAGGACCGCGACACCGCCGTGGCGCAACCTGCCATCGTCAAGGCATCGATGGTAGCGCTTCAGGTGCTGGCACGCCTGCGTATCGAAGCAACGATCGCCGTAGGGCACAGCCTGGGAGAAATCTCGGCGCTTGCCTGGGCAGGTTCCCTAAGCGCGGATGCCGCACTCCGGATTGCCCTCACGCGCGGACAGATCATGGGAACGCTTCAGGGCCAGGGTGCCATGGCCAGCGTAAGTCTTTCCGCGAACGACCTCAGGCCGTGGCTCAAGGATACGAGCCTGGAAATCGCTGCGATGAACGCGCCATCGCAAACGGTGCTGAGCGGACACCAGGCAGAGCTGGAACTTCTTCTCGGCAGATTGCGCGAGCAGCGTATTGCCGCCCGCCGCCTGCCTGTCTCGCACGCCTTCCATTCGCGCCACGTCGCGGCAGCCGAAGCGCCGCTGCGGGCATTGCTGTCCGGGGAATCCCCTGCATCTCCTCATCGGGACATCGTTTCAACGGTCACCGGCACACACATTGACGAACACACAAACATCATCGACCTGCTGTGTCACCAGTTGACGGTGCCCGTGCGTTTTCTCGATGCGCTGCAGGAGGCGGACGCATACGTGGATCTATGGATCGAGGCAGGACCAGGAACCACACTGGGGCGCCTGGCTGCGGCGGGCTCCAATAGTCCCGCGTTCTCCGTCGACGCCTGTGGCCAGGGTGTGGCAGGCCTGCTGGGCACGGTAGCTGCCACGTTCGTCGCCGGTGCCCGTCCGGATCTGGAAGTACTTTTCCAGGACAGGATCATTCGCCCTTTTGACTGGCTACCGCGCCAGTTCCTCGCCAATCCCTGCGAGCGGGCGCCCGTAGCGGACACGCTACTGTCCGTCACGACCGGACCCGAGGCCACGGACACGACACACCCTCCCCTGGCACCCACAAGCGACGCAGGAAGCATCACCGGGCACCTGTGCGACCTGCTCGCCCTACGGACCGAATTACCAAGAGCATCCATCACGCCGGACAGCAGGTTGCTCTCGGATCTACATCTGAATTCCATCGTGGCCGGTCAGGTCATCGTCGAAGCGGCGCGCGCCCTCGGCTTGCCCGCGCCGCACTCGCCCATGGATTTTGCCGACGCCCGTCTCATGGACATCGCGGCGGCATTGTCCCTGAGCGGGCCCGCCGGCACCGAATCTCCCGCCCTGCCAGAAGGGCTGGGGCACTGGTTGCGAGGCTTTCGGGTCGAATGGCAGGAGCGACCTCGCCTCCAGCGATCAGGAACCGCGCATTCGACGTCCTCGTGGAACGTGGTCGCACGGCCTGGGGCCTTTGCGACCGCGCTCGCCGAACGGCTGTCTGCCCAGGGAACCGGAACGGGCATCGCGTTATTGCTTGAGCCTTCTCAGGGAGAAGACGAGCAGGACGATCTGTTCGTCGCGGCGGCAGGCCTGCTGGGTGCGGATCGTGAAGCGATGTTCCTTGTGGTGCAGGGCGCACCCGGTGCCGCCGGATTTGCACGATCCGTGCACCTGGAACGTCATGGAACAACCGTGGTGGTGCAGGTGCCGCTCGATCATCCCGAGGCTTTGCAGTGGGTACTCGACGAACTTTCTGCCGCGGCGGGATTCACCGAGGCGAGATATGACCCCACGGGCCGCAGGGAACAGCCGGCATGGCAGTTGGTTGACCTTCCAGAGACTGACAACCTCCCGGACACGCCGGTCACCTGTCTGCCCGCCCCCGACGAAGTGCTGCTGGTGAGCGGCGGTGGTTACGGCATCGGTGCCGAATGTGCGCTGGCGCTGGCGCTGCGCACGGGTTGCGCGCTGGCGCTACTGGGAAGGAGCCGGCCGGGTGCGAGCGACGAACTGGATCGGCACCTTGCGCGCCTGGATGCCCACGGCGTGCGTTGGCGCTACTACGTCGCCGATGTCACCGACGCCCAGGCCGTGGCTTCGGCTGTTAGCCGGGCCCGTCACGAACTGGGACCGGTTGCGGGCATCCTGCATGCCGCCGGCATCAACCAGCCCCGGCTTGTCCAGCAGGTAGACGCCGCGTCGCTTCGCGGCACGCTGTCGCCCAAGCTCCACGGCATGCACCATCTCATAGCCGCCTGCGAAGGGAGTGTGCCACCCCGCCTGCTCATCGCTTTCGGCTCGATCATTGCCCGCATCGGCCTTGCCGGCCAGGCCGAATATGCCCTGGCCAACGAACGAATGGCGTATGCCATCGAGCGCCTGGCAGAGCAGCTTCCTGAATGCCGGTGCCTCAATATCGAGTGGTCAGTCTGGTCAGGTACTGGAATGGGCGAGCGTCTCGGCGCGCTTGATTCACTCATTCGCCAAGGCATCGTTCCCATCGCGCCCCGCGAAGGTATCGCCATGCTGGAAACCATTCTCGGGACAATGCATGGCCCGGTATCCGTCGTGGCGTGCAGTCGCTTCGGCATGCCTTCCACGATCCGCTTCGCGAGGGATGAACTGCCCTTCCATCGTTTCATCGAACGAGTGAATCTTCATATACCCGGCGTGGAACTGATCGCTGACGCGGAGCTATCGGTGGACAGCGACCCCTATCTCGCACAGCACGCCTATGCTGGCGAGCAACTCCTGCCCGCTGTTGTCGGCCTGGAAGCCATGGCACAAGCCGCGCTGGCGCTGGATCGACGCACCGGCGCCAGGAGCCGGCACCGGTTCGACGATGTGAGCTTCCCCCGTCCAATCTCTATCCCTGCAACAGGTTTTACAACCTTGCGTATCGTGGCGCTGCGCAGGCCGTCAGGTATCGTGGATATCGCCCTTCGCAGTTCCCATACGGGGTTTCAGGTCGATCATTTCCGGGGATCGTGGCTTCCTTGCGACGAGGCCGATGCATGCCTGCCCGGTGTACGGGTAATGTTTGACCAGGCGCCCCTTGCGATCGAACCCCGCACGGATATCTATGGCCCATTGTTGCCGCACGGCGCGAGCTTTCAGCGATTGCAGACATACCGGCAGCTCAGCGCCGAAGCCTGCATCGCAGACATTGCATCCGGCAACACCCGCGAGTGGTTCCGCCGCGACCTTCCCGACACGCTCCTGCTGGGTGATCCGGCCATGCGGGATGCCGCCATCCACGCATTGCAGGCCTGCATACCCCATCACACGGTACTTCCCGTTGCGATAGACCGCATGGATATTCGTTCCGTCCGGCAAGGACCGCGGCAGATAAAGGCGCGAGAACGTGCACGTGAAGGAAAAACGCTCATATACGACCTCGAATTGCGTGATGCCAGCGGCGATCTGGCAGAAAGATGGACGGGGCTCAGGCTGCGGATGGTGAAGGAGCAGGCCGCCCCCCAGCACTGGCCGTTACCGCTTCTAGGGCCCTACCTCGAACGACGCGCCATGGATCTGCTTCCCGGACCTTCCATGCATATGGGCATGGAATTGGGGCGCCGGGGAGATGCCCACCGGCTATCCGCCGCGATGCTCGATGGCCTTGCGAGCATCACCCGTCACCCGGACGGGAGGCCGCTCGCGGACAAGGGCTATGGCCTGTCCCACGCCTATACCGGCGGGCTGATGCTGGCAGTCACCGGTCGGCGCCCCCTTGGCTGCGATCTCGAAACCGTAGCACCGCGCACTCGCGACATCTGGCACGATCTGTTGGGTGCTACACGCCTGGCACTTGCAGAACAGGTCGGATCCGCGCTGGACGAAGATCTGGACACGGCTGCAACGCGCGTCTGGACTGCGATGGAAAGCATGAAAAAAGCAGGACTTCCGACGTCGGCACCCATCACCATCGATCCCACGCATCACGACGGATGGTTGATTCTCCGCTCAGGCACGTTCGCTATCGCAGGCACGGTACTGGCCGTGCAATCCAGCGAGCGCCACGTCGCCATCGCCATCGCCACGGAATTGCAAGCATGATGCCGGCATCGGATGCACCTGCTTTCGAGATGTTCCATACCGTCGGTTTTGCGGAGACCAACCTGGTCGGCAATGTGTACTTCACGCGGCATCTCGAATGGCAGGGCCGCTGCCGGGAAATGTTCCTGCACGAGCACTGCCCGACGATCCTGGCCTCGCTTCGAGACGACCTGGCCCTGGTAACGCTCCATTGCAGCTGTGACTATGTCATGGAGTTTTCAGCATTCGATCGCGTGCTGCTTCGGATGCGTCTGGATGACCTGGCTCACAATCGCATTGGCCTCGCATTCGATTATTACCGATGCGGAGCCGACGGCCGTCGTGCCCATGCGGCTCGCGGACGTCAGGTGCTTGCCTCGATGCGCCGACAGGACGGCGAGCTTCGACCCACCCCCGTGCCCGAGGCGCTGCTGCAGGCTCTCGGGCCGTACCGCGTCAGCCATCCGACCTGAGGTCCGATAACCGGTTGCCCGTGCTGGCATAGCCACGTAATCTCGACCGCTCCCGGTATGCGATAAGGGTGACGAGCATGACATGGAAACCCCAGGGCTATCCCTCGATGAGCCCTTATCTGATCTGCGCGGACGGGCATGCGCTGATTGCCTTTATCGAACAGGCTTTTGGTGGTGTATTGCTTCGCTGCTACAACCGACCCGATGGTTCATTGATGCATGCGGAAGTCAGGATCGACGACAGCGTGGTGATGGTGGGTGGTGCCGCGACCGATGCGAATACGTATGTCCCGCATATCCATCTCTATGTGCCCGATGCACGTGCCACATTCCAGCGTGCCGTCGCTGCCGGCGCCACCGTCGTCCAGGACATGCAACGCAAAGAGGCAGACGACGACCTCCGTGGAGGCGTCCAGGACTTCTCCGGCACGACCTGGTGGATCGCTTCACAGTAAATTCCTGCGCATGCGTACCGGAGACCCCCTATCCGGCACACCTGTCCGGCGTGCCGAATATTCGCGGCATTTTCGGTAAGCCGATACCCGGCAACCTGTGCGCAAAAACAGAATGAAAACCCCGTCATTCTTGTTCGCACCCTGCACGCGTGTTACTGCTTTATAGCAGGACTATTCGTGCAACGCCGATCCATCCAGGATGCGTAGACCCCAGGGACCGCAGCGCACGCAAGCGTAATGGATGACGTGCTGGAAGGGCCCGGCATTCCCGCCGGATCGTTCAATCAGGGGCAGGTATCAGGGTATGAATATCCGTATTGTCACAGCGACCATGGCGTCGCTGGTCGTCGTTGCGTCCGTCATCGGAATACGAAGCCAGGCGATCGCCCAGCCACTGGACGAACGTGCGGTGGATGCGGCCAGCAACGCCATTACCATCAATAGCGTGGTGCCCAACGAACTCAATCCGCAGAATGGCGGTGCACCAAGGGCCACGATGTCGCAAGCCGCCTATTTTGCGTGGCAGGAATTCATTGCACTCAACTGGCCCGCGGTAAAGCAGAACGGTGGCCTGAACCAGCGTGACACACCCGATACCAACTGTCGTTTCGGCGACCCTCGATGCGCCGGCCCGCGCGTGTGGGAAACCTTCCGAAGCAAGGTCGAGATCTTCCCCGGAAAGGGCCTTCCTCCAGGCTATACCACGTCACCCAGCGCCTCTTTCGGCTACGACACACTCCCCAGCTACAACTACGACAACCCCGTGCCGGCGTGCATGTCTCCGTCCACGTCGACTGCATGGGTCAATCTGGACGAAACCGACCAGATCACGCTCGACGACATGTATGCGGGTGCCGCCCCCCAGCAAGTACCCGGCAACTCGTCACCGCAGTTGATCCGCTTCACGGCCAAGGCCAATCGTACGGAGTACACCTACGTTGCCCTCAATAAGTGGTGGCAGGCCATACCGGCCAGTGTTGCCAACGCCACGCAGAATTACCTCACCACGAACAAGAGCAGCCCGCCACCTGGCAGCAGCTCAATGGTCAGCCTGCCGCTCAACACCGTGGAACTGAAGGCGGGATGGCGCGAACTGACGGCAGCAGAGCAGGCTTCCGGGCGCTTTCACATGACCACAGTGCGTTCGTACGAAAAGAACGCAAGCCAGCAGACCTGTTACCGGGAAGCCACCTGGGGTCTCGTGGCACTGCACATCATCCAGAAGACACGTTCAGCGCCCTACTTCATCTACGCCACCTTCGAGCAGGCCGACAACATCCTTCGTCCTGATGGTCGTCCGCTAGAGGATGAGAACGGCGCCATCATCAATCAGCCCCAGCCCTGCCCGGTGGGCCAGAACTGCGCCACGTCGCCGCAAGTCACTCTATTGGACAGTTCGGTGGTCAACGCCAACCAGGTGCCGCCAAGGGTCGACCTGGTGCCGGCATCCGCGCAGTACTGCACTGGCTCCGTGCGCAATCCTCCCAGGAACCAGCTCTACTACCAGAATGCGCAGGACAAACCCGGGCTGCCGTCGAAGGGGTTCATCTGCATCAATTATCGCGACAACCTGATTCCCCTTGCGGTTATCCAGGCCAACCGGAGCGCCCACGCGGCGATGGCCACGTATAACCAGCAGAACGGCCTGAAGACCTCGCCATGGTCGTACTACAAGCTGGTCAACGTGCAGTACCAGGCCATCGACAAGAACTACGCGGGTGTCTACAAGGGCAATGACCCCAACAGCGGCGCCAACCCTGCCAGCTATCACCTGGCGAATATCGTGGTGGAGACCAATCGCCCATTGCAGCTATTCAGCGGCGGCCTCGTCGGCTCCGGCTTCACTGGGGTGAACAGCGATTACGAGGCACAGTTCAGCCGTGGCGGTACAGGTATCCATCGTAACGTGTACTACGGCGGTGCCGGCTACAACATGGGCGGCTGCATGGGCTGCCATGGCAGCCAGGGACAGCACGCCTCGGGCGACTTCAGCGTGATTCTCGCCAATGGTGCCGTACACCAGCCGGAAACCCCCAGTGCCGCCAGCCCGCAGGGCGCCACCGAAGTCGTGAGAAACCGCAAGCTCAAGTAGCCCCCGCCGTCGCCGGGGTCGCCTTTGCGGAGCTCCGGTACGTCTCGTCAATGCATAGCCAATAAGGAGCCATTGCCATGACCAACCTCCGCGAACAGCTGGCCGGCCACGCCAAGGCCGTCACTGCAACCGTCAGCTTTGCCAGGGACATCGCCCCCCTGTTCAATGCCACCGACATTGCCCATATGAAGCAGGTGACCCATGGAAGCCTCGACCTGAGCAACTACGGCAACGTAAAGATCTGGGCGCAGCAGATCTACTCCAGGGTCAGCAGCGGTGACATGCCCCCTGCGCCCGCTCCTGCGTGGCCGCCATCTAACGTGCAACTGTTTGCTGCATGGATTGCACAGGGAACGCCTCCCTGATTTCGATCTGACATCAGGCTTGCTTTGCTACAGGAAGGATGCGCCGGATCACGACACGATGATCCGGCGCACGAACATCGCGAGCGTGGTCAGGAAGACGTGTAACGAGGTTCGTCATACAGCCCCAGTTCGCTGAGCCCTGGCTGGTGTCCCTGCATCCATAGACGCACCCGCTGCGCAGACGTCTGCTGCAACTCGAGGAACTGCCACGATGCGGGCGTACCGCCGCTGGCGATGTCCGCCCATGTGCCGTCACGCCAGATCTGGAGCTTATAGGCGGTGATGCGACTCGCGCTACCGTAATCCTTGTCGTCACGGGGTTCCACGATGGACACCGTATTGAACGACACCGGTGCGTCGAACCGCACCTCGATCCAGGCATCGTCCTTGCCCTTGTCGGCCAGCCAGTAGGTGCGTGAGTTGTCGTCGAAGGCGAGATCGGGCCCCACGGCCTCGTCGCTGGCACTGGCCCATGCCGGCCGACCTGCAGCGAGATCGGGCGTTGTGATGGTGACCTGGCGCTCGATGCGGGACACAGGACCGGACGGCTTCCACAAACGCCCTATCTCGGCCAGGCGCGCCACCGCGTTGTCGTCGAAACGGCCGTCACGATTGGGGGCAACGTTGAGAATGAGATTGCAATGGTTCTCATTGAAAGGCTTGAGCCAGTCCTCCACGATGGTCCTTGCGGACGCAAGTTCTGCCGTGGGGTATGACGTTTTCCAGAACCAGTCGCTCTGCAAGGTGGTGCCGGATTGAGATGGCACCGGACTGTCGGCGGGGATCTTCTGGCCCGCATGCTGCTCGTACTGCTTGATGTCGGTGTAGTAGAGCGCCGGGCCAGGGTAGCTACCCGCGTTGTGGTCGGTAAGCAGGCAGTCCGGCTGCAACGACTTCACCAGATCGTAGATTTCCCGGTATGGCAGTTCGGCATAGGAGATACGCGACCAGGACGCATTCCATCCATCCAGGATCAGTGCGGTCAATGGACCATAATGCGTCAGGAGCTCGGTGATCTGCGCCTTGATCAGCGCGATCTTTTCCGGAGTAACGGTGCGCGCACGGATATCCTGCCGGAGATCCAGGATCGAAAAGTACAGGCAGACCTTGAGGCCCGCCTTGCGAAACGCATCCACATAGGCCCGCACCACATCGTGCGGATAGGACGACTGCATGACGTTGGCACTACCGGTCTTCGTCGGCCACAGGCAGAAGCCGTCGTGATGCTTCGTGGTAAGGCAGCCATAGCCCATGCCCGCGGAACGCGCAGCTGCCGCCCATTGTGCCGGATCGAGATGCCTCGGGTTGAACAAGGCAGGTGACAGCACGGGATCACCCCACTCGCGCTGCTCGAACGTTGCCATGTTGAGATGGATGAACATGCCGAAGCGAAGATCCAGGAAGGCCTGTTGCAGGTCGCGCAACCGCGATGGCTCCACCGCCACGCCACGCGCCGTCTTCGGCGCCAGGGCAAAGGCCTTCTGCACCGGCCACAAGCTACTTCCCACGGCGCCCGCAAGCGCCAGCGTCTTCGCAAACTCACGTCGATTCATCATCGCCCCCGGTGGTGACATGGAAGTCCGGATGATTACCGTATTTCCAACCGGGGACACAAGCGATCCAGCAGCTGGATACTGAAACGTCGAAGTTATTTGCGCACCATGCCCCCGGGGCCACACGACTGACCGGATGCCGCACAACAGTTGTCGGTCAGGAATCCCACCAGACGATCCACCGTTTCCAGTACGGGGCTGTAGTAAATGAAACGCCCCGCCTGGCGACTCGCCACCAGACCGGCATTGAGCAGCTCCTTCAGGTGAAACGAGAGCGTGGCAGGAGCTACGCCCAGCGTTTCGCCAATGACACCCACGGCCAGTCCCTCCGGCGCGTGCTCGACAAGCAGGCGGAAGATAGCAAGGCGGCTCTCCTGGGCCAGGGCGGCAAACGCCCTGATGGCATCGGGAGCGGTCAGATGAGTTGCATGGGGCTTGGGCTTCATAGGGCCCAAGCCTAGCAAAGTTGCCCTATTCATTTCCATGTTTCTATAATTATCGAATCATTGAAACGTGGAACATCCATGGCCAGCGATACCCCGCACCTGACCCACGACCTGCCCGCCCCACTCCACGATCATCTCGCTCCGGCAGAGGATTCCGGGCATGCGCCGCGAATCCTCCTTCTCTACGGTTCGCTGCGGCCACAATCCTTCAGCCGGAAACTCGCCCTGGAAGCAGAACGCATCCTGCGTCACCTGGGCGCCGAGACGCGCGGATTCGATCCAGCCGGCCTGCCGATGCTGGACAGCGTGGGGCCGGAGCATCCCAGGGTGCAGGAGCTACGGGCCCTGTCGCTATGGTCGGAGGGACAGGTCTGGGTCAGCCCCGAGCGCCATGGCACGATCACGGGCGTGTTCAAGAACCAGATCGACTGGCTCCCCCTGGAAGAAGGCAGCGTACGCCCGACCCAGGGCCGCACCCTCGCGGTGTTGCAGGTCTGCGGTGGCTCGCAGTCGTTCAACGTGGTGAACACCTTGCGCGTGCTCGGGCGATGGATGCGGATGGTCACCATACCGAACCAGTCTTCGGTACCGAAAGCGTGGCAGGAATTCGACAGCCACGGCCGGATGAAACCCTCGGCCTACTACGATCGCGTCGTAGACGTGATGGAAGAGCTGATGAAGTTCACGTGGCTGGTGCGAGGCCGCTCCGACTATCTCGTGGATCGTTACAGCGAGCGCAAGGGCGCGGCCGAGGCACGCGCTCTTGCCGAGGCCGCAGCCGTTGTCGAAACGACGGTATCCCACGCCAGTGGAGCAGCATCATGAGTCTGCACGCAACGATCTATCACAACCCTGCCTGCGGCACCTCGCGCAACACGCTTGCCTTGCTGCGTCACCTGGGTATCGAGACCGTCATCCTCGAATACCTGATAACGCCACCGGACCGGGAAACATTAACCGGACTGATCATCGCCGCAGGCCTGACGGTGCGGCAGGCCGTACGCGAACAAGGAACACCCTTCGCGAAACTGGGACTCGACCGTCCCGATGTCGATGATGAGCAGCTTCTCGACGCCATGCAGCTCCACCCCATCCTCATCAACCGCCCTTTCGTGGTTACCGAGCAGGGAACGCGGCTATGCCGTCCGTCGGAGGTCGTGCTTGAAATCACACCTCCGCTGACCACCCCTTTCATCAAGGAAGACGGCCAGGTGATTCAGCCAGGCTGACACCTGGCCAGACAGGGCTTGCAGGGGATCGAGCCTCCCGCCTGCAGGTCGCTTGACAGTCAGTGTGTATCGTACACACAATGAACTCTGCAGATCTGGTAAGACTGTTGAGGGCCCACGGCTTTTGCCTGGTGAGCATCCGGGGTAGCCATCACAAGCTACAGAATGCCTCCGGCGTGACGGTGATTGCCCCTCACCCCAGAAAAGACCTCGGAAAGGGGCTCGTCGCCGCTATCAAAAAGCAGGCCGGCATCGCCTGACGTTTTCCCGATAAGGGTATGGAGCCAAGCATCATGCGTTACCCCATAGCAATCGAACCGGGCACGGATGGTTCTGCCTACGGCGTGATCGTGCCCGACCTTCCGGGCTGCTTCAGTGCAGGCAATACGCTCGATGAAGCGGTGGCCAACGCGGAAGAAGCCATTCTTCTGTTCCTTGAAGATGCCATCGAGGAAGGAACCATGCCCCCTGCGGCTTCCACACTTGAAGCACTGCGTTCCCGGGCAGACTTTTCCGGCTGGACATGGGCGCTCGCAAACGTCGATCTGGCGAAGCTGAGCACGAAGGCCGTGCGCGTCAACATAACCGTGCCGGATCGCCTGCTCACTGCCATCGATAGCTACGCCGAACGTCACGGCGAGACGCGCTCGGGGTTCCTCACTCGTGCGGCCATGGAAGCCATGAGAGCGGCCTGACGCATCGTCATGCCATAGCGACCTGAAAAGGCGGCTCCATATATCCGTCGCCGGTGTCCTCTGCTGCCCGCAACAAGCCATCTTCATTACAACGTTGCCGTCATGTTGCAACGCAGCTTGCTTGTGCCCAGGCGCCCCGTAACTATTATCTTAAAATACTACAAATGGGGCAGACGGCAGGTTCCGTCGGGTAGGGGCACAGGTCGATTCGCGGGGATCGTTACATTCGTAACGTTTCATGGGGGCGACAGACGGAAACGCCGTAGGCATGTCTGACACGTATTCCACAAAGATTGGAAGGTAGTCATGCAATTAACGAAGATGGCCGCCGCGCTCCGTGGAGCGCTGGTTGCGATGGGTGTTGTCTGGACGATGGGTTATGGCGCGCCGGGACACGCGCAAGCAGCTGCGCCCGCCTCCTCGGGTGAAGCGACGCCATCCGCGGGACAGGAAAAGACGCCTGCTTCCGCGCAGAAGAAAAAAGATGATGCCGCCGCCACCGACGACAAGAAGGTGACCGAACTGGGCGGCATCGCCGTGACGGGCCAGCTGGCTGCGCTCCAGCGCGCGCAGGCCATCAAGCAGGATGCAGTCAACGTCGTCGACTCCATTTCGGCGGAAGAAACCGGCAAGTTCCCGGATGCCAACGTCGCCGACGCGCTTCAGCGCGTACCTGGCGTCTCGGTGAACCGTAGCGGCGGTGAGTCCAGCCAGATTGCCGTGCGCGGCTTTGGTCCCGACTTCGTGGCCGTCACCGTCAACGGACGGAAAATGGCGACGGCCTCCGGCTCGCGTGCCTTCAATTTCGATGTACTTCCTTCCGAAATCATCAGCGTCGCCCAGGTCAACAAGACCTCGTCGGCCGATATTCCCGAAGTGGACATCGGTGGCGTCGTCGACATCCAGACCGCGCGTCCGCTGGACTTCAACGGCTACCATGGTGCGTGGAGTGCCGCCGGGGTGAACAGCAACCTCACTGGCGACTGGAAAGGCAAGACCACACCGAAGGCCTCGGGCCTGTTCGGCTGGACCAATGCAGACCACACCTTTGGCTGGATGGCATCCGCGACGTACTACAAGCGCAAGGATACCCAGCTCAATACGCAGGCCAATTCCTGGTATGCCAACCAGGACATCTCGAAACTGTCGAACCTGAGCAACCCCAACTACACCAACGTGGCAGTGCCCGAGACCCTGGCAAGCAACGTGCTGGACGAGACCCGTACGCGCAAAGGCTTCAGCGGTGCCATCGACTGGAAGCCCATCGACCGGCTCACGGTGCAGCTGGATACCTTGTTCTCCAGCTACAAGGTGGACTCCCTGGAGCACGAGTTCGGCCAGTACGGCAACACGGCCGACATCAATTCGCTGACCACCGACAGCAACAACACCGTGCTCAGCTACACCCGCAACGGTTCGGGCCCCAACGTCATGGCGAACGACTATGTCATGTCGTTCATCCCCAGCTACGAAAAGAGCTACCAGAACGGCCTGAACCTGGGTTTCGACGTGGATGACTCCACCAAGCTCAGCCTCGACGTATCCAGCTCCAAGGCCTGGAACAAGCAGAGCCCCAACGGCTACTTCCTGGTGATCGGTGGCAAGAACTTCGGCACCAACCCCACCTGGACCAACGGTGGCGACAATACGCCGCCCAGCTACAGCAACATTCTTTCGTCCACCGACGTCAACAACCTGAAGGCGCATTGCTGCAACGCCGGCTCCGGCACGAATGTGACCAACAAGGTCAACCAGTACCAGATCCGCCTGGACAAGAGCTTCACCGATGGCGTGCTGTCGAAGCTGGAATTCGGTGGCGAGTACAACGACCAGTCGGTCAAGTCGGTGAACTGGAGCACGCCGAACAGCCTGCTCTGCAACGCTTACTGCGGCTACAACATCACCGTTCCGCCCGATGCCGTGGGCGCGTATATCTACAACGCACCGGACAAGATCAGCGGCGTCTCGTCGCCGGGCCTGCCCTCGCAGTGGGTGCAGTACGATCCGCGTGCTTATCTCGCCTGGCTGGCTTCGCCGGCGGCGTACAACCAGCTTCCGGCCGACAAGAAAGCCGCGCTGGTCGCCGGCCTGGCCGCCAATGGTGGCACCCTTGGTGCGGCACCCGATCCGGGCAGCTACAACAAGGTAACGGAGAAGGAGAAATCATTCTTCGGCAAGGCTGTGTTCGAAGGCACGATGTGGGACAAGGCCTGGGCACTGGACGTGGGTTTGCGCTACGTCAACGTCAACTCCACCTCCACGGCCATCAATCGTCCACCGATCAGCCTGTACATCGATCCGAACGACACCAGCAACGGTCAGGTCACCTTTGGCGGACTCACGCCGCAGTCGGCCAATGGTGGCTACCACAAGTGGCTGCCGTCGCTGAACTTCAAGTGGAACCTGATGGACAACCTCGTCTATCGCTTCTCCGCGTCCAAGTCGATGACCCCGCCGCAGCTGAGCAATCTCTACTACAACAAGGGCTTCGGCACGCGTCCGAACTCGCTCACCATCTCGCAGGGCAATCCGAACCTCCAGCCATACACGTCGCGTAACTTCGACATGGGCCTGGAGTGGTACATCGACGACGCCAGCTACATCGCCCTGGAAGGCTTCTACAAGAAGGTAAGCAACTTCAGCACGCTGGTGAGCACGCCCGTGCCGTTCCTTACCAACCAGAACACGGGACAGCCATTCATCTGGTCGCTCACCCAGCCCATCAACCTCAATTCGTCGAACATCTACGGCCAGGAACTGACGATCAACTATCAGTTCACCCATGTCCTTCCGGAACCGTTCGATGGCCTGGGCGTGGCCTTCAACTACACGCACGTGTCCAGCAGCACCACCCTGAGCCCTGGCGTCATTGCCGCCTCGGGCAAGTTCGCGGTGCCGGGCATCGGCAATTCGGCCAACCTCAGCACGTACTATGAAAAGGGCCCCGTGCAGGTACGCCTGGCCTACAACTGGCGCGGCTCTTACCTGGAAAGCCTGTCCTATGGTGCAGGTGCCCAGCCGGCCACCCGCACCTCGTATGGCCAGCTCGACCTGAGCGCCAGCTACGCCTTCACCCCGCGCCTGTCGCTGTTCGTATCGGGTACCAACCTCACCCACGAGCATCTCTACGACTACTCGGTATACCGCAACCGCTTCCTGTATGCCGAAGCGGATGGCACCGTGTATACGGTAGGCGTGCGCGGCAGTTTCTGATCCCTTTCCGGACGTCCCTCTCGGGATGAGGAGTATTGATGAACGGTTCCATGCAAAACACGCTTCGTACGAGTGCCTTGGGAGCCATGGTCTGTTTCCTGGCCGCCGTTACCGCCCCGTCGCAGGCAGCGGATACGTCACCGCCGTTGCCTCAGATGGGCTTCAACAACTGGAATTCCACCCATTGCCGTGACGAGTTCGACGAAGGCATGATCCGCGGCATCGCCGACAAGTTCGTCAGCCTGGGCCTGAAGGATGCGGGCTACCAGTACGTGAATGTCGACGACTGCTGGGCGAACTGGCAGCGTGACAAGGACGGCCACCTTCAGCCCAACCCCAAGCGCTTTCCGAGCGGCATTGCCGCCCTGGCGGATTACATCCACGAGCGTGGCCTGAAGTTCGGCCTGTACTCCAGTGCAGGCACTTCCACGTGCGAGCCCCTCCAGGAAAATCGCGGCTTCCCGGGCGGCCTGGGGCACGAAAAGGACGATGCCGCCACCTTTGCGTCGTGGCATGTCGATTACCTGAAGTACGACAACTGCAACAACCAGAAGATCGACGCGCACAAACGCTATACCGACATGGCCGAAGCACTGCGGGCCACGGGCCGGCCGATCTTCTTCAGCATGTGCGAATGGGGCGAGAACAAGCCCTGGTTGTGGGCGAGCAAGCCACCGGTGGAAGCCAGCTCCTGGCGCACCACGGGCGACATCACCGACACCTACGCATCCATGCTGAAGATCTTCAAAGCCAACGTGGTGCTGGATCGCTACGCCAGCCCGGGTCACTGGAACGATCCGGACATGCTCGAAGTGGGTAACGGTGGCATGACCGACGTGGAATACCGCAGCCACTTCAGCCTGTGGTCGATCATGGCCTCGCCACTTCTCATCGGCACCGATCTGCGCACGATCAAGCCGGATGCGTTGCAGATCCTGCTGAACAAGGAGGTGATCGCCATTGATCAGGACCCGCTGGGCGTCCAGGGCAAGCAGGTGCGTGACGCGGGCGGCATCCACGTCATCGTCAAGCCGCTCAAGGACGGTGCCGTCGCCGTGGCCGTATTCAACGAGACGGACAAGGCGAAGGATGTGAGCGTGCCGGCCAGGGAAATCGGCCTTAAAGCGGGTGGCAGCTACACGTTTCGTGACCTGTGGGCCCATACGGATGCGAAGGGTGATGGCTCGATCAAGGCCACGCTGGCGCCGCATGCCACGGTGATGTACCGCATCAGCGAATAGCTTTCCCTCCCCTGCAGGAGCGCGCCCTGCGCGCGACCGGAACTTGCGTCACATCCGGTCGCGCGCAAGGCGCGCTCCTACAGGGGCTTTTTGCGTTGCTTGCGGATGTTGTTGCGGGAATCGGACACCATCTTGATCATGGCCTGTCGCGCCACTTCGGGATGGCGCCGGCGGATGGCCTCATAGACCTTGAGATGCTGGGGCAAAGCGTTCTTGAAGTTCTCGGAGTTGCGCGCCGATAGCGCGAAATAAGCGCCCAGTGCGGTCTCGATCACAGTAAACAGCGAGGTCATCAGCTCGTTGTTGGTAGCCGCCAGCACCGCATGGTGGAAGGCGAGATCCGCCTCGGTCCAGGCGTCCAGGTCTTCGGAGTCTGCCATGGCCTGATAGGCAACCTCGATGGCCACCAGCTGGTCATCCGTGCGCCGCCGTGCGGCAGCTGCCGCCGCGGCAGGTTCGATCAGCTCGCGCATTTCCACCAGCTTCTCGATGAAGCTTTCGGGCGGCATCGACTCGAAACGCCATGCCAGCACATCGGCATCGAGCTGGTTCCAGTGGATTTCTTCCCTCACGCGCGTACCGGAGCGCTGCCGGGACTCGATGAGCCCCTTGGCGGATAGCACTTTCATGGCCTCGCGCAGCGCCGTGCGACTGACACTCATGCTCTCGGCCAGGATGTCTTCACGCGGAATGCTCTGACCGGCCGGCCACTCGCCACTGACGATGAGACGGCCCAGTTCCTGGACAACCTGACGATGCAGGTTACGTACGACTGCGAATTTCACCATCCGCTCGGTTTCCTTTGGCTGCATATCGACCGGCGCACGCCATGGGTACCCACCCGGCATTTCGACCATCGAACCCTTGCATCGGAACGCGTGGTAGTTGTCGTACAAATAGCTAAAAGCCGGATGAATTGTATCAGATGGCGCGTTGCGCACCATCCCTTGCGAGCCTGGAATCCACGTATGGGGTGAAACGGCTATGCGTATCGGGAAAGCTGGGTGTTTGCCCAGGCAATCAGTTGGCGCAGGTGCCCGGGGATTTTTTTATATCGTGAACGTGAATGCGAGCCGTTGGCGTGATCGTGTTCATGGGTCGCGCGCAAGGCGCGCTCCTACACAAGCAGCGTGCGACCACCCTGTAGGAGCGCGCCTTGCGCGCGACCCACTCATCACCCTTCGGCACGCTTGAACCGAAGCACCCCATCCATCAACCGATTCGCCACCACCACGATCACTGAAGCCGCCAGCGTGACCGTGAGGCGATCGGCGAGAAGCATCGTGCCTACAGTGCCTTCGGCACTCATCGTGAGCAGAATCACCGCTGTGGACACGCTGCGTGGCAGCGCTGTGACATCAGTTCATCGCGTGGCAATCAGGCCGTAGTGGTAGGGGCACGCATGGGCAAGATCCACCTCACGGATGGCCTGGAAGCCAGCCTCCGCCATCCAGCGGCGACAATCTCCGGGGGACGGACGTATCGCCAGGGAGGGTCCCCGGGGCGTAGGCATGTCGCTTCGCCAGTGGATGACCGATACCGTGCCGCCCGGGCGAAGGCTTTCGCGGATCGTGCGCAGCAACGCCACCGGCTCTTCAAGGTGCAGCAGGTTATAGACCATCGCATGAGCCTGGCTTGCGACAGGCAGACCCAGGCCTTCGGCCACTACGTCGCGAAGCACGGCATGGATGTTCGATAAACCGCAGCTTGCCGCCTTGGCGCGGGTGTAGTCCACCATGTCGGGCTCGATGTCGATGGCGGTTAGCGTGCCCTTGGTCCTCGCCGCAGCCGCCACCGTGAACGTGCCATAGCCACTGCCAAGCTCGACGACATCTCCATCGCCCTGCGGCCATAGCAGGGCCATGGCGGCATCGGCGTCGAAGAATTCAGCCCAGGCATCCTCCTGGGGCATACCGCTTTCACGACCCTTCACGCCGGGCTCCTCATTCACTCCTGGGGACGGTGAAGTCTACCGTGCCGCTCTTTGTATCGGCATGTGTACGTGCCGCCACGGATACATGGAGACGCAAAACCCTGCCCCGCCCGACATGGTGCAGCTGAACGGCACACCGAGACTACGGACATCCGATGGCGCCTGACACACCGCGCCGCATGTCCGCCCGATGATCCCAAGGAGAAAGCCCATGTCGTACACACCTGCCCGACGTTCCTTCGCCTCGCGCACCCTGGCCATGGCACTGGCCATGGCCGTGCTCGCCCCGGCAGCCTACAGCCCGTTCGCCCATGCCACCGGCCAGTTAACTGGCACGCCCTCGGGAACCACGCGCAACGACGAAAGCATTCGTCCATTCCATGTCCACGTGCCCCAGGAGCAACTGGACGATCTGCGCCGTCGCATCGCCGAGACCCGCTGGCCGGACAAGGAAACGGTGAACGACCAGTCGCAGGGCATCCAGCTGGCCCGCGTGCAGGAGCTGGTGCGCTATTGGGGTACGGACTACGACTGGCGCAAGGCGGAGGCACAGCTCAATGCCCTGCCCCAGTTCGTCACCACCATCGACGGCGAGGACATCCAGTTCATCCATATCCGCTCGAAACACAAGAACGCCCTGCCCGTCATACTCACTCATGGCTGGCCCGGCTCACCCTTCGAGTTCATCAAGACGATCGGCCCGCTGACCGATCCCACCGCCTTCGGCGGCAAGGCGGAGGACGCCTTCGATGTCGTGATCCCTGCCATTCCGGGTTATGGATTCTCAGGCAAACCGACCGGCCTGGGGTGGGGACCGGAGCGCACGGCCAGGGCGTGGGATACGCTGATGAAACGCCTCGGCTACAAACACTATGTCTCCCAGGGTGGCGATCATGGCTCGGTCATTTCCGATGCACTGGCACGACAGGCGCCGAAGGGCTTGCTTGCCATCCACCTGAACATGCCGGCTACCATCCCCGGCAACCTTGTCAAAGGCATCAACGCAGGTGATGCCCCACCCGAATCGCTGGGTGCGCCGGAGCGCGAAGCCTATCAGTCCCTCAGCACGTTCTTCGGCCGCAATGCCGCCTATGGCGCACTGATGGTCACCCGCCCGCAGACGATCGGCTATTCGCTGTCCGACTCGCCGGCTGGCCTGGCTGCGTGGATGTACGAGAAGTTCGCACAGTGGAGCGACAGCGACGGCGTGCCGGAACGGGTGCTGACGAAGGACGAGATGCTCAATGACATCACGCTCTACTGGCTCACCAACACGGGTGCCTCGTCATCGCGCTTCTACTGGGAAAACAATAACAACAACTTCAGCGCCGACGCGCAGAAGACCCATGACATCAAGGTTCCTGTCGCCATCTCGGTATTCCCGGGCGAGATCTACAAGGCGCCGAAGAGCTGGAGCCAGCAAGCTTACCCGTCGTTGTATTACTACCACCAGGTGAGCAAGGGAGGGCATTTCGCAGCCTGGGAACAGCCACAGCTGTTTGCCGAGGAACTGCGCGATGCTTTCCGTTCGGTGCGATGAATAGGCACCGCTGACAGCAAAGAAATCGCGACCTCCTGACCTGAAGGCCAGGAGGTCATATCCGTCTTCACCAGGCGTGGCTCGTGATCCACCAGCGGCCCTGGAGCTTCACGAGCTGTGTCACCGATGTCGACGGCCTGCTGGCTTCGGGCTCCGTCACGGGACGTGTGCCTTCGTTACCGGTGTGCGGTACCACGGCCAGTACCGGGCCCTCCCCCTTCCTATGTAACTCGGTGACATGCAAGGCACCGGCCTTCTCGTACCATGCGACCTTCTGGTGCAGATCCTTCAGGATGCGCACCAGTTCATCCACGGTGATAGTACGCAGGCGAGGAGGATTCTTTCCGTCTTCATCGGTGTATTCGATGAGCGCATCAGGGATGAAAAGCGAACGCAGGCGGCGATCATCCCACTGGCCGCGGGGACCGCTCACCGCGTCGTGCATGGCCCTGACGATGGCGTCGGGAGACGCCACGTCTTCCGGCTTTGCGGCCGGAACCTGCTTCAGCAGGTCCTGCTCGTCCCGATCGGAGAGAAACGATGTCGGGCTGAAACTGGGTTGTTCTTCCGCAGCCAGGCAGGCGGTCGGCAGGGCAAGTGCCAAGGTTAAGCCCAGTACGATCGGTCGAAGCATGAATATCCCCAATGAATGCATGGTGTGTGTTCCCTTCCCATGCCCATTCTTCGGGCGCTTCAACCCGCCATCTTGGCGGATCGACGCGAACTGAAACGTGACACGCGCGACGTGCATAAAGATCGCGTAAAGCCCGGCCCCGGAGCGGTCCGGCCCGCCCCGGGGTTGCCGGCTCTCCGGCTCCGGCGGCGTGATCAGGCAAAGCGCGCCCGCCGCTTGCGATACAGCCATGTCCAGCGTCCGAGCATGGCCGCCAGCCCCACGTTGATGATTGCCTCGCCCGGCCAGATATCGCCGTAGGCAAATCCCCCCACCTGGAACAGGTCGGCCACCATCCCCAGCGAGTTCACGCTGCCGCCGCAGGCGATCAAGGCACAGAAGATGCGCACGATCCTTGGCATGGCGGTCTCGGTGAGCAACCACAGGCCGGACAGCGCCATGACGACACTGCAACATAGATTGACCACGATCAGGCTCATTTTTCGTCGCCTCCGGCAATACGGTCGATGACCCGGTTGGCAATGGATTCGCCACGACTGTCGATCAGCCGCTGCACGATCACGGCCAGCTTCAGGCCGAAGCAACCCACGAGGAACGACACCGCGGCCTGTATTTCGGCCGACGAATCGGACATGAATCGTTTCTCCAGGGCAGGTGCCAGGAAGATGGCGGTGAGGGCACCGCAGACCACCTGGATGACGGCCCGGCGTCGCGATTCCTCCTGGCTGAGCGCCACGGGAAGGATGGCACCGCCCACCGCGGCCAGCAGCAGCCAGAAACGCGTCAGAAGCACGCTATCCATGCTGACCTCCTCATGGTGCGGAAGGAACCGGCTTGAACGTGCCGGTCCACTTCGGTTGGGATACGGGCAAGGCAAACTTCAGCGTGCCGTCCGCATTGCGCGACACCACCAGCTGCTTGCCATACAGGGCGTCGCAGAACTTGCCGCCGTTGACGGGCACCTTGACGTTGTAGCGGTAGCCCGAGGCATCGCTGTCCAGGTAGCTTGCCGCCAGGCGGCAGTTCGCGGGTTCGTCGAAAATGATGTTCACCCGGTCCGGCTGGAAATCGAGCCGCGTAGCAATGGGCGGCCTGCCTGCATCTCCGGACACAAGGCCTCGCCAGGCACCCGCGGGGGCGTGTTCGCTTGCATGGGCGGTAGCGAGAAAAGCGGAAAGAACGAACAGGGAAGCAAGGTGGTATGTGACTTTCATGGCATGACTCCTTCAGGTTTGGGTGAAGTACTGCTTCAGTGCGCCTGCCGCGATCAGGGCCGTGAATGCCGTGACGAGCAGGTAGTAAAGCCAGCGCGGTAAACGTCGCGGCGGTTTCGATGTGCGGACATGGGCGAGCATCGATATGCCCCATTCGTCCGGAATACGTAGCTGGTCGAGGCGCTTCATGCCTTCTGACCCGCCATGGGTGGCAGGGACAGCACGCGGCCGTCCAGCTCGACCCGGGGTTCCCAGTGGTCCGTCAGGCGGTAGGAAATGCGCAGGCGCTGCATGGCACCACGCCCGAACCAGCGCAAGCGTGGCTTGCGCATGTCGAGGAACAGCACAGGCCGGCGCTCTCCACGAATACGACGCTGGCGAAAACGCACGTCGAATTCCACCGAGAGAAAAGCCATCCGGGGGTTGCCGGGATCACGGAACAGATGCAGTGGTAACATCATCGGTACCAGCGGAGCATCGACCGCCGGAGATTCCGGGATATGGACCTGCAAGTGTCGTCCGATGTCGCCACGCAGCACGCTTTCCCGTCGGGCGCGAACGGCCTCGTCGGCAGCCATGATGGCCATGCGCAAGCCGTACATGAAGGTATCCAGCGAGCATATCGTCATGGGCGCGGCCTCAGGCTTCCTGCAACCAGCCGGGCTTGCGAGGAAAGCCCACGTGGTAGCAGATCCACTGCAGAACGACCTGGTGCTCGCCCACCTGGAGAATCGTGAAGCTCTTTTCCGTGCCGATGATGCTGCCGCGAGGCGAATCGGTAAGGCAGCGGTTGAGCATGGCCCGCGCTTCCTCGATCTGCGCTTCCGAACGCACCTGGTTGGGGTTGTCGGTACCGACGACCACCCGCTTGACGAATTTCACGTCGCTGAGATCGAACATGGTTCACTCCGATAGAACCGTGACGCCTTGCAGGCGCCACGGAATGGTGCCGGGCGATCAGGCCGCCTGCTTTTCCTGCTCCACGGCCACCGGGGCGCTGACCCGACGCGGCGCGCACGCGGTCTGCAGGATGTCCAGGACACGGGCCAGGCCTTCCGGCATGCCCTTGTCCTCGGCGTGGACGGCGACGTGGTACTTCGCCGAGTTGTCGGAGCTGCGCGTGTTTTCCTTATGCGTGGCCACCGAACCGGCCACATGCACCTTTGCCGAGAAAACACCCCAGCCGATCGACATGTCGGCGGAGAATTCACCCTTCTTGTCTTCCGACTCCTTCTGGCTGAAAGACGACTTCACTTCCATATCGAAAGTGATGTCGACATTGGTGATGCTGAGGCTGGGCACCTTCACGATGGCCAGCAACGGCACCTCGATCTCGACTTCTTCTTCCGCGATGCCCTTTCCAGACGGATCATCCACGGGGCGCTTGAACTTGAACTGCGCGGTACGCGTGGCACCCACGCCCTTCGGGTCGCTCTCGGCCGGCGGCAGGAAGCCGATGACCTTGATGAAGTCGGCGGTAGCCTGTGCGAGCTTGACCTGGGCCTCACAGGCGGCATTGAGCGGGCCGCCGATGAGTTCGCCCATCGGCAGGCCTTTGAACTGGCTGGACATGTTTACGAGTTCGTCGGGCATTTCGTTACTCCTTCATGGGACTGCATGACATGGCGAGCGACATGCCGCCATGGTTCGCCGGGCAGGACATATCAGTCGCCCGGCTGGAACGTCTTGAAGACCCCCTGGGTCTGCGCAAGATGATTCATGAGGCGTGCCGCGCCATCGGTGGGCTCGCTGCCCTCCACGCGCAGGACGACATGCACGGCGCCTGCCGTACGCCCCTTGGCGCCCACCGAGGTATCCACGCGCACATGGGAACGCGATGCCTTGGGCCTTACCTGCCAGTCGCGCGGCGCAGTGCCAGGATCGGTGTCGTCGGGCGTGGGTGGCGCATCGTCGACGAGATTGCCAAGGTCGGCATCGAAACGGATTTCAACGTCCTTGATGCGCAGGACATTGGTGGATACCAAGGGCAGGATTGGCGCCCGGTACAGGTCCTCGTCGCCTTCGCCGGCGCCCGGCTGCATCGATGGCATGCGGATCACGACGCTCTTCGGACGATTGTCCTCGTCGAAGAAATCGCTCAAATGTGCCATCTGGTGCTGCTCGATCCGATCCTGCGCATCCACTACCGCGCCTGCGATCGCTTCGATCAGCTCGTTCAGGGAGGTCTGCGTGGCCATCGGTCAATGGCTCCCGCCAGTGGGCGCCGGCAGGTCGGGAAACGATGCGACGCGCGCCAGCCAGCCCTTCAGGAACTTCTGCAGTGATGGGCGACGCTCCACGAGTGCCTTGTAGTAATCCACCCTGCCCTGCTTGTAGCGGGCATACACGGCATACGCATCTGCCTTGCCAATGGCGGCGGCCGTGCCCGCACCCATTACGCCATCGATGGCCAGCTGGGGAGAGGCGCCCAGGTCGTTGAGCACGCGCTGCAACAGACGCACGGCCTGCGCACCTGCATTGACGTTGAAGTCGAAGAGGATGTTCGCCAGCGGCTGCAAGGCGATCTGGTCACCGCGTATGGCATCCCAGTACAACGCCTTGTAGATCGTGGCGGCCTGGTCGTCGGTCAGGGCGCGCAGCGTCGTGATCGACGGTGCCACGCCAAGCAGGGATTGGGCGCAACGATTGAAGGTCGCCAGCGTAATGCCCTTGTTGGTGGCACCACCCGGGTCGGCGGGGTCATTGACGAATCCGCCCTCATGCCGGAGCAGGGTCGGAAAGAAGCTCTTGAAATCGGCCATCGGGATTCTCCGTGATCGACGCAACGAATGCGTCGGTGGCGGCGACTATCCCGTCCGGCGGAATATGGCGACATCGGGAAAAACCTGATTGCAGGCCAGATCAAAAAAATCAGGTTTTTCCTGATGCTTGCATGAGTACGACGCAACTCGCAGGTTCTGTCCCCCACCCATCCCCCACACGGCTGTGCGTTTGCGACACCCAACCTACCCCGTCGTCCCTGCGAAAGCAGGGACCCAGTGCGGTGCGGTAGGTTTTAGCGACAGGGCTACCTACACACGAGCCGATGAGACGTGGTCGTGTCCATCGGTGAACCGAGGCGCTGGGTTCCAGCTTTCGCTGGAACGACGGCTGTGCTGTGCGTTTGCGACACCCAACCTACCCGTCATCCCTGCGAAAGCAGGGATCCAGTGCGGTGCGTTAGGTTTTAGCGACAGGGCTACCTACACACGAGCCGATGAGACGTGGTCGTGTCCATCGGTGAACCGAGGCGCTGGGTTCCAGCTTTCGCTGGAACGACGGCTGTGCGTTTGCGACACCCAACTTACCCCGTCATCCCTGCGAAAGCAGGGATCCAGTGCAGTGCGGTAGGTTTTAGCGAGAGGGCCACCTACACACGAGCCGATGAGACGTGGTCGTGTCTATCGGTGAACCGAGGCGCTGGGTTCCAGCTTTCGCTGGAACGACGGCTGTGCTGTGCGTTTGCGACACCCAACCTACCCGTCATCCCTGCGAAAGCAGGGATCCAGTGCGATGCGTTAGGTTTTAGCGACAGGGCTACCTACACACGAGCCGATCAGACGTGGTCGTGTCTACCGATGAACCGAGGCGCTGGGTTCCAGCTTTCGCTGGAACGACGGCAGGGAGTTTCAGGGATCGAGTACTGTGATGCCCTCACGCAGCGCATAGCGCGTGAGCTGGGCAAGGCCCTGGATGCCGAGCTTGGCCATGATGTGCTCGCGATGTGTGCCTACGGTCTTGATACTTACGTGCAGGCGCCCGGCGATCTCCTTCGTGGAATACCCTTCCGCGTATAGCTGGGTAATTTCGCGTTCCCGCGCGCTCAGAGCCACCTCCGGCTCCATTTCGACCTGGCGACCGCGCTGATCGAGCGATACCAGGTGTTCGAGCTCAGGGCTTACGACATAGCGCGATTGCAGTACGGCATCGATGGCTGAGACAAGCACATCGAAATCCGCACGCTTCAGGATATATCCATGCGCTCCCGCATCGAATGCGGCGCGAATCCAACGCGTATCCTCGTATGAAGACAGGCAAAGCATGCGGGTCTTCGGGCAGCGCGGCGCGATGCGTCGGGCAGCTTCCAGACCACTCAGTCCGCGCATGGCACAGTCGAAAAGAATCAGGTCAGGCTGCCCGCGCAAAGCCTGTCGCACGAGTTCGCGCCCATCCCCCGTGCTTCCCACGATGTCGAAACGCGGATCGATGGCGAGCAGTGCCGCCAGCCCGTCGCGCAGAAGGGCCTCTTCATCCGCCAGCAAAAGAGTGACGCGCTTCATGTGTGCCTCCATCGACATGCGACGGAACGTACACCGTGTATCGGTGTGAGCAGAAGCAATCGGATGCGCATGGTTGGTTCCGGTGAATGAGGTGACGCGACGGTGGGCGCTTGGCGCACCGGCGTCCTTCCGGAAACCTTACGGTCGTGAATCGATGTGTTTGCGGCACACGAAATATTCAATCTACGTGGCGATATGCGCCTTGATCAGTCCGTCAGGAAGCGCACCGCTACGGGAAGCATCAGGATGAAGACGAGCAATTCCAGCCAGAATATCCACACGGTACCCAATGGCCTCCGCCATGGCCGCCCGATGACGGCGTAGGCAATCAACATGACAAGACCCAACGGCGTGACGATCACGCCAATGTCGAGGATGCTCACTGCTCCATAGAACGCCATCATCCCTCCCCCGCCCAGGCCGATCACGACCAGAAGCAAGGGTGGAATCCAGAGACAGAGCGTGCCCAGCCAGAAAAGCAGCCCCGCCCATCCGGCGCGACGCTCGTAGGTGGAAACGGGAATAGCATCCTGATCGGTCATTGCAGCTCCTGGAAGCCCGGAACGACCGGATTCTACATGGATGGTACAAATACGAACGCCCGGGCTGTCCCGGGCGTTCGCTCATGGCCTCGCGATCAATCAGTTCGACTGGGCGAACTGGATGGACGGCGTGCTGCCGCCCGAGGCGGTGCAGCGGCCAAGGGTGAGGTTGTTTTCCTCGCCCGTGGTGCCACCGTTGTTGGGACCGACGCAGGTCGGTGCATTGGTGGTGCCGTCATTGACAGCCACCTTCACACTAACCGACGACCCGCTGTTGAACGACGCCACGGGATCATTGGAACCATTGCCGAAAATGTTGAACTCGGAGTTCTTCCAGACCGAACCGATGGCGAGCGTGCTGCCCGACTGGCTGACGGAGTGCGCCACGCCGTTGACCGTGAAGGTCACCGTGTCGTTGCCGTTGACCGAGGCAGAACCCGCGAGCTTGATGCTGCCAATGCTGGTGATGGGCACATAGTCGACGCTCACCAGATTGCTGTTGCGGTAGCAGGCCAGCTGGGCCGAATAGGCGTTCCAGCCCGAAGGGCAGCCGGTGCGGCGGTAGGCCGATGCATCGGAGACGTAGAACCAGTTCTGGATGAAGGCGCCCGGCGAGCCGGTACCCGGGTCAGTCGAATAGATGAACTGCTCCCACACCTGGCAGCTGGAATAGCCATAGCGCTGGCAGGCCGAGGTATTGCTGCCCATGTTGGTGTTGATCTGCAGCGAGTAGTCGTCCGAACCGGAGCTGACACCCGTGACGGTCGGGAAGCTGCCCGTGGCCGAGCGCGTGAGCTGGCCGGTGCGGGCGGCATAGTCATAACCGTTGCCGGCGTTGAAGACACTGCTTTCCGTACGGGCAGAGACCGTGCTGCGGCTGCTTGGCGGCGAAACGGCATCGGCCGGCTGCACCGAACGGAACGACGGCACCGGGCCGCAGCGCTCTGCCGTCCACACGGCGCTCGGGTAGGTGGCGCGGAAGCAGCCGTCGGCCGGCGGTGCCTGGCGATTGATGTTGTCGTGCCAGGCCTGCACCGCCTGGGCGCGGGCCGTGGCAACGACATCCTGACTGGCCTGTGCGGCAACAGCCGAAGCGAGCGGCGTGGCAACGAGCAGCGCCGCCAGCATGGCGGAACGAACCGGACGACACACGATGGACCCCTTCATCGAAGGCATATCTTTCTCCCTGAGCATTGACTCGATGATGTTCACCGCCATGCCGGATTTGTATCCTGCACGGAGGCGCGTTTTCCCCCTCCCAGGTAGAACGTGCCCACCCTCCCGCCACCCCCGCCCTCAAATGTGACCAGCCGCACATTACGTATGCGCAGGCCCACAAGCGACCGCATTCCGCAATAAATTGCGATCATTAACCCCAACTGCGCCCGTCGCCGGCCACACGACCTTGCCAGTACGCGGGAACAGGCAGCGGATATCGGCTTCCTGATCGGCTATGCCGGATCACTGCCTTTTGCGGAGCCATAGAGTTTTGTCGCCCATATTTCTCTCGCGAAACGGCGCCTTGCGGCGATCACCGCTGCTCCTGGGCATTGACGGCGCCCATGCGGGATGTCGGTACACTCGGCGCCCATGAACCTACGTCATCACAGTACGGGCTTCGCCCACCGCCTGTTCGCCGAGCAGGCGCTGAGCCGCAGTGCAGGAGCACCGCTCATCGGCGGCAATGCCGTCGAGCTGCTGATCGACGCCCAGGCTCACTATGACGCATGGCTGGATGCCATCGCGAAGGCCCGGCGCTATGTGCTGCTGGAAAACTACATCATCCGCGATGACCGCATCGGCCGCAGCTTCCTCGATGCCCTAACGGAACGTGCCCGCGCAGGCGTCTTCGTCGCGGTGATCGCGGACTGGGTCGGTTGCATGGGCCAGTCACGGCGCTCGTTCTGGAACGAGCTGCGCGCCGCCGGCGGCGAGATACGCATCTTCAATCCGCCCCGCCTGGGCAGCTCGTTTGGCTGGGTCAGCCGCGATCACCGCAAGGTGCTTTCGGTGGATGGCGAACTCGGTTTTCTGTCGGGGGTGTGCATCAGCGAAAAATGGCTGGGTGAACCGGAGCGCAACGTACCGCCGTGGCGCGACACGGGTGTGGCGCTGCGGGGGCCGGCTGTCGCCGAGATCGAACATGCCTTTGCCGACAGCTGGCGGGAAGCCGGCGGACCGCTTCCCGATACCCTGCTTTCTCCCACTCCGCCCATCGCGGGCGACGTATCCCTGCGCGTGATCGCGACGCAACCCAGCACGGCCGGCATGTATCGCCTCGACCAGATGGTGGCCGCGATGGCCCGACGCACGCTATGGCTGACCGATGCGTACTTCGTCGGCGTTGCACCTTATGTGCAGGCACTTTCCGCGGCGGCGCGTGATGGCGTGGACGTGCGCCTGCTGGTGCCCGGCACCAGCGACATCCCCATGGTGGCGGGCATGTCGCGCTCGGGATACCGCCCGCTGCTCAAGGCGGGTATCCGCGTCTTCGAATGGAACGGCTCGATGCTGCACGCCAAGACGGCGGTGGCCGACGGTCGCTGGGCGCGCGTGGGCTCATCGAACCTCAATATCGCGAGCTGGCTGAGTAACCGGGAAATCGACGTCGCCATCGAGGATGATGGCGTCGCGGCACAACTGGAAACGCAGTACCTGAGCGATCTCGACAACGCTACGGAGATCCTCCTGCGTCCGCGCAATCGCCGTAACGGCAACGAACGCATGCGCAGCCGCACGCCGCGTCCGCCACGCCCGAAACATGCGGGCGGCAGTTCCAGTCGCGCAGCGGCAGGCGCGCTGCGCATCGCCAATACGGTGGGTGCGGCGATCACGCAGCATCGCGTGCTGGGGGATACGGAAAGCGGCCCGCTTCTGGCGGGTACGGTGCTGGCAGCCGTGCTGACCCTGGTGGCCGTGTTCTGGCCCGCCGTCATCGCATGGCCACTGGCACTTATCGGCGCCTGGTTTGCCGTGAACCTGGCGGTGGGCTGGTGGAGCATGCGCAGGCGACGGAAGCGCAAACCTCCGTCGCCCGGGTGAACCGGATCACTGCCGTGATTTGAATGTCAGCGGCTGGGAATCGGTGCGTGCGGCCGGTGCCGGGCCGCAGCTGTTGCACGAATCGCAGCCATCACCGCAGCTGCCCGATGCGCTGGCAGGCTGCAGCCTGCGGCCCAGGCTGCGCACGAAGGCCGGGCGGCCGTCATGGTTGAGGCTGGCCGACATGCCCGCCATCACGCGCGTGGATGTCCTGGGCAGCAGCTTGCGAAACGCGACCCAGGTACTGGCCAGCACGACGATACCGATGATGCCGGCCTGCACGATCTGGAAGGTATTCACGAGAGCGCCCTCGCGATCTGGTAGGTGGCGAGCGAAGCGAGATAGGCCAGGCCGAACAGGTAACCGGCGGCTACCGCCACGTTGCGCCAGGAATTGGTTTCGCGGCGGATCACCGCCAGCGTGGACATGCACTGCGGTGCGAACACGTACCAGGCCAGCAACGACAGCGCCGTGGCAAGCGACCACTGATGGGCGATGACGGGACCCAGCTGCGATGCCACGGCATCGTCGCTGCCGGACATCGCATAGACGGTGCCCAGCGCGGCCACCGCAACTTCGCGGGCGGCAAGGCCCGGCACCAGCGCGATGCAGATCTGCCAGTTGAAGCCGATGGGGGCGAACACGTATTCCAGGATGCGCCCCAGGCGGCCGGCCAGGCTGTAATCGATGGCCGGGCCCGTAGCGCCTTCCGGCGGCCCCGGGAAACTGGACAGGAACCACAGCAGTACGGTGAGCGCGAGGATGATGCCGCCGACGCGCTTCAGGAAGATCAGCGCGCGCTCCCACAGGCCCAGCGCGATATCGCGCACGTTGGGCAGGCGGTAGGACGGAAGCTCCATGATGAGCGCGTGTTCGCTTTTGTCCTTGCGCATGCGCTTGATAACGAAGGCCACGCCCAGCGCGCTGAAGATGCCCGCGAAATACAGCACGAACAGCACGATGCCCTGCAGGTTGAAGATGCCCCACACCGCGCGATCGGGAATGAATGCGGCGATGAGCAGCGTGTATACGGGCAGGCGCGCCGAGCAGGTCATCAGCGGTGCGACGAGGATCGTGGTGAGCCGGTCGCGAGGGTCCTGGATGCTGCGCGTGGCCATGATGCCGGGAATGGCACAGGCGAAGCTGGACAGCAGCGGGATGAAGGCGCGACCAGTGAGGCCCACGCGGAACATCATCTTGTCGAGCAGGAAGGCCGCGCGCGGCAGGTAGCCGGATTCCTCCAGCACCAGGATGAACAGGAACAGGATCAGGATCTGCGGCAGGAACACCAGCACGGCGCCCAGGCCGGCGAATACGCCGTCGTTGAGCAGGCTGTGCAGTGCGCTGTCCTCGGGCAGCACGCTGGTGACGACGTTGCCCAGGCCCGTGACACCGGCCTGGATCGCATCCATCACCGGCTGCGCCCATGAGAACACCGCCTGGAAGATCATGAGCATAAGCACGGCGAGGATGCCCAGGCCGAACACCGGGTGCAGCACCCAGCGGTCGATGGCATCGTCGAGGGCCACGTTGTCGCGCGATGTGGTGACCGTGGCGGCGAGGATGGAGCGCACTTCGGCGTGCAGCTGCTCGACGTTTGCCTGGTCGACGGCCGAGGGCTGGATCTCCGGCACCGCGCTGTCGATGCGCTCGATGAGGCCCTTCGCGCCTCCGCGCTTCACGGCGATGGTTTCCACCACCGGAATGCCGAGGCGGCGCGAGAGTTCGGCCACGTCGATGTCGATGCCGCGACGACGTGCCGCATCCATCATGTTGAGCGCGAGCACCATGGGCCGGCCCAGGCGCCGCACTTCGAGCACGAAGCGCAGGTGCAGGCGCAGGTTGGTGGCATCGGCCACGCAGACGATCAGGTCGGGTACGGCCTCGCCCGGATAACGGCCCAGGCAGACGTCGCGGGTGATGGCTTCATCGGGGCTGGTGGCATCGAAGCTGTAGGCGCCGGGGAGGTCGAGTACGTGCAGGGTGCGGCCGGAAGGCCCCACGAAGCGGCCTTCCTTGCGTTCCACCGTGACGCCGGCGTAGTTGGCCACCTTCTGGCGGCCGCCGGTGAGCTGGTTGAACAGTGCCGTCTTGCCGCAGTTGGGGTTGCCGACCAGGGCAACGCGCAGGCTGGCGGCGCTCATGCGGCACCCTCCACGCTTACTTCCACGCGAGCCGCCTCGTTGCGGCGCAGCGCGAAGCGCGTCGAACCAATCTGGATGAGCAGCGGATCACCACCCAGCGGGCCCTTGGCGACGAGGCGCACGGGTTCGCCTGCGACAAAGCCCAGGTCGCGCAGGCGCTGCGCAATCGGGTCGGCGGGATGGGCATCAGTGACGGACTTGACCACGGCTTGGGCACCTTTCGGCGCGTCTGACAGGCGCACTGGGCTTACTCAAATAAGAACTGTTCGCATCATACGCCCTTGGCCCGGGCCATGCATCCCGGGCTGAATCGCCCTTCGCCGACAACCCATTATCATCGGGTGTTTCGCCTGATGGAGTTCGTCGCATGTCCGCAGTGGAGCTGAGCCGTTCGGGCCACGTCGCCCGCCTCACGATGAACCGCCCGGAGGTTCACAACGCCTTCGACGACGCGCTCATCGCCGATCTCACGGCCGCCATCGACGAACTGGACCGCGATCCGGACGTGCGTGCCGTGGTGCTGACCGGTGCTGGCGCAAGTTTTTCCGCCGGTGCAGACCTGAACTGGATGCGCGGCATGGCGCAGGCCAGCGAGGACGACAACCGCGCGGATTCGCAGCGCCTGGCGCGACTGATGCGCCGCCTGCAATTCCTTTCCAAGCCCACCATCGCCCGCGTCAATGGCGCGGCTTTCGGCGGTGGCGTGGGGCTCGTGGCCTGCTGCGACATCGCCATCGCCGCCGAAGGCGCGAAGTTCGCCCTTTCCGAAGTGAAGCTGGGCCTCGTGCCGGCCGTCATCTCGCCGTATGTGATCGGCGCCATCGGCCTGCGCCAGGCCCGCCGCTTGTTCATCACGGGCGAGATCTTCGCCGCTGCGCAGGCGCTGGCCATCGGACTGGTCCACGAAACCGTGCCCGCCGATGAGCTCGATGGTGCCGTGGACCGGCTCGTCGCACTGCTCGGCAAGGGCGGTCCGGTGGCCCAGGCCGAAGCCAAGCGCCTTGCGCTGGGCATGGGCGGCATGACCGAGGCCGGCATGGAATCCATCGACGCGGACAACGCCGCGCTGATCGCCCGGCTGCGCGTGTCTGCCGAGGGCCAGGACGGGCTCTCGGCCTTCCTCGACAAGGCCCAGCCCACATGGCTGCGCTGAGCCGGCGCGCCCGTGCCGGCGGCGTCCTGCTGCTGGCCCTGTGCTGCGCCCTGCCCGTTCACGCGGCGACACTGAAGGAGCAGATCGATACCCAGCTGGCCCAGCCACGTTTTGCCGGGGCATCGTGGGGTATCGACGTGGTCTCGCTGGACGACGGTCACACGGTGTATGAGCACGACGCGGGGCGCCTGTTGTTGCCTGCCTCCACCGCGAAACTCTATACGGCCGCCTTTGCGCTTGACCGGCTGGGGCCCGAAGGCCGCACGCATACCGATGTGCTGGCCGGTGGCGAGGTGTCGCGAGGGCGTCTGCATGGGCCGCTGATCCTGCGCGGACGCGGCGATCCGACGCTGAGCGGCACCGACTGGGCCGATACGCTTGCCGCGCAGATGCTTACCCAGGGCATCCGGCGCATCGACGGCGGCATCGTGGGCGACGATACGGCGTTCACGGGGCCATCGCATGGCAGCGGCTGGGAGGTGGACGATCTCCAGGCCTATTTCGGCGCCTCGACGGCCGCGCTCGACATCGACGAGAACACGATGGTTGCGGATATCTCGGCGCAGGGCGTACGCGTAACGCCTGCCGATGCCGCCATCGCGCTGGCCGGGCAGCCGGCGGATACCTTGCAGGTCTACCGCGAGCCCGGCAGTGCCGCCGTGCATGTCCTGGGTGGCGTGACACAGGGTGCGCCAGCCCGGCGACTGGCGCTCTCGCTGCCCGATCCCGCCCTCACGGCGGCCCGCCGGCTCCAGGCGGCGCTGGAGCGTCAGGGTGTACGTGTCGATGGCGAGGCACGCAGCCTGCGCTGGCCCGTGCCGCCACCGTCGGGCAACGTGCTGGCATCGTTTCCGTCACCTGGCATGGCGGACATTCTCCGTACCGGCCTGAAGCGATCGCAGAACCTGTATCTGCAAAGCGTTTTCCTGCTTACGGGCCTTGCATCACCTGATCCGGCGCTGCCCCGTGCCGAAGACCGTGCGGCGAAAGCGCTGTCCGCATGGCTCGAAACACGCGGTATTGCGCCGTCGTCGACGATGCTCGTGGAGGGCACGGGTTTGTCCCGGCATGACCTGACCACGGCGGGCTCACTGGTGCGCCTGTTGACGCTGATGGACGCTTCGCCTTTGTCTGCCTTGTGGCGCGGTCTGCTACCCGTGGCCGGCGTGGACGGCACCCTGGCCAACCGCATGCGCGACACGGCGGCCATGGGCAACCTGCAGGCCAAGACGGGCAGCATGAGTTTCGTGAACGCGCTGGCGGGCTATGTCACCACCCGCAGCGGCCAGAAGCTGGCGTTTGCCATCATCCTCAACAATTACCGGCCGGGTGATGGCGCGCTGCCGGTGTCGGCGGAGGTGGATGCCATTGCGGTGATGCTGGCGCAGGCGCAGGGGCGGCTTTGATTCATGCAGGCTGGTCGCGCGCAAGGCGCGCTCCTACAGGTAACCCGTGCCTTGTAGGAGCGCGCCTCGCGCGCGACCGGCCAAGCCCCGTTTACCTGTACGTACGCGACCGGCCAACAAAGCAACGCCCCGACACCATCAAGGCTTCAACCACTCCGGCAGATCCTTCCCGATCTTCTCCGGCGTATCGGTCGGCGCATAACGCTCCACCACTTCACCATCGCGATTCACCAGGAACTTGGTGAAATTCCACTTGATCCCCTCGGTGCCGAGCAACCCCTTCTTGCTGGTCTTCAGCCAGCGGTACAGCGGGTGCGCGTGCTCGCCGTTGACCTCGATCTTGGCGAACATCGGGAAGCTCACGTCATAGGTGAGCGAACAGAAATTGCGGATCTCCGCCTCGTCGCCAGGCTCCTGGTGGCCGAACTGGTCGCAGGGAAAGCCAAGCACGTCGAAGCCCTGCGCCGCGTAGTGGCGCTGGAGTTCTTCCAGTCCCTTGTACTGGGGCGTGAAGCCGCACTTCGAGGCCACGTTGACCACCAGCAGCACCTTGCCCTTCCATTCGGCCAGCGAGCGTTCGTTGCCGTCGATGTCGCGGGCGGAGAAGTCGTAGATGGTGGTCATGCCGGTCCTCGTTATCCATGGAATAGCCAACAGTCTACGCCGCGCGCCGCCGTCCTTGGACCGGCTTCGGCTACCATGGACGCCTTTCCGGCCAAAAGACCCGAACCGTGATCCGCTTCGCCGCCGCCTCCAAGTCCTACCGCGTGGATGGAACCCCCATTCCCGCGCTGCATCCCGTCGACCTGGAAATCACCAAGGGCGAGGTGTTCGGCATCATCGGCCATTCGGGCGCCGGCAAGTCGACCATGCTTCGCCTGATCAACCTGCTGGAGCGGCCCACCTCGGGCCAGGTGCTGATCGACGGTCGTGACGTCACCCACGCCGAGGGTGCCGAACTGCGCCGCCTGCGCGCGGGCATCGGCATGATCTTCCAGCATTTCAACCTGCTGTCCTCGCGCACGGTGGCCGACAACGTCGCCTTCCCGTTGCGCATCCAGGGCGGCATCGGCGAAGACGAGATCGCGCGCCGGGTGGATGAACTGCTGGCCCTGGTCGGCCTCTCCGCGCATGCACGCAAGTATCCGGCACAGTTGTCCGGCGGCCAGAAGCAGCGCGTCGGCATCGCGCGCGCACTCGCCAGCCGGCCGTCCATTCTCCTCTGCGACGAGGCCACCAGCGCGCTCGATCCGCAGACCACGGCCTCGGTGCTGGAACTGCTGGCCGACATCAACCGCCGGCTGGGTCTCACCATCGTGCTCATCACTCACGAGATGGACGTGATCCGCCGCGTCTGCGACCGAGTGGCGGTGCTCGATGCCGGTCATGTCGTCGAGATGGGCACGGTAGCCGATGTGTTCCTGCATCCCCAGCATCCCACTACCCGCCGCTTCGTCGCCGAGGCGGACCACCGCGAAGGCAGCGGCCCCGACTATCCGGGCGTGCCAGGACGGCTGTTCCGGCTGTCGTTCCGTGGCGACGCCACCTATTCCCCGCTGCTGTCCCGCGTCGTGCGTGATACCGGCATCGAATACAACCTGCTGTCCGGTCGCATCGATCGCATCAAGGACACGCCCTACGGCCAGCTCACCCTGGCGATGAATGGCGAACGCCTGGAAGACGCACTCATCCAGATCCGCAGCGCCGGCGTCGATATCGAGGAAGTGGCCCGATGAACCTCATGCAGACCCTGTTCCCCAACATCGACTGGCCGGAAATCGCCCGCGCCTGCCTCGACACCCTGCTGATGCTCGGCGGCTCGCTGCTGTTCACCCTGGTGCTCGGCCTGCCCCTGGGCATCTGGCTGTTCCTCACGGCACGCGGCCAGCTGCACGCGCAACCGAAGCTCTATGGCGTGCTGTCGCTGGTGGTGAACGTGCTGCGCTCCATTCCCTTCATCATCCTGATGATCCTGCTGATCCCGGTCACCCAGGCGATCACCGGCGTCAGCATCGGCATCCGTGGCGCCATCGTGCCGCTGGTGATCGGCGCGGCGCCGTTCTTCGCCCGCCTGGTGGAAACCGCGCTGCGCGAAGTGGATCGCGGCGTGATCGAGGCGAGCCAGGCGATGGGTGCCACCACGGGCCAGATCGTCACCCGCGTGCTGCTGCCCGAGGCCCGTCCGGGCCTCATCGCCGCCACCACGGTCACGGCCGTGGCCCTGGTCGGGTATACCGCCATGGGTGGCATCGTAGGGGCCGGCGGCCTGGGCGCACTGGCCTACCAGTACGGTTACAACGGCTACAAGCCGGATTACATGCTGGTCACCGTGGCGCTGCTGATCGTGCTGGTGCAGGTGTTGCAGATGCTGGGGGATCGGCTGGTGGCGCGGTACAGCCGGCGCTGAGGCGCCCCTCGGAGATTTCGCGGACCCGGTCGCGCGCGAGGCGCGCTCCTGCATGCGCGCTGGCTTTTTGCATCCGGCGGTATGGACGTCTATGCTGGCGCACCGCAACATTCGCCACGGACGTCCCATGAAGAAGCTTCTCCTGCCCCTTGCCGCCACCCTCGCCCTGCTGCTGGCGGGCTGTTCGGGCGGCGGTGACGCTGGCAAGTCCGACGCCGTGGCCACGCTCACCGTGGCGGCCACGCCGGTGCCGCACGCCGAGATCCTCAAGGAGATCAAGCCCCTGCTTGCCAAGGAAGGGGTGGACCTGGAGATCAAGGTGTTCACGGACTACGTGCAGCCGAACATGCAGGTGGACCAGAAGCAGATCGATGCGAACTTCTTCCAGACCGAACCTTACCTCGACGCCTTCAACAAGGAGCGCGGCACCCATCTGGTGAAGGTGGTGGGCGTGCATATCGAGCCGTTCGGTGCGTATTCGCGCAAATACACCTCGATCGACCAGCTGCCCGATGGCGCCGACGTCGTGATCCCGAACGATCCCAGCAACAACAGCCGCGCACTGCTGCTGCTTGCGAAACACGGGTTGATCACGCTGAAGAACCCGAACGATCGGCTTGCCACGCTGAAGGATGTGGCCAGCAACCCGAAGAACCTCAAGTTCCGCGAACTGGAAGCCGCCATGCTGCCGCGCGTTCTCGGCGAGGTGGATCTGGCGCTCATCAACACCAACTATGCGCTGGCCGCCAAGCTCAATCCGGTGAAGGATGCGCTGCTGATCGAGGACAAGGATTCGCCGTACGTGAACTTCCTCGTGACGCGCGCCGACAACAAGGACGATCCGCGCATCCAGAAGCTGGCCAAGGCGCTCACTTCGCCCGAGGTGAAGGCGTTCATCGAGAAGAACTACGGCGGAGCCGTGCTACCGGCCTTCTGATGCACCCATGGCCGATCGCATCGGCCACGCCCCACCCTGTAGGAGCGCGCCTCGCGCGCAACCGGGGTGGCGAAAACACAGAAATGTCACCGCCGTGCCGGTCGCGCGCAGGCGCGCTCCTACATGTGTATTGGGCGACATTGGAGAGGCGTCACCCTGTAGGAGCGTGCTTGCGCGCGACCGGTTCTGCGGAAACACCGAAATGTTTTCGCCACCCCGGTTGCGCGCAAGGCGCGCTCCTACACGTGTGAGGCAGGCAGGTCGAAGACGCGACGCAGGTAAGCGATGTACTCGGGATCGTCGCACATGCTCTTTCCCGGTGAATCCGACAGCTTCGCCACCGGCTGGCCATTGCAGCGGGGCATCTTGATCACGATGTTCAGCGCATCCGGCCCCACGTCGTTGGTGAGGTTCGTGCCTACGCCAAACGACAGGTTGCAGCGGCCCTCGAAGTGTTTGTACAGCTCCATCACCCTCGGGATGGTGAGGCCGTCACTGAATACGAGCGTCTTGGTGCGCGGATCGACCCTGTTGGTCTCGTAATGCGCCAGCACCCGGTCACCCCAGGTGAACGGGTCGCCGGAATCGTGGCGGGCGCCGTCGAAAAGCTTGCAGAAGTACATATCGAAGTCGCGCAGGAAAGCATCCAGGCCATAGACATCCGACAGGGCAATGCCCAGGTCACCTCGATACTCGCGCGCCCATGCCTCCAATGCCGCCGTCTGCGAATCACGCAGGCGCGGTCCCAGCGACTGGAACGCCTGAAGGTATTCATGTGCCATGCTGCCGATAGGCACCAGGCCCTTGCGCATCGCGAACCACACGTTGCTCGTGCCCGCCAGTTGCGTGCCCCACTCCGAGGCCATGATGCCCAGTGCCTCCTCGTGCCATGCACGGGAGAAACGCCTGCGCGTGCCGTAATCTGCGATACGCACCTTCCCGAACCCCGGGGTATCGCGAAGTAGTGCAATCTTCGCGCGTAGCCGTGCCCTGCCCTCGTCCATGGAAAGATCCGGATGCACGCTGCGGAAGTACAGCTCGTTGACGATGGCCAGCAGCGGCACTTCGAACATGATGGTATGCAGCCAGGGCCCCGAGATGATGATCTCGATCTCCCCCGCCGCATCGTCCGAGGGCTTCACCGTGACGTACTTGGCGTTGAGATGGAACAGGCCCAGGAAATCCACGAAGTCACTGTCGATGAATCGCAGACTGCGCAGATATGCCAGCTCATCGTCCGCGAAACGCAGCGAACACAGATGATCCAGCTCTTCGCGGATGCGGCCCACCAGTGGTGCGAGATCCACGCCCGGCGTGCGGCAACGGAAACGGTATTCCACCTGCGCCGCTGGGTACTGATGCAATACCACCTGCATCATGGTGAATTTGTACAAGTCGGTGTCGAGCAGCGACTGGATAATCATGCGCTGGCGCCGGTGAGCTGGATCTGTTTTTCCACGGCCTCGACGAAGCGTTCCGTGCCCGGCCATGGGGTGATCTTGCCGAGCTTCCTGCCCCGATGAAACACGAAGAAGGCAGGAATGCCGTGCAACCCGAAGCGGGTCGCCATGGCCGGATCGTCGTAGACGTTGTCGCTGAGCCAGCGCACTTCGGGCCACTGGAAGCGCTCCGGTGTGAGCAGGATCTGTCGCTTGGCGATGTCGCAGTTGGGGCAATCGCGCCCCCACAAGAACAGGATGACGAGGCGGTTGTCGTCGGCCGCGAGATCGGCATCGAGCCCGGCGCTGGCGATGCGGGGCATCACGAAGCGCTCGAAGAACTCGGGAACGGTGGTATCGGCCATGACGGAATCCGTGAACGTGTCGGCATTCCCACATGGGGACGCCGGGAAGATAATCGAGGGTAACGCGACATATCGTCACCCGCCAGCCAACGAAGGAACCGTGAAATGCGCGCCCTGACTGCTCTTTTGCTCGCCTTGTGTGCTGCCGGCATGGCTCACGCCGGCACCCTCACCGTAGACACCGGCCACGGCGCGAAGCCGTTGACCACCGCCCAGCTGCTCAAGCGCGCCGATGCCCGCGATATCCGCGTCACGGGCGATGTCTCCTACCACGACGACCGCACCTATCGCGCCGTGCCGATGAAGGCCTTGCTGGAAGGCACGCCTGTCGATGCCAACCTCCAGTTCGTCGCGGAGGATGGCTTTGCCGCCGATATCCCCGCTGCGCTGATCCTGGATGGGCATGGCGCCGAGGCGTGGCTGGCCGTGGAACCGGATGACGCGCACTGGCCGCAACTACAGGGCAAGGATCACGGCGCCGGGCCGTTCTACCTCGTCTGGCTGCATCCGGAGGCCGGCAATATCGGACCGGAACAGTGGCCATACCAGATCGCCTCGGTGAAGGTGATGCCCGGGCCGGCTGAGCGTTTTCCTGCGATGAATCCGGCAGCGAATGCCAGTACGAAGGTGAAGCACGGTTTCGCCGTGTTCCAGCGCAACTGCATCACCTGCCACACGCTCAATGGCCAGGGCGATGCGAAGCTCGGCCCGGACCTCAATATCCCCTACAGCCCCACCGAATACCTCCAGGCAGGCTACCTGCGCAAGCTGATCCGTAATCCGCAGGATCTGCGCCACTGGCCACAAGCGAAAATGCCAGCCTTCCGCCCGGAGGTGCTGTCCGACGCCGATCTGGACGACCTCGTGGCCTACCTGAAACACATGTCCACCCACAAGCCAAAACCGTAACCTGCAGGGGCGCACCCCACGCGCGACCGCGTCGGCAGACGCACACCTGGGCCCCGAACGCAGAGGCCATGCCGGTCGCGCGCAGGCGCGCTCCTACACGGTGACGGGCACCGATGGCCGTGATTTGTAGGAGCGCGCCTCGCGCGCGACCGCGTCGGTAGACGCACAACCCGGCCCCGGCCGCAGAGGCCATGCCGGTCGCGCGCAGGCGCGCTCCTACACGGTGACGGGCGCCCATGGCCGTGATTTGTAGGAGCGCGCCTCGCGCGCGACCGCGTCGACAGACGCACGCCCCGGCCCCGAACGCAGAGGCCATGCCGGTCGCGCGCAGGCGCGCTCCTACACGGTGACGGGCACCGATGGCCGTGATTTGTAGGAGCACGCCTCGCGCGCGACCGCGTCGGCAGACGCACACCCCGGCCCCGAACGCAGAGGCCATGCCGGTCGCGCGCAGGCGCGCTCCTACACGGTGGCTAGTTCGCTGGAGGCGCGGTTGTAGATTGACATGTCGAGGATGCCGCGCTCGCGTGCGACCAGCACGGGTACCACCATCTGGCCGGTGACGTTGGTCATGGTGCGCATCATGTCGAGAATGCGATCGATCGCCACCAGGTAACCGATGCCTTCCAGCGGCAGCCCCGCCGAGCTGAGTACCAGGGTCACCATGACCGTGGCCGTGCCGGGCACGCCGGCAGTGCCGAACGAACCCAGCACCGATGCCAGCAGGATGATCAGGTATTGCGCCGGCTGCAGGTCGACGTGGAAATACTGCGCCACGAATACCGCGGAAATCGCCGGGTAAATGGCGCCACAACCGTCCATCTTGATGCTCGCGCCCAGCGGTACGGCGAAGGCGGCGTATTCCTCCTTCACGCCGAGATTGCGCACTACGCTGCGCAGCGCGATGGGCATGGCGGCGAAGCTCGATGACGAAGTGAAAGCCACCTGCATGGCAGGAAACGCCGCACGGAAGAACTTCCACGGGTTAAGGCCATGCGACAGCAGCAGGCCGCCGTAGACGACTACGATCTGCAAGGCGCAGGCGAGATAAAGCGCACCGACGAACGACGCCAGCGGCAACAGCTTCTCGAAGCCATAGCTGCCTACCAGCGCGGCGATCAGGCCGAACGTACCCAGCGGGGTGACTTCAAGCACGAAACGGGTGACCTGGATCATGCCGTCGTTCGCTTCGTTGGCGAGTTCGCGCAGCCGTGCGGATTTCTCACCGATCTTCACCAGCGCCAGTCCCAGCAGGCCGGCGAAGAAAATCACCTGGAGGATCTTGCCTTCGGACAGCGCCTTGAACGGATTGGCGGGCACGATATCAAGCAACACCTTCACCGGCTCGGGCACCTCGCGCGGTTTCCAGTCCACGGGTGCAGTGAGGCCTTCCACGCCCAGCCCCGGCTGGGTGACATGCGCCACCAGCAAACCCACCAGCACCGCGAGGGTGGCCGTGGTGGCGAACCACAGGAAGGTACGCGAGCCCAGCGCCGCGACGTCCTTGACGCCGTGCAGGCTGGAAACACTGTGCAGCACGGCAAAAAACACCAGCGGCACCGCGATCATCTTGATCAGGGTGACGTAGAGCGTGCCGAGCGGGCCGAACCACGTGGCGGCCTGCGGACCCAGCAGCCACCCGGCCAGCGCGCCGAGCACGAAACCGGCTGCGACGCGCTTCCAGAAGCGCACTCGCAGCCACGATTGAACCAGGGACATGGCATGAACCTCGCCGATGCAATGGTTCACCATACAACGCTTGCCCGTTCGGGAAACGGGTCGCTCCGAACGCTGTGTTTCCCTGTGCGAACGCCGACGACCGGTTAACCCTTGACTTCCGGCGGAACCTTGCCGCGGAGTCGCTCCAGCTCCCGGGTCCGCTCCGCGGGTGGAAGGTCGGCCAGACGCCGTACCGCGGCAAAGAACACAGGCCAGTCGCGCCCTGCTTCCGCAAAAAGCCTGGCGAAGGACGGCTTCCAGGTGTCATAGAGGCCAAAGGGCAGCAGGCGTGCATTGTTCAGCGGGCGCGACATCCAGCGGTCGTAGCGACGGTCGCCACCAGCCTCGCCATCGCGCCAGGCGAGGTAACGTCCGCGGAAATCCTCGAACTCCTCCGCCTTGGCCAACCGCTTGCCGGCATCGCTGCCCTGCCCTTCGTAGATGACTTTCAGGCGGTCGCGCAGGGCGAGCACCTGGGTGGTGAATTCGCGATCCAGCGCCTCGCCCTTGTCGTCCGGCGCAGGTAATCCTTTCGCAGCACGCCACTCGCGCACGCCTTCATCTTCCACGAAGTTGGCATACGACTCGTTGAACGATGAGTCGTTCTTCACGTAGATCTTCTGGTGGGCCAGCTCATGGAAGATGGTGCCGGCAAGCGTGTCGTCGTCCCAGCGGAGCATGCTGCTCAGCACGGGGTCGGCGAACCAGCCCAGCGTCGAATACGCCGGTACCTCGCCGACCGTCACGTCGTGACCCATTCCGGCTTCGCGGGTCGCCTCGCGGTCGGCCAGTTCCTTGCGGAAATAGCCGCGATACGCCACGCATCCTGCGATGGGAAAGCAGTGCGTCACCGGTGCCACGGAAAGTTCGGGCGTGGCGAAGACGTTCCAGGCCACCCAGGGGCGGTCGAGCGCCACGTAGTAGGTGTAGCTGCGGTTGTCTGGCAGGTCGAGATGCGCGGATGCAAAGCGGCGCGCCTCGCGTGCCAGCTCCAGCCGCCGGCGCGTGGTTTCAGGGGTCTTCGGATCGGTCACCACGGCATCGATGGCGCGGCGATGCATGATCAACGATGCCTGCCCGTTCGCCACGTGCGCGTAATAGCCGAGCGAGCGGCATCCGGCCAGCAGGGAAACAAGGGCGACGAAGGCAATGCGCATCCCGGCATTGTGCCGGGCACACACCGCCTTGTCGCCCCGCAAGGTCAGTCGCGACCGCCGCCCGTCATGCTTCGCAGCACGCCATCCCGGCGAATCAGCCCGTGCATGAGGGCTGCGCCCATATGGGCCAGGAAGGTGAGGAAGAACAGCCACGCGAGATAGCGGTGCGATTCACGTAACCAGGCGAACAGCGTCGCATCGGCAGGCAGGATCGCCGGCAGTTGCAGGCCCGCACCCAGCGTTACCGGATAGCCGCCCGCCGAAAGCATGCCCCAGCCGATCAGCGGCATGGCAAGCATCAAGGCGTAGAGCAGCCAGTGGGAGGCGTGAGCAGCCAGTTTCTGCCACAGCGGCAGATCGGCCGGCAGCGGCGGCGCCGGATGGGTGAGGCGGAACCCGAGCCTGACCAGGGCCAGCACGAAGACGGCGATGCCCAGTGGCTTGTGGATGCCCACGAGCCATTGGTGCTTCTCCGACACCGTGCTGACCATCCCTGCCCCGATGAAGAGCATGGCCAGGATCATGGCGGCCATCAGCCAATGAATCACTCGAGCAAACGGGTGGAACATCGGCTGGCCGTTCATCGCGCAGCCTCCTTCGGGGCTGCCGTGCCCGGCAGGTGGCCCTCCTCTGACGTTCGTCTGAGGTAGGACTCCGCGTATGCCGCGGATCGCGCGGCCAGCAGGGGGTCGTCCGAGACTTCGATGCCTCGCGGCAGGATGGTGGGATCGTAATTGACGTCGCGGCAGGCGCCGCTGTCCTGGGCCTGCTCGCTGTCGATCACCACCGTGCCCGCATCGACTTCCTGGCGACCATCCGGCCACACGCTGGCGGCATCGTTCACCGGATCGCCTGCGGCGGCAAAGGTCATCAGCAGCCTCCATCGCAACGGACCGGCCTTGAGGCGCTGGCGCAGGTCGTTTGCGAGGTAGTCGGTGTCGCCCGCCGCCGGGCCACCGTCGCCGGTGGATGCGGCCTCGGGCTGCACCCGCCAGCGCACCGCATGACGGACGCCCCCTGCGTCACGCAGGTAGAACGCATTGAGGCTGTTGTAGGTCTCGGTGGCGTAGCTGGCGGAGGGATGCGCCGTCTTTACCCACGCCAGGAAAGGCGTGGTTTCAGGGTGGGTCGCAAAGAAGGCCTTCATCTTCTCCGGGTCGGGCTTGCCCGTACCCGGCTGGGGATGGCTCGCCAGCTGGAGCTCGTAGAAAGCTTCGGGCGTGGACACGGGGAACACCGGCATGGCGTTCATGCCCGTGCGCCACTGCTCGCCATCGGCCAGGTCGAAGCGCAGCGCAAAGCTGCGGATGGGTGCGGAGCTGTCCGGGGCGTACGGGTTGCCGCCCGGTATGGCCAGGCGCCCCACCACCGGCGTACGGCCCGGCTGGAACAGGGGGGACGACGAATACGGCACGAGCGCACCGCTTGATTCGAAATACCCGGCCACGCAAACGCCTTTGGCGTGGTTGCGACGGTATCCTGGATGATCGCCGCCATTGGCCTGCAGAGAGTCCACGAGGCGATCGGGCGAGAGGCGGTCGGGAGCCAGCCAGCCACCCACGTAGCCGAACGCAGCGGCCGATCCGGCTACCGCAACGCCAATCAGCGCCCAGCGCCAGAGCGGATGTGGTGGGCGATGTCTCAACGGGATGTCTTGCATGGTCTGTCTCCGTCCTCACAGCGAGGCTTGCAGGGTGGGACGCACGTCCACGACATTTATTCCCTGCCCGGGGAATAATTCTTCGTGGCAGGCGTCATACCTCCATGTACCGCCCACGGCCGAGGCCCCGGCATGACTGATCCGACCATCGACGAAGCACTGCGCGCCCTGCTGCCGCGTCTGCGGCGCTTCGCCCTGTGGCTCGCCCGCGACCCGAACGTCGCCGACGACCTGGTCCAGTCCACCGTGGAGCGGGCCCTCTCGCGCTGGTCGAGCCGGCGCAAGGAGCAGAGTCTGCGCGCCTGGCTGTTTTCGATCTTGTACAGGATTTACCTCGATTCAAAACGTCGGGCGAGCCTTCATGCGCGCTTCCTGGGCTCCCTGGCCGACGAGGAACCGACCTGGCCTTCGGCCGAGCGCGTGGCGGTGGCCCAGTCCACCCTTGCCGCGTTTGCCACCCTCCCCGTCGAGCAGCGCAGCCTGCTGCTCTGGGTAACCGTCGAAGGCATGAGTTACCAGGAAGTTGCCGATATCCTGCATGTACCCATCGGCACCGTCATGTCGCGCCTTTCCCGCGCGCGCCGCGCCCTGCGCCAGCTTGGCGAGGGCACCACCACCGAATCCCCATCCCTGCGACTGCTGAAATGACCCAGACCCCTCCGAGCGAACACGACATCCACGCCTATGTGGACGGTCACCTCGACGGCCCCGAGCGGGCCGAAGTCGAGCGTTACCTCGCGCGCCATCCCGAGCGCGCCGCCGAGGTGCAGGGATGGCGCCAGGATGCCCAGCAGCTGCGCGCCCTGCTTGCGGGCGACCTGGTGCCCTCGCCTGCGCTTGATCCGGTCGTGGTCCGTGCGCGTCGTCGCCAGCGCCGGCTGTCACGCCTTTCCATCGCGGCAGGACTGGTGTTCTGCCTCGCGGTAGGCGGTATCGGAGGCTGGTCGGCACGCGGCATGGGCCGGGGTGCCGTTGCACCCATGGCCGACGCCATGCAGGCCTACCGCCTGCTGGCGGTGGACCACGGGCTGGGCATGGACATCACCACGGGCAACGAGAACGACCTGCGAGCCTGGGTGGCAGGTCGTGTAGGCCCTACGGCGCAGTTGCCGGACCTCACCGACGCCGGCTTCCGCCCGATGGGTGGCCGGCTGTTCGCCACGGACCAGGGGCCGGCAGCCATGGTGCTTTACGACGATGGCGCCGGGCATACCGTGAGTTTCTATGTGCGTCCGCCGGGTGCCGCGCGACACCTGCTACAGCGCGGTGAGCGCGAGCAGGACGGCCTGCTGGCCGATTACTGGTCGCATGACGGGCACAACTACGCCGTGGTGGCGCTGGCCGATGCGGCCGGCCGCGCGGCCGTACAGCGGGTGACCGGCCGGTCGATCTGACCGGGGTCACCCCGCCGGGAGCGACTCAGCGTCGCTCGTGCAATTCGCCGGACGACAATTCCAGCGTGCGGTCCATCTTCCCGGCCAGGCGGGAATCATGGGTGACCAGTACGAAGCTGGTGCCGATCTCGCGGTTGAGTTCCAGCATCAGCTCGTAGACGTGCGCCGCATTGGCCTCGTCAAGATTGCCCGTGGGCTCGTCACCGAGCACGCAGGCCGGACGGGTCACCAGCGCACGCGCCACGGCGCAACGCTGGCGCTCGCCGCCGGACATCTCGGCCGGACGGTGGCGCAGGCGACTGCCAAGGCCGACGCGTTCCAGCAGTGCCGTGGCCTCTTTCTGCGCCTGCGAAATCGCGACGCCGCGGATCAGCAGCGGCATGCAGACGTTTTCGAGCGCCGTGAACTCGGGCAGCAGGTGATGGAACTGATAGATGAAGCCGAGCGAACGATTGCGCTCGCGACCGCGCTCGGCATCTGACAGATCGGACAGCACGCGGCCATTCACTTCCACCGAACCCGCAGTAAGCGTGTCGAGACCACCGATGATGTGCAGCAAGGTGGACTTGCCCGAACCGGACGCACCCACGATGGAAAGCGTTTCGCCACGGCGCAGGCTGAAGTTCACATTGGAGAGCACGCCCGTGCGCAGGTCGCCCTCTTCGTAGACCTTGGCGACACCGGTGGCGCGCAGGACGATGTCGTTGGAATCATTCATAGCGAAGTGCCTGGGCGGGCTGCGTGCGCGAGGCGCGCCATGCCGGGTAAAGGGTGGCAAGCAGCGAGAAGAGGAAGGTCACCAGCACCACCCAGCCCACGTCGGACCAGAGCAGCTGGCTGGGCACTTCGCTGATGTAGTAGACGTCGGGCGAGAGGAACTGGCGCCCCGTGAGGCCTTCCACCCACTTCACGATGGCCGGCAGGTTCGCGGACAGCAGGCAACCGAGCGCCACGCCGAAGAAGATACCCACCACGCCCACGAGCACGCCCTGCACCATGAACATGCCCATGATGCTGCGCGGCGTGGAACCCAGCGTGCGCAGGATGGCGATGTCGGCCTGCTTGTCGGTCACCAGCATCATCAGCATCGAGATGAGGTTGATCACCGCCACCAGCACGATCAGCGAGAGGATGATGAACATCACCTTCTTTTCCATCTCGGTCGCGCGGAAGAAGTTGGCGTGGGTGTCCATCCAGGTTTCGACGCGGTACGACTGGCCCAGCTTGTTGACCAGCTGCTGGGCGACCGGGAAGGCCTCGGTCAGGTCGTCGAGTTTCAGGCGGATACCCGTGGGACCGTCGAAGCCGTTGAGACGTTCGGCGTCCTGCATGGAGATGAGCGCCAGGTTGGCGTCGTATTCCTGGATGCCCAGTTCGAACAGGCCGCTGACCGTGAAGCTGCGCAGCTTGGGCATGGCGCCCATCGGCGTGGCGGTGAACTGCGGCACGACCACGGTGACCTTGTCACCCTTGTTCACGCCCAGCGACAGCGCCAGCTCGCGACCCAGCACGATGTTCCAGCTATGGTCGGTGAGGTCGCCCATGCTGCCTTCGACCATGTGCTTGTCGATATCGGACACCTGCGGCTCCAGCGACGGCACCACGCCGCGGATCAGCGCACCGCCGGAGCGGCGCGCCTGCAGGAAGGCCTGGATCTCGACATAGGGAGCGGCACCGCGCACGTGGCCGATGCTGCGCGCGGTATCCACCGCCTTCTGCCAGTTCTGCACCGTTTCATCGATGCCCGACACGGTGACGTGCGAGACCGCGCCCAGGATGCGCGTGCGCAGCTCGGACTGGAAGCCGTTCATGACCGACATCACCGTGATCAACGCCGTGACGCTGATGGCGATGCAGATGATCGAGACCGTGGAAATGAAGGAGATGAACTGGTTGCGTCGCTTGGCTCGCGTGTAACGCAGGCCAACGAAGAGTTCGAGGGGTCTGAACATACCTGTCGTAAAGCACCTTGTAGGGAGAGGGCCGCCACGAAAGGCACGCACCGCGCGGCAGATTGCCCGATGCGGCCGCATCCGGCAAGGTCGCCACACCCGGCCGTTCAAGCCCCGGCAGGCCTTGGACCCTGCCCCAGCCTCACGCGCAGGCGGCGGCGATCCTCGGCGTGGGAGTTGTCGCCCATCAGGAAAACCGTAGTGCGACGACCCTGCCAGCGGAGCCGAAGCGCTACCTGGGTTCCGACCACGCGCGAGCCCGACAGTTCGGCCGGAAATGCCTCGCCATGACGGTCGATGACGGCCCAGGCGCCGTCCGAGGCCCATTCCAGCAGCGCCAGGGGCGAGTCACGGACACCGCGAACGCGATATTCGCCATGGCACAGCAGGGCCACGCAGAGGGACACCTTCAGGAGCCACGGAAGGCCGGAAAGCAGTGGAGCCAGGGATGCGACAAGGATGATCGCCCGCAGGATCAGTGCGAGGCGGGCCGAATGCCTGATATCAAAGGTTATGCCGCGATCGGATCTCATCGATGATGGCCTGCCAGTCGTCCCGTGGGGAACGGGCATGACCCATCACCCAATCCCAGAGATCGGGATCCTGGACGTCGAGCAGTTCATCGAATGCCAGCCGCGCCGGTTCGCCTGCGTGGGCGAAACGCTCGTCGAGCCACCAGCCGAACAGGCGGTCGAGCTCGCGGGTGCCGCGGCGGGTGCGCCAGCGGAGGCGTTTGAGGCGAGCGTCTTCCATAGGAGGCCTGTGTAGGGACCTGCGCCCCGGATAATTCCCTGTAGGAGCGCGCCTGCGCGCGACCGGTGATACGTGGATCTACATTCTCGCGGAGGATGTGGATATATCGTATCTACCGGTCGCGCGCAGGCGCGCTCCTACATGTTTCGTCGGGCGCCCGGATATGCCGGAAGCCCATATGACACGTAGGCGCCCGGGTTATGCCGGAGGCCCATATGCCACGCAGGCGCCCGGTTTATGCCGGAGGCCCATATGACACGCAGGCGCCCGGGTTATGTCGGGCATCCCGTCTCGTCAGGCACCGCGGCGCTGGACGATCAGCTTCTTGATTTCCGCAATCGCCTTGGCCGGGTTCAGACCCTTCGGGCAGGTGCGGGCGCAGTTCATGATCGTGTGGCAGCGGTAGAGCTTGAACGGATCTTCGAGGTCTTCCAGGCGGTTGCCCGTGTCCTCGTCGCGGCTGTCCACGATCCAGCGGTAGGCCTGGAGCAGGATGGCCGGACCGAGGTAACGGTCGCCGTTCCACCAGTAGCTCGGGCACGAGGTCGAGCAGCAGGCGCAGAGGATGCACTCGTAGAGACCGTCGAGCTTCTTGCGGTCTTCCGGCGACTGCAGGCGCTCCTTGTCGGCGGGCGCCGGGCTCTGCGTGCGGATCCATGGCTTGATCGAGGCGAACTGCGCATAGAAGTGCGTCAGGTCGGGCACGAGATCCTTCACCACCGGCATGTGCGGCAGCGGGTAGATGCTGATCGTGCCGCTGCCGCACTCCTCGATGGAGCGCGTGCAGGCCAGCGTATTGGTGCCCTGGATGTTCATGGCGCACGAGCCGCAGATACCTTCGCGGCACGAGCGACGCAGCGACAGGGTCGAGTCGATTTCGTTCTTGATCTTCAGCAGGGCATCGAGAACCATCGGGCCGCACGTGTCGAGATCCACCTCGTACGTGTCGGTGCGCGGGTTCTTGCCGTCATCCGGCGTCCAGCGGTAGATCTTGAAGGTGCGCGTATTCTTCGCGCCCTTCGCCGGGAAATGCTTGCCGGCCGTAATCTTGGAATTCTTGGGTAGCGTGAACTCTGCCACGATTGCCTCTCCGGTCCGGTATCAGTAAACGCGCTTCTTCGGCGGCACGACTTCGACGTCGTCCGTCAGGGTGTACATGTGCACCGGGCGGAAGTCGAAGGTGGACTTGCCTTCCTCGTCGATCCACACGAGCGTGTGCTTCTGCCACTCGTGGTCGTCACGATCGGGGAAGTCCTCGCGGGCATGGGCGCCGCGGCTTTCCGGACGCTGTTCGGCCGAGTGCATGGTGGCGACGGCCTGGGCGAGCAGGTTGGACAGCTCGAGGGTTTCGATGAGGTCGGAGTTCCACACCAGCGAACGGTCGGTGACCTTCACGTCCTTGAACTTCGAGAACACGTCGGAAATCTTGCTCGAACCTTCCTTCAGCGTTTCGCCCGTGCGGAACACGGCGGCGTCGTTCTGCATGGTCTTCTGCATCTCGGCGCGGATGGCGGCCGTCGGCGTATTGCCGTTGGCATTGCGCAGCGCGTCGAAGCGACCCAGCACCTTGTCCAGCGCGTTGGCCGGCAGGTCGGGATGCGGCGTGCCGGGCTTCACGACCTCGGCGCAGCGGTTGGCCACCGCACGGCCGAAGACCACCAGGTCGAGCAGCGAGTTGGAACCCAGGCGATTGGCACCGTGCACGGACACGCAGGCCGCTTCGCCGATGGCGAACAGGCCCGGCACCACGGAATCCGGGTTGTCGTCACGCTTGGTGACCACTTCGCCGTGATAGTTGGTGGGGATGCCGCCCATGTTGTAGTGGACGGTCGGCAGCACCGGGATCGGCTCCTTGGTGACGTCGACGCCCGCGAAGATGCGCGCGGACTCGGCGATACCCGGAAGACGCTCGTGAATGACCTCGGGACCGAGGTGCATCAGGTTCAGGTGGATGTGGTCCTTGTTGGGACCCACGCCACGGCCTTCGCGGATTTCGATGGTCATGGCGCGGCTGACGACGTCGCGCGAGGCGAGGTCCTTGGCGTTCGGGGCATAGCGCTCCATGAAGCGTTCGCCTTCGGAGTTGGTGAGGTAACCACCCTCGCCACGCACGCCCTCGGTGATGAGGCAGCCTGCACCGTAGATGCCGGTCGGGTGGAACTGCACGAACTCCATGTCCTGCAGCGGCAGGCCTGCGCGCAGCACCATGCCGCCGCCGTCACCCGTGCAGGTGTGGGCCGAGGTGGCGCTGAAGTACGCACGGCCGTAACCGCCGGTAGCCATGACCACGGCGTGGCCGCGGAACAGGTGCAGCGTGCCTTCGTTCATATCGAGTGCAAGGACACCACGGCAGACGCCGTCCTTGTCGAAGATGAGGTCGATGGCGAAGTATTCGATGAAGAACGTGGCGTCGTGCGCCAGCGCCTGCTGGTAGAGCGTGTGCAGGATCGCGTGGCCCGTACGGTCGGCCGCGGCGCAGGTGCGCTGCGCGGTGCCCTTGCCGTAGTGGGTGGTCATGCCACCGAACGGACGCTGGTAGATCTTGCCTTCCTCGGTACGCGAGAACGGCACGCCATAGTGTTCGAGCTCGATGATGGCCGGGATGGCCTCACGGCACATGTACTCGATGGCGTCCTGGTCACCGAGCCAGTCGGAACCCTTGATCGTGTCGTAGAAGTGGAAGCGCCAGTCGTCTTCGCCCATGTTGCCGAGCGCCGCCGAGATGCCACCCTGCGCCGCCACGGTGTGCGAGCGGGTCGGGAACACCTTGGTGATACAGGCGGCCTTGAGGCCCTTCTCGGCCAGGCCGAAGGTGGCGCGCAGGCCTGCGCCACCGGCGCCGACCACGATCACGTCGTACTTGTGTTGTTGGACCTTGTAGGCTTCCATTGATCAGCTTCCGAGCGCGATGCGCAGCACGGCCAGCACGCCCATGAGCGCGGCGAGTACGGCGATGAACTTGATGACGATGAGCGAGCCCACTTCGAGCCAGCGCGTGTGGACGTAGTCCTCGATGACAACCTGCAGGCCGAGCACCGCATGGCGGAAGGCCGTCACCACGAAGGCGATCAGCAGCACCGCGTTCCAGGGCTTGGCCACCGTGGCGCGGGCCGTGGCGTAGTCGGCGTGCAGCAGGCCGAGCACCATGATGAGGAACCACACAGTGAGGAACACGAGGGCGAGCGCGGTGACGCGCTGGAGCATCCAGTGGTGGACGCCGTCCTTCGCGGAACCGAGGCCGCGGGCGCGGGCGAGCGGGTTGCGCAGGTCCTTGCTCATGCGTGGCCTCCGGTGAGCACGAAGGCCCAGACGATGACGGTGAGCACGATGGCCGCGATGACCGAGATCCAGCTGGAGCGGACGAAGCTGGAGATGGCGTAGCCCTTGCCCGTGTCCTGCACCAGGTGGCGGATACCGTTGGACAGGTGGTAGAAGAACGCGAGGGTCCAGCCGACCAGGACGATCAGGCCCAGCGGGTTCGAGGCGCAGGCGGTGAAGGTGGCGTAAGCCTCTTCGCCGGCAGCGAGGGCGGCAAGGCCCCAGACGATGAGCAGGCTACCGACGGCAAGGATGATGCCGGTGGCGCGATGCAGGATGGAGGTGGCCATCTGCACTTGCCATTTGTAGACCTGCAGGTGGGGTGAGAGCGGTCGTCCCGTTTGTGCCATGGCGGCTATCCTGGATTGGAATCGCTGATGCCCAACCGTCCCATCCTCGCCTTCCGATCAGAAGTCGATGCAACGTCCGTTCTTTTCCCAATCGCCGTAACGCGTGGGGTCCAATGGCGCTTTCTCCTTCCCTGCCTCGCCGTTCGTGGGGACGTTCGGCGCCAGGGGCGGCTTCGCCGGAGAAGAATCGTTCGCGTCTTTGGGCTCGGAGGAATGGTCGGACATGGTTATAAAGCCCTAAAAGCGTAATACCTGTGCCATCGCAGCACAACCTTCAGGTTGCTGAAGGGGGTTGGCTTGGCCTTGGCGCGACCGTATATCTTACTCCCCTCCCCGCCATTTCGCCCGCCCATGCCGAGCCGTACCACTTGCACCATCACCCTCGCTGGCGCGGACGCGCCGGGCTTCGCGAGCGCCCAGTTCAGCAGCGATGTCCTGTCGCTGGGTGTCGGCCAGTGGCAGTGGAGCGGGTGGCTGGACCCCAAGGGCCGGGTCCGCACCCTGTTGCAGGTTGCCCGCCTCGAAGACGATCGCTTCATCGTGGTGCCTCGCGGTGGCGATGGTGAAGCCCTGGCTGCCGACCTGCGCCGCTTCGTCTTCCGCTCGAAGGTGAAGCTCACCGTATCCACGCCCCTTCACATCGCCGATGGCGATGCGTTCGACGACATGCATGCCACTGAACTCGACGACGGCACGCTCGTGCTCGGAGAAGGCGATGCGTCATTACATGTAGGTGCACGCGATGACGGCGATGCATGGCTCACGCGACATATAGAACGTGGATATGCATGGCTACCTGACGATGCGTTGAATGCATTGCTGCCACCGGCACTATCCATGGAACGATTGAACGCCGTCGCGTTCAACAAGGGATGCTTTCCAGGACAGGAGATCGCAGCACGCCTGCATTACCTGGGTGGTCACAAGCGACACCTGCGCGTAGTGGAAAGCGAACAACCCGTTCAGGAAGGAGAATCGCTGCGCATAGACGGACGCGAAGCTGGCATCGTACTGATGAGCAAAGATTTCGCATCGAAGCATCTGTCGTTGGTAGTACTCGACGACACATTGTCGCAGGCGGAAACTATTGAAAAGCACGAGGCGCGACTTCACGTGATATCCACGTTCGACGCATGATTCGTGCGTGATTTCGCGATCACCAGCGCAAAATCTCATTCCTGATGGCATGTGAGCCGAAGCTGAACCGTGCCGCATACGCACTTGCACAAAACGTGATGCGCCACTAGGCTCCGCCGATCCATTCTCGTGGCCATGGTGTGTCTCCATGGTTACACCCGCGACGATCCGTCGACGATGACGGTTCTGGCGCGACCCGGCGAACGCCGGAGGAACAAGCCACGCATGGCCCCTGCCATCGCGTTGTATGCCGTCGGAGCCGCCGCCCTTGCGAAGCCGCTCCCGCCTCGGCACACCCCATGCCGGGCGACTCCGGACAGTCGCCCAGTACAGTCACAGTGTGTGACGCCCGAACCATCCGCCCCATTCATATCCGCGGATGCAATCGGTTGATCCAGGTAGTAACGGCCTGCCCGCCCGTCTACCGCTCATACGTCTCCCAAGGTTCTTTCCAAGGCCGCAAGTGACGGAAAAGCTCGTTGGAGGCAGATACACATGAAACTTTCCGCTTTGCTCTGGATGGCGTCCGTCCTTCCGAGCCACCTCTCCGACCAGACGTGCCTGGCGACGACGGTGTACCTTGAAGCACGCAGCGAACCCACCATCGGCCAGTATGCCGTGGCGGAAGTCGCCCTTCGCCGCCGTGATCGCGGCATGGGTGGCAACAATGTCTGCGAGGTCGTGTCCGCGCCTCGCCAGTTCGCCATCACCACCACGCCAAAGGATTTCGAAGTCACCGACCTCGTTGCATGGACAAAGGCATGGAAGATCGCCGGCGATTCCATCAACAACTGGAGCCTGCCGAAGGGTGAGCGACTGGTCTACGTACCGCAGGCGGATCATTTCGCCACGGTCGCCGTCGCACCGGCATGGTCGAGCAAGCGAGTCGTTCGCAAGATTGGTGACCACGCGTTCTACGCCGTGAACTGACCGATCGATACAACTTGCGGGGAAAAGGAATCTGAGCGGGCAGCTTGAGATTCCCGGGAAAAGGGGCCCTCGGACGAGGGTCTTTTTTTGTCTGCGATATTTGCATCATCAATCAAGTGAAAAACAAAAGGCCCGCTTTCGCGGGCCTTTTGTTTAAGACGGCTAGACGTCTATACGATCAACGACGGAACACCTGATCACCACGAATTTCCACGTAATCGCCGCGACGCAGCTGCGGATCGTTACGCTGGGTTACCGTCGCCGAGCGCCCGTCGTCAAGACGGATGCGAACACGGAATGCCACGTCCTCGCCGTTGTTCTTGCCGACCTGGTTGCCGACAAAGCCACCGACGACGGCGCCACCCACGGTAGCCGCGGTGCGCCCGTCACCCTTGCCGATGGTGCTACCCAGCACGCCACCGGCCACCGCACCGATCACGGCACCCAGCGGCGACGACTGGCGATCCGAATAAATCTGCTCCACGTCCTGCACCACACCGCACTGCTGGCATCCGCGCGGCGGACCGGAATAAACGACGCGTTCCTCGCGATAAACCCTGCGTGGCTGCTCATAGCACGCGGTAAGCGACAGCGTGGCAAGCGCGGCGACCACGATGCCGAGCTTCTGGACGATGGTGTGCATAGGGGTACGTCCTGGATAAGGGGTCGATCAACGGGCGTCGGAAATGACCGAGACGCCTTCCTGTACTTCGACGCGATCGCCCGGGTCGTGATCCATGCGGACCGAGCGGGTCACACCGTTGTATTCGTAGCGCACGTCATAGGCGACGATGCGGTCACCGCTGCTGCCAGCCACCGTGTTGCACTTGCGGACGGTGCTGGTAACGGTATTGGTTTCCTGGCGGCGCTCCTGGATTTCGTGGCCGGCATAACCACCACCGATGGCACCTGCCACCGTGGCCAGCGTGCGGCCCTTGCCGCCGCCCACCTGGTTACCCAGCAGACCACCGGCGACGGCGCCGATGGCCGTACCGGCGATCTGGTGCTCATCCTTGACCGGTGCGCGCCGCGTCACCACTTCGTCGTGGCACTCGCGCTGCGGCGAGGAAGCCGCCTCGCGGACCGGGTCGACGCTGACCACGCGGGCGTACTTCGGGCCCGGCGGCGGCGGCGCAGCGATGGGGGCCGCTGCCGGGGCGGCTCCGGGGGCGCTTCCCGGGGCGTTGGCCACGTCGGCGTTCGCATCGCGATTACAGGCGGAAAGGCCAAATACCAGCGCCGCGCCCAAACCGATGTTCAGGACGGAAATCTTCAACCTGCTCATACCCTACTCTCCGATAAAAGGTCTGCGACCCGATGGCGCTCGAGCCCCATCACCCGGTGGTCGCCTCGGTCACATTTGACAGTCGTCAAACTGAACGAGACCTTAGACTCCCCGCTCACGATTCAGCTACTCATTACCCACATGCCTGACCTGATCGACACTCATGCCCACCTGGACGACCACTCGTTCGATGCTGACGGTGACGCCATGTTCCAGAGGGCTCGCGATGCCGGCGTGAGGCGCTGGATCGTACCTGCCATCGACCGGGGAAACTGGGAGGCCGTCGAGCGTTTGTGCAGGATGCGTGAAGGGGCTCATCCAGCGTACGGGCTGCATCCGCTATTTACGGCTGGGCATCATGATACCCACATGGACGAACTTCCCTCGTGGCTGGATGGCAAGGGAGCCGTAGCCGTCGGGGAAATCGGGCTCGACTTCTACGTGGAAGGACTCGATCCGGCACGGCAACGTGCGCTGTTCGAGCGGCAACTGCATATCGCGAAGGAGCACGACCTGCCGGTGATCATGCATGCACGCCGGGCGTTCGAGGAAACCATCCACACGCTGCGTCGCATCGGTGGTTTGCGTGGCGTGATTCATAGCTTCTCGGGCAGCGAAGAGCAGGCCCGGCAGTTGTTTAGCATGGGCATTCATATCGGCATAGGGGGGGCCGTTACTTATGATCGAGCCAACCGAATTCGTCGCACAGTGGCATCAATGCCGCTGGAATGGCTTCTACTCGAAACCGATGCGCCAGATCAACCCGGCGCCCACCATCACGGGCGCCGGAATGAGCCCGCATTCATCGTTGACGTCTTGGATACTGTCTCAAAGCTGCGAGATGTGCCGATCGAGGAGATTGCGTCAACTACTACGGCCAACGCAATTCGCCTTTTCAATCTTTAGCGGCTACGTACACTTCACGATTCCTTTTAAGAAAGAGGAACCGCAAGGTAGGGAATGTCAACTGAGACAGGAGCGCCCACCCGCTTCGCTACAATGTGAAATGCACCCGGAGCACCGGTACCAACCCAAAGGGGTGCGGCCAGCCCCGCCTCTCCGATTTCATTGCATTTGCTGTAGTGGATCGCCGGAAATCCGGCAAACACAAGAAATGAACCGGTGGGGTCATCCTCAGGTACCCCAAAGGCCACTTCTCCATAGCTCACGGGATCGCCTTTTTCATCGAGCACACGAACCACCGCCTCTACAAAGTGGACATCTCCTGAAGGAAATGCCTGATTCCCTCCACTAACCAGTTCAATTCTTGTCGGCGTCTGCTTTGATATTTCGATCCTAAAATCCGCATAAACGCCGTCATTGCCGTTCAACTCTGCAGCCCGAATTATCACACGCCCTGGGTTCAGGCCAAGCCGGAGCGGCTCCATGATGATCGCCAGCCCTCCTTCAAAGGTCTCGCAAAAAGTACTTTCCAAAGGGGAAGGGATTCCTTCAGCAATAAATCCCGTACCTGTGGCATCAGGATCAATGACACGAAAAACAATACCTACGCCTTCCAGTGGGTTCCCTTGCTCATCCAGGACGCGAACGATGATCTGATTGGTTTGCTGGCCACGGTCTGCCTTCGTATCCGCCCACCTGCCAAGTGCTTCAATCTTGTGCACTTGTGCCGCTCCCCCTGACCGTCCCCACGGTGCATTGGCGATCTGCTGCAAAATCGTCGGAGATACGGTGACTTTCCGATTACTTTCTTGTCGCTTATTCATGATTTTCCCTCCTGCGCTGTGATTCAATCCTCCGTGCAACCACGGTACAGGCGACGCCATCAGGTCCACAAGATATTCGCTTTGCACTTTCAGTGAATTCGATATCTGTATTTGGCATGAGCAGCGCAACCATATGATCAAAGGGAAGATACTCCTCACCCCGGTTTTGCTCGCACTAAGCTTTTTCAAGAGCGCGCTTGGCGCGACCAGTCATGGCAAACGTTCGCGTGGGCGAGTATTGCGAAGAGCTTTGCGCGCAAGCGTGTTCCCACAAGGGTAAGTCCGGGCACTTGCCGGCCCTGCCCGCCGCTTGTTAGCCTAATAGTTCACCAGCGAACTATTAGCCAGCGTAATGTCTAGTCTGAAGCCATGCGTTGACGCCCTTTACGAGGGGGTCGACCGGGTCGCCGGGAATATCCCAGGCATGCCCAAATGCGAAGTCCTGCTCATCCGCCTGCTCCTGCTGACGGGGGATGCCCTGAATCGCGAGATTGAGGCACGCCTCAAGCCCTTCGACATGAATGACAGCGATTTCCGCACGCTCATGATGCTGTATTCGTCGGTGGACGGCAGTTCCACGCCCAGCGAGCTGTGCTCCCTGGCGGAGCAGAAGCCCACCAACATGACGCGGATCACCAACCTGCTGGCCAAGCGCGGCTTCATCACCCGCTCGCACGCGGTGCATGACCGCCGCCAGGTGATGCTGAAGATCACCCCGGAAGGCAGCCACTTCGTACGCACGCTGCTGCCGCCCATGTTTCCCGCGTTGATCGAGAAATTCGCCTGTTTCAGTACCACCGAGCGGAAAACCTTCGAGCGCTTGCTCAAGAAGCTCGCCCTGCATATCGACACTGCGGAATCACCATGATCCCCTCCCTCCTGCGCCCCACCCTGCTGGCTGGCGTCGTCGCCCTGTCGCTCGCGGCCTGCCACGTGCCCGCAAAGATCGACCGGCCCGCCCTGCGGGCTGACGTTCCGCTCGCAGGCCTCAGCACCAGCAACCGTCCCGGCTGGCCTGACGCCCAGTGGTGGAAAGCCTATGGCGATCCGCAGCTCGACACGCTCATCGACATGGCACTGCGCGGCGCGCCCGATCTCGCCCAGGCGAAAACGCGCGTCGACAGCGCCCAGCAGAACATTCGCGTCGCCGCCGCGCAGGCCGGCCTGCGCGTGAACGGCAGTGCACAGGTCGAGCGCCAGCGCATGAGCGAACACGGCCTCATTCCGGCGAAGTTCCTCGGCTTCACCTGGTACAACCAGGCCGACCTCGGCATCCAGGTGAGCTACGACTTCGACTGGTGGGGCAAGAAGCGCTACGCCATCGAAGGCGCCATCGACAGCGCTCGCGCTGCCGAAGCGGAGCGTTCGGCCGCTTCGCTTTCGATCCAGTCCGTAGTGGCCGACACCTATTTCGGCTGGCTGGCCGACGAGGCCCGCGTGGCCCTGGCCGACAAGCTCATCGCCGCCCGCGAACGTGCCCTGCGCATTGCCGAACTGCGGGTGAAGCAAGGCGTCGATGTACCCGATACCGTGCAACAGGCCCGCGCCCAGCTGGCCGGCGCCCGCCAGCAGAAGGTCGCCTTGCAGGGCTCCGCCGATATCCGCCGCGCCTCGCTCGCCACCCTGGTCGGCGTGTCGCCCTCCCAGCTTCCCCCGCTTGAGCCACGCGCATTGCCGGACGTTGCCCCCGGCCTGCCCAGTGACATCGGCAGCAACCTGATGGCGCGCCGTCCGGATATCGCGGCCAGCCGCTGGCAGGTCGAAGCCGCCCTGCGCAACACCGATGCGGCGCGCGCGCAGTTCTTCCCTGACGTGAGCCTCAAGGCGATGGCCGGCCTGTCCAGCATCGACATGGACAAGGTGTTCTCCGGCAGCAGCCGCGTATTCTCGCTGACGCCCGCCATCAACCTGCCGATCTTCGAAGGGGGCGCACTGGAAGCCGCGCATGGCGTGAGTCGCGCACAGCTCGACGCCGCCGTGGCGCAGTACAACACCACCGTCGTTTCCGCCGCACGCGATGTCGCCACGCAGGCACTCAGCGCCGAACAGCTGGCTGGCCGCCGGCAGCAGCAAGCCGACCAGGCGGACGCCACCGACCGCCTGCTTGCCAGCGCGCAGGCCCGCGCCAAACGTGGCGTGCGCGACGACCGCGAATCCCTGGAAACCGAAGCCAGCGCCCTGCAACAGCAGGACGCCGCCGTCGACCTGCACGGCCAGGCACTGTCCACCGATGTCGCCCTGATCAAGTCACTCGGCGGCGGCTACCGCGCCGAGTCCACCACCGCTTCTTCCAACCCTTCCACGCCCAGCACCGACGGAGCCCAGAGCCCATGAGCGCCACCACGACCGATACGCCGCAAGCGCCACAGGAAAGCGGCAATGCGCCGAAGGACAAGCGCAAGCGGACGCGCGCCCTGCTCATCGCCCTGATCGTCCTCGTGCTGGCGGCGCTGGCATGGTTCCTTCTGTGGCTGTTCGTGTTCTCTACCCGCGAGACCACCGACAACGCCTATGTGGGCGGCAACCAGGTGGGCATCTCCGCCCAGGTGCCCGGCATCGTCATCGGCGTATACGCCGACGATACGCAGCGGGTGAACGCGGGCCAGGTGCTCGTGCGCCTCGACCCCACCGACGCGGACGTAAGCCTGCGCAAGGCCAGCAGCTCGCTCGCCGAAGCTGTCCGCCAGGTGCGCCAGCAGACCCAGTCCTCCGCCAGCGCGGATGCCGGGCTCGCCGCACGCCGCCTCGACCTGAAGCGCGCACAGGACGACCTCAAGCGCCGCCTGCCGCTGCTCGCCGAGAAGGCCGTGGCGCCCGAAGAAGTGCAGCACGCCCGCGACGCGGTGGACAGCGCACAATCCGCTCTGGAATCCGCCCAGCGCCAGGCCGATGCGGCCCGCGCCCTGGTCGATGGCAGCGACATCGAGAACAACCCGTCCGTGCTCCAGGCGCGCGCCAGCTTCCGCCAGGCCTGGATCGCCTCGCAGCGCAACGCCATCCTCGCGCCCATCGATGGCTACGTCGCTCAGCGCAGCGTGCAGGTGGGCAACAGCGTGCAGCCCGGCCAGCAGCTGATGACCGTGGTGCCCCTGCACGACCTCTGGGTGGATGCCAACTTCAAGGAAAGCCAGCTGCGTCATGTACGCATCGGCCAGCCGGCGAAGATCGAGGCGGACATCTACGGCGGTGGCGTGGAATACCACGGCAAGGTGATCGGCCTGGGCGCCGGCACCGGCAGCGCGTTCTCGCTGCTGCCCGCGCAGAACGCCACGGGCAACTGGATCAAGGTGGTGCAGCGCGTGCCCGTGCGCATCGCGCTGGACCCGAACGACCTCGACAAGCACCCGCTGCGCATCGGCCTGTCCACGGCGGTGACGGTGAACATCACCGACGACAAGGGCGACGTGCTGGCGAAGTCGCCCAGCGACAAGCCGGTCGCGCAGACCAACGTATACGACGACGTGGCCGCCAAGGCCGATGCCGCCGCCGACGCCATCGTGCGTGACAACCTAGGGACGAACGTGCCTTGAGCGACGCTGCCGCCATGCCCGCGCCAGCCGGGCCCAAGCCGCTGCAGGGCGGCCCGCTGGTCCTGCTGACGATTGCCGTCGCGTTCTCCACCTTCATGGAGATCCTCGACATGACGATCGTCAACGTCGCGGTGCCGCACATCGCGGGCAGCCTCGGCGTGAGCTCCAGCGAAGGCACCTGGGCGATCAGCTCCTACGCGCTCGCCAGCGCCATCATGCAGCCGCTCACGGGCTGGCTGGCGCGGCGCTTCGGCGAGGTGAAGACCTTCTGCTTCTCCGTGGCCCTGTTCGTCGTGTTTTCCATGCTGTGCGGCCTGGCCACCAGCATGCCGATGCTGGTGATCTTCCGCCTGTTGCAGGGCGCAGGCTCGGGCCCGATGGTGGCGCTGTCGCTTTCGCTGCTGCTGGCAAGCTACCCGAAGACAAAACAAGGCATGGCGCTGGCCATGTGGGCGATGACCGTGGTGGTGGCGCCGATCTTCGGCCCCATCCTCGGCGGCTACCTCACCGATAACTTCTCCTGGCCGTGGATCTTCTACATCAACGTGCCGGTGGGCGCGGCGGCGGGCTTCGTCACCTGGTCGATCCTGCGTCATCGCGAAACCAAGACGGTGCGCGCGCCGATCGACTCCGTGGGCCTGCTGCTGCTCGTGGTCGGCGTGGGTTCGTTGCAGTTCATGCTGGACAACGGCAACGACCACGACTGGTTTGCCTCGCCGATGATCCTCACCTTGGGCCTGATCGCCCTGGTGGCGCTGGTGTTCCTGGTGATCTGGGAGCTTACGGCGAAGCATCCGGTGGTAGACCTGTCGCTGTTCGCCCGGCGCAACTTCGCGGTGGGCGTCACCGCACTGTCGCTGGGCATGCTCGCCTTCTTCGGCATCAACGTGGTGTTCCCCCTGTGGCTTCAGACCACGCTGGGCTACACCGCTACCTGGGCCGGCCTCGCGACGGCACCGGTGGGCATCCTCGCCTTCCTCGTCTCGCCGATCATCGGCCGCAACATCCAGCGCCTGGAACTGCGTGCCGTGGTGACCTTCGCCTTCCTGGTGTTCGCCTTCACCTCGTTCTGGTTCGCCGGCTTCAACAGCGGTGCCTCGTACGCGTCGCTCGTGCTGCCCCGCTTCATCATGGGCATCGCCATCGCCTGCTTCTTCATTCCGCTCAACCAGATCTTCCTGTCGGGCCTCAACCCGGACCAGATCGCAGGCGCGTCGGGCCTGGCCAACTTCTGCCGCACGCTGGCATCGAGCGTCTCCACGGCCATCACCGTGACGCTGTGGCAGCACCGGGGCGAGTTCCACCATGCCTCGCTCACCGAGTACGTCACCCAGGCGTCGCCCGCCGCCACGGCATACACGCAGCGGCTGTCCACCATCGGCATCCAGGGCAAGCCCTCGCTGGCGGTGGTCGACCAGGTGCTCAACCGCGAGGCGCTGACCCTGGCGGTGAACGACGTCTTCTGGGGCTGCGCGATCCTGTTCCTGCTGCTGATTCCGGTGCTCTGGCTGGCCAAGCCGCCGTTCGGCAACGCCGGTGGTGCTGCCGCACATTAAATCGGCATTAATTGAATCGATCTAAATGTGGTTTGTGAAAACGGCAAGGCAATACCATGACTTGCCGTAACTGGTGCGTCGCAATACCTCGTGTTACTTTTCGCCGCATGGCACAAACCCTGCGCATCATTAAGAAGTATCCGAACCGTCGTCTCTATGACACGGAAATCTCGAGCTACATCACGCTGGAGGAGGTACGCCAGCTGGTCCTCGACGGGGAAACTTTCGAAGTCCGCGACGCCAAGTCGGGCGAGGACCTCACCCGTTCGGTCTTGCTGCAGATCATCGCGGAGCACGAGGAGCACGGCCAGCCGATGCTCTCCTCGCAGCTGCTCTCGCACATCATCCGGTTCTACGGCGACTCGCTGCAGGGCTTCATGGGCCCTTACCTGGAACGCAGCCTGCAGGTCTTCCTCGACCAGCAGCAGCAGTTCCGCAACCAGCTCAACAACCTGATGGGCCAGACGCCCTGGTCCATGCTCAACGAGATGACCGAGCGCAACCTCGACGTCTGGAAGTCGATGCAGCGTGGTTTCCTGGACGCCGCCACCGGCCGTCCGAGCGAGCCCGTCCGCCCGGCTCCGACCACCACCCGCACGGGCAAGAAGCCCAGCTGACCTGTCACGCCGCCGCGAGCACTTGCTCCCGGCGGCGCTGCGGCGCACGATGCGCTGCCCCGCAATATCGCGTCCCGGACAAGGCAGCCCATGCCCCGTAACGACATCGCCGTGGTCGGCGCCGGCCTGGTTGGCGCCCTGGTTGCCACCCTGCTCACCCAACGCGGTTTTCGCGTCACTGTCTACGAGAAGCGCCCCGATCCGCGTCGCGCGGGCTTCCAGGGTGGCCGCTCGATCAACCTCGCCCTTGCCGAACGCGGCCTGCATGCCTTGCGGGCTACGGGCCTTGCCGATCAGGTGCTGGCCCAGGCCGTGATGATGCGCGGCCGGATGGTGCATGACCCGGCTGGTCACAGCGGCCTGCAACGCTATGGCGTGGACGATACCGAGGTGATCTGGTCGGTATCCCGGGGCGGGCTCAATACGCTGATGCTCGATGCCGCCGAAGCGGCGGGCGCCACGATCCACTTCGATAAGGGCCTCGCCGCCGCCGACCTCGACGCCGGTACGCTTACCCTGCGCGACGACGCAGGCAACGAACGCACCGTCGAGGCCCCCGTGATCATCGGCGCCGATGGCGCTGGTTCCGCGTTGCGTGCAGCCATGCACCGGCATTCGCCACTGGGCGAGCGCGTGGAAGAGCTGGGTCACGGCTACAAAGAGCTGGAGATCCCGCCGGGCAAGGACCCGGCCACGCCGTTCGCCATCGAGCGCAATGCGCTGCACATCTGGCCCCGCGGTCACTACATGTGTATTGCCCTGCCCAATCGCGAAGGCAGCTTCACCGTCACGCTGTTCCTGCCGAACGACGGCGAGCATCCGAGCTTCCGCAGCATCGCGGGTGCCGGTGCCGCCGAGGCGTTCTTCCGTACCGAATTCCCCGACGCGCTCGCCCTCATGCCCGAGTTCGCCGCCGACTGGTCTGCGCATCCGGTGGGCACCCTCGCCACGCTTTATCTGGATCGCTGGCACATTGGTGGTCGCGCGCTGCTGATCGGTGACGCGGCGCATGCCATCGTGCCCTTCCACGGGCAGGGCATGAACTGTGGTTTCGAGGATGCCGCCGAACTGGCCGAACTGTTCGCCGCGAATCCGGACGACAGCACGGCGGTGTTCGCCGAATTCGAGGCGCGGCGCAAGCCGAATGCCGATGCCATCGCACAGATGGCGCTGGAGAACTACATCGAGATGCGCGACAAGGTGGCCGACCCGCGCTTCCTGCGCATGCGCGAACTCGGCACCCTGCTCGCGCAGCGCTCGCCAAGCCATTACATGCCGCGCTACCGCATGGTCACCTTCACCCACCTGCCGTATGCCTATGCGCTGGAGCGCGGCAAGGCACAGGATGTGCTGGTGGAGCAGTTGCTGCGCGGGCATGACAGCGTGGCGAGCGTCGATATCGACGCAGCGGTACGCACCCTGGAAGCCACCCTCCCCCCGCTCCCGTAGGAGCGCGCCTGCGCGCGACCTGTTACGGAGCGGCACCCCCGGTCGCGCGCGAGGCGCGCTCCTACAAGTGTGAGGCACGCCGGTTCCGTTGCCTCTGTAGGAGCGCGCCTGCGCGCGACCAGTTACGGAGCGGCACCGCCGGTCGCGCGCGAGGCGCGCCCCTACAAGGGGAGACTGTGGCATGGACATTACCGCGCGGGTGCCGCAACAATCGGCGGATGACTCTTGTCGATGCTCCCCTGCTCGAAGCCCGCGCCCTTGGCTTTCTCCGCCAGGACGAGCCCGTGTTCGGGCCGCTCGACTTCGCGCTGCATGCGGGCGAGATCGCCCTTGTCGAAGGTGACAACGGCAGCGGCAAGACCACCTTGATGCGCGTGCTTACCGGCCTGCTGCATGCCAGCGAAGGTGAGCTGCACGTGGCGGGGGATGCTGGCAGCCTGGTTTTCCTGGGCCACCACCTTGGTCTCAAGGCCGATCTCTCCGCCCGCGAAAACCTCGACCTCGCCATGGCCCTCTACGGTCGTCGCAGCGATACGACGCCCACCTCCGCGCTGGCCGAGGTGGGTCTCGCCGGCTACGAGGACGAACCGGTGCGCCGTCTTTCCGCCGGGCAGAAAAAGCGCGCCGCGCTCGCGCGCCTGCTGCTCCTGCCCGCCCGCGTCTGGCTGCTCGACGAGCCCTACGCCAACCTCGACCGCGAAGGCATCGCCCTGGTCAACCGCCTGCTCGCGCTGCATGCCTCGCGGGGCGGCGCGGCCCTGGTGACCAGCCACGGCGCCGTGACTTTCGCGGGCGACGCCCTGCGTCGCATCCGGTTGCACGCGTGAGCCCAGGCAGCACGTCCTCCGCCTGCGTCGCCCTGTTGCGCCGCGACCTGATGCTCGCCTGGCGTCGCCGGGGCGACATCGCCATGCCGGTGCTCTACGCCCTGATCGTCGGCACGCTGTTTCCCTTCGCCATCGGCCCCGAGCCGGCCCTGCTTGCGCGTATCGCATCGGGTGTGGTGTTCGTCACCGTGCTGCTGTCGATCCTGCTCTCGCTCGACGGACTCTTCCGTGGCGACATCGAGGACGGCTCGATGGAACAGCTGATGCTCGCCCCCCAGCCGCTGGCCCTGCTGGTGGGCATGAAGATCCTCGCGCACTGGCTCACCGCCTGCCTGCCGTTGATCGTCGTCGCACCCATGCTCGCGTCGATGCTGCACTTTCCGGCAAGCGCGCTGCCCGTACTGCTACTGGCGCTGCTGCTGTGCACACCCTTGCTCAGCCTGCTCGGTGCCGTGCTGGTGGCGCTGGCAGGCGGTGCGCGGCGCTCTGGTATGCTTCTGGCGCTCATGCTGTTGCCTTTGTGCGTGCCGGTGGTGATATTCGCCGCGGGGGCGGTATCCGCCGCACAACAAGGCCTGCCCTGGGTCGCGCCGATGGCGTGGCTCGGTGCCGGACTGGCAATGGCTGTGGTCCTCGGTCCGCTCGCGTGTGCTGCGGCATTGCGCATCGCGATGGACACATGATTTAAACCCACACGGGCCCGGGAGGCACTTACCGTGAAGGTACGAACAATGACGAGGGCCAATGGCTAACTGGGTTCCGCTATGGCTGCACCGGCTCGGTTCGCCCCCGGTGTTCTACCGCTTCGCGGGTGCCGTGCGCCCGTGGGCCCTCGGCCTTGCACTTATCCTGGGCGCCGTGGCGCTTTACGGCGGCCTGTTCGTTGCCCCTGCCGACTACCAGCAGGGCGATGCCTACCGGATCATCTTCATCCACGTGCCCAGTGCCTGGATGAGCCTGTTCATCTACGGCGCCATGGCCGTGGCCGCCTTCGTCGGTCTTGTCTGGCGGGTAAAGCTCGCTGAAACGGTGGCCATGGAGTCAGCCCCCATCGGCGCCGCCTTCACCCTCATCACCCTGGTCACCGGATCGCTCTGGGGCAAGCCCATGTGGGGCACCTGGTGGACCTGGGATGCCCGGCTCACCTCCGAGCTGGTGCTGCTGTTTATCTACCTCGGCATCGTCGGCCTTTACCACGCCTTCGAAGACCGCCGCCAGGGCGCCCGTGCAGCGTCGTTCCTGGTATTGATCGGCGCGGTCAACGTGCCCATCGTGCATTTCTCGGTGAACTGGTGGAACACCCTCCACCAGGGCGCCACCATCCGCCTGCTCGGTCCGTCGCACATGGATGCGAGCATGGTCTGGCCGTTGCTCACCATGATGCTCGCCACGAAGTGCTACTACGTGGCCAGCCTCTTCGCCCGCGTCCGCGCCGACCTGCTTGCCGCCGAGAGCGGCAAGGGCTGGGTGCGCGACCTCGCCCTCGGTACACAGGAGCGCGCATGAGCGGTTCGCTGGCCATGGGGGCCTACGGCTTCTACGTATGGACCGCCTTCGCGGTCTTCTTCATCGTCCTCCTGATCGATTCGCTGGCGCCCGTCGCCCGGCGCCGCCGCAACCTGCGCGATCTCCGCGCGCGGCTCGTGCGCCAGGAAAACCGCCGCCGGCCCGGAACCCCTTCAAGCAATGAATCCCACCCGTAAGCGCCGTCTGTCCATCGTCATCTCCATCGTCGCCGCCACCACCGTGGCGGTGAGCCTCACCGTGTTCGCATTGCAGCGGAACATGAACTACCTGTTTACCCCGAGCCAGGTGCAGGAAGGCCAGGCCACGCAGTACCCCACCTTCCGCCTCGGTGGCATGGTGAAGGCCGGCTCCATCCAGCGTGCCGGCGACACCCTCAAGGTGAGCTTCATCGTCGTGGACGATGCCGGCGCCATGCCCGTGGAATACACCGGCATCCTTCCCGACCTGTTCCGCGACAACCAGTCCGTGATCGCCACCGGCCGCATGGCCGACGGCCGCTTCATCGCCAGCGAAGTACTCGCCAAGCACGACGAGAACTACATGCCCAAGGAACTGAAGGACGCCATGGCCAAGGCGCACGACAAGCGACACATCGATGCGCCGGCAGACAAGGACGCGAAGAAATGATCCCCGAACTCGGCCAGTTCGCGCTGATCCTGGCGCTGCTGCTGGCGCTCGCGCAAGGCATCCTGCCCATCATCGGCGCCTGGCGTGGCAATGGCGCGTTGATGGCCGTGGCACGCCCCGCCGCCGCGGGACAGGCCGTGTTCGTTTTCGCGGCAATGGCGATCCTCATCCACGCCTTCCTGGCGTTCGATTTCTCGGTGGCCTACGTCGCCGATAACTCCAACCTCGCGCTGCCCTGGTACTACCGGATCACCGCCGTCTGGGGTGCGCACGAAGGCTCGATGCTGCTGTGGGTGTTCATCCTCAACATCTGGTCGCTGGCACTGGCCGCCTTCAGCCGGCACCTGCCCGATGCCTTCGTTTCCCGCGTGCTCGGCGTGCTGGGCCTGATCGGCGTGGGCTTTCTCGCCTTCATCCTGTTCACCTCCAACCCCTTCCTGCGCGAGCTGCCGATGCCGGCCGACGGCGGCGACCTCAACCCCGTGTTGCAGGACCCGGGCATGACCTTCCACCCGCCCGTGCTCTACATGGGCTACGTGGGTTTCTCTGTGGCCTTCGCCTTCTCCATCGCCGCGCTGCTGGGTGGCGAGATGGAGCAGGCCTGGGTGCGCTGGGCACGTCCGTGGACGAACGTCGCCTGGGCCTTCCTCACCATGGGCATCGTCGCCGGTAGCTGGTGGGCGTATGCGGAGCTGGGCTGGGGCGGCTGGTGGTTCTGGGATCCGGTGGAAAACGCCTCGTTCATGCCGTGGCTGGTGGGCGTGGCCCTGATCCATGCCCAGGCTGTCACGGAGAAACGCGGTTCGCTGCCGGCGTGGACGGTGCTGCTGTCGCTGTTCGCCTTTTCGCTGTCGCTGCTGGGCACCTTTCTCGTGCGTTCGGGTGTGCTCACCTCGGTGCATGCTTTCGCATCCGATCCGCGCCGCGGCCTCTACATCCTTGGCTTCCTCATCGTGGTCATCGGCGGTTCGCTGTTGCTGTATGCGATCCGCGCGCCGAAGGTGGCCAATGGCAAGCCATTCTCCGCACTTTCGCGCGAGACCGGCATCATGGTCGCCAACCTGCTGTTCACCACGGCAGCGGCAATGGTGCTGCTGGGCACGCTGTTTCCGCTGATCGGCGATGCCTTCAACCTCGGTCGCGTGTCGGTGGGACCGCCCTACTTCGGTTTTCTCTTCGTGCTGCTCATGGCGCCTGCCGTGTTGCTGCTGCCGTTTGGCCCCTATCTGCGCTGGGGCCATGCCGAAGGTCGCCAGTTGACGACCATGGCCTTGCGTGCCGGCATCGCCGCCGTGATCTGTGCCCTTGCGGCCGCGTGGTTTGCCGACGGCAAGCTGCGTGCCGTTGCCGGTGTAGCCGGTGCGGTATGGGTGGGTGCGGGCACGCTGTCGTACGTGATCAAGCGCTGGCGCGAGATGCCGGCAGGCCGCCGCTATCCGGCGGAAATGGCCGGCATGCTCGTGGCGCATGCGGGCGTGGCGATCTTCCTGATCGGCGTGATGTTGTCCGAATCGCTCAGCACCGAGCGCGACGTGCGGCTCGCGCCGGGACAGACCGAAACCGTGGGCCGCTTCCAGTTCCGCTTCGAAGGCGTACGCGAAACCGAAGGCCCGAACTGGCAGGCCGATGAAGGCGTGGTTACCGTGATGCGCGACGGCAACACCATCGCCACCCTGCATCCGCAGAAACGCACCTATTCGCGCGGCCAGGTGCAGAGTGAATCGTCCATTGATCCGGGCCTGCTGCGCGATATCTACGTTGCCCTGGGCGAACCGATGGATGCGGCCCATCCCGAAGCGGCCTGGGCCGTGCGGCTTTATCACAAGCCCTTCGTGCGCTGGATCTGGCTGGGCGGCCTGTTCATGATGGCCGGCGGCTTTCTGGCGGCGGCGGAGCGCCGTTTCCGTGCGAAGAAGGCACCTGCAGCGGCGCCTGTGGTGGAGAGCGTGGCATGAGTCGCCTGCTGCCCCTGATCGGCTTTCTCGTACTGGTGGCTCTTTTCGGCTTCGGTATCTGGTGGAACACGCAGCACGACCAGCGCGAGATCGTCTCGCCGCTGATCGACAAGCCGGCACCTGCATTCGTGCTGCCCGTGCTCGGTGAGCCCGGGCGCAGCGTGGACAAGGCATCGCTGCTGGGCAAGCCGTATTTCGTGAATGTCTTTGCCAGCTGGTGCATCGAGTGCGTGCATGAACATCCGCAGCTGCTGGGTAGCATGAGGCAGCTTGGATTGCCGTTGATCGGATTCAATTACAAGGACGATCCGGCGGAAGCCACCGCGTGGCTTGCCCAGCATGGCAATCCGTTCGACACGATCGTCGCTGATCGCGATGGTCGTGCCGGCATCGATTTTGGCGTGTATGGCGCACCGGAAACCTTTCTCATCGATGGGCGCGGCGTGATCCGGTACAAGCACGTGGGGCCGATCACGCCTGAGGTGATCGAGGGTGAGATTCGGCCTGCACTGGCGGCGCTGGCGAGGGAGCGGTCGTGAGGCGTGCCGGGATATCCGGTCGCGCGCGAGGCGCGCTCCTACAGGAAACTCGTCGCATTTGCGCGCGACCCTTGCGGCATGGCGGCTTGGGTAGGAGCGCGCCTTGCGCGCGACCGTTACTCGCGCTGGTCTTCCTGCTCGCCCTGTGGCCCGCCCTGTCCCTGGCCCAGGCCATCCAGCCGCTCCCCTTCCGCGACCACGCCGAAGAACTGCGCTTCCAGAAACTCAGCACCGAACTGCGCTGCCCCATGTGCCAGAACGAAACCCTGGCCGACTCCAACGCGCCCATCGCACACGACCTGCGCCGGCAGATCTTCGAAATGATGCAGGCCGGCAAGAGCGACAACGAGATCAAGGCCTACCTCGTCGACCGCTACTCCGACTTCGTGCTCTACAAGCCACCCGTGCGCCCATCCACATGGCTGCTCTGGTTCGGCCCGCTGGTACTGCTTGCCATCGGTGGCGGCGTGGTCTTCGTGCAGGTGCGTCGTCGCGCCCGTCAGCAGACCGGCGCCGTCATCGCACCATCCGACAACGGGGACGACTGGTGACCCTTGCGTTCTACCTGATCGCCGCGGCGATGCTCGCCGCCGCCCTCGCCCTGCTGCTGGTTCCGCTCGTGCGTCATGGACGCAGGCAAGGACGTCCGCGCGGGCCGTTCGTCATCGCGGTCGTCGTCGCCATCGCACTACCGGCTGCCAGTGTGGGCATCTATGCACTGGTCGGCAATCCGCAGACGCTCGCCGGTGTCGAACCGGCGAAGGAACTGACCGTGGACCAGGCCATCACCGGCCTGCGCGACCAGGTGAAGGCACACCCCGACGACGTCACCGCCTGGGTGATGCTCGGCCAGGCCTACGCGATGCTGAAGCGGCCCGCGGATGCACGCGATGCCTTTGACGGCGCACTCAAGGCCGATGCGAAGAACGCCACCGCCATGATCGGCTGGGCCGAAGCCGATTCACTGGTGCGCGACGATCATCGCCTCGACGGCCGCTCGCGCGAACTGCTCGAATCCGCGCTGGCCCTCGATCCACAGAACCAGCGCGCCCTGTGGCTGCTCGGCATCAGCGACTTCCAGCAGGAGCGCTTCGCGGAGGCGTCCGCTACATGGAAAAAGCTGCAACCGCTGCTGGACCCTGACTCGAACGTGGCACGTGCCGTCGCAAAACAGATCGAGCTGGCGGACGAGCGCGCAGCTTCCGCACCACACTGATCACCTGCGTGACATCAACCGGATGATGCCCCACCGATTCCTCCGAGGATGAGGTTCACGCCGGCAAGGAAATCCTCGCGGTCGTCGTGCGCGCTCATGCGCGTGGCGATGCCGCGCGTGAACGGATAGTCGTCCGCATCCAGTTCCGACCACGCTTTCGCAACGTCGGCCAGCAGACTCGCACGATTCATGCTCTGCGCGCGCGCCAGATACATATTGGTCGCATGCTGGCTACCGACGCCGAGGATGTAACTGAGCAAGACGGAGACCGTCGACCACTGCGCGGCCTCAGGCACACCCAGCGCACATACCGACTGGCCCAGGCGTTCGAGGATGCGCACACCCGGCGACTGGCCGGGCGCCATCGTCAGCGCCGAACCGATCCACGGATGCGCCGCGATGGCGTCGAAGACGTCCAGGGCCACCGCACGGATCGTGGCATCGGGGGCAGCCTCGCTGGCGACGCCTTCCAGCGTACGGGCCATGAGGGCATCGCAGGCCGCCGTCAGCAGGTCACTCTTGTCGGCAACGTGCCAGTAGATCGCGCCCGGTCCCGTCGCCAGCCGCTCGGCGAGGGCCCGGAAGGTCAGCCCGGCCTCGCCGCTGGCATCCAGTAGCTCGATCGCGGCGTCGATGATGCGTTCACGGGAGAGGGAGTCCTCGCGACGCTGGGGGTTCGGTTTTCTAGCCATGGCCTATCTTGACATCAATGGAACGACGTTCCAATATTTATGGAACGTCGTTCCATTGAATCCATTCCCATGACTCCTTCCATCGCCATCGTCGGTGCAGGCCTCGGTGGCCTGCTGCTGGCCCAGGTCCTTCGCATGCACGGCATGGCCGCCACCGTTTACGAGGCCGAGGCATCCCCTGCCTCCCGGGGCCAGGGCGGCATGCTCGACATCCATCACGACACCGGACAGCCCGCGCTTGTCGCGGCGGGGCTCGCCGAGGCCTTCCGCTCCATCGTGCATATCGGCGGCGAAGCCGCACGCACCCTCGACAGACATGGCAACGTGCTGCTCGACCAGCCGGACGATGGGCATGGGCAGCGCCCGGAAGTGCCTCGCGGTGACTTGCGGCGCATCCTGCTCGACGCACTGCCTGCCGGCACGGTGCGCTGGGGAAGAAAGCTCACCGGGGTGCTCCGGCAGCACGACGGGCGCCATGCCCTGGTCTTCGCGGATGGCACCAGCGTCGCGGCCGATCTGGTGGTGGGCGCCGATGGGGCGTGGTCGAAGGTCAGGCCGCTGCTGTCCACGGCCACGCCGGCCTATGCGGGACTGTCGTTCGTGGAAACCTGGCTGCACGACTGCGATAACCGCCACGCTGCAAGCGCCCGGGCCGTCGGCAGCGGGGCCATGTACGCGCTGGCGCCCGGCAAGGGCATCATGGCGCACCGCGAGCCGAATGGCGTTCTGCATACGTATGTGGCCTTGCAGAAACCGGAAGCCTGGTTTTCACGCATCGACTTCTCGCGCCCGGCAGAGGCAGCCGCACGCATCGCCGACGAATTCATCGGCTGGGCGCCCGAATTGCGCGCACTGATCACCGATGGCGACGTACCGGCCGTGCTTCGCCCCATCCAGACGCTACCCGCAGGCCATCGCTGGGATCGCGTGCCTGGCGTGACCTTGCTGGGCGATGCGGCGCACCTGATGCCACCATCGGGGGAAGGGGCGAATCTGGCGATGCTGGACGGCGCCGAACTGGCCAGGGCGATCGTTGAGCATCCAGGGAATCTCGATGCGGCGCTGGCGGCGTATGAGGCGGTGCTTTTCAAGCGCAGTGCGATTGCGGCCATCGAGGCACAGGAGAGCCTGGTCACCTTGTTCGGCGATAATTCCCCCCACAGCCTGGTGGCATTCTTCAACCAGCACACCATGTAGGAGCGCGCCTGCGCGCGACCGTTTGATACGAAAACCCCGGCCGTTCTCGCCGCGAACGGTCGCGCGCAAGGCGCGCTCCTACAACAGGCAAGGCGGTCGTGGGGTGGACGCGCTCGACGGGCAAGACGGTCGTGGGGTGGACGCGTTACGCTTCGTGCTTTCCAGGAACGAGCGATTCCATGGGCGACGCACGCCGATACCATGACCTGTCCTCTCCCTTCCGCATGAAACGCGGTGGCGAACTGCATGGCGCACGGGTGGCCTACGAGACCTGGGGCACGCTGACCGAAGCGAAGGACAACGCGATCCTCATCCTCACCGGCCTGTCGCCCAGCGCGCACGCCGCCTCCAACGACATCGACCCGTCACCGGGATGGTGGGAGGACATGATCGGCCCGGGTCGCGCATTCGACACCGATCGTCACTACGTCATCTGCGTCAATTCGCTGGGCAGCGACAAGGGTTCCACCTGCCCCGCTTCGCTGAACCCCGCTACCGGCCTGCCCTATCGCCTCGACTTCCCCGAGCTCTCGCTGGAAGACGTGGCCAATGCAGCCTACGAAGTGGTGACCGGGCTCGGCATCGACACACTCGAATGCCTCACCGGTTGCTCCATGGGCGGCATGAGCGCGCTGGCCTACATGATCCTGCACCCGGGCTCGGTCCGTACGCACATCAGCGTCGATACCGCGCCACAGGCACAGCCCTTCGCCATCGCCATCCGCTCGCTGCAACGCGAGGCCATCCGCCTCGACCCGCAGTGGAACGAAGGCCAGTACGACGGCGAGCAGTGGCCGGAACACGGCATGAGCATCGCGCGCAAGCTCGGCGTCATCACCTACCGTTCGGCCATGGAATGGAACGGACGCTTCGCCCGCATCCGGCTGGACCCCGAGCAACGCGAGGAAAACGAACCCTTCGGCTTCGAATTCCAGGTGGAGTCCTACCTCGAAGGACACGCCCGCCGTTTCAACCGCCAGTTCGACCCGAACAGCTATTTGTACCTGTCGCGCGCCAGCGACTGGTTCGACGTCTCCGAATACGGCGAAGGCGACGTCATGCGCGGCCTGGGCCGGATCGCGGTGGAGCGGGCCCTGGTGATCGGCGTCAGCACCGACATCCTGTTTCCCCTGGAACAGCAGGAAACCATCGCCAAGGGCCTGGAAGCCGCCGGCGCCAGGGTCGAATTCGTGGCGCTCGACTCGCCCCAGGGCCACGACGCCTTCCTGGTAGACATCGAAAACTACAGCCGGGCCATAGGCGACTTCCTAAACTCCCTGTAGGAGCGCGCCTTGCGCGCGACCGGGATAACGAATACGCGCAGCCCACAGCCACCCCACCCGCTCACAAAAGGCGCATCCCCAAAGGGACTGGTATCATCGAAACCGAGCCGCGTCCCCGCGTGGCACCGCTTTGAAGAGGTCAGCACCCATGATCACGGTCGAGTTTCCTGGCTGTCGCAAGCTCATCGATGCCATCGATGCCTCCGTCGCCCAGCCCACCACTCCCAAGATTACCGACACCCTGCGCACCAGCCTCTGCGAGCTGATCCGCTCCCGCGAGGTCGAGCTTCCGGCCTGCGTGTTCGAGACTGCCGGCGACCATTACGCCCGTCGTGAGCTTTACCGCAGCGACGAGCATGGCTACAGCGTGGTGGCCATGACCTGGGGCCCCGGCCAGGGCACCCTCATCCACGACCACAGCGGCATGTGGTGCGTCGAGGGCGTATGGAACGGCGCGCTGGAAATCGTCCAGTACGAGCTGCTCGGCCACGACTCCGACCGCTACCAGTTCCGCCCCGTCGGCTCCATCCAGGCCGGCCCCGGCTCCGCTGGCAGCCTGATCCCGCCGCACGAGTACCACACCATCCGCAACCCCAGCGGCGATTCGGTGGCCGTCAGCCTGCACATCTACTCGGGCCGCATGACCCAGTGCGCCGTGTTCAATCCGGAAGGCGACGACTGGTACCACCGCAGCGAACGTCAGCTGGGTCTCGACCAGGTCCACTGATTCACGCATAATGCCCGTCCCGCGCCGGAATGGCGGAATCGGTAGACGCAGCGGACTCAAAATCCGCCGCCCTTAAAAGCGTGTGGGTTCGAGTCCCACTTCCGGCACCAAAGACGTAGCGATAAAAATCACCAGAATTGCTTTCCGCAATTCTGGTTTTTTTCTGCAATTTTTCCAGGATTGGAAGTCGCGAGCCTTGATACTTGCTCGCTTGGATAGCCGAGCACTCCAATATTGCCGAGCAATGCAGGCGGACGCATTTTCCTTGCATTTTTCGCCTCAACCTATGCCTTACATGGGAATACCTTCGACGACGAAGGCGTCGTCACAAGCGCAATTGTGAAATGAAGGCACGGCCTGCTGGCCCGGGAAGCGTGTCCTTACGATAGACCACATGCATGGGGAGATAGGATTCGCGCGGGAGCCCCTCGATCTTGATCCTCACCAGGGTTCCTGCGTAGAGATCCTTCTTTACCATGTGCAAGGGCATGTGTCCCCAGCCCAATCCTGCGGTCAAAAACGCGTGCTTGGCACCCAGATCGGCGAGGTGCCACGTTAATGGCGAGAGCACGCCGAAGGTTCTGCCTTCGGACAGTGTCGTGCGATCCGTCAGTACAAGCTGTACCTGCTTTTCGAAGTGCTTTCGGCTGATGGGGCCTTTACGCTCGGCGAGCGAGTGTGACGGCGCCACCACTGTAATGAAGGGAAGGTCAATCAGTGGCTCCGAAGCAAGTTCATCGGGTATCACTGGAAGAGAACCCACGATGCCAATACGGCACACACCATCGATCACCGGCCGGATCACACCACCCAGCGCTTCCACATAGACGCGCAAGGATGTGTTGGGGGAAAACTCGCGACAATGCGCCGCGGCGCGCGTGAGCCCCTCCATGGGATACATCACATCGACCACCACTGAGAGCTCGGGCTCCAGGCCGTCCTTCATGGCGCGGGCACGAGCCTTAAAGCTGTCCATCTGATCGGCGACACCTCGCGCTTCGGTCAGTAGCGCCACCCCCGCTTCAGTAAGCCTGGGATAGCGCCCGCTGCGATCGAACAGTGAGACGCCGAGCTGCGCTTCGAGATTGTGCAGCGTCTGGCTCACCACCGATTGCGCGCGGCGCAGTTTGCGACCCGCAGCAGAAAAGCTGCCCTGTTCCGCAGCGGCAATGAACGTACGAAGCTGGTCCAATGTGACGGAGTCGAGCATGTATCGTCCATAACGATGGATTGCATCGAAATATATAGCCTATTCAGATGCAGCACCAGCACCTAGGCTTCGCCCATCGTAGACGAGGGTGCCCTCATGACCGCTGATACTTCATTCCTATACCGTCCCGAACCGGCCGGCGAGCTTGCCAGCCATCCGCGAAAAATCCGCACGATTACAAGCGGCTATCAGCACGGCCCCATTACTCGCCTGGTCAGCCCTTCCGATCTCGGCCAGTGGATCAAGCCCTTTGTTTTCCTTGATACCGGCGTGGTGCCGCCATCGGCCAATCCCTTGTTCGGTATTCACCCGCACTCAGGCATCGCCACGTTGACCGCCGTGCTGGAAGGTCGCGCGGCCTACGAAGATACGACCGGAAAGCAGGGCGAGGTGCAGACTGGTGGGCTGGAGTGGATGAGGGCCGCGGGCGGTGTGTGGCACGACGGTCATATCGTCGGCACGACGCCACTGGAATTCTTCCAGCTGTGGGTAACGCTGCCGCCAGAAATGGAGAACGGCGCACCCGAAAGCCAGAATATTGCGCCGGAAGACGTGCCTGTCGTCGGTCCAGTACGGGTTCTGCTTGGACACTACAAGGGCGCGAACAGCCCGATTCGCGCTCCGACGGGTATCACCTATCTGCATGTTCGCCTGAAGGCCGGTCAGCACTGGCGCTTTGAGCCGAATCCGAACCAGACCGTGGCTTGGCTCGCGCTGCATAAGGGTTCGACCTCGCTGCCTGAGAGCCTTGCTGCCGGCGACCTCGTTATCTTTGAAGAATCCAGTCACGCCATCGACGTAGTCGCCGATGACGACTTGTCCTTCGTATTGGGCGCCGCCGCAAAGCATCCCTATCCTCTGGTGACAGGCAAGTACTCCGTCCACACCAACGTTCACGCACTCGCCCAAGGTGAAGCGGAAATCGCACGAATCGGTCGGGAGCTGCGTGCGACGGGGCGCCTGAAATAGATACCCGCGCCCATCCAATGACCTACCCATCCCGATGAGAGACCGCTCATGAGCACCAAGATCGAAACCGTTTCCAACGTCAACAACACGCCCGCCAAATCGAGGCTTACGATCAAGAGCGCTGCCGAATTGCTTGGTCGTGTGCTGATCGCGGGACTATTCCTGCTTTCAGGCATCGGCAAGATCACGGCCTATACCGCTACCGCAGGCTACATGACCTCCGTCGGCGTACCCGGCGTCGTACTCCCACTGGTGATCATCACCGAAGTATTCGGGTCCATCGCCATCATGCTCGGCTGGAGAACACGAATCGTTTCTTTCCTTCTGGCAGGTTTTACTCTGCTGACGGGCATTTTTTTTCACACCAATTTTTCCGACCAGGTGCAGATGATCATGTTCATGAAGAATGTATCGATCACGGGCGCCTTCCTGCTGCTGACCGTCAATGGCGCGGGCCCGCTCAGTCTCGACAATAAGCCGCGCAAATGATCTTCACCCATACATTCCGTCGATAATCTATCGGGTTACACCTCATGAGCTATGCCATCATCGGAGCAGGCGCCCTCGGGGGCGCCCTTGCCAAGCAATTTGCGCGCGGCAAGATTAAAGCCCTCATCACACATCGTCGCGGGCCAGCTTCGGTTCAAAGTGAACTGGAGGCGCTCGCTCCGATCGTGAATTCCGTGGACGTCACCGACGCGCTAGATGCCGAAGTGATCATCCTTGCGGTGCCGTTCGGAGCCATTGGTGATGTCGCTGAACTACGCAGTCATTGGGCCGACAAGATCATAGTGGATGCCACCAACGCGATCGACTTCCCAGGCTTCACGCCAATGGATCTTGGCGGTCGGCCATCCAGCCAGGTTGTGGCAGCGCAATTCAACGGCGCCAAGGTCGTCAAGGCTTTCAATACGCTACCCGCTCCAGTGCTCGCAGAAGATCCGAGCCTGCGTTATGGTCATCGCGTGATTTTCATTTCAGGTGACCATCACGATGCCAACATGCAGGTTGCGTCGCTCGTTATCTCACTTGGCTTCAGCCCCATCATCCTGGGTCGTCTCGCCGAAGGTGGTTTGCTGCAGCAGTTCCGAGGCCCGCTTGGAAGGCATAGCCTGATCAAGCAACATTAAGCCGCCCTCTTCCTTGTCGTCGGTAATTCCGAAAATTGGCGCCGTGAATACAACGAGGAGCGGCCGGCAAGGGTGGATTTCATAAGTCCTTGCGAAGAAAAACGCGTGCTGTCCCCTCGGGGTAGCACGGCACCTCACCAAACACGACCCAGCCATGGCGCCGATAGAATTCGGGCGCCTGGAACGTAATCGTGTACAGCACGGCCGAGCAACAACCACGGCGCCGGCCTTCGGCCTCCATCGCTGCGAGCATGCGGCTGCCTAAACCACTCCCGCGCAAATGCGCCGGCAGATAGAAAAGATCGATAAAAAGCATGCCGAGCGAGGTGCGGCCGGTAACTCCGCCTTGCACCTGGCCTGTTTCAGGGTCGATAGCAAGGACGGCAAGTGGCTTTCGATCTGCGATGCCCGTAGCCGCTATGTTGAACTCATCGAGTGCCCCGGAAATCTGCGCCAGGACATCCTCACCCGGATCGTCGGTAACGACGATATCGATATTCTCAGCCATTTATGGCTCCTCTTCCCAAGCCCGTATCCCGTTACTGTACCTGCGGCGCCGCGCTGCCTGCGGGGGAAGATAATGCCCGCGCCCCAGAATGGAGGCGGCAGGCGTTACGTCGCGCGCATGGCAGGTATCCACATCCCCACACTTGCGCAATAGGCACCGTACCCTGTCACCAAGGCCGCAACGACAAGCAAAGCAGCCACCCCCCAACGAATCAGCACACCCCTGGACTGCTCTGCCCTGAAATAGAGTTCGAGCAGCGCCAGCGGCGCGAGCCATTCACAAAGCGACAGTACGATCAGTGCCGGACCGCGCATGGTGGCCGGATCGAAGCCGACCAGCCCCTGGTTGATGGCGATCCATCCAGCCAGGCTGATGCGAAAGAACCACACGCCCGCCGCCAGCACGAAAACCCGAAGTGCCCATCGCCTGTGAGTACGAAAATCACGCCTCGAGGCAGCAACCCACGCGAATGCGCTGCATGCGATTAGAAGCACCCCGTTGATAGCCACATTGCCGTTCTGCGAAGCTCCCGCAAACCCGCGATTGAAAGCAAGCATGCCAAGGCCGGTCACGCTGACGATCAATACCGTGGTGAGATATACACGGCCGTTCCAGTGATGGAATCGAGGCGCGACGCGACGTAGCACCGGAAGCAATTGCAGTGAGCCACACATAGTGACCAGGGCCGCGAGCAGGACATGTACGGCAACCATGAGGTTACCAGGCGTTTCACCCTGGACATAACCCGACGGCCAGACCCGGTTCCATGCCGCGGTTTGACCATGAATGGAAGCGACCGCATACGTGGCAGCGATATACGCCCCGAAAACCAGCTGTCCTAGCACCGCGACCATGCACCAGGTGGTCGCTGCCATCCGCAACATATCGATCCGAACGGTGCGGATGCGAGTAGTCGATTCCTGAGCGCTTATATCCATGCAAACTCCACTCAGGCTACGGGTAATACGGCGGACCGGGATGATTGCGTATTGGCGGATAGCCACATGGGAAGCGAAGCCTCAAAAGCCGCGACCATACGATGAAAACTACGATCCACATCGACGGGAAGACCGAATCCGCCAAGCTCCTGAAGGGTAACGAATCCGTGCAGCGCCGAACGCAATGCTCGCAAGGCATCGATCGCATCGTCACCATCCAGGCCGTAGCCAGAGAATACCGAAAGAAAAATTCCGGCGAGTTCATTTGCCGCCGTGGTCATTTCCGTGTCGCCCGGAACGGGCGCCCGCTGCAAGGATGCATACCGGCCTGGATGTGCCCTGCCCCATTCTCGATAGGCTGAGCAAAGCGCAAGCACTGCATCACCGCGAGAGCGACCGATGGCAGCGCGGGAAAGCACGACGGCAAGTTCCGAAAGCGCTCTTAATGCGATGGAACGATTCAGATGCTGGACACTGGAAATATGCTTGTACAAAGAAGGCTGGGCTACGCCCAGGCGTGCCGCCAGTGCCGATATCGTCACCGCCTCCAAACCGACGGCATCGGCAAACTGCCCGGCTTCCGATACGACGCGTTCGTGAGTGAGGCCAGCCCTAGGCACGGTGGGTCACCCTGTCTGCAAATCGCGCGATCGCGTGACCAACCAGGATCGGCTGCTGCGACTGCGGATAGTGTCCACTGTCCGCAACCATGACGACTTCGGCGGAAAGCGCCGTACCAGTCCAGGTCGCTTCGGCCTGCGGATCAGGGAAATCCGGGTCGAGTTCGCCCATCAGGACCAGTGCCGGCGCGGTGACCTCCGGCAGCGCCTCCTCTGCTGCCTTGTGACGTGTCCGGGTCGTGAGCGAAAGCGCTCGCGCATAACCTGGCCGCTTCAATGCGGCCACGACCTTGCCGAGGTAGTCGGCAAAATCATCGGGCTTCGCGCCTGCGTAAAGCTTCGGCAGGAAGGCCTTCCATGTCGTCGCAGCCCAGAGCGGTGCCATGGCAATTCGCATCACCGCACGCATGACCGGACTCACGCGGGGGTCGCGTACATAGCCTCCGATCAGCACCAGGCCGCTGACGAGTTCCGGACGTGTGGCCGCCACCAGCACTGCCGATCCCGCCGCCATCGAATTGCCGACGATCAGCGCCGGACCACCAAGCCGGGTGATGAGCGCCACCATGTCGGCCGCCGTGGCTTCGTCGCCATATCCACTGAAGGTAGCGTCGCTATCGCCATGGCCACGCAAATCCATCAGGACGACGCGATAACCCGCCTCCAGCAGCCGGGGGACGATCTTCCGGTAGCTCGAACGCAGCTCGCCCATGCCGGGCACGCAGAGGACCAGAGGACCATCGCCAGCCACTTCATAGGCAATTCTGCCCTGAGGGGTATCAAGCCTCAGAAGCTGGGAGGTGTGACTGGAGCCGCTCATATCAGTGCCTTCACGCATGGGAATCTCATATCCCCCAAAAGCTATATATTATTCCTTTTATCGTCAATCCCAGCCACCTCGGAGTAATCGGGCCAGCTGCTCGGAGACGAAAAGCCTGGATAACCCAGGCCTCGACCCTGCCCGCTGTACCCAAAACGACCGCGGCGTATCATGAGGCCACACGACACATCGCAGGTGCCCCATGGTCTTCCGAGATCCTGATCCGGTTCGCGCGTCGATCGCCCCGAGAATCCGGTATGCCGGCGCAGTCGTCGGCATACTGGCCACATGCGGTGTCGTGCTGCTTCTGCCCTTCCTGCTCCACACTTTCGGCTTGCAGGTGTCGACCGCCTGGGGGTTGGGCAAGCTCGCCGCCCCCATCTGCCTCGTCGGCAGCATTCCCGGATTGCTGTTCGCTCGCCAGATCTTTCAGTGGGGCGGTTCATTCGGGTTGATTGGCTGAAGCCTCCCGGGACAGGCGTCACCTCAGATCGGGCACATTCCCGAGGCGCTGCAAGAGCACCGGCGCTCCGTATTCGCCCGTGGCTAGATCAGCCTGCTGACACCAGGCGATCACTCCGTCACACGTGGCGCCCAGGGTCTCAACACGATGCCGGGCCTGGTCGGCGCTGCCGCAGGCAAACCCGGGAAGTGCCGTGAAGCGATTCCGCTGGCCATCGGCGGCGCGAAATCCCTGGACGAAGTAAATGGTGTCCTGCATATGGCCTCCATCAGAAGGCGGCCATGCTGAAGTAGCGAGGTCTCATCCGTCGCGACTGTGCCAGCCAGGGCTTGCATGCTGTCGCACGCGAATGCTCCGCGATCTCCTTCAAACGCAGGTTATTGCCCCTGCCCGGAACCAGGCACCCGGCCGGCAACGGGCCTGGGCGGGGGGAACGCCCCAATCATTAAACTTCTGTAATGGATTTTTTAACAAACAACATCAAAATGACACGAAAACAGCGATATGCTGCTGTCCACGGGCGCCCCAACCAAAATGACTTTCTGAGGCCATATGGTCCGTCAACTTGTGGTGCCCGCATGCCTTCTGGGTATGTCTCTGCCTGCCCTGGCCACATCCACCCTGACCGTAGGTGCCGATCGCTTCGATGCGACACCTGTAAAGCCCCCGCACAAAATGGGCCCTCTCTGCTGGCCTACCCAGTATTCCCGGGTAGGTCGGACGGACATCATTTCCGACTATAAAGGCCATCGGTTCCTCTTCAACAAGGGAGATGGCTGGAAGTCTTCGCATGTCACGCTCAAGGGCGCACATACCATTTACCCGGCGCCATGGGGTGGCTACATCACGGCGGATACGGAATCCAACGCGATCCTCTCGCTGGATTCACTGACGGCAGACCGCCCCAAAAGCATCAGCAACATCAACGGAAAGGCCCTCAACCGGCCTCATGACCTCGTGATCGACCCCGTCTCCAAGTATGTATACCTGCTGGACGGCAGTCGTCGGTTGATCCGGTTCAAGAGCCTGTCAGGCCCGTTCGAGGAGATGAGCTTTCCGTTCTCCGACATGAACTACGCGCGCTCGTTGTCCCTGATGGAAGATCATGTCTACGTAGCCAATTCCAGCCGCGGAAGCATGATCCGCATCGATGATTTTGCCCACGCCAAGTACACCATCATCCACTCCCGTCGCAACGAGAACGATTATGCGGCTGGTGCATACGGCCTGAGCGGACTCGTCCTCAATAGTGTTACGAAGGCAAACGGCCGTTACTTCGCCACCAATTACTTCACGACATCGTATGCCCAGGGAAAAGACCCCGACGCCATGCGGCTTATCTCGTGGCGCTCCTGGAAGGATTTTCAGCGAGGCCGCTTCGAGGATCTCAGCCACCTCATTCCCCGGGGCCGGGTGCCGTACACCGTGTCGGTGTCTGGCCGGCGGCTGATGCTTACCTATTTCAACCACGAAAAGCCATGCGATGGCGATGGCGCCATGGTGATCGACATGCGCCTGCCACTGGATAACGCGGTCAATTGATCTTTCACCATCGGACGTCGAAACGAAAAATTTTCACCTATATGAAATTCATTTCACGTTTCGTCCGCATCCTGTGGATACTTGCCTCTCCTATGGTTCGTGCTTATTTTCCAGGCACGACGATGAGGAAGCCGGGCATGGGCGATACCTTGGCGACAATCGATCCGGCAAGGCCTCCCCTCAAGCTGGGGCGGGCCTTTCTCGAAGGGATCAAGACCCTGCGCAACGACCTGGGAAATGTTCGTTGTGCAGCGCCCCCGACCGACGAGAACGACCCGGTTGCAGAGCTGCATGCGCCCGTCCACGACGCACGCTGATCAATTAACGTGGCAGCAGTTGCGAAACCCAGTCGATGAAGACCCGGAGTTTCGCGCTGACATGACGATTGGGGGGAAAGGCGACGTACATGGGCATGGCATCGAGTCGCCAGTCCTCGAACAACGGCATCAGGTCGCCTCGCGTCACGGCTGCTTGCGCCATATACCCGGGTAGCCAGAGCACCCCCATGCCGGCCAGCCCGGCTTCAAGGTAAGCGTTGCCATCGTCCACTGAAAGCACGTACCGGCCATGTACCTTTACGTGCTCCTCCCCGCGATGCATGGCATAGGGAAAGGGTTTGCCGCTGCGAGCCCATCGAAACCCAACGATACGATGATGGGTGTCTTCCAGGTCCGTCGGATGCGCGGGCACGCCAGCGCGCACGAGATACGCTGGCGCTGCGAAGACGCCCAGTTGCAGGTCCCCAAGTCGCCTTGCCATCAGTGACTGATCGACAAGCTCACCACCACGTACCACGCAGTCGACACTCTCATCGATCAGGTCGACCATCCGGTCGCTGACGCCCAGGTCCAGCTGGATGTCTGGATAGCGCGCATGGAAGGCCGGCAGCGAGGGAATCAGGACCATGCGGGCCCATGGGCTTGGCACATCCACCCGAAGCCGGCCGCGTGGCGACGTCGAAGCGCTGGAAAGGCTCGTTTCTGCGTCGTCCAGATCGGCCAGCAGGCGCATGGCGCGCTCGTAGTACAAGGCGCCGTCGGCGGTGACATTCACCTTGCGCGTGGTGCGATTGAGCAGTTTTACGCGCAAACGCGCTTCCAGCTGTTGCACGAGCTGGGTCACCGTGGTCTTGCTCATGTGCAGGCTTTCGGCCGCACGGGTGAAACTGCCGGTGTCCACCACGCGGACGAAGGCCTGCATTGCGTCGAAACGATCCATCGGGCCTCCGGGTGTTTTCGATTGTCCGCATTCTACAAACGGTGATGGACAGAGTTGCCTGTTTATCCCTTCCGGGCTGGCACCTAGATTGCCTTCATCGCCACAACCGGTCCGGATGCGGACCCATGAAGGAATACCCATGCAGCATCGCGACGTCGTCTTTCCCCCCGGCCGCCAGGCCCTCTATGAACGCAATCGTTACTCACCGGCCATCCGCTCCAACGGGTTCCTGTTCGTCTCCGGCCAGGTAGGCAGCCTGGAGGACGGTTCGCCCGAGCCGGAGCTGAAGGCCCAGGTACGGCTCGCCTTCGACAACCTCAATGCCATTCTTGAAGCTGCCGGCGGCTCGTTCGACGACGTGGTGGACGTGACCATCTTCATGGTCGATCCCCAGGACACCTTCCAGGCGATCTGGGACACCCTTCCGGCCTACTGGGGTGAAGCCCCCCACCCCACACTCACGGCGGTGGGCGTGACCTGGCTGTATGGCTTCCGTTTCGAGATCAAGGTGATTGCACGGGTGCCGGGTGGCGACCACTGAGGACATCGTTCGTGCTGTCATCCACGCGTCCACGATGCGCCGTGCGCACGATGGCGGCGACGATGTCATCGTGCAGCGCCACAGGCAGGTCGTGCCCCATGCCGTCGATCAGCATGAACTCCGCGCCGGGGATGGACGCCGCCGTATCGGCGCCGCACGCCGGCGGAATCAGCGGATCGGCGCTGCCGTGGATGACAAGGGTCGGCGCGCGGATAGCGGCATTCCCGGGGCGAAGATCGCCGGTCGCGGCAATCGCCGCGATCTGGCGTGCAAAACCCGCTGGATCATACGCACGACGAAGTTCTTCGCGCACGATGTTTCGATGGGCCTCTTCGTCGAACGGTCGGTTCGTGCTTGCGATGCGCCTGGCGAAGGCGCTGCTGTGCGCGAGATAACTTGCTTCGTCTTCCGATGGATGGGGTGCGGGACGCATCATCAAAGCCATGACATCGGGTGCGGTCTGCGGCAACGAAGGATTGCCCGTGCTCGACATGATCGAGGTGAGCGAGCGGACGCGATCGGGCCGTGTTCCCGCCATGAGCTGGGCAATCATGCCGCCCATGGAACGGCCCACGACATGCGCTTTCCTGATCGACAGGCCATCGAGCAGCCCGATGGCATCGGCTGCCATATCGTGCAGTGTGTATGGCACGTCCGGACGTTTCCCCGCTGCCGCTGCGGCAGCGAGTGCTGCGAAATCGGGAACCGGATGCCGGGACAGATGCGTGGATAAACCTGCATCGCGATTGTCGAAGCGGATCACACGAAAACCCTTCCCGACAAGGCGCGCACAGAACGCATCGCTCCAGCGGATCCTCTGCGCGCCAAGCCCGGAAATCAGCAGGATGGCTTCATTGTCTTCGGAACCGAAGCTGTCGTAGTCCAGGGTCATGCCATTGGTCGTCATGCCAGCCATGCGCCCTCTCCTTCCGTCAGGACGTTGTGTTCCATCGTGGTCATGGGCAGCAGGCGCGAGTCTTCGACGGCGGCCATGCGATGTCCCATGCCGGCGAGATAGGCCGGGTTGCCGGCGAAGGCGAGAAACGATTCCACGCTGCTCTGCTGCACCAGCATCACGAGATCCCAGCGCTCTTCCGAAGGGCCGATAAGGAAGTTGCCTCCCTTGCCGAGGAACAGCAGATCGCCACCACTCTCGTGAAGGAACGGCAAGGTGTGCCGGATGTAGCGATCAAAAGCTTCAGCGCCCGTGATCGCTTCCCGGGGTGCCAGGTGCGGATGCGCCGAATAGTCGGCGACCTGACGGAAACGCAGCAGGTTCAGCATGACGACGCTGCCTTGCAGGCCGCGCATCACGAAGGCACGACCCGCTTCCTGGGTCGGTTCGAGGTAAGGGGAATTCATTCGCGTCTTGCTCCTTGGGACGGCGTGCCGCGTCGTGCGGCGACGGACACAAATAATGCCCGGGTAAAATACTATCGTCAATATCACCCGGGCAAATTTATCCCTAGTGGAAATCCCGCGAACGCACGTCCAGCGACGACAACATCGACGACATGTCGATCAGCCGGTGCGCCACGAGGTGGCACACCCCATCCACCTGCTGCCACTGCCCTTCCACGGCCAGCAGGCGCGCTTCCAGGTAGATCCGTCGCTGGCGTTCGGCCACCTGGCGCCAGACCACCACGTTCACCGGCCCGTACTCGTCTTCGAGGGTGATGAAGGTGACCCCGCTGGCCGTCTGCGGCCGTTGCCGCTGGGTGACCAGGCCGGCCATGCGCGCCCGCGCGCCATGCGGCCGGGCCAGCAAATGGCGGGAATCGGTGCAGCCCGCCGCGCTCAGGCGCGCACGGAGCTGGCGGACGGGATGCGGGCCGAGCGTCAGGCCCACGCGCGCGTAGTCAGCCAGCGTGTCCTCGGCCTGCGACGGTGGAGGCAAGGCGACCGGCGGTTCTTCCGGGCTGGCATGCCCGAACAGCGGCAGCTGCGGCTCGATGCCGGCCATGGCCCAGCGGGCGCGATGCCGATGCCCCGCAAGGCTGCGCAAGGCACCCGCTTCGGCAAGTGCCTCCTGGTGATGCCGGTCGAGTCCCGCACGTCCGCAGAGGTCGGCCATGTCCATGAAGGGATGCTGCGCGCGTGCCGTCGAAAGTCGTCGCGCCGCATCTTCGCGACAACCGCGCACCTGCCGCAGGCCCAGTCGCAGTGCCAGCCCGCCCTTCGATGCCGGGTCGATTTCCAGCGTGTTGTCCCAGTCACTGTGGCGCACGTCCACCGCCCTCACCACGACGCCATGGCGCTGTGCGTCCTGCACGATCTGGCTGGGGGCGTAGAAGCCCATGGGTTGGGCGTTGAGCAAGGCGCAGGCGAAAGCGGACGGTTCATGGCATTTGAGCCATGAACTGGCATAGACGAGGCCGGCGAAGCTGGCGGCGTGGCTTTCGGGAAAGCCGTACGAACCGAAGCCCTTGATCTGTTCGAACAGGCGTGCGGCGAATGCTTCCGTGCAGCCGATTCGCAACAGGCCCTCGGTGATGCGGATGCGATGGGGTTCGAGACCGCCGTGGCGTTTCCATGCAGCCATGCAGCGGCGGAGGTTGTCGGCTTCATCGGGCGAATAACCGGCTGCCTGGATCGCCAGCTTCATGACCTGTTCCTGGAACAGGGGCACGCCAAGGGTTTTTGCGAATACCGACTTCAGTGCTTCGGCGTCCGCCGGGTAATCGATTTCCTCCTCGCCTCGCCGACGACGCAGATACGGATGCACCATGTCGCCCTGGATCGGGCCGGGACGCACAATCGCCACCTGGATCACCAGGTCGTAGAACTCCTTCGGCTTCAGGCGCGGAAGCATCGCCATCTGTGCACGGCTTTCGATCTGGAATACGCCGATGGTGTCGGCTTTCTGGATCATCGCGTAGGTGGCTTTGTCCTCTTGCGGAATGGTGGCCAGCGTCAGATCGTGTTTGCCATGCGCACGAAGCAGATCAAGACACTTGCGAATGCAGGTGAGCATACCCAGCGCAAGACAATCGACCTTGAGCAGTCCCATCTCATCGAGATCGTCCTTGTCCCACTGGATGATCGTGCGATCGGGCATGGCCGCATTTTCCACGGGCACCAGGCGTGACAGCGGCTGGTCGCAGATGACGAAACCGCCCACGTGCTGCGAGAGGTGGCGGGGAAAATCCAGCAGCTCGGCGGTCAGGATGAGTACCGTACGGATCAAGGGGCTTTGCGGATCGAAACCACGCTCGCGCAGTTGCTCGTCGAGCCGGGTTTCGCCATCCCACCAGGTACACACCTTCGCCAGCAGGTCGACCTGATCCGGCGGCAGGCCCATCACGCGAGCCACGTCGCGCACGGCGCTCTTGCTGCGATAGCTGATCACCGTCGCCGCCAGGGCCGCGCGTTCGCGGCCGTATTTTTCGTAGATGTGCTGGATGACTTCCTCACGCCGCTCGTGCTCGAAATCGATGTCGATGTCCGGCGGTTCCTTGCGCTCGCGCGAGATGAATCGCTCGGTCAGCAAGTCGAAGTTGGCCGGATCGACGGCGGTGACGCCCAGGGCATAACAGACGGCCGAGTTGGCTGCCGAACCGCGGCCCTGGCAGAGAATGTCCCTGCCCCTGGCAAAACGAACGATTTCCTCGACGGTAAGGAAGTAAGACTCGTATTTCAGATACTCCACGAGAGCCAGCTCGCTTTCGATCTGCTTCCTGACTTTCGCCTCGATACCGTCGGGCCATCGCCGCTTGATGCCTTCCTCCGTGAGATGGCGAAGCCAGCTGGTAGCGGTATGCCCCTGCGGCACGAGTTCGGCCGGGTAGCTGTATTTCAGCTCGCCCAGATCGAACTGGCAGCGTGCCGCCAGCCGGAGGCTTTCTTCCATGAGGTGTCCGGGATAGATCCCGGCCAGTGCCTCTCGCGTGCGCAGATGCCGCTCGCCATTGCGAAACAGCAGGTTTCCCGCTTCCGCCACCGTCTTGTGGTGACGGATCGCCGTGAGCACATCCTGCAAGGCACGCCGGCCACGCACATGCATATGGACATCGCCTGCCGCGACCGTACGAATACCCATGGATGAAGCCAGCGACTCCAGCTCACTCAGGCGACGTGCATCATCGGGACCGCGATGCAGTTCCACGGCCATCCACAGGCGCTCACCGAACAACGAACGAAGCCAACGGGCCTGTTCGCGATCGGGCACCGTATCGGGGAGCCATAGCGCCAGGGTTCCGGGCATGCCGTCTTGCAGGTCTTTCCGGAACAGCCGGTAATCGCCCTTCTCCGCCGCACGCCGCCCCTGCGTGATCAGCGAACACAGTGCGATATAACCCTCGATGGTTTCGCACAGCAGGACGACGCGCGGCCCGTCCAGAAGGTGGAACTCCGCGCCGACGATGAGTTTTACCCCTGTCTCCCGCGACGCCTTGCGCGCCCGCACGATACCCGCCAGCGAGCATTCGTCGGTGATGGCCAGCGCGGTATAGCCGCATTCTTTCGCACGCTCGAATAGTTCGCTTGCGCTGGACGCCCCTCGCTGGAACGAGAAATTCGACAGGCAATGCAGTTCGGCATAGGCACTCATGCAAACCACCCGTGCAGCATCCAGCGCCCCGGCTCGTCCGGCGCACGGTATACCCATGCACGCTGACCCTGTGCGGTACGCACGACGTAGTAATCGCGACGAATGTCGCCGTCCCACCAGCCGGTTTCCAGCCGTTCGGGGCCGCAGATGACGGCCGAGGGCGCATCGCGCAGCGGTATCGGGTGATCGAGCAGCCAGGTAGGCCGTGGCGATGTCTCGGGCGTTGGCACAGGCGCCGTGGGTTCGCGCGCCTGTGCATATTCCGGGCGCGGATCGACGGTGCGACCCAGCCGGTAGATCGCTTTTTCCCCAAGACGCGCAAGCAATCGTCCGCGTAACTGATCCAGTGGCATGGCGTTTGCCGGGCGCGTGTCGAACAGGTCGCGCCCTCCGGGGACAAAGGGCGGCAGTTCGCTGGCAATCAGTCGCATCGCCACCACGGATGACGGCAGCGCCTGGCGTTCCAGTCGCTCCCGTGCGCAGTCGAACAGCAGGCGTGCATCGCGTTCGGCGGCGAGCAGGCCTACGGGCATGCAGGTCGGTGGGCCGCTGCGATGTTCCAGTTCCACCACGAAACGTTGCACACCGCCATCGCGACCGGCGAGATACGCCGCCAAGTCGCCGGTGAGGCGGCGCAACGGAAATACCAGGGCTCCCGATTGCTCCACCTCGTGGGCCCACTCCATGCGCAGGTCCAGGCTGTCGGGTGGACGGAAGCTTTCCAGCGTCGCGGGCGCGTCGCCGACCAGTGCATCCATGTAGTCGAGCAGCATCGCACCGAAGCGCCGCTGCAATCCCGCTCGCGGCAGGCCCATGAGCTGCCCGAACGTGCGCACGCCCATGGACGCCAGTGCATCGGCCGCGCCCTCGGGCAGGCGCGCACGCTGCAAGGGCATGGGCGCAAGCGTGCGCCGCAGCTCATCGACCGAGGTGACCGCCAGCCCGTCACGCACACCCGCAAGCACGTGCGCCGCATGGGCGTTCGGGGCCAGCGTGATGCGATGACGAAAACCCTGGTCATCGAGACTGCGACGCAAGGCAGGCTCCATGTCCGCCCATTGCCCGAACAGCTTCAGGCTGCTGCCTGCTTCAAACACCACCGCATGAGGCAGCAAGGCGACATCGGAGCTGTAGCCGTAGGCCCAGGCGGCGAGCATGCGATGGGCACGCAGGGTCGCCGCCGGGTCGTATTCCACCATCTCGAATCGGTTGAGCAAGGCCTGCGCCGCGGAGAGACGCTGCCCGCGGTACACGCCTGCCGCACGTGCGGACAGGTTGGCCGCGACTACGATGCGTCCGTTGGCCGGGCCGCCCACCAGCACGAGCGGTTCATCCGATGGCGGCCGACCCCGAAGGACATCGTCCAGCGCCAGCTGCGGCAGCAATACACAGGCCCAGAGCATGGCGATGCCTCACGTCCAGCCGACGGGTACGGGAAATGCGGGTGCGTTGCCGCCACGGCACTTGTGCACGCGCACCTGCGATGCCGCGCCGGGCATCAGTTCGAGGCGAAGCGCGGCGGGAGATGCCTGCACGAGATGACGGCGATCACGAAAGGCAAAGGCCAGCGCCTTGCCGGTATCGGCCGCCACCTGCAAGCGACGCAACGCACGGTCATCGGCCTGGAACGGCCACGCCAGCACCGCGGCGCAGCTGCCCGAGCGCAGGCATTGTTCCGTAGCCCATAGCGCGTCGCGCGCATCGGCCTGCACGATGTCCACCTTCGACATGCGCACCCCGCCGGCTTCCCATCCCGGCACATAGGGCGTGTAAGGCGGCGCGACCACCACCACGGTGCGCCCGGCCTGCGTATGCCTTGCCAGCGTGGGCAGCAGCAATTGCAGCTCGCCCACGCCATCGGCCGGCAGCAGGATTTCCGTCATGGCCGCCGCAGGCCAGCCACCCGCAGGCAGGATCGCGTCGAGCATCGCCCAGCCCGTGGGTTCGTCGCCGGTCGTTACGGGCGTGGCCGTGCCCTGCCAGACCTGCCGGCCTTCGATCAGGGAACGCAGTGCGACGACGCTGCCCATGGCGATTCAGCGCAGGCTGCGCAGGCAACGGGTGACGACACCCCATATTTCCAGGGTTTCATCCTCGCGGAACACGATGGGCTTGAAGTGCGCGTTCTCGGGCAGCAGGGCCACCTTGCCCTCGATGCGGCCCAGACGCTTGATCGACAGTTCGCCATTGACGATGGCCACCACGATGTCCCCCTGCCGCGGCCGGAGTGCGCGATCAACCAGGACCTCGTCGTTATCGAAGATGCCTGCCCCGATCATCGACCAGCCGGACACCCGGATGATGAAGGTACTGGGTTCGTGCCCGGGCAGCACCAGATGGGTGTTGAGGTCCACGGCCTCGTCGGCATGGGCATCCGCCGCGCTGGGAATGCCGGCCGGCACGCGGCTGGTGAAGGCCGTGAGCGCCACCGTGGATGGGTCCAGCGACAACGGGCGCGGCGCGTCCAGCGCCGGCGGCTTCCGATAGGCGTCGAGATAGGCCAGCACGGCCGGCACCTGGCTCTCGGGCACACGAATACGCTGGCTGGGCTCACCGACCGGACGGCCGGCGCCTGGGCGGGATCCACCGTGGTCGGAGGGGGGCATGGGCAGCGATCTTGATTAGCGGGACGGAATTCAAGATACCACCGCTTCATCTCAGCGCGTGAGATATCGCCAGGCGGTGGTCTGTAGGAGCGCGCCTTGCGCGCGACCGGCATCGCGACAATCCGGTCGCGCGCAAGGCGCGCTCCTACATGAGCCTGGCTTCCGTGCTCCGGCATGCAGGTTCATCGGGTGAGACGGCGCGGTGATAAAGTGGCTCGTCACCCAGTCAGCCCTCGTCGCCATGCTCGATGTCCACGCCATCGCCGTCGTTTTCTCCGTCTACGTGGTCGGCGTCGTGATACCTGGCCCGAATTTCGTCGCCGTCGCGCACAAGGCTGCGTCAACGACAGTCCACGAAGCGCTCGGCACGGTGCTTGGTATCGTGCTGGTGAACCTGCTCTGGGCCAGCTGCGCAATCCTCGGTATCGGCATCGTCTTTGCCGCGTTTCCCTGGATCGCGCTCGCCGTGAAACTCGGTGGTGCTGCCTACCTGATCTGGTTCGGCGGGCGACTGATTGTCCGGGCGGGTTCGCAAGCCGTGATGGTAGAAGCCTCACGGACCGGCGGCATGCGCCGCGCGATCCGCGAAGGCATTGCCACGAACCTGGTCAATCCCAAGTCCATGGCGTTTTTTGCGGCGGTATTCGCGGCGGCGGCTCCTCGCCACGTATCGGTGCCTACCTTCCTGGGCATGCTGGCCACCGTGTGCGTGGTGGCAACCACCTGGTACGCCCTCGTGGCGGTACTTTTCGCCACCCCGCGGGTTGCTGCCCGCTATCGCCAGCACAAGGCATGGATGGATCGCGCGTGCGGCTCGATCATTGTCGCGCTGGGCATTCGCCAGCTCGCCCGCTGAACCGGACAGCCAAAGACCTCAGGTCGATGCCGCCCGGGCCGGGAACCCGGTGCTGGTTTCGAACTCGGCGATGGGGCGGGAGGTTTCCGTGAGGGAGGACAACGGCACCCGCTCGGCCACGCCCATGAGGCGCACCCGCAGGGCGCTGATCTCGCGCACGCGCTCGGAGGCCTCGAAGGAATATTCGTCGGTCATCTCGAAAGCGGCGACCACGTCGCCCTCTGCACCCCGCATGATCCATGGGCGCCGGGCCGTGATGAGGCCCGCCTTCTGCAAGGCTTCGTAGATATCCAGCAGGATCGAGACGACCAGATCCGTGCGCCCCGGGAAGGGCCGGTAACCAACGATGATCGACGTGGCCATGCGCCTGCCCCGCATGATTGGATTCACCCGATTGTTCCGCTTACAGCGCCGACGTCAAGCCGAATCCTGGGCGGAATCGGCAAGCTTCGTCATTGCAGCTCGCGAACCACCCGGAAGCCCACGCGCGCGCTGCGCACATCGGCCGCGGCGCCCTGGCGATATGCCGATCGGACCATGTCTGGCGCACTGCCCCAGGAGCCGCCACGGATCACGCGGCGGTTGCAGCCCGGGTTGACCCAGGCCTCGGCGTTGCGGGGAGCGCGGATGTAATTATCGTGCCAGCAGTCGGCCACCCACTCGGACACGTTGCCGCCCATGTCGTAGAGGCCGAACGGATTCACCGCGAAGCTCATGACCGGTGCAGGGCCCCAGTAGCCGTCCTTGTATCCGCTGAAGGCGTTGCTCCAGCGACGTCCCGACGCCGAGCGGTCGTTGCCGCCCGTGAGGTTTTCCACCTTCGACGTGGGCGTGCCGTCGCCCCACCAGTAACGCGTGGTGGTGCCTGCACGCAGTGCGTATTCGAATTCGGATTCGCTGGCCAGGCGGTATTTCTTGCCGGTGCGCTGCGACAGCCACTCGGCGTACGCCTTTGCGTCGTTCCACGACACGTTCACCACCGGCAGGCGCTCCTGACCCGGTTTGCCCGCGTAGTCGTCCTGCCATGTGGCCGCGCTGTCGTCGCGAAGTCCGCCGCTGGCCTCGTCATAGACACTGCCACCCTGAAGCGATTGCGACTGGGGCACATAGCCGCTCGCACGGACGAAGTCGCGGAACTGGCCGATGGTGACGGAGCTGCGCGCCATCGCGAAGCCCTTGTCCACATCCACCTCGTGCAGGGGCGATTCGTTGGCATCGTGGCCGCGCTCGCCATCCGGGGAACCCATGAGGAACTTGCCGGTGGGCACCACCACCATGGGCGGCGCCTGGCCGTTGGTGTCCACGAAGCGGTCGACGAAGACCTGGCCCGGCTTGTAGCTCGCATAGACGCGGGCATTGGTGAGGCGTTCGTTGAAGTCGTCGATGCCGGCGACATCGGGGCTCACCTGCTGAGCCTTGGCGGCCAGCTGCTGGGCCAGCTCAAGGTTGCCGGAATCCAGCGCCGAACGGGCCTGGGCAAGCACGCCGCTGGCGTTCTGCCGACGCATGCCCTCCACACGACCCCGGGTGTCCTGCAAGGCCTGCGACTCGGGCTCGATGGTGGCCGCCTCGGCCAGCGCGGCATCGGCGGCGGCAAAGTCATCCTGCGCCACGGCCGCCAGCGCCTTGTCGAGCACCGAGCGCTGCACCTGGGCCATGCCCTGCGTGGCGACGGCGTTGTCCGGATCCAGCTCCAGTACCTGGCGATAGGTGTCCAGCGCGCTGTCGCCACGCGGCTGGCTGGCCTTGCCGTCCTGCAGCTGCGAGGCGGCCTTGCCCAGCAGTGGCCGCACCTTGTCGAGCACGGCCAGCTTCTGTTGCAGGGGGCCGACGTCGCCGGCGCTGTCCGGCAGTGCCTTCAGCGCAGCCAGCGAGTCTCGCGCCGCATCGCCGTCGCCCAGCACGATGTCCTGCTCGATCTCTGCCGCCAGCCGCCCGCGCACCTCATCCAGACCAGCACGGGCGCGCTGGCTGTCGTCCTTCTCCTTGAGCGCGGCGAGGAAGAGCGCGGAGGCGCTGTCCTTGCCACCGACGAGACGATCGGCCGCCAGCGCCTTGTCGGCGCGATCCAGCAGGGCCGTCAGTTCGGGCGAGTCGGGGGTTTTCTGGGCCGGCAGCGGGGCTTCGTTCGTCTTGCCGCGCTTGCGGGCCGCAATGACCGACGTGGAAGCCAGCATGATCGGCGGACCGGCATCCAGCTCGGACGCCATGGCGGGGGCCGCCGCCTGCGGACGCTGGTCGAAGCCCATGGTCGTGGCCTGTCCACGCAAGGTGGAACGCGGCGTGTTCTGGCTGGGCTGGACGTGCAGCAGCTGCGGAAAAAAGTGGTAGAACAGCGCGAACGCGAGCACGGCCACGCCCAGGGCACCACCAATGGCGCGCTGTCGGCGGACGGTCTCGGTATTGGGCATGGTGGGCTGTTCCGCGTGGGCCTGCTATCGTGCGCCGTCACCATAGGGAATCACGCACGACAGGGCAACCTCGAAGAGCGTACGTCCCTCGTATCATTAAGGACGCATGCATGCTTTCGAGCGACCTCGCTCCCAACGCTCCCTGGATCGACCGCGCCGATGCGCTGGCCGACTGGCTCGCACCTGTCGGCCCTCATGCCATCGTCGGACTCGATACCGAGTTCATGCGGCGCAACACCTTCTATCCGCAGCTCGCCTTGCTCCAGCTGGCACACGAAGGCCGCTACGCGCTGATCGATCCGCTCGCCTTTCCGCTGGACGGCACCCTGCTGGCGACCTTCGCGGCGCAGCCGACGGTCACCGTGATGCACAGCGCAGGCGAAGACCTCGAAGCCCTCTCGCCCTTCCTCCCGGAAGGGCCGCACACGCTGTTCGACACGCAGATCGCCGCGGCCTTTGTCGGCATGGGCCTGGGCATCAGCTATCGCGCACTGGTGAAGGAACTGGTGGGCGACGAACTGGACAAGGGCGAGACGCGCAGCGACTGGCTGCAACGTCCGCTCACCGATTCGCAGAAGTTGTACGCCGCGCTCGATGTGGTGCACCTGCATCCGGTACACGCCATCCTCAGCGAGCGCCTGGCGGCGCGTGACCGCGCGCAATGGCATGCCGAGGACTGCGCCCGCATGAAGCGTCGTGCCAGCCAGCGCGAGGGTGATCCGCAGCCACAGCGCGGCTACAAGCCGGCCGCCGAATGGGCGCCTGAGAAACAGGCCCTGCTCCGCCGCGTGCTGCGCTGGCGCGAACTCACCGCACGTACGATCGACAAGCCCCGCTCCTGGCTGCTCGAAGACACCCACGCCCTCGACCTCGTCGACCGTCCGGCCGCTTCGCTCAGTGTCGTGGAAGAGCGCACGCGCGGTACGCGTGCGCTGCGTTCACAGCAGCGCGAAGAATTGTTCCACCTGCTCCAGCGCCCCGTGGAAGCGGTGGAAATCGAGGAGACCGCGCCAGTCCTGGGGCACCCGGTGGGCGATGCCAAGCGTGCCATCAACGATATGCGTACCGTGGTCGACCACATCGCCACCGAACTCGACCTGCCACCCGGCCTGCTCTGCTCGCGCAAGTCGCTGGAAGAATTCGTGATGGGCGGCGGCCACTGGCCCGACTCCCTCGACGGCTGGCGCCGGGGCGTGCTGTTCGACAAGCTGTCGGCCTTGCTGCCCGGCTGAGCCGGGCAGCCACGGGTATCAACCCTTGGGGCAGGATGTGCGTGCGGTATCGGCCACCGACGAGATACGCCAGTTGCCATCGATGCGCACCAGGGTTACCACGTTGCTGCCGCAGTGGTGCACCTTGTCGTCGATAAAGAAGGTGTAAGGCGCCCAGATCACCGCCACGTTGTCGTCGATGCGGATTTCCGGGTTGTGGATCTGCTCAAGCAGCTTCTCCGTCCCGGTCTTCGGCAGGCGCGCGAGGAAGGCATCCAGATCAAGTTCCAGCGGCTTCCCCTCGCGCATGAGCGTGGCATGGAAACTCGGCAGCGCCTGGTCGCGCATCATCTGCTGGTCGCGCTTGGCCAGGCCGTCGAGAAGGAGCTGCAGCGGGCGGTAAGCCGCCTGTTCCTGCGCGTTCATGGCATGGGCCTGGGATACGGGAAGAAGACACGCCGCGGCGACGGCGACACAACAGGACAGGGTAAGCAGGCGCGGATACCGGAACACGGCAAACCTCCAGGGACGGGCGATGGAAAGGCGGCAGATGATCGGTCGGGACGGCATGCGAGGGCTTTCACATAACCAGCGAAAACCGCCATTTCAACGCGACGCCCGCCCGGGCCAGGGATACCCAGGACAACACCAGCGCCATGGCGCCCGTAAAACCCGATGAGCGCAGGAGCGTCCGGCGCCGCTGATCGACGTGCTCGTTCATGTGCACTACCTCTTGATCGGGAAGCGTGGTGGTCGGAATAGCACATCGCCGGGGCCGTTGCAGCATGGGTGAGCGAAGGCAAGGCCCCGCCGATCAAGGCCCTATTTCACGCACCGGAGGCTGTTGGCAGCTGCCGGGATCGCTGATATGATCCCGGGCTCGTGGGGCGGTAGCTCAGCTGGGAGAGCGTCGCGTTCGCAATGCGAAGGTCGGGAGTTCGATCCTCCTCCGCTCCACCAATCATTCCAGACAAAAAGCCCTGGCATTGCCGGGGCTTTTTGCTGTTGGCGATATCCCTGCCTCAGCTCCCGGCCAGCCTCTTGTCGATGCCCGCATAGAAATCCCGGTATGCCCCCGGATCACTGACAATCGACGTCCGTGCATCACCCTTGCTGTCCCACACCGTCAACCGGAAGCGCGTCCGTAGCTTGACCGTGCGCCCTTCGGATTCGGCGGCGATAAAAGCCTCGGTGCTCTGGTGATCCGCCTTGGCCGGAAGCGGAACGCCCCGGGCCTTGAGCACGCCACGCAAGATCTCCCGGCGAGTGGTGACGAGTGTTTCGTCGTGGCGGGCGTTTATCTGGTGAAACTCGGAATCGACCTCGACCGAGGCATAGCCCTCCTGTGCGAGCACGGCCGCCGCTGCGGCAAGCACCTTGCCTGTATCTTGCGAGACGTAGCTATGGTCGCGTGCCTGCTCGAAGGCCTGGCGCTCCTGCGGGGTCTGCGGCACGACGACCTGGGTAGAGCTGAAACGCAGAAAGTGTCCGCCGGACCCCGTGACTTCCGGAGCGGGCGCGGCATCCTGGGCCAGGGACGCCAGGGGACATAGCGCTGCCGCCAGCATGGCGGCCTTCCATCGCAAGGCATTCCGGAACACGGTGCGCTCCCTTCAGGTGATCGGATTCGGCGCGAGTCTATGCCAGATCAGGTAACCGTATGCTTACCGTAGTGCCGGTCCGCCGGAATGGGCAGCCGCCCTTGTAGGAGCGCGCCTTGCGCGCGACCGGTACAACGCAATGCGTTCGTAAACACCGGCACGCCACGACACATCCGGTCGCGCGCGAGGCGCGCTCCTACACGGGTGGCGGAATCGTCCGGTGCCCCGGCGTCTGGCCGGGGCACCGGTGGCATCAGATTCCGAAGTCCAGGTTCATCTGCACCCACAGCTCACGCCCGAGGGCGTTGTAGTTGGTGACGTCGAAGTACGGCCAGTCGCCGTTCGTTATGTCTTTCGGCGGACGCTTGTTGAAGATGTTGTTTGCCGAAAAGGTGATCGATGCCATCGGATTGAAACGGAACGTCGTCGAGCCGTTCCAGCGAATCCACGGCGGCAGGTTCTTCGCGGTGCCGATGTGGTTCCACATGTGGCCGTCGCGCTGGCCGTAGATCGTGCTGCTCCACGAGCCGATGCTCCAGGTCAGGTTACCGCTGACCCGGCTTTTGAACTCGTTGGAGTTCGCACAGCACAGGTAGTTCTGGGTCGGGTCGCCTTCTTTCTCTTTGTCCGTATGGGTGAGCGCGTCGTAGTAGCTCACGCCAAGCACGAAATCACCGAAGCGCCCTGCCCTCCAACGATAATCCACCTGGGACTGGATACCCGTCTGCCGCTCGCTCGCCACGTTGATGGGATACGTAGACACGCCCAGCACGGCATTGGGCGCGATGGGGTCGGTCGAGGGGCGGCGGCTCACTTCGCCGAGCACTTCCTGGCAAGTCGGCGAATTCATGTCGTAGCCGGTCTGGCCGTTCTCCGACGTGCCCAGCCGGCAGTTCGCTTCCGTGGTCAGAATTTCGTCGGTGCCAAGGGTGCGTACCTCGTTCTTGATGACCACCGCGTTGTAGTCCACCGACCAGCTCAGCGCGTTGTCGGGCGTGGACCAGACGAAGCCATAGGTGAACGATTTCGCGGTGATGTCCTTCAGCTTCGTATTGCCACTGGAGGTGGAAAGCACCGCAAGGCCCGACTGCGGGCAGTCGTTATAACTGCTGGAATTGAAGCCCGCGAGGCGACACTGATAATAGTCGGTGTTGGTGGTATAGCCGCTGGAATGCGCGGAGAACAGGTTGAACATGTTCGGCGCACGGAAGGCCGTGGCATAGCTGCCACGCAGCAGCAGCGTATCGAGCGGGCGGTATTCGAGGCCCAGCTTGTAGGTGAGCTTTCCATTGCCCTGGCCGGCGTAGTTGTACTTGTCCCAGCGACCCGAGACATTGGCCGTCAGCTTGTCCAGCAGGGGTACCTGGAATTCGGTGCCGAAGGCCGTCGAATCGCGGCTGCCCTTGGCAACCGTGGAACCGGTCTGTCCACGGAAGTAGCCCTCATCGGCCAGTTCACTGGCGGAGCGGTTCTGGAAGTGCTCGTGCCCGCGCTGCGCGATCACGGCCATGCCCACGTCACCGGCAGGCAGCTGGAACAGGCTGGGATTGGTCAGCGTGATGGAGAAGCTCTGGTTCCAGGACTGCGACGCTGCACGATTGAGTGCGCTGAAACTATTGTATTGCGCCCGGTCGACAGGCACGTACAAACGGTCGAGGTTCGGCGCAAAAATCGGATATCCGCTCGCATCCGTACCCAGCTGCGGCCCGAGGTAGTAATCGTCTACGCCGTTCTTCGCAAGGAAGTCGGTGGACTTGCGTACCAGGCTCGTCTGCGAACGGTTGAAATAGATGTCGTAGTCGAATCCGGTATCGAACAGCGGTCCCTTGCCACCCAGCGTGAAGTTATAGCTATGCGTGAAGACATGCTGGTCTTTCGCATCGAGCCCGACTTCCTCCGGCCCGAAGATCCTCTGCCAGGTCTCGTAGTGGCCGCTGGTCTGGTTGTAGAACGTCTGGTTCCAGGACGGGCTGCCACCGGAATAGGTCGGGTTGCTGTAGCTGTAGAGAATGTCGGAATACAGCTCGGTTTCCGGCGTGAAGTGATAACGCAGGAACATCGCACCGTTGAGGTCGGTTTCCTTGTTGCTCAGCGTCGTGTAGCTGACGTTGTTCGGCGTACCGCAGTAGTGGCCCAGGCCCGCACCACTGCGATAGCTATACGCCGTGGTGTTGCCGTACAGATAGGAAAGGTTGTTGCAGGTGGCCGCGCCCGGGTCTACGTAATGCTTGTTGTCGCCGAGCTCCTGGCGCAGGAAGGTACGCGACGGCACCGCTCCCTTCCCCGTGGGATCGTCGTAATACGAATCAATGTAATCGCGCTGGTAGGCCCACACGGGAGTCTGCTTTTCCAGCTGTATGCCACCGGAGATATCAAGGTCTCCCCAGCGGGTGCCGCTGTTGATCTGCAAGCGCTGGTTTTCACCGCCGCCATCGGAATAGCCGCCCATGCGGAAATTGACATGGGTGCCTTCGATGTGGTCCTTCAGCACGATATTGACCACGCCCGCGATGGCCGATGATCCGTACACCGACGACTGCCCGCCTGTCAGCACGTCGATATGGTCGATGAGGCCCACCGGGATATTCGCGATATCGGTGATGTTGGTGCCGCCGTTATAGGCCAGCGGGTAGCTCGCCATGGGCCGGCCATTGAGCAGGGTCAGGGTGTATTCGGGCGGCAGGCCCAGCAGGCTCACGGTCTTGGCACCCGGCGTATAGCCTCCGGTGAACTGGCCGTCCTGTACCGAGCCGTTCGCGATGGGCAAGGCGCGCAACGCATCGAACGTGCTGCCGAAACCCTTCTGCTCGATGTCTTTTGCGGTGATCGTGACCGAGGGCGACGGCCCTTCGATCTGCGCGCGGGGAATCAGCGAGCCCGTCACCGTGACCGCCTGCATCTTCGTGGCGTGGGCGGCGTCATCGCCCGCGGCCTTCCCCTTGATCTTCACTGTCTTGTCGCCAGCCTGCTCGTCCTTCGAGGCGCTGCCCGACGCATCGCTGGCGACTGTCTGCAAGGCATGCGCCGACGGAGCCAGCAGCAGCGAGGCCACCACCAGGCTCAAGGTCTTCAGTTTCATATGTGACAACCCCTATCGCTGAATATGTTTTTCAGGACAAGCGCTCCCGTCGCCGCTCTCGCGTCGATGCGGAAAACACCCGTGGAGCCCACGCGCACCTACCCGGCGCGTCGGCGTTGCACCCCAACTACCTGGTCAACAAAATCATTCAGTGCGGCCCTGGCCCCTGCCCGGACCCGGATCATCAAACATGCGGCTTGCATCCCTCAGCACCTGCCAGACGGGAACACCAGTGCATCGCAATAGGCGCGAAGACGGAACCGCTTATCGATTAGCGGACAACCCACTCCCCGCGGGCGGTCACGTATCCCTGAGCGAACGATTTAAATCGTTCCAAATCGAGATTATGAAGGTTTCGTTACCTTGTCAATTGGCGGCGCAGCAAGGCGGCTTATAACCTGGTCGCTCCCCTGAAGACACGCCACATGTCGCCGATCCACGTCGTTTCGCCGCCAGGAGAGCGGAGGCCGGTCAATAGAAAGCATGGCTGCGCCTGACCACGCAAGAACAACGCGTATTCGGCAGAATGCCTGCATCCGGGTTGAAGGACGCCACCCCCACGTTGAATCGTGGCAATATTGAGTGGAAATTTTTCTTACTTCTGGCTGGGGAGGCAGGTGTGAAGGGAAGCACAGCGCAAGGGAATGTGAGCGCGATTCATTGGGCGCACTGGGGGCAACACTTCGCCATCGCCGCTGCGTATGCCGCGTGCTACGAGCTCGCGCGTTACGTCTCGTTCCAGCAATGGTTGCTTACCGCCGGGTTACGGCTCGCCTGCCTGCTTCTGCTACCCATCCGATTCTGGCCGGCATTAGCTCTCGGTGAAGGCCTGCCATTGCTTGAAGATGCCATTCTTTGCGCATCGAAGTTCGGCACGGGTTGGGCACTTGCGCAATCTGTACCCATGGTCGTGCTCTGGATGGCGTTGCTGAAGCCGATGCGTCATCGATGGGAGCTATATGACGCCAGTGGACATGTGCGGATGCCCATGATCCTGGCTGCCACCCTTGGCACATCGATCATCACTGCCATCTCGACCATCATCCGGGTGATGCTCGCGTTGCAGAACACGCCCGAGAAATGGGCTTCTATCGTGCCACGCGACTACTTCTTCGCTTACCTTCTGGGAGCATATCTGGGAGCCTTGACCCTGACGCCTCTCGTACTTGCCCTGCGGGAACGGATGCATGCTCATCGAGGTGAGATCATTTCCCTGGCAATGATCTGGCGCAACTCGCTTTTGCAGGACACGCTTCGCTGGGTAGTGCCGACGCTCGTCGGACTCGTATGGATCGTGCTTTCTACGCAGGACGAGGGCATTCGCCAGATTGCGCGCTTCGGTTTGATATGGCCCGTTATCGGGCTGTTCTGGCGCTATGGCTGGCATGGCGCAGCCGTGGGTGGCATGGCCGCCAGTATTGCCCTCGCCATAACGGCGCAAGGCCCCCTAGATCCCGCTGCGATCAGGATTCAGGTCATACTGGCACTGACGATTTCCAGCTGCCTCTGGCTCGGTGCACTTGCGTCACGCCGCGCCAGAGTTCTCACCGCTTCGGCTTCGCTGAAGCGGTGAGTTGATAATTACTGCAGCTGGATAGAGCACTTGGTCGGATCGTCGCAGGTTGACGCTGCCGTCAAACGAGCGGCGCCATTACCCTGCGGAGCGACCGAAATACTCAGCGCCTCATCCCGATAAACCTGCTCACCTGCGGGCGCGGAGGCAGTGTTGCTGCTGGTCACCCAGCGCCCGGCATCCACGCCAATGGGCAGATCCAGAACGCTGTCGGCAGCGGTATAGGCGATCGCGCCGCGTACCGTGCCACTGGCATCGTTGACCTGGACATAACGCACGCCCTGCTTCTGAAATACGTAGACGTGATAGTGCGGCGTGGTGCTGACATCCGCTGTGCTCGGCCAGGATTGTCCGAGGCCCGTCGTGACCGGACCGGCCGCCATCACGGCGGTGGTAGAGAACAAACCCGCGAATCCTGCTGCCAGCAAACCAGAACGACTGCGCATAAACCTTCCTCCATGCGGTTGGGAATCGGTAGAGTAGTCGTCAATATAGGCCCTGCCCAGTCCCCTGCGCACAGGGATTCGGCGCAAGCCACGCCAGCATGGATGGCAATCTGGGGCCTATTCCATGACACCGCTTCCGATTCGGGATACAACCACCGGAAGTCCGCCTCTGCACAGCACCATCGTTACGTCATGAATGCCACGAAGACACCCCAGGCCTCCGTCCTCTTCATCTGCACCGGCAATATATGCCGCTCACCCACGGCCCATGCGCTGCTCGTCCACAAGGCGGCGGCCGCAGGGTTGACGCTGGAAGTGGATAGCGCGGCGGTCACCGATTCAGAGCTGGGCAATCCACCGGATGCCCGTTCCCTTGCGGAACTGCGTCGGCGAGGGATACCCATGCCGGCGCACCGGGCGCGACGGGTAACCGCGGACGATTTCCGCCGTTTCGATCTCGTGGTGGGCATGACCGCCGCACATGTCGCTACGCTCAACCGGATCGCGCCGGATGCTGCGCACAAGATCGGGCTGATGATGGTCCACTCCGCCGATCACGGCGCCATCGACGTACCCGATCCGTGGTATGGCACGCGAACAGACTTCATCGAAGTATTCGACATGCTCGATGTCGCGGTGGATGGCCTGCTGGATTCGCTCCGCCGGAATCACCCGCAGGTCAGTTGAGGGCGCTGTCGCGCCCCTGGTCATCGGCAGCCGGCAACAAGCCGGCCAGCAGCCAGCGGGCGCTGTCGCCGGGGCGGTCGCCATGGTGCAGCTCCACGCCGTACTGGCGCGAGAACAGCAGCAGGCCGAAATCCACCGTCCGGCCGCAGAGCGCCAGCACAAGGCAAAGCACGGCTTTCATCGCCCCCGCCTTCCGGCATCGATGGCACGAAGCACGCGAACCAGGGCGGCGCCCTGTCCGGTGGCAATGGCGCGCTCCGCGGTCAGGCCGTCCAGCTCGCGGATGGGGTCGTGGAGGAACCACTCGGTGCGCAACGCGACATCGGGCTCGATGCGTGCGGCAATGATCATGGCCCGGGCGGCGGGATTGCGGGGGAGCCGGCGGACGGAGGTGCGGACAAGGGCGGCGTTCGGCATGACGGTCGGACCGGGGGAAGTTGCCGGGAAGTCTGCGCGTCGACTTTATCCTGCGTTTGTCCACATTGCGTCCATGGGGTCACTTTGTGTCTGCCTTGAAATAAATGACTTATGTGTCCCCAGGGGCTATAACGGCGCTGTTTTTTCCTGTGGGTGCAAAGATCGTGCGACGTATCCTGGTGGTGGACGATGACGAGGAAATCGGTGACCTTTTGCGCCGCTTCCTCGAACGCAACGGCTTTGCGGTGGACGTGGCCATGTCGGGCGTGGCCATGGACGAGTATCTGGGTCGCGGCGATTACGACCTGATGACGCTCGACCTCATGCTGCCCGGCGAGGACGGCTTATCGCTCTGCCGTCGCGTTCGCGCGAAGTCGGCCCTGCCGATCATCATGCTCACGGCCACGGGTGCCACATCCGAGCGCATCGTGGGCCTGGAGGTGGGTGCGGACGACTATCTCGCCAAGCCCTTCGACCCCCGCGAGTTGCTGGCGCGTATCCGCGCGATCCTGCGCCGTGCAGAGGCCACCCAGAACGCCGCATCCGGTACGACCCGCGCCTGCATCCGCTTTGCCGGCTGGAGCCTCGACGTGGCGCGCAGGGAGCTGCGCGCCACGGATGACACGCTCGTGCCCTTGTCCGGAGGCGAATTCGACCTGCTGCTGGCCTTCGTGGAGCATCCGCAGCGGGTGCTTACGCGTGAGCAGCTGATCGACCTCGCGCGCGGCAGCCGCCACGAAGCCTTCGACCGCAGCATCGACGTGCAGGTGAGCCGCCTGCGCCGCAAGTTCGGTGCCGATTCGCATGCGCCGGAGCTGATCCGCACCATCCGCAACGTGGGCTACATGTTCGTCGTGCCCGTGGACGCCGCATGAGCCGTCTGCGCTGGCGCCTGAATACCCTTGCCGGCTGGCTCATGGCGAACATCATGGCCGCCATCGGGCTGCTCATGCTGCTCAATGCGCTGGTGATTCTCTTTGTCAGCGTGTGGACACGACCCACGTTCACGCAGAGCGGCATGGCCGAACAGATGGGCCTGGTACAGCGCGCCGTCGATGCCACGCCGGTCGAACACCGCAAGGCGCTGGTAGCCACCCTCGCCTCGCATACGCAGTATGGGATTCACTGGTATCCGGACCGCGCATCGGTGCCGATGCCGCATATCGACCATCCGGACAAGGCGTTTCCCGAACGGATGCAGGAAATCCTCGGCAAGCGCGCCGTCGAAGGCTTCGACCCGAACACCGACGACCCCGGCACCACGGGCCAGACCCATTACATGCTGGCCATCCAGATCAACGACGGCAGCTGGATCACCTTCGACACGGCCACGCGCATCTGGGGCCTCGATCCCTTCACCCAGCTCCTGGTAATCAGCCTGTTCGCGCTGTTTTCCGGCGTGGTCGTGGCCGCGTTTGCGAGCCGCCGCCTGTCCCGACCGATGAACCTGCTCGCGGGAGCAGCGGAACGCTTCGGCTCCGACGTGCAGTCGCCGGCCATCCATCCCGAAGGGCCGCATGAAATCCAGGTGGCGATGCGCGCCTTCAACGAGATGCAGGGGCGCATCCAGCGCTTTGTCCGTGACCGTACCGAAATGCTCGCGGCCATCTCACATGATCTGCGTGCACCACTGACCCGCATGCGCCTGCGCGGGGAATACATCGACGATGCGGACCAGCAGCGCCGGCTGTTCAACGACGTGGACGAGATGCGTGCCATGGTCGATGCCGCGCTGGCGTTCTTTCGCGGCGATGGCGAAGAAGAACCCATGACCCGGTTCGATCTGACCGCCCTGGTCCATACCGTCATCGACGACTGTCGCGACGAAGGCGCCGACGTGAGTTACGAAGGCCCGGAGCGAATGATCTACGAAGGACGACCCAAGGCGCTCAAGCGCGCCATCGTCAACCTCGTGGGCAACGCCGTGCGCTATGGCAGCAAGGTGTGCGTTTCGCTCGACGAATTCGATGGGCAGGTGCGCCTGCGTATCACCGACCGGGGCCCTGGCATCCCGGAAGCGCTGCACGAGACCGTGTTCCGCCCCTTCTTCCGCGCCGAAGGCTCGCGTAATCGCCACACAGGCGGCGTCGGCCTGGGCCTGCCCACGGCACGCAACATCGTCCGCGGCCACGGAGGCGACATCACCCTGCGCAACCTGCCGCAGGGCCTGGAAGCCAGCCTCTGGTTGCCGGGGTCGCCCCGTCCAAACTGAACGAAATCGGCAAGTCCTACACATCTTGTCAACGGAGAATCGCCAGAATTGCCGATAACGCGCAGGCACCAAGGTGCCCAAGCGCGATCCAGGCGGCCTTGGGCCGCCCCTTGGAGGTCGGCAGGCGATGAGCGATACCGGGATGGCGACGCGTGGACGTCGCACAAGCAGGGAGGCGGCATGGATGCATCGCTGATGCACTCGCTCCTCCAGTACGCTTTCTTCTATCCCTGGGTGATGTCGCTGCTGTGGATGAGTGGCGGCCTGATCTACTTCGTGCGTACCGAGCGCCACGCCGGGGATCGCGAGCACCCGCCCCTGCTGGACGACTATCCCTTTGTCACCCTGATCGTGCCCTGCTTCAACGAAGGCGCCCAGGTACGGGAAACCATCGCCCACCTCTCGACCCAGCGCTGGCCTGACTTCGAGATCATCGCGGTGAATGACGGCTCGTCCGACGACACCGGGCCGATCCTGGACAGCCTGCTCCATGAGCATCCGCGCCTTCGCGTGATGCATATGGAATCCAACCACGGCAAGGCCATGGCCTTGCGTGCCGCCGCCCTGGCGGCACGCGGCGAGTTCCTCGTCTGCGTGGATGGCGATGCCCTGCTCGACGACTATGCAACGCACTGGATGGTGTCCCACCTGGTGGGCTCGCCACGCGTGGGCGCCGTCACCGGCAACCCGCGCATCCGGAATCGATCGACTCTGCTGGGCAAGCTCCAGGTCGGCGAGTTTTCGTCGATCATCGGACTGATCAAGCGCGCACAGAGCGTCTATGGGCGCATCTTCACGGTGTCGGGGGTGATCGCCGCGTTCCGCCGCAGCGCCTTGCACGATGTCGGCTACTGGCATACCGACATGGTCACCGAAGATATCGACATCAGCTGGCGCCTGCAGATGCGCCACTGGCAGATCCGCTACGAGCCCAACGCCCTGTGCTGGATCCTCATGCCCGAAACGCTGCGCGGCTTGTGGAAACAGCGCCTGCGCTGGGCCCAGGGCGGCTCCGAGGTGTTGCTGCGCCACGGCCCCGCCTTGTTCCGCTGGCGCCAGCGCCGCATGTGGCCACTGGCCATCGAGTATGTGATGAGCCTGGTCTGGTCGTATGTGATGGGCGCGATCATCGTGCTCTGGGCACTCGGGGAGATCACCGATGTGCCGCCACCTTTTCACGTCGGCACCCTGTTCCCCCAATGGCATGGCGTGGTGCTGGGCGTGACCTGCCTGGTGCAGTTCATGCTGAGCCTGATGGTGGACCGCCGTTACGAAGCCGGCATCGGCAGGCACTATTACTGGATGATCTGGTATCCGCTGGCGTACTGGACCATCAACACCGTCACCTCCATTGCCGCACTGCCCCGTGCCATCACACGGCGCGAAGGCGTGCGCGCGACCTGGGTCAGTCCGGACAGGGGCATCCAGTGAAAGCCGAGCCGATCCTCATCGAGCGTCCCGAACGCCAGTCCTGGCCCCGGCGCATCGTCTATGCGGTGCTGACCGTGATCGCCTGGGTAGCCTGGGGCCTGCTCTGGCTCCCCGCCCTGCATCGCCTCGCCCGGGAATGGGGCCTGCCTTCGCGCTATGCCCGCTGGATTCCCGATGTGGTGTTCAGCGGACTGGGCGACCTGGCGGGCATCGTCTGGCTGGCACCGCTGAGCCTCGTGGTCTTTCTGGCCTGGTCGCTCTACGAAGGCAGGCGCCGGACCGGAGGTGAACGCCGCCGCCGCGCGCAGCCCGTAGCGCTTCCCGCGACAGCGGAGTCCCTGGGCACGAGCGTGGCGGAAGTCGCATGCATCCAAAACAGCCGTCGGGCCGTATTACGTATCGACGACGAAGGCGGTATAGGGGTCGCGACAGCAGAACCAGCCTCTCTACATGATGATTCATCATCACGACAAGAGCGCCAGTTCACATAAATCGAAAGTTGTTGCAGCTTTGTTAGGTTCGTTGCCTATACCATGCGCATGGACCGTCGGCAGACCAGGGGATGGACGGTCCGACTCTCAACGCCGTTTGCCGGGAATGGATATCCGGCTTCGCCGATAGCAGGTCAACTGGCAGGATGGGACTGACTTCGACGATACCTCCGCGCAGCACGCGCGTGCCCCGGGCAAGGCTTTGCCTGGCGCTGATCATCGCTTTGCATGGCCCACTGGCCCTCGCCTCCACGAATACAAGCGAACGCGACGCCCTCATGGCGAAGGTGCGCGCCGAACGTGAACAGGGGCACCGGGTGGATGCGCTTGCGCATTGCCAGGCGATCCTCGACCGCTGGCCCGACGACCGGGAGGCCCGCGCGATGAACGTGACGCTGCTGACCGAGCTTGGCGCCACGACCCGTGCACGTGAGCTGGCCGCAGAGCTCGACCCGCCACTGAGCGAGGCCGCTCACTTCCACCTGGAGACCGATCAGGTCGGTCACGAGATCCGCTGGGCAAACGGCGAGCCCGCCGATCCGCGCCAGCCTTACGCCGAAGCGGATCGCGCGGTGGACGATGCGCGCCGACTCACCGACGACGCCTCCCTGTCCGGCGACCTGCGTCGCCGCGAGCAGCTCGACCTGCTGGTGGCGCTTGACCAGGCCGGCCGCAGTGCCGAGGCCGTGCAGCGCTATGACGCGATGAAGAAGGATGGCGTCACCCTGCCGGCCTACGTCGAGCGCCCGCTTGCCGATGCCTTGCTGGTGCAGCGCCGTCCGGCCGAGTCGGCGACGATGTTTGAAGACTCGATCGCGAAAGATCCCGGCCCTTACGATCCCGCCGAGAGCGAGCCGCGCATCGGCCTGATGTACGCCTACCTGGAATCGAATCAGACCAGGAAGGCATTCACTACCATCGACACGCTGGCAGCGAAGGAACCGGCCTGGATCCGCGTGCCCGGCATCCGCCTGCCCGTGCAGAATCCGCGCAAGGTCGACGCCGAACTCAATGCCGCCGTCGTACGTGAATACGTGAACATGCCGGCCGAGGCGTATGACCGGCTCGTGCCGCTCAGTAATGAAGCGCCCGCCAATGCGCAGATACGCCGCGAACTGGGCATGACCGAGCTGGCCCGTGGCTGGCCACGCCTGGCGGAGCAGGATCTCAACATCGCCGGCACCCTCGACGAACGCGACGTCGGCGCCTACATCGGCCAGGCCGATGCAGCACGTGCGCTCTACGATTACCAGGACGTCGACGAAAACCTGGCCATCGCCCGTTCGCTGGCCGACCGCAACGGCCGCGTCGAACGCGCCGAGCAATCCTGGGAACGCGAAAAGGGCTGGCAGTTCGACATCACCACCGAGCGTGGCAAGGGCTCCAGCCCCGACTACGGCGACCGCGACGGTGCCACGCAGGCCACCATTGCCAGTCCGCTCATCGACAATCACTGGCGTGTACTCGCGCTCGGTCGTTACTCCACGGCCGACCTGCCCGAGGGCGACGTGCGCCGCACCCGCTTCGGTCTGGGCGTGCGCGGTTACTGGCGCGGTATCGAGGCCTATGTACAAGCCCTGCCCTCCAGCGACCGCTACGTAGGCAAGACGGCACTCGAAGCCGGCGTGAACTGGGCCATGACCGACCGCTGGCTGCTCAACGCCGACTTCAGCACGGCCGGCGAAGACACGCCGCTGCGCGCGCAGTACTACGGCATCTCGGCCAAGACACTGAGCACCGCCGTCACGTGGCGAGCGAGCGAGCTGTTCCAGGCGAAGCTGGGCCTGTCACGCGACAACTTCAGCGATGGCAACAAGCGCACCGGCTGGCTGGCCACGATCACGCAGCGGCTGCACACCGCGCCGAACCTCACCATCGATGGTGGCGTGGAGGTCGGCGGCTCGATGAATACGCAGACCGACCGGCCGTACTTCAACCCGCGCCGCGACAACAGCTACGCCATCACCGGCCGCCTCGAAAACGTCATCAGCCAGTTCTACGAGCGCTCGCTTACCCAGCGACTCGACGTGGCCTTCGGCCAGTACGACGAAAAGGGCTATTCCAGCGACTGGATGGCCACTGTCCGCTACGGCCAGTTCTTCCAGCCCCAGCAGGGTTTCCGGCTGGGCTGGGGCGTGTCCTGGCACAACCAACCTTACGACGGCCGTCGCGAGCACCGCGTCGTCCTCGACCTGACCCTGCACTGGGGAGACTGACGAGTCATGCGTTCGCTGTTGTCACTGCTGGCCCTGCTCGGCCTCGCGCTGCCTGCTTTCGCGCAGCCGGCCGCCCCCCTACGGGCGCCGCTGATCGTGCTGGCCTACCACGACGTCCGCGACGATGTCGGCACCCTTGCCGACCGCGACCCGGATGCCACCAGTACCGATCACCTCATCGCCCACTTCGACTGGCTCAAGGGCAACGGCTATCACGTCGTGAGTCTTGAACAGGTGGTACAGGCCGGCCATGGCGGTGCGCCACTGCCGCCCAACGCCGTGCTGCTCACCTTCGACGATGGCCTGGAGAGCTTCTACACCCGCGTCTATCCCCTGCTGCGTGCCTACAACTACCCGGCCGTGCAGGCCATCGTGGGTTCGTGGGTAGACCTGCCCCCCGGCAAGCGCATGCCCTACAACGGCAGCGATTGCGACCGCTCCTGCTTCCTCAGCTGGGACCAGGTGGCCGAGATGCAGAAGTCGGGCCTCGTGGAGTTCGCCTCGCATTCGTGGGCACTGCACCAGGGCATGAATGGCAACCCGCAGGGCAACCTGCTGCCGGCGGCCGCGCATGTCGCCTACGACAACGCGACCAAGCACTACGAAACCGAAGCCGAGTACATCGCGCGCATCCAGGCCGACCTGGCCCACAGCGCCGATGAAATCCAGTCCCATACCGGCGTGCGGCCGCGCGCCGTTGCGTGGCCTTACGGTGCATACACGCAGGTCGGCCAGAACGTGGCCGCCAGCGTCGGCATGAAGGTGTCCTTCAGCCTGGGCGACCGCCTGCCCCGCGTGGGCGCGGGTGGCACCATCCCCCGCCTGCTGGTCAGCGGCAACATCACCGCCAACCGCCTGGGCTGGCTGATGCGCCACCTCTCGCGTACCGATCCGGTGCGCGCGGTGCAGGTGGACCTCGACTACGTGTACGACCCCGACCCGGCGCAGCAGGACCGCAACCTTTCAAAGCTGCTCGACCGCATCAAGCGCATGCATCCCAGCCAGGTCTGGTTGCAGGCCTATGCGGACCCCGACGGCGACGGCGTGGCTGACGCCGTGTACTTCCCCAACCGTCACCTGCCGATGCGCGCAGACCTCTTCTCGCGCGTGTCCTGGCAGCTGCGCACCCGTGCCGGCGTGCGCGTATACGCGTGGCTGCCGGTGCTGGCCTTCCGCTTCCCCGATGGCAAGGACCTGCCGACGCTGGCCGGCGAACCGAAGCCCGGCGGCGATCATTTCCGCCTTGCGCCGTATGACCCGAAGGTGCGCCAGATGATCGGCGACGTCTACGAGGACCTGGCCATGCACGCCGATGCGGCGGGCCTGCTGTTCTCCGATGACGCCTACCTGCGCGACACCGACAACCTGGGTCCGTGGGCCAACCGTACCCCGGCGCAGAGGACGCGCGCGCTGATCGACTTCACCGACGAGATCACCACGCGTGTGCAGCGCTGGCTACCGCAGGTGCGCACGGCACGCAACATGTTCGCCCTGCCCGTGTTCGAACCGAAGGCCGAAGCCTGGACGGCGCAGAACCTCGCCGCGTTCAACGAGGCCTACGATTTCACGGCGATCATGGCGATGCCGCAGCTGGACAAGCAGTCGGACAAGATCGGCTGGTACCGTAACCTTGCACGCAAGGTGGCTGCGACACCGGGGGCCTTCGAGAGCACCGTGTTCGAATTCGCCTCGCACGACTGGCGCACCAACAAGCCGATTCCCGCCGCGGAGATGGGCCAGCGCATGCGCACGGTGCAGTCCGAAGGCGCATGGCATATCGGGTATTACCCGGATGACTTCCTGCACAACCGTCCGGACCTGGAAACCATCCGTCCGTTCATTTCGGCATCCGATTACCCGTGGCCGGAGCCGGCGCGATGAATCAGGGCGGCATCCTCCACATCCTGCTGGAATTCGCGTTCTACTATCCGTTGATCATGTCGTTGATCTGGATGAGTGGCGGCGTGATCTATTTCCTGCGCTGGGAACGCAACGAGCCGTTGCGCGTGAAGCCGCCCGAGCTGGCCGAATACCCGATGGTTTCGCTCATCGTGCCCTGCCATAACGAGGGGGAGCAGGTGCGCGAGACGATCGCACACCTGGCCTCGCAGCAGTATCCGCACTTCGAGATCATCGCCATCAACGATGGCTCCACGGACGACACCGGTGCGCAGCTCGACCAGCTGATGGAGCAGTACCCGCGGCTGCGCGTGATCCATATGTCGAGCAACCAGGGCAAGGCCATGGGCCTGCGCGCCGCGGCGCTGGCATCCAATGCCGATTACCTGGTCTGCGTCGATGGCGATGCCCTGCTCGACGACTACGCCACGCACTGGCTCATCTCGCACATGCTGGAAAGCCCGCGCGTGGCGGCTGTCACCGGCAACCCGCGCATCCGCAACCGCTCCACCCTGCTGGGCAAGCTCCAGGTCGGTGAGTTTTCATCCATCATCGGCCTGATCAAGCGCGCCCAGCGTGTATACGGCCGCATCTTCACGGTGTCGGGCGTGATCGCCTGCTTCCGCAAGAGCGCCCTGCACGATGTCGGTTACTGGAACACCGACATGGTCACCGAAGACATCGACGTCAGCTGGCGCCTGCAGATGCGTCATTGGGAAATCCGCTACGAGCCTAACGCCCTGTGCTGGATCCTGATGCCCGAGACCCTGCGCGGCCTGTGGAAGCAGCGCCTGCGCTGGGCGCAGGGTGGCTCCGAGGTGCTGCTGCGCTATACGGGCAAGCTGTTCAAGTGGCGCCAGCGGCGCATGTGGCCCGTGGCCCTGGAGTATGTGATGAGCCTGCTGTGGTCGTACAGCATGGCCATCATCGTCACGCTGTGGGTGCTTGGGCACTTCGTGCCGCTGCCGGACTCGCTTCGCATCAACACCTTGCTGCCACAATGGCACGGCGTGGTACTGGGTGCGATCTGCCTGCTGCAGTTCCTGATCAGCCTGCTGGTGGACCGCCGCTACGAGACGCGGATCGGCCGCAATTACTACTGGATGATCTGGTATCCGCTGGTGTATTGGATGCTCAACACGGCCACCTCCATCGTGGCGATGCCCAAGGCCTTGATGAAGCGCAAGGGCACGCGCGCGGTGTGGGTCAGCCCGGACCGGGGACTGCGATGAAAGCCGATGCCATCATGATCCAGCGGCCGGAACGCCAGTCGCGCGCGCAGAAGGCCGTCTTCACGATGATCACCGTGGGGGCGTGGCTGTTCTGGGTGTTCCTGTGGCTTCCGCTGATCACCCTGGGCGCCTGGGCCTTCGGCCTGCGCAACGCCTGGCTGCAGCTGTATGTGCTCGACCCCATCGGCGACGGCGGCGACATCAATATCGTGCTGGTGGTGGCCCTTATCTGCGCGCTGGTCTTCAGCAGCTGGTCGGCCTATAACCACGCACGCTTCGCCGGCAAGCAGAAGCGCCGCGGCAATTCACCCGTGAGCGTGGGGGAAACGGCCGCCGCCATCGGTGCCACCACCGACGATGCCGTTCGCATGCAGGGGCATCGTCGTGCGGTGGTGAGCGTGGCCGACAACGGCTTCATGACTGTCGACGAGGTCCGCTGAAGGCCGCTAAACGGCCTTCAGTACGTAAAGCCCGAACGCCGGTCCGGGCGATACCCACTCACGCTCCACGATCCATCCACCGGCCTGCGCAAGCGCCGCGAAGGAGGCCGGCGTGAACTTGTGCGAGTTCTCGGTATGGATCGATTCGCCCGCTGCGAAGTCGAACACCTGCCCCGCCACTGTCACCCGTTGCGCGTGGCGGCTCACCAGGTGCATTTCGATGCGAGCCTTGTACGCGTTCCATATCGCACGATGTTCGAATGCTCCCGTGTCGAAGTCGGCGCCAAGTTCCCGGTTGATGCGTACCAGCACATTGCGATTGAACGCGGCGGTGACACCTTCCGCGTCGTCGTAAGCCGCAATGAGCGTACCGGTATCCTTCACCTGGTCGGCGCCCACGATGAAACGGGTGCCCTTGCCAAGGCTGCATCGCACGGTGCGCAGCAGCTCCACCGCCTCGTCGGGGGTGAAGTTGCCGATGGTGGAGCCGGGGAAAAACGCCACCACGGGTCGCCCTGCCACGTCGTCGGGCAGTTCGATGCCACGGGTGAAGTCCGCCACGCGTGGGTGCACTTCAAGTGACGGATAAGCCGCTCGCAGTCGCTCTGCGGCGCCCTGCAATGCGTCCGGGCTGATGTCCACGGGAACATAGGCGCTCAGCCACGGCGCGGCATCGAGAAGAAGGCGGGTTTTCTCGCTGGCACCGCTGCCCAGTTCGAGCAACGCTGCGCCTTCGGGAAGATACGTGACCAGTTCGCTTGCGATGCTCCCCAGCAACGCGGTTTCCGTGCGCGTCGGGTAATACTCCGGTGTTGCGCAGATCGCCTCGAACAGCGCGGAACCCGCGCCGTCGTAGAAGTACTTCGGCGAGAAGGACTTCGGCGTGGCCGACAAACCGGCCAGCGTATCGCGCAGGAAGGTGTCGCGTTCGTCCTCCGGCTCACCCGGCACGTCACGGGCCAGACGCACGCCGGAGAACATCCAGCGTTGTCCGGGGCGGTAGAAGTTGCGGTACGAAGGACGGCTGTGGCCGGGCGGCGTCACTGTCGCCCCGCCCCGGAGCACCATCTGTCCGCTCATGAACTTGCCGTTGTATTCGCCGACGGCATCGTCCGTCGCGCGAAAGCCGGGATACGGGGTATATGCACTGGCGGTCCATTGCCAGGCCACGTCGTCCACCTGCTCCAGGCCGGGGCGCGACCGCACCGCATGCTCCCACTCCGCTTCCGTCGGCAGTCGCGCACCGGCCCAGCGCGCATAGGCTTCGGCCTCGTAATAGCTGACATGGGTGACCGGTGCATCCGGGTCCACCGGCTGCCAGCCGGCCGGGGTCATATGCGACCAGACCTCGCCTTCGCGCTGCCAGTACAGCGGCGCTTCCCAGCCTTCTTCCCGTGCCAGTGCCCAACCGTCGGAAAGCCAAAGGTCCGCCCGCCGATAGCCACCCATCGTCATGAAGGCCAGCCACTGGCCGTTGGTGACCAGCCTGTCCGCGATATGGAAGGGTTCAAGCCACGCGGTGTGTCGCGGCCCTTCGTTATCGAAGGCAAACGGCTCATCGGCGGCACCTATGCGCACCGGACCGCCGCCTACACGACGAAAACGCGCGATACGGCCCGCTGCTGGAAGTGGCCATGCCGGGTCGAATGCCGGTTTCAATGGCGACTGGGCGAACAGGTGCTGCATGTCCATCACCAGAAGCTCCTGGTGCTGCTCCTCGTGCGCCAGGCCCAGCCGCAGCAGGGATTCGGTCTGCGCATCGAGGGCTTCCGCCAGCAGCACCTGCATATGGGTGTCGACGTGTGCACGATATTCCATCACTCGTGCAACGGACGGCCGTGTCAGCAGCCCGCGCATGGGACGCGGATGGCGCGGACCGATCGCCTCGTAGTACGAATTGAAGAGAAAGCCGAAGATCTCGTCGAACACCGTATAGCCGGGTACGTTCGACCCGAGGATGAAGGTCTCGAAGAACCAGGTGGTGTGCGCAAGATGCCACTTGGCCGGACTCGCATCGGGCATGGACTGCACCACCATGTCCTCAGGACCAAGAGCGGCGACCAGTGCCTGCGTGCGCTGACGCAGCGTGGCATAACGTTCGGCGAGGGAGCGTTCATGGCGGGCGGTCGTGCAGGCGACGGCCGTGGTACACGCAGGATCGGAATCGAGAATGGCTTGCATGGGTGACGTCCCTTGGCTGGTGTCCCGACCGACCACGCTATGCACGCGGCCGAGGCAGGAAGACGGATAACCATCGTGCGTTCGGTACCCGGCCATTCCAAGTCGAGAGGTCCGCACATCAAGGATTCCCGGGCGGCAACAATGGCAGGATCGGACACTTCGTGGCGGAATTTGATGCACTTGCAAATCATCCAGGCGCTCTCATAATGAGTGCTCACTCACTTATTTATCCCCTTTCTGGAGCATACCCATGCGTGTCCTTTTACTTGGTGCCTCGGGCATGGTCGGCCAGGGCGTGCTCCGTGAATGCCTGCTCGCCGAAGACGTATCGGAAGTAGTCGCCGTGGGCCGCAGCCCGCTCGCCGTGTCGCACCCGAAGCTGACCGTGCTTGTCCGTGCGGACCTCGCGGATCCGGCGGCCATCGCCAGCCTGCCCGGCCACTTCGATGCGTGTTTCTTCTGCGTGGGCGTGACTTCGTTCCGCATGGACGAGGCGACGTATACCCGTCTTACCTACGACATGACACTCGCCGTCGCCACGGCGCTTTCGCGACGTGATCCGGACATGACCTTCGTTTACGTATCGGGCGCCGGTGCGGATTCCACCGAGCACGGCAAGACGATGTGGGCACGCGTACGCGGCCGCACCGAGAATGCCCTGGCGCGGCTTCCTTTCCGGCGCGTGCATGCGATCCGGCCCGGCATCATCCGCCCGATGCATGGCGTCACTTCGCGCACGCGGGCCTACCGGATGCTGTACCCGATCTTCGCCCCCCTGCTGCCGCTATTGCGCGCATGGCGCCCCCACCTCGTGGCGACAACCGAGTCGATCGGACAGGCCCTACTCGGACTGGCGCGCAACGGCTACGGCAAGACCATCCTTGAGATGGCAGATATCGAAGAAGTCGCACAGCGAAAGGGCTAAACCTCACCATTGGGCGCTTGTGGGCCGTACCATGTCGGCATGACCACCGTAATGACCGTCTCCCGGGCCGTGATTGCCCTCGTGGCGCTGCCAAGGAACATCGCGACGTGAAGCCCATCGTCATCGCGACGATGCTGGCATTCGCGCACGCCGCCCTGCTCATCGCTTTCCCTGTCCAGGGCATGACGGTGTCCTATGTGGCGTTCTTCTCCGTCGCCGCGATCGCCATGATCTCCACGCTTCGCGCGTGGTATCGCTCCGGTACGCCGCGAGACGATCGCTGGTGGCTGCTGCTGGGCAGCCTGTCGCTCTGGGCCGTGGGCATGGGGCTTGCGGCACGCGAAAGCTATGTCTTCGACAACGACAATCCGGCGCCGGGCTACAGCATGTTCCTTTACGTGCTGTACGTGCTTCCGGTGCTGGTTGCCGTGTCGTCGGCACCCGTGGCGGCACGTAAACAGTGGGCCATCGCCATCGACCTGTGCCTCGCCGCGCTGCTTGGCGTGCTGTTCTATGTGCGCACCTTTTCCATCGTCAGCGTGCAGGGTGCTCCGGGCATGGCGCAGGCGCTGGACGTCGCCTGGATGCTGGACTTCGAGAACTGCTGCCTTGCCATCGCCGCCCTGCTGCGTTTTCTTGCCACCGACCGACCCAACGATCACTACTTCTTCCGCGCGGTGATGGCCTTCTTCGTCACCTATGCCATTTCGGGATTCTTCTACAACCACTACGTCGCGCTCGGTGGTCATCCCGAATTCGGTACGTCGCCATGGGATGCAGTGCTCGACCTGCCGTTCCTGGTGCTCTTCGTGACGACAGCCTGGCGTAACCCCCAGAGGCATTGGCATCCGCCGGTCTATCTGGTGCGCTTCGTGCAGGGTGCCAGTCCTACCTTTCTCGCCATCAGCGTGCTGGGCTTCGGGTTGATGGTGATTCCCGATTACCCCACGCTTGGCATCATCGGCGCCATCGCCGCGGTGCTCGGTATCGGTCTGCGCGGCACGGTGGCCCAGGTCGATCTGGTCGAAGAGGAATACCGTCTTTCGCGCAGCCGCGATGAACTGGAAGGCCTGGTCTTCATCGACAGCCTGACCAGCCTGGCGAATCGTCGGGCGCTGGACGAGCGGCTCTGGCGCGAATGGCACCGCCCCGCGCAGCGCGAACCCATTGCCCTGCTCATGATCGACGTCGACTTCTTCAAGGAATACAACGACCGCTATGGTCACCTTGCCGGCGATGACTGCCTGCGCGCCCTCGCCAGCACCCTGCTCGCGCGCGGACTACGCGCAGGCGATTTCATCGCCCGCTTCGGCGGCGAGGAATTCGCCGTGGTGGCGCCAGCCACGCGCCTGCAGGAAGCCGTGGCGCTCGCCGAAGACCTGCGCTCACACGTCGAAGGACAAGCGCTCGCCCACCCGCTGAGCCCCTTCGGCGTGCTGACCATCACCATCGGCGTGGCGACCCTGCACGCCAGTGCTTCCGGTAGCCCGCTCGACCTGCTGAACGCGGCGGATCGTGCGCTCTACCGCGCCAAGCAGTCGGGCCGCAACCGGGTAGGCACCATGAGCGAAGGCATCCCGGAAGCCCCCCGCCCCGTGTAGGAGCGCGCCTTGCGCGCGACCGGCATGGCGTGCGCCCCCACGATTCCTGTAGCTGGCCGCCATGAACGGTCGCGCGCAAGGCGCGCTCCTACGCGAGCCCGGGTTTTAACCCCGTTTGCCCTGCTGCTTCGTTTCACCTTCATGTCCCCCAAGCGAGGCCATGCAAGATGAATACGCTACGCGTCACCCTGCCCCTGCTTTTCGCCGGCCTCGTCGCCACGGCTGGCGCCGCAGCCGGCCAGCCGCCCGCGACGCCCCGGATCGGCGTGCCCGTTGCCACGGACGACGGATCCGCGGATTGCGGCCAGGCACAGATCACGCCCCCCATCATGCGGCGGACCACCGCCCGTTATGGCGGGGTGCAGGTCACCGCGGCAGCCGCACCCGCGCCACCCTCTCCGGCGGCGCCGCCGGCCTACGCTGTCGAAGAAGCGTCCGCAGGGCAAGCATCCGTAGCCAGGCTGGCCGTGATGCCAACGGGCATGATGGATACCAGCAATTACCGGCACCGCGATACGAATCCAGTGCATCTGGCGGCGAGCGAACCGGTATCCACCTTCAGCATCGACGTGGACACGGGCTCATACACCAATGTCAGGCACATGCTCCAGCAAGGCCAGCTCCCTCCCGCCGATGCCGTGCGCAGCGAGGAATTCATAAATTACTTCGACTACGGCTACGCGCTGCCCGGCGACCGTTCGCAGCCTTTCAGCGTCACTACCGAACTGGCCCATGCGCCGTGGAACGCCGATCGCGAACTGCTGCTGGTGGGCATCCAGGGATACAAGGTCCCTGCAAACCAGATACCTGCGGCGAATCTCGTTTTCCTCGTCGATGTCTCCGGCTCCATGGACGAACCCGACAAGCTGCCACTGCTGAAGGCTTCGCTACGCCAGATCGTGCCGAAGCTTCGCGCCCAGGATCGCGTGTCGCTGGTGACTTATGCCGGTGCCACCTGCGTGGCCCTGCGCTCTACCGCCGGCAATGAACACGCGAAGATCCTCGCTGCCATCGATGCCTTGCATGCCGGTGGTTCCACCAACGGGGCGGCCGGCATCGACCTGGCGTACGCGCAGGCGGCGAAAGGCTTCATCAAGGACGGTGTGAACCGTGTCATCCTTGCCACTGATGGCGATTTCAACGTGGGCACGGTAAGCATCGAAGCCTTGAAGACGCGCATCGAGGACAAGCGCAAAAGTGGTATCGCGCTGACGACGCTTGGCTTCGGCGAAGGCAACTACAACGATGCCATGGCCGTGGAGCTGGCCGATGTCGGCAATGGCAGCCACCATTACATCGACAGCCTGGAAGAAGGTCGCCGGGTGCTGGTGGACGAGATGTCCGCCACGCTGATGACCATCGCGAAGGACGTGAAGATCCAGGTGGAATTCAATCCGGCCGTGGTGACCGAGTACCGCCTCATCGGTTACGAAAAACGCATGCTCGCCCGCGAGGATTTCAACAACGATGCGGTGGATGCGGGTGAAATCGGTGCGGGTGCCCATGTCACGGCCATCTATGAAGTCACCTTGAAGGATTCAAAGGCACGACGCATCGACCCGCTGCGCTATGGCTCGTCGACGCTGGCTACCGGCAAGGGCTCGGAACTGGCTTTCCTGCGCCTGCGCTATAAACCGGCCGATGGCGGTGCCAGCAAGCTGATCGAGCAGCCGCTTTCCGCGCAGGTGGCAACCTCGCCGAGCGAGCGGATGCGCTTCGCCGCAGCGGTGGCCGCCTTCGCCGACAACCTGCGCGGAGGGAAGTACAGCGATGGGTTCGGGTATGGCAAGGTCGCCACCCTGGCTCGCGATGCACTGGGCGCTGACCCGGGTGGGTATCGCGCGCAGCTGGCAAAGCTGGCCGATATGGCCGGCGGCATGCAGACGCCGTAACCCTCGTTGCAGGAGCGCGCCTTGCGCGCGACCGGGTTGTCGCGATGACCGGTCGCGCGCAAGGCGCGCTCCTACAGGGTATCGACATTATCCACGTGCGGATTTCTCTATCTCCCGAAGATGCCGTAACCTCCCCGGCCATGGACGCACCCCTGGCCGACGATGCCGCCTTGATGCAGGCCTGGACAGGCGGGGACACGGCTGCCTTCACCACGCTCTATATGCGCCACAAGGGAGCGCTTTACCGCTTCCTGCTACGCACGCTGAAGGATCGCGCGCTGGCCGACGAGTTGTTCCAGGAGACCTGGAGCCGGGTCATCGCCGCACGCGCGCGTTATCGGCCCGAGGCGCGCTTCAGCACCTGGCTGTTGCAGATCGCCCATAACCTGGCCATCGACAGCTTCCGCAAGCAACGACCGCATGCGGGACAGGAAGAAACCGAAGCGGTATTCGCCAGCCAGGCCGCTCCCGAGCGCGAGCAACCGGAGCATGCGTTATCCGATTTCGAGCTGCGCCGACGCATGCAGCTGGCCATGGAAAGCCTGCCCGACGAACAGCGCACCGCCTTCGTGCTACGTATGGAAAACGAACTGTCCATCGAGGAGATCGCTACCGTCACCGGAGTAGGCCGCGAAACGGCGAAGTCGAGGCTTCGCTACGCCATGGCCCGTATCCGCGAACTCGTTGCCGAATGACATGAACCCGAACACGCCAGCGCCCAGCGACGACGACCTGCCCGACGAGCACGACCTCGCCGGCCTGTACGCGCGCCTGCCCCGGACCGAGCCCGATCCGGCGCTCGATGCCGCCGTGCTGGCTGCTGCAAAGGCCGCCACGCCACGGCGCCAGCCGCGCTGGCCGCTGGCCCTGGGCTCGGCGGCGGTACTGGTGCTGGCCGCCGGTCTTGCATGGCAGCTGCGCGAGACGCAGCCTGTCTATGCACCGCCTCCGGTTGTCATGGAAAAAGCCCCTTCTCGCGAAGAAGCCCCTGCCACGGTCGCGGCCCCGCCACCGGCGGTGGACGAAGTCACCAGCACATCCGCTGCACCTGTGGCCCCCACGCGCCGTGCCGAGCGCACGCCGGCGCCGGTGGCCCGGAAGTCGGTCCATACAACGGCGCCGGCCATGGAATCCATGGCGCCCTATTCGATAGCCCCGGCGCCGCCTGTGCCTCCAGCGCCACCAGCGCCCCCCTCCCCAGCGGAGCCGCCCGCTCCCGGTGAAGTGCGCACGTACGTCGCCGCACCGCGCCTCAAGCTGGACAATGCGCCGGCATTGCAAGCCGCAGACACCGCGCAGGTGGCTTCCCGGCCAGCCACCGTGCCGGACCCCGACACCCAGGTGGCCGACATCCGCCGGATGCTCGACGAAGGCCGTCGCGCCGATGCCCTGCATGCCCTGAAGATCCTGCGTCGTACGTATCCGCATTACGACCTGCCCCAAGACCTGCGCGACCTGGAGCGGTGAGCGCACTGCAAACCCTCACCTCGCCGTGGCTCCACGAGGAAGAGATCAAGAAGAGCCGCTTCATCGCCCGGGCCGCGCCCGTCGCCAGCCCGGACCAGGCGATGGCATGGATGGCCTCCGTCAGCGAAGCCGGTGCTACCCACAACTGCTGGGCCTATCGCATCGGCGATGCCTACCGCTTCCATGATGACGGCGAGCCCGGCGGCACGGCCGGGCGTCCCATCCTGCAGGCCATCGAGGGCCAGGGCTGCGACCGCGTGGCCGTGGTGGTCACGCGCTGGTACGGCGGTATCAAACTGGGCGCAGGCGGTCTGGCACGGGCCTACGGCGGCAGCGCGGCGGAATGCCTGCGCGTGGCCCCGCGCGTGGATATCGTCGAGACCGGCCGCCTGCACATGCATTGCGACTTTCCCGGCCTGGCTCTCGTGTCGGCACGCATCCGCGAGCTGGGTGGCGAGATCGAGCGCGAGGTGTTCGTGGCGGACGGCGCCGAGCTGACCGTGCTGGCACCGAAAGACCGTCTCGACGCCATCGCCGCCCGGGTCACGGACGCCACGCGAGGCCGTGTCGTGCCGCGAGTGGTGGAGTAAACCCGGCAAAACCGATTGAATAGCGAACCGGATGGCCCCATCCGTCCACAAAGCCCACAGGATCGCGCCGCGCATGACTGAAGAACGCAGGGAGAAATCACGCAAGATCGGCGCACTACGCCACCTCTGGCCCTTCCTGCAGCCACACCGGGGCCTCGCGCTGGGCTGGCTGTTCTTCCTGGCGCTGTCTTCCGGTGCCTCGCTGGTGCTGCCGGTGGCGGTGCGCCACATCATCGACCGCGGCTTTCTCGCCTCCAACCTGGCGACGATCAACGGCACATTCCTCGCGCTATTCGGCGTGGCCGTGGTCCTGGCGCTGGCCACCGCTGCCCGTTATTACTGCATTGCCCTGTTGGGCGAGCGTTCGCTGGCATCGATGCGCACGGCGCTTTACCGCCACGTGATGGGCCTGGACGTGGGTTTTTACGAGAGCACGCGCGTGGGTGAGCTGACATCGCGCCTGGGCACCGATACCGAAGTGGTGCAGACCCTGGTCGGCTCGGGCATCTCCGTGGCGCTGCGCAGCGCCGTGATGCTGATCGGTGCGGCTGCCGCCATGGCCTGGACCAGCCCCCGTCTCGCCGGTCTCACCGCCCTGGTGATTCCCGCCGTGATGCTGCCCATCCTGGTCTTCGGCCGGCGGGTGCAGAAGCTCTCTCGGCATAGCCAGGATCGCATTGCCGATGCGGCTGCCGTCGCCAACGAGACCCTCAACGCCGTGCAGGCAGTGAAGGCCTACGGACGCGAGCCAATCGAGAGCCGCCGCTATGGCGATGCGATTGCCCGCGCGCTGGCAACGGCGCGTCGTCGCATTGGCATGCGTTCGGTGCTGACGGCGGCCGTGATCGTACTGATCTTCGGTGCCATCACCCTGGTGCTGTGGGCAGGCGCACGCGATGTGATTTCCGGCGAACTGGCACCGGGCGTGCTCAGTCAGTTCGTGTTGTATGCGATCTTCGCCGCCGGGTCGGTGGCAGGCCTGTCCGAGGTATGGGGCGATGTGCTGCGCGCCGCCGGCGCCATGGAGCGCATCGGCGAGCTGTTCGCCGAGCGGCCGGTCATCAAGACGCCGGAAGCACCGGAGCCACTGCCCCGACCGGTCACCGGATCGCTGCGCTTCGAACATGTGTCGTTCCGCTATCCCACCCGCCCCGATGTGCTGGCACTGGCCGAGTTCGACCTGGACATTGCACCGGGCGAGACGGTGGCCCTTGTCGGCCCATCCGGCGCGGGCAAGAGCACCGTGTTCAGCCTGCTGCTGCGTTTCCACGATCCGGCCACGGGGTCGATCCGTTTCGACGGTGTGGACCTGCGCACGCTCGCGCTACCCGAACTGCGTGGAGCCATTGCGCTGGTGCCGCAGGAAACGATCATCTTCGGCGGCACGGCAGCGGACAACATCCGCTTCGGTCGCGAAGATGCGACGGATGCGGAAGTGCGCGATGCGGCGTTGCTGGCGGAGGCTGACAGCTTCATTTCCGCACTACCCGAAGGATATGAGGCAGCACTGGGCGAACGCGGCGTACGCCTGTCCGGCGGCCAGAAACAGCGTATCGCCATTGCACGCGCGATTCTGCGCGATGCACCGTTGCTGCTGCTCGACGAGGCCACGTCCGCGCTCGACGCGCAGTCGGAAGCCGCCATCCAGCATGCGCTCGAACACCTGGAAAAAGGCCGCACGACGCTGGTCATCGCGCACCGCCTCGCCACGGTACAGCGTGCCGATCGCATCGTGGTCATGGACGGCGGCCGCATCGTGGCGCAAGGCACCCACGTAGAGCTGCTACAACAGGGCGGCCTCTACGCCGAACTGGCCCGCCTCCAGTTCGTAGCATGACCCCATCCCATTGTAGGAGCGCGCCTCGCGCGCGACCGTTTGAAACGTAATGCTCCGTAGCAAAGCAAAGCTACCCCTACCGAAGGTGTGGGAGCCGATCGCATCGGCGATGTTGCGCTCCGTAGGAACGTAGCCCGTGTGGTGTTTCGCTCCGTAGGAAGGGCTCGCCTATCAGCCTCGCATCGGCGCTCATACGTGGCGGAGCAGAGGCGACGGGGGCGGCCCTTGGCGCTCCGGCCTGCGGTGTCCCTCGGGAAAGGAGGAGCCGCTGCGCGGCTCAGTGTCTTATGGCTTCGCCCCTTCGGGCCCGGTGAGCGGGCGGGGTTTCCTGACTCGACATCCTGTCTCGGCAGGAAAGGCCGGCCTTCCTGGCCGGCCCCCTTCGGGCCTTTTCCGCCCGCTCCCCTCACCTCCATCAAGTCGCGCCAAGGACCGCCCCCGCCGCCTCTCCCAGCGTGATCGCAGGCTGTTGTAGGAGCGCGCCTGCGCGCGACCGTTCATGGCGCGGCCCATCACCACCCCCGTTCCACCGGTCGCGCGCAAGGCGCGCTCCTACAGGGATACAGGGTCGTGGTGCGAATACCTTGTAGGAGCGCGCCTGCGCGCGACCGTTCATGGCGCAACCCATCACCACCCCCGTTCCACCGGTCGCGCGCAAGGCGCGCTCCTACAGGGATACGGGGTCGTGGTGCGAATACCTTGTAGGAGCGCGCCTGCGCGCGACCGTTCATGGCGCGACCCATCATCGCTCCCGCTCCACCGGTCGCGCGCGAGGCGCGCTCCTACACGTTCCAGCGCGATAGCACCCAGAAGGCTACGGCGCCTGACGTTGCCAATCCCATTCCGGTCATCGCCAATCGGAACAACACAAACGTCGTTTCGTCTTTCGGGTGTATCCACACCTGGATCATCAGCTGATCCATGGCCAGCAACGCCACGATAGCGCTGCCGAACGCAGCCACCGCGAATCCGCGCGCACCGCGCGTGGCAAGGCTCATTCCCTCGCGCCGATCCATGAACACCAGCACATTGATCACCATCAACCCCAGCGCCATCGTGATCTGCACGATTTCAATGCCCATGGCTCACCTCGCTGGTGTCGTACCTCGACGGCGCCTCGAACAGCACCTGTGTATGCGCCCGCTGCACGCAGTAATGCCCCACCGCCACCAGCGCCGCCACGCCACCGATCGCCAGCGACAGGTCGCGGTGATCGGCGTCGTCAGCCTCTTCATGCGCCACCTCGGCCAGTAAGCGCGCTGTCCCCTGCGCATACGCCAGCCATTCCGTCGCTTCATTGAGCAACCGTTCCGTGGAGGCATCGTCGTCCTCCAGAATCCAGTGTTCGTTGATGTCCTTCATGTACAACTCCATGGGTCAGCGCCGCCCTCCCATCCCAGGTGTGGCACGCCATGGACTCCATGAACGTGCCACGGGGTAACGCAACGTCAGGTTGACGTTTTACTGCGCATCGCTCCGGGACGATGAGGCTCTCCGGCGTGTCCGTGAGCGGACGCCGGGCGGCGTGATTGTCGAAGTGGATGCGGCGTCAGCAGGCCATCACCGGGCAGCCGGCAACGCGCCGGGTGTTTACGGCAAGGCTAAAGCGCTAGAGGCGCGGCGGACGCCGCGGTTCGTCAACCGCGTTCGGGCAGGACCGGAACGGCCCGGGCACCGGAGGGTGGGCCACCGCGGAGAAGCGGCGGGCGGACGAGTGACGTAGAATGGCAGATAGCCATGGACGACTCCTTGCTAGTGGTAGCTAGTTGAGGATGACTCGGTGGTTAGTGGGATCGGGACGGATTGCCGTCCTCCCGATTCCACGCTTTCACCGCCTTGGAGCGAAGGCTGCCTGCGAATACGAGTGAACCGACAGCGCAGGCAGCGGTGACAACGTAGCAAAACAACACAGAATTGTCTGTAGGCGGCGCCCGCATGTGACCGTCGCGCCATCCCATCACGACCACGTTTCTCTGTAGGAGCGCGCCTTGCGCGCGACCGGTTATCGCGAACACCATCAACGCCTCGTATTGACCGGTCGCGCGCGAGGCGCGCTCCTACAGGGGATATGTTGTCGTGAAGTTGGTTGCCCATCCGGTAGCAGTGTTGCGTTGTAGGAGCGTGCTTGCGCGCGACCGGTGGAATGGGGAACGTTGATGTGCATCGCAATGAATGGTCGCGCGCAGGCGCGCTCCTACAATGTGTTCGCACCACTACCTCGTATCCCTGTAGGAGCGTGCCTTGCGCGCGACCGGTGGAACGGGAGCGGTGATGGGTTGCGCTATGAACGGTCGCGCGCAGGCGCGCTCCTACAACACGCTGCGATCACGTGGGGAGAGGCGGCGGGGGCGGCCCTTGGCGCGACTTGATGGAGGTGAGGGGAGTGGGCGGAAAAGGCCCGAAGGGGGCCGGCCAGGAAGGCCGGCCTTTTTCGCCGAGGCAGGAGCCGAGTCGAAAAACCCCGCCCGCTCCCCGTGCCCGAAGGGGCGAAGCCATAAGACACTGAGCCGCGTAGCGGCTCCTCCTTTCCCGAGGGACACCGCAGGCCGGAGCGACAAGGGCCGCACCCGTCGCCTCGTGCGCCGCCACGTCTCATGCGCCGATGCGAGGCTGATAGGCGAGCCCTTCCTACGGAGCGAAACACCACACGGGCTGCGTTCCTACGGAGCGCTACATCGCCGAGGCGATCAGCCCCCACACCTTCGGTAGGGGCGGCTTTGCTTCGCTACAGAGCATTACGTTTCAGATGGTCGCGCGCAGGCGCGCTCCTACATGGATGTGCGGGAGGAGCCGTCTACTAGTTCGATGGTGGTTACGTTGTGGATCCAGCGCGCGGGGCGGACGTCCACCGGCACGATGATGCGGAACGGGCCATCCATGCTGTCGAGGGGGTGACCGTCGCGGCGATTGACCAACAGGACCTTTTCCGCGCCCAGGTCGGCGTCGAGTTCGCCGAGGGTAAAGATCACCTGGTAACCGTCGCTTGCCGTCACTCGTACGAATTTCGCGAGTGCCGCGCCACGCAACGCCTTGTCCACCGGGGCGCCCTGCTCCCGGAGCAGGTCGATAAGGGCAATGCCGTCCCAGGTACTGGGCGTATCGCCATGGGCACCGACATGCGCACTCGCATGAGGCAGTTTTGCCAGAGCGGCCGCATCCAGCGTGACCGGGGGCTTGCCTGGCACGATGTAGCGAATGCTATCGGCGGCGTAGGCGCGTGGTGCCAGCATGATGGCCGCGACGAGCGCGCAGCCCAGTACGATTCGTTGCTTCATTCTTTGATCCTCGTCAGGCCAGCGCTTTGACCAGCGCACGCACCGTTGCCACGTCCGTACGGGTTTCGCCACCGCCCATGCCCAGCGTATCCGCCGGTACGCGACGCATCGCGGAGGGCAGCCGGCGCTTTGCCGATGCGTGGAATTCGCGTGCCCGCGTCGTTTCACGCAACGCCACGATGTTTTCCGGATCGATGCCCGCGCCGGGCATGACCACGATACGGTGCGCCGCCTGCGCAACGAGCCGGGCAAGCGGGCCCGCACCGGCAACCGCACTGGACATGCCGCCGGAGGTCAGCACGCGTTCGAAACCCAGGTGGATCACCGTCTCCAGTGCCTCGCTACGATCCGGCAGCAGATCGAAGGCCCGGTGGAAGGTCACGCCCATCGGGCCCGCGGCTTCGATGAAACGCTCGCAGGTATCGACATCGATTTCGCCTTCGGCGGTCAGCGCGCCCACCACGACGCCGGCACAACCCAGTTTGCGGCAATGCTCGATGTCATCGATCATCGCTTCGACTTCGTCGTTCTCGTAGAGAAAATCGCCCGATCTCGGGCGGATCAACACATAGAGCGGTATGCGCAGGCCTTCGCGCGCAAGGCGAATCGTGCCGTGTGACGGTGTGATCCCGCCTTCGTCCAGGCTGGCACACAGTTCCACGCGATGTGCGCCACCCTCCTGAGCAGCGAACGCGGAGGTCACCGAATTGGCGGCAACTTCAAGCAGACCCATGATCAGTACGTGCTCTTGCCCGGGATGAGTGCGTCCTGCTTTGTTGCATCGCAGACCGCATAGGAGAAGCCCTTCTGGATGGCCCACGCGCCAACGTTGCCCTTCTTGTCCATGGCAAGGAAGCCAACCTGGATATCCCTGGCACCCGGTTTGCGACGCAGGATACGTTCCACGGCTTCGCGGCAGGCATCCTCCGGCGAGCGCCCCTGGCGCATCAGCTCGACGACGAGGAAACTGCCGACGTTGCGGATGACTTCCTCGCCCACGCCCGTGGAGGTAGCGGCACCTACTTCGTTATCGACGTAAAGGCCGGCACCGATGATCGGGCTGTCGCCGACGCGACCGTGGAGTTTCCATGCCATGCCGCTCGTGGTGCACGCACCGGACAGATTGCCGTGCGCGTCGATGGCAAGCATGCCGATGGTGTCGTGGTTGCTGGCATCGCCGGGCGTGCCGCCCGGGCCGGCGTTGTAGGTCTTCACTTCACTGTTGGCCACTGGCTTGTACTTCGCCGTCTTCAGCCATTCGTGCCAGGCCTGCTCGGATTCCGGCGTGAGCAGTTCCTCGCGGGGAAAGCCTTGTTCCACCGCGAACTGCAAGGCGCCATCGCCCACGAGCAGCACGTGGGGCGTGCGCTCCATGACGCGACGAGCGACCGAAATGGGATGGGCAATGTGTTCGATGGCAGCCACGGCACCGCAGTTGCCCTGCTCGTCCATGATGCTGGCGTCGAGCGTGACCTTGCCGTCGCGATCGGGATATCCCGCGCGCCCCACGCTGTGGTTGCGCAGATCTGCCTCGGGTACCCGCACGCCCTGCTCCACCGCATCGAGTGCACGGCCGCCATCGGCCAGCACCTTCCAGGCGGCCTGGTTCGCGGCCACGCCGAAATCCCAGGTGGAGCAGACGCGGGGCTTCATCCCGGCACCTCCGGTGGCCTTCGGTTTCAGGTCCACCCGAGCGAGCGCGTCAGCGCCCAGTGCCACGCCGGACGCGAGGGTCGCGCCCTGGAGGAAACGCCTGCGATCCATGAATCACCCCGTTCGACGACGCGCCTGCCGCGCCGTCGCCGATGGTCGCATGGGTACGTCGTGGCTGACCACCTTCCCTGTCACGCTCCAGGATTTCCCTGCGATAGGCCTGGGCCGTCATGAGGCGTGCCGTGGCGTCGCGGGCCATGAAGGCACCCAGCATGGCCATGAGCGTGAGTATGGCCAGGACATAAAGCAGGATGGCACCTCGGCATCGTTTCATGGGCATGCCAGAGCACGTTCGAAACGGCGGCCGTCATGCATGGTGAGACGTATCGTCACGGTGGATACGTCTTTGCATGCGGCAGCCAGGGGCGCGCGCGTTACACCATCGGGCGTGGTGATGTCGGCGATGAATCCGAGGGAAGCGATGCCTTCTGCAAAAGGTTGCGGATGGCCGTTCGGGGCATATCGCAATGTGTTCCCACGAACGACCTCCCAGCGACCTGCGCATGGCCCCTCGCGACGACAGTCGGCCACGATGGCCCCGAGCACCAGCCATGCGGTGTCTTCGCTGCGCCGCGATGCAAGTACCTGCCTTTGGAAACGCCCTGCCGACACCAACGCAGTCAGCGCAATCGCGGCCACCAGCGACGCCACTACGAGCCCCGCAAGCAGTTCAACGAGGGTCATGCCCCTGGCAAGGTGACGGGCCATGCCAGTTCCTCCCTGCCCTTCCATGTAATCCGGATGATGCAATCCGTTGCCGTGCCGCACTCGACATGTCCTTCGGCTGCACGCCCCATGTGGGCGCCCAGGTCACGTTGAAATGCCGCGAGATCGTCCGCGGCGAGTGAGTGCGGATGGCATGTCGAGAGGCATGCCGGCGAACTTGCCGCTTTTGTATAAATGCCTTGTTCCCACGCCTGCGGATTACGGCGCATGCGTTCGGCGAGTGTCGCGGCCAGCGTGGTTGCGGCCAACGAACGGGAAGCCCGGGCATGCACCGCGAGGGAGTGGCCGACCCAGGTGGCGTGGCATGCCGAGCCGATGGCGAGTACGGCCAGGGCGACGAGGCATTCGACGAGGGAGGAACCGGCGGGCTGGCGCATCGGGTAACGATGCCGCCGTAGCCGCCGCACGGCTATCGGTGCTGCCCGATGCCAGATGTGATCTGTAGGAGCGCGCCTTGCGCGCGGCCGGTTATCGGCAGCACGGCACCTGATATCGACCGGGTTGTCGCGATAACCGGTCGCGCGCAAGGCGCGCTCCTACAAGGGAGCAAAAAAAACCCCGCGCGGTGCGCGGGGTTTTCATGGCATCGATGGAGGCGGGATCAGGCCGCCACTTCGACGCCCGACGCCTGGGCACCCTTCGGGCCCGTCGTCACTTCGAACTTCACGCGCTGGCCTTCCTGAAGGCTACGAAACCCCTTCGAATTGATCGCAGAAAAGTGGACGAACACGTCCTCCCCACCGTCCTCGGGCGCGATGAAACCGAAACCCTTGGCATCGTTGAACCACTTGACCGTACCGAAACGCATTGCGGAAACCTCTGGACATGGACTGGAAGCACCCGGAAAGGCGAGGCTACCCCATGGATTCCCTTGGCCTGCCCCCGCGGCGCAGGCAAGTATCAACATGTTTCAGATAAAAGCGCAACTACGATTCTTTCCCTATCCGGCGTCGGCGAGCATCCGGCCGAGGATCGGGGCGACGTTCGCGGTGGCTGCCTTGAGGTGGGCAAAGATCTCCTCGATGCTGATTTCCGCTTCGTCCCCGGCACCGGCGGCGAAGTTGGCGACCAGTGCGAGGCAGGCGAATTCGATATCCAGCTCGCGGGCGAGGACAGCCTCGGGCATGCCGGTCATGCCGACCAGGTCGCAGCCGTCGCGCTTCATGCGGGCGATCTCGGCACGGGTCTCCAGGCGTGGCCCCTGGGTGACACCATGGACGCCGCCATCGATGATGGCCAGCCCCTCGGCCTTCGCGGCGGCGAGGATCGCCTGGCGCAGGCTTTCGGTGTACGGCTCGCTGAAGTCGATGTGACGCACTTCAGCGCCTTCCACGTCGTTGAAGCTCGTGTAGCGGCCGTGGGTGTAGTCGATGACCTGGTCGGGCACCACGAGCACACGCGGGCCCATGTCGTCGCGGATGCCGCCGACGGCATTCACCGCCACCACCCGGCGCGCGCCCAGCGAGTGAAGTGCCCACAGGTTCGCACGGTAATTGACGCGGTGCGGCGGCACGGTGTGGCTTTCGCCATGACGTGCCAGGAAGGCCAGGCGCCTGCCACGGAAATCGCCCAGGACGATGTCTCCGGATGCCGGACCGAACGGGGTATCCACGCTATGGCGTTCGGTGTTTTCCAGCCCCTCGAAAGCATAGAGGCCGCTGCCACCGATGACGGCGAGATCGATGCTCATCGGGTCAGTCCTTCAGTGCGTGGATGGCAGGCAGGTTGCGGGCCTGCTCGTGATAATCCATGCCGTAGCCGAAAACATAGCGGTCCGGCAGGTCCACGCCGTTGAAGTCGGCTTCGATGCCCTCGGCGCGACGGTCGTGCAGCTTGGTGCAGAGCACGGCGAGCAGCACGCGCTTTGCGCCCATGTCCAGGCAGGCATCACGAACGGACTTCAGCGTGTGGCCTTCGTCGAGGATGTCGTCCACGAGCAGCACGGTGCGATCCTTCAGGGGCACTTCCGGACGACGCAACCAGTGCAGGTCGGCGCCACGCGTGGCACCGCGATAGCGGGTGGCGTGGACGTAATCGAATTCGAGGTCGGTGCGGATCGACAGCGCGAGCTGGCTGGCGAAGATCAGTGCGCCATGCATCACGGTAAGGAACACCGGACGCTCGCCGGCCAGCGCCGTATCGATCTCACCGCCCATGCGGGCGATTTCGGTGTCGAGCTGTTCGCGGGTGAACAGCACATCGGAATGGGCGAGCGCGTGCTCGAGCGAAGCGGATGCGGACATGGTGCTCAGGACTCCAGGACGGTCACGCGGGCAATGAAGCGGTCGCGTTGGGGATTGGCAATGAGACCCGCCCAGGTCGAACCGATCGCGCCACGCAGGGGGGCGATGCGGTCGCTGGGCGACAGGGGGCGATGGGCGACGGCGGCGATGGCTTCGTCGACCACGTCGGGGAAACAGGCGAGCACGAGATCGCAGCCCGCATCGAGGTTGGCGTTCACCCTCGCTGCAACTCCGCCGACGCTGCCGGCGGCGGCCATGCTGATATCGTCGCCGAACACGCAGCCACGGAAACCCAGTTCACCACGCAGGATGTCGTCGATCCAGACGTGGGAATATCCCGCCGGCTGGTCATCAATGGCGGTGTACTTCACATGTGCGGCCATGACGGCCTCGGCACGGGCTTCGATGCCAGCGACGAAGGGCAGCAGGTCGGTGGCGAGGATGTCGTCCTTGCTGCGCGGATCGACGGCCACGGAAAGATGAGTATCCTCTGCCACCGAGCCGTGACCAGGGAAATGCTTCAGCACTGCCGCCATGCCGCCCAGATGCATGCCGCGCACATAGGCCTGCACCAGTTCCGCCGTAATCACCGGATCGGCGTGGAAGGCACGGTCGCCGATGGCCTTGCTGCCGCGATCGATATCGGCGACAGGGGCAAAACTGAAATCCACGCCCACGGCGCGCAATTCGCTGGCCATGATCCAGGCATGCTCTTCCGCGCGATCCACCGCTTCGTGGGCGTCACGATCGTAGAGCTTGCCCAGCGCGCGCAACGGCGGCAGCCGGGTGAATCCCTCGCGGAAACGCTGCACGCGGCCGCCCTCCTGATCCACGCAGATGAGGAAGTCGTCGCCGGCGACTTCCCGGATGGACTCCGTCAGCGCCGCGACCTGTTCGCGCGATTCAAAATTGCGCGAGAAAAGAATGACGCCGGAAACGCCGTGCGCCGTGAGCTGGGCATGCTCATGCGCTTCAAGCCGCGTACCCGACAGACCGATGATCAGCATGCGGTGTCCTCACCCTCGCGCTCGGCAGCCGTCCAGCTCGCATACGGCCGCTCGATGAGATTGACGTTGTAGTAGCGCACCTGGTCGCTGACCTCCCTGCCCAGCCAGCCGGGACGGGGATACGCCGCATCGACCGCGGGCAGTTCGATTTCCGCGACCACGAGGCCTTCGTTGGCACCGTGGAATTCGTCGATCTCGAAGTGTGCGCCATCGACCATGACATGATGACGGTGCTTTTCCAGCACGCCGTCGCACAGCCCCGAAAGAATCTGCAGGGCGTCGTCCAGGGGAATGGGGTATTCGTATTCCTGTCGCTCGATGCCGAGCGTGGCCGACTTGATGTTGAGCCAGGCCTTGTCACCGGAACGTCGTACGCGGACTGAGCTGCGTGCGTGCCCTGCCGCAATCGCCGCGCCGGTCACGAGATAACCCTGCGCAATGGACTCGCTGCGTTCGATATAGGCACGCCAGCCATCGCCGGCCAGCAGGAATTTTCGCTCGATCTCGATACCCATGCCCTAAGCCTTCAGCGCCGTTCGAACAGCGCGATCGATTCGACGTGCGCGGTGTGCGGGAACATGTCCATCACACCGGCACTGACCAGCCGGAAGCCATGCTTCTCGACAAGAATGCCAGCATCCCGGGCCAGCGAGCCCGGATGGCACGATACGTAGACGATACGGTCGGTGCCCTTGCGCGGAAGGTATTCGAACACTTTATCGGCACCGGCACGTGGCGGATCGAGCAGGATGCGGTCCCACTTCTCGCCTGCCCACGGCTCCTTGCGCTGGTCCTCGAAGAGGTTGGCAACCCGGAACGAGGCGTTCGCGATGCCGTTGCGCGCCGCATTGGCGGCCGCGCGTTCGACGAGGCCATGCTCACCTTCCACGCCCACCACTTCCGCCACGTGCCGGGCGATGGGCAACGTAAAGTTGCCCAGGCCGCAGAATAGGTCGAGCACGCGGTGTTCCGGGCGCAGGTCGAGCAGCTCCAGCGTGCGCGCCAGCATCCGCTGGTTCATGCCGGCATTGACCTGCACGAAGTCGAGCGGCAGGAATTCCAGCTCGACGTTGTCGGCGGGAATCGCGAAGGCAAGGCGCGGCGACTCCGGCCACAGCGGATACACGCTGCTGTGATTGCCGGGCTGGAGGTAGATGGCGAAACCATGCTCTTTGGCGAAGACCGTGAGCTTGTCCTTGTCACTGTCGGACATCGGCGAGAGATGGCGGAAGACCAGGGCCACCGTGTCGTCACCCGCCGCGAATTCCACCTGGGGAATGTCGCGGGCCACGTCGAGCGTCTGGATCACCGAGGCAAGCAGGCCCACCTTCGGACCAATGGCCGGGTGGATCACCTCGCACTGCTCGATGTCGGCGACAAAGGCCGGGTTGGACTCCTCGCGGAAGCCCACCAGCACGCGCCCCTTCTTCGTGACGAAGCGCACCGAGAAACGGCCCTTGCGACGGTAGGCCCAGGGTTCGTCGGTGAGCGGCGGCAGCCATGCCTCAGGAGCCACCTTGCCGATGCGCTCGAAGTTTTCGGCCAGCACGTGCTGCTTGGACGCGATCTGCGCGGCCGGTGCCATGTGCTGCAACGAGCAGCCACTGCACTGGCCGAAGTGACGGCATTTCGGCTCGACGCGATCCGGCGAGGGCTCGATGACGGATACGATCTCGGCATCGTCGTACTTGCGGTGGCGCTTGCGGTACTTCAGCAGCACCCGCTCGCCCGGCAGGGCGCCGGAGACGAAGGTGGCCTTGTTGTCGATGCGGGCGACACCCCTGCCGTCGTGGCTGAGGTCGGTGATGGTGGCTTCGAATTCGGTCATGCGCTCAAAAACTGAAAGCCCGGAACGAGTCCGGGCTGGCTGGGAGGACGCGCCACGCGAGCGACGGTGGCGGGCGTTCCTGGCGAATGCCTACTTGCGCTTCCAGGCGCCGGAGGCATCCCGATAATACCAGCCCGAGGGCGCGCGCTGGACCCAGCCGTCGGCGAAGGTCTTGCGGATCTGCCCTTCCCACTCCGGATGGCCGTTGGCCTTTGCGATCGCGGCATACAGGGCGTTGCGATCGGCGTTCTCCTGGTCGACGAGCGAACGCTGGTCGAGCGGGATGGCGCCCGGGTCGCGAGCGGCGACCAGGCCGTCGGCCGTGAAACCGACCGCACCGCTGTCGAACAGGCCCTTCAGCGCGCCGCCGAAGCGGTTCTTCATGCGCTCGCGGATGGCGTCGGTTTCAGGACTGCGCACCTGGATGTCCGGCGATTCAGCGGCATAGGCGGCCGGGATAAGCAGGTCGAGGACGGCCGCCGAGGGCTGCTTGCCGCTGGCCGGCCTGGCCGGGGCCGTGGATGAACCACCGGCCGGACGGGCCACGCCGCTGTCGTCGAGCACGTTGCCGATGAACTGGTCGGCGGCCTTCTGCGCGGCGGCCTCGGGGAAGTAGACGTTGATCGTGACGCAACCGACGAGGGCGATGGCGGCCATGACTATGAGGGAGGTCAGTAGTTTGCGCATGGGTGTTTGGGTCTTTTCGAGGTGGCGTCCGGGCAACCGTTGGGGAGCTTAGCCTGGTCGTGTGTAGGGTTTATTGTGGCTTGCCTCTTATCCCGGTCGCGCGCAGGCGCGCTCCTACAACGGGCGTTAGCGGACGACGGGGGCGCCGCCTTCGGTGGCGGCCTGGAGGCGGCGCACGAGGGTGGGCCAGTCGACGTCGCGCTGGTGGCCGAGCACCGTGAGGCGCGGCAGGCCGCTGCCTTCGACGATAGTGTAGCCATCCTTCGTCGGGCCCAGGCCGCCCATGCTGCACAGGTCGCCCTTCAGGGTGCACGACAGGCCGATACGCCGGTAGCCGAAGGTCTTGAAGATCTTCAGCACCGTGCCCTGGAGTCCGCCGGCGATACCACCGCCGCCGACCGAGGTGAGGTTGTTGACCGCCTTCTGGCTGATCCGGCCGCCTTCGTCGGCGAGCAGGTTCGCCTTGAACGCCACCGGCTTCCAGGCCACCAGGCGCAGGTCGTCGATGGCGCCGCTCATGTGGCCGGTGATGCTGCCGAAGTCGAACACGGACGTAAGCAGGCCGAGGTCGAGCTGGCGCAGGGCGATGTCGCCCGTGAGTACCGGGACGTCGCTGAAGGGTTTGGAGACCGTCATGCCGGTGATGTCCACGAAGCCGCCGAACACGTTGACGGAGAGACCGCCGCCCAGCTCCATGCGATCGTCGACGTAGCGCAGGCTGGGAATGGCGCCGCCCAGCGTGCCCTTGAACTCGGGCCAGCCCAGCGCCCGGCAGAAGGCCGCCATGTCGATCTGGGTAAGCGCCAGGGACGTCTGCAGACGCTCGCCGCTGGCCGCCGCGGGCTTCCAGCCAAGCCCGAGCACCCGCAGCTGACCATCGAGCACGGGAATGGCAAAGGGCTTCTCGAGCGAAAGAACGCCGCCCTTGCTGCGCCAGCCGGCTTCGGCGGCGCCGTTGGGAATTTTCAGCATCTGCAACGAGCGCCAGCCCAGCCGGGTCGCCGGGCGGTCCTCGGTGGCGCTCCAGTCGAGGGCGCCACGCAGGCCGGTGATGCCCAGCCGGCCGTCCGCAAAGGACAGGTCCAGGCCACCTGTCTGCAAGGTAAAGGCCGCAGGTGTTGCGTGCTCCATGTCGAAGCTGCCGGACAGATCACCGGCTGCACGCACGTTGTCGAGTCCGAAATTTCGCAGCAACCCCTTGCCGTAACGATCGTAGGCGGAGGGGAAACGCGCGGCGAAGCGATCGATGGTGAGGCGGTCCATATCGCCCTTCGCATCGAAACTGAGTTCGCCCTCCAGTTGCAGGGCATCGGGATCGGTCACCCGCAGGCGCTGCAAGGCAACCGCGCCCTTCTGCGAACGAGCCGAGAGGGAAAGCTGGACGACATGGGCGGGCAGCGCTGCGTACAGGGGCCCCAGCAACAGTTCGCCCCCCTTCAGGGCGCTGTCCAGATCGATCGTCGTCCCGGCTGGCTGGTTGTCGATGCCGAGCCTTCCGCTACCGGAGAGCTTCGCACCCGCAAGCCGGCCGCCCGGCCCCTCGAACCCCACGCCATCCAGGGCGAACTGCCCGCCGGCCTGGATGCCCTCGCCGAGAAGATCAAGCGCAAGGTCGGCGTCGACCTTGCCCGTGGTGAGCTTGCCGGCCCACACCGTGGAGACCAGCCCCTGCAACCAGCCCACGGGCAGGCCCTTCAGGGTGATCTGGGCGTGCGTCGGCTGGTCCATGGGCAACGCCAGCTGGGCGTTCGCCTTGTCCTGGCGGATGACTACTTCAAGCGTATTGGCCGCCTCATCGGCCACGATGCGTACCGAGGCATCACTGAGGGCACCCCCCTGGGCACCCTTGAGGCGAATCCGCCCATCGAATACCCAGCGCCCCAGTTCATCGCGATCGAGGCTGCCATCGAGGCCCATGCCGAGTTTCTTCCAGCCCATGGCCGGCAGGTCGGTGCGGACGGCGGACAGATTCACCGACACCCCCTTGCCCGCATCACCCGGGGCAAGGTCAGCCTTCAACCCGCTGATGCTCAGCCCGGGCAGATCAAGGCTGTCGGCCCCTACCGAAAGACCCGCACACGCCAGCGCCGGCCAGGCGACGAGGCACCAGGCAAGGGCGAAAATGAACCATGAGCGGGTTGATACCGGAAGCATGCTCGTCCATTCTGCCAAATCCTGATGAACGACATGGAATGTTGAATGCTGAATCCTGCTTCAGAGCGATCCCCACCTCCCGTCATGACAGCTTCGCGCAAGGTCCTGGTAGCCGATGACGACGCGTCCACGCGCGAGTTCCTGACTGCGGCCCTGAAGATGCTCGGCTACACGACGATACCGGCGGTGGATGGCCGGGATGCACTGGAGAGCGCCATCCGGGAGCGTTTCGACATCCTGCTGCTCGACTGCCGGATGCCGGGTGCGGGGGCCATTGAAGTCCTGTCCAGCCTGCGGGCGCACGCCCATGCGGCATCCCGCCAGGCCGTCGCATTCGCCACCAGCGCCGAAATCGCTCCTGCGCAAAGGCAGGCCCTGCTCGCCGCTGGTTTTGCCGGCATCCTTGAGAAGCCTTGCCGGGTCGCCACGTTGGGCCAGGTGCTGGCTTCCGCGATGAACACCGTCGCCGATGCCGATGCAAAAAGACTCGATGACAACGAGGCCATCCAGGCGACGGGCGATGCCCGCACCATGCATGCCCTTCGCGGCCTGTTCCGGCAGGAACTGGCCCAGCTCGATGGCGAGATCGAGGCACTGCCTCCTGACGCCTTGCTCGACCGCCTGCATCGGCTGCGTTCCGGCTGTGGCTTCTGTGGCGCTACGCGCCTGAATCAACAGGTACGCCTGCTGCAGACGCATATCGAGACACATCCCGAGACCCGGGGCGAAGCCATGACCATGTTCCGGACTGAGCTGAAGGCGACCATGACCGCCCTGGAACTGGCTTCTGCCTGATATTCAGCGCAATACGCGCCAGGCTTTCAGCTCACCGCCCCCCAGGTGAAACGAAATGACCTGGCGCATCATGCGACGCAACGATGCCAGGCCGGCCGTATCGGGAGAGGTATCGCTGGCGAGCGCCAGCAGGTCGCCTCCGCGTATCGCATGCGGATCACCGGCACGCCCCGGCGTCGCGCCGGCCTCCGGATCGTAGTAATAGCCACGCGTCGGATCGAGCGGCTCGCCAGTGGCTGCATCGATATCGAGCTGCAACGCATAACCCAGCGAATCGAGCATGTCGCGCTCGAAGCGACGCAGTGTCCAGGCCAGCGGCTCACCCCCGGCCATCCGGGCAAGTGTGCGCTCGTACAGGCCAAACAGCTCCGGATTGGGATCCTGCCGCCCCGTGAGCCTCACGACCAGCTCATTGAGATAGAGGCCCGCCATGCCCGCATCACCGGAGAGCCGCTGGACCGGGCCCACCGGTTCCGCGCCACGCAAGGTGGCCAGCTCTCCCTTGAGCATGAGGTCGAGTTCAAGCCGCTGGAAGGGCTCCAGCTGCGCACGCTGCACTTGCGCGCGCTCCCGGCGGACACCTCGTGCAACCACGCCCAGCCTGCCGTGATAGCAACTCAGGCATTCGACCAGCAGCGAGGTTTCGCGATAGGGCCGCGCATGCAGGACGAAGGCAGGTTCTCGTTCGACGCGCATGCCGGCCGTCCAGGCTCACTCGTAACCGAAACGCTTCAGGAGGTTCTCGTCGTCGGCCCAGCCTTCGCGCACCTTCACCCAGAGCTTGAGGAAGACCTTGCGCTCGAAGAGATGCTCCATCGCTTTACGGGCCGACGTGCCGATGGCCTTGAGCTGGGCACCGCCGTCACCGATCACGATCGCCTTCTGGCCGTCGCGCTCGACCCAGATCACCGCGTGCACCTCGGCGATGCCGTCGGGACGATCCTGGAATTGCTCGATTTCCACCGTGGTGGCGTACGGAAGCTCCTGGTCCAGGCGCACCATCAGCTGCTCGCGCACCAGCTCCGCTGCAAGGAAACGCTCGCTGCGGTCGGTGATTTCATCTTCGCCGTAGACGGCCGGTTGCTGGGGCAGGCGCTTGAGGATGCCCTTTTCCAGGCCGTCCAGACCCTTGGACTTCAGCGCACTGACGTAATAAACCTCGTCGAACGGATGCTTCTGCATCAGGTCGGCGACGAAGGGCAGCATGATCGTCTTGTCTTTCTGCAGGTCGACCTTGTTGATCGCCAGCAGCTTCGGCAGGTCCTTCTGCTCGCTGAGGGCGGCATACATCGCGGCATCTTCGTCCGTCCAGCGACCGGCCTCGATCACCTGCACGGCCAGGTCGACTTCCGTGATGGCCGCCCGCGCCGTGCGGTTGATGCTGCGGTTCATGGCGCGCTTGGCACCACGGTGCATGCCCGGCGTATCGACGTAGAGGATCTGCCCCTCGGGCTTGGTCGAGATGCCCAGGATGCGGTGACGCGTGGTCTGCGGACGGTGGCTGACAATGCTCAGGCGCACGCCGATGAGGGCGTTGAGCAGGGTGGACTTGCCAACGTTGGGCCGCCCCGCGAGGGCGACATAACCACAACGGAAATCGGTGGCGGCTTCGCCTTCGGGGTGTTCGGTTTCGTTCATGACTTCGGTGTTTCCTGTAGACGACGCAACACGGCGTCGGCGGCCTCCTGCTCGGCGGCACGGCGGCTTCCCGCCCTGCCCTCCACGCGGATCGCCGTGGGCTCGTCGATGGAGCAGCTGACGTCGAAGGTCTTGGCGTGATCTTCGCCGTAGCTGTCGATGAGTTCGTAGACGGGCAAGGGCAGGCCCTTGCCCTGCAACCACTCCTGCAGACGCGTCTTGGCGTCCTTGCTGGAGCGCTTGAGTTCGGCGATGCGCGGCGTGAACAACCGGCGCACCACCTGCTGGCAGGCGTCGTAGCCGTCGTCGAGATAGACGGCGGCGATCAGCGCCTCGAACGCGTCGGCGAGAATCGATTCGCGACGAAAGCCGCCGCTTTTCAGTTCGCCCGGGCCCAGCTTCAGCCGGTCGCCCAGCTCAAGCTCGCGGGCGACGACGGCCAGTGCCTGGCCATTGACCAGCTGCGAGCGAAGCCGGGACAGCTCGCCTTCGCTGGCGTTGGGATGCGCGTCGTACAACAGTTCGGCGACCGTCGCGCCTAGCAGCGCGTCGCCAAGGAATTCCAGCCTCTCGTTGTTCGGCCTGCCCGCGCTGCGATGGGTCAGCGCGAGGTCCGCGAGGGAGGGATTACGGAAATGATGCGGAAACTCCACGATGACTCGTTACGCCTGGCTGTTTCTCAACGGCACCGCGTTTTCGAAGTGCAGGAGGAAGTCGATGTTGTAGAGGAAATGCACGCGCTTGTCGTAGGAAATGCGCAGGACGCTGGCATTGTTCTGGCGATCGATGGTGATGTCCTTCGGCTGGATCGTGGCGTCGTCCACGTACTGGAAGTTCATCTTGAAGGCCAGGTTGCGGCGCACTTCGTTGATGTCCGAGGTATTGCCATCGGATGCGAGCTGGGACATGGCCTTCTTCACGCCGAAGAACTCGGTGTAGGCCGGCACCAGCTTCATGCCCATGTAGGCAAAGAAACCAAGGACGACTAGCAGCAGCAGGAAGCCGATGAGGGTGATGCCCGATTGCCTGGTCTTCATGTCTCGTGTTCCCCGCCCGTGGTGGGCCCCTGTGATGCTGATAATGCACGCGGGGCGCCAGGCGCCCCGCTGCGGAGATTACCGCGTCCCGGCGTGCCGCGGGACGCCGGCCGGCGTGACACCGGCCTTGGCGTTCGTCAGTGGATGACCCGGCCCATCTTGCCGAAATCGAGCCAGCCGTTGCCCGGGCCGCGCCACGCCAGCCAGACGAAGAAGGCCTTGCCCACCAGGTTCTGCTCCGGCATGCAGCCCCACCAGCGGCTGTCCGTGCTGTTCATCCGGTTGTCGCCCATCACGATGTAGCAGCCCTTGGGCACTTCCGAGGGCACCACGGCGTTCGGGATGTCCATGGGCGTCGTGTAGGCCGGCGTCAGGGCGATGGTGTGGTTCACGCTGCCCAGGTGCTCGGTGTAGAGCTTGGAGCCGTAGGTCATCAGCAGACGGTCTTCGGGCTCGTTCATGTTGCCCTTGTACGGCCCCAGCTCGTCGGCGCCGATGCGCTCGCCGTTGATGTAAAGATCGCTGCCCCGGGTTTCGATGCGGTCGCCCGGCAGGCCGATGACGCGCTTGATCCAGTTTTCGCTGGGCACGGGGGCATGCGGGTTCTGGCAGGTGACATCACCACCACGGATGGTGTTGCCCTGCTCGTCCTTGCAGAGGTAGCCCGGGAAACGGAACACCACCACATCGCCGCGGCGGGGTTCACCGTTTTCCACCAGCTTGTTGTTGAAGGCCGGCATGCGCAGGCCGTAGGTGAACTTGTTCACCAGGATGAAATCGCCGACATCCAGCGTGGGCATCATGGAGCCGGACGGGATGCGAAAAGGCTCGGCAACGAAGGAGCGCAGCAGCAGCACCACGAAGATCACCGGAAACAGCGAACGCGCCCAGTCGACCGGCCACGGCTCGGGCTGCTCCTCGCCGGAGGCCTCGGCACGGGCGCGGCGGCCCTTCACCAGGAAAAGGCGATCGAACAGCCAGATCAGTCCGAAAAGGACCGTCAGCCCGAGCAGGATCGCCGAAAAATCGAATGCCGCCATGCCATCTCCGTCAGTCGTATCGAGGGGCCTTCAGGCCCATTCCGGCGCATCCGGCACCGGGTTCCAAGGGTAAAACGTCATGCCACGGTGGAGCGGTTTACTTGTCCACCTTCAGCACGGCAAGGAAGGCTTCCTGGGGAATCTCCACACTACCGACCTGCTTCATGCGCTTCTTGCCTTCCTTCTGCTTCTCGAGCAGCTTCTTCTTGCGCGAGACGTCGCCGCCGTAGCACTTGGCGAGCACGTTCTTGCGCAGCGCCTTGACCGTGGAACGTGCAATGACCGCCGCACCGATGGCCGCCTGGATCGCCACGTCGAACTGCTGGCGGGGAATCAGGTCTTTCATGCGTTCGACCAGCTCGCGACCACGGCGATCGGCATGCGAGCGATGCACGATGAGGCTGAGGGCGTCGACGCGGTCGCCGTTGATGAGGATGTCCACGCGCACGAACGGGCCGGCATCAAAACGCTCGAGCTGGTAATCCATGGAGGCATAACCGCGCGAGACGGACTTCAGGCGATCGAAGAAGTCGAGCACGACCTCGGCCAGCGGCAGCTCATAGGTGACCTGCACCTGGGTGGCGAGGTACTGGATGGAGCGCTGCACACCGCGCTTCTCTTCGCAGAGCTTGATCACGTTGCCCACGTATTCCGCCGGCGTCAGCACGTTGGCGACGATGATCGGTTCGCGGATCTCGGCGATCGTCTGCGGCGGCGGCAGCTTGGCCGGGTTGTCGAGCTCCATCACGGTGCCGTCGGTCTTGGCGACTTCGTAGACCACCGTGGGTGCCGTCGTGATCAGGTCGAGGTCGTATTCGCGCTCCAGGCGCTCCTGCACGATCTCCATGTGCAGCATGCCGAGGAAGCCGCAACGGAAGCCAAAGCCCATGGCCTCGGAGCTTTCCGGCTCGAAGAACATCGCCGCGTCGTTCAGGCGCAGCTTGTCGAGCGCCTCGCGCAGGGCCGGGTAATCGTCGGCCGAGACCGGGAACAGGCCTGCGAACACGCGCGGCTGCATGGTCTGGAAACCCGGCAGCGGCTCTTCGGCCGGCTTGCCGGCCAGGGTGAGCGTGTCGCCCACCGGCGCACCGTGGACGTCCTTGATGGAGGCGTTGATCCAGCCCACCTCGCCCGCCGACAGTTTTTCGAGCTTCTTGCGCTTGGGCGTGAACACGCCCACGTCGTCCACCAGGTGGGTACGGCCGGTGGACATGACCAGGATCTTGTCGCCCGGCTTGATCTCGCCCTGCATCACGCGCACCAGCGACACGACGCCCAGGTAGTTGTCGAACCAGGAATCGATGATGAGCGCCTGGAGCTTGTCCGTGTTACCCGGCTTCGGTGCGGGAATGCGATGGATGATCGCCTCCAGCACCTCGATGACGTTCAGGCCCGTCTTGGCGCTGACCGCGATGGCGTCGGAAGCATCCAGGCCGATGACGGCCTCGATCTCGGCCTTGGCCTTATCGATGTCGGCCGTGGGCAGGTCGATCTTGTTCAGGACCGGGATGACCTCCAGGCCCTGCTCGATGGCCGTATAGCAATTGGCCACCGACTGGGCTTCCACACCCTGGGCGGCGTCCACCACCAGCAGCGCACCCTCGCAGGCGGAGAGCGAGCGGCTCACTTCATAGGAGAAGTCGACGTGGCCCGGGGTGTCGATGAAATTGAGCTGGTAGGTCTTGCCGTCGCGCGCCTTGTAAGGCAGCGAGACCGACTGGGCCTTGATGGTGATGCCACGCTCGCGCTCGATCGGGTTGTTGTCGAGCACCTGCGCTTCCATTTCGCGCTCGGAGAGACCCCCGCACAGCTGAATGATGCGGTCGGCCAGGGTCGACTTGCCGTGGTCGATGTGGGCAATGATGGAGAAGTTGCGGATGAGTTCCATGGAGCGCCGTGATCAAGTTCACCATCGCTCGCGGCGCGAACGACGCGCACCATGACCGGTGCGAATCCCACATTATCGCATGGAAGGCCACCCGCCGCCGAACGGCGGGTGGCTACGGTGCTTCAGCGGTCGCTGGGCACGGTGATACCGACGAAACGCGTGGCATCGTCGCGGCGCACAAGGAGCATGGCCGTATCGCCCGGCTTGATGCCCTTGGTGGCATCGCGGAAGGCGGCGGCACTGCCGACCCGCTTCTGGTTCACCATAAGCACGATGTCGCCCGCCTGGAGACCGGCGGCGGCTGCCCCTCGATCGGACACCTTGCTGACGACTACGCCCTCGCCCGCCTTCAGGCCCAGCTCGGAACGGGTGGCGGCGTCGATATCCTGCACCGCCAGGCCCAGCGCGGCGGCGGAACCGCCCGTTGCGCCCTCGTCGCCCGTGCTGGCCGCCGCCAGGGCCGACTTGTCGCGAGGCAGTTCGCCGACCTTCACGTCTACCGTCTGCTTCTTGCCATCACGAAGGATGTCCACCTTCGCCATACTGCCCGGCTTGGTGATGCCCACCAGCGGCGGCAGGTCCACCGACGAGGTGATCGGCGTGCCATTGAAGGCCAGGATCACATCGCCCTGCTTCAGGCCGGCCTTGTCCGCTCCGCTGCCGGGGGTGACCTGGGCCACCAGCGCACCATTGGCATCGGGCAGGTCGAGGTTCTTCACGAACTGGTCGACCGGCTGCACCGTGACGCCCAGCATGCCGCGGGAGACGTAACCCTTGTCCTTGATCTGCTGGACCACGTTCATGGCCACGTCGATCGGGATGGAGAACGACAGGCCCTGGTAGCCACCCGAGGTGGAGTAGATCTGCGAGTTCACGCCGATCACCTGGCCCTGGAGATTGAACAGGGGGCCGCCGGAATTGCCACGGTTGATCGGTACGTCGGTCTGGATGAACGAGGTATACGGCTGGTCGCCGCTGCCCAGGTTGCGACCCACCGCGCTGATGATGCCGTGGGTGACAGTGGCATCCAGGCCGAATGGCGAACCGATGGCCAGCGCCCACTGTCCGCGCTTCACGGAGCGCGAATCGCCGATGGCCACCGTGGGCAGCGCCTTGGCATCGACCTTGAGCAGGGCGATGTCGTACTGCGGATCCTTGCCCACCACCTTGGCGGTGAAGGTGCGGCGATCCTGCAGGCGCACCTTCACCTCGTCCGCGTCGTCCACGACGTGGTCATTGGTGAGGATGTAGCCATCGGCGGAAATGATGAAACCCGATCCCAGCGAGGTCTGTTCGCGCGGCTGCTGGGGCATGCCGGGCATGCCGAAGAAGCGGCGCAGCAGTTCGTCCTGGTCGTCGGGCGAGATATTCGGCGTGCTTCGTCCCTTGCCTTTGGCAAGGGTGCGGGCACCGCCGTTGCTTTTCGCCTCGACGTGAACGACCGCGGGGGCGTACTTGTCGACGATGCCGGTGAAGTCCGGCAGGTTCTGTGCCTGCGCGCCTGACGCTGCGACGACCAGAGCGCCACCCAGGAGCGCGCGTGCATGCCAATGAGCCATCTTTTCCTCCTTTTTACATAGCCACGGCTGACCGTGCGGAGCATGCCGCACGGCTTGTTACGAATGAAGGGAAGACGCGCGCCGGAGGCGACCGGCGCGCGGGCGTCGTGGCGTCAGTGCGCCGTCGACGACGTGACCGGAGCCACGTAGCGGCTGCCGTCCGGACGGACCAGCAGCATGTAGCCGTTCTCCGTGGCCTGGGCGGCACGGGTACGATGAATCTGATACGGCGTGGAGCGCGGCAGGTAGACAGCACCCTCGTCACCCGGGCCTTCGTAGGCCGCCTTCTGGGTGAACTGGGAGGCCATGTTGCCGGTGAGCCACTGCGGGGCCACGGGTGCCGACGCCGGCTCGGAGGCCGCTTCGGCTACCTGCGTGTCGCCGAGCAGGGAGTGCCCCTGCGCTACCTGGGGAACGGCACCGGAACCGCCGTTGCCGGCCGGCTGCGACAGCATGAGCGCGGCCACGGCGACACTGGCAGCGATGGCACCACCGGCCGACCAGTGCAGCCAGCGGCGACGCTGGGGGGCGGCGGGCACGGCGATGGCGGATTCGGCCTCGATGGCAGCCATGACGCGGCTGGCGAAATCGCGGGACACCGGCGGAGCGCTCTCGCGGCGCAAGCCGTCACGCGCCACGTGATAGCGCGACCAGGGCTCGTTCAGGCCCTGATCGGCGTCGAGACGACGCAGCAGGAAGCGGATTTCCTCCCGCGACAGCTCTCCGTCCATGCCGGCAGAGAGGAATTCCCGATTGGCTTCGCTCATGGGTTTTTGTCCTCGCGGTCGGAAAGCAGCGGCCGCAGTTTGTCGTCGATGGCTTCACGAGCCCTGAAAATACGCGAACGGACGGTGCCGATGGGGCAGTCCATGATGGCGGCAATCTCCTCGTAGCTCTTGCCGTCCACCTCGCGCAGGGTAATCGCGACCCGAAGCTCCTCGGGCAGGGCTTGGACAGTGGAAAACACGGTTTGTTCCACCTGCTCGCGCATGAGTTCGCGCTCGGGGGTGGCACTTTCGTGCATCCGGGTTGCCCCGGGCACGTACACCGCGTCCTCGATGTCGATGTCACCCGTGGGAGGGCGCCGCCCCATGGCCACGAGGTGGTTCTTCGCCGTGTTGACGGCGATCTTGTACAACCAGGTATAGAAAGCACTCTCGCCGCGGAACGAGCCCAGCGCGCGCCAGGCGCGCACGAAGGCCTCCTGGGCGATGTCCTCGCACTCGGTCCAGTCGTGCACGTAGCGGGAGATCAGCGCGACCACCTTATGCTGGTACTTGCGGACCAGCAGATCGAATGCGCGCCGGTCACCCTGCTGCACGCGCTCGACAAGTGCTTGATCCAGTTCGTTTTCGCCCATCCGGGCCGTCTCCTTAACTCTTCAGGGGCCAGTCGCGGGCGCAAATGAGACAAATACGACCCGCGCAAGTTCACCTTCGCAGGGCATCACGGAGAAAATATGCGGATGGGCGGGGGCAGCTCAAGCCGGGGCGGCCATCCCCTCCCCCATCAGGCGCAGCCGTTCGGCCAGCAGCTTGTCGAATGTAACCACGGGTAACGGGCGGCAGAACAGGTAACCCTGGAGCTCGTCGCAGCCCTGGGCCCTGAGGAACTGCAGATGTTCCTCTCCCTCGACGCCCTCCGCCACCACCCCGCGCTTGAGACGATGAGCCATCTCGATCGTGGAGCGCACGATGGCCTCGTCATCGGGATCGACTCCGATATTCCTCACAAAGCTCTGGTCGATCTTGATGCGATCCGCCGGCAGGCGGCGCAGATAGTCGAGAGAGGCCGCGCCCGTGCCGAAATCGTCGATGGCGATGCGGCAACCCAGGGCATGCAGCGCCTCCAGCGTGTCCACCAGGTGCGGCACGGTCTTTACGCTGATGCTTTCGGTCACCTCCAGTTCGAGCTGGGCGGCATCGAGACCGGTTTCCTTTAGTACCGACGCCACGGTGACCGCGAGATTCGGCTGCATGAGCTGCACGGCTGAAAGATTCACACCCAGCCGCAGGCCCAGCCGGTAGCGGTCTTCCCATTCACGGGCCTGCGCGCAGGCCGTGCGCAGCACCCATTCGCCGATGGGCACGATCAATCCCGTGGTTTCGGCCAGCGGAATGAAGAAGGCGGGACTGATCATCCCCAGTTCGGGATGCTCCCAGCGCACCAGCGCCTCCATGCCGACGATGTCTTCGGTAACGGCATCGACCTGGGGCTGATAGAAGACACGCAGCTCGTCATTGCGGACCGCATGGCGCAACCGTGCCTTGAGTTCGATCTGCTGCTGTTGCGATGCATCCAGATTGGCGGCGTAGACCTGGTAGTTGTTGCGCCCCAGGCTCTTGGCGCCGTACATGGCCTCGTCGGCGTGGTGCAGCAGCAATTCGCCGTCGACCGCGTCGTCCGGAAAGAATGCGATGCCGACCGATACGGTGGCCTGCAATTCCGAACCGTCGCCGAGATCCAGCGGCACCTCCATCGCCTGCACCACCTTCTCGGCGATGCGCTGCACATCGTCGCGCTTGATGATGTGGCGCAGGATCATCGTGAATTCGTCACCCGCATAACGCGCGACGGTGTCCGATCCACGGACGCTGGCTCGCAGCCTGCGCGCTACCGCCGCCAGCACCTGGTCGCCCACCGCATGACCCAGGGTGTCGTTGATGCCCTTGAAGCGATCCAGGTCGACCATCAGCGCGGCGAAACATTCACCCGTGCGCTGGGCTTCGCGAATCGTCGTATCCAGGCGGTCGTTGAACAGCAGGCGGTTCGGCAGGCCCGTCAGCGGATCGATAAGGCCACGAGCACGCCCCTGCTCGCGGCTACGACGCAGTTCGAGCATGGCGGCGAAGCGCGCGCCTACCGCGCGCATCGCCGTTTCCAGCATGCGTCCCGCACCACGATGCGATCGTGTGCCGGCCAGCAGCGCACCGAGCACGGTGTGGCGCTCGTCGAACAACGGGATGAAGGCGAATGCCTCCAGTCCCAGGGCTTCGACGAGGGGATCGGTCCAGGGCGTTCCCGCCCCCTCGACCAGGCGCGAGATGTTCTCGCCGCCAAGGCACGTTTTCAGCAGGGAAATATCGGCCGCGTCGCCCCATTCGATGTGTCCGGGGCCGCTCCATACACGGGCCACCAACTCGGGGTCGTGATAGCTTTCGGGGAAGGCCGCCCATACGGCAAGCACGTCCAGCCCCAGCGCCTCGGCCACGCGCCCGGCCATCTCGCCCATGCCCTCGTCGTCGGCAGGAAACGAACCCATCGCGGCAAGCAGGTCGAGGGCGCGGTCTGCCGTATGGCGTACACGCAGGTCGCGAAACGCCAGGGCCACGCGATGGCCCTGGCTATCGACCAGATGGCGTACGTCGACTTCGCCCGGAATACCCGCACCATCCGGCCGGCGCAACACGCAGGGCTGGCCGTCGCCATCGGGCAGCGGCCAGCCCACGCCTGGCGGCAGTTCGAAAAGATCGGCAAGCAGACGCCCCTGCAACGGGCCGTCGCCAGTGCATAGCCGCTCCATCATCTGGCCGCTTTCCAGGATGCGGCCCTGCGGGGTATTCGCTACCACCCACGCCGCACCGGCATCAAAAGCAAAGCGATAGTCACTGCCCGCGACAACCGGCGAGGGCGCGGGCGTGGCAAAGCTCATCGCCGCGCGTATACGGTGTCCCAGTTCCGTGGCGATGGCACTTTCGCGCAGCCAGAACGCATGTCCATCGGGCGGCGTAGCCGCCGGATCGTCACCCACGAGATAGACGATAGGCACCTCGGCATAAGCGGGCATCCCACGCAGGATGCGCAGGCCACGGGCAAGGTCGTCGGTGCCGTCAGCGGCGACGATCGCCACGTGCAAGGGCGGCGAATCGACGAGCAAAGCCGTGAGCTGCTCCGCATCGCGCGCACTAAGCAACAGCACATCGCCCTCGGTATCCAGCGCATCGAACACCGCGCGACGAATCTCGCGGCGTGGCGTGAAGATCAGAACCCCCTGGTTATCGGACATACGACCGCTCAGACCACCCATCGACCATCACGCAGGCGCGGTGTCGCCGAACGGGCATGACGCTCGGCGTCCACCATGGCAATCTCGTCGCCGAGGCCGCCGAGCTGGGCGGGCGTGGCGCCCAGCAGCGCTATCCGTCGCACATGGCCGATCCGGGCCTTTGCCAGCTGCCGCAAAAGCGCACTGTCCGTTGCACTCACCGGCCCTGCCGGCACCTCGACCAGATACACGCCGAAATGCAGGCTTTGCAGCACATAGCGCAGGGCATCGCCCAGACGGGTGCAGCCCGGCACGCGCATCTGCGCATCGCGCAGGCTTACCAGCCCCTCGTTCGGCCGCCACAGGTACACCGCCTGGCCCGTGCGACGGGCGATCAGGCGGAACTGATCGACCAGCTCCACCGCGCTGGCGGACTTGAGGGCCACCAGGGGGCCCGGCGCCGACAGGATGCGGTCGAACAGGTCGGTACCTGCTTGGGAATCGGCGGACATGACCACGCGTTCAGGGAAAACAGTTGAGAAGTATCGAACCAAACGGGAGGCCACGCCAGCGCCGCGTCCCCCGGCGGACCGTGACCATACGCGGGGGTATCTCGCATTCGACCGGACGTAAAGGTATGGTGGCACGCTCATTCACCACCGCACGACCGCCATGTTCGAAGGACTCCGATTCAAGCACTGGAAGACCAGCGAAGGCGACGACGGCATCGTCGTCCTCACGCTCGACCGCGAGGGAGCCAGCGCCAACGCGCTGTCCCGCGAGGTGCTCGACGAACTGGGCATCCTCGTCGAACGCCTGGGCATCGAGGGCCCGCGCGGCGTGATCATCCACTCCGCGAAGCCGTCGGGCTTTGCCGTGGGTGCCGATATCAAGGAGTTCGTGGAATACGCCCGCGCCGGCGTCGTCCTCGACAACATCGAAAACGGCCAGCGCGTCTTCGAGGAACTGGCACGCCTGCCCTTCCCCACCGTGGCCGCCATTCATGGCGCCTGTCTGGGTGGCGGTGCCGAACTGGCACTGGCCTGCCGTCAGCGCATCGCCGCCGATGATGAGAAAACAAAGATCGGCCTGCCCGAAGTGATGCTCGGCATTCATCCCGGCTGGGGTGGCACGGCACGCCTGCCGCGCCTTATCGGCGCGCCCGATGCACTGCCGGCCATGCTTACGGGCAAGCCGTTCAACGCGCGCCGCGCGAAGGCCGTGGGCCTCGTCGACCGCCTGGCCCGCCCGGAAGAACTGCTCGCGGAAGCGCGGCACCTGATCAAGCGCCCGCATCAGCGGCCGTTTGCACAGCGCGCCAAGGCCTGGGCCACCAATACGGCCCCCGCCCGCGCCATCCTCGCGCCCATGGTCCGTAAGCAGACGGCCGCGAAGGTCCGCAAGGAGCACTACCCGGCGCCGTTCGCGCTGATCGACGTCTGGGCACGTGGTGGCAGCAGCATCCAGCAGCGCCTGAAGCTGGAAGCCAAATCGGTGTCAAAACTGGCTGGCACGCCGACCGCGCGCAACCTGATCCGCATCTTCTTCCTGCAGGAGCGCCTGAAGGGGCTCGGCGGCGGCGTCGAGCACGGTATCGAACATGTACACGTAGTGGGTGCCGGCACGATGGGCGGCGACATCGCGGCCTGGTCGGCACTGAAAGGCTTCAACGTCACCTTGCAGGACCGCGAACTGCGCTTCATCGAGCCTGCCCTCAAGCGCGCCCGCACGCTGTTCGAGAAGAAACTGAAGGCCAGCGCCAAGGTCGAGGCCGCCGTGGGCCGTCTTCGCGCCGACGTCGACGGCAAGGGCGTGGCGGATGCCGATCTCGCCATCGAGGCAATCTTCGAGAATCCCGAAGCCAAGCACGCGCTCTACGCAGTCATCGAACCGCAGTTCCAGTCCGATGAAATGCTTGCCAGCAATACGTCATCCATTCCGCTGAACGAACTGCGCCAGGGCCTTGCAGCGCCCCAGCGCTTCCTCGGGCTGCACTTCTTCAACCCCGTGGCGCAGATGCCACTGGTGGAAGTGGTGCGCCACGACCAGCTCGACGGTGACATCGAGAAGCGTGCGCTTGCCTTCTGTAAGGCCATCGGCAAGCTGCCCGTTCCCGTGAAGGGCACGCCTGGCTTCCTGGTCAACCGTATCCTCATGCCCTACCTGATGGAGGCCATGCGCCTTTACAACGAAGGTGTCCCCGGGCCGGTGCTCGATCGCGAGGCGAAGAAGTTCGGCATGCCGATGGGGCCCATCGAACTGGCCGACACGGTCGGACTCGATGTCTGCGCATCGGTCGGCAGGGAACTCGCTCCCTTCCTCGGCCTGGAGATCCCGCAAGGCCTGGAAGAAAAGCTGGCCGCCAACAAGCGCGGCAAGAAGGATGGCGAAGGCCTTTACGTCTGGAAGGAGGGCAAGCCGCAGAAGCCGGAGGTCGATCCGGATTACGTGGCCCCGCCCGACCTCCAGGACCGCATGATCCTGCCCATGGTCAACGAGGCCATTGCCTGCCTGGCGGAGGGCGTCGTGGACGATGCCGACCTGCTCGATGCGGGCGTCATCTTCGGTACGGGCTTTGCGCCCTTCCGTGGCGGCCCGATCCAGTACGTGCGCACGGAAGGCGTCGCCACGGTGCGCGAGCGCCTGGCGAAGCTGGAGCAGAAGCACGGCGCGCGCTTTGCCAAGAAGGAAGGCTGGGACAATCCCATCCTGACCACCCCCGCCGCCTGACAAAACCTGTAGGAGCGCGCCTTGCGCGCGACCGGTTTTGGCGATTCGTACATTTCGCTAATACCGGTCGCGCGCAAGGCGCGCTCCTACAGATGTAGCGTCATACCTCGCAGGTGCCCTCAGGGCACGGCTGCATCACCACATCAGGTCGTCCGGTACGCCGTCATCCGACTCGTTTGCAGCATTCGGATCGACCAGCAGTGCGATGAACTCCGGTGCAAGGGCGCGCAGTTCTTCAATGACCGCACTGGCTACCACAAGGTAGCGTCCATTCTGCTGCACGATGCCGAGCTCACCCGCATTGATCGCGGTCAGCTGCGCCGCATCCACATGCACGCGACGGATCTTGTCGCCATAGGGAAAGTGACGCACCTGATCGGCTTCTGCCAGGTTCAGTGCCTTGCCCTTCAGCAATTCTTCGACCTTGCGCTTCTTCTCCTTGCGCAGACGCGCCAGCTCGGCCGCCTCGGCTTCCGCCTTGCGACGATCGGTGGCTTCCGTCTGGGCGCGGATCGCATAGGCCTTGGCGAGATCGATCTCGCCATCTTTTTCCTTGCGCGGCGGACGCTGCGCCTGCTGCCCGTGTGGCTTCGGCTTCTGGCCACCACCCTGTCCCGGCCGGGCACCACCCGGCTTGCCACCGTGCCGGGCGCTTTTCCCCGCATACGGCTGGCCACTCGCACTGCCCTGCTTCGGCGGCGGCGAGGACGTCCTTTTCTCTTCGCGGATCTCCTTGACGAGGCCGCTCTTCAACAACTGGTCGCGCAGGGACTCTGCCATGATCGGTAAGACTCGTTCGATGTTCAGTAGTGCGGCGGCGGCGGTTCGGTAGCGGGGTCGCTACCCAGGCCGGCACGCATATTCACCAGGTCCGAGCGCAGGTCGCGCATGGCCCGTTCCAGCAGATCGAGGCGTCGGGCGATTTCGGCATCCGCCGACGACAGGCCATTGACCGTGTCGTCGATGAAGGCGAGCCTCACCTCCAGCTCCATCATTCGTTCGTCCAGCTCAGTCATGGGCGCGCCCCTTGAGGCTGCGGCCACGGCCGATACCGTAATAAGCGATACCCGCCTCTTCGACCGCCGCGGGATCGTAAAGATTGCGGCCATCGAAGATCACCGGCGTGCGCAGCAGCGATTTCACGCGCGCGAAGTCCGGGCTGCGGAAGGCCTTCCATTCCGTGACGATCACCAGCGCATCGGCCCCTTCAAGGGCCTCATAGGGCCGTTCGGCCAGGTGCAGGTCGTTGCGCTCGCCGTAGATACGCTGCGTTTCGTCCGCTGCCTCCGGATCGAATGCACGTACCTTCGCGCCGGCCTCCCACAGCTGCTCCATCAGGCGACGGCTGGATGCCTCGCGCATGTCGTCGGTATTGGGCTTGAAGGCCAGACCCCAGACCGCCACGGTCAGACCCTGCAGCTGGCCGCCGAAATGCCGGGAAAGCAGATCAAACAAACGGGACTTCTGCGAATCGTTGACGGCCTCCACCGCATCGAGCAGGCGAGCGTCATAACCCACGGTGTGCGCCGTGCGAGCGAGCGCCTGGACATCCTTGGGGAAGCACGAGCCACCGTACCCGGCGCCCGGGTAGATGAAGTGGTAACCGATGCGCGGATCCGCGCCGATGCCCTGGCGGACCAGTTCGACGTCGGCGCCCACGTGCTCGGCGATGTTGGCGATCTCGTTCATGAAGCTGATCTTCGTGGCAAGCATCGCGTTGGCCGCGTACTTCGTGAGCTCCGCCGAGCGTTCGTCCATCACCACCATGCGGTCGTGATTGCGATTGAAGGGAGCGTACAGCTTGCGCAGCACGCCGATGGCCTTCTGACTGGAGGCACCGACGATGATGCGATCGGGGCGCATGCAGTCTTCGACCGCGTCGCCTTCTTTCAGGAATTCGGGGTTCGACACCACGTCGAAAGCCGTATCGGCCCCACGGGTAGCGAGGCGCCCGGCAATGGCTGACTTCACCCGGTCGGCGGTGCCGACGGGAACAGTCGATTTGTTGACCACCACGGTGTAGCGATCGATGTGATCACCGATGGTGTGGGCGACAGCCAGAACATACTGAAGATCGGCGCTGCCATCTTCGTCAGGTGGCGTGCCGACGGCAATGAAGACGACATCGCCATGCGCGATGCCGTGGGCCGCATCCGTGGTGAAATCCAGGCGTCCCTCACCGTGGTTGCGCACCACCATGGGCTCCAGGCCCGGTTCGTAGATGGGGATGTCGCCCTGCTTCAGGCGTTCGACCTTGCCGGCATCCACATCGACGCACACGACATGGTTGCCCATTTCGGCAAGACAGGTACCGGTGACGAGACCGACATAACCGGTGCCGAAGATGGTGACTTTCATGGAACTCCCGGGAGACTTCAGCGTGCGCGCCGTAAGCCGCAAATTGTAAGCCGCACGGGCGGTGGAGCAAAGAAAAAGGCGCGGATTGCTCCGCGCCTTTTCATCTCACGATGGAAACGACGACTTACTTGCCGCCGCCGGCCGCCGGAGCGGCGCCCGGACCCTGACCTGCGGGGGTCGGACCGGTCTTGTTCAGCGTCACGTCGAAGATGATCGTCGCATTCGGCGGGAAGCCGTTTTCCGGCTTGGCGCCGTAAGCGATGTTCGACGGGATGAACAGCTTGTACTTGCCACCGACCTGCATCAGCTGCAGACCTTCGCGGAAGCCCGGGATCACCGCGGCGAGCGGGATCTGGGCGCCACCCGGGGTCGGGTGATCGGCCGAGGAGTCGAACTTCTCGCCGTTCACGAACGTACCGGTGTAGTCGATGGTGACGGTGTCGTTCGGACCCGGACGCTGGCCGGTACCGGCCTGGACGACCTGGTACTGCAGACCCGAGGCCGTGACCTTCACGCCCGGAGCGGACTTGTTCTTGGCCAGGAACTCGTCGCCTTCCTTCTTGTTCTGGGAGGCAACCTTGTTGTACTCGGCTTCGGCCTTGGTCTTCAGGTCGGCAACGAAGGCGTCGCGGACCGTCTTGGCTTCGGCTTCCGACATGGTCGGCTTCTGGCCCGAGAGCGCCGCGGTCACTGCCTTGCCCACGGTCGCCGGGTCGACGCCTTCACGAACGAGGGGCGGCAGCTGGCTGGCGATATCCCAACCCACGACGTAGCTGGCCTTCTGCTTATCGACCGCGCCCGAAGCGGCAGCCGGCTTGGCGGCCTGGGCGGATGCGCCCGCAGCCGTACCCAGCGCAACCGCCAGGGCGACGGCCGTCATCGTGGGACGCAAAAAGTGCTTCATTCGGTACTCCCTCTCTGTGAAATGAATTCGGCGACGCCGCCGGTACACCTCCATGTGGAGGCGGAAACGCCATTGTGCTGTGGTTCGCGTGTCGCTTGCAATGACGGGCCAGAGACAGGCTTTCACAGGAAAAGTTCAGAAACCTTTCCGTGATGTGACCGATACCTCATTCCTCGTGCTCGTGCCCCGGCTTGTCCAGGGTGTCACGCAGCGCCGCCTGGAGGCGGGCGTGCACCTGGACGAGCACCCGCCAGAGCAGCCAGGTGAGCAGAATTCCTATGAGAATCAGTACGAACGCAACTTCTCGCGGCGGCAGGATCGTGGACGCGAGTGCCGCCACCAGCAGGCCGAGGATGAGCATGGCCACCACGGGAATGATCCGCCCCAGCACGGCGCGAATCCGGTAGGTGCGCTCGCCGAAACGGTCGGGGATGCTCAGTTCGGCCAGCAGCATGCCCAGGGCGCCAGCCTTCCGATAGGCCGCAACCACCATCGGCAGCGACAGCAGGGCCGCCACCGACCAGGCCAGGCTGCGCCTCACGGCCGGTTCGTCGCTCAGGATTTCCAGGTGAAGGAAGCCGCGCCGGTAGGCAAAGGCCACGATGATGAAGACGGCAATGACCAGCACCATGTTGATCACCACATGCCAGACCAAGCGCCGGATCATCTTCATGACCATGGCGCCCTGCCCTTGCAGCCCAAGGCTTCCCATCCAGTCGGTATAGGCTCCGAACACGCCCGTGACCCGCGCGGGCAACACCCTGCCCATGACGTTGGCCAGCGGATCGGAAGCCCGGATGAGATAGGGAGTGAGGAAGGTGGTGAGGGCCGATACCGCCACCGCCACCGGATAAAGAAAGTTGCTGGTGACCTTCAGCGTAAGACCCAGCGAGGCGATCACGAACGAGAATTCGCCGATCTGCGCCAGGCCCATGCCTACGCGCAGGGAGGTCCGGCCGTCGTTGCCCGCGACGAAACTGCCGAAACTGCATGTAATGACCTTGCCCACCACCACGGCGATGGTGACGATCGTGATCGGCCACGCGTAGTCGAGCAGCAGCGCCGGGTCGATCAGCATGCCGATGGCCACGAAGAAGATCGCACTGAACATGTCGCGCACCGGCATGATGATGCGCTCGATGCGCGCCACGCTCTCCGACTCGGCCACGATGGCGCCGATCATGAAAGCGCCCAGGGCCACGCTGTAGCCCAGCTCGGTCACCAGCAGGCAGAAGCCGAAGCAGATACCCAGCACGGCCACCAGCAGCACGTCATTGCGGCTCACCCTGGCGATGTAATCGACCACGCGCGGCACCAGCAGCAGGCCGACCACCAGCGACACCGCCATGAACAGCCCCAGCCGCCCGATGGCGGCAAAGGCCTGCCCGGCCTCCACGCCGCCGGTGCTGGCGATACCCGTCAGCAGGGCCATCAGCACGATGGCCAGCAGATCCTCGACGATGAGGATGCCGAACATCAGCTGGGCAAAGCGCTCGCGCTTGAGGCCCAGGTCTTCCAGTGCCTTCATGATGATGGTGGTGGAAGAGATGGACAGCATCGCGCCGAGGAACAGCGAGTCCATGGCCGTCCAGCCAAAGAAACGTCCGATCTCGTAGCCGATCCAGACCATCAGCACGATTTCCGCGAAGGCGGCCACCAGCGCCGCACCACCGACGGCACGTAGCTTCTTCAGGCTGAATTCGAGACCTAGTGCGAACAGCAGGAGGATCATGCCCAGCTCGGAGAGCGTGCGGATCGTCTCCTCGTCGTGGATGAAGATCACCGGAAGCGTATGCGGCCCGATGAGCAGGCCGGCGATGATGTAGCCCAGCACGACCGGCTGGCGAAGGCGCTGGAACAGCACCGTGGTGAGTCCGGCCACGAGCATCACCGTGGCGAGATCCTGGATGAAAACGATGCCGTGCATGCCTGTCCCTGTAGGTATGGACAGACAGGTTAACCCGTGTGGTGTGACGGCAGCACGGAATGCACGAAGAAACGCGCAAAATCATGCGGCGATGCAAGTGCCCGCAGTTGTTAACGTTTCCCCAAAATGGGGAAAAGATTTCAAAATTTCTGTAACGAATGCTTGACGCAGTACTGGCTCGCCCGTATTCTTTGCGGCTTCCAGCAGGGGGCCATAGCTCAGCTGGGAGAGCGCCTGCATGGCATGCAGGAGGTCGCCGGTTCGATCCCGGCTGGCTCCACCAACTTCTAGTACGTCCCCATCGTCTAGAGGCCTAGGACATCACCCTTTCACGGTGGCGACCGGGGTTCGAATCCCCGTGGGGACGCCACTTCTCTGGTTCGCCAGGGAAGAGAAGGTACCGAAGTTGGTTTGTTGTTGGAACGTTTCAAGAAGTAATTCGGAGCGGTAGTTCAGTCGGTTAGAATGCTGGCCTGTCACGCCGGAGGTCGCGGGTTCGAGTCCCGTCCGCTCCGCCATTACTTTGAACGAAAAAGATTCCGCCCGCGGGGCGGATTTTTTTTCAAAGCGGGGCCATAGCTCAGCTGGGAGAGCGCCTGCATGGCATGCAGGAGGTCGGCGGTTCGATCCCGCCTGGCTCCACCAACTTCTAGTACGTCCCCATCGTCTAGAGGCCTAGGACATCACCCTTTCACGGTGGCGACCGGGGTTCGAATCCCCGTGGGGACGCCACTTTCCTGGTTCGCCAGGTAAGGCAGATGTGTAGAAGTTGGCAGGTGCTGAAGGTTTGCAAAGCAGTTCGGAGCGGTAGTTCAGTCGGTTAGAATGCTGGCCTGTCACGCCGGAGGTCGCGGGTTCGAGTCCCGTCCGCTCCGCCATTGCTTTCATGAGAGTCCGCCTTTTTGGGGCGGATTTTTTTTGTCTTGAGTTTGGTGGGGGTATCGCCCTGGACGGTCGCGCGCGAGGCGCGCTCCTACAGGGGGGCGCTGCGCCTTGGACGGTCGCGCGCGGGGCGCGCTCCTACGGGGGGCGCTAGGCCTTGGATGGGTGCGCTCCTGCAGGGGGCGTGATTGCCTTGTAGGAGCGCGCCTTGCGCGCGACCGGATCGAAGCGAAACGCGCGCCCCTCAAACCCCAGGCACATCCCCCACCCGCTCCAGCGTCCCGATCGAGTGCCCCTGCTCTGCCAGGTACTCCAGCCAGCGGCTGAGAAACCCGTTCATCCGCAGGCGATGCTGGAAAACGGTGTGCGCCGGCGGAAACGGCCCCAGCACCTGCCAGAGCTTCCGCCCCGGATGGCAGTGCATCGCCTCGGCCACGTGGGCGTCGGTATACATGCGCAACTGCGCCGACGGCGAGGGCTGCCCCGTGGCCTCGTCGACGAAGTCGTAGGTGAGCTCCAGTTCGAGCGTGTACGGATGCTTCTCCTGGATGTCGAGCCGTACCTTGAGGCCGTCGTCCACGTCGGACACATAACGCCCGGCCGCCAGTCGCTGGGGCGCGAACAGGCGCGCCAGGCGATGGTAGTTTTCCGAGTAGAGCCCCATCAGGAACTCGAAACGCCCCGGAATGAGCGCGGGTGAGCGGGCGATGGCGGCGGTCATGTGCTGCGCGGGTCTCCTAGTACATGTGTCGTTCGATACCGAGGTATTCGAAGATCTTGCTCGAGATTTCCTCGATGGAAGTATGCGTGGTGTTCAATACAGGGATGTTTTCCCGACGCATCAGCCGATCCGCCTGCTCCAGCTCCCAGCGGCATTGCTTCAGCGTGGCATAGCGACTGCCGGGGCGCCGCTGCTCACGGATCTGCGCCAGGCGCTCCGGGTCGATGGTGAGGCCGAACAGGCGGCTCCGGTACGGGCGCAGGCGGGCCGGCAGTTCGAACTTGTCGAGGTCGTCGTCCGTGAGCGGGTAGTTGGCGGCGCACACACCGTAATGCAAGGCCATGTACAGGCAGGTGGGCGTCTTGCCCGAGCGCGACACGCCCACCAGCACCACATCGGACTGGTTGTAATCGACGTCCAGGCCATCGTCGTGGGCCAGCGCGTAGTTGGTGGCCTCGATACGGGCCTCGTAGCGCTCGAAGTCCACCATGCCGTGGGAGCGGTTCACCGCGCCCGACTGCTTGGCGCCCAGCTCGTTCTCCAGCGGCTCGATGAAGGGGGCGAACACATCCAGCATCAGCGCCCCGCTGCCGGCCACGATGTCGCACAGGGCACGCGAGGTCATGGTGTTGACCACGATAGGCCGCTGGCCATCCTGGGCGTACTTGGTCTTGATGCGCAGGGACGCCGCCTCGGCCTTGGCCGGGTTGTCGATGAAGGGCAGTCGATGGGTATCGAACTGCACCCCGTCGAACTGGGCCAGCATGCTGTTGCCAATGGTTTCGGCCGTGATGCCGGTAGAGTCTGAAATGAAGAATACGGTACGCCGCATCTGGGGTTTTCCTCGGGGCAGTTCCATGACTCCCACCTTAAGACCAATACGCCAACATAACCATCCACCCCCCAAAATGCCGGGAAGTTTGTGCATTGCCGCTTGTGCAAAGGGCAATACCACTACGACAATGCGCCGATTTTTCCAGCGCGGCCTGCCGCCCAACCGATGTGAGGATTTTCCTTTGAGCGACCTGGTACTTTGGCTCGACGCGCTACGCATGACCGATCTTGGCAAGGTAGGCGGCAAGAATGCCTCCCTTGGCGAGATGATCGGCAACCTCGCGAAACTGGGCGTCTCCGTTCCGGGTGGCTTCGCCACCACGGCCGATGCCTTCCAGACCTACCTCGAAAAGAGCGGCCTCGCCAAGCGTATCGCCGAGCGACTGGCCACGCTGGACGTGGACAACGTGGACGAACTGACCCGCGGCGGCAAGGAAATCCGCAGCTGGATCGTCGACACCGCCCTGCCCTCCGATCTCGAGCAGGCCATCCGTGACGCCTACATCAAGCTCTGCAAGGATGCCGGCGCCACCGATATCGCCGTTGCCGTGCGCTCCTCCGCCACCGCCGAAGACCTGCCGGACGCCTCGTTCGCCGGTCAGCAGGAAACCTTCCTCAACGTCGTCGGCATCGACGACGTGCTGCACAAGGTGAAGGAAGTCTTCGCCTCGCTCTATAACGACCGTGCTATCGCCTACCGTGTCCATCAGGGCTTCAAGCACGAGGACGTCTTCCTGTCCGCCGGCGTGCAGCTCATGGTGCGCTCCGACGTCGGTGCCTCGGGCGTGCTGTTCACGCTGGACACCGAGTCCGGTTTCCGTGATGTCGTCTTCGTCACCGGCTCCTACGGCCTGGGCGAAATGGTGGTCCAGGGTGCCGTGAACCCCGACGAATTCTACGTGTTCAAGCCCACGCTGAAGCAAGGCAAGCCCGCCGTCCTGCGCCGCAGCCTCGGCGCCAAGCAGCAGCGCATGGTCTATTCCGACCAGCCGGGCGAGCGCGTGCGCATCGAGGAAACGCCGGTCGCCGACCGCCACCGCTTCTGCATCAACGATGCCGACGTCGAGGAGCTGTCCCGCCAGGCGCTCATCATCGAAAAGCACTACGGCCGCCCCATGGACGTGGAGTGGGCGAAGGATGGCAACACCGGCAAGCTCTACATCGTGCAGGCTCGCCCGGAAACGGTGAAGTCGCGCGCCACGGCCACCACGCTCGAACGTTTCCAGCTCAACGAGCGCGGCAAGGTACTTACCGAGGGCCGTGCCATCGGCCAGAAGATCGGTGCCGGCAAGGCACGGGTCATCCGCTCGCTGTCCGACATGAACAAGGTGCAGCCCGGCGACGTCCTCGTGGCCGACATGACCGATCCCGACTGGGAGCCGGTGATGAAACGCGCTGCCGCCATCGTCACCAACCGCGGTGGCCGCACCTGCCACGCGGCGATCATCGCCCGTGAGCTGGGCGTGCCGGCCGTGGTCGGCTGCGGCAACGCACTGGAGAGCATCCCCGACGGTACCGAAGTCACCGTGTCCTGCGCCGAGGGCGACACCGGCACGATCTACGAAGGCACCCTGAAGTTCGACCGCATCACCGCCGACCTCGGTGCGATGCCGGAAGCCCCGCTCAAGATCATGATGAACGTGGCCAACCCCGAGCGCGCCTTCGATTTCGGCATGCTGCCGAACGCAGGCATCGGCCTGGCCCGCCTGGAAATGATCATCGCCAGCCACATCGGCGTGCATCCGAAGGCCCTGCTTGAATACGGCAAGCAGGATGCCGAGACCAAGGCCCGCATCGACGCGCGCATTGCGGGCTATAAAGACCCGGTGTCGTTCTACGTCGATCGCCTGGCCGAAGGCATCTCCACCATCGCCGCCTCGGTGTATCCGAAGCCGGTGATCGTGCGCCTGTCCGACTTCAAGTCCAATGAATACGCCGGCCTGCTTGGCGGTTCGCGCTACGAGCCGCACGAAGAAAACCCGATGATCGGCTACCGCGGTGCCAGCCGTTACGTCTCGGCCGATTTCGCCGAGTCGTTCGCACTGGAGTGCAAGGCGGTGAAGTACGTGCGCGAGACCATGGGTCTGGAAAACGTATGGGTGATGATCCCGTTCGTGCGCACGCTGGACGAAGGTCGCAAGGTGATCGAGGTGCTGCGCAAGAACGGCCTCGTGCAGGGTGAGAACGACCTGAAGGTCATCATGATGTGTGAAGTGCCGTCGAACGCCCTGCTGGCCGACGAGTTCCTCGACATCTTCGATGGCTTCTCGATCGGCTCCAACGACCTCACCCAGCTCACCCTGGGTCTGGACCGCGATTCGAGCATCGTCGCCAACCTGTTCGACGAACGCGACCCGGCCGTGAAGAAGCTGCTCGCCCTTGCGATCAAGACGGCACGCGAGAAGGGCAAGTACGTGGGCATCTGCGGCCAGGGTCCGTCGGATCACCCGGACCTTGCCGAGTGGCTGATGGAACAGGGCATAGAGTCGGTGTCGCTGAACCCGGACACCGTGGTCGATACCTGGCTCAGGCTGGCGAAGAAGAAGGCCGGCTGAGCAAAAGGTGGCTGCGACACACACGCAGCCACCTGCCTTGTAGGAGCGCGCCTTGCGCGCGACAGGTTCTTGCGTAAATGTTGTTTTTCGCGAAAACCGGTCGCGCGCAAGGCGCGCTCCTACAGGTGTACGCAGACGCCTGCGGTGCGGTAGCGTTCTACGATCGATGTATCCGTATCCGCCGCTACCACCAGGTGCGTGATCGCTCCGATGGGCGCCGTGTGATGCGTGGCCGAGGCCACCAGCTTGTCCGGCGTGGCAATCGCCACCGTTTCACCGCTGGCCTCGATGATCGCCTGCTTGAACACGGTTTCCTCTTCGTGGATCGTCCATAGCCCGCTCACGGGATCGACGGCACAAACCCCCGGAAAACACAGGTCCGCGCGGATATCCTGTGCCTGACGCACGGTGCGCGAGCCGATCGCTCCGCCGATGAACGGGTCCAGCTTGCCGCCCAGCAGGATCACCTCAAAACCGGGCCGGCCCAGCACCGCAGACGCTACGTCCGGTGCGTTGGTTACCACCGTCAGCGCGCGATTGTCCGGCAGGGCCTTCGCCAGCGCGGTATTGGTGGAACCCGCGTCAATGAACAGGATCTGCTTCTCACCTACCAGCGATGCCGCCGTGCGGGCGAGAAGCCGCTTCAGTTCGGCGCGCTCGTGATGCCGTTCGCCGATCGGCGGCACGTGGTGGACCAGCAGGGCGCCGCCATAGACACGACGGCACAGGCCACGCGCCGCAAGATCGCGCAGATCACGACGAATGGAGTCTTCCGACACCCGGAACTCCTGGGCCAGATCCGCCGCCACGACTTTGCCGTCGCGATGCAGGCGATCGAGGATCAGGTCCTGCCGCTCCCGCGGCAGGGTGGCTTCGAACAGGCTCATGCCGGCAGGAATCCCAGGGCGATCAGTTCGCTGCGCAGCTGTGCGGGCGAGTGGAAATGGATGCCATGGATGCCCAGCGCTTCGGCCGCTTCTACGTTGTGCTTGTTGTCGTCGATGAAGATCGCCCGTTTCGGATCGATGTCGTAGCGCTCGAGCAAGGTCTCGTAGAGTTTCGGATCGGGCTTGATCATGCCCTCCTCGCCTGACACCACGATGCCGTCGAACCAGTCGAAGAACGCATAGCGTTCACGGGCAAAGGGAAAGGTCTCGTGCGACCAGTTGGTGAGGCCGTAGAGCGGGTGCCCTGCCTTCTTGAGGTCGTGCAGGATGGTGACGCTGTCGTCGATGGGGCCTTTCAGGGTTTCCGGCCAGCGCTCGTGGTAAGCCGCAATCAACCCGGCATGCTGGGGATGCTCCTTCGTCAGCAGCGCGACAGCCTCCGACCACGGCCGGCCCTTGTCCTGCTGGAGGTTCCATTCGTTGGTGGTGACCTCGGTCAGGAAGCGCTCCATGCCCTCCTCGTCGTCACCGAAAAGCTTGCGGTAGAGATGCCGCGGATTCCAGTCGACGAGTACGCCGCCGAAATCGAAGATGACTACATTGCGCTTGGAATGCATGAAAGAAACTCCGGATCAGCGGCGCGCAATCGACGCGCAGAGAGACACAATGATCAACAGGCCGGCCACGCCGCACAAGGCCGCAGGCAGGCTGCTGAGATGGGCGATGAAGCCGATGGCCGCAGGACCGGCGAGCATGCCGGCATAACCCAGTGAGGTAACCGTGGCAATGGCGATGGCCGGGGTCGTTCCCTTCTGGCGACCGGCGGCGCTGAAAAGCACCGGCACGATGTTCGACGCGCCGATACCGACCAGAACGAACCCGACCAGCGCTGCGCCACCCCACGGCACCAGCGTGGCGAGCAGGAAGCCCGCCGCTGCAATGGCACTGCCTGCGCGCACGATGGTGACCGGGCCAAGTGCCGCCGTGATGCGATCCCCCAGCAGGCGACCGAGCGCCATCGCCACCGAGAACGCTGCGTAACCGAGGCCTGCCGTCGAGGCATCGAAGCCGCGCGAGAAACGCAGGAAAACCGCACTCCAGTCGAGCATCGAACCTTCGGCCAGGAAGGTCACCAGGCACAGGAACCCCAGCAGGAATACGGCACCCCCAGGCATGCGGAACCCGGCATGGCGAGCCTGCGCATCGTCTTCGTGGCGCACCAGGAAATGCTTCCACTGGGTCAGCACGATCACCAGCAACAACAGCGATACCGCGATGGCACTGCCCGTCAGCGGAGCACCGGCCTTCAGCAGTGCCGCCATGCCGGCGGCACCGGCCAGACCACCAACGCTGAACAGGCCATGGAAGCCCGACATCATCGGCCGGCCTTCGACTTTTTCCACGTCCACGGCGTGGGCATTCATCGCCACGTCGACCAGGCCCAGCGATGCGCCGAAGAACAGCAGGGCCGCACCCAGCCACCAGACATTCGTCGCCAGCGTGAGCAAGGGCAGCGCGACGCAGAGCAGCAGGCCGGATACGCCGATCACGTCGCGATTGCCGAAGCGATGGGTAAGGAATCCAGCCAGTGGCATGGCAGCGGCAGCGCCGCAGCCCATGCAGAGCAACACCAGGCCGAGGACGCCGTCGTCGAGGCCAAGACGGGCCTTCGCATAGGGAACCATGGGCGCCCAACTGGCCATGCCGATGCCAGAGAGAAGGAAGATAAGTCGGGTAGCGCGTACAGGATTCATGGGGAGAAAGGCGCGGCGCAAGGAGGAATGAGCATCAATGTACGAAAACATGCATAAACGTGCAACCAGTAATGCACGATCACGTGGAACAATGGCCTATTGCATCCGGTCACCGCGATGTGTACAAATGTACGCATGCCGACACCGAACCTCAGCGAGCGCCAGCAACGCACCCTTGCGTTCCTGCGTGAATACACCCAGGCGCATGGCCTGCCGCCTACCCTGCGGGAAATTGCCGATGCCCTGGGCCTGCCCAGTCACAGCTCGGCGCAGGCCTGCGTGGAATCGCTAGTCCGCAAGGGACTGCTCGAACGTTCGCCCCATCATCGTGGACTGCGCCTTGCCGGTCATGTGACCCGGCGCGCACCATCCGGCTACGAGCTGCCCCTGATCGGCCGGGTGGCCGCAGGCTCTCCGATCCTCGCGGAAGAAAACATCGAATCGCAGATGGAGATCGACCCGGCCCTGTTCCGTCCCCGCGCCGATTACCTGCTGCGCGTGGTAGGCCTGAGCATGCGCGACGTAGGCATCCTCGACGGCGATCTCCTTGCTGTCCACCGTACGAATACCGCCAGCAACGGACAGATCGTCGTGGCACGTCTCGATGACGAAGTCACCGTCAAGCGGTTCCGGCAAGAACGCGATCGCGTTCTCCTGCTTCCCGAAAATCCCGACTTCGATCCGATCGAAGTCAACCCTCGCCGCCACGCCTTCGCCATCGAAGGGCGCTACGTCGGCATCCTGCGCAGGACCTGATCCCATGAATGCCTTCGCCTCTTCGTCGTCCGCCCGTTCGTTCAATCCCGCCAACCTGTGGCATCCCCTGCTCGAGCGCCCGGGTCGCGTGCGTACGCTGTCCACGGGTGTGCCGTCGCTGGACGAAAAGCTTCCCGGTCATGGCTGGCCGCTGGGTGCCCTCAGTGAGATTCTTTTCGAGCATTCCGGTTTCGGAGAACTTGATCTGGTGCTTCCGGCCCTCGCGGCACTTACCCAGGAACACCGCCGGGTCATCTTCGTTGCGCCGCCCAACGTGGACTACGGCCGCGCACTGGATGCTGCAGGCGTGGATCGCCGCTTTCTGCACGAGATGCATAGCGGCAGTTCCGAAGCGGCGTGGGCGATGGAGCAATGCCTGCGTTCCGGCTGCTGCGGCGCCGTGGTGGGCTGGTTGCCTGATGCCGACTACCGCAGCCTGCGTCGTATCCAGCAGGCGGCCGAAAGCAGCGATGCCTGCGCCATCGTGTTCCGCCCCGCCATTCACGTGCCCTACAACAGTCCGGCCTCACTCCGGATCAAGGTCAGCAACAGCGACGAAGCCACCTATGTGGACGTACTGAAGTCGCGCAACCTGCTGTCCACCACCGCTCCGCTGCTGGGCATGCGGGCGTGAGGGACGCCCGGCATGACGGTGTCCTTCATCCACCGTCATGTCGGGTACCTCGTTGCTCCATGCCAGCCCTGTTTCAGGCCTGTCTCCGGGAGACCGTCGCGATGTTCTCCGCCATCGCCCGGCCGCCCGCACCCGGAGACAGGCCTGGTTCTACTCCAGGGATAAAGCCCGGCTAAACGTAACTTTCCGCCGATGTTTTCGTGCAAGGACGCGCACTTTCCGCATGCCACGATGCCCGCGTCCCCACCTCACGCGGAGCCATGCGATGACCAAGTATTTCGCTTCCTGCCTGACCGCCTGCCTTGCGGTACTGGCCGCCGGAAGTGCCCAGGCCCGCCCACATGACGATGCGCTGCAAAGTCCATGGGATCACCCTGTGGAAGCTCATGGGGCCGGTCACGACGAAAGCTGTGGGGAAGCTCCCCGCCTCCCCGCCCGCCTCACGCTCAACGACTACTACAGCGACGCGTCGCACTCTGTGATCGATCCGGCTCGCAAACATGCCTACGACGAACAGATGCAGCCACTGATGAAGGCGCTGCACAACGTCGAACGCATGGCCGACGACTATCGCCATACCGGTGATCGGGCCACCGCAGAATGCGTGGCCCGCTGGCTCGAAGGATTCGCGTCGGACAAGGCCTTCAGCCAGGTCAGCAGCAATCAGGACACCTACGTACAAGGCTGGATGCTCGGCGCGTATGCCATCGCATGGCTCAAGGTCCGCCCCGGTCTTGGGTCATCTTCAGGCGCGTCGGAGCATGTACAGAACTGGCTTGGTGCCCTTGCTGACGCCAACATGTCCTATTACGACGGCCGCACACGCGGAAGCGTTACGGACAGTCGTAATAATCATCGCTACTGGGCCGGCCTCGCTGTCATGGCTACCGGCATTGCCACCAACGACCCGCGTCGTTACCGCTGGGGTGTCGACAGTTACCGGATCGGTGTCAGCCAGATCACGGCCGAAGGCACCTTACCCCTGGAGATGAGTCGCAAATCGCTCGCCCTGCACTACCACCTTTTCGCCGCGGAGCCCCTGGTGATCATGGCTGAGCTGGGTGAAGCAAACGGCGGCCATCTCTACGACGAGAAAGGCCATGCACTGGACCGGCTGGTCAAGCGAGCCAGCGACGGCGTGCTGAATCCTGCTTATTTCGCCGAGGCCACCGGGGCCACGCAGAAGGAAGCGGATTACGACCCCAACCTCCTGGCCTGGGTGCTTACCTACGATCAACGCTTCCCGGACGGCACACTCAAGACCATCGTGTCGCGACTTCCTTCGACGTCAGCCATCTACCTGGGAGGCCAGCCTCCCGCCGCCAACGCCCCCTGATCCTGAGGGCGCCGCCGCATGGCGGGGTGCCACGCCTCTCCCGGATGCCCCCCTCTCAGCAGGACTCGAAGACCGAGGAAGGCAGCGCCGGCCTGCCCGCTCTTTCAAGGGCCATGCGCAGGCCCTCTTCCCGCTCATAGCCAGGGCGCACCAGGGTGTCGAGGAAATCGCGCGTCATCCGGAATCGCAAGGCCTCCCGGCGCTCATAGGCCGCACGGTGCGTGGTCCTGACCACCTTCGGCCGAAGCATGAAGTCGGCGGCCCGTGCAACGAAAAGGCCATTGTCGCAACGCTCCGCCCCTGCTTCCGTCCAGATGACGTCGTAGGACACCTTGAGCTTGCCCGTGCCGCGGAACGGGTGCATGGCGTCGCTCGTGCCGAGGATGCTGGCGAGCCCGTATTGCCGGGCCAGGACGCCCGCCATGGACAGCAGGAGATGGCGCGGACGCAGGCCGTGGCAACGCTTCTGTGCCCAGCGCAGGGTATCCAGAGCCTGCGCATCGTCACTACGTGGCCCCTGGACGCATCCAACCCACAGGGCGCCACGCGAAGGCGCGAAGGCCGTGGTCAACGAATAAAGCCTGACGCCATCGATGGACAGCACCATGTCCAGCTCACCTTCGCACGTCCGCCGCACCGGAGGCTGCCAGGCGAGTTCCAGGACGCCGCCATCGTCGAGCGCGACGCTCGCAACGACGACCCGGCCATGTCCGTACATGGTCATCAGCAGGCTGGTCGGCAACCGGGACGCGACAAAACGGAAATGGTCATGGACCCGCTCCAGGCGCTCGCCGCGTGAAAACCGCCGGCTCAGGTAACGGTGCTGCCAACGCTCCAGCAGGCGCCTGTCGTACCGCAGCGCCTCGCGAACCACCGGCTCATCGGCCACCAGCGCCAGCCAGCGCAGGTGCGGCCGCAGATGGGGGAGGCAGGACAGTGCATAGCTGAACGCATACGCCAGCGGATGGCGATGCGTGGATACCGAGGTCCAGTCGTCCCTGTTACGGAAGCTCTGGAGGAACAGCAAGAAAGCACGCATCGGGCCGGATGACTCGCAAGAATTTTCGTAATCTTACGACGTTGCACCAACCGAAAATTGAAATCGCCGCCTCGGAATTTTTCCGGGCGTGGCCCCGGGCCACCCTCAGTGATGGTGGCCGAATGCAGCCACGCCCCACATGAAAGCCAGCCCCAGGCTGATGCCACACGCCGGCACCCAGCGCGACGCCCTCCGGGCACGTTGCCAGACGCCAGGGAGGATATCGGCCAGGGCCACATACAGGACCGTACCGCAGGCGATCGCCATCGCGGCACCCGTCGCGTGGTCGTCCAGCCGCGCCCACTGCATCGTCAGGGCACCGGCCGGAACCGCCGCCGCCATACCGACCGACCACCGGAACGCATCACGAGGGCTATAGCCCCCCGCGACCAGGACACTTGCACTGCCGATCTCGCGGGGAACCTCATGCAGGGCGACGGCGAGCAGCGTGGCAAGGCCTACGGCCTCCCCGGCGATGAAGCCAGCCGCCAGTACGATCCCATCGACGAAATGGTGGAGAAAGTCCCCCACGAGGTTCATGCGGGCGAAGGTGGCCGGAGCGCCTGCCGGCAGGGCATCTTCGACAGCCGGGCGGAGAAACCCCTCGATGGCCACCATGGCGAGCACCCCCAGGCTGGTAAGGCCCATGATGGCCTGCTCGGACAGGCCGGTGCCCAGCGCATGGGGCAACACGTGCAACAGCGCGTCGCCCAGCAGCAATCCCACGGCGAGGGATTGCAGCCAGGGCAACGCCTTCGTCAGCGCACCGCCGGGTAGCCACACGACGAGCCTTGAGGCGAACGACGTGGCTCCGAGCATCAGCGAAGCCATCAGTAGAGCAATCGGGGAGGTCATTATTCGAAAGCCTGGCGCAGGCGCTCTTCGTCGTCGTTGCGATAGGGTCCCAGCGCGGCACCATCCACCGCATAGGCGGATGCCGCCATCGCGTTGGAGGTCTGCTGGGTATGCAGGACGCCCCGGAGCACCAGGGGATCATAGAGACTGGGCGTGTCGATGCCCTTGGACAGGCGGACGTGCACCAGCATGTTGGGCGGTGGCGGCGGCACGTGAATGCAGGCGCCATAGAAAGGAACGAAGAAGAATTCGGTCATCCGCCCTTCGGCGTCCGACTCCAGCGGAACGACATACCCGGTCAGGCGCACCTTCCGGCCATCGAGCGCGGCCACGGTATGCAGGGTGCCTACCTGCTTCATGCGTTGCGTGCCGACATGCACCACCGGAGGCGCATCCTCAAGCAGCTTGATGTCTTCGGGCGGCATCATGTGGGTCCAGTCCAGGTCCGCGTAGCCGTTTTCGTCGGCCAGGCCGAGCAGGTCGGCACCGGCACCGGCGCCCTTCACCACGCCACGCGATACGGCATAGGCATTGGCGGCGGCCATCCCTTCGGCGCCTGCTGCCGCCAGGCGTGCACGGCCGGCATCCGCTTCGGCCTGTGCCTTCGCGAGCGCGGAGGTGCCCGTCGCGGCAGGTCCCTGCCCGTCGGCGCTATCCGGCGATCCGCAAGCGCAGAGCAGCGCCAGCATCGCCAGAAGAACCATAAGGCGCGCACTCACAGGCGCACCTGCAAGCCGTCGACGAGCGACCGGCGATACGCTACCCACCCCGGTATACATCCCGCCAATACGCCCATGAGGAAGATCGCGCCAAGGATCAGTACTTCCTGCGCCGACGGTGCGATGTTGATCGCGAGGCCCGCGCGCAACAGGAGTTCATCGCGGGCCAGCCAGGACACCCCTGACAACAACACGACGCCAATGAGACAACCGGCCAGCGTCAGCAAGGCGCTTTCCATCACCAGCAATCCGAACACCGTTTTCACCGACGCGCCCACGGCGCGCAGCACAGCCATCTCCCGGCGCCGCTCGTCGAGCATGCCCAGCAACGCGGTGAGCATGCCGCACATGCCGACCAGCAACACCATCGCACTCACGATGCGCAGCGCACCTTCGGCCGTGCCAACGATCTGCCAGAGTTCGCCAAGCGCCACGCCAGGCAACACCGCCAGCAAGGGTTCTTCGTCGTATTCGTTGAGCGCCCGCTGCACCGCGAAGACCGACAGGCGCGAACGCAGCCCGACCAGGCAGGCAGTGATCGCATGCGGCGTGAGGTCCATGTGCCGTGCCTGCTCCGCGCTGGTCTGCATGCCCGGCAGGCGCATGCCGGAGCGCCAGTCCACGTGGATGGCCTCGATCGCGGCAAGACTCACGGCAATGGTGGCGTCCACCGGCGTACCGGTGGGCGCGAGGATGCCCTTGATACGGAACGGCTTGTCGGCATGCAGCGACGCGCTGGTCGCAGCGACGCCGTGGGCGAGCACGATGCGATCGCCCACGCGGTAACCCAGGCGTCGTGCCACTTCGGCACCGATCACGGCATCGTAGAGATCGTCGAAACGCGCGCCTTGCACGAATTGGAGTGCATGGCCACCGCCGTAACGATAGCGGTCGAAGAAGTCGGTCGTCGTACCGGTCACGCGGAAGCCCCGGTGCGAATCGCCAAGCGACAGCGGCACCGTCCAAGCCACTTCGGGCATCGCACGAATGTCCTCGTACGTTTTCCAGGTGATGTTATTGGTGGCCTCGCCCACATGAAATACGGCGTACAGCAGCAGGTTCACCGGCCCCGAACGGGCGCCCACCAACAGGTCGGTACCCGAGACCGTGCTGGCGAATCCTTCGCGCGCGTCGGTTCGCACGCGTTCGACGCCAAGCACAAGAAAGACACTGAGCGCGATGGTGAGCACGGTAAGCGCCACGCCAGCCCGTCGCTGACGCAGGCTTTTCAGGGTCAACCGGAAAAGATTCATCAGGCCACCATCCGGTCCGCCGACGATCCCAGCGTCACCGCGCGATCAAAATGCCGCGCCAGCGCCATGTCGTGACTTACGAAAAGCACGCCCGTGCCATGTCGTGCGCATTCTCCGAGCAGGAGATGAAGAAAGGCATCGCGACTGCGCCCATCCAGCGCAGACGTAGGCTCATCCGCCAGAAGAAGGGCCGGACCACCGATCAGCGCCCGCGCCGCCGCCACTCGCTGCTGCTGGCCGACACTGAGTGCGCTGGTGCGGGTCCGCTGGATGGCGTCGCCGTCCAGCTCGAGTGCCTGGAGCAACCGCACGGCCTCCATGCGCAACGAGGAAGGCAGGCCGCCCGCACGCTGCCGGCGTTCCCGCGACCAGGCGCAGCCCATCAGCACGTTCTCGACAGGATCAAGAAACGGCAGCAGGTTGAATTGCTGAAAGACATAGCCGATGTGATCCGCACGAAAGCGATCGCGTTCGGACGCACGAAGCAACGAGAGCTGCTGCCCCAGTACGCTGACCTGCCCCGTCGATGGCTGCAACACGCCGGAAAGCAGGCCGAGCAAGGTGCTTTTGCCACTGCCACTGGGGCCACAGAGGAAAAGGCGCTCTCCTTTCGCGAGGGTGAAATCATCGAGCGTCAATGCAAGGGTGGATCCGGGCCATGCATAGCCCACGCCCTGGCACGCGATCAGGGGTGCAGGCGCATCGTTCATGGGGCGATATCGACCCGTACGACACCGTGCTCCAGTACCTGCTCGGCACTGCCCTGCGCGGATATCACATCGGTAACGATACGCTGCACGGAAGGAAATGCCTCGACCAGACGCAGATCCACGGCCGCGAGCTTCACCGCGTTCGCACAGTCGAAATCGTAAGTCGCCTGCATATCCGCATGGACACCCGTGGCTTCGCCTTCCAGCCCGGGTGCCGAGACATCGGCCTTGCGCAGCCGGCAGCTGGCCTCACGCGAAGGCTCGATCCAGCGCCCCGCCTTCAGTACCGCCATCGCATGATCAAACGCCTTGCGCTCGGCCGCGCTGGCTGGTGGATGCTCGAAACCCACGGCATCGTGGCCCGGCAAATGCAGGCCCACCTGGAGGTGGCTCTGGTCGACGGCAATGTCTACCGTCGCCTGCCCGTGTACATGGGCGCCCAGGTGCCGGACCGCTGCGGTGGATGCGCCGCTGGCCAACACCAGGGCGACAAGGACGAACGAGGGGTTGCGTCGTGACATGGATGACCTCCAGCTATTGTTACAATATAACAATGCTGTCGCAGCAACAACCCGTAAGTTCATGAGCTTTCGCGAGCATGTGTCAGCGATTTCGACCGCTGTCCGCACGCCTGTGGGCGACATATGCGGTGATCGCCATGGCCAGCACCATGACGGCTGGCAGCACTGCCAGCCATTCCATGCAACACCAGAGCAGGGGGCGTGCTTGACCGGGTATCGCCAGCGCCAACGTGGCATGCCCCCATAGGACGCCAACCAAGCCGATACGCCATCCCCTGCATGGGAAAGGCGCCTTCCACGTCAATCGCATGCGCGGCACCTGCAAAAACCGGTCGGATCACTATTGTTATAGTATAACAATAGTGATCCGACCTCAACCGGAAGACGCCTTTACAGCAATCATCCGGACTGTCGGCAATCGTCAGGTAAGGGCTCGATGATCACGCGGACATGCGGCGGAAAGGCCCTCCGCATCACGAACATGACGTCAGGGCGACGCCTCGCTTTCGTCACCGCCCACAGCGGCAACGACGGCCTGATGCATGGCGCGGCTGACATCTTCGATCATGAGCGCAGCAGCAAGCAGCCGGCCTCGCGGAACCTCGGATTCGCGCCAGCCGGAAAGCGCCTCGACAAGACGTGCGGCGATACCCTGCAGATCATCCAGCCCCATGTCGCGGGCATGCAGGCAGACCAGGTGACCGCGAAAGGCGGCCTCCTCGAAATCGGCGTCGCGGAACGCATCGACAAGGCCACGCGTGTCGTCGTGCAGCCGCTCAAGTTGTCGATGCGAAACGTCCACCGGTGTCGTCATGAATACCTGTCCCTTTCCTTGTGTCGGATATCGGTGCAGCTTGCCGGGCTTTGCCTGCCGAATATGCCGACCGGCGCACATTTGGCATATTTGATCGCACGCAGGTGTAGAGGGCATGTGAAACCCCGTGCCCCGTCCAAACGGGCAACACCACCCTGCCCGCCCGGTTCTGTCCTCAGGGACTCTGACGATCGTTTTCCGCGGATATCTGCTGCAGATCGAGATCCCGCTCGATGTAGTGAAGCAATTCGTCGTGGATGCGACCCGAACGATGCAACCGCAGCAATTCCGCGCGCCCCGCCGCGATGGCGGCAAGTACGACGTCGTAATGGGATTCCCGGCCACCGGTGTAGTTCTGTGGTGCTGCTGCATAGCGCTCTGCAATCCCCGCGCGATACGCATACTGCTCCAGCAGGCGCGGATGAATGAGGTTTCCGCCTTCGTCGTAGGCCCGCGCTTTCACTGCCTCCAGCTGCGCCGCATCGATCAGCACGGATGCCTGCGCCTCGTTGAGATGATGAGAATCCTCCTGCACGGAACGGTCCAGGCCCAGCAGGCGGATCAGGGGTGCCATCGTGCCGCCCTGCACCACTACCGTGACAAGGATCACGGCAAAGGCAGCCGCCAGCGTCAGGTCGCGACCAGGCATGGCCTCGGGAAGCGACAGTGCGATAGCCAGCGTGACTACGCCGCGCATGCCCGCCCAGCTGAGCAGGAATGAAGCGCGCGGCGATGGAGGCAATGGCTTGCGGCCCACCAGCCGACCCAGTGGCACGCGCAGGTAATCGGTGGCGTAGACCCAGAGGAACCGGGACAGGATCACCGCCGCCAGCACGGCAAGAATAGGCACGCCCAGTTCATGCAAGGTGGCATCCAGGCCGCCCAGTCGCTCCACGACGCCGCGCAGGGAGAAGCCGATCAGGATGAACACCAGGGCTTCCAGCAGGAAGATCATCACACCCCAGAAGGCGGTGCCGCGGATACGCTCGTTGGCCGAGAACACATCGTGCTGGTACCAGCCGAAGATGATGCCGGTGGTCACCGTCGACATCACCCCCGATACATGGAGGCTTTCTCCGCCGATGTAGGCAGCCCACGGTGACAGGCAGGACGCGGTGATGGCGAGGAACATGTGATCGATGCGACGAAGCACGCGCACCAGCACGAAGCCGACCACGGCACCGACAGCAATACCGCCCAGGGCCAGGCCCGCGAAACTCAGCACCGCCCCCTGGAAACTGAAAGCTCCCGTCAGCGCAGCCACCACCGCAAAGCGGAACAGCACCAGGCCCGTGGCATCGTTGAGCAGGCTCTCGCCTTCCAGTAGCACCATGAGCCGGCGTGGCAGGCGCACCTTGCCCAGCACGGCCTTGGCGGCCACGGCATCCGGTGGCGACACCACGGCGCCCAATGCAAAGCATGCCGCCCATGGCAACGACGGCAGCACCCAGTGCACCACCGCGCCGACGACGAAGGTGGTGAAGATCACCGCGCCCACGGCCAGCCAGAGGATGCCGCCCAGGTAGCGGCGGAAATCCGACCACACGGTATAGAACGCGCCATCCTGGAGCAGCGGTGGCAGGAACACGATAAGCACCAGCTCCGGATCGAAACTCACCGCCGGTACGCCGGGCAGAAACGCAATACCGATTCCGCCGGCCAGCAAAGCGGCCGCCGTGGGCAGGCGCAGGCGCCGGGCAATCAGCTCCAGTGCGAGGATCGCAACGAGCAGGATAAGAATGAACTTGAAGGTTTCGGTCGAAGACATGGCCGCCCAGGGATGCAATCAGCGCAGCCCAAGCATAGGCGAACATCCATGGCGTATGGTCTATCCCCGTGGCATCGGTGCCCGCCGGGGCACCCTGTCGATCGACCGGACCCTAGTAGGCCACCATGCGTTGCGAGCGGGCCAGCCACGCCATGTCCACCGGAATGGCCCCCGTAAGACTCCATCCTTCGGCATCCACCACCCGGCTTTCCGGCAACACCCCTTCCAGAGTGGCGGATACGCCGTAGGCGCCCGGCTTCTGGCGCATCTGCGGGAACCACAATCGATCGCGGTCGACCACGATGAGCAGGCCTTCGTGGTCGCCCATGGGTGCAAAACCATCGGTGATCTCACCGAAGGGCCGCATACCCATGCGCAAGACCAGCGAGCGCACCAGCGACGGCACGTCCGAGGTGGGCAATCCCAGTTCGCTCACGCAGGCAATCTCGTGCCCATGGAAGGCACCTTCCGCAACGCCGTCAAACGCCAGCGGTTGCCGTGCGATCAGTTCCAGCACGGAGCCATGGGGGCCGGCGAAGTACACCGAGTCCGATTGCCAGACACCGTCGAGATGGAACCGCTCCTCGCCCATGGGATCACCCAGCACCATGGCCCGCTCTTGCACCCATGCACATGCGGCCGCGAAACGGTTGCGTGGAATATTGAATGCCAGGTGGACGCTACCGGTATCGCTGTGGGCCGGAACCACATCGATGCGCGTCCAACCTGCCTGGATGGTGTGTCCGAGTGTCCTCAACTGCATCACGTCACGATAGAACGCGAGACAGGCATCGACATCGACGGAGGGGAGCGTGATCCGTGTGATACGCATGGGGGAGGCTCCGTGAATCCTTGGGGGGAGCTTCATTGAACAACCTCAACCAAAGTTGAGGTCAAGCCCCTTGCCCTGCCAGAAGTCACGATTTACCCGCCATGGCGGCTTTGCCAGACTCGATGGTCCGTTCAGCCCAGGGGTTTCTTCCATGCGCGTCCCTTCCCGCAGCCTCCGCACCACCCTGTCGGTGGCGGCAGGCGCCTTCTGCCTTGCCGCCATCTCGGCACCCGTTGCCGCCCAGGCCGTACTCACGCCCGAACAGAAAGCGCTCGTCGCCAAACGCAACGACCTGGAAAAACAACTCGAGGACGTTGCCGTCATCGACCGCAAGGTGATGGTGAAGATGCGCGACGGCAAACGCATGGCCGCCGACGTCTACCGACCCAAGGGAACCAGTGGCAAGGTGCCCACGATCTTCGTGCGCACACCCTACAACTTCAATTTCTGGGATGTGAAGAATGGCGCGCCGAGAGACATGAGCCGCGAGCTGGCTGCCGTCAAACGCGGCTACGCCTACGTCACCATGAACGAGCGCGGTCATTATTTCTCCGAGGGCAATTACGACATCCTTGGCGCCCCGCTATCCGATGGCGTGGATGCCGTGCGCTGGCTCACCTCGCAGCCCTGGTCGAATGGCAAGGTGGGCACCACCGGTTGTTCGTCCACTGCCGAATGGCAGATGGCCGTCGTCGCCGAGGGCGAACCCGGTCTTGCGACGTTCAACGTACAGGGCTTCGGCGCCGGCGTCGGTCGCGTGGGGCCCTATTACGAGCAGGGCAACTGGTATCGCGGCGGCGCGGTGCAGATGCTTTTCATCGACTGGCTCTACGAAGAACAGAACCAGGTGCGCCCGATGTTCCCGGCCAATACGACACAGGCGGATCTCATTCGCACGTCGAAGGCGTTCGATCTCGACCCGCAGATGCCACCCGCCGACTGGGACAAGGCATTCTGGCATCTGCCCGAAAAGGACATCATGAAGTCCATTGACGGGCCGAAGGGCATCTTTGCCGATGCCATGGACAACCCCACCGGCGGCAACATGATTGCGCGCACGCCCAACAGCCCCGCCTGGTACAAGGGAGGCCTGTGGCACGACAACATGAAGATCGACAAGCCGGGCCTGTGGTTCATGAGCTGGTTCGACGTATCCGTCTCACCCAATCTCGCCGCGTATAACCAGGTGCGCGCGACGGCGTCGAAGGCCATTGCCGACCAGCAATACGCCGTGATCGCCCCGGTGCTGCATTGCGCCTATACCCGGGCCACCGAACACACCATGATCGGCGACCTCGATGTCGGCGACGCACGCTTCGATTACGACGGCCTTGTCTACGGTTGGTTCGACAAATACCTGAAGGGCGTCGACAGCCCCGCCGTCGATAAGCAGCCCAAGGTGATGTACTACGTCATGGGCGAAAACAAATGGCACGATTCGCCGACCTGGCCGCCAGCCGGTTCGCAGACGCGCACGCTCTACTTCACCAGTGCCGGCAAGGCCAACACGCTCTATGGCGATGGACACCTGGCAGACAGCCCTCAAGCCACCGACCAGCCGGATCGTTTCATCTACGACCCCATGAACCCCGTCACGACGCTGGGCGGCGGTGGCTGCTGCCAGGGTACGGCCGTGAAGTTCGGTTCCTACGACCAGAACCCCCAGCTCACCCGTAACGACATCCTCGTATACGACTCCGAGCCCTTCAAGGAAGGCACGGAAGTAAGCGGCCCCATCACGGTGACCCTGTATGTCTCGTCGGATGCCAAGGACACCGACTTCACTTTCAAGGTGATGGACGTGTATCCCGACGGCAGGGCCTACAACCTCACCGAGAACATCCAGCGCATGCGTTATCGCGATGGCTATGACAAGCCTCCGGTGTGGATGAAGGACGGGGAGGTCTACAAAGTCACTTTCCAGCCGATCGATACCAGCAACTACTTCTTCCCCGGGCACAAGCTCCGCGTGGCGGTCTCCAGCAGCAACTTCCCCCGCTTCGACCGCAACCTGAATACCGGCGGCAACAACTACGACGAAGACAAGGGCGTGATCGCGCATAATGCACTGCACCATGATGTGGCACATCCTTCCGACATCACCTACACCATCGTGCCCCGCAAGCAACCCTGACAAGGGAAGCGAAAGTCTGTAGGCGCATACCTACGTGCCTCTACGGCATGCGCCTACAGACTTTACGGAACAAGGTACCTACCGTCCTCTTCGCAGGAATCACCTGCGATCCAGTAAGGGGAAGGTTGGATGAAATTGATGCTCAAGGGTTTCATGATCGCTATCGTGGCCTCCGCATGTTTCGCTGGTGCGGCCGAAGCACGTCCACCCAATTCACAGTCGGTGAAGTATTTCGATGAAGGCGGCAACGTTGTCGGCCAGCAGTATCTGCTGTGCGATGGACGCGCAAGGCACGGTGGCAACATCCATACGGCGTACACGATCACCGAAGTGGTGGTGTGCAGCAATCCGAATGAAGACCCGGGCTGGATCGTTCCGGGCAACATCGTTACCGCCTACACGTTGCCGTCCAACGTGACCATCCAGAGTGCCTGCCTCACGGCCAGCTGCGAAGGCCGTGGCGTTCCCGAAGTGCAGAACCTCGGTCGCTGGCCTTACTCGGTCGGCTGGCAGTAAGTGTCACGGGGCTGGAGGCGCGGGGGCGCCTTCAGCCCATCCTGCTCACAGGGGCTTGCACTGCGCATCGACGCGCCCTGCCTCCGTGGCAACGCATTGTCCGAAGTCTGCCGGCAGGCCATCGGCACGGTGGCGACCCGCCACGGCGAGCGTGAAATCGGCGACCATCTCGCCCTTGTCGAATACCACATAGTGGCATTTGCCCGTGCGGCTCGCACGGCACTGGAATTCCGCGCGTCCGCGCTCCACCTGGGTCACGCTATCCAGGGTGACGACGCCGTTCTCCTTCGACGACACCACGATGCTGCGGTTCTGGGCGTCGGTGCAACCGACGAGATTCATGAAACTGTAGATGATGGCGAGCAAGGTGCGCATGGGAATCTCCTTCGTCACATGGCGCGGAAGATGGACATGAAGGGCTGGCTGACACTGAGGGTCTCCGGGCGTCCGCGCAGGCGCAGGCATCCCTTTCCCGTGTCGTCCCGTTCTACCGAAGCGACCTGCCGCAGGTTCACGATCGTGGAGCGATGCACCTGCCTGAAGATGCGCGGGTCCAACTGCCTCAACAGGTCGCGAATCGGCCGGCTCAGCAATGCGTCCCCGTCGGCCGTTGCCACCAGCGTGTACTTGTTGTCGGCCCGGAAATACAGCACGTCTTCCACGAGGATCAGGCGCGTCGCCCGCCCCGTACTGGCGGTAATCCAGGTCAGGGGTTCATCGGGCTGCTCGTCGTAGCGCTCAAGCATGTCCCGCGCGACCCTGGCCCCGCGTTGCGCATGATGCGCCGCGTCCGCCAGGCGGCTGCGCAACCGGGTCACCGTCTGCGCCAGACGATCCGCCGTGACAGGCTTCAGCAGGTAATCGATGGCGCCCCGTTCGAAAGCGTCCACGGCGTACTGGTCGTAAGCGGTGATGAAGACGACCAGCGTGTGCGGACTGACATCGGCGGCGGCAGCGGCGACCTCCATGCCCGTGAGCCCCGGCATGCGGATATCAAGGAAAGCGACGTCAGGCTGGTGCGTGGCGATGGCATCGAGGGCCGAACCGCCATCTTCCGTCACTTCGGCGATGTCCAGGTCGGGCCACGCGAGAGCGAGTTCGCGTTGAAGCGCGGCACTCAGCAGCTTTTCGTCCTCGGCGATGATGCAATTAGCCATGGGGACCTCCGCCATGGATCGGCAGGACAATGGTGGCGGCAACGCCACTGGGGAAGTTGTTGCCGATGGTGAAAGCGGCGGCACTGCCATAGGTCAGGCGCAGCCTTTCCCTCAGGTTCTTCAGGCCGATGCCGGTACCTGCACCGTCGCTGCGAAACCCCACGCCATCGTCGGCGACGGTGAGCGACAACACGGCCATGTCGGCACCCGCACGGATCCAGATACCTCCACCGCCCGGCTTCGGTTCGAGGCCATGTTTAATGGCGTTTTCCACCAGGGTCTGCAACATCATCGACGGCATCGGCATGCCCATGACCTGCTCGGGCACATCGACGTGTACGGCAAGCCGCTCCCCCATGCGAAGGCGCATGATCTCCAGCCAGGAGGTGGAACGTTCAAGCTCCTGCCCCACCGTGGAAAGCGAGCCGTCGGTGCGGGGCAGTGAACGACGCAGGTAATCGATGAGATGCCCGAGCATGCGATCCGCCCTGGCAGGATCGGTCCGCACCAGTTCCTGGGCGCTGGCCAGCGTGTTGTAGAGAAAGTGTGGCTCGACCTGGGCCTGAAGCAAACCCAGCTGGGCTGCCGTCAGTTCCTTCTCCATGGCGGTCTGGCGCGCATCGGAACGCTCGCGGTTGCGACGCTCGCTCATGCGTTGCGTCGTGGCCCTTACCAGGGTTTCCACATATTCCAGCGACGTACCCATGTCGGGATTGAACCAGTCGGTCCATGCGCCGCTGTCGGGCTCGCATACGAACATCACGCTGGAGGACCCGTCCGACGGGGTGATGGTGGCGAACACCTTTGTATTGCGATCAAACGTTGCACGCGGTGCGCGAATGCGCCGTGGCGCAGGTTCGGTCGCCTGGGGCAGCCGGATAATCGCCTGTACCTGAAGACCGCTGCGCGACGCGCGCAGGTCGTGCACATTCGGCAACTCACGCATCACGGCATCGACGATCTCGAACGCCTCGTCGGCGGCGAAAGGCACCTCGACGCGACGACGCTGCCGGTTGGAGACGGTTTCCGCGTCGATACGTCCTGCGATGACACGCACACGGTAGAGATGGGTCACGCCGCGCGCCAGCGCGATCAGCAGTCCGATAAACCAGGCCAGCGTGAAAATCCACGGCAGTTCGCCGCGATTCCAACCCAATGCGCCCCAGGCGACCAGCAGGATGCACCAGGCGGCGAACCACGCCACCACGATACGTCCCAGGAACTTGATACTTGCCATGTCACCCCTCCCTTCAATGCGGGGCGAGCATACGATGCGCCGCCTTCGTTAAGGGGCCGAATCCGACGAAACAGGGCCTGGCCCGACGAAAGATGCCCACGGCAAGCCCGGACAGCCTTGCGCGGCGCAGCATGACCTGACCTGCGTCATAGTCCATGCTCGGTGGAACGACTCTCGCGGTGGGGACCGCACCAGTCACGACAAAGGGGTTATTGCATGGCCTTGCTGCTCGTCGTTTTTGCTGTCGTCGTTCTTGCCATTTATCTCGGCATCCAGCTTCTTCCGAAACATCATCCGGCCAACTGGCTATTGGGCATCGTCGGTGGTGCCTGCCTGGTGCTGGCCTGGTATGCCATCTTCCGACCCATGCTGCTGGCTTCCGGCGGCGGCGATCCGTCCCTTCTGGCCCTGGGCCTGACGTCGGCCGGCATCGTCTCGTGCGTGCTGGGCGTGGTGTGCCTGGGTGTCTGCGTATGGCGCGACCCGGCCCGCTTCTGGATGCTGTCGGTGGTGTTCATCGGCGTGATCGGCGCAACGCAGCTCACCGCCCTGTCCTGACGAAATCATGTAGGAGCCGACCTTGTCGGCGACCCGCGGTAGCGGCCAGACAGCCGCCATGCCGGTCGCCGACAAGGTCGGCTCCTGCATGATCAGGCTACGACGCGTATGACTTCATCGCCGATCGTCACCACCTGGCCCGCTCGCACCTTGCAGGTCTTGCGCAATTCCTGCACGCCATCGACCTCGACGAGGCCTTCGGCGACAAGATGCTTGCCTTCACCGCCGCTGCCGGCAATACCGGTGAGCTTGAGCAGGATATGGAGTTCGACGTAGTCGCCCTCTAACTGGAATTCGTACAACGACGTGGCCTGACGCGTGATGGGGGCGCCATTAGAACCCACATGGGCCCGTTCGTGAACAGGCCCATGTGCCCACCGTTCACTGGCGTGGTACGACCCGATCGAGGAAACGGTGGATTTCACCGCCGATCTCGTTCGCGTGAGTCTCCAGCGCAAAGTGCCCCGTGTCGTAGAAGCGCACCTCGGCCCTGGGCAGGTCACGCTTGAACGCCTCGGCCCCTGGCGGCAGGAAGAACGGATCGTTCTTGCCCCACGCGGCAAGCAGCGGCGGCTGGTATTTGCGGAAATACGCCTGGAATTCCGGATAGCGTTTCACATTGTTCGCGTAATCCAGGAACAGATCCAGCTGGATGTCGGCGTTGCCCGGGCGCGACACCTGCGAGTAATCCAGTGCCCAGGTCTCAGGCGCCACCCGCGACACATCCGGCACGCCATGCGTGTACTGCCAGCGGATGGCGTCTTCGGTGAGGAATTCGCGCAACGCCTGCCGGTTCGCATCGGTCGGCTCCTTCCAGTACTTCTGGATGGGATTCCAACCGTCGCTGAGGCCTTCCACGTAGGCATTGCCGTTCTGCGACACGATGGCCGTGATCCGCTCCGGATGAGCCACCGCCAGTCGCCAGCCCACCGGGGCGCCGTAATCGAACACTTCGATGGCATAGCGCTTCAGGCCCAACTGCTCGGTGAAGGCATCGATCGTGTGTGCCAGCCGGTCGAACGTATAGCTGTAGTGGGCCCGGTCCGGCGCTTCCGTGAGGCCAAAGCCCGGCAGGTCAGGAGCGATCACGTGATAACGGTCGGCCAGGATCGGAATCAGGTTGCGGTACATGAACGACGAGGTGGGAAACCCGTGCAGCAGCAGCACGGTCGGAGCGGTGGGGTCGCCCGCTTCCCGGTAGAACACCTTCACTCCGTCGGCTTCGACGTAGTGATAGCTCACCGGGGGCGGGTTCGCTCCGGCATGGGCGCCAACGGCGGTGGCGGACAGCAGCGTGCCCACGAGCAGATGTTTGAACGACATGAGGATTCCCTCTTGAGGATGGCGGATGGGCGTCGCCGTAACCGATGAAGCGACAAAACAATGGTTACATCTCATCATGTAACTGGTCAACTAAATTTTAATCGGTTACATTTGCACCCATGAACACCGTAGATATCCCTGCCCCGCTTTTCCTGGGAGATGACCTGGCCCTGGATTTCATCAACAGCGCCTACGGAGTCGGCGAGGCCTATCGCGACCATTTCGACAGCAGCCAGGGCGTCATCCGCTGGCTCGAAGCCGCAGGCCTGCCGGTCAGGACACTCGCCCCCGAAGCGGGCGCGGCGCTCCAGCGCACGGCACTCGACCTGCGCACTTGCGCGCTGTCACTGGTGGAAAAACGCAAACGCGATGAACGCGGGAACCCCGAAACGCTCAATCGCGTGTTGTCCCTCGGGCAGGCCTGGCATGAGCTGGTCTGGGAGCGCGATGAAGCGCCCTCGCTGGTATTACGCCAGGGGGCGCACTCGCCCGAAGCCTTGTTGCTGCCGGTGGCCGAAGCGCTGGGCGCCCTGCTCGCCAACGCGGATTTTCATCTGGTGCGCCAGTGCGAGGGCGATGCCTGCACCCTCTGGTTCCACGATCGCACCAAGGCCCATCACCGACGCTGGTGCAGCCAGGCCACCTGCGGCAATCGCATGAAGGTGGCTGCCTACAGGGCGCGGAAGCGCGGCTGAATCACACCGCGATACGGCCGCCGATCTTCAGCAGCAGGAAATCGTCCGCCGTCATGCCCGCATCCGCGAGTGCATCGCCCAGCAGACGCGGTGGCTCGTCGAGCTGATCGTCGGCCAGTTCGAACACGCCCCAGTGGATGGCGATGGATCGCCTGCACCCCACCTCGCGATGCAACTGCACGGCCTGCGCCGGATCGACATGCTGGCCCTGCATGAACCAGCGTGGCGCATACGCGCCGATGGGGATCGCCGCAAGATCGATGGCGCCCAGGCGCCGCCCGATCTCGGCCAGCTTGTCGGAGTAACCGGTATCGCCGGCGAACCAGAAACGGAAATCACCCTGGGTCATCACCCAGCCACCCCAGAGGGAACGGTTGCGATCCCAAAGAGTGCGTGCGCTCCAGTGACGGGCTGGCACGAAGGTGAACGTGCTGCCACGAACCTCGGTGGACGCCCACCAGTCAAGCTCGCGCACGTTACCGATGCGCTCCTTGTCGAACCAGCGCTTCAGGCCCAGAGGCACCAGGAACACGGCCTCGGGGAAGCGCCGCGCCAGCGCATGCACGCTGGCCCGGTCCAGATGGTCGTAATGGTTGTGGGAAATGACCACGACATCGATCCGCGGCAACCCGGCGATGCCCACCGGAGTCGGGGTGCGCCGGGCGGGGCCCGCAAACGAGAGGGGGGCCGCACGCTGCCCGAGCACGGGATCGGTCAGCACGTTGAGGCCGCCGCGCCTGACCAGGACCGTCGCATGCCCCAGCCACCATGCGGCATCGTCCACACCGCTGAATTCGGCCGGCTGGAACCAGCGCCGCGTGAATGCGTCGTAGCCCTCGGCGGGCGGCTTCGGCACCCCCTGTTCCTTCCGTTCCCGGCGCCAGCGCTTCAGGCCACCGGGCTCACGGGTCTCCGGTTCGAGGTTGCGGAAACCTTCCGGTGTGTGGTGCGCCAGGGCGGCGTCGTAAAACGGGTTGATCCAGGGCATGCGATACCTGACGCGGGGCAAGGGGTCGCTTGATGACGTGCGGCCCGTTGCCCGCGCTTCAAGTCGTCAGTCGACCTCGACCCGACGCACCTGGGCCTGCCAGTCTTCCAGGTTGTAGTAGTTGCTGACGCGGGTGATGCGGCCGTTCGTCACGTCGAAGAACGCCCCTCCCGGAAGCACGTAGGCCTGTCCCTGCGCCAGCGGCAGGCCCTCGTCGGTGGCCTTGTAGACCCCGTGCACCACGTACTCGGCCGCCGCGCGATCACCGGCTTCATTGACCATGACCACGATGTTCTTCAGCTTTTCGCTGTAGCTCACGCTCATGCGGTCGAGAAAGGCGGCGAACCGGGCGCGCCCGGTTTCCCGGCCACCCTGGTTGACGTCGTGATGGACGTTCTCGTCGAGCAGGTCGAGCATGCCGGCCCAGTCGGCACGATTGAAGGCATCGTAGTAACGGCGGATCAGGTCGATCGTTTCGTTCATCGAGGGCACTCAGTAGAGGATGACGGAGCGGATGGCCTTGCCTTCGTGCATGAGGTCGAAGGCGCGGTTGATCTCATCCAGCCCCATCGTATACGTGATCATCGGGTCGATCTTGATCTCACCACCCATGTAGCGGTCCACGTAACCCGGCAGCTCGCTGCGCCCCTTCACCCCGCCAAAGGCCGAACCGCGCCAGATCCGGCCAGTAACCAGCTGGAACGGGCGCGCGCGGATCTCCTGCCCGGCACCCGCTACGCCGATGATGATCGACTCGCCCCAGCCCTTGTGGCAGCACTCCAGCGCCGCACGCATCACGTCCACGTTGCCGATGCACTCGAACGAATAGTCCACCCCGCCGTCGGTGAGGTCGACGATGACCTGCTGGACCGGGGTATCCGGGAAGTCACGGGGATTCACGCAATCGGTGGCGCCGAGCATCTTGGCCATCTCGAATTTCGACGGATTGGTGTCCACCACGACGATGCGGCTGGCCTTGGCCATGACCGCGCCCTGCACCACCGACAGGCCGATGCCGCCCAGGCCGAACACCGCCACGGTGGCGCCGGGCTCCACCTTGGCCGTGTTGAGCACCGCACCGATGCCCGTGGTGATGCCGCAGCCCAGCAGGCATACCTTCTCCAGCGGCGCCGCCTTGTTGATCTTCGCCAGCGAGATTTCAGGCAGCACGGTGTACTCGCTGAAGGTGCTGGTACCCATGTAATGCAGCAGCTGACGACCGCCCAGCGAGAAACGCGAGGTGCCGTCGGGCATCAGGCCCTGGCCTTGGGTGACGCGAATCTTCTGGCAGAGATTGGTCTTGCCCGAGCGGCAGAACTTGCACTCGCCGCATTCGGGCGTGTAAAGCGGAATGACGTGATCGCCCGGCTTGAGCGACGTGACGCCCTCGCCCACCTCTTCGACGATGCCGCCACCCTCGTGCCCCAGGATCACCGGGAAGGCCCCTTCCGGGTCCGTGCCGGACAGGGTGTACGCGTCGGTGTGGCACACGCCGGTGGCCACGATGCGAACCAGCACCTCGCCCGCGCGAGGCCCCTGGACGTCGATTTCCTCGATGGAGAGCGGCTTTCCTGCTTCCCAGGCAACGGCGGCGCGTGACTTCATGGTCGGGCATTCCTCATACAATGGCGATGAAAACCGGCCGCAGGCCGGTGGATCATGGATTCTAGCCAGCTCCCGCCCCGTCGATTAACGGGCCCACGGGTGAAGCATCTTTACCTGGGAGCAAAGATCGATGCGTGCATGGGACGGGATGGACGCCTTCGTGGAGGTCGTGCGCCTGGGCAGTTTCTCGGCCGCGGCCCGCAGCCTCGATCTTTCCACGGCCTATGTCAGCCGCGCCGTCAGCGCCCTGGAACAGCGGCTGGGCACCCAGCTTCTGCATCGCACGACCCGCAAGCTGCGCCTGACGGACGCCGGGCGTCTTTACTACGAGCATGCCCGGCACCTGCTTGAAGGCTTCGACGCCGCCGAGCAGGCTATCGTCGATTTCCAGGACGGCCTGCGCGGCAACCTGCGGATCAGCCTGGCCACCACCTATGGCGAACGGTACGTGGCGCCCCTGGTCAACGAGTTTCTGGTGCAGCACCCCCAGCTGGGCGTGGACATGGATTTCTCCAATCGCAACGTCGACCTCATCGAGGAAGGCTACGATCTCACGGTCCGCACCGGCCTGCTGGCCGATTCCAACCTGATTGCCCGCCGGCTGGGCGAGCGGCGCCTGTTCGTCGTGGCCTCGCCCGACTACCTGGCCGAACATCCGGCTCCGGCGACGCCCGACGAACTGGATGGGCACACCCTTCTGCTGGGCACGGCTCCCCACTGGATCTTCGCCGAGCACGGGCAGCCCCGGCAGCGGACCGTTCGCGGGCGATACCGGGCCAGTTCCGGCCAGGCCCTGCTCGATGCCGTCCAGCGGGGGCTGGGCGTCGCCCAGCTGCCCGACTTCTACGTGGAGCAGGCGCTTGCGGAGGGTGAACTGGTCTCCCTGCTTGATCCATGGCGCTACGAGCACGGCGCGGTCTGGCTGGTTTATCCGCAAAGCAGGCACTTGTCCCCCAAGGTCCGGCAGCTTGCCGACTTCCTGGTTGAACGGTTGCAAACCCCTCCGTGGCGACAAACGACCGTTTGAGTTAAACTAGGGTTAACGGATCACCCCCGTCCTGTGAACGAAAGCTCCAGGGAAGGGAGGTTCCAGATGCCAGAAACGGCATCAGATGCAAATTTCCTTGAACCTTTTGCTTACACCCGCTGTCCAACGTTTTAATACTTGGAGCCCTTGTAAACGCATAGGGTGCCCCTACTAAGGGGTCGTAGGAAAACTCGTTGGTTCAGAAATTCGGCCTATCCGCCGCATGACGAAAGCCTAACGATTCGATTGTTCACCAGATAGAACGGACCACGCCCAAAGCGACTTCCAAGAAGGAAGCCAGGGCGACAAGGGTCCTCCGCCACGCCAGAGACCGGCGACGTGGCGATCGATTCGCAACATCCGGTCCTTTATGACTGGGAGACACCAACATGAACGAACTGCGCAACGACTACGGCATCGCCACTTTCGAATACTCGGCCGGCTACCGCGCCGCCGAAGCCAGCAATGGCCTCGATCTGTTCGGCGGCGAGATGGACGGCTACGACTGGCTGAGCGAAGTCGCCAGCCGCCTGAACGGCGAAGTGCTCTAAGCCACTCGTCCGTTTCATACCGAAGAAGGCCCGCCAAAGCGGGCCTTCTTCGTCAGGACATCAGGACGCCTTGCGTGCCCTGGTCCTCGCCGCCTTTTTAGCGGCGGTTTTTCGTCCCGCCGCTCCCTTGGTTTGAGCGGCCTTTTTTGCAGCCGCCGAACGGGTGGCTGCCGTACGCTTAGACGCACTCTTTCGAGCCTGCGCCGACAGCGCCTTTTTCGATGCCGCCGATTGGCCTTCGCGCTTTAGCGCCGCCGTCGTGGCGGCCGAGCGCGTTGCAGACGTGCGCGCCGTCTTCGTGGCCGCGCGCTTTCGAGACGCGGTCTTCTTGGTGGCGGTACCCGGCGAACGCCGTTTTGACGCAGCCATATCCTCGGCTGCCTTTTTCTTCGTGGCCTTGCTGGCCGTTTTCGATGCCTTCACGTCCACCCCGGCTCGCCGCGCCTTGGACAGGCCGATGGTGATGGCCTGCTTCGCGGAACGTGCGCCATGCTTGCCCTCGCGCACATGTTCGATTTCCTCGCGTACGAATTCACCGGCCTGTGTCGAAGCGGCCTTTCCTTCGTGACGATCCTTGCGCACCCTGGCAGTGGTTTTCTTCTCGGGCATGTCATGCCTCCATCGAAAGTCATCATGGAATGCGGATGGCGAGCGCCTCGGGCGTGGCTGGGGGCGGCAGATGGCCGTCTTCCGGGTCGTCGGGATGTCGCGGGGGAGCCTGCGGTGTCGGGCCGGCCGGGTCGTCGCCGGGCGTTTCCGGAGTAACGGGAACCGGTTTCTCGTCGGGTTCCGGGGACGGCGTGCCCGGTATTTCAGGCGCAGGCGGAACGTGCATCGCGATATTGCCCTCGGTGTCGTCGACGACCGACACTGCGCGGCCACGCGTGATGCACGCGTGGGCAACGCGTCACGCCAGACCGAACACCTGGGCCACCAGCCAAAGGTTGGCCGCGGAAATCACCACGAACAGGAACCAGGCAAACCACGACACGAGCCGGGTATTGGCGAACCCCTTCATGAGGCTTCGGTCATCCGTAAAGCGGATCAGCGGATACATCGCGAAAGGCAGCTGGAGGCTCAGCACGACCTGGCTGGCCACCAGCAGCTGGCCGATGGCCTTGTCACCCAGCATCACCACGCCGATGAAGGCCGGCACGATGGCCAGCCCACGGGTGATCAGCCGGCGCTGCCAGCAAGGGATTTTCATCTGCAGGAAGCCATCCATGATGACCTGCCCTGCGATGGTTCCGGTGAAGGTCGAACTTTGTCCCGAGGCGAACAGGCCGATCGCGAATGCCGCCGCCGCGATCGTGGTACCGGCGATAGGCGTCAGTAATTCATAGGCATCGCCGATATCGGCGACGTCAGTACGCCCCGTGCTATGGAAGGCTCCGGCGGCCACGATAAGGATCGCGGCATTGATGAGGAGTGCCAGGCTGAGGGAGACGATGGTATCCAGCCGGGTCAGGCGGATCGCCGCCAGCTTGCCACCTTCGCCGGACACCGCACGGGTCTGCACCACGGAGGAATGCAGGTAGAGGTTGTGCGGCATGATCGTGGCACCGAGGATGCCGATGGCAAGGTAGAGCGGCTCCTTCGACGACAACGCGTGCAGCGAAGGCACAAAGCCCGCGGCTACCGCTGACCAGTCCGGCCCGATCAGGAACAGCTGCACCACGAAACAGATGCCGATGGTGCCCACCAGCCCGAGGATGATCGCTTCCACGCGACGGAAGCCCCTGCCCTGCAGGCCCAGCACCAGGAACGTATCCAGCGCGGTCAACGCGACACCGACCGGTAGCGACACCCCGAACAGCAGCTTGAACGCCAGGGCACTGCCCAGCACCTCCGCCAGGTCGCAGGAAATGATCGATATCTCGGCCAGCACCCACTGGACGCGCCCCAGCGCCTTCGGATAGCGCTCTGCCGACAGCTTCGCAAGATCCTTGCCGGTGGCGATGCCAAGTCGGGCGGCCAGGCATTGCAGGACGATCGCGGCCAGGCTGGAAAGCAGCACGACGAAGAGCAGGCGGTAGCCGAAACGCGAGCCGGCCTCGATGTCGGTGGCCCAGTTGCCCGGGTCCATGTAGCCGACGGATACGAGCAGGCCCGGGCCGGCGAAGCGCAGGGCTTTCTTCCACCAGGGAAGATCCGCCGGGATCACGATCGAGCCAGCCACTTCGGAGGGGCAGAACGGCGCGGTGGCCGTCTTGGGCAAGGGAAACATGACGCCATCCTAACCAAGAATCCGTGTCGCGTATGCATGCACGGGCACTTCACGGTCTGCTTATGCCCCCGCGGGTTACACCGTTCGTGCTGCGAACGACGCAGTGCCATCGAGGACACCATCGTGGACAAGAATCGCACTGAAGGCATGAAGCACGAGATCAAGGGCGCCGTGAAGGAAGCGACCGGCAAGATGACCGGCAACCACGCCAAGCAGGCGGCCGGCAACATCGAGAAAAATGCCGGCAAGGTCCAGAAGGAAGTCGGCAAGGCGGCCGACGAGGCACGCAAACACGACCGCCATCACTGACCTTTCGCGCGGGCGCCTTCGGGCGCCCGCGCCCGTTATCGCATGCACTTTCGCCACTGGTTCGACCTCACCCGCAAATCCATCCGCACGGCCACCGATGGCTTCAGCGACGATGAGCTGATGACCCGCGCGGCGGCACTCGCGTTCTATTCCGCGCTTTCTTTCGCTCCCCTGCTGGTACTGCTGCTCTGGGTGCTCGCTGCCTTGCGACCGTCCTGGCAGGGTCAGCTCGTGGAGAGCCTGACCACGGTCATCGGCGACCAGGGCGCGGGTGCCGTGCGCCTGGTCATCGACAACGCACAAAAGCGCCCGCGCCTGGGTAACGTCGTCGGCATCATCGGCGTGTGCGTCACCCTGTTCAGTGCATCGGCGGTATTCGCCCAGCTGCAGTCCACTTTGAACCGGGTGTGGAAGCTTCGCGCCAAGCCTGGCGAGGCAGTGGTGGGCTGGTTGAAGACAAGGGCCCGGGCGTTCGGACTGCTGGTAGGCGTCGCGTTCCTGCTGATCGTCTCCTTCGTCGTCAGCGGCCTGATCCAGGCCATGATCCCCAACGACACCCAGGCATGGCAGATCGCCGAGGCCGCGGTGTCATTCGCCGTTTTCGTGGTGGCATTCGGCGCGATGTACCGCATTCTTCCTGACGCGGAAATCGCATGGAAAGATGCGACAAGAGGGGGAATCCTGACGGCTGCGTTATTTACAGCGGGCAAGTACGTGATCGGCCTGTACATCGACCACGCGAGCATCGGCGGAGCCTATGGGCCGGCGGGTGCGATCGTGGTGCTGCTGACCTGGGTGTACTACGCCTCGATCATCGTCCTGCTCGGTGCCGAACTGACTCGCGGGCTGGCCGTGGCCCGCGGGGCGACCATCCGCCCCGCAGACCATGCCGAAAGCTTCGCCGATGAAACCACGACGAAGTAGTGCGGCCTCAGGAGCAACCGCGTACCAGCGCAATCAGGATGAGCACGGGAATCGGCACACCGAGAATCCACAACAGTACATAGCCGATGCCACCCTTTTGTTTCGTCGGCACCGGGGCCTGTTCGTCGTTCATCGCCTTCCCTCCTCTGGTGAATGCGACACCAAGCTCCCAAGCCGGACGTGCACCGTATGTGACAGTGGCGCCATGAGAATTTCGCAACGACATCGCCTTCGCGCCTCGTGCATTATCCGGAGCGGGGAAACCGCAGATAAGGACCACCGATGAACCGACTCCGCGCCCGCCTGCCAGCTACCAGTACGGGAAAGGCCCCGGACTGAGCCCATCATGCCTCCCCGTACCGATCCCTTTGCCTTCCTCCCCGACGATTCCGTAGCGGCGGATGAAGTACGCGCCTTTGACTGGAACAGCGTCCCGCTGGGACCGCCCGACGGCTGGCCGCCTGCGCTACGGGCCATGCTTTCCACGGTGTTTCATACTCCCCGGCCGATGTTCGTGGCCGCCGGAACCGGCCGCACGCTGTTGTTCAACGACAGCTTCCGGCCGATGCTCGGCCCCCGCCTGGGCAATGCGTCGGGCAAGACCATCACCGACCTCTGGGTAGACAGCCATCCCGATACCGCCGTGCACGTGGAGCGCGCGTTCGCCGGGCAGAGTTCCGTGCATCGCGACATGCCGCTGCGCCTCAGCCGGCACGGTTTCGCCGAGGAAACCTGGTGGACCATCTCGTACATGCCGCTGCGCGACGAGCACGGCACCATCATCGGTATCAATGGATTTGCGCACGAAACCACCCGCGCCGTACGCTCGTCGCTGGCTCTGCGCGAACTGAACACCTCGCTCGAACGCGAGGTGGACCTGCGCACCCGCGAGCGCGACCAGATCTGGGGCATCTCGCGCGACCTGTATGTCATCACCACGCGCGACGGGCACTATCGCAACGCGAATCCCGCATGGCGCGAACTGGGTTACGACACCAGCGAACTGGTCGGGCTGGCCTTCGACGAACTGGTCCATCCCGACGATGTGGATCGCGCACGCGATGCGATCACCCAGTTGTTCGAAGGCGACATCGTGGTGGACCTGGAATTGCGCGTCAGGACGAAAGACGACGAATACCGCTGGTTCGCCTGGACCTGCGTACCGGATGGCGACGTGGTCTATTGCATGGGCCGCGACACCCAGCGCCGCCGCGACATGGAAGACCAACTGCGCCATGCGCAGAAACTGGAAGCCCTGGGGCGCCTCACGGGAGGCATCGCCCACGATTTCAATAATATCCTCGGCGGCATCGGTGGTGCGATCGAAGTCGTCGGCGATCGCCTGGAAGCCGGTCGCGTGGACGGCACGCGTCGCCTGCTGGACGCCGCGGGTGGCGCGGTCAAGCGTGCAGCCGGACTCACCCATCGCCTGCTGGCGTACTCGCGTCAACAGGCCCTGTCGTTGTCCGACGTGGATACGAACGCCCTCGTCCGGGGACTCGACCTGCTGCTTCGCCCCCTGCTCGGCGAACGGCTGTCGCTCAATCTGCGCATGCAACCCGACCTGTGGCGCACCCTTTCCGACGCGAGCCAGCTGGAAAGCGCCATCCTCAACCTTGCGATCAACGCGCGCGATGCGATGCCCGGTGGCGGGACACTGACCATCCAGACCCGTAACGCACCGGCCAGCGACATCGGCAGTGGCCCCACCGACCACGTCGTCATTGCCGTGACCGACACGGGAACGGGCATGTCGCGATCGGTCATCGAGAAAGCGTTCGATCCCTTCTTCACGACCAAGGCCATCGGCCAGGGCACCGGCCTTGGCCTGTCGATGGTAGACGGTTTCGCCCGGCAGACCGGCGGCCGCGCCATCATCGACTCCACGCCCGGCGAAGGCACGACCGTCAGCCTGTGGCTGCCCCGCCATCGGGGTGCGGATGACGCCGTGCATGCGCATGTCGTGCAGACGACCCGGCGTGGCCGGGGGCAGCATGTCCTGCTGGTCGAAGACGAGCACATGCTGCGCTCGCTCTCCCGCGAAGTGCTCGAAGACGCCGGTTACAGGGTCACCGACTGTGGCAGCGGCGACGATGCGCTGGCCCTGGTGAAGACATCGGCAGCCCCTGACATTCTCGTGACCGATATCGGCCTGCCCGGCCTGGACGGCCGCCAGCTCGCGCTGGCCTCACGGCAGACGTTTCCAGAGCTGCCCGTCCTTTTCATCACCGGCTACGCCTGGGAGGCTTTCGCGGACTCCCCGCAGCTGCCCGCCAGGGCCGCCCTGCTGGGCAAGCCCTTTTCCGTGCACGCCCTGGTGGAGGCCGTCGCCGAACTGCTCGATGCCAAGACACGCTGACGCCGCGCATCCATTGCGTTGACGGACATCGCGGAGACTCATCCCATGACCACGGAGCCTGCGATGAACCGGACGCGATATTACGCACTGATCGCACTGATCGCCGCGCTGCTGGTGATCTTCATCGTCGGCGCGATCCACAAGGGCGGCCCGGCGGGTGACGTGCCCGACGAGGGCGGGCGTGCGCCATCAGGCCATTCGGCGGAGGGCGGCAACGGCTAGGCGGGCTCGGTTTCCTCGTGTCGCCCGGCTTCCACAAGACCTGCGCGGCGCATCGCCACGAGGAAGTCGGTGCCATAGCGCATCACGAAAGGTGCCACGTTACCTGGCATGAAGCCTTCGGGCAGGGCCGACGGCGTGGTGTCATGTCGCGGCTCGGTCGTCATCGGACGGACTCCCCGGGCAGCGAGATGGAAATGCGGACTTCGATCGAACGAAAAATCATGAATCGACGAACCATGGCCTTGAAGGCCCCCTTTCGGTATTCCCCCAGCCCTCCTTACTAAGCGAAAAATTCGCCTGCGTCAATCCGCCCGGGCCACCCGGGCGCTGACCAAATGCTTCGCGGCATGCGGCATTTGCGCGCAGAAGGCTGATTTTGCCGAATCGCAAAAAAACGCGGCATTAAAATGGCACCAGCGCGCTACTCCGCGCGGGAGGTTCCATCGTGCCCTACGCCCAAGTCGCCTGCGTTTCTCCTGCCGCCCCGCGGCGGCCCAACGTGTGCTGCAACGCTTCCTGCCGACATGCCTCCGCCTGCGAGGCCACCCGCGGTGGCGATACGCGCCTGCTCGACATGCGCAGTGTCGTCGAACGCGTGGGGCCGTTCTCCGAAGGCGACCGCCTGGTACAGCCGGGCGCACCGCACCGTGCGGCGTTCACCGTGCTGACCGGCTTCGCCAAGACGGTCGGCGACGGCCGCGTGCTGGCGTTCCACCTTCCCGGTGAATTGTTCGCACTGGATATCGCCCGTTCGCACACGCACGACGTCTCGGTCGTGGCGGTCGGCAAGACCTGGTTCTGCCGTTTTCCGAAAGACGCCACCGACCAGCTGAGCGACGACAACGCGGACATCGCCCAGCACCTGCGCCACCTGCGTCGCCGCGAACGCCGCTCGGCACCGCATGCGGTCGATGGCAGCGCCCTGCAGCGCGTCGGTGGTTTTCTGCTCGACCTGCTCCGCCGCCGTCGCACCATCGAAGGGCCCGGACAGTTCGTGCCCCTGCCGATGTCGCGGGAAGACATCGGCTCGTACCTGGGCATGAGTTCGGCCACCGTCACCCGCATGCTCGCAAAACTCCGCGCAGGCGGGTCTATCGCCATCCGGTCCGATGGCGTCGAGGTCATCGACGAAATAGCCCTGCTGGCCTGATTCCTTTCAGCGCGGCTTGCGCAGAGGGTCCAGCAGCCGGCGCAGGCCGTTGTGATCGAGTTCAAGCATCAACGCCAGCAACCGGCCCAGCTCGCCCGGGGGAAACCCTTCGCGGGCGAACCATGCCAGGTAATTGCCTGGCAGATCGGCGATAGCGCGTCCCTTGAACTTGCCGAACGGCATGGTCGCCGTGGCAAGCCGGGACAGATCCTGGCGGAAACGTTCTTCGTCGTCGGTCATCCGGGAGATCTTAACCGCACCACCTATTCATCGCCCGGGTCGAATCCCTCGCGCTGGATCATCATGCGCCGCGCCTCCTCGATGCCTGAGCTCAGGCCTTCCGCACAGGCGTCTTCCTCGTTCTCGTGCAACGTGGTGCAGAGCTTTTCCTTCAGCTCGTCGCCGTCCTCGCTGATCACATACTTACCGCGCCAGCGTCCGGGCCTGGCGACGTAACAACTTCCTTCGACATCGAAGTAACCAATCTTTCGGTGGGTCATGAGCGGGGCGTGCCTCCTGTGGCGATCATCGTCGGCGATCGCGGATCAAGGAGATGTGCAGCCTCAGGACAGACCCGACACCGGGCGCTTCGCGTTGGATTCGAACTCGCGCCAGATACCGTCGGCGCCTTCCACCGACACCAGTACCTGAACGTTGTTCTGCGCGCCGATCAGCTTGGATTGCTGCACGGCATACGCCAGCGCGGCCACACGGGATTCGAAGTTTTCCGTGGGCACGCCATTGACCTGCACGTGCCAGAGGCCCGCGAGATCGGGGTGAAACGCAATGTCGTAGATGACCAGGGCCATGAAACGATGGATAACCTCTGGCGGGCTTGCCGACAGCCCCAGGAGATGGGTGTCACGGCCGCAACGTCGAAGGGCCAAGGTTAGCCCTTCCTCTACGTCGCCACAATGAAAGAAGCATGCCACCCGTGTTCACGTCGGCATCACGAATATCCTAAAGCGGCGCGTCGAATGTGCCAGGGCTGTTCGCCGTAGCCGTCCATTCGGCCGTGCGTTCACGTTGTGCATCGAGCAAGCCCTGGCGCACGCCTTCGAGATCGCGATCAGTGGTGTACACCGGCGAGCCGGGCTGCTGACGCCACGATTCCGCGAGCGTTCCCGCATCCACGCCATCGAAGCCCAGTTCGTTGACCAGCTTCAGCACCTTGGCCTTCGCGTTAGGATCGTCGCCGGCCACGGGTAGCGCGATACGATCGTCTGCCGTGGACGGACGTCCATGCTTGCCAAGATGTTCGGCGTAAATGTTGTTGAACGCCTTGATCACGGGCCGCCCCAGCCGGTTGGCTACCCACTGGCTTTCCGGGGTACCGTCCTCGATGGCGTCGATGCGTCCGTCACGCTGACGCGGGTAGTAATTGCCTGTGTCCACGACAACCGTGTCCGCCGGCACACCATCGAACAGGTCGTCAGGCAGCTCCGGAACACGCGCCTGCGGAATCGTCACGATCACCACCTCGCCGCCCTGCGCGGCCTCTCTGGGGGTCACCGCCACGGCGCCGGTCTCGTTCGCGATGGCGGAAAGAGTCTGCGGACCGCGGGAATTCGCGATGAGAACGTCATGGCCCAGCTCACGAAAGCGCCGGGCAAGGGTATGGCCGATATTGCCGGCGCCGATGATGCCGATCTTCATGGGGGGAACTCCGCTTGCGGGTAAGCGTCCATCATCACCGAGGGATGTGAATGCAGGGCGAGCGACCAGTGATCGCCACCCCACTTCCTGCGGTCCACTTCGATAGACTTTGCCAATGAATCTGCCCCGCCCCGCCCTTGTCGCTTCCCTTCTCCTGTGCCTGGTCGCAGCGACGCCTGCGCTGGCCCAGACCACGCCGCCCACGGCTCCGTTGCCTGCCTCGGCAGCGAGCGCGCCCACCCTGGAGGCCGTGACGGTCAGCGGCGTACAGCCAGGCCCGGGCCTGTGGAAGGCCACCCGGGGCGACCATACCCTGCTCATCCTGGGCACCTTGTCGCCGATCCCCGGTAACGTCACCTGGAAGAGCACGCAGATCGACGATGCGCTGGCCCATTCAGGTGCGCTGATCCTGCCACCGAAAGTCGAGATCAAACCCAACGTGGGCTTCTTTGGCCGGCTCGCCCTGCTGCCTTCCCTGATTGGTGTGCGTAACGCACCCGATGGCGCCACGCTCAAGGACACCGTACCTGCCGAGGTCTACCAGAAATGGCTGACGGTGAAGGCGCGCTATATCGGCGACGACCGCAAGGTGGAACGCTACCGCCCGATCTTTGCGGTGATCGAACTCTACAAGCAGGCGATAAAGAAAACCGGCCTGCGCAAGTCCGGGGACATCACCCGTACCGTCACCGACCTGGCCACCTCGCACAACGTGAAGCAGGTGCCGGTGCAATACACCCTGCTTGTCGACGATCCACGTGCGGTGGTGAAGGAATTCAAGCGCTCGACGCTCGACGATGTGTCCTGCTTTACGCAGAGCGTCGAGAACATCGATGCCCAGCTGGCCGACATGGCCAATCGCGCCAATGCATGGTCCACGGGTGACATCGGCGGCCTGCGCGACGACCGGCGGGCAAAGCAGCTTCAGGCCTGCCTCGATGCCGTCACCGAAGGCGGCGTCGCGCAACGCGCCGGCATCGCCGACGTGCCGCGCGAAGTGCGCACGCGCTGGCTGGCCACCGTGGACGAGACCCTGGGCACCACGCCCCAGGCCGTTGCCATCGTGCCCATCGACGACCTGCTCGGCGACGACAGCTACCTCAGCGCCCTGAAGGCCAGGGGCTACACCATCGAATCCCCCGACGACGAATAACCCCGTTTTTTTGTAGGAGCGCGCCTTGCGCGCGACCGGTATGGCGAATATATCCATGATTTCGCGACAACCGGTCGCGCGCAAGGCGCGCTCCTACAGGGTTTGGTCGGGTCTGGGCATGCCTTCGCGGATCACCCGCGAAAAGTCCGCGCCATCGCCATAGGCCCTTGCCCGTTCGGTGATCCGTCCGCGCTCGCGCCACTGATCCAGCGTGAGCTTCTTGTCGAGCGCGCCGTTCTCCATGAGGTAACCCGGCAGGTAGCCAGTGAGCAGCAAACGGATATCCAGCGGCAATGCCCCGTCGATACGCTTTGCCATGCGATAGACGATGGTCGTGCAGTTCGACGTGATCGTGTTGTAGAACTTAGGCTCATCCACGAGCCCGTTCGCTGCATTCACGTACGACAGGAACAACGAACGCATCGCCTCACGTGGCATGCGCAGCGGATACAGGTAATCGTCTTCGCCCCGCACATTGGTGCGCACGGCGATGATGTCGCGTTCGTCCGCCGCGATAAGCACCAGCTCGAACTGCTTGAAGAAGCCACCGATTTCCGAGAACGCCTCGCCACGCTCCTTGCGGATCTCCATGGAGAACACGACATGCGTGCCGTCCTCGAAGCCGAAGGAAATCATGGCGTGGGCAATCGCCTTGCTCGACCAGTAAGACAGCACGGCATCGGCGGATACCAGCTTGTCGAGATCGTAGCGGCGCGTTTCCCAGCGCACGTCACGATCGTCCTCGCTGCGCCAGCGGAAATCACGCACGTTATGCAGTGTCACCTCGGAGCCACTGACTTCACCTGACAGCAGGCGGGCGACGTCGTCGGACCAGATGCGGTCGTTGGAGGGGCGGATACTGATCCACCAGACCATCAGCAGCCCCAGCGCCACGATCAGGCCCACCGCAGCCCACCACTGGCGCCAGCCGAAAGCCAGTACCAGCAGGGCCAGATATGCGAGGCTCCACAGGGCAGCGCCTCCCCAGCGGGCCACAGGTGGCCCGGGCAGCTGGTAGAACAGGGCAATGGCGCCCCAGGCGCCCGAGCAGAACAGCAGCAGCCCCGCCAGGACACCGGCGATCGTGCGCGCAATCATGTGGCGTTTCTTCATGCGGGCATGGTGAAGAAAACCCGCGGCGCGGACAAGCTGGTCAGGAGAGGCGCCTGGCCTCGCTGGCCTCGCGGATGGCTTTTTCGAGTTGGTTCGCGCTGTAGGGCTTGTGGACCAGCGGCGCGTGGTAACGCGTGGGAATATCCAGTGGCATGGCGCCCGTGGCCAGCACATAGGGAATGCCGCGCCGCTTGAGTTCGTCCAGCGCCGGATAGGCCATCACGCCCTGCAGGTCGAGATCCACCACCGCGACGTCGCAACGCTCCACGTGGGCGACGCGCAAGGCATCCTCGATGCAGGCCGCGCTCGCAGCCACGTCATAGCCAAGCCGCTCCTTGAGCAGGTCGGCCAGGGCGGAAGACAGCCCCGGATGGTCCTCGAATACGATCGCGCGCGGTACCACGGAGGTGGTGCTCATACGTTCCTCGGCCATCGGCTATACGAAAAAGGAATCCTGGCGCCAAGCTACTACCGAATTTGCATGCCGGATATATACCAACAGGCCGAGTCGGCGGGATGACACCCAGCGTACCTTCACGTATGCGAAGACGACCCTGCGCTCCGTCACGGTTCCACGATGGACGCGGGCCTTCAGACCGGCGGCGGTTCGGGGTCGACAGGAAATGCAGCGGCCACCCTGCCGCACCATGCCGCATAGGCCGGATCCTGCATGGCAGGTGCCACTGCCAGCATGTCCAGGATGGCGTCGTTGGCCGGGAAAACCGCCGCGAGCAACGGCAGAAGGCAGGTTGAATACAGGCCGGCCTGCTGCATCTCGCGCATGCGTTGCACGGCAGGCTCCTCGAATTCGTCGACGATGGGAGAACCGGCGCGACGGCCCTTGGCCAGTGCCGTGACATACATGAACTGCGCCGCCTCGTTGCCCGGCAACGCCAGTGCCAGCGCCTGCATCCACCCGTAGATGTTCCTCTCGCCATGCAGCTCTCGCCGCGCCTCGGGCGTTCGGGCCAGGGTGAGCGCCAGGGTCTGGCCCAGGGCGCTCACGTAAGGCGTCGCATGCGCCTCAGGCAGTGCGTAATGCGTAGTGCGTGGCTCGATGAGCCTCCCTGTCTGCATGGCCAGCGACGCAAGCAGCTCACCGGTGAGCGCCACCAGGGCGTCACCCGCGTCATCCGAGGCAAACCGGCGGGACGCCGTACTGAGCACGGAGTGATCGGAGAGATGTCGCAAGCGACAGATGATCTCGAAGCCATCATTCGTTTCGCCGATGTCTCCTTCCACGATGTAATCGTGGTCTTCGGCAAGTTGGGCCATTTCGTCGTCGCTCAACGACGAGCCAAACAGGACCAGGTGATGCCCCTCCGCCACCGGCAGGTTCATCGATGCCCGCAGGTCGCTGCAGAAAATCAGCTGCTCCAGCAGAAGTAACGGTAACGCACGTGACAGGCGGCCACGCTCGTCTTCCCTGCCGCTGCGCGCCTCGGCGTTCTTCTCGCCGAGCATGGCTGCCAGCGGCAGGAGCACCACACGGGGAGCACGCATGTCGCGGGCCGGCGCCGCCCAGGCCATGTCCTGCATGGCAAGCAGCCAGGGCGGCAGGTCGAGGCGCAGCAGTTCGATCCGTGGTTCGGACGTCAGTGGCTGGGGACCGGTGCGCACCAGTTCGTCAAAGGCACTGGCATACCATTGCAGACGCTCGGCATACACAGGGTGGCGCAAGGCGAACATCCGCTCCAGCAGCGCACTGCCCGCCTCCGCGTCGCCGAGTTCCAGGTAGGCCTGCAAGAGATTGAAGCCCGCGCGCGGGTCATCGCGCTTCTCGTCATACAAGGGCGCGACGAGCCCTACCGCATCGGCGATGAAACCATGCTTGCCAAGCTCGCCGCTGATGCCAAGCATGACATCGCTTTCATGTGCTGCACGATCGAGCACCTCGCGAAAGAACGACAGTGCCTCATCGTGCTTGCCGGCATCCAGGGCCCGGCGACCCAGCAGCAGCTGCGGGCGCCATGCATGCGCCATCGAGGCCAGCGTGGCGAGATAGGGCGTGACAGCCTGCTCACCCTCTTTTTCCGTCAGCTCGGCGACACGCCAGCCCAGTCCGTTGTCCTGGTTGGGGTCCAGCGCCAGCGCGCGGTCAAGCGTGGTCATGGCCGCACGATGATCGCCAAGCTCCGAGATCACCTTGGCCTGGTTGGTCAGCAGGATGCCGGTTTCGCCACAGCGGGCTATGGCCGCCTGCAACGTGGACTGCGCCTCCTCGAAACGACCGCGCTTCATCTGCACGATGGAACGCAACACATGGCCGCGTTCCACCATGGGATCGATATCAGCCAGACGGACGCTGGCGTCATCGATGGCATCGTAGAGTTGCTCGCGAACACCATCCATGACGAGCTCATAAAGCCGACCTGCATCGCTCCATGCACTCTTCACGTTGGGCAACAGGACATCGTCACGCCATTTCGCCAGCGGGATTTCAAGCGAGCGCCCGTAGACATCGACGAAATGCACCGAACGCGACTCGTCCAGCACGGGCACGGCATGTTTTTTCCTGCGCTTCCTCAACCATCCGAACATGCAACGCTCCTCCAGCGGATCGGGGACTCTAACCCGTTCCCGATCCGCCGTCGAAGGCCGGCGTCACGAATTGTCAGCGTCCCTGCCGTTTACGCTTGGATTCCATGGCCTGCTTGCCCATGCTGCCGAACTGCCGGCTGCGTTCGCGCTTTTCCCGCACACTGCGGCCGGCTTCCGCGATCTCCCGCTGCAACTTGCGATAGCTGGCGAAACGACGTTCATCGAGCACGCCGTCGTGCAAGGCCCTGGTGACGGCGCAACCCGCGTCAGCTTCGTGCTGGCAATCGCGGAACCGGCAGTCCATGGCCAGTGCCTCGATATCCGCGAAGACCGCCTCCAGCGCCTGTGCATCGCTCGTGAGTTTCAGTTCGCGCATGCCGGGCGTATCGATGACCCACGCACCGCCGCTGGCTGCGAACATTTCACGGGCCGTCGTCGTGTGCCGCCCACGGGCATCGTCCTCGCGGATACCTCCCGTGAGCTGCACGTCGCCGACCAGGGCATTGGTGAGGGTCGACTTGCCAACACCCGACGAACCCACGAAAGCCACCGTGCAACCGGGCACGAGCCAGGGGGAGAGGCTCTGCGTCACGTCAGTACCTGTTGCATCGAGCGGGACCACGCCGGCAGCAGGCGCCAGGGCTCTCACCTGCCCCACATATGATCCGACGTCGGGGCAAAGGTCCGCCTTGGTCAGCACCACCACCGGCTGGGCACCGGCATCGAAAGCCAGGGCCAGATAACGCTCAAGGCGTGATGCATTGAAATCCGCATTGCACGAAGTCACCACGAACAAGGTATCCACGTTGGCGGCAATCGCCTGGCGACGGTGGTCATCACCTGCGGCGCCGCGCTCGATGAGACTGTGTCTAGGCAACAGGCGCAACACACGATCGGCATCATTCTCCAGAAACACCCAGTCGCCGACGGCCAGCGAGGCCTCCGCGTGGATGGACGGTGGTACCACGGCGGGAATCGCCCCCCGAGAAGACAACGTAACGACACCGCTGCGATGCACGGCAACGATACGGGCGGGAAATCCGCTTTCGAAATCCTCGACGGTCAGCGTACGGGCGAAGTCGGACCGCCAGCCGAGCTGGTCGAGGGAATATCCATGGAATGGCATGCGTGTAACCCTGGGCAGGAAGATACGACGGATTCCGGAAGGAAACCGCGGCATGAGGCCTGGGTGCGACGCGAAACTGCGGGAGAGCCGGTCAATGGACCGGCGGAAAAATCAGGAACGCGTCGACCCGGCGTAGGCAGGGATGTGAACAATCATCGTTCGATACCTCGCAACAGGGTGGACGGGAAGCAAAGGTTAGCCGCGCCCTACGGCCCTTGCAAGCACTGCATCACCACAGGTCGGCATCGCGCAGGGCACGCTCCACGCGGCGACGGGCGATATCCATCAGCTTGCCGCGGGCGTAGAAGCGCCATGCCAGCCAGGTGAGCAGCTTGTCTTTCCACTTGTTGGTACCCGCGCGATACAGGGCCTGGAGACGATTCCGCAGGGGCTTTTGCAGGCTCGCCGGATCGAAGGCTCCCTTGGGCCACGTCGGCAGCGGGTCCTGGCGCGCAGCGGGATCGCAGGCTTCGATCAACGGAATGACGGGAGCATAAAGCGCTCCGTCGCGCTCCCGGAGAAAACAATGCATGTCCGGATCGGTCGCCCACGCCGCAACAATCGGATTGGTGACAGGCACCAGGAAATGCTCGGACAAGAAACGTTGCGCATTGCGCCGGCCGAGCAGGAAGTCGTGCTTCCGGTACGCTTCGCTGAAAAAGCCGGAGAATCCGCCCAGGGCACCGGCGGCGATGGCACGGCTGCCCACGCGCGGCGATCCATCGCGTGGCGAGGGCCGGGTGGGCGCGATGAGGAAGCGGCTGTAAACCGTGTCATCCATCGCCAGTGCCACTTCTTCCGGCTTGAAGCGTGCCTGCTGCTTCCACGAGGTAAACAGCGCGGCCATCGACTCCACCACGTTGATCTCGTCGGCGTGCTCGGGGCCCAGGTCGTCCGGCTCGGGAAACGGATCGATCATCACCACGATGCGATTGACTTCATCGCCCCGTCGCGGGTTCCGGCCCAGCGCCCCGGCGAGCTCCACGCGCGCCAGCTCGAAAGGCTCGTTGTCCATCGCGCCACCATCCACGGCGACAAAACGATAGGTCGCGCCCTGCCCCGGCAAACGCGTGGCATCGGGAAGGATGGGCACCATCGACACACGCCCGTTCACATCCGGCACCATCACGGCGCGCTGCATGTAGTCGCTCCAGCGACGCTCGATGCCCCGGTAACGCAACCCGGCGGGAAAGGCCGACGAGGCCAGCGATGCGCGCAGGATGGCCTTCCACGAGCGATCCGGGAGCTGCTTGGGATGCGCCACGTAGAGATCGTCCGGATACTCCCAGGTCCGTTCGTAGATGCCCTGCCCCGTATTCACCGCGAAGCGCAGGTAGTCCGAGTGCGCCACCATGCTGTGCGCCTGCTGCGACTTGCTCCCCGCGAACGGTACGCGGTAGGGCATGCCACGCAGGTTGGTGACGGTAAAAATGCATTTGAGCGGACTGGCAATGTAGGGGCGCGCCATGGCTGGCCCCTCGAAGGCAAGTACATGCTCCGCGATGCGGTCGATACAACGTGAATCCAGCAACGACACGATGGGCTGCGTCGGGTCGTCGAGATCCCCCGTTCCCAGCAGCCAGCTGATGTCGATACGTCGTACCCAGGTATCGTAGAAAGGGTTGGCTCCACCACCTTGCGTATCCGATGCATGGACATGCGCAAACGCATAAGGCAGCGCCACGGCTGAAATGAGCCCGTTGACGCTGCCGGCCGAGGCACCCGAGATGACACGAAGCAGCACGTCGTGCGCGGGTACCTTTTCCCCGCGTTCACGGGCCGCGTACCAGCGCTCAAGCGCCTCGTAGAGGAAGTCGAGCACGCCGGCGGCATAGGCGCCTCCGGATACGGCGCCTGCAAGGGCAAGCCCCAGTTCGAACGTTGCCGGGCGGCAAGGCGGCGACCGGTCGGGTCGGGCAAGGGGTAATTCGGTCTCGGCCATGCCGTATTCCGCCACGAAGAGGCGGAGGGACATACCATGCGAGAACGTGACTGCCATGAAGCCCGGCGGCGTTCAGATGGTGCATCCCTCCGGCAATCCCTCGTTATTACGGGCTTTTACCCGCCTGTTCGACAGAAAGACCAGCCGCATGCCTCGGTTGCCGGTTTTAGGAAAAAACCGGGTTGCATCACGCATTTATGCCGATTACGCGCATACGTGATACGAGATGCCGCTCAGTGAGTCATCCACTGCGCCACGAACGCAAGGGCGGCCGGCAACGCCTGCACATAAAGAATGCGGCGATTCGCCGTCAGAGCTCCCCACAAGCCGGCCACGATGACGCAGCCCAGCCCATAAAAAACAAAGGCCGTGGCAAACGGTTCGCGAAGGACCAGACCCAGCACCAGTGCTACGACGAGAAAGCCGTTGTACAAGCCCTGGTTCGAAGCCAGCGCCTTGGTGTCGCGCGCGAAATCCGCGCTGATGCCGAAGACCCTGGGACCCCGTGAACGCCACAGCACCATTTCGAGCAACACGATGTAGAGGTGGATCAGGATCACCAGCACGGTGAGTACGGTGGCGGCCAGGGCCATGGAGCTTCCTTGTAGGACGGGGTCGGTGGCAAAGCATAACGGCAATGGCTATCGACGGGAGGGCGCGGAAAACACCCTCGGCATGATGGATCACCGAGCAGGTCCCCCTCATCAACGGTGGCTATACCACCAGGCAGGCGGCATCATCGCGGCGTTGCCATCACATGGAATACCGCATGGAACACGCCCTGCCTCCCCTGGCCGTACCGGAAACGCCGGACCGCATCCTGCGGTTCTGGCGTGCGGCCGGCTACGAATACTGGTTTGCGAAAGACGACAATTTCGATCGCGTCTTCCGGGGTCATTTCCTGGGCGCACACCTCGCCGCGGCACGCCGCGAACTGGATCACTGGATGGATACGGCGGACGGCTGCCTCGCCCTGCTGATCCTGCTCGATCAGTTCCCGCGCAATGCCCTGCGCGGCTGCGGCCACATGTACGCCACCGATCCGCTCGCGCGCTTCGTCGCACGGCACACACTGGAACATGGCTTCGACAAGGCACACGATCACGACATGCGATCGTTCTGCTACCTGCCTTTCGAACACTCCGAAAACATGGCCGACCAGGACCTGTCGGTCGCACTGTTCACGGCGCTCGGCGAACCGTTCCTTCCCTATGCCATCGAGCATCGGAAAATCATCGAGGCATTCGGCCGCTTCCCGCACCGTAACGAGCAGCTGGGCCGCATCACCACGCCGGAAGAGCAGGCCTTCCTCGACAACGGCGGATTCTCCGGCTGACGCCCAAGGGTGCTCAGTACCTGGAACCGTAAGACGCGAGTCCGGGCCAAGAGCGCCCAAGACGGCGCCAAGCGTTTCCGATGGTTTCGCGGCATGCTGAAAGCCTTCCAACGAAGGATTCTCCCGACATGAGCGAAACCATCAGCTGGGCCGATTTCGAGAAAGTGCAGCTCGTCGCCGGCACCGTCGTGCGCGCGGAAGCCTTTCCCGAGGCCCGCCGCCCCGCCTACCGGATATGGGTGGACTTCGGCCCCCACGGCGAACGCAAGACCAGCGCCCAGGTCACCGGCGTGTACGCCCCGGAAGACCTCGTCGGCAGGCAGATCATCGGGGTGATCAATTTCCCCGAGAAACAGATCGGTCCCCTGCTGTCGCAGTTCCTGCTCACCGGCTTCCATACCGACGAGGGCGTGGTGATCGCCACGGTGGAGCGCCCCGTGCCGAACGGCTCGCGCCTGGCTTGATCCCGTCCGGCGAGGTCACCTTCACGAACGGCGGCTAAACCGCAACCTCCCGATGGTCAACGCATCGCCCGGGGGCCGCGTTCGCCGCCTCGTGACCCTCCATGAACGCCATGGCGGGTCCGTCGGACCATCTCCCGGCCCGGCGCCCACCACCTATCAGAGGGAACCACCATGAACCTGACGTCCCGCTTCGCCCCCCTGGGCCTCGCCCTGGCTTTTGCGCTCTCCGCGGGCGCCAGCGCCGCCCAGGACGCCACCCCCGTTCCGGGCCATCCGCGCGTCAACGAAGTGAACCAGCGCCTGGACAACCAGCAGCAGCGCATCGCCAACGGCGAGGCGAACGGCACGATGAACGGCGCCCAGGCGGCGCGCGACGAGAAGCAGGACGCCAACATCGCCCAGCGCGAAAGCCGCGATGAAGCGAAGAACGGTGGACACCTGACGAAGAAGGAACAGGGCAACCTCAACAAGTCGCTCAACCACGACAGCCGCCGTATCCATCGGCAGAAGACGAAGTGAGGTACCGATGCTGCCGTCGTTACGACGACGGCAGCATCGCCGTGACGCTGCGCGACAACTGATCGGCTGGAACGGGACTGCCCAGCAGATACCCTTGCAGGGCATTGCAACCCAGGCGGGTCAGCAGTTCCTGCTGCTCGGCGGTTTCGACGCCTTCGGCCACGATGTTCAGGCCAAGCGTCTTGCCCAGGGCGACGATGGCGGAAACGATGGCTTCGTCGTCATTGCCCTGGGCCAGCTCGGTCACGAAACCCCGGTCGATCTTCAGCTCGTCGGCCGGTAGCTGCTTGAGGTAAAGCAGGCTCGAATAGCCCGTGCCGAAATCGTCGATGGATATCCCTACGCCCAGTTCGGCAACCTCGTTGAGAATCGCGAGGCTGGTTTCCGCATCGCGCATGGCCGTGGATTCGGTCACTTCCAGCACCAGGTGGCGGCCTTCCAGGCCGTGACGTGCCAGCGCACTGCGCAGCACGTCCACCAGACCGCTATGGGTAAGCTGCATGGCAGAAAGATTCACTGCCACCGTCCAGCCCTCGTGGCCTTCGTCTAGCCACGTACGCATCTGGCGGCACGCTTCGTCGATCACCCAGTTGCCAATGGGCACGATCAGGCCCGTGCGCTCGGCCACCGGAAGGAAGGTGTCCGGCGGCACCAGTCCTTCTTCGGGTTTTTTCCAGCGCAGCAAGGCTTCCACGCCGATCATCGGTCCGTTCGGCGACACCATCTTCGGCTGGTAATGCAGCACGAACTCCTTGCGATCCAGCGCACGGCGCAGGTCCTGTTGCAACTTGAGCTGCTGATGGACGTTGGCATTCATGGCGCTTTCGAAGAAGCAGTAGCCGTTACGACCCTGTTCCTTCGCGTGGTACATCGCCGCGTCGGCGTTGACCATGAGGTCATGGATGCCCAGGCCGTTCTCGGGGAATATCGCAATACCCACGCTGGCCGATACATGCATGCTGGTGCCGTGGATGACATACGCGGCATTCAGCACATCCACCACCTGCTGCGCCCGCTCGGCGGCGTCTTCCGGCCGGTCGACATCCATCACCATCACGAACTCATCGCCGCCCAGGCGGGCCACGGTATCTTCGTCGCGCTTGGTGCCCAGCACGCGGCGCGCGACTTCCTTCAGCAACAGGTCGCCAGCATGGTGGCCATAGACATCGTTCACCGCCTTGAAACCATCGAGATCCATGAACAGCACGGCGAACTGGCGTTTTTCCCGCGTCGCCTTGTGGATCGCCTGCTCGATGCGATCGCCCAGCAGCACGCGATTGGGCAGCCGGGTGAGGTTGTCGTGCAGGGCCAGTTGCATCAGTTCGCTCTGCGCGCGATCCAGCGAACTGGCGAGCAGTCCGGCGCGAACATCCAGCATCGATACGACCAGCGCGATGGCGAACACGGCAAGGCTGATGACGATCACCACGAGTGCCAGCCACTTCGTGTCGATGCCGTTGAATGCGGCACCACAGTAGCTGCCCACGGGAAAGCGCGCGGCAGCCATGCCCGTGTAGTGCATGCCGACAATGGCGCAGCCCATCACCAGCGAGGCCCCCACGCGGGCGTAGAGCACGCGCTCACCGTCACCGCGCAGGCGAAAAGCGATCCAGAGCGCTGCGCCTGAAGCCAGCACCGCAATCACGACCGACACCGTAAACAGCGTGGCGTCGTAGGTCACGCCGGGCATCATGCGCATCGCGGCCATGCCTGTGTAGTGCATGGCCGCGATGCCGGCACCCATCAGCAGCGCGCCAAGGCACAGCCGCGCCCAGGGCAGTGTCTTCTGGCAGACCAGCCACAGGGCGAAGGCCGACGACACGATAGCGATCACCAGCGACCACAGGGTGAGGTCGACGTCGTATCCCAGTGCGATGGGCAGGCTGAAAGCCAGCATGCCGATGAAGTGCATCGACCAGATGCCGAAGCCCATGGCAAACGAGCCGCCCACCAGCCATAGCAACGACGTCCGCCCTGTCGTCCCCGCCACGCGCCCGGCCATGTTGAGGGCCGTATAGGAGGCCAGGATGGCCACGATCAGCGAAAACGCCACCAGCACGAGGCTGTAGCTCGCAGGAAGCGTCGAAAAAACCGGGTCGAGGGACACGTAGGGCATGAGAAGGGGCCGGTAGGGCCTTTCTCAGGCCAGGGGTGGGAATGCGGGTGACATGCGCATTATCGGCAAATCTGACAACGACTTGAACGCAAGGTACGCCGGTCAGGCCAATCCGTCGATGGATGGGACCATGGCGTCGTGGCTCGCATGACATTGCGATCTTCAGAGCGATCAGGCGACTATCGATGAATTGGCGCACCAGCCCATCCGACCTTGCCCATCCCCGATCAGGAGACCTCCCATGCCACCCAGGATCCTCGCCTTCGCCGGCAGCTCGCGCCGTGAGTCGCTCAATCGCAAACTGCTGACCGAGGCCGTGGACGGCGCCCGCGCCGCGGGTGCGGAAGTCACCGTCCTGCGCCTCGCCGACCTGGCCCTGCCCGTCTACGACGGCGACCATGAGGACGAGCATGGCTTTCCTGCCGGTGCGCTGGAGTTCAAGCGTCAGATCACCGAGCACGACGCCCTGTTGATCGCCTCCCCCGAACACAACGGCGGCTACACCGCCCAGCTGAAGAATGCCCTCGACTGGGCCAGCCGCCCCACCGAAACCGACCGCACCGGACTGGGCGCCTTCAAAGGCAAGTTCGCCGCCGTGATTTCCGCCTCGCCCGGCCTGCTCGGCGGCCTCCGCTCCCAGACGGCCCTGCAGATATCCCTGCACAAGATCGGCCTGACGGTGATCCCGGAAAACATCGCGCTGGGCTCGGCACACCAGGCCTTCGACGACGAGGGGCGCATCAAAGACGAGCGCAGCCGGCGCTCCACGCACGGCGTAGGCGAGGCCCTGGCCCGAGCAGCGCACACATCACAAAGCAAGGCCTAAACCCCTGTAGGAGCGCGCCTTGCGCGCGACCGGTGGAACGAGAATGGTGATGGGTTTCGCCATGAACGGTCGCGCGCAGGCGCGCTCCTACAAATTATTCGCACCACGCCCCCCGTATCCCTGTAGGAGCGCGCCTCGCGCGCGACCGGTGGAACGAGAATGGTGATGGGTTGCGCCATGAACGGTCGCGCGCAGGCGCGCTCCTACAACACGCCGCGATCACGTGGGGAGAGGCGGCGCAGCAGGCACCGAGCGCGAGGCCGCAAGGCGAGCCCTGCCTACGAAGCAAGGCAATAAAAAAACCCTCTCCGCATACGGAGAGGGTTTTCAATAATGGTGCCCAAGGGGGGACTCGAACCCCCACGACCGAAGCCGCTACCACCTCAAGGTAGTGCGTCTACCAATTCCGCCACCTGGGCATGTTGCTTAGATTGTCACTTCAAACCTCTCGAACACACTTCACCGAAGAGGTCCGAAACAAAACGACCCGCCTTCGCGGGTCGTCCTGCGATCCGATGGAGGTCATCGGATCTTTGTTGGTGCCCAAGGGGGGACTCGAACCCCCACGACCGAAGCCGCTACCACCTCAAGGTAGTGCGTCTACCAATTCCGCCACCTGGGCATAACTCTGAAACTTTGGTGTACCGCTATTACTTCTTGGCAGGCTCAGCGGGAGCCTTGGCGGCTTCCTGCTTTGCAGCCGGAACATCGTTGGCCGCTGCTGCCGGTGCCGTGGCAGCCGGGGTATCACCGTTGGCTGCCGGTGCCTTGGGCACGTCGGACGCCGGGGTGACCGGAGCGGTGTTGGCGGGAGCTGCCGGAGTGGTGGCTCCGGACATCACGCCAAGATCTGCAGCCGGCTGGGCAGCGTTGCCCGAGTGGCTGAGATAAATGCCCATGCCGAGGCTGAGCAGGAAAAACAGACCAGCGAGGATGGCCGTCGCGCGAGTCATGAAGCTCGACGAGCCACGCGCACCGAACACCGTGGCGGATGCACCGCCACCAAAACCAGAACCTGCGTCCGCACCGGCGCCGCGCTGCATGAGAATCAGCACGATCATCGCCGCGGCGATCAGGATATAAAAAACGCTGAAGAGAATGAACATGTCTTCTCGGTCTACCGTGTCGCGCTATCGACGCGCCGCGGCGCATATATCCAGGAAATCGGAAGCCACCAAGGCAGCACCGCCGATCAGCCCACCGTCCACGTCGGGCTGGGCGAAAAGTTCAGCCGCGTTGGCCGGCTTGACGCTTCCACCGTAGAGGACCCGGGTGAGGAGCGAGATATTAGCATCCTTCTTTGCCAATTGGCTACGGATGAATGAATGAATTTTTTGCACCTTGTCCGGGGTGGCGCTGAGGCCCGTACCGATGGCCCAGACGGGTTCATAGGCCACCAGCGCCCGGCGGAAAGCCTCGATGCCGTTGTGGTCGAGCACGGCGGCGAGCTGGCGCCCGATCACCTCTTCGGCACGGCCTGATTCGTGTTCTTCCTGGGTCTCGCCCACGCAGAGGATCGGCGTGAGGCCAGCCTGGAGGGCGGCTTCGAATTTCTTCGCGAGGAGCGCGTCGGATTCATGCTGGTACTGGCGGCGCTCCGAATGGCCCACGAGCACCCAGCGCGCGCCGACGTCATGCAGCATGCCTCCCGAGATCTCGCCCGTATAGGCACCCTGCACATGATGTTCGGAGAGATTCTGCGCGCCGAATCCCAGGCCACGGTCGCCGTATTTGCCGGCCAGCTCGGCCAGGTAGACATCCGGCGGGAAGACCAGCACGTCGGTGCCATCGGGAAGATTCTCGACGATCTCGCGCACGAGGGCGTCCGCCATGGCACGCGAGCCATGCATCTTCCAGTTTCCGGCGACCAGCTTCTTGCGCATGGTGAGCATCCAGGCGGTGACAAAGGGGCGGCAGGATAGCGGCCGTCTTGCGGACGGCAAAGCTGCATTGCCGCATCGGGCACGGCGCACATGGCGTTCACCGAGGGTAACGCACTATCCGGTATTTGACCTGCCCCGCCCCGGCTTCGATCATCCCGCCATGCGCACCCTCAGAATTTTCCTCATCCTGCTCATCCTGGCCTTCGCGGGGGCCCTCCACGCCCAGAGCGCGGACGACACCACCACCACCGCCACCCCGGCGCAGCAGATCGACGACCTCCGCGGCCAGCTCGACCAGGTCGAGAAGTCGATGAAGGACGAGAAGATCACCGATTCGGCGATCGACGACCTGCGCAGCAACACCTCGGACATCGGCAGCAAGGCACAGAAGGTAGCCAGCTCGCTCCAGCAGGGGCGCGAGTCGGCCAAGGCCCGCCTCGACCAGCTCGGCCCCGCGCCTGCCGCCGGTACCCGCGAAGCCCCGGAACTGGCTGCCTCGCGCAAGGACGCCCAGAAAGCCTTCGATGCCGTGGATGCGCAGATCAAGCAGGCCAACGGCATCGCGCTGGAAGCCCAGCAGACCAGTAACCAGCTTTCCGACCTGCGCCGCATCCGTTTCCAGGAAATGATCTCCCGGCGGACGAACTCCCTGTTGTCCCGGGCCTTCTGGGCCGAACCCGCCGCCGCCTTCCCGCGCGACATGGCCAATGTCCGCGATTTCGTGGGCACGGTGCGCGACGATGTCTCCAACAGCTGGACCCAGGGCAACCGCACGGCGCTGATCAGCTGCGTGCTGGCGGGGCTGCTGCTCATGAGCGTGGTGCGCCTGTACCTGGAGCACCGCGCCCGCGAACTCACCGCGAACCGCATGCCGCCGGGTCGCCTGCGCCGCTCGGCGCTGATCCTGGGCGTGGCACTGACCTCCACGCTCACGACGGGCCTGGGCACGCAACTGTTCTACCTGGGCCTCAACTGGAGCGACACTTTCAGCCCGGAAACGGACGAGATCGCACATACCCTGGTCGCGCTGGTCTTCCTGGGCGCCTTCATCGCCGGCCTGGGTCGTGCCCTTCTTTCCGCCAAGCGTCCCTCCTGGCGCCTGCCCGCCATCCCGGATGAAACGGCGATGCAGCTGCGTCGCTTTCCGATGCTGTTTTCGCTGGCGACGGTGCTGTTCCAGTTCCTGCACAAGCTCAACCACACCGTCGGCAACAGCCTGTCCGCCACGGTGGCCACCAGCAGCCTCGAAGCGGTGGTGCTCACCGTGCTCACTGCCGTGGCGCTCAGTCGCCTCAGCCGCTCGCATCATCACTCGGTAGATGGCACGCCTCCCGCGCCGCGGCCGGTCTGGGCCAGCGTTTTCATTGCCGCGGCATGGGTATCCATCGTCGCGACGTGGCTGGGCCTGCTGACCGGTTTCATCGCCTTCGCTGCCTTCATGGCCGGGCAGATGGTCTGGACGATCATCGTGGTGGCCGCCACGTATCTCGCCATGCGCCTGGTGGACGATCTCTTCGAAACCCTGCTGTCCGAGAAGGGCCCGATGAGCGCACGCGCGCAGGCCGTGTTCGGCATGGACCCGAAGCTGCTCGACCAGGCCGGCGTCGTGCTGTCGGGCGTGTCGCGCCTGGTCCTGTTCCTGTTCGCCCTGACCGTGGTGGCCACGGGCTTCGGGGCCGGCGCCTCCGACATCGTCGCCTTCAGCGGCAAGCTGCAGTCGATCGAAATCTACGGCATGAAGATGCAGCCCGATCGCATCCTCACCGCCATCGCCATCTTCTTCGTCGGCCTGCTCGCCGTACGGGTGGTGAAGAACTGGCTGTCCAACCAGTACCTGCCGCGCACCGCCATCGATCCGGGCATGCGCAGCTCGCTCACCACCCTGCTGGGCTATGTGGGCATGGTCCTGGTCGCATCGGTCGCCCTGGTCACGATGGGCCTGTCGTTGCAGAACATCGCCTGGGTGGCCTCGGCGCTTTCGGTGGGCATCGGTTTCGGCCTGCAGGCGATCGTGCAGAACTTCATTTCCGGCCTGATCCTGCTTGCCGAGCGACCGGTAAAGGTCGGCGACTGGGTGGTGCTGGACGATGCCGAGGGCGACATCCGTCGCATTAACGTGCGCGCCACGGAAATCCAGGTGGCGGACCGTTCGACGATCATCGTGCCCAATTCGTCGTTCATCACCAAGCCCGTGCGCAACATGACCATGGCCAATCCGCAAGGGCGGGTGCTGATCAAGCTGCCGATGCCGCTGGACAGCGATCCGGTCGACGTGCGGCAGCACCTGCTCGACGCCATGCATGCGCACAAGTCCGTCACGGAAGCGCCCGCACCGTCGGTCACCCTCGACAGCATCGACCGTACGGCCATGACCTTCGCCACCACCTGCTACGTGGGCGGCCCGCGCGACGTGGGCGGCGTAAAGAGCGACCTGCTGTTCGACTTCATCGCGCGACTGCGCGGTGCCGGCATCCCGCTGCTGCGTCCGCAGGATCTCGTGCTGCGCACCGGCAGTCAGACACCCGACATCGCAGGTCCGACCGGTGCAGGCGCACCGAAGGCCTCGACCGATCCCGACAGCAACGCCTGAGAACGAACCGGAGTACCCGATGCATCCCCTGATCGCCCTCGTCCTGATGTCCTCCGCACAGCCGGCACCGGCCTGGCTGGCCGGCGACTGGGAGCCTTACAGCAATGCGTTCCAGGGCCTGCGCATGCTCAGCATCGACAAGGACACCCTGAGCTGGAAGGGCTGCCAGAACGCCCACTACGACGTGCTCGCGGTGGAAGGCGACAGTGTCACCCTGCGCCTGGCGCAGGACAGCAAGTGCACGCTGGACGACACGCCGCCCACGCGCATGGACACCGTGCGCCTCACCCTTCGCGAAAACCGCTGCGACCTGGGCGTGACCATCTACGCCTCACCCGAGGCCGCGAAAAAGAACGAGCCAGCGGCGGAAGGCCTCTACGGCAAGTCGAAGTGTTCGTCGGGCCCGGTATCTCAGGCCGCGGCCAACCTCTCCACCACCACGCGGTAGGCCTTCGCGGCCGCCTCTTCGGCGGCGTGTGCGTAATCGCGCACGCGCCAGCGGCCACCCACCATCACGTCGCGCACCAGCGGCGTATTGCCAGCAAACAGGAACGTGTCGAGTACGTCGGCCTCGCCTCGCGCGGCCAGCAGGGGCGAGCGCTCGTCGAGTACGAGCAGGTCGGCGCGCGCACCAGGAACCAGGCGCGCGATGTCGGCTGCGGAAGCACGTGCGCCGCCATCGAGCGCCCTCTGCCACAGCGTGTTGCCGACACTCTCTTCCGGATGGCGCGCCGCCACGTTGCGATGCCGCGTCACCAGGCGCTGCCCGTATTCCAGCCAGCGCAGCTCTTCCACCGGCGACACGGAGATATGCGAGTCGGAACCGATGCCCAGTGTGCCTCCGGCATCGATGAAATCGGCCAGCGGGAACAGGCCGTCGCCAAGGTTGGCCTCGGTGGTAGGACACAGGCCCGCCACGGCACCGCTCTTTGCAATGCGATCGGTTTCCTGGCCGGTCAGATGGGTGGCATGGATCAGGGTCCAGCGTGGGTCGATGTCGGCGTGATCGAGCAACCACTCCACGGGTCGCGCGCCACGCACCGCGAGGCAGTCCTGCACCTCGCCGATCTGCTCGGCGATATGGATATGGATCGGCAGGTCGCGCGAAACACTCGTGGCAAGCAAGGCGCGCATGGCGTCTTCCGGCACCGCGCGCAATGAATGCAGCGCGATACCGATGCGCAGCATGTCGTGCTGCATCGGCACCAGCCGCTCCAGCAGGCTTACGTACTGCCCCACGTCATGGCGAAAGCGCTGCTGCCGCTCGGAAAGCGCGCGACCGTCGAAGCCTCCGGTCATGTAGAGCACCGGCAGCAGGGTCAGGCCAATGCCGGCGTCCTTCGCCGCCTCGATCAATGCCAGCGACATCGTCGCCGGGTCGGCATACGGCACGCCGCGAGGGCCGTGATGCAGGTAGTGGAATTCGCAGACCTGGGTATAGCCGGCCTTCACCATCTCGATATAAAGCTGGGTGGCAATAGCCTTCAGGTCATCCGGATCGATAGCCTCCGCGAAGGCATACATCGTCTCGCGCCAGGTCCAGAAGCTGTCCTCGCCCGGACCACGGCGCTCTGCCAGGCCGGCCATGGCACGCTGGAACGCATGCGAATGCAGGTTCGGCATGCCGGGCAGCACGAAGCGCCCCACCCGCTCGCCACCGTCACCCGCCCGGACAAAGCGCCCCCCTTCCACCACAAGGCCGGCCTGTCCTGCCTGCCAGGCGGCGTCTTGCCAGGCGGTGTCCTGCCAGAGGAAATCTGCGGAATAGGTGGCGTGTGGCATGGGAGATATCCATCATGGGGATGCGGTGAATGCTAACGCATTGTAGGAGCGCGCCTTGCGCGCGACCGGTATCGGCAAAACGATGAACTGTGGAGTACCCCGGTCGCGCGCAAGGCGCGCTCCTACAAGGGAAAGGGGAGCATAATTGGCCGCATGACCGAGAAAACCGCCGCCCAGACCCCGAAGCTCACGCTTCGACTGGCGCGTCCTTCGGACGTGCCGGCCCTCGTCGCCCTCACCGCCCGTGTCTATACGGCCGAGTGGGGTCATTCCGCCGAGATGCTGCACAGCCAGCAGACCCATTTCCCCGAAGGCCAGTTCGTCGTCGAGTACGAAGGCACCATCGTGGGATTCTGCGCCACCTTCCGCATCAACGAATCCGTGGCGCTCGCTCCGCACACGTGGATGCAGATCACCGGCGGCGGCTTCGCCTCGCGTCACGACCCCAAGGGCGACTGGCTGTACGGCATGGAGGTCGTGGTCCACCCGGAATACCGGGGCATGCGCATCGGCCAGCGTCTTTATCACGCGCGCAAACGGTTGTGCACCGATCTGAAGCTGCGCGGCATCGTCTTCGGCGGCCGCATGCCGGGACTTGCCCGTGCCGTAGCCCGTTATGGCAGCGCCGAAGCCTATGTGCAGGCCGTGGTCGATGGCACCCGTCGCGATCCCACGCTGAGTTTCCAGCTGCGCAACGGCTTCGAGGTGATCGGCCTGCTGCGCGAGTACGTGCCGTCCGACCATGAGTCGCTGGGCTATGCGGCCCACCTGATCTGGCGCAATCCGCAACTGCTCAACCACCCCGACACACCCAAGGTCTCGCAGAGCCATCGCCTGCCCGATTCGGTGCGCGTGGCCTCGGTGCAGTACCAGCAGCGGCGCATTTCCTCGTTCGAGGAATTCGCCTCACACGTGGAATACTTCGTCGATATCGCCGCCGACTACGACGCCGACTTCGTCGCCTTCCCCGAGCTGATCACCCTGCAGCTGCTTTCCATCGAAAATGCAGAGCTGTCGCCGGTGGAATCGATCCGTCGCCTCTCCGAATACACCGACGAGGTCAAGGCGCTGTTCCACCGCCTCGCCGTGCACTACAACATCAACATCATCGGCGGCTCGCACCCCACCCGGCAGCCCAACGGCGACATCCACAACGTCTGCTACGTGTGCCTGCGCGACGGCTCCATCCATGAGCGCGAGAAGCTTCACCCCACGCCCAGCGAACGCAACGTGTGGAACATCACCGGCGGCGATGCAGCGGCCACCATCCAGACCGATTGCGGCCCCATCGGCGTGATGATCTGCTACGACTCGGAGTTTCCCGAAGTGGCCCGCCATCTCACCGACCAGGGGGCGCTGATCCTGTTCGTGCCCTTCTGCACCGACGTGCGCGAGGGCTACCTGCGCGTGCGCTATTGCTCGCAGGCCCGTGCCATCGAAAACCAGTGCTACGTCGTGCTCTCGGGCAACGTCGGCAACCTGCCCGGCGTGAACAACTTCGACATCCAGTACGGCCAGAGCTGCATCCTCACGCCCAGCGATTTCCCGTTCGCGCGTGACGGCATCGCCGCCGACTCCACCCCGAACATCGAAACCGTGCTGTTTGCCGACCTGCGCCTGGAAAACCTCGCCCGCGCCCGCAATTCCGGCGCCGTGCAAAACCTGAAAGACCGTCGCTACGACCTCTACGAGGTGCGCTGGGCCCGGGCACCGGAGGGCAAATGAGCGAACAACCCATCGAAGGCACGCGTGCCTCGCGCCTTCAGCGCCTGAAAGACCTCGGCCAGCATGAATGGCTGTCACCCACCCAGTGGCGGCGACGCATCCTGTTCTGGACAGGCGCAGTGGTCGTCGGTCTCGCTGCCGTGTTCTTCGCCAAGGCCGCCGACTACGCTTTTGAACTGTTCCATCGCGTGGCCTCGCACGGCTGGTGGGTGCCGCTGCTCATCACACCGGCAATGTTTGCCCTGCTCTCCTGGCTGACCCAGGGCGCACTCAAGGCCACGCGTGGCTCGGGCATTCCGCAGGCCATCGCCGCACTGAAGATCGAAGACGAAGGCTTCCGCTCGCGCCTGCTTTCGCTGAAGGTGGCGCTAGGCAAGATGGCGCTCACCCTTGCCGCCCTGCTCGGCGGCGCATCGGTCGGCCGCGAGGGCCCCACCGTGCATGTCGGCGCCGGCCTGCTCTATACGATGGGACGACGCTTCGGCTTCGCCGATCCCACCGCGGCCGGACGCTTCATCCTCGCCGGTTCCGCCGCAGGCCTGGCCGCAGCATTCAACACGCCACTGGCCGGCGTGGTGTTCGCCATCGAGGAGATGTCCGGCGCCTTCGAGCATCGCATGAGCGGCACACTGCTTACGGCCGTGATCGTGGCCGGCGTCGTCTCGCTCGGCATCGTCGGCAACTACGCCTACTTCGGCGACATTACCGCCAGCCTGCCCTTCGGCAAGGCCTGGATCGCCGTACTGCTTACCGGCATCGTCGGCGGTCTGGCCGGCGGCTTGTTCGCCCGGCTCATCGTGCCATCCGCCAACGGCCTGCGCGGCATCGTCGGTCGCCTGCGCGCACGCCAGCCCGTCGTGTTCGCCGCCGCCTGCGGCCTCGCTCTGGTACTGCTCAGCCTGCTGAGCGCAAACGGCCTGTATGGCACGGGCTATGCGCAGGCACGCGACATCCTGCAAGGCCACGGCGATACCGGCCCCATCTTCGGCGTGCTCAAGTTCCTCGGCAACATCGCCTCGTCGTGGGCGGGTATTCCGGGCGGCATCTTCTCTCCCGCACTCGCCGTGGGTGCGGGCCTGGGAGACAACATCGCCAACCTACTTCCCGGCGCCGACACGTCCGCCGTCGTGCTGCTCGGCATGGCGGCGTATCTTTCCGGCGTGACGCAGGCACCGCTGACCGCCGCCGTCATCTCGCTCGAACTCACCGCCAACCGGCAGATGGCGCTGCCGATCATGGCAGCCTGCCTGCTGGCGCGCGCCGTATCCGCGCTCGTCTGCCGCGTACCGGTGTACAAGGCGCTGGCCGAGAACCTGATCGCGCAGTATGAAGAAGAACGCCGGCGTCGCGAAACCCCGGCAAACGAAGGAGAGAACGCATGACCGACACCCGCTGGGACCACCTCCTGCTCGATGTCGGCCTCGCCACGCTCACCGACAACGGCCAGCCCTACGGTGCCATCGAACAGGGTGCCATCGGCTGGAAGGACGGACGCATCGTCTTCGCCGGCCCTCGTGAGGAATTACCGGGCGAACCTGGAACACTGTCGCATCGCGTCGAATCCCTCCCCGGTCACTGGGTCACGCCAGGACTCGTCGATTGCCACACCCATCTCGTCTTCGGCGGCGATCGCGCACAGGAATTCGAACTGCGCCTGGAAGGCGCCAGCTACGAAGAAATCGCCCGCAAAGGCGGCGGCATCGTCTCCAGCGTGCGCGCTACCCGCGCCGCCGACGAGGATGAACTGCTCGCGCAATCGCTGCCGCGCGCCCGCGCCCTGCTCGCCGATGGCGTGACGACGCTGGAAATCAAATCCGGCTACGGCCTGGAGCCCGACGCAGAGCGGCGCATGCTGCGCGTCGCGCGTCGTATCGGCCAGGAACTGGGCATCGACGTACGCACCACCTTCCTCGGCATGCACGCCCTGCCGCCGGAATACGCCGACCGCCGCGACGACTACGTCGCGCTAGTCTGCGACACCATGCTGCCCGCCCTCGCGGACGAAGGCCTCGTGGACGCGGTCGACGCCTTCTGCGAAGGCATCGGCTTCACCCCTTCGGAGACCGAACGACTCTTCGCCAAGGCGACCGCCTTGGGCCTTCCAGTGAAGCTACACGCGGAACAGCTCTCCGACCTCGGTGGCAGCGGACTCGTGGCCCGCTACAAGGGTCTTTCCGCCGACCATCTGGAATGGACCAACGAAGACGACGTGCGCGCCATGGCCGACGCCGGCACCGTCGCCGTGCTGCTGCCCGGCGCGTACTACGCGCTGCGCGACACGCGTCCACCACCCATCGATGCCTTCCGTCGCCATGGTGTCGCGATGGCGGTCGCCACCGACCTCAATCCCGGCACATCGCCGCTGCTCTCGCTGCGCCTGGCGATGAGCATGGCCTGCACGCTGTTCCGTCTTACGCCCGAAGAAGCCCTGCGCGGCGCCACGCAACACGCGGCCCGCGCCCTCGGCCTCGACGACCGCGGCACGCTCGCCGTCGGACAGCGTGCGGACGTTGCCGTTTGGGGCGTTCGTCACTTGCCGGAACTTTGCTATTGGATCGGTGGCGGACTGCTACGGCAGAGCTGGGTGCATGGGGAGCGCTTGCCTTAACGATAGATGGCAGGTAGGCAATGCCACCCACCGTCGTTCCTGCGAACGTGGATAGACCGGAGACATGGCTGACAGGTGTGCCAGGACATGGTTTACACCTCGAACGACCTGCGGCCTCTTCCTTGCCGCCATATTCGCCCTGCTCGACCTGACGACGCGGGCCTGGATCGATCCTCGGGAGAACCTTGCCTTGGCGATCCTTAAAATCACTCATGCGATGCGCCGTCCAGAAACACTTCGCGCACGCGACTCTCGATCTTCTTCCAGTCCAGAAGATATGCCCTCATATACGTGATGTCGACCGCCAGGCTCAGCGAGGGAATGGCTATCTGATGGTGACAGATGCCACGTGATTCCCCCGGCGGAAGATCTTCCAGGCGGCCGTCTTTGAGCGAGGCGCCCTTGATTTCCCGGCTATCGCATCGAATGAGAGTCGTGATGCGTCCCTCACCGTCGCGCGCCAGGAACCAATCGTCTCCGGCGGCGATCGCGTGTTCCCGATCGACGGGTCTCCCCTCCTCGCCGAGGTAACGGGCAATCGCCGGTATATCGGCGTAATAGGGAGTCAAACCGTACGTGTCCTCACCTTGCAAGCGCAGTGCGATATGCGTGATCGGACTGTCGTGATCGTTCGGAGAAGGCTGGATGTACCGGCCCGGTATCGACTCGATGGAAACCTTGTCGACGAAGGTAGGCTGAAAACGAACGCTTTCGTCCATATAGGCCGTGCTGTACGCGGCATCGTACTTCGCCCCGGGCGCGAAAGGCTGCAAGGTCGGCCATCGAAGCGTGAGGCTGACGCTTCCCTGGAAATCGGGCCCCGTCTGATGGGTGTACAGGTTCATCGGAAAGCCGAACACATGCGGCCCCAGCGTGGCCTCGACCCGTTTATCGCTGTATCCCTCGAAGTGATAGCCCGGGTCCGGTCGCCCCGTTATGCGACGTAGCTCCCGCTCCTGCTCGATCGTCAAGCCGTCTTTCTTCGCCTGCTCGGCGAGTTGAGCTTCGCTCATCTGCCACGATGGCGCCGGTGGTGAACAGGCGATCGTGGCACTGGCGACGAGCGCCAGCACCACGACCCTCAGGATTTGACTTGGCATGGCATGGTCTCCAGGTGGCCGACGCTTGCGCCGGGTGCTCAACCCAAGCGAGGACCACCCATGGACGCCCCTTGTTGGGCCTGGGCTTGCTGCTGTGCCTGCGCCTCGACCTGTGCCTGCTGCGCCTGGAACTGCCCCATAGAGCCGGCCTGCTGCTGCGCGTGAGCCTCCGCCATCTGAACGGTCTGACCGACGGTCGGTGGAGGCGTCGACAGATCGACCTGGGCGCGATCCCCGGGACGGGTGCCGTGGATCTGCAATGTCTTGTCGTCCTGGATCGACAGGCCGGCCACCTCGCCTGCACGGATGTCCGCCTGTTTCGCGGCGAGTGTAACCTGCGCCACTCGATCCTCCGACGTCCCTTCAGGCAATCGTTTCTTGAGGTCGTCATAAAGCCCCGGGTCGATGGAGCGACCGCTCGCGAGCTGCGTCTCGGCCGATGCGGGCTTGCCTGCGTCGGAGATCGTGAACGGACTCGGGGCGATCGAGCGATGAGGATCCTCGGGATGGATTTTTTCCGACGCCGCCTGCCGTTCGAGGCGAACGGCGCGCGCGTCGTTCAATTCGTCGATTTTCTTAGGGTCGTCGACGCGGAACGATGGGCTCCTGAAGCCGAACTCCGCGACGTCCGAATCGGCGGAAACACTCCAGCTCTTGTCTCGCCGATTGAACTCGTAATGCATGATGCCTTGATCGATGTGATCGACATCCGTATAGCGCCCGCTCTTCGTGGCCGTGACGGCGGCCGCCGTCAGGGACGCGTAGTAGACACCTGGATTAGGAATCTGCTCCCGATAGTCATGCGCGATATTTCGCGTCGTGCTCGCCATCCGGTCGGCGCCATAGTGGCTGTTGTCGAGCATCGAATGCCAGACTTTCTCCATCTCGCCATCGCCACCCTTCTTTCGTGCCGCGTCGAGCAGGATGTTCGGCGTCCAGGCATCGGCACCGATATGCCGGCTCTGGAACGTCGCACGGTGGCACTCCTGGATGTCGCTGGCGGGAAGATTGAGCGCCTTGTCCGGATGCCCGGCGTTGAACTGCGCGACCCTTCGACTGAAATCGTCACGGACCAGGTCTCGTCCAAACCCTTCCCATGCACGTTCGTCGAGTTTCACACCGTTGTGCGATTGCGCATATGACTGGGCATAGGCGTTGGCGACCGCACCCGGCATGTTGTCGTTACGGACGACACCCAGGGCAAGAAGACCGTATCCATCGTTGCCAGGATGCTGGGCGAGGTAATTCCAATAACGCTCACGGTTACCGTCCTTGGCGTAGGACCCGAGTATCGTCATGTCCTTTTCGTTCAAGCCGCTCATCCCTTGCCTCCTTCGTGACGGAGTCCGTCATGGAATATCCGGGTTACCCGATCCTGGATTTTCTTCCAGTCTTGCAGGTAGGCCCGCAGGTAGGTCGTGGTGATCCAGAGTCCGTATTCAGGCATCACGAATACGTGCTTGCACATGCCTCTATCGACGCCTACGGGCAGCGACTCCATGTGATGCCCCACCAGGGCAGCGCCCTTCAGCTCCCGCGGACTGCATTGGATGAAGGTCGTCACGTGCCCGTCAGCGTCCTTGGCTACGTACCAATCCTTGCCAAGGCTGTTCAGGTCGCTTTCCTCGACCGGCGCGCCCCTATGTTCGAGATAGGCGCGGAGCGCAGCACGATCGATGTAATACGGCGTGAGACCGAAGCGAGGCTCTCCTTCCTTTCGGGTGCGCAAGTGAAGCGAAGGATCCGCGGCGTCGTCCCAGGCATTGGGCTGGATCGACTTGTCGAGCATGTCTTGCGGCGTACGCCCCTCGACAACCAGCGGCTGAATCGCGACGGCATCGTCGAGATAGGCCTCGTTCCATGCCGGATCGGCAATCGCCCCTGGCGGATAGGCCTTCAGGTCGGGCCACCTCAACATGAGTGACACCGAGCCCTGGAAGTCAGGGCCCTGCTGTCGCGCATACATATTTCTGGGAAAGGCGAACACCCTGGATCCCAACGTCGCCTCGACAGGCTTGTCGTCGTATGCATCGGATGCATGACTGCCCGAATGCGCGGGCGCATCGTCATGCATGGCGACGCTCGGCCCGCTGTTCGCCACAGGCTGGCCGGCATACGTCGTGGCGCTGGCGGCAAGCGCCAGCGCGGCAGTCGCGCCCACGGTCTTCAGGGTCTTGCTTGGCATGGCATGGTCTCCAGGCGACGGCATCGTCGGGACGGGCGGCAATCGGCGCGCGGCGAGAAGCGGGTCCTTGTCGTAGCGTAGCGTGTCGCAACGCAGCGCGAACTCGATACCGCGCTGGAGTGCGACCAGGGTCTCGCTTCCCTGGGTGGCGATGTGACCCGCCAGGGCGGGCCAGCGGCGATGATCGAAGCGGGTGCCTTCGCCGGCAGGGAACACGAACAGGTCGTCGGGGTCCGAGGCGCCACCGGACGCGACACCGCCGGCGAACACGCGAAGATCAAAGGCACCGAGCGCGCGCTGGCCTCCCGCCTCACCGTAATGGCGAACCCACTCCCTGCCGCCGCTCGTACGTTGCAGCACGCGGACGCCCCGCATCTTCGCCTCGTACAGCGAGCGCTCGTAGGACGGCAGCGAACCGATCGTGTCGGGTCCGTCGAGTACGCACAGCGCCGTGGCTGGCGCCTGACGTGCCGCCAAGGCGACAAGGGCGCGTTCGAGGATGTAAGACACCAGCCACGTACCGCCATGATCGCGGTCGTCCGGCCAGCCCACGTAAAGGCTTCCTGCCCCCGACGCCCAGGCGGTGAGGTCGATGTCGCTGGCGGAGATCGCTTCCCGTGCCCGCAGGTCGGCGAGGAACCGCAGCGGCTCGGCCGTTCGCGACATCAGGACATCGAGATCGCGACTTGGCATCGCCAGCAGTCGCTCGATGCGATCCCTTGTGACGACGCCGATAAAGGGCTTGTCGGCCAGACGTTTCATCTGTGCCTTGCGCAGGCCGCCGGCCTGGGCGCATAAAGTCCAGATGTCGCCCAGCGTGGCCGCCGACGGTATCAGGCCCTTCTCCAACGCATCCTCGCGATCGTCCAGCACGAAAAGCGCGAGGGCGAGGAACGCCTCCACGACATCGTGCGGAATTGAACACCCCCGCCAGCCACCAGCCCAGGAACAAGGCGAGCAAACTCGCCAGCCACACCACCCAATGATTCAGTCCTTTCATCGTTCCACGCTGTGTCCTTGAGCCATGCATGAGCCGGTACGAGCCGACAGCCAAACATTGCCAATAACCTCGTGAGCGTCAAGCCGCGACGCCGAACGATACCTGGAGGCACCCACCTACCAGATACGCACTCGTGCCGAGGGTTCCAGGTACAACGCCTGTCCAGGGGTCACGCCATAGGCGCCATACCAGGGATCGAGATTCCGCACCGTCCACACGCGCTGTATCGCCGGGGCATGCCCATTGGTCAACAAGCGACGCCGGAGGTCCGCGTCGCGATAACTCAGGCGCCATAGTTGTGCCCAACCGAGGAAGAAGCGCTGGTCCGGCGTGAAGCCGTCGATCATCTTCGCCGTCTTGCTTTCGGGCGATGCCTTGTAGGCATCATAGGCGACGGTCAAGCCGGCGAGATCGGCGATGTTCTCGCCGAGCGTGAGCTTGCCGTCGATATGCATGCCGGGCAGTGGCTCGTATGCCGAGAATTGCTTCGCGAGCGCATCGGTACTGGCATGAAAGGCATCAAGGTCGGCTTGCGTCCACCACGTGGCCAGCCGCCCCTTCTCGTCATACTTCGCACCCTGGTCGTCGAACTGATGGCTCATCTCATGGCCGATCACGGCACCGATGCCGCCGTAGTTGATCGCCGCATCGGCATGGGGATCAAAGAACGGCGGTTGCAGGATCGCCGCCGGAAACGTGATGCCGATCGTCGGATAGTTGGCGAACGCATCCACCGTCATGGGCGTGGCCGACCATTCCCAGCGGTAGAGCGACTTGCCGATGCGATCCATGTCCCAGTCGTGCCGCCAGCGACGCGCACGTATCGCATTGCCCAGCAGGTCGTCGGCACGCATGGTCAGCCCCGTGTAGTCGTGCCAGCGATCGGGATAGCCGATGCGTGGCGTGAACGCGGCCAGCTTGGCATGGGCCCGGGCCTTCGTGGCGGCCGACATCCAGCTCACCGCATCAAGACGCCTGTTCATCGCAGCGATGATGTTTTTCACCATCGCCAGGGCCGCTGCCTTCGTCTCCGGCGTGAACCATCGGGCGACATAGATACGGCTTACATCGTCAGGCACGGCGTCCACGACGAAATCCGCAGCGCGCGCCTTGCGCGGCTCGCGGGCTTCGCTGCCATCGAGCACCCTGCCGTAGAACGCAAAATCCGCATCGCCCACGCTATCGGGAAGAAAGGGCGCGAAGGCATGCAGGCTCTGCGCACGCAGGGCATCCTTCAACACATCCATGGGTGTCTTCGCGATGATGACGGCAATCGCCGCAATGGCGTCGGGCTGCATCGCCACCACGGCATCCCCGGCGGGTTCGTGTCCGACGAACCATGCCTTGATGCCAAGACCGGAGGTCTGTCTTGCCAGCGCATCAAGCGTGGTCCGGTTGTAGGTCTTCGTGGCATCGCGATTCTGCAAGGGTGTCCAGCTGACCTTGGCGATCTCCGTCTCGAACGCCAGCACGGCACGGGCGCGTCGGGCGGCATCGTGCTGCCCCGTCGCTTGCAATGCATGGGTCAGCCACACCACATATGCGTTGCGCACCTCAGGCATGGGCGCATCGGCGGACAGGTAATAGCTGCGATCGGGCATGCCCAGACCGGACTGCGACACGATCGGAATATAGGTGTCCGGATGCGCATCGTCAGGCCCCACCTCGATCCGGATGGGCACGATGATACCCAGTGCCGCCGCATCCGGCAAAAGCGCACGATAAGCTGCCCTGTCACCCATCGTGTCGATGCGATCCAGCCAGGGCCGCAAAGGCGAAAGCCCGAGCGCCTCCACACGCTTTTCATCGAGATAGCTGGTGTAAGCAGCTCCGATGCGGCTGGAAGGGTCTTTCGCCGCTTCGGTCAAGATGTCGCCGACGCGCTCGGTGTTGATGTCGGCCAGTCGGGCGAACTGGCCATAGTTGGCCTTGGATGCCGGTATCGATGTGCTTCGGGTCCAGCCGCCGCTGGCGTAGACATAAAAATCGTTGCCCGGCCGCACAGACCGATCCATGCCGGTCGTATCGAATCCAAAGTCGCCGATCACTGGCCGCATTGCGACGGACTGCGCCTGAACGCCGTACGCCATCCCCGACATCAACACACCTAACCATAGGCATCCAGAACGGATCATTCTGCATCTCCCCAATGCATGAATGGCCGATTCTGCTCGCCTGCAGGACCCGACGCCACCTCACCCCGCTTTCTGTAGGAGCGCGCCTGCGCGCGACCATTTGAAACGGTGCGCTCCGTAGCAAAACCAAGCTGCCTACCGCAGGGGTGGGAGCCGCTCGCATCGGCGATGCGTGTGCTCCGTAGAAACGTCGGCCTTTGTGGGTTTCCGCTCCGTAGCAAGGGCTCGCCTATCGGCCTCGCGCTCGGCGCCTGTGGCGTGGTCGCCTGGAGGCAGCGGGGGCGGCCCTTGTCGCTCCGGCCTGCGGTGTCCCTCGGGAAAGGAGGAGCCGCTGCGCGGCTCAGTGTCTTATGGCTTACGCCCCTTCGGGCCCGGGGAGCGGGCGGGGTTTCCTGACTCGACATCCTGTCTCGGCAGGAAAGGCCGGCCTTCCTGGCCGGCCCCCTTCGGGCCTTTTCCGCCCACTCCCCTCACCTCCATCAAGTCGCGCCAAGGGCCGCCCCCGCCGCCTCTCCACACGTCGCGGCAGCTTGTTGTAGGAGCGCGCCTGCGCGCGACCGATTGTCGCGAACACCATCATCGTTTCGATTCCACCGGTCGCGCGCAAGCACGCTCCTACAGAGATGCGGTGTCGCAAGACGGATCGCCGATGCGACCAGCGCCACCTCACGACTAACCTGGCGTAACTACTGTCGTGTAGGAGCGCGCCTGCGCGCGACCGGTTGTCGCGAACACCATCATCGTTTCGATTCCACCGGTCGCGCGCAAGCACGCTCCTACAGAGATGCGGTGTCGCACGATGGATCGCCGATGTGACCGGCGCCACCTCACGACTAACCTGGCGTAACTACTGTCGTGTAGGAGCGCGCCTGCGCGCGACCGGTTATCGCGAATATCTTCATCGTTTCGATGCATCCGGTCGCGCGCAAGCACGCTCCTACAGAGATGCGGTGTCGCAAGATGGATCGCCGATGCGACCGGTGCCACCTCACGACTAACCTGGCGTAACTACTGTCGTGTAGGAGCGCGCCTGCGCGCGACCGGTTATCGCGAACATCTTCATCGTTTCGATGCATCCGGTTGCGCGCAAGGCGCGCTCCTACAGGGATTGTGTGTCGCTGGATGGATATCGAAACGATTGGCGCCAAAGCCGATGCAACGCCATCGTGTTTGCTGGCAAACCGAGGCGCTGGGTTCCTGCGTGCGCAGGAACGACGGGGGCGATTTTTGAGAATATTTCCATACCCAAACGCGTGCGCAATTTGGTACGGTGTGTGCGTTGTCTGCTCGTTCGTTGATGGCTCGGCAGACAACCATCGCTCGACGTATCGAGAAAGACGCGACCCAAGGGCGCTTGCAACACCCTTGAGCCGCTGACCAAACCAACTGAGTTAGGAGTTGATATGGCTGTGCCAAATCTTAAGGCATTCTCACACCCACCGTCTGTCCCGGACGGTCCAGGGACGTCCTAAAGGCTCGTCAGGACGCGGCTAACGCCCGCCTTCGTCCTGATTTCTCACCGTTTCTGGCTCTGCCGTCCTACCCGGCGCGTAGCGTCCTGCCTGTGAGAAAACCGGACAAAACGCGGGACTCGTGAGATCTCGTCGCCCGAGTCGATGAGGGGCACGGCCCTTGGCGTGCCCCGCTCGGAAGGCGGCGCTTTAGGGAAAACCAACGAGATGAGTGATCCGAAAGACGATGGCGTCCTCGGCGAGGGGAGCTTTGGCCTGAATACTGAGGCCAGCATGGATACGTTGATGAATGACGCGACCGCGTGGCAGGCGTATGCCGAGGCGATGCAGTCGGTGCTGACCGAATACATGGCGGAAACCGAGTTGCCGAATCAACGCTGTGTGGCGCGGGCGATGTCCGGCGTCAACGTGCTGTATCGCATGGGCCTGCAATGCACTAAGCAGGCGAACGTGCGGCGTATGTGGGATGAGGTGCGCGCGCTGGGAGGGGCGAAATGATCGTGGGGCTGTGGGAAGTGGGTGTCGCGCTGGTGTTGCTGGTGGTGAACCTGCTTGTCTACCTGAGCAGTTATGGCCGGCCGTGTTCGCTGGCGACGGGGGCGCGGATGTTTTCGGTGTTGTCGTTTGTGGCGTTTATTGCCGGGGCGTTCGCCGTGGGGGATATGGCGGCGCACGGGTGTTTGCTGCCGCGGGAGGTATGGCCGGGGATGGTGTTTGAAGCGGCGAGTGCGGGGTTAGTGGGCGCGTCGTTGGGGGCGGTCTGGCTTTGGGGGATGTCGCGGTAGGAAGCGATGCACCCGACGACACCGTATCCCTGTAGGAGCGCGCCTTGCGCGCGACCGGATGCATCGAAACGATGATGGTTTTCGCGACAATCGGTCGCGCGCAGGCGCGCTCCTACAAGATCACCGTGAGATCGGTAGAGGCGGCGGGGGCGGCCCTTGGCGCGACTTGATGGAGGTGAGGGGAGCGGGCGGATAAGGCCCGAAGGGGACGGGTCAGGATGACCCGTCTTTCTCGCCGAGGCACGGAGGCCGAGTCGAGAAACCCCGCGCGCTCACCGTGCCCGAAGGGGCGCAAGCCATCAAAACACTGAGCCGCGCAGCGGCTCCTCCTTTCCCGAGGGACACCGCAGGCCGGAGCGCCAAGGGCCGCACCCGTCGCCTCGTGCGCCGCCACGCTCACGCGCCGAGCGCGAGGCCGATAGGCGAGCCCTTGCTACGGAGCGGAAACCCACAAAGGCCGACGTTTCTACGGAGCACACGCATCGTCGATGCGAGCGACTCCCACCCCTGCGGTAGGCCGCTTGGTTTTGCTACGGAGCGCACCGTTTCAAATGGTCGCGCGCAGGCGCGCTCCTACAGGAGTTGCGCAAACAAAAAGCCCCGCTTGCGCGGGGCTTTTCGTCTCACGCGAAGGAGGCCTCAGGCCTTCTTGCGCGGGGCAGCCTTCTTGGTGGCAGCCTTGGCCGAAGCCGGCTTGGCCACAGCGGCGCCGGTCACGACGTCGACGTGCGGACGGGCGTTGCCATAGCTGGAACGGTAGATCTTGCCGCGACGGGTGCGACGATCGCCCTTGCCCATGGGGAAACTCCTTGATGCGTAATGATGGAGGAAACGGCCGGTCATCGTATCAGCGGCCACGTAAAGCGCAAGACCCGTTCAATGAACGTGGGAACCGCCCTTGCCGCAGCCCTCCAGCTCGTCAGGGCAATGACCCGGGTCGAACTGGATGGTGGCGTGGCCCACGCGCCAGCGTTCGCTGAGCATGGTCTTCAGGGCCCTCAGCACGCGGGCCGGATCAGCGTCGGGGCGCAGTTCGGCGTGCAAAGTCGCCATGCGCGAGCCCGCCGTGACCTGCCAGACATGCACATGGTGGATGCTGGTGATGCCCGGATCGGCCTGGGCCAGTTCGCGCTCGATCTCCGCGAGATTGAGACCCTCGGGCGTGCCTTCGAGCAGGATATGGCCTGAACGCCGCACCAGCGACCATGCGCTGCGCAGGATCAGCAGCGATACCAGGATCGACAGCACCGGGTCGGCCCAGAGCCAGCCCATCCAGCGCACCGCCAGGGCGGCCAGCACGGCGGCAACCGAACCCAGCAGGTCGCCCAGCACATGCAGGCTGGCACCGGCCACGTTCACGTCTTCCGGGTCGTGCCCGTGCAGCAGGCGAAGCACAAAGACATTGGCCAGCAGGCCGATCAGGGCGACGATGAACATCACTCCCGACAGGATCGGCTGCGGTGCAAACAGGCGCTGCACGGCCTCGAAAACGATGAAGGCCACCAGGCCGAACTGCGTGAGTGAATTGACGAAGCCCGCCAGCACCTCGATGCGGCCGTAGCCATAGGTACGCCGCGAATCCGCCGGTCGCGCGGCAAAACGCGCGCCGAGAAATGCCAGCAGCAGGGCCAGGGCATCGACCAGCATATGGCCTGCGTCGGCAAGCAACGCCAGCGAACCGGAAACGAAGCCGCCGGCCGCCTCCACCACCAGCATCAGCGTGGTGAGGACGAAGGCGATGAGCAGCTTGCGTTCGCTGGTGCCGGCGAGGTGGTCATGATCGTGGTCATGACCCTGCCCGTGATCGTGCGCGCCGTGCGAGTGGCCGGCGTGCGAGTGGTCGTGGTGGTGTGCCATGGGTGGAAGGCTAGGCAATCAGCCGCCGGTTACACAATCACGGGTGGACGCAGGACGGCCCGTGGATGTGTCCGGCGTGACCGCTGCGGTCGACGCGCAGGTTCACGAAATGCGCCGAAGCGACAAGCAGGCCGCCGCAGGTGACCAGCACGCTGTGCAGCAGCGGCGTGTTGCCATGCAGGAAGGTGACGCCCAGCAGAAGCAGCACCAGGCCCGGCGTAGCCAGCAACAACGGCAGGCGGCGACGGTGGCGGCGATACCCGGAAATGAGCGCCATGGAGGCCAGCACGCTGGCAAAGGCGACGAAACCCGCCTCGAAGCGGTGGTCTGCCAGGAACGACAGCCCCAGCACCGGCAGCAGCGCGATCACGAACGGCAGCACGGCACAGTGGATGGCGCAGAGAAAGGACGCCGTGGCGCCCAGCCTGTCGGCGGCGTGCCACCAGCGGCGAGGGACTTCGGGATCGACAGGGGACTGGCTCATGACATGCATAGCGTGACTAGTTGCACAGGTATAGGCAAGTGATGCTACTTTATAACATTGCAAACCTGAATGTGGAGCGACACCCCCGATGCGCAGAACCTTCTTCGCCCTGACCCTCGCCGCGACGTTCGGACCGGCCCTGCCGGCCATGGCCGACGACGCGCTCCAGGACGCCACGGCGCCGACCGGCACTGCGAAGGAAAGCCAGGGCAAGTCACGCAAGCACGCCGACAAGCTCGACGGCATCGTCGTCAACGCCGTGCCCCTGGGCCAGAGCGCCGACCAGATCGTGGCCCCCGTGGCCGTCCTCGCCGGCTCGGCCCTGGACGATGCCAAGGGCGTCTCCCTGGGCGAAACCGTATCCTCGATTCCCGGCGTGCAGACCTCAGCGCTGGGCACGGCGGTGGGGCGACCCATCATCCGTGGCCTCGATGGCCCGCGCGTGGCCGTGCTGGAAAACGGCCTGTCCTCGCAGGATGTCTCCAACGTAAGCCAGGACCACGCCGTCACCCTTGAGCCATTTCTCGCCGACCAGATCGAAGTGCTGAAGGGCCCGGCCACCCTGCTCTACGGTTCGGGCGCCATTGGCGGCGTGGTGAACGTCGTGGATGGTCGCGTGCCGGAAAAGGCCCCGGAAAACGGCTTCACCGGCCGTGCCGAAGTGCGCCATGACTCCGTGTCAGACGGCAAGACCGGCCTGTTCCGCATGGACGCCGGCAACGACCAGTTCGCCCTGCACGTCGATGGCATGCATCGCGACAACGGTGATTACGACATTCCCGGCGGCACGTTGCAGAACAGCGCCGTGAAGACCACCTCCGGATCGGTCGGCGCATCGGTGCTGGGCTCGTGGGGCTACCTGGGCCTGTCGATCTCGCGCTTCATGGATCTCTACGGCGGCCCCGCCGAACCGGGCAACCCGGAAGAAGGCGAAGACCCGGTCCACATCAAGATGGCGCAGACCAATTACAACCTGAAGGGCGGCCTCGTTAAGCCCTTCGAAGGCATCAGCAAGATCGAGTTCAACCTCGGCCACGGCGCCTACCAGCACGTGGAGTACGAAGGCAGCACCCCGGGCACCACGTTCTCCACGGACAGCAACCAGGGTCGCCTGGTCGTCACCCACGAACCCATCGCCGGCTGGGAAGGCGCCTTCGGCGTGCAGACCCAGCACCGCAAGTTCTCCGCCGTGGGCGAGGAAACCTTCGTGCCCGCCACCACCACCAAGGGCGTGGGTGTGTTCCTCACCGAGCAGCGCGAGTTCGGCCCGGTGAAGGTGGACCTGGGCCTGCGTCGCGACAAGCAGAGTGTGGACCCGGACAACGGACCGAAGCGCAACTACAACCCCAACAGCCTCTCTGCCGGCGTGGCCTGGCGCTTTGCCGAGCAGTGGCATGTGTCGCTGAACCTCGATCACGCCGAGCGCGCGCCGTCGGAAGAAGAGCTGTTCGCCAACGGCCCGCACGAGGCATCGAACACGTTCGAGATCGGCAGCGACCTGCAGAAGGAAAAGTCGAACCAGGCGGAGCTGGGCCTGCACTTCCACGGCGACGTGGTCGAGGGCAAGGTGGCCGTGTACTACAACAAGTACAAGAACTTCATCTATCTGGCCGACACCGGCGAAGTGGAAGACAACCTGCCCGTGCGCGTGTGGTCGCAGAACGATGCGACCTTCCGTGGCGCCGAGGCGGAAGCTACGTTCCACCTCGCCAAGGGCCCCTCGGGCCACTGGGACCTGCGCGTGTTCGGCGACACCGTGCGCGCCACGCTGTCGGACGGCGCGGGCAACGTGCCGCGCATTCCGGCCGGTCGTGTGGGCTCGACGCTGAGCTGGAGTGCCGACAGCCTGCGCGCCAGCCTGGGTGCCGTGCGCTACATGAAGCAGGACAAGATCGCCGCCTTCGAAACCGACACCGCCGGCTACACGCTGGTGAATGCCCACTTTGCCTGGACCTTCGTCAACGAAGAACGCAGCCAGTGGGAGGCCTTCGTCAACGGCAACAACCTCACCAACAAGACGGCCCGTCCCGCCACGTCGCTGTTCAAGGATGTGGCGCCGCTACCGGGCCGCAATGTGTCCGTAGGCGTACGCGCCTACTTCTGAGTTTCCGGTCGGCCTACCCTCCTCCCTCCCTGGGCCGGCCGGAACACCAAGCGGGGCGTCGCGCAATGCGACGCCCCGCGCCTTTTTCGTGTATGGCGAAACTACCTGCAGTTCTTGCAGATCCCGTGCACTTCCAGCGTCTGCGCCAGGGGACGGAAACCGAACGCCTTCGCCTGCGCCTCGATCAGATCGGCCACGCGCTCATCGCACACTTCCTGCGCGCACTGACATTTGTCGCAGATGAGGAACGGCACCTGGTGCTGCTCGGCCGGGTGATGGCACGAGACAAAGGAGTTGATCGACTCCAGCTTGTGGATGAAGCCGTGCTCCAGCAGGAAATCGAGCGCGCGATACACCGTGGGTGGCGCCGCATTGCCGTGCTTCTCGCGCAGCTTGTCGAGCAGGTCGTAAGCCTTTACCGGCTTGCCGGCACTGGCCACCAGCTCGAGCACCTCGCGGCGGAGCGGCGTGAGCCGAAGGCCCCGCTCTTCGGAGGCCTTTTCGACGGCGGCGATGAAATCACGCGGGTCGTCGTGATGGTGCGTATGGCGGCGGGCTGCGGAAGTAGTCACATCGATATCCTCGTGTGCGCCATCCTAACATGAGGGCACATCAGCGTTTTTTCGAGCCAGGCAAGGGCGGCGGCGACACGGGGCGGCGCGGCAGGAAAGGCACGGCCCAGCCGAAAGGCCCCAGCACCAGCGAGGCGAGCACCGTAGCCGCGAAGCGACCTTTCCACCAGCCCAGCAAGGCGCCCACCACGATGAACACCACCTGCCAGAGGATCAGCTGCCCCCATGGCACCAGGGCCATGAGGTTCAGGAATATCTTCACGGAGGCGCCGGGGTCGTCGGGGTCGACGCCCTGGAGGGCTCTGGCGAGAAGATCGTCCATAGACGTGCCCCTGTAGGAGCGCGCCTTGCGCGCGACCGGTCCGAAGCCATGAACTACCCGCTACGAACCGGTCGCGCGCAAGGCGCGCTCCTACAAATCAGGATTTGGCCCTGGACAGGGCGTCGTCGATGCGGCCCAGCGCGCCTTCGCGGCCGGCCAGGTAGATCGTGTGCTCGATGGACGGAGACACCTGGGTACCGGTCATCGCCACGCGCAGCGGCGCGGCAACCTTGCCCATGCCCAGTTCCAGCGCAGCGGCCACCCGTTCGACAGCGCCATGCACGGCCTCCGGCGTCCACTCCGGCAGCGCGGCAAGTTCGGCCTTCGCCTTCTCCAGCGCGGCTGGCGCGGATTCGGTGCGCAGGTGCTTCTCGATAGCCTTGTCGTCCCACTCGACGATCGGGCCATACCAGATCTTCGCGCGCTCGGCCATGTCCACGAAGGTCTGCACGCGGTCGCGCAACGCCACCACGACATCGGCAGGGTTCGGGCCGGATGCCGGGTCGATGCCGATCTTCTGCAGGTGCCAGGCCAGCTCGGTACCGAGCGTCGCCGGGTCGTCGGTCTTGAGGTAGTGCTGATTGAGCCAGGACAGCTTGGTCACGTCGAAGCGCGAGGCAGCCTTGTTCACGTCGGACACGTCGAAAAGCGTCTTCATGTCGTCGACCGAGAAGATTTCCTGGTCGCCATGCGACCAGCCCAGGCGCACCAGGTAGTTCAGCAGCGCATGCGGCAGGAAGCCGTCGTCGCGGTACTGCATCACGCTGACCGCGCCATGGCGCTTGGACAGCTTCTGCCCGTCCGGGCCCAGGATCATCGGCAGGTGCGCGAACTCCGGCACCGCGGCGCCCAGCGCCTTGTAGATGTTGATCTGGCGCGGGGTGTTGTTCACGTGGTCATCGCCACGGATCACCTCGGTGATGCCCATGTCGATGTCGTCGACCACCACCGCGAAGTTGTAGGTGGGAAAGCCATCCGAACGGAAGATCACGAGGTCGTCGAGCTCTTCGTTCGACCACTCGATACGCCCCTTCACCTTGTCGTCGAACACGACGCTGCCCGAGGTGGGGTTCTTGAAGCGGATGACCCGGTTCGGATCGTCGCGGTACGGCTCGTTGCGATCACGGTAATAGCCGTTGTAGCGCGGCTTCACGCCGTCGGCCATCGCCTTGTTGCGCATGGCCTCGATCTCGTCCTTGGTCTCGTAGGCGTAGTAGGCCTTGCCCTCGCGCAGCAGCTGGTCGGCCACTTCGCGGTAACGGTCCATGCGCAGGGTCTGGTAGTACGGGCCCTCGTCATGGGCCAGGCCCAGCCAGCTCATGCCGTCGAGAATCGCCTGCACGGCCTCGTCGGTGGAGCGCTCGCGATCGGTGTCCTCGATGCGCAGGATGAATTCGCCACCGCGGCGGCGGGCCTCCAGCCAGCAATACAGCGCCGTGCGGGCACCGCCGATGTGGAGGTAGCCGGTGGGACTGGGGGCAAAACGGGTGCGGACGGTCATCGTGGGTCATCGATCTCGGACAAGAGAACGATTTTACCGTGTAGGAGCGCGCCTTGCGCGCGACCGATCCGGAACAGGGAAGTCAGGCCCTCACCAGTCGCGCGCAAGGCGCGCTCCTACACGGCTTGCCTGGCCGTTTTCGGGGATGCCTGTCATATGGCGGTCATGCCCCGATAACGGCGCGGACACGCCCCGGCGCGACCATGGCTCAAGCCAGGGCCAGAAGGGTCACCGCCATGCGAGTCGGCATCGTCACCGAGACCTATGCACCGGACGTCAACGGGGTCTCCCTCACCGTCCAGTCGCTGGCCCGCGGACTCGTCCGCAAGGGTCACGACGTCGACCTCATCCGCCCCGTCCACCCGAACACGCCGCCCCTCTCCGAGGCAGGCATGGACGTTCTTGCCGTCGAGGGTGCCGCCGTCCCCCGCTATGCGGGACTGCGCTTCGGCTTCCCTTCCCGGTTCCGCATCGAGCGCCGCTGGCGCGCCGAACGCCCGGATGCGATCTATGTGGCCACGGAAGGCCCCCTGGGCTGGAGTGCCGTCAGTGCGGCGCGCCGCCTCGGCATCCCGGTCGCCACCGGTTTTCATACGCGCTTCGACTTCTACGTGGGTCATTACGGCTTCGGGGCGCTCACGCCGCTGGTTCGCCGCTATCTAGCCCGCTTCCATCGCCGCGCCCAGGTCACCCTGGTGCCCACGGGGCAACTCGCCGGCGAGCTCAACGACCTCGGCGTGCATAACGTGCGCGTGCTGCGTCGCGCGGTGGACACGCTGCGCTTCCAGCCCGGTCGTCGCGATGACGACCTGCGCCTCTCATGGGGCGCTGACGCCGCCACGCCGGTTGTGCTGAGCGTGGGCCGCGTGGCGCCCGAGAAGAACCTGCACGTCGTGATCGAGGCCTATCGCGCCCTCGCCCGCCGCGTACCAAACGCACGCTGCGTGATCGTGGGCGATGGCCCCGAGCGTGCGGCACTGGAAGCCGCGAACCCGGACATCCTCTTCGCCGGCACTCGTCGCGGCGACGAACTGGCCGCCTGGTACGCCAGCGCCGATCTCTTCGTCTTCCCCAGCCTCACCGAGACCTTCGGCAACGTGGTGCTGGAAGCCATGGCCTCCGGTGTGCCCGTGGTGGCTTACGCCGAAGCGGCTGCGAAGGAATTCATCCGTAACGGCCAGAACGGCATCCGCGTGGCACCGGGCAACGAAGCCGGCCTGATCGAACGCGCCGCCGCCCTGGGCGCCGACATCACCGCCCGCCAGACCATGGGCCATGCCGCACGTGCATCGGTGGCAGGCCTCTCGCCTGACTCCGTCATCACCGAATTCGAATCCATCATGCAGTCACTGGCCGGGGAGAACGTCCATGAACGTACCGCCGTCGCGGCGTAACCTCGATTCGCGCATGTGCGTGGCTGCCAACCGCTGGGGCGCGCGCCGCGCCATCGGCGTGTTCTTCGGCATCGTCAGCCGGCTCGGCGACGGTGTGTTCTGGTATGCGCTGATGACCGTCATCGCGCTGGTCGGCGGCTGGCACGGCGTGGCCGTGGCCGCGCAGATGGCTGTCACCGGCCTGACCGCGCTCATGCTCTACCGCGTGCTCAAGCGCTGGACCAAGCGCCCACGACCGTTCCGCGCCTGCCCGGGCGTGATCGCCCATGTGCCGCCGCTGGACGAATTCAGTTTTCCGTCCGGCCACACACTCCAGGCCGTGTCCTTCACCGTGGTCGCCGTGGCGCACTACCCGGTGCTGGCTCCATTCCTGATCGGCTTCGCCGCCCTGATCGGCGCCTCACGCGTGGTGCTCGGCCTGCACTACCCCAGCGATGTCGCTGCGGCGACCGTCATCGGCGGGACGCTGGGCACGCTGTCGCTGTGGGTAGAGCGCATCCTGCTCTGAGCCTGCCAGTGATCCGTGGGCAACAACACCGACGGCAAGGTGCAGCGGGGGTCCATGCGCAGCAACTGGTAGGCGATGCCGCCGACACCGGCCATCAGCCCGGGTGACAATGCCTCGCCCAGCATGCCGCAATAGGGACCATGCGTTTCCAGGCTCCCCATGATCGCGGCCTCCAGCGACTCGCGCGTCATGTCCTGCGGCGCCCAGCCCTGCTTCAACGCGTGATCGAGCAACTCCCACGTACCCAGGTCACCGTGGCAAAGACCGTGATGATTGGCACCCATGCCCTTGTGCCATAGCGTGTGCGCTGCGCGCTGCAAGGTCTTTCGTTGCTGATGGTTGCCGGAGAAGCCCAGGTCCACCCGGGCCAGCGCGATGCCTGCCGCCCCGTGACACCAGGCCACCGAGAACTTGTCCACGCCGACGCCACGCATGTCGCGCCAGTTGCCTTCGGCTTCATCGAACAAGGCATCCTCGAAGGCAAAGGCCGCCTGCGCCATCGCCAGATGCCGAGGGTTACCGTTGGCCACCGCCAGCTTGTGCAACGCCCAGCCGATGCCGGTCACGCCGTGACCAAATCCGCCAAGGCCGTCGACCCAGCGCTCGTGTGGCCAGCACGCCTTGCCATCGAGCACCCTTGCGCGATCACAGAGGCGATTGCCGATGGTTCCCGCCATATCGAGATAGGTAACCTCGCCACTGGAGCGGTAAAGCCTCAACAAAGGCACGATCCCGCCCGCTGAACCGGTAAGCAGATCATCGATGTCATCCGCTTCGGCCGCTTCCGGCATCAGCGCGGCCAGCTCGCGCGCACGCTCGACGCCCTCGCCCTTCGTGACACCCAGCTCATCGAGCGAAAGCCATGTCCACATCTGCGAGCCGAGCCCGATATAGCCACCCGGTGGCGTTGGTCGCGGACGCGCAACACGCGCCCGGCGCACGAACAGCTCTGCCTGCGTCATGCGCATCGCATGCACCACGGCATCGCGCAACGCCGCCACACCCTCGACGGCATCCGCCCGCCCGGCTTCCATCTCGACGGTATAACCCGCTGTCAGCAAGGCAAGCCCCGAAAGGCCGCCGTATAGATCCTGTGCCAACGGCTGCACGCTGCGCCCGTTAGGCCCCAGCACCGACGCAATCCATGCGGCACTGCCGTCATTTGCTCGTATCGCGCGCGTCGCCAGCGATCGCATCACGGAAGCGGCGAGCGAGCGACGACGGACATCCAGGTCGTCCCGCCACGGCTCGACCACACGCAGCGACCGCTCCGTCGCCGTCCAGCCATCGCCTGCATAGGCGCTCGCAAGCGCACCGTGAATCACCCGGCGCTCCAGTTCCAGATCCGCTGCACGCCAGTGCGCAAGCGCCTCGTCGGCAAGCTGCCGCGGTGCAAGCCAGTGCGTACCACGGGGGCCATCCAGGCGCCCGTGCGAAACCAACGTGGAAAAATAGGGGATGTCGCCATCGAGCAGATCGGCGATCTCGGCGGCGATGACGACATCGTCATCCGGAGACAGCGCACGGATCTCCCCCGACTTGCGCAACAGGGATGCCGCATGCGCGCTGGCCGTATCGGCATCGTGCAACGAGACCGGATGCCAGAGCATGCGGGCCAGCTCGGCATACGTTTCCGTGGCACGCAGCACCACTCGCACCAGGCAACGATCAAACGCGCGCAAACGGGACGCCAGTTCGTTACGGGCATCCATCTCGCGCAGCGTTGCCGTCAGAGCATCGAAACCGGCAAGCACATCGGGCCAGTAGCGCGAAAGCTCCGGCTGCTCGCCAGGATGATTGCGCGCACCCTCCACCTCGACCGACACCGTACCCAGACGGGCACGATCCGTACCGCCATCCACCATCGCCGACACGAGAAGTTTCGGCTGCTCGCCGGGCAACGCACCGATACCCGAGGTATCCACGCCACGCCAGCCAAGGCCGCCCCCGCGACCGGGCAACATGCCCATCGCCAGCACGGTGCCGTCGATCATCGCCACCGCGCGGTCATGGGCCGCGCCCATGCCCGAAGGCTTCGCCTCGACACGGGGCGTAAACAGGGTTTCGCAATCGATGACGAACGGACAGGCTCCGTGCGCAATGAGATTCTCGGCGTGCAGGTCGGTGCCGCCCAGCAGGCGCATCAAGGCCAGCCATTCGCCGGTACCGCGATAGAACGAACGCAGTTCGCCCGTGCCTGCGGCATACACGTGCTCTACAAATGCCGTCCAGCCGTAACCGTCGCGCTCAAGTGCATCCGGCACGCGCATCGACGTCGGCACGCCGAGCTGGTCGATAAAGAGCTGCAACTCGACATCGATAGCCACCGAGCGCGGCTTGTACACCACGCGCCCCTGCTCGCAACGAAGCAAGGCCACCGTCTGGCCGCCTGCGTGGCTGTCGCCTGCGCCAAGCTCCAGTCCGGTGAGTTCGCCAAGCGGATTACCCGCCAGCTCCCACAAGGCCATCCGATCGGCCGCAAAGCGTTCGGCCAGCTCCAGCCCACGTGCAAAGCGTGCGTCCACCACCGTGCGTATGCGACCGGCCATGGTGGGGTAATGCTCGTCCAGACCACGCCAGTAGGCCGGCGTCGAGGACAACGCAATGAATTCATGCCAGCGCGCCACGCTGTCCGAGGCCAGAAGCATGCCGTCTTCGGCTGCGGCATGCAGCTCCAGCAGGAGCACACGGCAGAGTTTTCCATGCAGGCTGGCCACCGCGGTGTCGTGCACGCTGCGATGGATAACCCCTCGCTCGCTGGCCGACAGCCCCTGCACCGCTTCGAGCCGGGCTGCCAGGTGAGCCGACGCATCGGCCACCAGGCAGCCCAGCGATTCACTGAAATCAGCATCCATGCCGGATGTCATACCGTGCCGATCAGGCGCACTGCGTGATCTTGGTGGTCTTGATCGAGCCCGTACACATCGCGCAATCGGTCACCGCGATCTCGGTACCACCGACGATATCCGCCTCGGCAAACGCGTTGGCGAACAGATCGCCTGCCGGGTTGCCGTTACCGGCCTGCTTGCGCCACTCGGCGGCGCGGCTGACCGACTTCGACGAAAAGCCCATTTCATTGCTCATCCGGACACTCCCTTATGCACAGTTTCGTTAATGGAAAAACTGAACTTCCGTGGTGGTGCTGACAGAACGGCATGGCGACGGGTCACTTGCGATGTATCGACCATCGTCCCGACAACCCTCCCGATTCATTTCACGTCTGCGGAAGGTTCACAAGAGGACGCGGCATGTCCTCAACGGAAGCATGTCGTTTCGAAGGAAACTTTTTGCAGGCACCAGCGATGGTTACGTGGTTACGCACATATAGCGAAAAGTTATATGCGTAATCGGCAAGTGCCGCCTCACGCCATTAGATGACGATCATGCACCGCACTGGATGTGACGCGTGCGCGCGTCGATGGACCCGGTACACATCACACAATCGGTCACGACGATATCGGTACCGCCGACGATATCCGCCTCGGCAAACTCGTTCGCGAACAAAGCACCTGCCGGGCTGTCGGCACAGGCATTCGAACGCCAGAACGCGGCACGACCGGCCGGCTGCGAGGCACGCATGGATTCAACGATCATCTGGACACTCCCCTTGCACAGTTTCATGGATGAAAGGACTGCGCCGGCAGAGCGGACGTCGCATACGTTGAAAGGGCCACCCCTACCCGGCCGGCGGATTGTCGGGAAGAAGCACACACGGATGTGCCCCGATTCGGCACCCCCGCCACCCTGTAGGAGCGCGCCTAGCGCGCGACCGGTGGGGCGGGAGTCGTGATGGTTGCGCCATGAACGGTCGCGCGCAGGCGCGCTCCTACAACGTATTCGCACCACGACCCCGTATCCCTGTAGGAGCGCGCCTCGCGCGCGACCGGTGGAGCGGGAACGGTGAGGGTCGCGTCACGAATGGTCGCGCGCAGGCGCGCTCCTACAACGCGCCGCGATCACGTTTCCCGAGGGACACCGCAGGCCGGAGCGACAAGGGGCGCCCCCGTCGCCTCTAAGCGAGCACGCAGCAGGCGCCGAGCGCGAGGCCGGAAGGCGAGCCCACCCTTACAGAGCGAACCCTCAAGCCGCGACGCGCGGCGCCTTCTGCATGATGCCGAGCATGTCGCCCAGCTTCTCGCGCATCTCACGACGATCCACGATGACGTCGACCGCACCGTGATCCACCAGGAATTCCGAACGCTGGAAACCTTCCGGGAGCGTCTCGCGCACCGTCTGCTCGATCACGCGCGGGCCGGCGAAACCGATCAGCGCCTTCGGCTCGGCCACGTTGATATCGCCCAGCATGCCCAGGCTGGCAGACACGCCACCCGTGGTCGGATGCGTAAGCACCGAGATATACGGAATACCCGCGTCGCGCATGCGAGCCAGGGCGGCCGAGGTCTTCGCCATCTGCATCAGCGAGAACAGGCCTTCCTGCATGCGCGCGCCGCCCGTGGCGGCAAAACACACCAGCGCCGACTTCTCGGCCAGCGCCTTCTCGGCCGCACGGGCGAACTTCTCGCCCACCACCGAACCCATCGAACCGCCGATGAAGGAATACTCGAACGCGACCGCCACCAGCGGGCGCTCCAGCAGCGTGCCGGACATCGCGACCAGCGCGTCCTTCTCGCCCGTGGACTTCTGCGCCGCGGCGAGGCGGTCCTTGTACTTCTTCTGGTCGCGGAACTTCAGCGCATCCACGGCTTCCAGCTTCGGCCACAGCTCGGTGGTGCTGCCCGTGTCGAAGAACGCGCCCAGGCGCGCACGCGCCGAGATCGCATGATGATGGCCGCACTTGGGGCAGACCATGAGCGACTTTTCCAGCTCCGGCTTGTACAGCACGGTGCCGCAGCCGCCGCACTTCTCCCAGACGCCTTCGGGCACCTTGCCCTTGCCGCCCGCCGCGCCCGGAGCGCGGGACTTGGGCGTCATGATCTTTTGCAGCCAGTTCATCGTGTCTCTCCGAATATCTGTACCAACCCGCCCACCGCTCAGCGCGCGTCGAGCGCAGCGCGGATGGGGGCGAGAAATTCCCGAGCCCTGCCGACGGCGTCTTCCGCCGAGGTCGCGCCATCGAGACGCTGGACCAGGGCACTGCCGATCACCACGGCATCGGCGAATTCGCCAATGGCTTTCGCCGACGCGGCATCACGAACGCCGAAGCCGACCGCCACCGGTGCTTTCGACCGGGCGCGAATACCCGCCACCCGCTCGGCGATATCCCCGGTGCTGAGCTGGGCGGCACCGGTGATGCCGTTGAACGACACATAGTACAGGAAGCCGGCAGCCGCCTCGCACAGGCTGCCCAGGCGACGCTCCGCCGTGGTGGGCGAGGCCAGCAGGATCTGGTCGAGACCGGCATCCTTGAGCGGCTGGAGCACGTGCGACTCCTCCAGCGGGCAATCCACCATCAGGACGCCATCCACACCAGCTTCGACCGCATCTTCGGCGAACGTCGCGTAACCGTACATCTCGACCGGATTGAGGTAACCCATCAGCACGATGGGTGTCTCGTTGTCCGTCTCACGAAATGCCGCGATCCAGGCCAGGACATTGGCCAGGCCCACGCCCCTGGCGATGGCCCGCTCGGACGCATGCTGGATCACCGGGCCATCGGCCATCGGGTCCGAGAACGGCACGCCCAGTTCGATCAGGTCCACGCCACTGGCCACCAGGCCGTGCAGCAGGGACACCACGTGCTCCGGCGACGGGTCGCCGGCGGTGACGAAGGTGACCAGGCCGGTGCGACCGGCCGACTTCAGTGCCGCGAAACGGCGTTCGATGCGGCTCATCAGAGTTCGATTCCTTCGCGGGCGGCAATGGTGTGAACGTCCTTGTCGCCACGACCGGACAGGTTCGCGAGGACGATGCCGTCCTTCGGCAGCTCGCGGGCCAGCTTGATCGCCTGCGCGATGGCATGGCTGGATTCCAGCGCCGGAAGAATGCCTTCGGTGCGCGCCAGCAGATGGAACGCTTCAAGCGCCTCGTCGTCGGTGATGCCGACGTACTCGGCACGGCCGGCGTCCTTCAGGAAGGCATGCTCCGGGCCCACGCCCGGGTAATCCAGGCCGGCCGACACCGAGTGCGTCTCGATGATCTGGCCGTTGGCGTCCGAGAGCACATAGGTGCGATTGCCGTGCAGTACGCCCGGACGGCCGGCTGCGAGCGAGGCCGCATGACGACCGGTCTCGATGCCGTCACCCGCCGCCTCGGCCCCGACGATGCGCACGTCGCGATCGTTGAGGAAGGCGTGGAACAGGCCGATGGCGTTGGAACCACCGCCGACGCAGGCCGTGATGACATCCGGCAGGCGACCGAACTGCTCCAGCACCTGGCCGCGGGCCTCGCGACCCACGATGGCGTTGAAGTCGCGCACCATCTGCGGATACGGATGCGGACCGGCAACGGTGCCGATGATGTAGAAGGTGTCCGCGACATTCGTGACCCAGTCGCGCATCGCCTCGTTCAGGGCGTCCTTCAGCGTCTTCGAGCCCGAGGTCACCGGCACCACCTCGGCGCCGAGCAGGCGCATGCGGTAGACGTTGATCTTCTGTCGCTCGATATCGGTGGCGCCCATGTAGACGACGCACTTCAGGCCCAGGCGCGCGGCCACGGTGGCACTGGCGACGCCATGCTGGCCGGCGCCGGTCTCGGCGATGATGCGGGGCTTGCCCATGTACCGGGCCACGAGTGCCTGGCCCACGGTGTTGTTGATCTTGTGCGCACCCGTGTGGTTCAAGTCTTCGCGCTTGAGCACGATGCGCGCGCCGCCGACGTGCTGCGACAGTCGCTCGGCGTGATACACCGGGCTGGGACGACCCACGTAGTGCTTGAGGTCACGATCCAGCTCGGCGATGAAGGCCGGATCGTTACGCAGCTTTTCGTACGCGGCGGTGAGTTCGGCGAGCGGCTCCATGAGCGTCTCGGCCACATAGATGCCGCCGAAGTCGCCGAAGCGCCCGTGGGCGTCGGGATAGGCGTGGAAATCCGCGATCTCGGTCATTGCCTTTGGTCTACCTTCTGGGTGCCGCGTCAGGCGCTGGGGAGGGCGCGTACGGCGGTGATGAACCGCTCCATCTTAGCCCCATCCTTGATCCCCGGCGATGTCTCGATGCCACTGGAAACGTCCACGCCCCAAGGGCGGGCCGTGCGGATGGCCTCGCCCACGTTGTCCGGGGTGAGGCCTCCGGCGAGGATCAGCGGCTGGGTCAGGTCCGTGGGCATCAGCGACCAGTCGAAGCGCTGGCCGCTGCCACCCAGCTCGCCCAGGCCGTGGCCATCGAGCAGGAGTCCGGCGGCACGCGGATACGCGCGCAACCGCGGCAGGGCGGAAGCCCCCTCCCCCATGGCCACCGCCTTCAGGTAGCGCACCCCGAACGAGGCGCAGAAGTCGTCCGCTTCGTCGCCGTGGAACTGGAGCATGTCCGGGCGCAATACACGAATCACCTCGTCGATGTAGCCGCGCTCGTCGTCCATCACCAGTGCCACCGTCGTGACGAATGGCGGCACGGCATCGCGCAAGGCAGCGGCCGACACGGGATCGACGAAACGCCGGCTGCGCCGGGTCATGACGAATCCGACGGCATCGATGCCCAACCGGGCGGCGAACTGAACATCGTCGATTCGGGTGAATCCGCAATACTTGAGCCGCGTCACAGCGTCACCTCGGGCGGCAGGCCCCAGTGGGCTTCGTACCTGGGGCCAAGGAAGGTCAGGCCTTCCGCCGGAGCCGTGGCCCCGGCCACCTCGCGATCCTGGCCTGCCAGCAGTTCAGCCATCCAGCCGGTTTCCTGCTCGCCACGTCCGATCGGAATCAGCGAGCCGACGATATTGCGCACCATGTGATGCAGGAAGGCATTGGCCTCGATCTCCACCACGACATGGATATCGTCGCGGAAGACGCGAATGGAACGCACGTTACGGCGCGCATGCGCCGCCTGGCAGGAGACGGCACGAAAAGCCGAGAAATCATGTTCGCCGATGAGCGCCTGCGCTGCCTCGTGCATGCGGCTTGCATCCAGTGGCTTGCGCTCCCAGGCGACGAAGCGGGCATCGAGCGCGGGACGCACGTAACGGGGAAGCAGGCGATAACGGTACTGCCGGGCACGCGCAGAGAAGCGCGCATGGAAGTCATCGGCCACCGGTTGCGCCCAGGTCACCGCCACGCTGCGCGGAAGGTTCGAACAGGCACCCAGCACCCAGCCACGCATGTCGCGGGCGACATCGGTATCGAAGTGCACCACCTGGCAGCGACCATGCACCCCGGCATCGGTACGGCCGGCGGCCGTCACCTCGACAGGCATGTCCGCCACTCGGGCCAAGGCATCTTCGAGGGCGCCCTGCACGGTCTTGCCATGGCTGAGGCGCTGCCAGCCGAGGAAGTCGGTGCCGTCATATTCGACGCCAAGTGCGATGCGCATAAGGCTATTCAGTGAATCGGGAAACGGCCAAGGTTACCACTCCCCCACCCAGGCCGCTGCAGGAGGCAACACAGGCTGATCGCCGCCGACACCGCCCAATGCAGGAGCGCGCCTTGCGCTCGACCGTGACCCGACGCTCCGCTACCGGAGAGGCAACGTCGATAACACTCCCACCTGTAGGAGCGCGCCTGCGCGCGACCGGTTGTCGCGAATGAATCCATCGTTCCGCAACTACCGGTCGCGCGCAGGCGCGCTCCTACAGAAGGGGTTTAGCTGCCGCCGTGGATGCCGCCCTTGGTGAGGGTGGAGGGGTCGAGCAGCTTTGCCAGCTCGGCCTTCGAAAGGCCCGTGGTTTCGAGGGCCACGTCGAGGATGGGGCGCTTCTCCTTGTAGGCCTGCTTGGCCGTGGCCGCACCCTTTTCGTAGCCGATGACGGGATTCAGGGCCGTGACCAGGATCGGATTCTTGTCCAGCGCCTCGCGCACGCGATCCTCGTTCACCTTGAAACCGGCGATGGCCTTGTCGGCGAGCAGCACACACACGTTCGCCAGGATCTCGATCGACTGCAACAGGTTGTAGGCAATCACCGGCAGCATGACATTGAGCTGGAAATTGCCTGACTGCCCACCGATGGCGATGGTCGCGTCGTTGCCGATGACCTGCGCCGCGACCATCGTGGCCGCCTCGGGAACCACCGGATTCACCTTGCCCGGCATGATCGACGAGCCCGGCTGCAAGGCCGGCAGCTCGATCTCGCCCAGGCCCGCCAGCGGGCCGGAATTCATCCAGCGCAGGTCGTTGGAAATCTTCATCACGGCCACCGCCAGCGCGCGCAACTGACCGGACAACTCCACGGGAGCGTCCTGTGCCGCCATGCCGGCAAAATAATTGTCGGACGACTCGAACTTCACGCCCGTGAGCTTCGTCAGCTCCACCGCCACGGCGGGACCGAACTTCGGATCGGCATTGATGCCGGTACCCACGGCGCTGCCACCCTGCGGCAGGCGACGCGTGCGCTTCAGCGTGTCGCCGATGCGCTCTTCCGCAGCTTCGATCTGTGCCGACCAGCCGGACAATTCCTGGCCAAAGGTGATCGGCATGGCGTCCATGAGATGGGTGCGGCCAGTCTTGACGACCTTCTTCAGCTCCTTGGCCCGCGTGTCGATCGTCTTGCGCAGATGCTTCAGCGCCGGCAGCAGCTTCTCGCTGGTGGCCAGCGTTGCGCTCACCAGGATGGCCGTGGGAATGACGTCGTTGGAGCTCTGCCCGGCGTTGACGTGATCGTTCGGATGCACCTTGCTGCCGGCCGCCTCGGCGAGGTGGGCAATCACCTCGTTGGCATTCATGTTCGAGCTGGTGCCCGAACCGGTCTGGAAGACATCGATAGGGAAATGCTCATCGACCTCCCCGGTTGCCACCTTCGCCGCCGCCTCGCGAATCGCCTTGGCGGCTGCCTTGTCGAGATGCCCCAGCTTGACGTTCGCCTCTGCCGCCGCCGACTTGATGAGGCCCAGTGCACGGATGAACTCGCGCGGCATGGCCAGGCCGGAAATGGGGAAGTTGTCCACCGCCCGCTGGGTCTGGGCGCCATAAAGTGCCTTGGCGGGTACCTTCAACTCGCCCATGCTGTCGCGTTCGGTGCGGAACTTGCTCATGCGGGGAACTCCGGTGGGGGGATTTCCCTAAGGTAAGGCCTGTCGGAGCGCTTTGACAGGCGGGGCCGGGAAAAACGAAAAGCCCGCGATCGCTCGCGGGCTTTCGTTTGAAGCGATGCTTCCGGCCGGATTATTCGGCGGCGGCAGTCGCGGCAGCAGCCTTCTTCGCGGCCTTGGCGGCAGCGGCGGCGGCCACGTCTTCCTTGATGCGGGCAGCCTTGCCTTCCAGACCACGCAGGTAGTACAGCTTCGCGCCGCGGACCTTGCCCTTGCGCTTGACTTCGACCGAGTCGATGGCACGGCTGTGGGACTGGAACACGCGCTCGACGCCGGTGCCGTGCGAGATCTTGCGCACGGTGAAGGCGGAGTGCAGACCGCGGCTGCGCTTGGCGATGACGATGCCCTCGAACGCCTGGACGCGCTCGCGGTTACCTTCCTTCACCTTCACATTCACGACCACGGTGTCGCCAGGGCCGAAATCCGGCAGCTGGCGGATGATCTGCTCGGCTTCGAACTGTTGGAGGAGTTTGTTCATGACGCACCTGTCAATTTGTGTTGCAGCGGTCGTTACCGGCCGCTCCGTTTGGCCGTGCATACTCACGGCGGAATTCATCCAGCAATGCCCGCGATTCATCATCGAGTGCACGCTGCGTTAGTAGGTCCGGCCGGCGTAGCCAGGTACGACCCAGCGACTGCTTGCGACGCCAGCGGCGAATAGCCGCGTGATCGCCGGAAAGCAGCACCTCCGGCACGCCGCCCCACGCATCGTGATGCACGGGACGGGTGTAATGCGGGCAATCCAGAAGACCGTCCGAGAACGAATCCTGCTGGGCGGACTGCACGTCGTTCAACGCGCCTTCCTGCAGACGACCCACCGCATCGATAACCACCGCTGCGCCGAGCTCTCCGCCAGACAGCACATAATCGCCGATTGAAAGCTCTTCGTCGACCTCGTGCTCGATCAGGCGTTCATCCACACCCTCGTAACGTCCGCAGACCAGGGCAATTCGCGGCATTTTCGCCAGCGCTTCCGCCTTTTTCTGCGTCAACCTTTCGCCCTGGGGGCTGAGGTAAATAACATGCACCGGTTCCGGTGCCGCTTCTCGAATCGCCGCGAGCGTGGCTCGCAAGGGCTCGATCAGCATCACCATGCCTGGTCCGCCACCAAACGGGCGGCCATCCACGGTGCGGTAATTATCAGTGGCGAAATCGCGCGGGTTCCAGGCTTCCACCTGGAGCAGCTCACGCTGCTGCGCCCTTCCTACCACTCCGATCGCGGCCGACTGGCGGACGAAATCGGGAAACAGCGACACCACATCGATACGCATGATCTTCAGCAGCCGCCGTTCAGAACTCGGGATCCCAGTCCACCACGATGCGCCCAGCGTCGAAATCGACCGAATGCACGTAAGGGCCCTGGACGAACGGAACCAGTCGCTCCCTGTCGCCATCCTTTACCACCATGACGTCGTTGGCGCCGGTGGAAAACAGATGGCTCACCCGACCAAGATGGACGCTTTCCGTGGTCACCACCTCGAGGCTTTCGAGGTCTGTCCAGTAGAACTCGCCGGGTGCGGGCGGCGGCAGTGCATCGCGCGAGACCGTGATCTCGCAGCCGACCAAGGTTGCCGCCTGGTCGCGATCCTCGACACCCGGCAGGGAGGCAACGATGCCCTTGCCCTGCGCGTGCCCGCGGATTCCGCTCATCTCCCGTTCCATACCCGGCGCGGTGAGCAGCCAGGGCTGGTAACGGAAGATCTGGATGCGGGGCTCGGTCCAGCTTTCTAGCTTGACCTGCCCCTGCACGCCATGGAGCCCGACAATGCGTCCTACGCGGACGCGCTTGACGGACCCTGTCGACATCAAGCTGCCAGCTTGCCGGCTTCCTTCACGAGAGCGCGGACCTTGTCGGTCAGCTGCGCACCCTTGGCGACCCAGGCCTGGACCTTGGCGACGTCGAGCTCGAGACGCTTGTCGGCGCCCGAAGCGACCGGGTTGTAGTAGCCCACGCGCTCGATGTTGCGACCGTCGCGCGGAGCGCGCTGGTCGGTCACGACGACGTGATAAAACGGACGGCCCTTGGCGCCACCGCGCGAAAGACGAATCTTAACCATAAGTTACGAGCTCCAGAATGCCGGATATCGGCAAGGCGCGCGCGAGAAGCGGGCGCGGTAAAGCGGTGAATTTTAGGGGTCGGTGTGTGGTGCGTCAAGGGGTTGGGCGGACGCCCCGAAGGGCGCGATCAGCGCGGCGGCATCATCCCACCCATGCCGCCCATGCCCTTCATGGCGCCACGCATCTGGCGCAGAAGGCCCTTGCTGCCGCCCTTGGACAGCTTGGACATCATCTTTTCCATCTGCATGTACTGCTTCAGCAGACGATTCACATCGGCCGGCTGGGTGCCCGAACCGCGGGCCACACGAGCCTTGCGCGAGCCGTTCAGGAGATCCGGGTGACGGCGCTCCTTCTTGGTCATCGAGCCGATGATGGCGACCATCTTCTTCAGTTCGCCGTCGTTGACCTTGGATTTCACGCTGTCAGGGATGCTCGACATGCCAGGCAGCTTGTCCATGAGACCGGCAAGGCCGCCCATGTTGTTCATCTGCTCGAGCTGATCCCGCATATCGTTGAGATCAAAGCGCTTGCCCTTGATGACCTTCTCGGCCAGCTTCTGGGCTTTTTCCTGGTCGACCTTGCGCTCCACTTCCTCGACCAGCGACAGGACGTCGCCCATGCCGAGGATGCGCTGCGCCACGCGATCCGGATGGAACGGCTCCAGCGCGTCGGACTTCTCGCCCGCGCCCAGGAACTTGATGGGGCGACCGGTGATATAGCGCACCGACAAGGCGGCACCGCCACGGGCGTCACCGTCGGTCTTGGTGAGCACCACGCCGGTGAGCGGCAATTCGTCGGAGAAGGCCTTGGCGACGTTCGCGGCATCCTGGCCGGTCATCGAGTCGACGACGAACAGGGTTTCGATCGGGTCGATGGCGGCATGCAGGGACTTGATCTCCTGCATCATCGCTTCGTCGATATGCAGGCGGCCGGCGGTATCCACCAGCAGCACGTCGATCACTTCGCGACGGGCGGCCGCCACGGCGGCCCTGGCGATTTCCACGGGGTCCTGGCCGGCTTCCGAGGGGAAGAACGACACCTCGACCTGCGAGGCCAGCGTGCGCAGCTGCTCGATGGCGGCCGGACGGTAGACGTCGCAGCTGACCACCATCACGCGCTTCTTCTTGCGCTCCTTGAGGAAGCGGGCGAGCTTGCCGACCGTGGTGGTCTTGCCCGCACCCTGCAGGCCGGCCATGAGGACCACGGCAGGCGGCTGGGCAGCGAGGTTCAGTTCGCTGTTGGCGGCACCCATGACGGCGGTGAGTTCGTCACTGACGACCTTCACCAGCGCCTGGCCCGGCGACAGGCTCTTCAGCACCTCCTGGCCGACGGCACGCACCTTCACGCGCTCGACCAGCGCCTTCACCACCGGCAGGGCCACGTCGGCCTCGAGCAGGGCGATGCGGACCTCGCGGAGGGTTTCGCGGATGTTTTCCTCGGTCAGCCGGCCACGACCACGCAGGCGGTTGACGGTGTCGGAGAGGCGTTGGCTGAGCGATTCAAACATGGCGACCAGGCAATAAGCTGCGAAAACGCCAGATTATAGCTGTAGGAGCGCGCCCTGCGCGCGACCGGCCGGAGCGAGAGGTTCCCGCCCCCGGCGGTGCGCATGGGCCAATGGCGTCTGTCGTCAGCTACAGAACAGGCTCTTTGCCCTGCCTGGTCGCGCGCGAGGCGCGCTCCTACAAGGCAAGGCGATGCATTGTGGTCGGCGATCAGGTGCAGGGGGGACGGAGGAAATGCCACTGTGTCGCATTCACGATACCTGGCCGCTATGCCACACTGCGCGTCCATGACCGTCACCGCCCTCTCGCTGGCCGCTATCGTCCTCTACCTGTGTTCCGCGGGCGTGCTCGCGCGGCCGCTGGTCACGGGGGCGCAACCGCTTGCCCGTATCGGCATGACCCTGGCCGGCCTGGCGGCGCTCGCGCATGCTGCAGTGTTGCTGAGCGCCCATCGCGGCACGCTCGACCTGCACTTCTTCGCAGCCCTGTCGCTGGTGGCCTGGATCGCCTCGGCGCTAACCCTGGTGGTGAACCTTTCGCGCCCCGTGGCGGGCCTGGGCATCCTGATTTTCCCGCTGTCGGCCGCCTTCCTGGCCATCGATGCCTTCCTGGCACCGCGCACCGCGCCGGAGGCCATGAGCTGGCAGATCGAGCTGCACGTCACCATCGCCGTGTTCGCCTTCGGCATCCTCTCCATCGCTGCCGCACTGGCGATCCTGCTGGCGATCCAGGAGCGCGCCCTGCGCCGCAGCCGCTTCGGCCACTGGCTGCGCGCCCTGCCCCCGCTCACCCTCACCGAAGTACTACTGTTCCGGCTGATCGGTGCGGGCTTCGTGCTGCTCACGCTTACCCTGATTACCGGCGCCCTGTTCGTGGGCAACCTGTTCAGCCAGCACCTCGTGCACAAGACGGTGCTTTCCATCCTGGCCTGGGTGGTGTTCGGGGTGCTGCTGTGGGGCCGCTGGCGTCATGGCTGGCGCGGCATTCGCGCGGTGAACCTCACCCTGATCGGCATGGGCATCCTGCTGCTGGCGTTCTTCGGCACGAAGATGGTGCTGGAGCTGATTCTGCATCGGACACCTTAGGCTGTTGTGATGGCGGTTTCGCTTTCACTCCGCTGATTCGTCTGCAACGCGTGATCCGGGGGCAATCGCTTCGACCGGTCGCGCGCGAGGCGCGCTCCTACAAAAGCCGCCGCGCGCGCCCTACAAAAGCCCCTCCCCTGTAGGAGCGCGCCTTGCGCGCGACCGCTCCAGGCAGGTGAACAGCCGCAGGCACAACGAATAGCCCCATCCCAAAACCACCCTACCTACTCCCGGCTCGCATCAATCGCCTGCGACAGCCGCTCCACGCCAATCACCTCCATATCGCCCACCTTGCCCCTCTTCGGCGCGTTGGCGGCCGGAACCACTGCACGGCGAAAACCATGCGTCGCCGCTTCTTTCAGGCGCTCTTCGCCATTGGGCACGGGACGGATCTCGCCTGACAGGCCCACCTCACCAAAGGCAATCGTCTTCTCCGGCAACGGACGATCACGCAGGCTCGACAGCACCGCCATCAGCACCGGCACATCCGACGCCGTCTCCTGCACCCGGATGCCCCCCACCACGTTGACGAAAACGTCCTGGTCATAGGCCGCCACACCGCCATGCCGATGCAGCACGGCCAGAAGCATCGCAAGGCGATTCTGCTCAAGGCCCAGCACCACGCGACGCGGATTGCCCAGCGACGACTGGTCCACCAGGGCCTGCACTTCCACCAGCAGCGGACGCGTACCCTCGCGCGTCACCATCACCGCACTGCCCGGCGTAGGCCCGGAATGCGCGGAAAGGAAGATCGCGGACGGATTGGGGACTTCCCGCAGGCCCTTTTCCGACATGGCGAACACACCCAGCTCGTTCACTGCGCCGAAACGGTTCTTGAAGGCACGCAGCACACGGAAACGACTACCGGATTCGCCCTCGAAGTACAGCACCGCATCGACCATATGCTCGAGCACGCGCGGGCCGGCGATACCGCCCTCCTTCGTCACATGTCCCACGAGGAAGACCGACGTACCCGTTTCCTTGGCAAAACGGGTGAGCTTGGCCGCCGACTCGCGCACCTGGCTGACGGAACCCGGCGCCGCCGTGAGCAGCTCGGTCCAGATCGTCTGGATCGAATCAATGACCAGCACCCGCGGGCGCGCGGAAGCTGCCTGTTCCAGGATGCGCTCGATGCAGGTCTCCGCCAGGGCGTGCAGGGGGCCGAGCGGCAGGTCGAGGCGCTGAGCACGGCCGGCCACCTGGGCCAGGGATTCCTCGCCCGTCACATAGAGACTGGGCAGCGCCACGCCCAGCGTGCCGAGCATTTGCAGCAGCAGGGTGGATTTGCCGATACCCGGATCGCCACCGATAAGCACCACCGAACCATCGACTAGGCCGCCACCCAGCACGCGATCGAGCTCGCCGATACCCGTATGCGTGCGCGCCTCGGCCGTGAGCAGCACTTCCGTGAGCGGCGTGATCCTTGGCGCGCCGGCAGCCGCGCCCGCGTAGCCGCCACGCTTCGCCCCCGCGGAGGCCGCGGCCGGGCGTGCAGGCTGCACCACGAATTCGGAAAGGACATTCCACTCGCCACATTCGGCGCACTGGCCCTGCCATTTGCTGTGTTCCGCACCGCATTGGGTGCAGACATAGGCGGTTTTCGCCTTGGCCATCGGATATTCCGTCGATCGATCGAAAGGAAGCTATATACCCTGTCGCCGTCGCAGGAAGCGATACGCAGCCTAGCTTTCGTCTTCGACGAAGAGTACGCGCCGCGTCATGCCACAGGTGAGGTCATAGGAGATGGTACCCGCCGCCGCTGCCACGGTCTCGACCGGCAGGCCTTCGCCCCATAGCGTCACGCGGTCGCCCACCCGTGCCGCGGGCACGTTGCGCAGGTCGATCGTGATGAGATCCATTGAAACGCGACCCACGATGGATGCCCGCAGCCCGTTGACCAGCACCGGCGTGCCGATGGCGGCGCTGCGCGGATAACCGTCGCCATAGCCGATGGCGGCCACGCCAACGGCCATGTCCTCAGGGCACTCGTAGGTGCCGTTGTAGCCGACACGCTCGCCTCTGGCGAGACGATTGATCGCCACCAGGCGGGTGGTAAGCGTCATCGCCGGACGAAAGCCGAAATCCGCACCTGATTTCCCATCGACCACGGAAAGACCGTAGAGAATGCCGCCCGTCCGCACCCAGTCGGCCCGCGCATCCGGCCAGCCGAGCACGGCCGCGGAGTTGGAAAGCGCGCGCGGGCCGGACAAGCCTTCGGTAACTTCACGAAAGCGTGCGATCTGCAAGGCGGTGTCTTCGCCCTGAAAGTCCTCGGACGACGCGAAATGCGTCATCAGGCCGACCTCGTCATCCACGGCCGGCATCGCGCGCAGCGCAGCATGCACCTCGCGGGCCCGGTCCGGTGCAAAACCCAGCCTGTGCATGCCCGTATCGATCTTGACCCAGACGCGCAAGCGCCCCCGCACGGGATCGGCCTTCGCCAGCCAGGGCAACTGCTCGTCGTGATGGATCAATGCGTCCAGTTGCAGGCGCTGCATTTCAGCGATGTCGGAGGGCGTGTCCGGCCCCGACAGCACCACGATGCGCTGTTTGTGCCCTGCCGCACGAAGGCGCAGGCCATCGGCGATGGCGGCCACGGCGAAGGCTTCTGCATCGGCATCCAGCGCACGTGCCACGCGTTCGAGGCCGTGACCGTATGCATCGGCCTTCACGACCGCCATGACTTTCGCGTCGCCTGCGAGCTTGCGCACCCTGGCAAGGTTATGGCGCAAGGCGCCCATATGAATGGTGGCGACAGTGGTACGACTCATGGACAACCGGGTTCTTGCGAATGACGGCCCAGTCTAGCCGCAACCAGCGGGCCATCGCATGGCGCGAATATGGCGGACGGCGGCCCGTCCGCCATAACGGCATCAGCGTGCGAGGTCGAAGTTCTCCGACGAGACCCAGCCACGATTGCCATGCTCGTCGTCCACTTCCCACATCAGGCCCGAGCGATTGCCCGTGGGATAGACCATCATCCCCGGCTCCAGCGAACGCACCACCGCACCCCCCGTGGGCGCTGCCGTCATGCGCGAGGCCACCCGCATCGCCCCCGTCTGTCGACTGTTGGCCGCGGAGGCATTCGTCGGCAGACCGCCGAGCTCGGTGACCAGCTTCGTGTAGGCATCGAGATAGGCCAGCGTGATGACCTGGCCTTGCGTGGTGTTGGCGTATGCGCCCACGCCCGCAGCACCGAGACCCGAGGTGCCCCAGAAGGATCCCTGGGCGCCAAAGCCGATGTCGTGCTTTTCGCCATGCCCTTCCGTCATCGCTACCTGCTCCGACGAGCGCACGTCCGTAACGGTAAGAACGACATCGGCCGTCTTGGAATTGATATTGATCGAACCTAGCAGCTTACCTGTCGTCCCACCGACGAGCCCCTGGGCGAGTGCACCGATGCCACCACCGCCTGCATCACGGTTGCTGGCAACCAGATCGGGAACCATCACATAGTCGGCCGCCTTGATCTGGCCTTTGCCGAGGTTCGAACCGCCGCGCAGTTCACCGCCCGCGGCCAGGTCACGCTCGCGCATCGCGGCATTCATGCCCATGCCGCGATCCACCAGCGTGAAACACCCGGATTTGGAGACGAACACCTTGATGAGCTTCGTGGGCGAAGGCAGCTGCTGCTGCGTCCACCAGTGAACGCTGCCTTCGGGCTCCACGACCGAAAGGCTGCCGAGCTTCTTCGAGCAGTGTGGAATCTGTGCTTCTTTTGCTTCCCGGTCGCGCTGCCCCTGCTTGACCAAGGGGTTCGAAGCGTCGCATGCGGCCAGCATGAAGGTGCAACCGACCGCCACGGCCGTGATAGCCGCGGTCCTGATGGAAAAATCCATGATGAGTCCCTGTCCTGTCCGCCCGCTGAGTCATGCCTGTCCCCGTACGGGCGCTCCGGAGAGAGGCGACGCAAGAGGCAGGCATGCTAGCGACTGGGGTGCTACGAACTACATAGGACTAGTCTGAAAATGCTGCAGGATTTCGCGGATTATCTCAGTCAGCCATAGACGGGATGTATGACTGCAAGGCGTTACTCGAAGCTGCCGACGTACGAATCGGGCGCCCAGTTCTCGAACTTCGTGTAGTGACCAAGGAAGGCCAGCTTCACGGTATCCGTCGGGCCGTTACGCTGCTTGCCGATGATGATTTCGGCGAGGCCCTTGTCCGGCGATTCCTTGTTGTAGTACTCGTCGCGGTAGATGAACATGATCACGTCCGCATCCTGCTCGATAGCGCCGGATTCACGAAGATCGGACATCATCGGGCGCTTGTCCGCGCGCTGCTCCAGCGAGCGGTTGAGCTGCGACAGCGCGATCACCGGCACGTTCAGCTCTTTCGCCAGCGCCTTGAGGCCACGGGAAATCTCCGAGATTTCCGTCGCGCGGTTTTCGCTGTGACCCGGCACCTGCATGAGCTGGAGGTAGTCGATCACGATGAGGCCCAGGCCATGCTCACGCTGGAGACGGCGCGAGCGCGAGCGCATTTCCACGGGCGACATCGCGGGCGTGTCATCGATGAAGATCTTTGCATCGGACAGCATGGTGATCGCCGAGGTGACGCGCGGCCAGTCTTCTTCCGCAAGGTCGCCGTTACGCAGATGCTGCGCATGAATGCGGCCCAGCGATGAAATCAATCGGAAGGCCAGCTGCGACGCCGACATTTCCATGGAGAACACGGCTACCGCCTTCTTCCCGCGCATGGCGGCAGCTTCGGCGAGATTCAGCGCGAAGGCTGTCTTACCCATCGACGGACGCGCTGCCACGATGATGAGATCGGATGGCTGCAGGCCCGAGGTCAGTTCGTCGAGATCGGTAAAGCCCGTCGACAAACCGGTGAGCTGACCACGCTTTTCGTAGCGCTCGGAGAGCTGGCGGAAAGCCTCGCCCACGGCCTCGCGCATGGACACGATATCTTTCTTGCCGCGCGCACCGGATTCCGCGATGCGGAACACGCGCTGCTCGGCGAGCTCCATCACCTCCTGCACACTCTTGCCTTCCGGGCGGAAGCCATCTTCCGTGATGGAGGTGCCTGCGTCGATCAGCTGCCGCAGCACGGACTTCTCACGAACGATGTCGCCATAGGCCGCAATATTCGCGGCACTGGGCGTCGAGTTCGCCAGCTCGATCAGGTAGGCGGCACCGCCCACCATTTCGTCCATGTCGTTGGAGAGGAACCACTCGCCCAGCGTGATGGCGTCGCAGGGCATGCCCTTGCTGGCCAGCTCGTTGATCGCGCGCCAGATCAGGCGATGATCGCGACGGTAGAAATCCTCGTCCGTAAGTTTGTCGGCCACCTTGTCCAGCGAATCCGGCGACAACATGAGACCGCCGAGCACCGCCTGCTCAGCCTCGATGGAATGAGGCGGCACGCGCAACGCGTCGATGGCCGAAGGTTCGCGACGACGGCGGCGCTCACCGCGCTCGCCCCGCTCACCACGCTCGGGATTGAAGGACATGGATTACCTCGTTTGCAGCAGGCGCCGGCCCGGGACGGGGTGGCGTGAGGACGATGATACGCGGGCTGGGCGTGAAACGAAGGGCCGATGTGACGTGTTCACAAAAACCGGGAACTTGGGCGCTGGGTTCCAGCTTTCGCTGGAACGACGGTTTCCCTCACCCATCAAAGAAAACGGGCGCCACCAGGGCGCCCGTCTCAGGATCAGCGGTGGTGCGGTGCTTACGCGCCGACGACCTTGACCTTGACCGTCTGCTGCACGTCGGCGTGCAGGCTGACGACGACTTCGAACTCGCCGACATTGCGGAACGGGCCTTCGCTCTGGATGACTTCGCTCTTGTCGACTTCCTGACCCTGCGCGGTGAGGGCTTCGGCGATATCACGCGGGGTGACCGAGCCGAACAGCTTGCCTTCCGGCGAAGCGTTCACGGCGATCGTCACTTCCACGCCTTCGAGCTTGGCCGCACGACCCTCGGCACCGGAGAGCTGCTCCTTGGCCTTGGCTTCGTATTCGGCGCGACGGGCTTCGAACGCAGCGATGTTCTCGGCGTTGGCGCGAGCGGCCTTGCCGGTCGGGAGGAGGAAGTTACGACCGTAACCCGGCTTGACAGTGACCTTGTCGCCGAGGTTGCCGAGGTTCTTCACCTTCTCGAGGAGAATGAGTTCCATGGGATATTCCTATTCTTTCGTTAGCACGGGAGTGGCCCCGCGCAGCCAGGACGGTTGTCCGAAAATGCCTGAGATGAAGCCCCTGCCCTTGCAGCAGGGGCTTCACGGGATCAGACGTCGTGGTTGTCGGTGTACGGCAGCAGCGACAGGTAACGGGCGCGCTTGATAGCGGTCGCCAGCTGACGCTGGTAACGGGCCTTGGTACCGGTGATGCGGCTCGGGACGATCTTGCCGTTTTCAGTGATGTACTGACGCAGGGTGTTGAGATCCTTGTAATCGATCTCTTTCACGCCTTCAGCGGTGAAACGGCAGAACTTGCGGCGACGGAAAAACTTGGACATGGCTTCAGATCCCCGGATTAGTCGTCGCTGTCGCGATCGTTGTCGTTGTCAGCGCTGTCGCGGCTATCGTCGTCACGGCGACGCGAACCCTTCTGCTCGTCCTTTTCCTTGCTCTTGAGGATGAAGGACTGCTCGGTGTCGGCTTCGTCGCGACGGATGACCAGGTGACGCAGAACGGCGTCGTTGAAACGGAAACCCGTCTCGAGCTCGTTCAGGACATTCTGGGAAACCTCGATGTTCAGCATCACGTAGTGAGCCTTGGCGAGGTTCTCGATCGGGTAGGCCAGCTGGCGGCGGCCCCAGTCTTCGAGACGGTGGATCTTGCCGCTGTCGCCTTCGATGAGCGTCTTGTAACGCTCGATCATGGCGGGCACCTGTTCGCTCTGGTCCGGGTGGACCAGGAACACGACTTCATAATGACGCATGGTGGCTCCTTGTGGATGCACCCCTCTCGGGGATGGCAGCCTCCCGGGTGTGACCGGTGAGGCAAGAAACCCCTCCGGATGGAGAGGTAGCCGCGCATTGTAAGGAGAAACGGGGGCTTACGGCAAGCCTTGCCTCAACGCCTGTCTACTTCTGTAGGAGCGCGCCTGCGCGCGACCGGGGCTGCGGTGGATTCCGGGTATCTGCCACGCCGGTCGCGCGCAAGGCGCGCTCCTACAGGGGCCGGCGACCGGGGGAATCAGGCGACCGTGAAGGACTCGCCGCAGCCGCATTCGCCCGTGGCGTTGGGATTGTGGAAGACGAACGAGGCGTTGAGGCCCTGGCGCTCGAAATCGATGACCGTGCCGTCAACCAGGGGCAGGCTCTTGGGGTCGACCACGACACGCACGCCGTCGAGATCCAGCACCGCGTCGTCATCAGCGATGGCGCCGGCCAGGTCCACCACGTACCCGAAACCCGAGCAGCCCATCCGCTTCACCGAAAAACGCACGCCCACGGCCTCAGGGGCCTTCGCGAGGAAGGAGCGCATGCGGTCGGAGGCGGCGGGGGTGATCTGGATGGTCATGAAAGCATATTCCGGGCGTGGTACAGACGGCGGACGGTGCCGTTCAACCGACCATTACACTATCATGCCGGGTCGGCTCATATGCGCCTATGTAGGGCGCCCCTTCTGGAGTTTCAATCGATGACGGTGGTAAGCGTCAAGCAGGCCCTCGCCGGCGGCACGGCCGCGGCGGATCAGGAAGTCACGGTGCGCGGCTGGGTCCGCACCCTGCGCGAGTCCAAGGGTGGCCTGTCCTTCGTTAATGTGAGCGACGGCTCGTGCTTCGCCCCCATCCAGGTGGTTGCCACCGCCGATCTCTCCAACTATGAGACCGAGGTGAAGCACCTCTCGGCCGGCGCAGGCGTCATCGCCACCGGCAAGCTGGTGCCCTCGCAGGGCAAGGGCCAGGCCTTCGAGATCCAGGCCACGAAGCTCGAGGTCACCGGTTTCGTCGAGAACCCGCTCACCTACCCCATTCAGCCCAAGCAGCACTCCATGGAATTCCTGCGCGAGGTCGCCCACCTGCGCCCGCGCACCAACCTGTTCGGCGCCGTGACCCGCGTGCGCCACACGATGATGACGGCTATCCACCGCATCCTCACCGAGCAGGGCTTCTTCTGGATCAACACCCCGATCATCACCACCTCCGATGCCGAAGGCGCGGGCGACATGTTCCGCCTGTCCACCCTCGACCTCGCCAACCTGCCGCGTGACGACAAGGGCGGCATCGACTGGAAGAAAGACTTCTTCGGTCGCGAGGCATTCCTCACCGTGTCGGGCCAGCTCAACGTCGAAGGCTATGCCATGGCGATGAGCAAGGTGTACACCTTCGGCCCCACGTTCCGCGCCGAAAACTCCAACACCACCCGCCACCTGGCCGAGTTCTGGATGGTGGAGCCCGAGGTGGCCTTCGCCGACCTCAACGACATCGCCGACCTGGCCGAGCTGTTCCTGAAGGGCATCTTCAAGGCCGTGCTCGATGAGCGCGCGGACGACATGGCGTTCTTCGACGAGCGCGTGATGCCGGGCGCCATCGCCCGCCTGGAAAACTTCATCGCCCAGCCGTTCGAGCGCATCGACTACACCGATGCCATCACGATCCTGCAGAAGTCGGGCAAGAAGTTCGAGCACGCCGTCGCCTGGGGTGTCGACCTCCAGACCGAGCACGAACGTTACCTCGCCGAGGAACATGTGGGCCGTCCCGTGGTCGTGATGAACTACCCCGAGGAGATCAAGGCGTTCTACATGAGGCTCAACGACGACGGCAAGACCGTGGCCGCCATGGACGTGCTGGCCCCGGGCATCGGCGAGATCATCGGCGGTGCCCAGCGCGAGGAGCGCCTGGACTACCTCGACCGCCGCATGGACCAGTTCCACCTCGACAAGCAGACCTACGACTGGTACCGCGACCTGCGCCGTTATGGCACCGTGCCCCATGCTGGCTTCGGCCTGGGCTTCGAGCGCCTGCTGGTATACGTCTGCGGCCTGGCCAACATCCGCGACGCCATCCCGTATCCCCGTGCGGCAGGGAGTGCCGAATTCTGAGTTCGCAAGACGAGACCATGCTCCCTTCCGCCCCCCGTATTGTCCTGCTCACCGCCGCCCTGGTCACCCTGGGCGCCTGCCGTACCATCGTGCCGCCGAACTTCCGGCCGCCCGAGAATCCCAGCAGCAGCATCAACGAGGCGCGCAAGACGCTGGACGACGCCTCGCCCTGCTGCGGCAGCTTCGCCGACCTGTCCTACCAGGACATGCTGCCGTGGCAGCCGCAGCGCTTCGAACTCAGCAAGGACAGCCCGGTCGCCAATCTCAACGGCGACCGCAGCTACTTCCTGGCCTTTCGCCTCCCGCAGGGTGCGCAGCTGCCGTACACCATTGCGATGAAGTCCGAGCTCAATGGCCGCTGGCTCAGCTCCAGCTACCTGTTCGCGCCCACCCTGGTACTTCTGGACGACGCTTTCCAGCCGCTGCATTCCGAAGACATCCAGCTGTGCGAATACATCGGCTGGACCAGCGAAACAACCGGCGCGTTCGGCAAGTTCAAGGTGGACGACGAGAAGGCGCGTTACCTGGTGGTGTATTCCTCCACCAAGCAGCAGAAAAGCCAGACCTACTGGGAGCAGTCGCCCACCACCTTCTCGGCCGAGGCGCCGGTGAAGATGAACTCGGCCGGCAGCTTCAAGATCCAGCATGGTCCCGACGGCGTGCTGTTCCTGGGCATGCAGAACGACACCTACAAGAAAGCCATCGGCAACGCGGTGTGCTCCAAGGCACCGCAGGGCAATGGCGTGATCTCCACGCTTCGCGACGTCGTCAGCACCGACCTGCTCGGCGACGACAAGCAAAAGAAAGAGAAGGGCGGCTGATCCAGCCATGCAGACCACGGTCATCCTGTACCTCCTGCTCCTGCTGGGAGCCATCGCCTTCTTCGTGCTGCACCTGATCGCGCAGTGGCGTTTCGCCGCCCGCCTGCGCAAGCACTATCCCGATCAGTGGAAAACCATCATCGAGGCCGACACCGGTCGTCCGAACGGGCTGGCCAACTGGCTGCGCATCCGTCGCGTGCTACGCTCGGACGCCCCGGCCCTGTTCAACGACACGGCGCTCACGCGCTGGCAGGGTTGGTGGCGGCGCACCCCGTGGCTTGCATGGCCGTGCTGGCTCGCCGCCATGGCACTACAGTGGTGGGCCATAAAACAGGGCTGAAGACGCCCTTCTACCGAGGGAGTTCGCATGGATCTTCGCCTCATCGGTCGTCACGCGCTCGTTTGCGGCGCATCGCAGGGCATCGGTCGCGCCACCGCCTTCGAGCTTGCGCAACTCGGTGCCAGCGTCACCCTGCTCTCCCGCTCGGCCGATGCGCTCAAGGCACTGGCAGCGGAGCTGCCTGCCACGCACGCTGGCCAGCAGCATGACCACGTCACCGCCGACATGCTCGACACCGACGCACTCGCTGCCGTCGTGGCCGGCGTAGTGAAGGATCACGCCGTGCACATCGTGGTGAACAACAGCGGCGGCCCTCCGGGTGGTCCGCTGTGGAACGCCGAGCCGGATGCCTTCCTCAACGTGTTCCGCCAGCATCTGGTCGCCGCACAGGTCGTCACGAGCGCCTGCCTGCCGGGCATGCGCCATGCGCATTACGGTCGCGTGCTCAACGTGATTTCCACCTCGGTGAAAGAGCCGATTCCCAATCTCGGTGTCTCCAACACGATCCGCGCAGCCGTCGCCGGCTGGGCGAAATCACTGTCGGGTGAGGTCGCGGCAGACGGCATCACCGTCAACAACGTGCTGCCCGGCTACACCCGCACCGACCGCCTGGAGTCCCTGGTGGAAGCCAGCGTGAAGTCGGGACGCACGCGTGACGAAGTGGAGCGCGGCCTGCTGGCAAGCGTGCCGGCAGCGCGATTCGGCGATCCGGCCGAAGTCGCCGCCCTGCTCGCCTTCCTCGCCAGCCCCGCGGCCGGCTACATCAACGGCACCAGCATCGCGGTGGATGGTGGCCGAACCCGCAGCCTGAACTGAAGGACGCCTCGCATGCTCGTGCTCGCCAACCTCATCGACGGCCAGGCACGCACACCGCGCGGCGGCCGTTACCTCGACATCGTCGATCCGGCCATCGGGAGAGCCTACGCCCGGTGCCCGGACTCGGATGCCGACGACGTCGCCGACGCCGTGGCCGCCGCGACGCAAGCTGCTCCAGGCTGGGCAGGTATGCCCGCCGATGATCGCGCGCGCTGCCTTTATCGGCTGGCCGATCTTGTTGAAAGCCGCCTCGATACGTTCGCTGCCGCCGAATCGCAGGACAGCGGCAAGCCGCTCGCCCTCGCCCGCTCGCTCGACATTCCCCGTGCCATTGCCAATCTGCGCTTCTTCGCGGCAGCCATCGGCCAGTGGCATGGCGAGTCGCATGCCATGGAACAAGGCGCGATCAATTACACGCTGCGCCTGCCTCTTGGCGTGGTGGGCTGCATCAGCCCGTGGAACCTGCCGTTGTACCTTTTCACGTGGAAGGTCGCCCCCGCGCTCGCTGCGGGCAACACGGTGGTGTCCAAACCCTCGGAAATCACGCCGTACACGGCGTGGCTGCTCGGCACCCTGGCGGCTGAGGCAGGCTTTCCTCCGGGGGTGTTCAACATCGTGCATGGCACGGGGCCTGCCGTGGGCGAGGCCATCGTCACGCATGACAGCGTCAAGGCCATCTCCTTTACGGGCAGCACGCGCACTGGCGTGGCGATCGCCAACGCCGCGGCGCCACGACTGAAAAAGGTGTCGCTGGAACTGGGTGGCAAGAACCCGGCCATCGTCTTCGACGATTTCGACTTCACCGACACGTCGATGGCCACCATCGTCCGCTCGGGCTTCGCCAACCAGGGCGAAATCTGCCTGTGTGGATCGCGGCTGCTCGTCCAGCGGGGCATCTACGAACGCTTCCGCGAAGCTTACCTGGAGCGTGTCCGCGCACTGCGTGTCGGCGATCCGTCCGTGCCGGGAAGCGATCTGGGTGCCCTGGTGTCCCGTGCGCATTTCGAGAAGGTCACCGGCTGCATCGAACGCGCGCGTGCCGAAGGCGGCACGATCCTCACCGGCGGCGGCCGGGTCCTCGTCGATGGCCGTTGCGCCGATGGCTGGTTCGTCGAGCCCACCGTGATCGAAGGCCTTCCCTCGGGAGCGGCCACGAACCAGGAAGAGATCTTCGGCCCGGTTGTCACCCTGATTCCGTTCGATGACGAGGCCGAGGCGCTGGCCATCGCCAATGGCACTCCTTACGGACTGACCGCCTCGGTGTGGACGAGCAACCTGTCACGCGCTCATCGCCTCGCGGCAACACTTGAATTCGGCATCATATGGGTCAACTGCTGGATGCTTCGCGACCTGCGTACGCCGTTCGGGGGCGTCAAGCAGTCGGGCGTCGGCCGCGAAGGCGGCTTCGAGGCCCTTCGTTTCTTCACCGAAGCCAGGAATGTCTGCATCAGCCATGGCCAATGACATCATCCATGCCGACCGTGCGCCGCCTCCCGTCGGCGCGTACCCGCACGCCCGTCGCGTCGGCAACCTGCTGTTCCTGTCCGGCGTCGGCCCGCGCATGCCGGGAAGCAATGGCATTCCCGGCAACGTCACCGATATCCACGGCCATCTCATCGCCTACGACATCGAAGCGCAGTGCCACCAGGTGTTCGCCAACGTGCGCGCAGTGCTTGAGGCAAGCGGTGCGCGCTGGGAGAATCTCGTGGACATCACGGTGTTCCTCACCGACATGCAGCGCGATTTCGCCACCTACAACCGGCTCTATGCCGAAGCGTTCAAGGGCGTGGACGCCTGCCGGACAACGGTGGAAGTCAACGCCCTGCCAACCCCCATCGCCATCGAACTGAAGTGCATCGCCGCCCTCCCCCTGTAGGAGCGCGCCTGCGCGCGACCGCTACGAAGCCGTTGCTCACCCCTCTGCCCCGGTCGCGCGCAAGGCGCGCTCCTACAGGAGGCAGGTTTTCAGGAGGGCTTCGATCAGCACCTGTACGCGTGCCGCTTTTTTCGGCAGGTAGTCGAAGCTGTCTTCGTCCATGTAGTTGATCTGGGACAGCTCCAGCTGCACGGCATCGATGCCATCTTCGGGCTTGCCATAGTGTCGCGTGATGTAGCCGCCCTTGAAGCGACCGTTGGCCACCCACGAGTAGTCGTTCTGCTCGCCCAGCAAGGTCGTCAGGCGCTCCTGCAGGGCCGACGAGCAGCTGGCTCCATCGGCCGTGCCGAGGTTGAAATCAGGCAGCCGGCCATCGAACAGCATCGGTACATGACTGCGGATGGAGTGGCCTTCCCACAGCACCGCCCGGCCGTGCTTCTTGCGCAGGCGCCGCAGCTCGTCGAACAGCGCCGAGTGGTAAGGCTTCCACCACTGCTTCACGCGCTCGGCAATTTCTTCCGCATCCGGCTCTGCACCCGGGCGGTAGATATCGCTGCCGTCGAACTGGATCGTCGGCACCAGCCCGGTCTCCTTGCGGCCCGGATACAGCGCGTGCCCGTCCGAAGGCCGATTGAGATCGATCACATAGCGCGACGCCACCGGCACGAGGATGCTGGCACCCAGCCCCTTCGCGACGGCATAGAGTTCCTTGACGTGCCAGTCGGTGTCCGCCGACCGGCGTGCCGGGCGCTTCATCCGCGCCTCGATATCCTTGGGAATGAAGCTGCCGTTGTGCGGCAGGCTGACCAGGAGCGGCGCGGTGCCGCGATGAAGGGTATAGGAGTCCATGGCGGCCATTTTACTCCTCAACCGGGGACACGATCGCCCAGCAGCACCATTTCCTCTGCCGACGTCGGATGAATGGCGATGGTGGCGTCCAGGTCGGATTTTCGTGCGCCCATCTTGATCGCCACGGCGAAGCCCTGGAGCATCTCGTCCACCCCCGGCCCCAGCATCTGCATGCCGACGATGCGCGAGTCCTCGCCCACGCAGATGAGCTTGAAGCGGGTGGTGATGGGCCGCTGCGCCAGCGCAAGCTGCATGGGCACGAATGATTGTTTATACAGGTGCACGTCGGCGCCGTAGCGCTCCCGTGCCTGCTCTTCCGACATGCCACAGGTGCCCAGCGGCGGATGTGAATAGACCACGCTGGGGATGTTGTCGTAGTCGAGCTTCGCGTCGTTCTTGCCGCCGAAAAGCCGGTCCGCCAGCTTGCGCCCCGCCGAGACGGCCACCGGCGTGAGCGCCAGGCGCTGGGTCACGTCGCCTACCGCGTAGACACCCGGAACATTGGTGTTCTGCCAGTCGTCGATGAGGACATGACCGTTCTCGTCGGTGACCAGGCCGATGCGCCCGATATCCAGCGACGCCGTATTGGCGTGGCGCCCGACGGCCCAGATCAATGCGTCGTACGGGCCGGGATGATCGCCACGATTGCAGTCGAGCAGCAACACGCCGTCCTTCTCGTGCACGGCGTCGATCTCGCAGGTGTAGTGGATGCGGATGCCGTGCTGGCGCATCTCGTCGCCGAGGCCGTAGGCCATCTCTTCGTCGAAGCCACCCATGAGGCGGCCACGCACGTACATGTCCACGTCGCTGCCGAGCGCGCGCAGCACGCCCGCCAGCTCCACGGCGATGTAGCCGCCGCCGACGATGGCGGTGCGGCGCGGACAGTCCCTGAGATCGAAGAAACCATCCGATGTCATGCCCAGGTCGAAACCGGGCTTGTCGAGGCGATTGGCCGACGAACCGGTGGCGATGACGACATGCGATGCCTTCAGTTCGCGATCACCGGCCTGGATGTGTCCCGGGGCAAGGAAACGGCCGGTTTCGAGAATGAGCGTGATGTGGCCGTTGTCGAGGGCGCGCTGGTAGCTCACGTGGATGCGCTCGATGTATGCCTGCCGACGCTCGATGAAACGCGGCCAGTCGAGCTTGCCTGGCTGATCGGTGAAACCGTAGTCCGCCGCGATGTACTGCGCCTCGGCCATCTGCGCGGCGTACCACATCGCCTTTTTCGGCACGCAGCCGACATTGACGCAGGTGCCTCCCAGATCCTTCGGTTCGAGCAGCGCGACTTTTGCGCCGTGCTTCGAAGCCCGGATGGCGGTGGCGAGGCCTCCTGAGCCGCCGCCGATCACGATGAGGTCGAAGGCTTCCACGGTCATGCATCGCTCCTGGGGAATGGGGATGCTTGTCACCCTAGCAAATACGATGTGTGTTTCGTAAATGCGGGGCCGTGGGTGTCGCTTTCGACCGGTCGCGCGCAAGGCGCGCTCCTGCAATGTGTTGCGCGTTTCGTAAATGCGGGCTGTGGGTTACGCCCTGGACCGGTCGCGCGCAAGGCGCGCTCCTACAATGTGTTGCGCGTTTCGTAAATGCGGGCTGTGGGTTACGCCCTGGACCGGTCGCGCGCAAGGCGCGCGACCGGTCCGGAGCGATGCCCACAAACCACCTACTATCAAAGCCCGAAACGCCCCGGCGAATACGGCGTCGGGTCCAGCGCAGGCGCAGGGCCGGCCAACAGGCTCGCCACCAGCTCTCCCGTGGCCGCCGACATGCTGATGCCCAGCATGCCGTGCGCCGTGGCATAGGTGAGATTGGACCAGCGCGTACTCGGCCCGATGATCGGCACCTCGTCCACGCTCATCGGACGCCAGCCCCACCACGGCGTGACCTCGCCCCGGCCTTCGGGCTCATGCAGGTACGTGGCCGCCGCACGACGAAGCGCGCCGAGACGGATCTCGTTCAAGCCTTCGGCAAAACCGGAAAACTCCATCGTGCTGCCCAGGCGATAACCCGACGCCCACGGGGTGACGCACACGGCCGCATCGCGCAGCACAAGCGAGTGATGCGGTGGCCGCTCGGGCGGCTGCTCCCACGTGAGCGAATAGCCCTTGCCCGGCTGCATCGGCAGGCGGATGTCGAGCAGGCGACCGATCAGCGGCGACCATGCACCCAGCGCCATCACCACGCGCTCGCCGCTGAACACGCCACCCGTGGTGCGCACATGCGATACACGTGGGCCATCGAAGACAAACTCGTCCACGCGGGCACCCGTCTCGATCGCACCGCCCAGCTCCCTCACCCGGCGTGCCAGCTCGGCCACGTAACGATCCGGTCGCAGGCGCGCGTCGCCCGGATGCAGGAGGCCACCGACCACGCCTTCGCGCAGTGCGGGCTCCTGGGCCAGCACGTCATCAGCCCCCAGCACGCGGACATCCATGCCAAGGCGACGCAGCAGATCCACGTGGGCCCGATCCTCGTCCATCGTGCGCCGGCTGCGATAGGCGTAAAGCTCGCCCACCTCCTCGAACTCGCAGGACAGGCCATCGTTGGCAATCAGGTCGCCCAGCAATGCCCGGGAGCGCGCCAGGATGGCGCCACGCGCCTCGCCGGCCTGCTGGTAATCCCGCCAGGTACAACGCCGGGCAAAGCCCATCAGCCACGCCGCGCGAGCCGGGTCCGGCCGCGGATTCACATAGAGCGGCGCATCTCGCCGGAACAGCGAACGCAAGGCGGTGCCCACCATGCCCGGCATGGTCAGGGGCCCCGCATGGCTGGGGGTGATCGTGCCGCAGTTGCCATGGGAGCTGCCGTTGCCGGGCAGCCCCTGTTCGAGCACGCGGACGGAGGCACCGGCCTTGAGCAGGTAGAGCGCACAGGCCAGGCCGATCACGCCGCCGCCCATGACCAGTACGTCGCTTCGGGATCTATCCATCCGCCCAGTTTAACGGGCCGGACCCCGGCTGGCGGCCTGTCCGGAGGCTGAATTCGCGCGCTTTGCGAGGTGTTCCATGCAACTCATTGATTTGATAACCTCCCAGTGCCGATCCTGACAGGGGAAACGCCGATGCGCGCCTCAACGATGCCTCACCACACGCTACGCCACCTCCGCACCCTGACCCTGGCCACCGGCGTGGTGCTGCTGGCCGCGTGTGGCAGCAGTCCGCATCGCCCCTCGTCCTCCCAGCGCAACAACCCCGCTTCGGCCGTGCCCCTGGCCAAGAACCTGAACTGGTCGACCAAGCCCGCCCTCGCCCCGCCGGCCGATGCGGCCAACGATGTGCTGTTCCGCGCCATCGGCCTGGTCGGCACGCCTTATCGCTGGGGCGGCAACACCCCTGCGGGCGGTTTCGATTGCAGCGGCCTCATCAATTACATCTACCTCACGTCCACCGGCGTGCGTCTGCCGCGCACCTCGGCGGAAATGGCCGCGCTCGACAAGCCCAAGATCCGCGAAACGGATCTCGCCAGCGGCGATCTCGTTTTCTTCGGACGCAGCCACGTCACCCATGTCGGCGTCTACGTCGGCAAGGGCCGCTTCGTTCACGCGCCCAACTCGGGCGGTACGGTACGACTCGACACCCTCGACGGCGCCTACTGGAAGGACAACTTCGTCTACGGACGTCGCGTCCTTAACTGAATGGTTGGCAACGACGAGTGTTTTGTGCGCCAATTAGATTGCACGCGATTTAATTGCGTGCTTATATATCCCCATGGCCCGGCAGCCGCCGATGCCTTCTTCCCCTGACGACAAAGGATCACGACATGAGCAACCTCTCGAAAGTGCAGAAGATCGTCTACACCGCCCACGCCAAGGTCGCCGGTGGTCGCGAAGGTCACGTCAAGAGCGACGACGGCCTGATCGACCTGCAGCTGCGCCTGCCGAAGGAAATGGGCGGCGCCGGTGGCGGCAGCAACCCGGAGCAGCTCTTCGCCGCCGGCTACGCCGCCTGCTTCGAAGGCGCCGTGCGCTTCGTCGCAAGCCAGAAGAAGGTGAACGTCGACGGCGCCTCGGTCGCCAGCAGCGTGGGTATCGGTCCGCGCGAGGGCTCGGGCTTCGCAATCCAGGTCAAGCTCGAAGTGAGCCTGCCGGGTGTGGACGACGCCGTGGCCCAGGACATCGTGAAGACCGCCCACCACGACGTCTGCCCGTACTCGCACGCCACGCGCGGCAATGTGGACGTGGACGTGTCGGTGAACGGCAAGGCCGTGGCGTAAGCCCCTTCGCCGCTTCGCTAGGTCAGGACGGCGCCCACTGGGCGCCGTTCGTTTATGAATCGCAGCCGCGATGCCGGAAATGCCCCCTACTTCCGGCACACAACAGCGTCATGGGTTGAGCGCAAATTCCCGCGCACTGCCATGTGAAGGGATACGACATGCCGCCCTCTTCGAAACAGGCCAGGATTGCCGGCCTGTTGTTCCTGCTGCTCGTGCTCGTCGCCCCGGTAAGGCTGCTCTATATCCCCGACACCCTCATCGTCGGCAGTGATCCTGCCGCCACCGCCCGCAACATCCTCGCCAGCGAAACCCTGTTCCGCATGGGCATCCTGGCCGACATGGCCTGCGGCATGCTGATGATCTTCATCACGCTGGCCCTGCGCCGGTTGCTGCGGGGCGTAAACGAGGAACTGGCGGGCATGCTCGTCGTCCTGGGTGGCGTGCTTCCCGCTGCGCTCTATTTCTTCAATATCGCCAATGACGCAGCGGCGCTCATGCTCGTTCACGCCCCGCCCTATCTGGATGCGTTTACCCAGGCCCAGCGCGAAGGGCTGGCCCTTTTCTTCCTGCGCCTGCATACGCAGGTGATGTTCGCCTCGGAAGCCTTCTGGGGTGTCTGGCTGCTGCCGCTGGCGATCCTCGTCTATCGCTCGGGTTTCCTGCCGCGCCTGCTGGGCGCCTGGCTGTTCGTCAACGGGCTGGCCTACCTCGTGCAAAGCGTGGTGGCCTTTCTGGTGCCGGCATGGATAGCGCCACTGTCGGATATCTGCTCACCGATCCAGTTCGGGGAAATCGCCTTTACGCTGTGGCTGCTCGTCATGGGCGTAAAGCCAAGGCATGCCAGAGAACCCATGTAGGAGCGCGCCTTGCGCGCGACCGATCATCACGACAACCCGGTCGCGCGCAAAGCGCGCTCCTACAAGTGGGGGTATCGCGACAACCCGGTCGCGCGCGAGGCGCGCTCCTACAAAAAAACGGCCGGGTTTCCCCGGCCGTTTTTTATAACCCTGGAGACTGACAGCTCAGTGCTCGCCGTCGCCCTTCGGGTGGGCATGGCCGTGGGCGATTTCCTCTTCCGAGGCGTCGCGCACGGTCTGCACGTCGATGTTGAAGTTGAGGGTCTTGCCGGCCATCGGGTGGTTGAGGTCGATATCGACCACGCTGGAACCCACCTTCTGCACCACCACCACGCGCTGGCCGCCTTCCTTCAGGGAGAGGATGGTGGTGTCGCCGGCCTTGAGGCCCTTGCCCTGCTGCGGGAAGTACTTCTTCGGCACGCGCTGGGTCTGGCCTTCCTGGCGCGGACCGTAGCCCTGCTCCGGGGAGATTTCGAGGTCGAACTTGTCGCCGACCGACTTGCCTTCCAGGCCGGCTTCCATACCCGGGATCAGCTGGCCATGGCCCAGCAGGATCCACAGCGGTTCGCCGCCCTCGACCGAGCTTTCGACCTGCTGGCCGTCCACGGTGAGGGTGTAGTGGAACGAGATGACCTTGTCCTTGCCAGCCTGCATGTTGGTTTCTACCGAAGGAAAACCGGGCATTTTAGCGGCCGCCCGGGTCGCCGTCACGTCGCCTCAGCGATTCTTCCCGAAACCCACGCCCCGGGCCTCGGGCCCCAGCCAGGTCAGCAGGGCCAGCAGGATCGCCACGGCGGCAATCCACACCGACATGGCGAAGGCGAAATCGCCGCCGCGCAGGTCCGCCAGCCAGGTCTGCGCCGTGGCCGTGATGGCCGCCAGCAGGTTGCCCATCTGGTAGGCAAAGCCCGGCAGGGTGCCGCGCACGGCATCGGGGGACAGTTCGTTCAGGTGGGTAGGCACCACGCCCCAGGCCCCCTGCACCATCACCTGGATCAGGAACGCGCCCAGGCCCAGCAGGAGCAGCGAGCCGCCGTAGGTCCACAGGGGAATCACCGGGATCGCCAGCAGGGCCGCGATGATGATGGTGCGCCGGCGACCGATGCGCTCGGACAGCGAGCCGAAGCTCAGGCCACCGACTAGCGCACCCAGGTTGAGCAGTGCCGTGAGCAGGAAGGCCTGCGAAGAACCCGCAGGGATATGCAGGCTTTCCTGCACGAAGGTGGGATACATGTCCTGCGAGCCGTGGCTGAACATGTTGAACGCCGCCATCAGTAGCATCAGGTAGATGAAAAGCTTCCAGTGCCCGCGCATGGAGACGAACACGCTCTCGCGTACCTGCGAGCGGCGATCTTCCCACACCGGCGATTCCGGCACCTTGCGGCGGATATAGAGCACCAGCAGCGCCGGCACCGCGCCTACGATGAACAGGCCACGCCAGCCGATGTGATCCACCAGCAGCCAGTTCACCAGGGCCGCGAGAAAGAAACCGCAGGGGTAGCCGCTCTGGAGCAGTCCGGAAACGAAGCCACGCGAACGCGCGGGAATGGACTCCATCGCCAGCGAGGCACCGATGCCCCACTCGCCGCCCATCGCGATGCCGAACACGAAACGCAGGCCCAGCAGCACGGCCAGCGAGGGCGCGAAGGCACAGGCCACTTCCAGTATCGAGAAGAGCACGATGTCGAACATCAGCACCGGGCGGCGACCGTAGCGATCGGCCAGCCGGCCGAAGATCAGGGCGCCGATGGGGCGCGCGGCCAGGGTGAGAAACAGCCCGTAGGTCACCTCCTCGCGAGGTACCTGGAATTCGTGCGCCACCGCCAGGATGACGAAGGTCAGCAGGAAGTAGTCGAAGGCATCGAGCGTCCAGCCGAGGAAGGCGGCGATCACGGTGTGCCGCTGCGTGGAATCGAGTTCTCGCAGCGCGGCGGGCAAAGGCATCAGATTTTCCTCAAACTGGCGGCGGCGCCGAGGCTAGCACAGCACCGCCGCCGCCCACGCTTCATCCACGAAGCGACGACACGCTCCCGCTACACTCGGGGAGCTTCCAAGACCAAGGGAGAACTTACATGCAGCCTGTCCGCTCCATCGGTTCCATCGCCCTGATCGCTGTCTTCTTCGCCGGTACCGCCAGCGCGCAACAGATAGGCGCCAGCGGTGCCCCCGTCCCTCGCGCTTCGCCCAGTGCCAGCCAGGCCGTTCCGGGATCTGGCTCAGATAATGGTGCGCCGCCTTTCTCCGATCTCGACAAGAGCGGCAAGGGCTTCATCACGCGCGGCGACGTGCCCAAGGATATCGACGCACTGAAGCCGCTGCGCGCACACTTCAACGAAGCCGACCAGAACCACGACGGTCGCGTCGACAAGGCGGAATACGACGCCTACGTCCACAAGAGCAATTCGCCACAACGCTGATGTCGTTCCGGTCGGGCGCCAATCGCGCCCGGCCCTCCATCAAGGACGAGCCATGCTCCCAGACAGCCGGACGCGACGACTGATCGCGTCACGTTTCGCCCGACCTGCCGACCGCTATTACATCCGCGGCAAGCTCGCCAGCGACCCGGTTTATGCCGCCACCGCGCGCGCCATTGCCGGGCGCCGCATGCCGCTGCTCGACATCGGCTGCGGCCTGGGCATCCTGGGCCACTACCTGCATGCCTGCGATGTGCTGGACGGCTATCTGGGGCTGGATCACGACGGCACGAAGATCGCCCGTGGCCAGGCCGCTGCCGAGGAAGCCGAACTGGGCGACAGCCTGACCTTGCGCGAAAGCGATGCCACGTCGCCGCAGCCCGTAAGAGGACATGTTGCCCTGCTCGACGTGCTCCACTACCTGCCCCGCGAACGCCAGCCGGACCTGCTCCGCTATGCCGTGGATCACCTTGCCGGCGACGGGGTGCTGATCCTGCGCACGGTGCTCGCCGACGATTCCTGGCGTTTTCGCGCCACCGTGTGGGAAGAGCGCTTCATCAAGGCCGTTGGCTGGATTCCCGGCGGTGCGCAGCATTTTCCCCAGGAAGACGAAATCCGCGAGGCGCTGGAGCCTGAAGGCATTACGGTCTCGTTCCAGCCGCTCTACGGCCGCACTCCCTACAACAGCTGGCTGCTCACCGCCTCCCGCCAACCCGTGTAGGAGCGCGCCTTGCGCGCGACCGGCATAGCGAAAGCCATGGTGATTTTCGCGATGACCGGTCGCGCGCAAGGCGCGCTCCTACAGGGGTTTTGGGGCATCTGTGGGGGCGCCCCCTTTGTGCGACGCAATATGTTAAGATCCGTCTGTCGTGCCGCCGCTATCGACTCCCTTGCGGAGCTTGAGGCCGGGCTTATAGCCCGCCCCGTTCCCCCACCCCCGACCAGCGCACGCGACACCGGCCAGCCCAGCGATTCCGCTGCGCGGCCGCCGAATTCATAACTCGCAGCGCGGTTCCAGGGAACGCTCGGGTCACTCAGGAGTCATCCATGTCCTTCGAGTCGCTGGGCCTTGCGCCCGCGTTGCTGCGCGCCCTTTCCGAAGCCGGTTACGCAAAGCCCACCCCCATCCAGGCCGCCGCGATCCCCGAGGTGCTGGCCGGCCGCGATCTCATGGCCGCCGCCCAGACCGGCACCGGCAAGACCGCCGCGTTCTCCCTGCCCCTGCTGCACAAGCTGGCAGGCCAGCCGCTGCGTGAAGGCCGTCGCCCCATCACGGCGCTGATCCTCACCCCCACCCGCGAACTCGCCGCCCAGGTGCAGGACAACCTGCGCGATTACGGCAAGCACCTGCGCATCTCCAGCACCGTCATCTTCGGTGGCGTGGGCATGGGCAACCAGCTGCACGCCCTGCGTCGCGGTGTCGACATCGTCGTCGCCACACCGGGCCGCCTCATCGACCACATGCAGCAGCGCTCGGTCGACCTGTCGAAGGTCGAGGTGCTGATTCTCGACGAAGCCGACCGCATGCTCGACATGGGCTTCCTGCCCGCACTGAAGCGCATCCTCGCGGCCGTGCCTCCGAAGCGTCAGACCCTGCTGTTCTCGGCCACCTTCGCGCCGGAGATCAAGGCGCTGGCGCAGCAGTTCATGCGCGATCCGCGTGAAGTGTCCACTACGCCGGCCAACACCGTGGCCACCACGATCACGCATCGCGTGCATCCGGTGGATGCCGCCAACAAGCGCGACCTGCTGCTGCACCTGCTCGCCCAGGACAGCCGCCGGCAGACCCTCGTGTTCAGCCGCACCAAGCACGGCGCCGACAAGCTCGTGCGCTTCCTGGAAGTGTCCGGCGTGCGCGCCGCGGCCATCCACGGCAACAAGAGCCAGAACGCCCGCACCCGCGCGCTGTCCGACTTCAAGACCGGCCGCATCACGGTGTTGGTGGCCACCGATATCGCCGCGCGCGGTATCGACATCGACCAGCTCCCGGTCGTGATCAACTTCGACCTGCCCATGGTGGCCGAAGACTACGTGCACCGCATCGGCCGCACCGGTCGCGCCGGTTCGCAGGGCGAGGCGATCTCGCTGGTCAGCCACGAGGAATCCGGCCTGCTGCGCGACATCCGTCGCCTGCTGAAGACCGATCTCGAAATGGTCAACATCGCCGGTTACGAGCCCAGCTCGCCGCTGCGTCTCGACGCAGGTGCCCCGCGTCCGAAGCAGCAGCAGCGCCAGCCGCAGCAGCGCGCACCGCGCGAAGGCGGCGGTGGCAATCGCCAGGGCAGCGGCGGCGGCAGCCGTCAGGGTGGCGGTGGCGGCAACGCGCAGGGCGGTCGTCCCGCGCATCGTCCGCACGGCCATGGCGCCCCGGCCGCCGCCGGTGACGGCACGGCCAACCGCAACCATCGCCGCAAGCGTCGTGGCGGTCCTGCCGCCACGCCGAACAAGGCCTAACCCTCGGAACGGATCTTCGCGGTGAGGACGTGGTCCTCCCACAAGCCGTCGATCTTGAGGTAACGCCTGGCGTAGCCCTCCTTCTCGAAGCCCAGGCGTTCGAGAAGGCGGGCGCTGCGATCGTTGCGCGGGATGTAGTTGGCCATCACCCGATGGAAATCGAGTGGCCCGAACGCATAGCGGATCGCAGCATCAAGGGCCTCGTACATCAGGCCCTGGCCTTCGTGCCGGTGCGCGATGCCATAGCCGAGATGACAGGCCTGGAACACCCCGCGCACGACGTTGCCGAAGGTGAGGCTGGCGATCATCTCGCTGCTGTCGGGCGAGAGCACGACGAAGGGATAACCGCGATCGCCACGTGCGGCTTCCAGTCCGGCCTCGATGGCCAGGCGTGCGCCGTCCAGCGTGTAATGCGATTCGGTGCGCCACGGTTCCCATGGCGCCAGGTGCTCGCGATTTTCCACGCGATACCGTTGCAGCAGCTCCGCCTCATCGATATCGAGCAATCGCACGATCGTACGCTGGGTGCGTATCCGTACCGGTTCGCTCATCGCGCCAGCGCTGCCGCATGGTGACGCAGATGATCTTCGACAAAACTCTGGATGAAGTAATAACTGTGGTCGTAACCCGCATGCATGCGCAGCTCAAGCTTCTGGTCCGCGTCTTCGCACGCGGCCTCGAAGCGCTGCGGCTGCAGCTGGTTCAGCAGGAAGCTGTCCGCCTCGCCCTGGTCGATGAGGATCTTGCCGTCGAAACGGGCGCCCTCCTTGACCAGCGCCGTGGCGTCGTAGCGCTTCCAGGCCTTGCGATCCTCACCGAGATAGCGCGCAAAGGCTTTCTCGCCCCAGGGCACCTTCGCCGGTGCCACGATGGGCGCGAAGGCGGACACCGAGCGGAAGCGGCCGGGGTTGCGCAGGGCGATGGTCAGCGCGCCATGGCCTCCCATGGAATGGCCGAAGATGCCCTGCCGACCCATGTCCAGCGGGAAGTGGTCGGCCACCACGCGGGGCAGCTCGTCCACCACGTAGCTGTACATGCGAAAACGGTCGGCCCACGGGGCTTCGGTGGCGTCGAGGTAGAAACCCGCGCCCTCGCCGAACTCCCAGTCGCCGGTGGCGCCGGCGATGCCGGTCTCGCGGGGGCTCGTATCCGGCATCACCAGGGCGATACCCAGCTCCGACGCCAGGCGCTGGGCGCCCGCCTTGATGGTGAAGGTCTCTGCCGTACAGGTCAGGCCTGCGAGGTACCACAGCACCGGTACCGGCCCTTTCCCGGCCGCTGGCGGCAGGTACGCCGCAAAGCGCATGGGGCCGCCACAGGCCTCCGATGCATGGGTATAAAAGCCCTGCGTGCCGCCGAAGCAGCGCTGCGTGGAGACCGTCTCGATCTTGGTCATGCCTGCCATCCCTTCCGAAGCTGACCGGGAAGTCTAACCGTGTTCATGAAAACGTTCGAAAACCAAGGCGTAACATCCGCTTCACTGCTACAATGCCATTACTGCCCGGCGCCGAAGGTCGCCGCCGCGCCCCCCCTGAGGTCGCCATGACATCCCCCGATACAGACAACGCTCCGGCCCTGCCCGGTTTCAGCGCGCTTGCGCTCGACGAGAAAGTCGTCCGCGCCCTGACCGAAGTCGGCTACGAGACACCCTCCCCCATCCAGGCCGCCACCATTCCGCCGCTGCTCGACGGCCGCGACGTGATCGGACAGGCCCAGACCGGCACCGGCAAGACCGCCGCGTTCGCCCTCCCGGTGCTGTCGCGCATCGACCTCAAGCCGGGCAAGCCCCAGGCCCTGGTCCTCGCGCCCACCCGTGAGCTGGCCATCCAGGTCGCCGAGGCGTTCCAGAAGTACGCCACCTACATGCCGGGCTTCCAGGTGCTGCCGATCTACGGCGGCCAGAGCTACGGTCCGCAGCTGCAGGGCCTCAAGCGCGGTGCCCAGATCATCGTCGGCACGCCGGGCCGTGTGATCGACCACCTCGACAAGGGCACGCTCGATCTCTCGGCGCTACGCTTCATCGTGCTCGACGAAGCCGACGAAATGCTGCGCATGGGCTTCATCGACGACGTCGAGAAGCTGCTCCAGGCCACGCCGGAAGGCCGTCAGGTGGCCCTGTTCTCCGCGACCATGCCGGCGCCCATCCGCCGCATCGCGCAGACCTACCTGAACAACCCGGTCGAAGTCACGATCAAGAACAAGACCACCACCGCGGCGAACATCCGCCAGCGTTACTGGTGGGTCAGCGGCGTGCACAAGCTCGACGCCCTCACCCGCATCCTCGAAGCCGAAAGCTTCGACGCGATGATCGTGTTCGCACGCACCAAGCAGGCCACCGAAGAACTCGCCAGCAAGCTGCAGGCGCGTGGCTTCGCCGCCGCCGCCATCAATGGCGACATGGCCCAGGCCCAGCGTGAACGCGTGATCGAGCAGCTGAAGAACGGCAAGCTCGACATCCTGATCGCCACCGACGTCGCCGCACGCGGCCTCGACGTGGACCGCATCAGCCACGTGCTCAACTACGACATCCCGCACGACACCGAGTCGTATGTGCACCGCATCGGCCGCACCGGTCGCGCGGGCCGCAACGGCGAGGCGATCCTGTTCGTCACCCCGCGCGAGCGCAACCTGCTGCGCCAGATCGAGCGCGCCACGCGCCAGCCGATCGAGCAGATGCAGCTGCCCACCATCGAGGCGGTGAACGACACGCGCGTCAACAAGTTCAACCAGAAGATCACCGACACGCTGGCCACCGGCGACCTCGGCCTCTTCCAGCAGCTGGTCGAGAAGTACGAGCAGGAGCACAACGTGCCGGCGATCGAGATCGCCGCCGCGCTGGCAAAGATCGCCCAGGGCGACCAGCCCCTGCTGCTCGAACCGCCGGCCAAGCGCGAGTACACCGAGCGTCCGCCGCGTGAATACGATCGCGAGCGCGAGCACCGTGGCCCGCGCGACAACGGCGATTTCGCCGACCGTCGCCCGGTGCGCGAGGGCATGCGCCAGCCGCGCCCCCACGTCACGGAAACCGGCAAGAAGACCTACCGCATCGAAGTGGGCCACGAGCACGGCGTGAAGCCAGGCAACATCGTGGGCGCCATCGCCAACGAAGGCGGCGTCGATGCCAAGTTCATCGGCCGCGTCAGCATCCGCGACGATTACAGCCTGATCGACCTGCCCGATGGCATGCCGGTGGAGACCTTCACCCACCTGAAGAAGGTATGGGTCGCCCAGCAGCAGCTGCACATCAAGGAATGGGACGGCACCGAACAGCCGCAGAGCGGCAACAGCGGCGGCGGTGCCCCGCGCCCGCGTGGCAACTTCCGCCCCCAGGGCGGTCGCCCAGGCGGCAGCGGTGGCGGCAAGCCCCCGCGTCGCAAGCGCGATTACTGAGTCATGAAAAAGCCCGGCCGCTGTGCCGGGCTTTTTCTTTAGGGGTTCGCTTCGTAGGCAGGGCTTGCCTATCGCCCTCGCGCTCGGCGAATGGGCGGACGAGGCGACGGGGGCGGCCCATCCCACGGTCGTCGTGGGAGAGCCCTGTAGGAGCGCGCCTGCGCGCGACCGTTCATGGCGCGATCCATCATCGTTCCCGTTCAGCCGGTCGCGCGCAAGGCGCGCTCCTACAACACGCTGCGTACGGGACGAACCTCTTCACACCAGCGGAAGAAAATCCGCCGACGTCAACGGCTCCATCCCATGCCGAAGCCGCGCCTTGTCGCACTGAGGACTCGGCGTCCCATCCTCCCAGGCGGGCTTCAGGTCGTGGCACGGCGACGGCCTCACCTCGTAGATGCCGCAATGCGCGGCCACGCCGACCTCGCCGACGAGCGAGCGGCAGCGCGGTTCCTTCTGGTTGGTGCCGTGCATATTGACCCTGTGCGGGTCGAGGTGCTCGGTGAGCGAGGCCGGGGTGATGCCGCCGGCCTCGTCGGTTTCCATCCAATGGAAGGCGACGCGGAAGGTCGCGCAGCAAGCGCCGCAGCGCAAGCAGGGGTGGGTCATACGATCAGATCGAACCTGAGAAGGTGTTGCACTTGCCGATGTCGCCGGTATCGAAGCCGGTCCTGAACCAGCGCACGCGCTGTGCGGAGGTGCCGTGGGTGAATGAATCCGGCACCACGCGGCCCTGCGCCTGCTCTTGCAGCGCATCGTCGCCGATCGCCGTGGCCGCATGCAATGCCGATTCGATGTCGCCGGACTGAAGCCAGTGCTGGCGTTGCTGGGAATGATTGGCCCAGACACCTGCGAAGCAATCGGCCTGCAGTTCCTGGCGAACGGACAGGCCGTTGGCGCCTTCCATCCGGGCTCCACGGCGGCGGGCGTCGTTGACCTTGTCGAAGACGCCGACGAGATTCTGTACGTGGTGGCCCACTTCGTGGGCGATCACGTAGGCGCGGGCGAAATCGCCCGATTCGTTGAATCGGCGCTGCATTTCCTGGAAGAAGCCCAGGTCGAGGTAGACCTTGCGGTCGCCGGGGCAATAGAAGGGGCCGACGGCCGACGACGCCGACCCGCAGGCGGTGCGGACGGCGCCACGGAACAGCACCAGCTTAGGTTGCTCGTAGCGCTGGCCGTTGGCGGAGAAGATCTCGCCCCAGGTGTCTTCGGTTTCGCCGAGGATGGCGCGGACGAAGTCTACCTGCGGGTCGTTGGCGGCAGCCGGCTGGCTGGCGTGTGCCTGGGGTGGCGCGGCGGCGCCCGGGCCGGCGTCGCCCAGCAGGGTGGTGGGGTCTTTGAAGAAGACCGCACCAAGAATGGCCAGGATGATGATGCCCCCGATACCGAGCCCGCGGCCGCCGAACGAGGGCCCTCCGCCCCCGCCCTGGCCCGCGTCTTCCACATTGTCGCTTCTACGGCCTTTCTGCCAGAGCATGGTGTTTTCCTCCCTTCGGCGCGTCGCGAGACGCTGTCGGCATGATCGCACGACCGGTTGCCGCTAAACTTCGCGGTTGTTGTCGTACCCCGGATCGTTTCATGACCAGCCAGCTCCCCGCCGTCGTCACCCTTCTGACCCTGCTGTTGATGTTCTACACGGTGTTTATCGTAGGCCGGGCGCGTGAACGCTATGGCATCAAGGCGCCGTCCATCTCGGGCGACCCGCAGTTCGAGCGGGCCTGGCGCGTGCAGATGAATACGCTGGAGAACGCCGTGATGTTCATCCCGGCGCTGTGGCTGGCCGCGCAGTATGTGGATCCGCTGTGGGCGGGTATCGCGGGCATGATCTGGCTGGCCGGGCGCCTGTGGTATGCCCTGGCCTATCTGCGCGATGCGACCCGCCGCGGGCCGGGGTATCTCGTATCCATGGTGGCCTGGGGCGCACTGATGCTGATGGCGGCCGGCGGGATCGGCATGGCGATCATGGAAAACAATTCGGCCAATGCGGCGCAGGCCGATGATGGGGCGCAGGGCGAGTAGGCGTATTCCGTTGGGGTGTTGCGTAGCAGGCAACGCATCGCCCTGATCGGTCGCGCGCAAGGCGCGCTCCTACATGCAGCTGCCCTGTAGGAGCGCGCCTGCGCGCGACCGGTTATCGCGAGGAAGGGGGCAAATGGAAGCCGATGCCCGACGTCAATCTTCGTCCGAAGGCAGCGCCAGCACGCGTACGCGCTGGATGCGTGCCCCGTCCATCGCCGTGACCTCGAACGAGAGGTTGTCGGTCTCGAAACGATCGCCCACGCCCGGCAGGCGGCCGAGGCGCTGAAGGACGAAGCCGGCCAGCGTGGAGAAGTTGCCTTCGGCCGCGCCCGGCAGGCGGCGGCCCAGCAGGTGTTCCGCACGGCGGGCGTCGAGGCTCGCATCCAGTAGCCAGGCGCCGTCCGCTTCGCTCACCGCTGACGGGTCGCCATCGTGATTCTCGTCGGGAAATTCGCCTGCGATGGTTTCCAGCACGTCGGCCGGGGTGACCAGGCCGAGGATGCTGCCGTATTCATCCACCACCAGCGCCACCTGCAACGGTGCCCGGCGGAACTCGTCGATGAGGCGCAGCACGCTCAGGGACTCCAGCACCGTGATGGGCTTGCGCACCACCGTCTTGTGCAGGCGGCCGTGGTCGCTGAGGCTGGCCAGCAGGTCGCGGGAGGACACCAGGCCCACCAGGTCGTCGAGGTCGCCGTCGGCCACCAGCATCCAGTGATGGGGCGATTCGCGGGCTTCTTCGAGCAGGTTGCCGATATCGTCGGACGGATCGATCCAGACGATTTCGGTACGAGGGGTCATGATGGAGCGCACATGGCGCTGTGACAGGTCGAGTACGCCCTGCACCATTTCCAGTTCGTCCTTGCCGAACACGGCCATCTCGGTGGACTCGGCCGGCGTGCTGGCCTTGCCGTTGCTCTCGCCTTCGTCATCCGGCGTGCCACCCAGGAGGCGCAGCACGGCCTTGGCCGTGCGGTCGCGCATGAGGCGGCCACCCACCAGCAGCGAGCGGCGGCGATTGCGGCGCATGGTCTGGTTGAAGGCCTCGATCATGATCGAGAAGCCAATCGCGGCGTAGAGATAGCCCTTGGGAATATGGAACCCGAAGCCTTCGGCAATGAGGCTGAAGCCGATCATCAGCAGGAACGACAGGCACAGGATGACCACGGTGGGCCGCGCGTTGACGAAGCTGGTGAGCGGCTTGCTGGCCGTGATCATGAGGCCCATGGCGATCACGACGCCGATCATCATGATCGACAGGTGATCGACCATGCCCACGGCGGTGATCACGGAGTCGAGCGAGAACACCGCATCGAGGATCACGATCTGCATCACCGTGAGCCAGAAGCTGCCCTTGCGGGCGCCCTTGCCCTCGTGATCGTCACTGGCCTCAAGCCGCTCGTGCAGTTCCAGCGTGGCCTTGAACAACAGGAAGGCGCCGCCGATCACGAGGATCACGTCGCGCCAGGACATGTCGAAGCCGTTCCAGTCGAACAGCGGCTTGGTGAGGGTGACCAGCCAGGACATGGCCGCCAGCAGGCCCAGGCGCATGAGCAGCGCGAGGCCGAGACCCACGAGGCGCGCGTGGTCGCGCTGGCGGGCGGGGAGCTTGTCGGCGAGGATCGCGACGAAGACGAGGTTGTCGATACCGAGGACGATCTCCAGCACGATCAGCGTGAGGAGTCCCGCCCAGGCGGATGGGTCGGCTAGCCAGTCGAATGCGAACATGGGTCGGCGCGTCGGCGCCCGTTTTCCTCCAGAAGGGACGAAACACTATACAGGGCCTGCGTGACGGTCTGTGCCACAAGCGCCATTGCAAGCCCGATGCGCGGTCGGCTACGGTGCCGCATGCCTCACGATACCGTGCCCCTCGACGCCCCCACCAGCGACCTCTCCCGCCCGATGCCTGCGCGCACACCAGGCCTGCCGGAAACCCTGGCCTGCATCCTCGCCTACTTCGTGCTGCAGTTCGGCTTCGGCGGCATCTTCGGCATGATTTCCCAGCTGCTTACCAAGGCCTTCCCCGACGGCGTGCCGGCCTATCCGGACCGGATCATCGTGGTGGTGATGCTCACCCTGTGCTGTGCGGCCACCATCACGGTGGCCTTCATCATGCGACGGTGGGGCGCGGCGCGCGCCGAGGGAGGTGCCGGCGGCCTGGGCTTCACCCACCCCCAGGGCAGGCACATCGCCACGGCCACCATCCTGGGGCTGGCCGCGCCTCTGCTCGGGGGCCTGCTCACCCAGTTTCTCGCCGGCAACCACGAGGTCACCCAGTCGGTGGCCGATATCGCCGGGAAGGCACACCTGGGCATGCGTATCGCGCTACTGCCCGTCGTGGTGCTCGTGGGGCCCCTGGTGGAGGAGGTGCTGTTCCGGGGTGCCCTGCTCTCTGCGTTGAGAACACGGCTGGGCGATGGCTGGGCCATCGCGCTTTCATCACTCATATTCGGCCTTGTACACCTGCCCGACCTCGCCTGGCTCTGGTACGCCGTGCCCAATCTGGTCCTGGTGGGTGTCTTCTGCGCCTGGCTGCGAGTGCGCAGCCGTTCGATCTGGCCGGCTTTCGTGGTGCATGCGGTGAACAACTCGCTGGCCACGGTCGGCTGGTTCATCCGCTAGAAGGTTTCCAGTGCGGCCACCTGTCGGGCCAGCCGCGGACCGGCGTAGCACTGCGAGCCCACCGGCAGCAGGCCCACCTCGGAGAACGCGGCGCGATAGAACTTCGCCGGACGCGCATGGAAGCCCTCCCGATCGCCGCCGGGGTCGTCTTCGCGGGCATACACCTCAAGAAAGGCCAGGCCTTCCAGCATCTCGCCGATGCCGGTGAGCCCGGCGCGGATCTCGGCCGGCTTCAGGTAATGCAGCACGTCGGTGCACACGATCAGGTCGAACCGGGTATCGAAACGCAGTTCGGCGAGCTGGCCGAAACGGGCGTAACCGATGTTGCGGCTGCGCCCGTAGCGGGCCACGGCGTATTCGCTGGCTTCCAGGCCCCGGTAGGCGATGCCGGGGCGCAGGCGGCGCAGCTCGGCACGCCAGGGTGCCTCGCCGCAGCCGATATCGAGCACGTTGCGCACCGGATGGCCCAGGTAGAACTCGGCCTGCCCCACCACCATCGCCACCTTGCGGCGCAATTCGGCCGGTGAGCGCACGGCATGCTCCGTGCTGCGGTACCACTTGTCGAAATAGGCCTGGTCGTAGGTCTTGGACATGTCGTGCCGCCCTTGGAAAACGCCCATGTTAGCGGGGCCTACACCTCGGGCATACATGTCCGGTCGCAGCATCGTGCGGTATCGATGCAAGGAGACCCCCATGCCCCTCATCCGCCTGCGCATTACCGGTGACCGTGACATCTTCGACGACGTGGTCAACGCCATCCACGGTATCGACAACGTGGAACGTGTCGAGGAGATCGACGATTTCATGAGCGATTTCCGCGACGACTCCAGCTCGCAGAACCTGTCGGACGACATGAGTTCGCGCGCCTATACGGTGGAAGTGGAGGCGCCGAAGAATCGCCTGGAGCGCGTGCGTGAAATCGCCGAGGAAGCCGCCGGCTCGCGCGAGGCAACGATCGAATTCGTCGACGAAGACGAATTCCAGAACTAGCCCTCTCCCCCTGTAGGAGCGCGCCTCGCGCGCGACCGGATATGCCATGCCGCCTCCCGGTCGCGCGCGAGGCGCGCTCCTACAGGTGTTTGCATTCGCAAGTTCCGGCGGTCAGCCGGAAGTAAAACAGCGGCCCCCGACTCCGTTTAAGGTAGTGACGCGCCTTCAACGGAGGTCCCATGCGCCCGCTCGCCGCCGCCTTACTGATCGCCCTGCTTCCCCTGCCCGCGATCGCTGCGGACGAACCCCTGTCGAAGGAGGACGCCGCCTGGCTCGACCGGGTGACCTTTGGTATCGATACGGCCACCGTCGCCAGTTTCCGCGACCTGGGCAGGCGCCGCTTCCTGGATCACCAGCTGCATCCGCGTGACGACGCCCTGCCCGCCGAGGTCGCCCAGCAGATCGCCGGCTTCGACGTGATGAAGACGCCGCCCGCCACGATGATGGCGCAGATGCGCGACCAGTATCGCGACATCAACCAGATGCCCGACGGCGATGCCAAGCAGGAGGCACGCAAGGCCTTGCAGAAACAAGGCAACGATTACGCACAGGAAGCCCAGTCCGCCGAACTGCTGCATGCCATCTACAATGAAAACCAGCTGCGCGAGCAGCTTGTCTGGTTCTGGCTGAATCACTTCAGCGTGTTCAAGGACAAGGGCCGCGTGCGCTGGCTCGTTGCCGACTACGCGCAGAACACCGTCCGTCCGCATGCACTGGGCAAATTCCGCGACCTGGTGATGGCCACGCTGAAAAGCCCGGCGATGCTGGAATACCTCGACAATGCACAGAACGCCCGCGACAAGATCAACGAGAACTACGCCCGCGAGCTGATGGAGCTGCACACGCTGGGCGTCAACAGTGGTTACACGCAGGCCGACGTGCAAAGCCTCGCGCATATCCTCACCGGCGTGGGCGTGAATTTCGACGGGCAGCCACGCAAGTTCCGTCCTGACATGCAGCGCTACTACGTGCAGGAAGGCGTGTTCGAATTCAACCCGAACCGGCACGATTTTGGCGACCAGGTGTTGCTGGGCAAGAACATCTCCGGTGGCGGCTTCGACGAGGTGGAGAAGGCCGTCGATCTCATCGTCAGCCAGCCGGCCTGCGCGAACTTCATCTCGACCAAGCTGGCAAAGTATTTCGTTTCCGATAATCCGCCGCCCTCGCTCATCAAGGCCATGGCGAAGACCTTCCGGCGCAGCGACGGCGATATCGCCGAGGTGATGAAAACCATGCTCACCTCGAAGGAATTCACCGCCTCGCTGGGCCAGCGCTACAAGGACCCGACGCAGTTCCTCGTGTCCACGATGCGCCTGGCCTACGACGGCAACCCCGTGCCGAATCCCCGCCCGCTGGTGAACTGGATCAACCAGCTCGGCCAGGCACCCTTCGGACGCATCACGCCCGATGGCTGGCCCGTTGCCGATGCGGAATGGTCCAGTTCGGGGCAGCTGGCGAAGCGCTTCGAGATCGCGCGCGCCATCGGCAGCGGTGCGAACCATCTGTTCGACCTGGACGAAGAAGGCAAGCGCCAGCGCGGCGGTTTCCCGCAGCTCACCACGCCCACATATTACGCCGTCATCGATCCCTATCTCGGCCCAAAGACGCGTGATGCGCTTTCGCAGGCCACCTCGCAGCAGGAATGGAACACCTTCCTGCTCTCCTCCCCCGAATTCAACAACCGCTGAGGTTCGCCATGGACCGCCGCCAGTTCCTCCTGACGCTCGCCGCCACCGTCCCTGCCCTCACCCTTGGCGGCAAGGTGTTCGCCGCGCCGGCGAACACGCCACGCTTCCTGCTTGTGTTCCTGCGCGGTGGCTACGATTCGAACAACCTGCTGGTGCCGTATTCGAGCGATTTCTACTACGAATCGCGGCCCAGCATCGCGCTGGCCAGGCCAGACCCCGCCAATCCGAAGTCCGTACGCGCCCTGGATGCCAACTGGGGCATGGCGCCCGTGCTGACCGGATCGATGGGGCCGCTATGGGACAAGCGCCAACTCGCCTTCGTACCCTTCGCCGGCACCGACGATCTGTCACGCAGCCACTTCGAAACCCAGGACAACATCGAATCCGGCGAAACGGGCGATGCACGCAGTTATGCATCGGGATTCATGGGACGGCTTGCCGATGTCCTTCGCGGCTCCACGCCCATCGCTTTCACCGATGCGCTCCCGCTGTCGTTCCGTGGGGCCAGCGATGTGCCCAATGTCTCGCTGAAAAACGGCGGCAAGGCGGTGTTCGACGACCGCCAGTCGAAGATTCTCGCCGACATGTATGCGGGCACGCCGTTGCATGCGGCCGCCACGGAAGGCCTGCAACTGCGCCAGCAGGTGGCCATGGATCTCCAGAACGAAATGGTCGCCGCCAGCCGCGGCGCGGTGAACGCGCGCGGTTTTGCGCAGCAGGGCCAGCGCATGGCAACCCTGATGCGCGACCGTTTCCGCCTGGGTTTCGTCGACGTGGGTGGCTGGGATACCCACGTGAACCAGGGCGGTGCCGAAGGCCAGCTCGCCAGCAACCTCGACAACCTGGGCCAGGGCCTGGCCGCATTCGCCGACGGACTGGGTGATACCGAATGGAACAACACCGTGGTCGTGGTGGTGTCCGAGTTCGGCCGCACCTTCCGCGAAAACGGCAACAAGGGCACTGACCACGGTCATGGCACCACCTACTGGGTGCTGGGCGGAAAGGTCCACGGCGGCCGCATCGCCGGCCAGCAGGTAGCGGTGAACGCCGCCAACCTGCTGCAGAACCGCGACTACCCCGCGCTCAACAACTACCGCGATGTTCTGGGTGGCCTCATGCAACGCATGTACGGCCTCTCGCAAGCCGACCTCGCCAAGGTCTTCCCCGGCGCCCGCCCCCGCGACCTCTCGCTGGTATAGCCAAGCCCCCTGTAGGAGCGCGCCTTGCGCGCGACAGCTTTTCGAAAAGCGTTCAATAAAGCTGTCGCGCGCAAGGCGCGCTCCTACAGGGTGGTCTGTCAGGGTTGCCAGATCTGGCCTTCCGGATGGGAGAGCTGGCGGTCGAGGTAGTACGCGGCGCTGATGAAGGCCAGGTGGGTCAGCGCTTGTGGGAAGTTGCCCAGCGGCTCGCCGCGATGGCTCAGTTCCTCGGAAAACAGGCCAAGATGATTCGAGTACAGCACCCCGCGCGCCATGATCTCGCGCGCTTCGTGAAGGCGCCCCGCCCGCGCCAGGCATTCCACGTACCAGAAGGTGCAGGTGGTGAACGCACCCTCCCCGCCTTCCAGGCCATCCGCATTGCGGTAACGGAATACCAGGCCATCGTCGGTGAGCTGGTCACGGATGGCGTCCAGTGTGGCAAGCCACACCGGATCGGTGGCCGAAACGAACCGCACCAGCGGCATCATCAGCAAGGCCGCATCCAGGTCGGTACCACCTCGGGTCTGCACGAAGTAACCGTGCTCCGGATGACGGAAGTTCGCCCAGATATCCTCGGCGATACGATCGCGCTCGGCCGCCCATTCCACCACCGGCCCCGGTAACGAGCGCTTGCCGGCGAGCCGTACCGTGCGATCCAGCGCCACCCAGCACATGAGCCTTGAGTGCAGGAAATGTCGTGGCTTGTCGCGGATTTCCCAGATACCTTCGTCAGCGTCGCCCCAGTGCCGTGACACGTGATCTACCATGCGCCGCACATGTCGCCAGCTTTCGTGACTGATCGCCGTGCCGTACTTATTGGAAAGGTAGATGCTGTCTATCAGCTCGCCGAAGATATCGAGCTGGGTCTGGGTGCGTGCGGCATTGCCCACGCGTACGGGCTTCGAATGCGCGTAGCCCGCGAGATGATCCAGTGTGGATTCCTGCTTCGCTTCCCTGCCATCGAGCGCATACATGATGTGCAGCGCCGAGTGCTTGCCCAGCGCCATCACGCGGTCTTCGGCCCAGCGGCGGAAATGCTCGGCTTCCTCCACGTATCCCAGACGCATGAAGGCATAGACGGTGAACGACGCGTCGCGAATCCAGGTGGCACGATAGTCCCAGTTGCGCTCCGCGCCCGTCGCCTCGGGAAGCCCGAATGTAGCCGCCGCCGCGATGGAACCATGGCGATGGGAGGTGAGCAGCTTCAGCACGAGGGCCGAACGATCCACCCGCTCGCGCCAGCGTCCCTTGTACGACGAACGACGCATCCAGCGCCGCCACGCATCCGCCGTGGCTTCCTGTAACGCCAGGCATTCCCCGCTATCTAGTGGATCGAATGCCTCGTCGCAAAGCACAAACCAGGCGTCGTGTCCGGCTTCCAGCGAGAACCGCGCCTCGGCGTCGCCCTGCCCCATCCGCAGTGGCACGCTGGCCCCCAGGCGAACCGATTGCTTGCCCGCATGGAAGACCACCGTCTCGCCATATGCTTCGACCTCGGGCACGAGGCGCGCATAGTCCAGCCGTGGACGGCAACACACATGCAGGTCCACCTTGCCGCGAAGCACGCGGATGCGGCGCACGAGACTTCTCGGTACGCGTGCGGCCGCGTCGGGATGTGGCATGAAATCCGTCAGCTCGACGCTGCCCTCTTCCGCCATCCAGCGGGTGATCAGGATATTGGTCTCCGGCACATACAACTGCATGCGACGTGGGTTATCGAGCGAGGGTTCTACCGAGAATTCGCCACCGGTGTCCGGATCGAGCAATGCCGCGAAGATCGTCGGACTATCCAGGTGGGGCCAGCACAGGTAATCGATGCAGCCATCGCTTGCGACCAGGGCCGCGGTATCGAGGTTACCGACAATGCCGTGTTCGCCGATCTGCCGGCCGGGCATGGGATTTTCGCGTTTCGACACGCGGCTCTCCGCCGTGGGGACGATGAGCCTACGAATGCCATGCGTCATGTGAAGGGGGTGCCGAGGGCGCTTCAGAACTCCATGCGGTAGGCGATCTTCACCAGGCCTTCGTTCACGTCCTTCAGGCCGAAACCCTGACGAAACTGGCCGTCGAGATCGTCCTTGGTGTCTTCACGATATCCACCCCGGTTGTACACGATGTAGAGGTTGGACAAGGGTGCGATTTCGTAGCGGTAGCGGATCTGGAAGCCCAGGTTGGCGACGCCAAGGTTATCCACCACTTCGTTGCTGGGCACCGCACGGCCGGAGGGCGACAGCTCGTAGGCCTGGCGAAGGCGGGCCGCCACGGCGAGAGTCTGCAGCTTCACCCGCAGCTCGTGGCGATTGCCGAAGTTCCAGTTCAGGCCGCTGTCGATGCCGATGGTGCGCCCGTCGAAACTGCCCACCAGGTTATCGTGCTGCCAGATGAGCCAGTTCGGGTCCCATTCGTAGCTGGCTCCGGCGAAGACGCTGAAACCGTCGGTGATGAAGTACGTCGGGGTGAACTTGAGGTAGTAGCCCAGGCGGTGATAACCCGTGAGCTGGTTGCCCGAGAGGGTGCCCTCCGTGGTCCAGCTCCAGCGACCCACGCGGGGCTGCTCGCGCTGCCAGCGAAGACGCATCGTGGGTGGTGTGCGCAGCGGGTTGCCTCCACGGGTCAGCAGGTCGTCATACGCAGCGGTGAACATGTCCAGGCGCCACCATTCCGCGCCACCGTCGCGACGCTGGCTGTCGCGCATGATGCGAAAGCGGCGGCGGATGAGACGTCCCTCGGTGTTGTCCTGCTGGGAGACGCGGAACCGCCACAGATGGGACGCATAGGCCGAATCCGCTGCGGTGGCCGTATCGCGATACCGCACCTCCCAGTGCAGGTATTCCATGTCGTTTCGCGGCAGGTAGCCGAAATCGTTGATATCCAGGCGCTTGCCGAAGTACATGCCCAGCCACTGCTGGCTCCAGCGATCGTTCATTTCCCAGTAGGCGATGCTGGTGGCGCCGAGGCCCGAGCTCTTCGCCTGTGGCTGGTCGATCTTGCTGCCGACCACGTTGCTCGTGATGGTGAACGAGGCATTCGGCTGCCAGCGATGGTCGATGCCGAGCACGTTGGCGTCGCGATCCAGGTAGGGGTGGTCAACATGCGTGGCCAGCAGGCCCAGCGTCTGTGTGCCCAGGTTCTGCACCAGCCGAAGCGCGCCGAACGAACGACCCGCGTCCCCTTTTTCCTGTGCCGTGAGGATGCCGTAGCTGGTCGAACCCACGCTGCCGTTCACTTTCACCGCCGCTGCGATATCCGCCGGGCCGCTGCCGTCATCCGATGCACCGCCCACGCGCCGGGTGTAGACCAGCTGTGAGTCGTCATCGAGCAGGCTGAAATCGAAGATGCCCTGGTTTTCGGTAAAGAACGGGCGCTTGTCGGTGAAGAAGGTTTCCTGCGGCGAGAAGTTCACCACCAGGTCATCGCTTTCCACCTGGCCGAAGTCCGGGTTGATCGTGGCGGTGAGCTGGGTCTGGCCGTTAGGCTTCCACAGGATGTCGGCACCTTCCTGGAACGAGGTGCCGCCGTGGGCGCGGTCCGTACGCGCCACCAGGTACGGCGTCACGGCGAACAGCGACTGGGAATACGCTGGCACGTCGATTTTCTGGAAACTGGAGAGAAACCGGCCGCGGTCGAAGGCGATGGTGGGCCATGCAGCGCGTTCGCCGGTAGCGGCGATGATGCGGTCGATGTACAGGCCGATGGTGCGTGTATCACCCGAAGCCTTGCGCATCGGCGCGATATACCAGGGGATGAGGATTTCCACGGAATAGCCTTCCGCATCCTCGCTCGTGGCGTGCTCCCAGATACCGTCCCAGTCGTAGCTGAAATCGTTCTCGTTGGTGATCACTTCGTCGGCGATGCCGCCCTGTGACTTCACCTCGAAGTCGTAACCCACGCGGCCGTCCGCGTCGAAATCCACCATGACATTGATGCGATCGACGCGAGCGTCCTCGTCACGACGGGCCTGCTGCTTCGAACGGGGAATACCCGCGGGCTGGGTCACCCTCACCGCCACCGCGAGCCCTTTGGGCGTGGAGAGGACCCAGGCCTCCACCGGCTGGCTGGCGGCCGTACCCGTCCACGGCTGGGTCACATGGAAATCCGTGATGTGCTGGGCCCCGGCCCATTCGGTGGAATCGATATGACCATCGATCTTCACCTCCGCCGCGGCAGACGCCGACGCCAGGCACAGCAAGACGAACAAGGTGAAGCGATGACGCATGAAGTTCCCCAGACCCGACAGCTCGGGGGAATAGATGCGCCATCACTCAAAAGGGTTACCCATGACTATCGACCTATGAACCTCGAAACTGTCGTTCCTGTGAAAACAGGAACCCAGCGCCCCGGTTCACCAGCACAGCGAGGGCGCTGCATCGGCTCTGGCGTAGGGGGTGTTATCGCGACAACCGACTGCACCGCGCTGGGTTCCAGCTTTCGCTGGAACGACGGCTTCGGGTGGGGTTGTCGCCACCTCCCCTACCCGTCGTTCCTGGGAAAACAGGAACCCAGCGCCCCGGTTCACCAGCACGGCGAGGGCGTTGCATCGGCTCTGGCGTAGGGAGCTTTATCGCGACAACCGATTGCATCGCGCCAGGTTCCAGCTTTCTCTGGAACGACGGCTTCGGGCGGGGTTGTCGTCACCTCCCCTACCCGTCGTTCCTGTGAAAACAGGAACCCAGCGCCCGGTTCACCAGCACAGCGAGGGCGCTGCATCGGCTCTGGCGTAGGGGGTGTTATCGCGACAACCGGCTGCACCGCGCCAGGTTCCAGCTTTCGCTGGAACGACGGCTTCGGGTGGGGTTGCCGTTACCTCCCTACCCGTCGTTCCTGTGAAAACAGGAACCCAGCGCCCCGATTCACCAGCACAGGGTGGGCGCTACATCGGCTCTGGCGTAGGGAGCTTTATCGCGACAACCGACTGCACCGCGCTAGGTTCCAGCTTTCGCTGGAACGACGGCTTCGGGTGGGGCTGTCGCCACCTCCCCTACCCGTCGTTCCTGTGAAAACAGGAACCCAGCGCCCCGATTCACCAGCACGGCGAAGGCGCTACATCGGCTCTAGCGTAGGGAGCTTTATCGCGACAACCGACTGCCTCGCGCTAGGTTCCAGCTTTCGCTGGAACGACGGCTTCGGGTGGGGTGTCGTCACCTTCCCTACCCGTCGTTCCTGTGAAAACAGGAACCCAGTGCCCCGGTTCACCAGCACGGCGTGGGCGCTACATCGGCCCTGGCGTAGGGAGCTTTATCGCGACAACCGACTGCACCGCGCTGGGTTCCAGCTTTCGCTGGAACGACGGCTTCGGGTGGGGTGTCGTCACCTCCCCTACCCGTCGTTCCTGTGAAAACAGGAACCCAGCGCCCCGGTTCACCAGCACGGCGAGGGCGCTACATCGGCCCTGGCGTAGGGAGCTTTATCGCGACAACCGACTGCACCGCGCTGGGTTCCAGCTTTCGCTGGAACGACGGCTTCGGGTGGGGTGTCGTCACCTCCCCTACCCGTCGTTCCTGTGAAAACAGGAACCCAGCGCCACGGTTCACCAGCACGGCGAAGGCGCTACATCGGCTCTGGCGTAGGGAGCTTTATCGCGACAACCGACTGCACCGCGCTAGGTTCCAGCTTTCGCTGGAACGACGGCTTCGGGGGAGGACTACCGCTACATCCTTACTCGACGGCTTCGGGGGGGAACTACCGCTACATCCTACTCGACGACTTCGGGGGGACTGAGTACAGTCTTGGCTTCCAGGTAAGCTTCCAGGCCCATCACGCCGTACTCGCGACCCAGACCCGACTGCTTGAATCCACCAAACGGTGCCTTTGGCTCGTGCGACATTCCATTGATAGCGACACGCCCTGCATCGATCCTCGATGCCACCCGAAGTGCGCGCTGCGTATCGGCGGATATGACATACGCCTGCAAGCCATACGGCGTGTCGTTGGCAATGGCAATGGCCTGCTCTTCATCTTCGTACGCAATGATCGACAGCACGGGCCCGAAGATTTCCTCCCGGGCGATGGACATGTCATTGCGCACATCGGTAAACAGCGTGGGCTTCACCAGCCAGCCACGCTCATAGCCATCGGGCCGGCCTTCGCCACCGGCAAGCAACCGCGCTCCCTCGGCAATACCCTTGCCGATATAACCCTGCACGCGCTCCCACTGACGCCGGCTCACCATCGGACCAATGGTGGTATCCGCCCGCAACGGATCACCCGAAACAGCCGCTTCAACCAGCGCAGCCGCCTTCGTTTCGAACTCCGCCAGGCGGGCACGCGGCACAAGGATGCGCGTGCCCGCGATACAGGCCTGCCCGCTATTCATGAAGCCCGCCGCAAGAGCCATCGGCACCGCGCTGTCGAAATCGGCGTCATCGAGAACCACGGTAGGCGACTTACCGCCCAGCTCCAGCGTCACGCGCTTGAGCGTGTCCGCCGCGGCACGCACGATGCCCTTGCCGACGATGGTGGACCCGGTGAAGGAAATCTTCGCCACGTCAGGACTACCGACGATCCCGGCTCCCACGACATCGCCGCGTCCGGTCACGATATTGAACACGCCAGCCGGCGCACCTGCTTCATGCAGTGCTTCGGTCACGATCCGGGTCTGCCACGCGCTCATCTCGCTGGGTTTGATCACCGCGGTGCAACCAGCGGCAATGGCCATCGCCAGCTTGCCGCAGATAAACCCCGCGTTGCTGTTCCATGGCGTGATAAGACCCGTGACACCCACTGGCTGCATCGTTACGGTCGCCGTGCCCATACGCCGGGTGAATTCGTAGCGTTCCAGCGCATCGATCGCACCTGTGAATACGTCGGCTGCGTGGGCGGTCATCCAGTGTGCCCGGGCGAACGGAGCGCCATATTCCGTCACCACCGCTTCCAGCAGATCGTCCGCACGTGCCATCACGGCATCGTGCATGCGCCGAAGCAACGCGATGCGCTCGGCCACCGTCGTGCGGGAGAACGCGGGAAACGCGCGCTTGGCAGCGGCAATGGCAAGACGCACATCGTCCGCGTCCGCCAGCCGCACGCTCCCGATCACTTCCTCCGTTGCCGGGTTGAACAGATCGAAGCGCTCGGTACCGTGCGGGGTGACGAAGGCACCGTCGATGTAAACAGTGTCGATGGAGATCATGGGAGGCTCCTGTGGGATTGACGCCTCCAAGGATGTAGCCTCCCCATTAGCCTGATAAGCTGCACAAAGGCAAACAACCCATTAAGCCAGAACGGACAATGCGCAGCGGACTCACCGAACTGGAAGCCGTTCTCGCCGTGGCCCGCCTGGGCAGCTTCCGGGCCGCGGCAGGCGAGCTCGACCTGTCCACCTCGGCGGTCAGCCAGGCTGTCGCCACTCTGGAGGCCCGGCTGGGCGGCCGCCTGTTCCACCGCACCACCCGAAGCGTTCGCCTCACCGAAGCCGGCGAACGCTTCGTGACCGAGCTTGCCCCGGCCATGCAGGGCATCCGCGTCGCCATGGACCGGGCCCGGGACGGCGACGAAGCCCCGGTAGGGTCACTCCGGCTCAATATGGCCGCCGGCGCGGCACACCGGCTCATGCAGCCGCTACTCATCCCGTACATGCAGCGCTATCCCGCCGTGCATGTCGAGGTGGTCACCGACGGAAGACTGATCGACATCGTCCGCGAAGGATTCGATGCCGGTTTCCGCACGCAGGACGTCGTACCGGGCGACATGATCGCCGTGCCCTTCGGCTCCCCCATTCGCTTCGCCGTTGTCGGATCGCCGGCGTATTTCGCACGCCATGGTCGCCCGCACACGCCGGACGAACTCGCACGCCACCGCTGCATCCGCGCGCGCATGAGCAGTGGCCATATCTACCAGTGGGAGTTCGAGCGGCACGGCGAAACGGTGACCGTACCGGTCGATGGCAGTGTCACCCTGAACGAGCCGAAGTTGATGGTGAGCGCGGCGAAAGCCGGGCTCGGGCTGGTCTATCTCAGCGAGTACGACGTGGAGGAAGGCCTCGGCGATGGTTCTCTGGAGCGCGTCCTCGACGACTGGACACCCCCCTTCGATCGCCTGTGCCTTTACTATCCCGGTCGCCGCCATGTGCCTTCACCCCTTCGCGCCCTGATCGACTTCATCCGCGAACACCCCCTGTAGGAGCGCGCCTTGCGCGCGACCGGTGTAGCGTATGTGTTTCAAGGTTTCGCGATGACCGGTCGCGCGCAAGGCGCGCTCCTACAGGGGTTCGTTGATGTCGATCGCCGTCAGCGTCAGCTTCGCGCGACGCCGGAATCCCAGGTTTTCATAGAGCCGCGTCGCCCCATCGTTACCCGCCGACACGTGCAGGAACGACGCCAGCCCCTGTTCCCGATGGTTGTTTACCAGCGAGACGAGCAGTGCCCGCGCCAGCCCACGACCCGTGAAATCCGGATGCGTGCATACCGCGCTGATTTCGCGTGCACCGGGAACGATCATCCGCTCACCTGCCATCGCAACGAGGCGATTTTCCTGAAGAATGCCGACATAGGATCCCAGCTCCGCCGTGTGCTCACGAAAGAACTCTGGATACACCAGCTGCGTGAGCGCCCGCATGCGTTCGCGATGCTCGGGCCCCAACACCACCACCTTCTCGCGCGTGGTCAGCTCGCCGGCATCCGCAGGGCGCAACAATTGCAGCGTTTCCGGAACCGCGTGATACGCAGTCACCGGCACGCGCTGCCAGCGTCCGGGCATATGCTCCGGCGCCGTACCAAGGAAATACCAACGTCCCTTGAGGCGTGCGTCATCAAGGACCTTTGCATCCGGCCGCGCCACGGCCATGAAAGGCGCGTAAGACGCGCCGTACCACAATGCCTCGCCCGCATGACGCGCAAGGTCTGCGTGGCCTCCGCGCAGGGAATGCCATAACGGGTTATCGAGTAAGGAGGTGTCCATGCCGTTTCCTTTGCCTGCCCACCTATGATCTGAGGGATACCCGCGCACATCTCAACCGGCTCTGCTAACGTCGCCCGACATAGCCACCCAGGGGAAACCATGCTCGCCCGTACCTGCCTTGCGCTCGCCCTCGTCCTTGCCCTGCCCGTCCATGCCGCCGACGATGCGAAGAAAACACCCTCGGCCAAGGATCTCCTGGCAAAGTCCACGCCAGACGAATGGCGCACGCCCGATCCGGCCAACCTGGTGTACATGGACCTGCCGCAAGGCCGGGTGATCATCGAGCTGGCCCAGGACTGGACACCGGCGCACGCCGCCAACATCCGCACGCTGATCCGCGAGCACTACTTCGACGGTACCCAGGTCATCCGCGTACAGGACAACTTCGTCACCCAGTGGGGCGACGCCGATGGCGACGACAAGGCCAAGGCAAAGTCCCTCGGCACGGCTAAGGAAAGCCTGCCGGCGGAATTCACCCGCAAGGGTGGCAAGTATCCTTTCACCCGGTTGCCGGATGGTGACGTCTATGCACCCGAAGTCGGTTTCTCCGACGCTTTTCCAGTGGCGCGCGACGCGAAAGCCGGCGAAGCATGGATCACCCACTGCTACGGCACGGTAGGCGTGGCGCGCGATGTCGGCGCCGAAACGGGCAACGGCAGCTCGCTGTACGCGATCATCGGCCAGGCCCCGCGCAACCTCGACCGCAATCTGGCCGTGGCCGGCAAGGTACTCAAGGGCATGGAGATTCTCTCCGCCTACCCGCGTGGCGGCGAGCCGATGGGGTTCTATGAAAAACCTGATCAGCGCGTGACCATCAAGAGCGTACGCCTCGCGGCCGACGTACCCGAAGCGGAACGCACGCCCATCCAGGTGCTGCGCACGGAGAGCAAGACCTTTGCCGCGGTGATCGAGGCCAAGCGCAATCGCAAGGACGACTTCTACACCCGCCCGGCGGGCAAGATCGACCTGTGCAACATCAACGTGCCCGTGCGCGATCCGTCGAAAAAGCCCTGAACCACGACACCCTCCCCCTGTAGGAGCGCGCCTTGCGCGCGACCGGTTTTCGCGAACATACCCATGGTTATCGCGACAATTCGGTCGCGCGCAAGGCGCACTCCTACAAGGGATCGGCACATTCCTGCCAGCAGACCAGTCCGCGCATCCCACTCGGCGGGATGAGGGCCGATCTCTCCCGACGACTCTGATCGTCATCTGGGGCGATGGCGTCCCGGGACATGAACCTGCGAGAAGGCGCCAGCAGGTTGCCCCATGACCCGGCTATCGTCCCAGGTGTCGATCATGACGCCAGTCGCGCGCCGGCCGAGTTGCACCTTGCCGATGGGCACCCTCTCACGTTGTCGTTCCGACCAGAGGACCGGTGGCGGGCCCTGGTGGTCGTGGCCGTACTGGATGACGTGCCGCGCTGGAAGATCGATATACAAAGAAGGGACGATCATATGCAGCTATTGCGTTTTGTCATGGATTCGAACGACGACGCGTTACGTGCATTGTTCGATAACGCAGGCATTCACCTGTAGGAGCGCGCCTTGCGCGCGACCGGTTTTTGCGAACATACCCATGGTTATCGCAACAACCCGGTCGCGCGCAAGGCGCGCTCCTACAGGGGCATGGGGGGCGCCAGCCGTTGGCGCAGCAGATTTAAGTCGTGGATGCCGTGACTATCAAGTACCGGGCGTCGCCACGATGGCATCACGCAGTGCACGCAGCTTGTTCTTCAGCTTCGCCTCGTTCTCCGCACCGACGCGAACCATGAACTTCTGCCCGGCGGAAAGCTGCTCATAGGTGGGGTTGGAATACACATACCCCTGCTTCTCAGGGAGCAACTGCAGGCTGCCTTTCGGCTCCGGTGCATCCAGCAGGTGGTCGATCACTTCCACGAGGCGATCATTGAAATACCCATTGGTGCCCAGATCTCGATAAGCCTGCTGGAACAACGGATAATTGCGCTTGTACCAGGCAGCGGCCGCCTGCGGCTGGATACGATCTGCCACGTACATATACGTGGCATAGCGATCCGCATTTTTCTTCGCCGCGACGAACATGCCGTCGGCCGACTGCACCTGGAAGGTGCCCGTGGGCGTGCGCAGCGGTAGCACGTTCATGCCGATGGATTGCTTCGGCAACGCGTCGATGGTGGAGACCATGCGCGAAATGATCGCTTCCGGTCGCAGCAGCGACTTGAGCGCACCGTCACCCGAAAGCGCCAGCAGCCCCGCGAGCACCGCATCGTCGCTCTGGTCCAGCGAAGGCAGCGCTGCCGTGGAAGCCCCGGCCGGTCCGTCGATGGGATGTTGCGGCAATGGCTGGTCATGGACCTGGGTCGGCGGTGAGGCCGATGAGGACGCAGAGGCAAATGGCGGCGCGCCTGCTGCTTCGCGAGCCTGCTTCTCTCGATACACGAATACCGCGATCACGGCGGCGATCGCCACGACCAGTACACCCGCTATCCACTTCGAACCCGACGACTGATTGCTCAACGCTGCTACTCCGGTGAAACCAACCCCCATGGGACTACGAACGCCCCGGTTGGTTCAAGGCTGGGGCATGCATGTGGCAAAACACGGCGCAAAAGATTGCGCCACGAAGCGGCTTTTTTGTAAGAGCGCGCCTTGCGCGCGACCGGGCGAAGCGAAAATCATGAACATCTTCGTGACAACCGGTCGCGCGCAAGGCGCGCTCCTACATAAAGCTGGGCACGCTCTTACAGGTCCGTGCCGGAGAGGAAGGCCAGGGCTGCGGTACGCACGCATTCGTCGTCCACCACCTTGCGATGGCCCAGGCGGCGTGTCTTCAGCAACGTGGCGCCGGGCCAGAGCTTCGCATACAACTCGCCATGCTCCAGCGGCACCTGCTTGTCGAAACAATCATGCACCACGAGCAGCGGCTGGGTGCGCAGTGGCGCGTGATGCCGGATATGCAGGTCATCGATGGCGTAGCCGGTGCGTGCTGCCAGCGCATCGTGCATCGAGGGTCGAAGGTGCTCGGCCAGGCGCATGAACCGGGCGAACTGCCGCGTCACCGCCTGCGGATCGGCGGGCGGGGCGATGAGTACGACGCGCTTCGCCGTCCAGCCATCGTCGAGTGCGATCGTGGTGGCGGCGCAACCCAGTGAATGCGCCACTACGCCCAGCGGATCGCCGTAATGCCGGGCCACACCCGACAACGCACGCATGAAGTCGGGCAGCGTGCACAGGTCGCCATCACTGTGGCCATGCGCCGGCTGGTCGAACGCCACGGCGGCCCAGCCCTTTTCCAGCAGGAACGGCGCCCAGCTTTCCCAGCGCAGCCCCATGCTCGACCATCCGTGCACCAGCAGCACGTAAGGTTGCGTCGACGGATCGCCCCATACATAGGTTGCGATGTCCTGATCGCCCACGCGCACGGTTTCGCGACGGGCCGTCATTTTCGTCTGCGCATACGCCGCACGCGTGCGGGTACTGGGCAGCGGTGTCTGGAAGATGCGCGCCGCATGCGCGGCCGTGCGCTGCGGCGCCAGGTAACTGCCCACGCGCCAGGCGCAACGGAGGCCGAGGATGGTCGCGACGGTGCGGACGCCGATGCGGCGGGGTGCTTTCATGGAGGTCGCGTGATCGAAAGTCGGCATGCCAGGGATTGGAGCGCGACACCCGGCCTGAGGTTCCCGGCGGTCCCGCTTTCGGCTAGCTGAACACTGTCATCCCTGTCGGGTCAACCCGGCCCACACGAGCTCCGTTCTAGCGCCCGGGTCCGCCAATGCGGACATCTTGAGGAGACCGCACGATGAAACGCCTCACCCGCTCCCTGGCCGTCGCCGCCGCCCTGGGCCTGGCCGTCGGCGCCGCGAGCTTCGCCCCGCCCGCCGCCGCGCGGGAAGTCATCGTCACCACCGTGCGCGTCGCCCCGCCACCGCCGCGCTATGAAGTGGTACCCGGCCCACGCGTGGGCTATGTCTGGGCGCCGGGTTACTGGAACTGGTACGGCGGTCGCTATGTATGGGTGGGCGGCCACTGGTACGGCGGTCGTCCGGGCTATGTGTACCGCCCGCCGGTATGGCGCCCCTACGGCGGCGGCTGGCGCATCCAGCGCGAGACCTGGGTACGCGATCCGCGCTGGCATCGTTAAAAAAATGTAGCTTGCTGCGCCGCACCTACACAGCTCCCCCATAGGGGTTAAACTAGCCGGCAGACAGGACATCATCGCCCCCGCCCACAGGCCGGGGCGATTTTTTTGGACGGTTACCATCCCCGACGACCGAGGTCGCCGGAATCCACCTCTAAAGCGGTGCTGCTGCCGCTGGAAACTGGAGTTTGCGTTCGATGATTTTCGAAACCATCGCCAACACGGGCCACGAAGAAGTCGTCTTCTGCCATAACAAAGACGCCGGCCTGAAGGCCATCATCGCGATCCACAACACCGTGCTCGGCCCCTCCCTCGGCGGCCTGCGCATGTGGCCCTACAAGACCGAGCAGGACGCCATCAACGACGTGCTGCGCCTGTCGCGCGGCATGACGTACAAGAACGCGGTGGCCGGCCTGAACCTGGGCGGCGGCAAGGCCGTGATCATCGGCGATCCCTCCAAGGACAAGTCCGAAGCGCTGTTCCGCGCCTTCGGCCGCTTCGTCAACTCGCTCAACGGCCGCTACATCACGGCCGAAGACGTCGGCATCGACGTCAACGACATGGAATACGTGTTCCGTGAAACCGAATACGTCACCGGCGTGCACCAGGTGCACGGCGGTTCGGGCGACCCGTCGCCGTTCACCGCGTTCGGTACGTTGCAGGGCCTGATGGCCGCACTGCAGACCAAGCACGGCAACGAAGACGTGGGCAAGTACAGCTACGCCGTGCAGGGCTGCGGCCACGTGGGCAGCGAGTTCATCAAGCTGCTGCGCGAGCAGGGCGCCAAGGTGTTCGTCACCGACATCAACAAGGATGCCGTGCAGCGCTGCGTCGACGAACTTGGCTGCGAAGCCGTGGGCCTGGACGAAATCTACGACGTCGACGCCGATGTCTACAGCCCGTGCGCCCTGGGCGGCACGGTCAACGAGCAGACCATCGACCGCATCAAGGCGAAGATCATCTGCGGCGCGGCCAACAACCAGCTGGCCACCGACGCCATCGGCGACGAGCTGTCGCGTCGTGGCGTGCTCTACGCCCCGGACTACGCCGTGAATGCCGGCGGCGTGATGAACGTCTCGCTGGAAATCGACGGCTACAACCGCGAGCGCGCCATGCGCATGATGCGCACGATCTACTACAACGTCGGTCGCATCTTCGAGATCTCCGCCCGCGACAACATCGCGACCTACAAGGCCGCCGATCGCATGGCCGAAGAGCGCATCTCCGCCATCGGCAAGATCCGCCTGCCCCACATGGGCAACGGCGCTCCGCGCTTCCAGGGTCGCATGCGCGGTCAGTAAGCGTTTAGGACAGGGTTACAAAGGAGCCACCGCAGCAATGCGGTGGTTTTCTTTTGTCGCCGGTCAGATGGCGCCTTTTGAACGGTGGCCCGCGAACTGCCATCATGGGCGCTCTTTCCGCCATCGCCGCCATCCATGCGCAAGCTCGCCACCTTCGTTTTCGTGCTGGTCGGCGTGGCCTACCCCTTTATCGTGTATTTCGGGGGCGAACGTGCCTCGCCATTGGTCCTCGGCCTCGTCCTTGGTGCTCTATGGCTACTGCGTGCGCCGGCCCTGCTGCGCCAGCCGGGTGGCCGCTGGATGCTGGTGCTGGCCCTTGGTTATTGCGCCGTCCTGGGCCTGGGTAACAACGATGCCCTGCTGCGCTGGTACCCCAGCCTGATCTGCCTGCTGCTGCTTGCCATCTTCGCGCTGAGCCTGCGCTACGGCCCGCCCATCGTCGAGCGGATCGCCCGCGTGAGCGATCCCGACCTGCCGCCTGCCGCCATCGTCTACACACGCAAGGTTACCTGGGTGTGGATTGCTTTCTTTGCCCTCAATGGCAGCTGCTCCGCCCTGCTGGCCGCATGGGGGCCGCTGTCGTGGTGGACGCTCTATAACGGCGTTATCGCCTACGTCGCCATGGGTGCACTGATCGCCGTGGAATGGCTCTGCCGACGCCGCCTGCGCCGTCGCATCGACAATACCCTCATCGGAACGCATCCATGACCGACACCATCCTCGTCACCGGCTCCAGCCGTGGCATCGGCCGCGCCATCGCGCTGAACCTCGCCGACGCCGGCTACGACATCGTGGTGCACTGCCGTTCGCGTCGCGACGAAGCCGAAGCGGTGACGAACGAGATCCTTGGCAAGGGTCGTCGTGCACGCCTGCTGTCGTTCGACATCGCCGATCGTGCGGCCACGGCCGCGGCACTGGAAGCCGACGTCACGGAACATGGCGCTTATTACGGCGTGGTGTGCAATGCGGGCCTCACTCGCGATGGTGCCTTTCCCGCACTCAGCGAGGATGACTGGGATACCGTGCTGCGCACCAATCTCGACGGTTTCTACAACGTGCTCCATCCACTGGTGATGCCGATGATCCGTCGTCGTGCCGCAGGTCGCATTGTCTGCATCACGTCCGTTTCCGGCCTCATCGGCAATCGTGGGCAGGTCAATTACAGCGCGTCGAAAGCCGGTGTGATCGGTGCTGCGAAGGCGCTGGCCCTGGAACTCGCCAAGCGGAAGATCACCGTCAACTGCGTCGCGCCCGGCTTGATCGATACCGACATGCTGGATCCGGGGGTGCCCGTGGAACATATCCTCAAGGCCATTCCGATGGAGCGCAGTGGCACCGCTGACGAAGTGGCCGCTGCCGTGCGCTTTCTGGTGAGCCCGGAAGCCGGCTACATCACCCGCCAGGTGCTTTCGGTCAATGGCGGCCTTTGCTGAGCGCCTCCTGTAGGAGCGTGCCTCGCGCGCGACCTGCTTCGTGGCAAGGTTCAGTCGCGCGCGAGGCGCGCTCCTACAGGAGCCTGATGGGGTGAGGCAGCAAGAATGTGCTGGAGCGACGCGCTAAGCTAAACCCATGCGTGCCCTCCGATATCTCGTCGAATCCGATCGTTTTGCGGACGTTGTCCGCGTCTTCGTGGCACTGGCCGGCATCACGGCGTGGTGCACCCTGAAGGGACCGGCCGACGCCATCGTGCCTGCCCTGCTCGGCGCCATTGCCTGTGCGCTTTCGGAGACCGACGATGCCTGGCGCGGACGGCTGCGCGGATTACTGGTGACGCTCGTGTGCTTTGCGCTGGCCGCCTCCGCCGTGAAGGCCAGCATCGGCACCCCGCTGCTGTTTGGCCCGTTGCTTGCCGTGGGCACCTTCCTGCTCGTGATGCTCGGCGCCGCCAGCGGCCGCTACGCCACCATCGCGACTGGCACGTTGATCCTTTCCGTCTACACGATGATCGCCTCCGACGCCCCGGGTGGCAGCGGCGCGCAAGGAACGCTGGCCATCCTCGCGGGTGCCGCGTGGTACGGCGTACTGTCGCTGGCGTGGAGTGCCTTCGCTCCGCAACGTGCCGTTCGCCACGCACTGGCCCGCCTGTTCGAAGCCCTGGCAGGTCAGATGGAGGCCAAGGCAGCCCTGTTCGAACCCGTTCGCGACCTCGATCACCACGCATTGGAGGTGGCGTTCTCGCGAAGCAACCTGCGCACGGTAGATGCCCTTGCCGCCGCACGCGCTGCCTTGCTGGACCGCATTGGCCGGCGCCAGCCGCGCGGACGTATCGCCTCGCGGCTGGGCCTGTTCTTCGTTGCGCAGGATATCCACGAACGCATCAGCTCGTCGCACTACCCTTACGACGAGCTTGCCGCCGAGCTGTACCACAGCGACCTCATGTTTCGTTTTGGTCGCCTGATCCGCTTGCAGGCCCAGGGGTGTCGCGAACGGGCCGACGCCATCCGCCGCATCGCACCCATGCAGCCTCTCACCATGCCTGCCCATGCGCTCGATGACGTACGCGAAGCCCTGGCCTACCGGCAGCAGCACCTGCCTGCAAACCTGGCAGTAGATGATGCACTGGCCGCCCTGCTGCGCAACGTCGAGCAATTGCAGGTTGTCATCGCGGGGGACGGTGCTCCGCGCGATGACGATGACATGGCCCTGCAAGGCGATGATCCCCCGAGCCTGCGTGAGGCGCTCGTCCGTATCCGCCTGCGACTCAACCGGCGCTCGGTGCATTTTCGCCATGCCGTCCGGTTGTCCGCCGGCATGCTGGCCGGCTATCTGGTGATGCTCGCGCTGCACCCCAGCCATGGGTACTGGATCCTCCTCACCACCTTGTTCGTCTGCCAGCCGAGCTATGGCGGCACACGCCGACGGCTCACGCAGCGCGTGACCGGCACCCTGGCGGGCCTGGTCACGGGCTGGGCCATGCTTCAGCTGCTGCCGGGCGGCGACTGGCGCCTGCCCGTGCTGGTCGCCAGCGGCGCGGCGTTCTTCGCTTTCCGGCTTCGCCGTTACGCCCTCGCCACGGGCGTCATCACGCTTTTCGTGCTGCTGTGCTTCGACCGCGTTGGTGCCGGTTACGACGCCATCGGCCCGCGCCTGCTCGATACGCTGCTGGGCGTCTGCGTCGCCGCCACGGCCATCCGCTTCGTGCTGCCCGACTGGCGCGTGCGCCGGCTGGATGACGTCGTGGCCGATGCCCTGCTGGCTTATGGGCGCTACCTGGAGCGCATTGCCACGCAGTACGCCACGGGCAAGCACGACGACCTGCCTTATCGCATCGCCCGTCGTGACGCCCATGCGGCGCAGGCCGCGGTGGCCGGCAACGTCGTGGAATTGCTCGCCGAGCCCGGACATCCCCGCGAACGAGGCGAACGCGCCCTGCGTCTGCTCACCGACCTTCAGGCTGCCTTGTCCCACCTTTCAACGCTGGGGGCGCATCGGCAGTTACTGCCCCCGGGAGAGGCCCGGGCGCTGGTCGAGCTGGCCACCCACCTGGCCCATGGTTTCGACACTCTTGCTGAGCATGTGCGCATGGGTACGCCGACGTCTCCGCTGGCCATGCCCCCCGTGCCCATCGATACCACGGCGGACGAGACGCTGCGCATGCTCGACCGTCAATGCCTGCTGCTGGCGCGTGTCCACGACCACATCGGCGCCCTTCCACCCGCCTGATTGTTGCGACGCGCCGTGGCTTGACGGTGCCGCCACGCTACGATGGGTAGCTTTTCCCCCGCCCCCATCGGAGTTGCACCATGCGCCCGTTTTCCCTCGGTGACGATATCGACCTCCTGCGCGACAGCGTCCGCGCCTTCGCCGAAAAGGAAATCGCCCCGCGCGCCGACCGTATCGACCGCGAAAACCAGTTTCCCGACGATATCTGGGCCAAGTTGGGCGACATGGGCCTGCTGGGTATCACCCTGCCCGGCGATCTCGGTGGCTCCGAAATGGGCTTTCTCGCCCATATGGTCGCCATGGAAGAAATCTCCCGCGCGTCGGCCTCAGTAGGCCTGTCGTACGGCGCGCACTCCAATCTGTGCGTACAGAACATCTACCACAACGGCAACGATGCCCAGCGCCGCAAGTACCTGCCCAGGCTCGCCAGCGGTGAGTGGGTGGGCGCGCTGGCCATGAGCGAGCCCGGTGCCGGCTCCGACGTGGTCGGCTCGATGAGCTGCAAGGCCGAACTGGTCGGCGACACCTGGGTCGCCAACGGCACGAAAATGTGGATCACCAACGGTCCCGATGCCGACGTGCTGCTGGTCTACATGCGCACCGCGCCGCGCGCAGCGGGCAGCCGCTGCATGACCGCCTTCATCATCGAGAAGGGCATGAAGGGCTTCTCCACCGCACAGAAACTCGACAAGCTGGGCATGCGCGGCTCGAACACCTGCGAACTGGTGTTCGAGAACTGCGAGATTCCGGCAGAAAACATCGTCGGCGAAGTGAACGAAGGCGTGCGTGTGCTCATGAGCGGCCTCGATACCGAGCGCCTCGTGCTCTCCGGCGGCCCCATCGGCATCATGCAGGCCGCGGTAGACCTCGTGCTGCCCTATGTGCGCGAGCGCAAGCAGTTCAACGCCCCCATCGGCACCTTCGGCCTCATGCAGGGCAAGGTGGCCGACATGTATACGGCGCTGCAATCCTCGCGCGGCTTCGCCTATATGGTGGCGCAGCAGTTCGACAACGGCGTGAAATCGCGTATCGATCCTGCCGCGTGCCTGCTCAATGCGTCCACCAACGCCGTGATGGTGGCGCTGGAAGCCATCCAGGCGCTAGGTGGTAATGGTTATATCAACGAGTTCCCGGCGGGGCGGCTGCTGCGCGATGCGAAGCTCTACGAGATCGGCGCGGGCACGAACGAAATTCGCCGGATGCTTATCGGTCGCGAACTGTTCCACGGAAAGTCTTAACCAGGCGCCTCCCCGGTCACGTCACCGCAAGCGGCGTGTCACAACCATAGCGACCTGATCAACGCCGCCGCTTCCGGCACACGGAAGCGGCGGCGTTTCATTACCAGGCCACGCGCACACTCGCCGACGCCGAACGCGAATGATCCCGGTCGGCAAAGCGCTGATCCATGCCGAACGCCAGCTGCGTGCGCTCGCTCATGTCCCACCCCAACTGCAATCCGGCCGTGGCCGCGCTACGCGACAGGCCGATGCCTTCCACCGGGGCCCATTGCGAGAAGCCCGTGTAGCGTGCGGCAAACACCTCGCCCCGCGTGGCGAACGCGTTCTGCCAGCCCAGCTTCATGTCCAGGCGCAACTTGCCGTACGACGTGAACCAGGAAGCCCCCGCACGTACGCCCACGCCAGCCTGCCAGCGCGACGTGGTGTGATCGTTGGCCGTCAGGCCGAAGCCATCGCCGCCTATTTCCTGGAAACCCGAGCGATGAATGCTGGCGTATTGCACATTGGCAAACGGCGTCAGCGAGAACGCGCCCATCTGCGTGCGATAACCCAGTTCGCCATAGGCGGAGTTGTAGCTGCCGTTGATATCGCCACCGGCAAAGGTCGCTGCCTGATCGCCGAAACGCAGCAGGCGACGCGTATCGCCACGGAAGCTGCCGTAGCCTACGCGCCCCACGCCGTACCAGTTGGCCCCTTGCGTTCCGGCATAGAACGAGCCTTCGGTGGAGCGGTTGCGCTGGCGGTCGAAGTTGCCGGAGAGCTGGCCGGTGCTGCGCATGGTAGCTACCGTCACACCGGCGAAGCCGTTGCTGCCGATGCGCACGTCCTGGCCGATCATGCCACCCGAGAGGTTGAAGCCGACGTTGCCGAAACCAGCGCGACTCATGCCACCCTGATCGTTGAGCGACTGCGCCCACGAACCCCGGGTGGTATCTGCATCCAGATGCGACATCAGCGCATCGTTACCTGCATCGATGCCGGCCAGCGTCACCGCCGTACCGGCAGCGTAAAGCTGGCCGGAAAGCGATTCCAGCGAAGCCTGCGCCTGGGCCGTGCTGCGCGACTGCTGGATGCCGCCCGCTGCGGACAAGGTGCCATTGGCGACGACATTACCTGCCGATGAAGCCAGCGACTGATCGATCTGTGCAAAAGCCGCATCGACGCGTGTGGCGGACGACTGCGCCGCCAGCGATGCAGGCATGGACGCCTGCGCCACCTTCACCACGCTGATGTGCGACGTGTCCACCCAGACTTCCGTCGGCGCATACTGCAACGTGGTCTGCAGATAGATGCCCGGTGCTGTACTCAGGCCGGCAAACTGCCCGCTCACGGACGAAGCCGTCAGCACCTGCTGGTGCGATGCCGGCACATATTTGTCCTTGACGCCCGAAATATAGAACTGACCATTCAACGATGCGGTGCCGTTGACGATCAGTGGTGCACCCAGCACCTGCGCCAGCGTACCCGTGCTGCCCTGGACGAAATTGCCCGTGATCGTCGTACCCGCATCCGTCGTCTGTAACCGACCCTGGTTGAGCACGTTGCCGCCGATGTCACCGTGCGCAATCACCTGCCCCGCCGGCGATCCAGACTGGGCAGGGAGAATCGTGACCGCACCGGGCAACCGGCCCATGGATTCGAGCGTGGTGCCTTCGCCGACAATGCTGCCGCCGCTGTAGCTGTTGTTTTTGCTCGTCAGCACGAGCCGTGCATTGCCGCTGGTGGTAAGTCCACCCGTGCCGCTGATGTCGTTGCTGAAAGTGACGTCGCTGCCCGCAACGAGATTGATCGTCAGCGGACCCCAGTCGAGCGTGCCGGGCCCACCGATGGCACGGCCCACGTTGAGGCGACCGTAGCCGTATACCGGGTCGGGACCCGGCGCGCCCAGATCATCGGCGGTGCCAAGGATGATCTGGCGCACTGCGTCCTTCGACAACGTGGGAAACACGCCAGATACAACCGCAGCGCCGGCGGCCACCTGTGGCGCGGCAAAGGAGGTGCCGCTCCAGACCTCATACGAAGGATTGGCCGCCGTCGCATTGGCCGCCAGCGTCACGACGGCGCCCGGCGCCGCCAGGCAATAGTTCTGCGCGATACCGCACCGGTTGGAGTAGGAGGCAATGCTGGTGGGGTTGGCGCTGTCCAGCGCTACTACCGTCAGCCAGCCACGCTCAAGCTCGGGCGCGCGATTGGGTAGTGCGGCGACATCCGACGGATTTGCCTGGCCACTATTACCCGCGGCAAAAACGAACAGCGCCCCGAACCGGGCGGCCGAATACGCGTCACGGAAACTCTGCGTGGTGGACGCGCTGGATGCATCCCAGTAAAGGCCACCCCACGAATTGTTGATGATCGTGGCCTTGGCACCGATCAGGTCGCTATTGATCTTGCCCAGCGGATCGGCCGACGTGACCTTGTTCCCCTGGCCGCTGCCGTCGTCGGTCGGCGCCTTGTCGGCAATGATCCGGGCCGTGACGATGCTGGCGGACGGTGCGATGCCGCCACCGAACAGACCCTGTGTCGTGCCCACCGCCACTTCGGCCACGGCCGTGCCATGGCCCACCACGTCGCCCACGCTGGTGTTGTTTACCACCGGGTCCACGTAGCTGAAGCTCTGCAACACTTTGCCGTTGAGGGTGGGATTCGTCGCGATCACCCCCGAATCGACGATACCGATGATGGTGCCGGCACCCTTGGCACCTGCCGCCTGTGCCGCTTTTGCATTGGTGGCCGTGAGCTGGATATCCGACGGCGGCGCCGGAGCCGACGGCGTGGAAGGCGGTGTCGCCGGCTGCACCGGGGGCGGGATGTTATAGGAGGGACGGCTATTGCTCCCGCCTCCACCGCCGCCGCACGCGGTTACGCCCAGACTCACGCAAACAGCCAGCGCAAGCTCGCGCTGGCGGAGCAGGTTCCAATGCATCTCGTTGTTCCCCCGAATGGACGTCAATGTCGTGAGGCCTGATCCTGGCCACATGGCGCAGGATGTTGCCAAATCATTGAGAATTTGCGCAAGGCCTTGCGCGCCTGACGCAGCGCAGATTGCCCCTCACCGGGCGCCACTGCGATACTCGACGGGTTTTCCGCCCCCAAGGGCGGCCATCCGAGCATTACGGAGTTCCCATGTCCGACATCGTCATCGCAGGTGCCAAGCGCACTGCCATCGGTTCCTTCCTCGGCCAGTTCACCGGCGTGCCCTCCCCCGAACTGGGCTCCATCGCCATCAAGGCGGCCCTGGAGCAGTCCGGCATCCCCGCGGCGGACGTGAGCGAAGTGATCATGGGTTGCGTGCTGCCGGGCAACCTCGGCCAGGCCCCGGCCCGCCAGGCCTCGCTCAAGGCCGGCCTGCCGACCTCGGCCGGCTGCACCACCATCAACAAGGTGTGCGGTTCCGGCATGAAGGCGCTCATGCTCGCCCACGACCTCATCAAGGCCGGTTCGGCCAACGTGGTGGTGGCCGGCGGCATGGAGTCGATGACGAATGCCCCGCACATGGTCAACGCCCGCACCGGCATCCGCTACGGCGACGGCCAGCTGGTGGACCACATGGCCTGGGACGGCCTCACCAATCCGTACGACGGCAAGGCCATGGGTGTGTTCGGCGAGCAGTGCGCCGACAAGTACCACTTCACGCGAGAAGCGCAGGACGCCTATGCCATTGCCTCGGTGGAGCGCGCGCAGGCGGCGCAGAAGTCGGGCGCGTTCGCGAATGAAATCGTTCCGGTGACCGTGCAGGGCCGCAAAGGCGCGCAGGATTTCGCCGAAGACGAACAGCCCGGCCGTTCCGATACCGCCAAGATTCCCACCCTGCGCGCGGCATTCCGCAAGGAAAACGGCACCATCACCGCCGCCAGCTCGTCCAGCATTTCCGACGGCGCCGCCGCGATGATCGTGCTCTCGGCCGATGAAGCGAAGAAGCGCGGCGTGACCCCGCTGGCCCGTGTCGTGGCCCATGCCACGCACTCGCAGGAACCCGAGTGGTTCACCACCGCACCGGTGGGCGCCATCCAGAAAGTGCTCGAAAAGGCCGGCTGGAAAGCATCCGACGTCGATCTGTTCGAAGTGAACGAGGCGTTTGCCGTGGTGCCGATGGCCGTCATGCACGAGCTTGGCGTCTCGCACGAGAAGATGAACGTCAACGGTGGCGCGTGTGCGCTGGGCCATCCGATCGGTGCCAGCGGTGCCCGTATCGTGGTCACTCTTCTCAATGCGTTGACAGCCCGTGGGGCAAAAAGGGGCGTCGCGGCGCTTTGCATTGGCGGCGGCGAAGCAACGGCGGTCGCTATCGAACTGATGTGAACCCGGCGTCGAAATTTCAGGCGGTCATCTCGAAAAAATCACGCGATGTACATGGGTTTTAATACCCCCTGAAGCACACACCGGCATTCGGTAGCCATGCCTGAGCAACTAAGCTATTAATACGCCCGCCTAACGGCATTCCACGGCTAAGGAGAAACACAATGAATTTGACGCGTACCCTTCTCGCCTCTGCGCTCGTCGCGCTGCTGGCAGCATGCAGCAACGGCGCGCAGGATTCCGCGCAGGATGCCCAGAAGTCCGCTGCGGATGCCCAGCAGCAGGCTGACAAGGCCCAGCAGGCCGCCGACCAGTCGCAGAACGCCGCGACCTCGCAGGCCGCCGACCAGGCCCAGCAGTCCGCCGACCAGGCCAAGGACGCTGCATCCCAGGCCCAGGCCGCCGCCTCGTCCTCCACCGGCGCCGCCAAGGATGCCGCTTCCAACGCTGCCGACCAGGCCGACAAATCGGCTGACCAGGCCAAGGACGCTGCGTCCAACGCCAACAGCGCGAAGGACGACAAGAAGTAATCGGGGCACTGTCCCGCTGAAAACGGCCGCCTCCGGGCGGCCGTTTTTTTATGGCCCGCAGGCAGCTCCCCGCACCGCTTTCGCTTATTTGTAGGAGCGCGCCTTGCGCGCGACCCCTGAACGCGATTCATAAAAGGGCAATGCAGACAATGATCGGGCAGCGTTCACACCCCCGACCCACCGCCTGCCCGATCATCTCAACGCATCATTCGCCATACGTATCCTTGCGGGGTCGCGCGCAAGGCGCGCTCCTACAGGTCACGGGGGCATCGCAACAGATCAAGGCGCATCACGGGATACCGCAACGCAGCGTTCGCAGGCATTGCCAGCCCGCTATGATGGCCGTTTCGTCCGTCGCGAACGTCCCCCATGCCCATCCTCACCTCGCAGATCGACACCCGCTCCGCCGATTTCCAGGCTTCCAGCCAGCGCCTGCGCGCGCTCACCGACGACCTGCGCGATACGCTCAAGCGCACCGCCGAGGGCGGCGGCGCCAAGGCCCGCGAGAAACACGTGGCGCGGGGCAAGCTGCTGCCGCGTGAGCGCATCCGCGCCCTGCTCGATCCCGGTTCGCCCTTCCTCGAAATCGCCCCGCTCGCCGCGCACGGCATGTACGACGACGCCGCACCCGCAGCCGGCGTCATCGCCGGCATCGGTCGCGTGATGGGCCAGGAAGTGGTGGTGCTCGCCAACGACGCCACGGTAAAGGGCGGCACGTACTTCCCCATGACGGTGAAAAAACACCTGCGTGCGCAGGAAGTAGCGATGGAAAACCGCCTGCCCTGCATCTACCTGGTGGATTCCGGCGGCGCCTTCCTCCCCTTGCAGGACGAAGTATTCCCCGATCGCGAGCACTTCGGCCGTATTTTCTACAACCAGGCACGCATGAGCGCGCAGGGCATTCCGCAGATTGCCGTGGTGATGGGGTCGTGTACCGCCGGCGGCGCGTACGTGCCAGCCATGAGCGATGAAACCATCATCGTGCGCGAGCAGGGCACGATCTTCCTTGGTGGTCCGCCGCTGGTGAAGGCCGCCACGGGCGAGGTCGTGGATGCCGAAGCGCTCGGCGGTGCCGACGTGCACACCTCCGTCTCGGGCGTAGCCGATCATTTCGCGGAAAACGACGCCCATGCGCTGTCCATCGCGCGTGACATCGTTGGTTCGCTCAATCGCGTGAAGCGGGTGCCGCTGGCATTGCGTGCGCCCATCGAGCCGCGTTTTTCCGCCGAAGAGCTTTACGGCGTGATTCCGGAAGATACCCGTCGTCCGTTCGATATCCGCGAAGTGATCGCACGTATCGTCGACGATTCCGATTTCCACGAATTCAAGGCGCGCTACGGCAAGACCCTGGTCACCGGCTTCGCGCATATCCACGGCTACCCCGTGGGCATCGTCGCCAACAACGGCATCCTCTTCGGCGAATCCGCGCAGAAGGGCGCGCACTTCATCGAACTGTGCAACCAGCGCAACGTGCCGCTGGTGTTCCTGCAGAACATCACCGGCTTCATGGTGGGCCGCAAGTACGAAAACGGCGGCATCGCGAAGGATGGCGCGAAGATGGTCACGGCTGTGGCCTGTTCACACGTGCCCAAGTTCACCGTGGTGATCGGCGGCAGCTTCGGTGCCGGCAACTACGCCATGTGCGGCCGCGCCTATGGCGCCCGTTTCCTGTGGATGTGGCCGAACTCGCGCATCAGCGTGATGGGTGGCGAACAGGCGGCGTCGGTGCTGGCGACCGTGCGTCGCGATGGCATCGAGGCGGGTGGCGGCACGTGGAGCGCGGAGGAAGAAGAAACCTTCAAGGCGCCGGTACGCGAGCAGTACGAGCGCCAGGGGCATCCGTATTACGCGAGCGCTCGCCTGTGGGACGACGGCATCATCGATCCGGCCGACACGCGACGCGTGCTGGGCCTGGCGATCTCGGCATCGATGAACGCCCCCATCGAACAAGGCCGCTTCGGCGTCTTCCGCATGTAACCTCCTGTAGGAGCGCGCCTCGCGCGCGACCGGTACAAAGCCTTGAGCCCACCGCTCCGCACGGTCGCGCGCAGGCCCGCTCCTACACAACCTTGCCCTGTAGGAGCGCACCTCGCGCGCGACCGGTACAGGGCCTTGAGCCCATCGCTCCGCACGGTCGCGCGCAGGCGCGCTCCTACACAACCTTGCCCTGTAGGAGCGCGCCTTGCGCGCGACCGGTACAGGGCCTTGAGCCCACCGCTCCGCACGGTCGCGCGCAGGCGCGCTCCTACAGATGAACTGAGGAATGGTGGGTAAGTCACTGGGCCATCGACATTCCCGACCAGCGTGATAACCTCGCCGGTCCATGTCCGACCTTGATCGCAACGCCCCCCACGTCTTCACGCCCTCCGGCCTGAACCGGCTGGTGCGTGATCTGCTGGAAGACGCCCTGCCCATGGGCGTGTGGATCGAAGGCGAGCTGTCGAATGTGTCGCGCCCCGCCTCCGGTCACATCTATTTCACGCTGAAAGACGCCAACGCCCAGGTGCGTTGCGCCATGTTCCGCATGGCAGCATCGCGCCTGCGCTTCCGTCCCGCGGACGGCATGCACGTGCTGATGCGGGCCAAGGTGGGCCTGTACGAAGCCAGGGGCGAATTCCAGCTCGTGGCCGACCACATGGAGCCGGCCGGCGAAGGTGCGCTCCAGCGCGAGTTCGAGCAGCTCAAGGCCCGCCTCGGCGCCGAAGGCCTGTTCGATGCCGAGCGCAAGCGTCCCCTGCCTGATTTCCCGAAACGGATCGGCGTCATCACCTCCCCTTCCGGCGCGGCCGTGCGCGACGTGCTCAGCGTCATGGGCCGGCGCTTCCCGCTGGCCGAGGTTGACGTACTCCCCGTGCCCGTACAGGGCCGCGAGGCACCGCCCGCCATCGCCGCGATGCTGCGCAGCGCGTCCGCCAGTGGCCGTTACGACGTACTGCTGGTCACCCGTGGCGGTGGCTCGCTGGAAGACCTGTGGGCGTTCAACGACGAGAGCGTGGCGCGGGCCATCCACGCCAGCGACGTACCCGTGGTGTCCGCCGTGGGCCACGAGGTGGATTTCACCATCGCCGATTTCGTCGCCGACCTGCGCGCCGCCACGCCGTCCGCGGCAGCCGAGCTGCTGGTACCAGACGGCGCCGACCTGGAACGCCGCCTGGACCGCCTGCGCCAGCGCATGGCCACCCTGATGGCACGCCGCCTGCAGGCCGCCGCCCAGCGGGCCGATCACTGGCAGGCGAGGCTCAACGCCCAGCGCCCGCAGGCCCGGCTGGCCCGGGATGCGCAGCGACTGGAAGCCCTGCGTCGTCGCCTGCATATGAGCATCGGGCAAGCCAACGCCCTGCGCCGTGCCCGGCTCGAACGCCTTCAAGCGCGCCTCGCCGCGCGTCATCCCCGGTTGCGGCTGGATCCGTCGCGCGCCCGGCTGGCTGAGCTGCGCCAGCGGATGAGCAGCGCCATCGGCCGAAGGCTGGAGCGCGAGCGTGCCCGCGTGGCGCAACAGGGGCGCACGCTGCACGCCGTGAGCCCGCTGGCGACGCTGGAGCGTGGTTATGCCATCGTCTTCGACGAGCGCGACGCCATCGTGCGCCGGGCGGCCGATGTGGCCGTGGGTGAGCGGGTGCGGGTGATGTTGGGTGAGGGGGAGTTGAGGTTGCGGCGCGAGGATTGATTTCGTTCGCCCTGGGCCGGTCGCGCGCGAGGCGCGCTCCTACAGAGGGATTCGCATGACGGACCATTTACCCTGTAGGAGCGCGCCTCGCGCGCGACCGCTCCAACGCCAAGCCTCCCAGCGGCGAAACGCCTCACGACACCTGAACGCCTCCGGCACCATCATGTCGGGCATCGTGTCAAAGAGGGCCATGCCCATGCTCGCCAAGAGCTACCCCTACTACCTCGCCAACAAGCCCGTCAAAGCCAAGGCGAAACTCGACGTCACCGACAAATACACCGGCAAGGTCGCCACCCGCGTGGCCCTGCCCGATGCCGACGCACTCGAACAGGCCATCGCCGCCGCCACGGCCGCCGCTCCGGCCATGAAGCGCTTCAAGCCCTACGAACGCCAGGCCGTGCTCGAACACTGCGTGAAGCGCTTCCGCGAACGCCAGGACGAACTGGCCTACGCGCTCTGCGTCGAGGCCGGCAAACCCATCAAAGACGCCACCGGCGAAGTCACCCGCCTCATCGAAACCTTCAAGATTGCCGCCGAAGAAGCCGTGCGCCTCAACGGCGAAACGATCAATCTGGAAATCTCCCAGCGCAGCGCCGGCTACTACGGCTACACCCGCCGCGTGCCACTGGGGCCGGTGTCCTTCATCACCCCGTTCAACTTCCCGCTTAACCTCGTGGCGCACAAGGTGGCGCCCGCCATCGCCGCCGGATGCCCCTTCGTGCTGAAGCCCGCCGAGCGCACGCCACTGGGTGCGTTGATCATCGGCGAGATCCTCGCCGAGACGAACCTGCCCAAGGGCGCATTCTCGGTGCTGCCGATGGAAGGCCGCGATGCCGAGGCACTGGTGACCGATCCGCGCCTGAAACTGCTCTCCTTCACCGGCGGCCTGATCGGCTGGGACCTGAAAGCCAAGGCCGGCCACAAGAAGGTCACGCTGGAACTGGGCGGCAACGCCGCCTGCATCATCGACGCCGACCAGGGCCCGCACCTGGATGCCGTGGTGGATCGACTCGTCTTCGGCGCCTTCTACCAGTCGGGCCAGAGTTGCATCAGCGTGCAGCGCATCCTGGTGCACGATGATGTCTACGACACCCTGCGCCGCAAGCTCGTGGCGAAGGTCAAAACCTTGAAGGCCGGCGACCCGAAGAAGAAAAGCACCTTCCTCGGCCCCATGATCGACGAGGCGGCCGCCACCCGCCTCGAAGGCTGGGTGGCCGAAGCGAAAAAAGCCGGCGCCAAGGTACTGTGCGGTGGCAATCGCAAGGGTGCGATGCTGGAAGCCACCCTGCTGGAAAACGTGCCGCACGATGCAAAGCTGCAACGCATGGAGGCCTTCGGCCCCGTGGCGCTGCTGCAACGATTCATGACCTTCGACGAGGCCATCGGCATCGTCAACGACTCCGACTTCGGCCTGCAGGCCGGCGTGTTCACCGACAACCTGCGCCACGCCATGCGTGCATGGGACGACCTGGAACAGGGCGGCGTCATCGTCAACGACGTGCCCAGTTTCCGCGTGGACAACATGCCCTACGGCGGAGCCAAGTCGTCGGGCATCGGCCGCGAAGGCGTGCGCTATGCCATCGAGGACATGACCGACCTGCGCCTGATGGTCATTCGTGACGCCTGACACGAAGACTGCACACTAGGCCAGCTAGGCTGTCGCTTCCTCCCGACGGAAGCGACACGTGTCCACCCTGGTCTTCGTGCACGGCTGGAGCGTTACCGATACATCCACCTACGGTACCCTGCCGGCCACGCTCGTGCAGCGTGCCGCGCAGACCGGCTCCACACTGCGGGTGCTCGACATCCGCCTGTCTGAATACGTGACCTTCGACGATGCCGTAACGATGGACGACATCGTGCGTGGCTTCGATCATGCGCTGCGTGGGCTGGATCTTCCCGATGGCCAGTTCGACTGCGTAACGCATTCCACTGGCGGGCCGGTGGTCATGGCGTGGCTACGTGCGCAACGGATGATGCCCAAGGCTTATGCGAACGTGAAAGCACGTCACGTCATCATGCTTGCACCTGCTCACTTCGGGTCCGCTCTGGCGAAACTCGGCAAGGGCGTGCTCGGTCGCCTCAAGGCGTGGTTCAACGGTATCGAACCGGGTCAGCGCATCCTCGACTGGCTGGAACTGGGCAGCCCCGAATCGCTGTCGCTCAATCTCGGTGTCGTGCATGGCGCCGATCTTTCATCGCAAGGCACATATCTGTTCAACCTCATCGGCGACCGCCCCGACCGCAAGCTCTACGACGTCATCAACGCCTATACCGGTGAAGATGGCTCCGATGGCGTCGTGCGTCTGGCGGCTGCCAACCTCAACGTCACGCATCTGACACTCACCCAGCAGGCCGGTGGCCCGCTTCTCACCGCCACCACGGCGCGCGCACCACGCAGCGCGTTCCGTCTGCTGCCGGGCCTTGCACATTCCGGCACCACGCAAGGCATCATGGCCGCGCAGCCACCACCGTCGATCACGGTGGAAACCATCCTGCGCTGCCTCGCGGTGAATTCGGCCGCATCGTATGCCGCACTGTGCGATGCCTTCGTCGCCGAAAACGCGCAGCGTGATGCAAACAAGGTAGAACTGGAGCCAGCTGGCATCTTTGCGCCACGCGTGCATATCCATGATCCACGCAGCCTGCTTATCGTGCGGCTGCGCGATGATCGTGGCGAAGTCCCGGTAAACGCGCAATTCCAGCTCACCGCCGGCCCTGAAGCCTCGCCGGATCAACTACCGCCCGGCTTCATGATCGACCGGCAGGCGAATGATCGCGACGCAGCGACGTGGGCGCTGTTTCTCAACCATGCCATTCTTGCGGGTGATGCGGCCGTGCCCGATCCGCGCGATACCTCGAAAACCCTGCGTGGCCCGCTCGTGGCGCATTCGCCCTACGGCGCGCGCATCCAGCCTGCGGACATCAGCGGACTTATCCGTCATGTAGTCGCGAACACGGCGCAAAACAGCGATCTGCTCACCAACATGCGCCCCCATGAAACCACCATCATCGATGTGGTGCTGTCTCGCCGCGTAGCCGAAGGCGTCTTCCGCCTCACCGACAAACTGACGCCCGTCGAAGATTTCCGCCACCCCACTCCCGGCCCAGACCTCCTGTAGGAGCGCGTCTGCGCGCGACCCCTGAACACGGCAACGGCGAAGGAACCTGCACACTTGGTCATGATCGCAGTCAGGGGTCGCGCGCAAGGCGCGCTCCTACACCATCGATTGCAGCTCACCAATGAGCGTGGGTATCAGCTCCGACACTGTCGGATGAATGGGCACCGCCCATTGCAGCGTGTCGATCGTGGCACCGGCATTCATCATGTCCAGTACGCCATGAATCGCTTCGTCACCTCCTGTACCGAGAATCGCCGCCCCCAGGATCAGCCGCGTTTCGGCATCGGCCACCATCGACATGAACCCTTGCGTTTCGCCCTTTTCCACTGCGCGCCCCACGCGCGTCATCGGCCGCTTCGCCACCAGCAAAGGGCGCCCCGTGGCACGCGCCTGCGCCTCCGTCATGCCCACGCGCCCAAGCGGCGGATCGACATACAGCGCATACCCGGGAATACGCTCGCTAACTTTGCGCGAGCCACCGTCGAGAAGATTCGCTGCGACAATCTCGTAATCGTTCCACGCCGTATGCGTAAACGCTCCTTTGCCGTTGCAGTCGCCAAGCGCCCAGACACCTTCCGCACGCGTCTCCAGCGCATCGTTGACAACGATGTAACCCCGCTTGTCCACGGCTACACCCGCACATTCGAGACCGAGATCATCCGTGTTCGGCCTGCGGCCCACGGCAAGCAGCACATGCGATCCCACCACATCCGGATGACCTTCGCGACAATCCACGCCAACGACCACGCCATCGGCATGACGCCCCAGGCGGATACAGCATGCATCGGTACGCACGGCGATTCCTTCAGACACCAGTATCTCGCGTACGGCGTCTGAAACCGCCTCGTCTTCACGGGCGATCAGGCGAGCACCCTGCTCCACCACCGTCACCTGCGCACCGAAGCGCCGGTACATCTGCGCGAACTCCAGTCCGATGTAGCTGCCACCCACTACGACAAGATGCTCAGGCACGGTTTCCAGCGGGATGATCGTGCTGTTGGTGAGGTAGTCCACCTCATCAATGCCCGGAAAATCGGGGACGTTTGCGCGCCCACCTACGTTGAGGAAGATCCACGGTGCCGTCAGCGCCTCGCCATTGACCTCGATCACGCGCGGCCCGGTAAAACGTGCATGCCCCCGGATGAGTTCCAGTCCCGGCATCCCGGCAAGCCAGTCTTCATTGCCCTTGCGTGAGTCCAGGATGACCTTGCGCGCCCGCGCCGCCACCGTGGGCATATCGATCTCGACGGGCCCCGTGATAACCCCGTATTCCGCACCACGTCGCGCCAGGTGCGCGGCGTAGGCGCTGGCAACGAGGGTCTTGGTGGGTTTGCATCCGGTGTTGACGCAGGTGCCGCCGACCAGATGGCGCTCGATCAGGGCGACGGAGCGGCCCGAGGCAGTGAGCCGCCCGGCAAGCGCGGGACCGGCCTGGCCGGCACCGACGATGATGGCATCGAACGAACGGGGCATGCGTGGGTCCCTGTCGATGGTGACCCCGGCCCGATTCGAACGGGCGACCTTCCCCTTAGGAGGGGGACGCTCTATCCAGCTGAGCTACGGGGCCCCGGCCGCGAAGCATACCCTACCGGCCCCGGCGAAAAGAAGGGTTGAACGGCCTTCAGCGATTTCCGCGCGCCGTCGCTGCCGCTTTAGGGCTGGCGAGAACCCAGCCGGCAATCAGGATGGCTGGCACACCCAGCGTGATGATGGTGCCTATCAGCGGATCCTGGAGGTAAGCGATGCAGCAACCGAAGAGCACCGCCAGCAGGGCGACGATAAAGCCGAACACCAGGGCAAACATGCCGCGCACGTGACGCCGGCGCTCCAGCGTGCGGCGATGGGCACCCTCCTCCTCCGCCATGCGAATGGTGTGCTCGAAGGCGCGCTCGGTCATGTTCAGGATGCGCTCGGAGGCACCGGGCACCGTTCTTTCGTAGGCCATCACGGTTTCCGCCGATGGCAGGGTAACCGGAAGCCTGGCCGTGGCATCCTCATGACCGGTGGTTCCGTTTACGTTGTCGTCGCTCATCGCCACCTCCCCTTCGATCAGCCGACTCTAGCGACCTGACACAGGGGACGCCAACCGACGAAGGTCATGGATGGCGATCAATGACTGGCCGCCAAGCCAGGCTCTTCCCTGGCGGCAGTCTCCGAAAAGGCCCTATAAGTTCACTTTCATGATCCGAACCCCGTGCAGGTCGGCTTGCGCAAATCGATGGCCTCGATGTGCTGATCCAGCGATACGCGAAGATTGGCCCTGTCGATGCACGATGCCAGCAGCCCCTCCTGTAATCGCGTACAGGTAATCCACTGGCCTGCCGCATCATTCGACATCGCATGGCAGCTGAAACGAATGCCTGACAGGCGCTCTTCCACGTCCGCTCGCGGGTCACCAATGCGTACGCGCTTGTGCACGGCCGATTTGAAGTGACCGTCGGGAATGAGGCGATGGCATGCGCCCAACCCTGTCGTCGCCAGAGCCACGACGAACACCGCGAGCAGGCGTTCAGGCCTCGACATAACGCAGGTATCCCACCACGCCGCCGCCACCGTCCTTCGGATGGTGCGCGCCGTCGAGCACCTGCACTTCGGCGAAATCGAACGGGCTCACGCCCTCGATGCAGGCCGCGTTCACGCCATACTGGTTGGGATTGGAACGGCGCTGGTGAAAGGTGTAGATGCCGCACTTCGAGCAGAAGAAATGCTTCGCCGTGCCCGTGTTGAACTGGTATTCGGTGAGCTCATCCTGGCCTTGCTCGATGGTGATGCCGCCCAGGTCGGCCGAAACGGCCACGGCACCACGCATCCGGCAATACGAGCAGTTGCAGCGGCGCGCGGTGCGCAGGCCATCGGTGAACTTGACGGTGAAACGAACGGTGCCGCAGTGACAGGCGGCGCGCGCCTCGGTGATGTCGGGAAGCATGGCGGACCTTCCGGGTGAGGAGGCGCCATGATAATCCTTCACCGCACCAGCGAGAGATGCCGCTGCGGCAACGGCGGCACCCGGGAAGGCCGCTTCGCGTCGCTTCCAAAGGGCCGCCATACCCCATCGGCCCCTTCGATGCCGATGCTGGCGTCGCCGCCATCGGACACGGCCCGGTTCAGGGCGGCCCGCAGGGCCTCGTAGCGCGAGGGAAACGACTCGACGACCACCCCGTCGACCCTCACCGGCCAGCGGGTGTCCTCGCCGGGATGGAACGGAATCTCGTAGACGCGGGTCATGGCTGCAGTGTCCTCAAGTACAACTTGAGGCAAAGCATGCGGTTGCGCGCGTCATCGCAGGGTCGTTTTAACCCTGCCCGTCACTAACGTTTCCCCCACATCCGTCCCGCGCCGCACAACAGGTCGTGAAGGGGGTGTTTGCTAGAATCCCGGTTTTCCCTCGCACGCCGGCATCCTGCCGGCGCGTCGCCAAAGGAGTTGCCATGTCCGTCAAGATCCTCGAAGCGCTCGGCCTGAAGTCCACCGAATCCGGTACCTACCTCGGCCGCGGCGAATGGGCCGCCACCAGCGGTGCCGGCACGCTGTCCCCCACCAATCCGGCCACGGGGGAAGTGATCGCCACGGTGCAGGCCTCCAGCGCGGCGGACTACGAGACCATCGTCCAGCGCGCCCAGGAAGCCTTCACGGTGTGGCGCAACACCCCGGCCCCGCGCCGTGGCGAGGCCGTGCGCCTGTGTGGTGAGGCCCTGCGCAAGCACAAGGATGCCCTTGGCTCGCTGGTGGCCCTGGAAATGGGCAAGATCAAGCCCGAAGGTGACGGCGAAGTGCAGGAGATGATCGACATCGCCGACTTCGCGGTGGGCCAGAGCCGCATGCTCTATGGCAACACCATGCATTCGGAGCGCCCTGGCCACCGCATGTACGAGCAGTGGCATCCGGTGGGCCTGGTGGGCATCGTCAGCGCGTTCAACTTCCCCGTGGCAGTGTGGAGCTGGAACGCCTTCCTGGCCGCCATCTGTGGCGATATCTGCATCTGGAAGCCGTCGCCGAAGACCCCGCTCTCGGCCATCGCCACCATGAAGATCTGCAACGAGGCGCTGAAGGACGCCGGCTTCCCGGACATCTTCTTCCTGTTCAACGACGCCGGCACCGAGCTGGCCCAGACCTTCGTCGACGACAAGCGCATCCCGCTCGTCAGCTTCACGGGCTCCACGAAGGTCGGCCGCATGGTGGGTGAGCGCGTGGCCCGTCGCATGGGCCGCAGCCTGCTGGAGCTGGGCGGCAACAATGCCATCATCCTCGACAAGTCGGCCGACCTGAAGCTGGCGATCCCGGGCATCGTGTTCGGTGCCGTCGGCACCGCCGGCCAGCGCTGCACCACCACGCGCCGCCTGATCGTCCACTCGTCCATCCACGATGCCGTGGTCGATACCCTCGTGAAGGCCTATGGCCAGGTCGAACAGAAAATCGGCGACCCCACCCTCGCCACCACCCTCATGGGCCCGCTGAACAGCCCGGAGGCCGTGCAGGCCTACGTGGACGCGGTGGCCAAGGCCAAGGCATCGGGCGGCACCGTGCGCACGGGTGGCAAGGCGCTCACCGACCGCAAGGGCAACTTCGTGCTGCCCACCATCGTCACGGGCCTCACCAACGACACCGAGGTGGTGCAGACCGAAACCTTCGCCCCGATCCTCTACGTGATGCCGTTCGACACCCTCGACGAGGCCATTGCCATGCAGAACGGCGTGCCGCAGGGCCTGTCATCGGCCATCTTCACGCAGGATCTCAAGTCCGCCGAGCAGTATCTGTCGGCATCGGGCTCCGATTGCGGCATCGCCAATGTGAATATCGGCACCTCGGGCGCGGAAATCGGTGGCGCCTTCGGTGGCGAGAAGGAAACCGGCGGCGGTCGCGAGTCGGGCTCGGACGCCTGGAAGGTGTATATGCGCCGCCAGACCAACACCATCAACTACTCCGATTCGCTGCCGCTGGCGCAGGGCATCAAGTTCGAGTTTTAAGCAACGGGTGATGCCATGACCGACCTGCGCTCCACGGAACGTTTCTCCGACCGCGTCGAGGACTATGTCCGCTACCGGCCGGATTACCCACGGGCGCTGGTCGGCTGGCTGCATCATCACGGCGTGGGCGCCGACTGGACGGTGGCCGATATCGGTGCCGGCACGGGCATCTCGGCGAAGATGTTCCTCGATGCCGGTCACCGGGTCACCGCCGTGGAGCCCAATGCGGCGATGCGTGCGGCCGCCACGCGGTGGCTTGCGGATCACGCGGGTTTCACCGCCGTGGACGGCACCGCCGAGGCCACCGGGCTGCCCGATGGCTCGGTGGACCTCATCATCGCCGCGCAGGCGTTTCACTGGTTCGACAGGGAAAAAGTACGCACGGAATTCCGGCGCAATCTTTCGCCGCGCGGGCTCGTGTCCGTGTTCTGGAACTCACGCCGCCTCGTCGGCACACCGTTTCTCGAAGGCTATGAGCGCCTGCTGCACGAGTACGGTATCGATTATGTCGGCGTAGCCGAGCGCTATACCGATGACGACACCATGCAACGATGGTACGGCGCCGGTTACGTCGGCATGGCATCGTTTCCCCATAGCCAGAAGCTCGATTACGCGGCCCTGGAAGGACGACTCATGTCGTCGTCCTACGTACCCAAGGCCGGCCATATCAACCACGAACCCATGCTGTTCGCCCTGCGCTCGCTGTTCGACGCCACGCAGGACGGTGGCACCATTGATTTCGACTACGACACCCGGATCTTCCTGGGTCGCCCGGACGCCTGATGTACGACCTGATCCGCCCCCTGCTCTTCAAGCTCGACGCCGAAACCGCGCACGGCCTCACCCTCTACGCCTCCGACGTCGCCCAGCGCAGCGGGTTGTCGAAGTGGGTGAACACGCCGCCCGCCGATCTTCCGGTGAAAGCCTTCGGCATCGATTTCCCGAATCCGGTCGGCCTTGCCGCCGGCCTGGACAAGAACGGCGAACACCTCGACGGTCTCGCCGCCATGGGCTTCGGTTTCGTGGAGATCGGCACGGTCACGCCGCGCTCGCAGGCCGGCAACGACAAGCCCCGCATGTTCCGCCTGCCGGAGCACGAGGCGGTGATCAATCGCCTGGGCTTCAACAACGGCGGCATCGACGCACTAGTGCGCAATGTGGAGAAGGCCACGTTCCGTGGCGTGCTGGGCATCAACATCGGCAAGAACAAGGACACGCCGAACGAGCGTGCCACCGATGATTACCTGGTGTGCCTTGAGCGTGCGTATCCGCTGGCCAGCTACATCACGGTGAATATTTCCTCGCCCAATACGCAGGGCCTGAGAGACTTGCAGGAAGAGGAAACGCTGCGCCGCTTCATCGGCACGATGCGTGAGGCACAGGAACGGCTTGCCGGCCAGCATGGCAAGCGCAAGCCGATGCTGTTGAAGATCGCTCCCGACCTTACCGAGGCCGAGCTCGATGCCATCGCCGAGGTGTTGCTGGCCTCGGGCATCGATGGCGTGATCTGCACCAACACCACCATCGACCGCGACACCGTGGCCGGCTCGGTGCATGCGAAGGAAATGGGTGGTCTTTCGGGTCGCCCCCTGTTCGCCAGGTCCACCGCCGTATTGCGCGGCATGAAGGCGCGCGTAGGCGAGCGCCTGTCCATCGTGGGCGTAGGTGGCATCCTCGACGGTGACAGCGCCGCCGAAAAACTCGAAGCCGGCGCGTCGCTCGTGCAGGTGTATTCCGGCCTCGTGTATCGCGGGCCGAAGCTTATCAATGAAGCGGTGGCGGAGATTCGCCGCCGTGGGATCCTCGCATGACCATGAACAACGCCCCGGTCGACATGGGCGGCTTTACCCTTGCCTCGGATGCGCCGCTGGGCGGCCGCAACACGCTGCGCGTGGATGCGCGCGCGAAGCTGCTCGCCGAAGTGCATGATCCGGTGAAAATTCCTGAGCTGCTGGCCTATCCCGCCGTGAAAAGCGGGCCGGTGCTAGTGCTTGGTGAAGGCAGCAACCTGCTCATCAAGGGCGATATCGACGGCACAGTGGTAGCCATGGCCAATCGTGGCGTGGAGACGTTCCAGCGTGACGACCGTGTGCTGATTCGCGTGGCGGCGGGTGAGCGTTGGGATGATTTCGTGCGCTGGTCGCTGGGACAGGGTTATGCAGGACTGGAAAACCTGATCCTTATTCCGGGCACGGTGGGTGCGGCGCCGATCCAGAACATCGGTGCGTACGGCGTGGAAGTGGCCGAGTTCATCGATACGGTCGAGGCATGGGACACCCACGCCAATGCCTTTGTCGTTCTGGATAAAGCCGCCTGTGCGTTCTCGTACCGGCATTCCAGTTTCAAGCAGCAGGCCGGCCGCTGGATCGTCGTCGCCGTGACGTTTGCGCTACCGCGTGAGCGGCCGTTGTCGCTCGATTACGCGGGTATCCGCGAGGAAATCGCCAAGATGGGCATCGAGCGGCCCACGCCATATCACGTGGCCGAAGCGGTGGTGCGGTTGCGTTCGCGCAAGTTGCCCGATCCAGCGGTAATCGGCAATGCGGGTAGTTTCTTCAAGAACCCCGTGATTCCCAAGGCCAAGGCCGATGCATTGGCACTGGCTCATCCTGGGTTGCCGGTGTGGCCGCATGTCGGTGGCACGGCGAAAATCTCGGCCGCGTGGCTCATCGAGTCCGCTGGCTTCAAGGGCGAGCGCGAGGGCGATGCAGGCATTTCCAACCGACACGCGCTGGTGCTGGTGAACCATGGCAAGGCTACCGGCCCGCAGCTATGGGCCTTCGCACAGAAAGTTATCGCAGGGGTACAGGCCAAGTTCGGCGTCACGCTAGACCCCGAACCTCTGGTCATCTGACCCCTGTCGCGCGCAGGCGCGCTCCTACAACGGTGAGGCCATCAGCTGCACAGGGCCCTGTAGGAGCGCGCCTCGCGCGCGACCGGTTTTCGCGAAAACCTTACCTCGCTGCAAATACCCTGTCGCGCGCAGGCGCGCTCCTACATCAGAGAGTGTGGAGCCAGGCGAGTTCGGATTCCGAGAAGCCGGCTTCGCGGCGGGCTTCAAGATTGAAAGGGCCGCGTAGCGAGCCATGCATGTAGTCGTCGAGCAGCTTGGCGAACGTGGCTTCCGGCTCGATGCCGTCGCGTTCGCAGCAGTGGTGGAACCAGCGCGTGCCGGCGGCGACGTGCGCCACTTCCTCGCGCAGGATCACCTCGAGAATCGCCACGGTGCGATCGTCGCCCTGCTTGCGCAGGCGATCCATCATGCCCGGCGTGACGTCCAGACCACGCGCTTCCAGCACGCGCGGTACCAGCGCCATGCGGGCGGTATCGCTATGCGCGGTTTTCTCGGCCATGTCCCACAGGCCGTTATGCGCATCGAAGTCGCCGTAGGCATGGCCCAGTTCGGCCAGACGCCCCGACAACATCGTGTAGTGCCGCGCTTCGTCATTGGCGCATGACGCCCAGTCGCGGTAGTACTGCATCGGCTTGCCACGGAAGCGGTAGACCGCGTCCCAGGCCAGGTCGATGGCATTGAATTCGATATGCGCGATGGCATGCACCAGCGCGGCCCGCCCTTCCGCCGAACCCAGTCCACGCTGCGACAGCTGGCGTGGCGATATCAGCCGGGGACGCTCGGGACGCCCCGGCAGGGCAATGGGCAGCGGCGCCGGCGAGGCCTCGTCGGGACGCAGTTCGCCCCGACACAGTGCATCCCACGTAGCGAAGCTCAGCCGGACCTTCTCGGCCGGATCGGACGCATCGAGGCAGCGGCGGGCGGCGGCGTGGAGATCATGCATCGTGCAACGGCGGCGCGACGAACGCGCCGCCTCATCCTCAGGCGCTGCGGCGTTCGGTCTTGGCGGAATCCGAACGCTGGGCTTCCTGCTGCTGGAGGAAGTTCTTGTCCACGCCCGTGACGTACTCGCCCGAGAAGCACGAGGTATCGAAACGCTTCAGGTCGTCGTTGCCATCGGACACGGCCCAGATCAGGTCTTCGAGATCCTGGTAGATCAGCCAGTCGGCACCGAGCGCCTTCTCCACTTCTTCCACCGTGCGGCCGGCAGCGACGAGTTCCGACGTGGCCGGCATGTCGATACCGTAGACGTTGGGGTAACGCACCGGCGGCGCGGCGGAAGCGAAGTAGACGTTCTTCGCACCCGCGTCGCGAGCCATCTGGATGATCTGGCGCGACGTGGTACCGCGGACGATGGAGTCGTCCACCAGCAGCACGTTCTTCTTGCGGAATTCCAGGTCGATGGCGTTGAGCTTGCGACGCACGGATTTCACGCGCTCGCCCTGCCCCGGCATGATGAAGGTGCGACCGATGTAGCGGTTCTTCACCAGGCCTTCGCGCATCGGCACGCCCAGCGCCTGCGCCAGCGAGCTGGCGGCGGTGCGCGAGGTGTCGGGGATGGGGATGACGGCGTCGATGCCGTGGTCCGGGCCGCGCTCGCGAAGGATCTTCTCGGCCAGCTTCTCGCCCATGCGCAGGCGGGCCTTGTAGACCGAGACGTCTTCCATCATGGAATCAGGACGCGCGAGGTACACGTATTCGAAGATGCACGGGGTGTGCAGCGCGCCTTCGGCGCAATGCTTCGCATGCAGCTCGCCACCATCGGTGACGATCACGGCTTCGCCCGGCGCGATGTCGCGCACGCGCTTGAAGCCCAGCACGTCGAGGGCAACGGATTCCGACGCGATGGCGTATTCGCGGCCTTCGGCCGTGACGCGCTCGCCGAGCACCAGCGGACGGATGCCGTTGGGGTCGCGGAAGGCGATAAGGCCGTAGCCCAGCACCAGCGCGAGGCAGGCATAGCCGCCCTGGGCACGGGCATGCACGCGCGACACCGCCTTGAACACGTGCTCCGGCGTGAGGTCGCCGCGATCATCCACCTGCAGCTCGTGCGCCAGCACGTTGAGCAGCACTTCGGAGTCGGAGTCGGTATCGATGTGGCGACGGTCGTCCTCGAACATCTCGCGACGCAGGGTCTCGGTGTTCACAAGGTTGCCGTTGTGCGCGAAGGCGATGCCGTAGGGCGAGTTCACGTAGAAGGGCTGGGCCTCTTCCATGCCCTCGGAACCAGCCGTGGGATAACGGCAATGGCCGATGCCGATGCGGCCGCGCAGCTTGCTCACGCCTGCCGAGTTGAAGACGTCACGCACCAGGCCATTGCCCTTGTGCAGACGCAGTCGGGCGCCGTCCACGGTGGCGATGCCGGCGGCATCCTGCCCGCGGTGTTGCAGGACGGTCAGGCCGTCATACAGGGCCGATGCCACTTCCGTGGTACCGACGATGCCGATGATTCCGCACATGGGAGTTGCCTTCCTAAGGAGTAGCCGCTGTGGACGATGCGGCAGGTTGAGCGTGGTCTTGTCGCGGGGCCTGACCGGGGAGCGTCAGGTCGCGCAGTTTCATGAGATCGTCGCGGCTGGGGAGCTGGACGTCAGGCATTTTAACGTTTTGCAGCGCTTCTGGCGGATGCAGGTACTGACGGACGTTGGACGGGATCTGCTGGCCGATCCATGCGGCCGGAGCCGCGAACTGGCCGAGCATGGTGGACTGGCGCCACCAGGGGTCGTTCGGCAACGGCGTGAAGCCGAGGATGAACACCACGAGGCTGACGATCAGCACGCCGCGCGCCAGGCCGAAAATCATGCCGCAGAGGCGATCCGTGCCGCCGAGGCCCGTGCTGGAGATGAGTCGCGAGATCATGAACCGGACGACCGCGCCACACAGCAGCACACTGATGAAGCAAAGCCCGTAGCCGATGGCGGCGCGGGCTGTCGGCACCGAAATGGTGCCCGCGAAATAATCGGCCAGGGTGGGACCGAACGCCCAGGCCACCCCGAAGGCCACCACCCAGATCACCAGCGACAGCACCTCCGAGATGAGGCCACGCGCGAGGCCGATCAAGACCGAAATGAACAGCACGGCCAGGATCGTGTAATCGGCCCAGTTCATGAACGCCCCCTCCCTGTGTCAATCGTGGTGCCGGCGCTCAGGGCGCCGTCACCACGACACCGTCGAGGCCAACCTTAGCCTTGATCTGATCCTTGAGGCGTACCGCGTCATCGCGTTGCGTCTGCGGACCGGCGCGCACGCGCCAGAGCTTGGCGCCGCTGCTGGAAGCGATGCTGTCGGTGTAGCCCGGGATGCCGGCGGCGCGGAGCTTGTCGCGCAGGCGGGTGGCCTCAGCTTCGCTGCTGACGGCGGCCACCTGTACGGCAAAGCCACCGGCACGCGGCGCGGCGGCAGGCACGGCGGCGGCCGCCGGTGCTGCCGGTGCGGGTGCCGCAGCGGCCGGCTTGGCGGGGGCCGGTGCATCGGCCGTGACGGTTTCAGCCTTGGACGACAGCGACGCCGGAACGCCCGGTACCGCCGCGACGATCTTCAGGCGGGCCGCCTCGGCGGCGGCATGGGTCTCGAACGGACCGGCATGCACGCGCGTGAGTGCCTTGCCGCCCTGGTTCACGCCCACCGCTGTGACCGGGTAACCCAGCGCGCGCACCTTCTGCACCAGGGCGTCGGCCTTGGAACGGTCGGCGTAAGCGCTGAGGTTGATGGAGAAGCTGCCACGACCGGCCGTGCCGGGCGCCTGGGCCGGCGCGGATGCGGGCGGCGTAGCCGTGGCGACAGGCGTGGCCGGAACACTGGCCGGGACCGGCCTGGCGGGCTTCGTTGCCGCCGTGGTGCCCTTGGCGGGCGCCTGCGGCTGGTTGGCGAAGTCTTCCGGCAGGGCATCGGGCGGCTTGCGCGAGGTGATGCTCACCGACGCCAGGCGATCGCCACCGGCGGCCGGCGTGGGACGCGTCGCCGATGGCGTGGCGGCCACCGGTTGTGCCGGCGCATTGGCCGGGGTGTTGCCCGGCGCGTTCGCAGCTGCCACCGGCTGCGGCGCGGAGACCGCACCGGTGCCGTTGGGCGAGACGTCCAGCGTGCGGGCCTGCAATTCACGATCGGGTGCCGGGGGAATCTCCAGGCTCACCGTCTGCTCGGCATCGCCCTTCGGCGGGGCGTTGGAAAAAAGCATTGGCACGAACAGGACCAACAGGGCGATCAGGACGGCGGCACCCAACAGGCGTGTTTTCAAGGAAAGCTCCATACGACCGGCGCAATGCGAATCGGCGCGATTATAACCGTCAATGGAGCCCCTCGACGCCCTGTCGGTCGCAGGCGTTCACATCGCGGCCGACAAGGCGGCGCTCGCCACGAAGAACGAGCCGAACACCAGCACCACGTCATCCTCGCCTGCGGCGGAGCGCGCGGCGCTCCAGGCAGCGGTAACGCTTGGGAAGGCGTCGGACGACGCACCCGGCAAGGTCGCCGCAAGGCTTGCCGCGATGGCCGTGTCGCTGAGGCCGCGCGGCGTGTCCCGGTCGAGTGCGGCGAGGTACCAGTGGGCCACGCGATCGCCGAGCGCGGCGATCACGCCGCCGGTGTCCTTGTCCGAAAGTGCGCCATAGACGGCGAGCACCCTGCCCTGCGGCCGTTCGGCATCGATCCACTCAGCCAGCGCACGCGCGGCCTGCGGGTTATGACCCACGTCCACCAGGGTGAGCGGGCGCTCGCCGATGCGTTGCAGGCGGCCCGACACGCGCACGATGCGCAGCGCACGGGCAAGGGCCTGCGCCGGGACGGTGAGGCGGTCGGCCAGCGCATGCAGCGTGGCGATGGCGGCAGCGGCGTTGGCGAACTGCACCGGCGCGTCGAGTGCCGGGCGCGGCAAGTCGAATGCGCTGCCGTCGCGATGCGTCCAGCGCCAGCCTTCGCCCTGGATGTGCGTCGAGAAGTCCTGTCCTGCCCGCTGGACCGATGCGCCAATGCCTTGCAATGCGTCGATAAGGCCATCGGGCGGATTCGTTTCGCCGATGATGGCGGTACGTCCTGCGCGGGCGATACCCGCCTTTTCGCGACCGATACTGTCGCGATCGTTACCGAGCCAGTCCTGGTGATCGAGATCGATGGTGGTGACCACCGCGATGTCGGCATCGATGATGTTCACCGCGTCGAGGCGGCCACCGAGACCCACTTCGAGGATCGCCACATCGAGCGAGGCGCGGGCCATCAGGTCGATGGCAGCCAGCGTGCCGAATTCGAAATAGGTTTGCGCCATGGCGCCGCGCGCGGCTTCGATGCGCTCGAACGAAGCCACCAGCGCCTCATCCGATGCGTCCTCGCCGTCGAGGCGGATGCGCTCGTTATAGTGAATGAGATGCGGCGAGGTATAGCAGCCCACCCGATAACCCGCCTCGCGCAGCATCGCTTCCAGCAGGGCCACCGTGGAACCCTTGCCATTGGTGCCGCCCACCGTGATCACGACGGGCGCCGGACGGGGCGAGCCCATGGCACGCCATACGGCGCTGACACGGTCGAGGCCGAGATCGATGCCGACAGTGTGGACGCCTTCCTGATAGGAAAGCCATTCGGCGAGGGTGCGGGTGGTCATGCGGGGTCCTTGGCGCGATCGATCGCGCGCATCCAGAAATCGAGGGAGTGTTCACGAGGGAGCACGTCGTCGCGCTCCCTCCAGGAGAGGGTGCAGGCCATGCCGGGCACGGGTGCATAGCCGCGCGTGCGCCAGAAGGCATCGTTGGGGCGATAGCCCTGCGGGGCACGCGGATCGGCCGGATCACGGCGTACCGAACAGAACGCCGTCCAGCGGAAGTCTCCTGCGCCGGTAGCGTGGGCTTCACGGGCGTCGAAGAACGCATGGCCCACGCCCCGGCCACGCCAGGGCGTCAGCAGCACGGATTCACCGAAGTAGAAAACCTCGTCCAGCGCCATGCCGCGCGCCAGGAACGGCTGGTGGAAGGCCTCGCCATCGTCGGCCAGCGGGATGCCCGTGGAGGCCCCCACGGCCTCGCCCGCCTCGTTGCGGGCCACCACGCAGACACTGCGGGGTGAACCGGCGTACGCGGCGAGGTATTCTTGTTCGTAGCCGATGTCGCCTTCGTAGAGGTATGGCCAGTCGCGGAACACCGCGATACGCAGTGCAGCAAGCTCCTTGATCACCGGCAAAATGGCGTCGCCCACATGGACGCCGATGGCGATCCCGGGAGTGTGTCGCATGGCGGAAAGCCCAACGAAAGAGGCGTGAAGCTTAAATGTTGCCATTGGACCCGCGCATCCCCCCGCCGGGTCCCTTCGAAACACAAAGGTTTATCGCATGTTCGCGCCATGGTCCCATCTGGTCGACTGGACGAGCGCCCACGCCATCGTCCCCTTCCTCAGCCTGCTGCACCTCAATGGTCTGGCGGGCGATCCGCGTGAGATCGCGGAAGCCATCCTCATCTCGCTGTTGCAGGTCGGCATCATCGCGTTCCTGTTCCGTCCGCTGGAAACCCTGGCACCGGCGGAGAAGTGGACCGATCGCAAGCTGACCAACGTGGACTGGCAGTACACGTTGATGATGTTGCTGGGCATCTTTCCGATGTTCAGTTACCTCGTGCTCACGCCGATCAGCAATTATTTCGGCGGTGCCGACAACACGCCGGGCGATGAGTCGTTGCTGGGCATCGTGCATCTGATTCCGGCGTTGAAGGACCATCCATTGGCCCTCTTCGTCGTCTACTACGCGATCTACGATCTCGTCTATTACTGGATGCATCGCCTCCAGCATGCGCTGCCGTGGTGGTGGGCGCTGCACAGCATGCATCACAGCACGCGGCAGATGAGCTGCTGGACGAACGATCGCGGCAGTCTGGTGGATGGTTTCCTGCAGTCGATGGTGCTGGCCGGTGTGGGCCTCATCATCGGCGTGGCGCCCACGGAGTTCGCGTGGCTGATGCTTCTGGGCGAGCTGGTGCAGAATTTCTCGCATGCCAATGTGCGCGTGCGCTTCGGGCCACTGTTCGACCGCCTGCTGGTGTCGCCGAAGTTCCACCGCCTGCATCACATGCTGGTGGACCCGGACCGCCCTAACCTGCACAACTGCAATTTCGGCCAGGTGTTCTCCCTCTGGGACGTTATTTTCGGCACAGCGCTTTATAACGAGCCGATCCGCCCGACGGGCGTGGGCGACCCGATGGTGGATGCCGACAACGACAAGGGCCTGGTAGGCCTGCACTGGGCCGCCTTCCGCCGGTTCTGGGGCGCGGTGACCTGCAAGTCAGGCTGGAAGCTGGGCGACGTGGCCTTCGGCGAGGATTACCGCCCGGTGCCGGTGAGCGAAATCGACCTGCACGCGCTGGAAGCCGGTCACGGCGTGCGCCGCAAGTCGGAGATCACGCCCCCCGAAGAACCCCTCACGGCAGAACAAGCCACCCTGTAGGAGCGCGCCTGCGCGCGACCGCTGTCGCGAACCGCCGCATTTCGCCCGGGCCGGTCGCTCGCGAGGCGCGCTCCTACAGGGGTGCGGCTACAATTCGGGGTATGGCCATCCAGAACCCCTCCCGTAAAGCCCTCCCCATCGAAGTGCGCGGCAGCGCCAGCCAGCCGCTTGGCATGAGCGCCACGCAGTTCCTGCGCGATTACTGGCAGAAGCGCCCGTTGCTCATCCGCAACGCCTTCCCCGACTTCGAAAGCCCGATCGAACCCAACGATCTCGCCGGCCTGGCCTGCGAGGACGGCGTGCTTGCCCGCCTCATCGTCCATGACGAGAAGCGCGACCGCTGGACGGTGAAGAACGGCCCCTTCGACGAGGCCACCTTCGGCAAGACCCCCAAGCGCGACTGGACCCTGCTGGTGCAGGACGTCGACAAATGGGACGCCGACGTGGCCGCCCTGCTCGACACCTTCGCCTTCCTGCCCTCCTGGCGCCTGGACGACATCATGATCTCCTACGCCGAGGACGGCGGTGGCGTGGGCGCGCATGTCGACCAGTACGACGTCTTCCTGCTCCAGGGCATCGGCCAGCGTCACTGGGCGATCAGCGACGACCCCGACGCCCCGCTCGACTTCCGCGACGACGTGGAACTGAAGCAGCTCAAGACCTTCGAACCCACCCACGAATGGCTGCTGGAACCGGGCGACATGCTGTACCTGCCCCCGGGCGTGCCCCACGACGGCGTGGCCATCGGCGACTGCATGACCATCTCGGTCGGCATGCGCGCACCATCGCAAGCGGAGCTGACCGGCGACCTCGCCGACTTTCTCGCCGAGCGCATGCCCGAGGAACTGCGCTACACCGACCCCGACCTGGCCCCCGCCAAGCGGGCTGGCGAGATCGATACGGCCGCCCTCAACCGGGTTCGCCAGGCCGTGCCGTTCGCCAGCGCCCTCGACCGCGACCTGCTCTCTGACTGGTTCGGCCGCTTCATTACCCGCTACCGCAACGCCCAGGATGCCGTCGCCCCGCCGAAGGCCACCACGGCCGCCGCGCTGGACAAAGCCCTGGAAGCTGGCTCGGGCCTCGTCCGTCACCCCTACGCCCGGATCGCCTGGGTACGCGGCAAGAAGGACGCCACCCTCTACGTGAGCGGCCATGCCTACGAATGCCCGGTCGATCTGGCCGAGCGCCTGTCGGGCGAGCGGGAACTGGCCTTCGACGCCCTGCCTTCCGCGGCCGCCCGCACCACCCTGCTGGCCCTGATCAATGACGGCCACCTCGCCATACGCAAAGGCCGTCGCCGGTGACCGGGCAGGCTGACACGCGCCTGCTGGCCCTGGACCGCACCGGGCTGGAAGCCGCGCATGTCAGCCTGCTCGCCGCGGCCCGCTACCGGGTCTGCATCTACCTGCCGGTGGTGGATGCCGGCCTGTTCGAAAGCGAGGCCGCGCTGGCCGGGCTACGCCGCATCGCCACCAGCGGCCGGCACGCCCGCATCCGCCTGATCACCCACGACGCCAATCGCGCCCATCGCGAGGGCCATCGCCTGATCGCCCTCGCCCAGCGACTGCCCACCGCCGTGAGCATCCGCGTCCCCTCCGACGAAACTCATCTTCGCTATGCCTCGGCCTTCGTCACCGATGAGGCCAGTGCGTATCTGTTCAGGAGCGTGGCCGCCCGTTTCGACGCCGAGGGCGACCTGGCCCGACCCGGTGAGACCTCTCGCCTGACGGCGTATTTCGACGAAGTCTGGGAGCGGGCCGAGCCGGCGTGGGAGATAAGACCACTCGGTATTTGACCTTCGTCGAATTACCGCAAATAGGTTGGCGCGGCGCAGCAGGGCGGGGCTATAATTAACGGATTCTTAGTGCCGCGGGGGCCGTCCCCACATGCCTCCGCGACACCCCGCCCTTCTCCGTGTGCCGGTGGTGACGTGAGCGCAAACCTGATCCGCGAGTTTTCCGAATCCTCCCAACTCGCCGGCGGCAACGCCGATTACGTAGAGCAAGTCTACGAAGCCTGGCTGGCCGATTCCGGCTCTGTCCCGGCCGAATGGGATGCCTATTTCAAGTCCTTCAAGGGCCGTGAGGCGGGCGATGTTCCGCACTCCGACGCCATTGCCCGCATCGAGGCCGCGCAGAAACAGCGCCGTGGCAGCGGCGGTGCCGTGGCCGGTCCGGTCGACGACGCCTACGCGCGAAAGCAGGCCGGCGTGCTCCGCCTGCTCACCGCTTACCGCTCGCGCGGCCACCTCGGCGCCCAGCTCGATCCGCTTGGCCTGACCAAGCCGGATCTCGACGCCCCGGACCTCGGCCTCGCCTTCCACGGCCTGTCCGACGCCGACCTCGACACCGAGTTCGACGCAGGCACCTTCGCCGGCGGCGGCAAGCGCGTGAAGCTGCGCGACCTGCTCGCCACGCTCAAGAAGGTCTACGCCGGCACCGTCGGTGCCGAGTTCATGTACATCTCCGACTACGAGCAGCGCTCGTGGATCTACTCGCGCCTGGAAAAGGCCGCGGGCAATCCCGGCCTGCAGAAGAGCGAGAAGGTGCGCGTTCTCGAAGCGCTCACCGCGGCCGAAGGCCTCGAGCGCTACCTGCACACCAAGTACGTCGGCCAGAAGCGCTTCTCGCTCGAAGGCGGCGACAGCCTCATCCCGATGGTCGACGACGTCGTCCGCGCCGCCGGCGACAACGGCGTCAAGGAAGTCGTGATCGGCATGGCCCACCGTGGCCGCCTCAACGTGCTGGTCAACATCCTCGGCAAGGCTCCCGCGCAGCTCTTCAACGAGTTCGAGGGCAAGTTCGAGCACGACGACAGCCCGATCCACACCGGCGACGTGAAGTACCACATGGGCTTCTCCGCCGACGTCAAGACGCCGAACGGCGGCGTGCACGTGGCGCTGGCCTTCAACCCGTCGCACCTGGAAATCGTGAACCCCGTGGTGGCCGGCTCGGTGCATGCGCGCCAGTGCCGTCGCCGCGACACCGCCCGCGAGAAGTCGCTGGCCGTGCTGATCCACGGCGACGCCGCCTTCGCGGGCCAGGGCGTCAACATGGAGCTCCTGCAGATGTCGCAGGCCCGTGGCTTCGCCATCGGCGGCACGCTGCACCTGGTGGTCAACAACCAGGTGGGCTTCACCACGTCCAAGCGCGAAGACTCCCGTTCCACGCTGTACTGCACCGACCTGGCCAAGATGGTCAATGCGCCGGTCTTCCACGTGAACGGCGACGATCCGGAAGCCGTGATCCAGGTCACCCGACTGGCCTACGAATTCCGCAAGCAGTTCAAGAAGGACGTCGTCATCGACCTCGTCTGCTACCGTCGCCACGGCCACAACGAGGCCGACGAGCCGGCAGCCACCCAGCCGCTCATGTACCAAGTGATCCGCAAGCGCCCCACCACGCGCGACCTCTACGCGCAGGCGCTGGTCAAGGATTCCACCATCGGTGCCGACGACGGCCAGAAGATGCTCGACGATTACCGCAGCCGCCTCGAAAAGGGCGCTTCGCTGATCGCCATCGATCCGAACCCGCAGCGTGACATCGCCGTCGACTGGGCCCGCTTCCAGGGCAACAAGCTGTCGATGGAAGTGAACACGGGCGTGTCCCGCGAAGTGATGGGCAAGGTGCTCGACACCCTGCTGGACATCCCGTCCAACGTCACCCTGCACGCGCGCGTCGCCAAGATCTACGACGACCGTCGCAAGATGGCCTCGGGCGAGCTGCCGGGCGACTGGGGCTTTGCCGAGAACCTCGCCTACGGCACGCTCATCGCCGAAGGCAACGACCTGCGCGTCGTGGGCCAGGATGCCGGCCGTGGCACGTTCTTCCATCGCCACGCGGTGCTGCACGACCAGAACAGCGACGACACCTACATGCCGCTGCAGAAGGTCCGCGAGGGCGCGCGCGTCGACGTCATCGACTCGCTGCTGTCCGAAGAAGCCGTCATGGCCTTCGAATACGGCGAAGCCACCACGTCGCCCGACCAGCTCACGATCTGGGAAGGCCAGTTCGGCGACTTCGCCAACGGCGCCCAGGTGGTGATCGACCAGTTCATCAGCTCCGGCGAAGCCAAGTGGGACCGCCTCTGCGGCCTCTCGCTCTTCTTGCCGCACGGCTACGAAGGCCAGGGTCCGGAGCACTCCTCCGCCCGCCTCGAACGCTTCCTGCAGCTGTGCGCGCTCGACAACATGCAGGTCTGCGTGCCCACCACGCCGGCCCAGGCCTTCCACATGATCCGCCGCCAGCAGGTGCGCCCGGTGCGCAAGCCGCTGATCGTGATGACGCCGAAGTCGCTGCTGCGCCACAAGCTGGCCGTATCCACGCTCGACGAGCTGGCAAATGGCAAGTTCCAGCTGGTGATCGGCGAGCACCGCGACGTGGCGGCCAAGAAGGTCAAGCGCGTCGTGCTGTGCTCGGGCAAGGTCTACTACGACCTGCTCGAAGACGCCGAGAAGCGTGGCCTCAACGACGTGGCCATCGTGCGCGTGGAACAGCTCTACCCGTTCCCGCGTCCGGAAGTCACCGCCGAGCTCGAAAAGTACCCCGCCGCGAAGGAAGTGGTGTGGTGCCAGGAAGAACCCATGAACCAGGGTGCCTGGTTCCAGATCCGCCACCATCTGCAGGCCTGCATCAACTCGAAGCAGAGCCTCTCGTACGCTGGCCGCAACCGTTCGCCGTCGCCGGCAGCGGGCCATCTCAATACCCATATCGCCGAACAGACGGCGCTCGTCGAACAGGCGCTCGTCGCGCCGGTCGGCACCGATCACGCAGCGGAGTAAGACAAGCATGTCCATCGAAGTCAAAGTACCGGTCCTGCCCGAGTCGGTCTCCGACGCGCTCATCGCCACCTGGCACAAGAAGGCCGGTGACGCCGTCAAGCGCGACGAAAACCTCCTCGATCTGGAAACCGACAAGGTCGTCCTCGAAGTGCCCTCCCCGGTCGACGGCGTGCTGAAGGAAATCAAGTTCGAAGAAGGCTCCACCGTCACCAGCAGCCAGGTCATTGCCGTGATCGAGGAAGGCGCCGCTGCCGCTGCTGCGCCGGCCCCGGCCGCCGCTCCGGCCGCTGCCGAAGCCCCGAAGGCCGAAACCTCCAAGGAAGCCCCGAAGGGCGTCGACGAACTCTCCCCGGCCGGCCGTCGCGTCGCCGTGGAAGAAAACATCGATCCGTCCAAGGTCGCCGGCACCGGCCGCGACGGCCGCGTGACCAAGGAAGACCTGGTCAACGCCGCCAAGGGTGGTTCCGCCCCGGCTGCCGCCGCGCCCGCCGCCAGGCCCACCCCGGGTTCGCGTCCGGAAGAGCGCGTGCCGATGACTCGCATCCGCACCCGCATCGCCGAGCGCCTGATGCAGTCGAAGAACTCCATCGCGATGCTCACCTCGTTCAACGAAGTGAACCTCGCCGAGGTGGTGAAGCTGCGCAAGAGCCTGGGCGAGCAGTTCGAAAAGGCCAACGGCGTGAAGCTGGGCTTCATGAGCTTCTTCGTGAAGGCCGCCACCGAAGCGCTCAAGCGCTACCCCGTGATCAACGCCTCGGTCGATGGCAGCGACATCATCTATCACGGCTACCAGGACATCTCGATCGCCGTGTCCACCGACAAGGGCCTGGTCACGCCGGTGCTGCGCGACGTGCAGGACATGTCGTTCGCCGACGTCGAGAAGGGCATCCTCGGTTATGCCAAGAAGGCCCGTGACGGCAAGCTCGGCCTGGACGACCTCCAGGGCGGCACCTTCACCATCACCAATGGCGGCACCTTCGGTTCGCTGCTCTCCACGCCCATCGTGAACCCGCCGCAGAGCGCCATCCTCGGCATGCACACGATCAAGGAGCGCCCGATCGTCGAGAACGGCCAGGTGATCGCCGCTCCGATGATGTACCTGGCCCTGTCGTACGACCACCGGATCATCGACGGCCGCGACGCCGTGCTGTTCCTGGTCGACATCAAGAACCAGCTCGAAAACCCGCAGCGCATGCTGCTCGGCCTGTAATGGCCGCCTGAAGGCCTATGTGAAGGCGGGAGTCGAAAGACTCCCGTTTTCATGTTCCGCCCCCATATTTAGCGGTAGTCCCTACCGCCGTTTGATCGGAGCAAGCTAATGAGCGAGAAGTTCGACGTCATCGTCATCGGTGCAGGCCCCGCGGGCTATGTGGCCGCGATCCGCGCCGCGCAGCTGGGCCTGAAGACCGCCATCATCGACGCCTTCGTCGGCAAGGACGGCAAGTTCGCGCCGGGCGGCACCTGCCTCAACGTGGGCTGCATCCCCTCCAAGGCGCTGCTGGACTCCTCCAAGCAGTTCCACAACCTCACGCACAACTTCAAGGATCACGGCATCACCGCCGAGAACCCGAAGATCGACATCGCGACCTTCATCGGCCGCAAGGACAAGATCGTCAAGCAGTTCACGGGCGGCGTGGCCCAGCTGTTCAAGGCGAACAAGATCACCTCGTTCTTCGGCAAGGGCAAGCTGCTGAAGGGCAATGACGTCGAAGTCACCGGCAACGACGGCAGCAAGCAGACCATCTCGGCCACCAACGTCATCCTCGCCTCGGGCTCGGTGCCCATCGAGCTGCCGTTCGCCAGGTTCGATGGCAAGCACATCATCGACAACACCGGCGCGCTCGACCTCACCGAGGTGCCGAAGCGCCTGGGCGTGATCGGCGCCGGCGTCATCGGCCTGGAGCTGGGCAGCGTGTGGAAGCGCCTCGGCGCCGAGGTCACCATCCTCGAAGCCCTGCCGAAGTTCCTCCAGGTGGCCGACCAGGACATCGCCAAGGTCGCCGCGCGCGAGTTCGCCAAGCAGGGCCTGGATATCAAGGTCAACGCCAAGGTCACCAAGGCCGAGGTCAAGGGCGACGAAGTGCACCTGTCGTACACCGACAAGGACGGCGCCGAGCAGAGCTTCGTGGTCGACAAGCTGCTGGTGGCCGTGGGCCGCCGCGCCTACACCGACGGCCTGCTGGCCGACGACACCGGCGTGAAGCTCGACGAGCGCGGCCGCATCGTGGTCGACGAGCACAACTACACCGGCGTGAACGGTGTGTGGGCCGTGGGCGACGCCGTGCGCGGCCCGATGCTCGCCCACAAGGGTTCCGAGGAAGGCGTCATGGTGGCCGAGCTCATCGCCGGCAAGCCGGGCCATATCAACCTCGACACCGTGCCCTGGGTCATCTACACCGAGCCGGAAATCTCCTGGGTCGGCAAGACCGAAGAACAGCTCAAGGAAGAAGGCATCCCCTACAAGACCGGCTCCTTCCCGTTCTCCGTCAACGGCCGCGCCGTGGCGATGAACGAAGGCATCGGCCTGGTGAAGGTGATTGCCCACGCCGAAACCGACCGCCTGCTGGGCGTGCACATGGTCGGCCCCGTCGTCTCCGAGCTGATCCACGAGTGCGTGGTGGCGATGGAGTTCAAGGGCTCGTCGGAAGACCTCGCCCGCATCGTCCACGCTCACCCGGCCCTGTCGGAAGTGGTGCACGAAGCGGCCCTCGCGGTCGACAAGCGCGCCATCCACAAGGGCAACTGATCGCCCTGTTGGCAAAAGCCCGTCCATGCGCAAGCATGGGCGGGCTTTGTCGTTTCTACGGTACGCAGCGGCGTTTCTGTAGGAGCGCGCCCTGCGCGCGACTGGTTTTCGCGTCCATGTTGTTTCTCGCGAAAACCAGTCGCGCGCAGGGCGCGCTCCTACACAAACATCGTGAGGTGGGTTTATGCGCAACATCCAGTCCCTCTGCGTCTACTGCGGCTCCAGCAGCGGCGCGCATCCGGAGTACACGGAGGTCGCGACGGCCTTCGGCACGCGCCTGGCGAAGGAAGGCATCGCCCTGGTCTACGGTGGCGGCAAGGTCGGCCTGATGGGCACCGTGGCCGATGCCGTGCTCGCGGCCGGCGGTCGTGTCATCGGCGTGATCCCGCGCCAGCTGGTCGAGAAAGAAGTGGCACACCCGGGCCTTACCGAGATCCATGTCGTCGAGACCATGCACCAGCGCAAGACGCGCATGTATGAACTCTCGGAAGCCTTCGTCGCCCTGCCCGGCGGCTTCGGCACCATGGATGAGATGTTCGAGATGCTGACCTGGGCGCAGCTCGGCCTGCACACCTACCCTTGCGCCTATCTCGACGTACGCGGCTTCTATAGCCACCTCGCCGCCGCCATGGACCACATGGTGGACGAAGGCTTCGTGCGGAAGATCCAGCGCGACCAGGTGTGGTTCGGCGAAAGCATGGATGCCTTGTTCGACTGGATGAAGCACTACGAGTCCACGTACACGCCCAAGTGGATCACGCCGAGCAGCATCGACAGCCAGTCGTGAGGTCTCCCATGCCATCGTTCCGCGCCTTCCGTATCCATAACGACGACGCCGGCCATCGCGCCGGCATCGAGACGATGACGCTCGATGCGCTTACGCCGGGCGACGTCGTCATCCAGGCCCAGTGGTCGTCGGTGAACTACAAGGATGCGCTGGCCGGTACGGGCAAGGGGAAGATCCTCCGCCGCTTTCCGCTCAACGGTGGCATCGATGTGGCGGGTGTCGTGGCAGCATCCACGTCACCCGCGTTTCGCGAAGGCGACAAGGTGCTGGCCACCGGCTGCGGCATCTCCGAAACCCTGGATGGCGGCTATGCGGAGTACGTGCGCCTGCCCGCCTCCGCCGTGGTCGCGCTGCCCGGTTCGCTGACCACGCGCGAAGCCATGATCATCGGCACCGCAGGCTATACGGCTGCACTGGCGCTGCTGCGCATGACCGACAACCGCCAGACGCCCGCAAAAGGCCCCATCGCCATCACGGGCGCCACGGGTGGCGTCGGCATGCTCGGCATCGATATCTTCAGCCGCGCCGGTTACGAAGTGCATGCCATCAGCGGCAAGCACGATCGCTTCGATACCCTGCGCCAGCTCGGTGCCACCACCTGCCTGGATCGTCATGCGCTGGCCTTCAGTGGCAAGCCACTTGATTCGTCGCGCTATGGCGGCCTGCTCGACAACGTCGGTGGCAAGACACTCGCCGGCCTGCTGCCGCTCATCGCGCCTTACGGCAACGCCGCCATTTGCGGTAACGCGGGCGGTCCGGAGCTGGCTACCACCGTCCTGCCCTTCATCCTGCGCGGTGTGAGCCTGCTGGGGATCGCCTCGGCCGGGAGCCCCCGCGATGTGCGCGAGAACGTCTGGCAGCGCCTTGCAGGCGAATGGCGCCCCCGCCACCTGGACACCATCTGCACCCGGGAAGTGGCTCTGGATCAGGTTACGGGCGTTTTCGAGGGCATGCTGGCAGGCGAGTCGTTTGGCCGCACCGTCGTGCGGATCGCCCCTTAGGAGATTTTCGACATTGCGGCGCGGGCCGTGGCCGGTAGAATGGCCTCGCCGAAAGCGCATCACGTGACGGGTTTTCGTCGCGGCGCCCAAAGACAAGAACACATCGGGCAGCAGGCCCGGGGGAAAGTGAATGGCTCGTATCCTGATCGTCGACGATTCGCCGTCGCAGTTGCTGGGCATCAAGCGCATCGTTGAAAAGCTGGGCCATGAGGCCATCACGGCGGAAGACGGCGCGCAAGGCGTCGAGGTCGCCAAGCGCGAGCTGCCCGACCTCATCCTGATGGACGTGGTCATGCCCAACCTCAATGGTTTCCAGGCGACCCGCACCATCGCCAAGGAAGACACCACCAAGCACATCCCCATCATCCTGGTCACCACGAAGGACCAGGACACCGACAAGGTCTGGGGCCTGCGCCAGGGCGCCAAGGCCTATGTGACCAAGCCGATTCGCGAGGAAGAGCTGGTGGCTGCGCTGAAGGCGCACCTGCCGGCGTGATACCGGGCGCCATGCGCCTTGCGGGCTGACACCCCATGTAGGAGCGTGCCTTGCGCGCGACCGGTGTTGGCGTAAATGTTGTTTTTCGCGAAAACCGGTCGCGCGCAAGGCGCGCTCCTACAAGAGCATGGCCATCCGTGCAGCCGATCGCATAGGCGATCCGCGCATAGCGCGGCTCGGTTAGCGCCGCGGGTCGAAGCCCTTGAACGCATCCTGGAACTCCGCGTACGCGGCCTGTTCCTCATGTGTCTCCGGCACCGGCACGCGGATCTCCAGCACCACGATCTGGTCGCCCGGCTCCGAACCCGGCAGGCCACGGCCCTTCAGGCGCAGTTTGCGGCCTGACTGCGAGCCTGCCGGAATGCGCAGGTCCACATGCCCACCCAGCGTCGGCACGGGCACCGTGGCGCCCAGCGCGGCTTCCCAGGGGGAAATCGGCAGGATGTGCGTCACCGTGCGGCCTTCCAGCCGGAAGCGCGCGTCGTCGCGGATGGCGATTTCCAGCAGCAGGTCGCCCGACGGGCCACCGCCGGCTCCCGGATGACCCTGGCCACTCAGGCGGATGGTCTGTCCCGAAGCGATGCCGGCAGGGATCTTCACCTCCAGCACGCGCTCACCACCCGACGAATCGTTGAGCACCACGCGCGTCTTGCCGCCGTTGTAGGCCGTCTGCAAGTCGGTTTCGATCTTCGCCTGGATGTCGCGGCCACGCCGCGCCTGCGTCTGCTGCTGGCCGCGACCACGGCCGCCGAACAGGCTTTCGAAGAAGTCGCTGAAATCGCCGTTGCCACGGCCACCCATGTCGCCGAAGTCGAAGCCACCACCCTGCCCCCATCCCGGCGGCGGACGGAACTGCTCGCCCTGTCGATAGCCGCCAGCGCGGAACTGGTCGTAGGCGCGCCGCTTTTCAGGGTCTTTCAGCGCTTCGTTGGCCTCGTTGATGGCCTTGAACTTCTCTTCCGCACCCGGCTCCTTGTTCTTGTCCGGATGGTATTTGCGGGCAAGCTTGCGATACGCCGCCTTGATGTCGGCGTCGCTGGCGTCGGGCTTGACCCCGAGGGTCTCGTAATAATCCTTGAACTCCACAGGCTCTCCCGGGCTTGTGTCGAAAAACCAAAAACGAAAGACCCGCGGTGGACCAATCCACCGCGGGCCAGGGGTGCAAGCTTAGACCGAATCAGCCCGCGGCGTTGATCGCAATGCGACGCGGCGCGCTTTCGGCCTTCTTCGGAATGGCGATTTCAAGCACGCCATTGCGACCCGATGCGGTGATGCCTTCGGCATCGGCGCTGTCCGGCAGCGTAAAGCTACGCTTGAAGGCGCCAGCCACGCGCTCCACGCGAGCGTACTTGCCTTCGGTCTCGCTCGTATAGGCCTTGCGTTCGCCCTTGATGCTGAGCACGTTCTTGTCCATCTGGATCTCGATGTCGGCGAGGTCCACGCCCGGTACGTCGGCCAGGATCAGGAAGCGCCCGGCCTCTTCACGAATGTCGATACGCGGCGCCCAGGCGGATTCCGTCGCGGCCACCGGTGCGGCGGCATCGCTGCCGAAGAAGTGATCGAACACATGACGAAGGTCTGCACCCACGGCCGGCGAACGACGGAAAGCGACATGACGAAGCTGATTCATCTGTTTGACTCCAAAGAAGTTTTCCGGCCCCGCGGCCGTCTGGGGAGAAAGATATGAGCGACGGACGGCGATTCAAGGGGGCTATCGATCCGGTTGCCATCGCTTCAGCTTAACGGCCCTCCCGTACACTCCGCGGTTTCCCCCACGAGAGCATTGTCATGACCATCGCCGTTGGTGACCGCATTCCCGAAGCCACGATGAAAGTCTACAAAGACGCCCCGCAGGATGTGTCCAGCACCGAGGAACTCGGCAAGGGCAAGGTTGTGTTGTTTGCGGTGCCGGGGGCGTTCACGCCCACGTGTTCGAACAAGCACCTTCCGGGCTATGTGCAGCACATGGATGACTTCACCCAGCGCGGCGTGAAGGTCTACTGCCTGTCGGTCAACGATGCGTTCGTGATGCATGCATGGGGCAAGGAGCGTGGCATTCCCGAGGCCATGCATCTGCTTGCCGATGGCAATGCGGACTTCACGCGTGCGCTGGGCCTGGAGCTGGATGGCACGAAGAACGGCATGGGCATTCGTGCGAAGCGCTTTGCCATGTATATCGTCGATGGCGTGGTGAAGGTGCTGAACGTCGAGGCGCCGGGCGAGTTCCGGGTGAGCGCGGCCGAGGCCATGCTGGAAGCCGTCGACGCCTGAGCAAGGCACCCTCCTACATGGATGTGGCTCCCGTGCGACTCCCTATCCGCCATGGGTTGCGCCTGACCTGTAGGAGCGCGCCTTGCGCGCGACCGGCGCGAAGCGATGTGCTCACCGTTCCAGACCGGTCGCGCGCGAGGCGCGCTCCTACATGAAAAAACCCGCCTTTCGGCGGGTTTTTTATCAGGCTTCCGGGGATTCCGTGTCGCCATCGACCGGGCCGGATTCCGTCGGCGGCAGGTCGGCGGGGACATCACCGACTGGCGTTTCGATGTCGCCGTCCTCGATCTCTTCCTCGGCTTCCAGGCGAACGACACCGATGAGGGTTTCGTCCTTGGGTAGCTTGATCAGCGTGACGCCCTGCGTGTTACGACCCACCTGGGCCACTTCCGATACGCGGGTGCGCACCAGCGTGCCCTGGTCGGAAATCAGCATCAGCTGCTGGGTTTCGGTGACCTGGGTGGCAGCCACGAGCTTGCCGTTGCGCTCGGAGCACTGGATGGCAATGACGCCCTGCGTGCCTCGGCCCTTCTTCGGGAACTCGTCGAGCACCGTGCGCTTGCCGTAGCCACGCTCGGTGGCAGTGAGGATATCGCCCTCACCCCTGGCGACGATGAGCGACACCACTTCGGCGTCGTCGGAAAGACGCATGCCGCGCACACCGGTGGCCGTACGACCCATCGAGCGCACGGTGTCTTCATCGAAGCGCACCGACTTGCCGTTGGATGCAAACAGCAGCACATCGCTATTGCCGTCGGTCATGGCGACATTCACCAGCGCATCGCCCTCGTCGAGGTTGATGGCGGCCTTGCCCTTCTGCAGCTGGAACGCGAACTCCGTGAGCGGCGTCTTCTTCACCGTGCCGTTGCGGGTAGCAAAGAACACGAAGTGCTCCGGATCGTATTCACGCACCGGCAGCAAGGCCTGCACCTTCTCGCCCTCGCCCAGCGGCAGGAGGTTGACGATGGGCTTGCCGCGCGCGCCCGGACCGGCTTCCGGCATCTGGTACACCTTGAGCCAGTACACGCGACCGGTGCTGGTGAAGGTGAGCAGCGTGTCGTGGGTGTTCACCACCCACAGCTGCTGCACGACATCTTCGTCCTTCAGTGCCGAAGCCGAACGACCCTTGCCGCCACGTCGCTGCGCACGATACAGGCTGGCCGGCTGGCGCTTCACGTAACCCGTGTGCGACAGCGTGACCACGACATCTTCCGGCGCGATCAGGTCGAGGACGTTGAGGTCTTCCTGCGAGTGCTGGATCTCGGTGCGACGCGCATCGCCGTAGTCGGTGCGGATCTGTTCGAGCTCTTCGCGAATGACTTCGAGCAGGCGGGTGGGGTTTTCGAGGATCTCGATGAGCTCGCCGATGACCTTGAGGATCTCGCGGTATTCGTCGGAGAGTTTTTCCTGCTCCAGGCCGGTCAGGCGATGCAGGCGCATCTGCAGGATTTCGGTGGCCTGGGCTTCGGAGAGCTGGTAGCCGGCCTCGCTGAGGCCGTCACGCGGGTCCATGTCTTCCGGACGCGAGGATTCGGCACCCGAGGCGGCCAGCAGGGAGCGGACCAGGCCCGGCTCCCACTTGCGGGCGACCATGCGCTCGCGCGCTTCCTGCGACGACTTCGACGTGCGGATCAGCTCGATCATCTCGTCGATGTTGGCGAGCGCCACCGTGAGGCCTTCGAGGATATGCGCGCGCTGGCGGGCCTTGCGCAGTTCGAAGATGGTGCGACGGGTGACCACCTCGCGACGATGGCGGATGAACGCCTCGAGGATGTCCTTGAGGTTCAGCAGCTTCGGCTGGCCGTCGAGCAGCGCCACCATGTTGATGCCGAAGGTGACCTGCAGCTGGGTCTGCTGGAACAGGTTGTTGAGCACCACGTCGGCCATGGCATCGCGGCGGATCTCGATGACCACGCGCATGCCGTCCTTGTCGGACTCGTCGCGCAGTTCGCTGATGCCTTCGAGTTTCTTTTCCTTCACCAGCTCGGCGATCTTCTCGATCAGACGCGCCTTGTTCACCTGGTAGGGCAGCTCGTGGACGAGGATCGTCTCGCGGCCATTGGCTTCGGTTTCGATCTCGGTGCGCGCGCGCACGAGGATGCGGCCACGACCGGTGCGGTAGGCCTCGATGATGCCCGACGAGCCGTTGATGATGCCGGCGGTGGGGAAATCCGGACCCGGGATGTGGGTCATGAGGTCGTCGATGCTCAGCGAAGGATCTTCGATGAGCGCCAGCGTGGCGTTGATGACCTCGGTCATGTTGTGCGGCGGGATGTTCGTCGCCATGCCCACCGCGATACCGGCCGAACCATTGACGAGCAGGTTCGGCACGCGGGTGGGAAGCACCAGCGGCTCGCTTTCGCTTTCGTCGTAGTTGGGGCCGAAATCGACGGTTTCCTTGTCGATATCCGCCAGCAGCTCATGCGTAAGGCGCGCCATGCGCACCTCGGTGTATCGCATGGCCGCGGCGTTGTCGCCGTCTACCGAACCGAAGTTGCCCTGGCCGTCAACCAGCATGTAGCGCAGCGAGAACGGCTGGGCCATGCGGACGATGGTGTCGTAGACCGAGGCATCGCCGTGCGGGTGGTATTTACCGATGACGTCACCGACCACGCGCGCCGACTTCTTGTACGGCTTGTTCCAGGCATTGCCCAGCTCGTTCATCGCGAACAGTACGCGTCGGTGCACCGGCTTCAGGCCGTCACGGACATCGGGCAGCGCACGCCCGACGATGACGCTCATCGCGTAGTCGAGATAGCTCTGACGCATCTCGTCTTCGATGTTGACGCGGATGACTTCTTTGGCGAGTTCTGCCATCAATCGGCTTCCTGGAAAATCCGTGAAAATGCCCCCGCCGACCGCATGCAGCCACGGTGTCGCGGCGCGGTCGACCCAACCCAACAATCATACCATAGAAGCCGTCAAAAAGACAGCTAAAAACCCCGTAAAATCAGCGACTTAAACTTCGGTTTTGGGGGCATTGAAAAGCAGCGCGCGGGCGAGCACGAAGTTGGCTGCCGCGCCTGCGACCGAACCTGCCGCCACGGCCACGATCGGCCATGCGTGCAGCACGGGAAAGAGGTAGATCGCAAGCACGTAGGTGCCGTTGTTGATCGCTGCGCCGACGAGCATCAGGCCCATCCAGTGCAGCCATTCCGAGCGCTGGTCACGCCCGGATTCGCGATCCGCGAAGGTCTGGTGACGGCTCCACCACCAGGTGAAGGTAGCGGCAGCCAGGAAGGAAACGACCCGGGCGCTGTAGACGTTCCAGTCGGCCAGCCGCACAAGCGACTGGGCGATGCCGCCATCGATCGCGAAACCCAGCACGCCACCGACGGCGAAAAGGGCCAGCTCGCGACGGAGCGCCGTCACGGGAACATGATCCGCATCTGTTCTTCGTCGGGCTTCAGGATCACGCCGCGCTCGGTGACGATGGCGTCGATCAGCTCGGCCGGGGTTACGTCGAACACGGGGTTCCACGCATCGGCGCCTTCGATGACGGTGCGCGTGCCGCCGACGGAGAGCAGTTCGGTGGCGTCGCGCAGTTCGATCTCGATGTCATCGCCGTTCGCGGTGGCCATGTCCACGGTAGTGGACGGCGCCACCACCATGAACTTTACGCCGTGATGGCGGGCAGCGATGGCGAGCTGGTAGGTGCCGATCTTGTTGGCCGTGTCGCCGTTGGCGGCAATGCGGTCGGCACCGACGATGACCCACTTCACCTTGCCGTCCTTCATGAGGTGCGAGGCGGCGGAATCGGCGATGAGCTTCGCGGGAATGCCGTCGCGGACCAGCTCCCACATGGTGAGGCGGGCACCCTGCTGCCAGGGGCGCGTTTCGCCGGCATAAACGTGTTCGATGCGGCCGGCCTCGACACCGGCGCGGATCACGCCCAGTGCGGTGCCATAGCCCGCGGTGGCAAGCGAACCGGTATTGCAGTGGGTCATGACGTGCGAACCCGCTTCGATCAGCGCCGCGCCCAGTTCGCCCATATGACGGTTGGCAGCAAGGTCTTCGTCCTGGATGGCCTGCGCCTCACGCTCCAGCGCGTCTGCGTCGGCACCGGCCTCGATGCGCGACTTCATGCGATCCAGCGCCCACATCAGGTTCACCGCCGTGGGCCGTGCGGCACGCAGGACGGCAAGTGCCTTCACGAGGTCGTCGCCCGCTTTCGCTGCGAGCACCACGCCCCAGGCTGCCGCAATGCCGATGGCCGGCGCGCCGCGCACGGCGAGGTCACGGATGGCGCGGGTGACGTCGTCGTAGGTCAGGCAGTCGAACCAGAGTTCCTCGGCGGGGAGGCGGCGCTGGTCGAGCAGGCGCAGGCGGTCGCCGTGCCACTGCACGGCGCGAATGGAGTCGTGGGAGGCGTGGTTGTTCATCAGCCCATTATCGCATGCCTCCACCTACCCTGTAGGAGCGCGCCGGTCCGGTCGCGCGCGAGGCGCGCTCCTACAGGAGGTTTTGATCCTGGTCGGGCTGGTTGACGAAGACCAGGACGCCCAGCAGGGCCATGTAGAAACGGAAGGCGCCTTCCTGACCGTTCCATGTCTTCGACTGCCACATGGCGAACCATTCGCCGCCGACGACCATGAAGCCGAAAAACCACACGAGGAAGCCCACGGTGCAGCCCGCCACCACGAAGCGCTTGGCGCGCTGGAACGTGGCGGCCGACTGGTGGCGTGCGAGGAACAGCTCGATGGCACCGAGCACCAGCAGGCCGGCCGTGAGCGCCTCGCCGGCGATGATCGCGATGTAGCCCGCATGCCAGGCCAGCGGCAAGGTGATCGCACGCCCCATCAGCGCATTGCCGGGGAACGTGGTGTCCATGGACAGCACATGCTGCACGAAGGCGAAGTTGGAGCCGTAGTCGATCAGGTTGTCGAAGGCGACGACCAGGGCGAAGGCTGCAAGTGCGAGCACCATCGCCAGTTTGGACCAACGTACGACCATGCTGCCCCTACCTTTTGTCCAGCCACTCGTGGATGGCCGGAGGCACCAGTTTCTGCGCGCGCCCGGACACATAGATGCCGATATGACCGCCTGGAAACGCCAGCGCGGTGTAATCCTTGCTGCCGATGACATCGCGCATCGGCGTGGAAGCGGCCGGCGGCACCAGGTGATCCTGCTCGGCGTAGACGTTCAGCACCGGCTGGGTCACCTTGCGCAGGTCCACCGTGTGGCTGCCGATCTGTACCCTACCTTGCATCAGCAGGTTCTTCTGGAAGAAATCGCGCGCGAACTGACGGAATGTCTCGCCGGCCTGGTCGGGTGAGTCGAAGATCCACTTTTCCATGCGCAGGAAGTTTTCCAGCTCCTTCGGGTTGTCGAGAATGTCGACCAGCCCGACGTATTTCTGCTGGTTCAAGCGTAGCGGCTTCAACGTGAGGTACGCGAAGTTCATCAGGTCGGCAGGCACATTGCCCACGGTGTCGACGAAAAGATCGATGTCGACGTTGCGGGCCCAGTGCGACAGCATGTTGTCCGGCGTATGGAAGTCCACCGGCGTCACCATGGTGACGAGATTGCGTACCTTTTCCGGATGCAGTGCCGAGTAGCACAGCGAGAACACACCGCCCTGGCAGATGCCAAGCAGGTTCACGGCATCGACGCCGTGGCGACGGGCCACTTCGTCCACGCAGCGATCGAGATAACCGTCGATATAGTCTTCCAGGGTCAGCCAGCGGTCGGCGCCATCCGGGTAGCCCCAGTCCATGAGGTACACGTCTTCGCCCTGCGCCAGCAGGTTGCGCACCATCGAACGGTCTTCCTGCAGGTCGACCATCCACGGCGTGTTGACCAGCGCATAGCAGATCAGCAGCGGCACCTTCGCGGTCGGCTTGTCGGCGCCCTTGAAGTGCCAGAGCGTGAGCTTGTCTTCGCGATAGACGGCTTCGCGTGGTGTCGAGCCCAGCTCCACCGGCCCGACATGCCGCAGCGTTTCCATGCCGGCTTCGAGCTTGCGGCGGAAGGCGTCCATTTCGGCACGGGCGCGCTCCGGATCGATATGGAACGGCGAGTCCGTCATCGGGGGCGGGACCGAGTGGTTTTCTTCGGTGCGCCCTTCAGCGTGGCGATTTCCGCCTTCAGCGACTGGACTTCCGCAGCCAGACCCTGCATGTGGCGCAGCTCGCGACGCATGGCCTGAAGACGCTCGCCGAGGCTGTCCACTTCCTTGCGGGTGGGCATGCCTGCCTGCGCGGAGAAACGCTCGATCTGTCGCTGCTGAAGCAGCTTCAGGCGCATCTGGGCGTTCACCAGCGCGGCATAGACTTCGCGAAATTCCGCCGATAGCGCGGCTTCGGCGTAGGTTTCTTCCGCGAGATTCACCCAGCGGTCGTACAGCGAGCGCATGGACTCGGCATCCGTCGGCGCCTGCTGGCGGCGCAGTGCTTCGGAAGCGCGGTCGTGTACGCCCTGGAGCAGGGTCTGGTAGCGGCCGTATTGTTCGGCGTAGTCGATCCAGGCGCGCAGCAGGGCCTGTTGTTCTTCCTGCTGTTCGCGGGTGATGCCGAAGGCTGGCAGGGACAACACTTCGCGGGCTACGCGAGCCCAGTCGTCGAAGCGTTCGGTGCCCGGTCGGGCGCCAGGCGGCGGGCCGAAACCGAAGTCGAAGGGTGTTCCGGCGGAGCCCGTTGGGCCGAACGGTGGCACTCCGCCAGCGCCGGGCTGACCAAAGGGAGGCACGGCCCCACCGAAGGGCGACGGGGGAGCCATGCCGTTCATCATGGAACGGAGCCAGTCGCCGTAGCCGTCCAGCCCGGAGAACAGGCGGCCGACGATATCGGGCGACGGCGGCGTCACCGGCTCGGCCTTGGGATCGAACTGGCGCGACCAGGCTTCCACACCGTCGCGGACAAGGGCCTGGTACTGGTCGATGAAATCATTGGTCTTTTCGGACATACCCTAATCGTACCTCGCCAGCCCCGCTCTTGTAGGAGCGCGCCTTGCGCGCGACCGGCACAAGGCCATTTCGTTCACGATCTCCATCGTCAGCCTGAACCTGTAGGAGCGCGCCTTGCGCGCGACCGGTCAGGGCGATGCGGTTCTCCATTTCAACCGGTCGCGCGCGAGGCGCGCTCCTACAACGGCTGGGATCCGTGATGGGTGGGACGGGCATAAAAAAGCCCGGCATCTTGCGATGCCGGGCTTTTTACACCACAGACCGATCAATCAGCCCGCGGCGCCTTCTTCTTCGGTGACGGCCTTCATCGACAGGCGGATGCGGCCCTGCTTGTCGACTTCGAGGACCTTGACCTTGACGATGTCGCCTTCCTTCAGCTTGTCGGAGACCTTCTCGACGCGCTCGCTGGAGATCTGCGAGACGTGCACGAGGCCGTCCTTGCCCGGCATGATGGTGACGAACGCGCCGAAGTCCATCAGCTTGGCGACCTTACCCTCGTAGATGCGACCCGGCTCGACGTCCGAAACGATCTGCTCGATGCGCTTGCGGGCCGCTTCGGCGGCTTCGCGGTTGACCGAGGCGATCACGACGTTGCCGTCGTCGGTGATGTCGATGGTGGTGCCGGTCTCTTCGGTGATCGAGCGGATGGTGGCGCCGCCCTTGCCGATGACTTCGCGGATCTTGTCCGGGTGGATCTTGATGGTGAGCAGGCGCGGTGCGTACTCGGACATTTCCGAGCGGGCCGTGCTCATGACCTTGGCCATCTCGCCGAGGATGTGCAGGCGACCACGCTTGGCCTGGGCCAGCGCCGTGCGCATGATCTCTTCGGTGATGCCGTCGATCTTGATGTCCATCTGCAGCGCGGACACGCCATCGGCGCTACCGGCCACCTTGAAGTCCATGTCGCCGAGGTGGTCTTCGTCACCCAGGATGTCGGAGAGCACGACGAAGTCGTTGCCTTCCTTCACCAGGCCCATGGCAATACCAGCCACCGGCGCCTTGAGCGGCACGCCGGCGTCCATCATCGCGAGCGACGAGCCGCAGACCGAAGCCATCGACGAGGAACCGTTCGACTCGGTGATTTCCGAGACGACGCGGACCACGTACGGGAATTCTTCGATCGTCGGCTTGACGGCCTGCACACCACGCTTGGCGAGGCGGCCGTGGCCGATCTCGCGACGCTTCGGGGCGCCGAAGCGACCCGTCTCACCCACCGAGAACGGAGGGAAGTTGTAGTGGAACAGGAAGGTGTCCTTCGACTCGCCTTCCGGCGCGTCGATGATCTGCGAATCACGGGTGGTGCCCAGCGTGGCGATGACCAGCGCCTGGGTTTCGCCGCGGGTGAACAGCGCCGAACCGTGGGTGCGCGGCAGGACGCCGACGCGGACGGAGATCGGGCGGACGTCGTCGAGCTGGCGACCGTCGATACGGACCTTGGTGGCGAGCACGCCGTCACGCAGGGTGCGGTATTCGACTTCACCGAAGGCGGCGCCGATGTCGGCGTCGGTCCAGCCATTGGCTTCGGCGTCGGCGGCGATGGCAGCCTTGACGTCGGTCTTCAGCGCGCCGATGACATCACGACGGGCCAGCTTGTCGCGGATCTGGAAGGCTTCGGCGAAACGGTTGCCGACGGCAGCCTTGACGGCGTCGTACAGCGCGGTCTTCGGAGCCGGGGCTTCCCACTTGAAGGTCTTGGCACCAGCTTCGGCGACGAAGGCGTTGATCGCGTTGATCGCCGCCTGCATCTGCTGGTGGCCGTGGACCACGGCGCCGAGCATGACGTCTTCGCTGAGCAGCTTGGCTTCGGATTCCACCATCAGCACGGCGTTGGCCGTGCCGGCCACGACGAGGTCGAGGTCGGAGGTCTTCAGCTCGGTGGCCGTCGGGTTCAGCAGGTACTGACCGTTGGCGTAACCGACGCGGGCGGCGCCGATGGGGCCCTTGAAGGGCACGCCGGCAAGGGCCATGGCAGCCGAGGCGCCGAGCAGCGCCGGGATGTCACCGTCGACTTCCGGGTTCAGCGACACGACCTGTGCGATGACCTGCACTTCGTTGCGGAACTCTTCCGGGAACAGCGGACGAAGCGGGCGATCGATGAGACGCGAGGTCAGCGTCTCCTTCTCGGTCGGGCGGCCTTCGCGCTTGAAGAAGCCACCCGGGATGCGACCGGCGGAGTAGAACTTCTCCGTGTAGTCGACCGTGAGGGGGAAGAAGTCCTGACCGTCGCGTGCCTTGGGGGCTGCGACCACGCTCACCAGGACGACGGTGCCGCCCATGCTGACCATGACAGCACCGGAGGCCTGCCGGGCGATTTCGCCCGTCTCCAGTGTGACTTCGTGACTACCGTACTGGAATGACTTGGTTACTTTCGCCACTGAGATCTCTCCTCGTCCTGTTTCGTTGGATTAGCGACGCAGGCCGAGGCGTTCGATGAGGGCTTGATAGCGAGCGAAGTCGCTCTTCTTCAGATAGGCAAGAAGCGTCTTGCGCTTGTTGACCATCTTCAGCAGGCCACGACGCGAGTGGTGATCCTGCTTGTGCGCCTGGAAGTGATCCTGCAGCGCGGTAATGTTGGCGGACAGCAGGGCGACCTGGACTTCGGTCGAGCCGGTGTCGTTTTCCTTGCGGCCGAAATCCTTGATGATCTGGCTGGTCTGTTCGACAGTGAGCGACATGTGTATCGATTCCTTAAAAGCGGATGCGAGACTTGAGCAACCTCAACGGCCCCCGATGAAGTTGCGCAAGCCTCGCTTTTGATGAAAACCGTTAAACGAGCACGTAATTGTAACGTCCCGGGAGTAGCGGCAACAAGTGCAGTCACTCCGTGGGCAGATTGAAGCCCCTGAGAACCTTCAGAATACCACTCTCCCCGACTTCCCCCAGTGCCATGAGGCGTCCGTCGGCACCCCAGACGCCGCAGCGCCCGGCGGCCACGCCGGTCAGCGGCACCGGCTGGCCGAAGCCCAGCACGCGACTTTGGGCTGGGTCAAGTTCCACCCGGGGAATATGTGACAACCCCGCCTCGACAGGCAGCACGCAGGCATCGAGCGGATCGGGACCGGTTTCAGCGGCCTCCCTAAGCTGGTCGAGGGTGATCATCGCCGGCGCCATGAACGGCTCGACCCAGGTCCGGCGAAGGCCGGTCAGGTGGGCACCGCAGCCCAGGTTCGCGCCGAAATCCACGGCGAGGCTGCGCACATAGGTGCCCGAACCGCACTCCACGAGGAGACGAACCGTATCCCCTTCCCTGCCCAGTACCTCAAGGCGGTAGACATCGACCTCGCGGGCCGGCACGTCCACGGCCTCGCCGCGCCGGGCGCGGACGTAGAGCGGCACGCCGTCCTGCTTGATCGCCGAGTAGGCCGGGGGAATCTGGACGATATGGCCACGCAGCGGCGCCAGCGCCGCCTCGACGGTGGCGTCGTCCAGCTCAGGCACAGCCTTAGTCTCGACCACATCGCCTTCGAGATCGGCGGTGGTGGTGGTGACGCCCAGTCGCACTTCAGCCTCGTAGGCCTTGCGCGAGCCAAGCAGCCAGCCGGCGATCTTGGTGGCCTCGCCAAAGCACAGCGGCAGCAGGCCGCTAGCCAGCGGGTCGAGACTGCCGGTGTGGCCGCCCTTGGCGGCGCCCACGAGACGGCGCGCCGTCTGCAAGGCCTGGTTGGAGCTGAGGCCGAGCGGCTTGTCGAGCAGCAGGATGCCGTGGATGTCGCGGAAGGTGCGGCGGTTCATAAATCCAGAAACATGAGCTTTTGTAGGAGCGCGCCTTGCGCGCGACCGGGAATGGCGAATACCGGGACGGTTATCGCGATGACCGGTCGCGCGCAAGGCGCGCTCCTACAGGTTTTTATTCGTCTTCGGCCGGGGCCGGGGGGACCGGGTTTTCGCGCAGCAGGGTTTCGATGCGTTCGCCGCGGTCGACCGATTCGTCGTACTTGAAGCGCAGCTCGGGCACGCGACGCAGGCGCATCGTGCGCGAGAGCTCGCGACGGAATTCCTTGGCCAGATCCTTGAGCGCCTTGACGGCCTCGACCGACTTCTCGGGCATCAACGCGGTGACCCACACCGTGGCGACGTCGAGATCCTTGGTGGTTTCCACGTCGGAAACGCTCACCGAAGGCAAGCCATGGTCACGCACGGCGGCATGCACCAGCAGGCCGATCTCGCGACGGAGTTCGGCGGAGACGCGGTCGGTGCGTTTGAAATCACGGGACGGCATATCCGCCTCCTATAAACGATAAAAGCCTCCCCGGCGTACCGGGGAGGCGTTGGCTTGCGATTTAGAGCGTACGGGCGACTTCGATGCGCTCGAAGCACTCGATCTGGTCGCCGACCTTCACGTCGTTGTACTGCTTCACGGCGATACCGCACTCGGTGCCATTGCGGACTTCGTCCACCAGCTCCTTGAAGCGGCGCAGCGATTCCAGTTCACCCTGGAAGACCACCACGTTGTCGCGCAGCACACGGATCGGCTTGGAACGCTTGACGATGCCCTCGATGACCATGCAACCGGCCACCGCGCCGAACTTCGACGAACGGAACACGTCGCGGACCTGGGCGACGCCGATGATCTCTTCGCGGATTTCCACGCCGAGCAGACCGGACGCCGCCTGCTTCACCTGGTCGATGACGTCGTAGATGATCGAGAAGTAACGGACATCGAGGCCCGAGGTATCGATCACCTTGCGCGCCGAGGCGTCGGCACGGACGTTGAAGCCGATGATCAGCGCCTTCGAGGCCGCTGCCAGCTGGGCTTCCGACTCGGTGATGCCGCCCACGCCGGAGGCGATGACGTTCACCTTCACCATGTCGTTGCCGATCTGGGTGAGCGAGTCGCGCAGCGCTTCGACCGAACCCTGCACATCGGCCTTGACCAGGATGTTGAGGGTCTGCTGGCCTTCGCCCTGGCCCATCTGGGCCATGATGTCTTCCAGACGGTTCGACTTGGTGACCAGGCGGTTTTCGCGACGCTTCTGCTGACGCTCGGCAGCCACCTGACGGGCGAGACGCTCGTCTTCCACGGCCACGAAGTCGTCACCCGACTCCGGCACGCCGGACAGACCCAGCACCTGCACGGGGATGGACGGGCCGGCTTCGGCAACCTGCTTGCCCGTTTCGTCGATCAGGGCGCGCATGCGGCCGTATTCCACACCGCAGACGACGAAGTCGCCCTTCTTCAGCGTGCCCTGCTGCACGAGCACCGTCGCCACCGGGCCACGACCGCGGTCGAGGCTGGATTCGATGACCACACCGGAAGCGCGACCGTCGGCAACCGCCTTCAGCTCCATCACTTCGGCCTGGATCGAGATGGCGTCGAGCAGTTCGTCGATACCCATGCCGGTCTTCGCCGAGACGGGCACGAACTGCGTGTCGCCGCCCCAGTCTTCCGGGATGACTTCGAGGTTCGCGAGGCCCTGCTTGACGTGGTCCACATTGGTGTCGGACTTGTCCATCTTGGTAAGCGCGACGATCAGCGGCACCTTGGCAGCACGCGCATGCTTCACGGCTTCCTGCGTCTGCGGCATGACGCCGTCGTCGGCAGCGACCACGAGCACCACGATATCCGTGGACTGCGCGCCGCGGGCACGCATGGCGGTGAACGCCGCGTGGCCCGGGGTGTCGAGGAAGGTAACGACGCCACGGCTGGTTTCGACGTGGTAAGCGCCGATGTGCTGCGTGATGCCGCCCGCTTCGCCCGAAGCGACCTTGGTACGACGGATGTAGTCGAGCAGCGAGGTCTTGCCGTGGTCGACGTGACCCATGATGGTCACGACCGGCGGACGGGAAATCTTCTCGCCGTCCAGCTCCGCGTTCTGCGTATGCGAGGCCAGCGCGGCTTCCGCGTCGTTGTCGGTGGCGCGAACCGGCGTGTGACCGAGTTCTTCCACCACCAGCGCGGCGGTGTCGTGATCGATCGTCTGGTTGATGGTCGCCATGACGCCCATCTTGAAGAGCGTCTTCACGACCTCGGCGCCCTTCACGGCCATCTTCTGTGCCAGCTCGGCCACGACGTTGTTGTCGCCGATGACGACTTCGCGCACCACGGCAGCCGTGGGACGGGTGAAGCCGTGCGGACCGCCCGACGAGGCCGAGCCGCGGTTCGGTTCGATGCGACCGCCCCTGCCCGGCTTGCCACGACCACCCTTGCCGCTGGAGCGGCGGGCGCGGTCGGCATCCGACAGGTGCATTTCGCCACCGGCAAAACGCTTGCCGCCCGACTCGCGGTCGTTACGGCCGCCGTTGCCGGCGTTACCGCCACCACCGCCACCACCGTGCTTCGGACGTGCGTTGCCGCGCGCATCGCTGGCAGCCGCAGCGGCGCCCGGCGCCGGACGGGCAGCCGGTGCCGCCGGACGGGCAGCTGCCGGAGCGGGCGCAGCGGCAACGGGTGCGGGTGCCGGAGCGGGTGCCGGAGGCGGCGCAGGCTTGGACACCACGCGCTCGCGCTTGCGCGGCTCATGGATACGGGGAAGGATCATGCCCAGCGAGCGCGTATCGAGCTTCGCAACCTGATGGGTCGGCGCATCGTCACCCGATGCGGTGCCGGCCGGCGAGGTGCTGGCGCGCGCTTCGGCTTCGGCAGCCTCCGCGGCAGCACGTGCCTCGGCATCGGCGCGAGCGCGCTCGGCCGCGGCCTGCTGCTCGGCTTCCGCCCTGCGACGGGCCTCGGCGGCTTCTTCTTCCTTGCGACGAGCTTCGGCTTCGGCGGCCTCGCGTGCTGCCGCGGCCTCTTCGGCCTGGCGACGCTCGGCTTCCTGGCGGAGCAGCGCTTCATCGTGATCGTGCTGGTCGTGCGACTCGCCATGCTGCAGCGAGGCGTCGTCACGGTCGCCGTCGACAGCGGCGTCCTCGGCGATGACGCTGCGCTTGACGTAAGTGCGCTTGGCACGGACCTCGACGTTGACCGTCTTGGCCGGACCCGCACTGCGTCCCGTACCGGAGTTCACCTTCAGCTCGCCGACCGTGCGGCGCTTCAGCGTGATCTGGCGCGGAGCCGAATCCTCGGCCTCGACGGCGGTGTCGCTCTTGCCATGCGTGCGGCGCAGGAATCCGAGCAGTTTCACCTTCTCGGTGCTGCTGATGACCTGATCCGCGTTGTTGAATTTCATCCCGGCCTTGTCGAGCTGCCCAAGGAGCTTCTCGACTGGCATTTCCAGGACCTGTGCCAGTTGTTTGATTGTGACGTCCGACATCGTTCTTTACTCTCCGCCGTTCCCGCGCGTACCCACCTTACGTGCCGTTCGATGACCCGTACGGCTGCCTCCATCCTTGGTGGAGGGCATTTCAGCCCTCCTCGAGGCGCCCTTCCAGGGCGCTTCCGGTCCGCGCTTAGCCACCCTTCTCCAGACGGGCGATCATCGGTGCGCGGGCAGCCATGATCAGCTGCTTGGCGCGCTCCTCGGTCATGCCTTCGATATCGATCAGTTCGTCGACGGCCAGGTCGCCCAGGTCGTCGAGGGTCTTCACGCTGCGCTCGACCAGGGCGAAGGCCGTGGCCTCGTCCATGCCGTCGAGATCGAGCAGTTCCTGCGACGGGCCTTCGACGTTTTCTTCCACGGCCAGCGCTTCGTTGAGCAGGGCGTCGCGGGCACGGGCGCGGAGTTCTTCCACGATGTCCTCGTCGAAGCCCTCGACCGCGAGCAGCTCGGCGCTGGGCACGTAGGCGATTTCTTCGACCGAGGAGAAACCTTCGGAAACCAGGATGCCGGCGATTTCCTCGTCGACCTCGAGCTTGTCCATGAACAGGCTGAGTGCTGCCTGCTGCTCGGCTTCGCTCTTGGCGGTGACCTGGTCCTGCGTCATCACATTGAGCTGCCAGGCCGTGAGCTTGCTGGCCAGGCGCACGTTCTGGCCGCCGCGGCCGATGGCCTGGGACAGCTTGTCCTCGGCCACCGCGATATCCATGGAGTGCTTTTCTTCATCCATGATGATCGACTGGACTTCGGCCGGAGCCATCGCATTGATGACGTACTGGGCCTGGTTCTCGTGCCACAGGATGATGTCCACGCGCTCGCCATTGAGCTCGTTGGACACGGCCTGCACGCGCGAACCGCGCATGCCGATGCAGGCGCCGATGGGATCGGTGCGGCTGTCGTGAGCCACCACGGCGATCTTGGCGCGGTCGCCCGGATCGCGGGCACAGCCCTTGATCTCGACCAGGCCCTGGCCCACTTCGGGCACTTCGAGCTTGAACAGCTCGATCATGAATTCCGGGGCGCTGCGCGAGACAAACAGCTGCGGACCACGGACTTCCGACTTCACCTCGTAGAGGTAACCGCGCACGCGGTCGCCGACGCGGTGAGATTCACGGGGAATCGTCTTGTCGCGCGGGATGAAGGCCTCGGCATTGCTGCCCAGGTCGAGGTAGATGTTGCCGCGCTCGACGCGCTTGACGATGCCCGTGACCAGTTCGCCGACGCGATCCTGGAAGGCGTCGACCACCAGCTGGCGCTCGGCTTCGCGGACGCGCTGCACGATGACCTGCTTGGCGGCCTGTGCGGCAATGCGGCCGAACTCGGCGTTTTCGACCTGATGCTCGATCGAACCACCGACTTCCACCGCCTGCCCTTCGGCTTCGTCTTCGGCGTCCATGAGACGGATCTCGTAGGACGGGTCTTCCATCTCGCCGTCATTGGCGATGATCGTCCAGCTCCGGAAGGTCTCGTAATCGCCCGTGTTGCGGTCGATCACGACCCGGATGTCCGGGTCCTCATCGGGGTAGCGCTTCTTGGCGGCCGAGGCCAGCGCCGCTTCCATGGCTTCGAAAATGACTTCGCGCGGCACGCCCTTCTCGTTGGCGACCGCGTCGACTACCAGCAAAATTTCTTTGCTCATTGCCGCTACTCCCATGAGGGCACCGCTGGGGCACCCCGTCGTTTCGTGTTTCGTTATTTGGTTTTCTTCTTGGTGCCCGGCTTGGGCTTCGGCTGCGGCGCATAGCCGAGGGCCACCCAGTCGGGCACCACGCGGGCGCTTTCGACGTCCGCATGTTCGAATTCGAATCGGCCAGCCTCGCCTTCCAGCACAATGTGCTCGCCGTTTACTTCAACGACGTTGCCTTTCAGGCGCCGGCGACCCTCGATGGGGGCCTTCAGCAGCACCTTTACTTCCTGGCCGGACACCCGGGCGAACTGCTCCGCCGTGAACAGCGGGCGGTCGATGCCGGGAGAGGAGACTTCCAGTACATAGTTGCCGGGGATCGGATCTTCAACGTCGAGCCATGCGGAGAACTCGCGGCTGGCGGCCTCGCAATCCTCGATGTTCACCTCCGGCGGAATCTCGGCGGCCTCGCGACGCTCGCGTTCGGCTGCCGTGACATCCAGGAACACGCGCAGCGTGCTCTGCCCGTCGGACGGGGAAAATTCGATACCCAGGACTTCGAGGCCCAGTTCGGCCACGATGTCGGAGAAGCGCTGTGATAGTGCGTTGTTGTCCACGATGCCTGCGGTTTTCCGGTCGCCAGAAACAAAAAAAGGGCTCAAGCGGCCCATTCCTTTCGTCGCCGATGTATCCCGACACTCTCCTCCAGCGCCCTCCGCGATGCCCTGACGGCGCTCACAGTGTGTCGCAGGACGCTTCCATGCGCCCAACAAAAAAGCCTCACGAGGAGGCTTTCTTGTAAAAAGAAAGTTCCTGAAACGCCGCGGACACGAAAGCCGGAATATTCGTCAACGGCGCTTTAAGATTCACGAATTCTATCGCATTTTTCTTCCATCGTGCAAGGAGAACGAGCCTCGTAAGCTCCTGCCGCGTGAAGGGTTCCAGATGTCCGGAGATGGGGCAGATGCAGGCCGGCCCCCGCCTGTCTCAACAAAATTTGAGACGAGGCACTGTAGGAGCGCGCCTTGCGCGCGACCGGTATGGCAGTGAACCCACGGTTTCGCGACAACCGGTCGCGCGCAAGGCACGCTCCTACACAAGCAGGCCGGCTCACGCCCCCATGGTCACCGTGCCGATCCAGCCCCTCGCGCGGCGGGTCAGCCGGTCATCCTCCCCCTCCCCGTCGAAACTGATCGACACGGGATCCGCCACAGGAACCTCACCATCGAAGGTGCGAACGTTGACCACGGCATAGCGACGCCCTTCGATATCACTGGTACACACGGGAACGACCCCACAGACCTGGCAGACATGGAACTGCGCCGTACGCGTTCCGAATTCATGCCGCGAGACGCGCGACGCGTCCCGAAAGCGGATATCCAGCGAAGCCGAGGGATTCGCCGTCCATGCCGCGCCATGCTTGCGGCAGAAGGTACAGGTACACGCCCGCGTGGGAACCGGTGGTTCACCCGGCCATGCAAGGTCGAAAACGATGTTGCCGCAGTGACAGCTGCCGTGGATATGCACCCGTGCGCTCCGTTCCGAAGAATGGCCCCATGGTAACGCCAGGCTCCGCCCCCTTTTCTACCCGGCGGATTCTGGCTACCCGACCCGTTCCATTCGCCGGGACCTCAGCCATGGCGAGTACCCGAACGCCATCCACCCGGACATCACCAGGCTGAACATCCAGTCCGCGTGCGGATAATCATGGATATACGTATGTTGCGGCAGATCGACCAGCCGCTTCGCGTACTCGACCACGGCCTCCATGTCGCCCAGGATGGTGGCGGATCCGGCATCGTCTCCGATGACGCAAACCGTCCCGCGCAGACCCCGCACCTCGACCTGTTCCCGAAACCATGGCTCGAACGTATTCAGCACCTCGACACGCGTTGCGTGACGCATGTCGAGAATGATGGAACCGGGCACCTTGTCCCAGTCGATGGTGCTTCCGGAAAAAGGGTAGCGATCCGTGATCACATCGACGATCGGATCGACATCCATGGCCACCCTCAATCGTTCTTCCGCCATAGCCGGCTGAAGACCCCGCAGATACGCCTCATTTCGATCCATCGGAATAGCCTGCGGAAGAGGAAGTTGTGTAACGAACCCGGAGTCCTTATCGACCGAATAGATACTGTGACGTGCGACGTCTGCAGGAAACATCCGCCAAAAAGCCAGAAACAAAAAAACGCGAGCGACCTGCTCGACCTGACCGTTGACGATGATCCCGGCCACTCAGTTGCCCCCTATAGCGAAGCCGGTCTATCCGTCTTCGCCTTGCCCGCTCTTGAGGGAGATTTTGGCTTGCTTAGATATCAAGCCACCTCGTCACTCGCCATGTTTGCAGTCGGAGTCACCCATCAAACGATCGAACCGATTTGGGATGGACTCAACCTGCAAAGCCAAGTAAGGCCCCTACGAACACGGCTATGAATAGACCCAATCCAATCCCTCCAGACCATCGGGCACTGGCCAGCAATCCAGCATGCCTATCGGAAAAAGTTCGATCCAGGTCCTTCCCGAAAAATACAACACGAAATAGCTTCAACTGAGCGTTAGGCCCATCAATACCCACAGTATGAATACCTGACTCTCGCTGAAGAAGCGAAGCCAACCGTGCCATTGAGGACAGATAAAGAATTGCCATTACGAACGATATGGCGCTGGCGATCATCACCGCAAACTTCATTAGTTATTCTCCTTGAAGTCCCTATCAACCGAATAGGTACTGAAGCTGGCTCCCGCTCCAACACCGACGTCGTAGCGGGCCAGATTGCCGCTGTCGCGGATCGCGAGCAAGCGCGCTCCTACGGAGGTAGCGCAAGTTTGGTTTTTTGCGGCAAGATCGCGACGCCATTCGGGGGAGCCGTCGGGCCGAGGCCGTGGCGCAACCTGCGTAACCGAGGGGCGGTGGGCGAAGAAGGCCGCACAGCGGTGGCGGTCGGGATGACCGCCATTCCTCGCCTAGGCACGGAGGCCGAGTCGAGGAACCTCGCCCACCCGCCCGGCCCCGAAGGAGCGAAGCCATCAAACACGAGCCGCGCAGCGTCCCTCCTTTCCCGAGGGACGGTGAAGCCGGAGCGCCACGGCCCCAGCCCGACGGCTCCACACCGCCACGCCCGAGCGCCGATGCGAGTCATACCTACGAAGCAGCGGTACGGCGTAAGCCGTCAAAAACACGGATCGCAAAGCGACCAAACGAACGACGCTAACGCTTAGCCCGAAAACCGATCACAAACGCATGCCCACCTTAATCTCGAAGAATAGGCTCTTCATAGTCAATAAAGCCGGCTTCAGCCTGCTGTTGTAGATATCCCCTGATATCCTCGACCATGTCGGGCTTCGGAATGGATACAGCGAGTAATTTACTCTGATCCATATACTCCGTTTCGCAACCCTTTTCGGTGAGACCATCATTTACACGCTCCTTCTGTGCCTCATCGAAAAAGACGACGCGAATGAGCGAGTTCGCAGATTGTACGATCAACTCTTTGAACCAAAGAACACCTTGTTTTTCGTAAACACGAACAACATCCCCCAGCGTAGCGGAAGCCGCGAAAAATGGAATGTTGTCGATTTTCACCATATTGGGGTCCTGGGTTCTTTCAGCCCAAACGGACTCGCTGGCGAAGCCGGGGTATCCGTCTTCATCTTGCTCGAGCTCAAAGAAAACCTTTACTTTCTCAGCCACTCAGTTAGCTCCCTTGTCAAGATTGCAGTCACGGCAAAGTACCTGCCCGTTGGATGGAAAGCCGTCACCGCCCTTCGATTTTGGAATGACATGGTCTACATGTGCCTCGTCGCCAGGAGGCGTAACGCCCTTCTGACTCTGTTTGGCCGGCACAGTTTCGCGCCCACAAGCTTCGCACACAACCCGGCCCTCGTGAGCAAGGGCATTCGCTTCTTTAACCTCAGCTTTTCCCGCTCGAGTGAAAGCCATGCCTGCTCGCTTGCCGCCAGCCGAGCCCTCTTTGAGGATTTTTGCGAGTGGCCCGCCTCCTTCAGGGACTGCACCGACAACCGCTGCAAGAATATTGACAGGAGACGGATCACTTATTGCATCAGAGATATTTTGGACATCGCTGACAATCGGCGTAAAGGGTATGGCGGTCTCTACAAAACCGCTTCTGTTTTCTGGCTTGGTCCAATCAAATCGATAAACTGACGGCGGCATGGTCTGCCGACCGTCTGGATCAGTATTTACAATTGGATTGTTGTTTGCATAGGCATACCGGGGAAATTGATTAACGTTGGACGCGACCAGTCTTTCCGGATCAACGCTTAAGAAGCGACCAACAGCCGGATCGTAGTACCTGGCCTGCATATAGATGAGACCCGAATCCGAATCATCCACATGCCCGGTATACCCTGGCCCATCCTGTGGCGTACCCATAACCTGCTCGCCGTATGGACGACGGTCGGCTTGAGTCAGGATGTTGCCTTGGGCATCCGCCGTAGCGAGCACGGTGCCCTGAGGGTCGGTGTAATAGTAAGTGACGGCCTGTGCCGAGGCCATGGTGTGCAGCATGGCGCTTATCACCATGACGACGAACATCACCACCATGCGGAAGGCGACACCTGGCCGCTTAGTCGACGAAAACCGATCGATCAACGCATGCTTCATGAAATCACCTCTTTCCCTGTTTTTTTGGGGCCCATCGCATATGGGTTATCGATCACCATCATTGCTGTGCCGACCAGGCCGAGCAGCCGCGGTCGTTACACGCCCTGACGCTGTACAGATACACCTGCTCATAAGGGGAAATTCCGCTCTCGACGACCGAGCTGAGCCCCGTACCGCTGTAGACGATGGTGCCCCCCGGATAACGGCTGATTTCGTACCGCGTAGCACCAGGGGATGCGGACCAGTAAAGGGTGAAGATGCGGCGCGCCTTCACGTCGCGATCGACCAGTCGAACGTCGGTCGGCGTGGCAGGCGGGAGGGCCACCACGACGGCGACTTGGCCACTCCAGGGGCCGCAACCGCTGCTATTGCAGGCCTGCACCTGATAGACGTAGCTGCCTTCCGGCCGCCCCGATGTCGACCAGTTTCCCGCCGCGGCAAAGAGCACTTGCTGCCAGCCGCCACCATTGGCGGATTCGACAAGGTTGTAGGCCGTCGCGCCACCTACGCCCGTCCAGCTAAGCGTGTAGGCGCCGGTGTTACTGGTACCCGCACCGTAAAGTGTCGGCGTGGCCGTAGGAGGTACGACGACCGGTACGTAGCTACTGGTGGCGTAACCTCCACAGCCATTGGCATTGCATGCCCGGACTCGGTAATACCAGTTGGACGAAACCGTTTCCGTGATCGTCGCCGAGGTCGCGCTGCCGCTGTAAACCTGCGTCCAGTTACCGTCGTAACTGTGCTCCACCTGATAGGACGCTGCGTAAGCCGCCGCTGCCCAACTGATGACGACACTACCCGTGGAACTGGCCGGGATGTTGACCGAGCCCGGCGTGGTCGGCAGGTGCGCCACGTTGACGACCGCACTTTCCACAAGGTCGCTGCACCCGTTGTCATTGCATGCACGGACATAGAAGGCATACGCCCCATTCGTCGGCTGCCTCACAGCAGCCGCCAGCCCAGCCCCGGTATAAAGCGTCGTCCACTGGCCGTTATGGACCTGCAAGACTTCGTAACGAATCGCGGTCGCCGATGCGCTCCACGCGACCTGTATCATCGACATATCCCCGCTAAGGGTCGCCGTCACCGACGCAGGCTTTGGCGGTACTTTGACCGATCGGGGTACAATCATCTGACCCGATCCCGTCAACGGCGCGTTCTCATTGCCTACCGGAGAGATGCCGTAGATGTAAATCGGCTGACCGCCGCTCGACAGTCGAAGGCTGTCCGGCAGCAAGACCTGGAACCGGTACGCATCGCCGTTGGCCTTACACTCCTGATGCAGACTTGGTTCACTGGCAAGGTTGGCAGGGTACGCACCGAAGAAGGTCCCAGCGCCAGCAACACCGCCGATGTAGATATGGACATCGATAGACCTCGGCAGGCCCGTCGAGCATGCCCAACCTGCGACATAGACATCATCGCCGACCGCCGGACCGTAAAACGCACCAACCACCTTCGAAGTCGACGCCTTCGCGTTGGCAATCAGCTTCTTGCCGAGATAGACATACTTAGTGCCGTTGGTCGTCGCCGGATCGTACTCCCACATCAACTGCCCGCCCGCGTTGTATGCGTAGTACGTCGTGCCCTGCGGCGTCACCTTCTTCACGCGTCGACCGGCAGCATCGTAGGTGTATGTCCCTTTGCCCGGGATAGACGTCAGGCGGTTGGCCAGGTCGAAGTTCAGCACCTGGCTGTCCTTGGCCGTCGTGTTGCCGCGCGCGTCGTAGTTGAACGTGCGCAGCACCGACGCGCCGTTACCGATCGAGCGGAGTAAGTTCGAGCCGTCGTAGTTGTACGTCTTCGTACCGAAGCTATTGGTCAGCGTGCGGATGTTGTTGAGTGTGTCGTAGGTATAGCTCTCGGTACCCCACAACTGGCTGGCCGTCGCCGAGACCAGGCGATTCAGGCCGTCGTAGCCCATCGCCTTGCTACGCTGGTTGGCGCCGGAGACATCATTGATCTGACTCACGTTTCCATTGGCGTCATAGGCGAAGTCCTCGCTGACGTTCGGCGCGCCGTTCTTGCCGTAGGTGAAGTTGCGCAGCAACTGGCGGGCGTTCTTGTCCGCCGTATAGATCGCGCCGTTGCCCAGGGTGTACGACTTCACGTCGCCGTCGGGGAAATAGGTGATACCTGAGGCGTAACCACTCACCTGCGTCGGCTGGCGGAGACCGTTGGGCGCAAAGCTGACGATATTGCCGTCTGGATAAACGATCGTGCTCAGCGCCCCCTTCGGATCGTAGCCATAGCCCAGCGCCCAACTCCAGCCATCGATGGACAGCACTTCGGCAGTAAGCAAGCCCATCTTGTTGCGACCGAAGGTCCAACTGGCCATGCCGGCCGTCGCCGTCGCCGGGTTGCCCCGCGCATCGTAGGTGAAACTGCTCGGCTCAGTACCTGCGGGATACACCACCGAGGTCACCCGGTTCATCGCGTCGTAGCCACGCACGGTCTTCAGGGCATCCGTCACCTGGTCCTGGCCGCAACCGGCGCCGTTGAACGACGCGCCGGAGACACTCCAGGCCAGGTTGTCGGCACCGTCGTAAGCCATGATCTCGCTGCCAGACTCCGGCTCCCACGTGCGGCACAACCGATGCTCGCCGTCGTAGGTCATCGTCTTGGTCAGCGACAGCCCCTGGCCGCCCTGGGTGATCGACCGTGGATTACCGTAGATGTCGCGCTGGATCGTCTGGACGACACCTTCGGGCGCCTCCACCGCGATCACGTTATCGAACGACGGCTGGTCGAACAGCTGGTAGCGCGTGGTCGTGGCGTTGCCCTTGGGGTCGGTGACCTGCCGCGCGCCACCGGCCAGGTAATCGGTGGTGGTCAGCAGATCGCCCAACTCGGTGTGCTGGAACTGCTGGATGGGGCGGCCCAACGCGTCATATCGGGTGACCGTGCCCAGCGCCATGCCGGCCAGGTCGGGCATCCCAGCTACACGGTAGGACTGGAAGGTCTTGCGTCCCGCCCAGTCGTAGTCGATACGGGAGGACACATAGTCGGCGCCATTACTCATCGCCGACTCTCCATAGGCCACCGGACGCAACATGGCGTCGTAATCGATACGCTGGCTCCAATTACCCTGCCCCGTCACACGCATCCAATGCGGGCCATCGACACCGCGTGCCGCTCCGATGTATGAGTAATAGAAAACCTTCGGCTCCCATGCCACGCTATCACCCGCCGGATAGTCGATCCGTGCCAGACGCCCGATGGCGTCGTAGCCGTACGAGGTCAGTGCCCCGGTCTGGTCGGCGATCGCCGTGATCTGCCCGAAGTCATCCACCGCCACGGTCTGCGCGGTGCCGTCCGGGTACCGGATGGTCCGCGGGATGCCCCGATAGTAATTCTCCAGGCCCGTCGTATGGCCGTTGCCGTCGGTGAAGCTCGCCAGTTGGCCCTGCGCATTGAAGGTATACCCCATCACCTTGCGGCCGAAACGATAGCGCTCGGACAGAGTCAGGGAACCGGGATCATAGACGTTGCGACTGACTGTCTCCCCGGTCGACAGGTTGTCGGTCTGCAAAGGCAAACCCAGGACCCAGCGTGACGTGTCATCGAGGTACGTCGTGCGCTCGTCGACGGAGGCCGGGGCCAGAGGCTGTCCGTTCGCGTCGCGCGTGACCACGCTGCTTTCGCGTCGAACCCTCCCCGGACGGGCGAATACGTCGAAATCAAGCGCATACCAGTCGAAGTGGTCACCCTCCTGATAGATGTGCCTCTCGGAAAGTGGTGCTTCGCGTTTCGCTCGATCACTATTGCCAAATGCATTGAACGTGTAGCCATACTCGGCCGGCCAAGGGCCACGTGTGGGATCGCCATAAGCGAACGTCTCACTGCGCACCGGCCCCACAGACGTGCTGCTGCCGTAGTAATCTGTTCGCAGCGCCTTGCCTTCCGTCGCGTCCATGCGGTTGCTGAACACATACCGCGTCACGTTTCCCGATGGATCGGTGACATCCGAATACGTCGTGTAATCGCAGCCGGAGGATGCACACTGGTTCTTCCAGCTCGCCGTAGCTACTGGATAAACGTACGACCACACCTGCCGCCCCAGTCCTGCGCCGGTAATCGTTTTCCGGCGAAGAGCGAGGTTGTTGTAATACCTCGGCACCATTTCATAGGCAGGCGAAGACGCATTGCCGCCAGGGGGCAAATTGCACACCTCGCGAACGTCAGACCGGCCATGACGCGTCGGCCGCGTCTCGAATACGCCCGTCAAGCCCGAAGGCGATGTAATGGTGCCGGTCTTCAGGAGGGACTCATCCGGCATGAGCGGATCAAGACAGTGCCCCGTGGCAGGCGTCGATTTGACATTGAACGTGAGGTCCTGGAGCGAGTAGCCCCAGGAACTGGCATCCGGGAGCTGTACCGTCGACAGGGATACTCCGGTAGCACTCGGGGAGTAGCCATATCGCCAGCTGCGCTGCATGTTCGCGCCCACGGCATTGATCTGCGCGATGTGCTTACCATCGTCGGTATAGGAAAACGTGACCTTTCGCCCGTCGCTCGCATCGATACTCATGATGCGCCCGGCGTCGTACGTGTACGTCAACCAATTGCCGAAACGATCCTCGACGCGGGTCGCGAACATCAGGCCAAGGCGACGGAAGGCACCATAGTTGCGCGCCGCCCGATACGTGAGATAGTTCAACCAATACTTGCTTCCATCCGGCCCCACGGCGAGAAAAGCTTCCCCCGGCTCGCCATTGACGGTATTCGGAAGGCAGGCGAGATTCCAGTTTCCCTTGGAAACGCCGACGAAATTCAAGCCCGCCATCTGGGGAGGCGCAGGCGACGAAGGCGAGCGCATCAACATGTCCTCGGCGCCTTTGCCGGGAACGCGAAGGCTATAACCTTCATTCCACCATGTGGACGGTTGAATCGGATTGTCATCCGGCGGCCGGCCATGCCTTAGCGGAGGTGGCGGGAGAAAATTGGAGCAGCGATCAGTTCGGGTATCGGTATCAACGACCCAACCGATCTGAGTCGGCCCCTGGATCAGGGTCGACTGGTTCGAGGTCAAGGTCGAGAATCTGGGCAAATCCAGATCCCAGTCACCGAAAGAGGCATTGTCCCTACGCACCTCGCTGTCGCCGTCGGCCTGGAAAGTACGACTTATCTCGATCGCGGGACCGTTACCTGGGAGCGAGAAATCCGTTACATGGAATGACAGCGTACCGTCGTAGACATTGACGTTTTCGCCGAACGGGTTGTCTCCGATCGGCTGTATGTCTTCCTTGACTTCAACGAGTTTCTTGTACTCGTTCTCGGGGTTTGTCGTCGCCGTCTGGGCGGACGCTTCCCACGCGACCAACACGGCAAGAAGCCCTATGAAAGCGCTTGCTCGACGCCTAGATGCCCGAACAATCCATCGTCCACACGACACCGCCTGCTCGCTGCCACAAGGCGCGAGCCCGTACATGTCTCCCCCCATGCTGCCTCTCCCTTATCAACGTTCCTGTTGTCGGATCTGGGAGGCGATCCGATGCCATCGTGCCCCCCCGAACACCTGTGCGTCTATCTCTAACGATCCATCTTCGTACTGTCTAAGGCCGAAAGTCTGTAGGAATATCTGAAAATTGCTTCAGGGCAGACGAATCGAGTTTGCGCGCGAAGAAAATGCCTCACCTCGCGGGCGGTTCCTACAGACAATTCTTCGTTGTTTTTCTACGTTGTCAATGCCGACCGCGTCGTTGCTTTAGAGGTGTCGCAGTCGGCCTTCGCACTAAGGCGGTGAGGCGTGGAACCGGGAGGACTGCAATCCGTCTCGGCCCCACTAACCACAGAGTCATCCCTCTCAACCAAGGAATCCGTATGGTGACTACCACTAATATACGGTACTCGTTCGCCCACCGCTTCCCCGCGGCAGCCCCCACTCCGGTGCCCGGGCCGATTCGGCCTTTCCCGAACGCGGTTGACGAATCGCGGCTTGAGTCACGTCCGTAAGAATGTTCCCGCCGTAAGCACCCGGCGCGTTGCCGAGTGCCTAATCACGGGCCGCTGAGCCGCACCTTTTCCGATATCAAGCCGCCCGGCGTCCGGTCACGGACTCGCCGGAGCCCCTTGTCGTCCCGGAGCGATGCCCATTTTTTGGGGGGCGTGCCTTGTTCGCAGGGTGCGCCGTACCGGGTGGGGAGCAGTGCCTACATCAGGAGTCATCTATGAAGGACACATAGGAACGGTGGATGGTGGAGGATGCCGATGCCTCGACCGATGCGTTGTTGCATGAAGCGAGTGAATGGTTGGCGTATGCGCAGGGGACGGCGAGTTTGTTGGCCGAGTGCGTACGTGAGGATGAGATGGATCGGCGAGAGCCATCCCTGACGCCAGGCGGCGTGGCCGCGTTGGTGGCCGTGGCGCGACTTGCGTAACCAAGGGTGGGTGGGCGAAGAAGGCCGCGCTGCGGTGGCGGTCAGGATGACCGCCATTCCTCGCCGAGGCACGGAGGCCGAGTCGAGGAACCTCGCCCCCCGCCCGGGCCTGAAGGGGCGAAGCCATAAGATACGGGCCGCGTAGCGTCCCTCCTTTCCCGAGGGACGGTGAAGCCGGAGCGCCACGGCCCCAGCCCGACGGCTCCACACCGCCACGCCCGAGCGCCGATGCGAGGCCGCAGGCGAGTCATACCTACGAAGCAGCGGTACGGCGTAAGCCGTCAAAACACGAATCGCGCAGCGATTAACCGGTGCCAAAAAAGAAAGGGCACCCGACCCGAAGGCCGGATGCCCTTTCAGCACAGCTGATCTTAGTTCCAGGTCGCCTTCAGCGATACACCCGAGAAAGCGGCGTAGCCGTTGAGAAGGATGTAGTAAGTGCCGCCCTGCGCGGTGGAGAAGCTGCACGATTCCGCGTTGCCGGTCAGGTACGGACGGCAGTCATAGCTGGACAGCGTCGGGGTCGCACCGAACTTCACGTACAGGTCGGCATCGCCGGTACCGCCAGAGATGGCGATCTTCAGGTTGGTGGCGCCTGCCGGCACCGCAACGGTGTAGGCAACCTGGCCGTTCTTCGCCGCAGCGAGGCCAGTGGCTGCTACGCCATTCTGCAGCACGTTGCCGGTGGTGCCGCCACCGCCACCGGTGTTGCCGCCGGTCACCCAGTTGGCCTGGGCGTAGGTGTTGAGCTTGCCGATGTCGAAGCTGCCGAAGCCGGTGGCTTCGTCGAAGCCCGTGGTCGCGTTGTAGCCGTGGCCCTGGTAGCCGTTGTTGCCCGAGGTCACGTCATGCAGCAGCGAGGTCTGCGTCGGGAAGGCCTGGTAGAACTTCGAGGCCGGGAAGCCAATGCCGTTGTTCGCCGCCGATTCGATACGAGCGAAGGCACCGACGAACAGCGGCGACGCCAGCGAGGTACCACCGACCTGCTCGGTCTGGCCGTTGACGATGATCAGCGCACCGGACGACGAGGCCGCGTCGAAGGAGATATCCGGACCCACGCGCTTGGTGGAGCTGGATACCGACGACTGCCACGACGGCGCGGTCTCGTACAGGCTGGTGCCGCCACCGGTCGCCCAGAGGCGCTGGTTGTTGTCACCCTGGCTGGGCGCCACGGCCGACAGGCCTTCGTTCCACACCGTTTCGCCCGACCACGTGGTGCCACTGGTGGACAGCTGCGTACCACCGACCTGGATCACGTAAGGCGAACTGGCCGGCTCGCTGACCGAGTAGTGGGTGAGGTCGATCTTCACCGTGCCAGCCGAGTTGGCGACGTAGCCCGGCGCACCGGACAGCGGATCCTGCGACCACTGGTAGACACCCGCATCGCCGGCAGCGATCGAGAAGGTCTGGCCCTGGGCCACGGCCTGCTGGAAGATCGCGTCATCGGCGGACTGCGTACCGCTCTGCTGCGCGGCGGTTTCATCTTCGCCGAGCGACACGTTGATGAGCTTCGCGATGTTGTCGGTCACCGCCTGGTTGTAGGTCGCGGTAATACCGGCATCGGTAATGCCCGACGAGTTCGAATCGCCGTTGGGCGAGGTGTAGAAAATCAGCTGCTTCACGCCACCGGAAATACCGATGATGTCCTGGCTGTCCAGCGACCACTCGCCGTTGGAATCCGTATCGTTGGCGAAGGTGCCGCTGCCGACCTTCTTGATCGTCGAATTGACGGTTGCAAGGCCTGCGCTCGACGTGAAGCTGTTGAGGTCGGTGACGGTCTGCGTGATCGAGCCCCAGGTAATGATGCCCACGGCCGTATTGGTCGCGGCCGGAAGGCTGGAACCACCGTAGATCGTGGCGAAATCCTGGGGATGATGGGCAGCAACGGCCGCAGCAGCGCGCGTGCTCGATGCCGGTCCGGGCACCGTCACGTTCTCGGGCTTGTAGACATGATGCAGCGTGTGTTTCACCGACACGTTCTGCAGGCCGAGCACGGCGTTGACCGAGTCACCCAGCGAGGCCGGCACGAGGGCCGGCGTATCGTTGGCGAAGAACTCGCGGCCGTTGGCGCTGAAACGCTTCAGCGAGGTATGGAAGCCGTTGGCCGCAGCACCGGGGTTACCGTCGGCGGAAACGAGCAGGTTGTTGGGGGTAACCTGGATGTTGGTGAAGCCTGCCTGCTGCAGGTGAGCCACCACGGCGTCGACCTGGGCCTGCGTCGGACCGAACTGTGCCTTGAACTGATCCGGCGTCAGGAACTTCCCGAACAGCGCATTGCCCGGGGTGTTCACGGCAGAGAGGAAAGCCTGAAGGGCATCCTGGTTGCGCAGCTTCAGGTTCACCACGACGTGCAACGGATGATCCGCCTCCAGCGCCGTCACAGCCGCGCCGTCGATATGCGGCGCACCCGTCACGTTGAGCGTGTAACCCGATGCCACCGGCGTGGCGGCAGTGCTGGCGGCCTGCACCTGCGTGCTCACCGTCGGCGAAATGGCTGCGTGCGTGTTCGTGGAGACCCACGCGTCATCGGCATGTGCTGAAAGTGAAGACATCGCCAGCGCGACGGCAAGCGTCAGTGCTGTCTTGCGGGTAACCCCCAAAGCGAAAGCATCGATCTTCATGTGTGGTCCTTCGTTAGCCCGTGGTTGCTTCCGCATGACGGAAGCGCTGGCACCGATGACGCTCAGGCTGTGCGGAATCCTCCCTGGCCCCGCTGGTGATAAGCGACCCTGCGTCCCCTCGCAGGAAATCGCGACACACCTGCCTCTACGTCTTCCCTCCCCAGTGCCCGGACGAGCAAAGAGCGCCGAATCTTTCATGAATCTTTCGGCAAATGACGACCTTCATATGGATGCCATGCGAACGTGATGAAACCCGCAAAACGAAGGCATCCGGATTATCGCGTCTGGACGTCTATAGGAATGTTTCGGACCATCCGTCGGCGCTGACACGTTCGCATGTAAATACGCTCTTGCCGTGAGTTGTTTCGATATCCCGCCAGGGCATATCAAATCGCTGCCGATACGGCTTCGTTCAACCACGGACGAAGGCCTCCAACAGTAAAACCGCCATCCACGAGCAGGCTCTGGCCGGTGACGAAACGAACCTCGTCCGAGAGCAACCACAGCACGGCGTCGGCTACGTCTTCCGGCTGTCCCACCCGGCGCAAAGCTGCGTGCTGGACGAATGGCTTCATTGCAGCGGCATTCCCCAGCGCATCGCGCGACATCGGCGTGACGATGACGCCGGGGCTGACGTTGTTGATACGGATACCGTGCTCGCCCACCTCCAATGCCACGCTGCGCGCGATGGCATCGATCCCTGCCTTGCTGGCTGCATAGGCGGCGACACCGGGCATGGCGCCATGGGCTGTCCAAGACGATGTATTGACAATGGCACCCGTCGTTCCAGCGGACAGCATCGCGGCGATCTCGTGTTTAAGGCAGGCGTAGACACCGCGCAGGTTGGTGGCGAGGATCGCATCGACATCGGCCAGCTCTGACGCGTGCACCGGTGCGAAGGCTCCCAGCATGCCTGCGTTGTTCCACGCCATGTGCAGTGCACCAAACGCTTCGACGGTGCGAGCCACCATGGCTTCGACCTGCTCGGCATCCGTGACGTCCGCACGGATCGCCAGCGCCGTACCGCCCGCCAACTGTATCTCCTGGACAACCGCATCCAGTTCGGCCGGACGACGCCCGGCGACGACGACGTTGGCACCTTCCAGGCCGAGGCGAAGTGCGGCAGCCCGGCCCATGCCGGTACCGCCGCCGGTAATGAGAACGGTGCGGCCGGCAAAGCGGGCGGGGAAATGCGTGGTGGACATGGGACAGGCCTTCATTGAAAAGATGGCCTAGTTTGATTAAACGCCCTGAGGCAATAATCAGCCAATCATTTCATTCATAACAAACCAAAGGTGCGCAATGGATCTCCTGACCGCCATGCAGGTCTTCGTCCATACCGTCGACAAGGGCAGTCTCCAGGCGGCCGCTGAGGCGAGCGGCATCTCGCCCACCATGGCCGGCAAACACCTGCGCTCCCTCGAAGCGCGTGCCGGCACCCGGCTGCTCAACCGCACCACACGCCGGCAGAGCCTTACCGGCTTCGGACACGACTACTACCTGCGCTGCCAGGAGATCCTGCGCATGGTCGGCGAGTCGGATATGCAGGCGCAGAACCAGCAAGCGGCACCTACCGGTACGTTGCGGGTGACGGCGCCCGTATCGTTCGGCAGCGAGGCGCTGGTGCCTGCGCTTGCCACCTATCTTTCCGCCTATCCACTGGTGCGCATCGATCTCTCGCTGTCCGACCGCACGGCCGACCTCGTGGACGAAGGCTTCGATGCCGCGTTACGCATCGGCGCCCTGCCCGACTCCGGACTGGTCGCGCGCGCCCTGGCTCCCTACCGGATGATGATCTGCGCATCGCCTGATTACCTCTCGCGGCACGGCATGCCTGCAAAGCCCGAAGACCTGAGCCACCACGAGTGCCTGTCCTTCAGCTGGTCGGCCGCTTCGCCATGGCGCATCACCGACGACGAAGGAGAACACCGCGTCGCCATCGATGGCCGCCTGCGCATCAATCACGGCGGGGCCTTGCGTCAGGCGGCCCTGCATGGCCTTGGCATCGTGATGCAGCCCGCCGTGCTGCTTCAGCATGATGTGCGGGCCGGTCGCCTGGTACAGCTATTCGCCGATGACACGTTGCCCAGCCGCCCGATGCATGTCGTACATCTTCCGAACCACCGATCCCCGAAACTGCGGAGCTTCATCGATTTCGTGGTGACGACGTTCGGCGCATAGCGAAGCGTCATCACTTGTGGTCATACGATGGTGCCATCGTCACCGATGAAGTCAGGCTATTGGGCGACCTATACCGTTCGCAGGAACGACTCGATCAGCGACACCAGTACAAGGGGCGCTTCATTCATGGGGTAATGCCCCACGTCCGGCATGGACGACAGCGAACTGCCCGGGTAGCGCTTGAGATAGGTTTTCGCCATGAGATCCGCGTTGAAGACGGGATCGCGCGCTCCAATGATCACGTTCAAGGGATGCACGCCTTCGATCTGGCTGGAAAAATCCGTATCGGCCCATGCGTTGAAGTAGCCTGAAAAAGCCGCTGGTGATGACGTAGCCAGCGAGTATTCCGTCTTCCAGTCCAGCCATGTCGCCGGTAGACATCCTCCTGTACTACGGTCAATGATGCTGCGCCGGTGAGCTGCACTGTGGGCGGCGGCCTCAAGGTACGTCCGTGTGGCGACGTCATAGCGCACCCCGCCACAGGGCACGGGAGCAATGGGTAGCAATGACCGGACACGACCGGGCGCGCGTATCGCGATCTTCTCGATCACCATGCCTCCCATCGAGTGCCCGATCAGGCTGAAGCGGGCCAGTGAAAGCGCGTCGGCAAGTGCAACAGCATCACCGGCGATTTCGTCGATGGTGTATTGCCCGGCCTCGTCCTTGCGCTTGCCATACCCTCGATAGTCCATGAACACGTAGCTGAATTCATCCGTTGCCAGCCATGGCTCCATGGCGTCAAAGGAACGGGCATCCCCGAACCAGCCATTCAATGCGAGCACGGGGTGCGGTCCGTGGCCGACACGATGAAAAGCAGGAGCCATGATCGATCCGATGCGAAAGGTGTGGCTCATGGTGGCCGAAGCCTCCCATGCCTGCCATCGACAACAGGCCTTTCACTATAGAATCCGGGCCATGCGTAACACCCTGCTCGATCCCTACGAAGATATTCCGCGAAGCATCGTAGCTACCGCCAACGACCATGCTTCCAATAGCACCTTCACGATGCACACCCATCGACGCGGCCAGTTCGCCTATGCGTCCCGTGGCAGCATCAGCGTGACGACCTCCCACGAGCGATGGCTGGTGCCGCCCGGGCGCGCATGCTGGATACCGTCGGGCGTAGCGCATGAAATGACCATGGCGGGCGTCGTGACCATGCTCAATATCTTCGTTGCGCAAGACGACGCGGATGCCGCCGGCATGCCAGGGCATTGCGAGATCTATGAAGTCTCGATGCTGCTCAGGCAACTGATCGAAGCGGCGATCGATTTGCCTGCGCTGTACGAGGCGGATAGCCGCGCCGGCAAGATCATGTCCTTGCTGATCGCAGAAATGGCTTCCATGCCTACCTTGCCCCTGCGCCTGCTGCTTCCCATGGACGCGCGACTTGCGCAAATCTGCCATCGTCTCTTCGCTGAACCATCCATCGCCATGATCATCGACCAGGTCGCCGGGGAAATCGGCATGAGTCGTCGCGCGTTCACCCGCAGGTTCCGTGAAGACACCGGCCTGAGTTTCGCGGCATGGCGCCAACAGGCCTGCCTGCTGGCGGCCATTGCCCGGCTGGCCGAAGGTCAGTCGGTCACCCGCATCGCATTTGACCTGGGCTACAGCAGTGCCAGCGCTTTCACCGCGGCCTTCCGCCAAGCCCATGGCGTGCCGCCCGGCCAGTACCTGGCCGCCCCCCACGAGCCTGAATGAGCACTGGCCCTTCGCCACCGCCCGGTTGCACTCGCAGGAAATCATGGTGTATCTGACCAGGACGCCCCGCCAGGAGTTTTGCCTGTGCCAAGGACCATTCGACCCTCGTTGCTCGCCCTCATTCCTTTCTTTTTAGCGCAAGGATGTCACGCCATGACCGGAGCCCCTGCTGCCGACGCCTTCAGGCCACAGCAATCAGCAAAAGACGCGAGGCAACAGCTCGACGGCTGGGTTCCTGCCTCCACGCCGCTTGCCGACGCCGTGAAGACGCTCCAGGCCCGTGGATTCACCTGCCAGGACGCACGCCCCGCGACGGCCGACATCCATTCCGCCATGCTCTGCACCCTGGCCCCGTCACCTACCCCAGAGCCTGCACAACGCGAAACCACCCCACCGACCCCCGTCCACTGGTTCGTCACCCTGAACTCAGCCGATGGCGCCACGGTAAGCGGCATTCTCGTTGGCCGCACGCCCAGGGATATGGGAGGCTGACATGGCAGATGGTCCACGCCTGGGCGGCCCCAGAATGACCTGAAGCGCTGGCGGATTCATCTCTTCAGAAAACACAGGCAAGAAAAAAGCGCTGACCGTGGTCAGCGCTTCTGATTAGTACTGGTGGCGGAGAACACAGTTCGGCCTTTACCTGCCCCATCGCCAGCGGGTTTACCCGCATCCAGCCGGGGTCAAAGAGTGCGCTCTCTTCTTGCCCGGTCGACGAGTATAGCAATCTGGCGTGTCCGCTGCCAGAGGCGACCTGCTACGGAAGGATCGATCCTGCCTTCCGGCCATGGGCCAAGGATGAATCGCCTACCGGGAAAACGTCAGGCGCCTCGCATTCTCGTCACGGTGGCCTCGGCATTCATCCGCCGCGACGCCGCTGCCACGTCTACGCTGACCACCGTCTTGCCGATGGGTGCCAGGGCGATGCCGGCGAGTTTCAGATGCTGCCAGCCGAACGGGATGCCGATGATCGTCACGCAGCAGGCCACGGCCGAACAGACGTGCCCAATCGCGAGCCAGATTCCGGCGAACACGAACCAGATAATGTTGCCGAGGGTGCCGAGCGGACTCGTACCGATGTCGCCCTGCCCCGAGAGTTCCCGCCGGTCGATGGCCTCCTTGCCGAACGGGAAGAAGGCGAACGACCCGATGACGAAGCAGGAGCGCGCCCAGGGGATGCCCACGATGGTGACGAGGGCCACCAGGCCGGCCAGCCACCAGCCCAGGCCCATGATCAAACCGCCAAAGATGAACCAGATGAGGTTTCCGATCGTTTTCATGAGCCGCTCCCTGTGAACCAGCCCATACATTAGACCGACGAAGATACGCGACAAAGTGCCAATGGTTGGCCCCGGGGCGACCCGGCAAAACCGGTGGCGGCAACGGGATTCGAACCTATTCCCGTTACCGCCCGTCCAGCGCCCGGGACTCAGCTATCCAGCAGCGTCGGGGCCGTACGCTTGTCCATCGGATTCATCTGCCTGGACTTCTTCGACGAGAGCTTGTCGATGGCACTGCCCAGGGAATCCTTCACGCCGAACGGCGTACACGTCGGGTTATTACACTTCCAGCAACTAGCAGTGGAGCCACCCGCCGCGACACACTTTTCGTAGGCAGCGACGCAGCCTGAGCAGAGTTGCATCGCCGATGCCGGGGTGGAGGTTGCGATACCAGCAACCATGAGTGCGAATGCGAAAGCGCTTGTGACGTACTTCATGTGCAATTCCTTCTGTGAATGAAATGACATTACTTGCCGTACGTGTCGGCCCCGCTGTACGCCCCGTAGTAAGGATTGTGATGTCACCCTGGAGCTGACCCGCTGGCCTATCGAACGTAGCTCGCCGAAAGCCCCGTGTCTGTAGGTGATGCCCTACAAGCCCCCGCTGATTGCAGACATAAAAAAACGGCGCGATCCGTAGATCACGCCGTTCAAAAATGGTAGCGGGGGTAGGATTCGAACCTACGACCTTCGGGTTATGAGCCCGACGAGCTGCCAGACTGCTCCACCCCGCATCAGATTCAAAAAGTATAGCCATGTGGCCGATTTCTTGCAAGTACTTTCTTACACCTTTGTGAAAAAAAGTACCGATATCCCTTCGGACATGCGCGGGCTCAGCCCGCGAACGCCCTCTGGCACCACGCGAACAGCGGTGCCCAGGTGAAGCCGAGCACCAGAAGCGCGAGTGCATTGATCGACAGTACCCAGCGCGATGCAACGTCCGGCGTGGCGCGCACTTCGACGGCCTCGTTCGGTGCATCGAAGTACATCACCTTTACGACGCGCAGGTAGTAGTAGAGGCCGATGATCGCGAACACGGCACCGACGATGGCGAGCCAGAGCATGCCGGCGTCCACGGCGGCCTTCAGTACCAGCAGCTTGCCGTAGAACCCGAACAGCGGCGGCACGCCGGCCAGCGAGAACATCACCAGCAGCATCATGAAGGCGAACCACGGCGAACGCTGGTTCAGGCCCTTGAGGTCGTCGACTTCTTCGCACTCGAAACCGGCGCGCGACAGGATGATGAGCATGCCGAACGCGGCGGCGCTGGTGAGCGCGTAGCTGACGGCATAGAACATCGAGGCCGAGTAGCCTTCCGGACCGGCGTTGACCAGGCCCAGCATCAGGTAACCCATGTGCGAGATGGTGGAATAAGCCAGCACGCGCTTGAGGTTAGTCTGCACCAGGGCGACGAGGTTACCGATGGCCAGCGAGATCACGGCCAGCACGGCCAGCATCAGCTGCCACTGCGGAGCGAGACCCGTGGTGCCGCCGGCGATGTCGCCCATGCCGGTAGACAGCAGGCGGTAGGCCATGCCGAACGCAGCCAGCTTCTGCGCCGAACCGATGAACACGGTGACGGCGGTCGGCGAGCCCTGGTAGACGTCCGGAATCCACATGTGGAACGGAGCGGCACCCAGCTTGAAGCCGATGCCGACGATCATGAAGACCAGGCCGAACAGCAGCAGGGTCTTCCACTCCGTGCCGACGATGGCGGCGTGGATGGTGTGCAGGTCGAGGCTGTGGGTAGCGCCGTAGACCATCGACATGCCGTACAGCAGCATGCCCGAGGCCAGTGCACCCAGCACGAAGTACTTGATGGCCGCTTCCGACGACAGGCTCGAATCGCGATTCAGCGCGACCAGGGCGTACGACGAGAGGGTCAGCAGTTCGAGGCCCAGGTACACGGTGACCAGGCTGCCGGCCGACACCAGGAACATGATGCCGACGGAAGCGAAGATCGTGAGCGTGTAGAACTCACCGAACGGAATCGCCCTGTCCTTCAGGTAGGGGCGTGCGTAGATGAAGATCACCGCGGTGACCAGCAGCGAGAACAGCTTCAGCACCTCGGACACGCCATCACGGATGAACATGCCGTTGAAGGCGGTGGCGCCGCCGGCCGGCTGGCCGCTCACCACGAGATAGGCGCCAACGAGGAGCACGAGGACCGACAGCCAGTGCACGGCATCCTTCTGCGACGGCTTCAGGAAGGCGTCGAGCAGGAGCAGTACGCAGGCTGCGACCACGAGGTACACCTCGGGGAGCAGGGTTACGATGTCATTGATACCAGGCATGGAGTAATTCCCGCTCAGACTTTCGAAATGGCCAGCTGCTCGACAATGCGAGAGACCGACGCATCCATCAGATGGACCAGCGGCTCCGGCCAGATGCCGAACAGCAGCACACCGGCAGCGAACGCGGAGAGCATGAAGATTTCACGACCGTTGACGTCGGTGAGTTCCTTCACGTGCGGGTTGGTGATGTCGCCCCACAGCACGCGCTTGACCATCCACAAGGTGTAGGCGGCGCCGATGATGAGGGTGAAGGCAGCGAACAGTGCGATCCACGGATTGGCCGAGAACGCGGCCAGGATCACCATGAACTCGCCCACGAAACCGCTGGTGCCCGGCAGGCCGCTGTTGGCCATGGCGAACAGCACGTAGAACGGGGCGAAGATCGGCATCACGTTGATGACGCCGCCGTAGTCCTTGATCTGGCGGGAGTGCAGGCGGTCGTAGAGCACGCCGATGCAGCTGAACATCGCGCCGGAAATGAAGCCGTGCGAGATCATCTGGACCATTGCACCCTGCATGCCCAGGCGGGCCGCATCCGGGTTGTTCGATTCACGCACCAGCATGAAGGCGATGAAGATACCCAGCGTGACGAAACCCATGTGGGCAATCGACGAATAGGCCACCAGCTTCTTCATGTCCTGCTGGACCAGCGCGATGTAGCCGATGTAGCAGACCGCGATGAGCGAGAGGGCGATGATCAGCCAGGCGAACTGGTGCGAGGCGTCCGGCGTGATCGGCAGGCTGAAGCGCAGGAAGCCGTAGCCACCGATCTTCAGCATCACCGCCGCCAGCACCACCGAACCACCGGTGGGCGCTTCCACGTGGGCGTCCGGCAGCCAGGTGTGCACCGGCACCATCGGCACCTTCACCGCGAAGGCGATCAGGAAGGCGAAGAACAGCCAGCTCTGCTCGGTGAGCGTCAGGTGCACGTTGGCCATGTCGGCCAGGGCGAAGCTGCCGCCGGTCTTGTGGTACAGGTACAGCAGGCCGACCAGCATGAAGATCGAGCCGAAGAACGTGTAGATGAAGAACTTCAGCGTCGCGTACACGCGGCGCGGACCACCCCAGATACCGATGATGATGAACATCGGGATCAGCATGGCTTCGAAGAACACGTAGAACAGCAGTGCGTCCGTCGCGCAGAACACGCCGATCATCAGGCCTTCCAGGATCAGCATCGCGGCCATGTACTGGTGCGGCTTGTTCTGGATGACCTCCCAGGCACCCACGATCACGAGGATCTGGGTGAAGGTGGTCAGGATGATCAGTGCGACGGAGATGCCATCGACGGCCAGCGAGTAGTTGATGCCCAGCGACGGGATCCAGCTCAGCGATTCGCTGAGCTGAAGCGTGCCGGTGGTGGCATCGTAGGCAGGCAGGAGGGCCAGACTGGCGGCGAACGTGGCGACCGCCACCAGCAGCGAGATCCAGCGGGCGAGGCCTGGGCGACCGGAGCCGGCCAGCAGCACCGGGATGGCACCGACGACCGGGAGCCAGATCAACAGGCTGAGCAAGTGATTCGACATATAGCTCGTTTCCCTTATTGCCCGATCAGCCAGTACCCGCCCAGGAGCAGGATGAGGCCGAGGATCATGGCGAACGCGTAATGGAAGAGGAATCCGGACTGCAGGTGGCGCACGCCACCGGCGATGCGGCGGACCAGACCCGCCGAGCCGTTGACCATGGCGCCGTCGATGATGGCGGTATCGCCCACCTTCGACAGGCCCTGGCCCAGCTTGACGCCGCCCTTCGCGAACACCGCGAAGTAGAGTTCATCGATCCAGTACTTGTGGTTGAGCAGTTCGTAGATCGGCTTGAGGGCCGTCTTCGCCTTGTCCGCAACCTTCGGGTTGAACAGGTAGATGTACGTGGCGACGGCGAAGCCGGCGAAGGCGATCCAGAACGGAGCCGCGGTGAAGCCGTGGATACCGGCTTCCAGCGCGCCGTGGAACTCGTGCGCCAGTTCGCCCAGCACGTCATTCTTCTCGTCGACGTGGATGGCCTTGCCGAACCAGTGGTCGTACAGCATCGGCTTGACGGTGAACCAGCCGATCACGATGGAGGGGATCGACAGCAGCAGTAGCGGAACGGTGACGACCCACGGCGATTCATGCGGCGCATGTTCCAGCACACCCGGGGTGTGGTGACCATGGTCGTCGTCGTGGTGATCGTCATGGCCGTGGCCATGCTTCTTGTGCTCTACCGTGAAGCGCTCCTTGCCATGGAAGGTCATGTAGAGCAGGCGGAAGCTGTAGAACGAGGTGACGAACACGCCGGCCAGCACGCAGAAGTAAGCGTAGCTGGCGCCCCAGCGATGGGACTCACCCACCGCCTCGATGATGGCGTCCTTCGAGTAGAAGCCCGAGAAGAACGGGGTGCCGGCCAGGGCCAGCGAACCGATCCACATCGTGATCCAGGTGATCGGCATGTACTTGCGCAGGCCGCCCATGTAGCGCATGTCCTGCTCGTGGTGCATGCCCATGATGACCGAGCCGGCGCCGAGGAACAGCAGGGCCTTGAAGAAGGCGTGGGTCATCAGGTGGAACACGGCGCCGCTATAGGCGGACACGCCGAGCGCGACGGTCATGTAGCCCAGCTGCGAGAGCGTGGAGTACGCGATGACGCGCTTGATGTCGTTCTGCACGATACCGATGAGGCCGGTGAACAGTGCCGTGGTGGAACCGATGACCAGGATGAACGACAGCGCGGTGTCGCTCAGCTCGAAGATCGGCGACATGCGGGCGACCATGAAGATACCCGCGGTCACCATGGTGGCCGCGTGGATCAGCGCCGAGATCGGCGTGGGGCCTTCCATCGAATCAGGCAGCCACACGTGCAGCGGCACCTGGGCCGACTTGCCCATGGCACCGATGAACAGCAGGATGCCGATCACGGTGGCAGCGTCCCAGGCGTGGTTCTGGGTGATCTGCAGGGTCTTGCCCACCAGCTCCGGCGCATGGTCGAAGGCGGTCTGGTAATCGAGCGTGCCCAGGAAGAACAGGATCGCCGAGATACCCAGCAGGAAACCGAAGTCACCCACGCGGTTGACCAGGAAGGCCTTGAGGTTGGCGAAGATCGCCGTCGGGCGCTTGTACCAGAAGCCGATCAGCAGGTACGACACCAGGCCCACCGCTTCCCAGCCGAAGAACAGCTGCATGAAGTTGTTGCTCATGACGAGCATCAGCATCGAGAAGGTGAAGAGCGAGATGTAGCTGAAGAAACGCTGGTAGCCCGGGTCTTCCGCCATGTAGCCGATGGTGTACAGATGCACCAGCAACGACACGAAGGTGACCACCACCATCATCATGGCGGTGAGGCGGTCGATCATGAAGCCGACCGACGCATGGAAGCGGCCGATCTCGAACCAGGTGTAGATGTCCTGGTTGAAGTTCTGCGCCCCGGCGAAGACCAGCTGGTAGAGCACGTAGAAGGACAGGCCGCAGGCGATCGCGACACCGAGGATGGTGGCGGTATGCGCCCCTGCCCGGCCGATCACCTTGCCGAAAAGGCCGGCAAGGATCGAACCCGCGAGGGGCGCGAGTGCGATCGTCAGGAGGATTGAAAGCGAGAGACTCATCGGATCAACCCTTCATGCTGTCGATTTCGGCGACGTTGATCGTGCTGCGGTTACGGAACAGCAGGACCAGGATCGCCAGGCCGATGGCGGATTCCGCCGCGGCCACGGTGAGGATGAAGAACACGAACACCTGGCCCGACACGTCGCCGAAGAAGCGCGAGAAGGCCACGAAGTTGGTGTTCACCGCGAGGAGCATCAGCTCGATCGCCATGAGCAGCACGATCACGTTCTTGCGGTTGATGAACAGGCCGGCGACGGCAATGCAAAACAGGACCGCGCCGAGCACGATGTAATGGGAAAGCGTGATCACTTGGCGTTCTCCTGCGTCGGTTCGGCGGGTGCCGGGGCCGGTACGACCGAGGCCATCTGGGTCGAGGCGACCTTCACCACGCGGACGCGGTCGGTGGCCTTGACGATGACCTGCTGCGAAGCGGACTGGTGACGCACGCCCACGCGCTGACGCAGGGTCAGGGCCACGGCGGCGACGATACCCACGGTGAGGATCAGCGCGGCGATTTCGAACGGCAGCAGGAACTCGGTGTAGAGGGCACGGCCCAGCCACGCCACGTTCGAGTCACCGGCCGGGTTCGGACCGAGCGTGTGGGCATGCATCGCCTTCACGCCGATCATCGCCAGCATTTCCACCAGCATGACGCCCGCCACGATGATGCCCACCGGCAGGTACCGGATGAAGCCTTCGCGCACGTTCTCCTGCTTGATGTCGAGCATCATGACCACGAACAGGAACAGCACCATCACCGCGCCGACGTAGACGACGACGAGGGCGATGGCAAGGAACTCCGCTTCCGCCAGCAGCCAGACGCAGGCCATGCTGAAGAAGGTCAGCACCAGGGACAGCACGGCATGGACCGTGTTGCGCACCGAGATGACCATCAGGCTGGCGATGACCGCCACGCCGCCGAAGAGGTAGAAACAGATGAGTTGGAGCAGATCGGTATTCATCGCATAGGTCTCCGGGCGCTCAGCGGTAAGCCGCGTCCTGCGCGCGGGCGGCAGCGATGTCCTGCTCGAAGCGGTCACCGATGGCCAGCAGCTGGCCCTTGGTCACCACGTTCTCGCCACGATGTTCGAAGTGGTACTCGTGCACGTGCGTCTCGACGATGGAGTCGACCGGGCAGCTCTCTTCGCAGAAACCGCAGAAGATGCACTTGAACAGGTCGATGTCGTAGCGCGTGGTGCGACGCTGGCCGTCTTCCGGGCGCGGGGCCGAGTCGATGGTGATGGCCAGTGCCGGGCACACCGCTTCGCACAGCTTGCAGGCAATGCAGCGCTCTTCGCCGTTGGCGTAGCGGCGCAGGGCGTGCAGACCACGGAAGCGGTTCGACTTGGGGATGTGCTCCATCGGGTAGCGCATCGTGTACTTGGGGCTGACCATGTAACGCATGGTCAGGCCCATGCCCTTGAACAGCTCAAGGAGCAGGAGGCTCTTGAAATAATGAATGACGCGGGACATGGCTCTTTAGGCTCCCGTTCCGATGTGGACCCAGCCGAAATACTTCATGCAGCCGGCAACGAGGACCCAGACGATGGTGATGGGAATGAAGACCTTCCAGCCGAGGCGCATGATCTGGTCGTAGCGGTAGCGCGGGAAGCTGGCGCGGAACCACAGGAACAGGAAGGCGAAGAGGAAGACCTTGGCGAACAGCCAGTGGAAGCCACCGTGGCCGATGAGGCCCCAGCTTTCCGGGAACGGCGACAGCCAGCCGCCCATGAACAGGATCGAGGTCAGGAAGCTGACCAGGATCATGTTGGCGTACTCGGCCAGGAAGAACAGCGCGAACGGCGAGCCGGAGTATTCCACGTGGAAACCGGCAACGATTTCGGATTCGCCTTCCGCCACGTCGAACGGAGCGCGGTTGGTTTCCGCCACGCCCGACACGAAGTAGATGACGAACACCGGCAGCAGCGGAATCCAGTACCAGCTGAGGGCACTGCCGGCCTGTGCTTCGACGATCGCCGAGAGATTGAGGCTACCCGTGAGCACCAGCACGCAGACGATGGACATGCCCATCGACAGTTCGTACGAGATCACCTGCGCTGCCGCACGCATCGCACCGAGCATGGCGTAGCGCGAGTTGGACGACCAGCCGGCGAGGATGATGCCGTACACGCCCATCGAGGTCATGGCCAGCAGGTAGAGCACGCCCGCATTGAGGTTGGCGAGCACCACGCCCGGGCTGAAGGGCACCACTGCCCAGGCCGCCAGCGCGGGCACGAGGGCCAGCAGCGGAGCCAGGTAGTAGAGCGCCTTGTTCGCGTTGGTCGGGAGCACCACTTCCTTCAGAAGCAGCTTCACGACGTCGGCGAAGGCCTGGAGCAGACCCGCGGGACCGACCTTGTTGGGTCCCATGCGGACGTGCATCCAGCCCAGCACCTTGCGCTCCCACCAGACGTACAGTGCCACGCCGATAACGAGCGGCAGCACGATCGCCAGGATGAAGAGCACCGGCAGCAAGATGTGGTCGAAGAGTTGATCGGCCATGGTTTACGCCTTGCTCAGGGTGATGGCCGCGCCGTACGGGGGCAGCATCGCGGTTTCGGAATGCGCGGCTTCGATCCACGCGGCGCCCGCAGGCACCGAGGCATCGATGGCCACCGGCAGGATCGTGTCGCCGACGCGGGCGTTGCCGCCCTCCGCCAGACCGAGCTTGCCGGCCTCTTCCGCATTGATGCGGACAGCGGCGGCGCGGTTGAGCGGATGCGAGTTCAGTGCACCGGCGCGACGCAGCACCGCGTCGCCGCGGTAGATCGGCGTGGTGGCCAGGCGCGAGAACGACACACCGGAAGCGCGCGACGCGACCTGCGTACGGGATTCCGTAGCGCGTTCGGTCAGGCCATCACGCAGGCCGGCAAGGTCGTCGAACTCGAAACCGGAGACGCCGAGCAGGCCGCCCAGTGCACGCAGGACCTTCCAGCCCTGGCGCGCATCGCCCGGAGCCTTCGCGCCGGCACCCACCACCTGGGCGGTGCCTTCGACGTTGACCAGCGTGCCGTCCAGTTCCGGCGTCAGGGCGATCGGCAGGATGACATCCGCCGAATCCTTGAGGGCGTCGCTGGCGTAGGCGGCGAACGCCACCACGGTCTGCGCCGAGTGCATCGCCTGCTGCGCGAGTGCGCCATCGGCGAAGTCGTGCGGCGGCTCCACGTTGTAGAGGATGTAACCCTTGCGCGGCTGGGCCAGCATGGCGCGGGCATCGAGACCACCGGCGGAGGGCAGCACGCCCACCGACGACAGGCCGATGGCGTTGGCACCGACCGGCAGCTCGTTGAAGGCAGCACCGGCCGCCTGCGCGATGAAGCGGGCAATGGCACGCAGCCAGGAGGCTTCCGGATGGGTGACCGCGGCGTGGCCGAGGATCACCACCGAGCCGTCGCCCGCGATGCCCTTGAAGGCGTCGCGGTAAGCATCGTTCGTTTCGGCGCCGTTGACGGCAGCAGCGATCGATTCCGGCAGTGTCGCACCGTTCTCGGCGGCAGCCTTGGCCAGCTTCAGCAGTTCGTCGACCAGTGCATGCGGCGCGGCCACGGCTTCACCGGCCAACGGATAGTTGAAGCGGAAGTGCGCCGGGTTCACGGCATACACCTTGGCGCCCTTCTTCACCGCCTGACGGATGCGGTGGTTGAGCAGCGGCACTTCGTGGCGCAGGTCGGAACCGACCAGCAGCGCCGACTTCACCTTGTCGAACGAGGCGATCGTCGAGGCAAAGGGCTTGGCGAAGGCGTTGTCCGCGAAGTCGAGCTGACGCAGGCGGTGATCGACGTGGGCGCTGCCCAGGCCACGGGCGAGACGGACGAGCAGTTCGCCCTCCTCGTTCGACGTGGCGCCGTGGACCAGCACGCCGAGGTCGCTGCCGGACACGCTCTTGAGCGCTTCCTTCGCGACGGATAGGGCGTCGTCCCAGGTCGTGGTGGCCCACTGGCCGTTGCGCTTGACCATCGGTGCCTTGACGCGATCTGCCGCGTAGAGGCCCTGGTGGCTGTAGCGGTCACGGTCGGACAGCCAGCACTCGTTGATGGTTTCGTTGTCGCGCGGCACGTTGCGGAGCACTTCGCCACGGCGGGTGTGCATCCACAGGTTCGAGCCCAGCGCGTCGTGGTAGGCGACGGACGGGCGCGCGATCAGTTCCCAGGCGCGGGCCTGGAACTGGAACGGCTTGTTGGTGAGCGCGCCGACCGGGCAGACGTCGATGATGTTCCCCGACAGTTCGCTCTCGATCGTCTTGCCGATGTAGGTGCCGATCTCGAGGTTTTCACCGCGGCTCATGCCACCCAGTTCGTACGTGCCGGCGATCTCGCTGGTGAAGCGGACGCAGCGCGTGCACTGGATGCAGCGGGTCATCTCGGTGGCGATCAGGGGGCCGAGGTTCTCGTCGGCCACCGTGCGCTTGCGCTCGACGTAGCGGGACACCGAACGACCGTAGCCGAGCGAGATGTCCTGCAGTTCGCACTCGCCGCCCTGGTCGCAGATGGGGCAGTCGAGCGGGTGGTTGATGAGCAGGAACTCCATCACGTTGCGCTGCGACTTGAGCGCCTTGTCCGAACGCGTGAAGACCTTCATGCCCTCGCCCACCGGCGTGGCGCAGGCCGGCGCCGGCTTGGGCATCTTCTCGATTTCCACCAGGCACATGCGGCAGTTGGCGGCGATCGGAAGCTTGCGGTGGTAGCAGAAGCGCGGGATGGCAATGCCGACGGCGTCGGCCGCCTGGATGATCATCGACCCCTTGGCTACCTGCACCGGAACGCCATCGATCTCGACATTGACGAGATCCGGCGCGGCATTGGCTACGGGCTGCGCACTCATGCAGCGACTCCAGTGGTGACCGTGTCAGCCGGACCGTCGACGATCGAACGGCCATGCTCCACGTAGTATTCGAATTCGTGCCAGAAGTGGTGCAGGAAGCCCTGCACCGGCCAGGCGGCCGCTTCGCCGAAGGCACAGATGGTGTGGCCTTCGATCTGACCGGCCACGGCCTTCAGGCGGTGCAGGTCATCCTGCGTGCCCTTGCCTTCCACGATGCGCGACAGCACGCGGTACATCCAGCCGGTGCCTTCGCGGCACGGGGTGCACTGGCCGCACGATTCGGCCTTGTAGAAACGCGAGATGCGATGGCAGGCGCGGACCATGCAGGTCTTCTCGTCCATCACGATCACGGCACCCGAACCCAGACCCGAACCCGCCTTCTGCAGCGAATCGTAGTCCATGGTGCATTCCATGATCTTCTCGGCCGGCAACACCTTCATCGAGGAGCCGCCCGGGATGACCGCCTTCAGCGTGTGGCCGTTGCGAACGCCACCCGCCATTTCCAGCAGGTCGGCGAACGAGGTGCCGAGCTTGATCTCGAAGTTGCCCGGGTTGTTCACGTGGCCGGAGACCGAGAAGATCTTCGGGCCGCCGTTGTTGGGCTTGCCGATGTTGAGGAACCACTCCGCGCCGTTACGCAGGATCGCCGGCACCGACGCGTAGGTTTCGGTGTTGTTGATCGTGGTCGGGCGGCCGTACAGGCCGAAACCGGCCGGGAACGGCGGCTTGAAGCGCGGCTGGCCCTTCTTGCCTTCGAGCGATTCCATCAGAGCGGTTTCTTCGCCGCAGATGTAGGCGCCGGCGCCGAGGGCGTTGTAGATGTCCACGTCCACGCCGGAGCCGAGGACGTTCTTGCCCAGCAGGCCGGCCGCGTAGGCTTCCTTCAGGGCTTCCTCGATGTGCTCGAACGGCTCGTGGTGGAACTCGCCACGCATGTAGTTGTAGGCAACCGTAGAGCCCGTGCAGTAGCACGCGATCGCCAGGCCTTCCAGCACGGAGTGCGGGTTGAAGCGCAGGATGTCGCGGTCCTTGCAGGTGCCCGGCTCGGATTCGTCCGAGTTGCAGAGGATGTACTTCTGGCCCGGCGCGTTGCGCGGCATGAACGACCACTTCAGGCCGGTCGGGAAGCCGGCGCCGCCGCGGCCACGCAGCGAGCTCTTCTTGATTTCTTCGATGATGTCGGCCGGATCGGGCTTCTCTGCGAGGATTTTCTTCCACGCCTTCCAGCCGTCGACCTTTTCGTAGCTTTCGAGCGACCAGGGCTTCTCGAAATGCAGGGTCGTATAGACGACCTGGTGTTCCTTGGGAGCGGGTCCGACCGGACCGGTGGTGCTAGCCATTGCCCTTACCTCACTTCAGACCGTCGAGGATCGCGTCGAGCTTTTCGGCCGTCAGCTTCTCGTGGTAATGACCGTTGACGACCATCATCGGACCGCCCGCACACGCGGCCAGGCATTCCTCTTCCTGCTTGAGGTAGATGCGGCCGTCGGCGGTGCTTTCGCCGGTCTTGATGCCCAGCTTCTTCTCGCAGTGGCGAACGAGGCCTTCGGCACCGTTGAGCCAGCACGAGATGTTGGTGCAGATGGCGACGTTGTTGCGGCCGACGGGCGAGGTCTCGAACATCGAGTAGAAGCTCGCGACTTCGTAGGCCCAGATCGGCGGCAGGTCGAGGTACTTCGCGACCGCCGTGATCAGTTCGTCCGTGAGGTAACCCTGGTTCTGTTCCTGCGCCGCCATGAGCGACTGGATCAGTGCCGAACGCTTGCGGTCCGGCGGGAACTTGGACACCCAGTGATCGACGTGGGCGCGCGTGTGATCGTTGAGCACGACGAGAGGATCGACGTCCTTCACCTGCTCGAAATGACCGGTGGCTTTCATGATTCTTTTACTCCGTCGACTTAGCGGTCGACTTCGCCGAAGACGAGATCGTAGGTGCCGATCATCGCGACGACGTCGGCGAGCATGTGGCCCCGTACGAAAGCATCCATCGAGGACAGGTGCGCGAAGCCCGGCGCGCGCAGGTGCACGCGGAACGGCTTGTTGGCACCGTCGGAAACGAGGTAGCAGCCGAATTCACCCTTCGGCGCTTCGACGGCGGCGTAGGTTTCGCCGGCGGGAACGCCATAGCCCTCGGTGAAGAGCTTGAAGTGGTGGATCAGCGCTTCCATGTCGTTTTTCATCTCGACACGGCTGGGCGGGGCGACCTTGTAGTTCTGCACCATCACCGGGCCCGGGTTGGCCTTCAGCCAATCCACGCACTGGCGGATAATGCGGTTGGCCTGGCGCATCTCTTCGACGCGGACCAGGTAACGGTCGTAGCAGTCACCGTTGACGCCGACGGGGATGTCGAAGTCCATCTTGTCGTAGGCGGCGTAGGGCTGCTTCTTGCGAAGATCCCATGCGATGCCCGAACCGCGCAGCATGGCGCCGGTCATGCCCCAGGCCTGTGCCTTCTCGGGGTCGACGATGCCAATGCCCACCGTACGCTGCTTCCAGATACGGTTGTTGGTGAGCAGCAGTTCGTATTCGTCGACGCGCTTGGGGAAGTCGTTCGTGAACTCGGTGAGGTAGTCGAGCATCGAGCCTTCGCGCCAGGCGTTCAGGCGCTTGAGGTCGCTGCCCTTGTGCCACGGCGACTCGCGATACTTCGACATCTGCTCCGGCAGGTCGCGATACACGCCGCCCGGACGGTAGTAGGTGGCGTGCATGCGCGCGCCCGACACGGCCTCGTAGACGTCCATGAGCTCTTCGCGCTCACGGAAGGCGTACAGGAACACCGCCATGGCGCCCAGATCGAGCGCATTGGAGCCCACCCACATGAGGTGGTTCAGGATGCGGGTGATCTCGTCGAACATCGTGCGGATGTACTGCGCACGGATGGGGGCCTCGATGCCGAGCAGGTTTTCGATGGCGCGCACGTAGGCGTGCTCGTTGCACATCATCGAAACGTAGTCGAGACGGTCCATGTAACCGATCGACTGGTTGAACGGCTTGGACTCGGCGAGCTTTTCGGTACCACGGTGCAGCAGGCCCACGTGCGGATCGGCACGGACGATGGTCTCGCCGTCCATTTCCAGCACGAGGCGCAGCACGCCGTGCGCAGCAGGATGCTGCGGACCGAAGTTCATCGTGTAATTGCGGATTTCTTCCACGGCTTAGTTCTCCCGCCAGCGGTCGGCGGCTTCCGCCCTGGCCTGATCGAGGTCGGCATCGTTGCGGATCGTGCGCGGCACAAGCACGCGCGGCTCGATCGAGACCGGTTCGTAGACCACACGCTTCTGCTCGGCGTCGTAGCGGACTTCGACGTTGCCGATGAGCGGGAAGTCCTTGCGGAACGGGTGGCCGACGAAACCGTAGTCGGTAAGGATGCGGCGAAGGTCCGGGTGGCCTTCGAAGATGATGCCGTACAGGTCGAATGCTTCGCGCTCGAACCAGTCGGCGCCCGGCCAGATCGACGTGACCGACGGCACCACCGGGAACGCGTCGTCTTCGCAGAACACGCGCACGCGGATGCGCTGGTTCAGCTCGATCGACAGCAGGTGGATCACGGCGGCGAAGCGACGCGGCTGCTCGACGTGGCGCGGACGGTCCGCCCACGTAAAGCGGCCCACGGCCTCACCTTCGACGCCACGCGAGAAGCTCTCGCCGTGGGCAGTGTCGGTATCCCACTCGGTCTGGCCGTAGCTGAGGTAGTCGATGCCGCAGGTGTCGATGTAGACGGTGAAACGGAAGCCGGCCTCGTCGCGCAGCGCGGTGGCTACGGACACGAGGTCGCGCGGGGCGACCTCGGCGGTGACTTCGTTGCGCTCGACCTTCACGGTAAGCATGTCGCCAAAACGCGCGGCGAGGCGTTCGACCAGCGAGGTCTCGTTGTTAACGCTCATGAGGCAGCCCTGTTAGCGCGCGATCGTGTGGGTGCGACGGATCTTCGCCTGCAACTGCAGGATGCCGTGGATCAGCGCTTCGGCCGTCGGCGGGCAACCCGGCACGTAGATGTCGACCGGAACGATGCGGTCGCAGCCGCGCACGACCGAATAGGAATAGTGGTAGTAGCCGCCGCCGTTGGCGCACGAGCCCATCGAGATGACCCACTTCGGCTCGGGCATCTGGTCGTAGACCTTGCGCAGCGCGGGGGCCATCTTGTTGACCAGCGTGCCGGCCACGATCATCACGTCGGACTGGCGGGGGCTGGGACGGAACACGACGCCGAAGCGGTCGAGGTCGAGGCGCGCCGCACCGGCGTGCATCATTTCCACCGCGCAGCAGGCCAGGCCGAAGGTCATCGGCCACATGGAACCCGTGCGTGCCCAGTTCATCAGCGCATCGACGCTGGTGACGCCGAAACCGCGCTGCGGCAGCGGGGCGTCGCCATTCGGACGGATGATGTCGTCGACGAGGTTGAGCGGTGCCGGGTTGTGCATCACCCGGTCGATGGTGGTCATCACTCCCATTCGAGCGCTCCCTTCTTCCAGACGTAAGCGAAACCGACCACGAGCAGCGCGAGGAACAGCGCCATCTCGATCAGCGCGATGGCGCCGATCTTGTCGAACACCACCGCCCACGGAAACAGGAAGGCGATTTCGAGGTCGAAGATGATGAAGAGGATGGCGATCAGGTAGTAGCGCACGTCGAACTTCATGCGCGCGTCCTCGAAGGCCTCGAAGCCGCACTCGTAGGGCGAGAGCTTCGCGGCGTCCGGACGACGGGGGCCGGCGAGCATGCCGAGCACCATCAGGACGATACCGAGACCGGTGGCCACGGCGATGAACAACAGGACGGGCCAATATTGGGCAAGCACGATGCTGCGTACCTCCGCGCCTCGCTGGGCGCATCAGTGACCGTCGACGGGGACGAGCGGTCCGGCTAGGGGCGCCGAAGCTTTTTTCGAATCGATCCAAATGGATCGGTCCGTGCCGACGCGACAAGCGCGCCAACGACTTCGGAGATCCTCAATCTCACGTTGGGGAACCGATCTATTGTACCAGTGCGTGCAGGTATGGCGACAAGTCTTAATGGGAGAAAAACCTGCATCTAATTGGTGCAAATGCGAGTGCTTCCCATCGCGATCTTCGGACATCCGGACAGGCCGGCCGCCCGGGCCTCACATGGTCTGGGTCGGGCGTTCCGAATTGAGCGAGCCCGCGAGCAGGCCTTCGATCCGCTGCCGGGCCGCCTCGCTCTCGGGCGACTCGTTGAACTGGATGCCCACGCCGGCCGTGCGATTTCCCTGAGCCCCCACCGGGGTGATCCAGACCACCTTGCCAGCGACCGACAGGCGCTCGCTCTCGTCGATCAGGGTGACCAGCAGGGCCACCTCGTCGCCGAGGTTGTAACGCTGGGCGGTGGGCGCAAACAGGCCGCCGTTCTTCAGGAACGGCATGTACGAGATGTACAGCGAGTTCACGTCTTTGATCTTGAGCGACAGGATGCCCTGGCGCGGCGCGGCGGCGTTCATCAGGGGGTCCCCTTCCAATGCCCGCATCCTAGCTAGGCCGGCTCCCGCGCCACAAGCCCGGAAGCCGCGTCATCGCGACACGCCCAGCCATAATGGTCGTGAATCCATGGAGTTGCGAGATCGGCCGTCAGCTTGACGAAGGCCGGGCCGGGCACCTGACGCAACGGCAGCCACCAGGCGCCCTCCCGATGAGCCAGTGGCGCCTTGTGCCAGGGCCAGACCACGCTACCCTCCCCGTCCGCCAGCAACAGGCGCAGACGCATCCGGGCCAGGTGGCCGGGGCGCCACGGCAATCGCAGGGCAGCCCCGCCCGTCGCGGGCCTCGCAGGACCGAAGCACTCGGGGCGTCCGGCCATGGCCAGCATGCGGCGCTCGCTGAGGATGAGCTGGGAGCGGTGTTCGCGCATGGCCGCAAGGCGGATGTCCCGGCTGCCGGCACTGGCGCCCGGCTCGTCGAACGTCATCCGGTGCCCCCCATCGCTCCGGCCGTGCACCATGTAGGTCAGCACCCGGGCAGGGCTGCCTGCTTCCCAGAGGGCCAGCCGGGCAAGCACATGGGCTGCGCCATGGTCGGGATGGCTGTCGGCCAGGTCGGGCATGACCACCAGGTCGGGCCGCACCCGGAGGATCACGTCGCGGACGGCATGGACGGCCGGCCCGTGCCGGAAACGAAGCGCATCGGTAAGCCCCATGTCGGGCCAGCCAAGGGCATGCAGTTGCGACTCCCCCAGCCCCAGTCGGGCCACGGCGGCCAATACCTCGCCCCGACGGCGACGTCCCCAGCTTGCCCTGTCCTTCGCCCGGATGAAGACGCGGCGCTCTTCCCAGCGCTGGGGCCAGGGATTGTTGTCACCGTCGGTAAGCAGCAGCACATCGGCCGAACCGCCCTGCATAAGTACATGCCGGATCAGCGCCCCGGCACCGAGGGTTTCGTCATCGGGATGGGGCGCAACCACCAGCAGGCGGGTCCGCGCATCGATGGCAGGAGCAGGTGTCACGGTAGGGCCTTCATGAAAGCGCAGGCCCGAATAGCGCCGGGAACGACGTCAAGGAGACGTCAACGCCACGCGGCGATCAGTTCGAGCAGGACCAGGTCGGTCCGCAAGGGACCACGCAGGGCCTCGCGGGCCCGGTTGGCCTTGCCGTACCAGGCGTCCAGCGTCTCGTCGTCCAGCCGGCTTTCCAGCGGAGCGGCCGAGCCGGAGGCCCGGGAACGGAGTTCGTCGGTGGCCGCCTGGGCAGCGAACCACAGGTAGCGCTGGGGATCGGCGGCCTGCCAGCGCTTGATGACTTCCATCGCATCGCCGCGACCGGAGGCCAGTGCCTTCAGGTCGTTGCGCACCTCGGTGCGCTGCTTCAGGGCACCATCGGTAGCCCAGGCGCGGGCCATGCCAGGATTGCCGCCGGCCGCGTCCAGGGCCGCCACCGGATCGGGGGTGCTCAGCGAGCGCAGCCAGGCCAGGGATTGCTCGCGGGTGGGCACCATGAAGTCGATGCGCTGGCAGCGACTGCGGATCGTGGCGGGCAGGCGCGCTGGTTCGTCGGCCACCAGCACCAGCAAGGTGGCCGGCGTGGGTTCTTCCAGCGTCTTGAGCAGCGCGTTGGCGGCGGCGGCGTTCATGGCATCGGCTGGATCGATGGTGGCCACCTGCCAGCCACCGAACTGGCTGACCATGGCCAACTGCTGGGACAGCTCGCGTATCTGGTCGACCACGATCTCGCTACGGGTGGCGCCGTCCTTGCGCAGGCCGAAGGACAGTGAGATCACGTCGGGATGGGTACCCGCGGCGATCAGCTGGCAGCTGCGACAGGTGCCACAGGCTTCGCCGTCCTCCGTGGGATGCTGGCAGAGCAGCCCCTTCACGAAGGCAGCCAGGAATTCGCGCTTGCCCAGCCCGGCCGGCCCGGCCAGCAGCAAGGCATGCGGCAGGGCATCCCGCTGCCGGCGTGACTGGAGTCGCGCCCAGGCGTCGGCATGCCACGGACGTGCGATCACGCGACAGCTCCCATCGACAGGCCTGCCGGATCGGCAGCGTCGAGGACGAAGAATCGGCCACGCAGGGTATCGGTCACTTGCATCGCTTCAGCTGGTAGCAGGCCACGGCCCGGTTGTGTTCGTCGAGGGTAGCGGAGAAGACGTGGCTACCATCGCCACGGGCGACGAAATAAAGCTCCTTGCCATCGGCCGGATGCAGCGCCGCCAGGATTGCCGGTCGCCCCGGAAGGGCGATGGGCGTCGGCGGCAGGCCGACCCGGGTGTACGTATTGTACGGGGTGTCCGTGGTGAGGTCGCTCTTGTGGATGTTGCCCGTGTACGAGGCGCCCATGCCGTAGATCACCGACGGATCGGTCTGCAGCAGCATGCGCTGTTCCAGCCGGCGCACGAAGACGCCGGCAATGCGCGGCCGCTCGTCCGCCCTGCCCGTCTCCTTCTCCACGATGGAAGCGAGAATCAGCGCCTCGTATGGCGACGCCAGCGGCAGGTCCTTCGCCCTGCCCGGCCATGCGCCATACAGGAACTTGTCCATCGCCGCGCGGGCGCGCTTGAGGATGGCCGACTCCTTGTCGCCTTTCACGTAGGCGTAGGTTTCGGGCAGGAAGCGTCCTTCCGGGTCTTCACCCTCGGTGCCGAGGCGCTTCATCAGTTCAGTGGTGTCGACGTCAGCGAGGTCGTGATCGATGGTGGGCACGGCATCCAGCGCGCGACGCAGGTCGGCAAAGCTCCAGCCATCGACGATGGTGAAGTAACGCTGCAAGACCTTGCCATTGGCCATGTCGCCGATGAGATCCCGAGGCGTCATGCCTGCACGCAGCGCGTACTCGCCGGCATGCAGTCGTCCCGAGGCCTGCATCTGGAATGCCAGTGCGCGCCAGTACAGGTCGGAGTTGCGGGTGATGCCACGCTCACGCAGCGCGCCCACGATGTCCTTGAACGACATGCCACGGGCCACCTCGATGCTCTGCCCCGGCCCGGGCACGGCCAGTGGGCTTCGCGCAAAACGCGCCCAGTCGTACCAAAGCCAGCCACCGGCGGCGATGGCCGCGATGAGCACTGTCAGCAGGGCGACCCGCCAGGCGACGAGTCCACGAACCTTGATCACGTGTCAGATCCTTCATTCCAGGGCAACGACAGCCCGAGATCGCGCCAGTGTGTCTGCAAGGCGCGGGTCAGCGGACCGGGCGACCAGGTACGGCCGGCAAATGCCCGAACGGGAAGGATGCCGCGAACCGCCGACGTGAGGAAGACCTCGTCGGCCTTGACCAGCTGTTCCAGCGAGACCGCTTCCACCCGCACCTGACGGCACGCCATGACTTCGGCCCGGGCTACGCCAGCCACGCCGCAGCGATCGACAGGCGGCGTCACGAAGCGCCCGTCCAGCACGACGAACATATTGGCAGCGGTAGCGCTGATCACATTGCCGGAGAGATCGCGCATCAGGCCTTCGCTGCGCGACGCATCGGACCATTCGGCCCGCGCCAGCACCTGCTCCAGTCGATTGAGATGCTTCATGCCCGCCAGCAGGGGCTGGTCGCCGTAGCGCGTGTCGCAAAGGCGGATCGCAATACCCTGCTCATACGCCGCCCTATCCAGCACCAGGGGCGACGACGCCACGACGATTGTCTGCCGGGGCTCGGCAGGCAAGGCGTATCCACGCTCGCCCGGGCCACGACTCAGGGTGATCCGCACGACGGCGTCATCGAGCCCGTCGCAAAGCCGCATCACTTCCGCGTGCAGTCGTTTTTCGTCGGGATGTGCCAGATGAAGACGTGCGCACCCGTCATGCAGGCGCGACAGGTGCCGATGCCACAACGGTGCGTTTCCATGATGGACGCGAACCGTCTCGAACAGGCCATCGCCATAGGTGAAGCCGCGATCGGTGGCACTTACCATCTCCGCGTCGATGAAGTTCACCGAACGACGCATCGTCATGCCACACCAAATATGCGCAGCAGGCCGCGCGCCTTGGCGCGGGTTTCATCCAGTTCTTTTTCTGGCACCGAGTCGGTGACGATGCCCGCACCGGCGCGAAGGGATACCGTCTTGCCTTCCGCCGTGAGCGTTCGGATCAGGATGTTCAGATCCATGTCGCCGTTGTTGTCGAGATAACCGAAGGCTCCCGTATAGGCACCGCGAGGCTCGTTCTCGATGTCGCCGATGATCTGCATGCAACGGACTTTCGGGCAGCCCGTGATGGTGCCGCCGGGAAAGGTTGCAGCGATGACGTCGCCCGGTGTCACGCCTTCGCGCGCGCGGCCGCGCACATTGGACACGATGTGATGAACGTGTGCGTAGCTTTCCACCACCATCAGTTCATCGACCTTCACGCTACCCGGCACGCTCACGCGGCCGAGATCGTTGCGCTCCAGGTCGATGAGCATGACGTGCTCCGCGCGCTCCTTCGGATGCGCGGTGAGTTCGCGGATGCGCGCCGCATCATCGTCGCCGGGAAGGCGCGGGCGCGTACCGGCAATAGGTCGCGTCTGGAGTACGCCATCGCGGGATTCCACGAGACGCTCCGGTGACGAACTGACGATGGCCCAGCCGGGACGTTGCAGCATGCCGGCAAAGGGCGCGGGATTCGCGCTGCGCAATGCGCGCATGAGTGCCGCAGGCCTGGGAGCTTCTTCAAAACGGGCCACCCAGCGGCGCGACAGGTTTACCTGGAAAACGTCGCCCGCACGAAGGTGTTCGCGGATGCGCCGCACGCCATCGATGAAATGTCCGGGTTCGTCTTCGTCCACGACGACCGGCAAGGGAAGATACAGGTCGGGCAACGACTGGTCGATGTCGGCTTCAAGCCGGTCGAGCCATGCCTCTTCGCCTTCTTCGGCGATCAGGATGGTGAGCCCTTCGACATGATCGACGATCGCCGCAGCGGGTGTGCGGAGGGCGCAGGCCACGGGAACCTCCCCGCGACTGCGTGGCAATGCAAGCGACGGCTCGATCTGGCCAACCACCTCGTAACCGAGATAGACAAACCAGCCACCATGGAATGGCAGGCCGTCATCCACGCGCGGACGATGCAGCGATGACCACCGGCCATCGAGCGCGGCAAGGAAACTGCCGTCGACGGACTGGCCCTGCTCATCCACGAGCGAACCATCGTCGCGCAACGTCAGCGAGGCGTCGCCGCCGGCAAAAAGGATGTCGAAGCGTGCCTGCGGCGTACCGGTCACGGCACTGGCCAGCAGGGCTGGATAGCGCTCCGGATATGACGCGGCCGGCGCGAGGAGATCGCGCCGGCCGGCCAGGGTTCGCGTAACGAAAGCCAACGTCAGGCGCGACGGAAGACGAGCGTACCGTTGGTGCCGCCGAAACCGAAGGAGTTGGACATGGCGACCTGGAGGTCGGCCTTTTCCGCCTTGTTCGGCACGAGGTCCATGCCCAGCGCCGCGACTTCCGGATCGACGTTTTCGAGGTTCATCGTCGGCGGGATGATGCCGTCGCGAAGCGCCAGGATCGAGAAGATGGCTTCCACGCCGCCGGCCGCACCCAGCAGGTGACCGGTCACCGACTTGGTGGAGCTGACCGCGAACTGCCCCTTCTTCGTGGCGTGTTCGCCGAAGACGTTGCGGATGGCCTTGGCTTCGCCAAGGTCGCCTACCGGCGTGGACGTGCCGTGCGCGTTTACGTACTGCACGTCTTCCGGCTTGAGGCCGGCATCGTGCAGCGCGTTGCGCATGGCCAGTTCGGCGCCGTCACCGCTGGGTGCGGTGATGTGGTACGCGTCGCCGCTCATGCCGAAGCCGACGATCTCGGCAAGGATGTTGGCACCGCGCGTCTTGGCGAATTCGTACTCCTCGAGCATCAGCATGCCGGCGCCGTTCGACAGCAGGAAGCCGTCGCGATCGGTGTCCCACGGACGGCTGGCGTGCGTCGGATCGTCGTTGCGCGTGGACATGGCCTTGGCTGAGCAGAAGCCCGCCATGGCCGTCGGCGTGGTGGCGAATTCCGCACCGCCTGCCAGCATCGCGTCGGCATCGCCGTACTGGATGAGGCGCATGGCCATGCCGATGTTGTGCGCGGCCGTGGTGCATGCAGACACAAGAGCGATGTTCGGGCCCTTCATGCCGAGATAAATCGACAGGTTGCCGGCCACCATGTTGATGATGGAGCTGGGCACGAAGAACGGGGACACCTTGCGGGGGCCCTTGTCGCGCAGTTCGACCGACGTAGCTTCGATGGTGTGCAGGCCACCGATACCGGCGCCGGCTGCAATGCCGATGCGACCGGCGTTTTCGTCGGTGACCTTCAGGCCCGACTGACGGAACGCATGCACGCCCGCGACGATGCCGTAGTGGATGAACGGATCCATCCGCTTGAAGTCCTTGGCGATGGAGCGCCTTTCATCGTCCGGCGCATCGGTGCCTGCGAAATAGGCTTCCACAGGATCGAAATCGCGAACTTCGCCAGCGATGTTCGTGGCGTACTTGCTCCAGTCGACGCCCTCGAGGGGCTGGATGGGTGCAATACCGCTCACACCATCGACGACATTCTTCCAGGCGGTGGCGAGATCGTTGCCGACCGGCGACAGGATACCCATGCCGGTCACTACCACACGTCGCTTACTCATGTGCTCTCATCCTTTGTTGCTTCCGCGCAACCATACGCGAGCGCAGGTTACGAAATGCGGAAACGAAAACTGCGCCATGATGGCGCAGCTTCCGTGTCGCTCGGAGATCGACGGGAGGCCATGCCTCCGATCGACGACCATTGGTACGATCAGGCCTTGACGTGAGCCTTGATGTAATCGACAGCCTGCTGGACCGTCGTGATCTTCTCGGCTTCTTCGTCCGGGATCTCGCACTCGAATTCTTCTTCGAGGGCCATCACGAGCTCGACGGTATCGAGCGAGTCGGCGCCCAGATCGTCCACGAACGAGGCGTTCGCAGTGACTTCATCTTCCTTGACGCCCAGCTGTTCAACGACGATCTTCTTGACGCGCTCTTCGATGGTGCTCATGTTGCCTTAACCTCCCGAGGGGAAAATCCGGCGGCATTGTAGTGGCTGAGGCATCGGCCCGCCAACACGCCGCCGTGACGTGGATAACGCCCGGACCAAGATGACACCGGACGCGAAATGACGATTGTCTCTCAAAAATGGGCCGGTGGCGACACCCCCGGCCCACGCCGCCCCGTGGGGCGGGTGCCCGTCAGGGCATGTACATGCCGCCGTTGACGTGCAGCGTCTCACCGGTGATGTACTTCGCCGCCGGAGACGCCAGGAAGGCCACGGCCTCGGCGATGTCTTCGCTCTGGCCCAGGTGGCCCAGGGCGATACCCGACAGGAGCGCCTCGCGCTGCTCTTCGGGCAGGGCACGGGTCATGTCGGTGTCGATGAAGCCGGGCGCCACCACGTTCACGGTGATGCCGCGCGAACCAATCTCACGGGCCAGCGATTTCGAGAAGGCGATGATGCCGGCCTTGGCGGCGGCATAGTTGGCCTGTCCCGGATTGCCGGTGACGCCGACGACCGAGGCGATGCTGATGATGCGACCCTTGCGGGCCTTCATCATGCCGCGCATGACGGCCTTCGATGCACGGAACACCGAGGTGAGGTTGGTATCCATGATGGCGCTCCAGTCCTCTTCCTTCATGCGCATGAGGAGCTGGTCGCGGGTGATGCCCGCATTGTTCACGAGGATGGATACGGCGCCGGATTCCTTGCCGATCGCATCGATCAGTGCATCGATGGATGCGCCGTCGGTGACGTTCAGCATGCGCCCGTGTCCGCCGTGCGGAGCAAGACGCTCGCCGATGGCCTGCGCACCGCTTTCGCTGGTGGCAGTGCCATACACGGTGGCGCCGAGGGCAGCGAGGCGATCGGCGATCGCGGCACCGATGCCGCGGCTCGCACCGGTGACCAGGGCGACTTCACCCTTGAGGGAATGGGTCATGGGAGTTTCCTTGCGGATGAAAGGGGGTCAGCCAGCCACGGCGGCGTCGAGTTCGGCGGGGGCGCCGATCGCCTTCGCCTCGACCGACTTGTCGATGCGCTTGATAAGGCCCGCGAGCACCTTGCCCGGACCGCATTCCAGCGCCTGGGTGATGCCGTTTGCAGCCAGGGCCTGCACGCATTCGGTCCAGCGCACCGGCAGGTAGAGCTGGCGCTGCAAGGCGCCACGGATATCGTCGAGCGAGGCATGCACTTTCGCATCGGCATTCTGCACGACGGGGATCAAAGGCATCGTCCACTCGATGGCGGCCATCCGTTCGCCAAGGCGGTCGGCGGCATCACGCATGAGCATGGAATGCGAGGGCACGGACACGGCAAGCTTCACGGCCTTCTTCACACCCAGCTCGGCCAGGCGAGCCAGTGCGCGATCCACGGCCTCGGCATGACCGGCGATGACGAGCTGCCCGGGGGAATTGAAATTGGCCGGGGCCACGATCTGGCCCTGGGCGACTTCTTCGCAGACCTGGGCGATCTGGGCATCGTCACCGCCAAGGATGGCGGCCATGGCACCCACGCCCGCCGGCACGGCGGCCTGCATGAGGCGGCCGCGCTCGGCGACGAGGCCGGCGGCATCCCTCAGGGAAATGGCGCCGGCGGCGACGAGGGCGCTGTATTCGCCCAGGCTGTGACCCGACAGATAGGCCGGCCGCTGACCGCCCTGCTTCAGGTACACACGCCACACGGCCACGCTGACGGCCAGCAGGGCCGGCTGCGTGTTCTCGGTGCTGTTGAGTTTTTCTTCGGGGCCGTTCTGGCTGATGTCCCAGAGATCGACACCCGCCCCTTCCGACGCCTCGTCGAAGGTGGCTTTGACTTCGGGGTGGGCAGCGGCCAGGTCGGCGAGCATGCCGACGGACTGCGAACCCTGGCCAGGGAAGACGATGGCGAGCGAGGCGCTGGTTGGGGACATGCGTAGCGGTTCCGGGGACTTCAAACCGCGCATGGTGCCAGCAACCCATGGGCGAATGCACCATTCGCGTGGGTTTGGTGGCTTTCAGAAACGCAAAACGGCGCGTTTCCGCGCCGTTTGCCGAATCGTCCCTTTACGGGAAGATCAGTCTTCGACTTCCACCGCACCGCGGGTGTCGATGACCTTCTTGCCGCGGTAGTAGCCATCCTTGGTCACGTGGTGACGCAGGTGGACTTCACCGCTGGTCGGGTCGGTCGACAGCTGAACGGTCTTCAGCGCGTCGTGCGAACGGCGCATGCCGCGGGTGGACGGGGTCTTGCGGCTCTTGGCAACGGCCATGGCGAATCTCCAGCGAAATTACTTCTTCATGAGTTCGCGGAGCGCCGCGAACGGGTTTTCTGTCGTTTCCGACGGCGGGACTTCGTCCTCGTCGGGTCCAGTCGTATCTTCGGGCAACTCGTAGTCCGGATTGACCGGAACCAGGGGCAGCGCCAAAAGCAGTTCATCTTCGATCGTGGCCAGCGGATCCAGCTTGCCGTCCTGCTCGAGCAGAAGCGGTTCGTAGCCGGGCGGAAGCGAGGCTTCCTCACGCTCTTCGACGATCAGCCCAAGGCGGGTGTCGACCTCCACCGGAAGCGCGAAGGGCTCCAGCGAACGTTGGCACACCAGCATGAGCGTTGCCCGGGCACGCACCGCCACATAGGCGACACTGAGTTCGTCCCGACCGAAATCGAGCTCATAGGTTACGTCACCCTCGGGCGACGCGACCACCTCGCCGAGGCGCCTGAGCGCCGACACGGGGAGCTGACCCTGGAACGAACGCCGCGCACGAACTTCGCGCCAAGCGTCCACGGACGATGGCAAAGTCACGGACATAATCGCGAAATGGTAGGCACCAACATCCCTGAAGTCAACCGGTTAGGCCGGTCAAAGGTACTTTTGCGCCTTTTGGCGGCTATCGGGCAGACTCTTTGCCCGGCCGGCAGTTTGCCGTAGCGCGCCCCCAGGGGGAAGAGGCAGCGTGTTTTCCTTTGTTTATTATGCACTTGTGGCCGCCATCCTGGTGACCCTGGCTTTCTGCGCCTGGGTGTTCCGCCATCAGCGCATCCGGCGACGCCGCGGCGCCCTGCAGGACCTCCACGACCACGCCGACCGCCTGGAAGCCGATCTCAAGGATTGTCGCGACCGGCTACAGCGTGCCCACGCCGTGATGTCCACCCACCCCGAACTGCCCGCCAGCGGCGAGGTGGAGGCCCGGCAGGCCGTAGATTCTGGCCTGCGCGCCCTGCTCAGCCAACGCCTTTGGATCCGCGACAAGGCGCCTGCCGCCAGCCAGCGCGAACTCGACGATGCAGTGAACGCGCTGGTTCGCGCCCGCGAGCGCCTGGAACCACGCCTGCGCGCCCTCGACGATGCGCAGGCGGCCCTCGATACTGCCGTGCGCGAACACATCCACAGGGACTTCTGATCTTGGCCACGCCCCCGACCGTCATCCTGGCTTCCACGTCGCACTATCGCGCCGGCCTGCTCCGCCGCGTGCTCGAACACTTCGAACAGGCCTCACCGGGCACCGACGAGGATCACCGTATCGACGAAGCCCCCGCCGCACGCGCCGCGCGCCTGGCCGAAGCCAAGGCGCGGGCGGTGGCATCGTCACGACCGGGGGCCGTGGTGATCGGCTCCGACCAGGTCGCCGACCTGGCCGGCACGGTGCTCGACAAGCCGGGCACCGTGCATGCCGCGCATCGCCAGCTGGCCGCCAGCTCGGGGCGCGAGGTGATCTTCCACACTGCCGTGTGCGTCATCGACGCCCAGGGCCACGCCCTGCTGCATCTGGACGAAACACGCGTGAGTTTCCGAGAGCTGACCCAGGCGGACATCGAGCGTTACGTCGAACGCGAACGACCGCTCGATTGCGCAGGCAGCTTCAAGTGCGAGGGCCTGGGCATCGCGTTGTTCGAGAAGATCGTCAACGAGGACCCGACCGCCCTCGTGGGCCTGCCGTTGATCGCTACCTCGCGACTGCTGCGCAAGGCTGGCATCCCCCTGCCCTAGATCGCCACTCAGCGGCTGGACGCGCGCCAGGCGGCCATCCATACGATGCACTGGTCGGGCGGCCCGGCATCGGATCGTGCGGCGCGGGCCCTGGCTTCATACAGCGCGATGCGACGACGTCCGTCGAACAGGTCGGCTCTTGCCAGCGGCCGGATGATCTCGACCCGCGAACAGATCGAATCCAGCCAGGCTTTCGTTTCGCGCTCGCGCAGGGCGGTTTCGTCCACTGCCAGTAGTAGCCGCTTTCCGGCCTGACCATGCAAGGCCGATTCATCGAGGCGCCAGCTGGCAAGTTGCGGTGCCCGTCCGTGCTTGACGTTGAGTGGACTGTCCAGCGAATAGATGGCGCGCGGGCCACCGAGCTCGAAGCGCAGTTCCGCCGCGAGCATGAAGTTGTCGGCCACCACCAGCGCGCCGCTGTCATGCAGCAGTTCGTTGCGCACGAGTGTGCCGCTTTCACGCCAGCCGGTGAAGTTCGACGGAAAAGCCTTTGCATTGGCAAGCACCCGTGCGCCATCCGTAGAGGCCGCCAGCCCGAGGTAGACGAATCCGCCACACAGTCCTGCAAATGCCAGCGCAAATCCCACGACGGCAAATCGTCGCCACGCGCGCCCCGCTCCGGCCAGTTGCGCGGGCAGCACGGCACACAGCAACAGATAGCCCGGCAACGGCCAGTGCGCACGGAAACGAAGATCGTCGGCAAAAAGGCCCAGCACGAAGTAGCCGATGATGAAGGTACCCGCGATGACTGCCACCAGGTCGCCTGGTGCACGCTCACGTCCCACCCATGCACGCCACAACGACCACAGCAGTACCACCCAGGCCAGTGGCGTGCATGCAATGGCCTGCTCCAGCGGCTGCACCAGCGCATCCGCATGGAAGCTCCACGGGTTGCGCTCTACCAGCTGAAACGCAACGCCCGCGCCGTGCGATTGCAGGTTGTAGAGAAGAATGGGAACGAGCCCCAGCGTTGCGATACCCAGCGCAAGCCACAGCCCGCTGTTGCGCCAGCAGGCCCTGCCCCGCGGTGTAGCCAGGAGAAACACGAGGCCCGCCAGCATGGCCATGGCCGCGCGATAGTGCGTGGCCCATGCAAGCGCCAGCCCCAGGCCGAGCGCAATCCAGTCATTCCAGCCGTCGCGATCCAGCGCATTCGCAAGCCCCTGCGCTGCCAGGAGGATCGCGAAGGTCAGTGGCACATCCGGCAACGCCAGCACACCGAGACTGCCCGCCAGCGGCAGGCAAAGGGCGAGCATGCCGGCCTGCCAGCCGGCAACATCCCCGCCATGGGTGCGTGCCAGCGCGCGTACCTGCCACGGAATCACCGCCCCGATGAGCAGGAACGGCAGACGCATGGCAAACAGGCCATGGCCGAAGACCAGCTCGGAGATGCCGATAAGCCATGCCGTCATCGGCGGCAGGTCGCTATAGCCCCACGCAGGCGAGAGACTTTCCTGCCAGTAGAAGGCTTCGTCACCAAACGGCGACAACAGGCATGCGATCACCCATCGCACGACGAAGGTCGAAACGAACAGGATGAGGAATGCGCCTCGCCAGGCGCTCGCAGGCGCCGCTACACTCGACCGCTCACCCATCGACAGGACCCGCCCCCGGGGCGCACGTTCCGATCATGTCAGCTACGACTCCGCTCAACGATGAAATGCTCCGGCATCGTCTCGATGCCGCGCTTGCGCAGGTCAATGGCGTACTGCTGGGCAAACCCCGACAGGTGAAACTCGCCTTTGCATGCCTGCTGGCCGGTGGCCACCTGCTGCTGGAAGACGTACCCGGCGTCGGCAAGACCACGCTGGCACATGCACTGGCCGCCACCTTCGACCTCGATTTCCAGCGTATCCAGTTCACCAGCGACCTGCTTCCTTCCGACATTATCGGGGTCAGCGTCTACGAACGGGAGACCGCCGAGTTCCGCTTCCACCCGGGCCCCATTTTCACCAGCCTGCTGCTCGCCGACGAGATCAACCGCGCCACGCCGAAATCGCAGAGCGCCCTGCTCGAAGCCATGGCGGAAGGCCAGGTCACCGTCGACGGCACGACGCATACCCTGCCCCGGCCCTTCTTCGTCGTCGCCACGCAAAACCCTCTCGATCTGGCGGGCACCTTTCCTCTGCCCGACTCGCAGCTCGACCGCTTCATGCTCCGCCTCAGCCTGGACTACCCCGACCCGGTCGCCGAGCGTGCACTGCTGACCGGCGAGGACCGCCGCGACATGATGGGTCATCTCAAGCCCCGCCTCGATGCTGCCTCCATCGCCCAACTGCATGCTGCCGTCCCCGCGGTCACCGCCAGCGGCAGCCTGCTGGATTACCTCCAGGCCCTGCTGGGTGCCAGCCGCAAGCACAACGAAGTGCGAGTAGGCCTGTCACCACGCGCCGGTCTTGCCCTGCTGGCGGCATCGCGCAGCTGGGCGCTGCTCAGCGGGCGTACCTACGTTATCCCGGAAGATGTGCAGGCCGTGTTCGTACCGGCGGCAGCCCATCGCCTGGTACCAGCCCGCAGTGCCCACCGCGAGGCCATTGCCCGCGCCATCCTCGCCGATACCGCGGTGCCCTGATGAACCGGCGCGGCCTGCTTGCCTGGGCGGAGCGACGCCTGCCGTCGCTTACCCGGTTGCGTGCACGGGAGCCGCTGCCCATCCATCTGCATCGTCGGCGCATCTATATCGTGCCGACGGGGTTTGGCATCGGCTTCTCGGTGCTGCTGGCCGTGATGCTGGTCGGCGCGCTCAACTACACGAACAACGCAGCGCTGATGCTGACCTGCCTGCTGGGCGCCGCCGCCGTGGGCAGCATGCTGGTGGCCTTTCGCACCCTCAACGGCCTGGTCATCGGCAGCCTGCGCTCGGACAGCGTCCACGCCGGTGAACCGGTGCGGGTGTCGCTGGACGTCTCGGCGTCGCAACGTACCCGGACCGCCATACGGCTGGATGTGGAGGGCAAGGAACACGTCTTCACCGTGCATCCGGGGAAGCCCGTCCCTGCCGAATTCCAGCTCGACACGTCCTTTCGTGGCTGGCAGCCCCTGCCGCGCATGCGGCTGCATACCCGCTGGCCCATGGGACTGTTCCGTGCCTGGAGCTGGCTGCATCCCGAGCGTGCCGTCCTGGTATACCCGCGTCCGGAGGCCTTCGGACCGGCGCCGGCCGTTCCCAGTGGTGATGCCGATCGCGGTCGCCCCCGACCCGGTGACGAGCTGGCGGCGCTGCGCGAATACCGCGCGGGCGACCCGCGCCGGCAGATCGCCTGGAAGCTGAGCGCCCGTCATCATGGCCTGCTGGTCAAGGATCTCGAACAGCCCGCGCCTCGCGAAGACTGGCGCCTGGACTGGGACGCCATGCACGGACTCGACGACGAATCGCGCATCGCCCGCCTGGCTCGCTGGGTGGATGAGGCCCGTGACACCGGCAGGCGCTGGAGCCTGCGCCTGCCCGATGCCTTCTTCGATATCGCCCAGGGCGACGAGCATTACCACCGCTGCATGACGGCCCTTGCCCTGCACCCATGATCGGATTGTTCCGCTCCCGCCCATCCCCCAGTGAGCCGACGATCGGCCGACACGCGTTCGATCTGTTGTGTCTCACCATGGGCTTCGTGCTGCTCGTGCACGCAGCGCATCTTCCGTGGTGGCTGACCGCCGGACTCGGCATCGTGCTGTTTCTTCGCTGGCAGCATCGACGCAGCGGAGGTGGCAAGGTTACGGCGCTGATCCGGGTTCCCCTGCTCGCGCTGCTGCTGGGCGGCATCATCGCGCATTACGGCACGCTGTTCGGGCGCGATCCAGGTAGCGCCTTCGCGGTGGGGCTGCTGGTACTGAAGCTCCTGGAAAGCGAGCGCCTGCGCGATGCGAGGGTCGGCATCGCGTTTGCCTGCTTCGGACTGATGAGTGCCCTGCTCTTCGACCAGGGACTCATCGCCAGTGCCTTCGTCAGCCTCGGACTGCTACCCGCCCTGGCGACGCTACGATTGCTCGAAGACCCTGACGCAGACACCCATCGATGGAGCGCCGCATGGCAACCCGTCGTACTCGCCCTGCTCGCCTCGGTGCCGCTGGCGGTCTTTGCATTCTTGTTCGTTCCACGCCTCGGCAGTCCGTTATGGGGCACGCCTGACAGCGGCCAGGCCACGACGGGACTCTCCGGGCGCCTGTCGCCGGGCAACATGCTCGACCTGATGACCGACGATACGCCGGCACTGCGGGTCACCTTCGACGGAACACCGCCGGCCAATAACCAGCGCTATTTCCGCGCCTACACCATGCAGTTTTTCGACGGCACCGAGTGGACGCCGGGATCGCGTGCAACCCGACGACCACCTGCTGCCGCCGACTACGGGCACCGCATCGCTTACCACGCATCGATCGAACCGACTCACGATCGCATCGTCCCGATGCTGGACCTGCCGACCATGGCTCCGCAGGATGCCGTGCTGCGCCCGGATCACACCGTGCTTGCGAATCGTCGCATCGACGACGTGATGAACATCGCAGCGATGTCCGCCACCGACTATCGCTTCGAATCCTCGCTGGACGACGGCGTACGGCAGGACAACCTGCAACTGCCTCTGCGTACAGGGCCCAAGGCACGCGAACTCGCAAGTTCATGGGCCCAACGCTTCGGCAGCGACCACGCCGCCATCGTGCAAGCGGCACTGGCCCTGTTTCACGACAGCTTCTCTTACACGCTCGCCCCCGATCCCCTGGGCGCCGATCGCATCGACGATTTTCTTTTCCAGACAAAGGCAGGCTACTGCGAGCACTTTGCGTCGAGTTTTACCTTCCTCATGCGTGCCGCCGGCATACCCGCGCGTGTCGTCACGGGATATCAGGGTGGCTACTGGAACAGCAGCGCCGCTTATCTGCTGGTGCGTCGTTCGGACGCACATGCGTGGTCGGAAGTCTGGCTCGAAGGACGAGGCTGGGTCCGCGTGGATCCCACCGCCGCCGTTCGCCCCGAACGGGTCGAGCTCGGCGCAGCTGCGGCAGCGGGAAGCCAGCGCGATGGATGGCTGGATATCGGCTGGATTCGCAACTTGCGGAACCGCTGGGATGTCGTCAACCAATGGTGGAACCGGGGCGTTATCGGCTTCGACAGCTTGCGTCAGCAGAGCCTGCTCCAACCCTTCGGAGTCGACCGCGCCGACGTGACCGACCTGGCCGTGGTCCTGGCCATCGGTTGCTCGCTGCTGGTCGCCATCGCCCTGGGCTGGGCGGTCTTCCAGCGACGTGAAGGCGACGCACTGGATGCGTGGATGCGACGTCTCGAGCGCAAGCTCGCACGGGCTGGCGTCGTTCGTCGAACCGGTGAAGGTCCGAAGCATTTCCTCGCCCGCGCGGCCCGCGCCCTGCCAGCCCAGCGAAATGCCTTGGAAAGGTTGAACGAGCTTTACTTGCGGTCGCGCTACGCCCACGACGAACCGCCGCCTGAATCGATCAGAGCATTCGGACACGCGGTAAGGGAATTAAGTGCGCGCCGCGTGGTCAAATAAGGGGCATGGCGTCGGCCGTGCCCGGTGCCTCTGGGAGATGTGACATGTCCATGTTCAAACCGCTGGCTCTTGCCGCCGCGACTCTGGCTCTTGGCGCCTGCGCCACGGTGCCGCAGCCGCTGCAGGGCCAGTTCAACGATGTATCCACCGCCGGCGCCCAGCAAGGCGGCGCCCCCGGTGCCAAGGTCCGCTGGGGCGGTGAGATCATCAAGACGGAGCCGGGTCCGCAGCAGACCTGCTTCTACGTGCTCTCCGAACCGCTCGACAGCGAAGCCCGCCCCACTGCCAGCAAGCAGGACACCCAGGGCCGCTTCGTGGCCTGCCGTGATGGCTTCTACGATCCGGAAGTATTCGTCCGTGGTCGGGAGATCACCGTCACCGGTACGCTGCATGGCGCCATCACGCAGAAGGTCGGCGATTTCGACTACGCCTATCCGCGCGTCGAGGCCGATGTGGTCTACCTGTGGCCGAAGCGCGTTCCGGTGAACCGCTACCCGCCAGGCTTCTACGACCCGTTCTGGGGTCCGGGCTGGGGCCCGGGCTGGGGTCCGTACTACGGCCCGTGGGGCGATCCGTTCTGGTACCGCCCACGCACGATCATCGTGCCGCGACCGGTTCCGCATCGCTGATCGATCCGCAAGAAAAAGCCGGCGAAAGCCGGCTTTTTCTTTGCTGTTTCTGTAGGAGCGCGCCTTGCGCGCGACCGGGTGTGCGGGAATGATCAAGTACATCGCAACACCCGGTCGCGCGCGAGGCGCGTTCCTACAAATGCCGGGTCAGCCCGGTGGCCAGGTCATCTGGCGGCCCGCCAGCAGATGCACATGGATGTGATACACCGTCTGTCCACCGTGCGAGTTGGTGTTGATCACCGTGCGGTAGCCATCCTTCGCAAAACCCTGCTCCCTGGCGTACTCCGCCGCCGCAAGCAGCAGCTTGCCGAGCAGTTCGGCATCCGCCGGCGCCGCATCATCGAGCGTGGCGATCGCACGCTTCGGTATAAAGAGCACGTGCACCGGAGCCTGCGGATTGAGATCGACGAAGCCCAGCACGTCATCGTTTTCAAAAACGATGTTGGCTGGAATGTCGCGGCGGATGATCTTGGCGAAAATGGTATCGGTCATGCGGGTTCCTTGCGTATTCAACCAAGCGACTGGCGGCTGCCGAACGCATGCGCCAGCGTGCCCCTGTCGACGAATTCCAGCTCGCCGCCAAGCGGCACGCCATGAGCCAGGCGCGTGGCGCGGATGCCCGCCGCCTTCGCCAGCTGCCCGATGTAGTGCGCGGTGGCTTCGCCTTCCACGGTCGGATTGGTGGCGATGATCATTTCCTCCACCTCTCCTTCCGCCAGGCGTTCGACAAGCAGCGGAAGGCCCAGCTCGTCCGGACCCAGCCCATCCAGCGGCGACAGGCGGCCGAGCAACACGAAGTAGTGTCCGCGATAGCCCGTGGCCTGCTCGATGGCGGCGAGATCCGAAGGCGACTCCACGATGCACAGCACCTGCTTGTCGCGGCTGCTGCTGGCGCAGAGCGAGCACACCGGCGTCTCGCTGAAATTGCGGCAACGCGTGCAGTTGCCCACGTCACGCATCGCCGTTTCCAGTGCGGATGCCAGGCGCATGCCTCCCTGCCGCTCGCGTTCGAGCAGGTGGAAGGCCATGCGCTGGGCACTCTTCGCACCGACCCCCGGCAGGCAGCGCAGGGCATCGATGAGTTCGCCGAGCAGTCGGGAGCCGTTGCTCATCGACGTATCTTCAGAACGGCATCTTGAAGCCGGCGGGCAGGTTCAGCCCGGCGGTGACGCCACCCAGACGGCTACGACTGAGTTCGGCGATCTTGTTCACGGCATCGTTGATCGCAGCGGCGACCAGGTCTTCGGCCATCTCCGCATCGTCGGCGAAGGCCTGGCGATCGATGTGCACCGAGCGCACTTCGTGCCCACCGGACATCGTGACGGTGACCAGGCCGCCACCCGCGCTGCCGGTGACTTCCGTCTTCGCCAGTTCTTCCTGCGCACGCTTCATTTCGTCCTGCATGCGCTGGGCCTGCTGCATCAGCTGACCGATTTGACCTTTCATGTTCCTGGCTCCACGGGTTTGATCGATTGGGGGATGACGCGCGCGTCGAATTCGCGCTTGAGCGTCTGTACGAGCGGATCGGCCTCCATGGAGGCCTCCGCATTGGCCTGGGCATCGCTGGCGGCCTGTGCACGGCGCTCGGCCGGCGTGGCGAGGTTGCCTGCGGCAGCGTTGCCGCCGGCGTCGGCGACGAAGCGGAAGCGCACGCGGTGACCCAGGGCCTGCGAGACTTTTTCTTCCATCTGGCTGGTGAGCGGTTCCACCGCCAGATGCATGTGCGAGGGCTGCAGCGCCAGCACCATCGATTCGCCTTCGATGCCGCGCAGCGAGCAGTTCTGCGCCAGCTGGCCGATGGGGCCGCGCAGGTTGGCACGCTCCACCACGTCATGCCAGTCGGGCAGGCCGTCCGGACCGGTCGCCAGGGGGCGTGGGGGTGCGGCCGGAGCGGGTGCGGAGACCGGAGCCGCAGCGACCGGCGCGGGCGCCGGAGGCGCCTGCCGCTGAGCGGGTGCAGGGGCGGGGGCTGGCGCGGCGACGGGGGCGGCACGTGACGGAGCCGCCGCTACGGCGGGTACGGCCCTTGGCGCGGGCGCCGGAGGTGCGCTGACGGACGCATCGGATTCCGAGGGGCGGAATGCGTACATGCGCAGCAGCACCATCTCGAAGCCGATGCGCGCATCGGGTGCCATCGGCAGTTCGCGACGGCCCGAGGTGGCGATCTGGTAATAGAGCTGGACGTCTTCCGGCGTGAGGCGTTCGGCCAGGCTGGCCAGCCCCTCGTCGCTTTCCTCGCCCCGGTAGCCCGGCACGAGCTGCATGAGCTGGATGCGATGAAGCACGGTCGCCAGATCATCGAGCACGCCGCCGAAGTCGGGCGAGAACGAGGCGATGCGGTCGGATTCGGCCATCAGCGCCGCGCCGTCGCCCGCGGCGAGGGCTTCGAGCACACCCAGCACCTGTCCGCGCTCGACGCTGCCGAGCATGGCGCGCACGTCGCCGGCACGCAGCGCGCCGCCGCCATAGGCAATGGCCTGGTCCAGCAGCGACAGGCCGTCGCGCAACGAGCCGTCGGCCGCATGGGCCAGCTCCACGATGGCCTCATCCTCGAACTCGATGGCCTCGGCACCGAGGATGTGGCGCATCTGCCCGGAAATCTGCTCGGGCAGCAGGCGCTTCAGGTTGAACTTCAGGCAGCGCGACAGCACCGTCACCGGCAGTTTCTGCGGGTCGGTGGTGGCCAGCAGGAATTTCACGTGCGGCGGCGGCTCTTCAAGCGTCTTCAGCAACGCATTGAATGCCGGCTTGGAGAGCATGTGCACCTCGTCGACGAGGTAGACCTTGAAGCGACCGCGGGAAGGCGCGTACTGCGCGTTCTCGATCACCTCGCGGACGTCGTCGACACCGGTGTTGCTGGCCGCGTCGATTTCCAGCAGGTCGACGAAGCGCCCTGCATCGACAGCCGTGCAGACGGCGCACTCACCACAGGGATCAGCCGATTCGCCCCGTTCGCAGTTGAGCGACTTGGCGAAGATACGGGCGATGGTGGTCTTGCCGACACCTCGCGTACCCGTGAACAGGTAGGCATGGTGCATGCGACCGGAGTCGAGCGCGTTGGTAAGCGCACGGACCACGTGTTCCTGCCCGACCAGTTCGGAGAACTTGCGCGGGCGCCACTTGCGGGCGAGGACCTGATAGGACATGCGGATTACCTTGGGACGACTGTCGATTGTGCCAAGGACCGGGGTCGGGCGAAAGCTTGCGCCTGAAAAGGCGATGACCCTGCCAGCCACACCCCGGCACCCGAGTCGTCCGCTACCGTTGCTTCCTTCCGGACCTGGCGGGATTTACGGACTATCGTCGCGGGGGGACCGACAGGGTCACCATAAAGACGGTAGTTCTGTTTACTGCTCGCTTCGCATCGCTGGGCTTTGCTCGCTTCGCATTGCAAAAAAGCAGGTTGCTCTGACCTTTAGCGCCGGGCGGGATTGCTCGGGCTATCCTGCCCTCGCCCCTTCGCTTCGCTACGGGGTCGGCCTGCGGCCGACCGAATTTGTTCCAGACAAATTCGTCGAACCCGCGCGGGTTCAAATCCCGCCCCTCAGGCTGCGGCTCCGTTTGGCGGAATCGCGGACTGTGGGAAGCCTTGATCTTGCAAGTGGCGGAGAGGGCGGGATTCGAACCCGCGATACGCTATTAACGTATACACACTTTCCAGGCGTGCTCCTTAAACCACTCGGACACCTCTCCGCACTGGTACAGCTTCTTCCTTGCCGGAATCCTGCCCGACAAAGAAGCGGAAGGATAACGGGAGCGTGGCGGGGACACAAGCGTTTGGCGCTTCGGGTTTGTTCGGGTTATCGCGTTACCGGTCGCGCGCAAGCACGCTCCTACAGGGCCTAGCCTTGTAGGAGCGCGCCTGCGCGCGACCGGAATAACCTCAACCCGCATCTCCCCGCGTGGCATGTGGCTCAGGCAACCCCAGCCTCTCCCCCGGATGCGCAATGCGATACCCCCGCCCCTCCAGCGTCTCACCGTCACCGACACTGCCGTAGTGGTACAGCGCCATGCGCGAACGCATCTCGTCGGGATATTCCCGCTCCAGATCATCCACGCCGGTGTGCGACGGATTGCCGATCACCCCGCAATCGTGGGCTACCAGCTCGCCATGGGCGCCATGGATCGCCAGCGCCTCGGGCACGGGCCGCGTGTCACCCGTGAAAACGAAGCTCCCGCGCAGGGCCAGGCCGTACGAAGTGCCCTGGACGTGGTGGCGCGTGGGAAAGACATCGAACCAGAGACCCTCGTGCCAGAAACCCCGGGTAAAGGGCACCAGATGAAAGGCCTCCCAGTAATTGACGCCGCCCTCGGCGAGGGCGCCAGGGTAGTCGGCCACCCTGCCCTGCAACCATGGCAGCAGCCCGGCATGCAGGTAGACCCTGGTGCGACCGCGGAGCGCCTCATCGAACCACAGGCGGAAGAACAGGCGTTCCATGCCTGCCACGTGGTCCATATGGGTATGTGTGATGTACAGCGCCGACGGAGGCGCGCCGTAAGTGGCCACGTAGCGATCCAGCGTGTCGGGACCGCAGTCGACCAGCAGCAGCGGTTGTCCATCACGCTCGACCACCACGGCCGACGAGCCCAGTTCCACCGCATGGGCGGCGCCCGTACCCAGAAAATGCAGATGCCAGCTCACGACAGGCTCCGTTCGTATGCGGCCACAAGTGCGGGCCAGAGCACCGCATCGAAGGTGTCGCCTCCTTCGGCAGCCCCTACTTTCACCAGCGAACGCCGCAGGCGTGACAGGTTGCCCTGGCGCCAGCCGGCAGCCGGGCTGCGCAGGCGGCCCTTGTCGAAATCGATGAGATGCAGGCCCTGCGCGTTCACGAGGATATTGTGTGCGTTGAGGTCCGCATGCCACACGCCCTCGCGATGAAAGCGTGCCACGAGCTCGCCTGCCCTTGCCGCAAGCGCTTCGTTGAAACCGCCCTGGGCGACCTTTTCGGCAAGCGTGACCGCATCGGGAATGCGCAAGGTGATGAGGTCGGCCGAATAGCGCAGGCCATGCCGGAGATACCGCGCAGCCACGGGCGGCGATATGGGCAGGCCCCTGCGCTCCAGTTCCACGAGCAGGCGGAATTCACGCTCGCTGCGGGTACGCTGGCGCCCGGTGAACAGATAGCGATCGCCCAGCAGGGCGGCCACCATGCCACCGCGCCGATAATGGCGAAGCACCGCCTCGCCAGCCGGTGAATCGATGATGGCCACGCCGCCGCGACCACCGGCCTGGGTGCGCAGCAGACCGCGCTCCCGCCAGTACTCCGGCGAAAACCAGTCGTGGCCGACTTGAGCTGTACGGGCCGCGTCGAACAGAATCGCTCCGTCCGCAGCCTCCATTACGCGATGGTCTGTCATTGTCGGGCCGCCCATCATGGCGGCCTCCCGTCCCGGTAATCCAATCGTGCCCAGTCTACCAAGCCGCCCCCTCCCGTCGGGAGATTCCAGTCTCTGCATCCTGCGCACGTCCGCCATCGGCGACGTGACGCATGTCGTGCCGCTCGTGCGCACCCTTCAGGAGAAGGCGCCGGCGACCCGGCTGACCTGGATCGTGGGCAAGCTCGAGCGCCGGCTGGTCGGCGACCTGCCGGGCGTGGAGTTCATCACCTTCGACAAGGGCAAGGGACGTGAGGGCATGCGCGAGGTGCGGCAGGCCCTGGCCGGACGGCGCTTCGACGCACTGCTGCACATGCAGGTGGCCTTGCGCTCGAACCTGCTCAGCCTCGCGGTGAAGGCGGATCGCCGTATCGGTTACGACAAGGCCCGCTCGAAAGACCTGCACGGCTTGTTCGTCAACGAGCGGATAGCCGCCCGTAGCGGTGAACACGTGCTCGATGCCATGGCCAGTTTCATCGAACCGCTGGGCCTGGCACAGACGCAGGTGCGCTGGGATATCCCTGTCTCCTCCGACGACCGCGACTGGGCCGCAGGGCAACTGCCCGGCGATATGCCGACCTTGCTGGTCAGCCCGATGTCCAGCCATGCGCTGCGTAACTGGCGTGTCGAGCGTTATGCCGCACTGGTGGACCATGCCATGTCGCGAGGCATGCGCGTTGCGCTGGTCGGTGGTCCTTCGGAGGGCGAACGCGCACTAGCCGATGCCATCCTCGCGCAGGTAAAGAACCGGCCTTTGGACCTCACTGGCAAGGACACGCTGAAGCGCTTCATGGCTCTACTGGGGCGCTCGTCGATGCTGCTTACGCCCGATTCCGGTCCGATGCACATGGCCAACGCGGCCGGTGTGAAGGTGCTTGGGCTGCATGCAGCCAGCAATCCGGACCGCTCGGGCCCGTATTCCGACCGGCGCTGGTGTGTGAATCGATATGACGACGCGGCGCGGAAGTTCCTCGGCAAGCCGGCGTCGGAGATTCCCTGGGGTACCAAGATCGAGAAGCCCGGCGTGATGGATCTCGTTGAAGTGAGCGATATGGCGGATCGCTTCGAGGCCTGCGCGCAGTTTCTCCACATCTCCCTGTAGGAGTGCGCCTTGCGCGCGACCGGGGGTATCGGTACGTCCGGTCGCGCGCGAGGCGCGCTCCTACAGGGTGTTTTCACGCTTCAGGGGCGCGGTAGTCCTGGTATGACTTTTCTTCCACCAGGGTTGAACCCAGCTTCAGGTTGATCTCGCGCTTGATGGCTGCGCGCTCGTCATTTTCGAAATACACCGAACGCGCCAGCTTGACGAAATCGGCGTCGAACTCCTGCGCGCGCTCCTTCAGGCGGATGCGATCCTCGATATCCCACAGGCGCTTGTTCACCGCCAGCAGGCGTTCGGTTTCCGCCGCAATGTCGGTCTTCGACGCGCCGTCGTTCTTCCACGTCGCATCCAGCAGCTCAAGCTCGTTGCGCACGTTGGCGAGCTTTGCCTCGTCGCGGATCTCTTGCAGCTTGATCTGCAGGATAGTCATCTTGTCGATCAGCTCGCCGTAGGACACGGGGGTCTGGATCAGGCTCATGGTCGGTCTCCACAGGGCGGACGCGGGAGGTTAGCAGTTTTCATGTGTGCGGATAGGCCGTGAGGGCCTCGGCGAGATGATCGAAAACGGCGCGCACGCGCCGGCTTGCACGTAAGTCTTCATGGGTGACGACCCAGACATCCAGCGGCACGTCGGCCGCTTCCGCAAGCAGGCGTTCCAGTCCGTAACGACGCCCGAGCGGCGCCTGGCAGATGCCGATGCCGTAGCCGGCCTTCATCGCCGCCAGCGCGGCCAGGTCGTTGTCGGTGCGCAGGCTGAAATGCTCGCGCGTATACGGCAGGTCGGCGGGACGGATGGCACGCACGTAGGAGCGCTCTTCGTCGAAGCCGATCAGCGCATGTTGCGTCAGGTCGGCGAGGCGTTGCGGCCGCCCGGCAAGGTCGAGGTAATCGGGATGTGCATAGAACCCCATCGACACACGACCGACGTGCCGCGCCACCAGCGCATCCTGTTCGGGCGCCGTATTGCGCACGGCGATGTCCGCGTCGCGTCTGAGCAGGTTTTCGGTGCGATTCGTGGTGGACAGCTCGAAAATGATGCCCGGGTGCTCACGACGGAATGTCGCCAGCATGGCCGGCAGCACCTCCGCGCCAATCACCTCGCTGGCGGTGATGCGCACCACGCCGCGCAATTCGTCCTGGGCGCCTGATGCTGCCCGCCACATGGACGCCGCTGCCGCCGCCATGGACTCCGCATGTGGCAGCAGTTCGCGGGCGGCATCGGTCGGCACCAGGCCCTGGGGGCCCCGCGCGAACAGGGGCACATCCAGCGCCGCCTCCAGTTCACGCACATGGCGCCCGAGGCTCGGCTGGGTCATGCCCAGCGCCCGGGCGGCAGCGGAAAGGCTGCCCTCCCGCATCACCGATAGGAAGGATCGAAGCAGATCCCAGGAGAGGGCCTGGCTATTCATTTTTTTATGGCAACCATAAGCATTTAGCCAATTCCCGTATAGCACGAACGGGCACAGACTGGCTTCACCTTCTTCCGGATACGCCACCATGACCCACAAGACTGCACTCGTTCTCGGCGCCACCGGCGGCGTCGGTGGTGAAACCGCCCGCGCCCTGCTCGCTGCCGGCTGGCAGGTCACCGCCCTCACCCGCCGCCTGGCCACCCGCAGCTCCGACATTCGCTGGGTGCAGGGCGATGCCCTGCATGCAGACGACGTCCGTGCCGCCGCTCGCGGTGCCTCGGTGATCGTGCATGCCGTGAACCCGCCGGGATATCGCGACTGGGAGCGCCAGGTGCTGCCCATGATCGACAACACCCTGGCCGCCGCACGCCAGCACGGCGCCCGGGTCGTGTTGCCCGGCACGATCTACAACTACGGGCACGATGCGTTTCCGCTGCTTCGCGAGGATTCTCCCCAGCATCCCGTCACCCGCAAAGGCGAGATCCGTGTCGAGCTGGAGCGACGCATGGAGCAGGCTGCGCATGAAGGCGTGCGCTCGCTGATCCTGCGCTGCGGCGACTTCTTTGGTCCGCATACGGGCAACAACTGGTTCTCGGGTGGCCTGGTGAAACCGGGCAAACCGCTGAACGTGCTGCCGTATCCCGGCGATGCTTCCCTGCCCCATGCCTGGGCGTATCTGCCGGACGTCGGCACAACACTCGCGGCGCTACTGGCCGACGAGGAGAACCTCGAAACCTTTGCGCGCTATCACTTCCACGGCCACCAGATCACCGGCCACGAACTGCTGGCAGCGCTGCGGCGCGTCACAGGAAATGCTTCGCTACGGATGGGCACCTTTCCATGGCCGTTGCTCACGCTTGCATCGCCTTTCGTCGAAACACTGCGGGAACTGCGCAAGATGCGTTATCTGTGGAAAGCATCGGTAGAACTCGACGGGACACGACTCCGTGAACGTCTTGGCAACGTGCCGGCTACGCCACTGGATGTCGCGCTGATGCGCACGCTCGAAGCCCAGCAGGTTCCCGTGCATCGTTGACGCGGTCATGCGCACGGGCCTAGGCTGCATGTATCGCACACATGGAGCCAGGTCGATGAACCATCCTTCGGTGCTGATCGCAGGTGCGGGTCCCACCGGACTCGCGGCCGCTCTCTTCCTGGTACGCAAGGGTTTCCATCCGCGCATCGTGGATGCGGCAACGACACCCGCTGCGCATTCCCGTGCACTCGCCGTGAACCCACGCACACTCGACCTGCTGCAATCCACGGGCGTCACCGAGCGCATGCTGGCGGAAGGTCGTCCGGCCCGAGGTGTCTGCTTCCATGAAAACGGCAGGCAGCTGGCCTGCGTGGAGGCCGAGCGCATGCATCCCCGCTACGGGCTCCTGGTGCTTTCACAAGAGCGTAGCGAGGCCTTGCTAACCGAAGCGCTGGCTGCGGAAGGCATCGTCGTGGAACGCGGACGCAAGGCAAGCCTGCTCTGCCAGGACGACATGTCGGCACGGGTCTGCCTCGACGACAGCTGCGTGGGCGTGGGCCATTTCGATGCCGTGTTGGCAGCCGATGGTGCGCACAGCGGTTTCCGTAAGAAGCTGGGCATCGATTTTCCCGGAAGCGCCTTTCCGGAAACATGGCCCTTGTTCGACATTCCGCTGGATACCTCGCTGGATAACCGCTACGCGCATGTCCTGTTCTTCCCGGACGGCATGATGTTCCTGCTCGCCCTGGATGACTCCGTGTGGCGCGTCATCTCCAGCCTGCCTGATCCGCTGTCGCGACTGCCTTCCGGTACAACGGCCGGGTCGCCCCTGTGGACTTCCAACTTTCATATCGCCCATCGGGTCGCTGACCGTTGTGCTCTGGGCAGGGTGGCGCTGGGCGGCGATGCGGCGCATATCCACTCCCCCGTGGGTGCGCGCGGCATGAACCTGGGTATCGAGGACGCCGCCGCTTTTTCGTTGTGCCTGTCGGCGCGGCCGGATCACGTCGCCGAGGCACTCGCCACTTACAACAGCCAGCGCCATATCGTGCACGAGGCCGTCGTGGAGCGGATCAAGGCGGTTACCACGGTAGCACGCGGTGGCAATGCGGCGTTGCGCGGCCTGCGTCGCGCGGTACTGCCCATCGCTGCGCATGTGCCACTGTTCCGGCGCTTCGCCTTGCGCACGGTCATGGGGCTGGACCACCCCGCACCCGGTTAGAATCGGCTTATGGCCATCACCTTGCTCATCGCCGACGACCACCCCATGTTCCGCGGCGCGCTGCTGCATGCGCTCGCCGACCTCCTGCGTGAAGGGCGTGCCCTTGAAGCAGGCAGTCATAGTGCGATGGAGGCCGTGCTCGCCACCGGGGAACCCGTCGATCTCGTCCTGCTCGACCTGACCATGCCGGGTGCCATGGGGTTTTCCTCGTTGCTCTGGCTGCGTGGCGAGCACCCGGATATCCCTGTGCTGGTGGTGTCGTCCAACGATCACCCGCGCAATGTGCGTCGCGCGCAACAGTTCGGTGCTGCGGGATTCGTCTCCAAATCCACGCCTGCCGAGGTGCTGCGCGATGCGGTGGCCGCGGTGATGCGCGGGGATACGGCCTTCGTGGGTGCACGTGCGGAACGCAGCGATGAGGACGCGAAGCTTGCCGCCCGCCTGTCCAGCCTCACGCCGCAGCAGTTCCGCGTGCTGATGCTGCTGGCCGAAGGCATGCTCAACAAGCAGATTGCCGCCGAACTGGGGCTTGCGGAGAACACGGTGAAGATTCACGTCACCGCCGTGTTGCAGAAGCTGGACTGCCGCTCGCGTACCCAGGCCGCGGTACTGGTGAAATCCCTCGACATCGACGAAGGCGTCGAAGGCTCGCATTTGTAGGAGCGCGCCTTGCGGGCGACCTTTCCCGCTGGTTTTCGCCTGTACGGTCGCGCGCAGGCGCGCTCCTACGAAGGTGGGTGGGAGACCATGAGCAGGCGGCTCAGTACCGCCCGCAATCGCGCGGGAGCCAGCGGCTTGGTCAGATAACGCAGGCCCTCGTCTGCCGCGTTGCGGATGTCGGATTCCGATGGCCTCATGGCGATCAACACCGTCGGCGGCTTCGTGCCCCAGCGCGCGCACAGACTCGTTCGCAAGCCATCGCCGGGAGCGTCGTCCAGGGGATGTTCCAGGATCAAGACATCCGGCGGGTCATCCGTTTCCGCGTGGCGGAGGGCCGCTTCGGCGCCTCCCACCGCCACGACGTCGCAGCCCCAGCCTGCGAGCAACGAGGCCGTGGAGGCACGCGTGGCTTCGTCGGTATCCACCAACAGGATGCGCCGCCCGACGAGCGGCGAATCATCATCGACCGCACGATCCGTCGTCGCTTCGACGCCCGGCGCGACGGCCAGCGGCACCGCAATGGAAAACACGCTGCCCCGCCCAGGCCAGGACCGTACCGTCACCGGCGCACCGAGCAGGCGCCCGATCCGGTCAACGATGGACAGGCCAAGGCCCGCGCTGCGCCGGTCACGATCCACGCCACTATCCAGGCGCAGGAATTCGTCGAAGATCGCCCGGGTTTTCGCCTCGGGAATGCCCAGGCCGGTATCCCACACCTCGATACGTGCCGATCCCGCAACGCGCCGGATGCCGATCACGACACGCCCGCGCGGGGTGTAGTGGATCGCATTGGACAGGAAATTCTGCAATACACGACGCAGCAACAACGCATCGCTGCGTACGTGCACCTGCGTGCGCACTTCGTGCAACGCCAGCCCGCGTGCAGCGGCAAGCAGGCCGAACTGACGAGCCAGGTCCGAAAGCATGGGCCCCAGCGCCAGGTTCGTCAGCCTCGGCTCGACGGCCCCACCTTCGAGGCGGGACACGTCGAGCAGGCTTGCGAGCAGTTCGTCCTGGGTCTGCAAGGCCTGGCGCACACGTTCCACCAGTTCCCTTTCCTCCGCGCCGGACGCCCGTTCGGCCAGCGCGCCGAGGAACATCCGGGCTGCGTTGAGGGGTTGCAGCAGGTCATGCACTGCCGCGGCGATGAAGCGCGTCTTCGAACGACTGACCCGCTCGGCTTCCGCTTTCGCCTCGTTGAGGTCGCGCGTGCGTTCGTCCACGCGTTGCTCCAGCGAACTGGTCAACGTACGCAGTTCCCGCGCGGCGGCCTTATAGGCGGTGATATCGGCATAGCTGGTGACGAAGCCGCCATCGGGCAGCGGATTGCCATGAATCTCGAAGGTGGTGCCGTCGGGCCGTTCGCGCTCGTACATATGAGGGCTGCCCTGCCGCAGGTATTGCAGGCGCCGCTCGATGGCGTCTTCCACGTCACCCGGGCCCAGCAGGCCACGGCGCGCATTGAAGCGGAACATGTCTTCGATGGGCCGGCCCACACGCATGTATTCATCGGGGAAGCCGAAGATCTGCTGATAGCGGGAATTCCACGCCACCAGTTTCAGGTCGGCATCGACCACGCTGATGCCTTGCGGCAGGTGTTCCAGGCTGCGCTGTCCGGTCTGCGTGGCCTCGTGGGCTGCGGCAACCACGCTGTCCTGCGCCGAACGCAAGGCGGCGGCATGATGCGCCACCATCTGCTCCAGCTCTTCACGGCTGCGCTGGCGCAAGCGCGCCAGGCGCCAGCGTTGCTGGAGGAACAGGCCGAACAGGATCACCGGCAGCCAGGCGATCAGGACAATCAACGCCGCATGACGCCCGGCGATCATCGCCGGATGCGCATCGGCGAGCAGGTGAAGAGTCCAGGCTTGCTGTGGCATCGCCAGGGAACGCCAGACCACGTCGTGCGACAGCGACGGCGACGTGGCCCTGACCCGCTCACCACCGTCGCCCAGTGGCCCGAAGATCCTGCGTCCGATGGGAGGCAGGGGGCGGCCGCCGTACTGACGGGTCGCATCGATGTCCACACGTGCCGCTTCCGTCAACGGACCCAGGCTGCGATAGCTCCATGCACCGTCGCGGTTGTCGAGGAAAACCACGCCGTGCGCATCCGCCAGGAGCACGATGTCGTTGCCGCCCTTCTTCCAGTCGTCGGGCAGGGTATCCAGGGTGATCTTGAGCACGACCACGCCCAGGCGCTGGCCCGCATCGTCCTCGATGGCCTGCGCGATGAAATAACCTGCCACGTTGGTGGACACGCCTACCGCATAAAAAGTGGCATGTCCGTCGCGCATTGCATCCTGGAAGTACGGCCTGAAACGGTAATCGATACCGACATTGCTGGCCGGGGTATCCCAGTTGTTGGCGGCGATGGCCCTGCCATGGCGATCCAGCAGGGTCAGCGTGGACGCGTGGGCCGCTTCGTTGGCCCGTTTCATCCAGTCGTCGAGGTTGCGCACCTGCTCCGCGGATGCGGGTGTCGCCAGCGCAGCGCGCAGGTGCGGATCGAGCGCCAGCACCGTCGGTAACACCCGGAAACGATCGATCAGGCGCTGTACCGCCAGCGCATGCAGTTCCAGGCGGTCACCGGCCTGCGCCGCTATGCCATCCATCCCGCGCTGCCAGGCCAGCCAGCCGCCCAGCGCGGCGCTGCCGCCCATGGCAAGCAGGAGCAGGCATAACCATAGCCATCGTAAGGGGCGCCGGATCGACATATCGCGGGGCATGGTCGCATACCCGCCGGCCATCTAACCGGAATGTGTTATGGGTGAATCGGCCCGGACAGGCTACAAAAACGGCAACCGAAGCTTCCGCTGCCCGCCATGTCCCCCAGTCACGCCATCCCTTCTGCCCCCGTGCCATTCTGGCGACAGACCTACGTCCAGGTGCTGTTTGCCATCGCGCTGGGTGCCCTGCTCGGCCACTGGTGGCCGGATGCCGCCGCCTCGATGAAGCCGCTGGGCGATGCCTTCATCAAGCTGGTGAAGATGGTGATCGCCCCGGTGATCTTCCTCACCGTGGTGACCGGCATCGCCGGTATGCCCCATCTCAACGCCGTCGGCCGCGTGGTGTTGAAGGCGATGGTGTACTTCGTCGTGTTCTCGACGCTGGCCCTCGTGGTGGGGCTCATTGTCGCCAACGTCGTGAAGCCCGGTGCCGGGCTCAACATCCCGCTGTCGTCACTCTCTTCCGCCGAGGTGGCGGGATATGCCTCGAAAGCGCACGACATATCGCTGACCGGCTTCCTCATGGACATCATCCCGGACACGGTGCTGGGCGCCTTCACCTCCGGCAATATCCTGCAGGTGCTGCTGGTAGCCGTGCTTTTCGGTGTTTCGCTCACGCTGGCCGGTGAACGGGCCCGGCCGGTCGTGGACTTCTTCGAGGCCCTGACGGCACCCGTTTTCCGCCTCGTGCATCTGTTGATGAAGGCGGCACCCATCGGCGCCTTCGGCGCCATCGCCTTCACCATCGGCCGCTATGGCGTGGGCTCGCTGTCCAACCTGTTCCTGCTGGTGGGCACGTTCTACGCCACCTCGCTGCTCTTCGTGATCGTGGTGCTGGGCACCGTCGCCCGGCTCACCGGTTTTTCCATCTTCCGGCTGCTGCGCTACCTGAAGGCCGAACTGCTGCTGGTGCTGGGCACATCGTCGTCGGAAGCCGCCCTGCCCTCGCTCATGGAAAAGATGGAGCGTGCCGGTTGCGACAAGTCAGTGGTCGGGCTGGTGGTGCCCACGGGTTATTCGTTCAACCTCGACGGCACCAATATCTATATGACGCTGGCTGCGCTGTTCATCGCCCAGGCCACCAATACGCCGCTGACGCTGGGCGAGCAGATCGCGCTGCTGCTGGTGGCGATGGTGAGCTCCAAGGGCGCCGCAGGCGTTACCGGCGCAGGCTTCGTCACGCTGGCCGCCACGCTGTCCGTCGTGCCTTCGCTACCTGTCGCGGGCATGGCGCTGATCCTCGGCGTTGATCGTTTCATGAGCGAATGCCGCTCGCTCACCAATTTCATCGGCAACGCCGTGGCTACCGTCGTCGTCGCGCGCTGGGAAGGCGCGCTCGACCGCAAGGCCCTCGACGCGGCCCTTGCGCCTCGTGGCGTCGACAACGACGGCCACCCGCTCCATGTCACCCAGGGGGAAACACCATGAATACCTGTCGCGTCGCGATTATCGCGGCGGCCTTTTCGCTGGCCTGTCTCGGCCACGCCTCGGCACAGGAGGCGCCCGGCAAGCCGGTGACGATCGACCTGTGGCCCGGCAAGCCACCCGGTGGCAACGGGCCTTCCGGCCCCGAACGCATCGGCCAGAGCGGCACGGGCGTGGGCGCGGTATCGAATGTGAGCCGGCCGCGTATCGAGGTGTACAAGCCAGCGGGCGCCAATGGCGCGGCGGTGATCCTCATGGGCGGTGGCGGCTATTTCCGCATCGGTATCGGCCATGAGGTGATGCCCACCGCAAAGTGGCTGGCCGCGCTCGGTGTGACGCCCATTGTCCTTTATTACCGCCTGCCCGCCGATCAATGGCCGGCCGCAGCACCGTTCCAGGATGCACAGCGCGCCATCCGCATGGTGCGTGCACGCGCGCAGGAGCTGGGCCTTGATCCGAAGCGGATCGGCATCCTGGGCTTCTCGGCGGGCGGCAATCTCGCCGGCATCGCGGAAACCCGCTTTGGCGATGCGTTCTATACGCCTGTGGATGCGACCGACCAGATATCCGCACGACCGGATTTCGCCGGATTGATCTATCCCGTCGTGTCGTTGCAGGCACCGTTCGACACCACGCGCTCGTTCCGCGAGCTGTCCACCCAGCGCGATGCCGTGCAGGCTTACTCGGTGGAACTGCATGTGTCTCACGACACGCCGCCGACGTTCCTCGCGCAAGCCGCCGACGACCCCATCGCGAACATCGGCAACAGCCTGGTGATGTTCCAGGCACTGAAGAAGAACGACGTAGACGCCGAATTGCACGTCTTCGACAAGGGAGGTCATGGCTGGGGCCTGGGCGATCCCGGTTCCGCAGTGGCGGCATGGCCGCGCCTGTTTGCGGCATGGGCACGGCGCAACGGCTTTTTCTCCGCTGTTGACACTTCACCCTTTGCCCGACCTGCCAGCGCGACCAGCCGTCGTGCCACGCCTGCGACCGACGACACCGGTCCCGACGAAAACTGAGCGCCTCCGGGCGCCCCAGGGGAGAACACAATCCATGCGTAACCACACTCGCCTTTGCACGGCGATTACCGCCGTGCTGCTGGCTACCACCGGCGCCCCGGCGTTTGCCGCCGACACGGTGACCAACGCCCAGCTGTTGAAGCTGATCAAGGCGCAGTCGGCGGAAATCGAAGAACTCAAGCGTCGCCTTGCCACGGTGGAAGGCGAACGCCATCCCGCGAGCGATGCCTCCGGCACTCCCGCTGTCGCGGCGACACCTGCGCTTGCCACCCAACGGGATGCACAGGTCCAGGCCGCCATCGCCGATACGCGCGAAAGCGAGATGGCCGTGGCACTGGCGCGCGGCACGGGCAATGGCGGCCCTGCCGGCGGCAGCACGCGCTGGGGTCGGGGCAACGAGGCCGGCCCGATGTTCCGTAGCGACGATGGCTTCTTCACCTTCAAGCCCGACGGCCGCCTGCTGGTCGACTTCACCCGCACGAAGGGATCGAACTACGCCACGCGCAACATCAGCGGCGCGCAGATCACCAGCGCACGCCTGGGTGGCGAGGGCACGGTCGGTGCGCTCGGGTACCACGTGGAAGCCGACTTCGCCGACAACAAGGTGGCCTTGCGCCAGACCTACCTGACCTATGCCACCCGCCTGTTCGGCAACGCCACGAAGTTCTACCTGGGCAACTTCCTGAAGGACCTCGGCACCGAAGGGTCGTCGGAATCGGCCCGCGTACCGTTCATGCTGCGCAACGCCGCCACGGCCGTGGGCCAGCCGGTGGTGAGCTACTTCGGCATGGGTGCACAGATGCGCATGTACGGCGACAACTGGCACTACAGCCTGTCGGTGAACGGCAATGCCCCGAGCAGTTCCACGTCGGGCACGAGCACGGACTCCACCACCTACCTCACTCGCGCGCACTGGAATCCGCTGAAGAACGAAAGCGGCTTCCTGCACCTGGGTGCCTGGTATTACTACGAGAAGATCAGCGACGCGATCACCAGCATCAACAACACCCCGTCCATCGCGCTGGACTACAACGACAACCTCGCCGTGTCGGCCAGCTCCATCGCCAATCCCACCCAGGACCACGGCAAGGGCTTTGAACTCGGCGGCGTGCTGCGCAATTTCTGGATGATGAACGAATACGGCAAACGGACGATCGATTCGCGTACCGCGGGTTCGGTCAGCCGGCACGGCTCGTCGTTCGCCGCGGGCTGGATGATCACCGGCGAAGCGCCCGGGTTCTCGTCCCGCTCGGGCAGCTGGAAGGGGGTGAAGGTGAACGATCCGGTGACCTCCGGCGGCTGGGGCGCCTTCGAGCTGGCCGGGCGTGTAGATCACTACGATTTCGCCGACGCGCCCCGTGGCGGCAAGGGCAAGAGCTATACGCTGGGGCTCAACTGGTACCTCAACGACTGGTCGCGCCTGATGCTCAACTACATCCACTGGAACACGGCCAACAAGGTCGGCAGCTTCCAGGGACCCGATGCTGGCAACTCGGTCGGCATGCGGGCACAGGTAGTCTTCTGACAGCCTTGCCACGGCGTGGCCACAGGGTCGCGCCGTGGCGATTAAAGCCTTGGCTAAACTCGCCGATCATTCAGGTGATATCCGCGATGCTCCGGCCATGCCAGTCCAGAATGCACGACACGTCAATCTCCGCGCCGTCCTCGCCCAGCTGGAGGCCGATGGCATCGCCGGCTATGCCGAGCAAGCCGTGTACCTGGGCAACATTACCGAGGGACGGCTGGCCTCGATGGATCGCGGCGGCGCCATCGACGTGATGTTCGCCGAGCACGTGGAATGGGTGCTCCACCGACGCCGGGGCTGGATGGACGAGCTGCACTCCGACGATCCGCTGGAAGCCTGACCCGGGCCGGACGAAAGCTTGCGAAAGCCAGCCGAAAGTTATTGCGATTAGCCTCGCCGTTACGTCCCCACGCGAACGCCCCCATGCCTGCCCTGAACAGGATGCTTCAGAGCCTCCGCAACCGTAACGACTGGTCGAACCGCCGGTCCTACCGGTCGTCCGCCCTGCGCTATGCGGTGCGGTGCCTGGCGGCTCCCCTGCTTCACCTGCGCTGGCTGGCCCTGCTCGACAGCCACCCGGCCCTTCGGGCCGCCGTACAGCGCGACGGCCGGCTGATCGAGCGCTGGCAGCACCGCTTCCTCAGCCGCGGTTACGGCCAGCGCAAGACGCTGCGCACGGTCATGGACCATTTCCGTTTCCTCACCACCGAACTCCCGGCCGGCATGCTGGAGCGCATCTATACGGACGGCCGCGTGGTGCTTACCGAGGTGCCCATGAAGAGCGGCGAACCGCTGCGCGTGCTGCTGATGCCGCCGGTCCGCAAAGGTTGCGAAGGCGAGTTGAGTCTTGCCCTGGCCACCGCCGACGACACCCTGCTGTTCTCGGCCACCATCACCTTCGCGCCCTCGCGTGGTGAACTGCTGATCGGCTGCCTGCAGGGCCCGTCCACCGAAGACGGCCAGGAGCGCGTGCGCACGGTCACCCGGCAGTGCCATGGCCTGCGTCCGAAGAACCTGCTGCTGTCGCTCATCTACGCCATCGCGGCAGAACACGGTATTCCCCGTATCCGTGGCATCGGCAACGACCGCCATGCCCTCGCCCGCTCAGGCAAGGTCAAGGCGTCGTACGATGCCTTCTGGATCGAATCCAGCGGCGTGCTTGCCCGTGACGGCTTCTTCAACCTGCCGCCGTCCGAGCCCGAGCGCAACGAGCAGGATGTGGCCAGCAAGCATCGTTCGGCCTTCCGCCAGCGTGAAGTGCTGAGGCATGAGCTGATGCGACGGGTGGTGTATGCGCTGTCGCACGAGATCGAGGTTATCGACCAGGGCAACCGCGTCGCCGCCTGACCCGGCTTGTGTAGGAGCCAACTTTGTCGGCAACCGGGAATGGCGATGCATTGCCCGCTGCCGCGGGTCGCCGACAAGGTCGGCTTCTACAGGATTTCGCGATAGCGCCAGGCTATTGTCCTCATCGAAAGCTTCGATTTCCCCCCTTCCGATCCGACGACTAAGCTCACGGGCCTGTCAGGTGAGGGAAGGCAATGGACGTCACCGCGGCTTCGCCGAAACCCAACTTCACCGGCCTGTCGTTCCGTGACCTGGAATACGTGGTGGCCGTGGCGGAGCTGGGCAGCTTTGTGGGTGCCGCACGCCAATGCCATGTCGCGCAGCCCTCCTTGTCGGTGCAGGTTCGCCGTATCGAGGAACGGTTGCATACGCCCATCTTCGAGCGCACGCCGCGCGGCGTCGTGATGACGCCTGCGGGCCATGCCATCGTCGAACAGATGCGCCGTGCACTGGCGGAAGGCCGTGCATTGCTTGCGCTGGCCCGTCGCCCTGACAGTGCTTTCAACGGCGTCCTGCGGCTCTCGGCCATTCCAACCCTCGCCGCATCGTATTTCCCGCGCCTGCTTGCATCATTGCGCAGCGCCTTTCCCAGCGTGGAACTGCTGCTCGGCGAAGCTTCCAGCACCGAACTGTCGGCGGCACTGGCTAGCGGCGACATCGACGCCGCCATCATGACCGCTCCTGTCATCCATCGCTCCCTGGACCACCGCTCTCTCGGCACGGAACCCCTGCTGATGGCCTGCCCTGCCAGCCACCTTGCGGCACGCGCCGACGGACCGGACTGGCACGAACTCGATGCGTCGTCGCGTCTGCTGCTCACCGAACCGGACTGCCTGCGCCAGCAGGCGATCCATGCCGCCGGTGCGCCCGGTGCCGCCAAGGCATCGCCGACACTCGGTGCCCTGCTCTATCGTGTCGCTGCCGGCGAAGGCTGCACGCTGGTTCCCGCTTCCGCCGAACGTTCAATGCATGGCGTGGTCTATCGCCGGTCGGTGCATCCCGGCCGACAGCGCGAACTAGCCATGGCATGGCGCGCCAGCACCACGCACCGCGGCGACATGCTTCGCCTCATGGACGCCATGAGTACCATCCGGCCATAGGCAATTTGCAACGCGACGCTGCGCGCGTTAGCCGATGACTATGCGAAGTCACGTATATATGCGGACTTCGTCACATGAAAGGACATGCATTCATTCGCGCTATGACGACCATAGCAACGAACGATTGGATGGCGACGCCACGGATTCGCACCATGCCTGCCAGCACCAGAGGGGTGTATGGCAGGAATGAGACATTGAACAAGGTAACGATGGGACGGCTCGCCTTCGCGCTGGCCGCGATCCTCGGCGGCACCGCCGTCGCCCAGGAGAAGCACCTCACCACCGACGGCGGCGCCCCGGTGGGAGACAACCAGAACTCGCAGACGGCCGGGCCGGCGGGCCCTGTGCTGTTGCAGGATTCGCACCTGATCGAAAAGCTGCAACGCTTCGACCGCGAGCGCATCCCCGAGCGCGTGGTGCATGCCCGTGGCACCGGTGCTTTCGGCAGCTTCACGCCCAGCGGCGATCTCTCCGACCTCACCCGCGCCAAGGTCTTCACTCCCGGCACCAGCACGCCGGTATTCGTGCGCTTCTCCACCGTGATGGGTTATCGCGGCTCGCCGGAGCAGGCACGTGACCCGCGTGGCTTCGCCGTGAAGTTCTACACGCAGGACGGCAACTGGGACATGGTCGGTATCAACTGGCCGATCTTCTTCATCCGCGATGCCATCAAGTTCCCGGACTTCGTGCATGCGAACAAGCCCAGCGCCGTGACCGGCGTGCAGGATGCCGATCTCGCGTTCGACTTTTTCGCCCATACGCCCGAAGCCACCAGCATGCTCACCCACCTTTACACGGTGGAAGGCATGCCGGACTCCTATCGCCACATGGACGGCTATGCGGTCCACGCCTTCAAGTTCGTCAATGCCAAGGGCGAAGTCCATTACGTGAAGTTCCACTGGAAGAGCCTGCAAGGCATCCACGGCCTGCGCCCGAACGAGATCGCAGCCTCGATCGGCAAGGACTGGAACCTGCACACCAATGATCTCTACGGGGCCATCCGCAAGGGCGACGTGCCAAAGTGGGATCTCTATGTACAGGTGCTCACGCCGGAAGAGCTGACCAGGTTCGACTTCGATCCGCTGGACGACACCAAGGTATGGACGGGTGTGCCGGAGCGGAAGGTCGGCACCATGACGCTCGACCGGGTGCCGGATAATTACTTCGAAAGCACCGAGGAGTCGGCATTTGCACCGTCACGCCTCGTGCCGGGCATCGAACCGTCCGAGGACCGCATGCTCCAGGGCCGGCTGTTCGCCTACGCAGACACCCAGATGTACCGCCTCGGTCCGAACTACAACAGCCTGCCGATCAACCGTCCCGCCGTTGCCGTGAGCAACGAGAACCAGGACGGCACGATGAATTCGAGCGGCCGCAAGGGCGAGACGAACTACGAACCCTCGGGGATCAACGAAGTGTCGGAAGACCCGTCGGCGAAGAGCGTGCGCACGGCCTTGCAGGGTACGACCCAGCAGCAGGCCACCAGCAAGCCGCGCAACTTCTTCCAGGCTGGTGAGTACTATCGCTCGCTGACCGCCCAGGACAAGACCGACCTGGTCACGGCACTGAGCGGCGACCTGTCCCACGTGCGCAACCAGGACAACCTGTACCGCATGCTGTCGTACTTCTACCGTGCCGACCGCGACTACGGCGAACGCCTGTCCAAGGCCCTGCATGCGGACCTGGCCCGCGTGAAGAGCCTGTCCGACGGCCTGCAGGACTAAGAGGGAGCCGGTCTCCGGGGCATCGCCCCGGAGACCTTCATGTCATGAAAGCCGTTTCCCTGCTTCGTCGCCCTTCCTGCTGGCTGCCGCTGCTTGCCGTACTGGTGATTGCTGGCGTCTGGATCATGTCGCCTTCGCTGCGTCTCGCCGTGCGCCATGTCGATGCGGAAACACTGGGCAAGGCGCAATACGTGGATGCGCATACCTACGACGACACTTGGTTCGATGCCGCCCGTGCCGGCCGCAGCGATATCCTCGATGCACTGCTCGATGCCGGCTATCCCATCGATGCCCGCACGTCGTCCGGCTATACCGCCGCCATTCTCGCCGCTTACGACCACCAGCCCGCCGCCCTCGACCATCTGCTGAAACGAGGTGCCGATGCCTGCCTGGG